>NZ_CP152034.1:0-3571750 GCF_038630515.1 Bacillus sp. FSL K6-3149
GTTTCATAGGATTTTTTTATAAAAACTCGAATTAACAGGTACGTTTTGTCTTGTTTAGTTTTCAAAGATCATCTTCGTCGTCTCTCAGAGGCGACTTTATTAATATAACATTCTATCAAGATAAAGTCAATAACTTTTTTCTTTATGTTATTTAATAACCGCGCTGTTTTAGCGGCGAATACAAATATAACACCTTTTGAGAGAGGAAACAAGTATTTTTTCTAAATAATTTATTTTTTCTTATCTCTTCCTATATAACCATACAAAAATTGATTGTCACAGGAATTCTCTATTGTTGATCCTGAAGGTCTTTAGTATATTTATAATAGAAGAAAACTAAATAACCGCAGGGGGAGCTTTGTGCTGAGAGTGAACACTCGTTGTTCTGACCCTTTGAACCTGTCAGTTAATACTGAAGTAGGAATGTGGATTCAATTGAATACATGTGGTGTATTCAACTCGATATGTTTTTCTATGAATAACATACTCATCCTTACACGGTCTCTCCTTGCTCAATTCATGAAAAGGGAGATTTTTTTATGCAGCAATCAAATCAATTGGTACGACTGATGGAAATCGCAATTATGACTTCACTTGCACTAGTATTAGATTACTTATCAGGTCTCTTTTTAAGAATGCCGAACGGCGGATCTCTTGCGCTGATTATGATACCCGTCATTCTTATGTCTATTAGATGGGGAATATCAACCGGGTTTATCATTGGTGTGCTTATTGCAGGCCTTCAGCTGATGAATGGCCCTATTATCGCTACACCAGTTCAAGGATTTCTCGATTATTTCGTCGCATCTGTTGTCATTTCCCTAAGCGGCCTCTTTTCTGGATTGATTAAAAAAGCCATTCAGGACCAAAAGCGAAAGCAGCAATTCTTCTATATTATCCTATCCGTATTTGTTGCAAGTTTCTTCAGACTGTTGACGTTCTTTATCTCTGGTGTTGTTTTCTTTTCTCATTATGCACCAAAAGGAACTCCAGGTTGGGTTTACTCTTTAATTTATAACAGCACATATATGGTTCCTTCATTTATTATTTGCAGTATCGTTCTTTGCATACTCATACCAAGTGCATCTCGTTTGGTTTTTCCTCACAAAAAATAACTGGCTGATTTCAGCTGGTTATTTTTTTATGCATAATTTGCCGCTCTATGGAATCTATTAATAGTAGAAGATTTCATGTTGGAGGTACGCCAATGAACCCTTACTCCATTATGCTGTGCTGCTATATTCTCAGTCTTGCTTATTTTTTGGCAGGTTTCTATGAAGCTTTAAAAATAGCAGGAATAAAAGGAAAAGTAGAAGCTTCTCCTCTTATCTCTTATATGCTTTTAGCTGTGCTTTTCACTTTTTTCTCCCATTATTATTGGAAGCTGACGATTTAATTCGGTGTAGATGGTCATTTAATACAGGCAGCTCCCACCCATACCCTATTTCATCATGCTTCTCGCCAGCCAGCTCGAACTGGCTGGTAACGACAAAATGAGGTTGAAGCTTTTGATAAAAATGCTTTGCCGAATTTTGTTCAAATACCCACAGCATGATATTCTGATACCCTTTCTCTATTAAATAGCTCACTCCTTCTGTAATTAAAGCGATACCTGCTCCTGATTTCTGTTTCTCTTGCAATAAATAGATCGCATAAAGTTCTCCATCATATGTTGGATAGCGCTCATCACGTTGTTTTCCAAAAGAAGCAAAACCAAATACCCCCTCGTCATCTTCTGCGACAAACGTCCCTTCAAGTGACCTTCTTCTCCAGCTCTCTTCTCGATCTTCTATATTTAAACCATCCAAATAATCCTGATTAATAATGCCTTGATAAGTCGTCTGCCAGCTCTTCACATGTATTTCGGCAATTTTAGGAATATCTTTTTGTACAGCATGTCTCACCTTCATCCGCGTCACTCCTTCTCACTGTTTTCATCCTATCTTTATTATGATAAATTCCTATTTCCTAAAATTCAATCAATAAAGGATATTCGTTGACATTTTGTCAACACACCTTTATATTGGGTACGACTTCTTCTATAGAAGAGTTGATACATCATACAAAGGATGGCGTAAAATGGATTCTAAAACAACTGAGCTTGGGTCTCTCTTAAAGGAAAGATTGCAACAACGTTCTTTATCTTTAAGAGAGCTCAGCACATACACAGAAATTGATAAAGCGACACTGTCTCGAATCATGAATGGAAAAAGAAAACCAACTTTGAATCATCTGCAGCGGCTTTCAGATTCTCTGAACCTATCATTAGATCAACTATTAGCTGCTGCAGGGTTTCCAATCAAAAACGAAAAGGTACATAGTGATACGTTCATACAAACGGTCGTAGAAATCGAAACAACACTGAAAGATGAGGAGGTCTACGACGGTACATTTAGTCAGACCAAATTGAAACAAAAGCTAAACGAATATGAGACCTATAGCCAAACAAACGAGGGAAAAGAAACGATCTCAGCAAAGTTTGAGAAAAAGATGGAGACGGTAAACGGCGCCGGGCCATTCCTTCAGCATTTGAAAGACATGTACAGCTTATTTATGACCGGACGAGGTACTTCTCGAGAATTAATGATGATGGGGAGCGCACTCCTTTATTTCATTATGCCTGTTGACTTAATACCAGATTTTATTTTTCCGATCGGCTATATTGATGATGCTGCGGCTGTGAAAATCGTCATAGACCAGCTGACAAATAGGTAACAGGACAAGAAGCTATGAAAAAACAGTACAACATTGACTTCGTACTTTTACTCACTGTGATTTGTTTATTTGTCATCAGCCTAATAGCTGTATATAGCGGATCAGGACAGTATGAATCGCAGGATATGTTTTATTTCGTCAAAAGACAAATTTTCTGGTATATCGTAGGTTTCGGTCTTATGGCCGCTGCTGCATACTTTGATTATGAACTTCTTGAGCGTTTATCTTTTCGGTTATTTACAGGTGGTATTTTTCTCATTATTCTTGTGCACTTTTTCGGAACGAGTCAAAACGGATCCCAAAGATGGATCAGCTTCGGTTCAATCAAAATTCAGCCATCAGAGTTCATGAAAATTTTTGTGATCCTGCTACTAGCGGCTGTCTTGAACCAATACAAGCATCAGCGATTTTCGTTTAAAGAAAGTATCATTCCTACAAGTAAAGTCGTTTGCTGGACCGTTGTCCCTTTTTTCCTCATCTTAATTCAGCCTGATTTAGGGACAGCGCTCGTGATATTATCTATCGCCTTTACACTGATGCTTGTGTCAGGAATTTCTAACAAGATGATGGCCGCATTAATGGCTTCTTTTCTTGCACTTCTTTCATTTTTGGTCTACTTACACAACGAACACTTTGAGCATTTCACAAAAATCATTAAGCCACATCAGCTTGATCGCATTTATGGCTGGCTCTCCCCCGATGAATTTGATTCAACATACGGGTATCAGCTGAAACAATCGATGCTCGGCATTGGATCAGGTCAATTATCTGGTAGCGGTTTTACACAGGGGCATCAAGTACAAGGAGGTAATATCCCTGAAGCGCATACGGATTTTATCTTTGCCGTCATTGGTGAGGAGTTTGGTTTTATCGGCGCCTCCCTTTTGATGTGTTTGTACTTAATGATGATTTACCGAATCATTCATGTGGCTATGCATGCTAATACGCTTTATGGTTTGTACATATGTGCAGGAGTCGTTGGGCTGATCGTGTTTCAAGTTTTCCAAAACGTAGGGATGACAATCGGTTTAATGCCTGTGACGGGACTCGCGCTTCCTTTTATCAGCTATGGAGGCAGTGCGCTACTCACTAACATGATCGCCATTGGCCTCGTGTTTAGCGTCAATATCAGGTCATCATCCTATATGTTTGGAGACAACTGGAATTGAAGATGATGGCATTTCTTCTATCTCATCTCAAAAAAGTCGACCTCGTTCTTGTTGGAACGATTGTGTTCCTCTGCTTATTTGGTTTACTGATGGTGTACAGTGCAAGTTATCCTTTAGGAGAAGTGAAGTATGAGAAGGGCAGCTATTTCTTTATTAAACAATGGCAATGGCTCCTGATTGGGGGATTCTTTTTTTTCATTGCTGCTCTTTTCCCTTATCAGATTTATCGTAAATGGATGAAATGGCTTGTCATGCTGTCATTGCTATGTCTCATCCTAGTCCTGATTCCTGGAATTGGTGTTGTCAAAAACAATTCACAGCGGTGGATTCAGCTGGGCTCTCTTATGCTCCAACCTTCTGAAGCTGTGAAACTAGTGATGGTGATCTATTTTGCCTATGTGTACGCGAATAAACAGGCGTACATTACATCTTTTAAAAAAGGCGTACTGCCGCCACTCATCCTTTTAAGTCTTGTTTTTTTATTAATCTTAAAGCAGCCTGATTTAGGCACAGCTGTGTCTATTTTATTAAGCTGTGGCATCATTTTATTATGCGCTGGGTTGAAAACGCGCCATCTCATTTTGCTAGGATCGACTGCCGTAGCATGTATCACTTTTTTTGCAGTGACTGCTCCTTACCGTTTGAAGCGGCTGACTTCTTTTCGTGATCCTTTTCAGTATGAAGATGGGGATGGCTATCAGCTGATTCATTCGTATCTCGCAATGAATTCCGGCGGGCTGATAGGGAATGGCTTAGGCGGGAGTATTCAAAAGCTAGGCTTTCTTCCCGAAGCGCATACGGATTTTATTATGGCCATTATCAGTGAAGAGCTGGGCATTATGGGGATTTTGATTGTGATAGGTGCATATCTATTCATCATGTATCGCGCAATGCGAATTGTGCAGGCTTTACATGACCCTTTTGGAAAACTGTTAACGATTGGGCTTACGTTTCAAATCATGCTCCAAGCAGTCTTTAATTTAGGCGCTGTCTTTGGTCTTCTTCCGATCACAGGCATTCCGCTTCCTTTCATTAGTTATGGTGGCTCCTCCCTAGTGTTCATGATGATATCTGCTGGTATTCTCGTAAATCTTTCTTCATATGTAAAAAGGAACCCATATCGGGCACATGCCAAATAGACACCTTCTGATGGAAGGTGTCTCAGCGTGTAGACAAACCCTCGCATTCGTTGTCAGGTCTGCGCGCTGGTGCTCACGAATGTTCAATTCGCTCCGCGCCAGTGCTCGACCCTTCCTAGACTTCAAAGGTTTTCTATCACGCTGAATTGATTTTATTCTTCTATTTGAGTATCAGCGATCTCTTTTTTTCTTGGCTGTTTGATTTCATTCGTTAGTTCCTGAATGCTTTGCTTCACATTGCCTTTGCCGGAAAAGTTCTCAATAATTTCTTTGACATCAATTCCAGAGGATGCTTTCAGACTTTCTTGCAGACTAGACATGAGGTTTGTAGCATAGCCAGTGACTTTATTGGCACCGCTGCCTTCTCCGTTACCTCCCGTATCCACAACCGTAATTTTATCAATGTTAGAAAGTGGTGCAGATACTTGCTTCGCATATTCAGGAAGCATTTTCACAATCATATCAAGGATCGCTGCCTGACCATACTGTTCGAATGCTTCAGCGATTTTCTCTTTCGCTTCGGCTTCCGCAAGTCCTTTCAGTCTAATGACTTCGGCTTCCGTTTCCCCTTTTGCACGATCAGCTTCCGCTTTAGCAAGCCCGTCAATTCGGACTTTCTCAGCTTCTGCTTTTGCCATTGCTTCAATGCTGTATTTCTTGGCATCTGCTTCTGCGAGGCGTTTCGCTTTTTCCGCTGCAGCTGACTGCTCAACCGCATAACGGTCCGCATCTGCTTTCTTTTTCACTTCAGAATCGTATTGACGCTCACGACGCTGGATCTCTTTTTCTTCTAATTCAATTTGCTTCTGACGTTCAATGATTTTTACTTGCATTTCTTGTTCAGTTACGTGCTGACGATTACGAGCTGTTTCAAGATCGTACGCTTGGTCGGCACTTGCTTTTGCTGTATCTTGTTCACGTCTGAATTCTGCTCTTTTCAGTTCATTGATCTTTTCTGCTTCAGCGATTTCAGTGGCACGCTCAAGCTCAGATTTCTTCGCATCTTTATCTGCTTCTGCACGTTTGATACGTGTTTCTTTATCTGCTTCTGCTGTTGCGATATCTGCATCGCGTTTCACTTGGGCAATTCTAGGTTTACCTAGTGATTCTAAATAGCCATTTTTATCACGGACATCTTTGATGGTAAACGATACAATGACAAGACCCATTTTCGCTAGATCTTGAGAAGCGACACGCTGTACTTCTTGAGAAAATTTCTCTCTGTTTTTATAAATCTCTTCAACTGTCATTGACCCTAAAATGGAGCGAAGGTGTCCTTCTAGTACTTCTCTCGCTTCGTTTTCACGGTCTTCTTTTGTTTTACCTAAAAATTGCTCTGCAGCAGTAGCAATTTCTTCAATCGATCCGCCGATTTTAATGATGGCTGTTCCGTCCGCCATGACTGGTACACCTTGTTCAGTATAGACTTCAGGTGTTGAAACATCTAGCTTGCTAGATAGTAAGCTGAGCGGCTCTGCTTGTTGAAAAACAGGGAGTACAAAGGTACCTCCGCCTCTTACAATCTTAATCTTGTTTCCACCTTCATCCACGTGGACATTTTTACTTCCGAGGTAACTTCCTGTGACGATTAACGCTTCATCTGGACCTGCAGTCCGGTATTTCGAAACAAATACACCAATAAGTGCAATCAGAATCACAAGCACAATTCCAATGATTATCAAAATGGTTGTTCCTGGCATAGCATTCCCTCCTAGATTTCTTCATTTGGTATAACTGATAAGACGCCTTTGTTCACTTCGACGACCAGTACCCGAGTTCCATATGGAATCTCCTCTTCGTCGAAGCTGACGGCAGGCTTTGAGATTTTCCCGCTATTACTAATTAACAGCACTTCTCCAAACCCGTCTTTTGGAACAGATACAATGATCTCTCCAGTTCTTCCTTTTAAGTCAACCTCCGTATATGAGAGAGATTCTTCAGCAGAGGAAAGCGGGACTAAGACAAATACATTCAAACAGGTCACAAGAACCACTGCGAGGATGGCAGATAAGACTGCGCCAAGTCCACTTCCTACAATTGCTGTTTTTTCAGAGATAAACCCTCCAGCCGAGAAAAAGGTAAGAAATGCGAGGATTAATGTTGGTTGAAGGAATGGAACAGGAATCGCTTCAAACAATCCATCAAATACATCGCCGAAAAAGACGAAAACAAGTGTCAGGATTCCTGATATCATCAATATGTATAAATACAGCGTCTGAAGTGGCAGCCCGAACACATCCATCTTCCTCACCCTTTCTTCATGAAATGAACAGCCTTTGTTTCATTTAGACCATGCTCACCTCCAATGTATTCCTTCTAACAGGTAATACGAACCACTTTTGTAAAGGTTTCAAATTTCCTCACAATTCTTCACAGGAATTCACCGATAGCTCAAGAATGATTGTCATGTACCAGTATGTTAAAATTTGATCTTGAGGTGATGAAAATGAGTTTATTACATGATGCAAGACAAGAATTGTGGCAAGAGCTACAAGGTTTGAACGAAGAGCAATTGAATCAAAAATTATCTGATGATACTTGGAGTATTCAAGAGGTGACAGATCATTTAAAGAAGATGGACCTCGTGGCAGCAAAACATCTAGCTGCTGAGGGAAAAAAAGCACCGATCAAAGAATATGAGCCAAAGCCGGTGGAAATGGCAGAGGATCGTTCTAGAAAAGCGACTGCGCCTAGTATTGTTGAGCCTGAGCGCAAGCATGTGACACCTACACATTTAAAAGATGAGCTCGATACAGCCCGTGAGCAGCTCAATCAAATTCTATCAACGTTTACTGAGGATGATTTCAAACGCGTCATTGCACACCCTGTGTTTGAAGAGTTATCGCTTAAGCAATATCTTGATTTTATCGGCGCACACGAAAAACGCCATATCCATCAAATCAAAGAAATTAAAGAACAGCTATAAGACATAAAAAAGACTCCCTTTTGGGAGCCTTTTTTCATTGTTACACTGTTTTAGGTGTTAGATCAAAACAGCGAGCATAAATCCAGTTGTACGCTTTTTCGTTTAGATCTCTTGGGTTTCCAATTGTTTGCGGATCTTTCATTGCTTCTTTAGATAAACGGTCAATCATATCTTTTGATACACCTTGTTCTTCTAATGAAGGAACTTCTAGGTCTTCCACTAAATCATACATCCAGTTCACTGCTGCTTTTGCGGCTTCCTCTGTTGACATTCGGCTAATATCAATTCCAAATGCTTGCGCAATACGAGCAAATTTTTCGGGATACCCTTTCCAGTTATACTCCATCACCGGTCCCATCATTGCTGCGACACACTGACCATGCGCTACAGGAATAATGCCTCCGAGTGTTTGACTCATCGCATGTGCAGCTCCAGCTGATTCGCTTCCATAAGAAAGCCCGGCAAGCATTGCAGCTTGTGCCATTCCATACCTGGCTTCTAAGTCCTCACCATCGGCAAAGGCACGGCGAATATAATGAGCTGCATATTCAATGGCCATGAGCGCGACCGCATCTGTAATAGGCTGAGCAAATTTCATTGTATAGCATTCAATGGCGTGTGCAAGTGCATCAATTCCAGTCATTGCCGTCACATGAGGCGGCATGGATACATGTAGCTTTGGATCAATGACTGTGAGGTGAGCTGCAATGAGCGGGCCACCTGTGTTGAATTTGAATTCTCTTTCTTCATCTGTAATCACTGCCCACTGCGTGACTTCTGAACCTGTACCAGCTGTTGTCGGAATAGTGGTTAAAGGCGGGATTCTGTTTTCAAGCGGTTTTTTCCCCTCTGCCGCTTCGTAATCAAGGACTGAGCCTTCATGCGTCGCTTCTACACCGATCGCCTTCGCTGTATCCATTGAGCTTCCGCCGCCTACTGCGACTAATCCATTACAGCCTTCTTTTTCATATAACGCAGAGCCTTCATTCACTAAACGGACTGGCGGGTTTGGCTCTACTTTATCAAATAGCACCACATCGATTTGTGCTTCTTTTAATGAAGCAATCACTGGATCTACCACGCCCGCCAGGTAAATACCTGGGTCTGTTACAAGTAATACCTTTGAGACACCGTATGCTTTTACTTCTTCCCCAACATGTTTCACTGCACCGATGCCATGTTTGATGACAGTCGGAATTTCAAATGTATGGAATTTCTGCATGCTTTCAATTTTCATATTTAATGTCATATAGAATCTCCTCCAAATGTGTGATTTTTATTGAAACCAACGAATCGCTTCAGGTTTTGTATTACGATATACATGCTTCAGTTCCGTATATTCCTCAAGACCGGTGCGTCCTAATTCACGTCCTAGACCTGATTGCTTATATCCACCCCAAGGTGCTTGAGCGAAATAAGGATGGAAGTCATTGATCCAAACTGTGCCTAATCTTAATTGACGAGCGACTCTTTCGGCCTTGCTGATATCAGTAGACCACACGGCTCCTGCTAATCCATAAATCGTATCGTTTGCCAGCCCAATCACTTCTTCCTCTGTACGGAAGGATTCAACTGTCAATACTGGGCCAAAAACTTCTTCCTGGACAATCCGCATCTCTGACGTGCAGCCTGAGAAAATCGTTGGCAAGTAGAAGAACCCATTTGAAAGCTCCTCTGCGTCAGGTCTTTTTCCGCCTGTTTCTAATTTGGCGCCTTCATCTAACCCAATGCTGACGTATTTTTCTACTTTTTCTCGATGCTCAGCTGAGATGAGCGGTCCGCTCTGGGTTTCTTCATCAAAGCCGTTGCCTAGCTTGATTTTTTTCGTGCGCTTCACCAGTTCTTCTAAAAATTCAGCATGAATGGATTCTTCCACTAGCAAACGTGAACCTGCTGAACACACTTGCCCCGCATGGAAAAACACAGCATTCATTGCCTGGTCAACCGCTACGTCTAAATCAGCATCTTGAAACACAATATTCGGATTTTTCCCGCCGAGCTCAAGGGCGATTTTCTTCACATTCCCACTGGCTCCCTGCATGATTTTCTTACCTGTTTCAATACCGCCTGTAAATGAAATCAAATCGACTTGATCATTTACAGCAAGCTCATCACCAACCGTTGCACCTGGCCCAAGGACTAGGTTCGCAACCCCTGCTGGAATGCCTGCTTCTTCCATGAGTTTAAATACTTTGATCGTGGTAAGTGGTGTGATTTCACTTGGCTTTAATACGATTGTATTCCCCGCCGCTAGAGCAGGAGCGATTTTCCAGCTTGCTTGAAGCAATGGATAGTTCCATGGAGTAATTTGCCCGCATACACCGACAGGCTCTCTGACCAATTCGCTTTTAGAGTTCGGAATTGGCGATGCAATGATTTCCCCGCCATCTTTGTCGGCAAGACCGGCGTAATATTGGAACACGTTCGCAATATCGTCCATGTCTGCTTTGCTTTCCTCTACTGTTTTACCAGTATCAAGCGATTCTAATTTGGCTAGTTCATCAAGATCACGTCTAATCAATTCAGCAATCTTAAACACCATATTTCCTCTTTCAAGTCCAGGCAAGTTTGCCCAGTCACCTTGATCGAAGGCTTTTCTCGCTGCTTTAATGGCGAGCTGCGCGTCATTTCTTGATCCTTCACTGACTGTCGCGATCACTTCTTGATTAAATGGATTAATGATATCCCGCGTGTCACCACTTTTGGCGCCAACCCATTGTCCATCTATAAATAGTGTTTGACTCATAGAAGGAACCTCCTCTGATTCTCTTTGGTAAGTTTGTTAAATAAAAATTTAACGTTTTGAACATAATTAACGTATCATGTTCAAATTTTTCTGTCAAAGGGAGATATGCTTCATTTTCTTTTGACATTTTGCATTCTTTCGTTAACATATAGTCCATAAAGATTTTTTTGAACGTATTGAATTCTCTTAATAGAAAGCAGGGACAGGATGAAAAAGCAGGAACAGCCGCAAGCAGAAGAGCGTATTTTAGCTGCTAAAGATCTAGTCATTGATTCCATAGCTGAAACGATGGATCTCTATGGAATTACACGAAGTGCTGGTATTCTTTATGGGACCATGTATTTAAATGAGGAAATGACGCTGGATGAAATGCGTGAAGAGCTGCAAATGAGCAAGCCAAGTATGAGTACGGGTGTGAAAAAGCTGCAAGACATGAATATTGTCAAAAAGACCTTTCACCGAGGACGAAGAAAACATAGCTTTGTTGCTGAAAAAGACTTTTTTAAGTTTTTCATGAACTTCTTTCCACAAAAGTGGGAACGAGAGGTCGAGGTCAATTTAGCGTCGATAGAAGAAGCGCAAGTCCGGCTTCAAGAGGTGGCTCGTGATGATCAGCTGGAGGAACATATAAGAGAGGAAGCGCAGCAGCTCATAGAGCAGCTTGAAAGCTCAAAAGCCTACTATGACTGGCTGAGACGCTTAGCAGACTCTGTTCATTCAGGGGAAATCTTTGACTATATCCCGATTGATCAGAAAGAAAAATAGACGATGTGTGTGCGTTTTAAAGCTTGAATTTTACAGGAGGATTGATTATAATAAATTATGTCGTAACACATCGGGGCATTAGCTCAGCTGGGAGAGCGCTACGCTGGCAGCGTAGAGGTCAGCGGTTCGATCCCGCTATGCTCCATACGAAAAACCATTCTTGAGAAATCAAGGATGGTTTTTTTATGTATTTATTTCTTACAGCTCTGTTTGTTCTTTGTTTTTTCTTGAGCCTAATATCTTTATGATGCGGTACGCGATCACAGAGACATAAGCCGTGATGAGAATGATTGTGTAAGACACAGGATAATCACTCGTCATTCCGTGATAAAAGAAATAGATGAGCAGCACTGACAGCATGATGACTTGGAACAGTTCCTTTTTCATTTTACTCTCCCCTCATGATAGTGATTCGGTCGATTATATCACAAATGATGTCATTTTTTGCTAGCTATCAGCAAGGGAAATTCCATTCACCTGCTGATAGCCCTTTATGAATGATTACTTTTTTAGCAATTGTTCCATTTTGTTCTTCGTCTTCGGACCGTAAATCCCGTCTGCCGCTAGACCATTCATGAGCTGGAACCGCTTGACCGCATTCGCTGTTTTTGGTCCATAATAGCCATCAACTCCGTTGTTTTTTGCCCCTTTGTCCGGGTAGAAATAGAGTGAGGATAAGGCTTTTTGCACGGCTATGACTTGTGATCCTTTTGTTAAGGGCTTGGTTATTTTTAAGATGCCAGATGGCAGATTTGACGATTTCTGTTTGGTAACTGGTGCTTTGTGACTCAAGCTCTCTGTTCGAACTGGCTTTCTTGTGCTTTTGCTGCCGGTACGAGCTGTGGCTATTCCAGCTTTAAATTGATCCCACCGTCCGAGCAATTTCCTTGGACATTCTTTCCCGCTCCAATGTTTATGAGGCACTACATTTGATAAAGGAATTCCCAAATCGCCCATTAGCTTTCGAATGAGCCATTGGGCATTTTCGACTGCTTGTTCAAAGTTGCCGTCTGTATTTTCGCAAATTTCAATTCCGATTGATTTCATATTGCCATTGCCTCTGCCGTCTCCTGCATGCCAGCCGTTCTCGTTTAACGGTAAATGCTGATAAATCACCTGATCGTCGACAGTGTAATGCCAGCTGACTCCGGTACTTGAACGGGCAACAAACGCAGCGTGACTCCCCGCATTTGCACCTTTTGCCGTGTTAGAGGTATTATGCACCGTAATATAGAACGGCTTCATCGTATTTCCTGGTCTGTTGCGGTTGTGTTTTGGAATGTAGGCTTGAATGATATTGACCATATTGTTTCTCCTTCAACGATTATTTTGTTAGCCCTCTTTGTTTCAGGGTATCTTTTTGTAATTGACCTTTGTAGGTCACATAATTGTTTTTAAACCAAGCGATAATGGCTGTCACCATCGTAAAAATGGTGGAACCTGCTACATATAGTGCCTCACCAGCGGTTTGTACTTGCTCCTCACTAATCGGTAGCACCGTCTGTCCAAACATGACAAGTGTTTGATTGATGAGCGCAATAAAAAGAAGCACTGTGCGAATCACAGTGCCTTTGTCGAATGTTTTCATGATTTCTCCTCCTATTTTAAATTCCGTTCAATTTTGTCGAGTTTGTCGATCACAACATCATACTTCTCACTAAACTTTGCTAACACATCATTTTGCGCCTCGATTTGTTCATTGAGCTTGTTTTCTCTTTCCTTTGTTGTGTTTAATACATAAAACAGCACCCAACAGAACAACACCGCAAACGGCCCTTGTGTCATTAAATATTGTGTCAAATCCATTTCCACTACACTCACCTACTCCCTCACTTTGCACACCCTGAAAGAAGGCAAAATAAAAACGCCTATTCAGCGTTAGTTGGATATTCTTCGTTTGTTATTTCTTTGTATTGTTTCGGCGTAATCTTCTCGAAACGAACAAATTTTGCTACGTCCTCATTTTCATAACATTTCCATTGATAGAACAATGAAATACTACGGAACCAATCCAATTAAATTACCTCCTTTTCCGTCAGCAGCATGATAAGTTCTGATATATTTTTCGATTGATTTTCTGCTCTCTTTTCTGACTCTGCCAGCTGCTGAAGCAGATCAGCATTTTGCTGTTTTAATAAATCAATAGCTGATGGCGGCAGCGGCTTTGGCTGCAAACTATCGATGTATTCTTGTGTTGCCGACTCATACCATGCCCTTTTCTCTTCATTGTATTTACCTTTGTACAAACCATCTTGAGGTCTTACATCTGTATATCCTTTTGGGATGCCTGCGTCCTCTTCAATTTCTACTTCTTCTCCTGGAAGGTAATTGAATTTTTCATCGTATTTATATATCCATTTCACTTTCATCCCTCCTGAGCCGCCATGAATTTAAAGCCGAACGTGATAAATTCATTTGGGTTTGTTGAATTGGAGACGCTTTGTATATACACATTACCTTTAGTATCAATATGTGTTCTGTGTGTTTGTGGTGTTGAACCAGTGCCGATACTAGATGCTACCCCTATAAAATGCATATCCTGTATAGGACGATAACCACTAGGCAATGTAAAAACAGGTACTGTAAAACCGATAGTACCCCCTGTAATAGAACCAATTAACTCTACCTCTCCAAATGGATTCTTATAAAATTGCACTTTTTGAGTGCCATATTGTTTCCATCCGTTTATTATTGTTGTCGGAAACTTCCATTCTATTTGCTCTGCACTGGTTAACAAACGTTCCCATTTTGACCACACGCCATTCGCCATTGTCTTACGCCACGTTCGGTTTAAGTTGTCAAAGCCTATTGCCTGCCCATACGTACCTGTGCTATTACAAGTCCAAATCCCTCTTAACGCAGTACCAGGTCCATTGGTCGGTGCATTTGCAGATACAAAATGAACTAAACCTTGATACTTTTGTAATACTTCATGGAAATCGTCTGCATTACTAATGTAAAACTTACCTTGCCCATTGATATCAGTAATAGGAAATGCTTGAATTACTTTTAAATCTGTCGTTGTGAGCTGCCTTTCCCATTCAGTCCATGTAAAATCAGTCTTCCTAATTCTATAAAAAGAATTAAGACCGTTGACTGCATCATATATAGTTTGTAATAGGGTATTCCCATAACTTATCACTATCATAAATGCCCGTCTGATCTCTTTTGGACCATTAAGACCGGCATTATAAATGAGGTACATTCCTGTTTCTGTCATTTCGTTATAGTCGGTGGTCTCACTTACCCCTTTATAAATAGGCTTACCATTGTTTTGGGTTAATTTATACAGCTGTCCATTGTTCCATTTATCTTTTTCAGCTGCTGTCGGAAGCTGTGTCCAATTGATAGATATATGGCTAGCATTATAGTGGAAGTAATATGCATTACCTGATGTATCTATCGCAAAACCTGTTCCAATATTATTTTGTCCCACCGTCTGCATCCCTCGCATTGCAAATTGTGAAGGGCTATCCTCTATTCCACTGGGCGCATAAAATGTACAAGTCCCTTTGTCTTTAATTGAGTCAAAGATTTTTGAGTTGACAGGAATATTTAAAAGATGGACTCCATTGTCACCTGTAATTTTATACAGCTGCGACTCATTCCATTTCTTTTTTTCTACTTCTGAAGAGTGTTGTCTCGAATCATCAATATGATTCGTCAATTGTTCTGATATACCAGTGTCGTTATGAAGCAATGTTTTCAGCATATCGTTGAATAGATCAGCATGAGCTTTATCACTCGTTTCAAAAGAACGAGGAATTTTTATATCCAATGTATTCTCACCTTTCTACCATTGCATAAGTTGTTTCAATGAGATTAAGATAGAATCCAGCTAAAGAGAACAGCAAAAAAATAAAGCCATTAGGCTTCGTATTTTTCTCCTGTTATGTCTTGATAGTCATCTGCCGAGATCCAGCCAATGCTTACATAAAATGCAATGTCCTCTGGTGCGTAACATTGCCAGTCCCAGAATTGTTTGATATCTGCTACAGTTGGAAACATCATTCTGAATTTCCCCCTTTCTGCATAGCCAATAACTGCGTTAATTGTTTTGATAACAAAGCATTTTGTTTCTTTAAAAGTTCTATATCACTTGGCGGGAGAGGGGCTGGCTTTAGGCTATCTATATACTCCTGTGTCGCTGATTCATACCAGTGTTGTTTTTCCACATCAAATGCAGCTTTATAAAAAGAAGGATGATTGGGTGGTGCAATTGTTGTGCATTGATCTGGAATGACATAATTGCCTTCATCATCTCTTTCGAACACTTCGATAGGTCTGACCAATTCATTTTGATGATTGTATTCATAAGCTAGTATCATTTTTATCACTTCCTTAATTTAATGGGACGACCGTGTCTAAATAGTAGCCAGTTACGGCACTTTCATTCGCTGCCAGTAAACCAGTTAGCTTTAGCTCTCCTGTCTTATATATAAGTAATTTACTATGACCCGTTGTACCTGATACAGGCACTGACACTACAAGACCTTTCTCTGATAAACCCGCGGCTGGAATCCATCCACATATGATTTCTCTATTTGCTTTTAGGTGGCCTCTTAGCAATAATAAATTTCCCCATTTTACATATTCAACTGGTCTATCCCCTATAGATGAACTTTTGTCTAAGGTCACACTCTGCCACGTGACATTTTCAAACTCAGTATTTGTCATTAGCTGTTTCCAGCCTCTGAACCCCCCATCTGTATGAGTCGTTCCGTACCAATGACTATTATCATAGCTTCGACTCACATGAAATGTTTTGCGGTTATTTCCCGTTTCTATAATATCTACATTAAACCAAGAAGCATCGGTCGTTGATGGCATATTCACTGCGTTCGTTCCAGAGACATAATAAAAGCCAGATGGCAGCGTTAATATATCTGTACCAGTAGGGATAAGCATTCTATTTCCATTCGCCTTCAATAACGAATGCTCGTTCAACCTCTTCCATCCGCTCCATTCTTGCTGAGTACCCGAAACATCTGTCGTGGAACGATTGATGTACACATCACCTGTATTATTTGCCCCAATAATCCAGCCATAGGTATTTTCACTAAAGACTGATAAGGCTCTCATAGAACTTCTTGTCGGCAAATCAGGATGTGCTTCGTGGATATACCAAGAATGCACGCCTGGTAATTTGATGAGTTTATCCAAAATACTAGGATCGTTTGCATTAATTCTTTCGTATGCTCTTCCATCGTCAGCGGTAATTTTAGATAGTTGTCCTGCGTCCCATTTGTTTTTTTCGTTTTGACTAGGTATTTGCAGCCAATTGATCGCAAGGTCATTCACATGATAGGAAAAACAAAATGCATTGCCTGATGTGTCAATCGCCATTCCTACACCAATATTATTTTGACCAACAAGCTGAAAGCCTCTTAATGCAGCATTACCTATAGCAGGAGAATCAACTACCCCAGAACCGCCTGGAGCATAAAATGAGCAGGCACCTAACGATTTTATCCCGTTATAAATACTGCTGCCAGATGGGATATTGATCAACTGGGATCCGTTATCATTCGTCATTTTATATAGCTGAGATTGATTCCATTTCTGCTTTTCTGTTTTAGATGCATGAGATGTTACATCATTTTCGTGTTGATTGATATGATTTAATAGTTCAGCATCATTTTCAATAATAACCTTTACCATGTCATTAAACAGATCTGCATGGGCTTTATCACTTGTTTTGAAAGTACGTGGTGTCTTTATCTCCATGTGATTCTCCTTTCACATTGTTTATGGAATTATCTTGTACTGAACTTAAAACCAAATGTAATAAACTCAGTTGGATTAGCATTATTTGAAGATGATTGCACACATACATTCCCATTCTTATCTATTAAGGTTCGATGGAATTGAGGTACTCCAGGTGTCCCTATACTCGAAGCGATACCTACAAAATGGATCGCCTGCTGTGGCCGATATCCTTCAGGCAAAATAAACACAGGGTTATTTCCTAAAATCCCACCTTTTATAGCACCTACCATCTCAACTTCCCCCAAGAGATTCTTTCGATATTTCACTGGCAAATTAATAGGGTCATATTCCTTCCAATTGCCATTAATCTCTTTAGGTGTTTCCCATGAACCTTCTAATAGATCTGATAGCGTGATTTGCTTCTCCCATGGTGTCCATGATTGTGCTTTGTGTCTAAGAACTCTAAAGTATGTGTTCTTCCCATAAACAGATTCATATGCTATTTGTACTAATGTACTGCCATAACTCATGACCAACAAAAACACTCGATCATGGGAAGGCGATGGACCATTCACTCCAGTATTATATATAAGATACATCCCTGTCTCCGTAAGGGTATTGTAGTCTGTTTCACTAGCAAATCCATGATAAAAGGGCTTTCCATCATCTTGTGTGATTTTTACTAATTGACCGTTATCCCATCTTTTTCTATCGCTTTCTGTAGGCAGCTTTGTCCATTTAATCGACGTATGTCCGGCTTCGTAATAGAAAAAATAAGCATTACCTGAACTATCCATCGCAAAACCAGAGCCAATATTTTCTTGACCTACTGTCTGCAGCCCTCTAATTGACATATTCGATGAGGCCGGAGAATCCTCCACACCAGCAGCTGCATAAAAAGTACATGTTCCTTTATCTTTTATCGCATCAAATATTCTGCCATCAGCAGATACATTAATCAGCTGTCTTCCACTATCTGCTGTGATCTTATAGTTCTGTGAATTATTCCATTTCTTCTTTTCTGTTTCAGATGCATGTACTCTCGCATCATTTGTATGTTTTAAGAACTGCTCTATTAATCCATGATCATTTTCAAGAAGTACTTTGACCATGTCATTAAACAAATCAGCATGTGCTTTATCATTTACTTCAAAAGGTTTTGGTTGTTTTATTTCCATTCAGTTTTCACTCCCTTGCTTTGATGCTTGGTTCCATTTCTTGTAGCTGCTCTAGAGTGAGCATCCTTTGCTCATATCCTGTTTTTAAATCTTCCATTGAACAATCGCCTAGTTCCACCGCTTGCTTGACCAATTCAGGAGTCACCCATTTAAAATACAACGCCATCACCCAATAATTCATGATTCACGCTCTCCTTTATATAAAAGAATCTCATTTTTTAGCGCTTTTATTTCGTTTGTTAGATGATCACATTGATGTTCAAGCTGTTTTCTCATGAGCTTTTCTTTGGCTACTTCTTGTGCTAGATAATCTAGCGGAAGAGGCGGTTGATACCTTGGATTGATTTGAGATTCGTCCCACCATTCTTTCAATTCTTTTGCCGTTGGCTTTGGCACATCTAGATGCCACTCGTTAATGTAAGAACCGTCTCCATCATTTCTAAGTTCAAAGTCCTTTTGCGGATCCGCATCGGGGTATTTATACTTAATGGCTTCATATAAAATCATAGAATCCTCCTATCCTCTCAGGAAATTTCTGCCGCCTACTTCTGTAATATCAAAATAGTTGTACCAGCCTGAATTTTCAGATACATAACGACTAACATCTCCGTCATATCCTGCATACATGTAAATTTCTAAATAATCCCCTTTATTAGCCGGTACATTCGCAGCACCATAAAGTCCCATACTAAAGCTCAACGTATCAGATGGGCTGGTCGGGCTCTGTCTTTGATGTGCAATATTTTTATACCTTTTTCCATTTAAATAGATCGATAATTCAAAGTTTGCGTATCGTTGAAAGGTTTCAATATAAACACCTGCATTCACTGAATACATTCCGTTTTCAGGGCAGATGAAGCGATTATTTTTGATATCAAAATTGTTATGACTGTCTTTTATCTTTCGATTAAAAAGGATTTTTTGATACTCACCTTTGGTTAATAACTGTTTTCCAGTTGTACCTATATTGGCATGACAGAATCCAGAGAGCTTATGCCAGTCGGTCCAACCAGATCCAGTCCACCAATGACGGCACCACGTACCTGTGCTATCAAAATAACTGCCCGCTTCGTTTCCAGTCCCATAGTAATATTGAACAAATCGAAAGTTACTATATTTTTCATTTTTCACAAAGCCAAATCTCGTAGGATATCCGGTATCATTCGCTTGTCCAATATCCATGAACGTAATGCCATTAGGATATTCCTCACCGCTGACTGATGCATCTTGAATGGCTTGATCGCCTGTTAGTTTAAATAAGCTTTCATTTGTGATTCCTTCTATTTGTAGCCTGAGCGCATTGTCATTCTCTACTAGAGTCTCGACCATCCGGTTAAATAAGTTGGCATGTGCTTTGTCAGAGGTTTCAAACGGTAAAGGTGATTTGATGTCCATTTCATTCCCCTCCATTAATAAATATCATCAATCTCAAAAACAAATTCAATGTCGCCGTCTTTTTGTTTGTCTGTCATGGTGCGGATGGCGGTGAATTTGCCGGCTTCGTCGACAAGTGCTAGTTCGTTGATGACTTCTCCTGCAAGTTCTCCTTCGGCGATCGTGCAGGTGTAGCGGATTTTTGCTGGTTCCATGAAGGTAAATGAATCAATCTCTTTTTGGACGAGTTCTTTTTTGAGTTTTTGTTCAGTGCCGTCTAGTGAGATCGGTTTCCCATCCTTCGTCCCACCATTTCCAAATGCCATTTTGACGACTTTTGTGAGTTTTGTTCCTTCGGCTCTTGCCTTTGCCATTTGTTGACGTGCATATAATGTTGTTACGGTTAATTGATCAGCCATTGTGATCCTCCTTATAGCTCTATTTTTTGAGAAGTAGCTGCTAGCATTTTTGATCCATCGAGCGGAACAGATCCGTCGAGAATCCAGTAATGATCCTTAATCAGTAAGCTGCCGCCCTGTTCAGTTTGGACATGTACTGGCAATCGGAACGTCATTTTCTTCTTAGTTTGATGCTGGAGCTGATTTTTTGTGCGTAAAGTCAATGCCGCTCCTTGCTTCGTTTCATGTACCGCTCCAGTCATGACATAATTCATTCGGTATGTGTTCTCTGACTTATGCTGAAGCGGCATTCTCATCTTCAACGAATGCCGAAAACGAGCAGGTACATCGGTTGTCCCTCGTGTTCCGCTCAGATAAAACGACCCATTTAATACAAATTCACCATTGAGTAAAATCGGGATATGATCGAAAAAACCCACTCTGCTTCGCAGTGTGAGCCTCCCGTGATGATCATTTATTTCATGTACATCGGTATGATGAAATGCAGTGAACGTATAGGCCAAATGAGCTGGCTTTAACGTTTCAAGTATTTCTACAATATATCTAGTGTTTTGCAGATCATCTAGATTCACACGTAAGGCGAAATGGTAGCGATTGGTGGTCAGACGAATGATGGCACTTGGATTTTTGAGAAAGCGATTCACCGATTTCTCTAAAGAAAGATACGTGATCGGTGGAATGTTTGACATCATATTGAGTAAGCGTGCTCTGCGAAGTTCAATGGAATCATCTGATTCTCGCTGCACCTTCAGCATTCTTTCCCATCTATTCAATCCCCATGTCGCTGTCAAAGGGAAGAACTGATCCGTTAAATCGAAAATGGATTCATCCAATTGCTCAAACTCTGGCGCTTCTGTTTTGAGCAGGTGATCGACTTCATAAATCTCTGTAAAATATGGCGGCAAGTAGTTTTTCATTTCATCCTGTTTGCTCAATAACCTTCACCTGCCTCAGACGCGGTATCTCAATGTCCTGTAATACTAAGTTTTTTGACTCCCCATTCAATAACACGTTTGCATAATCTGATACACTTTCTGAATGGTACAGAATGTCATTTAATGCGGACATTCGAATGGTACTCTTTTCAAATGCAATTGATTTCAACAGCGCTTTGACCTTTTCTTCTATTTCTTTCTGCGCTCCTTCAAGGGTCCAGTCCATTTGAAGTTCGACGGCTACTTCTATGTCAATGTCCAGCCATTTGGCGCTTTCGACGGTCGCTTTTGAACCAATAGGCGCTTGTCCTTCTCCTTCGCCTGGTACTGGGTCGATATATTCCTGTACTCTTTTAACAAGCAGATCTGATGCAACATCTAGATTGCCGTCTGTGATGACAATCTTGACTGTTCCTTCTCCATTCCAAAGCGGGAATACCTTCGCTCTGCCAACCCCTGTCACTTCCTCAGCCCATTTTTTATAATGCGCCTTGTTGGCACTGACAGCCTCTCGCCTAGCACGTATTAAGTAGCGATCATATAACGAAGCGTCATCTTCTTCCTCTTGTCCGGGTATTACCAAATCTTTCATGATAATTGATTCAAGCCCCGGGATTGTATCAAGAGATAGTAGCGGCTGATCTGTTAATTGACCATTGCCGATCCTGCCAGGTGTCTCGCATTCTAGCGTGCCATCGTTCGAATATTGGAAATAGACGTCTTCAATAAAAAACCGTGAGCCAGCTGGGATGTTGATATCCTCCGGCTGAATAGCTGCGGACCAAACCGCTTTAGTCGCTGGTTTTCTTTCAATTCCTACTTCAGCGGCCCGCCGATCTAGAAACTCTCCTTGTGCTGTATCTGCAAAGACCAGCTCGAATACTTGATCAAGCCAAATAAAGGACTGGGCCAGTTCAGCAGCAGCAGGTGCCAAGGCATTCCAAATGACGCTGTTTTCTCTTTTATCTATGTCATCTGGCAGTCTGTCTAGCATTCTTTCCATTAATGCTTCATACGTTTGTTCCTCAAACATCGCTCTCCATCACCTCCTCTATTTCTAATGTGCCTTCATCTGTGACAATAGCTAGCTTGACATGAAACGAGTCATTTTCCTTTGTGACCTCTATCTCTTCAATATGATCAATCCGTTCGTCCACAATCAATGCTTCCTCTAGCAGCCTCGGAATCTCCATTTCTTTGTATTCATCCGTGGCTTCTGTATCCGTCAAGAGCTCCTGAATTTCAGTGCCAATGTCGTGGCTGTAAATAGGATGTGCATACCGCTCTGTCCTAAGTGTCATATAAACGAATTGACGAATTGCTTCAATGCCTGAAATGGTTTCACCTGTCAATCTGCCAGTTTCAACATCTATTCGATACGTCGTCGAGGTTTCCACCTCTTCGTCTTCTTCTGTTTCCTCAATTTCTTCCTCTGGTGAAAGTGCCACGTTCATCACCTCCCTTACAATTTGTCGATGATGTAGAAGGATTGCCCTCCTGCCATTGCCAGCACCATAATGCTGTCTCCCCTTTTCAGTTCATCATCCTCACCCTTATTTAGGCGCTTTGGCCAAATCAGTAATTCTTCCGGGATGATCAGTTTATGGTTTTCATTTAACCGGATGCTTACAGGAGAAACTGCCGTGACTTCTCCAATCACCAGATCAATTGGAGAGGCGGCGTCTACAGCATTCACTGCTAATCGTTTAATCGCTTCACTTAACCTCACGCTTGATCACCCTTTGGAATGGAATTTTTCTCAACGACATCAATTGTCATGGTGTGTTTCACCCCACTGAATTCATGTTTGTCCTGATCGATCCAGTACGTTTTTTTTACGTTGATTTCAGGGATTTTCAAATAGATTGGAAGACCGCTTTGCAGTTCAGGAATGCCTAGCGCTTGGATGCTTTTGACTTCTTGTTTCACGCCTTTTTTCTCTGCCAGCCGTACTTTGGCTCTTTTTTGCAGCTGCGGCTGGTTGATTTGCCCTGTAACCGTCTCAACATGCTGTAAAATACCGTATTTACTCTGACCTGCTTTATCCTGTTCGACCACTACAATCTCTGATTTGCTACCTTTTTTCTTATTTTTCCCCTGTTCATCCGCAGACGTGCGCAGCTTGACACGAGTGGCTGTTTCTTCAATCGAGGTGCTGTACTGATAGCCAATGAGATTGACACCTGATTCAATGACCCATACGTCCTCTGGATCTGGCCAAGCTCTCAGCCCCATCTTTCCTTTAGCAGAATAGATTTGATAGTTTCTGCCGGTTTGCCGCTTTGTCTCTTTTAATGCTTTAAGAATCATGTCATATAGGCTCGTATCGTTTTTAAACACTAGTGATTTTATGACATGACCTGTATTGGCGATGGAGGTCATGGGAATTTGAAAGTCAGCTCCAATCCGTCTCAAGATTTGATCTGCTCTTTGTTTTGAAAAAACATAGACATCTTGGTTTTTCACCAAATATTGAAGCATGTCGTATGCGGTAAAGGTCAGTTTCCCTTCAACAGGCGTCCTAGAAAACACAATGCCTCTGAACAGCTCTTTTCCTTTCCATTTAAAAAGAACCGTGTCCCCTTCTGAGACACGGTAATATGTTTGACTCCCTTGCTTTGTGATAATATTTGCTTGAATAGAGCGAGGGGCTTGATACCTTTGCCCCTGAAGTGTCACACTCTCTGTGACAAGCTCATACATGGTGCCGCTTCTGATGGCAAAAAGCTCGATCAATGCCAGCCCCCCTATTGTGGTATTTTTAACCTTTGTCCAGGGAAAATCCAATGCCCCGGCTGCTTAACATTTCGTTTGCTACGTTTAATCATCGCTAATTTATTGGCATTCCAAATACGCCGCCATTTTGTACTGTCGCCATAAAACCTGCCTGAAATGGCCCATAGCGTATCCCCTTTTTTGACGGTGTACATTTTTGGCGGTGTTTTTGAAGGCCTTTTCTTTTTCGTTTGTTTTGCTTTTTTCTTTCGTTTAATTTTCCTAGGCGATGCGGTTTTGTATTCCTTTAACTCGATCGTAAATTCACGATCGCCAATATCATATGATCCTTCTTTATGGGTGAAGCTTTCAATGCTGCACGTCATGTTGATTTTTGTCCCCGTTACAATCAGCCGCACAGACTTCTTTGAACGCATCATTCGTTCTATTTTCGCTATCGCATTCTCCGGTGATGGAATGCTTTTATATTCAGCAATTGGCGAATATTTCTTAGGAAATAATGAAGTGAATGATACTTGCTTAGCCGATGGGACATCAATAAAGGTCAGTTCTCCAAAAGAGGCAACCTTTACCGTTTCATTTTGTACGTTATTTGTGATTTCAAGTTCGGATGGAAGGACAGGGAATCGCAACTTGTCCTTTCCTTGGGAAATCCACAATTGATACACTGATTTACCCATCAATCACGACCCCCTTCGTTCCTGTATGAAGCTCTACTTCCAGTTCATCTACGAGCATTTGTCTAATTTTTTCGACAAGCGATTGCTGATCTTGTCCATTATGGAAATGCTGGTCCCCATTGAATTGAATGGTGATTTGCTTATTACTTGACGATGCTGTACGACTAGAAGACTGAGCTGAGGTGACTTGCTGCATTTGTGATTCTGGTAAAGGAGCAGACGCATTTGCTGGATCATATACTTGCATTCCAAGTGCCTTGGCTGCCTGCGTTAATAAATACCTTCCGCGTATGCCTCTTTCTTCTGGAATGATCCATTCGCGTTTGTTTCCTTCACCAACTCTAGCAACCTGCTCCTGAGTAATCAGTCCACCATTTGCGTAGCCTTTATAAGGCCCGCCTCTTCTCATACTTCGTAATCCCGGTGTATTGAAGACTGTTCCATATCTGCCCTTAATGTAGTTAATGGCTGCTACGGCATTATGAATTGGGTTCCAAATGTCATTCATGCCTTTGCCTTTATTGGAGTTAAACGTCGTTCCAATGGTTTGCATTAAGCCTTTAGAAGGCGTTCCCTTCTTGGCGTTAGAATCCCATAAGTTGATTGCTCTCGGATTTCCATTCGATTCATGCTGCGCAATGGTCATAAGTCCTGGAAGCCAGTTCATCGATGTACCAGTTGCCATGAGAGCTGCCATGAGCCATTGCTGAACACTAAGACCTGAAGCCCCCATACCGCTGAAGGCACCGATTAATGAACCAGCCTGATTTTCAGCAAACTTTTTCACATCAACTGAGTCGAGTCCTTTGACGACACCGATCGATGCGAATTTCCCAAGACTCATCATGACGCGTGAAGGGGAATGAATATCTAATTCCTCTCTAAACGCCTGCTCTACTTTCTTCGCCATTTCTTTGGCGGCTTGTGTGACTTCACTTGCTTTTGAACGCATGCCACTGTTAAAGGCATCCATCATTCCTGAGCCCCAGCCTGGTGATTCTTGTTTTGCTTGTAGAAATGGTTGTTTGATGTGCTGATCTACGTATTGGCTAGTACCAACTGAAGTGGCATTTTGACCTGTGGCAAAACCACTAACCGTTCCAGAACCCCAAGTTGGCGATGCTGTCATCACTTGTTGATATGGTGCTTTTACACGACTTTGCAAAAAGCTATCTGTTCCTGTTGGTGTCATCTGCTGACCATTCGCAAAAGCAGCAACTGTTTGCTGACCGAACTTATTTGAGTCTGAGGTCAATTGACCAAAAGGCTGCTGAATATTCTTTTGCTTCCATTGATCAAGTGTAATCATTTTTTGATTTAATCCTTGTTCAAAATCCTTATTAAATTGCTCGCCTATGCTGGAGGCTTGAATGTTCCCAGTCATCGAGACCGATCCGTCTATTGAACCGACAGAAGATGATGAAGCTACTGCTGTAGGAGCTGGAGAGCTTGATACTTGATTTCCAGCTGCTCCGCTTGGCATAACAGACATCCCAAGATGAGAAGCAGCCTGAGCAAGCAGCATCTTCCCGCGCCCTCGGTTATTTTGAGTTGGAATGACAAATTCGTTACCTGCTTCACCGACCCATGATAAGGTTGGCTGGGTGATATAGCCGCCTGTGGCATTGTTATCAGGTTTTTTCTTCCCAACAATCCAATTTATGACTACATCTACAATACCGCCTGCTTTGTCAAAAATCTTTTTAACCCAACCAAATGCTGCAGAAAACCCATCACCAATAGCTTCTGCTACTTTTACAATCGGCTTTTGAATGTTGTCCTCAAACCATTTGGATAATCCATCCCATATATCTGTCACCACTTTATACGCTTCTTCGAACTTTTTCCCGAAACTGTCTTTAATGGTTCCTACGGTATCTACAAGTGGATTCCACACATTTTCCATAAACCATGACGATACAGCTCCAAAGATTGATTGTATCTTTTTCCATGCATTTGATAATGCTGTCCAAATCCCTGTAGCGACTGTAACAACTGTACTGCTCAGTGGTGTCCAAACGTTTTCAATAAACCAACCTGCAACTGCACTGAACGTTTCTTGTATCCATGTCCAGGCATTGACTAGACTTGTCCAGATGGTTGTTGCTACCGTAACGACTGTGTCGCTGAGCGGTGTCCATACGTTTTCGATAAACCAGCTTGCAACTGCACTAAATGTTTCTTGAATCCATGTCCAGGCATTGACTAGATTTGTCCAGATGGTCGTTGCTACTGTAACGACTGTATCACTTAGTGGCGTCCATACGTTTTCGATAAACCAGCCTGCAACTGCACTAAATGTTTCTTGAATCCATGTCCAGGCATTGACTAGATTTGTCCAGATGGTCGTTGCTACTGTAACGACTGTATCACTTAGTGGCGTCCATACATTTTCTGTGAACCAAGCCGCGACTGTTGACCAAACTTCGACAATTTGATTTTTGATTTCAATGGCTTTTTGGCCAATCTTTTCAAATCCGCCGCCATCAAACCATTTTCCAATTGTTTCACCGATAGATTCTCCGCCCATACTTCCAGCGATGCCGCCTACTAGACCGCCGATGGCTGTACCTATCCCTGGGACTACGCTTCCAATAGCTGCACCTGCTGCAGCACCTGCCATTCCACCGGCGATGCCGCCTCCAGTCGTACCAATCTTTTCACCAGCATTCTCTTTGTTCATACCAATTAGATTTGTTGCACTAAGTACACTTCCTAGAATAGGTACTTTCTTTAATAATTTTCCGCTCCCTTTACCTATACTTTTCATTGCATTCCCTAATCCACTTAACCCCTTGCTACCTTTCACTAAACCCGTAAGTCCGCCAGCTGAAGCTGCGATACCCGCACCTTTCTTTAGTCCAGTAGGGATTTTTCCAAATAATTTACCTGCATTTGTTTTCAGTTTCCCTAATCTACTTGGAGGTCTTCTATTCATTTCGGCCCTTGATGTAGCATTTGGATTTCTTGTCTGTCTTGGTGAGCGACCATTTCGATTTTTAGTTTTAGTAGATCCTCCCCTGCTTAAACCTCTTGCACAGCAGGGGCAACAACTATTGCGAAACAAGCCTTTTCCACCTCGCGACTGAGGTTTCGTTTTGGGAGCTGGATTTGATGGTGTTGATGTTGGTGCTGTTGTTGGTGCTGTTGTTGGTGCTGTTGTTGGTGCCTGAGTGGTACTTTCACTTGATTGATCACTTGCACCTAAGAACCGATCTAATACATTAGTCACCAATTGATCTAGTTTTTTTTCAGGATTAAATTTAATTTTCTCTTTAATTCTTCCGATCACATCTTGCTTGTACTCTTCTATTTTATTTTCAACCCAAGGAAGTGCTTTTTCATCCCAAAACTTTCTAGGACTCAATTTTTCCTTCACTTTATCTGCAACGTCACCTGCATATTTTTGAATTTCACTTAATCCCTTATTGGCAAGGTTCTGGAGCCAGCTCTGTTTAGGATCTTCCGTTTTCACTGACGGACTAACAGCCTCAGGTTCTTTTTTTATGTTTTGTTCTTTCACAACCGACTCTGCTTGATCTCGTTTTTTCAACTTACTCTTTGCATTGTCTTGAACAGACACTCTGATTTCGTGTTTAGACATCGTCAAGCTTTTGAGCGTCTTTTTGATTCGTTGAATTGCAGCGGTGGCTTGGTCAACCATGTTTAATCTCATATAGTACGTTCTGTTCATGAGCTGAAAGATAGATTTTTTGATTGATGACATTTTACCTGACAATTGATCGTTTAGTTTAAACGTCAGCATAATGGGGCTTGTTCCCGCTTGCTTTAAACGATTTATGCTCGATTTAATGACATCTAATCCCTTCGCTTGAATGGATATGACCAAGTGATTCGGGAACATATTTAACTGATTGTTTAATGCTTTAAGATCACTATAGATTCCTTGATCCAGCCTCATGGAAATCACTGACATTTTCCGAAGCGATAAACTAAAGTTTCTTAATTTTTTGTCATCTATATCCAGGTTTATTTTCACCGGTTTTCTAAATGGTTTGAGCTGCTTCTCAAAGGTTTGAAATCGTTTTTGAATGCGCAGCAGCTTCTTCGATACTTTGTCTTCTAATTCAAATCGCGCAGTGAGTTTCGCCAATTATTTCCCTCCTTTCTTTGCTTCTTTTTCTAGCATGTCGAGTTTGTAGCTGATGAGTCCAAATAGGAGTGCTTTGAATGGTCTTGGTGATTCGTATAAATCTAGGAGTTCAGATGGGGAATAGTGAAGCTCGTGCATGGCGTAATATAAAAACACGGCTTCCTTATCCCCATCTTTTATTAGTTTTTTGCTGCGTCTTCTAAATCTTCAATTTCGTCTTCGAATCCGTTGATTTCAATCGCTTTGTTTAACCAGTTTGCGTATTCACCGCCGACAGATAATACACGTTTTGCGACTTCAACTGGATCTTGTGTGCTGTAGGCTTCTCTTAATTCCTTCGAGCGGAAATCTGGATAAATAGTCGATTCAATGGCAATTCGTGCGTAGAAACGCTGGCTGTCTAAGTCCTTCACGCGGCCTCTGCCTTTGACATTCTTGAAGGTCGTATTTTCTTTTTCCAGTTCATCAATGCGTTCAGTTGTAATGGCTTTAAAGACAAAAGGGATGACATTCCCTTTTTTATCAACAAAACGCTTAGAAATTGGTACTTTGACCTCTTCCGCTTCTACTGTTTTTCCTGGCATAAAAAATGAAAGATCAAATGTTTGTTTTTCGCTCATGTATAAAAACTCCCTTTGTTATGTTTTTTTGAATGCAAAAAAGCACATCCATTTTTTGAATGTGCTTTCCAATCTTTTCATGTATAATCTAAATTGTACAATTGAACGGCTTGCTCAAGGGTGTCTGGCTCATCCCCGATAGGAAGGGGGTGATGCCAATGTCAACATTTGAAGCGATTTCCCTAATGCTTTTATTCGGGATGTTTATCTTTACTTTGTTGACGTATATAGACAAAAAATAGACTCCCCTTGAGCTTTGGACGGTTGAAGGGAAAGTCTATCCTTAAAAACTATCTAATTGATAAGCCAGCCCCTTGAGGGCCAAATTGTACATTGCCGGGATGTTGACGCATCCTGGCTTCTTTTTATTTTATGCAAAGTACTTTGCATGTAAACATATTTCTAAAAAACTTTTTGGGGTTACACAGTAACACTTTTGTAGCTACTCTGTAACTATGAAAAATTATACCATATCGTTGAATAAAATAAAAATAACATATATTTTCGTCATTTGTATGCCTTTTGTTCATTAAAAGGAATTCTTCAGCTTTTCAGGAAGATCAAAGTCCTCGAACGTAAACGGAACTTCTTCTTCAAGTGCTTCTGAATCGACATCCAGTCCAGCAATTTTAGCCGAATCAAAGTTGACATCAAATAATGTCACACGCTCTGTGCCTCGGCCTGATGATTTATCGTCAATCACCGCTTGAAGAGTGAAATAAGGATCTTCCCCTTTTTTCACATAGTTGAGCATGAGTTGTACGAAACGTGAAGTGACTTTATAGAATGTTGCCGTTCCTGTTCCGTTTGCCCCAGTTGTTTTATGACCAGTCATTCTTCGGCCCATCACGTTGACTTCTGATTTGTTTTTCTCCACGTTTGCTTCAAACGTTTTGATAAAGGCAAGCTCCTCACCTTCTAAGAAAAGACGACCCTCTTTACCTGAAATTGTATTTTGCGCTTTAAAAGCCATCTTACTTCACCTCCACATTGAAATAGAATTTTTCTGCTGCATCTACTGGTTGAACAGCTAGATCGATAATAAATCCATCACGATCTTCATTGAGACCGATCACGATATCTGTTTCTGAGTTAAAGCCTGTAATGCCGCTGCCATCTTGAAGCTGTGTGAGATACTGTGTAATCAGTGTTTTCACAAGCTGCACTCCATCATCAGATGCTGGAATGTCATTGCCATTGGCTTTGCGTAATTTAATCAGATTTTTTAATTCGAACGTTAAATCATTGTTGATGGCATCAAGCACACGAATGATTTTGTTTTTCGCCATTTGCTGATTCTTTTCAGCTGTGAAGCTTGTTAAAGAGTTAATATCTTTTTCAACACTCACCGTGCGGTCTCTCGCATCAAAAGTAAAGAGGAACTCCCCTTGTGATAATCGGTATTCTACTTGATCATTATCAAGGCGTTCTAATGTATCCACTGCTCCTTCGTATTCAACAAAGGTGAGTGACTGATTGAAGTTTGCACCTGCACTTGCCCCTGCAACCCAAGCTGTTGTTTGAGCAGGTGTTAGTTCTGTTCCATCTTCCAGCACAACACCGCTTGTCACATTAATGATGCCTTCTTGGTCAGCTGCATAGTTCGCCACAACGCCTTGCACCTTACGTCCTTGCTTATCACGTAGACGCTCGATAAATGAAGCGAAGGTTGCTTTTAATTGCTCACTATTATCGACTGGGAGCGCAATGACATCAAAATATTCTGTTTCTGCTGCTTCTAGGAAAGCTGTATAATCTGCGACACTTGCCACACCGTTTTTCCCGCCGCTTAGTGCCACACCAGCCGTGATAACTGCTTCACCTTCACCAGAAAATTGAACATATTTGTTTTCTACAAGATCTTTGACATCCGTGACAACCTGCTTATCGACAATATCTGTTCCAAGATAAGTGATGACGTCACGTTTTGTGCTGTCGAGTACATTTTCTGCCACTTGGATAGTGATCTCATTTCCTTTTTGACCGCCATAATTGGCTGTGACCACAAATTTTTCTGCGATTTCCGCTTTGGCTTGTACCCCTTCGTTTAGGCGGTAAAGCAAGACCGTTTGTGCTTTTTTCTTTGCTTCACGGAAAAGAAGAAGAGACTTGTCATCAATGTTGAGTCCAACCTTTTTATTTAAGTCTTCCATATTGGAAACGGAAATAAAGGTTTTTGGTTCTCCCCAGCTCATCACAAGAGGAAGTGCCACCGTACCTCGATCGCCTAAAGTAATTCGCTGCTCTGCTGTTGTTTTAAAATTAAAGTAAATGCCAGGACGCTTTTTCTCTGTACCTGGTGTAAATGTGCCTCCGTTCATCCTTTAAACCTCCTTGGACAAAAAAGCATCAATGTGCTTTTTCGCTTCTGTTTTTGTAATTGGTTGATGTTTGATATAAAAAAGAGCACCTTCAAGGATTTCTGGTTTAACCCCAAAAAGATCCTTACTGTGCTCCTTTAAGGCTTCAAATGAAAAGCCAAATTCTTTTTCTTCGCCAGCTGTTTGAGCAGGCTCTGCTTTTTTAGTCTTGCTCACGTTTGATCACCCCATCTGAAAAGTTGATGTCTTCAAGGCTCGCTTGTTTGTCTCGGTTATACCAATAACTGCTATCCCACGTCAGGACAATCGCTGCTACGCCTTGATCTAACATTCTGGTTTCCACTCTTTTTATGCGGACATAATCATCAAGCACCTCTCCATCTTCACTCATCATCTGAATCATTTGACGATCAGCAAGCAATGCATCAACAATTATTTCTGCCGCGTCATGTGCTTTTTCTGAATCCATATGAAACACTTTCACTTGCAGCGAATAAGATTTCATAAATGTAGATACCGTATCTGGACCGCTGATGACTGTTACGGGCGGCACATAAACGGATGGCACTTGAAAACGCTCTGGCAAAAGTCGATCATACATTGTCACAGGAAAGTGTGTGTAAATATAATGCATGATTGCCCCGACTTCTTGATTCATTTCATCACCTCCCAAAATGTCGATCGAACCAGCTTTGAAGCTTTCGATCCAGCGACTGTTCAAACATTTGCTCATAGAGCATGACAGCATGATCCCAGTAGCCATTTCCATCTACCCATTGAGAGGCAAGCATCATTCCTGTCTTTGCATTCGGATCATATTCAAAGCGACTGCCAGCCCATCTGCCAGGCACCCATCTTCGCTCTCCACTTGAAGAAGTAGCATGTCCGTCATTGACATAGGAGGCATATTCAAGCTTCGTTCCCACTTCAAGTGTGAGACCACCTTTTGACATGAGAAAATGATTCTCCTTGTCTCCTTGCGTAAAGGAGCTTAGAAGCCGACCTGTATCGACAGCATTCTCCTTGATTAACTCATCCTGAATGATGTCCAAAAGCTCTAGACCCATGTCCTCTAGCCAATCTTGATATTCTGCTTTTAAGCCGCCGGCACACGCTGTTTCCAGCTGTGAAAGCAGCCGGTCAAGTCCATCAATTTTCATAGATTTTCCTTCCTGACTGCCATCACTTCAATGTGATGATTTTTCACTTTTTTGGGCTGCTGCAACTTAAGTGAGACGCCGTTCCACACCATTTTGTCATGCAGGCGAATATCACTCGCTAAAGGAAAATGGACAAGATAGGACTGATAAATCACTGTATTCGGCTCTTCTTGCACAAGTGACTGATTCTTTTCTATGACATAACAAGACAGATCTGTCAGGCTAGGCGCATCAGGATAGGAAAGAGTCATTTGTAAGTCATCAGCTGGAATCCCGAATTTTCCTCGGGAAGCCTCCTGATGTTCAAGGTGAAATAGATCACAGCAGTCTGTTAAGAGAGATTGATAACTCATAATGATCTCACCTTTAATTTGGTACTGCCGCGAGTTAATGATGGTTCAATGTAATCGACAAGCAGGGCATATACATAAGGTTTGCCTTTTACTTGATCAGCTGCCTTCGCATATGAATAATCACCCATTTTTTCTGACGTAAAGCCTTTCATCATAGATTCATCATCATTCAACATGGCAAAATATTGGGCCATCTTTAATAATGCGATTCTTGCTTTTTCAGGGAGGGGCTGATATTTTTCGCTTGAGAAATCATGACCTACGATCTGAAATACCGCAGCTTCTGCTTCGATAATATCTGCTGTCAGTCTTTCTACAGATCGATTTTTCACACGCTCAAATACAGAATAGGCTTGCAGTTCTTCAGGAGAAATAATCATGGCCTGATGTCACCTACTCTTTCACTTTCATCACTTTTGCTACAGCATCCTCTTCCTCAAATTTGCTGTCTAGCTTCGCTGTTAGGACAATAATAAATTTACGTCTGCGAATATCTTTTTCTACTTCAATTCGAATATGACGAGAAAAACCTACGATAATATTTTTAGGGTGTGTCAGCAAAATATCTGATACGTCTGTTCCCGCTTCGTCATATGGCTGCATATTGGCAAGGCCTTTGACTGGCACACCGAATGCAGAAGAAAGTCCGCCTTGAATAACCGCATCTCCGAGAGTTGTCTGACGGTTTGCTACTTGATCCTTCCATTCCACCTCTAAACTTGGGGATGTGTAGAAACGGAAATCCTGAGGTACACGTAAATATTTTGACGGCATCGCTTTATAGGCTTGTTTAAACATTTGACGGCTAATTTCCGCTCCATTTGCATCTACAATATGAGATACCGCTTGTTTTCTGACGCCATCCATTTGGGCTAAAAACGGATCTGCTGAAGTCGTATCCCCATTGACGATGAGCTCTTCAATATCAACTGCCGCTCGTTCAGCAAGCATTTGCATAATCGTCTGCTGAATTCCGTCTTTTTCAATATTGTTTTCAATGCTGTCGTAGGTCATATGAATTTCTGCAATGACCTCTTTTGCATTTAGCTGGACAGTGCTTGTCGCTGGGACAACACGGTCTTTCGCATCAAGCGCTTTGCCTTCCTCTGCCGGGCGCAAAATACGCTGGCCAAAGCCGATTTTTTCGATTTTTTGTGAATCACTTTCCATCGGAATGATGCGTGCATCATTTAAAACGGTTGGTGTGTTTTGCATCATTCTAATGAATGTGTTGGATTGGGTTGCGTTCATGAGACCGCCGGTTTTTAAGCTGGCAAGTGTCATTTCAGCCTTACGAATCAACTCTTGATTTCTCACACTGTTTCCTCCTTATTTCGGCTTATAGTAAGCCATCCCATATGGGTTTTGTCGTGTTGTTTTGTGTATCGTGGATTGTTTGTTTTGATATGCCCCTTGCCTTTTCGAGCATGTGAATCCGCTCTGAAATAGGCAAAAGCTGCTGCTCAAGCACTTCCTGCATCGCTGCTTTTTCTCTGCTGGCTGATTTCTCTAAGGAAGAGAGCTGATGACGAATCGGTGCAACGACTTGCTCGAGCACTTTTTGGACAGGTTCTTCCCCTGTTTGTTCTGTTTCCTGCTTTTCAGCCTGCTGCAAGACGTTTTCGATGGCCTTTTTTGCCTTTTCGAGCTCTCGCACTTGATCCGTCGTCAAAGCGGCCTCTTCTTTTTGTACGTCTGCTGGCCTTTCACCAATCGTTTGAAGTACATCCTCTGTCTTCAGAATGTCCTGCATGATTGGAATGAGCTGTTCTAAGGTAGCTCTTACATCCGCCTCATCACCATCACTTGACTGTAAGGTTTCCAGCAGATGGTCTAAAATATTCCAAAATGGTTGTGACATGTTTGCACCTTCCTCTTTTAAAAAGAAATTTTTCAGCAAAGAAAAAAGCCCTCTCTCATTTGTGTCTTGAGATAGAAGCTGATCTTGTTCTTCTATGGCGACGATGTCCGCCGTTCCGGCCATTGAATAGCCTGTAATGTGGCCTTTTTGAATTTGATCCCAAATCTCTTGGGAAGCCTTTGTCACAAGCACCCAAGATCCTTTGCGAATCAGCTCCCCGCCCACTTCAACATCAGTCGGAGCAATATATGATTCAACCACTTCGCCAACACCATCTTGAAAATCATGCTGCTTATCAATATGACGGGCATCCTTCATAAAGCCGTGTGCCGCTCTTTCAATTTCCTTGGCTGTCATAAAGTCTTGATGTGCATCAGGTGTATTCGGCTCATACACGACACCGTACACGAGGCGATGAGCATCTTCTGCCTTTGTCAGGACACTGACCTCCTTTTGAAAGTCAGGCCGCTTTTTCTTTGCTTTCATCAAAAAGAATTTCTTCTTGTTCGCTGCTTTGTCCACGTAGGAAACATGCGTAATTTTAGCGTTTTTTAGTTCTCTTGGCATATGTTCACCCCCTTTCAAAAAAGCGCACCCGCTTCTGTTTATTTCGTCAGCTGGTCCGGCTCTGGTTGAGGCTTTTCTTCAGCTGATTTCATGCGGCTTTCTAAAGGGCGGTGATACAGTTCCTCAGGCCATTCCTCTAGCGTTTTTCCGAGGATTCTTCCTGCTAAATCGCGCAAATCATTAGGTGACACTGCCCCCGCCTGAATAAATGGTGTCAGTACTTTGGCAATCTCTAATGGGTCTCTAAAATCAGGACCATTTAATAGAAAACGGACATGCCAAATTTCAAGATCCGGCAGAAAAAGAGTATTGAGTTTTCCTGTGATGAGATGCCGTTCCGGCTGAAATACTTGCTCTTCTGTTGTTTTACGCGCTGTATCTGCTGTCGCTTTGTTATAGTCTTGAGACTCACCTGTGTAAATTGGCGGAAGGCGAAACGCAGAGCGGATTTTGTTTCTTGTTTTTTCATCGTATTCTAAAAAAAGCGCATCTTCTTGCAGGATCTCGGCTAGAGATTTGAAGTTTACTTTGACATTTGAGACATCTTCTTCTCCCGTTAGCCCTTTTTCTGTCGGCAGACCTTCAACTTCAAGCAATAGAAATTTATGTGCATGATCAGATCCTTCAATATCGTCCATATAATCTTGAAGCTGCTGATAAGAGGATTCTGACAGCATCCCATTTTCGACAATGATGGCACCTGGTACATGCCGTCCTTGTTTAAAATAAAGATAGTTCAGCTCCTCTGCCTTGCGTGCTCCGTACATATTGACGATGTTGCCAATCCAGCGGGGAATCCCATACGTTCCGCTGCCAATTTTAAAATGAATTACTTCTGTTGCGCGAAGCGGCTCTGGTGTGGTGTCATCGTACTTGCCTGTTTCACAGTGCAAAATGCGCGGATCACCATACTCCTTGAAGAAGACTTTCTTTTCGTTGATCACCTGCACATATTTGCGGAATCGTTTCTTTCGATTCATTGTTCTTAATTCGCCATTTTCTGTGTAACTGAATTCAACGTCGACTGGCTCACTAAGCTTGCAAATGCGGATATGGAGCGCATCTAAATACTCGATTCCGGCCGGCTTTCCTTGTCCATCTCTCAGCACCTCTAAAAAGCCATTGCCCGTTTTCTCTCGGTCTTCGAGGACATAGCCAAGAATCACATCAGCGGACTCATCATAGTTCATGTACTTCGTAAACTCTTCAAGTCTTGTCCATTCCTTTTCTGCGGCTTTCTTTTTTGCCGGTTTTACACCTTCTGCATTAAAGTCAAAGGCATATTCCACCCCAAACCCAAAACCCAAAATATTCGTTTTGTACGCATCAATACATTGCTGAAGAATGGTTGAATATTCTGCCATGCTTTTTAATTCATTGATGTTGTAAGGCGGGGGAACAATGTCATCTTTTTCATAGGAAAATTCATCTGCATACATTTGTTTTGTATGATCAGACATGTTTGCCTTCATAATCGTTGCTTTCAATTGTTTCATTGTATGGACCTCCTCTCTCTGTTTGGACGGACACGCTCTGAGGCGGTCTGTTTCAAATCCGTCACTTCATAATCATCCAGCGCATACCAGATCGCTGATAATGTGTGCGGATCGATTTGAAATGCATCTTCCTCTAAACGTCCATCCTTATCTGCCTTATAGGTCAGTGATTGAAGTTCATAGATTGTGTACGGACAAGCATCAGAGCAAATGATTTTTTTAAACCGTTTGATCTTTTTCGTATACTGCAAACGAGAGCCTTGGAACTTATGTGCTGCCACCATTTGAAATCCACGCTGCCGAAAATAGTGAATGGTTTTAGGCTCTGCTGCATCGGCTTTGATGAGTTCCTTTGATTCAATGAACTCTTTTAGGTCAACAGCTGTTTCATCATCTGTTTTCCCGCGGTCGTAATATTCCCAGTAAATATATAAGTACTTTTTTTCATGGTCGACGGCTAATCGAATGAGCGCATTGTATGATTCAACAAATCCAAAATCCATGCCTGCTCGTTTTAGCGGCCGGTCAATCTGCTGAATGGCTTCTAATACATCAGAATGGCTTCTCACCTCAAATTGAGGAAAAACCTTTGTGCCGTTGATGCCGAAATAGCCCTTCCTCGCAATTCGATAGAGGTCTGGGTCGTATTCTTTCAGCTCATCCAGCTGCTCCACATAGCTTTTAGGGAGAAATAGGTTATCTTCCGCTGTGGAGTGATGATAGTACGTATCCTTGATCACAACGGTGCGTTTTTTGTATAAGGTTTCGTCATCTAGGACAAATCGCTTCAACTGTTCATCTCGAAAGAAATGTCTGTACGTCCAATTATCTTGACCAACAGGATTGGTCGATAACATCATATAAAGCGGTAAGGACGGGTGCCTCAGCCTTCCAAGCAGCTCTTTAAAGCCTTCATAAGAAACCTCTGAACACTCCTCAATCCAAATCATCGAGATGTTGTTAATCGATTTCAATTTCTCAGGCTTGTCCAGCCCTTTGAATAAGATGCTGCTGCCATTTCGAAACGTCAAGGCAAGCGGCGAACTGCGGCACTTCACCACATGATCGATGCCAAGATCGCTGACGATCTCTTGTAAGAGAGAAAATGTTGATTCGCGGTGCGTATCATATACTTCTCGAATGACAAGTGCTGTCCGTTTTTCTTCCAGCAGCTTTAAAATGAGTTTTAACGCAATGTGATAGCTTTTCGAGGAGCCGTAGCCGCCTACTAAAAATTGAAACTTTTGATTCCAATCGAATAGAAAGTGTTCAAAGTGAGGATTGACTTCTTTTTCAATCAATGGCGTCATGAGTTATCCTCTTTTCGCTTGATCATGATGTGAAGATCTTCCTCTTTTTCTTCGCGCACTGCTTTTTTTGTTTTTTCGATGGTCAGTTCAATTTGCTTTAGCCTTAATCTTCGTTCATCCTTCGCATGTGCAAGCTCTTCAAACTGTTTAATGAGACGCCTGAGCTCTCCCATTGCACGGGATTGGGCATTTAAAAAGGTGGCATGCCGATCCCATGAAAATTGAAACGAATATTCTTCTGTGCTGATTTCTTGTTCTGGCTGAATGCCTTCTACTGTTTCTTCTAATGAAGAAGGCATGTATGCTGCCTTTTTCAGCTCTTTGATCATGTCATCTTGATCTGACACATACATGATTCGCTGCGCCCGAATAATGGCAGCATATTGAATTTGAATTTGATCCCAGATTAAATCAAGCGATGTACGCCCGCCCATTTTCTCCATGATTTCAATTGTTTCATCTGAAAGAAACTGATTGAAGATCGAGTGTGCCTGCTTTGACGAACCTTTTTGCCTTTGCCATCCGTATCGTCTTTTCCAAGATTTCACGGTATGGATCGAGACATTGTAATGATCAGCAATTTGCTGGTACGTCATCCCTTTCATATAATCTTGCTTGGCTTCTATCCGTTTATCTTTCATTTACATTCACCTGCCGCCTCCTTTTAATTCGAACGATTTCCTGTGAAGGAATCATTTGTGTAGGGCTAGCAAACATCTGTTTGGTCTTTCTAACTATAGGTGGCAACTGTAAGACAAGTGTTGCTCCATTTATTTTGTAAAAGAAAAAACGCCTATTCAGCTACTTCGAATAGGCGTTCTTGTACTTTTTTGGCCATCTTTGTCCGAGCTCTCTCCATATGTTTTTGGACAGTTCCTTTCTTCACATCCAGCATGATCGCAATCTCGCTAAACGATAATCCTTGCGTTGTGTGCATGAAAAATACGTCCTTTTCTCGGTCCGTTAAAACGGACAAGGCTTCATCAATTCGTTTCTTGTCCCGCTCACTGAATTCTTTTTCATTTTCTTGGATGATTGTATATTCATGTGATAAAGCCTCTAACACTTCTGGATTTGCTAGAATGGTGCGCTGATAGACTGAACGTCTGTCTAATCCTCTGCGTGCGCCTGGCTCTCTTCCAATTTGAAGCCACTCTACTACGTATTCGAGATCGCTCACCATACTGGCGATCATTTTTTTATCATGGTTGTCTTGAACGGACAGCTGATGTTCGTCTTTTTCTTTAAATGGTTCATATTGTTTTCTAGCATCCTTTAATGCTCGTTTGTATTCAATGAGTAAATCTTGCATATTGGCTCTCTCCCTTTTTTAAGAAAATAAAAAACGGACACCAATCAGTCCCCTTTTCATAGGGTCTTGATCAGTGTCCGCAGGCTTTCCGTCTTGGACGTATGATGTTGTGTGATCTGTTCAGTGATCTAGCTGATTTTAAAACCAATCTCGTGATCTACTCTTGCAAAATGACCTTTTGCCGTTTGGATAATGGTTTTTCCATGTTCAGGTACATCTATCTGATAAGCTGTTCCTACATTCCCATCTAACACGATGACTTGAATTTTTCCTGTTTCCATCTCACCGACAAATGTCTGGTTTTCTTGAATGAATAATTGTTTTGGCTCGTTCATATGCTTGTCTCCTTAATTGGTGAGGACTTCGTGCCATCACCTATCGTATTTAAAATGATTTCAATTCTTGGACGCATACTATAAAACTGGGAAACTCTTAAATCAACGATCTGTAGAGGGGCCCTATCCGCAATAGAATGAAGTGCTTCTTGAATATGGTGTAGTCGTGGCTGAAAGATGCTGACGTTCACTGGGCGTATCAAACCTTTCTCTGCGTATGTACGCTTGATTTGACAATCAGCTATGTCAAGCGGCATGTCGTCAAATAAACGAATCTCGAGTGATAGTGCGTCTTTTATTTTCTGCGGGCATTGCGCTTTTGCAGCTGCTCGTATTCTTTTTATCAATGTATCTTTTGTGAACAAAAACTCTGTCTCAATGATGAAATGGATGATCATGTTATGATCTCCCGTCATCCTTTTCCCACTGACGGATGTTTTGTTCGTTTTTACTCGCTTTGAGCAAGCATTTGAGGATTGTGAGGATTTTCTTCCATCGTTTCATGTCGTCTTGATTCCTCCTTTTTTGCTTCAGCGACCTTTTCCGCCAAGAGGGTCATGTATGTTTGCTTGTCTTCTGATGTGGAAAAAACAAACACCGGTTTCTGGTGATGAAAGGTCATCCAGCCGCCAGCTTGGACTAAACAGAGCTGCGCTTCCTTTCTCGCATCAAACGTCATCTGATGTTTCATCTTCTTCAAATCCCTCCAGACTCTCTTCAATCTCGACTTGATACCCATAACGTGTCATGTCATATGACCAATAGCTTTTTGGATATCCAAAGTCATTCATCTGCGCTACCATTGGATGTTCAATATTCATTTTGTTCGTCTCCCCTTTTCAAAGAAGTGCTCTTCCTTTAAAGAATTACTCATTTCGTGTAACTTTTGGTCAAAAAAAAACTCTTGAACACCCCTATTCAGCAAATCTGCAATATGCTTTGCTATTTCTAAGCTGGGCTTCGTTCTGCCCATTTCTATATTTGCATAGCCGCTCGTATACTTATACCCCAATTTTTTCGCCATATAGGTTTGTGTTTTTCCTTGTAAAATGCGTTCTTCTCGTAAATTTTCAAGTTTCATCTTTTCACCTCTTACTCAATATGTGTAAGTTATATTCATTATGATAATATACACAAAACGAGTAAGTCAATCATTTTTTATTCTTTTTGTGTAATTATTTATCTTTTCCGTGTAATACATGATAAAATTTACTCATAACATGAAAAAAGGTGTTTCCAATGGATAATTTGACTGGGAAGATTTTAACTGAATTAAGAGAGAAGCATGGATGGAGCAAGTCAACGGTTGCTAAAAAACTCGGATTAAAGGCGATGTCCACTTATGCAAATTGGGAATATGGCTTGAGAAAGCCCGACGGTGAAATGATTGTGAAAATCGCCGAGTTATACGGAGTTTCAACGGACTATCTTCTCACAGGTAAGGACAAAGGCGGAACTGATGGCGACCTTGCAGACGATCCTGATTTGCAAATTGCGTTTAAGGCTGCCTCCGATTTTTCCGAAGAAGCACGAAGACAAACCATCGATTTTATTCACTACATTAAAGAAAAAGAGAAGCAAAAAGGCCGTCAGCCAAAACAGCGAGACGACGATTGAGCATCTCTTTTCATAAAGCTTTACATTGCTGGGATACGCCCAGCTTTTTTTTATGCCTCTTTTTCCCCTAAAAAAGAGAAGGCTCATGAATAATATGTGACAATTTTCACCATAAATACTCTTTTTTTCACATATTTTAATTGACATATAATACTATTATTATTAATATATGTATATACTAAAAAAAGGAGTGTTACCGATGAAAAAATTAATGAAAGCTTGTACATTGTCTTTAGCTGCTTTAGGTGCTCTTACGTTCTTCCAAACTGAAGGTGCACATGCAGCTGCACAGCCAAAAGAACCAGTTATAGCAAAAGCTCCTATTATGAATAAAGTGATTACGATCGACCGTAAAGCTAAGGTAGGATGGTCTGATGCTTTTTCTATTCCAATCAGTAAAATAACTTTATCCGGTGATACAGATGCTGTTGAACTGAAACAAACTGCTCCAAATTTCACTTGGATTTACTATTTAAAACCTGGCTTTGTTAAAGTATCTTATCTAAATTCAGATGGTGAACTTGTAATTAACAACTATACAATTACCTACTAAAACACTTTTAAATTTATTAAACTTAAGGCGATGACATCATATCATCGCCTTTAATAATGTGATCATTCTCTAAAACCAGCTAGACATTCAATTCTTGCTATAGACCAACCAATATGTTAACTTTTATTTATGATAAGTTAACATATTGAGGGGCTGATGATGATAAAACACAAATCTTTGTCTTGGGAAGCGATAGCAGAGAAAGCGCTGAAAAATGAACGGATCACGCTGCAAGAAGGTCTAGATATTCTTGAAACTGACGATAGAGAATTATTATCTATCATGCATGCAGCCTACCAAGTACGATTTCATTTTTTTCAAAATAAGGTGAAATTAAATATGATTTTTAATGCAAAAAGTGGTTATTGTCCTGAAAACTGCGGTTATTGTTCACAGTCGATCATTTCAAAAGCACCGGTTGAACGATATACAATGCTTGATCAAAAAACGATTGTGGCTGGCGCGCGTGAGGCGCTCAAGAGAAAAGCGGGGACTTATTGTATTGTCGCGAGCGGAAGAGCACCTTCTCACAGAGAATTAGATGAGGTGACCGCAGCAGTAAAAGAGATCACTGAGACCATGCCTTTGAAGGTGTGTGCATGTCTTGGGTTATTAAATGAAGAAAAAGCAAAGCGGCTGAAGGAAGCAGGGGTTCATCGGTACAATCACAATATCAATACACATCAAGATCATCATGCTCACATTACGACAACTCATACATATCATGACCGTTTGTCGACCCTTGAGGAGGTCAAACAGTCAGGCATGTCTCCTTGCTCAGGGGTTATCATTGGAATGGGTGAAACCAACCAGCAAATTGTTGAAATGGCTTTTGCGCTCAGAGCCATTGATGCGGATTCCATTCCAGTCAACTTTCTTCATGCAATCGAAGGAACACCACTTGAGCATCAAGAACGAACACATCCGATCAAAGCATTGAAAGTGTTGGCACTCATGAGGTTTGTCAATCCAACCAAGGAAATTCGAGTATCTGGAGGCAGAGAGTTCAATTTACGGACGCTTCAGCCGCTTGCCCTTTATGCGGCAAATTCCATTTTCGTAGGCGATTATTTAACAACAAAAGGTCAGCAAGTCCAAATAGATCATCATATCATTGAAGATTTAGGTTTTGACATAGAAGAATGTGCGTTATAAAAAAAGTCTGCCGGTGAATCGGCAGACTTTTAACTATAAGATTAGAATCTTTTATGGAAGTCGACAGTGCCGCTTCCTTCCTCACGGTCAAAGCTGCCGACAAATGTCCAGTTAATATAGCCCCCGTCACCATTATTGACGAACGTCCCATCTTCAAATACCCAAATACCAAACGTAATACCATCATATTCAACACTATCATAGTAAACCACATTGTTCAGTCCGCTAAAGTCATGGTCTTGGCTTAAGTTTTGGACAACGACGTTATAGTTTTGACCTGCTTCATAGAAGGCGCTGTACGCCGCATTTTTAACGAATCCATCACGATTTTGAGATGATTTTACTGCTTGTTCAATTTTATCGGCAATGGCTACTGGATCAATAGAGACACTTCCATCAACACCTGTTGTCGTTGCAGCTTCAGCCGTTTGACCAAAAGTCGTAAGAGATAGAGGGGCAGCAACCATTGACGTAGCGATCACAGAACTAACAAAGAATTTGCTTGTTTTTCTCATTATTTCTAACTCCTCCTTTAATTGGTATGTTTATGTACTACCCCTTCTCCAATCTCTTAAACACTAATTTATGAAAAAACTTCTTTTTCTACCAAATAAGAGGATGATTTTACTGTTTAAAATAGTTGAAACAACAAAAAACTACTCTTTAATAAGAGTAGTTCAGATTGTTGACAAAGGGCTAAAACGATTTTTATTTTAGCCCTTTGTCTTCTTTTCAGCGTGATAGAAAACCTTTGAAGTCTAGGAAGGACGAGTACTGGCGCGGAGCGAATTTGATATTCGTGAGCACCAGCACGCAGGACTGACAACGAATGCGAGGGTTTGTCTATACGCTGAACTACTCTTTAATAAGAGTAGTTTTCAGCATTACATGAATAGGATAAATAAAATCACACCTAGGATTATTCGATATATTGCAAAAGGCACCAGTTTGATTTTATTGATCAGTTTTAGGAAGAATCGAACAACGAAGAGAGCCACAACAAATGCACTCACAAAGCCGACGATAAAGAATGGCAGCATGTCTGTTGTTAAATATTCGGCATTTTTCACCAGTGTTAACAAGCTTGCCCCCGCCATAATCGGCATCGCCATGATAAATGTAAAGTCAGCTGCCGCACGGTGATTCAAACCAAGAATAACCCCGCCTGCGATCGTCGAACCTGAGCGAGAGAAGCCTGGCCATAATGCCAAACATTGAAACAGTCCGATATAAAGCGCCTGTTTATACGTCATGTTATCGACAGAGCTTGTTTCTGTTTTACGTTTATTGATCCAGTCAGCGACAAGCATCAGCACTGCGCCTAAAATCAAACCGACAGCAACTGTTCTCACGTCAAACAAGTATTTATCAATATAATCTTCAAATAAGAATCCTAAAATGACGGCTGGGACGAGTCCTACTGCAATTTGAGCAATGGTCAGTTTATGCCCGCTGCGCTTTTGTTCTTCAGTGATATTTTTCTTTAAGCCTAACAAGTTCAAAATTCGATCCTTGAACACAATCATGACAGCTAAAATAGAGCCTAACTGAATCACGACTTTAAATGTGTTTGCCGCCTCTGGCGTAATGATTTCCTTTGACTTTAACCAAAGATCATCGACAATGATCATGTGACCTGTAGACGAGACAGGTGCATACTCTGTTAATCCTTCGACAATTCCTAAAACCAGTGCCACGAATAAATCCCATAGATTCATGATTTTCTTTCCTTTCAATTCTGATCTTTTGAACAGGCAACCATCTATGTCCACATAAAGACAAGCTTCCTATTTCGAAAGCTCGTCTTTATGATACTATATTTTTTTCAAAAAAAGATTATGACATCAAACCTTTTCTTCTTTATACAAATTGGATCGCATTTTAAACCAATCAAATAAGTGAGTCGTGATGACTTTCAGCACGGCGTACGTCGGAATAGCGACAATGATGCCGACCACGCTGAACAGTTTACCTGCTGTTAAAAGAACAAAAATGATGGTGATTGGATGGATGTGAAGATTTTTCCCCATGACCTGTGGAGAAATGAATTTCCCTTCAATCAGCTGGACAACCGTCCAAACAATGATCAATTTTAACAGCATAATTGGTGACGTGACAAGGGCAATCACAATCGCTGGTGTAATGGCAATCGTTGGACCAAGGTAAGGCACGATACTTGTACAAGCAGCAATGATGGCCAGCAGTAAGGCATAGTCTAACCCGATAATCATGTATCCAATTAAGAGAAGAAAACCGATACAGAAGCTGACAATGATCTGGCCGAGAATATAAGAGCTCAGGCGATGGTTCATTTCGTGAAGCACGATATGTGTATGCTCTCTAAATTTATTCGGAATAAATTTCAGGAAATAGTCAGGCAATTTTTTGCCGTCTTTTAATAAATAAAACAGAATGAACGGAACGGTCACGATTGAAATGATGACTTCAGTAAGCGCCCCTAGGAATGTCCCCACTCCGGTAAAGGTACTTTCCAAAATTTTCGTCGCTTGACTTGACGCTTTGCTCACCAATTCAGAAACGTTAAAATTCATCGCTTTTTGCGCTTGATTAATGAAGTTGCTTCCCGTTAGTTGTCTAATCTGATCTTCTACCGTATCAACATATTTCGGAAGGTTATGAAACAGACTCATCATTTGCGCTTGTAAAAACGGAATAATAGACACAATCGTCACTGTAATAATGCCAATAATGACAATATATAAAAGCAAAATCGAAAAGATCCGTTTGACTCTAAACTTCTCTAACAAATTGACAATTGGATTTAATAAATAATACACGACCCCCGTTAAAATAATCGGTAAGGCGATGGTTTTGACGAGTACAATGAGCGGTGTGAAAATAAAGGATGTTTTCATGAAAACAAGGATATTCAATCCAATTAATAGCAGGACGAGTAAAAAGAGAACAAACTTGTTATCAAGAAAAAATTTTCTAAATCGACTGCTCCACATTTGCATAGAATTCATATCGTTCCTCCAAACTCGGGCTATTTTATGAATAAATTGTACACTACCTGATCATGATATGGTGGTCATTGTTTCAGCTTTTTTTCCCATTTCGCAATGGACATCACCCATACAATCAGAATGGGCTGTCCTATCAGTCTTATCCATAGCAAAGACTGCTGTGTGCTTTCTTGACCTGGAAATGGAATTCCCTCTCGTGCAGCAAATAAGTTTGCAGGGAAAATGAGGACAAGATAGACAGCAATGATTTTTGCTGCTGAGATCCTGACATTTGGCAAAAGCAGCAAGACAGCCAGTAGCCATTCTAGGCATGCCGTCGCATAGACCATACCATATGGATATGGCCAGCCTGGCATCATACGGGCAAAGCCACTCGGCTCTATCACATGAAAAATACCGGCTGCTATGAATAAAAGCGCAAAGACGTATGTACTTCCTATATGCAGGACGCGCTTCATGGTCGTTTCCTCCTCTCCCTTCTATCAGAGTATTACCCGAATGAAGGAAGAAACTACCCACTTCTCGTACATTTATATCCTTTATGTAAGACGCATCAGCCTATATAAAGGTTTCATCCGCTTTTCAATAAAAAGAATGTTCTTTCTTACAAACGCTTTCAAAGGATGTATAATCAGAGAAAGTAGAAGGAGGGAACGACATGATTCGATTTGCTGTCATCGGAACGAACTGGATTACAGATCGATTCTTACAGGCCGGTGAAGGAGTAGCTGATTTTACATGTACAGCCGTCTATTCACGGTCCGCTGAAAAAGGCCAGGCATTTGCCGAAAAATACGGTATTGATACAGTTTTTACGAACTTACATCAAATGGCGGAAAGTGATGCGTTTGATGCCGTGTATATTGCGAGTCCAAATGCCCTTCATAAAGAGCAGGCCATGTTGATGATGGAGCACCAAAAGCACGTATTATGCGAAAAACCATTTGCCTCTCACCGAAAAGAAGTAGAAGAAATGATTGCTGCAGCGAAGAAACATCAAGTGTGTTTGATGGAAGCGATGAAAACGACATTTCTGCCCAACTTCCTTCAAATCAAACAGCATCTTGATCAGCTTGGACCCATTCGGCAAGTGGTCGCTCATTACTGTAAATATTCCTCAAGATACGATGCCTACCGAAATGGCGAGATTCCAAATGCTTTTAAGCCTGAATTATCCAATGGTTCTTTAATGGATATCGGTGTGTATCTCGTCTACCCGGCGCTTTATTTATTTGGTCTGCCGAATCAAATCACCGCGAGAGGCTATAAGCTTTCTTCTGGTGTAGATGGGAGCGGCTCTGTCCTTATGCAATATGACGGGCATCAAGCACTTCTTTTTCATTCTAAAATTTCAACGTCTCATTTATCTGCGGAAATTCAAGGAGAGGATGCGACGATGGTGATTGATCAATTCCACCGTCCTTCGCATATCACGATCCATGATCGGCAAGGACACCATACCGACATCTCTCTCAAAGATGATCAGCCAGCCATGTATTATGAAATCTGTCATTTTATTGAGTGTATTCAGCAAGGAATGAGGCAGTCTCCGGTCAATACATTTGCCTTATCTGTTCAAACCATGTCCGTCATGGACGAGGCGAGAAAACAAATGGGCGTGAGGTTTCCTGCCGATAGATAAAATGAATGGGGCATGAAATGATGAACAAAGGGCGAACATGATGTGCAAGTTCGCCCTTTTTTTATTTTGGATCAATAGTTTATGTTGCCGCTAATACATCCGCAAATGCTTTCACATAGGGAGGAAGATCCGGTGGACGTCTGCTCGAGACGAGGTGACCATCTGTGACGACTGCTTCATCAAACCAGTCTGCTCCAGCATTTGTCATATCATCTTTAATACCAGGTGTACTTGTCACTTTTTTTCCTTGCAGGATTCCTGCTGAAATCAATACCCATCCAGCGTGGCAAATTTGCCCGATTGGTTTTGCCTTTTCATCAAATGAACGTACGATATTTAACACTTCTGGAAAACGGCGCAGTTTATCTGGCGCCCACCCTCCAGGGACAAGCACAGCATCATATTCATCCGCTTGAATGGAATAAAAATCTGCATCAGATACAGCCGGCACACCATACTTCCCAGTGTACTCATGATTTGCTTTTTCTCCTACAAGGTGCACAGTTGCCCCTTCTTCTCTTAAACGCAGAACCGGATACCATAGCTCTAAATCTTCAAAATCATTACTGACAAACGCAATGACCTTCTTATTTGATAAACGCATAACATCTCTCCTATTCTTTCAATTTCCTCTATTGTACGAGATGACCGCTTAAAAAGAAAAGCGGTTCCCCTTGAGGAGAACCACTTGATCTTATTCACTGATCTTGAATTTTTTAATTAAATCACGTAATTCTTCCGCCATTTGGGAAAGAGTCGTAGAGGAAGAACTAATCTCTTCCATAGAAGCAAGCTGCTCTTCAGCAGATGCAGCGATATCTTGGATGCTTGCTGAACTCTCTCGTGATACATCTGCAATTTCATTCACTGCTTTAGAAATTTGCTCAGATCCTCTTGAAAGCTCGCGTACTGTTGTATTCATTTCATTCATTCTTGTAGCGATTTCCGCTGTTTGCTGATTAATTTGTGAGAAGCTTTCTTTCGTTTGATCTGTAATGGAAAGACCATTCTTCACTTCTTCATTCACTGATTTAAACATATTTTGAGATGTTTCGATTTCAGATACAATTTCTTTCACAAGCTTTTCAATCTCTTTTGCTGAATCTGATGATTGAACTGCAAGTTTACGTACTTCCTCTGCGACAACAGAGAAGCCTCTGCCTGACTCACCTGCACGTGCTGCTTCAATAGCTGCATTGAGTGCAAGTAAATTCGTTTGATCCGCAATGCCGTTAATCACGCCTAGGATGTTTGTGATGTCTTTTGATTTATGCTCTAGCCCGTTGATCACCCCTTCAGCTTCTTTCACTGAATGGTCGATCGTCTTCATTTGGCCAACGGTTTGCTCCACAAGCTGCCCGCCTGATTCCGCGACTGTTCTTGATTGAATAGATGATGCTGCGATGACATCAGATGTTTCTGCGACCTCGTTCAGACCTTCATTCATTTGTTTTAAATGAGCCGCACTTTGCTCCACCATTTCGCTTTGATTTTCGTTGCCGTTTGAGAATGTTTCAATAGATGATGTAATATGTTCGGTTGCTTTTGTTGTTTGACCTGCGCTTGCTGTCAGTTCTTCAGATGAAGAAGCCACGTTTTCTACAGATGTTTGTACAGCTTGGATGACATCTCTTAATGATTCACTCATTTCATTAAAGCTTGTGCCTAGCTGTCCAATTTCATCTTTTGACCGGACATCAATTTTTTCTGTTAAATCTCCCTCACTGATTTTCTTTGAAGAAGAGACAAGTATAGATAGTGGTTTTGTAATGGAACGGATGATCAAGAAGATCAGAATCCCGCCAATGATGAGCGCGCCAGCTAAAATGATAGCGGCCATGTTAAAGACTGGCTGTGCAGCTTCTTCTACTTCTGTCACAAACATCGTACCGACAATTTTCCAGCCAGTCGCTTTGTTTGTGGTGAATTCCATTTGCTTTTCTTTTCCTTCAAACATATAACTCATAGAACCTTCATCTTGTGAATAAAGCTTTTCTAGCCATTCACCAGATAATTTTGTTCCCGCTTTTTTCGTAGGATGGGCAACAAAGGTACGATCCGGACTTCCGATAAAGGCATAGCCTTGTTTCCCAATGTTTATGCTATTTGATTCTTTTACTAGATTCGCAATGTCTAGGTTCATTGCAATGACTCCTGATCCGTCTTCTAACTTTTTAGAGATGGTGACCACAAGCGTACCTGTGGAAGCTGTTGGATACGGTGCTGAAACAGACAGCTCTCCGTTTTTCTCCCAGCCGTCTTTATACCAATCCCGCTCCGTTGCGACATAGTCAGCAGGCATTTTTTTATTAGGATATCTTGAAAACACTTTGCCATCACTTGAAGCGACAAAAATGCCTTCTGTGTCATCATTCATACTCATGAACTGCTCAAACCGTCCTTGAATATCTGTCGTGCCTTTTTGCTTAAGCTTTTTCTCCGTGATCCATTTGCTAAAGAAATCGGCTGCGTCTGTTTTCACTTTCACAACCTTCGTAATATTTTTATCTAGCTGCTCGACGTTCTCCTTTGCACTTTGCATAATTTGATCATTCAAAGAAGTACTCGCCGTATGATATGAAGAGAATGCCAACACAATGATTGGGCATAAGAGAATAAATAAGAAAGAGAATACGAGCTTTTTTGAAATAGATGGCTTCCTGAAATACTGTATGAATTTCATAAAAAAGAAAACTCCTTTTAGTAAGATAGTATATATATCGGAAGTACTACTATGTTCTTTACTTTTTTAACTTATTAAAGTCTAAATAAGACCAAAATACCCAAATTATATGTATTGAATGGAAAAAACACCTGACGCCAAAACGTCAGGTGCTTCCCTATATTCTTATATTTTAAATTGTTTAATGAGCTCTCTTAGCTCTTCTGCCATCTGAGATAACGTAGCAGAGGAGGAACTGATCTCTTCCATAGATGCCAGCTGTTCTTCTGCGGATGCTGCGATATCTTGGAAGCCTGCGGAGCTTTCTCGTGAAAGCTCTTTAATTTGATTCACCGCATGTGAAATATCATTTGAGCCATGCGAGAGTTCTTTAGCCGTTCCGTTCATTTGTTTCATTTGTTCTGTCATTTCTGATGTTTTATCGGTAATTTTCTCAAAGCTGATTTTCGTTTCATCTGTAATGTCTAATCCAGATTGTACTTCACCTGCTACTTGTTTAAACATGTTCTGTGATTTTTTAATTTCCTCTACAATCTCGTTCGTCAAGCTTTCAATTTCCTTTGAAGAGCTTCCGGATTGCTCTGCCAGCTTACGAACTTCTTCTGCAACAACAGAGAAACCTCTGCCTGCTTCTCCTGCCCGAGCGGCTTCTATCGCAGCATTTAAAGCTAGGAGATTGGTCTGGTCGGCAATGCCGTTAATGACACCCAGAATGTTCGTAATATCTTTTGATTTCTGCTCTAAGCCTTGAATCACAAGCTCTGCTTCTTTCACTGCCTGCTCGATGGTTTGCATTTGCCCTGCTGTTTTTTGAACAAGTTCTCCACCGGCCTGAGCCGTTTTGCTCGAATCAATCGACGATTCCATCATATGAGAGGTCGTATCGACCATATGGGATAAGCTGCGATCCATTTCGTTCAACTGGACTGAGCTTTTTTCGATCATATCATTTTGATGTTCATTGCTGTTTGAGAACTGTTCAATAGATGATGTGATATGCTCAGTCGCTTGAGCGGTCTGTCCCGCACTTGCTGTTAATTCTTCAGAAGAGGCGGCCACATTTTCGATGGAATTTTGAACAGCTTGAATGACTTGTTTCAGCTTAGCTGACATCTCGTTAAAGCTCTGCGCAAGCTTGCCGATTTCATCGTGCGTACGAACTTCAATGTGCTGGGTCAGATCACCCTGACTGATTTTCTCAGCCGATTCAGAGAGCGCTATCAGTGGCTTTCGGATCGATTTAATAATAAAATAAATCGCGATTCCGCCTATGGCAATCGCAACTGCCAGTATGATCATTGTTAAGTCGAGCACTGGCTGTGCAGCTTCTTTGACTTCGTCCACATACATGGTTCCAGCAAGCTTCCAGCCTGTTGCTTCATTTGTGTCAAAGAACATTTGCTTCGGCTGTCCATTGTATTCATATTTGAAACTGCCTTGTTTTTTAGCATACAATTTCGTGATGAAATCACCTGTCAATTTCGCCCCAGGCTTGTCTGTTTTATGGGCAATATAATGCTGATCTGAAGTCGCGACAAACGCATAGCCTTCTTTGCCTATTTTGATGCTGTTTGTATCTTTCACGATCGTGTTCAAGCGCACATTGATTCCAATCACACCAGAACCATCTGCTAGCTGTTCTGATATTCTGATGAGCAGGTCATCTGATGACTTGTCGGCAAAAGGATCTGAAATGATGAGTTTCTCATCTCTCATCGATTGTTGAAACCACGGTTCGTTTTTTGCACTCGCTTCACTCCCTTTATGAATCTCGGAATATTCGGTTAGTTTACCATTTTGATCTGCAATGAATACTTCCACAACATCTTCGTCTGTTTCCGATAATTGCTTTAATTTCACCTTGAGTAAATCCTTATTTTTAGAAGTCAATTCACTCTTTTTCACCGATTTCGATAAATAAGAAACGATATCAATTTTAGGCTGTACATCTTTATTAATGAGTTCGTTTAATTGCTGAACACCATTTGCAGCACTAGACATAATCTCATTATTGAGAGACTTTGATGCCACTTCATAAGAAAATGCTGCCAATACGAGAATTGGCACTAGGAGAATCGCTAAGAATGCAGTAATTAATTTCTTGGACATTGTAAAATGCTTAAAAAAGTTGATTTTTTTCATGACTCTACTCCTTTTGAATTATGATTTGTGGTATTTCCCTTCTATTCTTAGGTAATATGAATTATTTTTCAAGGGGTAATGTTCGAAATCTAATTAAAATGAGTAAATTTACCTATTTCTTTTGATTTATTCGATTGAAAAAGAGCCCTTTAACTGAAGGGCTCTTTTCTTTTTGTCTATTCGACTTTAAATTTGCTGATCAAATCACGCAATTCTTCTGCCATTGATGAAAGCGTAGCAGAGGAGGAGCTGATTTCTTCCATAGATGCGAGCTGTTCTTCCGCTGAAGCCGCAATGTCTTGAATGTTTGCGGAGCTTTCACGTGAGACGTCTGCAATCTCACGGACAGCCTCTGACACATGTGCAGAGCCATTTGAAAGCTGGACAACTGTTTGATTCATGGTTTGAAGCTGGTCAGAAATTTCCTTTGTCATTTCGAAAATATTGTGGAAGCTGACTCTTGTTTGTTCAGTGAAGCTTAGGCCTGATTGAACTTCTCGATTCACTGCAGTGAATACTTCCTGTGATACATCGATGTCTTGAACGATTTCTTTAATCAAATTCTCGATTTCTTTCGCCGAATTGGCTGATTGAACAGCCAGTTTTCTTACTTCTTCTGCTACAACGGAGAAGCCTCTGCCAGATTCCCCAGCTCTTGCTGCCTCAATTGCTGCATTTAGCGCAAGTAGATTCGTTTGGTCGGCGATACCATTGATGACACCTAGAATTTGTGTAATGTCTTTTGATTTACTTTCAAGAGCGCTGATGACATTCTCTGCTTTTTTCACGGACTGATCAATGACATTCATTTGAGAAGCGGTTTTTTCGACAAGCTGTCCGCCTTCCCCTGCGATATCTGTTGATTTGATCGATGAAGCAGTAATGGATTCAGCCGACTCATTCATGTGCTGAAGGCCACGGTTCATTTCATCTAACTCTTCTGAGCTGGATTCGACTTTGTCATTTTGACTTTCATTTCCATTGGAAAATTGTTCAATGGCTAGTGTAATATGCTCTGTTGCTTTACTTGTTTGCCCTGCGCTGGCGGTCAGTTCTTCTGATGAAGAAGCGACATTTTCGACTGAGGTTTGGACGGCACCAATGAGGGTTCTTAATGAGTCAATCATTGTATTAAAGCCTTTCCCAACTTGGCCAATTTCGTCATCTGATTGGATCTGAAGCTTATCGCGCAAATCACCTTCGCTGACTTTTTTCGAGAAGCGGGCAAGGTTGGATAATCTTTTAGATATAGAGCGGACGATAAAGAAGATGAGGGTACCTGCTACGATAAGTGTCACACTGAACACAATAAGGGCTGTATTGAAAACGGGCTTTGCTGCATCTTCTACTTCTGATACGAGCATCGTTCCACCGATTTTCCAGCCGGTTAATTCGTTGGTCACATACGCAACCTTTTTATCTATTCCTTTGAGTGTGTAGCTGCCGTTTCCTTCTTTGTTTTGATAAATAATATTTGCTAGATTCTCATTGACCTGACTTCCTGGCTTTTGGGTCGGATCTGCTAAAACTGTTTTATCTTTCTCCATGATGAAGGCATAGCCTTTTTGCCCAATTTTGATTTCTTTTAACTTTTGAATCAGGGTGTCAATTTCCATATCAAGTCCAATAACACCTGACCCATCTTTCATTTTTTGAGTAATCGTGATGACCATTTTGCCTGTGGAGGCTGCTACGTATGGTTTTGTGATGACTTGTTTACCGTTCTCTGCATTGAGCGCTTCTTGATACCATGGACGCTCTCTTGGATCGTAGCCATCAGGCATCTTTTGAACTGGATATTGCATAAACAATCCCTTTTCGGAGCCTGCATAGATAGCAGAAACATCTTTTTCATTAATTTTTCCAAATTGCTGCAATTCTTTGATGGTCGCATTTCTATTTTTTTCTTGAAGATTAGACGCTTTGAGTGAGTCTGTAAACAGAGCCACAGCATCTGCTTTGTTTCCTATATTCTCATTGATTAAAGTATCAAATGCATTGACTTGACTCATCGCACTGCCCATAATCTGTTTGTCTAGCTCTGTCTTTGATGTAAAAAACGCACTAATTGTCAGTGCAGTGGTTGGCAGGATAAGGACTACCAAAAAGGCAATAATTAATTTTTTTGAAATGGATGGTTTTTTTAACCATTGAATCATTTTCCCCATTTTCTCTTTCCCCCTTTACTTCTCTAAAGTTATTATCGGATGAAAGGTTTATTTTTACAGGCTGAAAACGATGTTTAAAATATAAAAAAAATACCCAGACAATTCTGGGTATTTTTTCATCATTATTTAATCAATTTTAAATTGACTTGTGAGCTCTTTTAGTTCCTCTGCCATGTTAGAAAGTGTCACTGAAGAAGATGATATTTCTTCCATAGATGCCAGTTGCTCTTCAGCAGAAGCCGCAATGTCCTGAATGTTTGCAGCACTTTCTCTAGAGACTTGACGCATCTCCTGCATAGCTTGTGAAACTAGCTTCGAACCGCTCGATAGATCAATGGCTGTATCGTTTAATTGCGTCAGTTTTTTCGACATTCCTTCTGCCGCCTCATAAATGTTCTGGAAGCTTTCTTTTGCTTCTTCTGTCATACCAAGTCCTGCATGTACTTCTCGATTGACCGTTTTGAACATATCTTGAGATTTAGCAATTTCTAACACAATTTCTTGAATGAGCTTTTCTATTTCTTTCGCTGAGTCTGCCGATTGGACAGCTAATTTTCTCACTTCTTCTGCCACGACAGAGAAGCCGCGTCCTGATTCGCCTGCTCTTGCTGCTTCGATGGCTGCATTTAACGCAAGAAGATTCGTTTGATCTGCAATGCCGTTAATGACATTTAAAATGCTCGTAATATCTTTAGACTTATATTCTAATTGCTTCATGACTTGTTCTGCTTCTTGTACAGATGTATCAATATGTTTCATTTGGCTCGCTGTGCTTTCAACTATTCGGCCGCCTTGACCAGCTGCCTCTGTCGATTGAAGTGAGACAGTAGCCACTTCTGATGACGTTTGTGACATGCCTTGTAATCCTTCATTCATTGCCACAAGCTGATTCGTACTAGATTCGACTTTCTCGTTTTGTGCTTCATTTCCATTTGAAAATTGTTCAATCGACATCGTGATATGCTCAGTTGCTTGACTTGTTTGGCTGGCACTTGCCGTCAGCTCCTCGGAAGCGGAAGCCACATTGTCGACAGATTGCTGTACCGCTCGAATGACGTCACGAAGGGATTCACTCATTTTGCTAAAGCTTCTTGTGAGATCTCCAATTTCATCCTTCGATTTGGTTTCAAGGGTTTCGGTTAAATCACCATCACTCACCTTTTCTGAGAAATCAACAAGCTTTCGAAGTCCAATTGTGATGGAGCGAACGATAAAGAAGATCGCAATACCGCCAAGGATAAAAGAAGAAATTAAAAGAATAATGGCAGAATTCCAAACTGGCTGTGCTGCTTCTTCTGTTTCTGATACAAACATCGTTCCAGCAATTTTCCAACCTGTTAAATCATTTGTCACAAAAACGAGGCGTTTTTGTTCTCCTTTATTCTCATAAGTTGATGTTCCTTCTTTTCCGCTGTAAAGGATAGATGAAATATTTTCAGTAACCTTAGATCCTGATTTTTCTTCTAGATGGGCCACAATTTGCTTGTTTTTATTCGCAATAATTGGGTATCCTTCTCGTCCAATTTTAATCTCTTTTATTTTATCGACAATGTCTTGCACATCAATGTCGATTCCGATCACTCCCGCCCCGTCCTTCAGGCGCTGGGCAATCGTGACAACCATGCCGTTTGTTGTGGCAGAAATGTATGGATTGGTGACAACTGGATTACCACTATCATCCTGCATAGCCAATTGATACCAATCGCGCGTTGTTGGATCATAGCCTTTTGGCATATCTACTTTAGGAAACTGAATGAAGTCACGCTTTTTACTTGCTGCATAAAACCCAACCACATCATCTTCATTGATTTTGCTGTATATCTCAAAATGCTCATACAGCTTGTCCTGGTTGTTCTTTTTAAAGTCTGCAGCAGTAGCTGTTTCAGTAAAGAGTTTTACTGCGCTTTCCTTATTCATCAGCTTTTGCTGGATCATGTCATTCAGTTCATTGACTCTTGCTTTTGCTCCGTACATGATTTCATGATCCAATTCTTCTTTGGCAATCTGATATGAAATCGTACTGAGTGTAATAATTGGCAAGACAAGGACGAGAGTGAATGAAATAATCAGTCTCTTAGAAATCGATGGTTTTTTCAACCATTTTATTGCATTTTTCATGTTTTTCCTCCTTTTAAACGATATGTTATATATCGGACAGCTTCATATTATTTTCATGTTTTTCAAATAAAAAGGATGCTTTTTTGTTTATTTACACAAATTGATTCCTTGCCCAAGCACCCTGCATACGCTAATACAAAAGGGGGCGCTTTTCATATGATTATCCTTTCAGGACAGCCAGTGACAAATGAGCAGCTGGCTTCATTTCAGCTAGAGGGACAAAAGCGGATCATTTTGATGCAGTTACAAGCCTCAAATGATACGTTCCGCTATAGGCAAGCATCTGATTTGTTATTTGAGGTTACATTGAGATCGAACATTATGAATGCTGCAAGAGATTTGCATAAAAGTGGTGCCTCATTTGCCATCTTTCAAAGGTCTCGTGCAAATGACGCCTTTTGGCGCGTATCTGAAGCAGGAGCACTAGAGCTGCGCTATCAAGTCGAACCATCTAGAGGCATTAAAGACATTTTTGAAAATGGCTCACAATATGCATTTGAATGTGCCACCGCCATTGTCATCGTGTTTTATATGGGCGTCTTGCAAACGGTAGGAGACGAGAAGTTTAACCGAAGGCTTCGCAGTCTAACTCTGTATGACTGGCATTATGATACATTGTCGATTTATACAGAGCGCGGGAATGACTTTATCTATGGGGATTGCTTATATTTCGAGAATCCAGAATTTAGCTATCAGCAGTCACAGTGGCGCGGGGAAAATGTGATTTACTTAGGAGAAGATCAATATTACGGACATGGACTTGGGATTTTAACAGCGGCAGAAATTATCGACAAATTGAATAAGAGAAGGCGGCCAGGTGCTGTTCAATCTGCTTATCTATTGCCGCAGACCACCCGGATGGATGTGATTTATCTCAGGCAAATGTTCGGCAGCTAAAAAAAGCCTCTTGTCTAGTGGTTATGACAAGGGGCTTTTATATGCCTTGCGCTTTCGATAATCTTGCAGCGTGCCAAGCATCGTGTTCGCAAGGATCTCCATTTTTTCTAAGTCTTTACTTGTGACCGGCGGATCATGCCGGCTCCATTTTACATAACGAACAAAATAGTAATGACGAATGGGCGTAAGGACGGCAGGAGAGTGCGGAAATTCATCAAACCAAAATTCAATTTGTCCTTTTTTTCGGTATGAATGTTTTAAGATGTCCACCCTTTCACACCACCCAACATGATTTTATATGTGCGTCAGTTCATGCATGATCTCCTCAACGGTTAAAATCGAGTGAATACGGCCAACGCCCTGTCCTGCCCAAAGAGCCATTTGATCAGGGTTTCCCGCAGCAGCTGCTGCTTTTCGCATCGGTGTCGTCCATACATGCTGAACCGGATAAGGAAGAACCCTATCTTCATTCTGTCTTTCTTCCTCCATCCACTGATTCACAATACCTCTTGCTCTTTTTCCAGAAAAAAGCTTCGTGATCTTTGTTTCACTGCTTGCTGCCTGTAAAATCGCCTTTTTGTATATGTCTGCCGCAGCACTTTCCTGACTGGCTAAAAATCGTGTGCCGATTTGCACCGCATCCGCTCCAAGCGCTAGAGCGGCTTCCACACCTGCTCGATCTGTAATCCCGCCTGCGGCGATCAATGGCACATGACAAAGCGGCTTGACGTCAGAGATCAGGCTAAAGAGTCCCATCAGGGCATCTCCTTTTGCAGGTAAAAAGGTACCTCGGTGACCCCCTGCTTCACTTCCTTGCAGAACAATGGCATCCATCCCTTTTTCCTCTAAAAGCAGTGCTTCCTCTTTTGTTGTGGCGGTTCCAATTAAAAAGATCCCCTTTTGTTTAAAGCGATGTATCGTTTGTTCGTTTGGACAAGCGAAGGTAAAGGAAACGACCGGTACGTCCTCATCCAAAAGAATGTTGATTTTCTGTTCAAAATCATTCCACAATTCCTCTTCGCTCGGCAGTCTATCGGCTACTGGTCGTGCTGGCAGTCTCTTCTCCCAAAATGCCACATCCTCTTTTTTGACTTCAGGAATTGGCTCTGGTACAAATACATTGACCTGAAACAGGCGAGTTGTCAGTTGTTTGACCTGTCTGATCTGCTGCCTCAAATGGTCAGGCTGCACATATCCACTTGCCAAACTGCCAAGTCCTCCGCATTGCGAAACAGCGGCTGCCAGCTGAGGTGTCACGGCACCTCCTGCCATTGGCGCTTGAATAATACCATATTTGATTTGCAGTAATTTCGTGATATCCCCCATTTATTTCCCCCATCTCTTACTCGTTTGATGATACCTGTATATAAAAATGGCGATGTCTCGGCCCGTCAAACTCACAGAAATAAATTCCCTGCCATGTGCCAAGGACAGGATCACCATGATTAATGAGAATATGCTGCGTAGCACCCATAAAGCTTGCTTTCATATGTGCGGCTGTATTTCCTTCCATATGGCGGTCCTTCGGATGTTCCCACGGAAAGACTTCGTCAAGCCGGCGGAGCATATCTCGTTTCACATCTGGGTCCGCATTTTCATTAATGGTCATCCCTGCTGTCGTATGAGGACAGTAGACAATGACGGTTCCGTTTTGAATACCTGTTTCCTTGATATATTGATGGACCTCATTCGTCACGTCGATCATCTCATCGCGTCTATTTGTTTGTACATTAATTTTTTTCATATGAGAGGCTCCTTTTTGTCATTTCTATCAAACCATACCCTTTTTATGTGAAGTCAATCACTGTTTATCGGTAGAAGGCATTATCTCACCTAAAGTTTACCAAGTAAAAAAACCTCGTCAAGTGTTACGAGGTTTTTAGGAAAAGTGGACCTTTTTGATGTCAATGGTCCGAATATGATGGTCTTCTGCATCTATGATGGTAAATTCACAGCCTTCTGCTTCAATCGTATCTCCAATCTCAATATCAAATTTATGTGTCATCATCCAGCCAGCAATTGTATCAACATCATCATTCTCAATGGCTAAATCCAATAAATCATTTACTTCATCAATCAAGGCTTTCCCATCCATTACATAGTGGAAGTCACCTTTTTTGACGATATGAGGTGTTTCATCCTGATCATATTCATCTCGAATTTCGCCCACGATTTCCTCTAATATGTCCTCTACTGTGACAAGTCCGGCTGTTCCTCCATATTCGTCTACGAGCACTGACATATGAATTCGCTCCTTTTGCATCAAAATGAGCAATTCTTGAACAGGCGTACTTTCAATCACCCGAATCACTGGACGCATTAAGTCTTCAATCGTCACATCTTGATTTAAAAAGCTCGCCTTAAACACATCTTTGCTATTGATGACACCAATCACATGATCTTTGTCTTCTTTAATGACGGGGTAGCGTGTGTATCTTTCGTTCAACATATAATGTGTCACGTCTTCAAGCGTCTGTTCAATCTCTATGGCTGAAATTTCTGTACGAGGAATCATGATCTCTCTCGCCACTCGGTTATCAAATTCAAAAATTTTATTCACATATTTGTACTCAGACTGGTTAATCTCACCCTTTTCATAGCTTTCAGATAAAATGAGACGCAATTCTTCCTCACTGATCGCCACTTCATGTTCTTTGACAGAATGAAAACCGAATAATTTCACAATGCCTCGCGCAGATCCATTTAATGCTTTAATAAACGGGTACATGACTTTATAGAAAAAGATGAGTGGCTTTGCTGTCACAAGGCTGACCGCCTCTGCCTTTTGAATGGCAATCGTTTTAGGCGCCAGTTCTCCCACAACGACATGTAAAAACGTAATGATCACAAATGCGATGATAAACGATAGGATGTCGGTTAATGCGGAATGAAGCCCCAACTCCTCAAACAGTGGATGCAGAAAATGCTCCACCGTCGGCTCGCCCAGCCACCCTAAGCCTAAAGCGGTAATGGTAATACCGAGTTGACAGGCGGATAAATATTCATCGAGATTTGATATGAGCTTTTGTACGTGAATGGCTCTCTTATCACCGCTTTCAATCAGCTGATTGATTTTAGAGCCTCTAATTTTCACAATCGCAAATTCAGTGACAACAAAAAACGCTGTCGCAGCAATGAGTAATATGACTAAAAATACGTTTAAAATATACAAAAAAACCCTTACCTAACAACGGTAAGGGCTCACCTCCTCTGGCATCAATTAATCATTACGGCCATTTAGGAAGATCATTACAAAACGGAGCAATTCAAACAAGGAGACAAGGGCTGCTGCGACGTACGTAAGAGCGGCAGCATTTAACACCTTGTTCACGCCTCTTTCTTCACTGCTTCTAATGATTCCTTCTGAAACAATGATATCTTTCGCACGAGAACTTGCATTAAACTCGACAGGCAATGTCACAAGCTGAAAGAACACAGCCGCTGAGAACAAAATGATCCCAAGCCCGATTAAGTTAAGGCTGCCAAGTAAGATTCCACCAAGGAAAAGAAGCGGGGCAACGCCAGATGCAAAGTTCACGACAGGAAAAATCTTATGTCTCAAGACAAGCGCACCATAGGATTCCTGATGCTGCAAGGCATGTCCAACCTCGTGTGATGCGACTGAAATGGCCGAAATGGAATGGCCATAGTACACAGGTTCAGATAAGCGAACCACACGCTGCGTCGGGTCGTAATGATCAGTCAAAGTTCCTCTTACCGGTTCAACAGGCACGTCGTATAACCCGTTGCGATCTAAAATATGTCGAGCGGTTTCCGCACCTGTTTTCATACTGGATGCTTCAACCTTTGAATATTTTTCAAAATTATTCTTTACTTTAAATTGTGCCCAAAATGATAATCCCAATGCGGCAAAAGTTAAAAAATAAAAAAACAGCATGCTCATCAGCTTCCTTTTTATTTTATATATTTATTTACAATTTTAATGACTTTTATGTAACGTGTACAGAAAAAAGCACTAGGTCTTTTTAAGGGGGATCACCACGCCAATGAAAAAGAAGAACACACCTAAACATGCTGTATAAAAGGTCACCGTTCCGTATAGGTTTTGAAAAAAGTGCAGCCATGAAAAATCATTCATAAAATGATTCACCGCATTTAAGTCAAACACAAGTAAGATCATAGCTGATGATAAAAAGTGAGCGCCGATAAAAAGAAGTACGGTCTTTTGAACGAACGACATTCGCATTCCCTCCTTCTTCTCTCTTATTTTAAGATATGGGATCTACATGACGAAGATGAAAAAATGTTTCCTCAATCGGGCATACTGACATTAGCAGTCTCCTGAAAGGAAGAGTCCAATGAAATCAAACCGTATCTTTATTGCTTGGCTAAGGTGGCCTCTCTATCTTCGAATTGCCATCATCATCTGTTTCTTGCTTCTTTTTTTTGGACAATTAATCGTCTTGCTTGAACCGAAGCAGTATCATACGATCTTTGATGGGATCTGGTGGGCTCTCATTACAGTCGCGACGGTCGGCTATGGTGATTTTGTACCGCAAACCATTCCCGGACAAATCGCAGGTATGGCGCTGATTCTGATCGGGGCAAGCTTTGTCACGGCTTATTTTGCCACACTCGCTGCCGCTGTGTTCAGCAAGCAGCACCATTATGTAGAAGGGAAGGTCGCGTTTAAAGGAAAAGGACATCTCATTATCGTCGGTTGGAATGAAAAAACGAACAAACTGCTTCAATCGTTTCAAACGATTGATCCAGCTATGCCGATTGTGCTAATTGATGATTCCTTGAAGGAAGGGCCGCTTCTAGAGAATGTTCATTTTATTAAAGGGCATGGCACCGAAGATGGCACACTTCGCAAAGCCAATATTTCAGGTGCAGATGCACTGATGATTACCGCAGATCAGCATGAGAATGAGGTGACAGCTGATATGCAGAGTGTTTTAACATTACTTGCAGCAAAAGGATTAAACCCTTCACTCTACTGTTTAATTGAAATTTTAACAGATCGTTACGTGAAAAATGCCGAGCGGGCTGGCGCCAATCAAGTCATTCATACCTCTGATGCAGTCAATCATTTAATGGTCGAGCATTTTCTTTTAAAGGAACAGTTCAAAGCGTTAAAGAAAAAACGTCATATGACCTTGCATAAACAGATCACCATCATACCGGTTCCAGCTTCGTTAGCCGGAGAAACATTCTTAACAGCGCTCCATCATTTTTTAGAGCATCATGTGATCATTGTCGGTGTACAAAAAAAAGAAGGACCCATGATGAATCCTCCCTTTGATTATGAGCTTCATCCTGAGGATGAACTGATCAGCCTTTAAAGCAGTGCGTCTTCTAATTCCTTGACGAGCGAAAAGCCAATCTCAGTATAAGCTTTTGATACATCTCCATCTTTCTCTTTTGGTTCTTGGAATTGGTTAAAGGATGCTCCCACATTTCCAACCATCGCATGATCATCTAACTTATCTTGATAGACATGCTTTAAGAGAAATGGATCTCCCAGTTTCACCACAACGCCTGGCTGATCCAACTGGCCCTTTTCGGCTGTAAAAGGAACTCTGAGAAAGGTATAGCCATCACGATTATCAATTTTATAATCAAAGTATCCGTGATCGTAATCCCAGTTACCATTAATGACATAGCCGAGCGGCTTCATCGTCTCTTCTAAATGGTAAAGTGAAAAGCTTTCACCAGTCAGCCTGGATGGTACATGAATCATACGAAACCCTCCTTTTTGTCTAATAGGTTTCGTTAAAGAGAGGAATTCATACATCTATCTCTCGTGATTTGTACATTGTTTGAAAAAGTGGCATCAAATAAGCTTTGATTGGATGATTGATTCGTCTCGTTCGCACTGCCGGACCCTGATGTTTCCTTCGTAGCACTCATAGGACAAATGCGTCCGACATTGCCAAAGTTGACGATTGCCTGGCCAGAAATATCGTGAATGTAAATATGATTCGTTCTCATGTTTCACCCTCCTCTACTCATTATTCTATGTACAGAGCGTAAGGAGGCTTGCACAGGAACCGTGCGAAAATAAAAAAGGCACACCCTTCAAAGGTGTGCTCAGCGTGTAGACAAACCCTTGCATTCGTTGTCAGGTCTGCGCGCTTGGTGCTCACGAATGTTAAATTCGCTCCGCGCCAGTGCTCGCCCTTCCTAGACTTCAAAGGGTTTCTATCACGCTAAAAGGTGTGCTTTTCATTCTTACGATTGTTTCAGGCGGCTTTCAAGCTCGGCTTTTTTCTCTTCGAAGCCTGGTTTTCCTAATAAAGCAAACATATTCACTTTATAAGCTTCTACGCCAGGCTGGTCAAATGGATTGACGCCTAGTAGATATCCAGACATCGCGCATGCTTTCTCAAAGAAGTAAACGAGATATCCGAATGTATAAGCATCCATCTCAGGAATTGTAACGATCAAATTCGGTACTTTTCCATCTGTATGAGCAAGCATCGTTCCTTCAAATGCTTTTTTATTAACGAAATCAACCGTTTTTCCTGCTAGATAGTTCAAGCCATCAAGGTCTTGTTCTTCTGCTTCGATGACAAGCTCATGACGAGGCTTGTCTACATTAACGATTGTTTCAAACAAGTCTCTTCTTCCTTCTTGAACATATTGACCAAGTGAATGAAGATCTGTTGAGAAGTTCGCAGATGAAGGGTAGATTCCTTTTTCATCTTTCCCTTCACTTTCACCGAATAATTGTTTCCACCATTCTGCAAAGTATTGCAATCCTGGCTCATAGTTAATCAGCATTTCAATCGTTCTGCCTTTATTGTAAAGGACATTACGGACGACAGCATATTGGTATGCCGCATTCTCAGAAAGCTCAGATGAAGCGAAGTCTTCGCTTGCTTTTGCCGCACCTTCCATCATCTGATCAATGTCTGCACCGCTCACAGCGATTGGCAATAGACCCACTGCTGTTAAGACTGAATAACGTCCACCTACATCATCAGGGATGATAAATGATTCGTAGCCTTCTTCTGTTGCTAATGTTTTCAATGCACCGCGTGCCTTGTCCGTTGTTGCATAAATACGTTTTTTCGCTTCTTCGGCACCGTATTTTTCAATGAGGAGCTTTTTAAAGATGCGGAACGCAATCGCTGGCTCTGTTGTTGTACCAGATTTTGAAATGACGTTAATAGAGAAATCTGCATCTTCCAATAGATCCATTACATCAGTTAAATAAGAAGAACTGATGTTGTTTCCAATAAAGATGATTTGCGGCGTCTTGCGTTTGCCTTTTGGCAGCGTGTTATAGAAAGAGTGGTTCAAAAATTCAATCGCCGCACGTGCGCCGAGATATGAACCGCCGATTCCGACAACAAGTAAGACATCAGAGTCTGACTTAATTTTATCTGCACTTTTTTTAATGCGGGCAAATTCTTCGCGATCATATTGCTTCGGCAAGTCAACCCAGCCTAAATAATCACTGCCTGTACCCGTTTGTTCATGAATATTATGATGGGCCACCTTCACAAAATCTTTTAAATATGTAAGCTCATGCTCTTGAAAGAAAGGTAACGCTTTTGAGTAGTCAAATTGAATATGTGTCATCGCTTGTAAGCCCTCCATTACGTTAGTTCTATCCCTTTCACTTTAGCGGAACTAGCTATTGAAATCAAGTGATCGTCACTCCCATAGCAAAAAGCCGTTTCTCATAGAGAGAAACGGCACGAAGGATTATAAAGAAGCTTTCAAAATAGAAAGAATGTCATCACGATCAAGTTTCATAAAGTTACCAAAACCACCGTATTCCATTTCTTTCGCCGCAATGTCGGCAATTTTGTCCAGCTGATCTTCACCAATGTCATAATCTGCTAGACGGCTTGGTGCACCGAGGCTTGTCCAGAAGGCTGACAGCTTGTCGATTCCTTCTAATGCGATATCACGATCAGATTTTCCCTCTGTCTCGATGTCAAACATGTTTAGCATGAGATTTTTAAAGCGATCCACATTGTGATCGAGTGTATGACGCATCCAATTTGGGAAGAGGATCGCAAGTCCGCCTGCATGCGGAATGTCATAGACAGCCGATACTGCATGCTCAATCGTATGGGACGCCCAGTCGCCAAAGTAACCCATTTGCAGCGTGCCATTTAAAGCGATCGTTCCTGCGTAAAGGATCGTTTCACGGTGCTCATAGTTTTGTAAGTCTTCAAGCAGTTTTGGTGCTGTCTCAATGACTGTTTGAAGAACAGCAAAACACATTCGATCCTGTAAAGGCGTGTTTTTCACATTATGGAAGTATTGCTCGAAGACGTGGCTCATCATATCGACCATGCCGTACACCGTCTGGTTTTCTGGCACTGAATAAGTATGCTCAGGGTCTAAAATTGAAAAAGTAGGATGAGTGACTGAACTGCCCCACACATATTTTTCATTTGTTTCCCAGTTTGTGATGACAGAGTCTGGATTCATTTCTGAACCAGTTGCCGCAAGTGTGAGCACTGTGCCAAACGGCAATGCTTTTTGAGCGGTTGTTTTCTTTGAGATAATGTCCCACACATCTCCGTCATATTCCGCTCCGGCTGCAATCGCTTTTGTACAGTCGATCACACTGCCGCCGCCAACAGCTAATAGGAAATCAATTTTTTCATTTTGGCAGATGTCGATTCCTTTTTTCACTGTGGTGAGGCGCGGGTTTGGTTCAACACCTGACAGCTCAAATACGTCAGCTTCTGCTTCATTTAACGCGCTGATCACATTATCATAAAGACCATTTTTCTTAATGCTGCCTCCACCATATACAAGTAACACTCGTTTTCCATAACGAGCGAGTTCGCTTTTTAGTCCGTCTAGTTGTCCTTTTCCAAACATTAATTTCGTTGGATTATAATAAATAAAATTTTCCATCTGTTGATACATCTCCTTACAGCGTATATATCCAAAAACATGAAAGACTACTTTAACATATGTACACGTCGAACTCAAAAAAAGATAACTGCTCGAAAGCAATTATCTTTTCATTGTTTGATTATAAAGAAGCATTCAAAATAGCTAGAACATCTTCTTTGTTTAGCTTTTTAAATTGACCAAATTCACCGCGTGCCATTGCACGATCTGCGATTAAATCAATTTTCTCATCGTTGATATCATAGTCCGCTAAACGGTTCGGTGCGCCAAGACTTGTCCAGAAAGCTGACAATTTGTCGATTCCTTCTAAGCCTACTTCTTCGTCTGTTTTGCCCGCAGGGTCCACATCGAATACGCGTACCGCTAATTGTTTAAAGCGGCCTGGGTTTTCCTGAATGACATGCTTCATCCAGTTCGGGAACAAGATCGCAAGTCCGCCTGCATGAGGGATATCATAGATAGCAGATACCGCATGCTCGATGTTGTGAGATGCCCAGTCACCGCGTGCTCCCATTGACAGCATACCATTGAGCGCAATGGTACCAGTGAATAAGATCGTTTCACGCAGCTCATAGTTCTCAAGATCGTTGATCAGCTTCGGAGCTGTTTCAATGACCGTACGAAGAAGCCCTTCACACATACGGTCTTGGTAAGGTGTATTTTCCGTGTGATGGAAATATTGTTCGAACACGTGAGACATCATATCAACCATGCCATAAATCGTATGGTTTTTTGGCACAGTGAATGTGTTCACTGGATCTAGAATAGAGAATTTAGGGAAAACTGCTGGACTTCCCCAGCCATATTTCTCATTTGTTTCCCAGTTTGTGATCACTGATCCAGAGTTCATTTCAGAACCTGTTGCAGCAAGGGTTAACACCGTACCGAACGGAATTGCTTCCATTGGGACATGCTTACGCGTCACGATATCCCAAGCATCTCCATCGTACTGGGCTCCGGCTGCGATCGCTTTCGTTGCATCAATAACACTCCCGCCGCCAACTGCCAAAATAAAGTCAACGTTGTTCTCTTTGCAAAGCTCAACCCCTTTTCTTACCGTTGTTAAGCGCGGGTTTGGCTCAACACCAGCAAGTTCAGTGATTGCAGCTCCTGATTCTTTTAGGATGCTGACAACTTGGTCATAAAGGCCGTTTCGTTTAATACTGCCTCCACCATATACAAGTAATACGTTTTTTCCGTAGTGTTTGAGTTCATCTGAAAGGGCTGAAACTTCTCCCTTTCCAAATATTAATTTCGTTGGGTTCCAATAAGTAAATCGATCCATTTGATCTCCTCCTCGCGCTACATTATGCGCCTCAATCATTCCAAAAGTAAAGTAATTTGCTTTAATCCATTTTCTTACGCATAGTTTGGCTAAAAATCTGCAAAATATAAATGTATTGATGCTGTAGCGAAAGGAGGAATCACGATGAGTGCTATTCAGCGTATTGCCCTCGTGCTCACGATTATCGGTGCTATTAACTGGGGACTAATCGGCTTTTTTCAATTTGACTTAGTAGCAGCGATCTTTGGCGGACAAGGCTCTGCATTATCACGTATTATTTATGGTCTTGTTGGAATTGCAGGTCTTGTTAACCTTGGTCTATTGTTCAAGCCAAGCGAAGAAGCTGTTCGCCGTGACGAGCCGAATCCAGAGGTTCGCTAAACAAAAAGACATAAAAAAGGCCGCCTATACGAGGCAGCCAAAGGCACCGTTTGAAGCGGTGCTTTTTTTATTTCTTGATCAAATCTTTACGGTTAGATTGCTCAATCCACTCTTCAAGTTTATCTTTAAGTGTATTGAAACCTTGTGGTGTAGCAGCTTCTTCTTTCACTTGCTGTGGTCTTTGTTTCTTTGGTTTGCTTTCTTTTCTTTCAGGTGCTTCTTGTGTAGCACGGATAGAAAGGCTGATTTTACCAGCTTTTTCATCAACAGAAAGAACTTTCACTTGAACTTCGTCACCAATTGAAAGATGCTCGTTGATGTCTTTTACGAAACCATGTGTTACTTCAGAAATATGCACAAGTCCTTGAGTTTCTTCATCTAATGCAACAAACGCACCATACGCTTGTAATCCTGTTACTTTACCAGTGTAAACACTGCCTACTTCAAACTTTGTCGCCATGATAACAACTCCTAAATAAATGTTTTAATATTCGTTTATACGCAATTAAAAACTATATCACAGAACGGTCTTTTACGCAAAATATTTTTTAATTGGGTTTAGATCAGTTCAAAAGGGGGAATACCTGAAAACAAGAATGCTTTCTAGTATTCCCCCCTAATTTGAGAGGCATGAGTCCTAATGGATTGATGCCTTTTTTTATTTGATGATGGCAGGTGCTTCTTCTTTCACTTGTCGTTCCTGCAAAAAGCGCTGGATTCTTGAAAGTGATTCCTGAAGATGGTCAAGAGACGAAGCATATGAACAACGAATATGACCTTCACCACTCGGTCCGAAGACATTACCAGGGACTACGGCTACTTTTTCACTTAGGAGCAGCTCCTCAGCAAATTGTTCTGACGTCATGCCCGTCGTTTTAATGGACGGGAAAGCGTAAAATGCGCCGTTTGGCTGGTGACATGTGAGCCCCAGTTCATTCAAAGAGCCGACAAACAAATTTCGCCGCCTTCTGTAGCTTTTCTTCATTTTCTCTACATCTTCAAGCCCGTTTTTCAAGGCTTCTTCTGCTGCATATTGTGCCATTGAGGGCGCGCACATCATAGAATATTGGTGTATTTTCAGCATGGCATCGCGCAGTACAGGTGGTGCTGCCACATATCCTAAGCGCCAGCCAGTCATAGCAAACCCTTTTGAAAAGCCTGAAATGAGGATCGTTCTTTCCTTCATATCTTGAATTGCCGCAACGCTTGTAAAAGCTTCATCGTACGTCAGCTCTGCGTAAATCTCATCTGTGATAATGAGAAGGTCATGCTCTTTTGCAAATTGAGCAATATCTTCAAGCTCTTCCTTTGAATAGACAGAACCAGTTGGATTTGACGGTGAGCAAAGCAGGATCGCTTTTGTCTTAGGCGTCAGCTTCGTGCGAAGATCCGTAGAGTCTGCTTTGAAATCTTTTTCAGCCGATGTACTTAAATAAACAGGTACTCCGCCCGCAAGTGTCGTAAGGGCCCCATATGCTACGAAACAAGGCTCTGGAATGATCACTTCATCCCCGCTGTTTAAAATCGCACGAAACGCCAAATCAAGTGCCTGGCTTCCGCCAACTGTGATAATCAGTTCTTCTTCAGGACTGTATTCAATGTGAAACCGCTTATATAAATAGTTGCTCAATTCTTTTCTCAAAGATAATAACCCTGCATTCGCCGTATAAGAGGTAAGCCCTTGTTCTAATGACATAATACTTGCTTCTCTGACATTCCAAGCTGTCACGAAATCTGGCTCGCCGACACCAAGGGAAATGACCCCTTCCATTGTGGCTGCCAAATCAAAGAATTTCCGAATACCTGACGGCTGAATGCTTTGTACCGTTTCAGATAAATAAGACTTTTTCATTTAAGGTGACACCACGATTCTTTTGTCATCGTCTCCTGTTTCAAACACTTTCCCATCATGTTTATATCTCTTCAAAATAAAGTGGGTAGTTGTTGAAACAACGGAATCAAGTGTCGATAATTTTTCAGACACGAAGCGGGCAATATCAGACATAGATCTTCCGCGGATCACAACAGATAGATCGTAAACACCTGACATGAGATAGACAGACTCCACTTCCTGAAAGCGATAAATACGTTCAGCAATTTCATCAAATCCGACGCCTCTTTTTGGTGTCACTTTGACATCAATCATGGCTGTGACGCCTTCATGACCATCTACTTTACGCCAGTCAATCATGGTTGAGTAATCAATAATGACTTTTTGATCTTCAAGTTTTTGAATAATCGCTTCTGCTTCTTCTGTTGTCACGCCTGCCATTTTTGCAATTGTATTTAAATCGGCACGGCTGTTTTCATCTAAAATCTCTAATATTTCAGTTTCTTTTTCTGTTAGTTTCATTTGATTTCACACCTCAGATTGTAAAAAGCTAGTTTTAAAAAATCTTCTGAACATTATAGCACGTTTTTCCCATTATGCTAAGCAGGGAAAAGATGCTAACCATAGCTTAAAATCCACTTTTTAGGGTACAATACAGTCACCTAACAGAGAGTATCAAGTATCGGAGTGATGAGTATGGACATTGTTCAGCCAGCTTATATGAAAAGTAAATTCGGTTTAGACATCTATTACGAGCACTATCCAAATAAGGGGAAGAAAACATTGATCTTAATTCATGGTCTTTTCTCTTCTACCTTCAGCTATCGAAAGCTCATCCCGCTTCTGAAACAAGACTTCAATTTAATCGCGATCGATCTGCCGCCATTTGGACAGTCCGAGAAGTCGAATACGTTTATTTACAGCTATCGCAACATGGCAAAGATCATTATCGAGCTAGCTGGTTACTTACAGATTCAGCATGCGATCCTTGTGGGTCATTCGATGGGCGGCCAAATTGCTTTATATGCCGCATCTGAACGGCCAGACCTATTTGAAAAGGCGGTCCTTTTGTGCAGCTCAGGATATTTAAATAAATCAAAGAGATCAGTTGTTTACAGCACATATATTCCTTATTTTTATCTCTATCTTAAAAGAAAGCTCTTGAAGCAAGGCATCATGAAAAATTTAACGGCTGTTGTGCATGATCATTCCATCATTGATCAAGAGATGGTGGATGGATATTTAAAGCCTTTTTCTGATGATCAAATTTTCCGAGGGATTTTCCGCTTGATTCGGCACCGGGAAGGGGATTTGACCTCGGATGTCCTAAAGAAAATGGAGACACCCGTGCTGCTCATTTGGGGTGAGGAAGATCGAATCGTTCCCATCCAAATAGGAGAGAGGCTACACAAGGATCTGCCAAACTCGACCTTGCACGCATTAAAAAAAACCGGGCACCTCGTTCCTGAGGAAAATCCGGTCTTTGTGTCTGATCAAATCGGACATTTCAGCCTGTCTTAGCGTGTGCAGGAGCTGCTGTCTCGTATGACGAAAAGCTGATTCGCTATATGTTGACAGCTCTCAAAAGGCAGGAGCTGCTCAAATGAGTGATGATAAATGGCTTGAATGTCTTTTGCTAAAGATAAAGAGTCTTCTGCGTCGTATAATGCACTGATGACGTCAGCAGGCTCCGTTTCATAAAAGTCCTCCCCATATTGAAAAGGGTCCCATGCCTTAATGAGTTGAATCATCTCTTCTACAGCTTGACTATCTTTCATCGGTATCACCGCTTATAATAAATTTTGTGATGTTTATTTTAGCACAACCAACAATGGTTGAAAAACGGCTAGAGGTGGGTTTCATGAATTTCGACGAACAGATCATACGTAAAGGGTCAAAATCAGTGAAATGGGATCAAGCAGAGTCTTTATTCCTAACAACAGATGCGCTGCCAATGTGGGTAGCCGATATGGATTTTAAAGCGCCGCAGGTCGTCCTTGATGCATTAAAAAAGCGATTGGATCACGGTGTATTTGGCTATGCTTTTCAAGATCAGGATACGCAGCAGGCAGTAGCTGAATGGCTCAAAAGAAGACACGGGTGGTCGATCCAGACAGAAGACGTCACCTTCACACCTGGAATTGTCACGGCACTTAGTTTTGCAGTCCAAGCCTATACAAAACCAAGTGACGAAGTCGTCATACAGTCCCCTGTGTATACACCTTTTTATCAAATGATTGAACGAAATGGACGAACAGTCTCAACCAATCCTTTAAAAATAGAAAACAACCGCTATGTCATGGATTTTGATGATTTAGAGAAAAAATTAAGCAGACCTGAAGCGAAGCTCATGTTCCTCTGTCATCCGCATAATCCGTCCGGAAGAGCGTGGTCAAAAGAGGAATTAAAGCAAGTTGGAGACCTCTGTATCAAGCACGGTGTCACAGTCGTTTCAGATGAGATTCATTCTGATTTGATGCTATACGGAAAGCCGCATGTACCATTTGCTAGTCTTTCTGACGACATAGCACATATCACAGTGACGTGCATTGCACCAAGTAAAACATTTAATTTAGCTGGCCTCCAAGCATCTGCCATTATCATTTCCGATGAAGAAAAAAGAACCCTTTTCAACAATGAAATGCAAAGAAACGGACTGGCCAAACTGAATGCATTTGCGATCCCTGCGATGGAAGCAGCCTACCGCCATGGCGACGAGTGGCTTGATGCACTTGTTCTTTATCTCGAAAGCAATATGAAAATGGCAATGGACTATATTGACGAACATCTTCCAAACATGCGTTATATGAAACCAGATGCTTCTTATTTATTGTGGCTAGACATTCGGGATTATCAATTCAGTCAAGCGGAATTGAAACGCAATTTGCTAAAAAAGGGCAAAGTGATCCTAGAGCTTGGTCACGTTTACGGACTCGAAGGAGACGGCTTTATTCGGATGAATCTCGGCTGTCCTACTTCAACAGTCAAAGAAGGATTGAAACGCCTTCATCAAGCGTTTACGCAATCATCTGATTAAGACCTATATGATCAAAAGAACATCCTCACGGGTGTTCTTTTTAAAGAAAAAAACCCTCCTTTTATCATATCTACTTTGTACATGAAATGATATAATGAGAGGAATTACTATTATTTACGAGGAGAGCATTTAAATGGAAATGTTCAAGGATTTTCTGCTCCATGTATCTTTTATTCTATTTCCAATCTTTTTATATCACGCGCTATGGCTAAGCCGGACCCCTGCTCATTTCCCAAAAACGAATAAACTGCTCATCACAGTATTCGCATCCATCTCTTCAGCACTATGTATTATGTATCCAGTTGGTTCGATTTTAGACTTGCAGACTGGCCTTCAATCCATCCCTCTTGTACTTGCCATTTTATATGGAGGCTACACAGCTGGGATCATCGCCATCTTGATAAGTTCCATGGTCAAATTCGTGATGTATGGCTCTTTTTTATGGGTTGGACTCATTGTCGTACCGATTTACTTTTTCATCCCATTTCTGTTCTACCGGAAATGGCGTCAATATTCGAAGCTGAAAAAGCTGATGTATGGAGTGCTTATCGGTTTATCCAAAGGATTCTTTATTTACATTGGATTATTTGCGGTCAGCTTAATGGAATACAGCCCGGCCTTTATTATGCAGCAGAAGTTACTTGAGTTATTTCTCTCAACTCTTTACTACATATTCTTTCTCGTGCTAAGTATCTATTCCATTGAATTCGTCAAAGAAAATGCGCAAATGAGAACACAGCTCGTCCAATCAGAAAAGCTGACCATTGTAAGTGAACTCGCTGCAAGCGTTGCCCATGAAGTACGCAATCCGCTGACAGTGGTGAGAGGCTTTATCCAATTGCTCTTTTCTAGTGACAATACAAAAGAGACATCAACCAATAAAGATTATAAAAATCTCGTTTTGTCCGAGTTAGACAGGGCGCAGGATATTATTACGAGTTATCTTGACATTGCGAAACAAAATTATTATCAAATTGAATCTCTCAACCTATCTAAATTACTCGAGGAATGTGCATCACTGATGACATCCTATGCGAATTTCAAATCGGTCACGATTCATCAATCCATTGAACCTGACTTATACATTCAAGGTGATGAAACGAAGATCAAGCAAGTCATGATTAATTTAATCAAAAATGCGATTGAAGCAGCCCCAGAACACGAAGGGAAAATTGAGCTTTATGCTTCAAAAGAAAATCATAAAATATGCCTTTTTTTCGTGGATAACGGTGTAGGAATGACAGAAAGCCAAATGAAAAAGCTTGGCGAACCCTATTACACATTGAAAAATAAAGGGACTGGACTTGGGCTGACCGTGACATTTTCTATCATTGAAAATCACCATGGAACCATTCGTTTCAAAAGCTCGCTGCAGTCTGGTACAACCGTTACCGTGAAATTTCCTGAAGATACAAGAAGAAAATGATCAATCCATTTTTTTTGTCTTTTTTTCATCTATCCGCTCCTGCTTCTTAGACGCACGAACGATCAGACGAAAGCAAATAAATGCAGCCATAAAGAAAATCACAGTGGTGATTGCCGCTGGGATGTACTCCCTTTTATCTTCAGGAAAATACAGTAGAAAGAGTGCGATGAACGACAACATTCGCCATTCCCCCTTTTGCTCGTTTACTTCACTATATTGGCTAAAAGAAATGAAATACCTTCCTACGAGAAGGAAATGGAGGAATTTCACATGACAGACATTCAAATTGGACAAGTTGTGAAAGGATTTTATAAAACAGGTGTTTACATTGGGGAAGTGACAGCAGTGAAACCATCGGCCTATCTCGTTCAAGTAAAAGCCGTTCTGACACATCCCACTCAAGGCGACCTGCATCACCCAAAAGAAGCAGACGTGCCTTTTTTCCAAGAAAGACGGGCTTTGGCCTATCGTGAACAGACGAATATCCCTCATCATATGGTGAAGCCTTATGATGGCGTTATACCAGATTATCAAGTATCACTAAAAGAAGCTGTAGAAAAATTAAAACAAGCGCTCCATGCGGATGAATCCAAATGGGCGGAAAAATCAAGAGCATGCCTATCTTCTCTCGAAAAAGATTATTTTCCAGAAGACGCCCGCTAATCAGCCGAATCAAAAAAATGTGAGAAATCGATCAGCTCACCAATTTTGGTTGTTTGCGGATTTTCCACATAGGCTCTGTCTTTTTCAAAAAGGGTTAACAGCTGATAAGTCGTCATGGCATCATCTAGTGCTTTATGATGCTTACCAGCTCCTTCACTGCCGTATTCCTTTGCCGCCTTGCGAAGCCCTGTCAGTGTGCGATCACCAAAAAAGGTTTTATATTCAAAGGCAAGGTCCCTCAGCTTCCCCTTAAAAGGAAAGGCAATGTGATTGAGCATACAGTTTTGCTTCAGCACTTTCATGTCCATATTGCCCCATGTAATAATCTCACAATCCTCTCCCCCATCTAGCGACACAAGCTTCTCGATAAATGCCTCAAAGGAAATTCCGCTCTCTACATCCTGCTGCGTAATACCGAGGAACGATTTACAGCGCTTCGTCAGCTTCGGGAACTTTTTCGGTTTGACGTAGCTAGAGAACGTGTCTATGATCGTTTCACTTGCCGCTTTCACTACCCCAGCTTCAATAATTTCAGGAAAAAAATTTTGCGGATGATACTTTCCATCAGGCATCGTAAATTCAAAATCGACCACAAGCACCGTCTTCTGTTCCACCAGTCTCACCTCACTTTTTCATCAGTTTTTCATTCTGATACCATTATATTAAGACGGACCTTGAAATCACTTCATTTTCTTGAAAATAATGCAGATTCACTATGCCCAACCTATTCATCAGATGAAAGATCGTTTAGTTTCCTTTATAATTATTAAGGAGCACGAAATAAATAAAGAAGGTGGTCTCTATCACAAACAGGAAGAAAAACTTGTACATCATGTGGTTTGTGAACTTTTTTGTATCTGCCAGCATTACAATGATCGTCCCTTTTTTATCACTTTACATAGAATCTCTTGATAGCAGTTATTCAAATGAATTTGTCCAAAGATGGAGCGGCTATGTCTTTGGCGTCACGTTTTTAACGGCCTTTCTGATTTCTCCGATTTGGGGACGGATTGGAGATCGGCATGGCTATAAAAAGATTTTGCTCATTAACGGGATTGGGATCGCAACAAGTATTCTATTAATGGGGCTTGTGCAAACCGTTTATCAGCTATTCGCCCTGCGGCTCTTCATGGGGCTTGTCACAGGTTTTATCTCGACTTCAATGGCACTCATCTCTGCACAGACGGAAAAGGCAACTGCAGGTAAAACCCTTGGAACGATGCAGATGAGTAATGTCGCCGGAGGATTGTTTGGTCCATTAATGGGCGGATTCATGGCAGACAGCGTCGGATTTATTTATACGTTTTTCCTCACAGCGGCTGTCATTTATGTGTCAGCAATTGTGATTATTTTCGGAGTGAAAGAACATCCCATCCGTTCAAAAGAAGCGAGGCGCGTTTCTTACTCACGGAAGGATGTGCTCGTTCATATTTTCAAACAGCCTTTGCTTGTCGTCACGATGCTTTTAACGTTTATTACACAAGTAGGGAACTTTAGCATTCAGCCACTTTTGGCTTTATACATTCATGATTTACACGGTCCTGTTAATCTCGCATTTTATGCAGGTCTTGCGTTCTCTGCAACTGGACTTGGCAACCTGCTCTTTACACGAAAATGGGGAGATCTCGGAGATCGAATTGGTCACGACAAGGTGCTGCTTGCCCTTCTCATCCTCTCCTCTATTTTATTCATCCCGCAAGCAATGGCGGATTCCTATGCGATGTTAGTACTTTTCCGTTTTCTATACGGGATGGCACTTGGCGGGATTATTCCATGTACGACGGCGTATATTCGGATCAAAGCACCTGCCTCTATGCAAGGGGAAGTGCTTGGATACAATGTCAGCTTCCGTTTTCTTGGGAATGTTGTCGGTCCGGTAATTGGCGGCATTGTGGCGAGTCATTACGGGATTCCAGCTGTCTTTTATGTCACCGCCGGCATTTTTCTATTTGGCGCATTATTTTTATGGGCAGTCCGCTCACAGTCGAAGGCAAAAGAAGGGAGTGTCTGATCCAGCATCAGATACTCTTTTTTCTTGTGTAGAAGCCTTATTCACTAGACTTCAAGCCCATTCTTTTCTAAAAATAACCTTCTCGTATTCGCAAAAGAATGGTACGATATGGCTAGAAAATTGAAGAAAGTGAGTGACCTCATGTTTCGTGCAATGATTGGTTGGTTATTACTTGCTGCCCTCATTCCATTATTTGTTCTGACTTTTTATCTATCAAAGGAAGAAGCTGCAAGTGTGAAGCCTGTGAACGAAGTGCTTGATCAAAAAATCAAGCTGGAAAAGATAGATTTTTCCCAAAACAGTTATATGTATGATCGGGATGGTTCCCTCATCTCCGAAATCGTATCAAACGATGAAAACCGAGTGTTCGTCACGTATGATAAAATTCCTGATCATGTGAAGGAGCTGTTCCTCCGCTCAGAGGACCGTAACTTTTATGACCATAAAGGCATTGACTTTATGGGAGTTGTTCGTGCCCTTGCCTCAAATGTGAAAAACCATGGCATCAGCCAAGGCGCAAGTACGATCACACAGCAATTATCTCGTAATTTATATTTAAGCCATGAACGTTCGTTCACCCGAAAGTTTACAGAGCTGCTCTATTCCTATGAATTAGAGCGGAAATTCTCGAAAGATGAAATACTCGAAAGCTATTTAAATACGATTTATTTCAGTAATGGTGTTTACGGTGTCGGTTCTGCGGCTAATTACTATTTTGATAAGCCACTTAGTTCTTTAACGCTTGCACAGATGGCATTTATCTCTGCGATTCCAAACAACCCAACACTGTATGACCCATTGAAGCAATTCAAACACACAAAGAAACGCCAAGAACGACTGCTTGGCATTTTAAAGAAAGACGGCGTCATCACCAAAAAGCAATACAAAAAAGCCGTCAAACAAAAAATCAGCCTGTCCTTGAGTGAAAAGAAAAACCTTTACCCTGACTATGTGACATATGCCAATGAGGAATTTACCGATCTTGTGTCAGATCAGGAAGGCTTTACAAAACGCTTGAAGAAGGCCAAAACAGATGGAGCAAAAAAAGCCATTCAAAAAGAATTATCTGAAAAGGTCAGTGCCCTGCTTCAGGATGGGGTCAAAATTTATACGGCACTTGATCCTTCCTTACAGCAACGAGCCGTCTATCAGCTCAATGCGCAGCTACCTTACCAAGGTGTAGAAGGCGGATCAGCGGTCATTAATCATGAAACGCATCAAATTGTCGCACTTGCTGGCGGGAAGAACTATAAAAAGTTTGATTTCAACTACGCCTATCAAGCGCAAAGACAGCCTGGTTCTGCGATTAAGCCGCTTTTAGACTATGGTCCTTACATCGACCAAACCGGTGCAACAGCTTCAAGCAAAATTAGTGCCGGCAAGTTTTGTAGCAGCGGATACTGTCCGCAGAACTATAATCATAAAACGTATGGAACCGTCACACTTGAAACAGCCTTTAAAAACTCTTACAATACCCCTGCGATCCGAATGCTAGATACAGTCGGTGTCAAAAAGGGCTTTAGCTATTTAGAGAAATTCTCATTCGAGCATATCGTAGCGGATGATTACCGCCTTCCTTCTGCACTTGGCGGATTTACGAAGGGCTTCTCGCCGCTAGAAATAACAGATGCGTATACCGTCTTTGGCAACCAAGGTGCTTACACGCAAAATCATTCGATCACAAAGGTGACAGACTTAAACGGCAAGACACTTTACAAGTGGAAAGAGTCACCGAAGCAAGTGTATTCTCAGCGGACAAATGACACCATGCGTAAACTGCTTGCCTCCGTTGTAAAAAGCGGAACAGGGAAAAAAGCGAATTTCAGTTCCCCTTACATTGGTGGTAAAACAGGAACATCCAATGACTACAAAGACATTTGGTTTGTTGGACTGACAGATCAATATACAATGGGTGTATGGGTTGGAAGAGATAGAGGAACGGTTGAATCTATTTACAGCTCAAGTCCGCACTTACGTATTTGGAAAAATACGATGCAATACGCCAGATAAACAGGAGGTTTGATTGCAATGCATTCAACACATCCATCCCATTTAATTTTATTTGATGGTGTCTGCAACGTGTGCAGCGGCGCTGTTCAGTTTGTGATTAAGCGTGATCCAAATGAGCGAATGATGTTTGCTTCATTACAATCAGAGACAGGGCAGCGCATTTTAAAAGAAAACGGTTTGCCTTTAGATGAGTTTAATTCATTCATTTATATTGAAAAAGGAACCCTTTATACGAAGTCGACAGGCATCTTAAAAGCCACGCGGCATTTAAAAGGAATCTACAGATGGAGTTATTTATTCCTTGCCATTCCGCGCCCTATCCGTGATTGGTTTTATGAGCGGATAGCGAAAAATCGCTACAAATGGTTCGGTCAAAAAACATCTTGTATGATGCCTACACCTGATATTCAAAAACGGTTTCTATCATAAAAAAAGCATCCTCCACTATCGGAGGATGCTTTCTTTGTCTGTTTATGAAGGCAGACTTGCCATAACACTGTTATAAAGCTTAATAAATAAGTACAAAATGCCGATTAAAAACGTGGCCCAAAACAGCAAAATAAACATCATAAATCCAATTAAATTCAGCATGGAAAGCGATTGATAAATGCGGACCACAACCCAGATAAAATAGACAAGACCTGCTAAAACAAATAGTCCGACAAGCAAAATCAGCTGCTGCGTCAGCAGAAATGCAAGTAAGCTGGCAAATAAATAAACAACGGATGCAATCCGAATTTTCTTTAAGTTCTCTCCTTCAGGATCTTTCGCGAAAAAGAGTAGCGCCAGCTCTAACACCGTATCTGCAATCAGTTTCAAGGCAGATAAAATCATAAAATAAACAAGTGCAAAAGCAGCAAAAAGAGCAAGCCGAATGCCCTGTTCCGAGAAGAATTCCAGCATTCCTTTTAAAATACCTGCTTGAGTCAAGAAATCAGTCATAATCCCTACTGTGAAAATCGAAAAAGCAGAGCTGAATAGTAAAATCGAAATCAGCGGAAAATATCCAGTCAAATATGTATTTTTCATAAATAGATCCTTTCTCATAAGCTCACATTTATTATGGCTCACTTAAAACGGATTGACAAGATGCTTTCAAAGTAAACTGGTGGCAAAATCAAATTTGTGATTTTGCACGTACATTCCTTCACAAACTTACATTTTCCCGTTAAAGTATTACTATTACGAAAAAATCGTGCGTTAGGGGTATACTCGTGAAAAAAACATTAAGATTGCAAACACGACTGACGATTTTTGTTTGTATCGTTGTCCTGATCTCCCTTTGTATCACTTTCTTTACGATCTGGTCAGAAACAGCTAAAAACATTCATCAGCAGGAACGTGACATCGCCCTCTCCACTGCCAAAATGGTCGCAGAGGCTCCGATCACAGCGAAATCATTAGAAGAAAATCGATCGTATTCAGCACTCCGTCAATATACAACAAGTGTTCAGCGAATCACCAAAACCGAATTCGTTGTCGTGATGGATATGAACGGCATTCGCAAAACCCATCCAAATCCGCAGAAGATCGGGAAGCGGTTTGCTGGCGGTGATGAAAAACTAGCATTACAGGGTAAAGAGCATATTAGTACGGCTTCTGGAACACTTGGCAGATCCATGCGTGCTTTTGTTCCGGTTTATGATCAAAATGGGAAGCAGCTCGGGGCTGTGGCAGTAGGGATTACGTTAAAGGAAATTGACTTGATTATTCATCAAAGCTTACTTCCACTCTACTTCGTCATATCGCTCAGTCTTCTTTCTGGTATCATTGGAGCACTCATTGTGGCAAGAAAAGTGAAGAAAATTATGTTTGGACTAGAGCCAGATGAGATTGCTACATTATTAAAAGAACGAAGCGCCATGCTAGAATCAACAAAAGAAGGGATTCTTGCCGTCGATCAGCACGGTAAAATCAAGCTCGCCAATGCTGAAGCGAAACGGCTCTTTCATATTATGGGCATTATGGTTGATCCTAGAGAACAAGATGTTCAGGTGCTCCTCCCTTCAAGCGGTCTAAAGCAAGTCATTGAAACACGCAAGCCGCTGCTTGACCGCGACGTGAGAATGAACGGACTGGAGCTCGTATTTAACGAAGTCCCGATTACGGTAAAGGGCGAGATCGTTGGAGCGATCGCCACCTTCCGTGACAAAACAGAAGTCAAACACTTGGCTGAGCAGCTGAGCGGAGTCAAAATGTATGCAAATGCCCTCCGTGCCCAGTCACATGAATTTATGAACAAGCTTCATGTCATTTTAGGATTGGTTCAGCTCAAAAACTACGATGACCTTGGCACTTATATCAAAGATATTGCGATCTATCAGCAGACGGAAACAAATGAAATCATCAACCATGTGAAAAACTCTGTTTTAGCAGGATTTTTACTAGGAAAACAAAGCTATATCAGGGAACAAGGCGCGACCTTAGAAGTCATATGCAGCACACAAGTCCCAAATTCAGAGGACCCGGCAGTGACGCATGATCTCATTACCGTCATTGGCAACCTGTTAAATAACGCACTCGATGCTGTTTCTCATACTGAGACGAAGAACATCTCGATCTCATTCCGATACGTTCAGGAGCAGCTTCATATTGAAATTACAGACACAGGTGTTGGTCTCACAAAAAAAGAACAAGACATCATGTTTGATCAAGGCTTTTCAACTAAAGGAGAAGACAGAGGATTCGGTCTCTACTTCGTTGATCAAAGCATCAAAAAATTGAACGGTCATCTGATTGTCACGAGTGAAAAAGGAGAAGGAACGACCTTTAGTCTCCGTATTCCGTATAAACAAAAGGAGGATTCACATGATTAATGTGTTAATAGTAGAAGACGACCCAATGGTTGGGGAGCTGAACAAACGCTACCTGACCCAAATCGACGGCTTTGAATTAAAAGGGATTGCCACCTCTTTTCAGCAGGCACTGGACATCTTAAAAACAGAAGCCATTCACCTTGTACTGCTCGATATTTATATGCCTGGACAAAATGGCCTGGCATTATTATCAGAAATTCGCAAACAAAATCATTCGGTTGATGTCATTGTCATTTCAGCTGCCAATGAAGTCGACGTGATCCAGCAAACGATGCGAAACGGGGCTGTTGATTATTTGATCAAGCCGTTTGAATTTGAACGTTTCCAATCAGCGCTCTCAGAATATAAACGAAAACACGCCTTGTACCAAACGATGAACAGCATCTCGCAAAATGATTTAGATGCGAAGCTCTTTCATAAAAAAGCAGAGACGGAAAAAGTCCTTCTGCCAAAAGGCCTGACCAAAAGCACACTCAAACTCATCTGGACAAGTATTCAATCATTCGGTCATCAGGCTTTCACGACCGAAGACCTAGCGAATCATACAGAAATCTCTCAAGTCTCTATTAGAAAATACTTGAAATTCCTTGAGGACATCGAAGTAGTTGATGTTGAAATGGCATACGGGACAATTGGACGCCCTGTTTTCCAATATAAACTCAGTACAACAAATATGAATTTAATTCAGCAATATCTATAATTTGACACATCTGACCTTATACAGAGGCCAGATGTTTTTTTATGGAACACGATGTGACAAACCCCTTGATATCAGTGGTTCCACTGTAGTAGATCACATCACAAAAGCGGCATTATATCATATTTCAGCACATAAAAAGACATCGAATTTAGCCTTTTAACATTTTTTTTAAAATAAAACAAATTTCTATTTATTTATTCGATTGGAAATGATAAATTATGATTGATTAGTTCAACGAGATATAAGTCTGATGTCTTACATCTTCTCTCCTGTCCTCCATAAGTTTCAGGAGAAAGCAGGATAAAATACCCTATTCAAAAGGGTGAGAAGAGATAGGTCGGTCTTTTTTCGCGAGACTTTTCTGAAACTTTTAAATTTTATAGGGGGTTATGTTTTGAAGAAGCGCAAAATTGGACTAGCATTGTCCTTAGTCGTAGCAGCAGGAACCATCCTTGGAGCATGCGGCAACTCTGGCTCAAACAGCGGTGAAAGCAAAAAAGATAAAGATCAATTCACTGTTGCAATGGTAACTGATGTCGGTGGTGTCGATGACAAATCGTTTAACCAATCAGCTTGGGAAGGTTTACAAGCATTTGGAAAAGACAACAATCTAAAAAAAGGTAAAAACGGCTTTGATTACTTACAATCTAAATCAGACGCTGACTATACAACAAACTTAAACACACTTGCTCGTGAGAAATTCGACCTGATTTACGGAATTGGTTTCTTAATGCAAGATTCTATTAGTGAAATTGCAGATCAGCGTAAGAAAAACCACTTTGCCATCGTTGATGCTGTCGTGAAAAAAGACAACGTAGCCAGCATTGTGTTCAACGAAAATGAAGGATCATTCCTTGTGGGTGTTGCGGCTGCTCTTTCTACAAAATCAAATAAAATTGGTTTTGTTGGCGGCGTTGATTCTGAATTAGTCAGAAAATTCGAAGTTGGTTTCCGTGCAGGCGTTGAAGCAGCTAACCCGAAAGCAAAAGTTGAAGTGAAATATGCTGGTGCATTCGATAAGGCAGACATCGGGAAAGCAACAGCTGAAAGCATGTACAAATCCGGCGTCGACATCATTTATCATGCTGCTGGCGGCACTGGAACTGGTGTCTTCACAGAAGCGAAAAACCTGAAAAAAGCGGATCCTAACCGCAAAGTTTGGGTCATCGGTGTAGATAAAGACCAGTATGACGAAGGAAAAGTACCTGGAACAAAACAAAGTGTCACCCTTACTTCTATGGTTAAGAAAGTAGACAAAGCGGTACAAGACTTAACAACGAAAGCAAAAGAAGGTAAGTTCCCTGGCGGCGAAGTGATCACATATGGTCTGAAAGAAGGCGCTCTTGACATTTCTCCATCTCAGGACAACCTTAATAAAGATGTATTGAAGAAAGTAGAAGAATGGAAACAAAAAATCATCAAGGGCGAAATTAAAATCCCTGCAACACGTGATGAACTAAAAGATTTTAAAGCTTAATTTGAACATCGGGATAAGCGCGCCTTATCCCCTTGTTTCTCCTTTACCTCCTCTTTATTCGTAAAAGGTGGTAAAAGAAAAGCTGCAGCCTCGTTTTGCAGCTTTTCTTTTGCTAGTTTTTATCTTCATCAGCACCCTAAAAAAGGAGCGGTTAAACCTGTGGATTATGTCATTGAAATGTTGAATATACGCAAAGAATTCCCTGGCATTGTAGCAAACGATAACATTACGCTGCAGCTAAAAAAGGGCGAAATTCATGCGCTGCTTGGTGAAAACGGCGCTGGAAAATCAACGCTCATGAACGTGCTTTTCGGACTGTACCAGCCTGAAAAAGGTGAAATCAAGGTTCACGGAAAACCTGTGACCATCTCTAGCCCGAATGATGCAAGTGATTTAGGCATCGGTATGGTGCATCAGCACTTTATGCTTGTCGATACCTTCACCGTCGCTGAAAACATCATTTTAGGAAAAGAGCCCAAGAAATTTGGAAAGATCGACAAAGAACAAGCCATACAGCAAGTACAAGAGCTTTCTGACCGCTATGGTTTAAAAATAGACCCTGCCGCAAAAGTATCTGACATCTCTGTCGGCATGCAGCAGCGTGCAGAAATTTTAAAAACTCTTTACCGCGGCGCTGATATTTTGATCTTCGACGAACCAACAGCCGTCTTAACACCTCAAGAAATTAAAGAACTCATACAAATTATGAAGAACTTAATCAATGAAGGCAAATCCATTATTTTAATTACCCATAAGCTGAAAGAAATTATGGATGCATGTCACCGCGTCACCATTATCCGAAAAGGCCAAGGCATTCGTACACTTGATGTGGAAAGCACAAACAAAGATGAGCTTGCAAGCCTCATGGTCGGTCGTGAAGTTTCATTTAAGACAGACAAAAAAGACGCCTCTCCTGCTGAGGAAGTACTTCAAATTCAGGATCTTACGGTAAAAGACGCACGAGGAATTGAAGCGGTCAAACATCTCAACCTCTCAGTAAAGGCTGGAGAAATTGTTGGTATTGCTGGAGTCGATGGCAATGGTCAATCTGAATTGATTGAAGCCATTACCGGTCTAAAAAAATCAGAATCTGGCACGATCATGCTAAACGGGAAAGCCATTCAAAATCTTCCGCCTCGTAAGGTGACCGAATCTGGAATTGGACACATTCCTCAAGACCGTCATAAACACGGACTAGTGCTTGATTTTTCAATAGGAGAGAATATTTCGTTACAAACGTATTACCAGCGTCCATACTCAAAATTTGGCTTGATGAATATGAAAAATATATACCAAAAGGCAAAGCAAATCATTGCCGAGTATGACGTAAGAACACCGAGTGAATATACAGAGGCACGCGCCCTGTCAGGCGGGAATCAGCAAAAAGCCATTATTGGCCGTGAAGTTGACCGCAATCCCGATTTATTAATTGCCGCTCAGCCGACACGTGGACTTGATGTTGGTGCGATTGAATTTGTTCATAAGCGCCTCATTGAGCAAAGGGACACAGGCAAAGCCGTCCTCCTCATCTCATTTGAGCTTGATGAAATTATGAATGTCAGTGATAAGATTGCTGTTATATTCGAAGGCAGCATTATTGCCATCGTTGATCCAAAAGAAACAACAGAGCAAGAGCTTGGTCTATTAATGGCTGGAAGTACGCAACAGGAAGTGGGGAAAGAAGCAAATGTCTAATCGCTTAACAAATCTGCTCATTCCGCTTATAGCCATTGTACTTGGTCTTTTTGTTGGGGCCATTATTATGCTGGCAAGCGGTTATAGTGTCATCGAAGGCTATGGCGCCCTTTGGAATGGCGTCTTCGGTGAAACCTATTATATGGGAGAAACCATCAGACAAGTGACACCTTACATTTTATCAGGGCTTGCTGTTGCTTTTGCATTTCGGACAGGTCTCTTTAATATCGGTGTAGAAGGTCAAATGCTGATTGGCTGGGTAGCTGCTGTATGGATCGGTACAACTGTCCATGCACCTATGTACATCCATCTGCCACTTGCACTCATCACCGCAGCTGCTGCTGGTGCATTATGGGGCTTTATTCCTGGGTTTTTAAAGGCTCGTTTTTATGTTCATGAAGTGATTGTCACGATCATGATGAACTACATTGCCCTTCATGTGACGAACTATTTGATTTCAAATGTCTTAACAAATAATAAAGATAAAACAGAAAAAATCGATGCCACTGCCTCGCTTCGCTCTGGTTTCTTTGAACAAATCACCGATTTCTCCCGGATGCATAATGGTATTTTTGTTGCCATTATAGCTGCGGTCGTGATGTGGGTCATTATTCAAAAAACCTCTAAAGGCTTTGAATTGCGGGCTGTTGGAATGAACCAGCAGGCATCCCATTATGCCGGTATGAATGTTCGCCGCAATATCATTTATGCGATGCTCATTTCAGGTGCTTTTGCAGGTCTTGCAGGCGCAATGGAAGGTCTTGGTACATTTGAATATGCATCAATTAAAGGCTCGTTTACCGGTGTAGGTTTTGACGGAATCGCCGTCGCTTTATTAGGTGGAAATACTGCTGTTGGTGTTGTTCTTGCTGCACTGCTGCTTGGTGGATTGAAGGTCGGCGCTTTAAATATGCCACTTGAATCTGGCGTACCGACTGAGGTCGTTGATATTGTCATTGCGATCATTATTCTTTTCGTCGCCTCAAGCTATATTATCCGTCTTGTGATGAACCAAATGAAGAAAAAGGGGGGAAAATAAGTGGGATTTCTGCAAATTCTTGAAATCATCGTCCCAGCAACACTTGTCTATGCTGCACCACTTATTTTAACCGCTCTTGGAGGCGTCTTTTCAGAAAGATCAGGTGTTGTGAATATCGGTCTTGAAGGTTTGATGGTCGTCGGAGCATTTTCCAGTATTATCTTTAACTTGTTTTTTGCTGATACATTCGGGGCCTTGACCCCGTGGCTTGGGCTCCTCGTCGGAATGGCGATTGGCGGATTGTTCTCTCTCATTCATGCAGTTGCGACCATTACATTCCGTGCAGATCAAACGGTCAGTGGTGTTGCGATTAACATGCTGGCACTTGGCGCTACGCTGTTTGTCGTGAAACTCATTTACGGGAAAGCTCAAACAGATAAAATTACAGAGCCTTTCTATAAAGGTGATATTCCCCTTTTAAGTGACATTCCGATAATTGGCGATATCTTCTTTAAAGATGTTTATTATACGTCCATACTCGCATTAGCGCTTGCGGTTGTTGCTTGGTTTGTTTTATTTAAAATGCCGTTTGGTCTTCGTCTTCGTGCAGTCGGAGAACATCCAATGGCTGCTGATACAATGGGAATCAAAGTGTACCGGATGCGCTATATCGGCGTCTTTATTAGTGGACTGTTTGGTGGTCTTGGCGGAGCTGTTTATGCCTCAACCATCGCACTTGATTTCTCACATGCGACCATAACTGGACAAGGCTTCATCGCACTAGCTGCACTTGTCTTCGGTAAATGGCACCCATTCGGCGCAATGGGCGCTGCTTTATTCTTTGGATTTGCTCAAAGTTTAAGCATTATTGGCTCTCTCCTGCCGCTCTTCCAAGATATACCGAACGTGTATATGCTCATTGCACCATATGTGCTGACCATCTTAGCACTCACTGGCTTCATCGGCCGAGCAGATGCACCGAAAGCACTTGGGACACCTTATTTAAAAGGAAAACGATAATAACGATGTATGATCAATCCCCTGAAGGATAAACTACCTTCAGGGGATTTTTGTATGATAAAAACATAAAAACTCCTGTTTATTTTACTTTTATTACACTTAATTTAGTTTAATAAATAGATGAGTGTCACAGAATCTTCTACAATTGAGACAAATAGCATTTGGGGGTGTTTATGTGGCTAATACACAACAATTGAAATCGATTACAGACGATTCTGACAATAATAAAAGCGTTTTCCGTAAGATCATGTCTTGGAAAATTGGTGTTATTGACTTACCTGTGTATTTAGTACTTGCAGCGATTATTTTAACTGCCGCTTATTTCAATAAAATTCCAGCAAATATGCTTGGTGGTTTCGCTGTTATTATGATTTTGGGGATTTTCCTTGGAGATATAGGACAACGTATTCCGATATTAAAAGATATTGGTGGACCGGCGATTCTTTCTTTATTCGTACCATCGTTCCTGGTCTTTTTTCATGTTCTGAATCCGAACTCGTTGGAAGCGGTTACGTCTCTTATGAAGACGTCGAACTTCCTTTACTTCTATATTTCTGCTCTTGTAGTAGGTAGTATTCTTGGGATGCAGCGAACTGTTTTAGTACAAGGCCTTATTCGTATGTTTGTTCCTCTTGTTGCAGGTACAATTGCAGCTGTGACTGCCGGAATTCTTGTTGGTCTTTTAGTTGGTTACACACCGCATCATTCGTTCTTCTTTATTATTGTTCCGATTATTGCCGGTGGTGTTGGAGAAGGGATTTTGCCATTATCTATTGCTTATTCACAAATTCTTGGTGTATCAGCAGAGTCATTAATCTCTCAATTAATTCCTGCTGCCGTCATTGGGAACGTCATTGCCATTATCTGTGCTGGCGCAATGAAGAAGCTTGGTGAAAAACGTCCTGAACTAAACGGGAATGGTCGTCTTGTAAAATCTAAAGAGGCAAATGAAATTTTTGAACAGCCTGATATGGATCCAAAAGTTGATTTTGGGTTAATGGGTGCTGGTGTACTCGTGGCTTGTACAACGTTCATTTTTGGTGGTTTATTAGAAAGCTTTGTTCATATTCCAGGTCCAATCTTAATGATTGTTCTTGCCGCTTTAATCAAATACTTAAACGTGATGCCTCAGCATCTGCAAGATGGCTCACAGCAGTTCTACAAGTTTGTATCAAGAAGCTTTACATGGCCGCTTATGGTCGGTCTAGGGATTCTATACATTCCACTTGATGATGTAGCAACAGTGATTTCTATTCCATTCGTTTGTGTATGTATCGCTGTCGTTCTTGGAATGGTGGGTTCTGGTTACTTCGTTGGGAAATTGATGAACATGTACCCAGTAGAATCTGCGATTGTGACAGGCTGTCACAGCGGACTTGGCGGTACTGGTGACGTTGCGATCCTTTCAGCTTCTGGAAGAATGGGTCTCATGCCTTTCGCACAAGTATCTACACGTCTTGGTGGAGCAGCAACTGTGATCTGCGCAACAATCTTACTTAGAATGTTTACTTAAAACATTGAAACATCAAAAGCATGTGCCCTCTCATAGGCACATGCTTTTTTATATTTCTTTTATCCTATATGATTTTATTCATCAGCTAATACAATTCGTAAATATTCCCTAGGCTGAAAAGGATACAGCTTAGTTTCCTGATAGCTCATGCGGAAAAGGTGCTCAGAAAATAGCGGCCATTCACTGCCTTCCTGCCACCTTTTTTGATCATTTCGGTCAATCAAGAATGCTCCTCCTAAAATCGTGCAGAATATGCTTAAGCTGATGGCGATCTTTCGTTTCATTTAATCAGCTCCTTTAAGAAAAGCATGTACGAAAAACAAAACAATATACAATGAGTTTCATTTTTGATAAAATTATTTTTGTGGTCAAAAGAACCCAAAACAAATACAGTTTGCTCGAAATCGTTTCAAACCAATGCACTATGGCTGTATTTAAGATATAATTTTAATTACCAGTTCTTTAGAACGTGAATTTATATTGATCAAAGGAGGTTCATTTTCTTGCAGCTTATTCACTTCGCCATCCTATCACCTTTTTTACTCGCCTTTGTTGTACCTTTCCTTTTTAAATATGTAAGGCGTATACATACAGGGTGGTTTGTTCTCATCTTGCCGATTCTTTTATTCACCTATTTCATCCAAATGTTACACATTACCTCGAATGGACGAACGCTTTTCTCACAAGCTGAATGGATTCCATCTTTAGGGATGAATTTTACTGTATATGTTGATGGCCTTAGCTTGTTATTTGCATTATTAATTACAGGTATTGGCGCACTAGTGGTCTTGTACAGTATTTTCTACTTATCAAAAGAAAAAGAACAGCTTGGCTCTTTCTATACGTATTTGTTAATGTTTATGACCGCTATGCTTGGTGTGGTTCTCTCTGACAATATGGTGGTTCTGTACTTGTTTTGGGAGCTAACGAGTATTTCTTCCTTCCTCTTAATTGGGTATTGGTATAAGCGGGAGCGCTCTAGATATGGTGCAACCAAATCACTGCTTATTACTGTTTTTGGCGGATTAGCTATGCTTGGTGGCTTCATCCTCATCTACCTGATCACTGATTCATTCAGTATTCGTGAAGCAGTCAATCAGCTTCAGCTCATTATGGCATCACCTTACTTTATCCCTGCCATGATCCTGATCTTACTAGGTGCCTTTACGAAATCAGCGCAATTCCCATTCTATATCTGGCTGCCTGATGCAATGGAAGCACCTACCCCTGTGAGCAGTTATCTGCATTCTGCTACGATGGTGAAAGCCGGTATTTATCTTGTTGCCCGCTTCAGTCCGATCTTTGCTATATCAGAGGTGTGGTTCTGGACCATATCCATTGTCGGACTTATCACATTATTCTGGGGATCATTCCATGCCGTCCGGCAAAATGATTTGAAAGCCATTCTGGCCTACTCGACAGTTAGTCAGCTCGGCATGATTATGCTCATGCTTGGCGTCGGCGCAGCTGCGATTCATGAAAACAACCCTGCCTTTTTTGGCGCAGCCGTTCTTGCTGCTATTTTTCACCTCATTAACCATGCTACGTTTAAAGGCAGTCTCTTTATGGCAGCAGGTATTATCGATCACGAAACAGGTACTCGTGACATTCGGAAATTAGGTGGTTTAATGACCATCATGCCGATTACCTTTACGATTACGCTAATCGGTACATTTTCAATGGCTGGACTACCGCCATTTAACGGCTTCTTAAGTAAAGAGCTGTTTTTCACAAGTATGTTACGTATTTCTGAGATCAACTTTACAGATATTTCGACATGGGGCGCTATTTTTCCAGCAATTGCTTGGCTCGCTAGTGTCTTTACGTTCATTTACAGTATGATGCTTCTCTTTAAAACATTTAGAGGCAATCTTCAGTTAGATCAATTAGAGAAAAAGCCGCATGAAGCACCAATTGGCATGCTCATCCCGCCAATCATTCTCGCTGCACTTGTGGTCACTTTCTTCTTTTTCCCAAATATTCTTGCTTACTCGGTCATTGAACCCGCGATTGCTGCGATCATCCCGGAAGCCATTGAAACAGGAAGCCGTTTTGCAGTAAAAATTGAAGCGTGGCACGGTTTCCAGCCAGAGCTCTATATGACGATAGGTGTTGTTGTACTTGGTACAATCGGCTATTTAACGTTGTCAAAATGGCGTCCAATGTACAATATATTTAAGGAAAAATGGTCATTTAACACGTTATACGATCGTTCTCTAATCGGTTTAGAAAAAGGTTCATACCGCCTGACAAACAGCTATATGACCGGTTTCCTTCGTGATTACCTTGTCTATGTGTTTGGATTCATGATTATCGTACTTGGCAGCGTGATGTTCTATCAGCAAGCTTTCTCATTTGAAACAGAAAAAGCTGCGCCAATTGGCACGTATGAAGCCATTCTTTCACTTGTGATGGTGGCGGCGACGGTCACGACTGTATTCGCCCGCTCACGCTTAACTGCCATTATTGCTCTAGGTGTCATGGGATACACGCTGTCATTATTCTTCGTGATTTTCAGAGCACCTGACCTTGCCCTGACACAACTGATTATTGAAACGATTTCTGTCGCACTGTTTTTACTTTGCTTCTATCATTTGCCGAAGCTGAGCTTGAAGCAAAAAACGAGAAAATTCAAATTAACCAATTTGATCATTTCAATAGGTGTTGGTCTCACTGTCACTTGTCTTGCTTTTGCTTCCACAAGTCAGCAGTCACTTGAGTCCATTTCAACTTACTTTATTGAAAACAGCTATAAACTTGCTGGCGGCGACAACATTGTCAATGTCATTCTTGTAGATTTCAGGGGCTTTGATACACTGTTTGAAATTACCGTGCTGGCGATTGCGGCACTTGGTATTTATGGATTATTAAAGGCACAGGCACAAGGAAAACGGAAGAGAGGTGTGCGGCGATGAGGAAAATTGATACGAATGATATGCTCTTACAAGTCACAACAAAAATCACAGCATTCATCATCTTGCTTTTTTCCCTTCACTTATTTCTTGCGGGACATAATAATCCTGGCGGGGGGTTCATTGGCGGCCTGATGAGTGCCAGTGCTGTCGTCCTTCTGCTCTTAGCCTACGATCTGAAAACAGTGAGACGTATTCTGCCCTTTAATTTTATTTATGTTGCAGCGACCGGGCTGCTCGTCGCGATCCTGACGGGTATGGGATCCTTTCTATTCGGTGCACCTTTTCTATCCCATGCATTTGATTATTTTCAACTGCCGTTTTTAGGGAAAACAGAACTGGCGACAGCCGTACTGTTTGATATCGGTGTATATTTAGTTGTTGTCGGTGTCACCATGACCATTATTCAAACGATTGGAGAGAAGGAATAATGGAATTTCTAATGTCTATTATCGTCGGTATTATTTTTATGGCGGCGACCTATTTAATGCTTTCAAAAAGCCTTCTACGGGTCATCGTCGGTACTGCTGTTTTAAGTCACGGCGTCCATTTGCTTCTTTTGACAATGGGCGGCTTAAAAAAAGGAGCTCCACCTATTTTAAAAGAGGGGCTCACATCCTATGTAGATCCATTACCACAAGCATTAATTTTAACAGCCATTGTCATTGCTTTTGGTGTGACATCCTTTTTACTTGTCATGGCCTTCCGTGCCTTCCAAGAGCTGCGAACAGATGACATGGATCAAATGAGAGGAAATGATCAGCATGAATAATCTCGTGATCCTGCCAATTTTAATTCCATTATTAGCTGCTACACTATTGATCTTTATGAATAAGAACATCATGCTGTCGAGAGGCTTTAGTGTGTTTGCTTCGCTCTTAGCCATTGTCTGTAATGTGTATTTAGTCCAAACCATCTTTACTAATGGGATTCAAACTCTCTATTTAGGAGGCTGGAAAGCACCATTTGGGATTGCCCTTGTGGCCGATCAGTTTGCTGCGCTCCTTGTGCTCACCGCTTCCGTTGTTGGACTAGTGACAGTTCTATTCTCCTTTCAAACAATTGGGAAGGAAAAGGAGCGGCTTTTCTATTACTCTGGCGTACAATTTTTGTTAGCTGGCGTAAGTGGGGCCTTTTTAACAGGCGATATTTTCAACCTGTTTGTCTTTTTTGAGTTGCTGCTAATGGCGTCTTATATGCTCATTGTGTTAGGCGGATCAAAGCCTCAGCTTCGAGAATCACTCAAATATATTGTGTTTAATATCATCTCGTCGGCATTATTTATTGTCGGTGTCGCTTGCTTATATGCAGTCACGGGCACTTTGAATATGGCTGATTTAAGTGTGAAAATAGCTGAATCAGGGCAAACAGGATTAATCACTGTCATTTCTATTCTGTTCCTCATTGTATTTGGCTTAAAAGCTGGGATCTTCCCGCTTTATTTCTGGCTGCCAGGATCATATCATGCACCGCCAGCGGCTATTTCTGCTCTATTTGGTGCACTGCTGACAAAGGTTGGCTTATATGCGATTGCCAGAGTCTTTACGTTAATTTTTATACATGATACAGGGTTTACACATACACTCATGGCTTGGTTTGCCGCACTAACGGTGATATTCGGTGTGATTGGCTCTATTGCCTATTCTGATGTGCAAAAGATCGTCATCTATAACATTGTCACAGCAGTTGGGGTCATTTTGTTTGGGATTGCAGCCAATACACCTGCCTCACTCCAAGGGGCCATTTATTATCTCATTCATGACATGGTGATTAAAGGCGCTTTATTTATGCTGGCAGGTGCACTTTTTGTATACGCTGGCACCAATCACTTGAAAAAGATGGGCGGACTGATTCAATCTCAGCCTTTACTAGGGTGGATGTTTTTCATTTCGGCTTTATCCCTAGCAGGAATTCCTCCTCTGAGTGGGTTTGTTGGAAAGCTAAAGATTGTAGAAGGTGGATTTTCTGCTGGACACATGACCTTTTCTATCCTTGTCTTAATGTCCAGCCTTCTTGTCCTGTATTCGATTATGAGGATCTTCATACTCGCATTTTGGGGCGAGGATCAAGATATGCGAAGAAGGAAACCGTCGATTAAAGGAATGGTGTACCCTGGCGTACTGCTTGTGATCTTGTCGCTTGCCATTGGGTTAGGGACAGAGTTCATTGCCCCTTATATCAATCAAGCAGCGGAAATGCTCTCAACACCAGAAAAATATATTCAAGCTGTGCTGAAGGAGTAGATGAACATGGCCTTTCAAATATTACTAAACGCTCTCCTCGCCTTTACATGGATGTTTATGAATGATACATACAGAGCCGCAGACTTTGTATCAGGCTTTGTACTAGGGATGGTCGCCATTTTTATGCTTCGGCGGTTTTTCCCGCAGCGTTTTTACGGCTATGCCCTGTTTGCGATTTTCAAGCTCGTATTGATTTTTATTCGGGAGCTGCTTCTTGCCAATTTAAGTGTATTAAAGACCGTATTATCTCCAAAGCTCACCATTAAGCCCGGTATTTTCGCCTTTCGTACAGATTTGAAAACGGATTGGGAAATCACCATACTGGCTAATATGATTACATTGACACCAGGTACACTCGTCATTGATATTTCTGATGATCGTTCCATTTTATACATTCACGCGATGGATATTGAAGATGCAGAAAAAGCCATTCACGATATCCGGGTTTCATTTGAAAAAGCGATTCAGGAGGTGAGCGGTAAGTAATGGAGCTCATATTACAAATTTCACTTGGCATTCTTGCGCTATCCACCTTTCTTTTTGTGATACGGGTTATCAAAGGGCCCTCTATTCCTGATCGTGTAAGTGCGCTTGATGCGATAGGAATCAATTTAATTGGGATGACAGCTATCGTTTCTATTTTGCTGAAAACGACAACGTTCTTTGAAATTATTTTACTGCTCGGTATCCTTGCCTTTATCGGCACTGTCGCTTTCTCCAAATTCCTTGAGAAAGGGGAAGTGATTGAAAATGATCGTCATCGCTAAAGCTATTGTCATTTTCTTTATCCTGCTTGGCGCCATCCTTTGTCTCATTTCAGCCATTGGCGTTCTTCGCCTGCCGGATGTTTATACACGTATGCATGCTGCATCAAAAGCATCGACACTTGGTGTTGTCCTCATATTAGTTGGGGTATTCTTTCACGAATGGTTTCTTGCAGGCATTATTTCTGCGAAGATTCTACTTGGGATTGTCTTTATCTTTTTAACAGCTCCGGTCGGCGCACACTTGATCGGAAGAGCCGCCTACAATACTGGTGTCAAGATGGACAAACGAAGTGTACAGGATGATTATGGTGGTTTTCGTAACTTCGTGATTAAACGCAAAGAAGACTCGTACTTATAAACCGAAAGAAGATCCTCACATGCGAGGATCTTCTTTTTATGAATCAATTCAACCTAAAAAAAGCTTCCGCTGCACCGGGAGCTTTTTTATATGCGATCAATGACAGCAAGTGTGCATCTTGACGTACAGATGTGCCGGTCTCGATCATCTTTAATATCAATTTGAAATACCATTGTACGGCGCCCGACATGTACAGGAACAGCCGTCGCTGTCACTACTCCACCACGTACAGATTTTAAGTGATTGGCATTGATTTCAATCCCTGAGCAAACTTGCTGAGTTAAGTCTAAATGAGCCGCAGCTCCCATGCTTGCCACTGTTTCTGCTAGAGCAGCAGAAGCTCCTCCGTGCAGCAGTCCAAATGGCTGTTTTGTTCTGTGATCGACTGGCATTGTTGCTACGCATCGAGACTCATTACACTCTACAATCTCAATCCCCAGTGCCTCAAGCAGTGTATTTGATCCATTCACTTCCATCAGGGTTCTCTCCCTTCACACGTTTACAGCACACTTTCAGATTTTGCAATTAACACCGCTTCGGTTCGAGAGCCAACATTCAGCTTATTAAAGATGGACGTCAAGCTGTATTCAATCGAGCGTTTGCTCAAATGCAGCACATCGGCAATCTCTTGGTTCGTGTATCCTTTTTCCACTTCTCTGAGGATCAAACACTCTCGCTCTGTTAACAGCTCGTGATCGGTCTCCTGCGCCTGTTCTGGCTTTTCTTGCTGCTGTGAAATTAATTTCTTTAAATAGGATAGCTGAATGACAACTTCTCCTTGCAATGTGCGGTGTATGTATTCAATAATTTTGTCTTTTGTCTCTGTTTTACTAATTGCACCGTGCAATCCAGCCCGAATGGCCTCTTCAAAATAATCATCTACTTCATACCCTGTATAAATGATGATTTTCACTTGTTGGTTGGTTTCTAGAATTTGTTTCGCAATGTCCATTCCATTGATATCCCCGAGATTTAAATCCATCAAAATCACATCATAGATGGAAAAGTCATGCGTCTTTAAAAAGGCGGCTTCTGCATCAGGACTTAAACAATCGACTGATAGCTGCTGATCTGATTCTAATATGCTTTTTGTCCCTTCCATGACAGCCGGATGATCATCAATGACCAATATCTTCTTCATGTCTTCCTCCCTTTAAATCACTCACTTCCATTTTATATAAAAAACTTGGCAGATGCCAAGTCTTATTCCTTAATAAATCGTTACAATTCCATTTCAATTTTCACCTTCAGCCCTTTTTCAGGTGCGGTATGAATGTGAAGCTTCCCATTTAACGCCTTGACTCGTTCTCTGATCCCAGAGAGGCCCATGCTCATGGTGTGCTGATCAAGATGGCTTGCGTCAAAGCCTACTCCATCATCCTCGTAGTGAAGAACAACCTGATCTTTAATACAAATCAGCATTACGAGCACTTGGCTGGCTTGAGAATGTTTCAAGGCATTGGATAACAGTTCTTGAACAATCCGGTAAATATTCAGCTGGGAATCAATGTCCAGCTCTTTATCAAAACGTGTCGTATTCAGCCGGATATGAAACGGTGCTTCCTCCTGGATTTGAGAAGTCAGCTTCGATATCGCCTTCACTAGACCTAAATCATAAAGTAGCTGCGGCCGAAGTTCATGACATGTTTCTCTCGTGGTTTGAATCACCTTAGACATTTGCTCATTCCATGAGATAAGCGATTGTTCAATAGAAGTCGGGCATTGGTCATTTTGGAAATTCGTTAAAAACATCTCTGACTGCCTTTTCAGTGATATCAAATCCTGCAGCACAGAATCATGAAGATCTCTTGCTAAATCTGATCGCTGCTTTTCTTCCATCGCAAACATGACTTTTTTCAGCCAAGCTGGATTCGCTTCACGCTGCTTCAAATCTTCAAGATGCTCCATCAATTCTTCAATCTTGACGACATTTTCTAAACTGACACTTGTATAAAATGCCAATGTTTTCAGCCAAGAAATCTCATCACGCGTCAATTTTGGTATCCGTAAATTAGATAAACAGCAAATCACAAAAGAGTGACCGCCCCGCTCGCCAATTTTCATCATGAACCCTTTATCAAGCCCGACGATTTTTCCAACTTCACCTAATAATTCTTGAAATTGGTCTACATACTTTTTCCATAGCTCACTATCACCTGAAGATTCATCAATCTCTTCTATTTGTCCATCTGGCTTCACTTCAAGCACAAAGGCTTTATTAACAACTAGCACTTCTAAAATGGTGTATTTCAAATGATATAACACTTGGTGAAGTGATGATGCCTCGCGAATGAGCTGCGTAAATTTAAACACACTGTCCTGATAATTATGCTTCTCTGAAAAACGCTTCAGGCGAAAGCGAAAATCGATGATTTCTTTAAAGTAAAAGACTGTCAACATAAGAATATACGTGATAATCGTAAACTTCACTGTATAAAAGTTAGCACTAGGTTTTTGAATGAAATCAAATATGATAACCACTACTATAGTTGGTGTAATGGCTAAAAGGCAGTAATATTTGATCCTCCCCATAAAGAAATCCACATTATACAATTTATTTGACATAAATTGATAGACTAAGAAAAACGGAATTAATAATGCAAACGAAGCAAGAATATAAGGCGAAATAAAATACTTATGAAAAAAATATGGAATGATAAAGAACAGCATAAAAGGACTGAATGACGTGATTAAGACAAGTCCAAATGCACTAAGGACATTACCAATTTCCGTGCCTTTCCACCTTTTAGCTGATCTGAATGTGATAATAATCGTAATAAATGCAAGTGCAAAAAACGAAAGTAAGTTGAAAGCAGCTAAAACCATATTTTTAAAATAAATTTCTAAAACAAGATTTATAAATGGAACTGCATACAAAGAAAGAAGCACACGTACACTAATAATTTTCGTACCCAATTCCTTCAAATACTGATACATAAAGTGCATATATAAAGGAGGTACACAAGTCATCGTAGAAATGACGATAAAACCACTAATATACTCACCTTTACCAGAACCACCAGAACTGACATATGCTACAGCAACAGCCAATAAAAAAAGGGCAAGAATATATGCAGACTCTTTTTTCCTAGATTTGTTGATTTTTAAAATCATAAATATACAAAATAGACAGATTGAATAAAAAATGATCGGTATTAAGTAGATAAATAGATTTTCTTGACTTAATAACCTCACATTCTCTATGACAATTTCATCACCATGTCTATCAACAACTAAACTTTTGACGTTTGCTAAATAACCTCTTCTTACTTCTTCGGTTGGTTCTTTATTACCGTTCACTTCAAGGATGATATCGCCTTTTCTAACACCAGCATAATAACTGTCTGTAAAATCAACAACATCCTCTATTTCAAGTTGTCCGTCACTATTCACCGAAACGACTGCTCCTACAAAGATATTAAACACATTGATGTAAGAAATATAAATCACATAAATGAAGCTAAGGATGATTAAAATAACAGTTAATTTCGAGTAAAATTTTTGCATAGAGCCTCAATACTCACCAGCATCTCTCCATTTTTTTGATCTAATGGTATCTTCTTTCTGAAAACCTTCAACAATAATACTCGCAGTCACTTGATCAACGTGAAGTAACGATGCATTTCCATTAGCAACTTGCTTTAACGCCGAGGGGTTTCCCACTAGATAACTAACCAGTTTCTGAATGTTCATCTTCTCCATCTCCAATTAAAAAGAGTAACAGCTTTTCCTTTTTAGAAGCCTCTAAATGTAGTTTCTTGAATGATTCTTTAAACTTATTTCTGAGGAGGTTTCTCATAATAAATACATATTGTTGAACACCAGATTCTTTTAATTTATCCTTGAATTCTTTAGAACCTATGCTCTTATTCTCTGATTGAAAATAACTGAGCAAGCCTGAACTGGATGGGTTAAATTCATTTTTTAAATAGACAAGCGGTAGTGTTTGCATTCTTTTAAAATCAATATTCTCTTTATTAAAAAGACCTAAATAGTCATTTTCAAGCTGCTCTGCCATACCTAGATAATACGCATATTCTTCTACATTCTTTTCAAAAGAACCTGTTGCCAAAATAACCCCTAACACACAGGGTAACACAAACAGTGATCCTGCTTTTGACTTCATGATATCTAAACAATCCTGCTCATTCTTCGGCTCCAGTGTAATATCCATATGCTGCCCTTGCATTGACTGAATGGAATAGGAATATACATTGTTTAACAGCTCTGTTGCATGGTCAAGCTTTGAAAAGACTTCAAAACTCAATGTAAAAAGAACATTCGCCGCATTAATCGCAATTCCGCTCTGACATTTCATCCAAGGATACGAATCTTTATCCTGATCTTCGATATCATCTAATATATCGGCTGATAAGATGAGAAGTTCAATCCCTGCTGCCAATTGTGTAATCGCTTGCTTGTCTTGTCCGCCAAATGCCTCATAATGCTTGTAAGCTAATTGCCCAAAGGGAAATTCATTCTTTATATCTGTAAATTCTAGAAGCAGCTTTTGTAAATCCTTCTGCCTGACTGCATGTTGAATAAAATCAGACATATTCTGCTTGATTTTTGTATTCTCTAGATAGTTTAGCATACTCGGTCTTGTCCCTCACCCTTCCGCCTTTTATTTTACTAAAAAGACATGAGCAAATGTCCACTGACATCACTATTTAACAATTATATAATAATATATCCTTTTTTTGTATGTATTTGGATAAAAAAAAGACTTGATGATTATCAAGTCTTTAAGAAATTTTCACATATTCATATTTGTCGTATTGATCAATGCTTTTGTTAATGTTATGAAGAGAAGCCGTTGTTTCTCTAATTTCGTTTTCAAGTTTCCATAATAATTGTTTAAGTTCTTCGATTTCATACTTTTCCATCGATTCCACTCTCCTTTTTTGGAAGATCAATGTATTTGTGTATGGTGATTGGGTCATAAGTATTTGATCTATTACTAACAGTGTAAATGTAATTGAGTATTTTTTCACCGAAAAGTATGCACAAAATGTGTGCGTGATACCGCAAAATTCAATAGGTCTTTTTTCATCATTTTCTGACTTTTCAAATCATACTTTTATCTTAATTTCAAAGGAATTGTGTCACTAATGCAACAAGAATAGGCATCATTCGTCACACTTCTCTCACAATAGAACATACGATCCCTTCTATAACCTCGGTTTTGCGTGTTATAGGTCAGACGACAGACCCCATTGTGGACACCGCAATTTTTTGGCGACATTCACCGAAATTGACCGCAAAAGTACCTATTTTTATGTTGGATTTATAAAGATAGAAAGATCATTTTGATTCTTTATTCTGATTTTCTACATACATTTAGAACAGATATCCGTCCAATTTCACGTCAATGAGAGAAGAGGTGACCACGTGTTTTACTATGTTCCTTATCCTGCTTTGCAAGGTCCCGCAATGAGCCGTGCATATTCGCGCACGCCTATGACTTTTCCTCCAGTAGATGCCCACTCGTTTCAACGAGCCGCAAAGGAATCAGCCCGACTTGTTGCTGATGCTTCACTTATTACACAGCAGATTTCCAGCTCGCTTTCGTTTGCACAGCGCATCATGGAGGCTGCTGAGCGCTCTGATTCGGCAAGTGTCATCCGAATGCTGAAGCAAATCGGTGTGAAAAGTGGTATTGACATCCGCTTTAGTCCAGAAGGCATTCGTATCTACTTGTCTCTCGCCTCTAGCAGACTTTTTCTCCTTTTACAGTGGGCATAACAAAAAAAGCCGCTCTGACGTGAGCGGCTTTTACGATTCAAACATTTTATGACACCATTCAATGGCTTCTATATAACATCCGTAGGCTTCTTGCTTCGGGAGATTCCCATCTAACATCTCATGATCCCATTCATTTCGTTCAATCCGTTTGGCTACACCGAGTACAAATGAATAATCATTTTCATAGCCAAGCAGTGCCTCGCCAACTTCATCAGAAAGCGGCAGCTCTTTCACAAGTTCTGTGATATCTGCCCTGACAAGTGTATCGATGAGAGAAAACATGCCTGTCAGCATATAAGAGGCTGGATGCTCTCGTTCGGTACGACTCGCAATCAGTTCACACGTTTTCGCCCGAATGAAGGACATTTTGATAATTTCTTTTTGGCTTGAGTTGGCTTGAACATTCAATTCTTTAAATGAAAGAATAAAGATCCAGCGCCGAATTTCATTAAACCCGAGCAGAATAATCGCCTGCCGGATACTTTTGATTTGATAAAGACGCCTCATGCCGCCTGAATTGAGCATTTTTAATAATTGGTATGATAGCGAAAGGTCACTTTCAATAAAATGGGTCACGACCTGGATATTCGGCTGTTCCTTGCTCAGCTCATTTAATAGCTGGTGGTACGCATGGAAGCTGGTTGATAATGCTCGTCCTGATATAACATGCGGCTCACTAAAGAAATACCCTTGAAACAAATGGAAGCCGGCTTCTAGCGCTTCTTCATATTCTCTTCGCGTTTCCACCTTTTCTGCAAGGAAGCGAAGTCGATATTTTTTATAGGTATGTAGAATATTTCTACGTTCTTTCGATGTAGTCTTTAGAAAGTCAATTTTTAAAATATCAATGCAATAGAGGAGTTCGTCAAGCAACTTGTCACTGAAATGTGATCCGCTTAGAAAAAAATCATCAAGTGCAATCGTATATCCCCATTTTTTTAACTCCTTACATCTCATAATAAGAGCCGGGGTAATCGGGACATTTTCTAATATCTCGATCACAAGCTGATGCGGATCAAAATAGGTGAGCAGATCAGACGAAAGTAAGCTTTCGGTGAAATTAATGTAGCATCTTTTGCCTTCTGTCAATGTTTCGATGCCGATATTTAAAAAACTGTTAATAATGAGGTCCGTTGTCGCTTTGTCACCATCTTCAGCGCTATATGTATTGGTTTCACTATCTCTATAAAGTAGCTCGTATGATACGACTTGTTCTTTTCTGTTAAAAATAGGCTGTCTCGCAACAAACACCCTCAACTGCTCCAATCCTCCTTTATGCAATGACAAACAAGATGTGCTTTCAGTATACCAAATGATTGCGCTTATGGTTCAATTTGAATCGGTGAAAAAATAAAAAAAGAGATCACCTGACTGGATGATCTCCTTTTCTTCCAACGTTAGCTTTCATAAAGCTCTAGTTTAATTTTATTTTTCACGTCATGGATAAACTGCATCTTGTTATCCCAGCATTTTTGACTCAAATCGACTGGATATTCTTCTGGTTTGCTGATTCGTTTATATTCCTCCCAGAAAAGTCCGAGGCTATCCTGCACATAGGCTTGAATCGTTTGAATATCCGGATTGTCATATACAAGTTTTCCTTGTTCGAAAATCGGGACATGTAGATCCTTCGCCACAAAGTTTGTGACAAATTTGCTGATAAATGTATGCACAGGGTGGAACATTTTTAGCTTATCCTCACTATGAACATCTTCCTCTTCGAGCGCAATGTAGTCACCCTCTGAGTGATGATTCAATTGGTTGATAATGCGGTACACACGTTTACGTCCTGGTGTTGTCACTTTCTCTGGGTTGGACGAAATTTTGATGGTATCATTCATTTTGCCGTTTTCTTCAATGGACACAAGCTTATACACTGCACCGAGAGCTGGCTGATCAAATGCTGTGATCAGTTTTGTTCCAACACCCCACACATCAATTTTGGCACCCTGTGCTTTTAAATTCATGATGGTATGTTCATCGAGATCACTTGATGCAATGATTTTTGCGTCATGGAATCCAGCTTCATCCAGCATCGTTCTAGCTTTTTTAGACAAGTAGGCAAGGTCACCACTATCAAGTCTGACACCAATAAAGTTGATCTTGTCTCCGAATTCTTTCGCTACCTTAATGGCATTCGGAATACCGGATCTCACGGTATCATACGTATCGACTAAAAAGACACAGTCTGTATGGGTTTCAGCGTATTTTTTAAATGCCGTATATTCATCACGGTATGCTTGTACAAGTGCGTGAGCATGTGTTCCTGACACTGGGATGTTGAAGCGCTTCCCAGCACGAACATTACTTGTCGCCTGAAAGCCGCCGATGAGTGCCGCCCTTGCTCCCCACATTGCTGCATCCATTTCATGTGCACGTCTTGTTCCAAATTCTAGTGCTGTCTCGTCTTCAATGATTCCTTTAATCCGAGCTGCCTTTGTTGCAATCAGCGTCTGGAAGTTCACAATATTCAGCAAGGCGGTTTCGATTAGCTGCGCTTCGACAAGCGTTGCCTCGATACGCATAATTGGTTCATTTGCAAAGACAATTTCGCCTTCCCGCATTGAATGAAGGGAGCCTGTAAAGGATAACCCGCTTAAATAATCAATGAAATCGCTTTTATAACCGAGTTCGTCTTTTAAATACGCTAGATCACTTTCGGTAAAGGAGAAGTCCGATAAATACTCAATCGCTTTCTCTAAACCAGCAAATACAGCGAAGCCATTGTCAAATGGAAGCTTTCTGAAGAAGAGTTCAAACACTGCCTTCTTCTCATGAATGCCGTCTCTCCAATACGTTTCTGCCATGTTAATTTGATAAAGGTCTGTATGTAGTGATAAACTGTCGTCAATAAACCGATGCTCCAACTTCCATTCTCCTTCCCTTACTTAACCACTTTCGCACCAAGCGACTGCTCAAAGTGAGAAAGTGCCCACTCGTGCCCCGCTTCATTAAAACTCGCCACAGCATTCTCGTGAATCACAAGTTCGAAGCCTTTATTGTACGCATCAACAGCTGTATGAAGTACACAAATATCGGTACATACGCCGGCTAAATGAAGTTCAGTGATGCCACGCTCGCGCAGTTTCATTTCTAATTGAGTGCCTGCAAAAGCAGAGTATCTTGTTTTTTCCATATAGTAGACATGTTTTAAATGCTTTGACGTGTGAAATAGTGAACTTAGTTTTCCATAAAGTTCAATTCCCTTTGTCCCGCGAATATTATGGGGCGGAAATAACTTTGTCTCTGGATGATAAAGGTCTTGCTCCTCATGATGATCGACTGCAAAGACGACAAAGTGCCCTTCATCAATAAACGAAGAAGTGATCTCTGTGATCTTAGGCTCTATCGCCTGTCCAGGCTTTCCGCATGTCAATTTTCCATCGTCTGCAACAAAATCAACGGTATAATCAATACAAATCAATGCTTTGCCCATCCGCATCTCTCCCATATGCTCTTTTGACTCATTATAGCTTATTCATTTCACTAGGGAAACCTATTCAACAGATTCGTGAGAAAAAGCCTTTTGAAACAGCTCATCTTCGATATAGATGTGCTCTTGATTGACCGCATTCGGCAGCTCTATCACAAGACCAAAAGGAGAATGTGCCTCATGATGATTCACCACTTTAAAGGAACATCCAGCGGCATTAGCCATTTTCACATATTGAGAATAAGAAGCATAGGACAACTCACCATTTAAAAGAACAGTGGCCTGACGGTTGGCCTTTAATATTTGTTCGACCTCTTGATACGGTTTATTTCGTGATACCTGTCCCTTTGTCAGGGCAAGAAGCGCTCGTTCCCTTAATGAACCGAGAAACATTCTTCGTTCATCGGGTTTTGTTTCAGCATGTCCAAATATCCCTTGCTGCAAATAAAAGTCTACGGATTCTTCTTTCATCGCTGTTTTCACTCCTGGTTTTAAAATTTACATTTCTGTGACCCAGTGCACAATCTTTAGTGCAAGTTCACGGGCTTCGTCTGTTTCTGCTCTTTCCATTAAGGATTGCTCGAGCGTATGGATCAGCTGCTCTTTTTCGTCCTCGTACGCAATGGAAATACTCCATTCAATATCAGGTACGGCAACAAGCGTTTTATATTCTTTTTTATTTTCATGTAAATATACATTGTAGGTCTTTGGCTGCCGGCTTGTGATGTGTGCTTTTCTAATTTTCATTTGACTCTGTTCACACCTCTTTTTTCTTCTTACATCCATATCCATTGTACCATAAAAAAAGACAGCTTCTGAAAAGGAATACCCTTTCAAAGCTGGCTACGCATTGAAGCTCTTTTGCTGACTAATAAGATTAGAATCCCAAACAAATGTGACGTTTGGACTGTTAAAAAATTGGACGAGGTCCCCTGCATTATAGGTACCTGAACCACCGGCGGAGTGATCAACACTTTTTGGTGAAATGGCAAAAACATCACCGAAATGTGCCGCCCCATTTCCGTACACACGATCTATATGAATAGGTCCAACAATCGCTGGCATTGCTCCACCACCTTTTCTATCCACATCATATGCCCAGCTCAACAATACGTGTATCACAAATAAAAAAAGACAGCTGATATTTGATCACCAGCTGTCTTTCTATGCATTAAATGATTGAGGCTGGCCAAACAATGTGAAGTCCCAAAGCATCGTCGCATTTGGATCACTTGTAAGAGACATATAATCACCGGCATTAAAGGCTCCCGCCCCGCCAGTAGAGTGGTCTACAGCTAAAGGGGCAATGGCCAGTACATCACCGAAAGTAGCTGCACCGTTTCCTCCTAATGACTCGATATGAATAGGTCCAACGATTGCAGGCATCAAAATCTCCCCCTATCTGCTTATGTCAATCATCTTATGCAAAAAGGGAAAAGTTGTGCATTTGTCCTATACGTTTAAATGCTGTTCTTTACGAGACCGCTGACGCAGCTGAACCAATCTGACAATATTCAGGGTGATGGCTTTGAGCAGTGCATAGACAGGAACCGCAAAGATCATGCCAAGGATACCGCCAAAGCTTCCTGCCCCAATTAATAACAGGATAATGGTCAAAGGATGTGTGTTCAGGCGTTTCCCAATGATCAATGGAGAAATAACATTTCCGTCAATTTGCTGCACGACAAGAATCACAATCACTGTCACCACTGCTTTTCCAGGCGAATCAAGAAAGGCAATCAGCACAGCTGGTGCCGCGCCAAGATATGGTCCAAGGTATGGAATCACATTTGTGACCGCAATGATAATACCGAGAATAAGCGCATATTTCACACCAATTAATAAGTATCCAATAAAACAAGCGACTCCGACAAACAAACAGACAATAATCTGCCCCTGTATGTAAGCTGCGAGCGTGTCGTTTAATTCTTTGAAGATCTTCAGCCCTTCCTTGCGGTAAGGCATTGGTAAGAACTGAACGAGCTTGTCCGGAAACTTATGCCCGTCTTTCAGCATATAAAATAAAATAAATGGAACTGTGATGACGGCTAAAGCAATATTCGCAATCACGCCAAACACCGCAGACATGCTTGAAGCAATGTTTTCCGGTAATGCCTTTAATGTCGAAACGACCGTCTGTTCAAACTTTGAGACAGACACATAATCTTGGCTCATCATCCAAGTAAATGTTTTAGAATGCGAAAAGTCATTGATAAATTTCTGCATGTCCGTCACATATCCAGGGAAGCTTTTGACAAGTCCGCCTAACTGCGTGACAATGACAGGTCCGGCAGCATTGACGATGATTGTGATGAGTCCGATGAACAGGAGATAAATGATCAGGATAGCGAGTGTCCTAGGCATTTTCTTGGACAAAAATTGAACAATTGGATTAAAGATGAAAAAGAGAATACCCGCCAGCAAAATGGGGACAAACAGTGTTGATGCAAATAAAATAATCGGCTGAAATAAAAACGAAACCTTTGTTGATACATACACAATGAGTAAAACAAGTAATATTTGGAATGTCCAAAAATGAACTTTAGATTTTAACAAAGATGCTCCTCCTGTTACGTATTGATCTTATTAAAAAACTACTATTCAACCCACCATCTGTCAACTGCTTCTTGTTTTTAGAACCTCATTTTTTGAAAAAAAAAGAACAATTGGTATATCATGCACTTTTTCTAGATATACATTCTATAAGCATGAAAAAAAGCAGACACCTATGCGTCTGCTTGTTACACTCTTTCACTGTGATCAGGCATCACCGACACGATTTGCTGGATACGCACATAAAAAACTGATTTCGCCCCCGCTTCTATGACAATATGATCCGGCATGACTTCCTTCAATTTCCCACGGACCGTATCTTTCACTGTTTGCACAATTAATCTCATACCGACCACTTTCTGCAATGTTTGATAAACATATGGATCAACTAATGAAACAAGCTGTGGACTTCCTTGTTGTGCCATACTACCCGCCCCTTTACTTGTGTATTTACCCACAGCGTATGCATGAACCCATGTGAATGTCACTCAGGGCAATCCCACAACATTAATACCATATTTTAACAATTGGTATGTTTTTACATTTTTTAGAAGTATAATAGATTGGTGCTGCCAACCATTTAAAACATTTGAAGAGGTGAATTGTCTTGAAAAAACTCATCTGTATTGTTGCTGTCATGCTCTTTCTATCCTCTGCATGTTATGCGCATGCAGGGACAATTGGAGACCCACCAGGGACGCCAGGAAAGTGGTTTAAAGGCGAAGAGCCCGTTCAAAAAGACGGATCAAAACCACCACTTGTTTTTGTTCATGGCATTAACAGCTCCTCCTCCACTTGGTCCAATCGAAACGATATGGCAAAGCAGGCTGTTTTGAACGGATACGAAAGCGCATTCATAGATTTGCACCCAGATCAGGACATGAAAAAGAACGGCAAACTATTAGCGGAAAAGCTCAAAGAAATCTATGATTCGTTTGGTAGAAAACTCATTGTGATTGGTCATAGTAAAGGCGGGGTCGATACACAGTCCGCCCTGGTGTATTTCAAAGCCCATCCCTATGTGGAAAAGGTCATTACTCTCGGCTCTCCTCATAACGGGACACCGCTTGCGGATCTAGCGTATAGCAAGGGCGGAAGCTGGCTTGCGGAAATTCTTGGACAAAAAAGCGACGCGCTTTATTCTTTGCAAACCGGTCTGATGGCGGCTTTTCGAAGTGAAACCGACCAGCTTGAGGCGTTTCCCAATAAATATGTCACCTACTCTGGTTCGGAATGGGGAACATTTGGCGGTGCGCTGTATTTAGGCGGCATGTATTTAAAAAGCTTTGGTACAAATGATGGTGCCGTCACGGTAAACAGCACAAAACTATCATATGCAAACAATATTTTAACAGGAAAATGGGATCACTATTCAATCAAAAACGGCACAAGTATGTTTCCTGTGTTCCAGCATCAGCTGCTGGCAAATGCCGCGAGCGCTGGAAATAAACATAAAGAGGAACAAGAGCCCGTTTCTGCTGAGCTCAATACAGATGTTTATGTGAAAGGTGGAGAAAGTGAAAAGGATCAAACAGAAGCGTTCTATGTAGAGGAAGGAACGAATGGCTTATCGATCCAGTGGTTAAATGAAAGGCAGGAGACGCAGCCCGAAATCATTGCCCCAAATGGAGATGTCTTAACAAACCTTAAGACATCGGAAGCATCTTTCCCATATGAAGGCGCATATTCACACCATGTAAAAATCAATAAACCCGTTCCTGGAAAATGGACGATTCAATCGAATTCAGGAAAAAGAGCTCCTTATCTGCTGCTTGTAACCTTTGATTCTCCATTAAATGAAGAAATTAAAGAAGCTGCTTCGAAGTCAGGAGATGCATCGACCCATTCAAGCGGTCTGATTAAACGGTTAAGCAGAACGGTGGAAACCACTTACTTTCAAGATGCAAAAAAAGATCATCCATTGAAAACAAGTACCTCATCAGCCGTTCAATTGAAAAAAGAAGGTGCTTATTCTGTCACGGTAAATTACACTGGACTCACTGCGTCAGGGACATCTGCGTTTAACCGTACCGTTATTCGCACATTGTATGTCGATCAGCACGGAACGATTCATGGTGACATTCCATATTAAACAGAGCGTTTCATGGGCTGAAGTGCCTGCTGCACTTTCTGATCCAAATCAGCAATTTTTTTCATTGCGAGTGATTCGTCTATTTGTCTGTAATGGTGGTGTCCGCCAGGCTCTTCATCCATTTCATCTGCTTTCTTCACAATTTGTTGGAGTGTGTCCTTATGAAGGTCGCCCTCTGGCAAATAGGAATCTGTATGAAGCAGAATCGCAAGTGCAATATCTTTGGCTGCTTTTGGTTCCTCCCCGAGCCGTATGAGCAGTTTATGTGCCCGCTCCGCACCTTTAATGGCATGAATATCATTTCGTCTATATGTCTCGTAATCCCATTCTCCGCCGGCTGTATACCATTCATAATGGCCAATGTCATGTAAGAGCGCTGCTTTCACAGCCAGATCTGGGTTAATCCCAGCCTTCATCGCCAGCTTGAATGCGTGATAAGCACAAGCAATCGCATGGGCTTTTCCTGAACGATTTAAATACTTTTGAGCAACTGGATGGGTGTAAACATCCATTAATGTAACCTTTCTCATGGAGACCCCTCCTTATCTATATTTTTAGCATCCTAACATATTCTGAAAAGAAACTCAAATGTTCTGTTATATTTTCTATGAGTCTCAAGATTAGCTTATGTCAAATTGGCCGGTTTTGCTTGTACAAGACGGAAAAAAGCAGTCGTTATGACTGCTTTTTCACATACTCACGTGCATCGTATACACAGCCGCCAGCTGGATCACCCGCTAAAAGATCGAGCAAAATACCTGCGACTTCATCTGGACTCTTCAGTGTGCCTGTTTCATATAATTGCTGAAAACGATCAATTTGTTCGAAGTCCTGTTTTGATGATTTCCGAATCTCTCCTTGCATATCTGTATCAATCGTGCCTGGGGAAAATGAAAACGTGTTGATTGGATACGCCTCGTCCTGCTGTTCCTCATGCAAAGTCCTCATAAACATATCAAGTCCTGCCTTTGAGCTGCAATACGCACTCCAGCCTTTATATGGATTTTTCGCCGCTCCAGAAGAAAGGTGAACAATCGTTTTCTTTCCATTAAATGATTGAGTCTGCTTAACAAACACATGGCTCAGCAAAACAGGAATCACAAGATTCAGCGTATAATGCTGATGAAGCGTATCCTGTCCGCCTTGCCCCACACGCTTGATTGGTGTCACCATGCCTGCATTATTGACGAATAAGATGTCATCAGCTGCTGTCAGTGTTTGCGGCGTGAGACAATCTCGAAGCCATTTGGCTGCTGCTTGCTCATCTGTCAGGTCGACCTGTGTATGTGTAAGCTTCGGATGAGAAATTGGTGATGCACTTCTTGCTGCCGTGTACACATGATCTCCGCGTGAAAGCAGCCGGTTCACAAGTGCTAGGCCAAATCCTTTTGATCCGCCTGTAACGATTGAAACTCGAATGACAATCTCCTCCCTCGATAACTCTATTTTACGTAGGGAAACGGTACGAATTCAAGCAATCTGCACAAAGAAAAACCTGCCTCTTTTTAAAGAGACAGGCTATTTCTTCTCAGCCTTCACATTCACCTTTGGAATTAGAATGACCATCACAACGATGCCAAAGACGATTAAGAAACCAAAGATGATCGGAAGCAGTGCGGATGACTGCTTCTCATAATCATCTCCAGAAGGTGCCGATACAGCGGCATCACGAAAAGAGATATTCATCTCTTCCATCATGTGAGCTGATGTTTTGGGCGGATTCTCTTTTAGATCACTGAAAAGCTGCGGAGAAAGAGACCCTCCCGGAGTTTTAGGCGGTTCAGCAAAATGAATGTCTGTTTTAACTGTTGATGTCTTTTTGCTTTGTTCGTATTTCGTTTGATCCCTCAATATACTTGAGTTAATATTGAGTTCTTTTTCTTGATATTCATTCGGCTTGACATTTGTATCCGTATCTTCACCAGCAGCGAAAGCAGCAGGAATGAGGAGAAAAAGGGACATGACACCAAGTGCCATCCCTTTCACGAACAGATTAAGCCTCATGAGTCACATCACGTTCCTCCGTTTTATCTTTCCATAGCTTTGTCACAAGCGGGATGGCCATGAAGAGGACAGTTAAAATCACTAATCCTATAACACCCATTCCAAAGTGATCTCCATTTCCATATTGGATGGACAGGTACACGTCTGTCACTGGATTTGTGAAATGGAAATTCGGCATCACCAAATCAATTAATGGTGCGACAAAGAAGAAAATAAGCGCCGTTGCTGCCATCCATCCGGCAATAGAGCCGAAAAGGAACGCCGTGCGAATAAAGGCGGAACAAGCCACTAATAGTAAAATCGTGAAAATGGACCACTGAATCGCTTGATCATCTGCAAGCTTGTAAATGTTCAGTCCGAACAAGCTGATCATGAGTCCGACTAATAGATTTAAGATGCCAAACAGTGCACCTTTAACCAGCATCGGAGCTGCCGCATAATACGAGCTGAAAAAGCCAATTAACAAACTACTGATCATCACAATGACCAAAATAACCACTGGCGGTACAGTCTGCGTTTTTTCTTCTGGTACATCACCGCTAATTTTCAGCGGATTGGCTAAGTGATTATACACATAGTTGCTGTTGCCTTGATCGCTTAATGTGTTTCCTAAAATACCTTTCAAATCTTGCTGAACAAGTTTCGTGGAATGAACATTCTTGCTCCAGTTTTCATTCAGCGTATCCGCTTTTTCTTGGACCGTTGTCACACTCTCTTCAATGTTATTCGTATAATCCGCCACCCCTTTTTGGCGGTCGGTTAACGAACTCATATTTTCAGAAAGTCGAAGCACTTCCTGACCAATTGAATCCTGTGCACTGACAACAATAGAACTGCCTGCAAGGTCTGCCGTATACACTGCATCTCCTTGATCAGCCATTTGCTCCGCAACATTGTCCGCACTTTCAGAAATTGTGTTTAATTCCTGTTCCATGCTTGCCTGCTGAGTCGAAATGTATTCTGCATAGCCATCTGAAAACTTCTGCATCTCATCAATAAAAGTAGACACATCATCGTTTGACGTCAGCATTTGTTTTTTGAGCGTATCCCAGTTTTCTGTTTCCTCTTTTTTGATGGAGAGGATGGACTGGATATTCTCTTCTTTTGCGTCATATAAAGAAGAGTTATTAGATGGTTGATAGACATTTGCGATCATCAGCTCTAGCTGAGAGAGTTGATTGGAATACTCCATTAATTTTTTAGTTCTTGTTGATTTTGTTTCGAACTTTTTCTCAAAAAGATTGTCATTAAAAGCTTCACCAATCGGTGAGTTTCTGCGCTTCAGCTCTTTTACTTTGCTTAAAATAGTGGACTCCTGATTTTTGATTTCATTTGGAATCACATTATATCGATCTTGTAACCATAGGAACATCTTTTCAAGCTTTTCTACTTTTTTCGTAAGTTTCTCAAGCTCTTTACTCATTTGACTCACTTTGTCTTTCAATTCGTCATTATGAGCGGAAGCTTTTTCTTGAATTTTCTTTTTCACTTCATCTAAGCGGATTGAGAGTGCTTTTAGGTCATCCTGCGATGAATTCTTGTTGCCGGTATCTGGCTGAGCAGGATTTTCGCCCGCTTCACCTTCTTCCCCATCTCCGGTCGAAGGCGGTGTCTCTTGTTCTCCTAATTGATCCGCAAGGTCGTTCATTTCTATTGAAATTTGCGAGAGCTCATTTGTTTCTTCATCTAGGTTAATCCCAATCTCTTCTGGGTTTTCATTATCTTGATCTGATGGCCCGTCATCTTCAGAATCAACTGGCGGCTCAGGCTCATCCATCAACTCTTGCCGTTTAGCCAATAGCTTTGTCTGCAAGGCTGATATCTTATTTCGATAGTCTTCTAAGTAACGCTCTTCATACTTTTTAATCAGTTCTTCCTGAGACTCCTGAACAAGCTTAGTTAATCCCGTCGATTGCTTAGGAATAGCGTCCTCTCTTGACTTTTGAACAGATTGGATGGCGCTGTCCGTTGTGTTTAGCTGACTTTGTACGCCGTTGATGTCTGTTTTGAGTCCACCCATTTGATCACTAAAGCTGCGGGCATTTTGGTTTTGGATATCAGCGAGCTGTTTGAGCCCCTGCTGGATTTGTTTTTGGTTTGTCGATTGCGCTTTGATCAGGAGGTCCTTTTGTTTGTCTTGATACTGCTGGTATTGATCGACTACTTTCACAAAGCCCTTTAACTGGTTCTTTGCTTCTTCTGTTGTACTCAGACCATCTTTATATTGTTTCTGCGAATCGGCCATCGCATTTTTTAATTCTTCTATTTGTTTCTTCTGCTGCTGAACAGCGTCTGATAGTTTGTTTGAGTTCGGCTTATAGAAGTTATACATCGTGTTTTGAAATTCGACTTCTTTACCGACAATATGCTCAAACTCTTCTCTGACATTGCCGATTTCCTGTGATACAAAGCTCCAGTATAACGTTGACATCTGTTCATTCATTTTCTTTTGCGCATTTTCCAGCTCTCTTTGCACTTTCTCTTTATTGACTGAATTGAGCTGATCTTGAATGGAAAATTGAATGGATGCCTTTTCAGGATGATCTTTATCATAGCTCAGCACATTTTTAGAGAAATCAGACGGAATATAGAGGACAGCGTCATACTTTCTGCTTTTCAGTCCATTTTCCGCCGCACTGCGGTTCACTACGGTCCATGTATAATCTGGACGCTCTGATAATGCGGCCACGACATCCTGTCCGAAACGAGCGGTGTTTTCACTTTCGCTCGCTCCCATATCCTCATTGACCACAGCAATATTACGTGTGGCATTCTTTTTCTGTTTTGCCGGATCATCTCCAATAAGGTGGAAAAATAAAACCGGCAGAACCAGAATCAATATCATGGTCGATACGATTTTGATGGAGCTTTTTTGCTGCTCTGTCATTGAACACTCTTCCTTTCTACCGCACATAAAGGAACCTGGATTTTCTTCTCTTTCCCGTTTTCAACCAAATACCCGAAGCCTGGCTGAATATCTGGTTCTTGTCTTGCATACGGAAGCGGTATGATGTTTTGCTCTGATTTTTTCATGAGTAACATAGCATGACGAACTTGTTTGATTTCGTTTGTGAGTGCATCATAGCCTTTACTGAATTCGGTATGATTTCCTGATGCGATCAGGCTAAAGCCTAGGTGTGCATATGACTTCATGAAATCAGCCAATTGATCTTGAAGGCGCGGGTCGATTGTCTGCTGAAAACGCGTAATGCCATCAATCACAAGCACAATTTGAGAGAACGACAACTGATCAGTCTCTCCCCGGCGCACAGCTTCGACGTACATCTCTTCACGCACCTTGAATAAACGGTCTATTTCCTCAGCCCATTCGGTGATATCACCTTTTGTTTCAAGGTAATCAATGTTCTCTTCTTTTGCATAATGAGAGAGACCCCGATCAATCGAATCAAAGACGGCTAGCTTCTCAGGTTTTGCTGCTAATAGCTGATCAAGCATCAGTTTTGTCACATTTGTTTTCCCGCGCTGCGTTTGACCAATGATGAGGCAGTGTTTATTCTTCTTCAAGTCAAAGTAAACAGGAGCAACAGATTCCTCATCTAGTCCGACTGGAATGTCATACGGCTGTTTTTGTTCTTCTAAGCGACTTTCTAGCTCCCAAATGGTTAGTTTATCAGGAAGCATTGGTACAGGTTTTGGTTTTTCAGCTGATGCAAAGCGATCATGAAGAAGCTGGATCTCTTGTTTCAAATGCTCAAACAGCTCGAGGTCGTTATCTCCTTCAACTGGTAGGAACATTTGTGCAAAGTAAAGCTCTTCTTTGTTGATAATAACTCGTCCTGGAATCGGCTCTAAGCTAAATTTCGGTCTGCCAATAATCGAGTACGCCTCTCCTTGATCCATTAAGTAATGGACGACCTTTGTTTTCAAGTTGTTCATAAGAGATTGACGGACTGCGTTTACCCGAGTCGCTGTAATTAAGAAGTAAATTCCTAATGATTGTCCATCACGGCTCAGCTGGATAAATTCAGATTCAAGTTCATGCATTTCGTCTTTGACAATGTCAAAGTTGTCGATCACGATGAAAATGAATGGGAGCTTTTTCTCATTTAAGGCGTTGTACATTTTGATATGACTCATTTCTTGCTGCCTGAATAAACGCTTGCGGTATTCAACCTCTTCCCGCAGACGCGTCATCGACTTTTGAATCTTTCTCATTTGATCCATTAAGAAATAATCCGCCGTGTGCGGCAGCTTGGCCAACGGAAGCAATGTTCCATTTCCGAAGTCATAAATATACGCATGCCATTCTTCAGGTGAATATCTCTCCGCAAAGCTCATGAGTAGTGTTGTTGCAGCAAGTGATTTTCCGTAGCCAGAGGAACCAAAGATCCCAATGTTCCCATCCTCCATCATTTGATAAGAAAGTGGATGCTGGCTTTGCTGATCTGGCTCATCGACAAGCGCAAAATGGAAGACATGCTCTTCACTCGACGCGTAACGTGATTTTGGAATCCGTTCTTCGAGCGGTGGAAGCCAAGGACTTGGGAGCTTCTCAATCCCAAGCTCCTGCTGCATACGTTCAATTTCATCCACAACAGCAGAAATCTCCGACACTGTCTCTTTTTTCACAGCCGGCTCTGTGCTTACCCCTGATAACGGAATAAGTCCAGTATCAGTCACAATGGCAATGTCATCTTCTGATCCGTAGCCATCTTCCATATAAGGCGCACCGCTCCAAGCTGATTGGAACAATTCATAGATTTCATTGTTTCCTACTTGTAAGTAGCCACGGCCTGTAACGGTAATAGACGCCGCATCACTATTTTTCAATATTTCCTTACTGTCTGACGCATCTTGTACTTTCAGTGCGACCTTAAAGCGTGAGTTACTCCAAATTTGATCATCAATGACCCCGCCTGGCTTTTGGGTAGCCAAAATGAGATGAACCCCAAGGCTTCGGCCGATACGTGCAGCACTGACAAGCTCTCTAATAAAGTCCGGCTCTTCACTTTTTAATTCAGCGAACTCATCAGAGATTAAGAATAAATGAGGCATTGCCTGTTCAGCCTTTTTCTCCTTATAGAGCTTCGTATAATCATTAATGTGATTCACATGATATTGATCAAACAAGCGTTGTCTTTTCTTCAACTCACTTTTAATTGAGGCAAGCGCCCTTTCACTAAAGTTCTTACTGCCTTCAATATTGGTGATCGTGCCAAGTAAATGAGGAATATTCCGGAACGGCTGCGCCATTCCGCCTCCTTTATAGTCAATCAATAGAAATGCGACTTCATGCGGATGAAAGTGTACAGCGAGCGATAAAATGTACGTCTGTAAAAATTCACTTTTCCCTGATCCTGTTGTTCCCGCCAACAGGCCGTGCGGACCGTGTGCTTTTTCGTGTAGGTTCAGATCCACAATGTCATTTTTCCCTTTATAACCGATTGGCACAGAGAGTGATTTGGCCGTTTCTGATGTGAGCCACTTTTCACGAATGCCAATCTCGTCTACCTGTTTGGCATGAAAAAGATCAAGGAAGGAGACCGTTTCAGGAATCGAGTTGGTCATGCCAACTTGATGATCTAATGTTCTCAGCGTTCTGGCAAACAGCTCATTGTCCCCGCGCTCATGTGTATCAAGCTGAAATGGAATTCGGACGGCTTTCTTGTGCTGAATGAGAATATCTCCTTCTTCCTCGTTAATATAACGGACAAGCGTCGAGATATTTTCAGCTAAGCTTTCCTTTGTTTCAGCAGCAAAAATAATGGAGATGCCAAGGTCCGTTCGGCTGCCTTCTAAATATTCTAAAATCACATGTTCCGCAATGAGCTCATGATTTGTCACGATAAACACAAAGTGAGGCGTAAAGATTTTTTTCTCTTTTTCTTCTTCTAGATCACGCTCACGTAAAATTTCATAAATCGAGGACAACAGCTGATCACGTGTTTGTTCGTTGTAAATGAACCCTTTGCCGTATGTATGAGGCAGCTGGAAATGCGGAAGCCATTTCATCCATTCCCACTTCTCATACTCCTGCTCATGAAAAATAAAGACAAATCTTAAATCATGATAGCTGTGCGAGAAAGCAAGCTGTCCGACAAGCTGATGAAGCTCCTTTTTCACAATGGCTGGCTTTCCAATCAATCCAGTTGGGCCATCGGCAAGACCGAATGTGATGGGTACATCCTTTACTTCACGATAGACCTGTTGCATGTGCTGCGTTTGTTCCATTAATTCATCGATATCACGATTGGCCATATCGCCGCCGCTCATCGATAGTTCATAGCTTGACGGGACTGCGCCCGTCCCAAGACGCAACTGCAAGAAATCATCACTCATCAGTGTTTTTTCCCAAATTCGGCCGCTAATTTCTGACGTTAAATACTTCATTTGTTCAAATGATGGATAATGATACGTCAAAATATATTGCTGGCGGTCGTAGAGCTCTTGCAGTTCTTTTCGTTTATTTTCTAAGTAAAGAGAATAGACTCGCTGCCGTTTCTCTTCCCTTCTTTTACGTTGTGATTTCTCTTTAAAGTATTGAACAGACGATGTGATTAACGTCATGATAAACATCGCCATCGACACGACAATAAAGATCCCGCGCGGCTGGACAAGAGCGACAATTCCCATCACAAGAAGCATCACAAGCGGCGGGAGGACAACAAGCCAAAGCCCTCTGCTGCTATTTTCACTCTCCTGCGAAGGAAAGCTAAAGGAAACCCGGTCATCTGGCAGATCATAAATTAAACGCGGTGTTCGTCTATATAAAGGATATTTTTGTTTTGTTTCTGTGCTTGGTGCTCTTGTTTTTTCCAAACGTGTTTGAAATGGTTCATATGCAGTCACCTGCAATAAATCATCATCTTTCAATGTCACCGTTAGGAAGTTCCAGAACAGCTCATCTCCAGCATCAATTGTCTCTGGACCGTGAATTTTTTGCCCGTTCACATAAATCGTTTCGTCCTGAGGCATGACATACCAAGTTCCTTCGATTTTCTCCAAAGTAAATTGGCTCGCATCTTGAAACATGGAATGCGCTTGTTCTTTCCACACATCAATATCACCTTTGTTCTCACGTGAAAAAGACAGCTCGACTCTATTTCCTAGGTAATAAATGTGTTGATCATGATGTGCTTCCATTAAAACAAGTGTCATTGTACCAAGCTTATATGGTTCATGTGGAAGTAATGTGCCTTTCTTCTCTTCACCCTGATAAATGGAAAAGCCATCATTCGGTTCATCAGGAGTTAAACGGATGCCCCCTTCATCAAACGAAAGTGAAGGGATTGTCACCGTATGCTCTATTTCAGGTCCAATCACAGCTTCTCGATTGAACTGCTCGTCTAAACGGACGGTTTGATAATCCTCCTCATAAAAAACCCAAAGAAGACTCAAACGCTCCACCTCCTCATGGGACAGCACCAACTGTCAGTTGTATCGAAAGAATTATTTTTTCTCATCTTTTTTCGTCTGAGAGGTTTTCTTTTTCGCTTCAGATTCTTTCTCTTTTTTCTCTTGATCGGCTTTTGACTGCTCTTTTTGTTCAGCTGTTTCATCTGTTTGACTTGCGCCCGAGGAGTCATTGGTGCTTGTCTCCGTTGTTTCTTTTTCTTCATATTTCGCCATTTCCTTAATGATCGGATCTAGCTGTTTTTGTTTTTCTTCCGCAGAAAGACTGTCATCGTTTTGAATGTCGTTGCGGTAGGCGACGAGTGCCGTAAATATGTACCGGTCGTCTCCAAGTACCCGTGCAATATCAAGTGCTTCCTTGCTATTGCCTTGTCCAATATGAATCCAGAAAAGGAAATATTGCGGATCAGTCTGTAATGTGTATGTATCTGTGATTTCTTTTTTATGCTGATCGAGTAACAGGTTGCCTTGATTTGTTTGTACATACGAAATGGCCAGTTCATATTGAAGAGAGACCGGCATTTGATTGGCTGAATATTTTTCTAACGTATCCACCACTTGGCTGTACTGTTTGTTGAGATAATATTTGTTTGCCTCGACATACGCTTCTTGTTTCGGCATCGCAAAAAAGAAGGTGTAAATGGTGTACACCAATGCAGGGATTAATAGGACAAGCAGACCTAGTCCGATATATCGTTCGACCTTCCATTTCTTTTTCGGAATGGTCAATAGCGTTTTCTCTTTCGTTTCAATCGCTTCGATCTTTTGCTGAATCAGGGCAGACAATTCTTCCAGAGACTGCGTTTCGCTGATCTCTTTTGCCAGTTCAGATAATTTCAGTGTCTCGCTGTAAGCCACATATTCTTGAAACTGATATTCATGGTCCACCACTCGAAGAATGACGGCTTTGACCTCTTTTAACAGACGATGCTCATCCGTTTCATATGGCGGGATGCTTTCTTTGACGCCGTAATGCAAAAATGCAGGAGCTAAGCCTTGATGAAAAACAATGTTTTCAGGAGAAACAATAGGATGCAGCCGCTTCACGTCGTGTTTGCACACTGCATCGACAAGCTGGTATGAAAAAATCCATTTGCTTTTTTCATCCTTCGCATGGATGAAACGAAATTCCTGATAGGCAGGAGGCGGTTGAATAGAAATAATAACCTCATCTTCAGTTAATTGAATCTCTTTTTTGAATGAAGGGTTGATGTCTTTGATCGGTGCCGCTTCTAAACCGTCTAAGAGTTTAATGGTCTCTCTTTGAAAAATGAAGCTGTAGGTTCCGCCCTCTTTTTTCATCACTGCTTCTAATTGTTCTTCTAAATAGGAACTCTTTTTATCTGCCATTTACAAAAGTCCTTTCATAGTATTTCCAGCCTGTCTCCTGTGGTGATTCCACAGTCTGACAGCTTATATTCGCCTGAAAACACAGCTTTCTTATTGACTACTCGCACCCAGCCGCCTTCTCGCTTAGGGAGTGAGATTTGTTTTGCCTGCCAGGCGATATGGATGACTTGTTTAATATGTAAATAATTTGATAGTCTCAAATCAAACACACTGCCATCATAATTTTTTAAGTCGATGGTAATATCGATATACACAAATTTCCACCTCACAAAATAGAAAGAGCGCCGGCATCCATTGACAGACTCGGCGCTTTTTCTGCTTTTCACACTTAGAAAGGAAATCCCTTTGATTAGCCGCGGATTTGGCTAGCGATGTCTTGGTCAGTGCTTTCAAGTGTATTTGCCGTTTGATCAAGCTGATTGCTGACATCTGTTAATAGATCAGACATTTTGATGAATGAAGGCTTTAACTGCTCGTATTGATCAGCAAATGCTTCACTAGAAGCACCTTCCCACATTCCTTTTAAATCTGAGATCATTCTATTTAGACGATCAACTTGGTTTAACACTTCTTGACTTTCAACACCATATTGCTTAGCGGTCGCTCTTAGTTCTTCTGGGGTTACGCGAATAATTCCTGACATATTCCTCATTACCTCCCGTGCATAGCCGCCATATAATGGGCTAATCCACTTATTTTTTGACGTTATTATTATAAAAACAGAAATGATACACAGTCAAACAAATCTGTTTTTATTTTACAAAATGAGTCTATAGAATTACTGTATTTTCGCTTTTTATCTAGTATTTAACATTTTTTTGGTCATATATTCTTAATAAGTGTAGACACACTTCACTGAATCTTTCCGCCTATTGATTTATTACTACGTTATTATTGTACTATTTCTTTTTCGCCTTCTTTCAGCATGATACGCTCGCTTCTCATAGCGATCTCTTTTTTAAATTTATGGCATTTTGTTATTGATTTACGTACCGCTTTCTCTTCATAATGTAAGTACGTGAAATATTCGAAAAAGCAGGGGTTTTTATGACAAAAAAGACAGATCCATTTAAGTATAGTCTTGATCGTTTAGAGGATGTGGCAGACCAAATTAGTGATGTGCTCAATTGCCCTATTACTATAGAAGATACGCATCATCGATTGCTCGCTTATAGCACACATAATGATTTTACTGATCCCGCCAGAACTTCAACCATTATCTCCCGCCGTGTACCGGAAAAGGTCATTAATCGGCTTTGGAAGGACGGCATCATTCCTACACTCCTTAAGACAGACGAACCGCTTCGTGTCCCTCAAATTGCAGAGGTGGGTTTATCTAGCAGGGTTGCCATTTCAATCTGGAAGGACAAAGAAGTACTCGGATTTATCTGGGCAATTGAATCCGCACAGCCATTTTCAGAAGAAGAAATAGACCTTTTGAAGATGGCAGCACATGCTGTTAAAAACAAATTACTTAACTTACAAATTCGCAAAACGAAAACAGAAGAACGCAATCAGGAGCTTTTTTGGAAGATGCTCACAGGTCATATTCATGAAAAGGATGAGATGCTCGACCTATTTTTAAGACTCGGCATCAGATGTCCAGACACGTATGCCATCATCATCTTCCGACTTCGTGACGAACTCACAGAGGACACAGAAAAAAAGCTATCTTATCTGCTTGAAACAACACAGCAAGTCCAAGTGCTGTTAACGACTGTTGATTTTCACGAATTCATTATTCTTGTCTCACCAAAAACAGAGCACCCACTGCAGGATATTAAACAATTCACAAGTGGCATGCTGCAGCAGCTGTCTGATCGTTATCATATCCATCACGTTCAAGCAGCGATTGGTGGAATTTACGATAACATCTCTCATATTCAGCCATCCTATAAAGAAGCACTGGCTGTATTAAAAACAAAAGAGCGCTTCCCTGTTGAAACCGAACGTTTACACAGTTTTTCTGAGCTTGGTATTTATCAATATTTAGATGTCCTCGCTGAAAAACGAAGGGGCTCATCTTACTCCAGTTACTCTTTATCAAAGCTGGAAGATTACGACCTGAGGCATCATTCCAACCTAGTCGAAACCCTTGAACGGTTTATTGACTGTGACAGCAATGCCAATATTGCCGCAAAGCAATTAAACATCCACATCAATACATTGAATTACAGATTAAAACGCATTACGGACATTGCAGAAATCGATTTAAAAAACATGAATGAGAAAATGACCATATACCTTGATATGAAGCTAAAAAACGTCCATTTGTGAAATTTCACAAAGAGGCGTTTTTTTATTTTTTATTTCAACCGAAGCATTTTTTAAACATTCAGGATACACTAGACATACAATATGAATAGATAAGCATGGGAGGAATAAACATGATCATCGGCATTCCGAAAGAGATTAAGAACAATGAAAACCGAGTGGCATTAACACCAGGAGCAGCTTCTCAATTACTTTCAGCTGGACATCAGATTTTGATTGAAACAAACGCTGGTTTTGGAAGCGGATTCACTGATGACGATTATGTATCTGTTGGTGCAGAAATTCTTGATCAAGCGAAAGATGTGTGGGCTTCTTCTGATATGATCATGAAGGTAAAAGAACCATTACCTGAGGAATATTCATTTTTCAGAGAAGGACTCATCTTATTTACGTACCTGCATCTTGCTGCAGAGCCCTCCTTGGCTGAAGCTTTAAAACAAAAAGGCGTCACAGCTATTGCTTATGAAACAGTAACGGACGGAAAATCACTCCCTCTCTTAACACCTATGTCTGAAGTGGCAGGCAGAATGGCCGCCCAAATCGGTGCACAATTTTTAGAAAAGCCAAAAGGCGGTAAAGGCATCTTGCTCGCAGGCGTACCAGGGGTATCAAGAGGGAAGGTCACGATTATAGGCGGCGGTGTTGTTGGAACAAACGCAGCGAAAATGGCGATTGGACTTGGCGCAGATGTCACTCTTATTGACGTAAACGCAGAACGATTACGTCAGCTGGACGATCAATTTGGGCATCAAATGAAAACGTTAATGTCTAACCCTGTCAATATCGCCGATTCAGTCAGTGAGGCGGACCTTCTCATTTGTGCGGTGCTGATCCCAGGTGCCAAAGCACCAACGCTTGTGACGGAAGAAATGGTGAAGCAAATGAAGCCCGGTTCCGTCATCGTAGACGTAGCCATTGACCAAGGCGGCATTGTCGAAACCATAGATCATATCACAACACATGATCAACCTACTTATGAAAAACACGGTATTTTACATTATGCTGTCGCCAATATGCCTGGAGCAGTTCCACGGACATCGACTGTTGCTTTAACGAATGTCACCGTTCCCTACGCACTGCAAATTGCTAATAAAGGCGCTGCAAAAGCCATTCAAGAAAACAAAGCCATCGCAGAAGGTGTCAATGTCATGAACGGACATATCACATATGAAGCCGTCGCTCGTGATCTCGGCTATGATTATGTACCTGTTCATCAAGCGATCGATGCGTCCTCTATGACAGAAGCTTAATACAGACCCGCCCTTTTGATGGGCGGGTTTTATTGTTAACCAATATTAAAAACAGGTTGACAAATAACCTTCATCCCCTTAATCTATTTGTACAGATAAGACAGGGGGAAACATCATGCAACAGAAAACAAGAACCGCTGATTTTGTGCTAGTCGGAATGTTTGCTGCACTCATGGCGATTGGAGCGAATATCACATCCATTGTGCCGTTTTTACAGGTCGGCGGAATTCCACTTACGATGCAGCCATTTTTTTGTGTACTTGCTGGTCTTTTGCTCGGCAGACGGCTTGGTGCTTTAGCGATGATTGTATATGCCTTGGTCGGAATTGCTGGCGCACCTGTATTCGCACAGTTTTCAGCAGGCTTTGGGGTGATTTTAGGCAAAAGCGGTGGCTTTGTCTTATCGTATATTCCTGCTGCCTGGCTAGCTGGATTCATTTTAGAAAAAAGAAAAAATCCTGGATTTGGCCGCTTTTTACTTGCAGCTATTGCAGGTACGACCGTCATGTATGTGATCGGAACGACTTATACGTACCTCGCATTAAATGTGTGGCTGAATGCCCCGATTTCTTATCAAACCACGTGGTTCTTTATGATCTGGTTTATGGTGAAAGATTACGCATTGACGATATTACTTGCGATGCTGGCACCTAAAATTTATCGCTCTGTTTCAAAAGCTACGTCCTTTCGAAAACAACAAGCCGCATCATAAGTGCAGACATCATCTACAAGTTGAACATAGAGAAAAGAGCCTATCTTCATTTAGGCTCTTTTTTCATCATTTATTCAGCGTATTGGTCGATGATTCCTTCTAGCATCCCTTCAAGCACTTCTACATCTTCAAGGTCTGATGGACTGAAGCGGTAGCGCACAAGCTGTTCTCCATCATGATACATCTCCTCAAGCCACCCTCTGAGTCCTCTTGCTCTGCGGTCAACTTCGAAAACAATGTCTAATCCGCCTTCATCTATCAGAAAAATCAGCTCTAATTCATCAAGCATATAACGATAGTCATCTGATGTCGGAATAAACTCGAATTCTTGAACAAATGGCAGACGACGCTGGAAGTAAGGTGCTTGTTCGCAGTCTGCTTCGTTCAAGTGGAAGCCAAGATTTCTAGTGGCCTCCAGTACATTTCTCACCCAAGGATGTGCTTCAACGAAAATGCGGTCATAGTCAGATTTATCGATTCCTCCTTGGATATCAAGGTCTGTCATTACTGCAATTTCTACTTTTCCGATCGTCATCGGGGTATCGATAGGAAGAATAAATGAAAACGGAAATTCATGCTTTTCGCCAGGCTGGATGATAAAAGAATCCGTCACCCGTAAAGTAAAGATATTCACATATTTTCTATGCTCTTCATCATCTTTCACAATCACATACTGTGTTTGAATCTTGACATTGATATAGCGGATGTCCTGAGAGATTTTCCCGCCTTTTGCATGGACAGTTCCCCTTACCTCTTGTCCAGGATAATAAGTGTTTTTCTCCAAAATGGTATCTACCTTTGCCGCACCAATCCCTGCACTTGCCGCTAGCTTTTTAAAAAATGACATCTCTCATCTTCCCCTTTTCGTTTTTATCAGCATATATACGTAAGATAGAGGAAGAAAGATTCATTTAATTCATACTTTAGTCCTAATTATTTTTTCGCTTGTGAACAACAAAAAAGCTTATAGAAAAAACATCATCGTTTTCTCTACAAGCTTTTCATCTTACAGGATAATCGCTGCAAGCCAGCCGAATAGAACAAGTGGGATATTATAATAGATAAAAGTCGGGACACATGTACCCCAAATGTGGTGATGCTGTCCATCCATGTTCAATCCAGATGTCGGTCCAAGCGTACTGTCACTTGCAGGTGAACCTGCATCACCAACAGCCGCAGCTGAACCAATAATGGCAATGGTCGCCATTGGACTAAATCCAAGGTGTAAACAAAGTGGAACAAAGATGGTCGTAATAATAGGAATCGTGGCAAATGATGATCCGATCCCCATTGTCACAAGCAGACCCACAAGCAGCATTAAAATGGCCGCGAGACTCTGGCTGTTGCCGATAAATTGTGAAGATGCTTTAACAAGCGTTTCAATGTCTCCTGTTTTGGTTAAAACGTTGGCAAATCCAGCCGCAACAAGCATGACAAAACCGATAAATGCCATCATGTTCATGCCAGATGTAATCAGTTGATCTGCTTCATCGCGTTTCATCATTCCGGTCACAAACAAGACAAGCAGTCCTGCGAGTGCACCGAAGATCATCCCTTCCACGCCAAGGCTTTGAGACAGATAAAGCTGGACAATCAATGACACGAGAATGGCAAGACCGGCAAAGAATAGACTTTTTGTCGTATAGGCTGATTTCTCTATATCTGTAATATCGCGATCCTCATATACTTTTGGCTTACGATACATGAAAAGAGAGACAATCAATCCTAGCACCATCCCCCCAACAGGGATCAGCATGGCATATGGAATATCTGCTAAATTCACAGCTAGACCTGCATCCTTCATATTGTCACGGAGCATTCCGTGGAAAATCTGTCCAAAACCGACTGGAAGTAAAATATATGGTGCAGTGAGTCCGAAGGTCATGACACACGCTAGCAGTCTACGGTCAATTTGAAGCTCGTTAAACACTTTTAATAATGGCGGAATTAAGACCGGAATAAAGGCAATGTGAACAGGAACGACGTTTTGTGAAAAACAAGATACGATCAAAATCACAAGAATGATCAGTACTTTTGATAATGTTTTTCTTCTTGAGTCGCCTTCTTTTCCTAAAAGCTTCACTGCTCCTTCAACCATGGCATCTGGAAGACCCGTTTTTGTCAGCGCCGCAGCAAATGCCCCTAAAAGCGCATAACTAATTGCCACTGTCGCATTTCCTCCGAGCCCGTCAGTAAAGGCTTCCACTGTTCCTCCCAGGCCTAATCCACCTGCAAGTCCGCCAGCTAAAGCACCAAGTGCGAGGGCAATGACCACATTGACCCGCAGCAAGCTTAATATCAACATTAAAACAACCGCTAAAACAACTGCATTCATGGTGAAACCCCCGAAATCCTTTAGTTTACTAATGTAGTAGATAATTAAAGTACCAACGTATGTTACCATAGAAAAAATACTACGTCAAATGGCGTTTGACCTACATAAAAAAGGCCCTGCCATTTGGCAGAGCCTCATCCTTTATTTCTTTCCTTCAAATCGTTCCACAAATGTGGCCAATGACCGTACCATCACACCTGTCGCCCCCGTTGGTCCAAAGCATGAAGGCTTTTCTGTTGTGGCTGTTCCTGCAATATCCAAGTGAACCCAAGGCGTATCCTCAGCAAACTCACCGATGAAAGCTCCTGCCATGATCGCATGACCATCGCGGCCTGGTGAGTTATTGAGATCAGCCATTTTGCTGTTTCGTACGCGCTTTTTATCTTTTTCAGTGATTGGCAGCTGCCAAATCATTTCACCGCATTCTTCTGATGCCTCTTTAAACTGGGCATACAGTTCATCGTTATTCGTCATGACGCCTGTTGTCTCATTTCCAAGTGCCACAATGACTCCGCCTGTTAATGTCGCCACGTCTATAAGAACAGAGGCATCGTGCTGCTTCGCATATGTCACCCCATCTGCTAAAACAAGACGGCCTTCTGCATCCGTATTCAGCACTTCGATTGTTTTACCGCTAAGCGACACAATGACGTCATCCGGCTTCATCGCATCAGCCGAGATCATATTGTCTGTCGAAGCAATAACAGCAATGACATTTTGCTCTGGGCGCAGCTCACCGATGATTTCCATAGCGCCTAAAACAGAGGCTGAGCCGCCCATATCAGTTTTCATCCCAACCATACTGGCTCTTGGCTTTAACGAATAGCCACCAGTATCATATGTGATGCCTTTACCGACAAGCCCAATCACGTCCGTCCATTCTTCCTTGCCTTGATATTTCAGAACGATGAGCTTTGGTGGTTCTGTTGAGCCTCTATTGACAGCTAGAATCCCGCCCATCCCGAGCTCTTCCATTTGTTCTTTATCTAAAATTTCAATCTCAAATTCGTATTTATACGCAAGCTCTGCCGCGTACGAAGCCAGATCAGAGGATGTGAGCATATTCGGCGGCATATTCACAAGGGTACGAGCCGAATTGACGGACTGTCCGTAGACCTCGCCCACTTTCAGACTAGCCTGAATTTCAGTCGTATCATGATCCGTCATTGCATAAACAAATTCGATGAAGCGATCCGGCTCATTTGTTTTATGTTTAAAATCTTGTAATTCATATGTAGCTAAAAGGCAGCTTTCAGAAAGGGCATGGGCTGCATCTTGGGCAGGTAGATCCTTTCCAATAAACGTGTCCAGCAAGACCGAAACCGCTTGCTTTTTATCTTGATGAAGCTTTTTAAATAAATGGGCAAATCCTTCTTTTGCCTCTTCAAACGTGTAATCTGATTCCTTCCCAAGCCCGACAAAATAAATGCGTTTGATGCCTGTTTCAGGGGATGGGAAAAACTTCGAAAGCTGATTTCGTTTAGATGAAATATCGCCTTCTTTTAATAATTCAGTGATTCGTCCTTCAAGTAATTCATCCATTTCTTTTGCTTTTCCTGATAATTGGCTCTTTTGAAAAAGTCCGATCGCCAGTGTATCTTTATGTTGCCATTCATTTGTCGAGAAAAACATATTTATCACACGCTCCTTCAATGAACTCCATTTTTCACATTGGAACTTCTATTATATCAAAATTTGCGGGTCTATACGATCATTGCCAGTCTGTCTTTACTTGATGAACATTTATATTTTCACACGCGGAAGGGCATCATGAAAAAGCGATGAAAACTTGTACAGCCCGTCCGCGTCTCCTCGTTCCACATCTACTTTCTTTAATGTTATAATTGAACATGGACTTGGCAGCATTTGAATCTGCTATCATTTTTTCATCATACTAGGGTACACAGTCCACCATTTTGCACGATATTTTTTCTTACAGAGAGGATGTTTCTTGTTCATGAGCGTACTGACGAATTTTCCGCTGCTTGCCAGCCTTGCAGCCATCTTTTTTGCTCAATTTGTAAAAGTACCGATTCAATTTATCATTTCTAGACGACTAGATTGGTCGCTCATTACAAGCACAGGCGGAATGCCAAGTTCACACTCCGCAGCCGTAACAGCACTCTCAACAGCAGTGGCTTTAGAGCACGGGCTAAATACATCAATCTTTGCGATTTCCGCCATCTTTGCGATTATTACCATGTTTGATGCAACAGGTGTGCGCAGACAGGCAGGAGAACAGGCAACTGTACTGAACAAGCTGGTAACAGATTTTAACCGATTTGTTTCTGAAGCAAAGAATTTCCCGAGTGCGGAAGAAAAAGAAAAGCAAAAGAAATTGAAAGAGCTTCTTGGTCATAAGCCGATTGAAGTTTTCTTTGGCGGCTTAACAGGGATCTTGCTGACACTTATCTTAGATTATTACTTCATGTAGAAGCGAAAAAAGCTTTGGACCTCAAACTTGTCCAAAGCTTTTTTATTCTTTATTGGCTTGAAACTGCTGACGGAATACTTGCATTGATTTTGCTTCATTAAGCTGGTTTAAGTCTTTTTCCGTTAACGTTCCTTCGCCCTTTTTGATGATATACACATCGAGCACTTTTTTACCCCATTCTCTATACACATCATCTACTGTTTCATAGTATAAATCAAGCTTATGACCTTTAATGGCTTTTCCCGTATCTGCGACCACTCCGTAGCCATAGTTTGGGATAAAGAGCACCGTTCCAATCGGAAAGACTGATGGGTCCGCAGCCACAGTTGAATATAAATCACGTTTCACTTTGACGCCTGAATATGTAATGCCATATGCATGGTGTTCCTTCGTTTTACCTGTTGATTCCACACCTGCTGTATAGCCTGTGGCGACAACCTTTTGCTTCGGGTAATCGTTCCAATTGAACGCTTCTTCGAGAGATATAGCCCGCAAGTCATCACTTTTGAGTGCCATCGTTTCTCTTTTTTGCTGTTGGAAAAAAGAAGATACTTGCTTGCCAGGATCAGTCTCTTTCACCCAGGCAGCTACATCACTTGGTTCAACTCCAGATATGCCCGTAAAGCTTGTCAAAAGAGCAAGCATAAAAAGGGCTGTCATGAACAATCGTTTCATCCATGTTTTCATCTTTATTTGTCACTCCTCTACCCATCTATTTGTTTCCAAACAAAATGGAAACTATGCAAAGGAGAAACAAAAAACCCACTTGCCTATCTACAAGTGAGTTAAAACATTTGATACCCTCTTTTTCGAAGTGCATTAATGACAAAACCTGATGCAATTGCACCAATCAGACCGCTTAACAAAATAATGATATCAGCCGCTGCGAGAGAGACAATGCGGTCCCCTATTCCTGAAAAAGCGATGCCCGGTTCTCTGACATAAGCGATCATCTTTTGATTGTTGATAATGAAAAGGCATACAATTGGATATAAAATAGCCATAATCCATGACATTCTCAGCAGCATATTGAGCAAAAAGCCAATGCCGAAGAATAACACGAAAAATAAAATAACGGAAATAATAACGACTGGTAAACTGATCACTTCATCTCCACCCCCAAATATCCCATCATTAGTTTAACTTGGAAATAGAGATGAAGTCAATCAATGGAAAAAGCAGATGGATTAAAGCTTCTTTCCTGTCCCTTTACATTCCTCACATGTTTCAGATCCGCCGAGCAATAGCTGAAAATATCCTTTCCCCGAACAATATTGACAGGTGGACTTCTTTTCTTTTGTATGTGCATTCATATTGCTCACTCCCTTAATCTAAATTTTCTGATAATTTATCATACCATACTTTACTGCCGATAACCAAGTAAGAAAATATGTCAAAAAAAACGTGTATCACGAGGATACACGTTTTTGTCTATATCGGTTTAGAAGAACTTGAATTTTCCTTTTTTCAGAACAAGTCCTGGTCCGCCAACCATGAATAAAGAACGGTTGTCGATGATTTTCTTCATTGCTGAAGCTTTTGTTCCTTGAAGTTTTTTACCAAACGCAACACCTACAGCGTCGTGTTCACCAAGAGAAGCAACTGTTCCTTTGATGTCTGGCTTAAAGCTTTCAAGAGAACCACCTTTCACTAGTGCGGCAAGGTTTTTCGCTACTGTTTCACCTTGCTGCATTGCGATTTGTGCAGTTGGTGGGTATGGACGGTTGATTTCTTCATTGATGATCAATGAACAGTCACCGATGATGAATACATCATCATTTTCTGGTACACGAAGATCTGGAGATACTTTTACGCGGCCGCGCATGTTTTCAAATCCAGCTTCTTCAACGATTGGGTTACCGCGTACACCAGCAGCCCAAACAACAGTTTCAGCTTTGATTTCTTCAGTATCATCGTCTTTTCCAACAATGATGCCTTCAGGCGTACATTCTTTGATCGCTGTACCAATTTTGAACTCAACGCCTTTACCTTGAAGGTAGTTCATTGCATAGTCGATCAATGCAGGATCGAATCCTGGAAGAGCTGTTGGTGCAGCTTCTACACAGATGATGCGCACATCTTTTTGATCAATATCATACTCTTTGCAAAGCTCAGGCACACGGTTTCCAAGCTCACCAAGGAACTCAATACCTGTGAAGCCCGCACCGCCGACAACGATTGTCAAGCGCTCTGGACGTTTTTCAGCTTCCGTATTATACGTCGCAAATTGAAGCTCAATATGCTCACGAAGCTGACGAGCAGAGTTGATGTTAGAGATTGAGAATGCATATTCTTTCAGTCCTGCAATACCAAATGTTTCAGGAACAGCACCAAGCGCAACAACAAGGTAGTCGTAAGAAAGTTCGCCATCTGATGTCACGACTTTCTTCTCTTCCTTATTAATGCTTTCAACTGTTGCTTGTACAAAGTTGACACGGGAACTGTTAATCACATCTTTGATTTGATAACGACAGCGGTCATGATGAAGTGTACCTGCACTTGCTTCATGTAACCATGTTGTTTCGTAATGATAATTATGCTTGTTCACAAGAGTAATGTCCGCATCATTTGTGCCAAGCTGTTTTGTTAATCTTGTTACAGTCATTAATCCGCCATAACCTGCACCTAATACAACGATTTTCGGTTTATTCACTGGAATCACATCCACCTTTTTTAAATTTGCTGTAAAACGGATAAAGAATTACATATCGTTATTCTCAACCGCTTTGCGGCATTTTATGAAATTTAAACAAAAAATAAGTATGTGAAAATCTGAACTTTCACCTACATAAAACGAAAGCATTTGACCGTATCCGACAAAAATTCATAAAAAATTAATATTTAGTTCCCTTAACAATAATAGCGAGTTCTGATCCAATTTTCAAGGCTTTAAACTGAAAATCCTTATGATAAACGGTCTTTCTCACTTTTTCCTCTTTTTCAAAGCTTCGGCATCAAAAAACGACAAGTTTTTCAAAACAAGTCAAACGACGATGTGTGGTATGATATGATATAGTGATAACAATTTTCATTTGGGAGGATTAAAGGAATGCAAGAAGATTCTAAGGTATATGACATTACCGTTATCGGGGGCGGCCCAGTAGGATTGTTTACTGCGTTTTACGGTGGCATGAGACAGGCAAGTGTGAAAATCATTGAAAGCCTTCCTCAGCTCGGCGGTCAATTATCCGCTCTTTACCCTGAAAAATACATTTATGATGTGGCTGGTTTTCCAAAAATCCGCGCACAAGAATTAATTGATAACTTAAAGGAACAAATGGATAAATTTGATCAAACCATTTGCTTAGAGCAAGCAGTTGAAACGGTTGAAAAACAGGCAGATGGTATCTTTAAACTTGTGACAAATCAAGAGGTTCATTATTCTAAAACGATCATCATCACAGCTGGTAACGGTGCATTCCAACCGAGAAAGCTTGAACTAGATGCAGCAGAATCATTTGAAGGAAGCAACCTGCATTACTTCATTAATGATTTGAATCAATTTGCTGGCAGACGTGTCGCTGTTCTTGGCGGCGGAGACTCTGCGGTGGACTGGGCACTGATGCTTGAACCTATCGCAAAAGAGGTTTCCATTATTCACCGCCGCGATAAATTCCGTGCACATGAGCACAGTGTAGAAAACCTGCACAATTCGAAAGTCAATGTCGTGACGCCATTTGTCCCAACCGAGCTCATTGGTGAAGACCGCATTGAACAGATTGTGCTAGAAGAAGTCAAAGGCGACAAAAAACAAGTGCTTGATGTGGACGACGTGATCGTCAACTTCGGTTTTGTTTCCTCTCTTGGACCAATTAAGCAATGGGGTCTTGAAATCGAAAAGAACTCGATCGTCGTGAAATCCACAATGGAAACAAACATTGAAGGCTTCTATGCGGCAGGAGACATTTGTACGTATGAAGGAAAAGTCAAATTGATTGCCAGCGGATTTGGTGAAGCACCAACGGCTGTCAACAATGCGAAAGCCTACATGGACCCGAAAGCCCGTGTACAGCCTCTTCATTCCACAAGCTTATTTGAAAACAAATAAGCGAAATCAAAAAAAGGAGTTCCCACTAGCGGAACTCCTTTTTCGTTTATTTAAAAATCCCAATATAGGCATTCGCCATTCCAAGTACCATTGCAGCAAGCAGCACCACAACAATCCCTGCCACAACCAAAATCACCCGATCTTTTACACGTTCCTTTTTCGGAAGCGGCTTCTCAATCCCGCAAGCTGGACACGTTTTAGAACGATACGGAATCAGTTCATGACAGTTCCTGCAATTGATTTGTTCACTCAAACCTCAGCAACCTCTTTTCTACCTACAGTTTATGTTTGGTTCTCATGATACTCTTTTCGGGTGGAAATAGCCAGTTGTGAGAGCAAGCTGTAACAAAATTGAGCGATTTATAAATTGTTGAAGAGAGAATGAAGGTTTTATCTGATCAACCGATATAGGAAAAGAAGAAGATCATAATGAAGGATAGGTGGAAAAATGTTAAAGCGTTTCATGATCAGTTTGATCTTGTTACTGATGATTGGTGGCTCAGTTGAGCTGTTTGCAAAAGACTATAACAAACATTATGCGCAGTTCGCAGCAGGACTGAATATTGATGTTGATCAACTAGAACCTTTTTTAAAGCGTGTGTCCACTTCCGTTTTAGATTCTGGTTTGAGTGATCAAGAAATCAAACAGATACTCTCTAAAGTCCAAAAAATGAATAAAAACAATGAAACGAAAAAAGTGGGTACTTTTGAAGTAATGTATCATGAAAAACCAGCAAATATTAAAATTGTGATTGAAGTCCATGTGGAAGATGGCAATAAAGAAGTGGTGATCTATATGTTTAGCACCCAAGAGCTGGTGGATGTCTTGGATAAAGAGCTGTTGAAAATAGAAGAAGCAATATGAGAAAGAGACACTGGATGAGTGTCTTTTTTTAAATTTCTTCTCCACCTTTAACATCACATGCTGTTCCACTTAGTCATTTCCAATCATGTCATTATTTTAATAGGCTTAGATTAAGTGAAATCCCCAAAATTAATCAGGTTATTTTAATAACAAATTTTCCATTCATCAATCCTTTTTCTATTGACCCTCACGTAACGTCATATTTTATAGTGATATCAAGAGAGGTGAATTGAAATGAAAGTAAAAGAAGTAGCTGAATTGTTTGGTATTAGTATTCGGACACTTCATCATTACGATCAGATTGGCTTATTGATTCCGAAAGAAGTCACAGATAATCGTTATCGACTCTATTCAGAAGAAAACCTTGAAACATTACAGCAGATATTATTTTTCAGAGAACTTGGATTTCCATTGAAGGAAATAAAAAAGATGATGCATAATCCTTCATTTGAGAAGAAAGAAGCATTTATTTTACAAAGAAAAATGTTAATAGAGAAACGAGATAAATTTGATAAAATGATCGAAAATATTGATAAGACGCTACAGCATTTGATGGGAGAATCTCTCTACACCCATAAAGAAAGGTTCGAGAATATGAATATGAAATTTAGTCAATATGGAGAAGAAGCTCGTCACCGTTGGGGAAATGAAACTGTTGATCAAGTCAGCTCAAAACTAAATCATTTGTCTAAAGATGAACAAATTGAATTATCTGATAGCTGGGATAGCATATTTAATAAACTAGCCTCTCTTCGCAATCATTCCCCTAAATCCAAAGAGGTGCAAATCGTAATCAAACAATGGTACGACTTTTTAAACAAAAACTTTAGTTATTACTCTCTTGATGCTTTTTACGGTTTAGGCCAACTCTATATTCAAGATGAACGTTTCACAAAGAATATAGATCAATATGGTGAGGGCTTGGCATCATTTATGAGCGAAGCGATGAAAGTCTTTACTACTCTTCATAAAAGAGGGAACAGCTATGAAAATTATGATTGAGAATACAATCGATCAATACGAAAAATTATTCTCAACGAAACACAATAAAGAACGTTTTTTCCAACACACCATGATGAAACCTTTTGAAAAGATGTGGAATATGATTAACGTTCCGCTAAAAGCTAAACACCAAAATGGATATGATGTAATAATGGCAACCAAGATGCTTGGCTATCTTGATGTAACAGATACACAAACTGGACAACAGGCATTGAAGAGACTACGAGAAATTCAGGCTCTTCAAACAGCAGATATCACCTTAAACCATTGTATGGATTTCATAGAAAAGCACAACCTTCAAATAAATGCTGATGAGTTGAGATTTGGTCTATATATAGCTGATCCGAAAAAGCTTGAACTGCAAAAAGGATATTGTGGCTTTGGGGGAATTCCTGGATTTATTCAAGTATCACTATATCCAAATTCATATAATATCCCTAGAATTCCTGCTCTCATTGCACATGAATTCCATCATAATATCCGTTTTTCACATTTTGAATGGGATTACGGAAACGTCACGGTTGGAGATTATTTAATTATAGAGGGTTTAGCTGAATCATTTGTAAAAGAGCTTTATGGTGAACATGTGTTAGGACCTTGGGTCACTTCTTTTGATAAAGAGGAATTAGACTATTCAAAAGAAGTGATAAAAGAGGCTTTACATACAAAAGGGTTTGCTGAGGTCAGCAGTTATATGTTTGGTGATATCATTGCAAAAGAACAAGGCTTTCAGCCTGTCGGATTATCACCCTTTGCAGGCTATGCAGTAGGCTATCAAGCTGTACAATCTTTTATGAGAAAAAATAATATAGGAATAGAAGAAGCCACCTTACTTGGTACAGATGAAATATTAAGAAATTGCGAACTTTTTTATACTTAAATACCATACAAAAAAAAGACGGTGCTGAGTGATTTAAGTTATCTCCCCTTTTCACATCTTTAATACAATACAAAAAAACCTCCTCGAATCATAACCAATTTGAGGAGGTTTTAAATATTCAATATGGATTTACAAAATTAATTGTTACTAACCTTAACACTCTTCCGGCGTACCGGTATTTGTCGCTGTTCTGAAAGAAGAACCGCATCCGCATGAAGCAATCGCGTTCGGATTATCAATAGTGAAACCGCCGCCCATTAGTGATTGTTTGAAATCAATGATAGTGCCGTTCATGATATCAAGGCTTTCGGAGTCGACAAGGACCTGGATGCCTTGCTGTTCGAACTGCGTGTCTTTCTCTGAAACTTCATGGTCAAAGCCCATTCCGTATGAAAGACCGCTACAGCCGCCGCCTTTTACGCCAACTCGTAGGAACGCATTTTCTTCTTCATGCTCTTTCATCATATCTTTAATCTGCAGTGCAGCAGCTTCTGTAATGGTTACTGGTGTACTCATGATCATCCCTCCTTTTGACTGGATGTTTCTTTTCAATTATAAACCTGATGGTGCCTTTTCTCAAATAAATGGTTTACAGATAAAATGTGCCGTCACAAATCGTTTCAGCAGGCCCTGTCATGAGCACATGGTCGTTGTCTTTCCAGCGAATGATGAGATCTCCGCCTGCTAAGTGAACCGTCATGTCCGTTTCTTTTTTCGCCTGTCCATTCACAATCGTGGATACGGCAGCCGCGCAAGCTCCCGTTCCGCAGGCTTGAGTAATACCAGACCCTCTTTCCCACACACGAAAATGCAGTTCTGTTTCACTGACCACTTCTACAAATTCTACATTGACGCCTTCCGGGAACATGTCGTGTTTTTCGATGATTGGCCCAATTGTATCAAGCGGTGCCTTTTCAATGTCCTCCAGATAAAAAACGATGTGCGGATTTCCCATTGAAACAGCCGTTCCATTTAAGGTCGTCGTGCCAAAATCAAGCGGTTCATTAATCGTTGTGCTTGCTGGTTCGCCAAGCATCGGCATCGCTTCTTTTTCAAAACGAGGCTTTCCCATATCTACTGTCACTAAATGTACGTGACCATCCTGCACATGAACGGTCGCTTCAACGAGTCCTGACAATGTCTCAATCTGGAACGTTGTGTCTGTTACGATTTGATGCTCATACACATATTTAGCCACACAGCGCAGACCGTTACCGCAGTTTTTCCCCTCTGAACCATCATTGTTGAAAATGCGCATTTTCACAGGTGCAGCATCTGATGGACAAATAAGGATCATTCCGTCTGAACCGATTCCTGTATAAACAGAAGAAACCTGGATCGCTATCTCTGATAGCTGCTCTTCTGGAAGCTGTTCCTTCATCTGATTGACGTATATATAATTATTTCCTAATCCGTGCATTTTCGTGAATTGAAATGATGTCATGAGCTTCCTCCAAAAATGTTGTTTCTTTATAGTATAAAAGGAGTCGATTCAGGAGACAATCTTATCATCCCCCGTTTTTCATACATAAAAGCTCTTTGCTGCCATGGCAAGGGGCTTTTATTATGCATATGCCTCATTTTCTCTCGTGTGATGCTTCATTTTAATGATATTTTATTAGCATAACATATTGGATGCGCTTTCTATTCATTCTCCTTAAAAATGGAAACTTAAAATATGAAAAAAATGCACCTCATGACCCATGTGGTGCATTTAAAACATCTCATTTTCCTCTATAAAAGCATAAATACGCTCAACTAGCTGCTCTGCATTTTCTCCGGAAACAAATTCTCCATTCACGAGTGCAAATGGGGAGTCCATACATTTGCCGCAATAGCTTAAACAGCCGTATTCCATAACGTCTAGGTTTGGGTCTTTATCAAGCTTCTCTTTTGCTTCTTGAGACCCTTGCGCAAGATTACTTACACAAAATTCGATCAGTGGGAACACTTTGCTTCACCTCACATTGCTTTACCATCCTACCGAAATTCCTTCTATTAGTCAAAACATGAGCTTCACCTGTATCGTTACGCCTATTCCTCATAAAATGTTTTACTATTTAGGACTAACTAATGAATATGTAGGTTATTTTGAAACAATTATTGTGGTTTCACAGTAAATTCGATATAATTTTATTTGGTATTTTAACTTAAAGTTTTTTAGTATAAGTGTTTTTCAATGTCTACGGGGAAAAGGAGAATCGTCATGAAAAATTTAGTCTTGATCGGCGGAGGTTACGGGAATATGCGGGTTCTCCACCGCTTATTGCCAAATCAATTACCTGATGATGTTACTATCACATTAATTGATCGAAATCCTTACCACTGTTTAAAAACAGAATATTATGCACTCGCTGCTGGAACGATCTCTGATCATCACATTCGAGTATCTTTTCCAGAGCATCCGAAGCTGGATATTCAATATGGGGAAGTAGAAAAAATTGATATTGAAAACAAACAGATCTTATTCAGCGACCGTGAACCCATTCCTTATGACGACACGGTGATTGGACTCGGCTGTGAGGACAAGTATCATAATGTCCCTGGTGCGAAAGAACATACATACAGCATTCAAACCATTGATCAGTCAAGACATACGTATAACAAATTAAACAATTTGGGTGCAGGTGCAACGGTTGGTATCGTCGGTGCTGGACTTAGCGGGGTAGAGCTAGCCAGTGAATTAAGAGAAAGCCGTGCTGATTTAAACATTATTCTTTTTGACCGCGGAGAGCTGATTCTATCAAGCTTCCCAAAAAGATTAAGTTTATATGTGCAAAAGTGGTTTGAAGAAAATGACGTAAAGATCATTAACTGTGCCAATATTACGAAGGTTGAAGAAGGTGTTGTTTACAACCATGATGACGCCATTGAAGCAGAGGTAATCGTATGGACAGCAGGCATTCAGCCAAGCAAAGTGGTACGGGAGATGGATGTTGAAAAGGACGTACAAGGCCGCGTCGTATTAACACCTCATCACAATCTCCCTGAAAATGAGCACGTCTATGTCGTGGGTGATTGCGCAAGTCTTCCGCATGCCCCAAGTGCACAGCTTGCCGAGGCGCAGGCAGAACAAATTGTCCAATCTCTGCAAAAACGCTGGAAAAACGAGCCGCTTCCTGAGGCTTATCCTCAGTTTAAGCTAAAAGGTGTCTTAGGCTCTTTAGGGAAAAAAGCCGGCTTTGGCTTAGTAGCAGATCGTCCACTTATTGGCCGTGTACCAAGACTTCTAAAATCCGGACTCCTTTGGATGTATAAGCATCACAATGGCTAACATCATGTGAATTTTATCTCAAAGCTCCTTCTCGTCGAGGGAGCTTTTTTCTATGAAACGGCATGTGCCGATGAACGGGTCCATTTGATCGGAGCAAGGGCAAGGATGCAGTCTTTACGAAACGTTCTCATCGTCTTTTTCGATAAACAATACGCTTGGATGAGCTGGTCTGTTTGACGGTGGACAATGATTTTACGCTTCGTGCACTCTCCGTTTTTCTTCATATAAATCATCTCAATTGGTATTTGCTGTTGAAGAGATTGTTTCAGTAAATAATTCATGATGCTCACGCTCCTTTCCTTTCATTATAATCGAACAAACGTTCTTTTTCAACCTAAAAAGGAACGTTTGTTCGATTATTTTCTCAAAAAAAGAACAGTTTATTCACTGCTCTCCGTGTAACCGTATTTCTCCATTTCTTGATAAATGTCTTTTAATTTTGGATTGCCCTCTCCGACAATTTGATCCTCCACTAAGACAAGCGGATAAAAGAATTCATCATCAAGAATTCGTTCAGACAATTCCTTTTGGTGTTCGTTTTCTGGTGGGTGCTCAATATCAATATATGTGATGCGAAACGGCTGATTTGGATATTTTCGTTTTAACGCTGCATCTAACCACTCAAATGTGTCTTTTGATGAAGGCAGATTCACGCAGCTAGCGCAAAGTACATCTCTTCCATATACATAAAGATCGACGGTTTGATTCATTTGACAAGCCCCCTATTCTTTCTTTATTTTAGCTGAATTTTCTGTATGAAAAAAGTCAAAATCACTTTTTGTTTCAAGATGAGATTGTGCTATAATGAGAAGGAAACTTTGAAACCAATCAATAGATTTTTATCGTCCAGATGAATATAATGGTGATATGTTGTGAAAGGAGCGATTGTATCTAATGACTGAAGTCGAAATGAAAGACCAAGTACAGGAAGTACTAGACAAACTTCGTCCATTTCTATTACGTGATGGTGGAGACTGTGAGCTTGTAGACATTGAAGATGGCATTGTCAAATTGCGTCTTCTTGGTGCATGCGGCAGCTGCCCAAGTTCAACCATTACATTGAAAGCCGGTATTGAGCGCGCATTATTAGAAGAAGTGCCTGGCGTTGTAGAAGTTGAACAGGTTTTCTAATTCATATATGACATGAAAACGACCCAAATTCGGGTCGTTTTTTTCAGTATTAGCCTTTTTCAGCGTGATATGAAAACCCTTGAATTCTAGGAAGGACGAGTACTGGCGCGGAGCGAATTGATATTCGTGAGCACCAGCACGCAGGACTGACACGGAATGCGAGGGTTTGTCATCACGCTGAAACGACCCGATTTGGGTCGTTTTTTTATTATTAGCTTAGCTTCTCTCTAAACCAATCCTTTATAAAGGTCAGTCTTTGAATACGCTGCCCCGGATGGCCGCTTCTGGATAAATCATGAGATGCTTTCGGGAATTTGACGAGCCTTGTGTCTTTCCCAAGCTCCTTCAGTGCTACAAAAAGCTGTTCTGCTTGATCGACTGGGCAGCGATAGTCTTCGTCGCTGTGTAGGATGAGAAGCGGCGTATTTACCTGCTTCACATACTTTAGCGGCGAACGATCCCATAGCTTATCGGCTGAATCATAAATATCCCCATCCATCTGCCACCTTGTGAAATAATAACCGATATCACTGATGCCATAAAAGCTAATCCAGTTTGAAATGGACCGCTGTGTGACGGCTGCGCGAAAACGGTCGGTCTGTCCGACAATCCAGTTGGTCATAAAACCGCCATAGCTGCCGCCTGTCACTCCAAGTCTTGTTTCATCAAGGAAATCATAGGCTTTCAGCACATGATCAACAGCCTGCATGACATCCTCATAATCAACGTCACCATAACTCCCTCTCACACGGTCGGTAAACATTTGTCCGTATCCATGACTGCCATGAGGATTGATATATACGATGGCATAGCCTTCCGCGGCAAGCATTTGAAATTCATGAAAATACGTATAACCATACATGGCATGCGGCCCGCCATGAATTTCTAAAATAAGCGGATAAGTCTTCCCCTCTTCCAATTGGGATGGCTTCATAAACCAGCCATGCACCTCGTCGCCTTCTTTTGACTGAAATGAAAATGGCTCTGGTACCGATAGGACATGCTCCTTGAGGAATTCATCATGCTCGAACGTGATTCGCTTTAGATCCGCCTCCCCTAATGTCAGCTCATACAGCTCACTTGGAGAAACGGAAGACAGCCGGCTCAGCAGCAATTTGGATTCATCTGGATGAAGGCTGAAGTTTGTGATATGTTCTGCCTCTAATCGAATAGGATAGGCTAAGCCTTCAACAGAGAAATAATAAATCCCTGTACTGCCTTGATCAGAAACAAGCGCATAAAACCCTTGGCTATCCTTTGTCCACTGCGGAAGCTGATTGGCTTCGCCCATAACACTATCCCCTGCCATACAGTTGCCCACATACATATCGAGCATTTCTGACAACTGAACGACGTTTCCCTCCTTCAGATCATACAGCCATAATGCTGGGAACGTAGCATTTTGAAATTCTCGCTCATGTCCGATATACACGAGGCTTTCTCCATTAGGAGCAAAAGACACGGTGGAATAAGCGCCTGATGATTGTGTGATTTTCTTTGTCGTACCTTCCTCTAATGATCGGAGGCACACGTCACTTATGTAAGGTTTCTGAGGATTTGATTGAATATAGGCAAGCCATTTCCCGCACGGAGAGAGCGTGTGATTCACATGATGATGCTGTCCGCTCGTAACTGCCTCGATCTCTCCTGAATGAACATCCACTTGAATGATCTGCGTAAAACGCCCATCTAAAAAACCTCTGCCATCTGCTTTATAGGTTAAATCATCATATACCGCAGGAGCGAAATCATCTCCCTCTTCCTTTTTTTCATCATGTATAGACTCTGTTTGTTTCAGTGACACAGCCGCATAAATGAAAGCTCCATTTGGTGAAAAGACAGGATGAGATACTCCGTATGGAATCGACGTTAAGGTACGCACACCGCCTCCCTCGCTCTGAATCAGTGCAAGCTGGGGAGCTTCCTTTGGCTTTTGCAAAATAAACGCAAGCTGCCTGCTGTCTTTTGACCACACTGGCTGATGATGCTTTCCATCCTCAAATGTCCATTGTGACAGCTCCTCTGTCTCTTCATCTCGAACCCATAAATGGATGTTGTAATCGTCCTTTTTGTCATTCACCGTGACCTTTGTAAAAACCGCCTTTTTTCCATCTGGTGAATAAACCGGATGAGAAACAGAAACAATCTTCGTTAAATCTTCTGCTGTCATCAATTTCTTCATGAATGTATCTCCTCCTTTTATGCATAAAAAATAGTTCGATCCTCTAAATAATAATCCCTGCTTCATTTTATAAAAACAAGAATAAAAAAAGAACGTGCATTTTTACAGCACGTTCTCGGGTTATTGAAAAAGGGCTAAAATGATCTTTATTTTAGCTCTTTTTCTTCTTTTCAGCGTGATAGAAAACCTTTGCAGTCTAGGAAGGACGAGTACTGGAGCGGAGCGAATTAATATTCGTGAGCACCAGCACGCAGGACTGACACCGAATGCGAGGGTTTGCCTACACGCTGGAACGTGCATTTTTACAGCACGTTCTTTACTTGATTGACTGGATCATGCTCCACGACAACACCTTCTACTGGTACTGTCAGCAAATCTACTTCGCAATGCGGGAAGTTTTGGGCAAGCTGCTTTTTCAGCGCTTCTCCCTTCCCTTTTTCAACTAAGGTTAAGATTGTCGGACCAGCACCGCTTAATGCCGTTCCATACGCTCCTTTTAGCGAAGCGACATGCTCTACCTTCGACAGCTCTGGGACGAGCATTGTGCGGTAAGGCTGATGAAATAAATCCTTATTCATCATTTCTCCAACAAGCGGCCAGTTTTGCGTCATTAAGGCGGCAACAAGCACGTTGCTCACAGCACTCGCACTGACAGCATGTTTATAGGAAAAATCCTCTGGCAGGACATCACGGGCATCCTTTGTCAGTACTTCATAAAAAGGAATCACGACAACAACATCTATATCCACATGCTTCACTTTGACAGCATGTGTCTTGTCTTCTTCATGAAGACCAATCAGTAAACCTCCGAATAAAGAAGCACCCGCATTATCTGGATGACCTTCTACCTCACTTGCAAAAAAGAGCTTTTGATCATCCGGCATATTTAATTCGAGAAGCTGATTGGCTAGCTCAATGGCTGCCACAATTGCAGCAGCACTGCTGCCCAGCCCCCGTGCCAATGGAATATCACTCCACACTTTGACATAAACAGGCGGGAGTGTTTTTCCAAAGTGATCTGCGACCTTTTTGGCTGTTTGATAAATGAGGTTGTCGGTGCCTGATGGAATTCCAGACACGACATCTGATTCTGCTTCAAACAGCCAGCTATCATGGTCATAGACCGATAGCTTTAAATAGCGGCTGAGCGCCATTCCAACTGAATCAAAGCCTGGTCCTAAATTGGCAGTGCTTCCCGGTACTGTGATTGAAAAAAGCATGGAGGCTTTACTCATACGCGCGCGGCCTTTTCTAAGTGTTCAAGAATTTGATCTTCATCTGCATCAAGTGTGACCGGCTTAATTTGTGAAATATCAATGGCCGTATTCGGATCTTTCAATCCGTTGCCTGTTAATACCGCAACAACTTTACTGCCTGGCTTGATTTCTCCGGATTTCACCTGCTTTAGCACACCTGCGATAGACGCACATGAGCCTGGCTCTGCAAACACACCTTCTTCACGAGCAATCAATTGATATGCATGAAGAATTTCTTCGTCTGTCACTTCATCAATCTTTCCGTTTGATTCATCTGCCGCTGCCACAGCTTGTTTCCAGCTTGCAGGATTTCCGATACGGATGGCAGTTGCCACTGTTTCTGGCTGTTCAATCACTTCATTTCGCACGATCGCTGCTGCGCCTTCTGCTTCAAAGCCGCGCATAACAGGCAGTCCAGTTCCTTTTTTCTCATGGTATTCCTTGAAGCCTTTCCAGTAGGCGGTAATATTCCCCGCATTTCCAACAGGAATCGCCAGTACGTCCGGGGCCGAGCCTAGCTGCTCACAGATTTCAAATGCCGCCGTTTTTTGTCCTTCAATTCGGTACGGATTGACAGAGTTAACAAGGGCAATCGGCGATTTTTCACAGATGCTGCGGACGATTTTCAGTGCATCATCAAAGTTACCGTCAATTGCAATGATCTCTGCTCCGTACATCACAGCCTGTGCAAGCTTGCCAAAGGCAATTTTTCCGTCTGGAATGATGACGATACATTTCATATCAGCACGAGCAGCATAAGCCGCTGCCGCTGCAGAAGTATTCCCTGTCGAAGCACACATGACCGTATCATTGCCTTCTTCTTTTGCCTTTGCAACAGCCATGACCATCCCGCGGTCCTTGAAAGAGCCTGTTGGATTGACGCCTTCTGTTTTCACATGAAGCTCAATCCCTAGCTTTTCCGAAAGCTTGGCAAGGTGGATCAGCGGTGTATTCCCTTCATTTAATGTTAGTTTTGGTGTTGATTCGTTTACTGGTAAGAATTCTTGGAATTCTTCAATAAGTCCATTCCACTTCATCAGCTTAAACCGTTCCCTTCTACTCGGTACGTGCTCTTCACTTGAACCACCACGTCGAGATCGTTTAATTTTTGCAGGATATTTGAGAAATCTTCTTCTGAGGTCCGGTGTGTAATAATCACAATTTCAGCCAGCTCATCATGCCCTTTCACAGGAAGCTGAAGGATCTTTTCAAAGCTGATGCCTCTTTCAGAAAAAATAGATGTAATGCGGGAAAATGCCCCGACTTGATCTCTAACATGAATTCTTAAAAATTGCTGAGCAAATACTTCCGACGGTGATTTGATCTTTTTCTCAAACTCCGGTGCGATAAATCCGCTTCCGTTCACGCCAAGGCGCATGTTTTTCATGACTGCGACTAAGTCTGATACCACAGCGGTTGCCGTTGGCAGACTTCCAGCTCCAGGTCCGTAAAACATCGTTTCCCCTACAGCACTCCCATAGACATACACCGCATTGAATTCATTGTTGACTGATGATAACGGATGGTGATCAGGGAGTAAGGTTGGCTGGACACTGACTTCCACTTTCTCTCCGTCCCGCTGGGCAATTCCGATCAGCTTCATTGTGTAGCCAAATCGTTTACTGAAATTAATGTCTTCATCAGAAACGTCAGAAATGCCTCTCACCTTCACATCGTCTAATTCCACATTCATGGAAAAACCGAGTCTTGCAAGAATCGCCATTTTCCTTGCTGCATCCAGTCCTTCTACATCAGCTGTCGGGTCTGCTTCTGCAAAGCCAAGATCCTGCGCTTCTTTTAAGACATCCTCATATGCGCTTTTATCGACGTTCATTTTCGTTAATATAAAATTGGTTGTGCCGTTCACAATTCCCATCATTTTCGTAATTCGGTCAGATGCCAATCCTTCCTCCAGCGTACGCAGAATCGGAATTCCTCCGGCGACACTTGCTTCATAATAAAGATCACAGCCATTTTCTTTCGCCACATGTAAAAGCTCTGTTCCGTAAAGTGCCATTAAATCTTTATTGGCGGTAATGACATGCTTCTTTTCATTTAACGCATCTATTAAATATTGTTTTGTCTCTTCAATGCCGCCCATCACTTCAATAATGACGTCGACCTCTGGATCTCTAATCACATCGTATACTTCAGTTGTGAAGACTTCTCTTGCCACATCCACATCTCTCTTTTTATCGGGATTGCTCACAAGCACTTTTTGTATTAATACCGGACAGCCGATCTGGTGCATTAATTTATCCTGATGATCTTGGATAATCTTGACGACACCGCTTCCCACTGTTCCTAATCCTAATAGTCCAACTCGAATTGCCTTCACCTGAAATTCCACCTTTCTCCGTCAATGTCCTCTCTAAAAAGACATTTGTTAACCTAACACAGACATTCAATGTACACACATTATAAAGGGGTATCCTCATTTTGACAAGGTAATAAAATATGAGATTGTTAGAATGAAACCGCTTAACAGCTATTTATATCAAGATTCTATATTTTCAAAATATTTTTGTCAGAAAAGCTCCCGAAACTCAGGGAGCCTGAAATGATGAACGAACCGGCGTTTTGGCTTGCTGACCTTGTAGGACAAGCGCAATATTCTCAGCACATAAACGCATCATCGTTTTTCTCGTTTCGACACTTGCACTTCCAATATGAGGGAGAACCGTGACGTTACGTAATGTTGTTAACGGATGAGATGGGCTGACAGGCTCCTGTCTAAATACATCCAGACCAGCGCCGGCAATTTTTCCTGTCGTGACTGCCTCATATAAAGCATCCTCATCCACAGTCTGTCCTCTTGATACGTTAATAAAATAAGCAGAGTTCTTCATCAGATCAAATGCCTTTTCATTAAACATGTCTTTCGTTTCTGGGGTTAACGGCGTCAGGCAGACGATGAAATCAGACTGCGTGAGCAAGTCCTCAAAAGCCGCATAGGTCACGCCGAGCTGCGCTTCTGCCTCTGGCTTTCTTGACCGGTTATGGTACAGCACCTTCATGTCAAAGCCTGCTGCCCGCTTGGCAAGCGCTGTTCCGATACTGCCCATGCCGACAATTCCAAGGGTTTTGTGATGAACATCAGCTCCTGCAAGAAGAAGCGGTCCCCAGCCTGTCCAATTTCCTTCCTTAATCCAATCACTCGCCTCGACAATCCGTCTAGCTGACGCCATCAGAAGGGCAAAAGCTAAATCAGCCGTGGATTCCGTTAATACATCAGGCGTATGACAAATGGTGATGTTGCGCTTATTAGCGGCTTCAAGATCAATATTGTCATAACCCACAGCAAGGTTTGCGATCACCTTAACATGTGGAGCCTTTGATAAAAGGGCTTCATCTACTTGATCTGACAGCATGGTGAGAAGCGCATCCGCTTTCGCTGCTTGTTTTTCTAATTCTTCTCGTGGACATGGCTCATCTTCGCTTGGCCACATATCGATATGAGCGACTTCTTTTAGTGGTGTAAGTGATGCTTCATCCAGCTTTCTTGTGATATAGACATAAGGTTTCGTCAAGAAGAACACTCCTTTGATTGATTTCTTTAAGCATAACGAAAAACGCCTCAAGAGAAAAGAGACGTTTCATCTGTTCACTGAAACTTCAAATCAGTGGACCTGTGATCCAATCAACAGGTGGAATGAGGCTCCCGCCGCTTCGCATGGCACTCATTTCTTGAAAGACCTTTAGAAAGTATTCATAGCGATTGGCATCATTTAAGACGTAATCTAGCCGTTCTTCATAATATGATTTTTCATTTTCTCCCGACATGTAGTAGCCTTCCACAATTTCAAAGTAATGAAGCGGGAACAACAGGCGGCTGTATAACAAACGCTTAGAAAAGGAAGAAAGTGGTGTCACCTGCTCATATTGCTGTAGAAAAGAGAAGCCCTCCTCAATTAAATCTTCCTTATGCTGGACAAAGGTTTCTCTTAAGTATTCGGCAATATCCCGGGTTGGATGATCAAAGACCCAATCTACAGGTAAACGAAGCGGCTGCTCATGCGGCCATGTCCTTCGCGAAAAACGCTGGTGGCAGACAGTGCCTGAGTCACATTCTTTCGGTTCATCATCCAGCTCAGTATCCACTAAATATTGAATGGCGTTTTCCGTTAATCCAAGATAATACGGAAAGGATTCGATGAATTTTTTTTCAAACCGTTCCAGTGGTTTTTGGTGCATTTGCTGCATCCAAAAGCCTTCAAGCTGATCTAGCCGTTTTGCCCATAATTCCTTCCACGCTCCCACACGTTTTGTTTCAGACACCTCATATGGAAAACCTCTTCCCCTGACATGAAAGGCCGCCAGCTCTGACGCCTGTTGAAACGAGCGGCTCGAGATCGGCGGTGCTGCCTTTAATAAAGCATACAGCTCCTTTCCATGAGTAAAGGTGGACTTCTCTTCATTTGTTAATTCAAACACAGCGACGTATGGGTCTCCGGCATTCAGTAAATACTGACTGATATGAAACAGCTCTGTGAGTTCTTCTTCTCGCAAATGAGACACAGGAACAATGATAAAGAGAGCCTCCGACGTTTGAAAGCTCTGATAACTGCCATATGGCATAAGTTGACGCACATCAATACCAAATGTGTGATAAATGGTTTCTTTCATGTTTTCACCTGCGTTCATATGATCGATCTCTTATCATATCGTAGTCGCAGGTTGAGGGATTTATGAATACTATTTACTATCCGAAGCTTTTTACACGTTGTGGACAAATTACGAGGATTGGGTGAGGAATATATGCCACATCATCATGAGATGAACGAAGTAGAAAAAACAGCAAGACGCCGTTTACAAGAACGAGGCGTATCCATTCAAGATATAGCAGACCTTGTCTACTTTTTACAGGAAAAATATCATCCTGGCTTAGACATGACAGAATGCATCCACAATGTGGAGCGTGTCATCGCAAAACGAGAAGTCCAAAATGCGATATTAACTGGCGTCGAACTAGACGTACTCGCCGAGCAAAAAAAACTGACCGAGCCGCTTCAATCCATTCTAGAAACAGACGAAAGCCTGTATGGTGTTGATGAAATTTTATCGTTTGCTATCGTCAATATTTATGGTTCGATCGGCTTTACGAATTACGGATATATCGATAAAGAAAAACCAGGAATTCTCGGGACACTCAACGATAAATCCACAGGGGAGTGCCACACCTTTTTAGATGACATTGTCGGCGCCATTGCTGCTGCAGCATCAAGCAGGCTGGCACATAGTGCAAGAAATGTGGAATAAAGCAAAAAAGAGGACGCGCGCGTAACGCTTGTCCTCTTTTTTTATGATAATCGTTCAATCCACTCAGATAATGAATCAATGACATAGGTTGGCTGTTTGTCATATTTCTGAAGCAGCTCTTTTGTTGTCACGCCTGTATGAACGAGCAATGTGTCCATTCCTGCATTCATCCCTGCCATAATATCCGTATCATAGTTATCGCCTACCATGAGCGTCTCAGACACATCCGTCCCGAGCACTCGCATGGCTTGTTCCATGATGATCGATTCTGGCTTCCCGATAAATGTTGGCTGGACTGTAGTAGTCACGGTCAATACAGATGTTAACGAGCCGTTGCCTGGCAAAAGCCCTCTTTCGGTTGGAATAGCAATGTCTCCATTTGTTGAGACAAATTGTGCGCCTTGACGGATGGCAATCGCACCGACTGCGAATTTTTCATATGTAATGCTGCGATCAATTCCAACAACAACGAAATCAGCGTCTTCCTGACCAAACGTCAGCCCTTTTTCTTCAATGGCCTGCTTGATTCCTTCTTCACCGATGACGTAAACAGACGCGTCTTTCTTTTGTTCGGCAATATAATTGGCTGTTGCCATACTTGTTGTAAAGACTTGTTCTTCTGTTGCTGGGATATCGAATGAAACAAGTTTTTCTGCTACCTGCTTTGGCGTACGTGACGAGTTATTCGTGACAAACAAGTAGGGAATGTTTAGCTCATTTAACTTTTGAACAAATTGACCTGCTTCTTCGATCTTTTCTGTTCCTTTATACATGGTTCCGTCTAAATCAATTAAATAGCCTTTGTATTTCATGATGTTCACAACTCCAATGGATTATTTAAACGCTGATACTGGGCCTAGCTCCTGCTCTAAGTAGGTACGGATGCGGTTTGGGAAAACCTGTAGCGCATGCTCAACCTCGCTGATCACCTGCAGCAAGTCGTGATGAGCCACTTCTTGGTATTGCTGTACAAGTGTTTTGCGGCACGAGACAAGCTTTTTCAGCTGACTGCCTTCCTCTTCTGGTACAACCTTTTCATCAACAAGAATATCCATGATGTCATCATAGCTTCCTGGATCACGCATAATAAAGCCATCAATCATGTCATTTCCCGTATCAAGAATACATTCGACGAGCAAATGGACAATTCGTTCCAGCGCTTTTTTCTCTAGTGGACTTGTCCATGTTTGATGACTACGCATCAACTCATATTGCTCCTCGAAAAAACGTAATGTCTCTTCAATTTTTTTTCTGTCTACGAAATACATCATGACGCTCCCCTTTGCGTTATTTTCTGATTCGTTTTAAGACAAAATAGGCACAGCCAAAATTACAGTATTCATAAATGTATTCATCGAGTGTGCTGATTTTTGTATCAAATGTGGCCTTTTGGTTTTGGTCATCAAAGAACCCCTTCAATCTCAGCTGATTGTAGCCCCAATCCCCCACAATATAATCGTACTTATTTAAAATATCTGAGTACCTCGCTTTAAACGCTTCTTCATCAAAACCATCTTTAATATCTCTTACAAGATCAAAAGTAGCATTCTGAATGACGATCATCTTCTCACCTCTTTTTAAACGATCCATCTTTAATGATAATTCATTGGAAGAACTCCATCAATTGCTAAAGCATGTTTTTTCCGATTTAGCCGAAGCTAAAGAAAAAAGGAGGTCACATTTATGAAGAAACAACTGACAGCCGCGATTCTTCTCAGCATGCTTTTAGGCGGGTGCGGCTTTCAATCAGGTATGAACCGGCAAGTGGATGAAGATTCTTCAAGTAAAACCATCCGTCTGTCAGATCGTCATGAAGGAAATAATTCCAACATGCCAGAAGCAGACACAAACAGAGCAGGGTATGTTCGTTATCAGCACCAGCAAGTAACGGATCAGAAAGAAAGAACACCTGCTTTAAATCGCGAGCATCTTGCCCACGTCATTACAAGTTTAACTGTGCAGCTGCCAAACATCAAAGATGCAGCCACACTTGTGACAGATGAGGATGCACTGATTGTGTATCGAACAGGAAACAAAAACCGGGATGAATCTGCCGATCAAGTAAAGAAAACGGCGGTTTCTGTTCTCCCTCGTTATTATCATGTATACGTCTCTGATAATCCAGAGCACTTTCAATCCATTGCCAATTTTTCACGTCTTCAAACCAATTCACGTGATTTTGATCAAATCTTAACCAAAACAATTCAACAAATGAAGTATTCCCCTCAAGGTGGAGATATTTCTACGAAAGAAGATGCAAATGGTATGACGAATTCCGACCGTACCATGAGAAGAAATGCCCCTTACGGCCAAAATTAATACGAGAAAAAACGCCAGAGAGCTCTGGCGTTTTCTTGTTATGCTTGCGCCTGACGCTTTTTAGACGCTTCATTTACTTGTTCATCTGCATGGTAGGAAGAGCGCACAAGCGGTCCAGCTTCACAATGGCTGAAGCCTTTTGACATGGCAATTTCTTTCAGCTCTGCAAACTCATCCGGATGATAGTATTTTTGAACTTTTAGATGTTTTTTCGAAGGCTGTAAATACTGACCAATCGCCATAATATCGACGTTGTTAGCAAGAAGATCATCCATGACTTCAATGATTTCTTCCTTCGTTTCACCGAGTCCAATCATAATGCTTGATTTCGTTGGAATGTCGGGCTGCATTTCTTTTGCACGGCGCAAGAATTCTAATGAACGATCATATGTAGCACGCGCACGAACCCTTGGCGTTAATCTGCGAACTGTTTCAATATTGTGATTTAAAATGTCAGGACGTGTGTCCATTAACGTCTTCAAATTATCGTAATTGCCGCCCATATCTGAAGGGAGAACTTCAATTGTCGTAAATGGGCTTTTTCTTCTAATGGCACGAACGGTTTCAGCAAACACACCTGCTCCGCCATCCTTTTGGTCATCCCTTGCAACCGCTGTTATGACAGCATGCTTTAAGTTCATCAAAGCCACTGAATCTGCCACGCGTTCTGGCTCTTGCAGGTCTAGCTCAGTTGGAAGTCCAGTTTTCACCGCACAGAAACGGCATGCGCGCGTACAAACAGATCCAAGGATCATAAATGTAGCGGTTCTTCTCACTGCCCAGCATTCATGAATATTCGGACATTTTGCTTCCTCACAAACGGTATTCAGGTTGTTTTCCCGCATCATTTTTTTCAAACCGGTATAGTTTTCATTCGTATTCAGCTTAATTTTAAGCCAGTCCGGTTTTCTTACGTGCTCTTCCTTCTTTGCCAATTCCATCATCTCCATATGAATTCGTTAAAGGTGCATCTACAAAAATCTTCCTGCTATATACGATGGATGCAGCTAAGAAGCTGCAAAAAATTGAATCTTCGGCCTAAAGCCTTTTCTTTAGACACTTTAACATAGTACAGATTGAACAACAAGGGAATGAGCTGCAAAAATACCCAAAAGCCTCCTAAAAAAATCACAAGAAAATTACTAACATTTTCTTCTTATGAAATAGGGTGATCTAACCACACTAAACGGTAGAAGACGATGCTTGATGAAAGGAGATGGACGTTTGTGAAAGTGGTTTTAGCCATCATGATCGCTCTTTCAATGCTTCCTTTACCTGTTCATACGCAGGGGGAAGGCAAGCAGCCAGATGTACTGAAGCAGCGAATGGCACTTTACGAAAAAGTCGCCATCACGACACAAGTTCCATGGTATGTACTTGCTGCGGTTGATCAGTATGAGCACAATATTCGAAAAAGCAGAAGAGATTTACCGAAACAAAAAGGCGTCATTGGCATCTACATTCCCCGGGAAATGTGGATCGGCCCTGAAAACCCGAATAAGCAGGATACCTCTCCTTTAAGCATTAAAGTGTTTGATGGAATTGGACTTGATGGCAACGGGGATGGAAAAGCGAACAGCGATGACGATGAGGATGTATTATTCACGTTTGCTCAATACTTGCTTCATTACGGCAACAGCATTGATCAATTAAAAATTGCTTTATGGGACTATTATGGACGAGATCAAACCGTTGGAATCATTTCATCTTTTATGAAGCTATATCAGCACTATGGTCATCTTGACCTCGGAAAGCACGCTTTCCCTCTTCCAGTCGGAGCTGACTACAGCTACCGGAGTACATGGGGAGATGCAAGAGGATTTGGAGGCAGAAGAATTCATGAGGGTACGGATTTATTTGCCCATTATGGACTTCCCGTTCGTGCGACATCGTATGGTGTGATTGAAATGAAAGGCTGGAACCGCTTTGGCGGCTGGCGGATTGGGATTCGAGATATTCATAACCATTATCATTACTTCGCTCATTTAAATGGCTTTGCAAAAGGACTCAAAACAGGTCAAATTGTTGAACCCGGACAGGTCATTGGATCTGTCGGAAGCTCCGGTTATGGCCCCCCAGGCACAGCAGGAAAATTTCCGCCGCATCTTCACTATGGCATGTATAAAGACAATGGCAGAACTGAATGGTCTTTTGATCCATACCCTCATTTAAGGGCGTGGGAAAGAGCTGAGCGAAAACGACATTAAAGAAAAGGAGAAGTTTAGCGTTTTCGCACCCTTCTCCTTTTTCATGTCTAAGCAAGTTACTGCTCATTTTTCTCCTTCAAACCTAAAATTAAAAATAGAATTCCCATGATGAGAAAAATGAAATACACAACGGTTACTTCCAATGGAATCATGTCAAACATACCTCTAAAAATATTGATACTTAAGCTTTCATTTCTGACCAGTAAAATGGATGCTGTGATATATTTAGCACTAAATACTATAGCAAAAACCAAAAAGCAAATACCACTTACATAAAGTTTCTTCATAAAGCTCCCCCCCTAATAACAATTAAAATTGATCATGACACATTCATCTATATGGAATCAAGTAGTGAATGAGGTTTTTATTTACAATAAATGCACATCAAAAAACAGCCCTATCATTCCTTGGGCTGTTATTCTTTCTTCTCCTTTTTCTCTGGGAGAACAATCGATGGAGCGCCTGAGTTCGTTCCGCTGCCATTGTAATAATCTGGTACATCTCCTTGAACGGCTTGGATGGAGACGGGAACTGAATTTTTGACTACGATTGTTTCAGATGCAAACGGGATGATGACTCTCACCTTGACCTCAATTAGAACACTAATATCAATCAAGGCATTGTTGATGCCATAAGGCTTAATGTTTTTTTCAACGTCCGTATGCGGATCGCCAATGAGACTAAACCGTACAGGCACTTTTGGTCCTAGGTTGGCGATGAGTGCATTTCCGGACGCTTGCCCAAGCGGAATGTTATATATAATGCCGTCATGTCCATCTGTTTGATCCTTTAATGCTTCTTTTGCCTCTTTTTGAAAGTTCCCCTTTTCAATGTCCTCTAAATTTTTTTGAAGATGACGTGATAGGTCAGCCATTGCTTTAGATGTTGCTTGCGCATTAAAATCGATGGTCGTTACTTTTCCGTTCTCACTTGTATTCATAACCACCATATCCTTCATATTCTCCTGATCTTCTGCAAAGTCTTGGACGGAATATTGAATCAGATGATTGGCGATACGCTCTGTTTCTAGTTCAGCAATGTGAATAAGGGTTGGTTTAATGGAGCGGTTAATAAAAAATAGACTTATGACGGTTGAGAGTACAAAGAATAAGATCGCAAGCAGCATGACGTATCGGAATGGCAAAGGGCCCTTTTTATAGGGGCGATAGCGGCGGTTCATTCTCAATAAAAAATCCCCCCTTCTCCATTACAAGTGTATGCAGACAGGCGGGGGGATAGGAATCATCTCTTCATTTTATTTCACCATTTTTAATAAGGCGTCTCTTCCAATGGTTCCAACTGTAATGCCTAACGCTTCTGCAGCGTATGTGACAGATTCTAAAGGGGCATCAAGCAATTGCTCTATCGTTCTCACACCAACTGCTCTCCCTGCGATAATGCCTCTATCTGCAAGCTTTTCATTTAAGAGCCCGACATCCAGTGCACCGCACATAATATACCCATGTTCATTTGTCACTGCCATAAAATTCGTCTTCGGCAGTTTGACGGTGACGGCTGTAAAGGAATGTCCATCAATATTAATAGGTGTTAAATTCACCAAATCCCTTCACTCCTCTCATCACAATCTATGTGACAAGAGGGCGAGTGTTGTTAGGCTAAAGCGGATTTCATGTGGCTTCCTTCAGGCGCCAAGTAAGCACATCACGTAAAAATTCCGGCATGAAATATTCAATGTGTTCATGGTCACGGATATGAGGAAATAGAGAGCCTAATGTATACATATCGACTGTGCCAACCGTATATAAGGCGTCTTTTCTGATCAATTGATCATGCACAAAAACATCCTTTACTCGTTTGGTTTCACCTTCTTCTACTGTATAGGTGAGGCCGCTATACAGCATTTTCCCCATCAGCTCACCTCTAAAGCCGAAGCCCTTAATGCGTAGCTGTTCCATTTTTTCTTCACAGGCACGCCGAACGGTTTCGATGAGCTGTTGACCGGAAAGCGTCACCCTAATTGGGTTAATGGGATGCGGGCAGATTCGGTGGACTTCTTCTCTAGTCACGATTCCTGCCTCTAATGAATCAAGCACCATACCTGCATTCATCATGCCGATATCTGCCCCGCACCAATCTTTAATGGCATCTGTTAAGAGCTGCGGAAGCGGGGATTCATCAAACCACTTCGTTTCTAGCCTTGACTCAAGCGCAGTTACTTTCTCCTGCATGAGGGCTCTCGCTCTTCTCTCTGCTTGCTGTAAGGTAGTGATCGCTTCATCTGATTCACTGATCAGCTGCTCCACTGACTGCACCGTTGCTTTTTTCTCGATTAACTCTTTGCTCGCTGTGTCAATGGTCAGCTCGACACAGCCAATATAATGCCCATACTTTTCAGCGCATGCAAGCAGTACGCCATTGTCCATTTCACCCTGTTCTAACAAATGATGCGTGTGTGAGCCTAGGATAATATCGATGTCAGGAAAATCACGGGCGACCTCCCGATCATGGATGATACCAAGATGGGATAAGAGCACAATGATATCCGCTTGTCCCTTCACTTCCTGCAGCATGTCCCGTATGCTGTCAAACGGATCTGTAATCTCCCAGCCCAGCTTTTCATAGACAGGTGTATACGCAATGGTCACACCTAAGAGACATATTTTCAATCCGTTTTCCATTTGGATTATATGATAAGGCTGTGCCCACGATGGTCTTTTGCCTTTCTCAAATAAATTAGACAGGATCACTGGAAATTGCGCATGCTCGTACAATTGATCGAGCTGATCATGAGGCAGCGTAATGCCTTCATTATTCCCAATCGTGACCCCATCATAGCCAAGTTGATTGAGAAGCTTGACGTTTACCTTTCCATAATCAGCTTCTGACACAAGGTTCACTCGGTCCATATGATCGCCAATATCAAACAAGAGCATCTGATCGTGAACTTGACGCTTTTCCTCAATATAAGCTGCGATTTTGGGCCAGTTCTCAAAGTGGCTGTGCAAGTCGTTTGTATGATATAGCCATAGCTTCTGCAGCATGTTGATCTCTCCCTCAAGTTGTCACTGAACCGTCTCATTCAAGTTGAAAGCCGCAGCTCTCATTTAACTAAATAAATCTAACTGCTTCGGAGAAAGGCTTGAATACGTAATATCCAGCAAATCAATCATCTGCTGACCATTCGCCGCTGCATCTCCGCCGGAGTTATTATTAAACACGACATACACATCTTTTGATTGCTGATGCAGGATGTCGAGATTCTTTTTCCACTCTTTTAATTCAGCTTCATTATATAAATATAAGTATCGCACTTCACGCCAATTCTCATGGTCTGCTGGGTGAAGCCAGCCCTGTTTATTTCTTCCGTGAAAACGGACCAATGTTTTATCACGGTGCGTAGCTTGTATGACTGGCGGAATGGAGCCTTCTCCAACTTGCGGCTCATCACAAACAGAATGAATCCAGCCTTCTTTTTCCATAAAGGACAAGGTCTGCTCATAAAATTCATCTGAGAACCATGTGCGGTTACGGAATTCGAGGGCACACGGAATGTCCCCCATCTTCTCTTTACACCATCTTAAATAAAGGACGTGCTCTTTTTTGCAATCAAACCATGGTGGAAATTGAAATAGAACCATGGCTAGTTTCCCTTCACGAATAAGCGGAGTCAATGAAAGAATAAATGCGTCAAACATCTCTTCCTTCGAAGCAAACGGAATTTCGCCTCTCTGATGACCGGTCATTCCTTGATATGCTTTCACGACAAATTGAAAGGTATCTGGCGTATCCTTGATCCACTTTTCATGATTACGTTCAGGCTGAACTGCATAAAAGCTGGCATCCAGCTCCACAATGGGAAACGTAGACGAATAGTGAAACAGCTTTTGCGCGCTGCCGATTTTCGGCGGATAAAGACTGTCATGGTCACCCCAGCCAGTTAATCCGATATAAATCATGTTTCTCACCTCTTGCCACTCTCATGTATAGACGGCTTCCTCACATGAAAGCCTTTTTCTCTTGTCATACCCATCTTTCTGAAAGAAATTCTTCTGTCTACAACATATCATATTTGCCCGTAATTCTGAATGAAGATGACTGATGGTGCGTGATTTTATCATGAACTCTGTTTGTTTGTGATATTAGTTGACAACTTTCTATCTTAAATGATTTGAGCTGATAACATAAAATGCATATCAGAGAAGTGAACAGTGATTGTCCATTTATTTATTCATCTTCACCAAGAACTAAAGTTCTCAATAAAGGAGACTTAGTGGATATGAACTTAGACGATAACCAGTTTGAAGCATTGCAAAAAATCGCCGAAAGGATTCACAAGCCTGTCTATTTGTGTAACCAGCATGGGCGCCTTCTCTGCAACTCGCACATCATCATCACGAGCCCAGATTGGATTCGCATTCTCCCCTTTTTCAAAAGCCGGACACCCCATTATTTTTCAATAATAGATACGAAGCAAACCTTTTCTGTCTTTCCGATTGATCTAACCGAACAAACATGTGAGTATGTGGTCATTCCTTCCTTCATCCTTCCGCTGGATGAAACACTGCAAGTCATCATTGAACAAGCAGTACACGAAATCTCGATTGCGCGAATGAGACAATATTCTGCCCAGCAAACGGCCAAGCGTGCCAGAAATGAAGGATTTCGCAGATGGATAGAGGGTTCATCGTATTCTCAGCAAGACGCTGCAAACATTGCGAAGGCGTTTGGATTAAATGTAGATAGCAGCTATCTATGTATGATCTGTCAGCTTGATCAGTGTCATGAGACCACTCATTTTTTGAAGCAGCAACTGATGTTAGAACAAGTCGTTGATCTGCTCGACAGCGCACTTCCAAGCTCTCCTTTCCCTTCCTTTTTATTTGTCAAAGGTGATATGGGCATTGTATTAATGGAAGAGACGGGCAGTTGGTCAGAGATGAGTGAAAGACTCCTTTCTTTTTTGAAACAGCTGCAGATGCTCGTTAGCCTTCAAGTGAATCACACCATTTCCTTTGGCGCGAGCTTGACTAGTTGTCGCATCAATTACCTGTCTGAGGGGTACAGAGAAGCATTAGAAGCGCTTCAAGCCGGACATCTCTCGGCGCAGTCGGAATATATACACTTCTATCAGGCAAAGGATGTGCCAGATTTATTAAAGCTTATTCCAAGAAAGGATTTAGTCACGTTTCACCAGATGCACCTTCACCCGTTATATGAAGCCGGTCAAAATCTCCTCCACACCTTATCTGTCTATTTAGAAACGCATTGCCACATTTCAGAAACAGCGAAACGTTTGTCTATTCATCGCAACACGGTCATTTATCGATTGGAGAAGTGTGAGGAGCTGCTGCGGATCAGCTTAAAAGATCCTGAAACCACATTAAGGCTGCGCTTAGCATTACGTATTCACATGCTTCTTTCCCCCCATCCTGAGTGAATGTTTTCTTCCGAAGCTTCATATAGTTTGGAGGAGAAAAATGATACAAGAGGAGGGATGATAAATGGATGATGAGCTGCGTCACATCCCGCAGCCAATTCGAGAGGATGGTGCTGGTGCCACCGATCTAGGCCCGCGGGACGTCCTTCGAGATATCGAGAACCCAGATATGCTTGTTCCACCTAAAACCGATGCCGGAATCATTCCTAATTTAAAATTTTCATATTCCGATACACATATGCATTTAAATCATGGCGGCTGGTCGAGAGAAATTACGAAGCGAGAGCTGCCTGTTTCCACAACGATTGCGGGTGTCAACATGCGGCTGACTCGAGGCGGAGTGCGAGAGCTCCATTGGCATAAGCAGGCTGAATGGGCGTATATGATTTTAGGAAAAGCCCGCATCACCTCTGTAGATGCAGAAGGGCGAAATATGATCGCTGATGTAGCAGAAGGAGATTTATGGTATTTCCCCCCAGGTATTCCGCACTCCATTCAAGGACTTGAGGACGGGTGTGAATTTCTTTTAGTCTTTGATGATGGCGCTTTTTCTGAATTTGATACGTTCACCATCACAGACTGGTTTGCCCATACACCGAAAAACATTCTCTCCGACAATTTTGGCGTTCCTAAGAAGCTGTTTGACCATATTCCGAATAAGCAGCGCTACATGTTTCAAGGCTCTCCGCCAGCATCAATAGAAAGCCAAACGGTATCTGATCCATACGGAAGCATCGAGCCGCCATTTACGTACCAGCTGCTTCGCCAAAAACCGCTGACGACCTCTGGGGGAACTGTCCGCATTGTCGATTCACGGAATTTCCCTGTTTCAAAAACCATTGCAGCTGCGCTTGTTGAAGTAAAGCCTGGCGGCATGAGAGAAATGCACTGGCACCCTAATAATGATGAGTGGCAATATTATTTAACCGGTACAGCCAAAATGACGGTCTTTGGAGCCGGGGGCACTGCCCGCACCTTTAATTACAGAGCAGGTGATGTCGGATATGTTCCTTTTGGTATGGGACATTACATCCAAAATATCGGCCAAACGAGCCTTTGGTTTTTAGAAATTTTTAAAAGTGATCGCTTTGCAGATATTTCGTTAAATCAGTGGATGGCCTTAACCCCTCCTCAATTAGTGAAAGAGCATTTGCATGTAGATGATGCCATGATTCGAGCGCTTCATAAAGAAAAATCACCTGTCGTGAAATATAAGAGATGATGCGCATCAAAAAAACCGATCAAGCCGTACTGATCGGTTTTTTATAAACAAATTTTAAGAAACTGTCGAAGGATGCTGCACTTTTTTCCCCCACACGATGGATGCAATGAAGCTTATGCAAAGCACCAGTGTTCCGAGCATAAAAGGAAACTCAATATTCACATCAAATAAAATGCCCGCAAGGCTCGGTCCGACAATATTGGCAAGGCTCATAAAGGATGTATTGAGGCCACCCGCTACTCCTTGCTGATTACCTGCCATTTTGGACAGCAATGTATTGAGGGCTGGACGAACAAATGATGTAGCCGATAAAAATAAAATAGAGCCTGCAAAGATTAGCCAAAAGGACGGCGCAACACGGCAGACGATGAGCATCAAAGCCGCTCCTAGAAGTGCATAACGCACGACGCGCATTTCACCAAATCGTTTCACAGAGGCATTCACCAACGCACCTTGGACAAGCACGCCTGCAAGACCCGCAACCGTAATTACAAACGCAATATCCTTCGGTGTAAATCCATGTTTTTGGTCTACATATAAGCCGAAAATCGATTCAAAATGAATGATGCCAAAATTGAGGACAAACGCCAATATAAACAAAAAACCGTAGGATGTCTTTAAAGCTTGCAGCATTTGTACAAACGGGTTGAAATGAATGTCTTTGTTTAACCTCGCTTCTTCCTGCTTTTCCTTTGTTAATGTTTCAGGTAAAAACAGGATGGACAATAGGGTAGAAAGAGCTGCAAAGGAACCTGCGATGAGAAAAGGAAAAGCGATTCCGTACTCGACCAAATAGCCGCCTACGCCTGGTCCAATGACAAAGCCTAACGTCATTGCAGCACTAAATAGCCCCATTCCTTTCCCTCGATCCTTCTCACTTGTGATATCAGCGATGTATGCAAACATGGCTGGCATGAGTAAAGCCCCGGCAGCACCGCCTAAAAATCGTGACACAAACAGCATCCAAAGCTGATCAGCAAATGCAAAAATAAACTGGGCAATCGTAAAGCCGGCAATCCCCGCAATGATCAATTTTCTACGTCCAAATCGATCGGTCAATGCGCCTGCGACCGGCGATAAAGCAAACTGTGTGAGACCTGTTGCAGCGACAAGAAAACCGAGTGTTTTTCCTGTTGCGCCAAAGGCTTCAATGTAACTTGGCATGACAGGGACAATGAGGCCAAAGCCAAGCATGGCAATAAAAATATTGAGCATCAAAATATATAATCTGCCCATTTTCTTCATATCAAAAAACCTCTTTCTGCAAAATAAATGAAAATGATGACAAAAATGATCAGAACTTCTTCAGTATAGCGATATCACTGTCTATAAGTCTAGTTTTTCAAAATTTAGTTTTCTTTTCCAAATAAAAAATACCCGCAAATAGCGAGTATCCTTATGACTTTATTCACCTTGTTCATAGATAGAAAGAGCCGCCTGAAGCCCTGCGCCGCAATGGATGGATGCACCATGCTTGATTAAAATTGCTTCTAGCCCTGCTAACACAAACAGCACATTTTCTTTTCGGCAGCTATAGCCCATTGTGCCAATTCTCCATATACGTCCGGCTAGCGGTCCAAAGGAGCTGGCAATTTCGATACCAAAATGCTTAAGCAGATCGGCACGTACCGCTTCTCCATCCATACCACTTGGAATCTCAATACATGTCACAACCGGCATTTTACAATGTGGATCACCGAACAATTCAAGTCCCATCGCTTCAAGTCCTTTCATCAAGGCCTTCTCGTGATATGCGTGCCTTTGGAAACGCTCAGACAGACCTTCTTCCAGCACAACACGAACCCCTTCTCGAAGTGCATAGAGCATCGTTGTCGCTTCTGTATGATGATTTAATCGCCTAGGGCTCCAATAATCCTGAAGCTGGCTGAGATCAAAGTAATTGCTTTTAATTGGAGAAATATCCATTTGCTCCTGCAATTCATCCTGTGTCGCAATTCCCTTTTCCACTTTCTTTCTCGATTCAACGACAGCTGCCACCCGGTCATTATACGTGATAGGGGACATACCTGATGGAACAGACAAGCACTTCTGCGTACCGCCAATCGCCGCATCAATCTTCCATTCATCCACTTTCACCTGAACCCCGCCAATGGTTGCTACAGCGTCTACAATGAACAATGCATCCAGTGCCCGGCACGCTTCACCAATTTGCTCAAGTGGCTGCAACCGCCCGGTAGATGTTTCACCATGGACCATCGCAACGATTTTAGGCTTGACCTGCTTCATTTTCTGAATGATATCGCTAGGGTCAAAAACGGTTCCCCATTCACATTCCATTGTATGTACCTCAGCACCATAGCGCTGTCCTATTTCAATGAGAAGATGACCGAACCGGCCAAAGACAGGCACAAGCATCGAATCTCCCGGCTCAATGACACTGGCAAGCACAGCTTCAAGCCCTGAACGAGACGTGCCGTCAATTGGAAAAGCCCATTCATTTTCTGTTTGGAAAAGGGACCGCAATAAGGTCATCGTCTCATTCATGATATGTGTAAATGCTGGATCAAATTGACCGAGAATTGGCGTACTCATTACACGGAGCACCCTGGGATCTACTTCAACAGGTCCTGGTGTCATAATCGTTCTTGAAGGTATTTGCAGTTCTTTCACGTTATCCATCCTTTCCCTTGCTGTCATCCTATATGCCCACTTATACAGTAATGCTGATAAAATAGCAATCTCTTTTCCTATGAACTCATTACATAAAATTTACGAGAAATCCATTTATTTCTTTCTGACATTATGATAGAAATAAAGAGAATACATTCCCTATCAAGGAGGAAATCGAATGAAGAGAACCTTATTTGGAACTGTGGCTGCCGGAATCATGATATTCGGTACGTTAGCCGCCCCGCTGCCGCAAACTGCGAATGCTCAAAGCTTTACTTTGAATGAACCGAGCCAAACCATCACATTTTCCCCGTTACAGCTTCAAAACGAAACATCTACACAACAAGCGAAAACAACCGCTACAAGTCAAATCGATTCCTATTATCAATCTGCTAATGGCAAATCAGGACCCGCTTTAAAGAAAGCTTTACACGATATTATTGATGATCATAAGCAGCTATCCTACAGCCAAGTTTGGGATGCCTTAAAGAAAACAGATGAAGATCCAAAAAATCCAAACAACGTGCTCTTGCTCTATAGCGGTGTCTCCCGCTCAAAGCAATCGAATGGCGGAAATGTTGGCCAGTGGAACCGGGAGCATGTGTGGGCTAAGTCACACGGCAATTTTGGGACAAGCCAGGGCCCTGGTACAGATCTCCATCATCTGCGAGCAACAGACGTGCAAACGAATAGCACACGAGGAAATTTAGATTTTGATCTGGGCGGAAATGAATACAAGGGAGCGCCGGGCAATTTTTACGATAGCGACTCATTCGAACCTCACAGCCGGGTGAAAGGGGATGTGGCAAGAATGCTCTTTTATATGGCAGTGCGATACGAAGGGGATGACCGCTTTCCAGATTTAGAATTAAACGACAAAGTGAATAATGGTAGCGCCCCTCTTCACGGCAAAATGTCCGTACTTCTCAAGTGGCACAAACAAGATCCTGTCGATCAAATCGAACGAAACCGCAACGAGATTATTTATGAAACGTATCAGAACAACCGCAATCCCTTTATCGATCACCCAGAATGGGCAAGTGCGATTTGGGAATAAAAAAGAAAGGCACTGCTACGAACAAGCAGTGCCTTTTAAAATAAAATGACTTCACCGCTCATACACATTCTGGATATTCCGTTATTCCTTAAATTCACTAATGATTATTCTCTCTAAATTTTTATCTAAGTAGAAAAATTCTATTTTGATATCATGCTCCGAATCCTTATAACCTATTATGTTATATCCTTGGTCATCGTCTCTACCGTATGTATTTTCACCAAAATAATCATATATATCTTTCTTAGTTGAATGAATATTTATTGTGTTGTTTATATTACTTTGATTATTTTCTAAAGAAATTGCCACTATTTCTTTTCTTCTATTCACTTTAAAATAATTTGAATTTGAAGTTTTCATCCATTCATTTTCACTGCTTTTTTCCTTTTTCAATCCCAACTTCAAATGTCCTACCTTTAATTCAGTCAGATTTGTATTTTTTACTGTAAGAAAAGAAATTTGGTTTTTAAGTGGTTGAATAAAAAACAAGCCCACGATGATTGTCATCATAAAAATGATACATATTATAATTTTTTTCATATGAGTTCCTTCCATAAAATATGAGATGATGAAATAACAAAAAAACTTTATTTAATTTTACACCTAACTATTTAAACCAATAAAAAAACACCTTCAGTATAAGGTGTTTTTTTATTTTAGAGGACAGACAAGACAATAATCGAGACTATCAGATTTTTTCTCGAGCTTATAATACATACAGCAAGTCTTTCGGTTGGATGTTTCTAGTAAACTGTCATCTAAGTTTAAGCTGTGATGAAATGGATTTTGTTTTGCTCCAAATACATCACCAGCTGCTTGCTTCAGATACAGATAATCCTCTCGCACGCGCTGCTTCACCGCAGGGTCTTCAGCCTCTCGCATCATGCTGCGATAAAGAGAATTGATGCGAACTGCTATATTCTCCCACAAAATGGTATACGGAAGTCTTGACGTACGCTTCAGTACATCTAAAAGAGGTGTGACACACTCCGTAAACAGCGCATGCACAACCTGCTCTCTCCATTCATTCCGATCTCCTTCTAATGGAACAAACGAACACAATGACTCATCAATTTCGATTTTCCGATCCTCTCTAAAGAAACATGCCTCTGGTGGAAACTGATAAACACCGTCATACAGCGTCATCATGTACAAAGAGGAACTGACCGCTAAGTAGGCATAACGCTTTGAAAACATCGACGCTGCTACCGCCACATTCGGTGCATGCATAGCTTCCTTTTCAGCCTCTAATAAACGCAGGACAGATGCTTCTGAAAAAAGCGCAGCAAGTGTGCGATCAGATGTCATTGGTCCATTTGTGATGTGTACCCCGAAATCAAGTAATTCTCTCTCAACCCACTCTGGCCTCATATCAAAACCTCCATCTTTCGTTTATCGATTTCTCTGCTGGTATAACAAATAAATAAAGAACGGTGCCCCAATTGCAGCTGTGAATACACCTGCTGGTACATCTAACGGTAGAAAAGCCGTTCTAGCGACTAAATCTGCGAGCATCACGAGAATACTTCCAACAAGCGCAGATGCCGGGACCAGCGCAATGAAGGAACGGCCGATGATCATCCGTGCAACATGCGGCGCCATCAGTCCAACAAATTCAATACCGCCAGCAAAGGCAACAGCAATCCCTGCCAATGTCACACTCATCAGCAGAAAGAATAACCGTTTTGCCTGCACTTTTACCCCGAGACCTGTTGCAAGATCATCTCCAAGCTCCTTCACATTCATCGTTCTTGCTAACACCATGACAATCGGTAAAATGATCATGATCCAAGGAAGCATCGACGTGACGTCCTTCATCGTAGAACCATATAAACTGCCTGTCAGCCAAATATATGATTTTGTCGTTGTCATCGTATCACTAAGAACAAGAGTAAACGTCACACACGCCTTCATAATGGCAGAAATCCCAATGCCCATTAGGACAAGTGTGATCGGCTTGACCCCTTTTTTCCATGAAAGCAAATAAATCAGACACGAGACAGCAAACGCACCTGCAATCGCCCATAACGATTGATACGCAATAGGCACAGTGCCCATCCAAAAAACAATAAACATAATCGCACCGAACGAAGCACCACTCGTAATCCCGATGATGTCAGGCGATGCAAGCGGATTGCGAATTAACCCTTGCAAAATAAGCCCTGATACCGCAAGTGCGGCTCCCACTAAGACAGCCAGCAATGTTCTTGGAATCCTCAGTGTATTGAGCACAAAGGTATTTCCCTCTCCCTGACCGATTATATGAAGAAGCACATCCACAGGCGAAATAAATCGGCTGCCCATACAGAGACTGAGAATAAACAACCCAAAAGCAATGGCCGTCAATAAAAGTAAAATCAAAAACGTCCGCTTTGAAAATTGAAATGAAATGCGCCCGCCCTTTGAACGCACTGTATATGTTTTAGCCACCTGTCTTCAACCCCTTGCGCACGAGATAAACAAATAGAGGCGCTCCTGCTACCGCCGTCATGACACCAATCGGTACTTCCTGCGGCATGATCAGAAAACGAGCCGCAAGGTCTGCGACAAGTAAAAGCGACGCCCCCACTACGGCACAATACGGCAGTACCCAGCGGTGGTCAGGTCCGACAAGCTTTTTCACAATATGCGGCACTAGAAAACCAACAAATCCAATCGATCCTGCGACAGCGACGGAACCACCCGCTAAAAAGACGACGAGAACTCCCATCGTGATTTTCAGCGCCAGCGTACGTTGACCAAGTCCCTTCGCAATATCATCTCCTGACAAAAGGACATTGATGGAGCGTCCAAGAAGCAGCGCCACAACTGTCGCACCTAAAATATAAGGAAAAACAGGCAGCAGCATATCAATGCTTCTTCCAGAAACTGAACCCGCCATCCAAAACAGGATGCTTTGAATCGACTGTTCATTCACGATTAAAAGACCTTGTGTAAAGGACGCAAACAGTGCAGATATCGCCGCACCTGCAAGGACAATTTTGACCGGTGTCAATCCATCTCTTCCAATAGAGCCCAAGAGAAAAACGAGCATCCCTGCAATTGCCGCACCTAGAAAGGCTGTCCACATATAGCCTGTTAATGACTCTGTTGAAAAGAAAACAATTGAAATGACGATAAAAAATAGTCCACCTGCATTAATTCCTAACAAATCTGGCGCTGCAAGCGGATTTCTTGTTAATGCCTGCATCAGTGCACCTGAAATCGCTAGACTTGATCCAACAACTGTTGCAATTAAAGCTCTTGATAATCTGGATGTCATGACAATGACACTGTTTGGATCCGATTCATCAAAATGGAGAAACGCATGGATGGTGGCTTTGAGGGAAATCGAGGTTTGCCCAAGAGAAATGCTGAGTATAAAAAAGACCACCATCAATACGACGAATCCAGCAAACAGCAGCGCCTTGCTCGAATCCTTTTTTAATAAACTTCTCATCTGATTCCCGCTTTCAATCTGTTATGGAAAAAGGAGAAAATGGTTTTTCACATTTTCTCCTCTGTTATCCTTATTTATCAATTCCGAGACGATCATCAATATCATCAAGCATCATGTTTGCAGCGATAATACCTCCGCCCATGTTCCAAGTGATTTCATCCACTTTATGCACTTGTTTCGCTTTCACTGCGTCAAGCTGCTTCCATAAAGGATGACTCGTCCACTCTTTATATGCTTTTTCAACGGCTTTATCCTGATCATCCATGAAGTAATAGATCACATCTGCATCCATTTGCGGAATGCTCTCTTTGTCTGTCAGTGTAATGATGTCTTGCTTTTTATCTTTGACATTCTTAGGTCCTTCAAAGCCTAGCTCTGTTAAAATGGACCCTGCGAATCCAGTTTGATAGATTCTAGCATGATCTGCACGGAAGTTCACTACAGACACACTCATTGGCCAGTTTTTGATGTCTTTTTTCGCTTTTTCTTTGAAGTCAGCGACGCGGTCATCCCACTTCGTTAGCAATTCTTTTGACTTGTCTTGCTGGTTTAACGCTTCACCCATTAATTTCACTGTATCTTTAAATGTGAACACTGTTTCTGTTGCAACAGTTGGAGCGATTTCTTTCAGCTGATCAAAAATTTGCTCATGGCGGACTTTTGATGCAATGATCAAATCTGGGTTAAGCTTTTCAATTTCCTCTAAGTTTGGCTGTATTTCCTGTCCAACAATTTTGACACCCTTTAAATCATCTCTTAAATATTTATACGTAGGTGCTTCAAGCCAAGATTCTACAACACCCACTGGTTTAATGCCCATCGCGACTGCTGCATCTGTTGCTCCTTGGTACAGCGTCACCACACGTTTAGGCGATCCTTTAATTTCAGTTGAACCGATAGCGCTTTCAACAGTTCTTGCTTTTTCTTTACTGTTTGACTTGCCTTCACTGCTATTGCTGCCGCAAGCTGCAAGTAAAACGATGGAGAGCACAACTAATAGTGACCAAAAAGATTTTTTGAACATGTACCTCACCTATCCATTCTATATGTAGTCATATCGTTTGATAACGATTCTCATTATCACACTATGATTTTATCATAGAAAAGGATGGTGTCAATGTAAATTTTTAAGAAAAAGGGAGAGTGTTGACTAGTTGTTCATACTAAATAGAACGATTCCACATTTGGATGGCCCTTCCAATCTGTTTTCCCGCTTCTAGTAACACCGACAAATGGGTATGTCCATCCATCACTTCATAGACTGATTGTTTTCTGATCGTTTCATCGGGCAGCTCATGATAGGCAGGAAATTTTTCTATATCATACAGCTCATCCTCACTTCCTACTAACATCGCATATGGCCGATCCATCATCGCAAATTGTTTTTTAGGTGCAGATGGGGTTAAGGCAAGTGCTAGATTGACGGTGATGGCTGTCAACAAAAGCGGATCCTGCTCGACTGCCCATATTGGATAGTGAAAACGAACGGCTTCAGAATGACTCATCAGCAATCCTTTTGTCATGGCAGACAGAACGAATTTCCATACTTGAACGGTTGCAAAAGGGATTTGATTAGGGCTCGCAGTGCCTGATTTATAGCCAAATTCAGGGGCAATAAAAAAGTACCCGTCTACTTCTCTTTTTTTCGGCCAAGATAGGTAGTTTAGCAGTAATCCCGCTCCAGATGAATGCCCGCAAAGATAAACAGCTCCTTTATGCTGCTGTTTGACCATATTCACAAACTGCGAAATATCGTGCCACACATCTGTGACACTAGGTGTATCACCCTTTTTTCCATCAGAATAGCCGTGACCTCTTAAATCGATTAAAAACGTATTCACATGAAAATCATGTTGCAGCGTATAGGCGATATGCTCGTAACCAGCTAGGCTGTGAGCGCCTCCACCATGGATCAAGATGACATTTGCCACGTTCTTTTTTTCTGCTAAAAACGGATAATACGCAAGGCTTGTGCCGTCGTGTGATGGCATGAATTGTCTTTCTGGAATATGAACAGGAGCTGCCTGCTGCATACTTGTAAATGAAAATGGTTCTGTCTTCGTGTCTGTCAATTTTTTCGCTCCTTCAAACAGAAACGAGAATGGCAAGCGATACTGGCCATTCTCATGACTACATTCTATTAAGTAATATCCCGCAAAGGAAAGGTCTTGTTTTGAATAATGGCAACAATTTGTTTTAACGCTTTTTATGCTTCGGGTATAGGAAAGACGTAATTTATTTCATAGCTTTTCATGCTTTTTTGGGCAGTGCAATGACAATATTTCTATAAAGCTTTTTTAATTTTCAGCATCAATTTCTAAGTCCGCATTTAACGATAATTCTTCATGAACAAATCCATTGATATCGTTCTTATTTATTGTCCTATTGTATACCAACTTTTAAGTAGCAAGTAATGAATTTATTATTACCCACTATGACTTTTTAGCATTTTAATAAAGAAAAATATCACCATTCTCTTTATACATATTATTGTGACCGCTGAGCAGAATGAGATACTTTTTCACTAGATATGATAACATGCTTTTTTCCAGTTAATGATGTTCATTTCACCCGGCGGTCACAACAATAAGCCATATGCTGATGAATTTCAGAAAAACAATCATTTTTTTATGATTATCTATATGTATTGAATCTAATTGTTTACTAAATAGACATTTTCTATTTTTGTTATAGACTTAGATTGAAAACTGTGATTATCCATTTCTACGTAAAGGGAAAAATCATTGTTTTTAACAAAAATTATATCGCTTCCATTATTAAGTTTTATTTTTAATGCATTGCCTTCTTTTTGAGTATTACGAAAGGTATTCTCAATCATATTGTAGTCTAATTCAGTCCACTTGCCATTGATGATCATTTTTGTCATCCCCATTATCTTATGACTGATACTATTGGGGATCATTTTCTTTTGAAATTTTTCAGAAATATCTTCGTTATCTAATTGCTGAAATCCAATTTGAAAGGCCTCTTTTTCAAAATAAGGTAAGTACATGTTTCTCCATCGTGATGAAATTTTAAGTAGTCCAAATAATTTATATTCGATTCTTTCTGGCGTTTGTACATCAAATGCTTTGTCTAAAAGCGATTGATGTAAATAATCAATATCTGATACATCAATCATTAAGCATATTGCTCCTCTTGTGCCTCGATTATACAACTCTGTCCAATCTTTTTTCCAGCCACCGCCATCCTTCTGTGTTATATTCACTAATTCAAGATACTCCTTTCCAATCCAAAGATTGCTTATTTTAAAGCCTTTTGTTCTTTTACCTTTTTTAGGTGCATACGGAAAACCATTTTGTTGTATCATATCTATCATTTTTTTGTCTTTTTGATATTTCTCATCAACATTGATAACAATATGATCGATTTTATTCATCGGTTAACTCCCTCGTCTTAATTAAATGAATAGCTTCATAAAGATACTTCATTTTCATTTCTTCCATTTCATAAATGTAATCAAACGTTAGTCTTGTTAAAGGAGGTAGATTCATTTGTTTCTCTTTTTCTTCTTCACCCTTTTTTATTTCTGCTAAATGTCTTTTTTGCGCTTCAATTTGAATATTTAATGATTTAACAGCTTCTTGTTTTTCAATTTCGTCAGCAAACATTAGTCCAGCAAAAAGTTGAGTTGGATAAGTATTTTGAGGTTCTACAAGACATTTCATCACACATTCTTTCTTGTGTTCTTTTCCAAGTTCTGTAATCTTGTAAATTTTAGTACTCTTTTTCCCTACCGTCCTAGTTTCACAAACTTTTATATAGTTTCCTTTTTCTAATTTATTTAGCGCATAATAGATTGAGCCAACTAGAATTCCTCCCCATCTATCGACCATTGTATTTTTTAAATTCTGCTCAACATCATACCCTGACATCGGTTTCATCGATATTAATCCTAATATATATAAGTCCGTCATCAGATTCCTCCTATTCAATATCTATTTACACAATACTCAACATTGAGTATTATTTCAAGATTAGATTTAAATTTTCTTTCATGCTAAGCACTTTTTCAGAGCTCTCAAAAAATCCTGTAAGCAAGCGTTAGCGTGATGTTTATAGAGGTGTGCAATACGATGAGTGAGCCACCTCGATCAAACAAAAAAAAGACGAACGGCAACCGTTCGTCTTCTCCCCTCACTTCACTTCTTCATGCTCCTGAACCGCATGTCGTTTACTGGCGATAAAGAGTGCAACGGTCATGGCTAGAATGGTCAGCGCCCACCAGAAGGTCGACACAGCCTCTTTATGATCGATGATAATCAAACGGATGACGGCTGTGATGCCAATATAAATAAAATAGCGAAGCGGAAAATGAAAGTTTGATTTAAAGTACTTAATAATTAAGGCAATAAACTCAAAGTACATAAAGAAGATCAGCAGCTCACCAAGCATTTCATAATAGCTTTCTCCTTTGTTGACCACATTCTTGTAGACAAATTGGACAATATACCAAGTTTCACTAATTAAGAGGACGCTTAAAGCAAGGGCTAGAAAGAATAGACAGATATTCAGAAGACCTTGCAAGAGATCGGGTACCTTTTGGAAGTTGTTGAATCGTTTCATTAGATTGTCTCTCCATTCCATGTTATTCATTTGTCATCTATATTTTGATGTGCCAGAATCGCAGCACGATGTAGTAAACATCGCTTTTTTCCATCTTTTCAAACTGTCCGTGCATGCGAGACATCATTCGTTTGATGCTTCGTTCACCAAGTCCAGTGCTTTCCTGCGTGTCATTTGTCTCTTTTATCGCATTGCTCACATGGATCTCAAAGATTTCTTGATCGGATAGAAACGTGAGATTGATGTCTTTTTTCGGATCGGCGTATTTCAGTATGTTCGACATCAGATTATCAAACACTCTGCCTAGCTCCTCGACATTCACGTTGATATAGCTGTCAGGTAGCTCTCCTAAAAGATGAACCTTGAATGTCTCTTGCTGCAAGATCGCCACCTGATCTGATAGGAGATCGTAAATGACCTCTTTGACTGCAACGGTCTCAAGCTCAGGTTCATGTTCTTTATCAAGTAGAAAATAGGCAAACAGATTATCGGACAGATTTTTCAATTGCAGTGCTTTTTCATAAGCACTTGCTATATATTGATCTTTACGTGTATCCGCCCCATCCGCCTCTTTTTTCGCAAACTCTAAATTCATCATTAGCGATGTCAGCGGTGTTCTCATATCGTGTGACATTTCAGTAACCAAGCTGTGACTCTCTTCTTGTAGCTCGTCAATGGCTTGGAGCTTGTCCAGAAAAGCTTTACGAAGATCCTCAATACTTTTGGCAATCATCGCTAATTCATCATGCCCTTTCACCGTCATCTCATAGTCCAGCTCGCCGCCTTCAAGAATATGAATGTCTTGGTGAATCGTTTGCAGGTAGCGTAAACTTTTGCGAATACCAAGCAGAACAATGAGGAGAAAAATAAGCGTCGCCCCAAGCAGCTCGAGTGTAAAGGCGAGATCGTGGTAACGAGACGAATAGAAACCATCCACCATAACCCGGCCTTCACCATCGCTAAACTGAACTGGATACGAATGATGCTCAGCGTACTGGGTCACCTTTTCTTTTCCATACGCCGATTCATCAGCAGACGAATAGATGGAGTCATATTGCAGCACTTCATCCTTGAAGATGGTCAAATTAATGTAATTCTCTTTTTTCACCCACTCACCAAACGCTTGTCGATCTGTAGAAGACAGCTCATTCTCAGACACATAGCGGCTGAATTTTTGAATATATCTGGCTGACTCCGCCTCGTAATACTCGTCCGAACTCAAATATCCGTCAATGAGGTCATCGGTGATCTTTTGCAGCGTCAAAAAGACAAGTCCACTCACGACCGTAGCTGTCAAAATCAATAGTGCTAGCTTTTTGGCTAGTGTATATTTACGATGTGCCAAATCGGTATCCTCTTCCCCATTCTGTTTTGATATATACAGGACGTGCAGGATCATCTTCAATTTTGGCACGCAGCTTTCGAATATGCACCATCACCGTATTGTTGGAACAATAGAAATAAGGCTGTCCCCATACACTCTCATAAATATTTTGGGCTGAAAAGATTTTGTTTCGCCTGCTCATGAGCAGCTTCAACATACGATATTCTAAATCAGAAAGCTTGATTTGTTGATTTTCTTTCCACACTTCATTAAATTCTTCGCTCACCCTTAGCTTGCCCCCAACAAGAAACGTTTCTTCCTGTTCCTTCTTTTCCTGATAGACGGTGTACCTGCGTAATTGTGCAATGACTCTAGCATGAAGCTCCTCTTGTGAAAAGGGTTTTGTCATATAATCATCCCCACCGGCAAGTAAGCCTTCGGTTTTGTCAAATGTACTTGATTTAGCTGTTAGAAATAGAATCGGGACGTTAGAAGAGGCTCTCATTTGCCGGCACGTTTCGATGCCTGATATGCCTGGCATCATCACATCCAAAATCACCAAATCGAGCGAATCGTCCGCAAACTTCAATGCTTGCTCGCCATTCATCGCTCTTTGCACCTCATATCCAGCACGTGTAAGGGATTCCTGCAAAAGGTCTCCAATATCCTGATCATCTTCTACGACTAATATTCGATGCGTCATGTTTCTCTCACCTCATGATACGTGATGTACTTTCTTTTATGTCTTTACTATATATCATCTAGCTATGTGAAAAGATACAGCAGAAATCTTAACAGTTTATAAATTTGATCATCTTCCATCAATTTGTCACATTTATTTTCAAAAAATTGGATCTTCATAAATTGTTAAGAATTGGGACGTATATTGATTCATTGTAAGGATCGATGGATTGATCCGAATGACATTTATCATAACAAGAAAAGGAGCATGGATATGAATGCAAACAAAGTAGAACACGCGATGAGTTTGAAGGATCGGGTTCATTTCTTAGACATCGTACGGGGATTTGCCTTAATGGGAATTATTCTGGTGAATTACTTTTTGATCGTGGATTCGGCGAAGGGGTTTGATATGGAAGCAAATGATGTCTTTCACAACTTGGTGAATTGGTTCGCCTCAGGGAAATTCATTACGTTGTTCTCCTTCCTATTCGGGGTTGGTTTTATGATTTTTATGGACCGCGCTGCTCAGAAGGTGGACAGTCCGAACAAGCTGTTTGCCCGCAGATTAACCATTCTCTTAGGGTTTGGCCTTCTGCATGTCACCTTTGTTTGGATTGGTGATATTTTAGCGTATTATGCAGTCGCTGGCTTTTTATTGCTTTTCTTTTACAAACGTACAGCCAAAACCATCCGATACTGGCTGATCACACTCTTTATGATTCAATTGCTCACACCCTTTTTCACAATGCTGCTTCATACCATCAGTACAGGCTCATCGGGCAAGCCGGATTTGACCAGCCACAACAGTCTGACTTATTTAGCATCTATTGGTGACCGATGGACAGATATGGTGACGATGGCTTCCAGCTCATTTTCAATCGTCTATTCCATGTTCTTCATGTTTTTGCTTGGTGTTTATTTTGTGAAAATGGCGTTTTTCAAAAACATGGAGGCGAAAAAAACGATTTGGAATCGCATTTGGATCATTTGTACCATCGCTTTTCTCATCACACAAAGCAGTACGATTATAGCAGCGGTCAATCCTTTTGAACATACACTCTGGGTGAGCATTGCCACTGCTCTGGAACAAAACGGGGGATTAACTGGCAGTATGTTCTATATGAGTACACTTGCGATGCTGTTTCTGCACGTTCCTCAGCTGCGAGGTGCTTTGATGGTCTTTACCAAAGTCGGACGGATGTCCCTGACCTGTTATTTGCTTCACTCGATCATTGGAACCATGCTATTTCTAAAGTATGGAGCGGGGCTTGTCGATCATCTTCAGCCGGCTGGTACGTTCTTCATGGCTATTGGCGTGTATGTCTTCCTTGTGCTTTTCAGTACGTTTTGGTTAAAGAGGTTTAAGTATGGACCGATGGAATTTATTTGGCGTCAGCTGACGTATGGGAAGGTCAATGACAGATCGAAAACCAATACATTTCATGCGGCGAAGTAAAAGAAAAAAGGCGAATGGCTACAGTTCGCCTTTTTTAATATGTTAAGTTTGTGATTCAGAGACAATCCGTTCACTTTCAATACTGCTCAATCATTTCTTGTAATTGAATCAAATAACTCTCTTTTAATTCATCTGGGTATTCAATTTTCACATGCTTCCCAAATGAGATCAAATAGTGGGTCATATACGATAATTCTTCTTGGTTGTACCCACCCATAATATATGGAGTATCATCAATGATCTCCAATCTCATATTCGGGTAATGATTCTTCAAAAACTTTTCTTTTCCTTGTTCCGTTAATCGACATTTAAATGAGATGTCATGATAAGTTTTTTCGTACTCGAGCTGCAGTGTTTTTAATTCTTCCTTCGTAAAGGTGCCTCTGCCTTCTTCTTCAATGATCAAGTCCTTCATAAAGTCACATCTATAGATGCCCCACTTTTTATTTTGAACATCATATGCTTTGGTGAACCAAATCCCATTTCGATAAAACAACTCAAGAAATTGCAGCCTGATCCTTTTATTTTCATATTGCGTGTACGTCATCTTCACGATTTGATCTTCCATCATCGCCTGTAAAATCAATTCCAAATGATTTTGTTCACTAACTGGTGCGACATTATAGTAATGAATCACATCCAAAGTCTCTGTGATCATTTGTTTTCTCTCATCAGACATTGTGGCAAACAGTTTTTGCCGAATTTGTGAGTAGGACTTTTTAAAAGGTGTGGCTGACACTAGGTCTAGCGCTTTAAGCGCGAAAAAAATAGCTTGAACTTCATCGGTATTGAAATAAATAGGGACCATTGGAGATTGTTTCACCAGTCGATATCCTCCATGTCTGCCATTTTCAACGTAAAAAGCTAAGCCCATGGACTCTAGCTCTTCCATATCTCTCAAAGCCGTACGTTTAGAAATGCCAAATTCGGATTGTAAATCCTTTAACTGAAAAGAGTGTTTATCGCTTAAAAAAATAAGTTCTTGGTTTAATCGTTCTGATTTTTTCATTTGAATTTCCTTTTAAAAAAGGTGACATGTTTTGTCACCTTTATATTTTATACTCAGTTTATCAAAAGAAAAGGAGCATGTATATGCAAACATTAATCATTAACGCACACCCTGATTTCACTCATCAAGAAAGTTATTCAAACAAACTGCAAACACTATTTTTAGAACAGTTTAAAGAAAGATTCCCTCATGAAGAACCAACAATTTTACATTTACATGAAACTGAAATTCCTCGTATCGAAAAAGACCAACTGCTACGTATTTGGGATAAGCAAGCATCTGAACAAACATTAACAGCTACCGAAGAAAAAATCGCTGCTGCTTCATCTGCTTTATTGGCTCAATTCAAAGCACATCATCGAATCGTGATTGTATCACCTGTTCATAATTTTAATGTGACGTCACGTATGAAAGATTATATAGATAATATTTTGATTGCTAGAAAAACGTTTAAGTATACAGAAGATGGTTCAGTTGGTCTGATGACTGATGATTATCGTGTACTTTTGCTTCAAGCAAGCGGCTCAATTTTCACAAATAACGATCGGTACACACCACTGGAATTTTCATATTATTATCTAAAGGAAATATTCCAAAACTTGATGGGTTTTCAACAATTTCATATTGTCCGGGCACAAGGAACAGCGATTTTAGAAGAAGAAACGATCTTGACATCTGCAGCTGACGATTTGTCTAAAGCCTTTGATGCGTTTTACTCGCCTAGCGGGATGTAAGCTGTGTTTTTCAAAAACAAAAAGACCAAAAACGTTTGATTTCACGTTTTTGGTCTTTTATTATTAACCGATCGAACCTTCCATTTCAAACTTAATCAAGCGGTTCATTTCAACGGCGTATTCCATTGGCAGTTCTTTTGTGAATGGCTCGATGAAGCCCATGACGATCATTTCTGTTGCTTCTTCTTCAGAAATTCCGCGGCTCATCAAGTAGAATAGCTGCTCTTCTGATACTTTTGAAACCTTCGCTTCGTGCTCTAATGAAATGTTGTCGTTTAAGATTTCATTGTAAGGAATCGTATCAGATGTTGATTTGTTATCCATGATGAGTGTGTCACACTCGATGTTTGAGCGTGCACCCTCTGCTTTACGTCCGAAGTGAACGATTCCGCGGTATGTGACTTTACCGCCTTGTTTGGAAATCGATTTCGATACGATCGTTGAAGATGTGTTTGGTGCAAGGTGAATCATTTTTGCACCTGCATCTTGGTGCTGACCTTTACCTGCTAGGGCAATACTTAATGTCATACCACGAGCGCCTTCACCTTTTAGGATGACCGCTGGGTATTTCATTGTCAGCTTAGAACCGATGTTTCCATCAATCCATTCCATTGTCGCATTCTCTTCACATACTGTACGTTTTGTGACAAGGTTGAAGACGTTGTTTGCCCAGTTTTGAATCGTTGTGTAACGGCAGTAGCCGCCTTTTTTCACGACGATTTCAACAACCGCACTGTGAAGTGAGTTTGTTGTGTAAACTGGTGCTGTACAGCCTTCTACGTAATGCACATGTGCGCCTTCATCAACGATGATAAGTGTACGCTCGAACTGACCCATGTTTTCAGAGTTGATACGGAAGTATGCTTGAAGTGGTGTATCTACTTTGACGCCCTTTGGTACGTAGATAAATGAACCACCAGACCATACAGCCGAGTTAAGCGCAGCAAATTTGTTGTCAGTCGGAGGAATGACTTTTGCCCAGTGCTCACGGAAGATGTCTTCGTTCTCTTTTAATGCGCTGTCTGTATCTTTAAACACAATGCCTAGATCTTCAAGGTCTTGCTTCATGTTGTGATACACAACTTCAGATTCATACTGAGCAGATACACCTGCTAAGTACTTTTGCTCTGCTTCAGGGATCCCAAGCTTATCAAAGGTTTCTTTGATTTCTTCTGGTACTTCATCCCAAGAACGCTCAGAGCGCTCTGATGGCTTTACGTAGTACGTAATTTCATCAAAGTTTAATGCATTTAAATCTCCGCCCCATTGTGGCATCGGCATGTTGTAAAAGAGCTCAAGAGATTTCAAACGGAAGTCGAGCATCCACTGAGGCTCTTCTTTCATACGAGAAATTTCTTCAACGATCTCTTTTGTCAGTCCGCGCTCTGAACGGAAAATGGAAACGTCTTTATCAGAAAAGCCGTATTTATATTCACCAACATCTGGCATTTTTTTAGCCATCCATTTTCACTCCAATCTTATGATTTGCCGTTATCTTCGGCAGATGCGCCTTTTTCAAGCGCCTTCCAGGATAATGTTGCACATTTGATGCGGGCAGGGAATTTTGCCACTCCCTGCAGCGCCTCAATGTCACCAAGATCAATGGAATCGTCGTATTCTTTTCCTAGCATCATATCGGAGAAAATCTGAGACATTTTCAAAGCTGTTTCAATATCTTTCCCTTTAATCGCCTGCGTCATCATAGAGGCAGATGCCATCGAAATGGAGCATCCTTCTCCTTCAAATTTCGCATCCATGACTTTTTCGTCTTCGATTTTCATCGTGAGACGAATGCGGTCACCACACGTTGGGTTGTTCATATCGACGACAATGCTGTCGTTTAACACACCTTTGTTTCTCGGATTTTTATAATGATCCATAATCACTTGTCTATACAGTGTGTCTAAGTTTACATTAAAAGACATTCGTAAAATACTCCTTTGTCTTACGGAGCGCTGCGATGAGCTCGTCAATCTCTTCTTCTGTATTGTACAGATAGAAGCTTGCTCTTGCAGTCGCTGATACACCAAGCCATTTCATGAGCGGCTGTGCACAGTGATGTCCAGCACGAATGGCGACACCTTCCGTATCCAGAACAGTCGACGCATCATGCGGATGGACGTCATCTAAATTAAACGTCACAAGCCCAGCTCGGTGCTGCGGTCCATAAACAGTCGCACCTTCAAGCTCCTTGAAGCGCTCAAGCGCATAAGTGGCAAGCTGATGCTCGTAACGGCTGACTTCCTCCATACCAATGTCATTTAAGAAATCAATCGCTTTTCCTAGTCCAACTGCTCCGGCAATAATCGGTGTTCCCGCTTCAAATTTCCACGGGAGCTCTTTCCAAGTAGAATCATACAGATCCACAAAGTCGATCATTTCACCGCCAAACTCAGCAGGCTCCATATTATTCAAAAGGTCCTTCTTCCCGTAAAGCACACCGATGCCAGTCGGTCCACACATTTTATGCCCGGAGAATGCGAAAAAGTCACAATCTAGATCCTGAACATCAATTTGCATATGCGGCGTGCTTTGTGCACCATCGACGACAATGATTGCCCCATGATCATGGGCTATTTTGGCGATTTCTTTAATCGGGTTGATGGTTCCTAATACGTTTGAAACATGTGTGACAGCGACGATTTTCGTTTGATGTGTGATTGTTTGCTTCACATCTTCCAGCGATAGCGTGCCGTCTTCCTGTAACGGAATATATTTCAATGTGGCGCCAGTTGCTTTTGCTGCTTGCTGCCAAGGGATGATATTTGCATGGTGCTCCATGTGCGTAATGACAATCTCATCGCCTTCTTTGAGGTTTGCTCTAGCATAGCTGATCGCCACTGTGTTTAGTGCAGTTGTTGTACCTCTAGTAAAAATAATTTCTTGGACAGATGAAGCACGGATGAATGCACGAACTTTCTCTCTCGCACCCTCGTATGCGTCCGTTGCTTTTGTGCCAAGGGTATGAACACCCCGGTGGACGTTCGAGTTGTAAGACCGGTAATACTCATTCATTGCATCAATGACCACTCTTGGTTTTTGAGAAGTCGCTGCACTGTCCAAATACACCAAATCATGTCCGTTCACTTGCTGATGAAGGATTGGAAATTGCTCACGAACGTCTTTGATATTCATTATTTTACTTTCCTTTCAATCACAGAAACGAGCTGCTTTTTAACTCCTTCAATCGGCAGTTCTTTGACGACTGGATTTAAGAAGCCATAAATCACAAGTCTTTCTGCATCTTCTTTGGAAATCCCGCGGCTCATGAGGTAATAGAGTTGAATTGGATCGACACGTCCAACAGAAGCAGCATGCCCTGCTGTTACATCATCTTCATCAATTAATAGAATTGGGTTTGCATCACCGCGTGCTTTTTCACTCAGCATGAGAACACGTGATTCCTGCTCGGCATTTGACTTCGTTGCGCCATGCTCGATTTTACCAATTCCGTTAAAGATAGAGGATGCTTGATCCTTCATCACACCATGCTTCAAGATATACCCTTCAGAGTTTTTACCGAAGTGGATGATGCTTGTTGTAAAGTTTTCCGTTTGATTCCCGCGGCCGACAACAACTGATTTTGTATCACCGAATGTCCCGTCGCCCATAAGCTTTGTGATGTTTTCAGACACGACGTCTCCATCATTCATAAGGCCAAGCGCCCATTCGATTTTACTGTCACGGCCATTTGCCATACCGCGTCTGTTCACATAGACTGTGACACCTTCTGAAAGGTTATCTACTGCGCCGTATGTGACGCGGGCATTAGCTCCCGTGAACACTTCGGACACGATATTGAAGATTGCTTCTTCAGGTTTTGCTGTACTAATGTAGTTTTCTACATATGTCACTGCACTATGATCGTCTGCTACGACGATGACATGGTTGAACAAAGTCGTGTCGTCATTTTCATGCAGGTAGACGGCTTGAATTGGCGCTTCAAGTTCTACATTTTTTGGTACATAGAGGAAAGCTCCGCCATTCACTAAGGCAGCATGTAAAGCTGTTAGTTTATGCTCATCTACTTTCACTGCATCCGTCATGAAGTATTTCTTCACTAGATCACCATGTTCGCGAAGCGCTGTATGAAGATCAGTGAAGATCACGCCTTTGTCTTTCGCTTCCGTTGAAAGAGACAAGTATGCTGGCGTTTGATCACGCTGAATGTAGACTGTCTTATCCGTGTCCTCTAAATCAATGAGAGATTTCACTTCTTCAGGAAGCTCTTCTAATGATCCAAATGGCGCACTTTCGACTGTATGCTGTTTGAAATTGGTTAAATTCCATTTAGAAATATTCGTTTTGTCAGGCTTTGGCATTGGAAGGTCTTCTGCTTTTTCAAGAGCCTGTAAGCGAAGGGAACTCATCCATGCCGGTTCCTGATGCTTCTCGGAGAAGCTTTTGACATAATCTTGATCTACTGATAATTTCGTTTCTAATGTCATCAATAATCCTCCTAACGCTTACGCTTCTTGACCAACAGTTTCGTCTTCAATTCCTAACTCTTTTTTAATCCAGTCATAGCCTTCTGCTTCTAGACGTTGTGCAAGCTCTGGTCCGCCAGATTTCACGATACGTCCTTGCATCATGACATGAACGTGATCTGGTGTGATGTAGTTCAGTAGACGCTGATAGTGAGTGATCATTAAGCAGCCGAAGCTTTCGCCGCGCATTCTGTTAATTCCTTTAGAAACCACTTTCAACGCATCGATATCAAGACCAGAATCGATTTCATCAAGGATCGCAATTTTAGGTTCAATCATCATTAATTGAAGAATTTCATTGCGTTTTTTCTCTCCGCCTGAGAAACCTTCGTTTAGGTAGCGTTGCGCCATGTCTGGGTCCATTTCAAGGAACTCCATGTTTTCGTCCATTTTGCGGATGAATTTCATTAGAGAGATTTCATCGCCTTCTTCTCTGCGAGCGTTAATAGCAGAACGAAGGAAGTCCGCATTTGTCACACCACTAATTTCAGATGGGTATTGCATCGCAAGGAAAAGACCTGCTTGAGCGCGCTCATCTACTTCCATTTCAAGTACATCTTCGCCATCAAGCAAAATGCTACCTTTTGTTACTTCATATTTAGGGTGACCCATAATGGCAGCAGATAAAGTTGATTTACCTGTACCGTTTGGTCCCATTACTGCGTGGAATTCTCCACCTTTTATCTCGAGGTTTACACCCTTTAAGATTTCTTTCCCTTCAATCTCAACGTGCAAGTCCTTAATTGTTAATGTCGAAGCAGTCATATATCGATACCTCCAAAATAATCATTATTCTCAATTTATTCTCATTCTAATTTTATAACAAATTAAAACTGAATACAACACATTCACGATATGCGTGAGAGGATGCTCTCAAAATTCTAACAAAAAAAGCCGGTAGATAAAAGGATTTATGTCGAAAAGACTGTTTTCATAAAGAAAGGACGGGAAACTGTTCTCCCCGCCCTTAGCTATTTAATAGCCTCGTATATTCATTTTTGCGAGCTGTCTTTTCTCATCTCGATAGGACTGCTCTCGTTTATATTCCACTTTCATCCGTAAGTCATGGTCTCTTTCGTACTCTGCATAGCTCATGCCATGAGCCTTATGCATGGCCTTTTCCATCTCGGCGGTATAATCCAATCCCAGTGTACTATGGTCCGAACAAATAATAAACCATTCCCTTCTTTGAGTGTAGCTTCATTGTATCAAAGACATGTGGCTTCACTCAAAAGGGATATGACGCGCTATGCTGGCATATTTTCTCACACAATCGGCTGAGAAGGACTCAACTCCCTGATATGGATAAATGCCATCTTATCCTTCCCTTAATGCGTCTGTCCTCCAAATTCGTCAATACATTGCTGAACAACTGTGATGCCTTGACTTAGTGCAGCACCGCCGCCGAACGCTGCCGCCACACTGACGACCTCTAGCAAATTCTCTTCTGTCGCGCCTTGGTCGAGCGCTCCCTTTGTATGATAAATCATGCAGTATTCATCCTGTGCATGAATACTGATGCCAAGGGCAATCATTTGTTTTTCCTTTTGCGTTAATGAATCGCTCTGAAAGCACTGCTCCGTGAATTCATTGAATTTCTTCCCAAACACCGGCATTTTCTTCTGAAATTCACCCATTGCGGTTTTATAATCAGTCAGTGATTGCTGCATGGATCCGCTCATATGCTGTTCATTCATCTTCATTCCATCCCTTCAGGTCATTTGTACATTTTTATTATGAGCGAGATTTGAAAAAATACACAAAAAAACCTCGCTTTGATGAAAGCGAGGTTAACACATTGTTATTCAGATACCGGTAGTACAGCACCGTCATATTTTTTGTCGATGAATTCTTTGATTTTATCAGAGTGAAGAACTTCCATTAATGTCTTGATCTTATCTGATTTTTCTTCACCTTTGCGAACCGCCACGATGTTTGCATATGGGTTGTTCTTTGTTTGCTCAAGTTCAATTGAATCTTTTTTCGGATTCAATTTATTTTGAATCGCATAGTTGACGTTAATAAACACAGCATCGCCTTCACTGTTTTCATAAGCTTTCGCTGTTAGTTCAGGAGCGATTTTTTTGAACTTTAGGTTCTTCGGGTTTTCTTTGATGTTCTTTACTGTTGCGTTGATTGTATCAACTTTAGGATCAATCTTAATGACACCAGCATTTTGCAATAGTGCAAGCATACGGCCTTGTTCAGCTACGTTGTTTGTCATGATGATCGTCCCGCCGTTTGGAATATCTTTTACTGATTTGTATTTCTTAGAGTAGATACCGAAAGGCTCAAGGTGAACCGCACCAGCACTAACTAGGTTGTAATCTTTGTTTGATTTATTTTCTTCATTTAAGTAAGGGATATGTTGGAAAAAGTTTGCATCCACTTCTTTTTCAGCTAACGCTTTGTTGTACATTTTATAATCACTAAGTACTTTCACTTTTAGATCGTAGCCTTTTTCTTTTAGAAGTGGTTTTGCTTCTTCAAGAATCTCGGCATGGGGTGTTTTTGAAGCGGCAACCGTAATGGTTTTGCTATCACTTGCGTTATTAGATGAACCGCATGCAGCTAAGATGCCTGCAAATGCTAGAAATAGTGCACTTAAAATCAATTTCTTCATGAATAAATCCTCCCTTAACGTTTATCAATTTTATTTGTAATCAAATCACCGATTATTTGAATAATAAAGACGATGATGAGAATAAACACAGTGGCAACAAGTGTAACATCTGTATTACCAGATTGGTATCCTTCCACATAAGCAAGGTCACCAAGTCCGCCAGCTCCAATTGCACCTGCAATCGCAGTTGAGCCAATTAAAGCAATCGCTGTTACGGTAATACCTGAAATGAGGGCTGGCAATGATTCTGGCAGCAATACTTTGAAAATGATGGTCGACGTTTTCGCTCCCATTGACCGTGCTGCTTCAATGACTCCTTTGTCTACCTCACGCAGTGCAATTTCAACAAGACGTGCATAGAATGGAGCTGACCCAATGACAAGGGCAGGGAGTGCTGCATTTGGACCTAGAATTGTGCCCATAATTAATTTTGTAAACCCTAATAATAGAATGATTAAAATGATAAAAGGAATCGATCTGAAAATGTTGACGACTGCACCGATGACAGCATTGATCGGTTTATTTTCCCAAAGACCGCCTTTTCCTGTAAGGAAAAGCAGGAGTCCTAGGATAATCCCGATTGCAAAAGCAAATGCCAATGAAATGAGTGTCATATACACTGTTTCACCTGTTGCACTCCAGATGACGTCTAGATCAACGTTCGGAAACCATTTCTCAAACATGTGTCATCACCTCAATTTCAACCTGTTTGCTTTGGATATAGGCGATGGCTTTTTCTACCTCGGTCTCTTCTCCATTTATATGGATAAAGAGTGTTCCAAACGCGCCTTCCTGCGTTTGAGAAATCTTTCCTTGAAGGATGTTTACATCGACATTGAAGGATCGAACGATTTCAGTGATGAGCGGCTGCTCGGCAGAATCGCCAATAAAGGACAACCGTACGACCTGACCTTCTTTTACACGCTCTAAGACGTGCTCGATTGTTTCTTTCGCTTCCTCTGGTTCAGCAAGCTGCTGTACAAATCGCTTCGTCATCTCTTCCTTCGGCTGTCTGAAGACGCGTAATACTTCGCCTTCTTCGACAATGCGTCCATTTTCCATGACCGCGACGCGATGACAAATTTTGCGAATGACGTGCATTTCGTGTGTGATGAGCACAATTGTCAGCCCTAAACGTTTATTGATATCCGCTAAAAGATCAAGGATAGAATCCGTTGTTTGCGGATCAAGCGCTGACGTCGCTTCGTCACAAAGAAGAACCTTTGGATCATTTGCTAATGCTCTCGCAATCCCCACACGCTGCTTTTGTCCGCCGCTAAGCTGAGACGGATACGCATTTTCTTTTCCTTCTAAACCGACTAATTTAATCAGTTCATTCGCACGCTCTCTCCGTTTCGATGTAGGTACACCTGCGATCTCAAGCGGGAACATAATATTTTGTCTCACTGTTCTTGACCAAAGTAGGTTAAAGTGCTGGAAAATCATGCTGATTTCTTGTCTTGCTTTCCGAAGTTTCGCATTCGATACTTCATTGATCCGGTTGCCTGCCACTTCAACAATTCCTGCTGTTGGCAGCTCCAGACCGTTTAATAGGCGAATAAGCGAGCTTTTTCCGGCACCGCTATACCCGATAATTCCGAATATTTCACCTTTATCAATATCCAAGTTGACGTCTTTCACGGCATCAACATTTCCGCTTTTTGAGTGGTACGTTTTTGATACATTCTGTAAATGGATCACAGTCTGTTCACCTGCTTTCTTGCTGAATCTATAGGTTGCCATCACATACGTTATTTATTCTTCCTGCTGCCATGCCTCGTGCCTGACGTGAGGTCAGTAAAAAAGACCTAACTGCAATGCAAGCAGAAAGGCCTTTTATGTTCAATACGCCTTTCTCTCATCTTTCAAAGCATTGCGGCTTTGAGTGAATTGGCACCAATTTCAGCTATGCTGACGGTTGCCGGGTTTCATAGGGCACGTCCCTCCACCTCTCTTAATAAGAGAAAATATGTTGTTTTATGTGATGTTCATGTTTTTACTAACGTAGAATATCATGCTACCCGAGATATGTCAACGCTGTAAATCGCTAATTTCCAAGTAAACGACTAAGTTATCATTTTTCGAAAAAAACCGTTCGTCAGCCAAAGCACCGCCTCTAGTCTTAGGAGCGCACGGAATGACCCTTTTACTTTCACTTGTCCCCTGCTAATTAACTGCTGTAAGGACATATCTCCATCTAATAATTGAAGTATTTCTTTTCTCTCACCATAAAAGATGAGATCCGATAACTCAATTGCAGGTAGTTTCTTCACTTCACCACGCTCATCCACAATCAATGTACAAGAGTCTGTTTCCGCCTCAAATGTAATCTTCAAGGATGATGATGAGAGCAGCGGTTTTAGCAATAATCGCTGCCCTGTGTTTCCATGGGTTTTCACTTTTTCCACATGTATAACCTCCCTGTCATTTGGTTATACATAACATTTCTCTACAAACATTCGCTTGTCCTTTATAAATAACTCGACAAATTTTCAGATGAATTGCTTGAAATATGACAAAAAACCGCTTTATTTAGCGGTTTCAATCATTTCATGAAGATATGGTACGGAGTGAAAGGCATAGCCTTTTTGCACCAGCTCACCTTTTTTAAACAGTAGAAAGCAAGGAACGCTTTCGATCTCAAAAGCCTTCGCAAAGCCTGGTGAGTAGTTTAAGTTATTTTCATAAAAAGGTACATCCGGCTGCATGGTGTCTACGACAGCCAGCATTTTCTTTGCCAGCTGACATGTTCCGCAAAACGGTGTATATAAGTATAAAAGAAATAAATCGTCCTTTATCTCCTTGAATTCGTGTTCTTCAATCTCTTTCATATACGTCCACCCTCATAAATATTTCGAATGAACATCAATGTTTGCAGCTAATAGGATAGATGCAATGTGGGCTGACGGTGAAGCGGCCACTTCGCGGTACGTTCTGTCGACAAAAAGATGAAATGCTTCAGGGAATTCTTTTCGAAATTGCTTCCGCAGTTTGTCGCCTGCATCGTCACTGTCTGCTAATATGTAAACGTCTTTCCCCAATAATTCGTCTACGAGCTGATCCAGCTTCGATGTACTGATCGTGCCATTGGTGCAAATGATGGTAACAGGTTCACTTATGACTTCTTTTAGCTTTTGTTTGTCTGTTTTACCTTCTACAATGATGACCTTTTCTACCTCTACATTCATCACGATCACCCGGCCCTTTTGACGTTGTTCACTTCTCCCTTAGATTACAATTTTTCATTCAGGTTGTAAAGATTGGGCGCTTGCACTAAAAAGACTGCAGCTTATGCTCACTGCAGCCTCATCTGTGATTAGCACCAGCCATTTTCATCATCACAGTCTACATATTTTTCTGTTCCGTGGGTCAATGTATCCGTCAGACGATAAAAACGATTTTGCTCATAGGAATAACCTGATTTTAACTCATATTGGTTTTCACTAATCATCGTGCCAATCTCTTCATTTTGATGATACAGCACCATGCCGCTTTCTTTGAATCGTCCAGTGACATGATCTGTTATATCCACATGTTCTTTTTGAAAAGACAAATTGGACACCCCCCATAAAGGTAGAGTGTCCAATTTCACGTGAATTAGTCTTCTTTTGTCATTTCTTCATATTGCTCAGCAGTCATCAAGTTCTCAATTTCAGATGTATCAGCTGGCTCTACCACGATCATCCATGCTTTTTCGTATGGAGAGTCGTTGACGAATTCAGGGCTGTCATCCAGCTCATCGTTCACTTCGACGATTGTACCGTTGATCGGTGCGTAAAGCTCAGAAACTGTTTTCACTGATTCTACACTTCCGAAAGGCTCGTCCGCTGTAATTTTGTCTCCTACTTCAGGAAGCTCAACGAACACGATATCGCCTAGCTCAGATTGAGCAAAATGCGTAATACCGATACGCACCTTATCTCCTTCTACTTTGACCCATTCATGTTCTTCTGAATAACGTAAATCTTTTGGTGTGCTCATTCAATACCCCTCCAGTCTTTTCTTTCAATCTATATTGAAGATACCACAATCTGAATGAAAGTTACATCATTTCCAGACGCTTTTAAATGTATCTTCATTAAATCCAACTGTGACTCGTTTACCGTCTGTTGTAATCGGGCGCTTGATCAGCATTCCGTTAGATGCGAGTAATTCTAGCTGCTCGCCTTCTGACATTGCAGGAAGTTGATCTTTCAGCTGTAGCTCTCGGTATTTCTGTCCGCTTGTATTAAAGAACTTCTTCAGCTCTAAGCCACTTTTTTCGTAAAGCGCTTTTAATGTTTCTTTATCAGGCGTCTCTTCGACGATATGTATGCTGTTGATATCTTTATTGTGTTCTTCCAGCCATTTTTTTGCTTTTCGGCATGTACCGCAAGATGGGTATTCATAAAAATCTAAAGCCACTATTTTCACCTCCTGCAAGTAGTGAGAACATTTTATCACAAAATATTTTAAAAACCTAAATGTATGCTTACAAAAAGGTGCGGAGTGATATCCGCACCTCAGATTGTTGACAAAGGGCTAAAATGGTTTTTATTTTAGCCCTTTGTCTTCTTTTCAGCGTGATAGAAAACCTTTGAAGTCTAGGAAGGACGAGCATCGGAGCGGAGCGAATTTGACATTCGTGAGCACCGGAGCGCAGACCTGACAACGAATGCGAGGGTTTGTCTACACGCTGAGGTGCGGAGTGATATCCGTACCTTTTCAGCCGTCTTATACGATATATTTCTCTGCTTCAAAGATTCGTTTCGCCACTTCGCGCTTTTTGGCGATGACATTGATCGGGGTGAATCTTGTCAGTTTGCGAAGAGCTGACAGACTCATGCGGAGTGCATCTCCTTCTTCCATCGCGATCAAAGATTCTTTTGCATGAGCTTCAATTTTTAAGAAGGCTTCCTGCGTGAAAATTTGTGTGTAAGCAAGCTTTTGAGTATTCTTATCTAGCCCTGATGCAGCGATTGCCTTTTCAGTACGCAGAATCGCCGATTCAGCAGCAAAAATTTCATTGACGATATCCGCTATGTTCACAAGAATCTCTTGCTCTTTGTCTAATGCTTTTCCATACTTCATCGCCGCCATTCCAGATACCATTAAGGCGATCTTTTTCGCATGGGCGAGCAAGTATTTTTCTTGATCCAGCGGCTGATCACCTGGCTCTTCCGGCATCATCATCATGAGCTCTTCCTGTAAGGTTTGCGCCTTTTGAAGCAGCGGAAGCTCTCCCTTCATCGCTTTCTTCAAGAATGTGCCTGGTACAAGCAGACGGTTGATTTCGTTAGTCCCTTCAAAAATACGGTTAATCCGCGAGTCACGATAGGCTCTTTCGACCTCGTATTCTTGCATGAATCCATATCCGCCGTGAATCTGCACGCCCTCATCCGCTATATAGTCTAAAGTTTCAGAGCCAAGCACTTTACAAAGAGAGCATTCAATCGCATATTCTGCAATGGACTGGGCAATTTGTTTGCCATCCTTTTGCTCTTCTTCACTTAATAGACCCATGCGCTGTTCAAATAATCCGACTGTGCGGTAAACAGCACTTTCCATCGCATAGAGCTTTGCCGACATGTTGGCTACTTTTTCACCAATTAAGCTAAATCGAGAAATTGGCGTTTGGAATTGCTTACGTTGGTTTGCATATTCTGCCGATAATTGAATGACACGTTTTGACGCACCAACTGTTCCGACAGCCAGCTTGTAGCGTCCGATATTCAAAATGTTAAAGGCAATGACATGACCTCTGCCAGCCTCACCTAGTAAATTCTCCTTCGGCACTTGAGCATCTTCGAGAATTAACGTTCTTGTCGATGAACCTTTTATGCCCATCTTTTTCTCTTCAGGTCCCGTTTTGACACCTGGAAAATCCTTTTCTACGATAAAAGCAGAGAAGTGTTCACCATCAATTTTCGCATATACGACAAAGACGTCGGCAAATGCGGAGTTTGTGATCCACTGTTTTTCCCCATTCAGCACATAATGAGTTCCGGCTTCATTTAAGACCGCAGTTGTCTTTGCTCCAAGAGCGTCAGAGCCTGATCCTGGTTCAGTTAGGGCGTACGCCGCAATTGTTTCTCCAGAAGCGAGTCCTGGCAGATATGTTTCCTTTTGCGCTTGATTTCCGAACAGTACGATTGGCAGAGATCCAATGCCGACATGGGCGCCATAGGAAAGCGAGAAGCTCCCTGCTCTGGAGAATTTCTCGGTAATAATGGCTGAACTGATTTTATCTAATCCAAGCCCGCCAAATTCTTCAGGCACGTCAGCTCCTAGCAGCCCAAGCTCTCCAGCCTTTTTAAGAAGCCTGACGGAATGCTCAAATTCATGCTTTTCAATTTGATCTATATATGGAACAACGTCTTGTAAAATATAATCCTCTGTTGTCTTTCCAATCATTTGATGCTCATCAGAGAAATCCTCTGGTGTAAAGATATGCTCATAATTCGTTTCATCAATTAAGAAGCTTCCACCCTTTTTTACCTCTTCCATTGCTTTCATTCTGTTTTCCCCCTTTAGATCAATTCAAAAATTCCTGCTGCTCCCATGCCCCCGCCGATACACATTGTGACGATGCCAAATTGCTCGTTTCGCCGTTTCATTTCATGAATGAGTGACAATGTCAATTTCGTTCCTGTACAGCCGAGCGGATGTCCTAGCGCGATTGCCCCGCCATTGACATTCACTTTCTCTTCATCAATTCCTAAATGACGAATGACTTGAATGGCCTGAGAGGCAAACGCTTCGTTTAATTCAAACAGTCCGATATCTTTCAGCTCAAGTCCGGCGATTTTCAGCGCACGTGGAATGGCTTCAATTGGACCGATTCCCATCACTTCAGGCGGTACACCGCCAACAGCAAACGCTCTGAACTTGGCGAGCGGCTGAATGGAAAGTGAGGATGCTTTCTCTCGATCCATCATCATCACACACGCAGCGCCGTCACTTGTTTGTGAAGAGTTTCCTGCGGTCACCGTGCCTTTTGTTGAAAAAGCCGGACGCAAAGTGGAAAGAATCTCTTCTGTTGTCCCCGCTCTTACGCCTTCATCCTGTGAGAACGTGAATTGATGTTCTTCTAATTGAAATTGCTCCCCTACACGCCGCTCTGTTACATCAACGGATACAATCTCGTCTGAAAATTTCCCTTCCTGTAATGCTTTGGCTGCCTTTTGATGACTTCTTACCGCAAAGGCGTCCTGATCTTGACGTGTAACCTGATACTTTTGCGCCACCTGCTCTGCCGTGTGCCCCATGCTCATATAGTATTCAGGCGCTTGTTCTGCCAATTGAGCATTCGGACGAATGGAATGACCCATCATCGGCACCTGTGACATCGATTCGACTCCTCCAGCTAAGATCGTTTCTGCCTGACCGAGCATAATCCGCTCACCCGCATAAGCAATGGACTGAAGACCAGATGAGCAGTAGCGGTTAATGGTGATGGCAGGGACTGTATACTGAAGCCCTGCTAATGCTCCAATATTCCGAGCCACATTTAACCCCTGCTCTGCTTCTGGTGTTGCACATCCGATGATCAAATCATCTATCTGTCCGTCGTAATCACCGGCACGCTTTAATGTTTCTTTTACACACAATGCGCCCATATCATCAGGCCGAACATGTTTTAACGATCCTTTTTTCGCCTTCCCTACTGGTGTTCTCGCACCAGCGACAATGACTGCTTCTCTCATTTTGACTCCCCCTTAGTTACGTAAAGGTTTTCCTTTGACGAGCATGTGCTGCATGCGTGCTTGTGATTTCACTTCTCCTACAAGACTTAAAAAGGCTTCTCTTTCAAGCTCTAATAAGTATTGCTCCTCTACCTCTGTTCCAAATGGCAGTTTTCCGCCGGAAATAACATGAGCTAATTTTTTAACAATGGTCATGTCATGCTCTGAAATGTATCCAGATAATCTCATATTTTCAGCCGCCAATATCATCGCTGCATAGCCTGTTTCTCCCATGACGGGTACCTTTTGCTTGAGAGGCGCACGATAACCTGCTTCATCAAGAGAGAGCACAAGTTGTTTCGCATCATAGATCTGGTGGTCTCCGTTCATGCTGATTCGGTCACTCATGCGGAGCATGTTCATATCCCGCGCTTCTTCAGCAGAAGTGGATACTTTAGCCATTGCAATCGTTTCAAATGTTTTCATCGTGGCATCTTGTATAGCGGTCTGTGACGGCTTCGCTGATCCCTGCAGATGGCGAAGGTATAATTCTTTGTTTCCACCGCCGCCTGGAATCAGTCCAACTCCCGCTTCGACAAGACCCATGTATGCTTCACTCGACGCCTGAATAGCTGCTGCCGGCAGACAAACCTCTGTTCCGCCTCCAAGTGTCATACCAAACGGTGCAGCAACGATTGGACGGTCGCTATATTTCACCTTCATCATTGCCTGCTGGAAGCGGCGGATCACAAAGTCAATTTCAAAGAAATTATCGTCCTGAGCTTCCATTAAAATCAAAGCAAGGTTGGCACCAACACAGAAGTTCTTGCCTTGGTTTCCGATGACAAGCCCTCTATAATTTTGTTCCACCTCATCGACAGCGCGATTGATCATGTCAATGACATCTAGTCCAATGGCATTGCTTTTGGAGTGAAATTCGAGCAAGGCGACATCATCACCGATATCAATCAAGCTCGCACCAGCATTTTTGAAAATCACGCCGTTCTTCTTTTTCAATTTCGCTAAGGAAATATTCTTGTCGTTTCCTTTTTCCTGTTCGTAAGCCCCATTGTGATAAAACGCACGCTCTCCATCAGCATTTTCTTGATAGAATGTGTCGTGTCCTTCTGACAGCATGTCTTGCACCCACTGCGGGATGCTGTGACCTTCTGCTTCCATGCGCTCGACTGCTTTTTTCACACCAATTGCATCCCAGAGCTCAAATGGACCGTGCTGCCAGCCAAATCCCCACTTCATTGCGTTATCGATGGACTGAATATCATCCGCAATTTCGCCTGTTAACTGAGCTGAGTAAAGGAGCACAGGTGCCGTCATGTTCCAGAGCAATTGTCCTGCACGACCATCTTGATAAATAAGCGCTTTCAATTTCGCTTTCGTTCCCTTTTGCTGCTTCGCCATCTCAATGCCTGGATCTTTCAGCTTCGTTCGTTCTCCGTATGTGAGCGTCACAGGGTCAAGTTCTAAAATGGTCTTCCCATTTTTTTGATAAAATCCTTGCCCTGCCTTGCTGCCAATCCATCCCTTTTCAAGCATTCTTTCAATAAACTCAGGCAGCTGGAAAATATCTTTTTCCTTTCCTTCTACTTGGTCATATACGTTGCGGGCTACATGGAAAAACGTGTCGATCCCTACGACATCAAGTGTACGGAAGGTCGCACTTTTCGGTCTTCCAATGAGGGGTCCTGTGACCGAATCCACCTCTCCGATGGTGTATTTGTTTTCAAGCATTTCACGCACTGTCACAAGGAGTCCATAAGTACCAATACGATTGGCAATAAAGTTCGGCGTATCTTTCGCTTCAACGACGCCTTTACCAAGTACATCCTCGCCAAACGTTTTCATAAATTGGAGTACTTCTGGATCTGTTTCTTGAATAGGAATGATTTCTAAAAGCTTTAAATAACGAGCTGGGTTAAAAAAATGTGTACCTAAAAAGTGGCGTTTAAAATCCTCTGATCGGCCTTCTGCCATTTTTTCAACCGAAATTCCAGATGTGTTACTTGATACGATACTGCCTTCTTTGCGGTGTTCGTCGATGAGAGAGAATACATGTTGTTTGATGCTGAGCTTTTCAGTGACGACTTCAATGATCCAGTCAGCATCATGTAATAAGGAAAGGTGATCTGTGAGATTTCCCGGTGTGATGTATGATAGGTTTTTTGCTGAAGTAAGAGGTGCTGGCTTTTGCTTTAACAATTTTTTCATCGCTTCTTGACTTAATCTATTCCGAACACTAGGGTGATCAAGCGTTCGCTTTTTTGCCGTTTCTTCCTTTGTCAGTTCGTTTGGCACAATATCTAGCAATGTTACTGGTATCCCGATATTGGCTAGATGCGCAGCAATGCCTGAGCCCATGACACCTGAACCAATGACAGCCGCCTTGCGAATATGTTTGCCCATAAATATCCCCCTAAACATTTTGAATGAACAGTCATTCATTTTTTGTCCAAAAAAAAGCAATGCCTCTTTCTTTATCTTAAAAGATTTTCCGAAACAGTTCAAGAGCGGATTTCAAAAATTTACACATTCTCATGTGCCTTACTTTGCGGCGTATGAATTAAAGATGAGAGGGCATTGTAAGAATGGAGGTGATGTCCACATGTCTCGTTTGAAGAAAAACCCATCGAAAGCAGGCGTAAGTGCTGCAAGTGTAAAAGGAAACGCAGGTCCATCACAGGAAGCAGACCTAGGCGGCAAAAAGACTAGTCAAAATCAACAATATAAAAAAAATCAGTAAGGAAACAAAATTGTAAGGAGGAACACACCTTGAACAATCAGCAAATGAATATGCCCCCGCAAGTCATTTCAGTGAAAGATTCCTTGTACTTAGAGGATATGCTGAATTGGAACTTGATCGCTATGAAAAAGGCTCACTTTATGGCCGAGCATTGCCAGGATCAAACATTGAAACAAGAATTAAATCAAGTGGGCCAAATGCACCATCAGCATTACACACAAATTCTTCAGCATTTAGGCAGCTCAGGGCAAGGCCAGTCTACTGGCTTTATGCAATAGGAGGAAAAAACATGGAACAACAAAACCAACAAAAAATCGGGAATCCTCAAACTCCGGTTCCCACGACAACAAACATGAATGATCGTGATTTTGTCACAGATCTCTTGTCGACTGAAAAATATATGACAAGCGGATACAACACAGCGCTCAATGAATTCAGTCATGAATCTCTTTATCAGGATATTCAGCGAATTGCGCTAGAAACTCAGAAAACACAAAGACATTTATATGATGTCATGTTCCAATACGGCTGGTATTCTGTTGAAGCCGCTGAACAGCAAAAGCTCCAGCAGGCGCACCAGAAATTTCAGCAAACACTGACAGAACAATCTCCATACGGACCATCACAGATGTCATAAAGAAAAACTGCCAGTATGTAGCTGGCAGTTTTTTTAACGATCTTGATTCGCTCGATGAGCTTCGTTCATTTGTTTGATTCGCTGAATGGTTTCTTTGATTTCTTCCTTAGCCTCTGGATACGATTCATTAAAATGCTTTGCTAGAGGCGGCATGCTTTTTGCGATATGAGAGTAGATCACCCATTGTTTCACATCTTGTTTCAGTGCGTCTGTTGATTCGCCAAGGAGTAGCTCAGTATATTTCTCAAGCAAGCCTTCCAGCTTTTCATCTAGTTCATTTCCCATTGATCTTCCGCTCCTTTTTCAGAAAAAAGCCTGACTCTGTACGTAACAGATGTCAGGCTTTTGACATACAATTATCTTGCAGCGAGAAATGTCTCCGCTTGCGCTTGCTGCACAATACAGCGTCCTCTGCCGTGCGGAATACATAATGGAGTTCCGAATAAAGGATCTGTTGTCACTTGGCAGTTCATATCGAAAACATTTTTCACAAGATCACAATTAATGACCGTTTCTGGTCTTCCTTCTGCATAAATCGTCTTGTCTTTAATCGCTACAAGGTGATGAGCATATCTACATGCGAGATTCAGGTCATGAAGTACCATGACGATCGTGCGCTGCTCTTTTTCATTTAAGTCAAACAGAAGGTCGAGAATTTCAATTTGATGCGTCATATCTAAATACGTCGTCGGCTCATCTAACAAAATGATATCCGTCTCCTGCGCTAACGTCATCGCAATCCATGCACGCTGCCTTTGTCCACCTGATAATGAATCGACCGTTCGATCAGCGAGGTCTTCCATCTTTGTTGACTTCAGTGCACGATTCACTGCTTCTTCGTCTTGCTTTGACCACTGCTTCAGCCAATTTTGATAAGGATATCTGCCTTGCTTCACTAGCTGATGCACGGTTAATCCTTCTGGCGCTTCTGGTCCTTGCGGAAGAATAGCGAGCTGTTTCGCTACTTCCTTTGTTGGTAATTTGGCAATGGAATGACCTTCAAGCAGGACAGACCCACCCATTGGCTTCATGAGACGGGCCAAAGAGCGAAGTAGCGTGGATTTACCGCATCCATTGCTGCCAATAAATACTGTGATTTCACCCTTAGGGATCGATACATTTAGTTCATCTATGATCATTGTTTCTCCGTAGCCTAAGCTTAAACCTTCAGTAGAAATGGCACTCATTCCGCTCAAACGCTCCTTTTCTCATGCAAATTTTTTATATAAAATATCGTCTATATATAGACGCAAAAGATCACTTATCTCAATTTAGTGTATCAGATTTAAGTGATTTTGAAAATCATTTTCAATTAAAAAATGAGAAAGTTCCGTTTTACTTCTTCTTTTGGAATGTACGTTTGGTCCCATCTTCAAGCTTCATATCGACCTGAATTCGCTGATAATCATCGTCTAAATTAAAAGCAGCTAATAGCTCATTGACATACGTTTCATTGATCTTCGCACTAGGAATCGACATATCATTTAGCTTCATCTTCATCTCGCGTAAAGCTTCTTCACCTTCATAGCGGACACCGTTCATATGATCACGAATCAGTGCTTCTTCTTTTCCTTTCGCCTGACGATAGGTGGCTTCGTATAATTCGCTTTTCTGCCCGTATTGAACATGCAGGTGGAGATGCTCAAATGGAAGTTCCTTCATTTGAACCGCTGAGAGACTCTCTGCTTCCGCTTCCTTTGTTTGCTGGAGCGGCTCAATCGATTGGCAGCCAGACAGCATAAAAAGCAGCACTCCTATTTGTCCCGCCTTCTTCCAACACATCATGCGCTTCCTCCTATTTCTTATCATCGCTTTTTATTCTTCTCCATCCTTCTTTTCGTTATTCAATAAAAGAGCGGGCTATGGTAAATTGAAACAAAAAGGAGGTACGAGATGATGAAAAGGACAGCCATTGTAACTGGTGCCAATAGCGGCTTTGGCAAGCTCATCACGATAGGGCTCGCCAAGCAAGGCTATACAGTGATTGCAGGTGTCAGGCAGGAAGCCAATGCGAAAAAGCTTGCTGAAGAAATCGAGCAAGCCTCGTTAGCCGAAGCGATACATATTGAAGCATTAGATGTGACAGACACGCAGTCAATTCAAGCATTTCAGAAAAAGTTGCATACTTACGCCCCCATTACCTTGCTTGTCAACAATGCTGGAACAGCCTATGCGGGTTTTGCTGAAGAGGTTCCTGTTGACACGTACCGCCAGCAATTTGATGTCAATGTTTTCGGAGTCATGGAAGTGACACAAGCCGTCCTTCCGCTGATGACAAATGGTGCAAAGATATTCAATATGAGCAGCATCAGCGGATTAATGGGAATGCCCGCACTTTCTCCTTATGTATCCTCCAAGTTTGCTTTAGAGGGCTACACAGAGAGCTTGCGCATTGAACTGGCATCGTTCGGTATACAGGCAGCCCTGATCGAGCCAGGCTCTTTCCAAACGAATATTTGGAACACGTCTATGAACGAGCACATGTTGCAGCCAGAGGAAGGCTCGAAATACATACCCCTCTATCAAAAAATGATGGCTCATATCAATGCCCAGAAATCAAACTACGGGGACCCGCGTGAAGTCGCAGAGCTTGTGATTCGATTAGCCGAGAAGAAGCGGCTGAAAAAGCTGAGATATCCGATTGGGAAAGGAGTGCGGCTTTCATTCACAGCAAAGCAGCTCCTGCCTTGGAGCATGTGGGAAAAGATCATATTACGTACACTCTCTTCAAAAAAATAAGCATAAAAAAACAGGTAGACCTTTAACGTCCACCTGTTTTTTCATTTATTCTGTTTCAGACTGTCCAAGGGTAATGTCTAGGTTCTTGTTTTTCCCTTCACGAATAACAGTCATTGTCGTTTTATCGCCGACTTTTGTTTCTTTGTACAAAATTTCTTTCAGCTGAGAGCTGTTCGCCACGTTTTTCCCTTTAAACTTGATGATGACATCGCCAGACTTCAAGCCTGCTTTTTGTGCAGGTGATCCTTTTGATACATCCTTTACGTAAATCCCTTTGCCGATTTGTTTATCAAATAGGCCGAGCGTATTTTCTTGATACGTTTCAGGCACTTGCTCAAGGTCAATCATTTGTACGCCAAGGTAAGGACGTTCAACCTTTCCGTTTTTCAACAGCTCATCTACAATCGGTTTGACATCGTTACTTGGAATCGCAAAGCCGAGTGATTCCACACCGCTTTCGCTAATTTTTAAGCTATTGATACCAATGACTTGACCATCTGTATTGATAAGCGGTCCACCGCTGTTTCCTGGATTGATCGCTGCATCTGTTTGCAGTACATTCATTTCCACCGTACCAGATGATGTGTTCGCTTCAACTGTACGATCAAGACCACTAATAATCCCTTCTGTCACAGTACCAGAGAACTGGGCACCAAGCGGGTTCCCAATTGCAATCACTTTGTCTCCAGCACGGAGCTTAGAAGAATCACCAAAGCTCGCCACTTTATCAATGCCGTCTGCATTGATTTCGACAACAGCTAAATCTGTCATCACGTCACTGCCGACAAGCTTCGCGTCTTTTGTTTTTCCGTCATAAAGTGTGACCTTCAATTTATTGGCGCCCTCGACTACGTGGTTATTTGTAATAATGTACGCTTTTTTCCCATCCTTTTTAAAGATGACACCAGAACCCGTTCCAGCTTCAGCTTCTGTTGAATCACCGCTAAGGCCAAACGAATTTTGGGTAGATTGATAGTTTGAGACTCCCACAATGGTTGGCTCTAAATCTTCTACCATATCAGAAACATTCGTGGCATTGGTGATTTGTTTTGTTGAGAAATTTTCAGAGGCTGCCGGTTCACTTGACGCTGTTTGCGTTTGAGTGTTTGCTGCTGTGTTCTGTGACTGCGGCAAAAGCGGTGTAATGCCAAGCACAAGGCCTCCGCCAATAATTCCTCCAAGGATCGGACTGAGCCATGCTGCTTTCCGCTTTTTCTCCTTTTTCGACACACGGTCATCCCCCATTTGAGGAGAATGGTTTGTCACACTCTCCTGAGTGGCAGAAGCTTCGTTTTCATGAGGTTGAAAAACGAGTTCCTTTTCTTTTTCAGGTTCGTCTATTTGTTTCTCATTCTCTTGATGTACATCTTCTTGTTGATTCAACTTCTTCTCTTCATCTTCTCTTCGGAAATCCATCGCTTACACTCCTTTACATCATGTTCATGACTTGCTTGATTCATATGTGTAGATCGGACTCATGTCCTCTTAATGGCAACATCATTGAAGATACTACATGACAATATGTCAAATTATATAATACTTATTCATAGAAAAAAAGCAAGGTGCGCACATTCGTGAAAAGCACCTATTGATCTGCCTTTTGTCTATGCCCTTTTTTCCCTTGAGCTTATCATAAACAAACATTATGGGATAATAATGAGAAGAATATGTGAAATTGTGAAAAAAGCATGTGATTATTGACATGCCGCCTTTGTATCCCGTTATAATGACGTTGAGAGGATGTGGAAGACTTTGTCGTACACCATTTATTTAGTGGAAGATGAACAAAACTTAAACGAACTTTTAACCAAATATTTAGAAAGTGAAAATTGGAATGTCTCCTCTTTTTTAACCGGAGAAGCGGCACGCGAAGCAATGAATAAGCCGCCGCATCTATGGATTTTAGATATCATGCTGCCTGATACAGATGGCTACACACTGATTAAAGAAATCAAAGCCGCATCACCTAACGTACCGGTCATTTTCATTTCAGCACGCGACGCAGATATCGATCGTGTCCTCGGTTTAGAGCTAGGAAGCAGTGACTATATTGCGAAGCCATTTCTTCCGCGCGAGCTGATCATTCGGGTGCAAAAGCTGCTTGAGCTTGTGTACAAAAACAGCGATACTCCGCAGCAGCAAAGTGTCACACCCGTCTCCTCATATGTCATTCATGAGGATATAAGAGAGGTGTATGAAGGAGATCAGCTGATTAACTTAACTTCTAAGGAATTTGACTTGCTGCTTTTATTTACACATCATCAAGGACATGCTTTTTCTCGTGAAGATATCCTCATCAAAATTTGGGGACACGATTACTTCGGGACAGATCGTGTGGTCGATGACCTTGTCAGACGATTACGCAAAAAAATGCCCGACTTAAAGGTCGAGACCATCTATGGATTTGGCTATAGGATGCTAAAAGGATGAAGAACAAACCACTCGCTTTTCAAATTTGGATCGTCATCTCTGGTATTTTGCTCACCATCTCGATTGTTCTGATCATCCTATTTTCCAATACATTACGAAATTTTTTCACGAATGAAATTTATAAAAATATCGAAAATGAACAGCAGGTGCTCACAGAATATCCGTTGAACCGAGACGGCTCGCCAAAGTCGACACCGGAAAACCGCTCGGTGCAACACATTCTGATTCCGTCAGATGAATTAAACCAAATGGGGCAGTTTTTCCCGCACGCCTTTATTGAGAAAATCCAAGCCTTTGTGAAAAAACAAAAAAGCGCAACGAAACGCTATTCTGAAGAGGTGAATGGCCAGCACATCTTTTTTGTCATCAAAAAAGTATCAACAGGCAATACACAATATATTCTTTTGTCTTATGCGCCAGACTCTTATCGAGATGACCTGTCCTTTACGCTGTTTAAACAGCTGATCTTTATCTTGGGCACCGTTATTTTATTAAGCTGGATTCCATCGATTTGGCTTGCCCGCTACTTATCCCGTCCAATCGTTGCGTTTGAAAAACACGTGAAGCGGATTGCACAAGAGGACTGGGACGATCCTGTCATCGTTGACCGGCAAGATGAAATTGGAAAGCTTGGTCATACCATTGAAGAAATGAGACAAAAACTCATTCAAAAGGATGAAACAGAACGGACTCTTTTGCAAAATATATCACATGACTTAAAGACACCTGTCATGGTCATCCGCGGCTATACGCAGTCGATTAAAGATGGTATTTTTCCTAAGGGAGATCTTGAACAAACAGTGGAAGTCATTGAAGGTGAAGCGGAAAAGCTTGAGAAGAAAATCAAGGATTTGCTGTACTTAACAAAGCTTGATTATTTATCAAATCAACACCCTGCACATGCTTCCTTCCTACTCAGTAATACGATGCTGGAAGTGGTCGACCGAATACGCTGGTCGAAAAATGAATTACAGTGGAACGTGGACTTAGATGATGAGGCTGCTCTTGAAGGCGATCCAGAACAATGGAGCAAATTATTTGAAAATGTCCTAGAAAATCAACTTCGCTACGCAAAAAGGAAAATTGATATTCAAATGAAACAGGAAGAGGATCAAATACGCATTGTCATTCGTAATGACGGTCCTCCAATTGAAGAACATATGCTATCCAGCCTATACGAACCTTTTAGTAAGGGAAAAAAGGGCGAATTCGGTATTGGATTAAGCATTGTCAAAAAAATTCTCTCCATGCATCAAGCGTCTATATCAATTGAAAATGATGATCTAGGTGTACGTTATACGATCACGGTACCAAAGAAGAGACTGTAGGTTTTTGACCGCAGTCTTTTTTAGATGAATGAATACCCATTGAAATCACGGTATGTGGCTTTGATTTTCTTGCCAGCTTGATACATCCATTTCTTTTCAATGGTTGTCTCTTTCGGCATTTTGACTTTTTCTACTTGAATTCCTTTTGTTCGCAAGCGTCTTATCATATCATCGATTTCTCTCATGGAACATCATCCTTTCACATTTTTTGACCAGTTGGTCACCTTACTTTATAATATAAAGAATTACACTGTAAAAAACAAGTTACAATCTGATTAATTTTTGAAAACTTTCGTCGTTTATGACCGATAAGTCACATCTCTTTGCGCACGTTTCCTAAGACATTTGTCTCTCGGTAAGAAAGGATGACATTCATATTGAAAAAGAAAGAGAAAATGATCATTGAGGCTGGCATGAAATTGTTTGCCAGTAAAGGCTACAATACAACGTCTGTTCAGGAAATTGCGGATGAATGCCACATGTCAAAGGGTGCTTTTTATCTTTATTTTAAATCAAAGGAAGCACTGCTCATTTCAATCTTACATTACTATTACGATAAGGTATTTACCCGGATCCACGAGGTTCAAACAGAGGGCGGCACACCAAAGGAAGCCTACCGCAAGCAGCTTACTGTCTACTACGATAATATTTTGCAGCAAAAGGATTTTATTAAAATGCAGCTGAGCGATCGAGCACTGCCAATGAATGAAGAAACGCAGCAGCTCGCAAAACAAATCAGACTTGCCACCATTCAGCTTCACATTGATAACATTAAGCAGGTATATGGAGATGCAGCGATTCCTTATATGGCTGATCTTTGTTTGACAATTGAGGGCATGAGCCACGTTTATTTCGAGCTTGCGATTTTATATGATTTTCAGCTGGAGGCTGAGGAGCTAGCCGCAACGATGATTCACCGTATCGATGATTTGATGGGCGGTATGATGGCGCGACATGATCTTCCGCTCATCTCTGTAGATCAAGCGAGCGATTGGTTTGGTCCTATTTATGAACGGTCATTCGACCCGCTGACAGAATCTCTTTTAAAAGAATTAAGAGAGCAAGCTGAAGCACACTATGAAGTGAAAGACGAGCCTGATTTATTTGAAGCACTCGGCATTCTAGAAAATGAATTAAACAAACAAAAACCTAGACAAGTCATCGTGAAAGGTATGCTGCATCAACTGAAATTGTTCGCACCGCTCCAATCCGTATCTGAGTCACTTTTGCGTATTTTGAAAGAGGATCATTTGTAGAACCCAAGGCAGAACCTGGGTTTCATTTTTGTCCACATCACGTTCAATGAAAAAAACCAAGGGCAGCCGCCCCTGGTTTTTATTTTGCTTTCGGTGTCACCATTTCTTCTGGTTTCACAAACTCTTCAAACTGCTCTTCTGTTAACAGCTCTAATTGAAGTGCTGCTTCTTTTAACGTTAATCCTTCTTTGTGAGCAAGCTTTGCAATTTTCGCTGCATTTTCATATCCGATGTGCGGGTTAAGTGCCGTCACAAGCATCAATGAATCGTTCAAGTTTTTCTCGATTGTTTCTAGGTTTGGTTCGATTCCAACTGCACACTTGTCATGGAATGAGTTCATGCCGTCAGCAAGTAATTCAACTGATTGCAAGAAGTTATAGATGATGACCGGCTTAAATACGTTCAGCTCAAAGTTTCCTTGGCTCGCGGCAAAACCGATTGTTGCGTCATTCCCCATGATTTGTGCTGCGATCATTGTTAAGGCTTCACTTTGAGTTGGGTTGACTTTACCTGGCATAATGGAGCTTCCTGGCTCATTTTCAGGAATGATCAATTCACCAATTCCGCAGCGAGGACCACTTGCCAGCCATCTCACATCGTTGGCAATTTTCATTAAATCAGCTGCAAGTGCTTTTAGGGCACCGTGTGCATACGTAATTTCATCATGGCTTGTCAGCGCATGGAATTTGTTTGGTGAAGAATTGAAATTTTGACCTGTCAGCTTGCTGATTTCCTCAGCGACATATTGGCCAAACTCAGGATGTGCGTTAATTCCTGTACCAACAGCTGTTCCGCCAATCGCAAGCTCTCTCATTTTTTCAGTTGATTCTAGAATCATTTCTTTTGAACGGTCCAGCATGTACACCCAGCCGCTAATTTCTTGACCTACTGTCAGTGGAGTTGCGTCTTGCAAATGCGTACGACCGATTTTAACAATCTCTTGATATGCTTTTGCCTTCTCATCAAGAGTCGCTCTTAATTGATCAATCGCAGGCAATAATTTTTTGTACACAGCTAAAACAGCTGCCACGTGCATAGCAGTTGGGAATGTGTCATTTGAGCTTTGGCTACGATTGACGTCATCATTCGGATGAATGCTGAACTCACTATTTTTATCTTTCAAGTAAGCAGTTGCTCTATTTGCAACGACTTCGTTCATATTCATGTTACTTTGTGTCCCGCTACCTGTCTGCCATACAACAAGCGGGAAATGCTCGTCATACTTTCCGCTGATGATGTCATCACATACAGCAGCAATTGCTTCTGCTTTTTCGCTCTCAAGGTTGCCAAGACGTTCGTTGGCAATCGCTGTGCTACGTTTCAAAATTGCAAACGCATTCACAACTTCCTTTGGCATTTTCTCAGAACCGATTTTGAAATTTTCTTTGCTTCGTTGTGTTTGTGCACCCCAGAACTTGTCCTTTGGCACCTTGATTTCGCCCATTGTATCTTTTTCGATTCTAAATTCTGTCATTATGTATCCCTCCATAGCTTTATACACTCAACTCTATTCTATACAAAAAACGAAAATCCTTTAAGCGTTTTCAATTAAAATTTTATCTTTATTTTAATTTTAGTTCAATATAAACGCGGACATCTTTCGAATATTTGTATTTTGGGTTCGTTTTTCCGTAATCCTTTGATGTATATGTCACTTCATAATGCTTGTCAAACGACTGTAGAATACGGTCAATCTCCTCTTTTGTTCCTGCTAAACGAATTTGTGCCATCCTGTTTCCTCCAAAACCCTCATTCTTTCTTTTACCACAAAATAATGTAACACAGAATATTGTTTTTTCAAGCAGGTAATGCTAAGAAAAAGTTATTTGAGGCGGGTGATCCTTTTGAATCAGACTCCATTGAAAGAACACTTATACGATAATCTCTCCGTCATTCTCCCGCAATTAAAGGAAATGGATGATTTGGTCCATGAGAAAAAAACGCTGCCTCACGGGCAGGTTGTTTACTATTTATACATAAAAGAAATGAACGAAAAGATGGAGATTCAAACCTTTTTAAAGCTGCTTCTCCAAGATCATACCTCTCTTACAAAAGAGAAGTTGGAAGCTAATTTATCCATGATGACGACACGTTCGGTGAAGACCTCTGAAGAATTGGTCGATGCGATTTTTGAAGGGCATTGCGTGGTGCTGATTAATGGATTTCAGCATGCGTATATTTTAGAAACGCATGGAACGAAGAAACGCAGTTTAGGGGATTCTACATCTGAAACAGTCGTAAGAGGGCCGAAAGTTGGCTTCATTGAAGATTTAAACACGAACTTAGCTCTCGTGCGACAGCGCTTGAAAAACCCTGACCTCAAAACAGTAAACATGAAGATCGGGGAAAAGAAATACACCCAAGTGACCATCATGTACATTGACGGTATCGTTGAAACCTCTGTTTTAAAAGAGGTAAAAAAACGGCTCAAGCAAGTCACCATTGATGATATACAGGACTCTGGTGTTCTTGAGGAGCTCATTGAAGACAATGTGTACTCTCCTTTCCCGCAAATTCAAAACACAGAACGGCCGGATAAAGTCGCGTCTGCTTTAAATAATGGCCGGGTCGCCATTTTTGTCGATCATTCACCTTTTGTGTTAATTGTACCTGCTTCGCTCGCGACGATTATGCAATCACCTGATGATTATTATGAAAGATGGATCGCCGCCTCTCTCATTCGTATGCTGCGGTTTACCTCGATCTTTCTGACATTATTTTTATCAGCCATTTATATTGCGCTTGTGTCGTTCCATCAAGGACTTTTACCAACAACTCTGGCTATTTCGATCTCAAGTACAAGAGAAAATGTCCCCTTTCCGCCTATTGTGGAGGCACTCATCATGGAGATGACGATTGAGCTCCTGCGGGAAGCCGGCTTAAGGCTGCCAAACCCGCTCGGTCAAACGATCGGACTTGTTGGCGGGGTTGTTATTGGCCAGGCAGCCGTTCAGGCTCATATTGTGAGCTCGATCATGGTGATTATCGTCAGCGTGATGGCCCTTGCGTCCTTTACTGTTCCTCAATACGGGATGGGCATGTCCTTTCGTGTGCTCCGCTTTGTGTCCATGTTTGCTGCGGCTACCTTTGGTTTATACGGGATTGTGCTGTTTATGCTCGTACTCCTTACTCATCTCACACGGCAAAAAAGTTTTGGCACACCGTATTTCTCACCAGATTTTGTGTTCAGCTATAAAAACGAGGACAATTCCATTATTCGATTGCCCTTAAAAAATCAACAGAAAGGAGAACGAGATGGTCAATCATAAAGAGTCGATATCAAGCTATCAGGCAAGTGCCATTATTGCAAATACAACACTAGGCGCAAGTATGATGATTCTGCCAAGATCGATGGCTCAGGCTGCGGCTACACCTGACGGCTGGATTGCACTCTTACTTATGAGTGTCATTTACATAGTGTTTATTTTTGCAAATGTCCTGATGATGAAAAAAGTCCCCTTCTCCTCTTATTATGATTATACGAACGAAGGGCTTGGGAAATGGCTGGGCGCTCTTGCCAATCTCTTGATTATTATTTATTTTCTTGGCGTCGCCAGCTATGAAGTACGCGCGATGTCGGAAATGGTCAAATTCTTTCTGCTTCAAAACACGCCAGTAGCCGTGACAATGATCAGCTTTATTGTAGTTGGGTTTTATCTGGTGATTGGCGGAATTGGTGATTTAGCCCGGCTTTTCCCTTTTATACTGATTGTGACGCTCATCATCTTATTTGTCGCTTATGGGCTTAGTCTCCAAGAATTTAAGTTAGATAACCTCCGTCCCGTTTTAGGAGAGGGGTTCTCCCCTGTCTTCAATTCCTTGAATGCATCTGCCATATCGTTTGTCGGCATTGAAATGATACTGTTTATGCCTGCTTATCTGAACACACAAAAACACACCTTTGCTTATGGGACAGTCGGCTTTTTGATTCCTGCGATTATTTATATTTTCACTTATATGATGGTGATTGGTGCGCTGACTGTTAAAGAAACGGCGACTTTGACTTGGCCGACCATTGCCTTATTTCAATCATTTGATATTCAGGGGATTTTTATTGAACGCATTGACTCCTTTTTGCTTATCGTTTGGCTGATTCAGCTTTATACAAGCTTTGTCGGATATACATTTTTTGCTGCAATCGGGGTGTCTAAACTGACCAAGTTTCCTAAAAAAGTGGTCCTTGTTTTAATGGGAATTGTCATTTACTTTGCAGCGATTTTTCCAAAGGATGTCGATACAGTGCGAAATTATTTAACCTATGTGAACAACCTCTTTTTCCTGCTGTTCGGCATTCTCCCGTTTCTCTTATTTATCATCGTGTTTTTCAAAAGGAGGCGGAACACAACATGAAAAAAAAAGCAGCTGTTGCTCTTTTGACGCTGGTTCTATTAAGTGGTTGTTGGGATAGCACAAATATTGAGGAGCTTAACATGGCGATTGGATTTGCAGTAGACAAAGGGGACCAAGGGAATAAATTAAAGGTATCTATGCAAGTCCTTGTTCCTCAAAAGATCTCTCAGGAATCAAACATCAAAGACCCTACGAAAATCATTGAAACAAACGGGGATTCTGTGCATCAAATATTCCGCACAACGGCGCTGAAAAGCCATCGCATTTTCGCACAGCAGCTACGGGTGTTTTTGTTTTCTGAGGAACTCATCAATGAGAATGATTTCGACCTCGTCATTAATCAATTCATTCGAGACAATGAAACGAGGAGAGGGGGCCTCGTCTTTATGACCTCTAAGAATCCTGGAGACATGCTGAAAATCAATGACGACGGACAGCCAGCCTCTACGACCTTATACGATCTTTCTGAGAATAGAAAATCGACCATTCGCATGTTTAAGACTAGCTCATTAGGAGATATTTCTTCTGCCATGCAAAACAATGTATCTTTCGCTATTCCGAAAGTCAGCGTCGATCAAGGAAAATTAATGATCGATGGAGCCTCTATTATTAAGAATAAGCGATTTCTCACCAATATCTCTCCGTTAGCAGTACAGTCATACAATCTGTTAACTGGAGACGGACTGGGTGGAGTCATTGAATTTGAATATGAACACAGCATCTACTCTTTTGAGATTTTCAAACTCAAGCACCATATTAAAACCAATAAATCAGCCAGCGGAAAATATCAATTTGATGTGTCAGTGGAACTTGATGGACGATTGTCTGAGGATTGGAATGAACGTGAAAACGCTTTTAATGAAAAGTATCTCAGAGAAATTGAAGGCGTTGTCAAGCGTCGAATAGAGACAAGCGTTAAAGATTTCATCGGTGAATTACAGCACGAGATCAAAGCAGATATTTGTGGGTTCTATCAAAAGGCGAGTATTGCCTACCCGAAGGATTTTCGAAAAGAAGCAAAACATTGGGATGAAATTTTTAGTGAATCAGATATTCGTTACAAAGCAAATGTGAAAATCCGTGACTTCGGGACTAAGGGCGCAACACAATCCTTATAGAGTATGTTAAAATGGTAAGAAAAAAAGGGTGTCAATCATGAAACGAGCTTTACTTTCGGCCGGCATTCTATTTTTGATTCTAGGAATACTCCTGTTAGTCGTTGTATTCCTGCAATCAAAAGAAGATTTCTTCATTGAAGCCGACAGCTTTTCGAGCACATTTTTGATCGTGATTTATTATGGACAAACCCCTGCGCTCCTTCTTGTTGGAGGCGGTATATTCGTCGGACTTTCACAGATCATTGGTTTGCAAGAGAAAAAGGCAGCATTGGCAAAGGAGAGCGTAAAGCTATTATCCGAGATGAAGAAAGCCCTAGAAGACAAATCGGCCGAGGAGCAGGAGGCTTTTCCAGTTCCTGAGCTCCATCAACTATCCGAACGTCCGATCACAGGACAGAAGGACTAAATTTACGCATGTTCTAGCAGCTTTCTTTTGAAAGCTGTTTTTTTTATTTTATTGGATCAGCTTATGACGATGCGCATACACAGCCGCTTGCGTCCGGTCTTCTACATCGAGTTTGGAAAGAATGTTCGTAATATGTGTCTTCACTGTTTTAATTGTAATAAATAGTTCCTCAGCGATGACCTTATTCGATTTCCCATCGGCAATCAGCTTCAAGATTTCCATTTCCCTTGCTGTTAATGCATCATGAAGGATCGATCCATTTGAGGAATGACGAAGTTTATTCATCACCTTTCCAGCTACTTTTGATTCTAGTCTTGGTTCGCCGATACTTGCAGACCGAATGGCATCTGCAATTTCTCCTGCCTTGGATGTTTTTAATAAATAACTTAAAGCACCTGCTTCAATCACTGGATAAACTTTATCATCGTCAATAAAGCTCGTCAGAACGATAATTCGAGCATCTTCAATTTCCTGACAAATTCTTTTCGTTGCTTCGATGCCATCCATGCCTTCCATGACAAGATCCATTAAAATGACATCTGGCCTTAATTCAACTGCGAGCTCTACACCTTTTTGTCCATCTGACGCTTCACCAATGACTTCAATATCAGCCTGTGCCTCTAAAAAAGCAGCAAGCCCCATTCTCACCATTTCGTGATCGTCGATTAAAAGCACTCGAATCATCGAACGTTCTCTCCTTTTCCTTCATCAAAAATGGGAACCTTCACATCAATTTGTGTTCCTTTTCCCTCAAATGACATAATCTCTGCGACACCGCCTACTTCACTTGTTCTTTCACGAATTGATTCCAGTCCGTAGGAGGCCGTCTTCACATGATCGGTTTGAAAGCCGATCCCATTGTCGATAATCTTCAGCTGCACCTGCCGATTTCGAATGAGCAGACGAACCGTCACCTTTGTCGCCTTTGCATGCCTGAATACATTTGACAGGGCTTCCTGTACAATTCGGAAGAGGTGATCCTCTACTCCTTTTGAGAGCGGAACATCATCTTCTATTTCCCAATCAATATCAATCGGCTGTTTTGCTTGAAATTCATTTAGGAGCTCAATCAAGCCCTTTTTCAAGTCTTTTCCTTCAAGGGTGATCGGTCTGAGATGAAGCAAAAGCGCACGCATTTCATTTTGTGCATCGCCAGCCATTCGTTCGACTAGGCGCATTTGCTTTAAAATCTTTTCATCCTTTTCCTTCATGACTTCAAGAATCGCAGAGGTCATCATCGAGATCGCAAATAACTGCTGGCTAACCGCATCATGCAGTTCTCGTGCTAAACGCTGACGTTCTTCTGAGACGACCGACTTTTTCATTTGCACCTGCCATTCTGCCCGCTCATTCGAGAGCTTTTGCAAAGAGGCTACTTGACCTTCCACTCGTTTCGCCATTTCATTTAATTGATCAGCCGCTAAGCCAATTTCATCGTCGCCAAGAGACGGCAGTCTGTATGCAAAGTTCCCATTTTCAAACTTTAAAATCGACTCTACAAGCTGATCAAGACGCTTTTTATGCTGATAGCCAAATACATGTGAGGCAGAAAACCCAATGGCAAGACTAATGATCAGTAAAATACAAAAAAACGGGATGCCAAACCAGCGGGTAGAGAGGAGAATCATCGGATCAAGCTGATAATAAAAAAACATGGGCAGCATCGTCATGATGACAACACCAAGCGAGATCCCTACTCCAAGACGAATAGATTGCCACTGGATACCTAGATGGAGTTTCCTCATAAGTATCTCACATCCACATCTCCGATCAGTAAAGAGATGGAGATTTTCACTTTTCGTTTGCTCTCATCGTAATTGTCTGTCATCACATACACTTTACTGCCGAATCCGCTTCTTTTTTCATCAATAATTTTCATATCACCAATGGCAGCTGATGCACTCACACATACTTCAATATCCTGCGGTACGAAAATATCCACATCTCCGATGAGCCCGCTTATCACGATCGTGCTCTCTTCTTCTGCGATGATGGCCTTTGATAAGTCGATTTTGACATCCCCGATAAACCCTGAAATCGTCAAATCACTTAATTGAAACGGCTTTTTCATCAGCCTGACTTCACCGATAAAAAAGTCATGCTCCTTGCGCGGCTTTGTCTGGCTCTTTGTTTTCTTTTGCTCGCCCTCTTTTTCAAGATTGACTTTCAATGAAGGCTTATCGCTCTCCGGTGCTTCCTTTTTATCGACATCAAAAACAGGTTTGTTTTTCAATAAGCGATAGCCGGCATATATCAAAAAGGCCGCAAATAAATATCCTGTGAGACTAAACGTAATATTGAGCAGGAATTTTAAAAAGAGAAAGCCGGCAAAAATATAGGAAACTGAACCGAGCCAACGTTTGGATCTTGAGTGCAGCCAATAGCCCGCAAGCGCAAAAAACACAGGCCAAAACAAATCGGCTCCGATCCCAATAATTTTGAGAAATAGATTAATACCAAAAATCACGACAATGATGCCTAAAATTTGATTCCTTGAAAAACGCAGTTGACTCGCCTCCTTCCTTTGTTTCGTTCATTACCGCAGCTTTAAGTTTCCGCTTGTCATTTCAATATCGACTAAGTGTGTCCCTTTTCCCCGCGTGCCTGTAAAGCCTCGACCTTCACTATCTGCTTGATCAAAGTGATAGGTGTGATCGACACTTCCACTTGTTTTTTTCACTTGGACATTAAAATCTCCTTCATCCGGCAGGTTAAATTTTGCGCTGCCTGATGTCATGTGAAAAGAGACAGGTGATTCAATGGTATCAAAACTTGCCGTCAATCTACCACTTGTCATTTCTAGCTGCATTTCGCCTTTGACATCTTTAATATCGGCACGCCCTGAGGTTGCTCCAATATCGCTATTTTTCGCATCGATGTGAGACACAGAGAGTCTGCCAGATGTCGCTTTGATTTCGACATTGTTTGCTGAGAAATTCTCGGCATTGAGGTTTCCGCTTGTTGATTTGAGGATCACATCTTCAAGTGCCAGCTTCCCTTCGCCGTCCATCTCACTGACCCCGCTTCCACCCGTAATCTTCACATTTTTATGATAATCTGTTGGCATTTTGACTAAGAGTTCTCCTTTTTCAAATGAAGTGAAAAACAAGAATCCTTTATTTTCAGCACGGATTTTAAATGTACTGCCTGTTTGTTCCGCATACATTTTCCCTTTTCCACCTACGACCATCACGGAAATATCGGAACGATTTTCAGGTTTTACCTTCACGCGAAATCCAGAAAGAGAAATATCTAATTGATCAATTTCATCTTTTTTCGCTGAAGCTGTTGTGACTGGTTTTTCACGGGAGAAACTCAAATGAAAGAGATTTTCGTTTTTGAAAAGCATCCCAATCATTAAAAAGACACCTACGAGTATACAAATTAGACCAATTAATCGCTTCATTCATACCATCCCTTTATCTTCTGACCTTTTCATTATAAGGAAAAGCGAAACAGAAAGAAATCAAATATCGGAAGAAAAATCCTGCTTTTCTTCCGATCTGCCATTGATTTCTTAGTTTGCTTGCTGCTGCTCAGGCTTCTTCTCCAGCTTGAGCTTCTGCCATTCTTTTTCAACCTCATCAGCATAGTCTAGATGAGCATATGCTCCTTGATCCTCAAATTGTGTATAGCTGCCCGCTTTTGTCTCCATTTCTTCGATACGGTTCTCCATTCGAAGAAATTCTTTATATGCACTTTCACTATCTACTTTATTCATAGATTCGTTCATATGCTGCTTTGCCTGTGCGGCATTTGCTCTTGCTATGAGTGCCTGCTTCTTGTCTTTAATATCACGCAGCTTCGTTTCTAACTGTTGCAATTGCTCTTTCAGCTCTTTTAATTGTTTCACAGATTGCTGATAAGCTTCCTGATATTCCTGATGCTTTTCTTCAAAATACTTCATTTCTGTGAGCGCTTTTCGTGCTAATTCTTCTTCTCCTGCATGAAATGCCAGCTCAGCCTGCTTCTTTCTTTTATCAGCAAATGCTTCCGTCTCTTCTGCTTTGCGCAGGAAGCCTTGTTGAATCGTTTGCTGTTTGATGATCGCATGTTTCGCTTTGGCAATATCGTCCTCCATATCACGAACGTACTGATTCAGCATGACACGTGGATTCTCCATTTTATCTAAGCCCTCATTGACCGTTGCAACAAACATATCTCTCATTCTTCTGAATACCATTTGAATTTCCTCCTCTTATTTTTTCTTTAAAAAGTCTTCCCATTCTTGATCAAATGACGTGTGCATAGGTTCTTCCATTTTCGGTGACGTGTTTGGCTCCATATATGATCTACTTGATGATTCTTTTGCCTGTTTACCATTGATCATCGTCCAGCCGAAGTAGAGAAGCCACCCAGCTAGTGCGATTCCAAGGATAAATGGAAGAGCTTGCACAACGATCATGACACCAATGACTGCTAGAATGACGCCGAAGGTTTTACTGCCTTTTTCATATTTCTTTACACCTACATAGATGAGCCACGCCCCAATCAGAATTGGGATCAGTCCTCCTAGTGAGCCACCGAAGAAGATGGATAGACCGACAAACATTAAAATCGAACCGATGATGGTTTTACTTGTTATTTTCATCTTCATGCCTCCTTTCTTTCTCCTTGCTTTTACTATAGTCAAAAAAGAAAGCTGGCAAAACGTGTCGCAGATTGATCTTTCATTGCGACCAGAGTCGTAACTTCGCTCAGACTGAGCGGTAGAACCCAATAAAAAAGCACTCTTCTCATTTGAAGAGTGCTTTCCTTTATTTAGACCGAAATACGTTTGCACTTCGTTCATATTCAACATCCGCTTCACCGAGCCGATGATTCACGATTCGGGCGGCTGCAAATAAATAGTCAGAGAGCCGGTTTACATAAGTGAGCGCAACTGCTGGAATCTCCTCCTGCTTCGCAAGCGTCACCATATGCCGCTCTGCTCTTCTGACGACTGTCCGCGCCACATGTAAGAGAGCTGCACCTTCCTGACCGCCCGGTAAAATAAACTTCGTGAGAGGCGCGGCTTCTTCTACATAGACATCCATTCTTTGCTCAAGGACTGCTACAGACGCTTCAGTTAATTTACCTTCTTTCGGTGGTTTGACTGCTGCCAAATCACCGCCGCAGTCAAACAGCTCGTGCTGTATCACAATCAGCTCTGACAAAATGTCTTGAAACGATTCGCCATGCTGACGTAAATGTGCATGTGCGAGTCCAATGAAGCTATTCGCCTCATCTAACGTGCCGTACGCCTCTACTCTCACATCATCCTTATCGGCTCTCCCGCCGATCAAGCCTGTTTGACCTTGATCCCCTGTTTTTGTATAAAGTTTCATTGGTGTTCCTCCTTTTCTTTTGCTTTGTCCTTTTAGTATAACCTGAAGTGAAAAGGATGTATTTGTTTAACTAAAGTACTGTGATCGCATCATAAACAAAAAGCGAACCATTTGGTTCACTTTTAAATGGCATTCAATGAATAAAGAAGAAGGTGCACTTTCTGCTTTAATCTTTCGTGTAAATGCTCATCACCTTCTGTTTCCTGCATACCCGTAGCAGTGATACAAAGATGATGAATGGACATGCTCGTCTCCTGTTTTATCATGTGGACAAGCTGCCCCATAAGCTGAACAGACGATCCGTCTGATATAGACTCTTTCAATACAAGCCAAATGGTCAGCTCTTCTTGATGACGCATACCGTAAAGCACCATGTCGTCGTCTGTGTCTTCAGCAGCAAATTGTTTTGGTCCACTCGTTAGGTTATAAAACAATAGTCCCTCACGATCATCCAACTCGTCACGAAGCATGTCACTTCCCGTTCCGAGAGACCTTTTCCAAAAGAAGCCGCCCTTTTTCTGATGTGAGGAAAGGATGCGGAGCGGCTGTTTGAGGGAAAACGTCATTCCTTCTCCTCCATACGTTTTCCACCCATCCGCTAACTTTGCATTTGATGCTACAGAAGCCCCCGCAGGTTCAATGATCAGCTGAGGATTTGCCCTTCGCGGGTGTTGGAGCGGTGTTACATCTGTTTCATACACACGGTTGATTCGCTCAGGCGTCAAGACGTGATGCGGCAGCCCTACTATTTCCGTCTTTCCTTCATCAAGCAGCAGCAGCCGGTCACAATACAAACTGGCGATGTTCACATCATGAAACACACCGATCACCGTTAGCCTAGAGGAAGTGGTCTCTTCTTTAATTAAATCAAGCAAATCCTTTTGATAGGCCAAATCAAGAAAACTGGTTGGTTCATCCAGCAATAAATATTCAGGCTGCTGGGCTAATGCCTGTGCCAAGTACACACGCTGCTGTTCTCCCCCGCTTAGCTCATGAATAGATTGATTCTTAAACTGTGCAACATCCGTTTGTTCCATTACTTTGTTTACGATTCGCATATCCTCTTGGGTAACAGATTGTAGCCATCCTTTTTGATATGGATAACGACCGAATTGAACCGTTTCTTCCACTGTAAATGAGAAGGCTTGGTCCGTTTTCTGCGGTAGAACAGCCATTTTTTGCGCAAGCGCCTTTGGACGATAGGATTGAATCAGTTGACCGCTCAGGCGTACTTCACCACTATCAGGTTCCAGCAACCCAGAGATCATTTTAAGCAAGGTCGACTTCCCGCTTCCATTTGGACCAAGTATACCGAGAAATTCCCCTTGATTTACCTCAAAACTGATGCCACGTATGACCTCTTTCTCTCCATATCCACCTTTGATTTCCTTCACTTGAATCATAGATGCGTCCCTCCTCTGTATTTACGGATGAGGATGATGCCGAATACAGGGGCACCAATTAACGCTGTGATGATGCCGATCGGTAATTCAGTCGGCTCAATGATCGTACGTGATAACACGTCTGCTAAAACGAGAAAGGAAGCGCCATTCAGCATAGACAAAGGCAGGAGGTGCCGGTGGTCTGTGATCGCTAAGAGGCGAATAAAATGCGGAATCACAAGTCCCACAAACCCAATTGTCCCTGACACTGCTACTGCACTACCAGTCAGAATCGATCCAGCAAGCAGCACGATATATTTGCTCCTTTTCACATGTACACCTAATAGCTTTGCCTTCTCCTCGCCATACGTCATGACATTCAAATCTCGCCCCATCAGCATTAATGCAAAGGTCCCAATCAGAAAGAAAGGAAGGAAAAGCACAATATAGCGCCAGCCCCTCATGGACACACTCCCAAGAAGCCAATGAATAATCTCTTTTAAATCATCACCCGTTAAGGCAATCATCAATGATATAAGCGCTCCCAAAAAAGAACTGAAAATCACCCCTGTTAAAATTAAAGAGGAGATGCTCATCCCCCGATGGACAAGACGCGCAAAAAAGAGGACGAGACATAGGGTCACAAGCGCTGTTGTCATACTGAAAAAAGGCAGTGTGAAACTGCCGAGCAAAGGGAGCTGCAAACTGAAAAATAGGGTCGCGACGGCTCCAACTGATGCCCCTTGTGATACACCAAGTGTATATGGGTCAGCAAGAGGATTTTTTAATAAACCTTGAAAGGCTGCACCAGATAACGCCAGCGCTGCTCCGACTAATGCCGCTAATATCACTCTCGGCAGCCGGATATTCATCATAATATTGCGATCAATTGAATCTATTGTGCCTATCTGCACACCGAATAGTTCATGAACAAATATACGGAGAATAGAAGGAATGGGAATCCCTAAGCTTCCAAAGGAGATTCCCATTCCAATGCTCATCACAAGAAGTAAAGCACTTAGTGTGTATGCGATGATGAATTTATTTGAACGTGTCAGGATAGATGCTTTTCGCAAGAGCCTCGACTCCTTCAACCAATCGCGGCCCCGGTCTTGATGCGAGATCCGTATTCAATTGAAAGACTTGTTTTTCCTTCACTGCTTTGATCGCATTCCAGCCGTCTCTCTTTTTCAGATCAGCTAAGCTGGAACCATCAATTGTGACGATTACGTCAGGGTTTCGTTTGATAATCGATTCTTCTGTCATTTGCACCCAGCCAGTTTGATCACCAGCAGCATTTTTCGCATGGATAACAGAAAGCATTTCATCCATAAATGTATGAGTACCTGTTGTATAAATTTCAGGCGTACCTGAAACTTCAACAAAGACTGTTTTTTGTTTGTCTTTCGAGATCGCCTCTGCTTGTTTCTTGATGTGATTCAATTTTGCTTTCATCTCGTCTACAAGCTTTGTTGATGCTTCTTTTGCACCTGTTGCTTCACCGATCGTATTGATCGATTTGTACACATCCTTAAAGGAAGTGGCATCATTTACAGTCAGTACTTGAATTCCTGCATCCTCTAGCTGTTTAAATCCCTCTTTTGATCCCAGCTGCGAGGCATGAGCTAGTACAAGATCAGGCTTTAAGGAAATCACCTTCTCGACATTGAATTCAAGTCCGCCAATCTTCTCTACCTTTTCAACTTCCTTTGGATAATTGTCAAAATCAGATCGTCCAACCATTTTATCTCCAAGACCAAGCGCATAGGCAACCTCTGTATTACTTGGAATTAATGAGACAATACGTTTAGGCTGTTCTTTGATTTCGACTGTTTTACCAGCTGCATCTTTAATCGAGACAGGAAATGCCGCAGCCGCTGTTTCGTTATTTTGTGAACTCTTTGCTTTATGGTCTGTTTCAGCACCTGCACATCCTGCTAAAACACCCATCACAAGCAATAGCGATAGCCAAATGGCCGTTAACTTTTTCATGAATGAACCCCCTGATTTATGTACTGCTTGACGAAAGCTCTTCCGTCAATTCTTTTCTAATTTCGGGAATATTATACTACAGTGCAGTTAGGTTGTATATGTGATTTCTAAAAGCGTCTTTTTCGTTCTGATAACAGAAAAACAGCCTCTAAAAAGACTGTTTTCCGCCCATCTATTTATTAATTTGTTCCCCATTGATGACGACTTTCTGAAAAGAAGGCGCTACTGCATGCTCCAAAGAAAGTGGATACGTCACATGATCTATGACACAATTTTTCATGTTGAAGTTTGTCACGGGGGAATGTGAGTAGGCGGCTATTTTCACACCATATCGTCCGCCGCTGCTTTTCAGTCCTTCCACTTGAATATGACGTACAACAGGACGATGTGGACCCGCATCTCCTTCCTCATACATCATGTCGATACAGACCACTTCATGCTTTAGGCTTTTGACTGTGTTGTTTTTAAAGTAAATATGTTCAATGGTACCGCCTCTGACAGAGTTGGTTTTAATCCGCAGTGCCCGGTCAAGGTTCGGACTATCCATGACATTATTCTCTGCATAGATATACCTTACCCCTCCAGAGATTTCACTCCCAATCGTCACTCCGCCGTGTCCATCACGCATCTCATTTCTACGAATGACAATGTTCTCAGATGGAATCCCTATTCTCCGTCCGTCCTCGTTCCTTCCAGATTTGATGGCAATACAATCGTCGCCATTATCAAAATAACAATCTTCAATGAGCACATTCCGGCAAGACTCCGGATTGACACCATCTGTGTTTGGTCCATGACCGATAATATGGACTCCACGGACAATCACATGTTCACTTAGTACAGGGTGAATTTGCCACATCGGTGAATCCTTCACTGTCACTCCCTCTATAAGAACTTGCTGACATTGGTAGGGCTGGATAAAGCTTGATCTTAAATAATGGCCTTCTCCAAACACTCTTTCTTCTACTGGTATTCTCTTTTCAGCCATGTCAAATAGAAGCTGACGATCCCGATCTTGAGAAGGCTGGCCATTCGTGCCATATTTCCAAGGCCACCAATGATGCTCATCTCCTCTGCCATCAAGCGTTCCAGCTCCTGTAATGGCGATGTTTTCTGCATGGTGTGCATAAATGAGAGGTGAATAATTATAAAGCTCAACCCCTTCATATCTTGTCAGTACAAGCGGCAAATAATCCTTTGGGTTTTGGCTGAATGCCACATACGCTTTCTCATGCAAATGCAGCTCTACATGACTCTTCAATTCTAGCGCACCTGTCACAAACGTCCCTTCTGGAATCAGCACACGTCCCCCTTTCAAACGGTGCGCATCATTAATGGCAGACTGGATAGCATCTGTTGAAAGCTCGGTTCCTTTTGCATCTGCCCCATAATGAACCACATTAAATTCACGATCAGGGAACAGCGGTGCTTTTATCTGCTTTAACACCTGATCGATTCCGTTTGCTTCTTTGTCTTTCTTCCCTTGCCTTGCTAAACGAGTGAGTCCGATTCCTGTGAGTACCGTTCCTGCTGTGATATACATCAAATCCCGTTTTCTAGACACATTCTCATCCCCCAGTCGCCTTAAAGTGTGACACCTGTTTTGAAAATAGCCAGCTCTCTAAAATTGTTTTTTTCATGATTTAATAGCTTCCCGCTCGCCACATCAATGACAGTTGAAATAAATTTTTCTAACACAATATCTTCTGGTACATCTTCAAGCAGTTCTCCCGCATTAAAGTCAATCCAGTGCTTTTTTGTTTCATATAAGGCTGTATTCGTCGAGACCTTCATTGTTGGGACAAACGTGCCGAATGGTGTCCCTCTGCCTGTAGTAAAAAGAACCAACTGACAGCCAGAAGCGGCAAGAGCAGATGAAGCAACCAAATCATTTCCCGGTGCACTTAATAAATTTAGACCCTTTCGCTTCAGCAATTCCCCATATTTCAATACATCTTGAATGTCAGAAGTTCCTGCTTTTTGTGTACAACCGAGAGATTTATCCTCTAATGTCGAAATTCCACCTGCTTTATTTCCCGGGGAAGGATTTTCATATACTGGCTGTCGATGATCCATGAAGTATTGTTTAAAGTCATTGATCATTTGCACAATATTGTCGAAAGTCGCTTCTGATTCCGCTCTCTCCATTAAAATCGTTTCTGCTCCAAACATTTCGGGCACTTCTGTTAACACTGTCGTGCCGCCTTGAGCAACAATAAAATCGGACAGCCTTCCTAAAAGCGGATTTGCGGTAATGCCGGAGAATCCATCTGATCCCCCGCACTTCAAGCCGATTTTCAGCTCAGATAACGGGATTTCTTCACGGTGATCTTCTTTCGCTGCCTCATAAATTTCCTTGAGTAAAGCGACTCCCGCCTCAATCTCATCTCCTACTTCTTGGCTTCTTAAAAATTTCACTCTCTCATGGTCATATTCACCTAATGTAGACTGAAAATCTTCAATGTCGTTATTTTCACAACCAAGTCCGAGGACGAGCACTCCTCCAGCATTGGGATGCTTCACGGCATTTTGTAAAATGATTTTTGTATTCTCATGATCGTCCCCAAGCTGTGAACATCCGTAATTGTGCTTTAATACGAGTGCTGTTTCAAACGGATGGATGCTTCCGCCCATTTCAGCGGTGAATATTTGGATGATTTGATCGGCGATGCCATTTACGCATCCAACGGTTGGGACAATCCAAAGCTCATTGCGAATCCCGCTTTCCCCATTTTTTCGTTTATATCCTTTAAATGTAAGATTCGTTTTTTCATAGGGGTTATTTGTAAATGAAGGCTCGTATTCATAATCGAGCTTGCCTGATAGATTGGTTTTGATGTTATGTGTATGCACCCATTCTCCAGCAGAAATGGCAGTCGTTGCATGCCCAATGGGGTAACCGTATTTCATGATATTCTCTCTTTGCTTGATATCAGCCAATGCAAACTTATGACCTTTGGCGATGGTCTCTTTTAAAACAACGGAATGATCTTGATAATGCAGTTCCTCCCCTTGTTCAAGTACTTTTAAAGCAATACCGACATTATCTGAAGGGTGAATCACAATAAAATCTTTCATGCCTTCTCCCCCTGACTTTCATATTGATGTTGCAGCATTCGTTGAACAGCCGCTCTCATTCCTTGCTCCTGTATGAGGGTAAGCTGATCAGCTACAGCATGAACCAAATCATTTATATCCGTTAAATTTTTCCCCCATAATGACTCACATGATAGAATCTTAGCTGCGATCGCTTCATTAGATTGGTTCTCTCCTTCAAAGGCTTCCTTCATGAATACCAGTACAGTCTCATCATCCTTTATCTTTTCTGCCTGTGCTCTGTAAAAATAAATGAGGCTGCTGAGTGAAAACACGAGTTTCATTGGCAGCTGTTTCTTTTGCTCAACATAATCAAACAATGACGGAAGAATACGGGTTCGAAACTTAGATACACCATTGAGCGCAATATCCAGCAATTGATGCTTCACAAATGGATTGCAAAAGCGATCCCAAACCGATTGTGTATAAAGAAGAAGCTCATCTCGAGAGAGCTCAAGCCCTGGCAGTATTTCCTCCTCCAGCATCCGCCGGATGAACGGGCCAACATCCTCATCATTCATAGCCTCTTTTACAGTTTCTACCCCGCATGAGTAAGCGATTGGCACCATCGCTGTATGGGCACCGTTTAAAATCCGTACCTTGCTCATGCGATAAGGCGCAATATCCTCTACAAAAAGGACATTTAAACCTGCTTCTTGAAAGGGAAGCTCTTTTTGTACGAAGACAGGTGCTTCAATAACAAAGAGGTGATAGTATTCTGCCGTGACAAGCAACTCGTCGATATATCCCTCTTCCTTTTGAACAATTTCAGCTGCTTCCTTAGAAAACCCAGGAACAATCCGATCCACAAGCGTATTACAAAACGTATTGGCTTCCTTGATCCATGTGATAAACGCAAGCGGCAGGTCCCACTTAGTTGCCATGTCTATCACATATTCCTTCAAGCGATCACCGTTATGTTCGACCAGTTCACATGGAAGGATGATCAGCCCTTTTTGTTCATCTCCAGCAAATGCTTTAAACCTGTGATATAGGAACGCCGTCAGCTTTCCTGGAAAACTCGCTTGCGGTCGATCCTCCAAGCGATCCGCCTTTCTGAACATAAGCCCTGCCTCTGTCGTGTTGGAGAAGACAAAGCGGAGATCGGGGTTTTCAGCTACTTGTAAAAAAACATCATAATCCGTATACGTACTGATTCCTCTGCTGATCGATTGAATGACCATCCGCTCATTCATTTCTTGCTGGTCATGATAGCCCTGTATACATAATGTGTATAAGCCATCTTGTTCATTTAAAGCTGCAACAGATCCTTTTCTCGGGGGTACAACAACAGCTCTTCCTTTAAAATCTGTGCAGTCGTTCAGCTTTTGGATGTGCCAATTAATAAAGCCTCGCATAAAATTCCCTTCACCAATCTGCAAAATCGTTTCCGGATACTCAGGCACCGGGTATAGGGCTTTTGATAAACGTTTCAAATGGATTCCCCTCTCTGTAATTTATGCACACGTGAACATTCTTCTATAAAAGATGCTGATTACTGCACCTTTTTGACTGAATCCCTGATCATCAGCTCTGTGTGGACATACATTTTTTCCATATGATCCTCTTCCTGCTCTTCACCGTTTATGACGGATAAGATGGCTTCTGCTCCAAGTGCACACATTTTTTCGATTGGCTTTTTCACCGTTGTCAGTGCAGGCGTGGTATAGGATGAAAATGCAATATCATCAAAACCAATAATAGAGATATCGCCTGGACACGTCTTGCCCTTTGCGTATAAAGCATTCATCGCACCAATGGCCATGTCATCGTTAGAGCAAAAAAGCGCTGTTGGCGGATGATCAAGGGTCAGCAGAGATTCCATTGATTCATAGCCGCTTTTCATATGGTAGTCACCCGTGATCATATATTCTTTTTTCATAGGAATATGGTGATCAATTAACGCTTGGAGAAAGCCAGCTTTTCTCTCCTGAGTCGATTTAAAGCCTTCTTTTCCTTCAATGATGGCGATTTGTTGATGGCCTTGCTGAATGAAATAGTGCGCTGCCTGATATGCTCCTTGACTATCATCTGCTAATATATTCATCACTTCATTACTTTCTACACGGCGATTCAGCACAATGATTGGAATGCCCTGTTTCTTGACATGATGGATAAACGCTTCATCGTGCTCGCTTTGGCTCATCAGCAAAATGCCATCGTAGCGTTGTTTATGAATGGTTGTGTAATCGTGAAAATCGTCAATACCCCTAACAAACAGATTGTAATGCTCTGTCATGACGCTATTGACGCCTTTTAACGCATCCACAAAGAAGCTTGAGGATGTGCCTTCTGTTAAACTCGTGAAAAACAGACCGATTGTAAACGATTTTTGTGATACAAGGCCTCTGGCATGGACATTTGGTGAATAGTTCAGCTGTTTTGCAATCGACAAAATCTTTTGTTTTGTCTTCTCTTTAATAAAAGGACTGTTATTCAAAGCCCTTGATACTGTGGTATGAGAGACATTTGCCAATTTTGCTATGTCTTTAATTGTGACTGTCATGCTATTCCGCCTTTTATGATTTTTTTCCATCTTATCATAAAACCGCTTTCATTTTCTTACCTTTTTCCTCATGTGATTTTACTTTGATGATGGAGCTGCTTTGCCCGGTCAAATTGAAAATATTGCTTGGCATTTTCATAGCTGATTCCTTTCACAATGCCCCCTAACAGCTCAAGGTCGTAGGGGACTTCTCCTTTTTCTACCCAATCCCCGATGATATCACAAAGCAGTCTTCGGAAATATTCATGCCTTGTATAGGACAAAAAGCTTCGTGAATCTGTTAGCATTCCGATAAAACGGCTGATCAGTCCGATACTGGAAAGAGCCATCATCTGCTCTGTCATTCCTTGCTTCGTATCATTAAACCACCAGGCTGTTCCGTGCTGCATCTTCCCAGGTGTCTTCCCGTCTTGAAAGCTTCCAGCCAATGTTGATATCACTACATTGTCCCTTGGATTTAAGGAATAAAGAATCGTGTTTGGCAATGCATCTTCTTGTTCTAAACGATCTAATATTCGGCAAAGCGGCTTTGCAATGTCTTCGTCATTCATCGCATCGTACCCCGTATCTGGTCCGAGCCTCTCAAACATTTTCGTATTGTTGTTTCTAAGTGCATTGATATGAAGCTGCATTGCCCAGCCACGCTCACAGTAAGCCTGACCTAGCATAATGAATGTCTCTGTTTTAAATTTGATCTTCTCTTTTTCCGTCAATGGATGACCAGACATTCTTTTATGAAAGATGGTCTCCACTTCTTCTTGTGTCGTTTCTTCATATGTCATTTCATTAATGGCATGATCTGAGATCAAGCAGCCGTGATCATGAAAAAAATCAATTCTCGCACGGAGGGCATGTAAGAAGTCTTGGTAGGATTGTATTGGGATAGCTGAAGCCTCTGCCAGCTCATGAACATATTTTTCAAACAGATCATTCGCTATATCGAGTGCTTTATCAGGTCGAAACCCTGGAAGCACTTGTACAGAGAATCCCTCTTCCCGCAGTTTTTGATGATATTGAAGAGAATCGACCGGATCATCTGTTGTGACAACGGTTTCAACGTTTGATTTCATGATGAAGTCTCTCGCCCCAAATCCCTCTCCTTGCAGCTTTTCATTGACTTTCTGCCAAATGATGTCTGCATTTTTTTCATTTAATAGGTCTTCGACTCCGAAATACCTTCTCAGCTCTAGATGAGTCCAGTGATAGAGCGGATTTCCTATGGTCATAGGGACGGTCTTTGCCCACGCCAAAAATTTATCATCATCAGATGCATCCCCCGTGACGTGCGTTTCAGGGATGCCGTTTGCTCTCATGGCACGCCATTTGTAATGATCTCCATAAAGCCATGCCTCGGTGATATTTCGGAAGGTTTTATTTTCATAGATGTCTTTAGGACTTAAATGACAATGGTAATCTATGATTGGAAGGTCCTTTGCAAACTCATGGTATAACTTTTCCGCCGTTGGACTGTTTAGTAAAAACTGCTCATCTAAAAAGGCTTTCATCAAATTCCCCCATCCCTCTTATCGTATGAAATTATTTTGTTCACGTTAACAATTTAATTGTAATCGTTTACAAAGTTGATTTCAATCCTAAAACAGGAAAAAACGATCTCCTTTTGAAAGGAAAATCGTTTTTTGGCTATTTTACAGGAGGTGATTTTTTAAGGATAATCGCAATAGCTGTTCCAGCACCTTGTTCACTTTCCACTTGAATATCACCGTCATGCAGCAGGACAAGCTCTTTTGCAATCGCCAGCCCGAGTCCTGTTCCATTCGTTGGATCGTTCGTATTTGTCCCTCTATAGTAGCGGTTAAATAAGTGATCGACCGTTTCTTGTGCCATTCCGCATCCGTTGTCTTTCATTTCGATCCGAACTTCCTCATTTGTTTCAGATAAGGTAGCTGTAATATGAGTTCCTTTTTGGTTATGCTTGACTGCATTCGCTAGCAGGTTCTCAATCACTCGTCTGAACCAGGCTTTGTCGATCTCAAACATGACACCATCAGTTTGATCTTCGAAGGAGGAAGGGAAATCTTCTGAAAATGAGCTCCTTGAAAACTCGTCCATAATGGATGCTAAGAATTCACCAAGCTCGACAGGCTTTCGATTAATAGGCAATGCGCCATTTTTTAGTCGATACGTGAGGTTTAAATCTTCAATCAAGGTCGACATGTATTCTGATTTCTCACGAATCACCTGTCCCATTTCCATGACTTCTTCCTTGGACCATTGATATTGATCAGATTCAAGCATGAGCCCGTAGCCGTAAATCGTACTAAGAGGTGTTTTCAGATCATGAGACAATCCTGCAATCCATTCTTCCCTTGTGGTTTGAATTTTTCTTCGGTTTGCTTCATTCTCTTTTAATGTAAGCGTGAGCTGATCCATCGTTTTTAGGATATCCTCAAATAATCGGTATTCCCGCTTAATACGACCTTTTTTATTTTTACTGATTGGAATTCCTTTTCTATTTGTTGGTTCCTGCAATTTATTTCTAGATAAGAAAATCAGCCAGCGGATAATGTGATAGATCGGCAGTCCATAGCGATACGAGTACCATAATGTCATGACGATAATAATCGTAATCGCAAGACCTGCAATTAAGATGGTCGTATATTGATTTAAAGCGTCTGTTTCTTTATCGTATAATCCATCTGGGCTGTATACTTTATTTGGTACAGAAATAATGATATACAGGTTTTTATTCACTCTGATATAAGACAGATCACTTCTAAACTCCCAAGGCTTTGATTGATACTTGAGCAGTTCAACATCTGTTACCTCATGTTTCAAATTGGTATTGGCTCGAATACCTTGTAAATATTTCCCTTCATCATTGAACAGATGCACCGATCCATTCATTCTCTTCAAGAATTCTTTCGTTTCAACCGAATATTGAGATAATGCAGCCAAGTCTTTCTCGTGCTGCTTCAGATAATTGGCGACCTTTGTGCTGTTTGTTTTAAACCCATACAACACGATAAAGCTTTTTTGATCAATCTCAATGGGCCAGAAGTACATCTTGTAATCTTTGAATTGTCTTTTTTCAAAGATCTTGATCATTTCATCCTTTTGATAGGAAGTTGGAATGGACTTAGGGCGGTGATAGCTATAGACGTTATCCTTTTTTGAATCAATGACTTGCAGCCATCCGTCTCGTTTTCTCACTGCTTGTTTCAGCTGATCATCGGCTTCCATTTTTCCATCCTCATTAAAATAAAGCCAGCTCATGAGTGTATCTCCATCAGCTTTTGTTAAACCGGTTTCAGCCATGTTCTCGTAGTATTTTTTTAAATATAAATTATCAGAGAACGTATTTCCGATGATCAAAATGGCAATCACAATAAACATTTGTCCGACAAAGTGAAAGAAGAGTTTTGCTCGTAGATTCATAAATTATTTAAGAACCTTTGCTGGGTGCGGTATAAATTTATAGCCCATACCACGGATCGTCACAATATATTCTGGCTGACTCGGATCTAGCTCGATCTTTTCTCTCAGCTTTCGGATATGAACCATCACGGTGTTGTTATCACCATATGATGGGACGCCCCATACTTTCTCATAGATTTGATCTTTTGAAAGAACCACATTCGGATGATCACAAAAGTACTTCAGCAAGGAGAGCAGCTGAGCTGAGCATGCAGTCACCTCTCCTCTTACTTTCAATTCGGCTGAATGAGGATGATAAGAGAAATGGGCATATTCGTATTGACTTTGAGCCTCATCGTGGTCTTCCTTTAAAGAGATATATGTTCGGTTTAAGTGAGCCTTAATTCTAGCCACTAGCTCTAGCGGGTTAAATGGCTTTGTGATGTAATCATCTGCTCCTTGAGCAAAGCCGGTCAGTTTATCTACATCAGACGTTCTTGCGGTTAAATAGAAAATGGGCGCTTTCGTATATTTTCTCATTTCAGGAAGAACATCAAAACCAGACTTACCGGGCATCATCACATCTAGAAGTAAAAGGTGGATGTCCTCGTTTTTGACAACATCTAATGCTTCATCTGCATGGTAGGCTTTATAAATATGCTTGAATCCTTCTTTTTTTAATACGCGTTCAACCATTTTTACAATTGCTTCTTCGTCATCTGCAATCAATATTTTTGCTGTTTCCACGCATCTCTTTCCTTTCTAGCTATGATCTCTAACCGTATATTACCATTGTCTAAAGTAAAAAAGTACCTCTTTTCTGCATAAAAGCGAAAAAATATCAACTGGGAAAAATGGTGGTACTAGGAAGTTTCAGAGACGCAAAAAAACTCGGCTATTCCACCGAGTTCCTTTTACTTCTATTATCCATTCACAGCTTCTAGCTTTCTTTCATGATTCATTAAGTCATATGTTAAACAGATCGGCTTATTCGTTCTAGGATCAAGTACAATTTCTGCATCAATGTGGAATACCTGACCAAGCACCTCTTTGGTCATGACCTCATGAGGCGTCCCATCTTTGATGACTTTTCCTTGATTGAGAGCAATCATGTAATGAGAAAAACGTGCCGCATGATTCAAATCATGAATGACCATCAACACAGTTCGTCCCTGCTCTCTGTTTAACCGTTCTAACAGCTGAAGAATCTCGAGCTGATGTGCAAGATCCAAATACGTCGTCGGCTCATCCAATAGAAGCAGTTCTGTTTCCTGGGCAAGTGCCATCGCAATCCATACACGCTGACGCTGTCCACCAGAAAGTGCTTCAATTGGCCTGTCATGAAAAGCAATCATGCCCGTTTCCTCAAGTGCCCATCTGATGATTCGTTTATCTTCATTTGATAAGCGTCCAAATCCATTTTGATGTGGGAAACGTCCATATGACACCAGCTCATACACTGTCAGTCCACTTGGTGCTTCGGGCGTTTGCGGTAAGATCGCCATTTGTTTTGAAATTTCTTTTGTAGGCGTTTGATGAATAGCCTGACCATTTAAGTAAACAACGCCTTGATTGGACTTCATGATCCGGGACATTGTTTTTAAAATCGTTGATTTCCCGCACCCATTCGGTCCGATTAGTGTTGTCACCTTGCCTTTTGGGATACTGATATTTAAATCGTCTACAATCAAACGGTCATTATAGCCAATACAAAGCTTTTCTGTTTCGAGCGATTTCATATGTTGTACTCTCCTTCCTTCTTAGTTCGTTTTCATCAATAAGTAAATGAAGTAAGGTGCGCCTAAAGCAGAAACGACTAGACCAACTGGCACCTCTGATGGTGCAAGTATGACGCGGCCAAGTGTATCTGCCAGTAATAATAACAATGCGCCAATCAACGCGGAGGCTGGTATCATTCCTTGATGCTTTGGTCCAACAAGCTTTCTCGCCAAGTGCGGTGCGGCTAACCCTAAGAACGAGATACTACCTGCAACAGCGACACTAGCACCTGCTAATGCAACAGCAATCAGCATAAAAAAGCTTCTTTCTTTATGAACCAAGATCCCTAAGCCGTAGGAAAGCTGGTCACCCAAATTCATGATATTTAAGTAACGTGCTCTCACAAACGCTAACACAAGGAAAATCAGCATCCATGGCAGAACTGATAGGACATACGTCCAGCTCGATCCCCAAATGCTTCCTGATAACCACACGATGGCTTGGTTAAAATCATTTGGGCTCATTTTTAATTGAATAACCACAATTGCTGCTGAAAACGCAGCATTCACGCCAATACCCGTTAAAATCAATCGAACAGGTGTGATGCCTTTTTTCCACGCTAACACATAGATGAGAAATGCAGCAAAGCCTGCACCTACAAAAGCGAAGAGCGGCAGTACAAAGATCGTAAAATCACCTAGGTTTGACATCGTACCTTGGAAAGCAAAAATAAACAAAACCACTGCAAAGCCTGCGCCCGCATTGACACCAAGAATGCCTGGATCGGCTAAACCGTTTTGAGAAACACCTTGCCAAATCGCTCCTGATACAGCGATAGAAGCGCCAACAAGTAAAGCGATGACCATTCTTGGAAGTCTGAACTCGAATAATACAAGCTCATCCATTTCACTTCCGAATCCAAAAAATGTTTTCAATGTATCCATCGGAGAAATGCGAATTTCTCCGGTATTTAAACTAATAAGGAACACAGCCACGATCGCCAAAAAGATCATGAGCATCGTTCGTTTGTATTTCTTTTTCTTTGCCTGCTGCACCATTTCCATCTAAATCCCGCTCCTTTCACGTCTAGCTAAATATAAGAAGAAAGGAACGCCTATAATTGCAGTAATGGCACCGACTGGCGTTTCAAATGGGGCATTGACCAGCCTTGCAGCAATGTCTGCATAAATTAACAGAACCGCCCCTAAAATAGCTGAGCATGGGATAATCCATCGATAGTCAACTCCGACCAAGAAACGAGTGACATGAGGAATCACAAGCCCGATAAAGCCAATAGTACCGGCCACTGAGACAGCAGCACCTGTTAGAAGAATGACGACCAATATTCCAAGTACCTTGACAGTTTTCGTGTACTGTCCAAGCCCTTTTGCCAATTCATCACCTAAGCTGAGAACAGTGATCGAGCGGGCAAGAATCATTGCGATGATCAGCCCCGCAACCGCAACTGGAATGATGACCTTAATATTGCTCCAATTCACACCAGCCACGCCGCCAGCATACCAAAAGCTCATGTCTTGAGCGACGTCAAACCGGATGGCAATTGCTGAGGAGATGGAGCTTAAAAGTGCCCCAACAGCCGTACCAGCTAGTGCGAGCTTCACTGGGGTCAATCCACCTTTTGAAAGAGTACCGACACCAAACACAATAGAGGCAGCGAGTGCCGCACCAACAAATGACCAAAGAATTAATGTAAAAGAAGATTGTCCTGGGAAAAAAGCAAACGCAATGGCAATCGCAAATGCAGAGCCATTTGTCACACCCATAATTTCAGGAGACGCAAGCGCATTTCTTGTCATGCCTTGCATAATAGCCCCCGATACGGCTAAAAAGGCACCGACGAGTGCAGCCCCAACTGTACGCGGCAGCCTCAATTCCCGGATGATTTGATGTGAAGTTTGCTCATGATCAAATTGAAAAATGGCTTCCCATACCGTGTGAAGATGAATATTTGCTGCTCCTAATGATACCGATAAAAAAAGACCAAATGCTAAAGCGATAATTCCTATGATGACAACAACTGCTGTTCCAAAGGGTTTCGTGACAATATCCATTGCATCGTCTTTGGCCGGCAGCTGTTTATTCGATTGTGAGCCCAAAACCAGTCTCTTCCTTTCCGTTCAAATCTATTCCTCATTAGTGATAATGATTATCAATCTCGAAGTCTAGTATATCACTTTCTTTTCTTTTTGAAATCATTGTTCTGAACATTTTCTTTATTTTCATCAAAAAACCGGGAGAAATTCACCATTTTTCTTTAGGCCCTAAAATAGCCGATGCATTTTTCATTCCATCATGTTACGATATAATTGAAATTGATAATCATTATCATATATGAGTGAATAGGAGAGAATCTTTGTGAAAAACCGATCTGGATTTCTTTTGATATCCTTAGCCATTCTCATGCTTTTTACAGCTGCTTGCGGCAGCACTTCAAATAAAAAATCTGGTGCCAACCAGGATGACACAATCACCTATCAGGATGTAAAAGGTGAAGTCAAACTCCCTAAAGATCCAAAACGAATTGTGCTTCTGGCAGAAAGCTACTACGGTGACCTCGTGACACTTGGCAAGACGCCAATTGCTGCAACGGCACCCATCTTTAAAAACCCTTTCTATAAAGGCAAAACGGATGGTGTCAAAAACCTTGGAACAACCCCTTCTGTCGAAAAGGTCGCCGCTTTGAAGCCAGATATGATTATTGCTTGGGGAGAAGACGAGAAATTTGATCAATACAAAAAAATTGCGCCAACCGTTGCCATTAAATACAATCAATATTCCTTTAAAGATCAACTAAAAGAATTCGGTAAAATGACAGGTACACCGAAAAAAGCAGCAGAATGGATCAAAAAATGGGATACCAAAATAGCTGAGGTAAAGCCTAAAGTAACAAAAGCGGTCGGCAGTAAAACCGTTTCAATCGTGTCACCTTTTGATAAAGGGATCTATATCTTTGGAAACACCTTTGCACGCGGAGGCGAAATTATTTATGATGAGCTGAAATTACGTGCGCCAAAGGCAGTTAAAAAAGATGCCATCGACAGCGGCGTCGGCTATGCAAACATTTCCCTTGAAAAGCTGCCAGAATACGCAGGCGACTATATTTTCACTAGTCCATGGAGCGGGTCAAAAAGTAAAGGAGACCAGGTGTATGAAAGCAGCATTTGGGCATCACTTCCTGCTGTACAAAATAAACACGTATTTGAAATCGACCCTGTCGGTTACTTCTTTAATGACCCAGTTTCATTAGAAGGACAGCTTGAGTTTATTGTGGACCGATTAACATCTGCATCATAAAAAAACGTTTCTCCATATGTGGAGAAACGTTTCCCTTATTCCGTTCCTTTGGCAAATCCTTTTGACATGAATGGATAAAGCAAAATACCTACTAAGAACAGACCGATGCCAAGTCCAAATGTTTTCAAATCAGCTGTTCCTGAAATAATCACCCAAGCGGAATACCCCATCGCAACAAGCGCAATGATTCCGTCTCTTGTTCGCTTCCCTTTTTGAAGATCATACGTGTCACCTTGCATGATGACTTTAAAGCTATAGATCGAAGACACAATATACGGAATGAGATACGCAAGTGTCGCTGATGTCGTTAAAAAGGTAAAAGCTTCATTAATCGTACGAGACATCACTGAGAAAATAAACAGCTGTGACATGATATTTGTAACCGTTAAAGCAAAAACAGGACTGCCTTTTTTGTTTGTTTTTGCAAATACTGCCGGGAAATCGCCAGCCTTTGCTGCTTGGTATGGTACTTCTGAACCAAGTAAGATCCAGCCAAGCATCGAGCCAAATAAACAAATAATCGCAAGCAATGCCATCACAATTCCACCAGCCGGTCCAATAATAAGCTGAAGCACGTCTACGAATGGTTTATCTGAGCCTTGCAACTGATCGTGTGGCAGGACGCCCATTGTAATCAAAGTAATAATCATGTAGATAGAAAGTGCAATTAAAAGACCTGTAATCGTTGCACGTTTCACATCGCGCTGCGAGGACGCTCTTCCTGATAAAATGACAGCAGATTCGATGCCAATAAATGCCCATAGAGTGGAAATGGCCGCATGATGAATTTGGCCTCCAAGTCCGAGCATTCCTTCGCCTTCTGCTGCAACTGGGAAGTAATAATGTTCAAATAATGCCGTTTGGAATGCAAATAATCCCGCAACAATAAAAAGGACGAATCCAAGTACCTTTGAAAAGGTCGTAATAAAGTTTAATTTACTTGCAGCACTTAAGCTTGTAATTAAGATCGTATGTGTTCCCCAAAGAAGAATGGTACATACAATAAACGTTGTCAGCTGACCAAGTGTGATCGCTTCTTTACCAAAGGTGAAAATCTCCGTCTTCACTGTGAGAATTGGGAAAAATGTCGTTAAATAACCGGCAAGACTCGTAATAATCGCGACATTACTAATCCAGCTTGCTACCCAATATCCCCAAACCATTGTAAAACCGGCCGCTTTCCCCTTTTTCGGATCGTTAAAAAGTGCTCTTGCATAACTTTGTGGTCCTGCCGTTAGCTGCGGCTTATGAATGGACAAATGCCCAAAAACAAGTGCAATCATCAGCACACCGCCACCTGTAACAAGCCATGCCATCGTCACACCTAAAGGACTCGCATGCTGGGCAAGCGTACTTGGCAGCATAAAGATGCCTGAACCTACCATATTTCCGACGACAAAAGCCGTCAATAACCAAAAACCCCATTTTTTTGTCTGTTCCATTTCCGTACCTCCGTTATATTCACTTCGGACCAGACCCGGCAGTATCTTCATTGATATATTTGTGAAGCAATGACTTGTATTCTTTATGTTCCTCATGGGTCCACTTTCTTAACAGCATACCCTTATCTTCGGTACTCAGAACATAAAAAAAAGCCTGAACAACAGTCCATGCTTTTCAAAACATACACCTTGATCTCCGGATAGCCCTCCACGCTTCAAAGACGTGGCAGTCCTGCATTTATTCAATGCAGACCCAGCATAAAGAAAGTTGGAGCTCTCTCTACACTTCGGCGCTGATGCCTTTTTTCTCATGTTCTTCGATTCCATCTCTCCCATGAGTGACTCATCATCCGCGCAACCTCTACCTCACTGAGACATAGCGTGAGGATTTCTATTCATTTTTACTACACGAAGGTTATCAAACATTCTCACTTCTGTCAAAGGGAAAAACATAGAAAAAGGGCAGAGATCCTTTTCTCTGCCCTATACCTGTTTATTGATCGTTGTTTTTCTTCTTTTGTACAGCTTCCTGAAGCGGATCGCCTGCTAGCTCTTTGCTTGCTTCTTCTAACAGCTGATCTACTTGCTTGTGGTCTTTCTCGCTTTTCGCCTTTTTATCCTTTTGGAAAAATGACATCGCTGTTTCCTCCCTTTTCATAAAATGCGGTTGCCTGTTTAATTTGTGCTACAGTGCGCCGCATTATACAAAGTGGAAAGGCTCAATCATCATGAAAGGTCTGTCTCATTTTTTGCAGATACGTCAAATAGGTCTTTAAGTCTTCCTTTGTGAAGTCTGACATCATATGCTGAATCACCTTTCCGAAAAGACGTGTGTGCTTTTCATAAATCACCTGCCCTTTTTCGGTGGCTTCTAATCGGACGAGCGAGGGGTCGTCTTTGTCCCGTTCTCTCTGAATATAGCCCTGCTCACATAATTTATTGAGTGCAATGGAGGCTGCACCTGGGTTTAAAGAGAGTCTTTGTTTCAGCTCTTCGGCATGTGATACTTTGCCTTGTATCAAAATAGAAAGAGCATATATCTGCGGAGGCGTGATGTCTTTTTCTAACTCAAGTAACTTGCGGTTTAATTTACGGCTGACTTCATAATGTACAAGAACAATTTCTTTTAAAATGTCTGCATTACCCATCCGAATCGCATCCTTATCGTTAGTATCAACATGACTTCCCCCTTATTATAGAATGTTTTTCCAATCAGCCAACCCTTTTGCCCTCTTTTTCTTTAGAAATAAGTCTTGCTGAATGAATTCACCCTTGATATAGTGAGGACTTGAACAAAAAACAGAACAGGAGTACGCATCATGACAGGAAAAACACACATTATGGGCGGAATCGCCGCCTCAACAGCCGTCGCCTACTACTACGGATTCGACCCAGTCATCATGGCTGCAGCTGGATCAGCAGGTGCTTTGATCCCCGATCTTTGCCATACAAAAAGTAAAATCGGTAGAAAATTTCCGCTGCTCTCGGCACTGATCAGCAGCGTATTCGGTCATCGCACGTTCACTCACAGTTTATTATTTCTGCTGATCATTTATTTTCTTGCGACAACATACATTCCAAATGACAGCCTAAGTATCGGTTTACTAGTTGGAATGGCGAGCCACCTTATCCTTGATGCTGGAACAGTGAACGGCATTAAATTTTTATTTCCAGCTTCCATTAAAGTGCGTCTCCCCTTCTATGTCAAAACAGGCAGCACAGGAGAACAAGTCGTACTAGCTGCTCTCACTGTCGTCACCTGCTATTACATCGCCGTCATCTGCGGCATATCTATCCCCATCCAGTTCTAACAGAATATAAAAGAGTTTTGCGAAAAAGATAAGATATGAATTGATCATTCCTCATTTTTTTAGTAGGTTTAAGATAAGTGTTTTTGCCTTGCAGCTGAATACAGAATGATGAGGAGATACATAAATGAAAGCGTTTTTCAAAAATCACTGGTTTTTAGTGTATTCCATCCTCTTCATGTGGATGAAAACATACATCATTTATCAACTAGGTTTTCACATACGAACGGCCAATCTGTTTCATGAATGGCTGCTTTTGATCAATCCACTTAGCTTTCTACTCCCTTTGTTTGGAATAGCTCTTTTTTTAAATGAAACCAAACAAAAGGTTTTTTTATTGACTGCAAATTTTATTCTTACGGCGATTCTTATATCGAATACGATCTTTTATGGTTTTTACATTGATTTCATTACCATTCCCGTGCTATTCCAAGCGAAGAACATGGGAGATATGGGCAGCAGTATGACGGAATTATTCCACCCGCTCTTTGTGCTGATGCTCGTTGATTTTGTCGTACTTGCTTGGCTGCTCAAGCGCAAACCATTAGCCCCAAAAGCGTCATACAAGACGATCAAAACATATTATGCGATCTGCTGCAGCTTCCTATTGTTTCATGTCAGCTCAGCTATGATGGATCACCCTCGATTTCTGACAAGCTCTTATGATCGTGAAGTCATTGTCAGAAACCTCGGGCTGTTCCAATTCCATCTTTACGACGGTGCTGCCCAAACGGCACGCATTGGACAAAAGGCCTTTGCGGATGAAGATACGCTTTCTACTGTAGCAAACTACACAAAGGCTGATTACAGCGCACCAAACGAAGAGTACTTCGGACTTGCTAAAGGCAAGAACGTTGTGTTCATTTCACTTGAATCGACGCAGCAATTTGTCATGAATCAAAAGGTAAATGGACAATTTATCACTCCCTTTTTAAATCAATTGGCTAAAAAGAGTTTTTATTTTGATGAATTTTATCAGCAGACAGAACAGGGGAAGACGTCCGATTCAGAGTTTATTGTCGCGAATTCCCTCTACCCTTCAAGCAGCGGCGCTGTCTTTTTCACAGCGAGTGATAATGAATATGATACGTTATACAAGCAGTTGAAAAAGGAAAACTATCAATCCGTCCAATTTCATGCGAATAATAAAACGTTTTGGAATCGTGATGTAATGTATAAATCTCTAGGAATTGATCGTTTTTATGATGTCGATTCATATCATGTCAATGAACGGAATTCCACTGGCTGGGGCTTAAAGGATATCGACTTCTTTGATCAATCCATTGATTATTTAAAAAAGTTGAAGCAGCCTTATTACAGTACGTTCATTACTTTGACCAATCATTTTCCATTTGAAATTGACCCGAAGGATCAGTTTATTGATGAATATGATTCGTCCAGTACCATTTTAAACCGCTATGTGACGACCGTCCGCTATCAAGATGAAGCGATTAAGTTGTTTTTTGACCGTATGAAAGAAGAAGGATTGTATGACAATACGATGTTTGTCCTCATGGGTGACCACTATGGCATCTCTGAGGCACATCATGAGGCAATGGCACAGCTGCTCGATCAAGAGGAAATCACACCGTTTGATGCGGTCAAACTGCAGCGTGTTCCGTTTTTGATTTACATTCCTGGTGTCACGGACCAAGCACCGCAGACGATTTCTGAAACAGCTGGTCAAATGGACGTCAAGCCGACACTTCTTCACTTACTAGGGATTGAAACGAAGGATTCCATTCAATTCGGCAATGATTTATTTTCAAATGAACGGACGCCTTTCGCTGTATTGAGAAACGGTAACTTTATTACAGATGATTATCTCTATACAAAGAACACCTGCTATGATCAAAAAACAAAAGAACCCGTGAAGCAGGATGAGGTATGTCAGCCCTATATCGAAAAAGCCAATAAAGAGCTCTCCTTATCAGACAAGGTGATCAATGGGAATTTGCTGCGTTTTTATCAGCAGTAAACAGGATAATACGATCTCCTTAGTCGTCACGCTGAAAGTCGCCATTTGGCGGCTTTTTCTTTTCTCTTTTTATTGAAAGCCTATGAATGCTCAAATAAGTTTGCTTATAATAAAGGGAACTACATGATATTGAATGATAAGAGGTGTGAACATGAAGTATATATTCTTAGCCTTCATCTCCATATGTTTGCTTCTGAGTGGATGCCAAACAGAGATGAAGCCATCTAATTCGAATAAAAAAACAGAGCTTGTAATTTCAGCAGCGGCAAGTCTTCAGGATGCACTAAAGGAAATTGAAGCCTCCTTTCACAAACAGCATCCACATGTGACATTAACGAATAACTTCGGATCATCCGGCGCATTGAAGCAGCAAATCGCTCAAGGAGCAAAAGCGGATCTCTTTTTCTCAGCAGCTGAAGAGCCCTTCAATAAACTTGTTCAATCTGGAGACATTGACCGAGAATATCTCAAGGACGCCATACAAAACGAGCTAGTCCTTATTGTGCCAAAAGATGGCTCTTCCTCTATTAAAAGCTTTCAAGACGTCCAGCACGTAAAAGGAGAGATCGCTCTTGGCACACCTGAATCGGTTCCTGCTGGTACATATGGCAAAGAGATTTTCACAAAACTGAATATATGGGATCAAGTGAAAAAGAATGCTGTCTATGCCAAAGATGTACGGCAAGTTTTAAGCTACGTTGAAACTGGAAATGTCGAAGCAGGTGTTGTGTATAAAACAGACGCCCTCGTTTCTAAAAAAGTAAAGATTGCAGCTGAAGCAAATTCGGACATGCACTCCCCGGTTATATATCCAGTAGGGATTGTCAAAGGGACAAATCATCTTACGGAAGCCAAAGCCTTTTTTCAATTTCTTCAATCTGATAAAGCCACATCCATTTTTAAGAAATACGGCTTTCAAGTGTCGTAATGCCTATGCTGACTGAAGACTTTCTATCACCCATTTGGCTGTCCGTGCAAGTGGCTATCGTCAGCGGGCTGTTGGCCACAGTTTTTGGCACAACAATTGGCTTCTGGATGGCGCGAACAACTTTTAAAGGGAAAATGATTGTGGAAACGCTCCTGATGATGCCGCTCGTTCTCCCGCCAACAGTCGTTGGCTTTTTATTGCTCGTCGTATTCGGAAAGCATAGTGTAATAGGGGGCGCGATTGAATGGATCTTCCATCAGCCGGTCATTTTCACATGGTGGGCGGCGGTTATTGCTTCGACAGTCGTGGCATTCCCGCTCATGTATCAATCAGCAAAGGCGGGCTTTTCTACAATTGAGTCAGATATTGAAGGGGCTGCAAAAGTAGATGGTGCTCATTCATTCCAAGTCTTTGCCTATATTACTGTACCTCTTGCCCTTCCATCCCTCTTGTCAGGCAGCATCCTTAGCTTTGCAAGAGCCCTTGGAGAATTCGGAGCGACCTTAATGTTTGCCGGCAACATCCCAGGAAAAACCCAAACACTCCCAACCGCTATCTATGTGGCGATTGATTCTGGACGCATGGAGCTTGCTTGGGCGTGGACGATCTGTATTGTGATCTTATCTTTTATTATGCTTTTGGCTGTGCGTAGAAGTAGTACGTAAAAAAATCCCTCTATGTGAGAATAGGGGGATTTAGACTACATATTTACTTTGCCGTTTTACCATAGTATAAGTCATCAGGGATGACAGATAGAAAAGCAATGAAATACTGATCAGGATGGTGGTTATATTCATGGGAATCGGCACAAATAATTGGTAGTTTCCTTTAAACAAAAAAAAGTGCATAGCTAAGTTGGCGATCATATTTTTTAAATCAAAGACACCTAAGTTAGGAATCAGTAAAAAATAAACCATATAGATGCCCCCTGATAAAATAAAACTTCGACATAAACTACCTAAATAAAAAACAAGTGTACTAAATAACCAACTAGTACAAATAACAAACATGAATTGAAGCAATATAGAATGTTCCGTACTATCTTGATATGTAAACAATTGAACAGATATATCATTTGATATGGCAGAATAAAAGATATGGCTAGCTATATAAGAAATAAGAGAAAGAATAGGAATCAATAATAGAATGATGACATACAGAGATAATTGCTTAGAAAACAATACATCATTCCACTCATATCGAACTGCCTTTATTTTCAGCGTTTTATATTTAACATCATATGTTGATAAATAAATAGCATATAAACCAAATACGAGAGGATAAAAGATAAATCCCATCCATTCTAAAGTTGTTGAAATCGTTTGAGTGGGTTCCATCAAATGAAGTGAATGAATAAACTGCTCATAATCATATTTCAAGACATTTTCTACAACTTCCCCCTCAGCTCCGGCTAGTTCTCCTTCTTCTATGTTGACTGGCATCGTCAAAGCCTTCTTAATATCAATCCCGAGCTCTTTGTATTCACTTTCTGTTTTTACATATTGGGCATAGTTGGATTTTGTTGTTTCATATTGAGCATATACATTCCATAACGAAATCAGCATTAATGGAATGAACAAGACAAGAAATGCTTTGGCATAATATTGATATAAAAACTCTTTTTTCATTAATTTAAAGATATGTTTGATAGATGTCACCCAAATCCTCTCCTTTTTCCTGAAAGTCATGGATTTGAATCATTGATTTGTCTTTTAAAATAAACAATTCATCCACAATAGATGAATAAAATTCAAACTGATGACCTGTAGCAATAATCGTCATGTCTTCAGACCATTTCTTAATCATTGCTTTTAATTCCATCATTGTTCCATAATCTAAACCATTTGATATCTCATCTAAGAATACATATGTTGGTTTTGTTAAGGCAATGAATATGAAACTTAGCTTCTTTTTTTGTCCATATGAGTAATGTTTGATCTTTTTCTTGAGAATCTCATGTGGCAGGTATTCTCTTGCCAGTTCATCACACTTTTTTTGATCAACAGGGCTGTTTAACAATAATCTTATATTTTGATAACCGTTTAGATTTAAATAGAGTGGAGTATCATCAAACATCACCTGAATCTCATTTCTTACTCGATCAATTGGCTGATGATTATACAAGATTTCCCCTTCATAGTGTTCTAGCTGAAGTAAGCATTTCATAAAAGTTGTTTTTCCGGATCCATTCTTCCCCATTATGAAATTTATTTTTTGATGTTTTATTTGAATATGTAAATCCTCAAATACAGGCTGATGTCGATATGTTTTTGTCAATCCTTTTACATGGATCATTTTCCAAAAACTCCTCTAAGTATTTTTTGTAGATTGTTATTAAAAGCGCCTCGTTTATTATTATGAAATTACCCCAAACTCGATATGTAAAAGAGTTACTCACAAAGGTAAAGACAAAGCAAGAATGACTTTTTGTATATAATGATCCTCCTTTTATTCATATTCAAAATTTACCATATAACCCATTATCATTCCATAAAGTTCATGTGATTTAAGGTGGATTTAAGGAGATATGCTCGCTTTCAAGATAGCTTTTAATTCAATTAATAAAAAAACACCTTTCCATTAGTCACAGAAGTGTCTCACTCCTACGTCTATCGAAAGGTGTTTTTATCATTATTCTATTTCATTATTATTCAAACCCAACCGTCATCGTCTCTGGATTCGAGCCGACACGCTCGTTATTGTTTAATGCATCGATTTTTTCCATGTCTTCTTTTGAAAGTTCGAAATCAAAAATATCTGCATTTTGTTTAATGCGTTCTTCGTTGATTGATTTTGGAATCGTCACGACACCGCTTTGCAGATCCCAGCGCAGGATGACCTGTGCAACAGATTTGTTGTAGCGTGCAGCCATGTCCTTTAATACGTCATGATCTAATAGCTTTCCTTGCATGAGCGGAGACCATGCTTCAATTTGAATGCCTTTTTCTTTTGCGTATTGACGTAGTTCGACAAGTGTCAGTTTCGGATGAAATTCAACTTGGTTCACGGCTGGAACAACCTCAGCATCTTTTAATAGCTCTTCTAAATGCTGAATGTAGAAGTTGCTGACGCCAATGGCTCTCACTTTCCCATCCTTGTAAAGCTTCTCAAGCGCACGCCATGTGTCTTTAAATGTTTCTGCATTTGGGCCAGGCCAATGAATCAAATAGAGGTCTAAGTAATCAAGACCTAATCGATTCAAGCTTGCGTCAAATGCAGCCAGCGCTTTATCATAGCCTTGATCCGTATTCCATACTTTAGACGTAATGAACAAATCTTCTCGTTTCACGCCAGATTCTTTAATTGCTTTGCCTACGCCTGTCTCATTTTTATAAACGGCAGCCGTATCAATACTGCGGTATCCGTTGCGTATGGCTGCTTTTACGGCATCTACCACTTGATTGCCGTCCTCCACTTTGAATACACCTAAACCAAACCAAGGCATTTCCACTCCGTTATTCAGTGTTACGGTATCATTCAAGCTTTTAACCATTTTAACAACCACCTTTTTCATAGATTCCATCTTTTTCATTATCTCACGTTGTCCATTAAAACTCTATTATCAGGCGTTTTTCTTCGCTTCGATGGCTAACAGCAAAGCACCTGTCATGCCGGCCTTGTCTTCAAGTCCAGGAGAGACAATATATGAATCAAGCGGCGGCAGGTCTACATAATCATTGAGATAAGCAGCAAGCTTCTCTCGAATTAGTGGAAACAGTTGTTTTTGCTTCATGACGCCCCCGCCCATAATGATGCGCTCTGGGCTTAAAATAAGCGAGTACTGCATCAGCGCCTGCGCCAAATAGTCGGCTTCAAGTGCCCAAACTGATTCTTCCTCCGTAAGCTCTTTAGCAGATTTCCCCCATCTTTTCTCAATCGCTGGTCCAGCTGCCAGTCCTTCTAAACACGTCCCATGCGCTGGGCAGACTCCTTCAAACACGTCTGATTCATGCTGCCTGACAAGGATGTGCCCCATTTCTGGGTGCGAATGACCATGAAGAAGCTCGTTTTTTACAACAGCGCCAGCACCGATACCCGTACCGACCGTGATATACAAACAACTATTCAGCCCTTTGGCTGCTCCTTTTGTTAATTCACCTAAGGCTGCCGCATTTACATCTGTTGTAAAAGCTACTGGGACTTCTAATTGCTTCTCTAGCTCTGGAATGAACGGGTAATGCTTCCACTCTACTTTCGGCGTGTTCATGATATAACCGTAAGAAGGGTCGTCCTTTTGGACACAAATCGGTCCAAAGGAGCCGACCCCTAATGCTTCAATGTCATGCTGCTCGAAAAATGGCATGAGCTTTTGTAATGTTTTTTCTGGGTGCTCTGTAGGAATTGTCATTTCTTCGAGAATGTCCCCGTGCTCATTGCCAATTGCACAACAAAACTTTGTACCGCCAGCTTCAATTGCTCCATAATACGCCATCATTGATCTCCCCCTGCTTGTTCTCTTTCTTCATCATAAAACATAGGGAAAAAGATAACAACATTACGTGTTGGTCAGGAGAACAGCTTCCATATCATTGATATACTCCCTTAGATGATGGGCAATATCACGATTGATTTCACCATTTTCATACAAAGTTTGAATTTCATTTCGAATCGTCTGTACAGCTTGGAAGTTAAGCTCTTTTTTCTTCCGGTCAAACGAACGGTCTTTTTGCTGAAAGAAGCTTGGACCGTGTTCACATCGATAAATGACTTGGTTGTAAAAGCCAATCACTTGGTGACATGTTTGTTTATTTTCATCGGTCATATGCTGTTTGATCGAGTCCACAGCAGCCTCTGCCGTTTTCTTACGGATTTGCTTGTACGAGTCTTCGTTTTCTAAAATACCGCTGGAAACGAGCTGATTCGGTCGCCATAATTGGAGCCATTGAAGCAAGCGCAGGAACTTCACTTTTGAAAAACGAATTTTGAAGGAGTTTGAATACAGCATTTCCAGCTCATGAAATCTCTCCTGTAGCTCATAGGCTTCTTCTTTATCTAATTTCTCTTCATCAATTAATTGCTGAAGCTTCATTTGTTCTGCTTTAATTCCATGCAATCTAATTTTTCGTTCCTGTCTTCTCATCCCGAATTGGTACGGCTCACGCTGGATATTACGCAGCTTCATTCGGTAATCATTAATGAGTGCTAGAGACACTTCCCTGTTGTCTTCATTCATTCCTTCTCTTAAGGTTTTAATGGCACTTCTCAGCAGCTTCCGTTTCGCATGCTGAACCTTTGTATCCAAATCCACGGCAATTTGTTTGTCTTTTTTCTCAGATAAAAGAGGCAATAATACACTAGCTAAAATGAGTGTACATAAAATGACGCCTGCTGCGAGGAAAATAATCAAATGCCGCTCGGGGAATGGTGATCCGTCCGCAAGCGTAAATGGGATTGAGAAGGCACCAGCTAAAGTGACAGCACCACGAACACCAGAGAATGTCATCAGCATCGAAGCACGCAGCTTCGGTTTTTTCACATTCTGCTTTTTCGTTACACTCCAGTTACCTGCCCAGAAGAGCCATACCCATAAGAATCTCAGGATCATGAGACATAGCGTGATGATTAAGATGTAGCTGATGACCTGCATATTATTAAACGCTTCATCCTGGAAAATCACTGTCGATACATCCGGAATCTGCAATCCAAGAATAACGAAAACAAGTCCGTTTAAAATAAATAAAATAATATTCCATGTGTTTGATGAAGCAATTTGCAGTTTGGCTAAATTTGCTTCCATTCGATCCTGCTCAATGGCATGTGTCACACCGCCAGCAACAACCGCTAAAATACCGGATACACCAATTTCTTCAGCTGCTAAATAGATGACAAATGGTGTAAGGATTTGCAGAATGATATGCATCGTGACATCGTCCATTCCTAAACGGCGGAGAAAATAGCGAAAACGAATGATAAAAAAGGATAGAATAAATCCAGTCAATAGACCACCTGCGGCAATCAGGACAAAGCTAAAGGATGCCTCAGCAATTGAAAAAGCGCCAGTTACTGTTGCTGCAATGGCAAATTTAAAGGCGACAAGTCCTGATGCATCGTTCATCAATCCCTCGCCTTCCAGCAGTCTCATGATGCCCTTTGGCATGTTCACACGGCTGGAAAGAGCACTGACTGCTACCACATCTGTCGGTGATAAAATCGCTGCAAGCGCAAATGCGGCTGGAAGTGGTATGCTTGGGATCATCCAATGGATGGTATATCCCGCGACAATGACTGTCGCAAAGACTAACCCTAGGGCTAACAGAAGAATCGGCGCTCTTAATTTCCACAGCTCATCCCTTGGGGTACGCTTCCCGTCATTAAATAACAGCGGCGCAATGAATAAAACGAAGAATAGTTCAGGATTTAAAGAAATATGTAAACCTGAAGGAAAAGCTGCCACCAGTATTCCTAAGCCCACTTGAATTAACGGGACTGGAATAAAGGGGACAAAACGATTGATAATATTAGATGATGCAATGAGTGCAAGTAGTACGAGCACTGCCAAAAAAATCTCCACTAGTACGTGTCCCTCCTATTTTAATTTTTTCGTCAAGTTTTGCTTACATGCAAAGATGTGTTCATTTCGAGTTGATTCATCCGTCCGATCATAGAAGCTTCTTTAGTATTCCGCAAAATGTGAAACCAACACATAACAATCCATCTAGGCAAAAAAAGGCTGAATCCAGATATTCAGCCAGCTGACAAAATTTTCATCATATGTATTGTTCCAATGATGAACAAAAAGACCCTGCTTTTATTTTACACGAAAACTCCATTACCTGCTGACATCCAGCTCGTTTCAAACACAAAAAAAAGAGCGAAATCGCTCTTTTCTCGTTTTACCCTTTATTTAAAAAATAAGACCTAGCGGGAAGCCGCCATTTGAATAGGTAGGAACAAACCCTGCATACGACGAGGATGAGAAACAGCAAATACAAAGCAATCTCTCCTTGTGCTAAACCGAGTCCTACGAGTAAGCCGCCAAGTGCTGCCCAGACTGCGTAAATCTCTGCTTTTAGCACAAGTGGCTTTCGCCCTGCCAATAAATCACGCACAATTCCGCCACCGCTTCCAGTCAGAATGGCTGCCACAATGACCGCACTGAGCGGAAGCTCTCTTTGCACAGCAAATAATGCACCTTGAATCGCAAACGCTGCTAAGCCAATCGCATCCGAGAAATTCCCCCATGTGCTCCAGTGCTTGAGCAAAAGCTTTGGAAAAAGAAACACAATCGTAATGGATACAAGAGCAATGGTAAACATCTTGCCCTGTGACCATAAAGCAGACACCGGAAGACCGATTAATAGATTCCGAATCGCTCCACCGCCAAATGCTGTCACAATCCCTAAAATGTACACACCAAGAATATCGTACTCTTCCTCCATTGCCACTATCGCACCACTAATGGCGAACGCGATAATACCAATGATACTTAAGACTTCCCATGCCATTTTCCGCTTATCTCCTTACATGATCTGATCATCTAACACTACTCCCTTAATGTATATCTGACATAAGCGAAAAGCAATACAAATTTTCTTTAAATTTTATCTTTTTGCAAAAATAAAAAATAGCCCGCTAAAAAGCAGGCTATCTCTCAATCTTCTTTTGCATTTAACAGCAGCATACTGATGATGATCAGAATAAATGCAATAAGTGCTAATAGCGGAATGGTGATAAAACCAAACCAGTTCAAATAATCAACAGAACAAGGAATACCGCTGAGGCAAGGGCGAATCGACGCAAAGCCTGGGATCTTTTGTTCCATATAATGATAGATGGAAAAGCCAGCACCGATTACAGCTAAAGGCAGTACGTAATACTTCACTTTGACATCACCCCGGAACGTAGCAATTCCAAGTAAAAGCACGAGCGGGTACATGAAAATACGCTGGAACCAGCACATATCGCATGGAATAAACTTTTTGATTTCACTTAAATACAGGCTGCTCATCGTCGCAACGATCGAGACAATCCAAGCACTGTACAAGTAAATAAGCTTATTCTTCATGATTTCTTCCCTTTAAGCTCTTGATCAATTAATTCTTTGATTTCATCATAGTCATAGAAGTTTTGGACTTGTTTATTGTTAATGAAAATCGTTGGTGTTGAATTCACTTTGTATTTGTTCACAAGCTGATCGTCTGTGTTCAGCTGCGGCTGATACGTTTTCTTTGATAGGTTATCTTTGAGTTTGTCCGTATCAATTTTTGTTGTCTTTTTCGCTAATTCAGTCAGCTTAGCAGGCGTAACCCATTCTGCTTCACTATCTGGCTGTGCTTGATAGACAGCTTCATGGAATGCCCAGAAGTTTTTTGGATCTTCTTTCCATACTTCTTCAGAAGCTAGTGCTGCTAACACTGCGCCATCTCCATGAACAGGCAGTGGCAAGTTAATAAATGAAAATGATACATCGCCTTTATCTATGTAGTCTGCTTTCAGTTTTGGGAAAATGTCTGTTTCGAATGATTTACATGACGGACATTTGTAGTCCCCAAACTCGACAATTTGCACCGCTGCATCTTTGTCTCCTATGACAGGCTGTCCTTTAATCGAAGGCTTACTGTCAACTGTTTGTGCTTCTTGGCTGTTCTTGTTTCCAATCACAACAAATATACCGATGAGAAGAGCTGCGATGATGGTTAAAATGACAGCAAATTTAATGGATGAAGATTGATTATTTTTCTTACTCACATAAGCACCTACCTTATCTTTTTCATTCCTTTTAAAAAAGAAAAAGGATAATAGCTTAGAAAAATGCCATTATCCAACTTCTTCTATTTTAACAAGAGGGGGTCCATTATGAAAGATGGTATTCATGAAATTTTCCTTACAATTTTATTTCATGACCCTCATCGCATTTAAAACAGCGAGTACGGTGACACCGACATCCGAGAAGACGGCTTCCCACATCGTCGCAATTCCGAATGCTCCGAGTAATAGGAAAACGCCTTTGACACCAAGGGCGAATGCGATATTCTGCCAGACAATCCTTCTTGTTCGTTTTGCGACAGCGATGGCTTCTGCTACCTTTGATGGCTGGTCCGTCATGATGACGATATCAGCCGCTTCGACAGCTGCATCTGAACCAAGCCCGCCCATTGCAATTCCTATGTCCGCTCTTGCTAATACCGGTGTATCATTAATGCCGTCCCCAACAAATAATAGCTTTTCTTGAGGCGCTTTTTTCTGATCAATTTCTTCTAATTTCGTTACTTTGTCCTGCGGTAATAATTCTGCATGTACTTCATCAATGCCAATTTGCTTAGCGACCGCAGTTCCGACTTGCTTAGCATCACCAGTGAGCATGACGGTTTGAATACCAGACGCCTTTAGAGCAGAAACGGCTTCGATTGCATCGTCCTTTAATTCATCTGCGATCAAGATTGATCCGGCAAACTCACCGTTAATTGCCATGTACACAACGGTTCCGCTTCTTTTTTCTTTTTCATACGCAATGTCTTCTCGCTCCATCAGGCGGTGATTTCCCGCTAAGACGTGAGATCCGCTGATGGTCGCTTTAATTCCATGTCCCGCGATATCCTCATATGCTTCAATCTGGCTTTCATCAAGCGGTGAGCTATATGCCGCTTTAATTGATTCTGCAATAGGGTGAGAGGAATGGGCTTCTGCTAGTGCTGCAAAAGAAAGCAGCTCTTCTTCTGACCACTTGTCACTGACTGTGGCAATATTGGTCACTGTAAAGTTTCCTTTTGTAAGCGTGCCCGTCTTATCAAATACCGCATATTTCACAGAATTCAATGCTTCTAAATAGTTACTGCCTTTGACAAGGATGCCTCGTTTAGACGCTGCCCCAATCCCCCCGAAAAATCCTAATGGAATGGATACAACAAGAGCACAAGGACAAGAGATCACGAGAAAGACAAGTGCCCGGTACACCCAATCAGACAATTGTGCTGATGGAATAAGAAGCGGCGGCACAAAGGCAAGCAATAAGGCGAGTACGACGACAGCCGGTGTATAATATTTCGCAAATTTTGTAATGAAATTTTCTGTCTGTGCTTTTCGGCTGCTTGCATTCTCAACCAAATCTAAAATTTTCGTCACAGCCGATTCGCTTAACTCTTTTTGAACTTCAATTTCAAGTATACCGTTTTGATTCACAAATCCTGCAAGAACTTCTTTTCCCGCTTCTACATCCCGCGGCACCGACTCCCCTGTTAATGCGGATGTATCAACAAGCGAGAAGCCCTCAATAACGAGCCCATCCAGCGGAATTTTTTCACCAGGCTTCACGACAATACGGTCACCGGCTTTTACTTCTTCTGGATTCACTTTTTTCGTTTCATTTCCGACTTTTAGATTCGCGTATTCTGGACGTATATTCATTAATTCACTAATTGAACGTCTTGAACGATTCACTGCCGCCCCTTGGAAGAGCTCTCCAATTTGGTAAAAGAGCATCACTGCCAGTGCCTCTGGATATTGCTGAATCACAAAAGCGCCAACTGTTGCAATGGTCATTAAAAAGTTCTCATCAAATACTTGGCCTCGCACGATATTTTTCAGCGCTTTAAAAACCACATCACCGCCGACTAGTAAATATGCTGCGAAGAACATAAGGAACTTTAATACACCATCTTCAGGTATAAAGAAAGCGGCTGTTCCAATGACTGCACCGCCAATTAATTTCAGCACAATCGTTTTTAAATTTTTTGTCCCATGATCATGATCGTGATGATGTCCTTCTTCTTTCGGTGATACACTCACATGAGGTTCAATGGACTGAACAGTTTTTTCAATACGCTTTGTCATCGTTTCTTGCTTATCTGCATGCGTCACAGTCAAGGTGCCTGTCGCAAAGTTAACAGAGCAAGCTTCCACTCCATCCATTTTGCTGACTCCTGTTTCTATTTTCCGTGCACAGTTGCCGCAATCAAGACCGCTTAATACGTATTCATCCTTCATCTTTTTCATGTTCTCACCTTTTTCTATATGATAAGTAACGTTCCCTGGATTGATTCAACCTATTAAAAATTAAAAACTCTATATATGAGCATATACTCATATATTGGATTACCCTTATTATATGAGGATTTCTTATCTTCTGTCAATCATTTATGAAGAAATAATTGGTTTTTTGTGTCCCATTCTGTCACACGGATTTTCAATAAACCAAGCTCATGTCCCCCTTTCTGCGCATAACATAAAAACGATCGTTTGATCTCTGACAGAATAAGTGCAGTTTTTTCTCTTTACAAAAGAAGGACAGACGCTTAGAATGAAATAAAAGTTTCCCCAAGGAAACAAATTAGCGTTAGAGAATCATTTCATCCTTTAGTCAAAATTATTTAATGTATGCATATATCTTTAGGAAGTGCAATGATGATCGAAAGGGGCCGCAAGAGATGCCAAATGCTTTAACAATCGACCGTCTTCATGTCTCATATCACGGGCAGGATGCTTTAGAGAACATCTCTCTTTCCATACAGGAAGGAACGATGACAGGAATCATAGGTCCAAATGGTGCCGGTAAATCGACTTTACTCAAGGCATGCTTGGATTTAATTGAAAAAGATCAAGGGGATATTCGCTTTTTTGAACAGCCCTTTAAACAAGTTAGAAAACAGATCGCCTATGTACCTCAGAGAAATGATCTAGACTGGACGTTTCCTATTCATGTGCTGGATACCGTCCTACTTGGAACATATCCGAAGCTTGGCCTGATCAAACGTCCGAAAAAAGAAGACCGGGCATATGCGTACCACTGTTTAGAAAAAGTCGGCATGCAGGACTTTGCCAAAAGACAAATTGGTGAGTTATCCGGCGGTCAGCAGCAGCGTGTCTTCCTTGCAAGAGCACTTGCGCAAAACGCACAGCTCTTCTGTTTGGATGAACCATTTGTTGGAATTGATATGGCAAGTGAAGAAACAATGGTTCGCATTTTGAAGGAATTACGTGATGAAGGAAAAACCATTTTGGTGGTCCATCATGATTTAAGTAAAGCCGATGATTACTTCAGCCATCTCGTTCTGTTAAATAAAAAACTCATCAAAGCTGGACCTGTACACGATATCCTTCGCCCAGAGGTCATGCTGGAGGCATATGAAACGCAGCTACCATTCTTAAAATCAGCAGGAGGAGACGTGTAATGGAATTTTTAACCGGACTCTTTGAATATGCGTTTTTACAAAAAGCATTATTTACATCCGTGATGGTAGGCATTATTTGCGGGGTCATTGGCTGCTTTATCATTTTACGGGGCATGGCCTTGATGGGAGACGCCATATCGCATGCTGTGCTGCCAGGTGTCGCCATCTCTTATATGCTGGGAATTAACTTTTTCTTCGGAGCCGTCTTAACTGGCGTATTAACAGCGATTGGGATCGGATATGTGAGTCAAAACAGCCGCATTAAAAATGACTCTGCCATCGGTATTGTCTTCACCGCTTTTTTCTCAATCGGAATTATTTTGATCACATTTTTGAAAAGTTCCAGTGATTTATATCATATCTTGTTTGGAAACGTTCTAGCTGTTCGTTCATCTGATATGTGGATTACGCTTGGCATCGGCATTTTTATCCTGCTGGCCGTCATCATTTTCTACAAAGAATTGCTCATTAGTTCATTTGATCCGGTGATTTCTTCGGTTTACGGTTTACCGAATCGAATGATCCATTATTTTCTCATGACCTTGTTGACCCTTGTGACCGTTGCTTCACTACAAACTGTTGGGATTATTCTTGTCGTTGCCATGCTTATTACGCCGGCAGCCACTGCGTATCTCTTAACAGACCGGCTATGGATTATGATTTATTTATCTGCATTTTTCGGGGCAGTTTCTGCCGTTGCCGGTCTTGGGCTTAGTTTTACGTATAACTTGTCGTCTGGCGCTTCTATCGTGCTAGTTGCGACCATTTTATTCGGGAGTGCCTTTATCCTTTCACCAAAGCAAGGAATTCTATGGAGATCATTAAGATCTAAACGAAAACGAACGCAGCTAAAAAAGGAAGCGTCTATGTAAAAGGAGGACATATATGAAGAAGGTATTTGCAATCCGTTTGACCGCAGTATTCATTGCCCTTATGGTCATCACAGGCTGTTCTACAAAACAAAATAATTCCGGCAAAGATGACGGCACATTAAAAGTCGTCACGACCTACTCCATTCTTTATGACATTGTGAAGGAAGTAGGCGGAGAGCATGTCTCTATTCACAGCATTGTTCCCATTGGTACAGACCCACATGAATTTGACCCACTGCCAAAGGATGTTCAGCATACAACGGATGCAGACCTTGTTCTATATAATGGCTTAAACCTTGAAACAGGGAATGGCTGGTTTCAAAAGCTGCTCGAATCGAGTGGCAAGGACGGGGATGATGCACCTGTAGCCGAAATGAGTAAAGGCGTCAAAGTAAAACATTTATCTTCAAAAGGCCTCGAAAGCCAGCAGGACCCACATGCTTGGCTAAATGTCGAAAATGGGATTCTGTATGCTAAAAATGCCAGAGATGCACTTATTAAAGCGGACCCTGAGCATCAAGAGGATTACGAAAAAAATGCAGAAGACTATATCAAAAAGCTTCAAGCGCTTCATGATGAAGCAAAAGACAAGTTCGACCAGCTGCCGAAAGACAAAAAGCGTCTTGTGACAAGTGAGGGAGCCTTCAAGTATTTTGCAGATGCCTATGGACTAAAGGCAGGCTACATTTGGGAGATCAACACAGAGAATGAAGGAACACCTGGACAAATGAAGCGCATCATTCATTTCGTCAAAGATCATCAAGTGCCTGCGCTCTTTCTTGAAACAAGTGTCGATCCACGCAGCCTTGAAAGCCTATCTGAAGAAACTGGTGTTCCGATTAAAGGAAAAGTATTTACTGACTCCATTGGAAAGAAAGGTGAGGATGGGGACAGCTACTATAAGATGATGAAATGGAATATTGACACCATTTACAAAGGGCTTTCATCATAAGAAAAGACAGGCGGAGTGAGTTCGCCTGTCTTTTTTATTAGCTGGCTATATTTTGCGGGTGTTTTTTCGGCCAGATCACATAGCTGATGCTAATGACGAAATCAATGGCTAAGACCATTCCCCATACTCTCGCTAGCTGCATCAGTGCTTCCGTTCGTTCTGGTGCTTGGATGAGATAAGATAACCCAAATAGTAGACCGGCTCCGATGACATAAGAGACGAGATGCCGCGTCCAGCCGACTATTTCATATACAGACCGTTCCTTCCCGTACTTTGGTCTTCCCTTCGGCTTAGGGCCTCCTGCAAATCGATAAGCAAACCGGACATCTGCCCATTTCACCATTTGATGTCCAAAAGCGAGACTCACCCCAATATAAACAGCTGCGAGCCCGTGAATGACACTTGCCACAGCCCCCTCTCTTAAATCCATATAAGTCGCTGCAAGAAGTATGAGATCCAAAATCGGTGTACAAATGAGGAAGAAGGCGCCCCACTTTTTCTGTCTAAACACATAACGAAGTGTTAACCCCACCAGAATAAACAGCCAAAAGCCAATTTCACATGCCACAATCAATAACCCGATCAATATTCACCACATCCTTTTTAATACGATTGTGTTAAATAAAAAATAACACAACTGTGTTAAAAAAACAATAGCTGTGCTAAAATCAATGTATGCCAAAAATCGTCGATCACTATAAACAAAAACAAAAAGTCGCTCAAGCTGCCATGAGAGTGATTAAACAGGATGGATTGGAAAACGCTTCTGTACGAAAAGTAGCGGTAGAAGCTGGCATTTCAGCGGGCTCTATGCGTCATTATTTCTCCACACAGCAGGAGCTATTTCTTTTCTCTATGACATTGATTCAGGAAAGAGTCAAAGAGCGGATGACAGGACTTCAGCTGAACGGTTCAACGGAAGAAAATGTCTTCGCGTTATTGGAGCAGGTTCTCCCACTTGATGAAGAACGAAGATTTGAAATGGAGGTGTGGCAGGCTTTTACAGTCAAGTCGATGACTGAACCTGATTTACAGCCGCTCAATGCAAAGATGTATGACGAGCTTTTCCAAATGACCCAATATTGTTTAATGAAATTAAAAGAGGATGGGCTCTTGCTTGATCATATCGATCTTTTAGTCGAAACTGAGCGGCTTTATGCGGTCATCAATGGGCTTGCATTGAATGGAATCTTGCAGCCTCATCGCTTACCGCCTCAGCTCATACGCTCCGTACTGCAGATGCACCTGCAATCCATCACCGAAAAAGACATGTCTCCCTCATGAGGGAGCATGTCTTTTTTTAATCTTCCATAAAAATACGTTTTGCTTCGTAGTAGAGTACCTGCACAAATTTCTTCACATTGATACGGGTATGTTCTTCTCTACCGCTCGTCTCTTTTGTTAATTCACTCATTTTCTTTCGCACGATGGTGAAATCAAAGAATTTAGAAGCGTAATTTTCAAAGGTCGGATGAGAAAAATCAGTTAACCCAAGTGAAGCGATGTGTTTCAAGGATTGGTTGATCGCACGCCTCACCCGCTGTTCCGCTGCCTTCGCTTCTCTTGCAATGTCTGCCGATGTGTAAGGCTCGTTTAATTTATCCTCGGTGACACCCGTGAAAATGACCTTTAAAGAAGGAAATGAATCATGATGTTCGGTATGTAGCGCCAAATACTGATCTGTGAAGAGGATCATATCTAATAAATCTTTAGATCCCTTTTCACCCACAATTCCAAGCTCTGCAAGCAAGAACTGGCCTGCCTCTGCAAGACTTTTCCCACGCTGCTTCGTTTTCGTCTGACCGCGCTGCTGAAACTGCATGACGGATTTGAGTGAGTGCTGAATATTTTCAATTGAATGCTCTAAATGAAGCCGCTCAATCATGAGGTGGAGCACACTTAAGACCTCTACACGATTGATTGGCTTTGTCACATAATACTCGACACCAAGCGTATACGCCTGGCCGATTAATTCCTTTGTTTCTACCTGTGACAGCATTAAGTATTTGCCATGAAACTCATCCTTAATGGCTCGAATCGTTTCAAGTCCGTCTCGTTCCGGCATCAATAGATCAATACATAAGATATCAATGTGCAAATCATTTAAGTAGCTGGCCGTTAACTCTGCGCCATCCTCTGCTTCTCCCGCGACGAAGCCAAGCTCTTCATCTTCAATAAGCTGAGCGAGTGAAGAACGCACGGCTTCATCATCATCCACAATAAAAAATCTCATCTCCCAATCCCCTCTTTTCTACTAACTTGATCCATTGGTATCGTTAACGTGAAAGTCGTTTGTTTATTTGGGATACTCTTCATCTCAACACTTCCGCCAAGCTTCTCCGCTGTATCCTTTACATAGGAAAGACCGATACCGCTTGATGGATTCCCAGCCTGATCGTATTTTAAAGTAAAACCGGGTTTAAAAATCACATGATGATTACGCTCTTTAATGCCAGGCCCGTTGTCACTAATTTGAAAGATCACATGGCTCTCTTTCTGGGAAATAGAGAGTGACACCTCTCCATCCACCGGAATGGCTTCGACAGCATTGGAAACGATATTATTTAACAAAGATAGAATGGTATACACGTGATAGACGGGATGCTGCCCATCTTCATCATAATGAAAGACAATGTTTTTTTTAAGAGATTCTGCGTAATTTTCATGAATACGAATCACGAGCCCAGCAATATGCGCAGGACTTGCATACGCCTGAAAATTTTCTTCATGAATCAGCTTTGATAATGCAGAAAAAATCCGCTGGTTATCCTTTTTGATCTCATGCACCTCTCCTGCGATTTGCAGGGCTGTTTTTCCGAGCTTTTTCAAATCCAATGACTCTGCATCCTTTGCGTGATGCAGGGATTGATACAATTGATAGGATGTCGCTGTAATGTGCTCAGCATGTGCAAGTGTTTTATGAAAGTATGTAGATTCCGTGTAAAGATTAGACAGGAGCATGAGCAGATGTTCCTTCTCCTTTTTCATCTGACGCTCTCTCGCCTGCTCTTCATATAATCGAATCATTGTATAACAAGCCAACACGAAAAAGCTTCTGAAAATCGCCAACACGAAAAGTTGAAACAGCGTCCGCATCGTTAAAATTTCATCGATGGTGCCACGAAGTGCAATCATTTCAACAACGCTCGCGCATAGCTCCATGATGATACCTGTCGCTCCAATCAGCCAAGGCTGATCGCGGAAACGTCTGACCTTTAATAAATAAAAGAGCGTGCCGTAGACGACGTAATAAAGCAGGGAAGGAAATCTTAAAGAAATCGCCTCTTCCAGCGGAAGATGACCTGTGACGGCTGTATCAAGAAGCACGCGAAACGCAAAAACAGAAACCCCTGCAATGATACCGCTTGCCCATGCTGGGAATTTTTTCATTTGGAGTAGGATAAAGAAAAAGACAACGGTTCCAAAGCTGACCCGAAAGCTGTCCTCAAATGGATAAAATTTAAACTCTCCGCCAATCGGTGTCAGTACAATAAGCATCACAATTAAATAAGGCTCTGTATTTAGCCATTTTTTCAGTAGATTCAAACGCAGTCACATCCCTAATAATTGACGATAGTATACTATGTGGGCTTGAGAAAAACAAACATCCATAAAAAAGCGCACACCGGAACTTTGTCGGTGTGCGCTTCTCATGATGCTGCTTAATCTTCTAAACGATCCTTTTCTAAAAGTGATGCGCCAGCAATACCTGGTTTAGTCATTTCAAAAGGATTCAAGATGACATCAAGCTCTTCCTCTGATAAAACATCATTTTGCAGACAAAGCTCACGTACAGATACGCCTGTAAGAATCGCTTCTCTGGCAATTCGTGCAGCAGCTTCATAACCAATATGCGGATTCACCGCTGTCATGACACCAGCACTTTTTTCTACATATTCTTTTAATCTAGATTCATCTGCTTTTAGGTCACGCAAGCAGTTGTCTACGAAGGACTCAAAGACATTTTTCATGATGCTGAGAGATTGAAGCAAGTTGAACACAAGGACTGGTTCCATCACGTTCAGCTCAAGCTGACCAGCCTCTGATGCAAGACAGATCGTGTGGTCATTTCCGATGACTTGGAATGCTACTTGGTTCATGACCTCTGGCATCACTGGGTTGACTTTCCCTGGCATGATGGATGAACCTGGCTGTCTTGGTGGCAAGTGAAGCTCACCAAAGCCTGCTCTTGGACCTGATGCCATCAAGCGAATATCGTTCGCCATTTTAGACATATTCATCATACATACTTTCAGTGCAGCTGATACTTCTGTATAAGCATCCGTATTTTGCGTGGCATCGACTAGGTCTTCAGCTCCAACTAACGGTAATCCGCTAATGTCAGATAGATAGCCAACCACCTGGCGAATATATTTAGGATCAGCATTTAAGCCAGTTCCGACTGCTGTTGCACCCATATTGACTTCATATAAATGCTGTTTAGACTGCTTGATACGTTTAATATCACGAGCAAGAACCTTTGCATAAGCACTAAACTCTTGACCAAGTCTGATTGGAACAGCGTCCTGAAGATGCGTACGTCCCATTTTGATGACATGATCGAATTCTTGCGCTTTTTCTGTCATAACTTGATGCATGTTTTCCATCGTATAAAGTAGTTTTTCAATCATATTCAATGTTGAAATATGAATCGCTGTTGGGAAAACGTCGTTTGTTGACTGCGACATGTTCACATGCGTGTTTGGACTTAGCTCAGTATAAGCGCCTTTTTCCTTTCCTAGTAGTTCAAGCGCTCTGTTTGCAATGACTTCATTGGCATTCATATTCATTGAAGTGCCAGCCCCGCCTTGAATTGGATCGACAATAAATTGATTGTTCCATTTTCCTTCAATAACCTCATCTGCTGCTTGAACAATTTTTTCCCCAAGACCAGAATATAGTCGCTTTGTATCCATATTTGCAAGTGCGGCTGCCTTTTTGACAATCCCTAATGCTTTGATGAGTTCCTCATGAACATGGTAGCCAGTAATTGGAAAGTTCTCTACTGCACGTAATGTTTGAATTCCATAATACGCTTGAGTATCTACTTCCTTTTCACCTAGAAAGTCTCGTTCGATTCGAACTTGCTTGTCCTGTAGCTTCGTCATTTGAAAAGATCTCCTTTTACGCTGCTTTTGTTTGTTGTTTTAATTCCTCAATATACTTCTTCGATTTCTCTTGATCAAAAACTTTTTCCCACTTAGACATGACAATGGCTGCAAGTGAGTTACCAAATACGTTAACAGTTGTACGAACCATGTCAAGAATACGGTCGATCCCAACGATGAAGGCAAGTCCTTCAAGCGGCAGTCCCATTGCACCAAGTGTTGTGATGACAACAACGATTGATGCACCTGGTACACCAGCCATTCCTTTAGATGTCAGCATCAAGATTAATAGTAACGTAATTTGCTCATAGATGGAAAGTGGCATGCCGTACATTTGTGCAACAAATATGGCGGCAATGGATTGATAGATGGCACTTCCATCTAAGTTAAAGGTGTAGCCTGTTGGGATAACGAACGACGTGATCGCTTTCGGGCAGCCGAACTTCTCCATTTTATCCATTAGTCTAGGCAGTACAGCTTCTGAACTTGCTGTTGAGAATGCAAGAATGATTTCTTCTTTTAGCACTCTAAATAGTGTAAAGACGCTTGTTCCAGCTAATTTTGCGATAATGCCAAGTACGACAATCACGAAGAATGCCATTGTGCCGTAAACGACAAGTACCAGCTTACCTAGCGGGAGAAGCGCTCCGACCCCGAATTTGATCACCGTCACACTGATGAGCGCGAATACACCAAATGGTGCAAACTTCATCACTTTATTGGTCACCCAGAACATGGCTTCGAGTATACCCTCAAAGAACCCTAACACTGGTTTCCCTTTGTCTCCTACTGCGGCAATTCCTAATCCGAATAAGACGGTAAAGAAGATCGTTGGTAATAGATCACCTTCTGCAATGGATTGGAAAACGTTTGTTGGCACTAGATGCACAATCGTTTCAGAGAAACTTGCTTTTTCGGAAGAAGCTTTCGATGTCTCTTCATATTTAGAGATATCGCCTTTTTCCATGTTGCTCATGTCAATTCCTGTACCAGGATGGAAGACGTTTGCTGCAAGCAGTCCTACTGCTAATGCAATCGTTGTCACAATTTCGAAGTAAAGAATCGTTTTCCCACCGAGTCTTCCGATGGTTTTCATATCCCCTACACCAGCTACTGCTACAATCAACGCAGCAATAACAATTGGAAGAACGATCATTTTAATTAAATGGATGAATATATCGCCAATCGGCGTTAACACATTAATAACGGTTTCATTTTGATAAAACAGCGCTCCCACGATAACACCCAGAACAAGTGCAATGAGTATTTGTGAAGCTAACCCTAACTTTTTCATACGTGAACCCCCTTTTTTTGATAACGCTTTCTTTGTTGCTTAATCGCATCTTAACGATGAACCTACAAAAAACGACAAAAAGGAACAAAAAGAAGTGAATTTTTTATGAAAAATCTTTTAAAAGGTGGGTTTTTCCACAAAATTGTTAAAAAAAGACTCCGCTTTTGGGCGAAGTCCTAATGATTTTGCATTTGTTCACTTGGTGTATCTTGTTGTGGATAAAATCTATCGTATATCGCATATCCAATAAGGACAAGAGCAACGTAGAACAATGCACTAATCGTCCAAATCCATTTGACATTCAGCTTCATTGTGCCACTCCCTCTCTAACCGGTTTCAATCGCTGCAATCTGAGCGCATTCAATACAACCGACACGGAGCTAAAGGCCATTGCTGCTCCTGCAAGCCATGGCGCAAGAAGTCCTAAAGCAGCTATCGGTATCCCAATACAATTATAAGCAAGCGCCCAAAATAGATTTTGCTTGATGTTTCTCATCGTTTTTTGACTAAATTCAAGCGCATCAGCAATGGCATGGAGGTCTCCTGTCATGAGTGTGATATCTGCTGCTTCCATGGCGACATCTGTCCCAGTTCCAACTGCCATCCCAATATTCGCTGTCGCAAGGGCCGGGGCATCATTAATACCATCTCCGACCATGGCGACTTTCTTTCCTTGTTCCTGAAGCACCGCGATGTGAGCCGCCTTTTCCTCAGGCAGGACTTCAGCAATGACATGATCAATGCCCGCCTGTTTCGCAATCGCCTCTGCTGTCATCTTGTTATCACCTGTCATCATCACGACGTGAATCCCTTGCTCTTTCAGACGCTTGATCGCTTGAGGTGAAGATGATTTGATCGTATCTGCGACCGCGACAATGCCAGCGACTTCGCCGTCAATCGCGACGAGCATTGCCGTTTTCCCTTGCTGCTCCAGCGTTGTGACGGATGCTTCGACTTGATCATATGGGATATGATGTTTCTGTAATAGCTTACGCGTTCCAATCAAAAGCTTGCGCCCTGCTGCCGTTGCTTCAATTCCATGACCTGGGTCAGCTTGGAAGGCTTCAATCTCGACCGCTTCAAGACCTTGTTCCTTCATTCCGTCTGTGATGGCTCTAGCAAGCGGATGTTCCGACTGCTGTTCTGCTGATCCTGCTAGCTGTAGCAGCGCATCTTCTGTCCAATTGGCATATGCCAGCACATCTGTCAGACTCGGCTCCCCTTTTGTCACAGTTCCTGTTTTATCTAAAACCACCGTGTCGAGTGATTGAGTCACTTCTAAATGCTCTCCGCCTTTAAACAGAATGCCTGATTCAGCTGCACGACCGCTCCCAGCCATAATCGAGGTTGGTGTGGCAAGGCCGAGCGCACACGGACATGCGATGACGATGACTGCGATAAACGTTTCAAGGGCTGACGTCACATTTCCTGGATCAACAAAGAAAAACCAAATCAGGAAGGTAAGCATGGCAATTCCTACAACGATGGGAACGAATATCCCTGATATTTGATCTGCCATCCTTTGAATCGGTGCTTTTGAGCCCTGTGCTTGTTCCACGACTTTAATAATCTGTGAAAGGGCGGTCTCTTTCCCAACCTTTGTCGCTTTCACTTTCACAAACCCATTTTTATTAATGGTTGCCCCGATGACCGCATCACCTGCCGTTTTATCAACAGGCAAACTTTCGCCCGTAATCATGGACTCGTCAATTGAGGTTGTTCCCTCCACGATCTCTCCATCTACCGGCACTTTCTCTCCCGGTTTGACAAACACAAGATCATTTACTTTCACTTCAGCAATAGGGACAGTCATCTCTTTCCCCTCTCGCTCGATGACCGCTTCTTTCGCTTGTAGGCCCATCAGCTTTTGAATCGCTTCTGATGATCTCCCTTTTGCTCTTGCTTCCATTAATTTTCCGAGTACGATCAACGTAATGAGTACAGCACTTGTTTCGTAATAGAGGGCTGCCTCATGTGTGCCTTGAACCGCTGACTGAATGCTTTCATATAAACTATAGAAAAACGCAGCTGATGTCCCAAGTGCGACAAGAACATCCATGTTGGCACTTTTATTACGTAACGCTTTATACGCACCTACATAGAAGGGCCAGCCGACAATGAACTGAACGGGCGCTGCTAACGCCAGCTGAACCCAAGGATTCATGAACGCTTCAGGCAGCCAAATAAAAGACGTGAAAGAAAAATGACTGACCATTGCCCAAAGAAGTGGCAGTGACAGGATCATTGAGGATAGAAAGCGTGCCGTCTGCTTCTCTATTGCTGCTTGGCGATGATCTTTTTTTCCTTCCTCTGCTTCATCTGCAGCTGGTTCAATTAAAGAATACCCAATGGACTGAACCGCTTGCTTTATATCACTTGTAGACGTTTGGCCTGGGTGATACGTGACCTGAAGGGTCTCCAGCGCAAAGTTCACAGATCCGTGATCGACACCATCCATCCGATTTATTTTTTTCTCGATTCGGTTGGCACACGCTGCACACGTCATTCCTTCTATATCAAATTCTGCTTGCTCCATCACCACATCGTAGCCGAGAGATTGAATTTTTTGCTTGAGATCATCTGGTGTGAGTTGTTCTGCTTCATACACAATATGAGATGTTTCCAGCGCCAAATTCACATTGGCATCCTCTACACCTTCCAGCCTGTTCAATCCCTTTTCGATGCGCCCTGCACAGGCAGCACAGGTCATCCCCGTAATTTGAAAGTCGATTTCCTTCTTCATTGACCTCACCTCTCCATATACACCATGGGGGTATTATATTTTGAAAAAAATACGTGCTGTTATGCAGCACGTATGTTCATTTATACGACATCATATCCCTGTTCTTCAATTACATCAGAGATACGGTGTAACGTGACTTGATCTGGGTGAAATGAAACTTCCACCTCTCCTTTGTCTAAATGGACTTTTACAGATTCAACACCTGCTAGTTCTCCTACATTTCCTTCGACTGCTTTCACGCAATGTCCGCAAGACATGCCCTGCACTTGAAGTGTTGCTTGTTCCACTTCTCATCGCCTCCATCAATCATTTTCTACAATTTACTATACTCTAGTAGGGTATCAATGTAAACATAAATGCTATGATTTTGTCAGTTTCGTAAAGACCGTCATTAACTCTTCAATGGCTTCATCCCCATTGCCGCTCTTGATCGCATCCGCTACGCAGTGATGTGTATGCTTTTCCATCAAATGAAGACTGACCTTTTTCAAAGCCGCATTGACTGCGGAGATTTGATTGACAACATCAATACAGTAACGATCGTTTTCAATCATTTGCTGAATCCCACGCACTTGTCCTTCCACTCGTTTCAACCGATTGATCAATTGATCTTTATCCTTCTCGGCTCTAGGCGAAGCCATATGTCTTTCTTCATGTTCTGTCATGTGATCACCTTTTTTCCATTAAGACTTGTCTTTACCTAAATTAAAGCATATCTCCACCGGAAAAGGCAAAGATATGCTGAATACACTCTATAGTGTTTGCTTTAGTTTGTTAATTGTTCAATGTCCTGCAATAGATTGACGGATTGCTGAAGCTGCTTAATCAATCCTTGCTGGTCCTCAAGCATGGCGGCAACGTCGATGTTGTCTGCTTTTAATTGCTGTAAATACGTCTGAATTTCCTCTGACAGCACTTTATTTTTTTCAATGATTTGCGCATGCAGGTCTTCTGCCATTTTTGGCGCTGTGACCTCATTAAAATCTTGAATGTCTGCCTTCAATGATTCAAGCTGCTGCGTTAATTCTGCCTTTTTGGCGGCGTTTTGGACAGCTTCTTCAGCGAGCTTTGGAAAGTCTTCTGTAAATTGCTGAATGTCTGTGACATAGTCATTTGCCTCAGTGACATATGTCGTTGTATCGTTGACTTGATCAAGTAAGCTGGAGCACCCGCTTAATACAAGCGTTCCGGAAAATAGGAAAGCTATCACATATTTTTTCAAGATCGATCATCCTTTCATCTGTGGGATTAAAAGCATCATTTGTTCAGCTTCCCTATCACACAGACTTAAAAAGACCTTAAAAATAGCCAGACCTTTGCCTCATGTGTGATAGGCAAAGGTCTGGCTAACATTGTTCATGCCGGAATGGCCGAGAAGCAATCGCTGCTTCTGTAATGACGACCAAACCGTAAAAGCTACTCCCCTTTAGGAAACCGTTCAAATGTTATGTTTATCATATCGAATGTCAGGACAACCGTCAATGAGAAGCCGGCGGCTGATCATGCTCTTCATACAGCATATAGTCCGCTCCAGTGGACGCATAAATCCGGTTCCGTCCTTGGCGTTTTGACATATACAAGGCCTGGTCCGCTTCAAATAGAAGAGTTTCTAATACATTGGGATCATAAGCTGTATGAGCAATTCCAAAGCTCGCTGTCACTTGCACTTTTTCCTCATCAGTCTCAAAGAAACTCGTCTCAAACGAATGTCTAATTTGCTCCGCAATATGACATGCCTCTTCAAAGGAATGATGCGGCAGACAAATAGCAAACTCTTCTCCGCCATATCGTCCGAATAAATCGTCCATTTGTAAATGCTGCTGACAAATGGTGACAACATGACGCAGTGCCTCGTCTCCAATATGATGTCCGTGTGTGTCATTGATTTGTTTAAAGAAATCAATATCAAACAGCATAACAGCCGTATCTTGCGAATCCTCTTCCAGGATCATCTGCGTTCGTTCAATAAATGAAGACCGATTGAAGATATTCGTCAATCCATCAATATACGCACGACGCTCCAGCTCTTCCTGCAGCAAACGCTGCTCTGTTACATCACTGATCACAATTTGCCTGCCCTCGATCTCTCCTCTTCTATTAAATAACGATGAAGCGGTCAGAAGATAATAGCTGGACTGATCTTCTTCCTTTTTCCACATTAAATCATATTGCGAATGATCCTGCGGAGAACGCAGCCACTGGAAGAACGCGGTATCTTTGATGATCCCTGAGAAAATATCGTCTATTTTATAGCCAATCCCCTTTTTATTAGAAAGTGCTGGAATGATCGATGCAGCAGCGGGGTTGTAATCTATGAGTGTCCGGTATCGATCTAAAATGAGAACCCCTTCAGACATATGCTCAAACACACGCTCCATCGCAATGGGAGAGAGCTTAAAGAGCTGGAACGACATAATCGCCCATAAGTAGAGCGCATTGGTTAAAAACATCACCACAGGGACCGGGTCAATATGAAGAGGTGTCACGCCTAATAAATAGATAAAAGATGTCGTGATTGGCAGTAACATGCCCACTAGCAAAATAAGGATCTGCTTTAAATACTCTTTTTTTGTAACACGCAAAAACCAAACCAGCATAAAAATAGCGAGCATCGAACAGCCAAATGTATAGACGCCATGAATGATATACCAATAGCCAATCGTAAAGTCAGCCAATAAAAATCCGTCTACTGGATTCATCGTGATGCTTCGATAAAAGAGTGAATGAAAAGAGTTGGTGAACACCATAATGGTGGTGAGAGTTGGAATCAGTAAGATGAGAAGCACGCGGCGCTTTGTGAAATATTGATGGAATCCCGTAAATTGCAGCACAATCATCAGACTGAATGGCGCAATGAACGGAAGACCTATGTATTGAAAACAAACCCAGAACATAATCTCCCCAGGTGTACTTGCCAATAATTCAAATGTGTGCCCAAAGATATAAATCGCAGTTGCTCCAGACATGTACATAAACAATTGACAGCCAATATACCGGTGGCGGTTCGCATGAGCAATGATTGATAATATCACGGACAGAATGCCAGAAACACTCATGATCACAATAAAATGTAAAACAATCGAATCCATGTAAACGCCCCAATTTCAGTTATTTAGAACTAGTCTAATATAACTATATATGAGGACGTCTCAAATGGGAAGGTGTGATTTTGAATTGGTTGGAGTTTTTTTGTAAAGTTTCGGTTGTTTTTTGTTTGTGAGGCCCTATCCTATTTTCACTATTTTTTTGCTTCACTGAGGGAGAAGCATATTGTGATAAGAGAAATATCAATGTCTAATCGTTTCCTTAAGCTTCATTTAACTCGGCCGTCATTTAATACATCTATTTGGACAAATCGCTTTACACCGCTTTCTTAATAGATTCTAGATTAATGGTATCTTCACTAAAAAACCTATAAAAAACACAGCGGCATAACCGCTGTGTTCGGCTTCAATAGCTATTGGATGAGTTGATTGCTTTACTCATTGACGATTCCTTTTTTATTTTTCGCTGCCGCTTAGATGTTTTGCATAGACAACTTTATCAAGTTCTTTATCTGCATTTCCGATATCAACGGTTACGTTGTCATGGCTGACCGAAATGTCTTCCATAAGGTCAATATCATAATCAGCAATCATAGCATGTGTGTTGTCAATAATGTATTGATAATCAGTACCGGCAAGAAGTACGTGTTTGTGCGCCTTTTTGAAGCTACTCGGAACATCTTCTTTGTCGTCACCCTCTTTAACTAGCTTCTGAGCGCGTTTGAGTGATTTATCGACTTTCGCTTCCCATTTTTTATTCCCAACGGCTGAGTTACCCATAAGATCGTCATACGTTGCAGCTTCAGCTTCAAGTGCGTTCATATGATCATCATACCATACAAGGTATGCTTCTAAATCAGCCGTTGTTTCTTTTGATGATGCGCTTTCTTGTTTTTGGTTTGATGACTCGCTACTTGATGTTTCTGTTTTACCACACGCTGTTGTCAGTGCTAATACGAATACTAAAAGGATTGTTGCAATGATTGATTTATTTGTTTTCAAGATCTGTTTCCTCATTTCTTATCTTTTTTGTCTTTTCTAACTTTGTTCACTTCGTCATCTGCTTTGTTTGTTTCATCTAGTGCTGAGTCAACCTTTTTCTCAATCGTCTCGAGTGCGTCAACGGAATCTTCGTTCATTGTTCTGATAGAACTTGGTGTTTCATCGATAAGATATTGATACCCTGCGTTTGCTTTGAGTAAATACTCATGCGCTTTTTTATAAGCGGCAGGCACATTCTTTTTGTTTTCTACACTATCAACAACTTTTTGTAAGCCATCTAGTGATTTTTTAACAGACTTGAACCATTCTTTGCTGCCAGGTTCGATCTCCATCATACGTTTTGCATATGTAAGCATTGCGCCTTCGATATCGACGCGGTATTCATCGTACCATTCAACATATTCTTTCTCTGCCTTTTCACTGTTCCCGCATGCCGTGCCGAACACCATTAGTAGCCCAATCACCATAGCTCCAATTAGTGATCTCAGTTTTACTTTGTTTAACATTAGCTTTGTCTCCTTCTGCTATTATCCAATTAGTCAATAAACAATCTATGGAATTATAGTTAAATATCCCTACATTTAATCATCGGCTCAAAAATAGTTATATTTAGCTATTCACTCATTTTTTAGTAAAAAATACCTCTTTTAGATTTTTTGTAAGGGATTATAAATAAAAAGCATAAAAAAAAGACGCTATCGATAGCGTCTTTTTGAATTCAAATCTCAGTTTTTCATATTGCCAGACCCGCATCAAGGGCTTTCAAACCCTTGATACGACTGCATTCTAAAAGTTTTGATGGAGACGGTGGGAGTCGAACCCACGTCCAGAGACATCGATTACTTAAGCGTCTACGAGCGTAGTCAACATATTTGGTGTTCACTCAGCCTCATGCCTGCTGACGGGCGCTTGGAGAGCTAGTCTGATGGATCTCTTCTTACGTCCTCAGACGAAAACGTAAGCGTAGCCTACTTCATTGGGCTCCTCACAGACACATAGGCGATGTCAGGAAGAGCTCGCTGCACTTATTAGGCAGCTAGTGCTAAGTTTTGGTTAAAACTTTTAGTTTTGCCAGTTACATTTAGTGCGTGTTAACGAGATCGCCTCTCGGCTCGCAGCTCAAGCTCGAACCGCCCCTGTCGAATCCGTAACGTCCCCTTGTAAAAGGGATATACGGGATGGAAACGTTCAGCTTAACTGCTTCCGTATATAACTATTATAACAATCTTATCGCTTGAAACAACTGGTGGTTTCTGTAAGAAAAGCGGTGATTGTTTACTGCATAACATATTGTAGCATAATGCTTCCGCTCTCAGCAAGCCATCTGCATCAGGCTAGAATTGCTTTTGTCGATCACGGAAGGCACGGTCGATTTCGCGTTTTGCATCTTTTTTCTTCAGATCTTCACGTTTATCGTATTTCTTTTTCCCTTTACCAATTCCGATCAACACTTTGGCAAAGCCATTTTTTAAATAGAGTTTCAGAGGCACGAGTGAGTAGCCCTCTTCCTTTGTCGCACCAATCAATTTACTGATTTGCTTGCGATGAAGCAGCAGCTTTCTCGTTCTCAGCGGATCATGGTTATAACGGTTCCCCTGCTCGTATGGGCTCACGTGCATGTTGTGAAGGAACACTTCTCCTCGTTCGATTTTGGCAAAGGAATCTTTTAAATTCACTTTTCCTGCACGAATCGATTTGATCTCAGTTCCTTGTAACACAAGGCCGGCTTCATACGTTTCTTCAATAAAATAGTCATGATTTGCTTTTTTGTTTTGGGAAACAACCTTTCCCTCTCCCTTTGGCATTGGCGTACACCCTCCTTTTGACACAAACACGGTCCAAATCGTACGGATTATTTTATCAAACAATCCAGCTTTAGACAACGCTGACGCTATGTGGTCAAAAAGCAAATAGAGCGTGATGCCCTATTTGCTTTTTGTCACGTTACTTTTTCTTTTTACGCTTTTGTTTTGGTGCGTTATCAAATACGCGTTTTTTCTTTTTCTTCTTCTTACGGCCTGTGAACCAGTCACTTCCGCCTTTATCCTCTTTGGCTTTATCCCCAGAGGCATTTTGGCCTCCGTGCCCTTTTTTCGCTGGTGAATCTGTTCGTTTTTTAAACTTAAAATCTTTCGGCGATTTACGGCGGGTGCCTTTCATGCCGACGATTTCAAAATCAATCGAGTGCTCATCTTTATTGACATTCACCACTTTGACTGTGATTTCATCACCGATACGGTAGACATTTCCTGTGCGTTCACCGATCATGGCAAAGTGCTGCTCATCAAAGCGATAGTAGTCGTCTGTCATGTAGCTGACATGAACAAGACCTTCAATTGTATTCGGCAGTTCAACAAATAGTCCGAAGTTCGTCACGGAACTAATCATGCCATCAAACTCTTCACCGATTTTATCAAGCATAAATTCTGCCTTCTTGAGATCATCTGTTTCACGCTCTGCATCAACTGAGCGGCGCTCCATTGTAGACGCATGATCTGCAATTTCAGGAAGCAGCTGACCCCACTTTTCTAGAGTTGCTTCGTCTGTCTTTTTCTGAATCAAATAGGTTCTAATTAGTCTATGCACGATTAAATCCGGATAACGGCGGATCGGTGATGTGAAATGTGTATAGAATTCCGTTGATAAACCAAAATGGCCGATGCTTTCTGGATCATATTTCGCCTGTTTCATCGAACGAAGCATGACAGTTTGAATCACAACTTCTTCTGGTTGATCCCTCACAGCATCAAGTACACTTTGAAGTGCACGTGGATGGATGTTTGTCGACGTTCCTTTCACAATGTAACCAAACGTTGTCACGAACTCTAAAAAGCGCTGAAGCTTCTCAGGATTTGGTTCTTCGTGAATCCGATAAATGAAAGGTACATTCAACCAGTGGAAATGCTCTGCAACTGTTTCGTTAGCAACAAGCATGAATTCTTCAATTAATTTCTCTGCGACTGAACGCTCGCGAACGACAACGTCTTTTGCTGCGCCTTCATCATCTACAAGTACTTTTGCTTCCTTGAAGTCAAAGTCTACTGCCCCGCGCTCCATCCGTTTGTCGCGAAGGATCTCTGCAAGCTTCTCCATCTCTTGGAACATTGGGACGAGCGGCTCGTATTTGTCTATAAGCTCCTCGTCTTGATCGACTAAAATCTTATTCACATCAGTATAGGTCATTCTTTCCGTCGTTTTGATCACACTTTGGAAAATCTCGTGTTTGACGACCTTCCCATTTCGATCAATAACCATTTCACAAGACAGCGTGAGACGATCGACCTTCGGATTCAACGAGCAAATACCGTTTGACAGGCGGTGCGGGATCATCGGAATGACGCGGTCTACGAGATATACACTCGTTCCACGCTCATAAGCTTCCTGATCAATCGGAGAGTTCTCTGTGACATAATGAGAGACATCTGCAATATGCACCCCTAGCTTATATTTGCCATCATCCAGCTTTTGCACCGTAACGGCATCATCTAAGTCCTTCGCATCTGCTCCGTCAATGGTTACAATCGTTTCATTGCGTAAGTCACGTCTGCCTTCTAGGTCTTTTTCATCAATCGTTTCAGGTGTGTCTACTGCCTGCTGGAGCGCTTCTTCTGGGAACTCACCTGGCAGGCCGTGTTTATGAATGATTGATAGTATATCAATGCCAGGGTCATTTTTATGACCAAGGATTTCAGTGACTTCGCCCTCTGCACTCATTCTTCCTTCTGGGTAGCTAGTCAGCGTCACGACAACTTTATGCCCTTCGACCGCTCCATTTTTAGCGGATTTCGGGATGAAGATATCGGTTGTGATTTTTTTATCATCAGGAATGACAAAGCCAAAGCTTTTCGTTTCTGTATAGGTACCGACAACCGTCTGAGTATTACGCTCCAGAATTCGGATGACAGTCCCTTCTTTTTTTGTGCCGTTTGATTTGTGGCTGACACGAACCATGACCGTATCACCATTCATCGCTGTGCCTAGCTCATTAGGCGGAATGAAAATATCATCCTGTCCAAACTCTTCTGGTGTCACAAATGCAAAGCCTTTTGCATGAGCAGACAGCTTTCCTTTTACCAAGTTCATTTTTTCCGGTACACCGTAGCGATCGCTGCGCGTGCGAACGATGAGTCCTTGATCTTCCAGCATCACAAGTGCTTTGACGAGCTCTTTATAATCATCTGGATTGGTAATCTCCATCATCACTTCCAGCTCTTGAACGGTTAACGGTTTATACGCTTCATCTTTCATAAAAGCGAGTAATTCATTCATAAATTCTTCTTTTTGCACACTCTAACCCCCTATATATTTAAACTGACCAATGAAGTGATTCTAAGAATGCATATACATCCTGATGAACCTTCTCGCGCTCTTTATCAAGCGTGATCGCATGGCCTGATTCTTCATACCATTTCAAATGCTTTTGATCTGTCTCTACTTCGTTGTAAATGATATTCGCACTGTCTGTATTAATCATATGATCGTGACGTGCCTGAACAACAAAAGTAGGTGAATAAATCATGTCGACATTATTTCTAACATCTGCAATCAGTTCTTGCAGGCTTCTCAGTGTATCCATTGGCGTTTTCTTGAACTCTTCCATTTCCTGTTCAATTTGCTCCTCTGACTTACCCTCGAATTTCTTATAGTTACGGGCATATTCTAGTACACCCTGGTACATGACTTCTTCACTTTTTATGTACATAGGTGCACACATAGGTACAATTCCCTTTACAGGTACAGTGTAACCTAATTTCAATGAAAAAACTCCTCCGAGGGATAGGCCGCAAACCGCAATTTCCTCATAGCCTTCATCTTTTAAGAATTGATAGCCTTCTTCTACATCCTTCCACCAGTCATCCGGTCCAAAATGGACAAGCTCTTCTGGCGGCACGCCGTGTCCTTTATATTGTGGTGCATGACACGTATACCCTCTTTCGTTCAAATAACGGCCTAGCATTCGAACATCGGCTGTATTCCCAGTAAAACCGTGAAGTAGAAGCACCGCCTTTTCTCCACCTTTAAACGTAAATGGTTTTGGTGTAACAACTTTCATGATGTGACTTCCTTTCCTTCCGATATGGTTTATATTTTCCACTTGTATGTATGAAACAAACACAAAAGAGTGCTGATAATAAAAAAAGGTCTGAAAAAAGATCAGACCTTCTGTTACTCGCGCTTTATACGCCTAAATATGCCAATGCAAGTGTTAAGATGAAGAAAAGCACTGACAAAATAACCGTTAAACGGTGAAGTATCAAGTCAAGACCTCTCGCTTTTTGCTTACCGAAAAGCTGCTCGGCTCCACCTGAAATAGCGCCTGACAGTCCAGCACTTTTACTAGATTGTAACAATACAACGATGATAAGTGCGATACTGACAATTACGAGTAATGTGATAACAAATGCGTGCATGAAAACACCTCCAGACAAACTGGTACACATAACTTTATTTTACATGAAAACAAGGTGCATGTCACGAAACATCAAAATAAAGATTCCCTCTATATTCTCGACTTTAATCGTTATTTTGATTCAATTTCATTCCAAAGAGTAGTATACAGCATTTTTTATATGCAATTTTCGGTTAAAAACACGTTTTTAACGGGTTGCTTCTTCTTTCAATAGCTGTTTTAATTCTACTAACAAACGTTCAGCTCCTTCAGGACTCAGCATCACTTTCCCATTTCCATAGCTTTTGTTATACTTCGTCACTTGTCCAGTTAACAGGCAACTCTTATCTGCATCATATTTTTTCAGCATAATAGTTTGATCTTCAATGAAAATTTCTAAAAGCTGCTCTTCTTTAATATTGAGTACCTTGCGCATTTCTGAAGGCAGAACAATTCTGCCTAGTGAATCAATATGTCTGACCATCCCAGTTCTTTTCAACGACATTGCCTCCTTGATCATTTCATTCATTGACTTTTGTCAACATTTTCATAGTAAAATAGATCTTCAAATTTTTTATCAAAGTAATGAATCATTTTGCCAATGACAAGCTGGCCTGGTTTCCGATGACCATTTAATACCCTGCTGAGTGTGGCAGGAGAAATGCCAATTTCATCAGCGAGCTGATTTAAAGACATATCGTTTTCGATCATATACTGCATGACATAAGTCCGTCTGATCTGAATCTTTTCAACCATCATTACAACCTCCTATGGAATCAATATGTACAACGTGTAGGTGCTCACATGAAACAGATTCATTAACTTAAGTCAACACTTTTACCCCTCTGCTATTTCCTTTGGTCAATGATCATACTAAAATAAGTCATATACTGAAATGTGAGGTTCGATGTCATGAATCACTTTGGTGAACAATTACGCATTTTAAGAGAAAATAGAAAAATGTCTGTCAATCAACTCGCCATGTATTCAGGTGTAAGCGCTGCTGGTATTTCTCGTATCGAAAATGGAAAGCGTGGTGTGCCGAAGCCTTTAACCATAAAAAAATTAGCACACGCCTTGAAGGTGCCTTATGAGGATTTAATGCTGCTTGCCGGTCATATTGAACAGGAACAAGTTCATGAAATGAAACCAAAATATGAATCCATGTTGAAAATCTATCAAACGGCGCTTCAAAAGGATGTAGAACATCTTCCCATTTTTGACGGAGACCTATGGGAAAGGCTATCCGCACAAGACATCAGCCAGCTGAATGAATACTTTCTCACGCTCATCAACCAAAAAAAGACGAACAAATAGCGGGGCATAACCCTAAGATACATTCACTATTAACTAATGTCAATATTTTCATGGTATACTTGTTGCCAATAGTCAACAAATCAAGTAAAATAGATATATCTAATCTATAACCATGTGAGGTTTTGCCTTGATGAACTTTGGTGCATACTTAAGAGCATTACGTGAGGAAAAGAAGCTGTCAGTGAACCAATTAGCGATGTATTCAGAAGTCAGTGCTGCTGGTATTTCTCGTATTGAAAATGGGAAACGCGGCATTCCGAAGCCTCCTACGATAAAAAAACTAGCCGTTGCATTAAAGGTTCCTTATGAGGAAATGATGCAGGCTGCGGGCTATATTGAGGAAGCCTCTTCTGTCCATCAGCTGAAGGAAGAGGAAACGGCATTATCCAAAATAAAGGAAGCCGCAGCGCAATATGAACTTGGTGATCTCGAGCTATTTGATGGAGACATTTGGTCAACTCTTTCGAAAAAAGAAATAGAAGATCTTAACCGCTATCTGTTATTTATATTAAACAGCCGTTCGTCATCATAGAATGTTTTGATCATTAACAAGCTTTTTGAGCTGATTTATGACAAATTTACGGTATAATGGGTTCAGATTGGAGTGAAGAAAGATGAATCAATCTGACATGTGCCCGCGGTTTGAAAAAGCAGTTGAGTTATTGAGTAAACGCTGGGTTGCACTGATTGTTTTTCAGCTTCTCTCAAGTCCGCAGCGCTTTGGTGAAATTGAGGCCGCTCTGACAAATTTAAGCGGAAGAGTATTATCTGAGAGATTAAAAGAGCTGGAAGCAGCAGGCATTGTAAAACGGGAGGTTTTTGCTGAAACACCCGTGCGTATTGAGTATTCTTTAACTGATATGGGGCGTTCCCTTGCACCCGTTTTTGAGGAAATTTCGAAGTGGTCTACTGAATGGATCACGCTTGAATCATAAAATACCCGCATGTGAACTGCCTGATCATCATAAAACTACCTCCCTTACAGATGTAAGGGAGGTTTTGTCTTTTCAACCGCTTAAGCAGATGTCATGTTTTTTTCAGCTAATGCTTTTCTTTCTTTTTTCTTGTTCGTTGGGCTTAAATAGCGTTCGAGCCAGCCCATGACTAGGTCAGCGATAATGGCCATGAGTGCAGTTGGAATAGCACCTGCTAAAATGATGGCTGTTCCGTTTGTGGCGTTTGATCCTCTGATGATGATATCACCTAGACCTCCCGCGCCAACAAATGTCCCAATCGCTGTAATGCCGATAGCGATGACCAGTGCAGTTCTTAAACCAGCCATAATAACCGATAAAGCAAGCGGTAATTCAACCATTCTCAGCACTTGCCATTTCGTCATGCCCATCGCTTTACCCGATTCTAAATAAGCATGTTCAATGCTGACAATCCCTGTATACGTGTTGCGGATGATCGGCAACAGCGAATACAGAAAGAGTGATATGATGACTGTATTTGCGCCAAGTCCTAACACGAGCATCAACACGGAAAGCATTGCTAACGCCGGTATGGTTTGAATGACGTTGGTAATGGCGAAGATCCAATTGCTTAGCTTACGGTAATGCGCCACAAAGATGCCTACTGGAATTCCGACTATTGCCGCAAACAGCACCCCATACGCTGACATGAGAAAATGCCGATAAAATTCTTCTAACACATATGAACCGTTCTGCTGATAATACGTCCATAATTGCTGCAGTGTGTCCATCAGCCGTGACACCTCCCCATCTTACTCAAAGTAATTGTGCTTTTTCAGGAAATTCTTCGCAACGGTGGCTGGTTCTTGAAGCTCTCCGTCGACTTGATAGTTCAGCTCTTGCATTTGTTCTGTATTAATTTTTCCGATCAGTCTGTTGATCACCTTATCAAGCCCTGGGTTCTCTTTTAAAACTTTTTTCGGGACAACGGGCGATGCATCATATGGCGGGAAAAACCGCTTATCATCTTTTAAAATTTTGAGGTTATAGGCTTTGATTCGCCCATCTGTTGAATAGGCAAGCACAATATCCATTTTTTCATTTTTTAATGCATCGTACACTAAACCAATCTGCATTGGATACGTGCTTCCAAATTCAATTCCGTATGTTTTCACGAATCCTTCATAACCGTCGCCTTTCTTTTTGAGCCATATATTATCGACACCGAACCGGTAATTCTTCGCATTCTTTTTCAAGTCAGAGACCGTTTCTAACTTGTTTTCCTTCGCCATCTTTTGCGTCACGGCAAAGGCATACGTATTGTCAAAGCCATAGGAATCAAACCATTTGTAATCATAGCGTTTCTTAAATTCTTTTTGGACGATTTCCATTGCACGCTCCGGGTCTTTTTCCGCATCCATTCCAAGCGTACTCGTCAAATCTGTCCCTGTATATCTTGTCGCAGAAATGTCGATATCCCCATTTTCCATTGCTTTCTGCTGTACGGTATTAGAGCCTAAGTTTTTCACAATGGTTGTCTTTTTATCAGTGTAATGTTCGATGATCTCGCTAACCATATAGGCCATGATTTCTGATTCGGTAAAGTTTTGTGCTCCCACCCGCAGCGTATTGCCTGAGGAGCCGGCTAGTCCAGGAAGTGAACAGCCGCTTATCAATAGCAAGCATCCAGCAAGCAGTGCGCTGATCCATTTTGTTTTTCGATTCTTCACATAAGCCAACTCCTTATGAAACTTCCTTCAATCCTTTTAAGCCTTCTGGTGTTACTTTTTTCTCCAGCTTCATCAATGTAAAGTCAATGATGACCGCTAAAATGGTGACTGGGATGGCACCTGCAATAATGTATTCCGGCTGGTATAGCTGAAGTCCAATCAAAATGTAGTCACCAAGACCGCCTCCACCGATAAAAGCAGCAAGTGTTGTCCAGCCAATTAAATAAATCGTTGACGTTCGGACACCTGCCATAATGATCGGTACAGCAAGTGGAAGTTCCACGAGACGAATTTGTTCCCATGTCGTCATGCCGATCCCTTTACCGGATTCAAGCAGATTTTTGTTCACACCTTGGACGCCGGCATACGTATTTCTCAAAATAGGCAATACCGAATAGAAAAAGAGAGCAACGATTGCAGGTATTTTCCCAACCCCCAAAATAGGAATAAAAAATGCAAGAATCGCTAAACTAGGGAGTGTTTGAAAGATATTCACGACACCGATGACAAAACCTGCGCCTCGTTTCATTCGCGTGAGAACGACGCCTAAAGGAACGGCAACGATAATTCCTAGCACGACAGCAATTAAGGAAATATATAAATGCTCCCACATTTTTGTGAGGAGTTCCCCACCATTTTTCTCTAGAAAATCGATGATTTGATCCATGTGTCCACCTCCCTTAGTTCATTTCAATGGCAGACGCTGGCGTATCGTCTCCCCAAATGGAGTCGTACACAACATCTACAAGACTTGCCCGTGTCACAATGCCTTTTAAATGCCCTTTGGCATCGACAACCGGTACATATTTAATACCGCGTATTAAGATTTTCCGAACGGTGTCTCTGAGAAGTGCGCCTTCTTGTACAGTATAGAACTCTGTATTTAAGATCTCACCAACGAAAGCCGCTTTTCTGCGGTTCGCATCAATTGTTTCAATATCGATATAGCCTTTTAACACATCATGTTCATCTACTACAAGCAAGGAATCGACCCGCTTTTCTCTCATGATATAGATGGCATCAGTCAACGTTTGTTCGACTGTAATGGTGACTGGTGACGTGTTCATCATTTGTTCTACACGTTCCATATTCGGATTTGACTGAAGCAGGCGTTCTTTTCCGATGAATTCTTCAACGAACTCGTTGGCTGGGTTACGCAAAATATCTTCTGGTGTGCCTACTTGAACAATCTCTCCATCTTTTAAAATCACAATTCGGTCAGCCAGTTTAATTGCTTCATCCATGTCATGTGTGACGAATACGATGGTTTTATTTAACGTTTTTTGCAGCTTCTTAAATTCTTCCTGCAATGTATCTCGTGTAATTGGATCAAGTGCACCAAATGGTTCATCCATGAGGATCAGAGGGGGTTCTGCTGCCAGTGCGCGAAGAACTCCGATGCGCTGCTGCTGTCCTCCACTGAGTTCATGAGGATAGCGCTCTAAAAATTCTGGGCCCATGTCGACGAGCTTCAACAGTTCGCGTGCTCGTTCCTTCCGTTTTTCTTCCGGCCATTTTAAGAGCTTCGGCACAAGTGAGATGTTTTGCGCGATGGTCATATGGGGGAACAGTCCAATTTGCTGAATCACATAACCGATTTCTCTTCTTAATTGAACTGGATCTTTTTTCATGATATTTTCTCCCTCGATAAAAATATTTCCTGAGGAAGGTTCGATGAGTCGGTTGATCATCTTCATGGTTGTGGTCTTACCACAGCCACTCGGTCCAATAAAACAAATAAATTCTCCTTTTGCTATGTCTAAATCAATATTTTTGACAGCTTTTTTTCCGCCTTTATACGTCTTAGATACATTCTCTAGTTTCAGCAAATGAGACACCTCCAATTAGTTGGATCTATATATTCAGAAAATTTACACCTTATTAATTATAGTGCAAACTTTATAAAATAAAAAGTTTATGATGTGTTTGTATTGCATAACATTTATATAAAATTTTCAGTTAACGCCGTAATATCTAGATATCTCTCCTTTTTCCTCCAAATTACTAGCAATTACTCAATATTTATTGTTTTCATCAACAAACAGGTATATGATATATTGTGTTACAAATTGTCAGTCGTGAAGGGATGAAGCGGGGAGTGGACAAGCAAGCGCTAGGCGCCATTCAAAAAGCACAGGATCATTATATTGAAAAAGCTGCAGAGAACATGAATGCCTTTGGTCTTTCTTCTACAGTGGGTAGAGTGCTTGGTATCATTCACATGAACCGTAAACCAATGACGCTGGAAGAGCTATCAGAGGCGACCGGCATGAGCAAAACGAGGATGAGTCAAGTCGTTCGAGAAATGCTCGATTTAAATATTGCGGAAAAGGTTTATGAAAAAGGAATACGTAAAGATCTTTATGACGTTGAGCAAGATCAATACCAAACGTTTATTTCATTGTTTGCAGCCAATTGGACACGTGTTGTCAGTAAAAACCGTAAAGCACATAAGAAAACGTGCAAGGAATTGCAAGAGCTGCTTGAACAGAAAGATTTACCAGAAGAAACAGAGGATAAAATCAATCTGCTTCTTTCAGAAATCAAGGAAAGTCTTGATTACTATGATTGGATTAGCCGCTTAATTGAGTTCTTTGAAAGTGAAGAAGTATTTAAGCATGTGCCGAAACCTTAAAAAAAGCTGTTTTATTTTACATCATTGTAGAAAAAAACAGCTTTTTTATATACACTTATGACATAAACATCGGAAACATCCCTTTTAAGCCTGCGCCGATCATTTCAACTGCCACTACAGCCAGAATTAATCCCATCAAACGCGTCACGACATTCATCTCTGTTTTCCCCATTTTTCTCATAATAAAACTTGAATAATGAAAGGCATAATACGTCATGGCAAGAACGATGACAATGCCGATTAGAATCGCAAACATGTGGAGCATCCCTTGACTTCCCGGGGTTAAACTCATCACTGTAGCGATTGTACCGGGACCAGCGATGATCGGAATGGCGAGCGGCGTAACGGAGATATCTGCCTTCTCTTTGCTTTCTGCCTTTTCCTCCGAATGAGGATTTTGGACGTGTGATTCTTTTGCATTCAGTAAATTGTAAGCGATACCAAAAATAAAAATACCGCCAGCGATGCGAAGTGCATGAATATCAATTCCAAACAGTTTGAAAATGAGCCTGCCTGCCAATAGAAAGGCAATCAAAATAATAAAAGAGACCACGATGGCTTTTTTGGCTGTCTGGGAGCGCTCTTTCTCTGTATAGCCCTCTGTTAAGGTGATGAAAAGAGGTACGTTTCCTATGGGGTTTGATACAGCAAATAATGAGACGACAACATGAATCATAAAGGAAATCAACAGACACCCTCCTTTTTGCATAGTGTCTGCCATTCTGATGTGAATATTCCCTTGTGATGTTAAAACCTGTATATCTTTAACCGATGATAATAATGGTTTAAAGAAAGGGGTTCACACATGAAGAAAACAATGACGATCATTCTTCTTTCTGTAGCAGTTATTGCCTTAGGTGGCTGGATTGTTGGGCAGCAGCAGACCATCGTAAAAGCAGAGAAAACACATCAGCAAGAAAGCAAAACGAGCGATCTGAAGCTCTCGCAGTTAACATCAGATCAAACAGATATGAAGCATAAAAACGATGAACAAAAAAAGCAAATAGCCACCGTCACAAAAAAGCTCAAAAAAGAAAAGAAAGCCTATGAAAAAGAGGTCAAACAGCGTAAAGCGCTTGAGATAAAAGTCGACCAGCTTCAAAAAGAGCTGGCAGCAGCAAAAGCCACTGCTCAAGCAAATAAGCAGACCGCTCAGTCTACAAGGAAACCAACTGTCAAAAAAGACCCGAATGTCACTCATCATCCTCCCTCACAGTGGGTACAGGACCAATACGATTGGGGCGTGAAACAAGGGTATATTAAAGAATAGAAAGGATGAAAAAATGTGATACAGATTCGGCGATTATCTCATGATGAATCTCTCCCAATGGATCTTTTACTATTAGCTGATCCTTCAAAGGAAAAGGTTCTTGCTTATGTACAATCCGGTTCTTGTTATGCGGCTTTTCATGAAGATGATGTGATTGGTGTCTATGTGCTATCATCGCTCTCTCAGCATTCAGTGGAAATCATGAATGTGGCTGTGAAGGAGTCATGGCAAGGAAGGGGAATTGGGAAGCAGCTGATCCGCCATGCAATCGCTGAAGCGAAAGCTGCTGGTTTTCATACGATTGAAATCGGCACAGGCAACTCGAGTATTCAGCAGCTCGCACTTTATCAAAAATGCGGCTTCCGCCTAACGTCGATCGATCGTGATTTCTTCCTTAAGCATTATGATGAACCAATTTATGAAAACGGGATTCAGTGTATAGATATGGTACGGCTGTCACTTACATTTCAAGCAGACTGACTATTTGTTCAGCCTGCTTTTTTTATGCTCTTCGTTTCTTCATAGCATGAATCACATATTGAATGAAAAAGTAAAGCACAGCGCCGGCTAAAAAGCAGACAACGCATCCAAAAAGCGTCGCCTCAGAGCTGAATTGATACTCTTCAATTTTCATAATATAAAATGGCATACCAAACAGCGTTGGACTTGATTCGATATGATTGACCTCTAGCAGTAGTAAAAAGACAGGGGTCATAAACACAGCAAATATATACAGCATCGCAAGTGTTAAGCCGCTAGAAAACGAATGAAATACTTTGATCATCTCTTTCTCTCCTTCATCTCTTTTAAACTGACTGTGATATTTTTCCCGTCTGGGCAAGCTGGATGCAGCATCACAGTGTTCAGTAAAGAAAAAAACAGCAGCTGATGACTCACCGAATGCTTCCACGTTAATAAAAGCACAATTGAGCAGAGTACCGGAAACAGCGGACCTGCAAGTGCCACCATCAGATTAAAGCTCGGCCGGGCAAATGTCTCATGGACGATCGCCACATGCTTCCAATCAATCGTTACCACAAAATCAAAGAGCGGCCTTTTTTCGACTTTGTTACACACCATGATCATCAGCATATGACCGAGTTCATGAATGAGCACAACCGCTAGTAAACTAATGACAAGCCCCATCATCGCAATATCGGCCTTTTTAACATCACAGCATATATACAACTGAAAAAGGTAAGTGACCCAAGCAGATAAGCGGTGGCAAGAAGAAACATATGAGCTGACAGCCACTCTAATAAAAGCATATCGATGAAGCTGAATACAGCAATCATCATCACGATGACAAACAGTTTATTAAAATCACTGATTTTCACGACAAACCCCGTACAGGCTGCCATGACGGTCATGAATAAAATGGACAAACTCGCCAAGCCATGACCTTCACTTTCAATACCGATCACCAAATAAGCAAGGCCAATATACACAAAATAAATGAGTAAATTGATTGTGTAATAAAATAAAATTCTTGGCAATATATACGCACCCTTTGATGTATTTAACATAAAGATGGCCCGTTGATTGATATGATATTCTTTGCCAATCATCAGCGGAAGCATGATCAATATTTCCTTTAACGCAAACTGCACAATAAAGGCATACAGCCAGCCAGTTTCTTCCGGTGTAAAAACAAATGGCAGCCCAATCGTCAAACAAACGAGAAAGAGGAACAAAATGCCTTGTTCTTTAAAAACAGTTGATCGGATGAAATAGACCATTTCCTGCCGCACATGCGTCAGAAAGGAAGAGTACGTCCTAATTTTCTGGTAAGAAAATGACTTTACCTCTGTTTTCAGCTGCAAAAACATTTGATGAACATAGCAAGCTGCTAAGCCCTTTACCCATAGCCAGCCAGAGCTTAGAAGAATTACCAGCAACGTCAGATAGACAGCCGGCCATACATGGATCATCTCCACTGCTTTTTGAAAAAGAAGAAATATGAGTACTTGAAGTGTCGCAAAGCCGATTGTTTGTAGCAGTAAATGCTCCTTTGTTTTTGATACGAAATAACTTACACCGATCCTCATTAGCATCCATGAAGAGAGCGTATAAAGTGCCAATATGCCGCATGTGATGCAGACAACGATGATCCAATACAGAGATGGGGTGACACCTGTGATAAAAAGACCTAATACAATCGGTAAAAAAAGCAGTCCAGCCATGAGGAAGCAAAAAAGCACTGGAAAGAAATACGCACAAAGGACAAAGGGTACACTTTGTATGGCACTGTTCAAAAAGTAGAATTGATATTCTTGGCGCTTCAGTTTATTGCGGGATAACACAATCCCTGCTCCTAATAGTAAGAGCGACATTTTGACAAATTGGAGATATAGCGCAGCTGGCTCACTTTCACCTGCCTGCATGTAAAAGCGCAGGCTGATGACAACGTATATCGCATAGATGAGCAAGAGAAAAACGGCGGCTGCGAGCAGCTGCAAAGGATACTTTTTTCCAAGCTGCTTTCCTTTCGTTGTCAGCATGCCCCACTCTATTTTATGAAGAACGTGTCGTGTCCAAATCATTGAGTAACCTCTCCACCTGCATATAGTAATCTCGATTTACTTCTTTATAAATCTCTTCAAGTGCCTGATGAGGAAATGTCTCATTCGTTTCTTGGCGGGACATATTCAGCTTGACGTCACCATTTCTTAAGATCATGAGATGATCATATAATGTATCACCAAAACTCAAATGATGAGTTGAAATCAAGATGCCAGCGCCTTGATCTCTCAGCTTCATGAGCACCTTTTTTAAGATGATCATCATATCTGGATCAAGTCCGTTCGTTGGCTCGTCGAACACATAATAATCACACGGTCTGAGAAGCTGCGAAATGATCTGTGTTTTCTTTTGATTGCCATGGGACAGCTGAGCGATTGGCTGATCCATATACGGACTCAGCTCAAACAAATCGGTGAATGTCTCTTCTCGAGTGACATCTTGCTCATGTGGCAGCTGAAGTAATTGAAAGTATTCCCTCGGTGTTAAATAATCGAACAACGCATGATCGTCAGGAATATAGGAAACATGTTTTTTCAACAGGGAAATATGTGCTGAGGATTGAAGGTTCAGCTGTGCACCATGTAAGGAAACGTAGCCAGTAAATGGCGTCAGCCCAAACATAGCTTGAATCATCGTTGTCTTTCCTGCACCATTATGCCCTAAAAGAAGCATCATCTGGCCTTTCTCCACGTTCATTTGTATATGGCGGAGAGAGAAGGTGCGGCTATACGTTTTTTCTTGTAATTGTAATGTCAGCATCATATCCCTCCGTTTGTTTCAGATGGAACAGATGACCTTGCATCTGTTCTCATCCCTGTTAGAACCCGCATTGGATTTTAACGTACATGCCTAATAATTTGAACTCTCCTAAAAATTTGGAGCCCTGTCCAAAGGTCTTACATGCCCAAATCAATGCTCCAAGTGAAATAATGCCCAATATAGCGGCAAGGACATAAATCCAAAATGCGTTTTTCTGTACATTCTTAGAAGTTAGAATTCGTTGCTTCCTTTCATCATATGCCGCCAGTAGGTGGAGAATATACATATACACACCTACTGGAAAACGAAGGCTAAAAGGATTCAGCATCTCATCACCCCCTAATATATGTAAAATGATACCACCCCCTTACAGAAAGCATAAGTTCATTTCAGATCATATTTTTAGTCGATTTTTCATGATCTATTGCTTATAAATGGTGGATCTTCTCACTTTCCCTCTGACTGAAGGATGACTTTTTACAAAAATAGGATGTGACTATTGAAACAGCTGCGGGATCTCATTCAACAAAAAAAAACGCTGCGCCCACTCTTTTATAAGAGCGGAACGCAGCGCGTTGCTGGCATTATTTATTCAAGTTATAGAATGTTGCAATGCCATGATATTGTGCTGTTTCAGCCAATTGATCTTCGATGCGAAGTAATTGGTTGTATTTCGCCACACGGTCCGTACGAGACGGAGCACCTGTTTTGATTTGTCCAGCGTTTGTTGCAACAGCGATGTCTGCAATTGTGCTGTCTTCTGTTTCACCAGAGCGGTGAGAGATAACAGCTGTGTATCCTGCACGTTTTGCCATTTCGATTGCATCAAATGTTTCAGTTAATGTACCGATTTGGTTTACTTTGATTAGGATTGAGTTACCAACGCCGTTTTTGATTCCTTCAGAAAGCTTCTTCGTGTTTGTCACAAACAAGTCATCTCCTACTAGCTGAACCTTGCTGCCAAGACGCTCAGTTAATAGTTTGTGACCTTCCCAGTCGTTTTCATCAAGGCCGTCTTCGATCGAGATGATTGGGTATTTCGATACCATATCTTCATACCAGTCAACCATTTCAGCAGATGTTTTCACAACACCTTCGCCTGATAAATGATATTTACCGTCTTCTTTGTTGTAGAACTCAGAAGATGCAGCATCCATTGCAAGTTTCACTTCTTCACCTGGTTTGAAACCAGCTTTTTCAATCGCTTCAACGATTGTTTGAAGTGCTTCTTCGTTAGAACCAAGGTTTGGAGCGAATCCACCTTCGTCACCTACAGCTGTGTTTAAGCCTTTTGCACTTAATACAGATTTCAGGCTATGGAAGATTTGTGCGCCCATGCGAAGTGCTTCACGGAAGTTAGGTGCACCTACAGGCATAATCATGAATTCTTGAATGTCTACGTTGTTATCCGCATGCTCTCCGCCGTTGACGATGTTCATCATTGGCACTGGAAGCGTTTTGGAGTTGAATCCACCAAGGTATTGGTAAAGTGGAATTTGTAAGAAATCAGCAGCCGCACGTGCTACAGCGATAGATACGCCAAGGATTGCGTTTGCGCCTAATTTCCCTTTGTTTTCTGTTCCGTCAAGTTCGATTAACATTTTGTCAATTGCTACTTGTTCAGTTACATCAAAGCCTAAAAGCTCTGGTGCAATGATTTCGTTTACGTTGTTTACAGCTGTCAGAACACCTTTTCCAAGGTAACGGTCTTTGTCTCCGTCACGTAGTTCTACTGCTTCATATTCACCAGTAGAGGCACCACTTGGTACTAGTGCACGGCCAAAGCCGCCAGATTCTGTGTAAACTTCTACTTCAACTGTTGGGTTACCGCGAGAGTCTAATACTTCGCGTGCATATACGTCAACAATGTATGGCATCGTTATTTCTCTCCTTTTGAATCAATTTGTTATTTCTGAATCAATGATGTTCCTGTCATCTCTTTTGGTTTTTCAAGACCAAGTAAGTCTAAAAGCGTTGGAGATAGATCGGCTAGAATGCCGCCTTCTCTAAGCATTGCACCTTTTTTCGTTACGATGACTGGAACAGGGTTTGTCGTATGTGCAGTATGCGGCTTTCCTTCTTCAGTAATCAGCACGTCTGCGTTACCGTGGTCTGCCGTGATGATGGCATGTCCGCCTTTTGCTAGGATTGCGTCGACAACAGCTCCTAAGCATTCATCTACTGCTTCAATGGCTTTAATTGTTGGCTCAAGCATACCTGAATGACCAACCATATCCGGGTTAGCAAAGTTCAGGATGATCGCATCATGCTTGTCAGCATTGATGTCTGCAACAAGTGCATCCTTTACCTCATAAGCGCTCATTTCTGGCTTGAGGTCATAGGTTGCCACATCTGGCGAATTGATCAAGATGCGGTCTTCACCAGGAAATTCTTCTTCACGTCCACCGCTCATAAAGAACGTCACGTGAGGATATTTCTCTGTTTCAGCAATCCGCAGCTGTTTCAATCCATTTTGCGCTAGCACTTCTCCTACTGTGTTATCCAAATTCACTGGTTTGAAGGCAACATAGCCATCAACCGTTTCACTGAAGTGTGTGAAGCAGACGAAGTGTAAATGCTTCGGATGTGCTTCTCCGCGATCAAACGAGCGGAAATCTTCATTTGTGAAGGTGTTCGAAATTTGGATTGCACGGTCTGGGCGGAAGTTATAGAAAATCACAGAATCGCCGTCGTTTACTTTTGCAACTGGCTCACCATTTTCTCTCGTGATGACAGATGGAATAACGAATTCATCGTAGATTCCATTTTCATAGGAGTCATCAACGACATCATAGATGTTTTGATAACTTGGGCCTTCACCATACGCCATCGCGCGATATGCTTTCTCCACACGATCCCAGCGTTTGTCACGGTCCATTGAGTAATAGCGTCCAGAAAGTGTTGCCACTTCTCCGACACCGATTTCTTTGATTTGTTCTTCAAGCTGGTTTAAGTACACTTTGGCTGTCTTTTGACCAACATCACGTCCGTCCAAGAAGCCATGAATGTATACTTTTGTTAAGCCTTCTTTTTTCGCTAGTTTCAGCAAGGCAAAAAGATGCTGGATGTGGCTGTGCACACCGCCGTCTGACAGGAGACCGAATAAATGAAGGGCCTTGTCATTCTCTTTTGCATAAGTCATTGCCTCTAGGAACGTTTCGTTTTTCTCAAATTCCCCATCACGAATGGCAACATTCACTCTTGTTAAGCTTTGATACACAATGCGTCCTGCACCGATGTTCAAATGCCCAACTTCAGAGTTCCCCATTTGACCTTGTGGGAGGCCTACTGCCTCACCTGAAGCCGTTAAGGTTTGATGCGGGAATTCGTTCCAGTAGCGGTCGAAGTTCGGTTTCTTTGCTTGGGCAACAGCGTTACCAACTGTTTCGCCTCTTAAACCGAATCCATCTAAGATGATTAATGCAGCTGGTTTCTTACTCATATTGACCTTCCTCCAATAATTGAACGAAAGACTGAGGTTCTAAGCTTGCGCCGCCTACCAAAGCACCGTCAATATCGGATTCTGCCATATATTCTTTAATATTCGCAGGTTTCACGCTTCCGCCATATTGAATGCGAAGGCTGTCTGCCGCTTCTTGACCATATTCGCTTGCAACCGTTTGACGGATATGCGCACAAACGTCGTTTGCATCTTTCGCTGTAGAAGATTTCCCTGTACCGATCGCCCAGATTGGCTCATATGCAATAACAGATTCAGAAACTTGCTGAGTTGTTAAACCAGCTAGTGCTTTCTTCACTTGATCAGCGACAAGTTCATTTGTTTTGCCAGCTTCACGCTCTTCAAGCGTTTCACCTACACAGATAATTGGAACGATGCCATGCTTGAATGCAGCATGTGCTTTTTTGTTCACTGTTTCATCTGTTTCAGCGAAGAATTCACGGCGCTCTGAATGACCGATCACTGAGTAGCCAATGCCAAGATCTTTTAGCGCAGCAGGACTGATTTCACCAGTGAATGCACCATTTTCTTCAAAGTGCATGTTTTGTGCACCAATTTTAAGGTCTGTTCCGTTAGAAAGGCTGTTTAGCTTTTCAAGGAAAAGAGCTGGCGCACAGACAATTGCTTCCACTTTGTCAGGAGATGGAATGGATGACTTGACTTCTTCAACGAAGCTAACCGCTTCGCCAAGTGTTTTGTTCATTTTCCAGTTCCCAGCTATAATTGGTTTTCTCATGATTGACACTTCCTTATAGCAGTTTTGGTCTTATTTATCGTTTAATGCAGTAACACCTGGAAGCTCTTTGCCTTCCATAAATTCAAGTGAAGCGCCGCCGCCTGTAGAAATATGGCTCATCTGATCAGCCAGACCAAATTTCTCAACAGCTGCTGCTGAATCTCCACCGCCAATGACAGAATATGTATCTTTTGCTTCTGCCAGTGCTTCTGCGATTGCTTTTGTTCCTTTAGCGAATGCGTCGATTTCAAATACACCCATTGGTCCGTTCCAAACAACAAGCTTGCTGTTTTTAATAACATCAGCGTACTTGCCTATTGTCTCTGTTCCAATATCAAGTGCTTCTAGATCACTTGGAATTTCAGAGATTGGCACAATGCTTGTATTCGCATCATTTGAAAAGTCGTCGGCTACCAGAACATCTGTTGGAATCAGGAAGTTCACGCCTTTTTCTTTTGCACGGTCCATAAAGGATTTCGCTAAATCGACTTTGTCTTCTTCTAATAAAGATTTTCCTACTTCGTGGCCTAGTGCTTTCACAAATGTGTAAGCAAGTCCGCCGCCGATGATGAGGTTGTCCACTTTATCAAGAAGACTTTCAATCACACCGATTTTATCCTTTACTTTTGCGCCACCGATAATCGCTGTAAATGGGCGATCAGGGTTTGAAATGGCTTTTCCTAGAACCTCAAGCTCTTTTTGCATGAGGAAGCCAGAAACAGCCGGAAGATATGCTGCAATACCAGCAGTGGATGCATGTGCACGGTGTGCAGCACCGAATGCATCATTGACATACACATCGGCTAAATCAGCAAATGCTTTTGATAGTTCAGGATCGTTCTTTTCTTCACCAGGATAGAAACGAACGTTTTCAAGCACTAGCACATCTCCTTCTTTTAAGTCAGAGATTTGCTTTTTCACGTTGTCGCCGTAAGCTTCATCCGCTTTTTTCACTTCTTGTCCAAGAAGCTCTTGAAGACGTTTCGCTACAGGTGTCAGACGCAGTTCTTCAGTAACTTGACCCTTCGGACGACCCAAATGACTAGCTAGTAGTACCTTTGCGCCTTGTCCTGTTAAATACTCAATCGTTGGTAATGCTGCGCGAATACGAGTATCATCCGTCACTTTTCCGTCTTTCATTGGAACGTTAAAATCTACGCGGCAGAACACAACTTTACCTTTTACGTCAATGTCTTTTACTGATTTCTTATTCATGCTCGTCAGGAGATCCTCCTTTATTCTGGTTTCCTTACGCATTGGACAAGTCTCTCTTTATCCTTTTCCCATTTTGCCCTCATCAAAACGAGAAATCGTGCAGAACGGATAAAAACAGAGAAAAAGGGAAAGGGATGCTTCCCCTTCCCTTGTCCGTCTTCATTATATCGTGTCTATAGGAAAGAACCAAGTGAGTTCCTTCAGTGTGACAAATTAAAGACCTTGTTTTGCAATGTAAGCTGCAAGGTCAACAACGCGGTGAGAATATCCACTCTCGTTATCGTACCAAGAAATGACTTTCACCATGCTGCCTTCCATTACCATTGTAGAAAGAGCATCAATTGTTGAAGAGTTTGCATTACCATTGTAGTCACCAGATACTAATGGCTCTTCGCTGTAGCCAAGGATTCCATTAAGTTCTCCTTCAGCTGCTTCTTTAAGTGCTGCATTTACATCTTCAACAGTTACATCTTGGTTTAATTCAGCCACAAGGTCAACTAAAGAAACGTTAGGTGTTGGAACACGCATAGCGCCACCGTTTAATTTACCTTTAAGTTCAGGCAATACAAGTGAAACAGCTTTCGCAGCACCTGTAGAAGTTGGGATGATATTTTCCGCAGCTGCACGAGCACGACGGTAGTCTTTGTGCGGAAGATCAAGAATTTGTTGGTCATTTGTGTATGAGTGAACAGTTGTCATCATACCGCGTTTGATACCAAATTTATCGTTAAGTACTTTTGCAAATGGAGCTAAGCAGTTTGTTGTACAAGATGCATTAGAGATGACATCGTGGCTAGCTGCATCGTATTTGTCTTCGTTTACACCCATAACGATTGTGATATCTTCTTCGTTAGCAGGAGCAGAGATGATGACTTTTTTAGCGCCAGCTTCTAAGTGTTTTGCAGCGTCTGCACGTTTTGTGAAGAATCCAGTAGATTCAACAACGATTTCTACGCCTTGTTTACCCCAGCTTAATTTCGCAGGGTCACGCTCAGCTGATACTTCGATTGTTTTACCGTTCACTACTAAGTTCGTACCGTCTACAGAAACCTCTGCATCTAGTTTTCCGTGAACAGAGTCATATTGTAAAAGGTGTGCAAGCATGTTAGCGTCTGTTAGATCGTTAACCGCTACTACCTCAACTTCAGGATTGTTTAATGCTGCACGAAATACGTTACGTCCAATACGTCCAAATCCGTTAATACCGACTTTTACTGCCATGATGTTTCCTCCTTTTATAGGTCACAATGTTTTATATTGAGGGATCAATTGACTCCCTTAATAACTCTTTTGCGGCTCCTTCGTCTGTGACGAGAACCGTTCGGCGGGGTTTTTTGAAATAAGCTTCAATGGCCCCTGCCTTTGATGATCCACCTGCAACAGCAATGATGTGTGGAATGCTTTCTAAATCATCTAGCTGCATGCCGACGGAGTGCACTTTGTGGACGACCTCACCATCACGATTAAAATAATAGCCAAAGGCCTCTGTCACTGCGTCATGCTCATCAATCTTTTTTAAATCTTCAGCTGGTGTGTTTCGTCTCATCGCCATTGTTTTTGCTTCACCGATTCCATGAATGAGCATCGTGGAAGATTTGATCGTTTGAAGCACTTCTTTGACTGACGGCTCTTCAATAATGGAAGAGTAAGCACCTTCTGACAGCTGTCCTGGAACAAACAGCAGTTTGTAAGTACCGGAAGCTTTTTCAGCCATGTGGGCACAAATGGTGTTTGCCTGATTTTTTACATTCTCCCCAAGACCGCCTCTCGCAGGGACAAACATCATGTCTCTGTTTTTGGCATCAGGGGTCATCATTTCGGCAACGGCTTCCATCGTCGTTCCGCCAGTGACGGCGACGATATTATTTCCAGTAAACCTTTTTTTCATACATTGGACAGCAGCTCTTCCCATCTCTTGCTTCACCCACGGGGATTCGTCACTGTCACCAGAAACGATCACGACTTCTTCTAGGCCTAACTTCCTCTTCAATGTATTTTCCAAAAAGGTTAAACCTAAAACGTCTTTCATCATTCCTTCAAGCATTTCAAGCAAAGCGTGGCCTTCACTCGTCAGCATCATGCCGCTCGTTTTGACATCCAGCAGATTTTGTTCTTTTAAAAACTGAACTTCAGCTCTTAAGATGCGCTCACTGAGACCAAGACTCGTCGCAAGACTTCTGCGGCCGATTGGTTCAGCTAATCTGATGTACTGCAAAATGTCGTAGCGTTTTTGCATAACGATGAGAAGATCTGGCAATAATTTTTTTTGAGCTTCCAATAAACGATTCATGGCTAACGACCCTTTCTTTTCACATTGGACTAAAAACGTCCCACTGTGACAAAAAACGTCCCGCCACAGCCAAAAAAAATCAATCCCTGCTTTCTTTAATTATTTTAACAGGATCATCTTGCATTTTCAACTATTACAAACACATTTAGACAAAAAATAGACACATTTTCACCGATAGCCTGCTTGTCATCAAGGTTCTTGCTATGATTTTTCTTTTCGAAATATTTTATTTTCTTCTATATTGAATGAATTCATCAATGAAAGTGTGCATGCGTAAGAGGTCCGCATACACACTTTTTTGATATAGTCGTCTTTTATGTTTTTGGGATTCCTTCCTCTTCGGCGAAACGCTTTGCCTCTTCCTTCGGTTTGATTTTGAGATAATAAATGATGTAGCAGGCAGCCATGAACGGGATTCCGCAATAAAGACCGATCCGCTGATCCTCGATAAAAAATAAGCTAATGAGCACGATGCCAAATGCGATGAAGCCTGCTAGTGGGACAAATGGATAGAGCGGTGTACGGAAGACGAGATCCTTTACATCTCCCCCGTCTTTTATGAATTGTTTTCTAAAGAAATATTGAGACAAACAAATGGACATCCACACCACAACAAGAACCATTCCAGAAATCGAAATAAGCCACACATACACCGTTTTTGGCGCCACAATACTTGTGAGCAGAGATAGAGCGGATACACCCATTGTCACCAATAATGCATTGATCGGGATTTTACGCTTGGACAGCTTTTTCGTAAAGGCAGGTCCTTTCCCGTCCTTTGAAAGCGACCAGAGCATACGTGATGATGCATATAATCCAGAGTTTGCTACAGACAAGACAGCTGTGATGATAATAAAATTCATGATATCTGCAGCATATGGGATGCCGACCTTGTCCAGCACGACCACAAACGGACTGTCGACAGCGCCTGCTGTCTGCCATGGAAGAAGTGCGGCTAGAACCGCAATTGATAAAACGAAAAAGACCATCGTTCTCCAAATAATATTCCGTATTGATCGAGGCAATGTTTTTTCAGGGCTTTCACTCTCACCTGCTGCGATCCCTACAAGTTCTGTTCCTTGGAAGGAGAAATTGACCGTGACCATGGTTAATAAAATAGCAAAAACACCATTAGGAAATAGTCCGCCATGATCCGTCAAATGACGAAATAAAGGGGCTGGTTCTCCGCCTTTTAAATCAATCATTCCGAAAATTGCGCCAATTCCGATAATAATAAACAATAGGATGGCCGCAACCTTGATGGCTGAAAACCAAAACTCCGTTTCAGCGAAGCTGCGAGCAGAGATGGCATTCACGGCAAATAATATCACGCTAAATGCTAGACACCAGAGCCAAACCGGAATATCTGGAAACCACCTTTGGAGCAATATGCCTGCTGATGTAAACTCCAGACCAATCGTACACGCCCAGCTAAACCAATACAGCCAGCCGATCATAAAGCCTGTGGACGGGCCTATATATTTGGTTGCATATTCCTGAAAGGAACCGGCTGTTGGCATCGCCACTGCTAATTCTCCAAGACAGAGCATGACCAAATACATTAAAAATCCGCCAATGATAAACGATAGAATGGCTCCCCCCGGTCCTGCCTGATGGATAATCAACCCTGACCCAAGGAAAAGCCCTGTACCGATGACGCCGCCTAAGGCAATCATAAAGAGATGTCTGCTTTTCATGGAACGCTCTAGTTCATTATGCTGTTCTTGCATCAAATCCACTTCCCCACTTTCCCTCTTCTATTCAGCATCCTTTGACAAAATTCGCTGTTCGTTGAAAAAGAAAGGGAGAAAGTGAAGCTTCCTCCCCCTTTGCCATTTAAGCTTGAAACAGTGCTTCAATATGACCAATCGCCCAGTCTAAATCTGCTTTTGAAATGGTCAGTGGTGGTGCAAAACGGATGACTGTTTCATGAGTTTCCTTACATAACAAACCTGCTTGCTTCAGCTTTTCACAATAAGGTCTAGCTGCCTCTGTCAGCTCCATTCCTATAAATAGTCCGCGGCCGCGCACTTCTTTAATCACAGGACTTTGAATGTGTGCCAATTTGTCTTTGAAGTATTCACCAAGCTCCATAGAGCGTGCTGCAAGCTTTTCGTCGATTAAAACATCCAGTGCAGCAAGCGACACTGCACACGCAAGAGGATTTCCTCCAAAGGTAGACCCATGAGAACCAGGGTTAAACACGCCTAAAATATCGCGGTTTGCTACAACACACGAGATTGGGAATACTCCGCCGCCTAAAGCTTTCCCAAGAATCAGCATATCTGGCTCAATGTCTTCCCAATCACACGCAAACATCTTACCTGTTCGTGCTAACCCCACTTGAATCTCATCCGCAATGAACAGCACATTTTCTTGCTCACAAAGCGTTTTGGCTTCTTTCAAGAAGCCTTCTGGCGGCATGACAATCCCCGCTTCTCCTTGAATCGGCTCAATGAGGAAAGCCGCTGTCTGTGGTGTGATCGCTTCACGTAACGCTTCAATATCTCCGTAAGGAATTAGCTTAATTCCAGGAAGCATTGGGCCGAAACCTCTTTGGTATTCTGCTTCTGAGGAAAGAGATACAGCCGTCATCGTCCTCCCATGGAAATTGCCAACACACGCAATGATTTCTGCACGATTCTCTTCGATTCCTTTCACATCATAGCCCCAGCGTCTCGCTGCTTTTACAGCGGTTTCTACAGCCTCAGCACCTGTATTCATTGGCAGTGCCATGTCTTTATTCGTCAGTTTGCAAATTTTTTCATACCAAGGACCAAGCTGATCATTATGAAAGGCTCTCGAGGTGAGCGTCACGCGGTCTGCCTGTTTTTTGAGCGCTTCAATAATGCGGGGATGGCGATGTCCTTGGTTCACTGCGGAATACGCACTCAGCATATCCATATATCGATTGCCTTCAGGGTCTGTCACCCACACTCCCTCAGCCTCTGAAATGACAATTGGCAGCGGATGATAGTTTGCCGCTCCATATTGCTCTGTTTGTTGAATCAATTCATTTGTCTGTGTCGTCATCATCTATTCCTCCTTCTGTAAGGTAGCTTCTTTCAATTGGGTTCATCTTCATCCATATGTTATGCAAGGATCGTGCCAACTTTCTGACCGCTTGATCATGGGGTCTACTTCATTAATTACGCAAAGTTTCTTTGCATACGCCAAATTTTTTAGAGGAAACCGCAAAATTTTTCATGTAAAATAGAGGTAACGTCAGGAGGTGGCGCAATTGAAAAAAGATCTGCATGCCGCAAAGCTTGAAAATGAGATTGATTTATATAAACAAATGCTCGATTTAATTGATGTCGGTGTTCATGCTATTGATGAGAATGGACATACGGTTGTTTATAATAAAAAAATGATGGAGATCGAGTCTTTAAAACGCTCAGATGTTCTCCATAAAAATGTACTCGATTTCTTCGCCTTTCAAGATGAGATGCACAGTACACTTGTCCAAGCGCTGCGTACCGGGAAACAAACCGTACATGCCAAGCAGACGTATCATAATTACAACGGAAAAGAAATCACAACGATTAACCATACATACCCACTCGTTCGAGATGGTCTCATTCAAGGGGCAGTTGAAATTTCGAATGATGTGACCAAGCTGGAACGGCTGATTCATCACAATATGAAGAAAAAAGGAAGCACCCGCTTTACCTTCGATTCTATTATTGGACAAAGCCCTGCCTTTTTAGAGGTGATTGAGCATGCGAAACGAGCGACACGCACCTCTTCCTATGTGCTCATTGTTGGCGAAACTGGGACTGGGAAAGAGCTGTTTGCTCAAAGCATTCATAACGGCAGCAGCCGGTCATCTGGACCTTTTATTACTCAAAATTGTGCGGCACTGCCTGATAATTTGATTGAAAGCCTGCTCTTTGGTACACAAAAAGGGGCTTTTACGGGAGCAGCTGATCAGCCTGGCTTATTTGAGCAGGCGCAAGGAGGAACCTTGCTTTTAGATGAGATCAACTCACTAAATCCTCATCTTCAAGCAAAACTATTGCGCGTCTTACAGGAGAAACGTGTGAGAAGGCTAGGAAGCACAAAGGAAATTGCTGTTGATGTAAGAGTGATTGCCAATATGAATGAGGACCCTGTGGATGCAATCGCAGGTGGACGCATGCGCAAGGATTTATTTTATCGTCTCGGTATTGTCACCTTATTTATTCCGCCGCTTTCTGAACGAAAAGAGGACATTCCTACGTTTGTGAATCATTTTATTCAAAAATATAATGAGCTGTTTCAAATGAAGGTGAAGACGGCTGATGAAGAGGTACTTGCCCTTTTTAAGGCGTATCATTGGCCAGGCAATGTAAGAGAACTTGAGCATGTGATTGAGGCGGGGATGAATATGATGATGGATGAAGACGACTTAAGCATGCATCACCTTCCCTATCATTTTAGATTTAAGCACGGGGAAGCCCGTCCTAAGGCGCAATTGCAAACAAATTCTTTGCAGCAAACCGCAGCTGCTGACACCTTTGTGTATACAAGCCCTGAACAGACGACTGATTTCCAAACCCAAATGGAGCGGTTCGAAAAGCAATACATCGTCCATTACTTAGAAAAAATGGACGATAATATTTCACAGACTGCAAAGTTATTGGGCATGAGCAGGCAAAGTCTGCAATATCGAATGAAAAAGCTACATATTTCTCTTCAATAATAGAGCTGTGCCATCATCCGGCACAGCTTATTGTGTATCTGACTGTTCTGCTGGTTTTTGCAGCACATCACCGAGCAGATTTTCTACATTTTTCAAATGCGTAAGCATCGCTTTCTCTGCTTCTTCTGGCTGCCTTGCAACGATGGCTTTGTAAATTTGTTCATGTTCTTCGTAAAGCTTCCGAATGGAGGCTTTCGTTGAGAATAACACGACTTTTCTCGTTTCCCGCATCGTTTCTACTAACAAGGATGAGACTTGATTCATTAACACCTTTAATACATCATTCTTCGAGGCTTTGGCTAAGGCGAGATGGAAGATAAGATCTGCCTCTTCACCAATTTCTTCATGGGCTTCTGCCAGCTTCATTTGTTCGAGTGCATCACGCAGCTGATGTAGGTCATCGTCCGTCCGAAGCAGCGCCGCCTTTTTGACAGCACCTGTTTCAATAATGGTTCTCACTTCAAGGAGCTGCCTGACATCATGCTGCTTCATTAAAAATGCAGGAGATAAAGAAAATGCGAGCTGTTCAGGATCGAACTGCTTCACATATGTGCCTTCTCCTTGTTTCATCTCTATTAATCCGATCGCTTTGAGAGCAGACAGCGCCTCTCTCACAGCGGAACGGCTGACTTGAAAGCTTTCTGAGAGCGATTGAACCGAATCTAATTTTTCTCCCGGAAGAAGCTCACCAGTGCGAATCGATTCGATTAATGCATCCGCAATTTCTTCATATATTTTTTTGGTTTTGATTTGTTTATATTTCAATTGGTCTCACCTCATCACTGTTGTCTACCCTTTTCGGCTCATGCCCTATCTTATACTTTACCCCAAAATTTCCGTTCACACGTCTCCCCGATTTAATTTTCAAAAAATCTTCTGTATGCCTCGCTTTCAACTAAAAAAGCACCTGCCATGTTTCTGGCAAGTACTTCTTTTTAATCATAGCGCTTCCGCAGTGTAGATGATGGAAGATTCATTTGTTCACGATATTTCGCAATGGTTCTGCGCGACACTCGGATGCCAAAGGTTTGCTGTAGCTGCGTCATCATTTGCTGATCTGAATACGGTTTTTTCTTATTTTCTGTTTGGATCAGCTCTGCGATGTACGTCTTGACTGTATAGCTGGACGCCTCTTCCAGCGAGGGTCCTTCTAGCTTTGCTTGGAAAAATTGCTTCATTTCCATGAGGCCATAAGGGGTTTGCACCATTTTCCCTTTCACCGTTCGACTGACTGTTGACTCATGCACTTGCAATATATCTGCGATCCGCTTCATCGTAAGCGGTTTCATTTTATGTTTCCCTGTAAGGAAAAAATCTGTCTGGTGTAAGATAATCTCACGAACGACATGGGTCATCGTTTGTTTTCTTTGCTTCAGCGCTTGGACAAGCCAATTGTACTGCTGCTCTTTTTCCTTTAGATACACATATGCTTCATGCCGCTTTCGGTCTTGAATCATGGCGAAGTATCCTTCATTCATTTCAACGTCTGGGAAAGCGCGCCGATTCAGCTCAAATGTGATGTGGTCCTGCACGACAGTAATCGTCACATCCGGCTCTATATACACATGGTCTTCTTCGTATGAGAAATGGATGCCGGGTCTTGGTTCAAGCTGCGACACCTCATCTTGTACCGCTTGAAGTGTTTTCATGGAAATGCCTGTTTTCGCCGCGATTTCCTTCCAAGCCTTTCTTGCAAAGAGAAAGAAGTGCTCATCAATGATCAGCTCGGCTTCATACCAGCGCTCCTTTTTTCTTCTCAGCTGAAGCAGGATGCATTCTTGTAAAGATCTTGCGCCAATACCGGCAGGCTCTAGCGATTGAAGCTGATGAAGGACGGCTTCTACTTCTTCAGCTGACACCTTTAAGACAGCTGCCATCTCGTCAACCGGTTCATTTAAATAGCCATTGGAATCAATGGACTCGATCATAAAGTGAAAGATCCTTTGATTCTTTTCACTTAGATTTAAATCAAGGGCTTGCTTCTTTAAATACATTTGCAGGCTTTCTTTTTGATGCGTTCGATACGGCTCTGTCATTCGATCTTGAGATTTTTTATGATAAACTGGTTGATAGCTGTCCGTGTCTTTCCGCTCAATCAGAGGGTTCTCAAGCGCTAACTGGTCAAGATACTCGCCAAGCTCAGTGCTATTCAGCTGGAGCAATGTAATGGCCTGCCTGAGTTCTGGTGTGAGCACCTGCTTTAATACCTGTTCTTGTTGCAGATTAAGGCTCATTGTCTCCCCTCCCTCTCATCATTTTACATGAAGATTGACGGACCGTATATAAGAAATAGGAGTGATCCCCATGTCTGAACTTTTTTCCGTTCCATACTTTGTTGACAACTTGAAACAACACATCGCCATGAATCAAAATGAAGACAAGATTCATGCCATGAATGCCTATTACCGCTCAGTGGTGTCAACGCTTGTACAAGACCAGCTGACCAAAAATGCTGTGGTTTTGAAGCGAATTCAGCACCTTGATGAGGCGTATCAAAAGGTGAAAAAAGAAAGCGAATGAACGAAAAAGAACACCCTTTGTCACGATGGCAAAGGGTGTTTTTCATTTGCAAAAAGCTTCCGATCCAGCCTTGATTTGTACATCATCAAAAAGCCAGAACGTCCTACAGTATAGATGATAAAAGCAAACCATAATCCGTGATTGTGCCAAATAGGCGTAACTGCTGCTTGAACAACGATAAACAAGATCATCGCAAACAGCATCGAATTTCTGACAGGGGCAATTTCTGTCGCACCTGTAAATACGCCGTATATGACCAAACCGAAACAAGCGGCAAACGGATAGAGAACGAGCCAGTCTGCATAGCCTAATGTCACATCAAGAAGCCGGGGAAGATTTGTAAACAAGCCCAAGATCGGCTCTTTTAAGAGGAAATAAACCGACGCAATGACGCATGCCATGACAAGTGCCCACTGCCTTGAAAGGGTTAAGGTTCTCTCATAAAGGGTGCGGTCATTTGCACCAACTGATCTGCCCACAAGGATGCTGGATGCATTGGCAAAACCATCGAACAAATAAGCCATGATGTAGTGAATTTGAAATAAGATGGCATTGGCCGCAAGCATTTCTGTTCCAAAAGAAGCACCTTTTGCTGTAAACATGTTAATCACGACAAGGAGACAAATCGTCCGAATAAACAAATCTTTATTCACATGAAACATTTTCTGCACTGCCTGTGTATCCATGATTTTCTTAATAGAAGGCATTTGGAACCCGTTTTTTGAATGCTTCATGATGATCCATGCGCCTAATACAAAGGCGGTTAATTCAGATATCAATGTCGCAGCCGCCACCCCTTTGACTGCAAACGAAAACACATGAACAAGCAGAAGGGCAAGGACCATATTCATGACATTGATCAAGATTTGTAAAGAGAGGGCTTCTTTCATTTTTGCCATTCCCATCAGCCAGCCTAATATCACATAATTCATCAAGGTAAACGGCGCACCCCAAATCCGAATATGAAAATAATCTGCTGCAAATTGCCGAACATCCGCAGAGGGAGAGATCACTAGAAAAGCAGATTGAATAATGGGCCATTGCAGGGCAATAAAACAAAGGCCAACAATGATGGCGATTAAAAAGGGTCTCAGAAAAGCAAGTACACCCTGCTCTTCACTTTGCGCCCCGTTTGCTTGAGCGGCAAAAGCAGATGTACTCACCCGCAAAAAACCAAAGAGCCAATAGAGTGTACTGAAAATGAGACTGCCAACTGCGACGCCTCCAATATAAGCGGGATTGGCAAGCTGACCGACAACTGCTGTATCAACAGCTCCAAGTAATGGAGTGGTCATCGTTGAGATGGTTAAAGGAATGGCTAAAGCTAAATACGCTCGATGGTTCACGATGCCACCTGCCTTTCATGAAAAATAGCCTCTCTAAAAGAGGCATTGATGAAATGAAGATTTATCGAACCGGTCTGCCAATTGTTCGAGACAAAGGATGGTCTGCGAGCATTGCATCTCTCATCTTTTGCACCGCTTTCTCTTCTGATGAAAAGAAATCATCCTTTGATCGAAATTGAGCAACAAGTTCACCTTGATCTAATATCGCCAATTGATCACTTAAGTGATAGGCTGCCGTCATATCATGCGTAATAAATAAGTAAGCGACACCTAGTTCCTTCTTTAATTCTACTAATAAATCTAAAATGACACCCTGTGTGACCATGTCTAAGCTGCTGACGGATTCATCCAGTACGACGAGCTTTGGCTGCAGCAATAAGGCTCTTGCAATGTTGATTCTTTGCAGCTGGCCGCCGCTGAATTGATGCGGATATTTAGACAAGTCCTTTTCACTGAGCCCGACTCTTTCCAGCCAATGGATCAGCACGCTTTTGCGTTCTTTTCGGCTCATGGTTTCATAGTTTTCAAACGGCTCGGATAAAATTTGTTCGACTGTCCACCTTGGATTTACCGCCGAGTACGAATCTTGAAACACCGCTTGCACATGCCGGCGATAATGTTTGCGTGTTCTTTGATCTGCACAATATATATCCTGCCCTTCAAAAAGGACCTGACCGGCTTTTGGCTTCTCTAGACCAAGTATGATACGGCCTAGCGTGCTTTTCCCTGCACCGCTTTGCCCCAGCAATCCGACGCACGTGCCTTCTTCAATGATTAAATTGACGCCGTTTAAGACTTGATCTGCGCCTTTTCTTCTCATCAGAAACGACCGGCTGTTGTATGAATGACTAACTGCTTTCACTTCTAATAAATGCAAGGACCTTCTCACCTCAAATCGGGCAAACAGCTGGGATGGATGGACGAGCTGCTAATAGTTTCTTTGTATAATCATGCTTGGGGTTTTCAAAAAGCTCAAGCACTTCTGCTTTTTCAACCATTTCTCCCTGTCTCATGACAACAACCTGATCTGCCATTTCTGCAATGACGCCAAGATCGTGAGTAATGAGCAAGATGGCAGTTCCATAGTCATGACGAATTTGGTTCAGATGCTCCAGCACCAGCTTCTGCGTGTGTACATCTAAAGCAGTTGTTGGTTCATCTGCTATGAGGAGAGGCGGGTGCATACAGGCAGCCATGGCAATCATGACACGCTGCAGCATGCCGCCGCTTAGTTCAAAGGGATACTTGTTTAACAGCTTGTCTGGCTGCGGCAGATTCATCTGCGCTAACGCATCGACTGCCTTCGCTTTTGCCTGCCTTTTACTGACAGCGGTATGCCGGCGGATGGTTTCAATCAGCTGATGACCGATCGTCCATACTGGCGTAAAGCTGTTCATTGGATTTTGCATGATATATGAGATGTCCTTGCCCCGAATAGAACGCATATCCCTTTCACTCAGACCGATCAATTCTCGTCCTTGAAGTGTGATGCTACCAGTGACATCGGTTGTTTTTCGGTCAAGCATATGTAAGATCGACATACTTGTCACCGTTTTCCCGCAGCCGCTCTCACCTATTAATCCAACGATTTGACCTCGCCCTACTTCAAACGATACGTCCTGAATAAGAGAGGTTGTTCCATAAGGCGTTTTCGTCTGCACATGCAGGTTCTCTATTTGTAAAATGGACTCTTGCACATTGATCATTCCTTTACACACGGCGTTTGATACCATATTTCTCTGAAAGGGCTTCTCCTAGTAAATTAAAGAGGACGACGACAGCCATGATGACAAGACCTGGATACAGCATCAACTGAGGATTTGTTTGAATATACGATTTCCCTTCATGGATCATCGCTCCCCATTCAGGCATAGGAGGCTGAACGCCTAATCCGAGAAAGGACATCGCAGAAATGTCCATAATCGCCCAGCCCATTTCAAGTGTGCCAATGACCGCGAGTGGCGGCAGGACATTTGGAATCATATGCTTTCTCATGATGTTCCAGTGGGATGTCCCGCTGATTTTCGCAGCGGCAATAAAGTTCTGTTCTTTTAAACTCAGCACCATTCCTCGGAAGACGCGAGCATAGTATACCCACTGCACAAGCATCAAGGCAAGCACTACTTGAGAAAGTCCAGGACCGAAGATGCCGACTAATCCGAGGATCAGCACCAGGTTCGGGAATGCCATGATCCCGTCGCAGATTCTCATTAAGACGTGATCGATCCAGCCACCTTTGTAACCTGACAACAAACCAACGATTAACCCAATCAATAAAGAAGAGAGAAAGATTAATAACGCACAGCCTAGTGAAACACGTGCACCATATAAAATTCGAGATAAATTGCATCGGCCTAATTGATCTGTCCCAAGAGGATACTCCCACGAAGACCCCTTTAGCTTCATCGCTAGATTGACAGCCGCCGGATCATGTGGAGCGATCCACGGCGCACATATTGTCACAATCAGCAATAGACCAAGGAGCACCACGCAGATCGAGATCAGCTTTTGATGAGAGAAGAGATATTTTCCTTTTGTCATCATGACTGGCGGCCTTCCTTTCTGGAAATACGGGGGTCAATGATCAGCTGAAGTAAGTCCACAATCAAGCTGCTCAAGATAAAGATACATGCTGCCATGAGGACATAGAATTGAATGACCGGCAGATCCCGGTTAAAGATCGCTTCAATAAAGAAGCGTCCAAACCCTGGCCATGAAAAAACTGCCTCTACGATAATGGTTCCTGTCAGCAGCTTGCCAAGATTCACCCCAAGCCCTGTCAGCATTGGCGATATCGCGATTCTCAATACATGCTTGAACATGATCGACCGTTCCTTTAATCCTCTGATTCTCGCATATTGAACAAACGGCTCTTGAAGCGCCTCACCCACACTTGATCGTAATAGCCTTGTATACATTGCAATTAAAGGGACTGCCAGTGTGACCGACGGCAGAATGAGATGCTCCCATGTTCCCACCCCTTCAACCGGTAGAAGATCGAGCTTCACCGAAAAAAAGAAGATGAGCAAATACCCCAAGACAAATGTCGGGATAGATGCTCCTAAGAAAGAAATGAGCCGGCTCACATGATCAACGATGCCATTTTTCCTCATGCCGCTGAAAAAACCGAGTGGAATGCTGACACAAATTGCAATCAGTAGACTAGTCAGCGCCAATTGAATCGTCGCTGGTATTCTATAGATCACCTCATTGAGCACAGGCTGGTTGGACATATATGACTTGCCAAAATCAAGATGAATGACTTTTTCAATGGTGTGAAGATACTGCATATAAAACGGTTGGTCTAAACCAAATTCACTTCGTTTTTGCGCTAATATTTCATCCGTTGGCTGGATATGAGCCGCTGCTAAATATGCCTCAGCCGGGTCGACTGGCGAAAGGTGAATCATACCAGTCGTGAAAAGAGTGGCTAATAAAAATACAGGGATGATTGATAGCATGCGTTTGACGATATAGCGGCCCATTTCCTAACCTTCCTTCTATTACTTCAGCTTAATACCTGTGAATGGATGTTCGTCGCGATTTGCTGGGAACTCAAAGTCCTTCACATTTTTTTGATAAACGGCTGTCTTTTTAAAATAAGAGATTGGCACAATTGCCCCTTGATCCTGTAATGAAGATAAGACAGACGAATAAAGTGCTTTTCGTTTGTTTTCATTGGTTGTTGATGGAATTTCGCTCATTTCTTTGATCAGCTTGTCCTTATTTGGATAGGCTGAAATGGCTTCTTTGAATCCAAAACCATCTGATGAGACGACGTTCATAAATGTATGCGGATCATATGGCGCTCCGTAGTTGCTAAAGAAGTTCATATCAAACTTATTAGCTTTAAAGCGCTGCACCTGTGTTGCCAGCTCCACACCTTCAAGTTTGACACCAACGCCAATGGCACCCCATTCTGCTTGAAGCGTCTCAGCCATCGCTTTTTGAATCGATTCTGCTGAATCATACATCATACTAAATTCAAGCGTTTTTCCATCTTTTTCACGAACGGTTTTTCCTTTTGGTAGTGTCCAGCCTGCTTCATCCAGCAATGCTTTCGCTTTGTCTACATCATATTGGAACGACTTCACCTTAATATCAGAAGTGTAAGGCATGTTGGTCGGCAATATGTGATCTGCTTCATCCTCTAAGCCAGAGGTGACACCTTCGACCATTGATTTCTTATTCATAGCATATTGAAGGGCATGGCGCACTTTCTCATCTGACAGCTGATCCACTTTTGTGTTCATGACAAGCTGTCTCGTTGCAACTGGCTCTGACATTTTCGTTTCGTACTTACCGCTCGCCTCTAGCTGTTTGTAGGCATCAAGGCTAATGGTTCCTTCTCCGTAAAGGACGTCTACATCACCTTTTTCAAATGCCATGACTCTCGTTTCCGCATCTGGGATGACCTTGACTTTGATTTCTTTGACCTTTGGTTTTTCTCCCCAATAATGATCATTTCGTTCGAAAATGGCATAGTCATCTTTTTGATATGTTTTTAATACCCAAGGGCCTGTCCCCACTGGTTTTTCAATTCCTTTTGACGTATCTCCGTTTTTAGGGAAGCCTGCTTCGCCTAAGAAACGAACTGGGCGGACAACGGCTAATTCTTGAACAGTTGGATAATATGGCTCTGTTAATGTGAGTTTAAACGTTTTCTTGTCTACTGCTTCTGTCTTTTTGATTTTTTTTATCACACCTAACCAGCTATGTATATCCTTGTTTTTTAAGATGGAATCAAAGTTCTTTTTCACAATGTTTGCATTAAACTCAGATCCATCTGAAAATGTCACTTTGTCTCTTAAATGGAACGTGTACACCTTTCCATCCTTTGACACATCCCATGATTTCGCTAATTCAGGTTTTAGCTTTCCATTCTTTTGATAGCTGACCAATGGCTCATAAATCATTGATTGCGCGAACAATTGTGATGGGTTGTATACGTGCGGATTCATTTCGCCAATATCTCTCGGCCAAGCCATCGTGATCATGTCAGGATGATCCTTGTTTCCATCTGCTCCATTGTTTGCTTGAGAGCAGCCTACTAATAAAAAGATAAGTAAAAATGTAAACACAGTATTTATTTTAATTTTCGGAAAAAATTGGCTCCAAATAGACATAAGATGTTCCTCCTAATTGATGCTGATAATCATTTTCATTTTAAGGAGGAACAACCCCGTTGTCAATAACATATTTAAAACGATATGACAACAAAAAATCCTAATTATTCCATTAGTTGATGAATTTGATAAAAAGAGAGGCAGGCTGCTTACAAGTGAGCAGCCTGTGAAGAGGTGAAGTTTTTTTCTCGCAGGGCATGACGAAGTGTGTCAATGATACGATCCTGTTCAGCGTCTGTCATACTTGTTCCAGAGGGGAGACAAAGCCCTGTTTCAAATAACAATTCAGATACGGGAGTGCCTTTCGCCGCTGAATAAAAGGGACAATCACGAAAGAGCGGCTGCTCGTGCAGCGGTTTCCATACACGTCTTGCTTCAATCTGTTCTTCTTCTAGTGCAGCAATAATGTCCACTGGAGAGGTATTTTTATCGCGATCAATAGTCAATGTCGTCAGCCAGCGGTTGGACTTGGTGTCTTGATATTCAGGCATGAAATAAAGACCCTCTACTTTAGATAACGCCTCCTGATAACGCCTGAAAATGCGGCGCTTTTGTTCAACACGCTCGTCCAATATTTCCATCTGAGCAATCCCGACGCCTGCTAGCAGGTTGCTCATGCGATAGTTGTATCCTATCTCTTGATGCTCATAATGCATCGCGCGTTCTCTAGCCTGTGAAGCGAGAAAGCGGCAGCGTTCGATCGCAGCTTCATCATCACTCACAAGCATTCCGCCGCCTGATGTTGTAATGATTTTATTTCCATTAAACGAATAGACACCGAACCTGCCCATTGAGCCGCTTTTTTTTCCTTTATATAGAGAGCCTAACGATTCAGCCGCATCCTCAATGACTGGTACATCATATGCTTCACACAACGCCAGAATCTCGTCCATTTTTGCGCTTTGTCCATATAAATGCACGACAATGACAGCACGGGGTCTTTTTCCAAGTCGTTTTGATTCCACAAATGCCTTTTCTAAAGCAATCGGGCACATATTCCATGTATCCCTTTCAGAATCAATAAAAACGGGTGTCGCTTGTTCATATAAAATCGGATTTGCAGTTGCAACAAATGTGAGGGTGGAACAAAAGACAATGTCCCCTTTTTGAACGCCAATAAGCTTTAAGGCGAGGTGAATTGCTGCTGTTCCAGAAGATAAAGCCGCTCCTGCATCCACTCCTGCATAGCGCGCAACTGCCTGCTCAAATTCATTCACAAGAGGTCCAAGCGGTGCAATCCAGTTGCTCTTGAAGGCTTCCTCTATTTTCAAATACTCTTTTCCGCTCATATGCGGTGGTGATAAGTAAATTCGTTTCCTTTCTTGCATCATTTCCCACCCTCTCGCCGATCTTTGATTTCTATTGCAGGAATGCCTACAGCGACTTTCTGATCGTGTATATCTCTTGTTACTGCGGCTCCTGCGCCAATGAGTGTCCAGCTTCCGATCGATGTCCCGGGTATCACAACAGCACCTGCTCCAATATGTGTACCCATTCGTACAGACACACAGCCAGTTAACACTGCTCCCGGTGACAGATGGACAAACGATTCCAGTATACAGTCATGCTCTACGATAGATCCTGTGTTGATAATCGCATGTTCACCGATTGCTGCATCTGCTTGAACTACTGCCCTTGCCATAACGACAGCTCCTCTTCCAATGACTGCTGATGGACTTACGACCGCCTGTGGATGGATGAGTGTGGCAAATGCCGTGTTTTCAAAGGAGAGGCGTTCCTTTACTAACTGTCTGCTCTCATTTTGTCCGATCGCAATCAGCCATTTCATATGTGGCATTGTCTCTCTCAGCTGTTGACTCATGGAGATCGGTCCATACAAGATACTGCTTTGAGTCGTCGTCTCTTCAAATTGATCATCTAATACGGCACATAATGAGTAATTGGGATGGGCAGCAATCATTTCTTGAATGACTTTGCTATGCCCGCCATCCCCAATTAAACCAATCGGTTGCTCTTTACATATCAGTTCCTTTGAATTTTTCAGCTGTGGCATGATGCGGCTGCTGCACCCCCTCTGTTTTGATGACTTTCAGCAAGGTCATCCATAAAATTTTCATATCAAGCCAAAATGATTGATGCTCGACGTACCAGAGGTCATAGGTGAATTTCTCCTCCCAGGAGATCGTGTTCCTTCCATTCACCTGTGCCCATCCAGTAATGCCAGGCTTGACAAGATGGCGCCTTGCTTGCTCCTCTGTATACATCGGCAAATACTCCATCAGAAGCGGCCTTGGTCCAACGAGACTGAGCTCTCCTTTTAGGACATTGACTAGCTGCGGCAATTCATCAAGACTGAGCTTGCGAATCAATGCGCCCGTTTTAGTTAATCGTAGATGATCTGGCAGGAGCACCCCTTGCTCGTCACGTTCATCGGTCATCGTCCGAAATTTATATAGCATAAATGGCCGGCCATACAGACCAGGCCGCTTCTGCCGAAACAACACAGGCGTCCCAATTTTCCACCGAATCAGTCCATAAAGCAGAGGAAAAAGAAGACTGCCTGCGATGAGCAGCGTCAATGCCACCATCACATCTAACATTCTTTTCATCATGAAATCTCCTTATCTCACTAGCGGGAAACAGCTTGTTTTACCTTGTGCACCAGCTGCTGCCGCTCTCGTTTTGTTCCTGCAAATTGATACAAGTAGCCCATATAGAGAAAGAAACATAGACCGCCAATACAAAACAGCTCCCACCAGGACGTCACGTCATAAATCGCTTGAATTCCTGCACAGACGCCCCAAACCATGAGCGCTCCTGCAAGTGGAACCATCGTATGTTTGTAAAAGATGGTGCGTTTCTGATTCGTGATGCGGGCCGTATAAAATGGCAGAAACACGATATTTTTGATCAATAAAACAATCGCTCCCGCTGATGCAATGCCGTATAAACCAAGCTGAAGCGTATGAGTCAATCCATAGGCAAAAAGCACATTGGATACACCTAATATGAGCGTGACCACCGCTGGAACCTTCAATCGATTAAAAGCGGTCGGCACATATGTCAGCGGTAAAAACATCAAGGTCAAGCATAAATAAGCAGCATGAATCATGAGAAGCCATTTCAGCTCTTCAAAGGCAGGTCCAAGCCATAAAAGCATGAGCGGACCGGCAAGTCCTCCTAGCAGAGCGGCCGGAAACGCGACAAATAATCCGCTCCACTTAATGGCACTGGCTGCATATTGGATGAGACCGTCTTCATCTTGATTCGAGTAAAATTTCGTAATCGTTGGGGCAAACACAACCGCCAATGTCCCTGCGAGTGTGCGTAATAATAATGGAAATTGTAATATCGCCGCATACTGTCCCGTCGCTTCCGCTCCAATGAGCAGATTGGTCATCAATAAATCAATCTGTAAAAATAGTAAAATCCCCATTTGCTCAAAAGAATGCCAGACCCCTGATCGAACAAGTGTGAGACTAGAAGATAGTGAAACGTGCCGCCACTTAAACGAAAACCAAGGAATAAGCTTTTTAAAATAATAGATACCCATTCCCATAGCCGCCAAGCTTCCTATCACAGCCGCAAGTGGAATATGCCAGATGGCTGGTGCCGTCCATGTAAACAGCAGCACAATCATCAGTGCCCTCAAAAACATTTGAATGGCCTGACCAATACTTGATACATATAACTTATTCGCATAAAACGGCGCAGCCCCAATGCCGGACATGACAAAATTGAGCATAAATAAAAGACCCCCTAATATAAAGGCGGTCTGTGTGTCTTTTGCGAGATAAATAGGCACATGAAGCCACTCTACCAGCTGGCGGGACATGAATAGACAAAACAGAAAAAGGCTAATCGATAAAAAAATGGAACTGACGAAATAAGATGAGAGATAGCGCTGCGCCTTCTCCATTTCCCCTTTATGAGCCGCCACAGAAAAAAAGCGCACCACCACAGCACTTAATGACGCCGTAATAACCGATAAATAGTTGATCATATTTTGCGTCAGATGGATTAAGCCGAATGCTTCGACTCCAAGTGTATGAACGATGTACGGTGTTAAACAAACAGACATAAGCATCATCAAGACAAACGTCATGATGTTTGCACTGGCATTGTAAAGAAACGCTCGATTCATTTTGATTTCACGCAGCGTGTAAAAGCCTTCATCCAGCTTCCTCTCCCTTTTGTCCGCTCGTTTTCATCAGCTGATGAATCGCCTCTTTCACAGACGCCCCATTCGGTTCTTTCAATAGCGTCAAAAACGGAAGATGAGCCACCCATTCATACCCTTCCATCACCTTATGATCAAACGACCTGAGGACAACACACGGTGTTTGCGTAATCGCACAAAAAATCATGCCGTGAAGCCGGTCTGTCACGACGACCTGCGCCTTACTTAACTCTGTCCATAAGGCAGATAATTCATCTAAGCGAGTCGTTCGATCCACTCGTTTGCCAATTGTCGTTGTGATCAAACCGACTTGATCATACGTCTCTTGAACATGCTGCTTTAGCTGCCGCCGCTCCTTTTCGGTGAGGTACGCTTCCTTATCCTCTCGCAAACAAAGTAAAACCCCTTCACGTTTTTGTTCCTTGGTTGATTCATCTAATGTCAGCACCATATCAGGCTGTTTCCACACATCTTGATCAGGGAAGTGCTGCTTCATCCAAGTGTAGGTTGTTTGATCTCTTGCCATGAGAAGCAGCCTCGGATGGTGTTTGTATGTTTGAATAGCGCGGCGTTCCTCTCTTTTTCCTCTCTTTGTTTCTGTAAAATGGGCAGTGGCCGGCAGTTGAATCACCGGATAGGACTTGAAGGTTTTCATGATAAATTGTCTCGTCCATTCTTCATAACGGTATAAGTCCCCCATATTGCCCCCACCGATGATACAGACGATGTCTTCCGGGTGCCGCATACGCTTTAACGGACGGGCGAGGCGATAGATCTCTTTCATGTCCACTTCCATGATGTCATAGGCGGGAAAGTGCTCTTTTAAAAAACAATAACTCGCATAGGCAATCGCATGATCCCCTAAATTATCATGTCCTGGCAGCAGCGTGAGAATGATTTTCTTCTGATGACTCCGCTCTGGCAGGCTTTGGCGGCTCAGTCGATATTCAAGCGGATATTTAACCTTTAAGAGCAGCCACTCTGCGGCGTGCGCCTTCAATTGCTGCAATGTCAATCTCATCACCCCTATTTCCTTGTTTGATATTCGATCCATTTTTGATAGCTAGAAGCGGCGGCAGAAAGCGGATAGACCAGCCGGCACTTCGCAAGGAATAAAATCATTCGCTTTCGCGCGGTGAGCTTCGATGGCTCCACTTGTTTGACGGCATGCTGAAAAGCCTCGTGTGTCACCATTTCCCGCATATGATCAAGCTTTTCCCGAAGAGAGAGTGCATTTTGGCTCTTCCATTCGTTGAGCATACAATGAAGAGTGTGATTGACAATAAAAAAATCAAGTGCCTTCTCATACAGAGAGATGTCATCATATTCTGTCAAAAACAAGCGCTGTGCATGATAAAAGGTTAGTCCATGATGAAAATACTGCTTTTGATATCGCTGCACAATAGAAGATAGATGAACACGGTAGTAATAAAGAGGTTCATGAACAAAGGCAATGCTGCGTGATAAAGAAAAACAGCGCAGCGTCACATATTGATCTTCTATGTTCTCAAGTTCTCCCCGCAGCGGAAATCGAATGTCGTGTTCTTCGATAAAGGCACGCCGATACAGCTTATTCCATGAAAACCCCGTCATGTCTCCGTGCAATAACGCTTCAATTAAAATCGTTTTTTCCGCCGACCGCTCGGCTAACAGCGTCGTTGGTATGGTTCGCTTTGACTGTTCAAATTGAATCCAGTACTCACTGATGACTAAATCTGCGCCGGTCATTTCAGCTTTTTCATACAAGGCTTCGCAGTAATGAGGCGCGAGAATATCATCTGAATCAATAAAGGCAATATACGTGCCCTTTGCTTCTTCGATGCCCCGGTTTCTCACAGCGCCTAACCCTTGATTGGTTTGATGAATGACCCGAAACCGCTGATCTTGTGCAGCAAATGCTTCAAGATATTCTCCGCTGTGATCTGTAGATCCATCATTCACGAGAATAACCTCTATATCTGAAAAACTTTGATCTGCAATTGATTGAAGGCATTGCTCCACATACTGACTCGTATTGTAGACTGCGACCAATAGACTGATAGCTGGCATTACAACATGCCCCACCTTTCTCAAAATCTACTTTGTAAATATCGTCCTGTACGGTAACACAGATGAATCGAACGGCATCAGCATGATGCTGTACAGAATATAGCAAACAGCAATCCCTACATAGATAAAAACATTAGACCGCTGATCAAAAATACGTGTGAAATACGGCAGTAAAATAAGCTGATACAAGCCAAAATAAATATGAAATCTTGCATAAATGACATCCTTGGTGGCAAGGATGCCAAACAAGAAACCGAGCAAACAAAAGTTCACAACGTAATCACTCTCAGGCGTCAGCTCACGAAGCCGTTTTCGATAAAAGAACGCAAGCAAAAGCGGCAAAATCAATACACCGATTTTTGTCACATTCATTCCATTTGTATTCGTTGTGAGCCATTCCTCGTAATGCCCATATGAACTGCCTTGCAGCATTACGACAAACACGGAAATAAAGCGGTCATAAAGAGCGGTTAACCCTAAGAAAATCATGCATAAGACCAGCATCATCCAAGACCACGATTTTGTTCTCACGATAAAATATACAGGAATCATGATGAGAGCCGATGAATGAAACAATGAACATACGAGGACGAGCGGAAAATACAATTTCCACTGACCATTGATCACAAGACGGATGGCATAAAAAAGAACCGCCGCCACCATATACTGACGCATGCCATTAAACGAAGCGTAATAATGAAAGGTGCCGAGAAAAAGCAGCATACTCAGCTCAAAGGGACGACCATATTGAATGAGCGTCTTGATGATAAAAAAATAAGTGATCGCCCCAACCGAGATATACATGATTTGCGGATCATGGGACAGTTGATTGAGCATCCATAAAATAAACGTAAATCCTGGGTCAGTGGCCGCCTTGTCCACACCAAATCCGAATATGTGCCAAGGCTTTTCATAATTGATGGAGAACTCATACATCTGTCCATATGTGACAAAATCGGTTCCTACTTTGTACCGAATACCAGCGACAATACAAAGAAACAAAAACGGAAATAACACGAGAATCTTGTTAGGCCGCCATCCGCTTTGAATGGTATCATCACGCCTGCCGTAAAATGCGGCAAAGCTCGACCATAAATAGACCATGATCATGTTCACCAAATATACCGCCATCTGCCATTCCTTCCTTACAGTCCATATCCTTTCATCACACGTGTGATGTTCTGTTTGACATCAAATCCTCTTTGTTCAAGCTGGTACGTAATGGTCTCTTGAAGAGGAGGCTCTGCATGATACGCTTCAAGCACCGCCTTCATCCATTCATGCGCGGAATCCCGAAGCGACATTCTTTTCACAAGACCGCAGCCTAAATCTACTTCCTCTGTAATATGATCTGAAATCACACAAGGCAATCCAGATGCCTGTGCTTCCACTAAAACGAGTGGAAGGCCTTCAAACAAGGAAGGCATCACAAATACATCAAATGCTTTCATATAGTCTGGAACGTCCGATACAACACCTGTAAAGACAATGTTGTCTAACAAACCGGCCTTTTCCGCATATGATTCAACCACCTGCCTCAGCGGTCCATCCCCTACAAGGACGAGCTGAAATGAGACCCCCTGCTTCTTTAAGGTCTGTGCCAATTCCATAAAAAAAACGTGATTTTTTTGTTCATGAAAACGGCCAATATGACCTATCACCATACTCTTTTCCTGAAGACCAAGCTGCTTTTTGATCTTCACCTTTTCTTCTGGATCAGGCTGAAAGAAAAGGGATAAATCGATCCCATTCGGCAGCACCTCAACCTGTCCATTCTTCATTTTCTTCTGCCCAAATAAAAAGGAACCGGCATCCTCACCGCATGCAACAAGCTTTGTAGAAAATGCAAAAATCAGCCGGCGAAACCCTTTGAGCATCATATGGTCTACCCAATTTGGCGACTGTTTCCAAGCTGTATTATGCGAATGACAAATCCGCACCTTTACACCCGCCAATTTCGCAGCAAGGGCAGAGAAGCCTGTTTGAAAATCTGTATGTGCATGCACTGCTTGATACGGTCCTGTTCGTTTGATCGTCTTTGTCAATGTTCTGACAAATGCCAAAGGAGAGGATGCCCCAATACTCGGGACGTAAAAGATACGTCCTCCGAGCCTCTGAATTTCCTCATCATAATCACAGACATCCTTCCGGTGGGTAATAAAGTCAAATTGGAGGACATTTCTATCAAGTGCACGATAGATGTTCATGATCATCGTTTCAGCTCCGCCGCGGTTCATCCCGCCCACAATATGAAGTACACGCTTTGGCTCACTCATCCCGAATCGTCCTCCTTTTCAACAAAGACGCCTCCAGCTTCCGCTGGTGATAAAATTTCATGATCTTCGGTGATAAACAGGCGCGGACCACCGGCTTTAGCGCAAACAAATAATGAACCGGCGACAATTTTAATAACCAGCATGCTTTCAAAACGAGCCAAGCATTGTCTATCGAATATTGAAACTTACGACGCTGAAAAGCCGCTTCATCCTCTCTCACAAGGTATAACGGCTCTTGTAAATTAAAGCCTTTTCTCCCCGTAGCAAAAAAACGGATCCACAGATCAATATCTTCCATCCGCCTCGTTGTTTTCACAGAGCGATATCCATTTAAAGCCTTGTACGCAGCAGCCCTCATCATAATGGTTCCATGACAAAAAGGCGTCCCTCTTGCCAGCACTTTTCGATCAGGCTCTGAAATCAGTGCACGTACCCCTTTTGTACCCGATTCATCAAACACGGTCATCGCCGTCCCGACCACATCATATTCAGGATGTGATTCAAGGAAATGCACCTGTTTTTCTAAACGATCAAGTACTGATATATCGTCGCCATCCTGCCTTGCAATCAAGTCTCCCCTCGCTTCAGCTAGACAGCGATTCAGACTGGCAGCGAGCCTTTGATTATGCTCATTGCGGATAAGGCGAATTCTTTCAGGTTCTCGTTTTGTATAGGACAGCACTGTTTCATAGGTGCCGTCTGTTGATGCGTCATCACATATGATGAACTCCCAGTTGTCATATGTTTGATGAAGAATGGATTCAATACTTTCTTCTACTGTGTCTTGGCAATTGTAGACGCCCATGATGATAGACACCTTTGGCTTATGCATGCTCACATCACCTTCTCTGCTTGATCCATAAAGGTTGTATAAATTTCTTCCATAGCACTCACCGTCTGCTCCTGTGCAAATGCATGGGCTAAGGAGCGCCCCGCTTTTCCCATGAGGGGCAGCTGATCTCTTCTGTGATAAAGCTGGTGCAAATATTCAGCCAAGTCATTCACATCATGCGGTTTGACTAAAAAACCATTCACGCCATGTCTGATCAACTCACAGTGTCCTCTATTCTCTGTTGCAATGACCGGCTTTTCCGCAGACATCGCTTCAAGCAGATTCATGCCGAGCCCTTCTCTCAAACTAGTCGACACACATACATCACTCAAATGCATCCATTCCTCAATTTGTTTGCAAAAACCAGCAAAGTGGACATGCTTTTCAAGATGGAGTTCGTGAACCAGCTTTTCATACATCGGCCTCATTGCCCCTTCACCGGCAAACACGATCTTCACGTTTGGTATTTTCCTATATAGCTGGGCACATGCTTTGATGAGCATCCCTTGGTTTTTATTCGCATTTAATTCGCCAGCGCACAGCACAATAAAATCTTCTGAAGAAAAGCCATGGACTGCACGAAGACGCTGCTTCTCTTTTGCATTAACTGGTGCAAATCGTTTCATATCCACACCCATACCAGGAACGTAATAAACAGATGCCCACTCTTTTGATAGACGATCTGCTCTTTTAAAATCCTCTCCATTAATGGTGATCAGAGCGTCTGTATGGCGGGCGAGCCATCGCTCAATCGGATAATAGAGCAGCCAGTTTTGAAGCGGTGCTCCTTGCCAAAAGTGAAAGCCATGTGCTGTGTAAAGAACCTTCGTCCCTTTTTTGCGCGTGCTTTTGGCTGCTAGTCTGCCAATCACACTTCCCATTGGTGTGTGGCAATGGATAAAGTCGTAGTGCTCTTTCGCTAACAGCTTCTTCAGCTCCACATACGCAAACCGGTTGTGCACATGAAAAGGAGATCGCTGAATCGGAATCGAGTGCGCTTGATCCACATAGGGAAGCTCCAGCTGACCATTTGCCGCTGTATGCACTTCCCATCCTTGTTCTTGAAACCACCGGAAATACGGAAGGTGAAATGCCTTAAAATGATAGTCAACCGTTGCGCAAAACAAGATTTTTTTCTTCATCAGCAAGTGCTTCCCCCTCTCTTGTCATCTGTTCAGACAACAAATCATGCGATTCGATGGCAGCAAACAATGCTTCTCTCATTTGCTCTTCACTCATCATGTCAAATTCATGGATAAAGCGGTTCAGCACATATGGATCCCCATCCAGCGCATGGCCGATATGAATTTTCGGGAAAATTTGTTCCTGTGCTTTTTCATGCTGGTTGAGTAGTTCCTCATACATTTTCTCCCCAGGGCGAATGCCTGTGAACGTAATCGGAATCTGGTCTGTGGTGTAGCCTGAGAGGTGAATGAGGTTTTCTGCGAGGTCAACAATTTTCACTGGCTCCCCCATATCTAATACAAAAATCTGTCTTCCTTCTGCCAAGGCACCCGCCTGAATGACAAGTCTCGATGCTTCTGGAATGGTCATAAAATATCTTGTCATGGCTGGGTGTGTGACCGTGACCGGCCCGCCTTGTTCAATCTGTTTCTTAAAAATTGGAATGACGCTTCCCCTGCTTCCGAGTACATTTCCAAACCGAACCGCGACAAATTTTGTGTCACTGCTTGCCCCCATTTGCATGATCAGCATTTCAGCAAATCGCTTTGTGGCGCCCATCACATTGGCAGGATTGACCGCTTTGTCAGAGGAAATGAGGACGAATGTTTCAATGCCATGCTCATGTGCAGCTTCTGCGACATTTTTTGTCCCGATAATATTGTTTTTCACTGCTTCTTTTGGACTGATCTCCATGAGCGGGACGTGCTTATGTGCCGCAGCATGATAAATCATATCCGGCTGAAACTGACCAACGATTTCACTCATTTTCTGTTTATCTTGGATATCCGCAATTTGCGGATAGAGACTGATGGTGTCCCCATAGATTTCTTTCAGCTCTAGTAAAATAGAATGAATGCTAAATTCTCCATGTCCCACAAGCACAATCGCTTGAGGAGCAAACACACAAATTTGACGACAGATTTCTGACCCAATCGATCCGCCTGCCCCTGTGACCATGATGGTTTTCCCCTTTAAATGGACAGATAGACGGCTCGAATCTAATTGAATCGGTTCTCTACCTAATAAATCCTCTGGCTGTACATCTCGTAATTGATTCAGCGCATGGGTTCCTTTTAAAATCTGCTCCATCTCCGGCATGATCTGTGTCTTGATCCCAGTCGCTACGCATTCCTTATACAGTCCTTTTAACGTATGGCTGCTTTTGGACGGAATGGCGATGATGATCTTTTGAATATCCATCATCACAACAGCTGTTTGAATCTGTTCTTTTCCACCTAGAACAGGCAGTCCCATGATTTCAAGCCTATGCTTCGTCTTGTCATCATCTATGAAGGCGACTGGCTCAATATGTACATCACTCGATTGCTGAAGCTGACGAACGATGATGGTTCCAGCTGATCCGGCGCCAATGATTAAGGCCCGCTCCTTTTCTACCTGCAGCCGCTTTGCCCCATCATGTAATAGCCGGGACGCCATTCGAGATGCACCGATGAATAATACGTGAAAAAGCCACACGATGAATAAAAAACGGAAGGGCCATGTCTGCACGAAAAGGTACAGTATTGCCATTGAAAATAAAAAAGAACATACAAAGGTCTTCATTAAAGAAAATAGCTCTCTTACCCCTGTATAAGCCCATACTTGCTTGTACACGTGAAAAATATACGAAAACAAATGGTGCCCAATGAGCAGACTGAGCGAAGAAATGACGAGCATTTCAAATGTATAAACAGTTAACGCCGCTTCTTGGACAAATTGAAAACCAAAAAAGACAGCCACTAAGATGAGATATGAATCTAGTGCCACGATGATTGATAATCTTTGGGCGTAAGTCAACGCTCCTCCCCCTTTTTAAAACATCACTATTCTTACGTAAAATGGGCATCAAACCCGTCCTCACATCCCACTATTGATGACGAGCATCTAAGGCATTGGTCATGCCCACAGCAGGATCGAGTGCCTCCATTGTTAAAGATTAGGAGACATCACCTATCAATCTTGTTAATACATATACAGCCTTCCCTTTTTCTCTTTCTTGCCATTTAGCATAGCCCCAAGCAGTTTACCTGTTGTCTCGTCTAACACTTCTTTTGATTTCTTGACCGCAGCTATCTTGGTTTTGCCGCTTAAGACAACAAGAATGCTTCCATCTGTCCGGTTCGCCAGGATCTTTGCATCGGCTACTGGCAGAAGCGGCGAAGAATCAACAATCACCATGTCATATTGCTGTTCAATTTCATAAAACAGCTGCTTCATGACAGAAGAGGAGAGCAGCTCAGCTGGATTCGGCGGAATGGTTCCGCTCGGAAGCAGCTCTAAATGTTCAATAGGTGTGGGTAAAATAGCTTCCTCCAAGCTGCAATTATTTAATAGCACATTGGTCAAGCCCGTGTGATGACTCAGGTCAAAATATTCATGAACAGCCGGCTTTCGCAAATCAGCATCCATTAGCAGCACCCGCTTTTTCTGCTGTGCAAAAACAGCTGCTAGATTTGCAGCCGTAAATGATTTCCCTTCCTTCGGCAAGGAGGATGTCACCAATATGGATTTCAGCCTTGTTTGGATTGATGTGAATTCGATGTTCGTTCGGATCGTACGAAATTGTTCTGCTATGACAGAGTGAGGATCTAATACAGAAATACAGGATAAATCTCTCTTTTCTCTTTTCTTTCTCTTAAAGATCAATGTTCTGTCCTCCCGTTATGACGGACTGCTTGTCTTTTTTTGCCCTCCTGTCTGCCTGCATCTGATAGACGCTGCCGAGCGACGGCAATCCGATCTCTTCTCTTATTTGATGTGTTCGTTTTACAGTATCATCGAGTAGGTTCATTAAGAAAATGAGTGTTACCCCCCCTAATAAAGAGGCGCCTAGTGCCAGTACGATATGAACGAATTTTCTTGAATTCATGAGAATCGTATTGGACAGCTTGGCTTCAGACAAAACATTAATGCGATCCATATTCATGGTTTTTTTGATTTCTTCTTGCAGCACCTCTGTTGCAGTATTCGCGATGGCAACTGCCTTTGCGCGATCCTCATCTTGCACAGAAATATTGATGACCTCAGACTCATTTTCTGTACTTGTGGCAATTTTGTGTTTTAATCCTTCAGCTGATTCTGTGAGATTGAGTGTTTCTTTTACTTTTTCAATGACGATCGGACTTTTTAATAAAACTTGAAAGGTACGTGTATATTGAAGGTTCATCTGAATATCGTTTAAGTTCGCTTGTGCGTCATTGCTGCGTTTATGAACAAGAATTTGAGTGGTTGCCTGATATACAGGAGTCGAGACATAGAACTGATAGTAGGCTGAAATGCCCGTTACGATCAGGACAATCAGGATCAGAAGGGCCATTTTCTCTTTAATGACAGAAAACAGCTGCTTAAAACCTATATTCTCATTCATAGATACCTCCCGATTTCATCATAAAAAGGTTATATATGGTTTCTTTTTGTTAATGATTGGATTATAAAAGATAATACCCGCAAAGAAAAATGTCATAATAGGTCTTATAGTTCTTTTTAAAGAACGAAATCGTTCGTTTTCTTTTGTTTACTTCCTAATTCTTACGTTTTTGAATTTTATAAAGAACAATTTATTTCTTATAATGAACGAAAAGGTCGCAGTACGATTCGCCAGGAAGAAGGGATGATCGAATGATAGGAAAGGTGATACGCATTTACCGAAAGAGGAAGGGATACTCTATTCAGCAGCTGGCTGAAGATGCCCATGTTTCTAAATCGTATTTGAGTAAGATAGAGCGTGGTGTCCACAGAAATCCATCTGTCCAGTTTTTAAAAAAGGTATCCTCTTCGCTAGAGATTGATTTACAAGAGCTATTTGATGCAGAGACGTTGATGTTTCATGAGTCTGAGAGTGGTGAACACGAATGGCGGGAGCATATCGTCAATGCCGTCCAATCCGGCATGCCAAAAGAAGAACTCTATCAGCTGCTCCAAACGTACCGAAAGGAGCAGGAAGAAAAGACGTTACATGTCACTCATAGAAAGTTGACGGATTCGAATATAACAGAGTGGAAGCGTCTGATGAGTGAGGCGAAAGCTATCGGCTTAAGCATTGAGGAAGTAAAAGCATTCCTCGCCAACATGGGAGAACGACGGGCGTAAGCCTTTCAGGAAGAGTCAAATTGCGGGGAGAGGCGTTTGACGCTTCGCTGAAAAAGAGCCTTTTATCATGAAAAGGCTCTTTTTCCTCTTATTCTGCTTTTTTTGTTCGTGCTTTTTTCGTTATATCATTGTTTTTCCAATAGGCCCAGAGAGATGTAATTCCAAGAAAGACTAACGTGATGAATTGCTGAATACCTTCTTCATCAATAGGTATTGGGCTTTTTCCCGCAGCGGTTAGCGCACTGTTGACAAGCGCGAGCAAAAGCAGCACAAGCCTTGCGATTGTACCTGCACTAATTTTTTGAACTTCCAACTGTAACCCCTCCCTTTCTTCCCCTTCACGGGCGGTACGGCTCGTTCTCTCTCATATGTATGCAAAAACCGAAAGAATAGAAGACCGGATCAAAAAAAGAGACATCATGCCTATATAAGGAATGATGCCTGATTTCATCTTATTTTGATGTAGAAAACATCTCTTTCGCTTCATCCAATGCCATTTTATTGCCTAGTGCTGAGTAATCGAGCCATGGCTGATCGGCAATCGGATAGACTTTATTGTTCTTCACAGCTTTTAGACCCTTCCAAATCGGCGTCTTTTCTAATTGCTTGAATGCCTGCTGCGCTTTATCGTCACGGTTCACGACGACAAAGATAGCATCTGCATCATAGTCAGGAAGAACCTCTTGAGAAATCACTTCAAATGGCCGTTTGCTGTCCAGTTTCTTCACCCCATCGACAGGTGTGAGGCCTAAATCCTCGTACAAAATTGGACCCATTGGGCGCTTCATGCTAAATACTCGAAGCTCCTTTGCCGTCACACGGATCGCCATTACTTTTCCGTTTCCAATCTTTTGTTTGATGAGCGATTTGACTTCTTTTGCTTCTTGATTGTAATCCTGAATATATTGATCGGCTTCTTTCTCTTTATTGACGAGCTTGCCGATTTTTTTCAAATGATCACGCCAAGTGCCGTTATTTAAATCAAACACTTCCGTTTTGGCGATTTTCTTATATTTCGATAAATCTTGTCCAGCTAGTTCTTCATCAACGTAAATAACATCTGGTTGTAATGCAAGCAGCGACTCCATATCGGGATCGGCTGCGATGCCCAGCTTCTTCGTACCACTCAGCTGCTTTTTGGCATGTGGAAGAAAATCTTTTAAATCCCCTCCTACAACAGAGCCTGCTGGCTTGATACCGAGAGCTAATAAGTCATTCGTTAAATGAATAGACAAGGAAGCAATTTTCGGTGTTCCATGATCATTTTGAGTTGTTGTATTCTTTGTTTCCTGTTGACCACAAGCGGCAAGCAAAATAAAACAGAGCGTTAAACCAAGCACAAGTAATTTTTTCATGATGAGTTCCTCTTTCTTGTTTATTTCGTTTTTGTTAATAAATAGAGAAAATAAGGAGCGCCGATAAAAGCCACAACGACACCCGCTGGTATGGCATTTGGGGCAAAGATGGAACGTCCAATTGTATCGGCACTGACCAAAATCAACAAGCCAAGCAGCGCACTAACCGGTAAAAAGTATTGATGAAGCGAGCCGACAAGCCGCCTTGCCAAATGCGGGGCGACAAGTCCAATAAAACCAATACCGCCTGTCATTGAAACACTTGCACTCGCCAAACCAACAGCTAAGGTCAGCAAAAGGAGACGCTGACGCTGAACACGTACACCTACACTTGAGGCGACAGCATCTCCTAATGTCAACGCATTGAGCGTGCTTGACTGCATCAGCGTAAGCGGCACAAGGCATACAATCCAAGGCAGAAGCGCTAACACATGAATCCAGTCTCTCCCCCAGACATTTCCGACAAGCCATCTTGAAGCAAATGTGTAAGTATCTTCATCTAGCTTCAATGACAAAAATAATGTCAAAGCACTGAATCCCGCTGCAACTGCAATTCCTACTAAAATCAGCCGGATGGGAACGAGCCCTTCCTGCCGGTCATACGCCAGAAGCACAATGACCGCTGCCGCAAGAAGCCCTCCGCCAAATGTAAAGAGCGGAATAAGAAGAGAGGGATTGCCTTCTAGTGCGTGGAAATACGTCACAAACACGATTAAGCCAAATGCGGCGCCTGCATTCAGTCCAATAATCCCTGGATCGGCCAGCGGGTTACGAGATAAACTTTGCAAAATGCCTCCCGCAATACCAAGACCAATTCCCGCTAGCATCGTTACCACGATTCGAGGCAGACGATAGTCAAACAGCACCGTTTCACTTTGAAAATCTCCAAAGCCGAATAACGTTTTGACGACCACAAGAGGATTTAGTTTTAGCGTACCGGTATTTAAGCTATACAGCACAACAGCCACACTTAAACAAAGCAAAACGACTGTCACAAGAAGAGCCCGCTGTTTCTCTCTCATGACAGGTTCCTCCCTTCTTTTCTGGCAATATACAAGAAGAAAGGAACACCGACAAGTGCCACCATCACGCCAATGGCAAGCTCTCGCGGCGGATTAACGGTGCGGCTGGCAAGGTCAGCAAAGACAAGCAGCACCGCGCCTAATATCGCTGACATCGGAATGACGAAACGATAGTTTACACCAACCAGCTTTCGTGCGATATGCGGGATGACAAGACCGACAAACCCAATGGAGCCGACTGCTGACACAGAAACCCCTGCTAATAATACAGCAGCTACCATTCCTAGTATTCGCACTTGTCGCGTTTTCACCCCTAAATTTGCCGCTACATCTTCACCAAGCGACAGTAGCGACAGTGACCGTCCTAATAGCATCGCCCATACGATCACTATGAGAATGACCGGAGCAAGAATTGTCAGCTGCGGCCATTTCACACCAGCCACTCCGCCTGCATACCAAAACGCAAGGTCCTGGCTTAAGTCAAAATAAATCGCGATTCCAGAGCTAAGTGCATGAAGCAATGCAGCCACAACGGCTCCTGCTACAGTTAAGCGCAGCGGTGTCAAAACGCCGCCAGCCGCACCAATCGCAAAGATCAGCAGCGTACTGAGCACTGCACCAAAAAAGGAAGACAACATAAGTGCCGAATAAGGGATGCCTGGGAAAAAAGCAAAACAAAGAGCGACCACAAACATCGCACCGCCATTGATGCCCAAAATTCCCGCATCGGCCAGCGGGTTTCTTGTAATCCCCTGCATGAGCGCACCCGCTACGGCAAATGCCGCTCCAACAAGAGCTGCTCCTAAAACACGAGGAAGTCTTAACTCATGGATGATCTGCTGCTCTGTGACATCTGACTGATAGTCAAATACAGCTGTCCAAACCGTTTGCAGAGACAATGTTTTGGCACCATATGACACAGCCAAAAACATGGCAACAGCCAAACTAAGGACGGCGAGAAAAAATATCAAAAAGAACAGAATATATGATGATCGTTTTTGTTGAGGTGTTCGCTTATCCTGCAAAATCGGTGTCATCCTTTTCTTCATTAAAAGTCTGTTTGAAAATGAGAATCATAATCATCAAAATTATATCTGCCTGCCTCTCAAAAATCAATGTACACCTCATTTTTTAATTAATGAAGGTATGCAGGTGACAGTGTCATACAGTGTCTTTGCTCGTTTGAAATGGCCTATCATTTTTTCTCATAGTTTAATAGGAAAATAGTTGACATTCCGCCTGAATATCCTCTAAAATGACAAAAGTAAGTCAAATGTTATAAAAATATTACAAACAGATGTCAAACTGATAAAGAATGACCCGTCTTGAGAGGAGATTTGAACGTTGTGTCATTAAAGGGAAAATGGAGTATCGGCCTATTTGCACTTGCGATCGTCATTGGAGTCGTTGCTTTCTTTCAGAATCAACAAGCAAGTGGGACCGAGAAGAAAAATGTAAAGCAGGATACGAACTATAAAAACGTCGAAATCGTTACTCTCGTAAATGACGGGAAATTTATGAGATATGCAGTCAACTATCCTCTTTTTCATCAAAAAGAGCTAGATGACAAGATTCAAAGCTACGCAAATTCAGCTTTAGAGCATTTCAAAAAGACGTTTAGTGAAGCCAAGGACGTCGATGAAAACAAACGCTTTGAACTGAATATTGATTATGATATGGTGCATTATGCGAAGCAGTCGGCTGCTATTCGCTTTACGACTTATACCTATACAGGTCAGCAAAATGGGACCACCAATCATCTCACAATCAACTATGATTTTCAGAAAAAAACCTTTCTTGACACAAAAGATTTATTTCTACCTAAAACCAACTTTTTGAAGAAATTATCCTACATTACATATTCAGAGCTTCAAAAGGACAAAACCTTATCTAAGGATCAGACGCTCCTTCAGAAAGGAACAGCCCCTACTGCCCAAAACTTCAGTCAATTTGCCTTGAAAGAGAAATATGTAGAATTTTATTTCCCAGCATCTCAAGTAGCCGGCGAGGATCTTGGTCCCCAAACACTTGCGATTAAAAAGACGCTGCTGAAAGATATAATGAAGCCAGAATATATGAATAAAACCAAAAATCAAAATGAAATGAAAGAACCAAATCCGAAAAGAAAAGCCGTCAAGCTGCCGCAAAAATCAAAGCTTGATCCAAATAAAAAAGCCATCGCCCTCACATTTGATGATGGTCCGAACCCAGCGACCACCTCAAAGATTTTAGAAGCACTGAAGGAAAATAAAGGACATGCGACCTTTTTCGTATTAGGCAGCAGGGTGCAGTATTATCCTAGTATGCTTGCCGATATTCTAAAAGGCGGGAATGAAATCGGAAACCATTCTTACAGTCATCCTTTATTAACAAGACTGCCTTTAAAGGAGGCGTTAAAACAAGTGAAGGACACTCAGAAGCTGATTGAGAAAGCGAGCGGGTATACACCTACGCACTTTAGACCGCCATATGGTGGAACAAATCAAGACATCAATCAAGCGGTTGGGATGAAGGTCTCTTTATGGGATGTTGATCCTGAGGATTGGAAAATTCGCAACAGCCAGCAGATCACAAACCACGTTCTCTCACATGCAGCAGATGGCAGAACGGTGTTGATGCACGATATTTATGACAGCTCAGCTCAAGCAGCAGTGAAGATTATTCATGAACTCACCAAACAAGGCTATCAGCTCGTCACCGTCAGCGAGCTTGATCAATTAAAAAAAGAACGACATGAACAAGCCCCTGTGCAATAAACACAGGGGTTTTCTTTATGACTCCAAAGATTTCTTTTGTTTCAATAATGCTTGAAATGTCTCCTCCAGCTCCTGAGACGGCTCAATACTTAACCGGCTGAGCACTTCAGACAGCTGTAAATCAATTAACAGAAGCTCCTCTTCTCTTTGGGTCACAGCTGGTTTGTCGCCTTTTTGTTTATACGCTTCATATGTTCCACAAAAAGCTTCAATACGCTTTTCATGAACATGGAAAATGCGAGTCGCCACATTCTCAATCAATCTGCGATCATGGGAAACGAACACAACCGTACCCGGGTAATCCTTCAATAGACCTTCAAGCGCTTCAACTGCCGCCAGATCTAGAAAGTTCGTCGGTTCATCCAGCATGAGAACATTGGCATCGCTGACAAGCAAGGACGCCAGCATGGTCTTCACCCTTTCTCCTCCGCTTAACACCCCGACAGATTTATACACGTCATTCCCTCGAAACCCAAGTCTCGCTAAAACCGTTCGTACCACTGTCTCATCTTGAACTGCCTCTTTCAGCGCATTTTGTAAAATCGATTCATCTACCTTTAATCCTGAAAGATCTTGACGAAAATAGCCGAGCTTGACAGCTTCTGAGCGAGAAACTCCGGGATGTCCATTTACCAGCATTCGGAGAAATGTCGTTTTCCCGCTCCCATTCTTGCCAATGATGGCGACCTTGTCCCCGCCTCTCACTTCCACATTCGCCTGCTTCCAAAGCAATTGATCGCCCGCCTTGCCATCTACATTTTTCACTCGCAAAATGGTACGGCTCGCTACTTCCTTCATTGTGTGCTGCGTCATTTGAATGGGCTGAATGTCTTTTACTTTCTCAACCTTTTCTAATTTCTCCATCCTTGTTTCAATCGATTTGGCTGTTTTTTGCAGCTTTTTTTGCTTATTTGCATAGTAGGGCTTTGCAATTTTTGGCCCTGAGGATTTCAGCTTTTGGGATGGCTTTGTCGCTTTGTCGGCTTTTTTCTTTTTCTTTTCTAGCGCATGCTCTAACTGTTTTTTCTTTTGGGTATAAGCTTCGTACGCTTCCACCTGCTGACGATGCGCCAGCTCTTTTTGCTGTGCAAATTGCGTGTAGTTGCCTTTGTATTGATTGAGCTGTCCATGATCCAGCTCCCAAATCTCCGTACATACCGCATCTAAAAAAGCACGATCATGTGAAACGACAATGAGGGCTCCTTGATAATTGTTCAGCTTCTCTTCCAGCCACTCAATGTGCTCTGTATCTAAATGAGTCGTTGGTTCATCTGCTAATAAAAGGGCAGAAGGACGGTTTAACACGCTTTCAATATACGTCTGGGTCATCTCACCACCACTCTGTGTGCCATCCGCTTGTTTTAGCTGAGGAAGCAGTGTGCAGGTCGTTGTGGCGGCAAACGTGCCACTGTCTGGTGTCTCTTGCCCCGCGAGCACATGCAATAACGTCGTTTTCCCGCTTCCATTTGCCCCGACAAGTCCAATGCGGTCACTTTGATGGATGGCAAGCTCCTCGATATCAAATAACAATCGATCTTTTCGAAAAACCTTTAACTGATTGGCTTTTACTAACATCCAACCCTCTCCTTTCGTATCAGGAGACATGAAAAAGCCTCCCATTCTCAGAATAGGAGGCAAAATGGTGTACAAAAATAAGCGGATCAATTCCAGATGACGTGCCGTTCCTATCTGAACACACACATCCCCCGTATCAATCTTCTCATTCTTTGATTCCCAAGCTGTACCATCCTATTCCGAAGCTAAAAAATGAAAACGCAGCAAACATGGCAAACCAATCGTTTGCTCACTGCCTTCGTTTTTTCATTTTGCTTACAGGTCATAGGATTAGTACTTCATTGCATTGGGTCACCCTTCCGTCGTTTGTTACGTTTACAATAAAAGATTGGTTATTTTTTGTCAAGCTGAAATGGCACAGGTGAGTCCATTCAATTCAGCGTAATAGAAAACCTTTGAAGTCTTGGAAGGACTGGTACCGAAGCGGAACGAATTCCACTTTCACGCACGTCAGACACCAAATGCGTGGGTTTACCTACACGCTAACAGACTCATGATTGAGTCTGTTTCGTCTGCATCCATTGATCAATCGTCCGCAATGCTTTATCTGTTCCACCTGCTGTTTGGAAGCTTTCTTCAATTTTTTCGATTCCAGCACGGTACGTGTTACTTCCCAGAACAGATTCCACGGTTTCTCTTAGCTGCTTTGCTGTCAGCTGTTCTTTATCAAGTGCACGGGCAGCAGATAGCTCGGTCAGTCTTTGTGCGACCATCGGCTGATCTTTGTCGACAGGAATGACAACCATCGGAACGTGATAATGAATGCCTTCATTGACACTGTTCATTCCGCCATGCGTCACAAACACATCTGTCAGCTCAAGCACTTCAAGCTGCGGCACATAAGGCTCGATCAGAAAATGAGAAGGTGCTTCTTTCAAGAGAGACCGATCCACTTTTTCACCTGTTGCGAGCACCACTTTTCCATCAAAATCGGCAAAGGCATCAATACACATATTAAAAAATGCTTCTGTATCCCCAAGAACGGTGCCCATCGAAATAAAGACGACTTTATCTTGCTCAAGTGCTTCCAGCGGGAAATCATGCTGATCTGCCCTTTTTAGAAAGCTCGGTCCAATGAAAACAAATGAATCGTTCACTGCATCGACAGACGGCTGAAAATACTCACTTGTATACACGATATTCAGTTCTCCGCGATTTTTCATGAATTGCATCAAACGTGTTGGCTGAACGCCAAAACGCTCTTGTATGCTTTCTAACAGATGATCGGCTTTCTCATCTTTTCTGTATAGCGGTGTATCAAAATGCGCCTCTTGCAGCACAAAGGATGGGTTTGAACCGATCCCTGGAATTTGTAAATAATCTCGAACAAGCTCCCCTGCCCCAAACATATCAAAATAGACAAAATCAAATGAATGCTGCTGAGAAAGTGTTTCCACCACCTCTAAAATATCAAATGATGTTTGCAGCATGGCATGAAAGAATGGCTGCATGGAATCGAGATTTCCTTCATCCACGTGTAATGTCCGAATATAGTCTGGATGTTTATGTACGTGAGCGCCTAAGCGTTTGATTCGTTCCTCATAATGTACAGTTGTGACCGCATGCACTTCATCTCCACGATCCGCCCAAGCTTTGATGATCCCTAACATAGGATTCACATGCCCTTCAGCGGGAAATGTAATCAATAAAATCTTCGCCACAAGAAATCCCTCCTCATTGTCAATTCTCTTCCATGTTAATCATATACAGCCAGCAGGCTCAACAAATACGCCTGTAAAGGGAAGAAATGAGTCTTATGGCTAGTATTTTAAGAGATGACTAGAAGAAAAAAGACAAAGCCCCAAGTTAAGTGCTTTGTCCTTTTTCTATTATTTTTTGAGCAGCATTTGTTTAAACGCAGCAGACTGTTTTTCAATTGAGATCGGATCTGCATAGATAAATTCATTGATTGAAGTTGAAGAACATTATTCAAACATTAAAATTTTGAGGTCTTTATTGTAACAGTGAACAAGCATAGCATGTAATTGTCCCCTATGATGATATACATGTGCTAATATTTCTAACAACCATTCATACCTTGTATATGTCACACCCCAATATGAAGTGGTACGAGACAGTAATTCTGTGTCCGATAATTTCATATAATTATTTTTTAATGAATGAAAGTTAGTCATTAAGCCATTAACTATCGACTTTAAAGTTCTATATGATACATTAGCATAAAACTTTTCCATCTCTTCTTGGGTAGCCTCATTAGCAATACGCCAGTCCGCTTCACAAATGATCGCAATGTGTTCCAGCAACTCTCCGATAGACTGCTTATGAGGTGTTGGTTTTTTTTGTAAATCACCTTCTTCTAATTGACTTACTATTTCTATTAATGTTTTAACAGCTACTTCAATTTGATGTAAAACACTTTCACAATTCATGAGTGCCCTCCTTATTAAAGGATTCTGCCCTTTTAGTTGAACAAGCTTTGAGAATATTGTTGATTCAATGATTTTAGACTCCAATTATAGATTAACTTTACTTAATCACTATCATAAAGAAAATTTGTCTTTTTAACAATTTTACTCCGTGCTTTTTGGTACAAAATGAACTACTTCACTTAAACGATGATAAATAGTGAAGTTCCTCTCAATTTACTCACACAATACCACTCATAAAAAAACAAAAAACCCTTTATTTCAAAGGGTTTTCAGCTTTTTCATAAATGATAAAACGAAGCCTATCGGATACTATAGACGCGCTCGGAGGGATTCGAACCCCCGGCAGACGTGGTACCGGAAACCACCGCTCTATCCAACTGAGCTACGAGCGCACGATATGTTTTTTGAACGTCAGCATATCAAATTATAAGGGAACTGCTGCAAGAAAGCAATGATATTCTGATGACTTCAAAGAAGAAGCCTGCACCGAAAAGATGCAGACATGTCGACTTATGCACTTTTAACAGATGCAATAATTTTTCGTTCCATGTTTTCATTTACTTCATCCACTGTTTTGACAAGACAAATGATCCCATCAATAAATGGCCAAATGAACAATGTCAACCATCCTAGTAGAAGCATGGTCACTGCATAGCCTTTCTTTTCATCAAGATAAAAACGATGAACGGCAATAGCTCCAAGGAACCACCACAAAATAAATACAACTAATTTCGACTTTTTTTTGGCTTGAAGTTCAGTTGATACAACAATACGCTGTTGATCAGTCAAACTACTTTTCTCCAAAAGATTATCCACTATTATTCCTTCTTTCCGACTATATATAATAATAACATAGGTAATATTACCTCATAACAGAAAATTTTACCATATTTTTTTAAAACTTTTCCATGGTTTAAGAAAAATAAATTTTGGGAAAAATAACATGTGGCTGTCGAATTTTTTGATTGCGTTTTGTTTGACCTTTATTGACCAAAAATGTATCATTGAATTACATACTTACCTAAAAGGTGAAGGAGGAACATTATGAATTTAATACCTACAGTCATTGAACAAACAAATCGTGGGGAAAGAGCTTACGACATTTATTCTCGTCTTTTAAAAGACCGTATTATCATGCTTGGTTCTGCGATCGATGACAATGTTGCCAACTCCATCGTGTCACAGCTGCTTTTCTTAGAAGCTGAAGATCCAGAAAAAGATATTTCTATCTACATTAACAGCCCTGGCGGTTCAATCACAGCTGGTATGGCCATTTACGATACGATGCAATTTATTAAACCAAAGGTATCAACCATTTGTATTGGTATGGCTGCATCTATGGGTGCGTTCCTGCTTGCTGCTGGTGAAAAAGGTAAGCGTTATGCTCTTCCAAACAGTGAAGTCATGATTCACCAACCACTAGGTGGTGCCCAAGGTCAAGCAACAGAAATTGAAATTGCGGCAAAACGAATCCTTTCTTTACGCGATAAACTGAACCAAGTACTTGCTGAACGTACTGGTCAGCCAATCGAAGTCATTGAGCGCGATACAGATCGTGACAACTTCAAAACAGCGGAAGAAGCACTTCAATACGGACTCATTGACAAAGTCTTGACCCGTAATTCAGAAGAACAAAAATAATATGACAAAACAAACCGTCTGCTTCTTGAACAGACGGTTTTTTGTGGTTGAAATACGCTTTAAGACAGCTCCGTCCATTTCTGCTGAAGAGATGGTGTTTGATAAGAAGCCATCTGCGTGATTAATTCCTCCGGTTCGCTGGAGGCATGTAACAATTGGAGGTGTGATTCATTCGAGAAACCTTCCTGTACACTAAACTTCACCATGTCAATGAGCGGATTGAAATAGTCATTCACTTGATACAAGCCGATTGGCTTTTGGTGAATGCCGATTTGTGCCCAGCATAGCACCTCAAATAATTCTTCATATGTACCAAAGCCGCCTGGCATCGCAATAAATCCATCAGCCAGCTCACTCATTTTCGCTTTTCGTTCATGCATTCCTGTTACCTCGATTAATTCTGTCAGCTCTTGATGTACAACTTCTCCTCTAAAAAGCCCCTTAGGCATAACTCCAATGACTTGCCCGCCATGTCTTAAGACCTCATCTGCAATGGCACCCATCAATCCAATTCGTGAACCGCCGTATACAAGACGGATGTCATGCTCTGCCATATAAGTCCCCAGCTCTACAGCCTTTTCTTTGTAGACGTCCTTCACGCCTGGATTCGAACCAGCAAACACACAAATCGTTTTCATCAAAACAGCTCCATCTCTCTCTATGATTTCTTCACCCACTCATTCTACTATAATTGTTTTTAAAAAAACAGCCGCTTCATCTATATATAGTGTAAAATCAAAAGGTACACACCATATAAGGAGCTGTATAAAGAGAATGCAAACAAATGAGATGGAGAAATGGATCAAGGATTTTTACAAAAAGAGAAATTGGACAGAATACGGACCGTTTATCCGGTTAGGGTTCATGATGGAAGAAACAGGAGAACTCGCTCGCGCTGTTAGAGCCATCGAGATCGGACGTGACCGGCCTGACGAGCAAAAACAAAAATCATCTGAGTTGAAGAAAGAACTCGTTGAAGAAATGGGAGATGTGTTAGCGAATCTACTTATTTTAGCCGATCTCTATGATGTCACAGTAGAAGAGATTTTCTCCTCTCATCAACAGAAACTCACAAAGCGTTTTTCAGAACTGAAAAGCACGTGACCACATCGTCACGTGCTTTTTTCCACCTTTATAGCTGCTGTGGTGAGATATCATCTGTTCGTTCAAAGAAATGCTGTTTTCCAATATGATGGAAAAGACCTGTTCTGTGCAAAAGCTCTTTCGGCTGTGATTGAAGTCCGACAATCATCAGCTTACCATTATGATGCTTTAACCGATTAGAGATATTCATCAGCACCGCTTCTGCTGATGTGTCCATATAGTTGACTTTATTCATGAGCAGAATGAGCGTTTTCGGCTTTGTCTGAACATGGTCAAGAATCGAATTTTCGAGTGAATCTGTTGTTCCGAAAAACAGCGGCCCTTCAATGGCGTACATACTGATGCCTTGCTGGTCTGTCTGTTTTTCTAAAGCAGCTGCTGTTTCCATCTGGGGAACCGCAACGTTTGGATGAATGCTGGTCGTCTGGCTCATTTTTTTGATGAAAGCAATAAAGGCTAAAATGAGACCTGCGGTGACGCCAATAATCAAATCACCGATGACCGTAAGCAGGAAGGTCACAACAAGTACAAGGGAATCCGCATTTTTCACTTTTACAATATTGATAAACTCTTTTTTCTCACTCATATTCCAAGCCACAAACATTAAAATCGGTGCCATCGCAGCAAGTGGAATCATCGACGCATATGGCGCAAAGAGCATTAAGATGAGCAGCACGACGACGCCATGCACAACACCTGAAATCGGGCTTGCTCCGCCATTTTTGATGTTTGTTGCCGTACGGGCAATCGCCCCAGTCGCCGGAATTCCTCCGAACAGCGGTGCCGCCATATTGGCGATCCCTTGTCCGACAAGCTCCTTGTTGCTATCATGCTTAGAGCCTTTCATATTATCAGCAACCATTGCGGACAAGATCGATTCTACTCCGCCTAAAAGCGCAATGACAATCGCTGGAGGGAGGAGGTAGATCATTTTTTCAATCGTTAATTCAGGAAAAGCAAAGCTTGGCAGCTGACGAGGAATTTCCCCATATGCCGAGCCGATCGTTTCAACTTGTCCTTGGAAAAAGAGAACAGCTAGAAACGTTGAAGCCAATAGACCTAATAGAGCACCAGGTATTTTGGGAATGTATTTTTGTGCCACCAAAATCACAATAAGCCCAATAACAGCTGTGATGATGGCAAGACTGTTTGCGGTACCGAGATGGACCACAATTTCTCTCATATTGAGGAAAAAGCTTTCATGCTTTTCAACACCCTTTAATCCGAGGAAATTGGCAATCTGTCCTGAAAAAATAATGACAGCAATGCCAGCAGTAAAGCCGATGATAACCGGACGAGGAATAAATTTCATGAGCTTCCCTAGTTTGAATATCCCGAATAATACAAGCATACACCCTGCCATAAAACCGGCAATGAGTAAGTTTTCGATACCATATTGGCTGACGATACCAAATAAAATCGGAACAAACGCCCCAGTCGGCCCGCCGATCTGATACTTTGAACCACCAAACAATGAAATCAAAATGCCGGCAACGATGACTGTGTATAATCCATATTCTGGTCCGACACCAGATGCAATGGCAAAAGCCATGCCTAAAGGAATTGCCACAACGCCCACGACAAGCCCAGCGATTAAATCACGTCTAAATTTTGATGAATCATATCCTTCAAATCTTCCATAAAAACGCATGGTATGTGTTGGCCTCCTTCAAGTATGTGTAGATGATTTAGGTATACTGCGCATCAATCTGATTATCTTTCACAACGACATCCAGCTTTCCCGTTGCTGGATGAATGACAAGTCCATGAACAGCCACATCACTTGGCATCAATGGATGCTCTTTGACCAATTTCACACTTTGGGACACACTCTCTTCAACCGAATCAAAGCCTGTCAGCCATCCCTTTAAATCAACTCCTGAGTTTTTCACAATGCTCAAACATTTCTCTTCAATGCCACGCGCCTTCGCCTTTTCAAGTAAAGGATCTGCCGCAAGACCTGCCATTCCGCATTCATGATGTCCTACAATGCATACCTCTTCTGCCTTTAGCTCATAGATTGCTAGCAGAATACTCCGCATCACACTGCCAAAAGGATGTGTTACGATGGCGCCCGCATTTTTAATGATCTTCGCATCACCGTTACGTAGCCCCATAGATTGCGGCAATAATTCCAAAAGACGTGTATCCATACAAGTTAATATGACGAGTTTCTTTTCAGGAAATTTCCCCGCTTTGTAAGGCTCATAATGTCTCTCTTGTACGAACTTTGAATTGTGCTGAAGAATCTGTTCTAATTTTGATCCCATCCTGCCATCTCCCATCTTTTTATAAGTCACGTAAGCTCCTGCCTGTCCTCCTTTTCTTTCGTGTGTTCTCAAGCATAAAGATGAAAAATGATAGAAAAAAAAGAAAAAAATGAGAAAACGATGAGAAGAAATGTGATCATTTTCTCTCATTTACGCTTCATCGCAAGGGGGACGCGGTCTTCCTTTCAATCTATCGTTCTCTACTCGCCAAAAGACGATGAAATGGTTTAGTAGAAAACGACCTTCCCGTTTAATATGTTTCAAATATAATCATTTTTCTATCAAAAAATCTCGATCTATTTTCCAGTTTGTCAGATAATCTCTCAGAAAAACCGGCTTTTTCATATGTCACAACTCCTATTAGCTGATTTTCATCTAAGTAAAAAATGCATCAGATGGCATATGAATACCCTTTTTCACTAAGAAAATGTCTCTCTTTTCCGTTATTTTAGTATATTAAATATTGAGCAGATAACCTTCAAACGTGTTCAGCCGAAATGGTTGTTTTATAATAAAAGGAGCAAGATGATCATGTGAAAGGAGCGAGTTGACAATGAAACCACACATTTTTGTCGCCAAACCATTACCTGCTTCATTTGAGGAAATACTAAAGGAACATTGTACATACGAGGTGTGGCAATCCAAGGACCCCATTCCAAAAGATATTTTGTTTCAAAAACTGCAGCATGCTGATGGTCTTTTAACGTCTGGAACGAAAATCGATCAAGAGCTATTAGATCACGCACCAAAACTCAAAGTAGTGAGCAATAACTCTGTCGGCTATGACAATTTCGATATAGAATTGATGAGACAAAGAGGCGTAATTGGTACGCACACGCCTCATACACTCGACCATACTGTGGCTGACCTTGCATTTTCACTCATTCTTTCCTCTGCACGAAGAATTGCCGAGCTTGATCGTTTTATCCGTGAGGGGAAATGGACGAAATTTGTACAGGAAGAGGATATCTTTGGCATCGATGTCCATCATCAAACGCTTGGCATTATTGGCATGGGACGAATCGGAGAGCAAGTTGCCAAACGAGCTGCACATGGTTTTGATATGAATGTTCTGTATCATAACCGCAGCCGGAATGAAAAGGCTGAATCAGCATATGGCGCTTTATATTGCACACTTGATGACCTGCTAAAGCAAGCTGATATCATTGTGTTGATTACACCGCTGACCGATGAAACGTATCATATGATTGGCGAACGAGAATTGAAGTTAATGAAGCAAACGGCTTTATTTGTAAACATCTCCCGCGGGAAAACAGTGGACGAAAAAAGCCTCATTCAAGCGCTTCAAGAGGGATGGATCAAAGGCGCAGGTCTTGATGTGTTTGAACAGGAACCGCTTCAGGAGAATCATCCTTTCAAAGAAATGAACAATGTCACCCTTGTTCCCCACATCGGTTCCGCTACTGAAACAACACGGGATCTTATGCTGAAACGAGCCATTCATAATGTGATTCATGGAATTGATGGCAAAGCCCCTGTAGATATTGTGAAGGAGTTTGCTTCATCTTAATCGGAAAAGACGCAGGATTCAGAGCTGCGTCTTTTTATTTATTTCAATAGAAGGATATCAGGAAAAAAGCCTCATTTTAGCAAAGATCCTGTTTCTTTACATTTCCTTCATATTCGGGTGCTATAATATGAGGTAGACAAGCATCAAGAGGACAGCTTCCGATTTCCTTAATAGGAGGATGAAGATGAAAAAAATCAGTTCGGTTTTTACTATGTTTGCTCTGATCGCTGCTATTCTGTTTTCTGGTTTTATTCCGCAGCAAGCCTATGCCGAAACACCACTTACACCGACCGCCACAAATGAAACAGCTTCTGTTCAACTGACATCAGATGTTCATACCCTTGCCGTCATTAATACGTTTGATGGTGTAGCCGATTATTTGATTCGCTACAAACGACTGCCTGATAACTACATCACAAAATCACAAGCAAGTGCTCTTGGATGGGTGGCATCAAAGGGAAATCTAGCAGAGGTTGCCCCAGGCAAAAGCATCGGTGGAGATGTTTTCTCTAACCGGGAGGGACGTCTTCCTTCAGCAAGCGGCCGCACATGGCGTGAGGCAGATATCAACTACGTCTCAGGCTTCCGCAATGCTGACCGCCTCTTGTATTCAAGCGACTGGCTCATTTACAAAACAACAGACCATTACGCTACATTCACACGTATTCGATAATCAATCAAAAAACAGCCCCATTTGACGCAGGGCTGTTTTTTTGATGCTACTTATGGCAGCAGGGTTTTCACGTATTCCTCAAAAGGCAGTGGCAGCGGTTTTTTCGACACTTCTTCATGTTCATGTATGGTGACATGATCCTCGGTGACGATTACACGTCCTGTTGGTGTGAGCTTTGAAGCAAGCGGTCTTTTGTTAAAAGGAGAGGCTTCATTTTCATAAATCTGCTTTCTCATTTGGACCAATGTAGGCTCACTCACCTCTTCCAATGTAAATGCATAGCCTGTTTCAGCGCCTTCTCCTCTATCTAATTGGAGAAGATGCGTACCTTTTTCAGTTTCTTCTTCTTTGACTCGAAACCGAATAGACGCTCCTTCCACCCATTCTTCAGTAAAGGGTACAGGCTGGAGAGGTAAATTCACACCAAAACCCGCATCAATCAGATACCGTTCGTTGTGATGATTCAACGTCATGGCTACGTGCGTACCATCAATTGCCCATGTGCCCGCTTCCTTGTTATACACGGTCCCTTGAACGAGCTGTACAGCGAGTCCTGCCTCTTTTAACACATAATATAAAAGAGGATTGAGATCGTAACAAAGACCTCCTCTGCCTCCTTCAAGAAGGTGCTGCTTCAATCCTTCTTGATTCAAGGCATAGGATTGTTTGTTCAGCACAGATCTATTTTCAAATGGAAAGGTGTAGGCCATCTTTTTTAATAATGCAGGCAGGTCATCAAAGGTGATGGACTGTCCTTCGTATCCGATCTTCTGTAAAAATGCTGATTGCATCATGTTCATTCCCTTCTAAAAAAACTGAGTCTGTGAAGAGACTCAGTTTTCTTGATTGATAAAATCAGTTAACGCATCAATGGCTTCTTGTTCATCCGCACCATCTGCTATCAGTTTGACAGTGATCCCAGAGCTGATCGCAAGGCTCATGAGACCCATAATGCTCTTCGCATTGACTCTTTTTCCGTCCTTCTCTAGAAAAATTTCAGCCCCAAAGCGATTCGCTTCCTGTACGAACAAAGCAGCGGGACGTGCCTGCAAGCCTGTTTTCAACTGGATGGTGACCGTTTTTTCCACCATATGATCTGCCTCCCTTTTTCATTCTCCTATTTAAGTGTAACAGCTTGTCCGTTTCGTAATTGTTCTGCAATTTGATCTAGCTTTCTTAAGCGGTGATTAATGCCTGATTTGCTGATCTTGCCGCTTTCCACCATTTCTCCCAATTCCTTTAGCGTGACCTCTTGATAGTCGACTCGCAGCTTTGCAATTTCTCGCAGCTTATCTGGCAGGGCATCAAGTCCAATTTTTTCATCAATGAATTGAATGTTCTCGACCTGGCGCAGGGATGCACCAATCGTTTTATTCAAGTTTGCTGTTTCACAATTGACGAGCCGGTTCACGGAATTCCGCATATCACGGACGATCCGAACGTCTTCAAAGCGAAGAAGTGAATTATGCGCACCTACAACACTTAAGAATTCGGTGATTTTTTCGGCTTCTTTCATATATGTGATGTAGCCTTTTTTACGCTCAAGTGTTTTACTGTTGAGATGAAATTGGTTCATCAGCTCACAAAGGGCATCATTGTGTTCTTTATATAGTGAAAAAATCTCAAGGTGATAGGAAGACGTTTCTGGATTATTTACAGAACCGCCTGCTAAAAAAGCACCTCTCATATAGGAGCGCTTACAGCATCTTTTCTTTACAAGCTCTTCTGAAATATTACGCTCAAATACAAATTGCTCACCTAATATTTTCAAATCCTCTAAAATGGTTTTCGCTCGTTCTACCAGTCTGACAATATACACATTATTCTTTTTTAATCTCATTTTCTTACGAACGAGCAGCTCGACTGTGACATCATATTTCTTTTTTAGCAGCGTATAAATCCGTCTTGCGATGGCTGCGTTCTCTGTTTGTATATCTAGAATTAATTTTCGATTAGAGAAAGATAATGAACCGTTCATACGGATGAGGGCAGAAAGCTCTGCTTTTGTGCAGCAGTCCTTCACGTCCAGATTAGTCAGCTCTTTTTTTGTTTCGGATGCAAATGACATCCTTGCCACCCCCATTCCTATTTTTTCTTATGCAGCAGGTCGACAAGCAGCGCGGCTACTTTCAGCGTGTCGTGACGAATCACATGCTGGTCGTATGTAATGATTTCCCCAGGGATGACTTCCAGTCCCATTGCCTTGAGTACATCTGTGTCGAACTGTACAGGCTGTGCCTGTTCTTCTGCATATTTTGCTTTGATCTCTTCTGGAATTTCTTTATTATTCACAAAAATGGTATCAATAAATGGACGAACCATATGATCGTTTAATGCCTGCACATGATCAGCTGCACTGTAGGAAAGCGTTTCCCCTGGCTGCGTCATGACATTGCAAATATACACTTTTTTCGCCTTAGAACGAATCACTTCTTCGCCAATATGCGGTACAAGCAAGTTTGGCAAGATACTTGTATACAAGCTGCCAGGTCCAATGACGATCAAATCGGCTTCACGAATGACTTGAATCGATTCTGGGAGCGGCTCAATCGTATTGGGTGTGAGGAACACTCGTTTAATTCGCTCACCATAGGTTGGGATTTTTGATTCTCCTGTTACCACTTGCCCATTTTCTAATTTAGCATGTAGAACAACACTTGAATTCGCTGCTGGCAAGACTTTTCCTCTCACATTTAAGACCTTGCTCATTTCTGTGACGGCATGAAAAAAATCACCGGTTATATTTGTCATGGCCGCAAGAATGAGGTTGCCAAGAGAGTGGCCTGTTAAGTCATTCCCTTTGTTAAAACGGTGCTGAAATAAGTCTTCTACAAGTGGTTCAACATCAGAGAGAGCTGCAAGGACATTTCGAATATCGCCTGGAGGCGGAATATTCAAATCATGCCGCAGTCTGCCTGAGCTGCCTCCGTCATCAGCAACCGTTACAATAGCGGTAATATCCACTGGCTTTGTTTTTAGCCCTCTGAGCAAAACAGATAAGCCAGTGCCCCCGCCAAGAATGACCACCTTTGGAAGTGTCGTCATCTATTTTCTGCTTCTCTTTTCAATGTCCCGGTGAGTGACATGAGTGTAGTAGTCATTTTTAAAATACTCCGATAAGTAGTTCGCTAGCGTCACTGATCGGTGCTGTCCGCCTGTACAGCCAATAGCGATCACAAGCTGGCTTTTTCCTTCTCGTTTATAGGACGGAAGCATAAAGCTGAGAAGGTCAATTAATTTCTCTGTGAATTTTTGTGTCTCGCTCCATTTCATTACATAGGAACTCACTTCTTCATCATTTCCAGTCTGTGGACGCATGCTCTCAATATAGTAAGGATTCGGCAGAAATCTCACATCAAATACAAGATCAGCATCAATCGGCAGACCGTATTTAAAACCGAAAGACATCACATTCACTGTAAACACCTGCCCTTGGGTCGTGGCAAAGTGCGCGACAATTTTTTCTCGAAGCTGTTTTGGTTTTAAATCCGATGTATCAAAAATCATTTGAGCCCGACCTTTTAACTCTTCTAACAGATCGCGTTCCATTGCGATTCCTTCGAGCGGCAAACCTGTAGTCGCAAGAGGATGCGAACGTCTCGTTTCTTTGTATCTTGAGACAAGCACCTTATCGTTTGCATCTAGAAATAATATTCTTGGTGTGATCCAGCCAAGATCACTCATTTCATCTAAGGCTGCAATCAAGCTGTCAAAGAATTCTCGTCCGCGCAAATCCATCACAAGGGCAACCTTACTCATCTTCGAATTCGATTCCTTCATGAGTTCTAGGAACTTTGGTAAAAGTGATGGCGGCAAGTTATCTACACAGAAGTAACCTAAATCTTCAAAGCTTTGAATGGCAACGGTTTTCCCCGCACCTGACATTCCTGTAATAATCACAAGCTGAATATCTTCTTGTTTGTGCGTATTCATGCCTGCTTCCTCTCCTTCTTTATAAAAACGGTTCATGTATTAGTCTCCTTGAGGATCTAACCGATAAGCAATCAATTCAAAATCAGGTGTATACGTAAAAGTACCGTGAAGAAGTCCTTTTCCCTTTAGCATGAAATCAAGAATATGGGAATCCCCTGGTGCCATCGGTAAATGCGGCACATCCTTTACTTCATGCCACTTTAAAATGCCTTCCTCTGACTCTGTCACGTTTTTTCCAGTAAATGAATCTGCCATAAAGGTGAACATCATCCACTCTTGAACGATTTGATCGCCTTCTTTTATGATAAAGGTAAAAACACCTTTTAACTGTGGATTTAAAATATAAATTCCTGTTTCTTCTCTATACTCTCGAACGACTGAATCCTTGACCGATTCTCCGCTTTCCATTTTTCCACCCGGCGCTACCCACCAGCCTCGTCTTGGCTTTTGCAGCAAGAGAACTTGATCTTCGTGATGCAGCACACAATTGGTTACTCGTTGCATCAGCTGTCACCTACTCTTTTATGTCTTTAACTTATTATACAGGTTCATCCTGACTCCCACAATGAACATGCCCCTTCTTCACCGAAATCAGACCGAATTTCGTCTGAAAGGAGTGGCGGGCAATTTCTCTACTCTTTATTTTACAGCAACTAATGGTTCTCCATGCGTCATTTGTGAACATCTCATGAATTTCTGATTTTAAGCAAAAAAAAGGACACGGATTCTCATCCGTGCCAAACATGTATTCCTTATAAAAGGGGGTCAATTACTAGTTTTATCATAACGGAAAATTGTTTCACCCGTGTTACATTCCAGTTAAAAGCCCATGACGCTATATCAAGGATTTACGACAGCCTTTTATTTCGTTGCTTTAAGTTTTTCAGCAAGCTCTTCTACATAATGCTGTGCGCTTTGTGCGGCAATACTTCCGTCACCAGTTGCTGTCACAATTTGACGGAGTGTTTTTTCACGAATGTCACCAGCGGCGAAAATGCCTTCCACTCTCGTTTCCATTCTTTCGTTTGTTTCGATGTAGCCTTCTTTATTTGTAATGCCGAGATTTTCAAATGGTTTAGACAGTGGCAGCATTCCGATATAGATAAAGGCGCCATCTGTTTTAAAGTCTTCTTCTTCACCAGTCACCGTATCAATCAAAGTCACACTGCCGACTTTACCGTTTTCTTCATTAATTTGTTTAACGGTTTTGTTCCACATGAAGTCGATTTTTTCATTATCAAAAGCACGTGCTTGTAAAATGCTTTGGGCACGAAGCTTGTCGCGTCTATGAATGATCGTTACTTTTGACGCAAAGCGTGTGAGGTACACACCCTCTTCTACCGCAGAGTCTCCTCCACCAATGACGACGAGCTCTTTGTTTTTAAAGAAAGCACCGTCACATACTGCACAGTAAGAGACGCCTCGGCCGCCAAGTTCTTTTTCACCTGGTGCACCGATTTTTTTGTATTCCGCACCTGCTGCAATAATGACAGAGCGTCCTTTGTATTCTTTTGAACCGGCTTTGACGATTTTGTACTCTTCACCGTCTACGATTTCTTTGATATCGCCATATGCATACTCAGCACCGAATTTCTTCGCATGGTCAAACATTTTATTTGAAAGTTCTGGCCCTAAAATGCTTTCAAAGCCAGGATAGTTCTCGACATCTTCCGTATTAGCCATTTGACCGCCTGGAATCCCTCTTTCAATCATCAATGTTGAAAGATTTCCACGAGATGTATAAACAGCGGCTGTCATTCCGGCAGGTCCCGCTCCAATGATGATCGTATCGTAGATTTTTTCTTCTGACACAACTGTCACTCCCTCTTCAATTGCTGCTAGCATTTCTTATTAGAATGCCCTTGGGTGATGCTTCCATTCATGACAGAAAGCATCCATTCCACTCTTATTTTTATTCCTTACCCATATCCTATTAAATCTGCGGATAATAAGCGAATCATTTGCTCATATGTTCAAAAAAAGAAAAAGCTTCCTTAAACTGCTGTTTAAGGAAGCCTGTTTACGGTTATATAGTAAGTAATGATTTATTCAACGACTCTTCTTACAACGCCATTGAATGCTTTTTTCCAGTAAACATTGCTCATAGAGTCAACTGAAACACCGCGAGAGCTGTTATCGTTCAAGAATGTACCGTTTCCTAAGTAAATACCAACGTGTCCATTTACTTTATACGTATCAAAGAACACAAGGTCTCCGCGTTTCATGTCAGATGCACTTACAGCTCTTCCTTTACCTACAAGCGTATCTGTTGTTGTACCGCCAACTGGTCCAAGGTTGATGCCTGCTGATGCAAATGCCCAGCGAACGAATGAAGAACAGTCAAAACGACGTGCGTCAATATCAGCTTGTGATCTGCCACCAGCCCATTTATATGGAGATTGTCCAACAATGGAAGAACCTGTGCTGATTGCACCTTCGATTCCGCCTACGTTACTGCTGACAGGTGATCCACCGCCAGTAGATGGCTTCTTGCTTGGTGAACTGCTGTTGTTATTATCGTTGTTGTTTGAAGATCCACTGTTACTGTTATTTGAAGACGAGCTGCTGTCGTTCGTTGAGCTGTTGTCTTCTGCTTGAACACTAGCTTGACGCTGCTGTTGTCTTTGTACTTTTTCTTCTTTTGCTTTTTGAGCTGCTTCTCTTGCTTCCTTTTCAGCTTGTTTTTGAGCAGTGATTGTTGCGTCTTTTTCAGATGCAATGCTGTTAGCCTCACTGTTTAACTCGCTAATTTGAGAAGAAGCACTTCCTTTTTGCTTTTTCACTTGCTTGAATAGCTTGTCTTTTTCATCAAGCTGTTTATTCAAGTCTGTTTGAAGTGTTTCAAGCTTTGTAAGTGTCTTTTGAACATCTTCAAGCTTTGTGTTTAATTCGTTTTCAGACTTTTGGAGCTCAGCTTTGTCTTTTTCTTGCTCTTTAATGATTTCGCTGTCTGCGTTGATGAGTGTAGATACTGCACCTGCACGGCTGATGAAATCGCTAAAGCTTTTCGCTCCTAGTAATACATCTATGTATTTCGTAGAACCGCCGCTTTCTTGAAGCGCACGTACACGCTTTTTCAAGAATTTGTTTCGATCTTCAATACGTTTTTCAGTATCAGCAATGTCTTTTTTCAGTGCATTGATTTCTTTTTTCGTTTGTTCATTTTCTTTTTGTTTTTCTTCGATTTGATCACTTGTTTTTAAAGCTTTCTCGTCAATTTCTTTTAGCTTTAGTGCAAGTGCCTCTTGTTTTGCTTCAAGCTTTGAAAGCTCATCTTTTTTCTTTTGAAGGTTTTTGTTGACCTCAGATTGCTTACTGTCCAGCTCTTGTTTCTTTTGTTCAAAGTTCTGTGCGTTTGCTTCATGAGTAAATGGGATAAATAAACTGCTCGCTCCGATGACCGAAGCTAAACCGAAAGTAATAAACTTTTTCACGAATAGTTCCTCCTTTGACAATTTCCAAGCGACATGAGAAAGCAGCAAATTCTCTGCGACCAATCTGTGCTATCTATGTCTTTCTTCCTGATTGATCAGTCAGATGTTGACCAGATTGTTTCTATCACTAGGTGTTTCATTATGTATAGTAAAATATCTAAATATATGTCTTTGTTTTAATCCACGATTTTCATTATACATGAGACATCGACAAAATGAGCTAATATTTTTATTACATTTATGTTTCAAAAACATGTCGTGATTGTCATACTTCGCCAAATCCTTGCAAATCCCACCTTTTTATCCAAGAAAAAAGCATGACCTTTTCGGCCATGCTGCAATCTTCTAAATCTATTTACCTATTTAATCAATTAATGTACAAATGACTTGTTCATATTTAGACAGTGTTTGAACACTGATTTGAAAAGAGGCTGCAATCTCTTTTTTGCTCATAGATTCTTCTTGCTCCTGCATCCATAAATAATAGGATGCTGCTGCCCATGCAGGCGCATTTTTCTTATCTACGCCAGAAGCACGTGCCTGCTGAATAATATGGAATAACCAAAAATAAGGCATATGGCTGTCAGGCTGAACAGCTTCTTCCAAGCTGGATGCCGCCTGTTTTGCGAAAACCGCATCTTCTGAAAAAGACCGTTCTTCCATTTCATCTTCGTATAAGAGCAGTTCAATGAATTGCTGTTCAAAAGCTGTTTTCGCTGCGCGTGCATCAAGGACAGATTGAAGAACGTCACGTTCCCCTTTTTGTTTGCTTACATAGTACGCCGTCAGCCGCTCCTCAATGGAGACCATTGGCTCGGTCTCCTCAGGTTTATCCTGCCACGGCTTGATTTCATCTGCATCGATATCTTCTTCGACCATCTTATCCCAAACCGTCTGTGCAAGCGTTTTGTGACCTGTATAATAAGCTGCGCTTGCGAGCCAGTATAAAAATGTACTATCTCCTTGAAAGCCTGTTTTGTACAAAGAATAAAGCCATTTAAAGGCCCATTCAAATTCTCCAACTAGGGCAAATGTTGCGCCAAGCTTATAACGCTGTTCACTTAATATTGGATACACGTGCGTTAATTGCTTTGCTAACGTATTGACCTTCTCTTCTTCTTTTTCATAATGATAGAAGACTAGCTGGTTGCAAAGGGCATGCAGATTACCCGGATTTTCATGTAGAACCCGGTTCAGCATCTCTTTTGCCTGATGGATTTGACCAGAATAAAAATAGGCCAATGCGAGATTATTATACGCTGACCAAAATTCTGGATACTCAACAATCATCTGTTCCAGCATCTCAATGGCTTCATCAAGCCTGCCGCTTTCCAGTAAGTGATTTGCTTGATCCTGCTTCACAATCAGGTCATCCTGATCGTAAGGAAAATCTTCGTCCTCTTCGTCACTCATATCGAGCAGGTCGAGAAGGTCATCATTTTCATCTGCAAATTCCCCGTTCTCTTCTAATGAAGCATAGGCAGTCGCTGACTTATATGCCTCTTGAAAGAGTCCTAGATTCGCATAATTATTGGCTTTAAAATAGTGACACTCAGACATATTTTCATCAATATGTTCAAGGATGAAATCAAGCAGTTCATTTGATTGTTGGAAATGACCCATTTCAGTATAAATAATAGCAAGCTGTGACAGCATTTCTACATTTTCAGGCTCAAGTACGATAGCCCGCTGTATGAGCTTACTCGCTTTAGATAGATTTCTTTCTCTATAAGCTTTTAGACCTTTATGAAAAAAGTAATGCCCATCTTGGAATAGCTGGACGACTTGTGTGTGATTATTTTGAGAAGTGTATTTACTCACTGATACCCTCCATTTCGAACAGTGTACCGTGTGTAGTATAACATACTTCAAGAGTCGTCACATAGAACAAAAGAAAAGGAAGGATTTGTTTTTCACTTGGGAAATAAAAAGCCGGAGGTGCCCCCGGCTTTTCACTCACTTTGATGACGTTTTTTTAATACTTTTAATACATCATCAAGCGGCAATTGCTGTTCACGTAATAACACAAGCAGGTGATACAGAAGATCAGCTGTTTCCCATTTCAATTCTTCTTGATCCCGGTTTTTCGCCGCAATGATGACCTCTGACGCTTCTTCCCCTACCTTTTTCAGGATTTTATCGACCCCTTTTTCAAATAGATAGGTTGTATAAGCGCCTTCTGGCATTTCTGCCTGACGTTTCGCAATCACCTGTTCAAGTTCATTTAAAATAGCAAAACGATCCTGCTCTTCCGTTTGACGCTTCACGCCTTCTTCCGAAAAGCAGCTATAGCTGCCAGTGTGGCACGCTGGTCCACTTGGTGTGACAAGAACAAGCAGAGCATCCTTGTCACAGTCATATCGAATGGATGCGACTCGCTGAGTATGTCCAGATGTGGCGCCTTTGTGCCAAAGCTCGTTTCTTGACCGGCTGTAAAACCATGTTTCTCCTGTTTCTAGTGTTTTTTCATAGGATTCTTGATTCATATACGCCAATGTCAATACTTCCTTACTTTGAGCATCCTGTACAATCGCAGGTATCAGGCCTGCCTCATTAAAGGATAATTCGTTTCCCTGTTTCATCTGACCTTCACCCCGTGTTCTCTCAAGTATGTCTTTACCTCTTGAATTGAAGTCTCTTTATAATGAAAAATGGAAGCTGCTAAAGCTGCATCTGCTTCTCCTTTTGTAAATGCCTCCAGCATATGCTGAGCATTGCCAGCGCCTCCTGAAGCAATGACAGGTACGGTGACAGCTTCTGACACAAGCTTTGTTAATTGATGATCAAAGCCCTTTTTCTCACCGTCGGCATCCATACTTGTCAGCAAAATCTCTCCTGCCCCCCTCAGCACGGCTTCTTTTGCCCAATCGCTAACCTCTATATCCGTTTGACGACGCCCTCCGTGTGTATAAACCATGTACGCTTTTTTCTCTTCATCGTACTTTGCATCTATTGCGACGACGATGCACTGGGAACCAAAAAAATCGGCACCTTCTGAAATGAGTTCTGGTCTTAAAACTGCCGCTGTATTTACAGATACTTTGTCTGCACCCGCTCTTAATATGCGCTTCATGTCATCAAGGTGATTAATTCCGCCGCCTACCGTAAAAGGGATGGCAAGAGTGGACGCCACTTGCTTGACCACATCCACCATCGTTTTCCGGCCTTCATGAGAGGCAGAAATATCAAGAAAGACGAGTTCATCCGCCCCTTCCTCATCATATATCTGCGCTAATTCTACCGGATCACCAGCATCCTTTAAGCCGAGGAATTGCACCCCTTTGACCACACGACCTTCCTTCACATCGAGACATGGGATGATTCGTTTTGTCATCATACGCGGTCAAGCCCTTCAATTGCTTCAGCTAAAGTAAACCGCTCCGTATAAAGTGCCTTTCCAATGATTGCACCAGAAACGCCTGACTGTTTTTGTGATGACAGCTTTTGGAGATCGGCTACCGAACTGATACCGCCTGAGGCAATAACTTGTTTGCCAGTAGCTTCTGCTAAGCGAACTGTACTTTCCACATTGGGCCCAGCCAGCATGCCATCCATTTGAATATCTGTGAAAATAAAGACCTCCGCGCCTTCCTTTGCCAATTCTTTGCCGAGATCCTCTGCCTTCACTTTCGACGTTTCAAGCCACCCCTCAGTCGATACAAAGCCATTTCGCGCATCGATGCCAATCGCTATTTTCTCCCCATATTGCGCAAGCATTTTTTTCACAAAGGCAGGGTTAGAAACAGCCGAGCTGCCAAGGATGACTCTAGCTACACCATTGTTTATATAAAAGGCAACGTCTTCTTCTGTCCGAATGCCGCCACCAATTTGTACATTTACATCTAAGGATGAAGCAATCGCCAGCACATGCTCATGATTGACGCGATTCCCCGCTTTCGCACCATCTAGGTCAACGAGATGAATCCACTTTGCTCCTTCATTTGCAAATCGCGTCGCCATATCGAGCGGCGAATCTCCATAAATGGTTTCTTGATCATAATCTCCTTGCACGAGCCGTACACATTTGCCATTTCTCATATCAATCGCTGGATACAATGTAAATTCACTCATTTGTTCACCCTCTGTTCGTTTGCTAATTGAATAAATTGTTTGAGCAGCGCCATGCCCGTTGTACTGCTTTTTTCAGGGTGAAACTGTGCGCCTAGCACATTTCCCTTGCCAACAACTGCTGGTACTTGAACGCCATAGTCTGCGCTTGCTAATTGTTCTTCTGGATTCATATCCCTCACATAGTAAGAGTGAACAAAGTACGCAAATCCTTCCGGTACCCCGTCAAACAATGGGAAGGGCTGATGAAATGTGAGCTCATTCCACCCCATATGAGGCACCTTCAGCCTTTGCCCATTCTGGTCACGATCCTTTAAAAGAACGACACGACCTTTTAGCAGCCCCAAACCTTTCGTACACCCTGCCTCTTCACTTTCTTCAAATAACAGCTGCATCCCAAGACAAATGCCAAATAGCAGTTTTCCTTCCTGCACTACTTGGTGGATAAACGCCTCGAGCCCTGTCTGTTTTAACAGCTGCATCGCATCTCGAAACGAACCGACCCCAGGCAAAATATAAGCATCTGCCTTTTTGAGCTCCTCCACATCAGAGGAGACGATATAACGGGCACCTGCTCGTTCCAGTGCTTTTGATACGCTGAACAAATTTCCCATTCCGTAATCAATGACTCCGATCATTAGAGCATCCCCTTTGTTGAAGGAATCCCTTTCACACGTGGATCAATGGTTGTTGCTTCATCTAAAGCACGTGCCATTGCTTTAAAAATAGCTTCAATTATATGGTGTGTATTGGTTCCATAGTGAACAATTACATGAAGATTTATACGAGCTTCTAACGCAAACTTCCAAAGAAACTCATGTACGAGCTCTGTATCAAAGGTACCGACCTTTTGACTTGGAAAGGCCGCTCTCATTTCTAAATGAGGACGATTGCTTAAATCGACCACGACCTGAGCAAGCGTTTCATCCATTGGAACAAAACTGGAGCCATATCGCTTGATTCCCTTTTTATCACCTAACGCTTCCTTAAACATTTGCCCAAGCACGATGCCGATATCTTCTGTTGTGTGGTGATCATCAACATCTGTATCTCCTTTCGCATCGACGGTCAAATTAAAGTGTCCATGCTTCGTAAATAGATCGAGCATGTGTGTCATAAAAGGGACATCTGTTTGAATATCCGCTTTTCCTTCCCCATCAATCTCTAACGATAACGAAATATTCGTTTCATTTGTTTGTCTCGCTGTTTCCGCCTGTCTCATGACGATTCCCCCCGCTTTCTCGATTCAATCGACCTTGCATGTGCTTCGAGCCCCTCTAACCTAGCAAAAGCCGCAATGCTATCCCTGTGTGTCTCAAAGGCTTCTTGACTATATGAAATAATGCTTGTTTTCTTTTGAAAATCGGTCACACCAAGCGGGCTAGAAAATCTGGCTGTTCCGTTGGTTGGCAGCACGTGATTCGGTCCTGCAAAATAATCGCCCACCGGCTCAGGGCTATAACGCCCTAAAAAAATCGCCCCTGCATGCTTGATTTGACCAAGAAATGATTCTGGATATGCTGTCAGCACCTCTAAATGCTCTGGCGCTAACTGATTGACGACGTCTACTGCACGATCCATGGAATCTGTCACGTATATACGGCCATGATGTTGTATGGATTGTGCAGCGATTGATTTTCTTGGCAAGGTGTCCAGCTGCGCTTGCACCTCAGCTCGCACATTTTCAGCAAGTGTCTTAGACGGGGTCACCAAAATACTAGATGCTAGCGCATCATGCTCTGCCTGAGAAAGTAGATCGGCCGCCACCTCATGTGCTATGGCCGTGTCATCTGCTAGAACCGCAATTTCACTAGGGCCGGCAATCATATCAATGTCTACCTGACCAAATACTTCCCGCTTTGCCAGTGCGACATAGATGTTGCCTGGACCTGTGATTTTATCAACAGGCTGGATGCTTTCTGTTCCATAGGCAAGTGCCGCAATCGCCTGTGCACCGCCCATTTTATACATCTCTGTAATACCGAGCTCCTTCGCAGCAACGAGTACAGCGTCAGAGAGGTAGCCGTCTTTCCCTGGGGGTGTCACAAGGACAATTCGCTGAACACCAGCGACAAGCGCCGGAATCACATTCATTAAAACAGATGATGGATAAGCAGCTGTTCCGCCGGGGACATACACACCAACTGCCTCAAGTGGTGTCACCTTTTGTCCGAGCATCGAGCCATCCTGCTGGTGATAAAACCAAGAGGATGTCAGCTGACGCTCATGGTATGTGCGAATATGATGGATAGCCGTTTGGATCACATGAATCATGGCTGGGTCCAAACGTTCGGAGGCTTTTGTCATTTCCTCATCTGTGACAAGCGGATCTTCAAGCAGCACCCCATCAAATTGCTTTGTAAAAGACTGTACCGCTTGATCACCATTTAGCCTCACTTCTTGTATAATCCGCTGAACAGCCAGGCGCTGCTCTTCCGTGCCTGTATCTAAAGTCCGTTTGAGCGAGAGTGTCTCTGTCTCACCTTCTTGTATATAGGTGATGTTCATGATGTTTCCTCCCCTTCAATGATTCTTGCAAGGCGCTGCGCCATTTCATCGATCACCGCATCCTTCATCCGATAGCTCACAGGATTGACAATAAACCGTGATGTAATATCACAAATATGCTCCGTTTCAACAAGTCCGTTTTCCTTGAGTGTTTGACCTGTAGAGACAATGTCTACAATACGATCGGCGAGTCCGATGAGCGGTGCTAATTCAATGGAACCATTCAGCTTAATGATCTCCACCTGCTCCCCTTGCTCTCTAAAATAGGAAGATGCAACATTTGGGTACTTTGTTGCCACACGCGGTGCGACACCGCCCCAGCTAGCTCCCGGCAATCCGGCAACCGCTAAATGGCATTTACTGATGTTTAAATCAAGCACCTCGTACACATCACGAGCTTCTTCGAGCATGACATCCTTTCCTGCAATGCCAACATCTGCTACACCGTGCTCTACATAAGTCGTCACATCCATTGGCTTCGCTAAAATAAAGCGGAGGTTTTCTTCCGGTACATCGATGATTAACTTTCTTGAATCCTCGAATTCCTCTGGCAGTTGATATCCTGCCTGCCTTAACAGCCCTGCGGCTTCTTCAAATATTCGGCCCTTTGGCATCGCCATCGTCAACACTTTACCCATTTTGTTCTCCCTTTCTAGCGCCGATAAAATAAGTCACCTGCTCAAATGCCTTGGTCATCGCGTCAATATTTTCAATCCCTGCTAAGTCTTGCAAAACGACCTTTTTCCCTTTTGACCGCTCCTTTTCTGCAAAAGCAAAAGCCTCCAGCCGTTGTTCTTTACTAAAAATCACTGCCTCCTGCGGCTCATTGATTTCTTTTGCATCAAGCGCTTCAAGCAGACGGTCTAATCGAAGTCCGAATCCTGTAGCTGGTGCAGGTGCATCAAAATGAGCAAGCAATTGGTCATATCTGCCGCCACTTCCGATGACTGACCCAACATGATCTGCAAATACTTCAAACAAAATACCCGTGTAGTAGCTCATATGACTCACCATGCTTAAATCTAGACGGATATATTCTGTACAGCCGTAATCTTCAAGTGTCTCCCAAAGCGACTTTAACTGCGTAAGCACCTCTTTTCCTTCTTGTGAAACGACGATTTCCTCTGCCCGCTCTGTGACTTCCTGGCCGCCTCTTAATTCTAAAAGCTGTAACAGCCTCGTTTTATCGATGGAGGAGAGTGGCAATTGCTTCACATGCTGACGGTACCCTACATAATTCTTTTCATATAAAAATCGGCGAAGAACGTTTGCACGCTCTGTATTTCCCAGTACATCTACAAATAACGTCTCTGCTAAAGCGACATGCCCAATCGCGATTTTGAAGGATTTGAGCCCAGCATTTTTTAATGCGAATACGACAAGCGCGATCACTTCAGCATCTGCACTAATCGAACCGTCTCCAATTAACTCAATTCCGACCTGCTCAAATTCTGATGGCCTTCCGCCTTCTCTTTCCTGTGCCCGGAACACATTGGCCGCATACCCAACGCGAAGCGGATACGCCTGTTCATGAAGCTTTGATGCTGCCACTCTCGCAATAGGTCCCGTCATATCAGGTCTGAGTACAAGGGTTTGCCCGTTCTGATCTAAAAGCTTAAAGAGCTGTGTATCTGTAATCGCCGATTGAACACCGACTGTATCGTAAAATTCAAGCGTTGGTGTCTCCATCAACCGGTAACCCCAACCGTTCATGACCTCTGTTAAGGAATGTCTCACTTTTTTCTTCGTCTCATACAATCCTGGTAATGAATCCCGCATACCATATGGTTTCTCAAACATAAACATGTTCTTCTGCACCTCCAACACATTAAAACAAAAAATTCCGAATCCTTTAGTTCGCTAATATGATAATATGCTAACAAAATAAAGTAATTAAATCAATCATTTTTATTTTCTCTCTATTTTCATGAAAAATTTGTGGAATTATTACATTCAAGTGACACCTATCTCTTTTCTACATGTTTGATAAAAGAACGTGCTATAATACTTAAAAATATTGATTAACACAGGAGATTACAATGAAGTTCATTCAGACATTAATCTTAACTTTGTTGTGCGCATGCCTTGTTTATTTCGGCTTTATATACGTGACACAAATCGACCAAGTCAAGAAAACAGCTTCACCACACGAAGCAGCCAAAGAAAAAGAAAACGATACGGCACTCGCAGCTGAAGAAACACGATCAACGAAAAAAACAGACACCACCTACTCTTCCTTAAAAGGAAGCAAAAAAGCCATGGACGTCATCCTTTACAATCAAATGGATGCCCCAAAGCTTTATAATGGATGCGAAGTTACAAGCTTAGCGATGCTTCTTCATTACAGCGGCTACGAGCAAGTGACGAAAGACACATTGGCAAATGAAATTAAACGTGTTCCACTCAATTATGAAAATGGCTTAAAAGGAGACCCACATGACGGGTTTGTAGGCGATATGGAGAATGGACCAGGTCTTGGTGTATACCATGAACCTATTTATCAGCTTGCGAAAAAATATGCGGGCGCTCAAGTCGTCGACTTAAGCGGAAAACCTGTCAAAAAGGCCATCTATCAATCACTTGAAAAAGGGTATCCTGTTTGGGTGATTACCACATCCACCTTTGACAAAATAGATAACATCGAAACATGGAATACACCAAATGGCAAAATAGATGTAAGCTTTAATATGCATAGCGTGGTCATCACAGGCTATGACAAGGAGCATGTCTACTTAAATAACCCATACGGAGAAAAGAATCAAAAAGTCGATCGCGATCAGTTTGAAGATTCTTGGGAACAGATGGGCAGGCAGGCGATTATCATTAAAGCATAGAACAATTTCTCTTTGAAAACATGAAAACCCATCCTCTATCCGAATAGAGGATGGGTTTTTCATGATGATAGTATTTCCTTCAGACTGTTCTCAAGCTTTTCAGCTGTCATTACTCCTCCGCCTACACTGAAGCATTCAACCTTTTTTAATAAAAATGAGAGATAATTCTTGATCGTTAAACTCCTCACTCATCGTTTTTAGCGGCAACGAATCGCTTATTCTGCTTCAGATACAACGGTAAAACGTTCTCCAACATGGGCAGCCTGCTCAATTTCATCGACAAGCGCAATGGCGTAGTCGGCATAGCTCACATAGCTGTCACCTTTAGAATTGACAATCAGTTGGTCTTTCCCTTTCACATAAGAACCTGTGCGTTTGCCAGCTGGATCAAAGAATGCAGCAGGGCTGAGGAAAGTCCATTTTAATCCTACGGTTTGTTGAAGGTCTTTTAGGTTTTCACCTTGCTGTGAAGCAGTAGGCACATACTCCTTTGGAAATTCCGGTGTGTCAACAAGTCTTGTTGTTTTGGCTTCATCAACAAATAGACTGCCCGCTCCGCCCACAACGATTAAACGGGTACCGGGTACCTCTTTCAAAATATCAATCAGCTTTTTCCCTGCCTCTACGTGAAGGTGCTCTTGTCCAGCAGGTGCGCCAAATGCATTGACGATGACATCAAGGCCTTTGATGTCTTCTGCTTGTAAATGAAACACATCCTTCTCAATAACAGCTACGGATGAATCTGTCACTTTTTTCGCATCTCGAACGATGGCTGTTACCTCATGTCCTCTTGATTGAGCCTCTTTTACAATTTCCTGTCCTGCTTTACCTGTAGCGCCAATAATGCCGATTTTCATATGAATTCCTCCTGTAAAATGATTTTATTTAATAAACAAAGGTGTAACCAATTTAGTTACAACAGAGGTAAAAAAAATTGAATAGATCATCCAATTTTTTTGATTAACACCTGCGTTAGTTCACTTAATTTGATCTCAGCAAGCACTTGTTCCATCGCACTTTGAGCGCGGCACAAGATTAACTCAAGCACAGCCTGGATATTTGCACCGATCGGACAGTCAGGATTTGGGCTTTCATGGATTTGAAACAATTCTCCCTCATCCACCACCTCAACCGCTTTATACACATCAAGCAGCGTGATATCGTCTTCACTGCGGTTCAGCTGAGAACCGCCTTTGCCAAGACTCGTTGAGATTAGGCCTGCTTTTTTTAATTTACTCATAATACGGCGGATGACCACTGGGTTTGTATTTACACTTCCCGCGATATCCTCCGATGTCTGTAATGATCCTTTTTCAAGTGATAGCAAGGCCAGAATATGGACAGCGACAGTAAATCTGCTGCTGATTTTCATGTTTTCTCACCTCTGTTGTAATCATTATAGTTACACCATAACATATTGTCAACAAAAAAGTCTGCCGAGCTACTCAGCAGACGTAGATTGACGTGCATTCATTTCTTCTTTCGTATAAATCATGCGCATTGGATTTCCTCCAACAAATGAGCCTGCTGGAACATCCTTATGAACAAGTGTACCAGCCGACACGATCGCCCCATCCCCAATGGTCACACCAGGTAAAATGGTGGAATTGGCTCCAATTAAGACTTCATCCCCAATATAGACTTCCCCAAGTCTGTATTCTTTAATCAAATACTCATGGGTCAAAATGGTTGTGTTATAGCCAATCACCGAATTTCGACCGACCGTGATTTTCTCAGGAAACATGAGATCCACCATGACCATTAAGGCAAACGCTGTATCTTCGCCAACCTTCATACGAAGAAAGGTTCGGTATATCCAATTTTTCATTCCCATAAAAGGCGTGTACCGTGCGATTTGAATGAAAATAAAGTTTTTCACCACTTTGAAAAAGGGGACCGTCCGATAGACTTGTCGTAACGAATTGACCCCTTTTACAGGATATCGATCTGTTTTTCTCAACTCAATCAGCTCCAACAATCGCCAGAAGATCACTCATTTTCTTTAGCATAAAATCAGGGCGATGCTTTAAAAGGGCCTCTTCTCCCTTAATTGACCAAGCAACACCTGCTGTTTTTGTCCCTGCCGCTTGACCAGACAAAATATCGTGATAATTATCGCCGACCATCACCGCTTCATGTGGATCACTGCCAAGCTTGGATAATGCCAGCTGGACTGGCTCCGGATGCGGCTTCTCATTTTGGACATCATCGAGCGTCACAATCACTTCAAAGAATGGCTCTAAACCGGTCAGCTTCAATCCCATTAACACTGTGTCACGTATCTTTGTTGTGACAATTCCAAGCTTAAATCCTCGATCCTGCAAGACTTTCAATGTATCTATAACAGTCTCATATTCAGTCACGAGCAGATCATGCTGTTCATGATTAAACGTACGGTACATCTGAATCATGTCATCCGTTAGATTAGGGTCCATCGCAGAGAATGTATCAAATAATGACGGACCAATGAAATGGAGGATCTCTTCACGGCTGTACTGACCAGGGTAATAATGATCAAGCGTATGTTGAAATGAAGCAATAATTAATTCATTCGTATTGATTAATGTGCCATCTAAATCAAATAGCACGGTGTTAACAGTTGATTCGTTCATATGGCTTCCTTTCTAACAACTGCGAGCTCGCGCTTTCGCCAAATATAGCTAATGGCAGCTGTTAATAAAATAGCAGATATCAGACGGATGACAAGAAGCGGCCACACAGGAATCCCAAGTGGAATAAATATCAGCGTGTCTTCGACTACTGCATGGCAGGCAACAAGGAAAATGAAAGCAAGGGTTAAATCCTTTTTACTCACGCCGTCCTCTTCCACTGCCTTCATCATCACGCCAGCTCCGTATGCTAGACCAATGGTTAACCCAGCGACCATCGTCATCGACGTATTTTCTTTCATTCCAAGCATTCTCGTAAATGGAGACAGCCACTTAGACAGCGTATGGAGCCATCCTAAATCTCTCATGAATTGAATGATGATCATGAGAGGGATGACGATACAGGCGAGCTGGAGCACACCGAGTACGGCTTTTTGTAAAGCGACAAGGACGATCATGTACCAGCTGGAAGGCACATCAGCCGTTTGGGCTGCTGTCAGCAGTCCATATTGTGCCGGCTCCTGGCCTCCCTGCCAAACGAGATGAATGACAATAGCCGAAACAACAGCAAGACTGATTCTGACCAGCAAAATGACAGACACTCTCAGTCCAACCTTTGCTGCCACAGTCGATTCGATGATCAGGTTGTGACAAAAGGACAGCATCACGGCCAAAATAAACACTTCCTTCACAGGAAGATCTAAAGTCAAAATGGCCGCTATGCCCGCATACAAGTTCAGCACATTTCCTAACACAAGCGGAATGGCTGCTTCTCCTGAAAGACCAAACAATCCCATAAATGGCCGTATGAATTGAATGATCCAATCCATAACAGGCGTATGCTGCAAGATACTGACGAGAATGGTAACCGGAAAGATGACTTTTCCAAGTGTCCAAGTTGTCGATAGCCCTGCTTTTAAGCCGTTTTTCCATGTCTCCTGCATCCTTCTGATCCCCCCTGCTTTAATTCGATGAGTTGTTCTCTTTATACGGGATCGATGCGTGACCTTTGATTCTTCTAAAGATCAGCAGCAGAACAGCCACTACAAAAATGGCAATTGAAATCATTTGAGCGATTCGAAGATGTTCTGTCAGCATCAAACTGTCCGTTCTCATACCTTCTATGAAGAAACGACCGATTGAATACCAAATTAAATAAGACAAGAAGATTTCGCCTCTGCGCATCGATGTTCTACGTAATAAAATCAAGATCACAACACCGGCAAGATTCCATAATGATTCGTATAAGAACGTTGGGTGATAATACGTCCCATCAATATACATTTGATTAATGATAAACTCAGGCAAATGCAAATTCTCTAAAAAGGCTCTTGAAACAGCCTCACCATGCGCTTCCTGATTAATAAAATTCCCCCAGCGTCCAATGGCCTGCGCTAGTAAAATACTAGGTGCTGCTACATCGGCTATTTTCCAGAAGGACACCTTTTTCACTTTTGTGAAGACGATCGCTGTCAGCACAGCACCTATCAGCCCGCCATGAATGGCAATTCCGCCATGCCAAATCTTAATGATTTCATTTGGGTGCTGCTGATAGTAATCCCATTCGAAGGATACATAATAAATTCGTGCACAAATAATCGCTATTGGAATGGCAAATAAGATTAAATCAATAAACGTATCTTTATTGATTCCTCTTTTCTCACATTCTCTCAGTGCGAGCCAGAGTCCTAGTAAGGCTCCGACCCCAATGATCACACCATACCAATGAACCGAAAGAGGTCCGAGCTGAAAAGCAATCGGATCAATTGGCTGAATCGCTTCGTTCATATAGACAACTCCTATTCATCTTGGCCATTGTCTTCAATGACATCGGCTAGTTTACTTGTAAATTGTTCCGCCGCATTATGTCCCATGCGTTTTAACCTGAAGTTCATCGCAGCCACCTCAATGATAACCGCTAAGTTTCGACCAGGGCGGACAGGAATGGTCAGCTTCGGTACATCTGTATCGATGATTCGCATCTTCTCTTCTTCAAGTCCTAAACGATCGTACTGTTTGCCTTGTTCCCAAAGCTCAAGGTTCATGACAATCGTAATTCTCTTATAGCTTCTGACAGCGCCAGCTCCAAATAAGGTCATCACATTAATGATGCCTAACCCGCGGATTTCTAAAAGATGTTCAATCAGCTCTGGTGCGCTTCCGACTAGCGTATCCTGATCCTCTTGACGGATTTCCACGCAATCATCTGCGACCAGCCTGTGTCCTCTCTTCACTAATTCTAAGGCTGTTTCACTTTTTCCTACTCCGCTTTTTCCAATTAACAATACTCCTACACCATATACATCTACGAGCACACCATGAATTGCGGTCGTTGGTGCAAGCTTACTTTCTAAAAAGTTGGTCAAACGACTCGAAAGTCTTGTCGTTTTTAGGCTTGAACGTAACACAGGTACACCATTTTCATTTGAAGCTTCAATTAATTCCTTCGGCACTTCACGATCTCGTGACAAAATAATTGCAGGGGTAATATCAGTACAAAGAGACATCATTCTCTGCTTTCGTTCGCGTTCTGGGAGCTGTTCAAAAAAAGAAAGCTCTGTTTTCCCTAAAAGTTGAACTCTTTCTTTTGGGTAATATGTAAAATAACCAGCCATTTCAATACCTGGTCTGGAAAGATCACTGATTGTAATGGGACGATTAATCCCTTCTTCCCCACTTACCAGTTCAAGATGAAATTGTTCCATTATGTCCTTCGTACGAACTTTCGGCACGCTTCTTCCTCCTTTTATCACAGGCGATTCAGAAATACAGCTCTATTTTATCACTTTCAATGATGATCCCAAAACAGTATTTTATCCTGATCCTGTTTCAGTTCATTTACTGGTATAGACAACTATACTTAAAAAGGGTAAACTAAATTCAAAGACAACGAATAAGGGGGCACAACCATGAGCAGCTCTTTATTGCTCTCCAATATTCATATTGTGACAAAGACTGAAATGATTGCAAACGGTTTTGTCGGTTTACGCGACGGCAAGATTGACTATATTTCAACAACACCACCGACAGGAAATTATGAAAAAGTATATATTTCCCGGGAAAACTTTTATCTACTTCCCGGAATGATTGATATTCACATCCATGGCGGATATGGAGCAGATATGATGGATGCGACATCAGAAGCCATGAATACACTCGCTGACAACTTACCGTCAGAAGGAACGACAAGTTTTTTAGCCACAACCATCACTCAAAACCATCATGAGATAGAGCAAGCACTTAAAAATGTCGCCAAGTGGAAACAATACAATGAAGAACAAGCAGGCGTTCAGGCACAATGTTTAGGTATCCATCTTGAAGGTCCTTTTATTTCTAAAGATAAAGCAGGGGCACAGCCTGTTCAATGGATACAGCAGCCCGATCGCCCTCTTTTTGAAAAATGGTTGGATGCTTCTGAACGGCTTATTCGAATTGTCACGTTCGCACCTGAGGAAGACCCTGATTTTGCTTTTCTTTCCTTGTTGCAAGAAAAAAACATTATTCCTTCTATTGGACATACGAATGCCCATCATGACATGATTGAATTAGCAGCAAAGCATGGTGCACGCCATGTCACGCATCTTTATAATGCACTGAGTTCGTTTCAGCATCGTGAACCAAACGCTGTAGGAGCTGCTCTTACAAACGACGATCTCCATACTGAGCTGATTACGGATGGGATACACTCCCACCCACTTTCCATCAAGCTTGCGTATTTGGCAAAAGGAAGTGATCGTTTAATGATGATCACAGACTCGATGCGCGCAAAAGGACTTGGAAATGGCACGTATGAATTTGGGGGTCAAACAGTCACAGTGAGCGGCGAACAAGCTTTACTGGCAGATGGTACACTTGCAGGATCGATTCTGCGAATGAAAGATGGCGTCAAACGGATGAAACAGATCACACATTGCGAATGGACAGAGATCGCAAAGATGACCTCAACTAATGCAGCCATTCAGCTAGGACTTGATCAGCAGCTTGGTTCGATTGAAGTTGGAAAACAAGCAGACCTTGTGATCTGGGATGAGTCTGGTGAACTAATGATGACGATCTGCCATGGACAAATCGTCTTTGAGAAAAAGGAGGCCAACCACTAATGAACATCATTGAATTTGAAGATAAAGAACAATTAGGAAAAGAAGCAGCAGCCCTGATCGCGCGCACAATCGCTTCTAAACCAGATGCCGTACTCGGCCTGGCAACGGGCGGTACACCTCTTGATACGTATCAAGAGTTAATTCACCTTCATCAATCACAACAATTGTCTTTCAAACAAACAAAAACAGTCAATTTAGATGAATATGCAGGCCTTGATCCAGATCATGAAAATAGTTATATGACCTATATGAAACGTCATTTATTTGATCATATTGATCTTCCACAGGATCAGTATTTCCTTCCAAATGGCGCTACATCTGATTTAGAAAAGGAATGCTTAAGATATGATCAGCTCATTCAAGACATAGGCGGCATCGACCTTCAGCTTCTTGGAATCGGTCAAAATGGACATATTGGTTTTAACGAGCCCGGTACCCCATTTAACTCAAAGACTCATGTCGTGCAACTAGATGAAAACACACGGCAGGCCAATGCAAGATACTTTTCTTCTATTGATGAAGTGCCTACACATGCCATCACCATGGGCATTGCAAGCATTCTTTCTAGTAAAAAGATTCTCCTTCTTGCATCAGGAGAATCAAAAGCGAAAGTGATACAATATTTAGAACAGACTGAGATACACCCAGACTTCCCAGCATCTGCTCTGAAACTTCATGAAGATGTGACGATTTTGATTGATCGAGAAGCTGGTTCACTACGCTAAAGCTAAACACGAGAGGATTTTCACATGTTTATTGATAAGCAGTCACCTATTCCGATGTACCATCAGATTATGGAGAACTTGAAAAAACAGATTGAGGATGGAACATTAGCACCTGATACACTCATTCCTTCTGAAAGAGAATATGCCGAGCGCTTTGGTATAAGTCGAATGACTGTCAGACAAGCCTTATCGAACCTTGTGAACGAAGGATATTTGTATCGACAAAAAGGAAAAGGCACCTTTGTGAGTCGAAAAAAATTTGAACAGCCGCTTCAAGGCTTAACAAGCTTTACAGAGGATATGCGTCAGCGTGGTCTTAAAGCTTCAAGCCAGCTGATTGATTTCACAAAAACCGTCTGTCCAGATCACTTGCTGCCTGTCTTACAACTGTCAAATGGCGATGCTATATTTGAACTCAAACGGATACGCCTCGCAAATGATGAACCGATGGCGATTGAAACGAGCTATATCCCTGAAGCATTTGCAGGAGATTTAACAAGGGAACATTTAACTGGCTCTATATATGAATATATAGAGACTCAAACAGGCCTTACAATTGCTCATGCAAAACAAGAGCTTGAAGCGAATGTGGCTTCAAATGAAGAAGCACATGTGCTGTCTATTTCAACAGGCGATCCCGTGCTCTCAATCGCAAGAACGACTTATTTTCAGAATGATATTCCGTTTGAATATGTTCTTTCCGTTTATAGAGGAGATCGTTACAAGCTCATTCATACAATGGAAAGATAAACAGTGCCCTTATAAAAGGAGCACTGTTTTTATTTCCTAAGAAATGTTTCTTCACGATCATTTTTTGTATGAATTTTCCATATCGGTGAAATCGCTTTTCCTTGAAAACGATCTTTTGCTACGGTGTACCAATAATAGTCTTCGTTTGGCTTTAAGCCTTTCCACTCAAAGCTTGCTTTTTTGCCGCTTTTTACGCCGCGCGCCTCTCCTAACAAAACATTTGTGTACACATTGAGTTCAAAATAGTTGGTTTTGACAGATTTCATTTTCGGCGTCAAATCCACATCGATTGAAAATTCATCCTGATCTCCATACGTTTTAGGATCGTAGAAATGCTCTTGATTCATGTAAGGTGAGTATGTCGTAAAATGAAGCTGGTTTTTTTCTTGATCGGCTGTTATCAATCGCATAAACCCTTGTCCACCTTCAGGCCCTGACTGATAATCGGCGAGTATTTGATATACTTTCCGGTCTACTTTACCATCCTTGTCATCGTCAAGCTCATCTACTTTCCTGCTCGCTCCGTGATAGTGACCGCTAAATACCGCCACTATATTGGGATGGCGTTTCACTACCTGGTGGAAGATGAGGTCGCCAATCGGACTGCGGTTGCCACTGACCAACAAATACTCATGGAAATTTAAAATGACGATACGGTCTGGATGCTCAGAAATCACACGGTTCAACCAATCAATTTCATCTTGCTTAATCCCCCAGCCCATGTATACCATCATATAATCATTGCCACCGGCAGAGATGAGATCATAATGACCTCGATTGTTTTGATAGGATTCACCATAGTACGGTTTATTTGCAAAGCGTTTCTCACCGAAATATTTCCCATATTCCGCATAAAAACCGTCCTTATGTCGAACATCATGATTTCCTGCTAAAACACCATAAGGAATCTGATGCTCATCTAACACGCGCATAAACGTATCGGCTCGTTGCCATTGTTTATCTTTTGAATCATCCACAATGTCACCTGTATGGAACACATATTGAATGTTTAACTTTCCTCTCTGGTCTCTGATCCACTCGACCATTTGTTTAAAGATATGAGGATAGCTCTTTGCATAATATTGTGTGTCAGACATCCAAACCATCTTATATGGCTTTTGCGCTTTACTGATTTCATCCTGTACAAGCAAATCAAACGTATGATTCTTCATGTACTGTCTGACGGACAGCAGTCCTTTCAGGTAAAATTCCTTTTGATCCTTAGCAAAATGATGAGTAATTTTATCCCACTTTTCTTGCTGATGATTCCATGCATACATGGTCACCTTTCTCCCTGTCAATGAACTCCCTTTCCATATCGCTTCGACGACATCCTTTTCACGTACATCTTGATGAACCTTGATTTGAAAACGATGATAGGGAAAACGATGTAAATCCTTCGTTTCAACTGACTTACCATCAGCAAATGCAATGCGATTCCTTTCTTCATGAGAAAAGATCATTTCTCCTTTTTCGTTAAAGCTCTTTGGCGGTTCTGTCTCCGCTGCATATTTCAAAATGTTCATTGATGGATGCAACGATGTATATTGATACGCACGGTAAAAGGAATAATCCAGCTTATCATTCGTTGGATCCTTGGTGAGCACAGTTTGCTTTGACGATTTCATTTTCGTCTTATCTGCTACACGCTCTGGTGGCTCAGGGTGTTCATGTACCGTCTTGAATTCCTTTTTCAACGTTGACATGTTTCCCGCTGCATCCTTTGCTTTAATTGTCAACGTGTGCTCCCCCGGGTTTAATTCGCTAGAGGACGTCTGGTATGGCAAGGAAATTGGCTTGCCATCTACATATGCTTTCATCTCTTCTATGTCACTCCAACGATCCGTTACCTTTGCTTTTAACGTAAAGGCTCCTTTATATGCATCCTTTGTTTGGACGTTGGTTTTAATTTTTGGACCCGTATTATCGACCATCACATGTACAGATGCATGCTCGTCTGAGGTTTTGGCCTCAATCAGGTGCGGCCCCTCTTTCAACCTTCTTGTATCCCACTTCATAAACGTTGAAACATAAGCTTCTTTTGGTATTTCAAATTGAAATGTTCTGACCTTTTTGGCGTTACCGCTGTCTCCCATTCTCCATTCTTTTTCCGGCTTTGCATTGATTGGAGGAATTTGAGTTCCATTCGATAAAATCATCCGGACGTTTTTTAGTTCAAAATCATCGTGATTCTCACCAGGCAACCGATCAACTGGAGAAGATTTTGTTCCTGCATGGAAGGAGATCGATTGGAGACCTGCTTTTTTCATCTCTGCTTCTGGTATTGGCATTGTATAGGTACGATACACTTTTGTCGAATCATCAAAAATTGAAAGTAAGTGCTTACCTATGGACACACCATTTTTAAAATATAAATTTGTCCCTTTGACATCAAATGCAATATATGGATCTGCTTCAAGGGCAGAAAACACTTGCTGATTCCGCTTTCCATCTATCAATAATTCAATGCTTTTTTTCTGATCAGACGTTGCTTTTAATGGATATAATCCTGAAACCGTATCTCCTTCTTCTACATTGAATCGAAGGCCATGAGCTTTGCTAACTTGCTCCACATCAATCATTTTTTTCATCGTCATTGCTGTATTTTCACCGTCTGACGCTTCAAGCTGATATTCCAATTGTTCTTTACCAATCAACTCAGGTGAGTAAATAATATGATGAAATAATCGGTCATTATGATCTTTTTGAAGCAGTATTTCCTTAAAATCATCTTTTCGATTTGTTCGATAGCGAAGCTTGACGGTTTTGACGACCTGATCATCCTGTACATCTGCTTTAATCTCTATGCTTTCAGTTGGTTTCACTGGTTTCCTCACTGTCATATCTTCAATCACAGGTTTATGGATATCTTGAGAAATTTCTTTTTTCTCAGATGGAATTTGTGCTTTTAGCACTTTGCCAGGCGTAGGCTCTTCTTCAATTTTCGAGATCAGCTTCATTTGCGAAGTACCGTCCATTGGATATTTGAACAGCAAAGATTTATGCTCACTAAACCATGATGGCTTTAAGCGAAATGCTGCTGAAGAAATCTCCTCCCCTATATTCGTTGTAATGGAAACAAGACGAGATTTAGAGTTGGACAGCCCTTTGCTTTCGATGACAGATACATGCTCTCCCTCTTTTAATTGACTTTTGTACATGGCATTGAAGTCCGCTACAGTTAAATGCTCCTGTCCTTTTTTCCTCAGCCAGAAAACATACGGTTTTCCAGGTGAAAGAGTGACTGGATTTGTGTGAAAGGAATACACATCATCCATTTCGGTTCCTTGTGCAGGATTGCGGTAGCGAAGCTGATAATGTTTAAGAGAGATAGGCTCATGTGTTGTGTTATATACCTCAATAAATTCAAATGCATCTTTGCCTTTGCGATTTTTTGAATTGACAACAATTTCTGTGATGACTAAGTCCGGAATGCGCGAAAGATCCTCTTCAAATCCATTTAAGTGGACAGATTGTTCTGCCGTTTTGATCACGGACTTTTGCGTAAGAAACTCTGTATAGTAACGAACGGTTGAATTCCATAATTGATCTGGCGGAATTTTCGCTGTAAATTCTGGCTTCATACCTGGCAGCCGTTCCATTGGGATCAAACGGTACCCTAGCTCATCACTTTGTTTATAATACAAGTTCGCAGACAAAATTTGTTCCGGATCCGTAATCGACGCACGAAACTGGAGATCACGGCTTTTTTCCCCTAGAACTGGACGGACATCCACATGAAAGGGATCAAAGATAAAAGGAGAAAAAGGCTTGTCCGGTATATTGACCTGTGTTTGAATAAAAGGCCCTGCTGAAGCAGGCTGATTGAAACAAAAAAGAATGATAAAAAAACATAAAAGCATGATTTGTCTGCTCACGTTCACCATCGTGCACCGCCTCCCTTCGGATATTGTGTCTCCTGAAGGAAGTTTTTATGTCAGATGAAACGGAGAAACGATACAAAATGGGTCAAAAAAAACCGTTAGCTTTTTTTCGCTAACGGCTCCACAATTCCTTTTTGTATCAACAGATGGAAAATGGATAAGATGACAGCCATCCAAATGGCCGTTCCAAACCCATCAATATTAAAACTATCGCCCATAAAACTTGATGTCATCATAAGTGTGATGGCATTAATCACAAATAAGAACAATCCTAGTGTAAGAACGGTTACTGGAAGCGTTAAAATGATCAAAAACGGCTTCACTAAAATATTGAGCAAGGATAAAATGATACTTGCCACAATGGCTGCGCCAAACCCTTCAATATATACGCTCCCAAGCCCTGGCAGAATGCCTGAATCAAAATATCCAGCAATGACGATTAAAAGTAATGCATTGACTAAAATACTGACGATCCATCTAAGCATTTAGTTAGTGCCTTCTTCCGGAACAACAAAATACCAGATGAAGTAGACCAAGAAAATCGGCATAAATGCTGTCATAAATCCGATGATGACCGTTAATATGCGAAGCAGAGATGCATCGACCCTTAAGTATTCGGCAAGTCCACCAACAACACCCGCTATTTTTTTATCTGTTGCTGAACGATAAAGCTTCTTCATGTAGAATCACTCCTTGTCTGATTGGTGCTTTACTTGTATTGAACCTGTTTTTGTTTCTGCAAAAATGGATATACTGTTCACTGCCTGTTGGTTGGCTTTGATCATTTTCTCTTTTTGTAATGTCTCATTTTTCTCTTTAATCATCTCTGCATCAAGCAAATCGTGAGAAATAGACCCAAGATTGCTTTTCAGCTCAGCGGTCACTGCACAAGCACGCGGGATCTGGACGTCCACACTGCCTGTTGTCGTTTTCGCATAAATGGAACGGCACTTCTCATCCGACAGCTGAACAGCAATGTTTCCGTTAAAGCTTTGGGCATCAATTGACTCACTTTTCCCGCGCAGGTCAATAAGCCCATTAATGGTTTCTACTTCAATCATACCACACTCGTGATCCGCCAGTTTAATTTGTCCGTTTGCTGTTTCAATTCCAACCTTTTCCGCCTGTAAAGAGGCAAAAGAGACAACACCATTGGTGGTTTTCGCAGTAAGTTCTTTTGTCTTTAGCTTTTCCCCGCGGATCGGACCATTAAACAGCTTAACCTTGATTTTATCGTATTGGATACGTGGCACATATAAAGTGACATTGACTTTCATTGTCTTCTTTTCGGTCCGGATAAAAAATTTATCCCCTTCGAGGCCGCAGTCCAATTGATTGAGAAATTGCTGTCTTGCCTGCTCTCCGTCTTCTGCACGGTAGATTTTCGCATGGCATTCTGCTCGAATATCGCCATCGTCCCAAGGCATCACATTGAGACTGCCGTTCGCCAATTGAATATCTAAATGAGAGAGCGAGGCGTCTTTGAACTGAAAAATGTGATCAACGTCGACCGACTGTCCAAAGTTCAAATCAAGATCTACGTCTTTCACCTTTTTCACCGCAGAATCTAACCAGCCAAACAGCTTTGCACCAAGATTTTCTGTACCAGTTCCTTTGCTCTCCGTGCCTGCTTTTTCTTCATGAAAGGTGTGATCAACCGTTGATTTTTCTAATGAAACAGACGGATTTTCCTCCAATTTTTCAAGCAGCGTAATCGCTTCTTTTGCAGATAATGTCCCGTCTTCTACTAATTTTAAAATGCGTTCTTTTTCATTCATACAAAGCCCCTCCTACGATTTGATGGATTGAAGTACTTTAATACCTTGAATGATATTCCAAATGACAGAGATCAAAAAGCCAATAGCGACTAAAAAGGACAAGATGAGCATCGTGATCACTGGCATAAGTGAGTCACTTGCCTGTGTCGACAATAAAAATGGGATAGACCCAAAAACCAGCAACACGCACGCTGCGACTGGCAAAACATGTGACCATAATGCCCGCAACGCGTGCCGTTTCGGTTCCTTTTGGTCGACTACAAAATATGCCACGATCGGTACAATAAACGGCATAAAAAATACACTGAAATAACAAATTGATGCAATGATCGACTGATCTCTATTCATATATATTCGCTCCTTCATGATGAAAATTCCTTTCTAACTCATACGTTTATTGCGTATCAAAAGTTTCAAAATCATTCAATTTACATATGACCTTAGACACAAATTACATCTTTTTGCACCTAAGTGTAGATTCTTCACGGATTACCCTTTAAAATATGTTGAAAAGATGGTGATTATCATTATAGGGGGTAATTATTTTGACAGATCATCATAATACTAACCACACGGCTCAAACGCTTTTAGACCTTATACAGAAACAAAAAAGCATGAACAGCGATATGATCAGGGAGCTTGAGACCATTCATCCGTCTCATCCACAGTATGGTGATATCCGTTATTTAAAAGTACTGCTCGACAGCAGCAGCACGCATATTTTAAAGGATTTAACGCAGCTCAGTCATTTAATGCCAAAGGAAGATGCGCAATAAAAGAAAACCCCTCTTAACGAGGGGTTTTTTTATGATGAAGTCACACTTTCTGTTTCTTTGACCAACTGTTTCATTCGTTTACGGTCACGCTCTAAAATAGGCTTTAAGTATCGACCAGTGTAAGAAGCTTTTTCTTTTGCAATTTGCTCAGGAGTCCCAGAGGCAATGATCGTTCCGCCGCCAGCACCGCCCTCTGGTCCGAGATCAACGAGGTAATCAGCAGCCTTGATAATATCAAGGTTATGCTCAATCACTAGCACCGTATCTCCGTTTTCGACCAAACGCTGAAGCACTTTTAATAAACGGGCAATATCATCCACATGCAGACCTGTTGTCGGCTCGTCTAAAATATAAAGAGACCTTCCGTTTGAACGGCGGTGAAGCTCAGATGCCAATTTCACACGCTGGGCCTCTCCCCCGGACAATGTCGTCGCAGGCTGTCCAAGTGTAATGTACCCTAGTCCAACATCAAAAATCGTTTGAAGCTTCCGCTTAATTTTCGGGATGTTCTCGAAAAATTGGAGTGCGTCCTCCACGGTCATTTCAAGCACATCAGCAATGTTCTTCCCTTTATATGTGACTTCAAGTGTCTCGCGGTTATACCGTTTCCCGTGGCACACCTCACAAGGCACATACACATCAGGTAAAAAGTGCATTTCGATTTTAATGATGCCATCTCCGCGACATGCCTCACAGCGTCCACCTTTGACGTTAAAGCTGAATCTCCCTTTTTTATACCCTCGTACCTTTGCTTCATTGGTTTGTGCAAACACATCCCGCACATCGTCAAATACACCTGTATACGTGGCAGGGTTGGATCTTGGCGTACGGCCGATTGGAGATTGATCAATATCAATCACCTTATCTAAATGATCCATTCCTTTGATTTCTTTGTGCTGTCCTGGCTTCGCCTTCGCTCTGTGCAGTTTTTGCGCAAGTGATTTTAATAGAATTTCATTCACAAGCGTACTTTTCCCTGAACCAGACACACCGGTCACAGCTGTAAAGACGCCTAGAGGGAACTTCGCATTGACGTTTTTCAGGTTGTTTTCTTTTGCACCTTTGATCTCAATATAGCGGCCGTCAGGCTTTCTTCTTTCGATCGGCAGCGGGATAAATTTCTCTCCAGATAAATATTGTCCTGTTAAAGATTTCTTGTCCTTCATGACTTCTTCCGGCGTTCCAGCTGAAATCACTTCTCCTCCATGAACTCCTGCTCCAGGTCCAATATCAATCAAATAATCAGCGGCTAACATCGTATCTTCATCATGCTCTACGACAATGAGGGTATTCCCGATGTCACGCATGTTTTTCAATGTCCCGATCAATCGGTCATTATCACGCTGATGCAGACCAATAGATGGTTCATCTAATATATAAAGAACACCTGTCAGCCTTGACCCGATTTGAGTCGCCAGACGAATCCGCTGCGCCTCTCCTCCGGATAGTGTGCCAGCCGACCGGCTCAATGTGAGGTAATCTAATCCCACATTATTTAAGAAGGACAAGCGCTCTTTGATTTCACGTAAAATGAGCTGAGCAATCTGCAAATCTTTCTCAGACAACTCGATTTCACCATATAAATCAAGGGCATCAGAGACAGACAAATCAGTGATTTCTCCAATATGTTTGCCATTGATCAGAACCGCAAGCGTCTCTTTTTTCAGACGATATCCTTTACATGTCGGACATGGCTGGTTCGCCATATATTTCTCCATTTGCTCACGAATATAATCAGAGCTGGTTTCTTTATAGCGTCGTTCAATGTTACGAAGAACACCTTCAAATTCAATTTCATTTTCACGTACCTGACCAAAATCATTTTCATATTTGAAATAAATCCGTTCAGAGCCGCTACCATATAAAATTTTATCGAATAAATGCGACGGTATATCTTTCACCGGAATGTCCATGTCGATGCCGTAATGTGTACATACTGCCTCAAGAAGCTGAGGATAGTATTGTGAGCTCTGCGGCTCCCAAGGGGCAATGGCATGCTGTCGTAATGTCAAATCCTTATTAGGAATGACAAGCTCAGGGTCAACTTCTAGTTTAGAGCCAAGCCCATCACAGCTCGGACATGCACCAAAAGGACTATTAAATGAAAACATTCTCGGCTCAAGCTCACCAATAGAAAATCCGCAGTGCGGACAGGCATGATGTTCACTGAATAACAGCTCTTCTTGTCCAATCACGTCAATCATCACACGGCCTTCACCTAGTCGCAGCGCCGTTTCAAGGGAGTCAGACAGCCGAGCCGCAACGCCCTCCTTCACCACGATTCGGTCAATCACGACTTCAATGGAATGCTTCTTGTTCTTTTCAAGCTCGATCTCTTCTGATAGATCTTCCATCTCTCCATCGACTCTTACTCGCACATAGCCTTGCTTTCGAATTTGATCAAGTACTTTAACATGTGTTCCCTTGCGGCCAGATACGACCGGCGCAAGCACTTGCAATTTCGTTCTTTCTGGATATTCTAAAATACGATCTGTCATCTGCTCAATCGTTTGGGACGTAATTTCAATCCCATGTATCGGACAAATAGGCTTCCCAACTCGAGCATACAAGAGTCGTAAATAATCGTAGATTTCAGTAACGGTTCCAACTGTTGATCTAGGGTTCCGGCTCGTCGTCTTCTGATCAATACTAATCGCCGGAGAAAGACCTTCAATGGCATCTACATCCGGTTTATCCATTTGACCGAGAAATTGGCGCGCATACGCTGAAAGAGATTCAACGTACCTGCGCTGACCCTCTGCATAAATGGTATCAAAGGCAAGAGACGATTTTCCTGAACCAGATAAACCCGTGATGACCACTAGCTGGTCACGCGGGATATTCACATCAATATTTTTAAGGTTGTGGGCTCTAGCACCTTTCACCTCTATTCGTTCCATAGCCATCAGGCAATCATCCTTCCGCTTTTAGCTCTAGCAATAGATCTCTTAATTCTGCTGCTTTTTCAAAATCAAGCGCTTTTGCTGCATCTTTCATTTCCATCTCGACCTTTTCGATCACTTTTTCTCGTTCTTTTTTGCTCATTTTTGACAGCTTTGGTGCTGCATTTGTTTCATATTCTTCCGATTCTTCATGTATCTTTGTTGCTTTAATGGCATCTCTAATTTTCTTATGGATGGTTTGCGGAGTAATTCCATATTTCTCATTATACGCCTCTTGCTGCTCTCGTCTTCGCTTCGTTTCTTGAATCGCAATATCCATTGATTTGGTCATTTTATCTGCATACATAATGACCCGGCCTTCCGAATTTCTCGCGGCACGGCCTATCGTCTGGATGAGGGATCTTTCAGAGCGTAAGAAGCCTTCTTTATCTGCATCTAAAATCGTCACGAGCGAGACCTCTGGAATATCCAGTCCTTCACGAAGAAGGTTGATTCCCACAAGCACATCATATTTTCCAAGACGCAAATCGCGAATAATCTCAATCCGCTCAAGGGTCTTAATTTCTGAATGCAGATAATTAACTTTGATTCCGATCTCTTTTAAGTAATCTGTAAGATCTTCAGACATTTTCTTCGTCAGCGTCGTCACAAGCACACGTTCATTTTTCTCAACCCGCGCATGAATTTCTCCAATTAAGTCATCAATTTGCCCTTCAATCGGACGCACTTCAATGATTGGATCAAGTAAACCTGTTGGACGAATAATTTGTTCCACAACCTCAGGTGTTTTCTCAAGCTCATAAGGACCAGGAGTGGCAGATACATGCACAATATGATTGATATGCTTTTCAAACTCATCAAAGGTGAGCGGTCTGTTATCAAGTGCTGAAGGCAGACGGAATCCGTGATCAACCAACACTTGCTTTCTTGCTTGGTCCCCGTTGTACATCGCACGGATTTGCGGGATCGTCACATGTGACTCATCAACAACAATCATAAAATCATCCGGGAAATAATCAAGCAATGTGTAAGGTGTTGAACCAGGAGGACGCAAGGTCAGGTGCCTTGAGTAGTTCTCGATTCCTGAACAAAAGCCCATTTCTCTCATCATCTCAAGGTCATATCTTGTCCGCTGCTCAAGGCGCTGCGCTTCTAGCAATTTTCCATTATCTCGAAGTTTTTCGAGCTGCTCTTCAAGCTCTTGTTCAATATTAATAATCGCTTTTTCCATTTTTTCTTCTCTTGTGACGAAGTGAGATGCTGGGAAAATAGCCACATGCTCACGATCACCGAGTATTTCTCCAGTGAGTGCATCCACTTCACGAATACGTTCAATTTCATCACCGAAAAACTCCACTCTGATACAATGTTCATCACGTGAAGCAGGAAAAATTTCAACGACGTCTCCTCGTACTCGGAAGGTTCCGCGCTGAAAATCTATATCATTACGAGAATACTGAATGTCCACCAGCTTACGAAGAAGCTGATTGCGTTCAATCTCCATTTCAGTACGTAAAGACAGCACAAGCTCTCGGTATTCCTCTGGCGAACCTAAGCCATAAATACAGGAGACACTGGCAATGATGATGACATCTCTCCGCTCAAATAACGAGGACGTAGCGGAGTGTCTCAGCTTATCAATCTCATCATTGATGCTGGCATCCTTTTCAATAAATGTATCAGTCTGAGGCACATACGCCTCTGGTTGGTAATAATCATAGTAACTCACAAAATATTCGACAGCATTATTCGGAAAAAATTCCTTGAACTCGCTGTATAGCTGACCGGCAAGTGTCTTGTTATGCGCAATGACAAGTGTCGGTTTGTTCACTTCTTTGATCAGGTTGGATACAGTAAAGGTCTTTCCCGTACCTGTAGCACCTAACAGCGTTTGATGCTGTTTCCCCTGATGTATCCCCTCAACAAGCTTTTCAATTGCCTTCGGCTGATCTCCTTGGGGCTGATAGTTAGAAACTAATTCAAAGCGGTCACTCACATCAAAGCCTCCGTTTCGTTACGAAATCTATCTAATGAATATATTATCATAAAAGAACACAAAAATACGAACTAAAGTTCGGCTCTTACTTGATTTTTATTTCCAATACAGTCATACCCTCTCTTCAATACCAAATAACCCTCTTGCGAAAACCTTCCTTTCAGTATGGAACATTTTGGTGAGAGATATTCGATGAGCAGAAAAAGAGAACAAAAGAAAGCTGCACTCACTAGAATTCGTAAGCACAGCTTATAAAACGTCATCTTTCTGCCTAACACGCTCTTGATGATGATATCAATGATTTTTTTCAGCCTTTTCTCTCTTTTCAATTTCTTTTTTAGCCATATATAATGCCCCAGCTACTAAAGAAATGATATCTAATCCCACAATAAAGTAGGTTTCTGTATAGCCCTTCATGTACGAGGCAAATAAAAGCGCTGCTGTTAATGCAATGCCCACATAATGATTATAAGTAACCTTTGAAAATAAAATAACGAGCAGGAAAGGAAAAACAAGTGCAAATATGGCTTTTGTAATCACAAAAACCCTCCCTCTTCTTGGTCTACTCCCTTGATTATAGTAAAGATTGGCATATTGAACAATTCACAGTTTTCAATTTCACCTATTTTTCTTTCTGTTCGGAGACTTTTGTTATAGATATAGAAGGAAATTAGTGAGAATGTCCCCTTTGTAAAGATAGGTCTTTCCGTCTTTGACAGTAACATCCAATAAATCCTATGATTAAAATGATAGTGCGCACTATCATTTTAGAAACGATAGAGAGACAGACAAACCATTGGCTATTTGGATAAGGGGGCATTCCCATGTATTCAGTTCTATTTCATGCGGCTGAAGAATCCGCAGCACTCGCAGGGGCAAAAGGCCTGAATTTAATCAAATTAAACAATCACGGCCTGCCAGTCCCAGATGGATTTATTATCAAAACCAACAGCTTTTCAAGCTTTCTTTCATATCACAACCTGCATCCAACTGAACAAAACCTTGCTGACAAAATCAAAAAAGCATCGTTTCCTTCTCAAATGGAAGCAGAACTCCTTTCGTCCTTTCAATCATTGCGGAAGACTTATCCCTCAGTTGCAGTTCGATCCTCTTCTGTTGCTGAAGATCTCGAAGGCGCCTCATTTGCAGGACAGTACGAGACCTATTTAAATATCAAAACAAATGAAGAATTCTTACAGGCTGTCAAAGAATGCTGGTCTTCTTATTTTGGAGCGAGAGTGACAGAATATAAGGAAGAGATGGATGAAAACGAGGAAGAGATGCCGCTCATGGCTGTTGTCGTTCAAGGATTGATCCATTCTGACGTCTCCGGTGTCATCTTTAGTGAGAATCCCGTAACAGGAAAAACAAATGAAATGATGCTCACAGCAAGCTACGGACTAGGAGAAGCAATCGTCTCCGGGCTTGTGACGCCTGACACATTTGTTATAGACAAAGAGACACTTTTTATTGAAAAATCACTTGGAACGAAAGAGCTGCAAATTATCCCTTATCAAGAAGGTGTCATTGAACAAGCAGTAACGGAAGAAATGGCTGGTCAGTTTTGCCTGAATGATGAGCAATTAGAAGAAATCACGCAAATCACCAAACAAGTAGAAGCACTTTATGGTCATAGCGTCGATATCGAATTTGGAATAGCAAATGGCACATTTTATTTACTTCAAGCCAGGCCGATTACCGCAGCCCTCTCAAAAGCAGCAGATGAGACAGCGGGCGCTTCTTTTCAAATGCAGCCAGACGAGCTGCAGGATTTCTGGATCTCAATGGACGATCATCTGCCGGGCCCAACAAGTCCTCTCTTTTCAAGCCTGATCATCCCAGCATTAAAAAGCGGTATGAAGAAAAATGGTGAAAAATATCAAGTGCCTGATCTGAATATTAAAGATATCAAGCTTTATAGAGGTCACCTGTATTCATCACCGTCACTGCCTGAAGCAAGTGCAGAAGCTGCACCAGTTTTTGATGAGAGCATATTTGAGTTATTTCCGCATTTAAGTGAACGTATGTATGAGATTTTAGAGAAAAATTTCTTTCCCTTTTACGAAAAACTCGATCATAAAATGAAGGAAACGATGACCATAGAAGACGCCATCGTCGGCTTCGAAGAATTAAAGACTTTTTATATACAAGCATACGATGATCATTTTGATATTGTCATACCTCAAGTCATTTTATCGGCTATGATTGAAGACATGCTTGTGACGTATACTGGTGATCAATCACAAGTGATCCTGCTGCATGAGATGATGATAGGCGTGATGAACAAATCTCTTGAAACAGACAAGAAGCTATCTGATTTTGCAAAGAGTGTCCATCAAGATACTGAACTTCATCAAGCATTTATGAACCATGAAAAGAATCCAGCACTGCTTGATGCACTCACTCAATCGGAAAAAGGCAGACACTTCATTTCGACATTAGAAGAATTTCTTCAAGTCTATGGCTGGCGATCTGTTAAAAGTCATGACCTTACGGAAGAGACATGGGTGGAAAACCCTGAGTTTATACTAGATATCATCAGAAACAATATTCAACACCAAAGTGATTTTGATGAAGAATTTGCACAAGCCGTCATCAAAAGACAAGAGACGTATGAACATTTTATGAGCCAAGTGAAGGATGAAGCGTTTAAAACGAAATTTGAGACTCTTTACCAATTCGCCCTACAGGCCACTAATATCCGTGACGATCACCACTTCTATATTGATGCCATGTTAGATGCTAAAGCCAGGGTATATCTATTAAAGATTGGTGAACTTCTTGTACAAAAAGGAGCGATCCCTCATCCAGAAGATCTATGGTACCTCTACGATGAGGAGGTACACACAGCGCTCACAACCTCTACATCATTTGATACGGTCATCGCACAAAGAAAAATTGACATGAAAGATAATGAAGCCATCCAACCACCAGCTTATATGGGTACCCCAACTGAAGCTGAATTGCAGCAAGTAGAAAGAATGCTCGGTTCATTAAGAGAAAATGAAAACAATACAAGCGATATGATCTATGGAATTGGCGCATCTAGCGGCATTGTTTCTGGAAGAGTAAAAGTCATTACATGTGCTGAGGAATTCTCACAATTTCAAAAGGATGATATTTTAGTTTGCAAAACAACCACACCTTTATGGACGAGCTTATTTAGAGATGCAAAAGCAGTCATCACCGATGCTGGAGGCATTTTGTCTCATTCAGCTATTATCGCTAGAGAGTATATGATGCCAGCTGTCCTAGGAACCCGAATAGCGACTGAAACACTTCAATCAGGTGACCTTGTGACAGTAGATGGAAGCAATGGACGCATTCAGATATTAAAACAGCATGCACGTGTCTAACTTTATCGTTTTGGATCATATTGGCGGTCATAGGTTTTATCGGTATACTTACTTTGTTGCAAACACATTCATAACCTGAGGTGAGTATGCTTGTTAAAATCTACAAATCAACGAATCATTCGTGCAACAATGGATTTATTGACTGAAAAGGGCTATCAAAAAACCACAACAAAAGAAATAGCCACAAAAGCGAATGTCAGTGAAGCAACAATTTTCCGCAACTTTAAAAACAAACGCGGCGTTATTGCTGCCATTATGAAAATGAAATCAACGCCGACGAAAACCTTAGAAGCAGAATTTAAAGGGGATTTATACACCGATTTAAAGTTTCTCGGTTCCTATATCCTTGAACATTTAACTTCAAAAAAAGAATTCATTTATATCAGCATGCGAGAACCGGCTATGTTTAAAGATCTGACCAGTCATGAAAAAATTTATCCTCAAGAACTAAGGGAAATGCTGATACAATACTTCAAAAAGATGAGTGCTTTGCATCATGTCTTAAAAGGAAAAGAAGACATTTATGCAGACATTTTCATTAGTACGTATTTCGGTTTTTTTATTCAGCAGCTTGAGCAAGACTTCCAGCTCGTATTAACACAAAAAGATGATTTTATTGAGACATACACACACATTTTCATGAGAGGAATTTCTCCCGCTTAAAGGGTGGAATTCTTCTTTTTTACAAAAGGTGGTATACACATTGAAATTGCAAAAAGAGAATTTGATCATCTATTCTTTGTTACTTGGAGCTATACTAGTTCCGGTCAACTCAACGATGATCGCAGTCGCTTTATCATCCATATCAACTTATTATGATCAATCCATTTCAAACATTACTTGGGTTGTCACGATTTATCTTATTGTCATGGCGGTCACACAGCCTATCGCTGGTAAGTTAGGAGATATATATGGACACCGCCGCATGTATTTAACCGGAGTGACACTCTTTTTAATCGGCTCGATTGGCTGTGCTTTAGCACCTAATCTAGCATTTCTCATCATCTTTCGCTCCATTCAAGCAGCTGGCGGGGCTATTTTAACACCGAATAGCATTGCTTTGATTCGTGCAACAGTGTCACCCGAAAAGCTATCTAAAACAATGGGTTACTTTGGATTTGGTGCTGGTATTGGTGCCGCACTTGGGCCATTTATTGGATCGATTCTCATTCAGAGTTTTGATTGGCATTCCATATTCTTAGTAAATATTCCATTTCTGTTTCTTACACTAGTCACCGGCGTCTTGCTCATTCCAAACATAAAGCATACACGCATACATGCAAGGGTAGATATGATCGGTTCATTGTATTTAACCATCGGAATTGCCACAATCATTTTATGCTCAAAAAGCCAGCTACTAAATGAATATTTAATTTATGGCATTCTAGCATTGATTGTCATTCCTTTATTCTTTAAACATGTACGGAAAGTAAAGAATCCAATTATCGATTTATCCCTATTTAAAAACAGTTCATTTACAAATGCGAATCTGTCGATCATGCTAAGTAATTTTGTGATGTATGCTATCCTTCTCATTATGCCGCTGTTTATGGAACAACAACTTGCGCTTTCTCATACACAAAGCGGTATGATTCTATCGATATTTTCTCTTTGTATGTCTCTTAGCGGTTTATTAGGCGCAAGACTCCATCCAAAAAAAGGCGCGAAAAAAATGATTCGCTTTTCATTTCTCTGCCTTACTTTATCAGGCATCATGTTAATTACACTGAGTCAGTACCCAACCTTACCACTGCTTATCGTGACACTAGTCGCAGGTGGAATTTCATCAGGGATTGGTATGACCAGTATGCAGATGGCTTCTTTAACAGCTGTTGATCAAAGCTTATCTGGTTCGGCATCTGGTATTTTCTCAACCTTTCGATATTTTGGCAGTATCATTTCGTCGACATTGATAGGTATCATGAGTGGTTTCCAATCTTTATTTATTGTATTAATGGGCGCAGGAATCCTTGGCTTCCTTTTATCCCAACGCGTCAAAACGAAATCTACCTCTCCATCATCTGGGCATTCTGCCTAATCACTCCCTGCGCTCTATGGCGATTTAGAGCGGGGGAGTTTTCATTATTTTTATCACTGTAAGCTATAGCTGGCACAGGAATCAAATATTGAAAATCCTTTTTTAAAGATGAAAAAATGCCACATGACTAGACAAAAAAGGAACTTTAAATCGAATTGTCCTCATTCATCTACCTAAAATCTGTTTTTCATCTCTTTCAGCATTGATAACTTCGATTTTTTTTCACAATTTTTGTGGTATGCTTTTTGAAAATAGAGGACGCAAAGGAGCGGAAGAATGGAACGTGTAAAATATGTTGTGATCTATTTATCAGCTCTATTGTTATTCCTGTCAGGCTGTGGAAAAGACCAGCAATTTACTCCACCTGGCAGCTCTCAATCGATCGCGGTCATCTCTCAATTAAAAAAAGCCTCCTTTTCAATAGTTGATTTACAAAAGAATAAAATGATCTCTTCCGTTGATTTAAAACATCCGCTCACTGATCTTATCCAAATCAACAAAGACGTCATCATCGCAACTAGTAAAGAAGGAGAATCGCTTATCGAAATTAATTTAAAAAAAGGTACAGCAACAGATTATATGGATGTGAATAAAGGGCTGACTTCCCTTACATATGATGCAGCTTCTCACACCTTAATTGCAGCAGATTCGCAGAAAAACGTCGTTTATTTTATTGATACGCAGCGTAAAAAAATAAAAGCAACTGTGAAGACCGGAAAGTTACCTTCTTCTATGACACTTTCTCCGTCAGGTACTTTATTTGTTTTAAATGCAGAAAGTCATACTGTCTCTGTTATAGATATTGAGAAGGAAAAACATATACGTACGTTCTCTGTACTTGAACGACCATCTGGTATTCATTTTGATGGACAGTCCATTTGGATCGGTGGTCACGGAAAACCAGGCACCTTAAATAAGAGCATTTTTGCTTACGACCCTCAAACAGGTAAAAAGCAGCGAGAAATAAAACTAGGCGTTATGCCTGTTGCATTCTTTTCAGAGAAAAATTCTTCTACTTTATATGTACTTTGTCATGGAGATCATACGCTATACAAAGTAGATACAGAGAAGAATAAGCAGCTTGCTTCTGTTGAAACTGGTCAAAATCCGAATTATATCACCGCTGATACCACATCAATATATGTGAGTAACTTAGATGACAATTCAGTATCAATTATCGATAAACATACATTCATGATGAAAAATCGACTGAATGTCCCATCAGGACCTTATGCTATCGTGTTGGAGGAAAAGAAATGAAAGAACAAATGCATATTTTAATTGTAGACGATGAGTTCGATATGCTTGAGTTAATCGGATCCTTCTTAAAAAGACAAGGCTTTCACATCATCACAGCTAGTAATGGAATGGATGCCTTACGTCAGCTTGAAAAGGAACCCGTTGACCTTGTAGTACTAGATATCATGATGCCTGATATGGATGGATTTGAAGTCTGCCAGCGTATCAGGCAAACATCTCAAATCCCCATCTTATTCTTAACAGCTAGAAGTTATGAGGAGGATCGAATTAGAGGCCTAGAAATTGGTGCGGATGACTACATCATGAAGCCTTTCAGTCTACGTGAGCTTGCAGCAAGAATTGAAACAACTTTGAGACGAATTAGAGGTCTTTCGCTAAAGCGCAGCCGCATACAGTTTGGTGACATGGAGATTGATCAGGATGGTAGACAAGTCTATATCCATCGGGAGCCCATTAATTTAACTAGAAGAGAATTCGATTTGCTCATGTTTCTTTTACTCAATCAAGGCCAAGTGTTTTCACGAGAACAGCTCTATCAAAAATTGTGGGAATCACATTCTACAAGCGGCTCTTTACGAACAGTCGATACACATATCAAAACGCTGAGACTGAAATTAAAGGGAGCGGAACGGCATATAAAAACCGTTTGGGGTGTCGGCTATAAGTTTGAGGAGGAAGAATGAAGCCTTTATCGATTAAAAAGAAAGTGCTCTTCTTAATCCTTGTAGTGACCGGAATCGTTGCTGCCTCAGCTCTTGCCCTCACCTATTACTTATACCAGCACTTGTATGTTGATAAGCAGATTGATTCCTTAAGTTTACAAGGTAAAAAGCTGGCACAAATTTATCATCAACACGGGAAAGATACGTATTTTACCGATAGAGTAAAATGGGCTAACGACTCGAGTCAGGCGAACATTATTTTTACAGATGACCCAATGGAGCTTTCAAGTGGTCTTCCTTTTGATACGAACACAAATGATAACCTCATTACGTTCAAGGAACGCCAAAAGCTCCTTCAGGGGGAAACCGTCGTGTTGATTAGAGAACACTCACAGTTTCATCAAGATATTCTTGGCATCGCCATCCCTGTTTTCTCAAGCAAAGATGAGCTATCAGGGACAATTTTTCTATCCATGCCCTTATCGGATGTATATGAACCCTTTGTCCAAATCAGATTGACACTTGGCATATCCATTTTATTAATTCTGCTCCTGATTTTCTTTATCGGATATAAGAGCTCCAATAAAGTCGTTCGGACAATTAATCAAATGAAAGAAATTGCGATGGAAATGGAATCTGGCGATTTTTCAAAACGGATGGCTGTGACCAAAAACGGAGATGAATTAAACCAGCTGAGCCGCTCTTTTAACAAACTGTCTTCTACCCTTGAAAAAGTTGAGCAGCACCGCAGGGAATTTCTTGCGAATGTCTCCCACGAACTTCGGACTCCGCTAAGTTATATGAAAGGATATGCTGAAGGTATTGAAGAAGGGATCATTGATCAAAAAAAAGGAATGCACATCATCCAGGATGAGGCCGCACGTTTAAGCCGACTTGTGCATGATCTTTTAGACCTTGCGCAGCTAGAAGGAGATTCTTATCCACTAACGATGGAGCCAATCGTCTTTGCTCAGCTGATTCATGACGTTCTTGATCAAATGGCATTTATCGCTAATCAAAAGGGCATTTATCTGAAACGGACACTTGATGAGGATTGTATTGTGTATGGCGATAGCGATCGGCTGCAACAAGTGGTTCGTAATTTACTGGACAATGCCATTCATTACACTCCCTCTGGAAAATCGGTCTCGATTGAATTACTAGTTCACCAACATAAAGCTGAATTGAGAGTGACAGATGAGGGCAACGGCATTCCAAAAGAAGACCTTCCACATGTTTCTGAGCGATTTTATCGAGTAAATAAGGCACGTACGAGAAAAGATGGCGGCTCAGGTCTTGGACTAGCTATTGTCTATCAAATCATGAAAAAACATCATGGCACGTTCGATATTCAATCTGAGCCAGGATGCGGTACGACAGCCATCATCCAGCTGCCAAATACTCCAGTCGATGAAAACCTGCCTACGATATAGCCAATTAGATTTTTTAGGTAAGGTCATTCGTTTAATCCAAATATACGCATCAGTCGCCTAAATTTGAACAGCTATTTTCGGCATCTTTTTGATCATCTACTTTTATGCATCAATTCCTTTCAAAAGGATAGTCGATTGCTTTCGTTCAAACAATAAAACTACATTAAAAAAGCGTGCGAGACCTTCTTCAAGAGTCCTGCACGCTTTTATATTAAACAGCTGTTTCAAACCGCTTTCTATTGATGAAGAAAGAAAGCGTAATGATGAGATAGATACCCATTGTGACCAAGGTTTGGACAATCGGAGTTGTTGATACAACACCGATAAAAATGGCAATGATCGCAATGACAGAAAACCATGTTGTGAAAGGATACAGCTTGACGCGATATCCTCCTGGTGCTGCTACGCTTCGAGACTTTAGATGCCCGACAGCAATAATAAACCAGATGAATAAGACCGTGTAGCTTAAAGATCCCATTAAATAATTAAAGGTTTGACTTCCTACAAAAAGAGAGATTAATACGGCTACATACAAAGTAGATGTACATACTAGAATCGCTCTGACTGGCACCTGCTGTTTCGACAGCTTCGAAAAGCCCTTCCATATACGGCCATCCATTGCCTGTGTAAATAGTACCCTTGAAGAAGCATACAGACCAGAGTTCATAGAAGACAAGATTGCTAATAGAATAATCCCGTTCATGATATCACTTGCATATGGCACACCAATCGTTGCAAACACCGTGACGAATGGGCTCACTTGTTCATTGTTTACTTGATTCCAAGGAATTAAGCTGACGATGATGAAGAACGGAAGTACATAAAAACCGATGATTCGTACAAATGTACTTTGAATGGCTTTTGGGATGACTTTTTCAGGGTTTTTCGTTTCTGCTAATGTAACCCCAATCATTTCAGTTCCGCCATATGAATACACGACCACCAGCATTGCCGCAATTAAGCCGCCTGTTCCATTCGGAAAAAATCCTCCGTGTTCGGTTAAGTTGGATAATCCCGGTGCTGCATGCTGTCCGAATGAGACAAACAGCATCGTTAACCCAATGATAATAAATAAAAGAATGACAGCAATTTTAATAGAAGCTAACCAGTACTCTGTTTCAGCAAACATTTTGACTGAACAAACATTGATCAATGTCACAACAAGTGAAATGATTAACACAAGTGTCCAAATCGGTACTTGTGGGAACCAGTACTGAATAAAGATTGCAGACACGATCGCTTCTGCTGCAATGTTCAACACCCACATTTTCCAATAAATCCAGTCTAAGAAATAGGCGGGGTATTTGCCTAACACAGGTTCAATTAAATCACGGAATGTTCTAGCGCCAGGTCGTGCAACTGTCATTTCGGCAAGTCCTTGCATAATAAATAATAAAATAAGACCACCAATCATATATGCCAAAATGACAGCAGGACCCGCGATATCAATGGCAGAACTGCTTCCTTTAAACAGACCAGCACCGATGGCACCGCCAAGTGCGAGCATCATGATATGCCTTGACGTCATTGTTCGTTTTAATTGCACATGTTCCTTTTCCATTTTCTATAGCTCCTTTAAATTTGAATCTTCAGACAAATATAAGATAAAAGCATATAAAAAGGCCAGTCATCTCCTTGAAGAGACGACTGACCTTGCAACCGCGTTACCACTCTTATTGACTCAGACATAGCTGAATCCAACTTGAAACCCGATAACGGAGGTCACACGTAAAGACTTACTATTCATTCAGTCTTGCCGCTCCTTGAGCGAGTTCAATGATTCGTTTTACTGCGTTGCACCAACCCGCAGCTCTCTTAGAAAACGGATATTCATTTACTATTCTCAAGTCAAAGCGTTTTATAGTCAATTTGTCTATTTATCAAAGATTTTATTTTTTAAATATACTGACTAACCACACAATTGTCAACAGCCTTTTTCAGACATTTTCTTTTAACGAATCCAAATGGCTACTTCATCCATTGGACGACGCGTTTTGCCGCGCTTTGGCTCAATGACTCGATACCCAAAGGCAGCCATGACAGAGATGTCGTACTGACCATCTTCAAGTAATCCTTCTTCCTCAAGCATACGATGAATTTCATCGTAGCTGAATCCCTCAACAGGGCATGAATCGATGCCGATTTGTGCTGCGGCTGTCATCATATTTCCAAGGGCAATATACGTTTGTTTGGAAGCCCAATCGAAGAGCGTGCGGTTAGTTTCCATCAAATGAAGATCATTCTCTTGGAATTGTTTGTAGCGTTCTTTTACCATCTCAAACGTTTCGTCTGTCATTCCTTTGATTTCCTTGTTGATGTATTCTGCATATGCTGAATCGTACCGGGCGTCTGTTCTTGCCAAAATGATCACAAAATGGCTGGCAGTTGGAAGCTGCTTTTGCGCACCCCATGTATATTCTTTTAATTTCTCTCTAAATGCTTCATTTTGAACGACGAGGAACTTCCAAGGCTCAAATCCGACAGAGCTTGGCGAAAGTCTTCCTGTCTCTAAAATGAACGCAAAGTCATCTTCTGGAATCTTTTTCGCCGGGTCAAACTCTTTTGTCGCATGACGGAATTCATACGCCTCAATGATTTCTTTTTTTAATTGCTTTTTGTCTCGCATGGTATTCATCCTTTCTAGTGAACGATTAGGGTGTGAAGTTTCACCAATCCAATTTCTTTCCATTCCCATATAGAAATTGTTATGATAAGAAAACAAACAACCCGAATGTGTGATGTGATACCTCTATGGTAAAAGAAAAACTTCCTTTGATTCAAGTACGCACATTTTTGTTCGTTAGGTACAATCATGTTCGTTTATCACCCATTTCGCCTTAGAAAGGAGTGTAAAGATGAGTGCACCATCCAATCCAGTCAGTATTGTCAATCATGGCTGTCCCGTTTCCACCACAACGAGTGTAATAGGAGGAAAATGGAAAGGAGTGATCCTTTATCATTTGACTTGCGGTCCAAAACGATACAACGAATTACGCCGGCTTCTGCCAAGGATTTCTCAGCGTGTTCTTACGCTGCAATTGCGCGAGCTAGAACAAGACGGCGTTGTTCACAGAGAAGTCTATGAGGAGGTCCCTCCTCGTGTCGAATATTCACTCACTTCTTTAGGAGATACGTTAAAGCCTATCATCTTCGCTATGCGTGAATGGGGCGAATCCTATGGAAAAGAAGCGCGTCCAAAAGAAAAAAGCTGCCATCTCTAGCAGCTTTTTTTTATGATGAAATCGCCGTTGATTCTTGCTGAGGATCATCCTTCACAAACAGGATGCCAAGCTGATGATGCTCCCCTTCGTAAGAAGCGCGTTTCTCAAACCTTGTCTGACCATTCAAGCCAATGATCTCAAGCTTTGTCAGAGCACGATTGGTTTGAAGGGCTTCGTAAAATTCCGAAACGGTTTTGACTTCAATTCCATTCACCTTTGTAATGACTTCTCCGATCTCAAGCTTTAAATCAGCTGCAGGTGTATTCGGAATGATTCCCAGCACCATTAGCCCTTGATTACGCTTAGAGAAGTAGAATGGAGCTGCATTGTCGTTGACTCTCTGTTTCCATGAGAGGAATGCTCTTCCGGCAATCGCTATCAATACAGCTCCCCATGCAATCGGCTCAAACCAAATACTTGCAGCACCTAGTAAAGCAACAGCGAGTCCAAGCATGAGAATACGCCGTGCCGTAATTTGAATGCTGACAATTGGCAGCGATCCTTGAATCCGCTGCCCGAAACCGATGATGTATGGAATCAAAATAAATGAAAAGCTTTGATCGTGTACTTGAAGCACCGGCCACCATGGCAGAGAAGAAGTAAATTCACCTGCCGGCATCAGCAAAACAAGCGGTAAAAGCCACAGACGATTTGCCCGCTGCTGGCCAATCAAAAGTCCTCTCGCACTCATCACCATTGCAGGCGATGTTCGTAAATGCGCCGTTCGATAGGCTAGAATCCCCTCGGTCATTAATAAAAGTCCTAGCAGAATAACAACGGCTGATGTATTCATCATTGAGAGCTGCGGCAACCATGAATGGCTCACTTGGAAATACATCAGTCCAAGTGCCGCAATAAAGCTGAAACCGAGTGTGTATGCAGACGAAAGCGCACTCGCCTTAAAGAATAAAGAGCAAACAATGGTCATCGCTGCAATCAGCACGATGAATCCAGGCGGGAGGGCAATCCCTAAGCCTACTGAAATGACGGATAGGCAAATCCCTAGAATCCATCCCTTTGAATATGTAAATTTAAGTTCATCGTATACATCTTCTATTCTTGTTTGAAACGCTTTTCTCTCCCGCTTTACGCGGATGTAGCCATGTAACAGGCTGATTAATATCATGAAATAAAAAAGAGGGTGGATTAAAAACAGACCGACCGCTTTTAATCCAGCTCCCATCCACTCCGAGCTCATTATCGTTCACCGCCCAAGTCAAGCATTTTCTCTTATTCTATCAAATAAATCGATGCTTGACACCAGGTTTATTTCTCCTGATTCATCCAAAGTGTGACATTCGACAGTGAAAAATCTTTTAAGTAGTGATTGACATCTACATCTAGTATGCCGCCGAGCAGCTGCATCGACCTCTTGATGTCGGTTAAGTTTATACCAAGTCTCTTATGATTATCCATTAAATAATTGAAGTATATCTCAGCACAGTCTTCATCGATTTCGTCGACTGATTCTACCGTTGTGTAATTGACCAAGTACCTGCTTAACAGCATGAGCAGACTTAATGCCTTTGTAGCGGAAAACGTCACATCTTTCGTACGACTCTTAAGCTCCTCTACCAACTCGTAATATTTTTTCTCTCTCACAATACTTGCCCTTTTCAATTGTGTACCCCCATTTACTAGTTCTTTTAAGAAAAGCGCAAACCTCGGTACAGCTTAATGCTCAAGCTGAATATCCGCAAAAAATAAAATATTTAAAATGAGTGCTACTTTATATTGTAAGAATTATTTATGTAACATACAACTTTCAAAAGTTTCATTTTCATGACATGTTTAAATCAACAGAAAGTCTCTTATATAAATATGTTATCGGGTAAAATCGAAGGAATGTTATGTTTTTTGTAAAATAAATGAATATATTTCTCGATATAATTTATTTTTAAGAATAAACTATTACATGTTTGTGACACTTATGAACCAAAAAAAAGAGGCATTTATTCGCCTCTTTATTTTTTAAGATATAGTGCTTTTAGTGCAGTCTGCAGTTGAAGATCATTTTTTTCATAGGATTTCACTTCATCCACCATTTTGTTCATCATTTTCGCTGTCTTCAGATCAATTACACCTGATTTGTTGAGATTGTATGTGCTTTGGAAGGCTAATACCGCTTTTTTCGTTTCTTCATCAAAGTAGCCGTCTACTCTGCCGGGGTCGAATGACAAGCCCTTTAATAGCGTCTGTGCTTGTCTCACTTCTTCATTGTTCATATCAAGCTGAAGTGGTTCTTTCAGCTGAAGCGGTCCTACAGTAAAGTAATCTGGCTGATGAATCGCAATCGTCGGTACGACACCTTTTTTGTGAATCCAATTTCCTTTTGGCGTGAGCCATTTATACAGCGTTAATTTAATGTTACTGCCGTCACCCATTGGAACCGCCTGCTGCACAGTGCCTTTCCCAAAGGAGACATCACCGACGACTTCATATTTTCCGGCTTCTTTCATAGCACCAGCGAGTATTTCAGAAGCGGATGCACTGCCTTTATCAATTAAGACATTAACTGGGTAAGGCTTCTGTTCTTTCCGCTTTGAAAAATAGCGTTTCCTGTCGCCGTTCCGTTCTGCAATTTGAATATAAGGCTGATCTTTTGTAATAAAATGCTTCAAAATGTCTTCTACACTTTGCAGATAGCCGCCAGGGTTTCCTCTCACATCAAGCACAAGACCTTCTATGCCCTTTTTCTCGAGCTGTTTCAGGCTTGATGTGAAATCCTTCGCAGTATCTTCTGAAAAGCTTGAGATCGCGATATAGCCTGTTTTATGACCATTTACCTCTTTCACAGAGGAAGTCACGGTTTCAAGTGGGATTTCTTCTCGTTTGATATGGAATGTTAACTCTTTTTCAATCCCATTTCGTCTGATTTTCAGAGCGACGGATGTTCCTTTTTTCCCTCTTATTTTCAGTACAGCATCGTTTAAGCTTTTTTCTTTCATCGACTCACCATCAATGCTGATGATTTCATCTTTCGGCTTTAGACCTGCTTTTGCTGCAGGGGATTTTTTAAAGGCAGAGACGATAATGATTTTTCCTTCATCCATCCCCACCTCTGCCCCAATTCCCTCAAAAGAAGAATCAAGCGAATCAGAAAATTGCTTGGCGGTTTGCTTGTCCATGTATACTGAATACGGATCATTTAAAGTTGAAAGCATTCCTTGAATGGCGCCTTCAAGCAGCTTTTGGCGATCCACTTCCTCTACATATTCATTCGAAATAAGGTCATAGGCTTTCTCAATTTTCTCCATCCCATTCTCTTTCGCCTTATCACTTGATTGAGCTTGTCCAGCCATTGCAGCAGCTGCTTGCGGTGACTCCACATGAGTTCCCTCTTTATGCGTCATCACCCCTGCACTGATTAATAGAACGACACTTGCCATAATAGATGCGATTTGTTTTTTCATATTTGGCCTCCTTCTTCAACTCTTCCTGATGACCTGAGTTATTATATGCCAGAAGAAGGGATTTCATGTAAAGACATTCTGCTGCGAAGGCTTGACTAATTATTTTATTAGGTGTAATTTTTATTTTGTTATGATCGAGAAGGAGTCTTCGCTATGTATATTATATTGACGATGCTATTATTAGGAATTTTATTAGGATTTGTAGGAGCAGGCGGTGCTGGTTTTGTCATCGCATTGCTTACGTTAATTTTTGATATCCCTATCCATACCGCACTTGGGACATCTTTAGCCGCAATGGCATTTACGACGTTATCAGGTGCATACAGCCACTACAGGGAAGGGAATATTCAGCTGAAATCTGGTTTGATTGTCGGAGCTTTGGCTTGTGTGGCTTCCTTTGCAGGAGCTAAGATTGCTCCTTTTATTCCAGAAGGAAATCTGCACTATTTAACAGCTGGCATGCTCTTTTTATCCGCTGTGTTTATGATGATCAAATTATTTGTTCTGAAGGAAGAAGCTGAGCAGCAGCCGCTTTCTTCACGTCAGTTGCTCATAAGGGGTATTATTTTAGGACTTGTATCCGGATTGCTATCAGGTATGTTTGGTATCGGGTCCGCACCATTTATCCAAGTAGGACTTTTGATTTTACTGAGGCTTTCCATTCGACAGGCAGTTGGTACGACGATGCTTGTCATTATTCCAATTTCCATCGGTGGTGGAATTGGATATATTACAGAGGGCTATGTTGATTTTATCTTGCTCATTCAAATTTTAATCGGAACAGTATTAGGTGCATATATTGGCGCAAAATTTACACGCCTTGCACCGAAGCTTTTATTGAAATCGGCTGTACTGTTAACACCTATTATTGCCGGTTTACTGCTGTTATTTTAATTTTATTTAGAATAAGAAAAGCCGATAACATGATGTTATCGGCTTTTTGATTAGCGAATATATTGCGCTGGATTGACTGCATTTGATTTTGCGCCATTCCATAATCCTTTATGAATTTCAAAATGGAGATGCTGACCATGTGACTGGCCTGTATTACCCATATATCCAAGGAATTGTCCTTGCTCGACTCTCTGCCCTGTGGACACACTTCTTGTAGATAGGTGGGCATATACCGTTTGATAGGTCTGTCCATTGATATTATGCGTAATGAATATCACATTCCCGTAGCTCGATGAGTAGCTTGAGTTCGTGACTGTTCCAGATGCAGCTGCGACGACAGATACTGTGCCTTTTGCTGCAATATCTAATCCGAAGTGGTTTCCGCCAGAACGTCCGCCAAAGCCAGATGAGAATCGGCCAGCAGCTGGTTTAATAAAGCCTGAGCTGCTTGCTGGTGTATCAGATATTTGATCTGAACCGCCACTTTGAGGTGTAGGTGCACTTTTTTCAGCAGCTGCTTGTTCTGCTTTCTTTGCTTCTTCCTTTTGGCGGCGTGCTTCCTCAGACTTCACAGCCGCTTTTTGGTTCGCTAAAATTTCTTGTTCATTTTCAAGTTTGCCTAATTCATCATGGGCATGGTTCTTTTTATCTGTTACATTCCCTAAGATTTTTTCTTTTTCTTTTTGCTGTTTAGACAAATCCTTTTTCAACTCTTCTAGCTCTTTCAGAGATGTTTCAAGTCCACTTAGCTGATTATTTAGCTCTGCTTCTTTTTGCTCCACCAGCTTTAAATCATTTTCATGTTCTGTAATCATGTCTTTGTCTGCTTCGACAATGGTTGTAACAGCTCCAACACGACCGACAAAATCACTAAAGCTGCGAGCACCCAGCAGCACATCTAAATAGTTGATCGTACCGCCGCTTTTTTGCATCGAACGAATTCGATCTTTGAAAATAGCTTTTCTTTTTTCAATTCGATCATTGATGACTTGAATGTCTTTTTTTAGTTTCTTGATCTCTTGCTTCGTTTGTTTGACTTCTTTTTCTTTTTCTGCGACTTTTTCAGTTGCAGCACTTACCTTGTGGTCAATCTTTTCAATTTCTTTTTTGAGCTTGGATTCTTTCTTTTCAAGCTTAGCCAGCTCTGATTTCTTTTTCTTCAAAGTTGATTCAGTCTTTGATGTTTTCTCTTCGATTTGTTGACGTTTTTGATCTAGGTCTTCGTATGCGAATGCACGATTCTCGTTCCCTGGAATATACAGCCACGTTGTTCCAATAAACGCTGCCATTCCAGCCATCATCAGCTTTCTTTTCAAAACGATATTCCCCTCCTATGACAACTGTCTGCATGAAGAGTCGACCGGATGAATCGGTTCAACCGGTCACACCTTCTATCAAACTCTCGAGTGCTGCCATCAAAAATAGATTTATACTTTTAAGAATTTACGGATGGACGTCAAGCTTCCCCATACACCAATGATTGCACCGATCAAAAGAAGGACCAGTGAAACTTGATAGACAAACGGGTTATATGGAAGCATGGAAATAAATGAGCCTTGTACTCTCGGTGCCACCCAGCCCACTGCATATTGATATGTGCCAAGCAGTAGAGCAATCGGTATAATGGAACCAAATACACCAAGCAGTAATCCTTCAATGAAGAATGGCCAGCGGATAAACCAGTTCGTTGCACCTACGAGCTTCATAATCTCGATTTCTTTACGTCTAGCAAAAATCGTAATTTTGATCGTATTAGAGATCAAGAACATGGCTGTAAATAAAAGCCCAATAATGAGCGCAATCCCTACATTCCGCGCCACTCCAACCACATTAAAGAGTCGGCTGACTTCTTCTTTTCCGTAGGTTACTTTATACGTACCTTTTAGGTTTTCTAATTTCTTCGCTACTTTTGGTGTATCGTGTGGATCTGATGTTTTCACAATAAACGCATCGTTTAATGGGTTTTCTTGATCAACAAGTCCCATGGATTGTCCATTTTCACCAAAGCTTTTAATCAGCGCTTTTAGTTCGTCATCTTTAGATGAGTACTTGACATCACTGATTTCAGGAATCTTATCAATTTCTGCTTTTAATTCATCCTGCTGCTTTTGATTCGCTGTTAATTCGATTAACACTTTTACTTCTACTTCTTTTTCAGCGTTCGATGCCATGTTGTTCAAGTTGAGCATAATCACAAGAAAAACCCCAACTAAAATCAATGTGACAGTGACCGCACTAATTGATGCAAATGTCATCCACGTGTTTCTTCCAAGTGAACGGAAGCTCTCACGTAAATGCCGCGAGAGAGTTTTAATCATAAATGCCGTACTCCCCTCTTGCTTCATCACGCACAATCATTCCATCTTCGATTGCGATGACGCGTTTCTTCATGCTGTTTACAATCTCTTTGTTATGTGTCGCCATGACGACTGTTGTTCCTCGGTTATTAATCTCTTCGAGTGTCTTCATGATTTCCCAAGATGTGTCTGGATCAAGGTTTCCTGTCGGCTCGTCTGCAATGACTACCTCAGGACTATTCACGATCGAACGAGCGATAGATACACGCTGCTGCTCACCGCCAGACAGCTGGTCAGGAAATTGTCGTGCTTTGTGCTTGAGCTGTACCAAATCAAGTACATCCAACACTTTTTTCTTAATGATATGAGGCTGTTCCCCAATGACTTCAAGAGCAAATGCCACGTTCTCAAACACTGTGAGGGTTGGAAGTAGTTTGAAATCTTGGAATACTACGCCAATTTCTCTTCTTAAGTAAGGGATTTCTTTTTCCTTAATCGAGCCTAAATCTTTGCTATTAATTAAGATTTTCCCTTTGGTTGGCTTCTCTTCACGATACATCATTTTGATGAAAGTGGATTTACCAGCACCACTGGGACCAACAACATACACAAACTCTCCTGGGTGGATAGAGACATTGATTCCATTGATCGCCTTTACACCGTTAGAATAGATCTTGTAGACTTCCTTCATTTCAATCATGTAATCACCTAATCTTTTCTTATTGCTGACTAATCAGCTTATCATGATGTTTTGACACTTATCGTCAAAAAACGTTATGTATGGTCACGCACATACCCTTCGATACGTACAAGCAATTTATGTCCTTTTCATCCAAAAAGATGAAAAAATTGAATCGTCTAAATTTCAACAACTCCAATTATACGTCATGAATCGACGCAATGGTATTACATTTATATTTCAAAACTTATCGTTAAAAGGTAAAAACAACATTTAAAACCGAAAAATATGTCTTTTTACCCTTATTTTTTAAATAAAACTTAATATAATACGTTTTCATACTATCCAAAAGTCTTTTTCTACATATAAAAACAAAAAAACCTTGTCGATTAGACAAAGGTTTTATTTTTTCTCTGCAAGCCATTTTGCTACTTCTTTTGCTTGCTTCTCATCTACCATTCCGCTTGGCATAGAGCCTTTACCATTCTGTGCAATATCTGCAATTTGGCTTTCATTATATTTCTTCCCTACTTCTTTCAGGCTTGGTCCGCCTCCGCCAGATAGGTCTTTCCCATGACAGCCAATACAGTTTTGCTGATAAATTTCCTCACCACTGCTCACAGTTGAAGCACTTTTGCTGCCTTCTTTGTCACTGTCACTGCTGCTTGAATTTCCTCCACAAGCCGCAAGAACAAGAATCATCGCTGCAAACAGCATCATTAATCCGCTCTTTTGCATCAATTTCCCTCCCTTACAATCATTTGGTCAACGCTATTATATCCTTGTTTACGCCCTTTTAAAACCCTCACCAAGCACCTCTTTTGCATCCATTACGATGACAAATGCTGATGCATCGATTGCTTTCACCACTTGTTTCAACTTTGTGAATTGTGACTGTCCAACGACACACATTAGAATTGGACGGTCATGATCGGTATATCCTCCAACTGCTGAGATTTTTGTGACACCACGGTCAATTTGATCAAAAACTGCCTGTCTGACTTCATCCTCATGCCCTGTAATGATCATCGCCATTTTCGAATGACTGAAGCCGGCCTGTACGACATCAATCGTTTTACTTGAAATAAACACACCAATGACAGCGTACAGTCCCTCTTCAATCCCAAAAACAGTCATCGCAGCCAGAACGATTAGGCCATCCATCATTGCTAAACAGGTACCAAGCGTGAGGCCTGTATATTTATTGATGATTTTGGCAGCGAGCGCCGTTCCACCTGTTGACCCATTTCCAAGGAACACGAGCCCTATGCCGATCCCAATCACCACTCCGCCAAAAATAGCTGCTAAGAGTGCTTCATGTGTCACAGGTGCAATATGCCTTGTGACAAACACCATCAAAGGTAAGAAAATAGAGCCAACGAGCGTTTTCACGCCAAATGTACCGCCTAATAAATAAAAGCCAGCGATAAACAGCGGAATGTTGAGCCCCCACTGTACATATGCCGCCTCAAAGCCGAATGACTGCATAATCGTACTAATCCCGCTCACACCACCTGCGGCAATCTGATTCGGTAATAATAACGTATTAAATCCAATCGCCACAATGGCTGATCCAATTAAAATGAACAAGTAATTCTTTGCTTCAATCCATAATTGTGAATGTCCCTGCTTCATGTCTGTCTTCCTCCGTTACTTCTGAATGCACACCTATTTTAAGCCCTCCAATTATGAATGTAAATAACAGCCAAATGCAGTGCTAATGGATTAACACTTTATCACACAAACGGATCAGCGTGCTTGCCGTTTGGCATAGGAGCAAATGATGGTATATTTAATATGTACATGAGAAAGAAGGGACATGCGATGAAGAAAATACTGAAGATCACAGGCATTACATTACTTGCACTGATCATTTTGGCTTTTGGTGCTTTCTATACATGGAGCCGGTTTACATACGGACCATCTGCCGCTTTAAAAAAGCAAGTGAACATCGAGCAAGTGGAACATAAAAACGACGTATATACATTTGCATCAACTAAAAGCGATACGGGCATCATTCTCTATCCAGGAGCAAAGGTAGAACCACTTTCGTACGCCTATATTGGGAATGAATTGATGAAAAAAGGCTATTCTGTCTTTATCCCTGACATGCCATTTTCGTTTGCGATTTTTAATACAAATAAAGCACAAGATATCATAAAAGATCATCAAACGATCAAACACTGGTATATTGGCGGTCATTCACTAGGCGGAACAGCCGCCGCTATGTTTGCAGAAAAAAACCAGCGCCAGCTCGACGGTCTTTTTTTCCTTGCGTCTTATCCAGCATCAGATGAGCTGAAATCATCCTCCTTGAACGTCCTCTCTATATCAGGTGAAAAGGATGGACTTGCGACACAAGAGAAAATCAAGCAATCGAAAACAAATTTGCCGTCTCAAACCGTTTATCATGAAATAAAAGGCGGGAACCATGCTCAGTTTGGCATGTATGGTAAACAAAAAGGTGATCAGCCAGCGGACATTCAAGCCCTCACACAGCAAAAGGATATCGTTCAGACGATGCTTGGATGGCTAAAACCAGCAAAAAAGCTCCATAAAGAAGACAAAGGGCTAAAATAAAGATCATTTTAACCCTTTGTCAACAATCTAAAGCTTCCGTAATGGGGGCTTTTCATTTTCACTTTTTCGTCGCTTCTAAAAACTCTTCAGCGTCTTCTACAGCGAGGCTAATGGCTTCCTCCCAAAAGTCTTTTTGGGTAAGATCGACACCTAAGTGCTTAAAGGCCAAATCTTCTACTGTCATTGAAGCTGTGTCCTTTAATAATGCAATGTACTTTTCTTCAAACGAAGTACCAGCCTGCAAGGCCTTTGCATAAATTCCTAGTGAGAACATGTAGCCGAATGTGTACGGGAAATTATAAAACGGTACACCTGTGATATGGAAATGCAACTTAGACGCCCAGAAATGCGGATGGTATTCATCTAAAGAGTCACCAAAGGCTTCTTTCTGCGCTTCTACCATCAGCTCATTCAACCGATCCGCCGGCACTTCTCCTTGTTTACGCTCTTCATAAAAACGCTGTTCAAATAAGAACCGAGATTGAATGTTCATGAAAAATGCTACACTCCGCTGCAGCTTATCCTCTAACAAGCTGAGGCGCTCCTCTTCATTTGCCGCTTCTTTCAATGAAGCATCAGCCACAATCATTTCTGCGAATGTCGACGCCGTTTCAGCTACATTCATCGCATATTTGCGATTAAGAATGCGAACATCCTGCATCACTTCCTGATGGAACGAATGACCAAGCTCATGCGCAAGTGTCGCCACATTGGATGGACTGCCTGAGAAGGTCATAAAAATGCGGGACTCTCCGCTGTCAGGGAAATTTGTACAAAAACCGCCTACTCGTTTGTTCGGGCGATCCTCAGCTTCTACCCAACGCTCATTAAAGGCCTTTTCTGTAAAAGCAGCAAGCTCTTCTCCAAATCCAGCGAAATGCTTCACAATAAAAGCAGCTGCTTCCTGATACGGATAAATCTTGGTCTCACTGCCAATAGGAGCCCCAACATCAAACCAGCTTAGCTTATCCACTCCAAGCATGTCAGCCTTTCGATGTAAATAATCAATGAATGGCTGCTTATTTTCATCAATCACAGACCACATGGCATCAAGGGTTTCTTGTTTCATCCGGCAAATTTCAAGCGGCTCTTTTAAGATATGATCCCAGCCTCTTGCTTCATATACTTGCAAACGAAAACCTGCCAAATGATTGAGCGTGCTTGCAAATAGATGTTCGTCCTGCGTCCATGCATGCTCTAGGTTATGATAAACAGCCTTTCTGACTTCACGGTCTGAATCATCCATCGCATTTTCCGCTTGGCCGACAGAGATCATCTGCGTTTCACCATGTTGTTCAAACGGAATCGTAATCTTATTCACTAAGCTAGAATAAAGCTCATCCCACGCATGGTAGCCATCTACGGCTAGCTTTTGAATCAATGTTTCTTGTTCAACAGGCAATTGATCCTTCACGCGTTCTCTGCGTTCATTTAATATGTAGCGAACATCTGAAAAGGCCTCTGAATTCATGAGATCCTCCCATTTTCCAGGAGAGATGGCAGCAAGCGCCTGATCAAACAGCGCAAGAATGGTACCTAAATCAGCTTCCAGCTTAGCAATCGTACCTCGAAGACTGCCAGCCTTCATATCCTTTGTATTTTGAGATTGAAGACAGGAAACAAATGAACCTGCTTGAGACAGTTTTTTATATGTGGTTTCATACGTGTCAAGGACAGACGTTAATTTGCTTTCAATGTGTGTATCTTCTTTTGAAAAGGCATCGACCTTTTGTCGTAATTCATCTAATAGCTGCTGAATGTGTTGCAAGTATGTTTTAAATTCTGGTGAAGCGCTGCCTCCTTTAAAAAAGGCATCTAAATCCCACGTCTCTTGTAATGTTGTTAATCCCAAAATATTTCCCCCTTTATTTGCTAATTTCATCATACAAAGGATATAGAGTCAGTATGGCGTATGTATTCCTTTATATTCATTATATTTTCTCACAATAAAAAAAACCCGGCAAGAAGCCGAGTTTTTATGATAATTTCGAACGTAAGTAAGCATCGATAAATGAATCTAAATCTCCATCCATGACCGCTTGAACATTTCCCATCTCCGTATTGGTTCGATGGTCTTTTACAAGAGAATACGGATGGAATACGTAAGAGCGAATTTGGCTTCCCCAGCCAATTTCTTTCTGCTCTCCTCTAATTTCATCCAATTCAGCCTGCTGTTCTTCGATCCGTCTTTGATAAAGTTTCGATTTCAGCATTTTCATCGCACGTTCTCTGTTTTTGATTTGTGATCTTTCTGTTTGGCATGTCACCACGACATTGGTTGGAATGTGTGTGATACGAACGGCAGAGTCAGTCGTATTGACGTGCTGTCCACCTGCACCGCTTGCTCGATACGTATCCACTTTGATATCTTCTGTTCGAATATCAATATCGATTTCTTCATTGAACTCAGGCATGACATCACAGGAAACGAAAGAAGTATGTCTACGACCAGATGAATCAAAAGGAGAAATACGAACCAAACGATGGACCCCTTTTTCTGCCTTTAAGTATCCATATGCGTTATGCCCTTTGATGAGCAATGTCACAGACTTAATTCCTGCTTCATCACCAGGAAGGTAATCAAGCGTTTCAACCTTAAAGCCTCTGCGCTCTGCCCAGCGAGTATACATTCTCAGAAGCATAGAACCCCAGTCCTGTGATTCAGTACCGCCTGCGCCTGGGTGAAGCTCAAGGATGGCATTGTTTTTATCATATGGTTCACTTAAGAGAAGCTGCAGTTCAAAGTCGTTAAATTGCTTAGTTAAGTTCTTCAGCTCTTTCTCAAGCTCTACATGAAGCTCCTCGTCATAATCTTCCTTTAACAGGTCATGTGTCATTTGCAGCTCTTCATGAGATTCACTGAGCTCATGGTATGAATTCACATTATCCTTTAGTGCATTGGCTTCATTGATGACGCCTTGTGCCTTTTGCTGATCATTCCAAAAATCAGCCTCTGACATGGTCGCTTCGAGTTCTGCAATTTTGGCTTCTTTTGTTTCGAGGTCAAAGAGACCCCCTAAAATCAGCTAGCCTGCTAGCCATATTTTCAAGCTCTTGTCTAATTTCTACTAATTCCATATCCTTCACCTCATAGATGTAGGGCTGACATGAATAGAAAGAGGTTTTCACCTCTTTCCATTACTTACTCTGTCTTCCCATGACAATTTTTATATTTCTTGCCGCTTCCGCAGTGACATGGTGAGTTTCGACCAATGTCTACGACTTTACGTACCGGCTTCTTTTTCACTGTCTTCTCCTCATCACCCTCTTGAGGCTGATGAGCTGTTGTTTGACCTTGAACGACTTCTTCACGTTCTAAGTTGTTTTGAATTTCTGATTTCAAAACATATTTGGCCACATCATCTTCGATTGAAGCGACCATGTGCTCAAACATCGCAAATCCTTCCATTTGATACTCACGAAGCGGATTTGTTTGTGCATACGCACGTAAATGAATCCCTTGACGCAGTTGATCCATTGCATCGATATGATCCATCCACTTTGAATCCACCGCACGAAGAACGATGACTTTTTCAAATTCTCGCATTTGTTCGTCGCCATATGTTTCTTCTTTTGCATCGTATTTTTCTTTAATACGATCCATAATGAAGGAGGTGATTTCATCTGCTTCTTTACCGTAAATATCCTTGACCGAAATGGCTCCTTCATCTAAATAGTTCGTGTTGATTAATTCAACAAGACCATCTAGTTTCCACTCTTCTGGAAGCTCTTCTTTCGGCGTATAAGAACCAACAGCGCGCTCAATTGAAGACTGAATCATATTGATCACAATCGATTTTAAGTTATCAGAATCAATGACTTCAAAGCGCTGCTTGTAAATCACTTCACGCTGCTGACGAAGCACATCGTCATATTGCAGAAGCTGTTTACGGGAATCAAAGTTGTTCCCCTCAACGCGTTTTTGAGATGATTCAACGGCTTTAGACACCATTTTACTTTGGATAGGCGTAGTGTCATCCATGCCAAAGCGGTCAAGCATGGCCATCGTACGCTCTGCACCAAATCGGCGCATCAATTCATCTTCCATGGAGAGATAGAATTGAGTAATCCCTGGGTCTCCTTGACGACCAGAACGTCCACGCAGCTGGTTATCAATACGTCGTGATTCATGACGCTCTGTCCCAATTACAGCTAGACCGCCAAGCTCTTTGACGCCTTCGCCAAGCTTGATGTCCGTTCCACGTCCTGCCATGTTGGTCGCAATGGTGACAGCACCCTTTTGACCAGCCTCTTCAATAATCTGTGCCTCACGCTCATGGTTTTTCGCATTTAACACTTGATGAGGAATCCCTTTATTTTTAAGCAGCTTAGAAATAAGCTCAGACGTCTCAACAGCTACTGTTCCGACAAGCACTGGCTGCCCTGTCATATAGCGCTGCGCAACATCTTCAGCCACTGCTTTAAACTTACCTTCCATTGTGCGGTAAATTAAATCAGGTCTGTCATCACGAACGACTGGTTGATTGGTCGGGATTGTCACAACCTGCATGTTGTAAATGTTACGGAATTCTTCTTCTTCCGTTTTCGCTGTACCGGTCATACCAGAGAGCTTTTCATACATGCGGAAGTAGTTCTGGAACGTAATCGTTGCAAGGGTCATACTTTCGTTCTGCACTTCGAGACCTTCTTTTGCCTCAATGGCTTGATGCAGACCTTCACTATAACGGCGTCCTTTCATGAGACGTCCTGTGAAAGAGTCAACAATAACGACTTGACCTTCTTCAACGACATAATCCACATCTTTTTGCATCGCAACATGTGCCTTTAGCGCCTGGGCGATGTGATGGTTCAGTGCGACATGTTTAACATCGAATAAGTTTTCGATGCCGAATGCTTTTTCTGCTTTCGTCATTCCGCTTTCTGTCAGCTGAACACTTTTTGTTTTAATATCGTATGTGAAATCATCTTCTATTTTTAGTGTACGAACAAATGCATTCGCTTGTACGTAAAGCTTTGTAGATTTCGCAGCTTGTCCAGAAATAATAAGAGGCGTTCTCGCTTCATCAATTAAGATGGAGTCAACCTCATCAATCACGGCATAATGAAGCGGTCTTTGAACCATTTGCTCTTTGTAAAGAACCATGTTATCCCGTAAATAGTCAAAGCCAAGTTCGTTGTTTGTGGAATACGTAATATCAGCGGCATACGCTTCTCTTTTTTCATCTTTGTCTAAGCTGTTTAAGTTTAAGCCAACCGTTAAGCCAAGAAATTCAAAAATCTTGCCCATTTCCTCTGCATCACGACTTGCCAAATATTCGTTGACTGTCACAATGTGGACGCCTTTTCCAGAAAGAGCATTTAAATAAACAGGCATTGTTGAAGTCAACGTTTTACCTTCACCTGTTTTCATCTCAGAGATGTTGCCTTCATGAAGCGCGATCCCCCCCATGAGCTGCACCTTAAATGGGAACATTCCTGTCACGCGGCGTGATGCCTCGCGAACCGTTGCAAATGCTTCAACCAACAGGTCATCCACGGATTGTCCTTTTTCAAGTTTTTCTTTAAATTCGATCGTTTTATTTCGTAAAGCCTCGTCAGATAATTTCTCGAAATCTTGAGCGAGAGCTTCAATTTCATTTGCTTTTTTTTCATATTTGCTGATCGTACGTTTCGTAGGATCAAACACTTTGTTTAAGATTCCAAGCATATAATAACGCTCCTCTATTTCATGCAATTTTTCGGCATGTCCAAAAGATTGACAGGTCCATATTTACCTGCATTTATCATACCATACCTTCCTTCATTTCCAAAGAATTTGCAATGATTTCACACAAAAAACCCGCCCCTCATGGAGGGAACGGGTTTACTTTTTTTAGGTTATTTTTAGATCAGATTAAGCGTTTGGCTCAATGAGTCCATATTTTCCATCATTTCGGCGATAGACCACATTGGTCAAATTTGTCTCAGCATTTGTGAAGACGAAGAAACTATGACCTAACATGTTCATTTGAAGAATGGCCTCTTCGCTATCCATCGGCTTTAAATTGAAACGTTTTTGTCTGACGATTTCTGTTTCATCAATTTCTTCGTCATCTTGAACAGCTACATCAGCCGTCCCATTTCCTCCAGCAAATAAGTGCTTTTTGGCACCTTGCTCGCGGAATTTACGGTTTACTTTTGTTTTGTGCTTACGAATTTGACGTTCTAATTTACTGGCTGCTAGGTCTACTGCATTGTACATATCTTCATTATGCACCTCAGCTCGAAGTGCTAGATCAGTCATTGGAATGGTAACCTCAACTTTAGATTCTTGATCATTGTAAAACTTCAAGTTCACGTTGACTGAAGCATCTACGTCTGTCTCAAAATAACGCTCCAGCTTTCCAATTTTTTTCTCGACATGATCTCTTAGTGCAGGTGTTACATCGATGTTTTCTCCTCTGACATTGTAATTCATGTAAAGAACGCCTCCTTTAAAATTAAGGATATGTAAACCTATTTCTACTTTTCCCTCCTTTTCTCCTGCTCAAACGTAAAAAAAATGTGAATATTTATTGAAATTTGTCGAATTTTGCGGTGCTTCAACTGTTGCTTGATAGGTGATGAATATATATTCGGCTCATTCTTGAAAAAGACCAGCGCACATTTAAATGGTGAAAGATGATATTGATGTTTTCAGCGATTGAGATAAGGTTTTTAAGTCCTCCGCCGCTGCTTTCATTTCTTCATTTGCTGCCAATGATTCTTCAACAGCCGCAGACATGTACTCCGTCTCTTCTGAATTGCGTTTGGCTCCTTCTTCAATGACTCCAACCGTCTGAGATATTTCCTCTGTACTAGCTGAAATCTCCTCTGCAGTAGCTGAAAGTTCCTCTGCTTTCATCGAAATATCACGAATAGATTCCAGGATTTCATGAAAGCTCTGTTCTGACAATTGCGATACTTTCACACCTTCTGCTACATCCTGCTCAACCTTTTTCATCGAATGTGATGATTTTTCAGTATCTTTGTTCACGTTCGCGAGCAATTGACTAATTTGATCTGTCAGCTGACTAGATTCTTCCGCCAGTTTCCTCACTTCATCTGCTACCACCGCAAAGCCTCTCCCATGCTCTCCTGCTCTTGCCGCTTCAATAGCAGCATTTAAAGCAAGCAAATTCGTTTGATCAGCGATGGCATGGATATGACCTAACAAATCTTCAATGCCTGTAAACTGGGCTTGTACATGAGCCATTGTGGAATGGTGCTCATTCACAGACGCTTTGATAGAGCTCATTTGTTTTACGAATTGCTGAATAAGCGCTGCACCCTCTTCAGCCTTTTCAGTCACTGAAATTGAGTGACCCGAAACATCGGATGTGTGTTCAGCTGCATTTTGCATACCAGTCGAGACTTCTTGAATGGCAGAAGCTACTTTTCCGACCGCGTTTGATTGTTCACGTGAAGCTTCACTGACCTGTTCAATCGAGCTAGATGTCTGCTCACTGGCCGATATGGTTTGATGAATCGTTTCCTCAAACTGAGCAGCAGAATCAGCTAATTGTCTTGATCCATGTTGCACCTGTAAAATGAGCTGACGCAAATGCTTTGTCATTTGATTAAAAGCAGTACCGAGTTGACCAATCTCATTTTTAGAGGTCACTTCAATCTCTTCAAGTGTAAGGTCTCCATCTGCCATCCTTCTCGCAGCATTTGTGACAGACACAATCGGCTTTGTCATACGATAAACGAATCTTGTCCCAATCAACAAAAAGCCAACAATAATGACCGCACTAACTAGAATGAGAGTAAATAGTAATTGATTACTGTCTTGGTTGAGCTGATTGATTTTTTGGTCACGTTGCTTCAACTGAGTTTGAGCAAATTCTTTTGTAAAGGTATGTATTTCTTGTTCGATAGGTTGTAATTCTTGATTGAGGCGTGTGTTAAATTCTTTTTGATTTTGCATATTCAATGAATTAAATAGCCGGTTCGTTGAGGTGTAGTAGAGATAATTCTTTTCTGAGATTTGATCTAATAGATTTTTTGCTTGTTTGACAGAGCTCATTTTTGTAGCTTCCGTTGTTTTTTTATTAATCTCTTCATATGTTTGCTCAATTTTCTGTAAATTTTCAGCATCTTGCACGACAACATATGTTTTAATTTGTGCTTCCTGCTTTTGCAAAAGCGCCTCTAATTCCAGTGAGGTTTGATAAAGCTTTACTTCTTTGCTAAGAAGCGTCTTATAGGATTGATCTGTTTTGTAATAGATAAAGCTTGAGAATCCTAAAATACTGACAAACAATACACATATGACAATAAGCCCAAACAAAAATTGATTTTTTAGTCTCATAATTTCCTCCGAAAGTCTGAATTGAACAAAAATTAATGAATGACATACGGCCTCATACAGGCATGTATTTCATCCATCCACTTTCTATATTCAGGTATAAAATATGCTTTAAGGAATGATTGGAAGTGTATTGAAGGGAATGTATAGAAAGCTAGTATATCAAAACTTAAAAAAATTTGATCAAACGAACGAATCGTTTTGGCAAAGTGCTCATTTTCTATAATTGAAAGCAGAAGGGGATGTGTTGTCTCTAAATGAAAGAAGGCATGGATCAGATCATTAAAGATCCGATCCCCTTCTGTTTTAGCAAAATCCTTCTCAATTTCATCTAAATATTTTAGACTCTCTTCTATCGTAAATAGAAGTTCATAATATGTGGTTAATAAAATATAGTCATCTGAACGATACGCCACAGGTCTCACCTAATTATTTCCGTTTATCGTAATATACGCCGTCACTCGTCATAGGCTGGTATGGATTTTGATAATTCAGCTGTTTCGTTTTCTTTTTTTGAATGGCTTGAATATCTGCTTTGATCCCATTTTGGATCACAGTTAATTGCTTCGCCATCTGTTGATCTGTTTGGATGATTTCTTTGATTTTTTCTTTTTCTTGATCCGTCAGCTCATGCTGAATATCTCTCATTAATTCGTCTCTCTCAATTAAAAAGGCATCAAAGTCTTCAACCAAGGTGTCACTTTGCGGATTTGCCGTTATTTCGGCTGCCATTTTTAATGTTTGGTCATGCAGCTGGTCCACAATACTCATAGAGATCCCCCGATAGAGTGGTGACGCCCTTTTCGATCAGTTTGAATAACTTCCTTCCACGCATCACGAAAATCAGTTACGTATTGCTCTACTTCATTCAACATCTCTTCGTCATTTTGAAGATTGGCTTCAATCAGTCTGCGATAAATGTAATCATACATACTTGCCATACTATTTGATACGTCATAAGAACGATTTAAGGTGACATTTAATTCTTGAATGATGTTTTGAGCCTTTTTCAGGTTCACATTTCTCGTTTCTGCATCCTCTTTTTGAATGGCATACTTCGCGAGTCTAATGAACTTTAAGCAGCCTTCATAAAGCATAAGCGTCAACTCGGCAGGTGTTGCAGTCTCAATAGAATTTTTCTGATAGGCGGCATAAGGGTTCTGAATTGCCATATGTTATAAACCTCCAATTATTGTCCAAGCAGTTGAGAAAGATAGCCAGATTGGTTGTTTAGCTTTTGAATCGCGCTATCCATGGCGTTAAACTTTTTGTAGTAACGGGCTTCAACCATCTTCAAACGGTCTTGGAACGTACCCATTCGTTTGGTCAAAGAATCAAGGTCCTTACCAAGTCCGTATTCCTTTAATTCCATCGTTGTGCTTCCCGCCTTTGTTTGAATGCTCTTCGTGAAGGCAGTTAAGGAATTTTTGACACGATAAATGATTCCTTGTTCTTGATATTGCTGTTGTGCTTTGTCTTTATCTTTTGAATCCACATTTAACGATCCTGAGATAAACATTTGACTGACCTTCTGCGGGTCTTTTTCAAGGGTTTCTCTCAGTTTCTTTTCATTAATTTCAAGCTTTCCGCCTTCTTTATACTTGGATGATGTCGTGATACCGATTTGTGTGAGTTGGATTTTATTCGCATCACTTGTCGTAATATCAGCATAAAAATCACTTCTTATTTTAGAGGCACCAGCTCGTAAAATGGAATCACTTCTCAGTAAGCCAGACTTCGCGGTTGTTTCCCATAGCTCCACTTCTTTTTCAGACATCCCTTTTTTCTCTTCTGCTGTTAAAGGATGATAGTCTCTATTTCTTTTTTCATTGACTTTACCATTAGCCTGCTCAACGAGCTCATTGTATTTATCAACAAATTGTTTAATTTTATCAAAGATTGTATCGACATCTGTTGAAACGTTTAAGCTGACAGGCTGATCCGTTGTTCCTTTAAGCTCGTACGTAATATCAGCCTGCGTAAAGGTATTGTTGTTATTTTCCATCTTCAAGCCATTAATCTCGTATTGTGCCTTTTGTCCTTGAGTGGTCGCTACTAATTTGTTATCTCCATCTACTTGGAAGCCTAATTGAGTGAAGAATGAAGCTGAATTACCATCAGCAGCTTTAATGCTGACACCTTCACCTGTTGTCCGTGAAGTGAGAGCGACCGTATCGACGTAGTTAGATCCGTCAAAGATCTGTCCTTTGTAAGCTGTCACACCTAATTGCGAGTTGTTCAGCTTTTTCACAATGTCATCAATTGTATCGGTATCAGAAGTATTGATCGTCACCGTTTTCGGTTCTGTCGAATCTGGTGTCGTCACCTCGAATGTAAACGTGCCATTTGCAGGTGTAAAACCAGAAGTACCAGACGATTTGAAGACAGAAGCTGTCGCTAATTGGGTGACATGGATTGAGCCAGAGGCAGCATTTGTTGATCCAGTTGCTGTGACAGCAGATTCATTAGAGCTTGTCACCTTTTTTGCACCATATGTACTTGGAAGCGTTAAGTTTAAACTGTTGATCAAATCATCTAATTCTTTAACTTTCGAATTTACCTCGCGATAGCTGTCTCTTTGCCATTCAAGTGTTTGTTTCTGGCGTGTCATTTTATCAAGTGGTGCTTGCTCAGTTTTCATTAGTTTTGATACGATTTCATCAATATCAAACACATTTGAAAAACCAGTAATTCGATTGACCATTTTTTATGTTCTCCCTTCACTTACATTCTTTTATCTACAAATAAACCGACAATTTCTGTCATTGCCGCATAGAAATCAAGCCATTCCTTGGAAGGAATTTCTCTAATGACTTCTTCTGTTTGGTTATCTACGACTTTGACATAATATTCATTGAGTTTTTCATGTAATTCAAATTGCAGATGAAATTGAGTGGGTTCAATCAGCTTGTTTGCTCCTTGAAGCGTTTTTTCAATTTCTTCTTTTGAAACGACCTTGCCATTTGCTTGTAAATCAGAGTTTGCATTGCCATTCTGGTTATTAGAAACACGGGTTTGAAATGCATCGATAATTGGCTCTAGCGATGTCAACTTACCAACAGACATAGTTATTCAGCTCCTGTGCTTTAATCTACCTTTTATATCGGCTTTGAATTTTCAAATTAAATATAGATGGACCGATTTGTTAAAGTTTCATATAGATGGTGAACATCCACACAGAAACGTGGAGAAGGATAGCTGAATCAGATAAAAAAATCCTCACTTTTTTTGTGAGGATAATTGAGAGAGGAGATCTACGGATAAACTCGCAGCACGACTGTTCTCTTCCTGAATAGACAGGTACACTTCTTTCCTGTGAATATCAATGTGCTTAGGAGCTTCAATCCCGATTTTCACTTGATCGCCTTCAATCGAAATAATCTTGACTTCAATATCATCGCCAATTTGAATCGACTGGTTTAATTTACGCGAGAGAACTAACATGAGGATGCCACCTCTAACAAATGTTTTGTATGATAGGCTGAATCATGCAAAATCACCTGCTTGGCTTTCATGTTTTTCCGGTTCACAATAATAGGCGCTCTTAAATTGGCTGTCGTTTTTTCAATAGAAGATTCCATTGTTAAAATCACCATAACTTCCACATCATTGGCATCTTCTACTTCTAGAATATCTACGACCGTTTCGTCTAGATCGAATTCATATTGATTGAAGAATAAAAACGGACTGCTGACAATAAAGCCTAACTCTGCGTTTTTCAATGATTGAAGAACTAAAAATGGAGACTCTTCTGATAAAGGTAAAATGACAAACTGTTTTTGATCCAGAAATCCTGGTATTCCATTAGAGAAGTTGATGATTTGCTCCTCTTTGATTGTCACTTCACCATGGTATTTTGTTTGAATGATCATAATTCACGACCTTTTTCATTTTTCTTAACTATACCTTATCACCATTTTGGCCCGTTTCGTCAACTTCTATTTTTAAATCTGGGTATTGTAACATATCAATATTGACCTTACCTGGCTGGTAGTTAACGATTGGTTTATGAGGCGTTGCCTCTATAATAGCTTTTTGAGGCTCCACTTCAATTTGAAGCTCAGATGGCTGATAGTGAATTTTCACACTAAAGAATGAAGGGATCACACCAATATTGAATTGTTTGGCTGGAGGAGTGCCATTGATTTTGGCAAACTCGGCAATTGCATTCCCACCATTCTCGATCTTGATGAGTTCACTGCCTTCTTCCGCTCTTCGGCCCATTCCCTCTCCAACAGCACGTTTCCCCTCAGCTGCCCATTCTTCAGAACGCCTAAAAATTGACTTGATATCCATATCGGCAAATGCTTCGGTTTGATCTATTGTTAACTTTGACGGTGTCCTTGTCATATTCATGACGGCTCTGGGCTGCTGAATCTCAAGGTCTGCTCTGGGCTGCTCTACTTCTTGCCGAGAAGGAGTTGTCGACATTTGCAGCTTTGCATAGGTTTGTTGCATTAACAATCTAGGGATTTGCATATAGGTACACCTCCATGATGCAAAAAAGCACCCAACGGATGCTTTTTATTATCTTAAGAAATCGACAAGGGATGGCTGAATAACTTTAGCCGTCGTTGCTAAAGCAGCTCTATTCACAACCTCTTGTTGAAGAAGATCAATAATTGCTTTTTCACTTTCTACATCTTCATTATCTGATTTGGCATTTTTCAGTACTTCGAATTGTGAAGTCAAGCGACTGCCTACTAAGTCAACACGATTTGAACGGGCTCCTAAGTCCGAGCGCTCAGCACTCATCACTTCTTTAAACTGATCGATACTTCCTAACGCATCATCAGAATTTGCGAACGTTCCATTTTTCAATGAGTTTTCTAAATCCGTCAACATTTCAATGACATTTTGACCGCTGGCAGACTGTCCACCAAACGCTGAAATTGGATTTGAGTTCACATTTAAAGTGATACCATCAGAAATGTTCGACTTAACAGAATTTGCATCTGTATAGTTTTCAAAGTTAAACGTAAACGTACCATCTGCGTTCTCAACAACTGGTTTGACATTTGTATTTGTTCCATTAAATACGAACTTACCTAACATCTGAGTGTTCATCGCGTCAATGATTTGTTTCTTCATCTGACCAATTTCCACGCCGACAGCTGCTAAATCTTCTGGCTGCTTTGTTCCATTAGCCGCATCAAGCACTTTATCTCGTACATTTGACATAATATCAATGATTTCAGTGACACTTGTTTCAGATGTATCAATCCAGTTCTGTGCTTCATTTAAGTTTTTTTGATATTGATCATTTCGAAACATTGCTGTGCTATATTGAAGGCTTTTTACTGCTGCAACGGGATCATCAGACGTTTTTGTGAAACGTCTCCCTGTTTGTGCTTGCTCATTTATTTTAGAAAGTTTTTCATAACTTTTACTAATATTACGAAGTGAGTTTTGAGAAATCATACCTTGTGTGACTCGCATCAGTTATACCTACCTTCCTACGACACCCATGCCGTTTATTACTTTATCCAATATTTCATCTTGTAATGTCACAACTCTCGCAGCTGCATTATATGCATGCTGAAATTGGATCATATTCGTCATTTCTTCATCAATGGAAACAGCACTCGTCGACATTCTACGCTCATTGGCTGAATTGACAAGAGCGGCTGAACTGCTTTCTAGCGTTATGTTCTTTTTCCCTTGAATCCCCATCTCAGCAATGACATTTTGGTAGTAATCCTGGATCGTCGTTGTATTGCCGCCGATTGGTACCTTTAAGTCTTGAATACCAGCTAATTTCGTAGCATTCGAACCGTCACCTTTTGTTTGATTGAGAGATGCTGCAATATTATCTGTTGATGCTAAAATAACATCACTCACTTTGATACGAGCAGCTAAACCTTTATTCAGATCATTATTATTCTCGATATCAAAAAAGTCTTGTCCACTTGTGCCATTTAATGTGTACCCCTGCTTATGCACATCATTAAATGTATCCATGAAGACTTGTGCTACTTCATCAAGCTCTGCAAGCATGTCTGGATACATGCCTTTTTCAGCACCATTTGACATGTAGCCATAAGCCTCAACAAGTGCTTTTACTTTACCATTCACTTGAAGCTGATCTGCTGCAATGGTTGTTGTTCCGAATTGAAGTGAGTTAACAAGTCCCGTTGTATTATCATAGGAGATTTGCATTTCAGATTTTTCGTTCGTAATACCATTCAAAATCGTTCCAGCAGATTGTCCATTTGCACCGATAATGTCGATGTTGACAGTTCCTTCTGCAATTTTGAGTGCATTCCCGCCAGATGGATTGTAGCTCACTTTAATATCAACGAGTGAAGATAATTGATCTACCAACGCATCACGCGTATCATATAGATCATTTGGAAGATACCCGTTTGGTTCAACTGCTGCAATTTGTTTGTTCACTTCATCTATTTGAGATAAAATCGTGTTCACATTTTTGGCTGTTGAATCGAGTTCTGTTTTTAAATTCTTCTGTATCGTTGTTAAAGAAGAATTAAGTAGACGGAATTGATCTACTAAAGCCTGTGCACTTGTTTTAACAACTGTACGCGCAGACGCTGTATCGGCATTTTTGGTTTCGGATAGGACCTGCAATGATTTCCAAAGGTTATCAAAAGCTCTGTTTAAGCCTTCATCCGTCAAATCATTCATGACTCCCTCCATTTGCGAAAGGGCATCAGATTTTGTTGAGTAGTAAGACAAGTTATTGTTATGATCTCTGAATTGCAGATCTAAAAAGCTGTCTCGAATTCTTTCAACGGTTCCAACTTGAACTCCTGTCCCCATTTGGCCATACGTCTTGCCATCATAAACTGAAATGACTGGATAAGGATTATCTGCTTTAAAGGTAACTCTTTGTCTTGAGTAGCCATCTGTATTTGCATTGGAGACGTTGTTTGATGTGACATAAAGCCCTGCACGCTGGGCTGTGATTCCTCTTTTTGCCGTTTCTAGTCCCATGAATGTAGAACCCATTGGTATCCTCCTTGTTTACGCCTTTGAATCAAACAAAGCCCTCTGCTGTTTAGGCTTTGAACTCTCAAGACCATTTTGTCCGTAATTCATATTTTCTTTATTAGGGTTAACGAGATCGAATGTCAGTGAAATAAATTGAAGCGACTGCTGAATGAGCTGTTTGTTCAGTTCATTTACATCTTTCAGTTCCACCATGATGTCTTTTAATTTGTCATATAACGAAATGAGCTCTTCTTGATCCGAACCTTCAGCCTTTTCGATACACGCGGTGATGGTTGGCGGTTCATCATTTTGTAAAAATTGAACTGTCGCTTCAATTCTTTTTTCTTCTAATTGAGAAATGGCCTGAATATATTTTTGCTCTAAATTCAGAACCTCTGAAAGAGCATCAATCTCATTACTTTTCAGCATTTCTGTTTTATCTTTCGACAGCTTCAAAAGCTGTTCATGCAATCCATAGAGACGATGCAGCTCTTCAATGATTATTTTAACTGACATTCACGCTACTCCCTTTTGTTATTGTTGTTTATAAAAATTCAGCATTTTATCAGCAATGCCCTTTGTATCTACTTGATATGTTCCGGCTTCAATGCTTTTTTTAATTTGGTCTATTTTATCTTGGCGTTCTTTCATGATATTCGGCACCTTTTGCATTTCGATTGCCTTTTTAGAAATTTCGACTTTATCAGTTGATTTTGCTTGATTTGATTGCAACGTTTGTTTCTCATATGTTTTCTTGTAAGGATTTACTGGTTGTGTTCCATATCGATTAATTTTCACGGGATTCCTCTCGCTTTCCGTTACAGTCTGTCTTGATTCTATCCATTTTATCGACCAAACTGCAACTTAGTTTAGGGAATCAATCGTTTTTAGGATTAATGGCATAATAGGTGTCTTTTTTCCTAGATTCAATCTCCCTTTTACGCTCTTCTTCTTGGTTCATTTGACTCATTTGCGACTGAATGTCCTGTTCACATTGACTGCACAGCTTGTTTTTTCTGATCGGTTGGCCACATCTTTCACAAGGATAGTTGATATTCGGAAATTGGCTAATTTGAAGTCTTTTCAAACGGATAAATTTCAAGATTAATTCTTCATCAACTTCTGTTGCATCTACTATTTCAGCAATGGTTGATTGTCTATTACTTTGCTTTCGCAAGAATTTATAAACGATATCAAAAGAACGTTCTTCTTCTTCAAAGCATTTGTTACAAACCGTTTGGATGGTCGTTTTTAAAAACAGCTGATTACATTGCGGGCAGTTTGCCAATTGATTCATAACCAAAACCCCTTACGTTATTTTCTCTTCTTATTATCGGTTAATTATCCTGAATTTTAACTACGGATCAACGTAAAAGAGGAAACACTTTTGGCACCTGCTTCTTTTAAAATTCTCGCCGCATCATAAATGGTGGCCCCTGTTGTATAAATGTCGTCAATTAAGATAACTTCCCTTTGAACGATCGCATCTGTCTGCGTGATTTGAAACATTCCTTTTTGATCTAAACGTTCATTTTTCTTTTTCTTGGACTGTTTGCTTTGATGTATTTTTACAAGTGGCTGAAGGATCGGCTCACCAATCAAGGAAGCAAGTATGACGGACTGATTAAACCCTCTTTCCTTTAGTCTTTCTTTACTTAAAGGAATCGGGATCAGCACAGGTTCTTTCATTGAAAAAGAGCGCTTAAATACTGCTCGGACATCTTGTTTAAAAAGCTCAGCTAAAGCTGTATCACCTCGAAATTTAAAGCGGGAAAGGACATCTTTCATCAAATCGTTGTAAGCATAGACAGACCTATTTTTCACAAGTACTGTAGTAGAATCAGGGCGTTCTTTCCACATGGAACAGTCTTGACATAATTGATCGTTCGACTGTGCTCTCCCGCAGGCTGGACAAATCGGGCGTTGAATTTTTTCTAGGTGATGCTTACATGCTATACATAGACGATCATCATTTAATAGAAGTAATGATTTCCATGTAAAAGAAGCGACAAAATGTCCCTCACAAATGAGGCAGATCAATTGTTATCCTTATTTATCGGCAGACGATTTTCGCATCTTGGAAATGTGGAGACCTTTGAAGCGGCTTCTGTCAGAATGACCAGCATGGCCGTATTCTTCTGTTTGTCCACCATCTCAGATTTACTGTAAGATATTTTATCGATATCTGTTATATACTGAGGCTTCACTTGATTTAGTGAAATCGCTAATACATCTTCTATACACTTTTCACAGTGACAAATCATGTTTAATTGGTTGAGATATTGATAGAGGATTTCCTTGAGTAGTGTTTCTTTTGCATTGAGTAGCATATTTGTCTCTCCTGCCATTTGTGTATTGTGAATATAAATGTACCATGAAATTTAGTTGAACCTACATTATTTTTCGGAGAACTCTTTTTCAGCTGTATCATTCATTTTTACAATATGCTTCATTGCTTGTTTCATACTTCTCGTTAAACCAAAATGAAAAAAGAAAACATCTCCTTTAAAAAAATCGAGATGTCTACCTGCTCTACCAGAAATCTGAACAAGTGCACTTTCTGTAAAGATAGTAGATTCTGCACCTAGTACCCCCACTTGCACATTTGAAATGGTTACACCTCTTTCTAGAATTGTGGTTGTAACTAGTACATCGTATTTGTAATCTCTGAATTGCTGGACCTTTTGTTTCCTATCTGGATCATCAGCAGACACCCCTTCTACATTTAAATGGTGCTTTCTAAGAACCTTCGTTACCTTCTTCATAGTAGAAATAGAAGGAACAAAAAGTAAAACCCTTCTCTTTTTTGTAATATGTTTCTGCATCCAATTCATTACTTTAGGTGGGAGCTGATTCTTTTTTAATTTCTTCTTCCAATGTCCAATCCATTGAAAGGATGGGACCGGTAAAGGTTGTTGGTGAAAGCGCAGAGGAATTTTTATGGCTTCTAGTTGTCCACGAGATACATCTCTTATCATTTTCTTAGACGGCGTCGCACTTAAATAAACCCTAACCCCTTTCTTTCTCATTGCCTTTAAAACAGCAAATTGGAGACGTTCATCGATTGAATAAGGGAAGGCGTCGACTTCATCTATAATGAGCACATCAAATGCATGTTTATATCTCATCAACTGGTGAGTTGTAGCGATTACTAACGGTGCTATTTGGAACCTTTGAGGACTTCCTCCATAAAGAACAGCTATTTTCATTCCTTGAAAAGCTTTTTTAAGCCGCGGCTCTAGTTCAAGGACAACATCAGTTCTAGGTGTCGCAATGCAGACACTCATTCCTTGATGTAAGGCATATTCTATTCCGTGAAAAAGCACCTCTGTTTTCCCTGCCCCGCAAACTGCCCAGATGAGTAGATCAGATTTGTTTTTTATCGCTTCGATCAATTTCTCTGACGCTCTTTTTTGTCCTTTAGACAGGTTTCCCTGCCATGTTAATTCCGAGTGACATGCTTCTTCCATTTGTGGACCCGTCCATTCATAAAGAAAGCCACATTCCGTTGTTTTCCCCATCATGATGCATGATCTACAATACACACAATCTTTTTGACACTTGTCACACGAAGAGTGGGCAAAGTACCGATTTTTTGATACACCACATCTGCAGCAAATAAGACCATTTGCTTTCCTCTCAATAGCAGGTGTTCGGATAACTAACCCTTTCTCCTCCAGCCAATCCAAATCAGACTGTGAGCATCTTGTTTCAGCAGTAAGCAGGCGGCGTGACTCCAGGTGCTTCCTTAGTTCCATTGCTTTGTCCATGTTCAATTTCAACAAACACCTTTCAACTGATGTTTGCCTATTATGCGCAAAGACATGACCTTTCGTCCAACAGCTAAAAAAGAAAAACAAAACCCCTTTTCTAAGAGAAAAGAGGTTTTTAGGATTTATCTAATCAGCCAGCCAAGAGCTAAAGAGCCTTCGCCTAGATGAGTGCCGATTACAGCACCAAAATAACTTTTATAAAATTCAACATGAGGATATTTATCTGATAAGTGCGCAATCAAATCGTCTACTTCTTCTTCTCTATTACCATGTATCACTGTTGCTCTCATCGGGACACCACGCGATGCATCTTCATCAAATAGTTCAAACATACGTGAAATGGCTTTTTTCCGTGTACGAATCTTCTCAAAAGGGACAATTAGCTTGTTGTCAAAATGCAGTATAGGCTTTACCTTTAAGAGGCTACCAATAAAAGCCTGAGCACCATTTAATCTGCCGCCTCTTTGTAAATGAGTTAAATCGTCTACCATAAAATAAGCTCTCTGATTCTCTTTCAGGTAATTGAGATGGGCTAACACTTCTTCTGGAGAAGCACCAGCTTGGATTTTCTCAGCAGCTTCTATCACATAAAAACCTTGTGCCATACAGCTAGTTTCTGTATCAAACGGATAAATGTCAATTCCGTCAACTAGGTCATTTGCTGAGGCTGCACTATTATATGTTCCACTAATTCCGCTAGAAAGGTGAATACTAATCACGGCATCATATGTTTCACTTAGTTTTTCATATAATTCTATTAGTTCACCGAAAGCAGGCTGAGAGGTGGTTGGAAGGTCTTTATGCTTTTTGACTTCTTCATAATATGTCTTCCAATCCATTTCTATTTCTTCACGGTATGATTCATTGCCAAAGATGACATTCAGAGGGATCATATGAATATGATGTTTATCACGCAGCTCTTGTGGTATATAAGCAGTACTGTCTGTTACAACGGCTATTTTCATTCTTAAATACCTTCCTTATCCGTTAAGTTGCTCTTTTTTATTTTCAAAGAATGATCATTGTTATTCATTAGATTTATAATAGTAATCAAAAAAGCCTGCCTAATCAATAGGCAAGCCCGTTATATCCGAAAAAGACTCCTTATCTACCTATCATTTCTCTCAAATTAACATGTGAGAGAATCAAAAACAGGCGAAAAAGGAGTACTTGTCCGGAATATTATCTCATTTCTACCCAGCCGTTCTTAATTGCTACAACAACAGCTTGTGTACGGTCGTTTACATTCATTTTTTGTAAAATGTTACTCACGTGGTTTTTGACTGTTTTCTCACTAATAAAGAGCGACTCACCAATTCCTCTATTGCTCTTTCCGTCAGCTAACATTTGAAGTACTTCGCACTCACGTCTTGTTAAGATATGAAGTGGTCTGCGAATTTCAGGATATACTTCATGCTGTGGATGTGCTGAAACGCCACTAGTCGCTAGGCGTCGGAATTCATTTACTAAGTTATGAGTAACTTTCGGATGTAAATAAGATCCTCCGTCAGCTACGACTTTCACTGCTTCAATGAGCGTGTCTGCATCCATTTCTTTTAACAGGTAGCCTCTTGCTCCTGTTTTCAATGCATGTGTCACATAGTTTTCATCATCATGAATAGATAGAATAATGACTTTTGATTCGGGATAAAGCTCAACTAGCTGCTTTGTAGCCTCTACACCATTTACATTCGGCATATTAATGTCCATAATGACAACATCCGGATGATAGTGTTCTACGATACGTGCAGCTTCGTCTCCGTCGTCTCCTTCTGCAACTACTTCAAAAGTAGGTTCAAAATCTAAAATCCGTTTGACACCTTCACGGAATAATTGGTGATCATCAATAATTACAATATTTACTTTAGTCACAAGCTACGCCTCCCCATGTTTATTGTTCTACACCTGAACTTTATGGTCAATATGTCTTTTGTCTCTATTTTACAATTTTATTTTGCAATGTTAATGGCACGCGAATCATGATGAATGTCCCTAGACCTATTTTTGAGTCTATGGTCATTTTACCTTCAAGTAAGTCTACGCGTTCTTTCATGCCAAGTAAACCGAAGGATTTGTTTTTGTTTGTTTTCACATCTTTCATATCAAAGCCTTTTCCATCGTCTTTGATAATTAACGTAACAAAGTCTTTCGTCACTTCTACTTTTACAGAGATTTCTTCAGCTTCGGAATGCTTTAGTGAATTTGTGACAGCTTCTTGGGCTAGTCTAAACAGTGCCACTTCAAATTGAGAAGCAATTCTTTCGCTTTCTGTATCCCCTAGGCATTGGAACGTGATCTTGGTTTTTCCATCATACTCTTCGATTGTGTTTAAATATTTTCTTAGCGTCGGAATGAGACCCAAATCATCTAAAGCCATTGGTCTTAAATCATAAATGATTCTTCTCACTTCGTACAGAGCATTTCGCACATTCTGTCTGAGACTTCTAATTTCTTTAAAGCCTTCTTCTGTCCCACGGTCTCTGAAAATACGTTCAATTAATTCGGAACGCATCATTACGTTTGCCAGCATTTGGGCCGGACCGTCGTGAATTTCACGGGATACCCTTTTACGTTCTTCTTCTTGGGCTTCAATAATTCTAAGTCCAAAATCTTGTTTTGCTTGAGCATCTTCAAGTAACACGCCAACTTGACGTAAGTCCTGATTGAGATAGTTGAGAACAACTGTGATCTGACTCACAAGCGTTTCAGAGCGTTCAATGACGTCTTGTAGGCTTAACAATCGTCTTTCCAGATCGTCTCTTCTTTCTCTCAGTTGCTTTTCGCGCTGCTGGATCATAGTGAGTTCCACTTGCAGATTATGTGCTTTTTCGTAGGCCTCCCGTATTTCTTCTTCGCTAAATTTGTTGAAGTTTCTGCTGACCTCAGATAAGCGATTTCTAGCATGTCTCGTATGGACTTCTAGTTTATCCCCAAAATCAATTACTTCGTTTACTTGCTGCTTGATTTGCTTCAGCTCTTCTACAAGGCTTTCATATTGTTGACGGGACTGTTCGCCTATCCTAAATACTTCGTCCTTGCTGCCATCAACTGTACTAAGCATTTTCATGATGATTGAATCCAATAATTTCGGATCCATTTTAGGTGTTGTCATGGCTTTTCCCTCCCGTAACAGTGATGTCATCTTTTTTTATTATAAATGTCATTGATCTGCATTTTATGTCGAATTATAATGAAAGAATGCGTATAAATCATGAAGTTTTTATGACGACCCTTTTTCTACCCCTATCATCATAACAAAATACGCTGTAAAATTCTAAAATCAATGCAAATTTTCTCTAGTCTTACAATTTGCTTTTCAGGAGGGTATGTCTTTTGCTGCATCGCTATCTTACAGTAAAAAGTCGTGGCGAGCATGAGATCGTCATTGAAAAATCACGTTTTATTTGTCATATACAGCGTGCTGTCTCAGAAGAAGAAGCACAAGCATTTATACAATCCATTAAAAAACAACATTGGAATGCCACACATAATTGTTCTGCCTATCTCATTGGAGAACATGACCTGATTCAAAAAGCGAATGATGATGGTGAACCAAGTGGTACAGCAGGTGTGCCAATGCTTGAAGTGTTAAAAAAACGGAAGCTGAAAGATACAGTCGTAGTAGTCACTCGTTATTTCGGCGGTATTAAGCTAGGCGCCGGTGGTTTGATTCGTGCCTACGGAAAATCTGTATCAGAAGCCATCAACCATGTTGGGATGGTAGAGCGCTGTTTAATGCGTACGATGCACACAACAATAGATTATACATGGCTTGGAAAGGTAGAGAATGAGCTTAGAGCCTCATCTTTTCAGCTAAAAGAAATTCATTATGCAGAAGATGTTATTTTTGAGACGTATGTAGAAGAAACACAAACAGAGCAGTTCATTGAATGGATGACTGAGCTGACAAATGGAAAGAGTGTTACAAAAGAAGGCGAACTGATTTATTTAGAAAAGGACATTGGTCCGATAAAGGAGACAGATGAATGGCACAACGAGTAAAAGTGCGTGTACGAAAGAAAAAGAGTAAGAAGAAGAAAATTTTCAAACGTATCCTGGTTTTATTTTTGCTTCTTATCATCTGCATGGGCGGATTTGCAGTCTATAAAATAGTCAATACACTTCAAGCCGCTGACAAAACATATGACGAACTAAACCGCGGAGAGAAATCGAAGCTTCGTGATGCGGTCATTGATATTAAAAAGAAACCCTTCTCTGTACTTTTTGTCGGAATTGAGGATTATGCCACAGATGGTGATCATGGCCGTTCAGATTCACTTATTGTCGCAACAATTAACCCTCAAGACAAAACGATGAAAATGGTTAGTATCCCTCGTGACACACGCGTACAGCTTGCAAGTGACACGACAGGAAGTAAAGAAAAGATCAATGCAGCATATGCTAAAGGCGGTAAAGACGAAACGATCGAAACTGTCGAACAATTCTTGAATATTCCGATTGATAAATATGCGACCGTTGATTTTGACGGATTCAAGGATGTCATTGATGAAGTCGGTGGAATTGATATCGATGTTCCATTTGACTTCAATGAAAAAAGTGATGTGAAAAAATCGAAAAAGATTTATTTCAAAAAAGGCAATATGCATTTAAACGGGGAAGAAGCACTTGCTTACGCGCGGATGAGAAAACAAGATCCACGTGGTGATTTCGGACGTAATGATCGTCAGAAACAAATTTTACGTGCAATGATTGATCAAATGTCGAAGGCAAATAACATCGCAAACGTGGATAATATCGCTAAAGAAGTCAGTGATCATATTACGACCAACTTCCGTATCACAGAAGGTCTAGCGCTTCAGCAAATCTACAGCGGGTTTAAGGGAGACGACACAGAAACACTTTCTATTAAAGGGTCGGATCTTTATTTAGGACCAAATCGAACGTATTACTTTGAGCCAGATCAAACCAATCTAGCTAACGTACAAAATGCATTACGGACGCATTTAAAGCTTCCTACTGAATCTGGTGAAACAGGATCAAGTGATACAACTAATCCTTCCAGCACATCAGGACAATAATAAAACAGCCCAGTTCCTAGGAACGGGCTGTTTTTTATTGTCTTTTCACCATTCGTTTATAGAATTTCGTAAATGGTTTGAACTCTTCGTTGACCAAACCCGTGACTTCCGCAATCACTTGCATAAACATCACCAGTAAAAAGATAATGATCAGCGATAACCAAATGGTCGCGCTTGTCAGCAAAATCGCACTTAAGCTAAAGACTAAGCCAATCATGTAAATCACGATGACAGCCATGCGATGGGACAAGCCAAAGGCCATTAGTCTATGATGAATATGAGATTTGTCCGGTGATGAAATGGGCTGTTTGTTTAATATGCGTCTAATGATTGCAAAGGTCGTATCAAATATAGGAACACCTAGAATGATCACAGGAACAACAACACTAAACAAAGTGACACTTTTGTATAACCCTAAAAGTGACAGCACCGAAATCATATAGCCTAAAAATAGCGAACCGGTATCTCCCATAAAAATCTTCGCTGGATGGAAGTTGTAAAAGAGAAAGCCGATCGTACTGCCAATGACGACAAGAGATAAAGAAAGAATCAGAATCTTATCAGCAGAAAATGCCATCACTGCAATCGTTGATAAACCGATGACAGAAATACCGGCAGCTAGTCCATCAAGGCCGTCAATTAAATTAATGGCATTTGTGATACCCACAATCCATAGCACGGTGAGGGGATATGCCATCCAGCCTAACTCAATTCGATCTGTTAAAAAAGGAACAGAGAAGAAGTCCATTTTTAAGCCCGTGCTCACAATCAAACAAGCAACTAGGACTTGTACGAGAAATTTAAATCTTGCACTTAAATTATATTTATCATCAAATATACCTAAAATGACGATGAGTACGGCACCAACTGAAATTGCTGTAATTTTATTATGTAGAAACAGCCCGCCTGCTAATGCTCCAGCCGCTACTCCAATAAAAATTGCCAAACCACCCATTCGAGGCATTACTTTATCATGAACTTTTCGTTTATTCGGCTGGTCCACTGCACCAATCTTAATTGCAAACTTTTTGACGATTGGTGTCACAATTAAAACTGTAGCCAGAGAGACAAAAAACGCTAATAAGGCGCGTTCGTAATCCATAGGTCAGTCTCCTTCTAAATTGAAATCTGTATTTTGTATATTGGCCGCTCTTTCCATTATACAATTGAATAGAGGATGATCACAAGCTCCCCCTGTGAGGAAGAAACAAATAAAAACGCACAATCCCGAATGAATTATGCGTTTTCTTTAATATTCGTTAGTTCCACCATGTTTGTGAACAGCGCGTGCCAATCTTTTTTCTTCGCTCGGCTTTGTCTTAGATGTCTATAGCTCGTGTCGTCTTTTTTACTGATCACTTTCAGGCAGGCTTCTACGAAGAGCGCAGGATCGTCGCCCTCTAAATATTCATACACATCCTTCTCTTTTAGCCTTTCCGTTGATGGGAGATTTAAACCGACAACCGGTATTCCAGCGGCTAAAAATTCATAAAGCTTGAGAGGGAACACCGCTTGATTATAAGGGGATTGTTTATATGGCATCATACCTACATCAATCAGCTTCATATAAGCAGGCACTTCTTCTGGAGCAACAGCACCTGTCCAAATCACATTAGGCAGTTTGAGTGCATGCTGAAAAGATGGATCTCCATTCGTTCCATCCGGACCGACAAATAAAAATGTCCAATCAGGCCGCATACGAGCAGCTTCAGCCATCATGTCAAAATCGAGCTTTGGCTTGATTCCTCCGATAAAACCAAGCACAGTCCCTTCTCTTCCTTCCAGCACATCTTCTTTGCACGGAAGATTGCTTTTCGCAAACACATCGTATTCGACGCCATTTTCCACCGTAAACACATCTTTCGGTTCTCCCATAAGACGTTTTTTGATTTGATCGTGTAAATATTGAGAAGAGCATGTAATGCTGTGTGCGTATTTAATGATTCGATTTTCTGCTTTGACAATGACACGCTGCCTCATATAAGAAAGGATGTTATGGTTGCCGCTTATCGGCTCTCCCCACAGGTCACTGCAATCATAGACAATATGTTTCCATTCAAATAAAGAAGATAAGAGCGGAAAGCCCGGAAACGTATACCATAAACAAACAGCGATCCCCTTCTTCTCCTCATGCCGCAAATGTTCAAGGAGAGGGGATAATTTATGAATATAGAACATGTCTTGATATCGACCAAAGCGAAATAATTTGCTCTTGAGCACATCAGGAATGGTCAATTGCTTCATTCGATCTGTTATGGGCTGAAAGGGAGCTGTATGACGAGATGATGACGGGCATACCCAGATGACCTCTTTTGTTTCTGGATCAGATGCTAGAAATTCGGCCAGCCGATGCCGTCTGTACCTCAGTCCGTCCTGTCCCCATTCTCCCGTCGCTACGACAACATGTATGATCGAGTCTGCTTTCACCTTTATCACCTTTTTTCCCTTCTGTTTATAAGCGCTTCTTCACAGCATTTGTCGCATAGTGCATAAAACACCAAGACGCTTTGACAAAATGAAGCTGCTCAATTTCTCTGTAGACAAACCACGTTTTTTTCGCTGCTTTCCACTTGTTACTAGAGATGGAGTTCCCAACGATGCGATATTCACTGAGCGGTTCACTCATACCATAGGCTGTAAATCCTCTTTTTAATATAGACAGCCATGTAGCTAAATCCTGCCTTGTGCGAATGTTCGGCATTTCCACATGTCCTACCTTTTGAAGATCAAGCATGACCGTTAAACAGCCGATAATGGTGTTTTTCAGGGCTTCATTATAGTCTAATCTCGCTGGCGCAGTGACGGTTTTTTCTAATGGTTCTCCGTTTTCTGCAATGATGTCATATGCCGTAAATGTAAAGGCATAATCATTTGTCAGCATGAAGTCTACCTGTTTTTCAAGCTTCGTCTCTTTCCACATATCATCGCTGTCTAAAAAAGCGATAAAGCGTCCTTTTGCCTGTTTGATGGCTGCGTTTCTAGCAATGGCAGCTCCCCCATTTTCCTCTAAATAAATGACGTTGATTCTGTCGTCCGCTTGACTTAAATCCCCTAATAGCTTTCTAGTTCCATCTGTAGAACAATCATCTGCAATGATCAGCTCCCAATTGGAATAGGTTTGGGCAAGGACGGAATGAACTGTATCCGTTAAATAACGTTCCGCATTATACGCAGGTGTAATGATGGATACTAACGGTTGATTGTTCACCTAAGACTCATCTCCAGTTCATTATTAAGATTCTTTGAACACTTCGGATAAGACCACAAACATAAGCGAGATGCTAAAGCCAATGACAAGCCCAAGAAGTGCCCGTTTTTTAGCTGACATGCCTTTATTGCCTTCATCAAGTACTTGTGCAGGATCAACAATTTTTGCCTGCTTCATTCCAAGCTTTGTTGACTCCAATTCATATAAGAATCGTTCTTTATCGACTTTGGAATCATTGCTGACCGATTCGTCTTCAAGAGCAGCTAATCTACTTTCAATCACCTGCTGCCTTTTTGTAAATAATGCTTTATCTTGCTTGAGAAATGTATCCGACACCTGCTTCACGACAGCCAAAGCATGATCCTTATCGGCATCCGTGAAAGACAGCTGTAATTGTGTATCTGATTGATTGGTAAGGATGAGACGAGTTTTCACATCCTGTCTTTCTTCTTCTTTCACATCACTGAGTGCTTCATTTAGAAATGCATCGCTTTTTAATAGAGATGTCACTTCTGCCATGTTGTTATACACCCCATCATCATATTTACCGAGAGTGAGGGTAACAGCAGCTGTGTAACTAGATTGCTGCGTAGTTCCTTTAGCAAAAAAGAAACCAAAGGCACCTAATACGACAGGCAGCAGTATGAGCCATACGATGTACTTTTTGATTCGCTTCCCTATCCTAAATATGAAACCAGACATGTTCATTCTCCCAACATTGACGTATTTGCTCTTTCACTAGTGTAGCCATACAAACGCAGCATCACACACGGTTTACCATAGCTTGAGTCGTTGTTTGTTTTTCAACATATTCACCGCTGCGATCACCAGTCCTAAAAATACCCAATGGAAATATAAATTCGAGACAGAGCTAGGACTGATACTTGAAACGAGAAAGCTCAGCATGGCTGCAAACAACCCCTCAATGATCATTTTTGCCGATCTTGTGTCAGCCCATTGGTATTGTTTGTACAGTGTGAACATGAGATAGGCGTATACAGAGATATAGCCCAGCATGACTGCAAATCCGAAGTTCGTCATCAATTCCAGCAGCCAATTGTGCACTTCTACGACCTGGTCTGTGTCAAAGATCGAAAAGTGAGCTAAGTAGTAAGACACATTCCCCGCTCCAACTCCGAATCCGTATGAATTCGTAAAGAAGTGCCAAGCATTTTTGATTAAATTCGCTCTCGCGATGTTAGACGGGAGTGGTTCACTAAAAGAATGCGCGACCTGAGAAGCGAGAAACAAGTCATAAAAGACCGAATAAATCTTAGCTGAAAAAACAGCGATACCGATGACGACAAGTCCGCTTGCTGCAATGATTGACCACTTTTTGAGAAAACGCGGCAGCAGCAGCCACACATAGATCGCCACTCCTGCAAATATCCCAAGCAGACTAGCGCGGGATTCGGTTAACAAAATGAGATACAGCGCGGCGATTGCACCTAATAATCCAAACGCTTTGATGTAACCGTTTTTCATTTGACGCATGCATGCTAGATATAAGAAGAAACTAATCGATAAAAACGTTGCAAAGTCATTCTGATTAAAAAAGACAGATGTAGGATAGTGCTGTTTATACGCTGGCCCTAGATACAATGAGGTATTCGGTAAATGGTTCAATGTAAAGTGATTATAGAACCCAATCCCCATCACAAACACAGTCATGACCAGCCAAATGCTATAAAAGGTCACCACTTGATCCATTCGCTGAATATACATGACGACTAGAAAGACAAATCCCATCCCCATTGCCAGAAGGCACATATATTTCAGGCCGTCTGTGACCGAATGAGCCCAAAGCAGTGAGATGAGACCGTAAAGAAACCATACAGCGAAAAAACCAAGAATTCCTTTGACACGAATCTGCTGCCACTGCGATATGTACGTCCCCTGATCTCTCATCCGCCATATAAATAAAGCAAAGGCGGCGATGAGCATGATACGGTAGAGAAAAAGACTAAAGAATCCTGCACTAATAGAAAAGAAAGCGTTGTTGAGAAAGGTCAATGTAATCAAAAGATAGATGACTGACATGAAGATTTGCTCACCATTCATGTACAGCTTCATCAACACGAGAGCAACCGACAGGATCAGAAGTATAACCGGAACAGCCACCATCTTCTTTAACCCGACGGGCTGCGCGGCTGCCATTTGTACAAGACCGATCCCTGCTGCAAACAATATACATCCAATCATGATTTGCCATGCTGTATGCTTCACACTCATACCCATTTTCCTCCTAAGCAACCCATCCGATTTGAGGGATTAAGCCTTGACTTCCTGTTCATAGTAGGAAATGGTACGAGCCAAACCTTCCTGTAAACTCACAACAGGCTCCCATGCTAAGACTTGTTTCGTTTCCTCATTTGCCAATGTACTATGCACAATATCTCCTGCACGCTGCGGCTTGTAAATTGGTTCAAGATGTGACCTCGTCACTCGCTTCATCGTTTGAAACAGCTCATTCACAGTGATTGAATCCCCACATGAGATATTTAAACAAACGTTTGATTGAGCTGTTAAAGCCGCAACATTCGCTGCTGCTAGATCACCTACATAGATGAAATCTCTTGTTTGTTCCCCGTCTCCGAAAATGAAAGGAGCCTCATCCTTTGCAAACTTATCAGAGAAAATAGAGACAACCCCGCCTTCGCCAAGTGCATCTTGTCGCGGACCATAAACATTGCTATACCGAAGAATACAATAGTCCACATCATACAGTGATTTTGCCATTTCTAAGTATCGCTCTACTGTGAGTTTCGATAAACCATAAGGCGAACCAGGCTTTAGCCGGTGAGCGGTATCCACTGGCAAATACACTGGATCTCCATAGACAGCTGCCGATGAGGCAAATACCACCTTCTCCACCCCTGCTTCAGCCGCTGCTTTCATGACGTGCAGGGACCCTTTGATATTGACCTCTTCGTCATAAACGAAATTCTGAACAGACACGGCGACACTCACCTGTGCTGCAAGGTGAATGATATAATCCGGTCTTATTTGTTTGATCAAATCGACCGTTTCTGATTTTGTGACATCTGCCTCAATGCATTGAACGGAAAGGTGGGCAATATTTCCCCGAGATCCAGTTGAAAAGTTATCAAGAACGATGGGCTCGTAACCTTTTTCTAGTAAAGCCTCTACCGTGTGTGATCCAATAAATCCGCTTCCCCCAGTAACCAATACTTTCTTCATCCAAGCTCCCCCTGTTATTGTGCCTTTGATACCAATTCTGCTTCCCATACGCCTGGGCGGCCGATAGACTGGTAAATAAATCCTCTCTCTTTCATTTCTGCTGGATCAAACAAATTCCTTCCATCAATTACAATCGGTGAACGAAGCAGCTGCTTGATTTGATCTTTATCCATCTTCTGTATGTCATCCCATTCTGTTAGGATGAGGCAAGCATCCGTATCTTTTACTGTTTCATACAGGTCATTACTGAAGACAGCCTGCGGGCCAAGCTCTCGTTCTGCTTCTACATAAGCAACCGGATCATAGGCCTTCACAAAAGCACCCAGCTCTCTCAGCATTGGGATAATGTCTAATGCAGGTGCAGAACGCATATCATTCGTATTCGGTTTGAATGCGAGACCTAAAACAGAGATGGTTTTTCCTCTAATATCACCGAATACACTCATCAGTTTGCTGACAAGGTGCGCTCTTTGGTGATTGTTCGTTTCAATCACGGACTCGATCAGCTTGAACCGGTAGCCGGCTGTTTCGGCAATTTTGAGAAGAGCCATCGTGTCTTTCGGGAAACAAGACCCACCAAATCCAATGCCCGCTTTTAAAAATTTATGCCCGATACGGCTGTCTAATCCAACGCCTTCGCTAACTTTTTCAACATCAGCGCCCACCCGCTCGCAAATATTTGCAATGTCATTGATGAATGAGATTTTTGTGGCAAGCATGGCATTTGCAGCATACTTAATCATTTCAGCACTTTCTAAATTGGTCTCCACAACCTCTGTTTGAAACGGATCATGCAATCTTTTGATGATGGTCGACGCATGGGTGCTTGTCGAGCCGATTACTGCCCGCTCCATATTCATCGTGTCTTGGATGGCAGATCCTTCTCTGAGAAACTCTGGATTGGATACGACATCAAAAGGATATTTACTGCGCGATGCTTTTTCGACAATGGCTTGAACGAGCCGGCCTGTTCCAACGGGCACTGTGCTTTTATTGACGATGATTTTATAGCCATTTAGATGTTCACCAATTGTTTGAGCGACAGCTTTCACGTACGTTAAATCTGCTTCCCCCTGTGCTGTCATCGGTGTCCCTACAGCAATATAGATAATCTCTGATTCCCGGATAGCAGCAGGAATATTGGTTGTAAAAAACAGTCTTCCTTCTTCCGTATTCTTTTCAATCAATTCCTTTAAACCCGGTTCATAAATGGGAACGACACCACTTTTTAAGCTGTTGATTTTTGATTCATCGATGTCACAGCAGATGACACGATTTCCGATATCAGCAAAACAAGTACCTGATACTAACCCGACATACCCTGTTCCAATCACAGCAATTTTCTTCAACATTTTTCATCCTCTCAGTAAAAGCATATTGTCCGTTCCAAGCTGTTTATCTATCTATCATTCTTTGCACATTTCATCTTGTTTAAACGATGGATCTTGATTGATGAAGCACCTTTTCATATTGCTGTATGAGCTGCTTCGTATTATTTGCTGATGAATATTCTGTATGAACGATTTGATGAAGATCGCTTTTCACTTGCTCATTCCATCTGTTTTCATAAAGGTAGGCGTGAATGGCCTCTTTTAACTGATTTGTCGAATGCGGATCAACGAGCAGATGTTGATAGCTAGAAAATAAGGTTGGGAGACCACCGACTCTTGTCGCAATGACAGGTACTTTTAAAGCGAGTGCCTCCAGAACGACGGTTGGCATTCCTTCACTATAGGACGGAAGTGCAAACAAATCGGCTGCGATTAAGTAGTCTTTCACCTGCTCATTCGGCACCTGCCCTGGGAGTAGAATAGATGCTCCAGCCCGTTCTGTGAGCTCCTTTGCAAGGGGGCCTTTTCCAACAAAAACTGCTTTCACACCATCCAAGCCGCTGACAGCATCAGCTAATTCAAGTAAGCCCTTCTCTTTGACTAACCGCCCGACGAAGACAACGAGCTTGTCGTGAAGGGGTAAGCCTAACTTTTTCCTGATGAATTGTTGATCTTCTTCCGTTTTAGAAAATGACTGGAGCGGAATACCGAGCGGGAGGCATTTCGCTTCTACCTTTGTCATGTCATTTGTCTTTTTAGCAAGCTCCTCGCTCACCGTCAGAACAGCAGATGCCTGTTTCACCGCCGTTTCAAAGGCTGCATGTGCCCCTTTGCTATAGCCCGGATACACGTTCACATCACTGCCATGTAAGGTCAAAAGATAAGGAATTTGCGTTTCTTTCTGAATCACAGCCGCCGCTCCGCCAGACGGCATCGCAAAGTGTGCATGGATAAAATCTGGTGACAGCTGGTAACCCTGCATGGCGCCGAGAACAGTAGAAGCTATTCGTTTACTCGGCTGTGCCCATTTCAGCTGTCCAGGAAGCGCTGTATAGGGCGGCCTGTATACGGTCACTCCGTTTCTCACTTCCTGTTCAGGCAGATCCTTTTTCTGCCGATAGGACGCCTTCAGCATCCGCAAAACCGGTGGATTGACCGGGTTGGGACAGATGACGGTCACTTGTATTCCTTGTTTGAGCAGCTCCTGCACTTGCGTTTCATGGAACACACCTTCACTTGGATGTTTTTCACTAGGATATACACTTGTCAGCCATAGCACCTTCATGACGAACGACCTCTTCTCAATAATTTGCCTGCAACCTGCGGATACATTTTGATGAGCAGCAAGCCATACAATGCTGCGCTGACACAAATCGTCAATCCTAATTGAAGTAAAATGTCGGCTGACGTCAGCTTCATGCCTTGATGCAGGGCTACCGCACAGGCGGCCATCAATAGCGTCATAACAGCAGGCTTGCCAAGTGATTTTAAATAAACCTTCATATCTAGCTGAATGACATACGCCATGAGCCATCTGCCGACAATGAAGTTGAGCAGGCTGACACCTGAGTAAACCCAAGCTACTGTGAGCAGACTGCCTGTGCTGACACCTACATATAAGGCGCATCCATACACAAGAAGCATCCCCGTATCCCAATAAAAGGCTAAGTCCGCTCTCCCTTTGGCAAGAAGTATTGACCCGTTTGGATTCATCAGTACACGCAGAAGTCCGACAATGCATAATATATTAAGAACCGGAACAGCTACGAGCCATTTCTCGCCAAACACTACTTCTATAAAGCTATCTGATACGGCAGCAAGACCGATTAATAACGGAAAGCTAATCAATGCGAGCATATTCGTCATACTGAGGAAGCCCTCTCGCAGCATGGAGTGATCACGCTGACTTTTTGCGAAAACCGGGAAAGCCACTCTCGTCACGATTGGGTTAATCTTCAGCACGGGGATCGTCACGATTTGATACGCCAAGCTATAAATACCTAACGCTTCTGCTCCGAGAAACCGGCCGATTAAAATCATGTCAATGTTCGATCCTGCTCGATTGACCAGTCTGGATGCGAGCTGGAATGCACCGAATGAGAAAAATTCTTTTACTTCCCCTAATGCAAAGACTGGTGCTGGACGCCACTTCTTCCAATAAGCCGCGGCATACATTAGCCCTTTTCCTGATTGCAGCAGCACTTGAGAAATGACATAGGCAACAATCGGATTGATGAAGAAGGCCAAAGCGAGTAAAACAAACAGCGATATCATAGTTGCAATGGCTTCAATGGCACTTAATGTTTTAAAGGCTAAGTCCTTTTGCATCATGTATTGGTATTGCTGGCCAATGGGTGCAATCAGAAACATGATCGATAATAGTTTGAGCAACCCCTCCAGCTCTGGCCGGTTATAAAAGGCGGCAATCATTGGGCTTACTAGAATGAGTAAACAGAATAAGATAATGCCAGTGAGTAAGTTGATCCAATATAATGTGGATAATTGACGTTCTGTTGTTTGTTCCTTTTGGATGATCGCTGCCCCGATCCCTAGATCAAGTAAAATCTGCGTAAATATTGTGACAGTTGTGATCATGCCAACGAGTCCAAACTCTTTCAGTGACATCACGTTCCCTAAAAAGGCGAACTGTGCAATTTGGATGATCGTAATGATAAATGCGGACAAGCTTGTCCATTTTGCCCCGCCCAGCATGTGTTTTTTCATACTTGCCATTTCTCTTCCCTACTTTACTTATCTGGCTCCGTCACCCGTCATGATGACTTTTAACGTTTTTACCATAATCTTCGTGTCGAGAGAAAATGTCAAGTTTTGAATATACTGTAAGTCATGTGTTAATTTTTCACTTGGACTCATTTCATATCCTCCATTTACTTGTGCAAGACCTGTCAGTCCCGGCTTGACCGTTAATCTTTTCGTAAAACCTGGAATCGTCCGATTAAATTCTGCGGTAAACATCGGTCTTTCCGGACGCGGACCTACGATACTCATTTCTCCTTTTAACACGTTGATGAATTGAGGGAGTTCATCGATTCTTGTTTTACGAATGAAGGCTCCCACTTTGGTGATACGTGGGTCGTTTTTTTGTGCCCATTTCGCTCCTCCGCTTTCAGCATCGGTTCTCATCGATCTGAGCTTCCATAATTTAAAGTAAACACCGTCTTTCCCGACCCTCTCCTGCATATAAAAGGCTGGTCCCGGTGTTTCCAGCTTAATCAAAAGAGCAAACAGCAAAATGATTGGCGTACTCAACATCAATCCGATGAACGAGAACATTAAATCTATGAAACGTTTTGCAAATAAATAACGAACCATATGTTCTGTTAAGGCAAAAGAGTGGTTTCGTCTCACTTCATATTCTCTATAAAGATTCATCGCTTTCTCTGCACTCACTGACCTGCACCTCACCATTCAAAGTAGTTGTTGTGTAAAGAAATGTTCTATGAAGGTCAGTTTAGCAGAGCAACATTAAGCAAATGTAAATGCGCTGTTAAGTCTTGTAAAACTGTGTTAAGAATGTGCACTTATATCAAGTTATGCCCTTTTCAACGTAAAAAAGACCCGCAATTCTGCGGGTCTCTGGGTCTTTTTTTATTTTGCTTTAACGGATTCGATCGTTTTTAATCGAAGGGTTCCGTTTGCATCTTTTGTATAAGTGACTTTCACTTTTGATTCTTCTTTTAAGCTGTTCACTTGTTTAGAAAACGTATTTCCGAATTGAATAGCAACTTCTTTGCCATCAATGTTCACAGCAATGGTATGTCCATCAGCCAAGCCGACATATGTGCCTTCCTTGGTGACTTCATTTTTCTTATTTGTTGTTGATTCTTTCTTTGTTTTAGAATCAGTTTTTGATTGTTCCTTAGTAGGTTCTTCTTTTGTGATTTCTTTACTTGAGCTGTCTTTTGCGTCTTCATCAGATTGACCAGATTGCTCTTCTTTTGGAGCAACTGTTTCTTTGCTTTGATCATCTGCTTTTTCATTTGATGACTGATCTTCTGTTTTTTCCTTTTTCTCTGAAGCATTTTCTTTCTTTTGATCAGCTGCTTCGGTTGTTTCCTTTTTGCTATCATCCTTATTGTTGTCGCTTGATTGATTTGTTGTGCCGCATGCTGTGAGTAGTACACCTAGAAGCAATACTAGAAACGGCATTGTGATTAATTTTTTCAAAATTGTCACCTCTTCATGATTTGTCGATTGGCTGTCGCTTAGATTCATGCGTAAACCATTCACCTTTTATGTTTCAATTATAACAAAGATAACTAGAAATGAAATGTATTTTTAACTTGACACATTATTGACGACCCGATCACTTCATAGACTTTTGAAAAAAGGCTGCCGAGAGACGTTCTCGAGCAGCCTAAGAGGAGTATCTGAGGCACCCCTCATGTTTGTATTTTCTTATCTAAAGTAACCTGACACACCGCTTGAAATGCCTGACGCTAAACGATCTTTATACGTAGCCGATTTCAAGATGTTTGAATCAACTGGACTTGACACAAAACCAGTTTCTAAAAGAACACTCGGCATTTTAGAATATTTAATCACGTAGAATCCAGCTGTTTTCACACCACGGTCTCTTGTACCAAGTGCACTGACCATTTTCGGCTGAATGTTTTGCGCAAGCTTCAAGCTGTTTGCAGACGCATATGTTTTGTCATAATACGTTTCTGTTCCGTTTGCACTGCTGTTATCATTTGAGTTTGCATGGACACTAATGAAGATATCTGCATTTGCTGACGCACCTTTGCTCACTCGTGTTTGAAGACTGTCAAATGTGTCTGATGTTCTTGACATGGTAACAAGTGCACCCGCGTTGTTTAATTTCGTATTTAAACGCTTAGCTACATCTAAATTCAAGTTCTTTTCATATAACCCGTAGCCTACAGCTCCTGAATCATGTGCGCCATGACCTGGATCAATGAATACTTTTTTCCCGACAACAGGGTTTTTCAATTGATTCACAACAGTTGGTGTCACCGTATTTGCACTGCCTACGACAGTAAATTTGGTGATTTTTTTACTGCTAATGGTTGCTCTTGTTACTTTTGGTAATGTTTTTTCATTCGTTAGAAGCAATGCTTTGTTTTGCTTCGCTGCGATCCCTGCAGCAGAAGATGAAGTGGCGTAGCCAAACCCTCTTCCTACATAGGTATTGTTCGTGCTCATATTATACTTTTTCACAATATTAGCGGCAACGTCATAACGAGTGGAGCCTTTAATTCGTGTTGGAGATTTCAATTGATTATAAGCTGCTTTTGTGACGTAATTTTCTCCGCCGACTACAATGGTTTGTTTGACATTGCTTGCTTTTGCAACAGATGCGATTTCAGAACGAAGTCCCTTTTTATCTGTGTAGAGAATCGGGAAACCTTTTTGTGCTGCTACCGGTGCAATTGCAATCCCATGAGCATAGAAGGAACCTTCAACGACAACGACGCCTGCTGGCTTTTTCATTTTCTTCGCGATATTTGCAGATAGCTCATATCGATTTTTTCCTGAAATACGTTGTGTAGAGATGCCCATCTTCTTCACTTCATTGATTACGTTATTTGACACACTTGATGTACTGCCTAAAACGATCACTGTCTTTGTTTTTAAAGCCTTTAGGGCTTTTTTCGTATCACCTGAAAGACTCTTACTGTTTGTATAAAGAACTGGTCCATTTTTTTGGTGTGCAAGTGGAATCCCTGCTGTTGCATCCGCATACGCAGTTTTCCCTACTATTACGACTGTACTTGCAGTTCCCCATCCCTTTTTCGCTACGTTTGCTGCTACAGCATATCTGCTTCCGCCATCAATTCGTGAGACTGAATTATCTGCTGAAGCTGTTGGAACAATAACGAAAATGGCGATGAGGCTGAGGATGGCTGTTTTCATGATTGAGCGCATCATCTATGTCCTCCTTTAACCCTTTAATAGTTTGTTAGTTTTGTACCTGGATAGTAGAACGAAAGTATGGAAGAATATGAGTTTCCAGATTCAGCTCTAGCTTTGGCACCGTATTGGCTCATGCCAATGCCGTGACCATATCCTTTTCCTGAAATCGTAAAGTCATTTGTATTGTTTTTGACTGACGCAAATGTGCTCTTCACCTTTGTTGCGCCCATGATGGATCTAAACTCGGTCATCTTCATACTTGCCGTTGTACTTTTGTTTACTGCATATGTGCCTGTTTTATTTTTCAGATGATATGTCAGCTTGATTGATACCGTCTTCGCACGTTGTCCTTTTGTTTTTCCTGAGAACGTCAGGCTTGAGATGGATGCAATCTTCATATCAGATGCAGCTGTTTCTTTGTTTTTGAGCAGCCATGATTTGAGACCAGCAAGATCCGTTGCATTTGTCTCTTTTGCCTTAGACCACTGAGATGCTGCTGTACTAGCAGTCAATGTTGTGCCTAGTTGTTTTTTAGAGAGTTTTAATGTCCATGCATTGATCGGATCTTTTGTATCCTTTTTGGCCACTAAGTACGGCAGTGCATTTGCCCACACTTCTTCACTTGCCTCTGTATATCCGCCATTACTAGAATAATAGGTGGCTGAAATGAGCTGATTGTTGTATTTCAGTACTTTCCCTTTTGTGGCATCGACAGCTTTTGTCGAATTTGTGTACCAGTTATATCCTCCATATACTTGGAAGGCAGTTGTATCAGGTACGACTTTTCCAATACTTTTCACTGAATACGTTCTAGCGGCCACTGCCTGTGCTTTTAGCGCTTCAACATGCCAGCTTGCAGGCATTTCATTTGGTACCACGCCTTTTAGATAGTCTTCAAATGGAATATTTTCGAGAGTCGGCCTGATATAACCTGATTCAATTGCAAAGTTGACGCTGCCTAGGTAAGGCTTCCCTGCAATTTGAAGGATATTTTTCGTTGAATATTTCTCAGGAACAACTCTTACATTGTTATACGTCTTTATGCCTTTTAATGAAATTTTTCCGTTAGAAATATTCAATTGGTAGTTTTGATTTTTTTTCAGATAGACTTGTTTGGCTAATGAGTTCTTCAAGCTATCTTTAATCGCACTTGTGCTACCAGCAAGGTGATAAGCATATGTACCCTTTTCTTTCAGCAGTTTTTTTAGTGACGCTGTGACAGAATCCGGTTTCACATACACAACAGTACTATTAGACTTTGCAGCCAATTGAGACAGCGGCATAGCATAAATATAGCTAGAGGCTTTTGCCAAATAAACTTTATCTGCATTGATATTTAATTTCTTCATTATATTCACAGAGAGTTCATAGCGATTGGCACCACTGATTCTTGTTACCTGTGACGTTTTTTTAATTTGATTCTCTACTTTTTGTCCCGTACTTTTCGTACTACCGATGATGATGACTTTGCTTGGCAGCTTGTAAGACGGAATGGAATCTTTTTTTGTTAAAAGGATTGGGTATCCCTTTCTCGATGCATAGGATGCAATCGCAATCCCATTCATAAATGAGTTTCCACCGACAACGACAGCTTGCTTATAGTTACCCATTTCTTTAGCAATTTTTTGGGAGATTTCAAACTTGTCTTTTCCACTAATGCGTCTGACTTTCCCATACTTTTTAATAGATTTCTCAGCAGCTGTTGAAATACTTTTCGTGTTACCAACGATCAGGATGTTATCCGGCTTCATTTTCTTCAGCTGGTTTTCAGTTGTTTTTGTTAGTTTTTCAATGTTTGTATACAAAATGGGTGCGCCTAGTTTGTAAGCTAACGGTGATACAGAAATGGCATGATCAAATGCATCACGGCTCACAATGACAACTGTTGATGGATTCTTCCAGCCGGCAGATGCGATGCTATTGGCAACTTCGTATCGATTTTTGCCATCATATCTTTTCGTGACAGCCACATTCGATCCTGACAGCTTGTATTCTCCAGCTGTGGATAGATCCATCGTTTTTTTATTTCCGATATAATTAGACAATTTCACTGAAATTGTCGAGCTAGCCATGGCAGACTGAAAGGGTGCGATTAGTAGAGTCATTGTCATGAGAACAATAAGTGTAAAGCCTGTTTTCTTCAATTTTGTTCATCCCGCCCATCTTTTTTACTTCTGTTTTTCAATCTTTTGAATTTCCTTTTGACCACTGTCATTGATAAAGTAAGAGATTTCTACTTTGTCTCCTGGTTTGAATTCATTTAACACATCTTTAAAATTATCCGTAAATTCATAGCTTAAGGTCGTATTCACTTTTTTCACTTCGACTGTATGTGCATCAGCCATTCCAATAAATTCAGCTTTTTCTTCCAGCACCTGAGGAGTTGAACTGCTTGTGTTGTTTTCTCCCGAGGACTGCTCAGCCGTTCCACATGCTGTGAGCACGATACCAAGTAGTAGTATTAAGAACGGTAAAACGACGATTTTCTTCATTTTTTTCACCTCATGTCTTTGTATCGTCTTATAACTTAATATTTTAAGGTAAATTTAAGGTTTTTTGAAACCTTTTTTTTGTTACAACGTCTATATCTAGGTTCAGAGTAAAAAAATAACTTGTTTATCAAGATTCGTAAACCTATAATCATGGAAGAATCATAGAAAAGGTGAGGGACATTATGAGAGCTGAAAGAAAACGAAAGAAGAAAAAGGTTCTTTGGATTGTTTTATCGATTATTGGCTTATTCGTATTAGCAACTGGCGGATATGCATATCATCTTTGGAATACAGCAGCATCAACCGTGGCAGGCATTCAGGAGAATTTAAAGAAGTCAGATAAGCGTGACAAAGATGTCGATTTAAATAAGAAAGACCCGATTTCTATTTTAGTCATGGGTGTTGATGAAAGAAAAAATGACCGCGGCCGTGCGGATACATTAATATACATGACCGTTAACCCAAAAACCAAAACGACTGAGATGGTGAGTATCCCGCGTGATACGTATACGAAAATTGTCGGAAAAGGCACAATGGATAAAATCAACCACTCCTATGCATTCGGCGGCACACAAATGGCAGCTGATACTGTAGAGGAATTGCTTGATGTACCTGTTGATTACTTCGTGAAAGTCAATATGGAAAGCTTTAAGGATATTGTCGATACACTTGGCGGCATTACAGTGAACAGCACATTTGCTTTCAGCTATGATGGTCATTCATTTGGTACAGGAGAAATTAATCTAAATGGCGATCAAGCCCTCGCCTACACAAGGATGAGAAAACAAGATCCAAAGGGTGACTTCGGACGTCAGCAAAGGCAGCGTCAAGTCATTGAAGGCATCATTGCTAAAGGGGCAAACATTTCATCTATTACAAAGTTCGGCGATATGTTCAAAGTCGTGGAAAACAATATGAAGACTAATATGTCATTTGATGATATGTGGACGATGATGAATGACTACCGTGACGCAAGACAGCGTGTGAAGCAGCACGAGCTGAAAGGAACGGGAGCACGCATCAATAATATCTATTATTATCAGCTTGATGATAGCAGTTTGGCTAAAGTGAAGAAGGAATTGAAGGACAGTTTGGAGCAGTAAAAAAAAGAAGACTACATGAATGTAGTCTCAGATTGTTGACAAAGGGCTAAAATGGTTTTTATTTTAGCTCTTTGTCTTCTTTTTTTATGATTTAAATGGGGCAGGTTTTTCTTCACTTAATCCAAATCGATGGAGGAGCTCCTCGACAATTCGTCTCGATGCTTGTCCGTCACCATAAGGGTTAGACGCCTTCGACATGCTGTTATACTCCTTCTGATCTACTAGCAGCTCTTTAGCCATTTTGTAAATGGTCTCTTCATCCGTACCTGCAAGCTTAAGTGTGCCTGCTTTCACGCCTTCTGGACGTTCTGTTGTATCACGGAGCACTAAAACTGGCTTCCCTAGAGAAGGCGCCTCCTCTTGTACACCGCCAGAATCCGTTAAGATAAAGTGCGAAGCGGCAGCAAAGTTATGGAAATCAACGACTTCAAGCGGTTCAATTAAGTGTACACGATCGAGACCGCTAAATTCTGTCTGAGCTGCATCACGTACGGCAGGGTTTAAATGAACAGGATAAACGACCTGAACATCTTCAAACTCTTCTACAACACGTCTAATGGCTCTAAACATATTTTTCATCGGCTGGCCGAGATTCTCTCTGCGGTGGGCCGTTAACAAAATCATTTTATCCGTGCCTATTTTCTCTAAAATAGGGTGCTGATAATGCTCAGTAACTGTTGTTTGCAGGGCATCAATCGCTGTATTCCCTGTCACACAAATGGTCTCTTCTTTTTTATTTTCAATTAAAAGATTCTGCTTCGCTTCCTCTGTAGGAGAGAAATGAATATCGGCAATAGTGCCTGTCATTTGACGATTCAATTCCTCTGGGAACGGCGAATACTTATTGTGTGTTCTCAATCCTGCTTCGACGTGCCCAACTGAAATTTGGTGATAAAATGCTGCCAAGCTTCCTGCAAAGGTTGTTGTAGTATCCCCATGGACAAGGACAATATCAGGTTTTTCTTCTTGAAATAATTGGTCTAGCTTTAACAGTGCATTTGATGTGATTTCAGATAATGTCTGGCGCTGCTTCATGATGTTTAAATCATGATCTGGCGTAATTGAAAAAGCCTCAAGAACTTGATCAAGCATTTCTCTGTGCTGGGCTGTCACAGTGACAATCGAATTTATCAGTGGATGTTTATTTAATTCAAGGACAAGTGGTGCCATTTTGATCGCTTCAGGTCTAGTACCGAAAATAGTCATTACATTTAGTTTTTTCACTTGTTTAATCCTCTTTCCTAGTATAGTACTTTCAATTATACACAATTTGGAGGATAAATTTAATGGTATAAAAAAAGAAATTTACATTGAATTAACGTTAAATTTCTCTTTCCTTTACATTTAACATATAAAATATGAATTATCTAAAATTCATTTTAGTGAAATCATTTGTCTTTCCTATGATTTGTAAGTTACACTTTAAACAGACGACCACGAACAAACATTGAGTGATTAAATCGGTTATCTATGTAAGGAAGGTGCAAAGTTCATTGAAAAAAGTACGTAAAGCCATTATACCAGCTGCAGGTCTTGGGACACGTTTCCTCCCTGCAACAAAAGCTATGCCTAAAGAAATGCTGCCAATCGTTGATAAACCAACCATTCAATATATTATTGAAGAAGCTGTTGAATCAGGAATTGAAGACATTATTATCGTCACTGGAAAAGGAAAAAGAGCCATTGAGGATCATTTTGATTTTGCACCAGAGCTAGAGCGCAACCTAGAAGAAAAAGGGAAGAGCGAGCTTTTAGAGAAGGTGAGAAAATCCTCTAACATTGCTGACATTCATTACATACGTCAAAAGGAACCTAAAGGACTTGGACACGCTGTTTGGTGCGCACGCAATTTTATCGGTGATGAGCCATTCGCCGTTTTATTAGGTGATGATATTGTTCAAGCGGAAACACCGGGGCTTCGCCAGCTGATGGATGAATACGAAAAGACCCTTTCATCTGTGATTGGTGTTCAGCAGGTAGCAGACAGCGATACGCATCGCTACGGGATCATCGACCCTCTTACACAAGAAGGACGCCGCTATCAAGTGAAAAACTTTGTGGAAAAGCCACCGCAAGGTACAGCACCATCCAATCTAGCCATCTTAGGACGATACATTTTCACGCCAGAGATCTTTATGTACCTTGATCAGCAAGAAATTGGTGCAGGCGGGGAAATTCAACTGACAGATGCCATCCAAAAGCTGAATGATATCCAGCGTGTATTCGCCTATGATTTCGAAGGAAAACGATACGATGTCGGTGAGAAGCAAGGCTTCATCGAGACAACTCTCGAGTTTGCCCTTCAAGATGAGGATCTGAAAAAGAAACTCATTCCATTTATGAAACAGCTTCTCGAAAAAGAAGAAGCGAATTAAAAAAAGCTGCCGGAATCGGCAGCTTTTTATTTCATCACTGAAATCGTCAGTGTATGCTGTTCATTATCAATGACAAACAGATTGCTTTCGCCCTTTACTGCGAATTTCGTTTGTTTCTCATTCATCCAAACCTTCTGTTCTGTCAGTCCAAGTGTCGAAGGAGAGATCGGCATCACCTCATGAAAGACAATAGCATTTGCTTGACCATTTTGAATGACATAGTCAGTTTTCTCTGTGGTCAATCGCTCAATCGTACCGCCTTGATCACTTTTGATCGAGCTCAGCGTTTGCATTTTTTGCTTAAGCACAGATTCCTCTTTTCCAAGGAAAGAAAGTAAATACTCATACGAGCCAGCAGATGCGGGCGATACATACGAGTTGAACTGTCCAGGTCCAATGGATAAAGACTTTAATTCCTCTGCAGGTTGAAGCCCTTCAGGTTTGACAAAATACGTCTCTGATGCTGTTTTGATTTGAACGGTTTGTTTATTTTCAGCGACAGCTTGTATCTCTTGCCCGAATGGCAAAGTGACACCTGCCTTCTTTTTCATGGCTTGATCTTTGTACACCGTGAGTGGATCTGCCGTGACAAGCGTCTGTCGATCCACCTTTTTCATATCAGGCACCCCTTTTGTTAGCTGGTTCTTTGACTGAGGCGATTCTGTCTTATCTGCTGGGATGGCGCCAAACGTCGCCAGTGTACGAAGTGGACGATCCGAAAACATCGATAAGGCAAGTAAAATCGTTAAAACAGCTATTATCGTCACTTGAAAGGCTGGTCCAAAAAAGGAACGTCGTTTTCCGTTCTCATCATATCGAGACACCTTCTCTGTCTTTTTTTGTACACCTTTGCGACCTTCTTTGTGTTTCAATTGATATTCTTTTTTTTCTTTTTTAGAAAGCTTGTTAAACCATTCAACAAACTCCTTATACTCTTTCACGACCTTCTTCGTCTCATCAAACATACGAAGCTCACCATAATGCATCCAAGCCACTCGGTCACAGATTTTTTGAATTTGGCTAATGGAATGGCTGACAAAAAAGATCGTCTTCCCTTGTTCTTTAAATTCTGTGATTCGATCCACGCATTTTTGATAGAAGGTTTGGTCACCAACAGACAACGCTTCATCAATAATCAAGATATCTGGATCGATATGCGCTGAAATGGCGAAGCCAAGACGTGACTTCATTCCGCTTGAATAGCTTTTCACAGGCTGATCAATAAAGTCACCAATATCCGCAAACTCTACGATTTTTTCATATAGTTCGTCTATCTCTTTATTCGTCAGCCCCATCATCAAGCACTTGAGGCGAATGTTGTCTTTCCCGCTTAATTGGTTGTTTAGCCCTGCCGCAATGGCAATTAACGAAGGCTGACCGTCCATATCAACTTCACCACTTGTCGGTGGAATGATTTTCGCAAGAAGATTCGACATCGTTGATTTTCCAGATCCGTTGATCCCTACAAAACCAATCGTCTCGCCTTCATATACATCAAAGGACACATCACGAACAGCAAAGAAACCTTTTTCATTTTTATTAGGAAAAAACAGCCCTTTAATCTTATCTGACTGCTTTTTATATAGGACGTATTGCTTGGATACGTTTCGAAACGAAACCTTTAGTTTCATCGTATAATCTCCTTACTTTTTAAAGAAAATCGACAAATTTATCCCTAAATTTCATATGAAGCAATGAACCGACTGTTAAAAGAAGTAGCGTGATCAGCCAAAAATAAAGCGTATATTTCACATCATGGAAGAACCATTCTCCCTTTAACAAGCTATTTCTAAAACCATCAATAATGTAGAAAAGAGGATTCAATTTTAGTATATCCCCGATCCATGCTTTGTCTCCAGTGAGCTTCTCTGAGATATTCCAAAAAATCGGCAGCAAAAAGAAAAGTAAACGTGTCACTGATTGTAAAAGAAATTGATAGTCTCTCACGAGTACGCTAATCGTGGAATTAAACAAACTAAACGAAAACATAAACGCGATCATACAAATAAGATAGTATATATATTGTAGCCAATGCGCATCAGGATATATGCCATAGGAAATCAGCACAATCAGATAGACACCCATCATGACAAAGTAGCTGAACAAGTTGGACATAATCACTACAGACGGCAGCGCACTAATCGGGAAATTCATTTTCGATACCATATTAATACGTTTAAACACACTGTTTGATCCATCAAGTATCGTCGGACTAATGAAGAACCAAGGGATTAATCCAGCCAGCATCCAAATGATAAACGGAACTTCCATCCCTCCAATGACAATTGGCTGTCCTCCGCGAATTCCCAGACCAAAAACAAACCAGTAAGCCAGCATTTGAATCAATGGATTTAAAAACTGCCATAAAACACCTAAATAATTCATCTGATATTTTGATTTTGTTTCATAAACAGCAAGTCGCATAATCAGCGGAAATGAGCTGATTTGCTCCTTTAATATCGTCAACATTGCGTTCATTCTAATCTTCCTTAGATATAAGTTTTTGGGATTACTTTTTTAAAAAGCACCGCTCATAATTGTAACAGATAACGATACACATTTCATCTTATAACAAAAGTCATGCACGTCAAACTAGAAGACAAAAACCCCCTGAATCCTTTCAATCGTTGATTCAGAGGGTCCTCACATATTAGATAATTTGGTGTTCTTTTAAGAAATCCGTAATTCTTTTCGTATTCTGATTATCGTTAAAGCTGTTGATTTTCAGGTATTTTTCTTTATATTCATCTTCCACAACATACTGACAATCGATCGCATGTTTCACGATTCGAATCAGCTCTTGTGTATTATATGCTATCGGTCCTGGTGCATTTTCATCGTTTACAGGAGGAATCGCCTTATACTGTCTAATCAAGTAATCTTTTTCTTCCCAATAAAAAATAGGGTAGGCACCTCTATATTGTGCATCATAAATAGCAGATGAATAATCAGTAATAAACACTTTTGACACTTTTAGCGCTTCCGATGGGTTATCAGAAATAATATGTTTATACTGAGGCAGATTTTGATAAACGTACTGTGAAAATTTGTTATGCGGTACAATTAACAGACGATCAAGAAGACCTGCTTCTTCAAAGCTTTTGATGATTTTAATTAGAACTCTATAGTAAGATGTTTCTTCAATTCTATTCGTATAAATAAGTCCCTCTTCCCAATATCGGTAAGTTGGCATAAAGGCGATCTTATCTGCACCTTCTACTAATTTGGCATGATCAAAGGTTGCCAGACCTGTCAAAATCAAATCCTCACGATCATAGTTCATTTTATAAAATTCACCGGCCTCTAATTCAGAGCTGATGACTGATTTATAAATATTGTATTGATTCTTGTCTTTATGGAATCCAAAGGCCATTGGATTATCAACCGGTTTAGCAAACATAATGCCATGCTGTAAAAAGACGAGTGGGACACTCATGATTCTCTCTCTGAGATGGTCAATATACAACCTATCATTCAGAACATGGTTAGATAATTCACTTGATATAAAATAACTGGCATTAAATATACTTAAATAATGTCTGAGACTATATTTCGGTATGATACCCTTTCCATATTTCGCTTTCAATGCTGGATATGCGTTTGATTTCTTATTAAGAATAAAGTAATTTTTTGAGTCTGTTTGACAATTTTCCTGTACATAGTCATACACTCTAATAGCTGATTCATCTGCTTTATCACTCTTTTTCTCAAAAAACAAATTCACACGATACTTTTTGTCTTTATAGAATGATGATAGGATACTCGCTATTTTTATTTTCACTTTACTAAATAAAGAATATTCCTGTGAATAAGGAATAATGGTTGATGTCACATTTCCAAATAGATTGGTTCTTAGGACTTGCAGCTTGTCCCCATTCTTTTTCGTGATATATGTTTTGACCTTCTTATCCCTCTTTTTCAACCTTAAACTATGGATAATTCGGTGATCATTTCCTACGAACAAGTTATTGTGGATTCTGCTGTCTAAATCAAGATCATTTAACGAAATTTTAAAGAAACCATATCTTTTCAAGAATTTAATTTTTCTAAATGGTCTTATAAATTTTGCCAGCTGATGTTCAGAGTTTCTAATGTAAAGATATTCATATTTTTGGTCTGAATTATACGCATAATGCGTCAATCTTCCAAAAACATAAAAACTATTAAACAAACTAAAGATGCGTAATCTCGATGTATGTTTAGTAACGAGATATGGGTTTCCTCTCACTAAGTATACGCCATTCGTTCTGACATAGATGTAATATCTTTGCTTATTAATCACCAAGATATTAAGAATATTGTCATCTTTGAACTGGTCTAAGGTATCTTTACCAAAAACTTTTAGCGGCTGATATCTAGGAACGAGTCTAAAGTTGACGATTTTCTTTTGATCCGTCACTTTATTTAAAATTTTGATTTGATTACGATTATTCACAATCACTTCAATATCTTTATGTTCCTGCATCACATCAAACAAAATTTTCCTTACATTTAGCTCCTTATTCTGACAATCATAGGTAATCACAAAATGGAAAGCACTGTATTGAATAAAGGAGATATCCTCAAATCGTCTATCTGCCTCTTCGATGGGCAAATCTATTTTATAATTGCAATTGATTTCATCTACATTCAGCAGCCCTGAAAATAATAACAATTCCTTTTCGCCGCTGTATAAGCCGTAGCGATCTAACCCTAATTGCTTGACATAAATATCAGCAAATTGATTGTTAATTTCAATAGGGAGTATTTGATCCGGCTGGATCATGTCTGAGCATTCTTTGACAATATACAGGTTATGCTCCTTTGCATAGAGATAGATCATTTCATTAGAATTGTCTATTGTGGATTCAAAAATCATCTGATCCTTTACATCAATTTCACAAATCCACTTTGACTCATTTACATTTAGCTCTTTAAATTCAAAAGTGCACAACTTCTCTATGTTATCAATATATATAACTAACTTGTGTTCATCTAAATTAAGAATTTCTAAAAAATTATGATAAAGTTTGTACATTGAAGCACCTCTATATTATTTTCAGCAAATTTACATTACCGGATAATCTTATCTAAATTTAGCATGTTTACTGTTAAAATTCTATGTTTTTTTATTTTTACCATAACTTTTAAATATGTGTACATTGGAATAAAAAACACAAAAAAGTACCGTTCAAAGGTGAAGAACGGTACTTTTTAAACTATTTTTCAGAAAACACCACTTCCACCACACGCTTCGAAGACTCCCCACTCTCTAAGTAACAGAATTTCTCATAAAACGGTGCGAATGAAGCTGGCAAAGTAAAGGTTGGCTGTTCTGTTTCTCTTACCCAGTCAATGACGCTGGCTGTTTCTTTCACAAGAGGTCCAGGTGCTTCCTGCTCAAAGTCAAAGTAGAAGCCTCTCAGCTTGTCACGATATGTTTCGATGTCTGGCACATAGAATAGCATCGGACGTTTGAGATTTGCATAATCAAAGAACACGGATGAGTAATCTGTTATGAGCAGATCAGAAATCATATAAAGGTCTCTGATGTCTTCATAATGAGAAAAGTCATAGGCAAAGCCTTCATATGGTCCTAAATCAAAGTTTTCAGCTACTAAATAGTGCATACGAAGAATGATGATATAGTCGTCTCCGATAGCGGCTCTCAGCTCATGCAAATCAAGGTCTAAATCAAATTTGTACTGCCCTTTTTTATAAAATTGATCGTCTCTCCATGTCGGAGCGTATAAGATTAATTTTTTATCAAGCGGCAGGTTCATTTTTTGTTTGAGTGCTCTCATCGTTTCTTCATTGTTTTGATTGTGAAGGAAGTCATTTCTCGGATATCCTGACTCAATCATGGTCTTTTGAAATTGGAAGGCACGTGTGAAGATTTCAGTCGAGTAAGCATTTGGAGAAATGAGGTAGTCCCAATTCGACGCTTCCTTCGTGAAATTCTTTTTGTATTTTTTCGTGTTTGTTCCAGGCATATGCACCTCGTCCATATCCATCGCCAGTCGTTTTAACGGCGTACCGTGCCATGTCTGCAAGTATGTTGTATGCTCTGGTTTTGGAATCCACAGCGGCAAACGGCTGTTGACGACCCAATACTCAGCTCTTGCCATCGCAAAAATCCATTTCAATGACAGACGATTGATATAGTAAATATCCTTTTCCTTAAACGGTGCTTCGTGCCCTTTTTTCACGCTCCAGATCAACGTATATTCAGGATGATTTTCTTTCATATACTCATAGATCCCACGTGGGTTACAGCTAAATTGTTTTCCATTAAAGCTTTCAAACATAACGGTTTTCTTTTTCACAGACAGCTTGCTTGCCAGCTGAAAGGTCGTTTTAAAGGTCCTTGTTACAAGACGGTTACGGACTTTTTTGATTTTACCGATTTGCTTTTTGAACTTCTTCCACTTGCTTTTGACATAGTACTTCGCACGTGTTTTCATTGTATAATCATTAATTCGAATACCAAGCGTTTGTCTTTTTTTCTTTCGATACACCTCATATCGAATCGGTACATCATTTCTTTTATGAATTTGAACAAGCCCTTTGAGTTTGTTTGAGCGATCTCCAAGGACTAGAGAAGTGGTCGTTAAAGTCTCCTCTACTCCACCTACATCGCAAATAAATTCAAAATAGAAGCGATATACAATACGTTTGTTTAACGAATAGGTCAATTCCTCTAAAGGAACTTCTGCTAGAAATTGATAAAGCTGAGGTACCTGTTGATCATCACGGTATTTGACCACTTCATCTTTTATTGGGGTCATATTTACCGGAAAGCGATGCTCAATTGGCTCTTCGCCATTTCTCTTCACTAGAAGTTTTACATCCTTGATCTCATAAGGATGCTCTGCACTGAGAACGCCTGCATAACCAGATAAAGATAACGTACATTCTTTGTTGAGCTCGATATGATTGAATTTCACAACCTTTAGCTCACGCTTGATTTTAAACGATGCATTTCCTTTATCCGTACGATACGGGATGACATACAGTATCGCGTCTTTATTTTCTAAATAAGTCAGCTCTGGCTTCTCTATTTCCATTTTTAAACGGCGTTTATAGTATGGCGTCTTCTCTTCTACTTCGGCATGATCCGTTTCTTTTAGTTCTTCTTCCTCTTCTTCTGAATCAGAATCATAGGCTGAGTCCTCAAGCTCGTCCTCATCCTCTTCTTTGTTTGCACTCAGATAGTCTGTCACATACAGGTTGTATGTCTGACCCTGCTCTAATGCAAGCGGAAGCGATGGTTCACTCAATACCAATTTAAATAGATTGTCTTCTTGATGAACAAGCGGAAGGAAAAGCTCTTGTTTTGATACCCTTTCCCTCATAAACAAATAAAATTCTCTATCTGTTAATGGCATGTCATCGTCGATGCGAATAAGCATTTCTAGTTTCTCATGATGATTTTTTAACCCTTCAACGACACTCTTCTTATGAATTCCCTCTTCAATCATTAATCGTTAATCTCCTCTGTTCAGAAATCTTACCGTTGTGTTGTCACATTATTTTACTTTCCAAGAATAGTTTCCTTGTTTCGTTTGATACGACCACCCATCGATTGACGATGGTTTATTGGTGAGCAGCTCTTCCTCTACTTCTAGACGCTGCAAAACTTCCTGAAGTTCTTCTGTTTTAAAACGAATGTAAAAATCAACGTATTTTGTTTGATTGGTTTCAATGTTTTTCTTTGTTTGAAAATGCCCAATTGGGAAGCTGACTTGATGGTTTTCATCGATTGTTTGAGATATGATTTCAGCTCCATTCACTCGATCATATCCTGCGAAATCGATTTGCACATGATCCGCATGACTCATTTCGTCCTTCAGCTCAAGCTGAAGATGAAGAACATGATGTTCAGCGCTTAGATCACGCAAAACCCATTTCATGCGGTCCACGATCCTTCTCAGTTCATCTTTACGCTCACGATTTTCGAGCATATGATGTAGCGTTGTATTCCAAAGAGACATTTCATCAGAAGGCACAAGATAAAAATAGGCTTGTTCTCCCAATGCCTTCTCAACATCTACCTTATGCTTAGTATCTCCAAAGAAGACGGCATCCACTTGCTGTTTTCTTATTTGTTTAAATAATTCTTCATATTGAGAATTGAGTTGATGCGGATCTTCTTCATAATGTGCGTCATGTACAAATGCAGCATAATACGTTGTTTCGGGCTGATCGATTTTAAACAGGTGACGGTCTTGATCCCGGTCTTCTGTAATCATCAGTTTCAAACGGTCATTTTGTGTTTGAATACTAGATAACCATCGTTGCTTTATATCTGTCTTCTTTGTAAAAGTTTGAATTCCTGTTTTTTTATACCAATTAATATGCCGAACTGGATTCTTTTTTGCATCTCCATGATAGATGATCTCCATATAGACGCTGCCGTCCTCTTTGATCAATTCCTCTAAGTATATTGCACCTGTATGAGGTACAAAACTTTGTACTCTGCATAAAACGCCCTGCCAGTTGTATTCTTCTCTCTTCAATAATTGCTGCTCTTCATTATATTGATCAATATAACAAACGGGGGAAGATGGCAGTTCATATCTCGTCACCTGCACTGTTGATTCTTCTGCTGGCATCACTGCTTCATTGATCGATTGAAAAGATGTACCGATGATAAATTCCGAGTAACGCCTTTTACTTCCGCTTTCCGGTAGAATATAGTGCTCAAATACATTCAAGATGTCAACTTGGTGCAGAAGGGTCTCCTCCAAGCTATGAATATGTTCTTTCACATTTGCATCATAATTCAAAGTTAAAATGGCATTACGTTTATGTTTGTCCGCCAATGGCTTTAATCTCGCTTTTAAAGACTTCGTTAAGTGCTCATCCTGTTTTGGTACATCACCCATGATAAAGTAGTAGTCCATATCAGGCATGTCAACTGATGTCATTGTTTCATGTTGTTCAGGTTGATCCAATGTGTGTTCAACTTTTTTCTTCATCCAATTTTGAAACAAAGGAAGCTCTCCTTAAAAATAATGATAACTTGCTCATTGTATTTTACATGAAAAAGCACTTCTCACCAAAAGATAAGAAGTACTTTTTTTGATCTATTAAAGTCCAGCAATTTCTTCCTTAATTTGTGTTGTCGAGATGCCTTCTGTTCTTTTCAAGTACACGACTTCGCAATGCTCTTTTAAGAAATCGAATTTACCTTCCCAGTCATCTCCCATGACAAACACATCAATATCGTGCTCTTGCACGTCACGGACTTTTTGATCCCAGCTGTTTTCTGGAATGACTTCGTCTACATAACGAATCGTTTCAAGAATGAGCTTTCGATGCTCGTAGCTATGATAAGCCTTTTTTGATTTTTGTAAGTTAAACTCATCTGTCGAAATGGCCACCACTAAGTAATCTCCAAGCTGCTTTGCACGTTCGAGCAGCTTAATATGCCCCCAGTGTAATAAATCAAATGTACCGTAAGTAATAACTTTCTTCATCGCAAACATGAACTCCTTTCTTCATTCCTTATTCAACTGCTTTCATGCAGTAACGTTTATCCGTAATCCTATGATCTTCGTTCGTATCTTTTCGCTCTTCGGAACCTCATTATATCACAGCGCCCATCAAACGTTAAGCAGATGTAAAGACAAACTATTTCCAATTTATTGGGCGCACAAGCGAAAGTCCGAAGAATCAATGTTTCTCGCAGCAGCCTCCTTATGAATTGATGAAAATGTCATGAAATTTAAAGGTTTGTAAAGTTATTGTTAATATTTCATGGAGCATCTGTGATAAAATGATGAGTAGACGAAGAATGAATTTACAATGAACGTTCATAGATAACAAAATGAAAAAGGAGGTCTAAACAATGCAAACAGAAGTGGTCTCTAACCTTTCTTATGTAAACGGCGACCTAGATGAATTTATTAGCTATATGAATCACCATCATATTTCTCAAAGAAGAGGCGCCATGATTGCCACTGTCAATCCAGAGATTGGCTATGCTGTTATGAAGGATCATGCGTATCATCAAGTTGTCTCTTCTGCGGATTATGTGCTGCCGGATGGTGTAGGCGTCGTCTTGATGTCACGTTTGACACAAAGTCCGCTGAAGTCAAGAATTGCTGGCTTTGATGTCTTCATGTCTATGCTTGATCTAGCAAACAAGCAGTCTAAAAGTATCTTTTTATATGGGGCGAAAAAAGAAGTGCTTGAGGCTGTTAAACAGCGAATCGATACGGAATATCCAAATGTGGTCATTGCAGGCAGCTGTGACGGTTATCAAGCCGATAAACGTTTCGTAGCAAAGCAAATCGCTCGCTCGAAAGCAGATATGGTGTTCGTTGCTTTAGGTTATCCAAATCAGGAGAACTTTATTTATGAATACCGTCATTTATTCCCGCAGGCTGTTTGCATCGGTTTAGGCGGAAGCTTTGATGTATTTAGCGGAACGGTGAAGCGTGCACCACGCTGGATGATTAAAACAAATACAGAATGGCTGTACAGACTTGTTGTGAATCCATGGAGATGGAAACGAATGCTGAATATTCCTAAATACGCTTTTGCCGTATTGAAAGAAAACAAAGGGAAAAAACGTTACTATCCTGAGCAAGTAAAGGATCAGACGAAGCAGCTGTGAGAGACTGACCAATGATAAATATACGCTCAATGATCATTTCATGCTATGCAGCTTTCGTTTCTTTCATTGGATGGCTGATGAGCGGCGTCAAACCACGGGAAAACCAGGTGACGCTGCTTGTTTCATTTCAAGAGAATGCAGCTGCTCTTATTGATACTTATCAACAACAGGCGAACATGACGATGAAGCTTACTGTCCTCTATACGAAGCATGCTTCTGCGATAGAAAAGGACGAGTCTCATCTGTCATTTCGCTATTTTCATGAAAAAAATCCTCTCCATCTCATTCAATGTATTTATACGATGTTTAAAAGCAAGGTTGTCGTGACAGATAATTACTTTCTCATGACAACTGTACTCAGAAAACGTCCTTCTACCACCTGTATTCAAGTATGGCATGCTAATGGGGCGTTGAAAAAATTCGGTCTTGAGGATGCTTCAAATTCGGAACGAAGTCCTCGTGACATCAAACGGTTCAAACGAGTCTATACGTCTTTCGATTATATCGTTACAGGCTCAGATCATATGCGCGAGATTTTTAAGTCTTCGTTTGGGGTGAATGATGAACGTTTTTTACCAACAGGTGTACCGATGACGGATGTGTACTATGACCAGCGCCCGTCTTCCTTGAAGCCGAATGATTTTCCTAAAGGGAAAAAGATCCTGCTTTATGCACCGACCTATCGAGACTTTGCAATGGACGGTCTTGTCCTGCCTTTTTCAAAGGAGCAATTACAAACAGAGCTAAACGGAGATTATATTCTGCTCGTCAAGCTTCATCCTGCGGTCAAACATTTAGCGAAGGCGGAAACAGACGATGAATGGATATTTGATGTGTCCGATCAGCCGCTTTATCCATTGCTTTGTGCATGCGATGTCCTGATCACAGATTACTCATCGATTGTGTTTGAATATGCACTGCTTGAAAAGCCTGTTTTGTTCTTCACTTATGACTTAGACACTTATCGAGAGAAACGCGGCTTAGTCGATCGGTATGAGGACATCATTCCTGGGAAGGCTTGTGTCACTCGAGACATGCTCTTGAAAGAGCTGTTTCATCTAAACGAATCAGATTACCAAGAACGAATCAAAACCTTCGCCGAGGAATGGAATCAATATTCAAAGGGAAGGTCCAGTGAGCAGCTCTTATTCTTTATTGAACAGCAGCTCTTACACAAAAAACGTCCGGCTTCTCATTAGGAAGCACGGACGTTTTTTTATTTGTTATAAACCGGGATATCGTAATAGAGCGTATAGTTATCAAGTAAGTTATACAAGCTATACATACGAGTGACTTGCTTATATGCCCAGCCAATATCTGTTGCATATTGATGAGTCGCTGAACTAGACCAGCGCATTTTATAAATCGTATCTTGTTTGTATGTGGCGTGATTGATATAGCTGTTGCCAATGAATTTTGCCCCGCCAATAATGGCTGCCTCTGGCGTGAACCATTGCTGTTCATACGCATATTTTGCACCGAGGTAATTCGGATTGCTGTCGTATGCGCCAATGCCATACATATTATATACTTTCTTTCCATTAAACATCGTACCATTCGCTAAAATGGAACCTCCGTTACCTGTTTCAAGCAACGCGTGAGAAATGAGATAAATTTCGTTGATATGATACGTTTTCGCTGCCGTAATAAAGGCTTGTCCTTTACCTGCTAGAATCCCTTTGCCTGCTAGAATCTTTGAATTGACTTCTGCCGGATTGAGATTCGCAGCTTCAGAGAGTTTCAGAAATTGAAAATAAGATTGAGTGCCCTCAGCAATATTGGCTGGGTCTACATATTTTTGCACCTCTGCTGAGCTTGCATTTCTCCAGCCAAGGCTGATCTTGATCCAGTTTCCTTCTTTCCCAAGCTGTTTCACTTTTGCTCCTTTATTCAGCTGCGCCACGATGTTGCTCGCAGAGCTCGAATCAGGTGTCGAACGAACATTTAAGCCGTCCGTATTCACAGTTGACGTCGCCGTGTCAACATATGGTGCATAGACATAGGCTGCACCATCTGTCTGTGGTGACACCTTCATTTGCTTGTTCACCATCTCATTGACAGTGAGGTTGTAGTTCGTTTGCATGACCATTGGGCCATTTTTGATTTTTACGGCTGTAGCTGTCCAGCCATATTGACTTTTCACAAAAGCAATCGCTGCATTTACAGTTGGTAATCCTGTGAATTGCTGCGTAATGTTGATTTTGTAGGTTGGTTTCGTTGTTGTTTGATAGGCAGCTGGTTCATTCCGTTTTTTGAAAAATGCCATGCCTTGATCGCGCAATGCAGCTGTTGAGATGGCACCTGTTTTGATCTGATATTGACCATAATCAGTTGTCCCTGTTTTTTGAGCAGCTGCTTTCATTTTTTGTTTCGTTAAATAGCTTAGCGCTTGATTCAGTTTAGTCTGATTCACCGTCGGCTCTGTCGTGATCCGGTATTGTTTAACCGCTTCTGTCAACGTTTTTGTACTGCTGGCAACGCCATTTTTCTTGATAATCTCTTGAGCCTGCTTGACTTTACTTTGCTCATATACAGGTGTTGTCTTGAGACTATACGTTTTGCTGACAGCTTGGCCCTTACCAGTTGTAATGCTGCTTGTCACTTTCTGCGTTTTTAAATATGCGGCACCTTTATTTATTTTGGCTTGCTCCGCTGATTGATTGACGACAAGTCGATACGTGCTGTCAGATGCTTTACCTGTTTTTTTCGTTGTTGCTGATACCTTTTTCTTTTGGAAGAAAGCTGCTGCTTTTTTCGCTTGATCATCTCCTAATAGGTTTCCAGTCACTACTTGATATGGCTGTGTAGAAGAGATCTTTTGCGATGTGTAGCGCCATTTCTTTTTCTTGAAAAAGGCCACCGTTTTTCCGTATGCTGTATCGTTCAGTTGATTGAGCTTCACGATATAATTTTTTGTTTTTCCCACTCGCTGCACAGTCCCTGTAGCGCCGGTTTGTTTCTTAATCTGGGCCGCAGCTGAGGATGCCTGTTTGTTGTCTTTGAAATAGCCTGATTCCAAGCGATACACATTTTTTAAAGCGCCTGTCTTTTGAATCTTCCCGCTGATCTTTGCTTCTCTTTGAAGCTGGGTAAGAAGCGTTTGTGCTTTTGACTGGTTCGCTTGTGCAGCTGATGTGACGATGTAATATGGCTTGCCTGCTGTCACCGTTTGAAGCACCGCTTTTAAACCAGACTCTTTTTGAAAGCCTTGCAGGATCGTATTCGCCTTACTTTGCCCAACGATACCGCCTGAAATCAGCTGATACACAGTGCCTGCTTTGTTTTCAGTTTGGTATGTACTAGTGACACCGGCCTGCTTTTGTAATTCGGTTTGAATATTTTTGACTTTCGTTTCAGAATCAATGGTCCCTGAAATGACCTGATAAGAAGGTCTGCTTTGATTGATAACTTCATAGGTGCTATTGAGTCCTGATGTTTTCGTTAGCTCGAGTGAGAGCTTTTTCGCCTGAGCTTCATCATTGACGGGGTCAGATACGACCTTTTGTAATGGAAGGCGGTCACCTACTGGCGACACCGTACCGCTCATACCCGTCTCTTTTTTTAATGCAGCTGCACTTGCACTCGCTGCTGCTTGTGACTCATATCCTGAGGCAGTGAGCTGATAGGTCGACGTGTTTCCTGAGGTTTGATAAGTGGCTGTCCACTTTTTGTCCTTCTTCAATGTTTCCACTGCTTTTTTTACTTCTGATTCTGTTGTAAATACCTTTGAGGTGTTCATCGTGTAAATGGATTGATCGACATAGGAGGCTGCTTGCACTTCTTTGCCCGTCTGTATTGTCATACCAAAGGCAGCTGCGAGTAACATAATCTTGATGGTTTTTTTCACGTTCACTGTCCCTCTCTTACTTTGCATAATAGTCTACTAATCTCTTTATCGACAAAAACAAGTACTCTTTCAAGTCATTTATGCAATAGAAAAATAGAGGACCCCTTCAAAGTCCTCTTTTTCTTTATATATGCGATACAATCAGCTCACAAGTTCCTTCAATTGAGAAGCTTCCTGTTTCAGCTGGCAGGATAAAATGAGCTCCTTTAGGCAATGGATATGTATGTCCATCATGCGTTAGAGCCCCTTCCCCGCTAATTACACTGCACAGCAAAAATGAATAATCTTGCGAAAGCTCCACTGCTTGATCAATTTCCCATTTATACACAGAGAAATACTCTGCTTCAACAAACGTTCGAATGGTCAGCCCACGGCGTGTTTCAACTGATTCATCTGCATACCCGTCTACATGGGGAACCGTTGTGACATCAATGGCTTGCGCAAAATGAAGTTCACGTTCATTGCCATTCTGATCTTTTCGTTCATAATCATATACCCGATAGGTGGTATCTGAGCTTTGCTGCGTTTCGAGGACAAGCGTTCCTTCGCAAAGCGCATGAATGGTACCGCTTGGCACATAATAAAAATCACCAGGCTTTATCTTCACACGACGTAAAAGACCTTCCCAATCTCCACTGTTCATCATGGTCACAAGCTCAGTTCTTGTTCTTGCATTGTGCCCATAGATCATTTCTGCTCCTTCTTTGCAGTCAATGATATACCAGCACTCTGTTTTTCCAAGCTCGCCATTTTCATGTCTTTCCGCATAATCATCATCTGGATGAACTTGAACGGATAAGTCCTGGTTTGCATCTAAAATTTTGGTTAACAGCGGGAATCGATCGCCTTCTATTCCCCCGAACAATTCTCTGTGATTGTCCCATAGTTCGATCAGCGTTTTCCCTTTATATGGACCGTCTTGCACGACACTTGGTCCGTTTGGATGAGCAGAAATTGCCCAGCATTCTCCCGTTTGATCAGAAGGAATATCATAGCCAAATTGATCTCTTAAGGCTGTACCTCCCCATATTCTCTCCTTCAATTCAGGCAGTAAAAAAATTGGTGACTGCTTCATTCAGGATGACTCCTCCCTTTGCTACCCTTTGATAATCCTTGTAAGGCTTGATGAAAACTAGCAAGTCTCAACTTTTATTATGACGCTATCTAAAGAGAAGTCAATCCTTTCAGTACACCAAATGAAAACGATAACACTAAAATGTTTCATCCTTTAACAGAGCCTGCGAGAAGCCCTTTGACAAAGTATTTTCCGAGCAGAATATAGACCAAGAGTGTCGGCAATGCGGCCAATATTGCCCCTGCCATTTGGACGTTCCATTGCACAATTTGACTGCCCGATAGATTTTGCAAGGCAACCATCACTGGCTGATGCTCCGCAGTGGTCATCGTGACTGCAAATAAGAACTCATTCCACACATTTGTGAACTGCCAAATGGCGACTACAACAAATCCTGTGATCGAAAGCGGAAGAATCATATGTCTGAAAATCCCGATAAACCCTGCGCCGTCCATTTTTGCCGATTCAATCATTTCATCAGGAATGCTCACATAGAAGTTTCTAAACATGAGCGTTGTGATTGGGAGTCCATATACGACATGGACAAGCACCAAACCTGGAATCGAATTATACAATCCGACTTCGCGTAAAAATTGAATGAGTGGAATGAGGATACTTTGATATGGAATAAACATTCCAAACAGCATCAGCGTAAAGACCACTTCTGATCCTTTGAAACGCCATTTTGATAGGACATAGCCATTCATCGCCCCTAAGACAGCTGACAATAAGGTAGCCGGAATGACTAGATAAAGAGAATTCATTAAATTGGGCGCTAGCTTTTCAAATGCGATTTGATAGCTTGAAAAATCGAGTGTTGACGGCAGCGCCCACATTTTCTCAAGGGTCACTTCACCTAATGGCTTCAAGCTTGTGACGAGCATGACATAGACTGGCATCAGAAAAAACAGACTGCACAAAATCAATAAAGCATAAAGGACTGGACGGACAAACCATCTAGCTGTCATGATGACGCCCCCTTCCGGCTCGACAGGAGATATGGCACGATAAAGACCGCAACAGAGATCAGCATCACAATCGCGATGGCGGCACCGCCTGCATAATGGTTTCCTCTAAAGGTCATTTCAAACATGTAAACGCCCGGAACATCTGTGACAAAGTTTGCACCCGGTCCTGTCATCGAGTAAATCAAATCGAAAATCTTTAATGAAATATGAGCCATGATGATAATGACACTTGCAGTAATCGGTTTTAATAGAGGAAAAATAATCTTCCAGTAAATCTGCCACTCGGTTGCGCCATCCATTCTAGCAGCCTCTCTTACTTCCTCTGGAATGCCTCTCAAACCCGCCAAATACATTGCTAGAGAAAATCCAGTCATCTGCCAAACAGCTGCAATCACGACTGCAATCATTGCTGCAGGGACACCAAACTCAATTTTCCCCCAGACAAATCCAGCTAAAATGTTCGTATCCGTGTACCACTTAGGCTGGATACCAAGCGTCTTTAAAAATAGATTCACCCCTGTGGACGGGTTTAAAATCCATTGCCAGACGACCCCTGTCACAACGAAGGAAAGGGCCATTGGAAAGAAAAATAAATTCCGAAATAGAGATTCACCCTTGATCTTCTGATCTAGTAAAATCGCAAGTGCGAGCCCAGAGGCAATAACGGCTCCAATAAAGAATAGAGTGAAAAAGACCGTGTTTCGAAGATCTGACTGAAAGCGGAAATCTTGAAACAGCATCATATAGTTTTGAAGACCTGCGAAAGAGAAATCAGGAACAAGCGAGGTCCAATTTGATAATGACACATACCCTGTCCAGCCAATAAAGCCGTAAACAAAGATGAATAATAAAACAGCCGACGGGGCTAAAAATAGAAGCGCAAGCAGCTGATCCCCACTCCATTTTTTCCGCACATGTTTGACTTTGGGTGTTGCTGCTTTTGTGATCGGCGATGTATCCATACGCATGAAGCTACACTCCTTTTTAAAAAAGAGGCGGTGCTTAGTCGCCGCCTCCTCGTCTTTATTTCATTGAATCTTTTAAAGATGAAACAAACTGGCTGCTGTCTTTTTGTGTGACGAAGATATTGACGGCTTGATTCGCTTTTGTCACAAACCCTTCTTCAGCAGCTGAACCATGTGCGAGAGACGGCGCCAGCTTTGATTCTTTAAATGCCTTCATCGCCGATTTTCCGTATTCATCATATTTAGAAACATCTGCATCCACACGTGCTGGAATCGATCCCTTCAGCGGATTAAATGCATCCTGTCCTTCCACAGATCCTAAGACAGATAAGAATTTCTTCACGTTTTCTGGCTGTTTCACGCCCTTCGGCAGTCCAAATGTATCGGTGATCACCATAAAGCTTCCCTCTGTGCCAGGAGTCGCCACGTATCCAAAGTCTTTATTCACCTTCAGATCCAGATCATTCACAAAGTACCCCTTCGCCCAGTCGCCCATGACATTCATTGCAGCTTCCCCTTTTGCTACGAGCTGCGAGGCATCCTGCCAGTTACGAGAGCTGTGATCATCATTGACGTATTCAAGCATACGTCCAAAAATATCTGCCGCTTCCTTCACTTTTGCGTCATCCATTTTCATGTCGCCAGCCCAAAGCTTTTGATATCCATCAGCGCCTAAAACGCCGAGCAGCACACTCTCAAACAAATGTGTTGCTGCCCAAGGCTCTTTATCCCCAAGTGCGAGCGGTGTAATGCCTTTTTTCTTTAATGCATCTGCTGTTTTGAAAAATTCATCAAAGGTCGTTGGTGGCTCTAAGCCTGCATCGTCAAATACCTTCTTGTTATACCAAAGCACATTGCCCCTGTGAATATTCACTGGTACTGAATAGATTTTCCCATCTTTGCTGACAAGGTCGATGAGTGATTCTGGAAATTTGTCCTTCCAGCCTTCTTTTTCATATAGATCATCCAGCGGCTCCATTTTGCCTGCTGCGACCCAGCTCTCATTCAGCTCCGCTCCGCCATGTACTTGGAATGTAGCTGGCGGGTCATTTCCTTGCATCCGGCTAGTCAGAACAGCCTTTGCATTTGTACCAGCACCACCTGCGACGGCTGCATTTTCAATTGGGATGTCTTTATTTTTCTCTTCAAACAATTGAATGAGTGCTTTCAGTCCGTCCTCCTCACCTGCTCCAGTCCACCAAGAGAAAATGTCGAGCTTCTCTGCTCCGCCCTCTTTTTTCGCATCTGAGCTCGTCGATGAACTACAGGCAGTGACGATAAGCATACAGAGTACTAACAGCGTAAAGCCTAATTTAACCTTCATGATTGATCCCCCATCCTCATTTTGTAAGCGTTATCATAATAAGTATAATGGCAGATCCTTTCTTTTTTTTAGGCAAACTTCTTCACTTTTTTATGAAATTCTTCATTTTTTTACGGTCTGTTTTCGATATTCCTTCGTTGAACAACCCACCATCTTCTTAAACACACGGCTGACGTAATTGGGGTCTGTATATCCTGCCTGATAGGTAATTTCTTTTAAACTAAGCGAGCTGTCTTTGAGAAGCTTTTTGATTTTATCCAGCCGGCAGGTCGTCACATACTCTTTAAATGTCAGCCCTGTCTCGTCTTTAAACCGTTTTGTGAAATAGGTTGGACTTAAATCAACATAGGCGGCAGTCTGCTCCAGCGTGATCTGTTCACAAAAATGCGTTTTGATGTAGCGCTTTGCCCGCTCGATATCATTCACAGTCTGGTTTCTTGCTTCGTACACGTCAAATAAATATTCACAGCACTGACGGCATTCAGCAGCGGTGCTGATCGTTAATATTGGCCAGTCTGTTCGGAGCCGTGATTTAAATAAAATCAGCAGCTCTTTTAGTTGTGACAGGGTCGCCCCCTCTAGCTCAAAGGCATCGAATAAAGCGAGCGCATCCTCTCTTCTCCCTTCTTCCATTGCCTGCATCATATCGTCTGCAAGCTCAGGCAGATGGATCAATGGATGAGACTGTTCTTCTGTTTGGTAAAAACCATAACGAACAACGCCGGGGCTCTTTTTCCGCTGATAATAGGCAAGCTTCGCCTCTGCTGCACTTTTCTGAAGATAAAGCGGATTTGAGACCGGGTGTCCTATGCCAACGACAGGTGAAGGCTGATCGTTTGTTGTGGCAGTTCGAATCGCCTGCAGGACATCTGCCTTTAACTGACCAGGCGCTTGGTGACGATAAATAAGACATGTAAACAGCTCACCACTCACCTGAATCGGCACCGTATGAAAAAGGGAAGATGTCTGTAAATCAATCAACAGCTGATCCCCGATTGTCCGCTGTACAGCGATGACAAGACCTGCTTCGAATTCATGAAACAGTTGTTGAAACTCCGTTGAGGTATAGGATTGACCGTTTATGACATGAGCTTCGAGCCAATTTGACTGCTGACCGGCCGCCATCGCCTGCCGCTCAGACGACTCCTGCTGAATCTCTGCCGCAACCGTGCGAATGGCGGCGATGGTTTCATCTTTGTCAGCCGGTTTGACGAGGTATTGCTTCACCCCTTCCTGCATCGCTTGCTTGGCATAATCAAACGTATCGTAGGCTGTCAGCATAATAAATTTTGTATGAGGGCTGCTCGCTTTGATTTGCTTGATCGCTGTGAGTCCATCCATTCCCGGCATCTGAATATCCATGAGCACAAGATGAACGGGCTCAGTTCGCACGAATTCAACCGCTTTCTTTCCATTTTCAGCTTCTCCTGCGATATGACACTCTGGAAGCCAATCCGTCATGAACTTCCGCATCGCTAGCCGTTCTATTTTTTCATCATCCACAATCAGCACGTTCAGCATGATGGTCCCTCCTTTATCGGAATAGCCAATTGAATGGTGGTGCCTTCGTTTGGCTTTGAGTCAATTTGCAGGGCATCTTTTACCCCATAAAACAAATGCAGCCTTGACATCACATTGCGAAGACCGATCCCTGTCGAGTGCCCTTTACTCAAGATGTTTGGATCTTCCTCTTCTTTTTCTGATAGCAATCTCCTTTTCTCTTGTTCGTTGATTCCCATCCCATTGTCCCGAATCCGAATCATCACATAGCCGCCTTCTTGATAGATCGAGAGTTCGACAAGCCCGTTTTCCTCCTTTGGTTCGACGCCATGAATAAAGGCATTTTCAACAAGCGGCTGTAAGGTGAGACTTGGGATATGTACAGATAAACACGATTCATCTATGATCGTTTTGCATGTGATACGATCGGCAAATCTCGTTTCTTGTATATGAAAATATTCTTTGACCACTTTTACTTCTTGTTCGAGCGTAACGGATGCACTGAGAGCTGACAGCGAATAACGCATGAGAGTGGAAACAGATTGGATCAACCTCGATGTGGCATCCGCTGATTCTAAGTAAGCCATGCGTGAGACGATGTTTAAGGTATTAAATAAAAAATGTGGGTTCATTTGGTTTTGCAGCGTTTTCAGCTTCATGTCTTTGATTTTTTGATCTAAGGCTGCCTTTTGTTTCATCTCTTCAATCATCATTTTCATCTCTTGTCGCATTCGCTGAAAAGCCTCATTTAATACAGAAATTTCATCCTTTGAGGTGACATGCAAGTTCGCTCCATCAAAGTTTCCTTCTGATACTTCCTTTACGCTTCGAGAAAGATGGACGATCGGTCTTGATATCCCGCCAGCAATCATATACGCCATCCATAAGGCGACCCCAATGGACAGCGTAAACAAACATAAGGTAAAGAGCGCATAGGTTTGGTGTCTTTTTTGCAGAGATTGATAAAGTACTTGATACTCAGACAATTCATCATCAAGCAGGGTCATCGTTTGCTCTTGTATGTAGGAGGAGACGGTTCTTACTTCCTTCACACTTGCTGCATATTCTTTGATTTTCCCTTCTTTTACATGTGTCATGGTCGCATCACTTTCATTGATGAGCGTCCGCATCATATATTGGTATTTTTCGATAGAAGGAATGGCCGCATGAAGCCCGGCATCTTTTCGCAATGCCTGGTCGTAGGATTTCATTTTTTGTTTTGAAGCTAGATATTCTTTGGCAAACTGCTGATCCTTTTCAATCGCATACGCATTGACCTTTTCATACATCGTTTTTGCCTCTGTCGATATATCATTAAGCAGGAGAAAAGAACGAAAGCTTCTGCTATATTCTGATGTGATATTCGAGCTGCTCCAATAGACGAAAAAAGCGGCCACATTGCCAAGGAACACAAGGGTCAAAAATGCCAGTAGCAATTTACTTCGAATCCTTCTCACGGCTGCACCCCCTGCCTTCTGTCTGTTTGCTGCAGCGGCAGATCCTCGCGCCGAATCACACTCGTTCCTGTGTACTGAAGCGGTTCTTCTTTTTCACCTTTTTGCAAACGCACAAGCGATTCCACTGCTTGATAGCCCATTTCATAAGGGTGCTGAACAACGACTGCATCAATCTCTCCATCATCGAGCGCCTGAATCGTATCTGGCAACGTATCAAATGCGAGTACATAGATATCTGCGGACGATTGATATTGCGCTGTTGCTTGAATAATCCCTGCACCATCTAATGCACTCGTGCCGTAAAATGCGGTGAGCTTCGCATGATCGTTTAATAGTTTATACGCGGCACCGGAGGCCCCTGATTTGGTAATGGCTGATTCTTCTATTCCAGCAATATGAATGCGTTTTTCAGCGGCGACGGCATCTCGAAACCCTTTGACGCGCTGCTTTTGATGAACGGCATCAAGCCTGCCTGTGACAATTCCTACATACTGTTCGCCTTTTGTATCTGCGATGAGTGCCTGTCCTGCGATAAAGCCAGAATAATAATTGTCCGTGCCTACATACACTTGACGCTTGCTCCCCTCTGCATCCGTATCAACGGTGACAACATCAATGCCCTTTTCCCTCGCCTTCTGAAAAAGCGGTTTGTATTTTTTCGCATCAAGTCCCTGTGTCATAATGCCATCGACATGCCCTGCGATTGCCATATCAATGGTTTTCAAATGGTCGTCTATATCGGCTTGCTTCGGACCCAAATATTCTAAATACACGCGATGAGCGGCTGCCGCATCAGCAGCTCCCTTTTGTACTAGCTGCCAATATTCGTTATCAAGCTCCTCCGGTACAAGGACAAAGTGATATTGATAGGTTGTTGACGCTTTTCCGGAAGCGTTTTCAATTTTAAATAAATCTTGACCTAATGATGTTAAAAAAATGACAGATACGACACAAAAAGTGAGAAAGGCGCCCACCCCGATCCACTTTGATACTTTCACCACATCCTCCCCCTTTCAAAAATTGCGCATAAAAAAAGAGCTGCTTATAAGCATACTCTCTCAACCTCTATAATTCCTTTGTCATAAATAAACTGTTTGGATCTTCGTGATATGAACCGAAAGGCGGACAAATATAAAACCCAACACTCTCATATAGTTTTCTTGCTGGCTCGAAGAAAGACATCGCACCTGTCTCTAAGCTGATACGTGAATAGCCGCGCCTTTTTGCCTCTTGGAGAAGATGGTTCAGCATATACCTTGCTACACCTTTTCGCATATGGTGAGCTGCGGTCCTCATGGATTTGATTTCGCCGTGATCACTAGACAGCTCCTTTAACGCTCCGCAGCCAAGAAGCTCCTCTCCATCCCGCACACTCCACACTGTGACATCTTGCTTTTTCAAATCAGCTAACGGAAGGGCATGAATGCTTTCTGGCGGGGAATGCTCTTTCATTTCTTCTATATGAGCGGTAATCAGCTGCTCTATTTGTCCATCCGTGAGTGTATCTTGTTGAATGTACACATCTATCACTCCTTCACGATCATTGTACGTGAAGAGTCAGCATTCACCTGCTGTTATGTCAGATAAACGAACAAACAACCGGCATCCATCTGCCAGTTGTTCATTTGATAGCGCCTATTTATGAAGAAAGAACCGCTTGTAATTCTTCTGCTGTACTGCTCTCCAGCTGACTTCCGACACCTACAGCCACTGCGCCTGCTTTCAGCCATTGTGGCACATCAGCTGGATGAATCCCCCCCGTTGGAATAAATTCAATGTCTGGAAATGGGCCTTGTAAGTTTTTCATATAGGATAAACCGCAGGAGCCGCTTGGAAAAAGTTTGAGCAAGCAGTATCCAGCTGCTTTTGCCTGCATGATTTCACTTGGGGTGAGGACACCTGGTACATAGAGTGTGTCGTGAAATGAGAGATGCTCTCCAATGACAGGAAGATATCCTGGACTGACAATAAATTGCGAGCCTGCGTCAATGGCTGATTGCGCCTGCTGAAGGGTGGTGATTGTGCCCGCTCCTACAATCAGATCTTGCTCATGCTGAAAGGATGCGATGATGCGTTCCGCATTGGGCGTGGTATACGTCACTTCAATGGCACGAACGCCCTTTTTCTTTAAACGCTCTATGATCTTAATGCCTTCTGCTTCGCTCCCCGCTCTCACCACTGCGATCAGCTTACAAGCCGCGAGACGTTCTTTAACGCTCAAACTTGCTGACTTTCCCATATCCTTCGTCCCCCTTCATATATTCCCGTCTCTGATATCGTTTGGCGTCTTTCATAAAGGCCTGAAGCTCTTCCCGAGTAGGCAGGCCGTCCTTATCGCCTGGAGACATCACCGCAAGAGCCCCTACAGCATTGGCTCTTGTCACAGATTTTTCATATGATAAACCGTCCAGTAAACCGCTGATAACCCCCACGGCAAACCCATCACCGGCACCGACTGTATCCACGACATTTGGCACATAAAAGCCGCTCACAATCCCCTGACTGGCTGCACTTTTATAAAAGGCACCTTCTGCACCGAGCTTAATGACCACAAGCTTGACGCCTTTTTGCAAATAAACATCGGCAATCTCTTCCGGCTCGTGATAGCCTGTGAGCCTTTGCCCTTCTGCAAGCCCCGGAAAAAACCAATCTACTTGAAAAGCGATCTGATTCACTGTATGGATCATATCTTCCTCCTCTTCCCATAGCTGCAGCCGAAGGTTTGGATCAAATGAAATGGTTTTGCCTGCTTCTTTCATCTTTTGAAGAGCATGAAAAGAAAACGCTCTCATTTCATTGGATAATGCAGGTGGAATACCTGTCATATGGAGATGTCCTGCCTGTTTGAAATAATTCGCGGGAAAGTCGCTAGGACTCATTGTGCTCGCAGCAGAGCCTTTGCGATAATACGTGACGTCAGGATCTCCATCCATCACTTTGGATTTAAGTAATATCCCTGTTTGAGCCCCATCATTTGATCGGATCACTGCACTTGTATCGACTCCTTCTTTTTGAAGCTCTTCTAAAATAAATGTGCCAAGTGAATCTGCTCCGACTTTGCTCATCCATCCCACATCAAAACCTAGCCTCGCCAAACCGACTGCCACGTTACTTTCGGCACCAGCAAGCGCCTTTTGAAATGTATGCACTTGATGAAGCTCTCCGGCTTCTTTTGCGTAAAACATCGCCATTGATTCCCCAAATGTGACCGCATCCAATGCTTTCACTCATTTCTCCCCTTTCTTGGTACCGGTTTCAAATTAGTTGAAAAAGAGAGAGCATTCACGTATGTATACTCTTCTCTGGCTGTTTATAAGGATTTTCTTACAATGATTTCTCCATCAAGCTGAATGGTTTGGGGCGCACTTTCATCCCCTTCAAGCCGAGTCTTGATTTTTTGCATGGCGGCTTTCCCCATTTCATGAGATGGCTGGGCAACCGTTGTGATTCCAGGCCCAATCAGCTTATACCATTCTGTATCATCAAAGCCGGCGATGCCTATATCTTCTGGAATCTTTAACCCGAGTTCTACAAGCTCACTGATCAGCTTCAGCATAAGTAATCCATTGGCTGCTAAAATCGCTTTTTTTTGCTGGCTTGATTGTACAAAATGGACAATCTCTTCTCGCAGTTGTTCCTTTTGTTTCAAATCAATTTCTGCAATGAGCGGCTTCTTATATTTACTCATGGCTGTCTGTTCATATGCTTCTTTTCGTTCTTCACGAGGACTGATTCCATCGACCGGTTCAGTAAAGAAGGCGATGTGCTCATAGCCTTTCTCATACATTTGTTGAAGCAACTGGATGGTGATATCACGGTTATTCGTTGTCACTGTGTCGACTTTTAGTTCAGGTAATTTCCGGTCAACAAGGACAATCGGCACACCGTTTTCCTTCAAATCCTGCAGAATGTCATTGTTCTGACCTGTCGTATTGATGATGAGCCCTTCAATATAATGTGCATTCAGCTTGAGGAGCATTTCTCGTTCTTTTTCTGGTCGGTTATCTGTGTTGCATACCATGATGCTGTATCCATATTCATCACAAATTTCTTCGACTCCGCGAAGTGTCGCTACAGAGAATGGGTTCGTAATGTCGGCTACAATGAACCCAATGACCTTGCTTTTTCTTACTTTCAAACCTTGTGCGAGCTGACTCGGACGATAATGCAGTTCCTCAATGGCTTTTTTAATTTTTTTGACCTTTTCAGTAGAAATTTCATTTGTTCTGCCATTGATATATCTGGATACAGTTGATTTTGAAACACCTGCATAAGCGGCCACTTCGTTGATGGTCACTTTCGTTTGCTTTTTCTCTTTCATTCAAAAAACTCCCACAATCAATGTCTTCTCATTTGTTTCGAAACCGATTTCAAATAACTTAAAAAGAGCATATCATAATTTCTTGAATTCCAGAAGATTTTTTTGCTTGGAGATGACAAAAAACCATTTAAATAAACAAAAAGAAAGCGATTTCAAAATAACGGTTGACGGCATGCTCTTTTTCCTCTAAAATTTTCCTTGAAACCGATACCAAATAAAATACCCACACTTTGTTTCAGATGGAAAGGGAGGCTTATTTCAAATGGAAAATCGTTATGCTGTACATCCTGAGCAGGTCAAACGTTTTACAACAGAGGAACTTCGTCGTCATTTTCATATTCCTACACTATTCGTCAGCGGTGAATTAAAGCTCTACTATTCACATGAGGACCGCGTGGTGATTGGCGGAGTCATGCCATCTACAGAGCCGCTCAAATTAGATGCCGGCGACTTTCTACGTACAGAATATTTCCTTGAAAGACGAGAAATCGGCATTGTAAATGTCGGCGGTCAAGGAACAGTCACTGTCGATGGTGAAGCCTTTGTACTGGAGCACAAAGATTTCTTATATATTGGGCTTGGACACGAAGATGTACAGTTTGCTAGTTCATCCGGCGAGGGAGCCAAGTTCTATCTTGTATCCGCCACGGCTCATCAAGCGTACCCTACGCAAAAAGCAGCTATCGCTGAATTAACACCGAATCACTTAGGGGAAGCGTCTGCTTCAAACGTACGAAACCTGTATCAAGTCATCCACGCAAACGGCATCCAAAGCTGTCAGCTCATGATGGGAATCACTCAGCTGGAAACCAATAACACGTGGAATACGATGCCCGCTCATATTCATGATCGACGTATGGAAGTGTACTTATATCTTGATATCGAAGAAGATGCTCGTGTCTTTCATTTTATGGGGGAGCCATCTGAAACAAGACACCTCGTTGTGGCCAATGAGGAAGCGGTCATTTCTCCTGCCTGGTCCATTCATTCAGGCTCGGGTACAGCGAATTATTCATTTATTTGGGCGATGGCGGGCGAGAACTATACGTTTAAAGATATGGACTTTATCCCAATGGACCAGCTGAGGTAATGTGATGACGATAGCATCCTATGTAGCGTCCCTCTTTTCTCTTGAAGGCAAAACAGCCCTTGTGACAGGTCCTGGAACCGGCATTGGGCAGGGCATTGCTGTGGCGCTTGCCAGGTCAGGCGCAGATATTATTGGCACATACCACCACACACCGCTTGAGGAAACGAAAGCGCTAGTCGAACAGGCGGGCCGCTCGTTTCAGGCGGTTCAGGTTGACTTTTCCGACCCTCAAACTGCAAAGCAGGCTGTCGATGCCATGTTACAAAAGCATACGATCGATATTTTAATCAATAATGCTGGCACCATTAAAAGAGAGCAGGCCGCTCATTATTCAGAGGAAGATTGGCATACGGTCATGGATGTGAATATCAATAGTCTCTTTTTCCTCACCCAAAGGGTTGGGCGGCAGATGCTGAAAAATGGGCAAGGGAAAATCGTCAATATCGCCTCCCTTCTATCGTTTCAAGGCGGCGTCTTTGTCCCCGCTTATACAGCAAGTAAACACGCAGTCGCAGGGCTGACGAAGGCTTTTGCAAACGAATGGGCGAACCAGCATATACAAGTGAATGCGATCGCTCCTGGTTACATTTCGACCAATAACACGCAAGCCATTCGGGACGATGAGAATCGAAATGAAGAGATTCTCAAACGAATCCCTGCCGGGCGCTGGGGAAAGCCTGAGGATCTAGCCGGTGCGGCTGTTTTCCTTAGCTCACCAGCCTCCGATTATATGAACGGTCATATTTTAGCGGTTGATGGCGGCTGGCTTGCGAGATAAACAGACGAGAGAATTCCTATTTGCAGGGATTCTCTTTTTTCTATTTGCATAATTCTCCACCATCCGAGTCACTCTATAAAAAACATGACATGAGGGTGAGGTATTATGAAAAGTCGTATTGAACAAGATATAGCGTCCGTCATCAAGCGCGTCAAAAGCTTTGCTGGGAAAAGTGATGATATCGTGTTCCACTCATTTTCATTTGGCCCTTCTGCTATCTCTGCATGTCTCATGTACGTTGAAGGACTCACAGAATTTGAGATGATTTCCAAACAAATCATTTCACCCATGCAAAAGGAACTGGCTATCACCGAGGTTGATTCTAGTACGCTTCCAGCCCTGTCTAAAACGTTCTTTGGCATCCAAAATGACGTGCTGGAGGATATGAACCTTGCCATCGAGCAGTTATATAACGGCAGGGCTATTTTATTTGTAGATGGCGCGACTCAAGCACTTGCGCTCCAAACGAACCTTTTTCAATTTAGAGAAGTAGAAGAGCCACAATCGGAAGTCCTTGTAAGAGGGCCTCGGATCGGTTTTATTGAAAATCTTGAAAAAAACACGGCTTTGATCCGTGAGCGGGCAAACGACCCAAACCTTGTCATTCAAAAGGTAAATGTAGGTACTCGCAATAAGAAGTCCGCAGCCCTTGTGTACGTTCGTGATATTGTTGACCCTAAATTAGTAGAAGATGTTTTATCACGTATGACCGAAATCAAAATGGATGACATCCCTGAAACCGGCTATATTGAACAGCTAATTGAGGACAGCCACATCTCCATTTTTCCGCAGATTCAAAATACAGAACGTCCTGACCGAGTGATTGCATCTGTGCTTGAAGGAAAAGTGTCAATTTTACTCGATGGCACTCCTTTTGCGCTCATTTTACCGATGACCTTTACAGCCTTGATGCAATCACCTGAAGATTATTATCAGAGATGGACTAGCGCGACTCTTTTACGTTTACTCCGTTATATCGCCGTGCTGCTCACGATTTTTTTACCTGGGCTTTACATTGCACTTGTCTCTTATCATCCAGGCTTATTACCCACACGGATGGCACTCACCATCGCAGGCAGCCGGCAGAATGTTCCGTTCCCTCCTGTTGTTGAGGCGATTCTTATGTCTTTTACGATAGAGCTGCTGCGGGAAGCTGGACTTCGGCTTCCTAGAGCCATCGGGCAGACAATTGGGCTCATTGGCGGCGTCATCATTGGTCAGGCGGCTGTCCAAGCCAATATTGTCAGTGCCTTAATGGTGATTATTGTGTCGCTGACTGCACTTGCTGACTTTACGGCACCATCCTATGACTTTAGTTTCCCGCTACGCATCTTGCGGTTTATGGCTATTTTCAGTTCAGCGATGTTTGGGTTATATGGCTTAATCATGTGTTATTTATTTGTGCTTTGTCACCTGATGCAATTAAAGACCTTTGGTTTTGACTATTTCACACCTGTTTTGTCTTCACCGTTTTCAGATTTAAAGGATACGTACGTACGTTTACCAATTGGGCTATTTAAATCGAGACCGAAAACAGCAAAAATAAAAAATCTCAAAAGACAAGGAGATTAAACGATGTACAGAGCTGAGAAGCTATCATTGTTACAAGTCACCATTCTGTGCAGCTCTACAATGATAGGCGCTGGAATTTTAACCATTCCTCGCAGTTCTGCCAATTCAGGATTCCCTGATGGCTGGATCATTGTATTAATACAGGGAGTCATCTTTGCTTTCGTTGCTTTTTTGTTAGGATGGATTGCTGAAAAAAATGCGCCGGATACTATTTTTGAGTCAAATAGAAAAGGAGCCGGTGCCATCATTGGCACGTTCTTTAATTTAATGCTGATTGCCTATTTACTAGGCATTGTCGGTTTTGAAGCGCGTGTACTCGGGGAAGTTGTCCAATTTTTCCTGCTGGAATCGACTCCCATGGCAGTGATTGTGATGATTTTTCTTCTCGTGGCGATCTATCATTTGAAAAGTGGTATCTTTCCAGTCGTCAAAATGGTCACGTACATTTATCCCATCGCCTTGATCATTTACATTGGGCTCATGCTGTTTTGTCTGAAAATATTTGATTTTGATTATTTACGTCCTGTCATGGCGCACGGGTTTAAAGATTTCAGTAATTTGTTCTCTCAAACATTTATTCAATTTACAGGCTTTGAGGTCATTTTGTTTGTTGTACCACTCATTTATAAAGACAAATGGTCGAAGGCGAAATGGGCCGCTGCCATTGGAGTTGGAATTACAACCCTCGTGTACTCGCTCACACTTTTTATTGTGATTGGCTCCATGACAGTGGGAGAAACAAAATCCCTCACCTGGCCCACTGTCTCACTCATTCAAGCACTAGAACTTGAAGGGGTCTTCATTGAAAGATTTGATATTTTTTTACTGACGATCTGGACGTGCCAGCAGTTTATTTGCATGCTTGGCTTTTTCCAATTTGCCATTAAAGGATGCCACACAGTCTTTAAGACGACCAATGTAACGAGACTGCTTTGGCTGCTGTTTTTGATTACCTCTGCCCTCTCTTTATTTCCGAAAAATATCAATGAAGTCTTTTACTACTCTACTTTACTCGGCTACGCATTGTTCGCGGTTTTAGCCATTCCTTTTATTACAGCTGTTCTGCTGATGATACGCAAAAAATGGGGAGGTCGTTCTGCATGAGAGGAAGGCGTGTACTGTTATTCTTTTTTTCCTGCTGCCTTTTTCTTCTATCAGCAGGATGCTGGGATTTAAAGGATATTGAAAAACTATCGTTTGTACGCGGTGTTGGTATTGACGAGGAAGACGAGGATGGCGTTAAGCTGACCTACCAAAACCTTGTACCGAAAACAGGCGGAACACAAGAAGCCGATTCTCCCAGCTATGTGAATGTTGTCTCGAAGGGAAAAAATGTGCTGGAGGCTGTCAGTAATGTCGCCTTGAAGGACCCGCCGATCTATAGTGATCACTTGAAAATCTTTTTGTTTGGTAAAACTCAGGCGGAGCATCACGATATTCAAGGAACACTCAATCATTTTATTCGAGATGATGAGGTTCGGCGCAGCAGCTATCTCCTCGTGACACGAGGAGATGCGTCAAAAGTCGTCAACCAAAAATTGAAATCACAGCAAAAGGTCCCAGTTGAGCATATCTTCGAAACATCTAAAAATCGAAGCTTTAACGGAAAGATCGTACCGCCAACACGTATTGGCCGGGCGTCTGATTACTTTCAGATGGGCGTTAGCTTCCTTGTGCAAAGTGTAGATGCGATAGACGGTGAACTTATTTATGATGGAGCAGGCATCATTCACGGAAAAACACGTAAGCTGATCGATTTTATCCCAGCAAATGATGTCCAATCTTTAAACTGGGTGATGGACCGTATCTCAGGCGGCGTTGTACCTGCCACCTACAAAGGTTATCCGATAACGTATGAAATTAAAAAAGCAAAAACGAAGGTCGAGCCCTATCTGAAAGATGGAAAGGTATCCTTTAAAATTAACATACAAACAAATGGAAAATTGTCTGAGGATCAAAATCCTCCTGAAAACTCATTCGATGAGCAGTACATCAAACGATTTGAGCGGATTTTTGCTCATAAAATTAAAGAACGCATTCAAAAAGCGGTCCATCATGTGCAAAAAGAAGTGGGCGTTGATCCCATATTTTTCAACCAGCAGTTCCGTATGAAATATCCTGACTATTGGGATCAGCATGGTACCGAGTGGGATAGGCTCTTCCAAGAAGCAGCTATTGATTACGATGTCAAAGTCAGCATCTTGAACTTTGGTGCAGAAGGTGCAACAAAAAGCTTTAAATGGTAAAGCAAAAAGGCGGTTATCCCGAAGGGGAGCCGCCTTTTTTACGCACGACGATGAGAAGCTGATACAAGGTCACTTGATCAGTCAACGCTTTTGTTTGAAAGCCAAGTGACGCTCCTACTCTTGCCACCTCGTCAAAAAACAATTGGACGTTTTGATCAATCGGAACATTGATCCTCTGCTCAATCACCCGTTCAAACAAATGATCTGGGAAAAGCGCACGCATGGTATTTGGTGTGAAGAACCTCAGGTGACCTCGGTCTAAAATTCCTACATCTTGATACGTAAAATCCCCTGTCATTAACGGAAAAAGCACCTCCGCATGCATCATGTTGGGCAGGCAGCAAATGATCACGCCGCCTGGCTTTAAAGATGCGTGCGCTTGTTCAATGATGTGCCAAGGATCTGACACATGCTCTAAAACATCCGAAAAAATGACCGCATCAAAAAAAGCCTCTTTCTCTAACCATGGGTACTCATCCGCTTTTGCCTCGATGACTTCTTTGTAATATGCCTTTGCGATGGCTGCTTTTAATGGATCAGCCTCTACTCCGTACATGTCAACAGACTGCCGATTCATTAGTTCAAGCCCTGTTGCTCCTGCGCCGCATCCCGCATCCAGTACACAAACAGCATCTTCAGGCAGCAGAGCCGCAAAGTACGGATGAGGGGTCATCAAATTAAGATCAATGCCCCATTTATCTAAAAACCGAAGCCTGTTCTCTGCAAACAATGTAGAGATGTTCGTTTCTTGATTCGCTCGAAAGGTTGCATGACCGTGATGATGCACAAATGAATCGTGAACGATTTGAAGCTGATATCCCTTCAGCAAGGATCTCAAACAAAGGTCGTCATCCTCAAAAGATCCATACACGAACCTCTCATCAAATAAACCCACCTCTTCAATGAGCTCTCTTTTCACAAGCAGACAAAATCCCACAAGCCGATGTACATAAGTTCTCTGACCTTTTTTTGCAGCCGTATAATTCTTCGCAAAGGCTGGAAGCTCCTTTACATCTGTATACGTTGGCTCGACCATTTGAGGACCGCTCACATAATTGGAGACTGGCCCTACCATCCCGATACGTTCTGATGCAAATAACGCCTCTTTTAATGGAGAAAGCCAGTTTTCCGTGACGATCGTGTCGTTATTTAAAAAGAGAATGCTATCCCCAGTCGCTTTTTTTGCTCCTTGATTACAGCCCTTTGCAAAGCCTCGATTTTCTGCATTTTCTATGAAAATCACATCTTTCAGCTCTCTCACATATTCCTTCGTCCCGTCGGTTGACGCATTATCAACGATGATGAGTTCATATTGGTCACTTCGGGTATGCTGCTTGATGCTGTCGATACATTTTTTCGTTAAATGCAGTTCATTATATGTCAGGATGACAATGCTCGTTTTCCCTTTCATCTCATTTCCACCTTTCGCCCGCCTATTCCATATGTATGTCATATGCAGCACGTTCAGAAGATGAGAGATTGTCCTTTCTTGATTAAACGTTTGTTTAACAAAGAAAAACCAGCTGCATGCGGGCAGCCGGTCATTGTTCACACCGTTTTTCCTTCGTCACCTGTGACAGAACGGTTCCTCTTTTTTAAATCTTCTTCAATTTCTTCAAGACTTTTCCCTTTCGTTTCAGTCACCATATATTTCACAAACAAGAAGGCGCCTACGCCGATGACCGCGTAAATAAGAAAAAGATTACTAATACCCATCGCGCTCAGTAAAGTTGGGAATGTAAGCGAGATGATTAAATTCCCTGTATGAAGGAGGAAGGTAGAGACGCCTGTACCGATTCCTCGGACATGTACCGGAAACAGCTCAGGAAGCATGACCCAAACGACAGGACCCCAGCTGACAGCAAAGATGACGATAAAGAGCCCTAAACAAATAATAGTCGTCCATCCCGCAGCTGTTGACCCCTCGAAAAATCGATTGACCACTGACAGGACTATTAAACTTAGGACCATGCCAGCATTCCCAAATAAGAGCAGCGCTTTACGCCCTACACGGTCAATGATTTTAATCGCCACAAACGTCATGACAACATTCACTGCCCCAATTCCGACGGTTCCTAAAATGGCCGCTGAATTACCAAAACCAACGCTTGTGAATGTTTTTGGTGCATAGTAAATAATCGTATTGGTACCGATAAACTGCTGCAGAAAGGCAAGACCGACACCAGCGATTAATGCTGGGCGTACCCATGGCTCAAATAATTCCTTAAAACCGCCTTTTTCTTCACTTTCCGCCTGTTGAATGTCTGAAATGTCTTCTTCCACTTCTTGCTTACTTTTTCTGAGTTTAGATAATATCTCTTTCGCACGGTCTGCCTGTCCATGGACAAACAGCCAGCGGGGGCTTTCTGGCATAAACATAATCCCACATAATAAAAGCACAGAAGGCACGACCGCAATTCCAAGCATCAGGCGCCATGCCTCTGCATCCGCTAAAGAGTAATTCACAATATAGGCGAGAAGAATACCAAATGTGATCATGAGCTGGTTTAATGAGGACAGTGCACCTCTCGATTCCTTTGGAGCAAGTTCAGATAAATATAATGGAACAATCGTGGTCGAGCACCCGACAGCAAGTCCTAGCACAATTCGGAATAAGACCATCACTTCCGTATTCGGAGCAAGGGCTGTACCAAATCCGCCGATAATAAATAAAATCGCTGCGGCGATGATGGCTTTTTTCCGCCCAAATTGATCTGTCAGCTTTCCAGATAAAGAGGAACCGAGCATCGCTCCGATTAAAATCGAGCTGACAACAAGTCCCTCTGTAATTGCGTTTAACCCTAAATCCTCTTTCATAAATAAGATGGCGCCAGAAATGACACCTGTATCATAGCCATATAAGGCGCCGCCAAGTGCGCCGAAAAAATAAAGCCATCCATTCCGATTTTTCATGTTCATAACCCCTCTTTTGTTTCTGTATGTACTGTATGTTTCTCTATGGAAAATCATTTTCCTCACTTTCTGTCACTTCAAACATTTCGATGTTTTATGACAAATATATTTCATTTGCGTATCATTGAAACTTTTTACGATAAGGAAACGTCAATTAAGCGTTAGTGAAAAAAACGTCGCACTATATCCCGTTTTAAGGTATATTTGTTTTAGTTTGTAAGCAAAAAGAAGGACATCTTTACTATAAAAATCATAGCGAGGGTTTAAAATATATGGATCAATCAAGAAGCAAACGCAAAGGAAAAAAGCGTTTAAAACCATGGGTGAAAGTCACTCTATTTATAGTCGGTATCCTTTTACTGACAACCGCTTCTGTCACAGGCTATGCCTACTATAAAGTGACAAGCGCTGCAAAAAAAGCACAAGTATCTTTAGATCGTGGCGCACAATCTGTCAAACGGATTGAAGCATTCGATCCTGGGAAAGACAGCTTTTCTGTCTTGCTGCTTGGTATTGACAGCAGACCGGGCGAAACAGTGAAACAAGCACGAAGCGATGCGATGGTCTTAGCAACCGTCAATCGTACAAATAAAACCGTAAAATTATTAAGCATTCCAAGGGATTCATATGTGAATATTCCAGGGCATGGCTATGACAAAATTACACATGCACACGCATTTGGCGGTGCAGATTTAACCTTGAGTACAGTCGAAGATTTACTAGATATTCCGGTTGATTTTGTGATCCAAAGTAATTTCAAAGCATTTAAAGAGATCGTCAATGAACTAAACGGGGTCTCTATTAACGTCAAGGATGAATATGTCGTCAAACAGGTTCTAAAAGATACAAAGGGCAAGGTACAGCTTCAAACAGGTACTCATACGCTAGACGGTGATCAAGCACTCGCATATGTGAGAACAAGAAAAGCAGATAGTGATTTAATGCGCGGGCAGCGTCAAATGGAAGTATTAAAAGCCATTTTTGATAAATCAAAATCGTTAACATCTATTCCGTCATATGACAATATCATTGATACACTTGGTGATAATGTCGCGACCAACCTTTCAATGAAAGAGCTAGTCGGGCTTTTCCCACTTCTCACGTCATTGAAATCGGTTGATACCATTCAGCTGAAAGGCTCTGATTACCAGCCAAACGGAGTTTATTATTACCAATTGGATCAAAACCAGCTAAACGAAGTGAAGACTGAATTGAAGAAGCAGCTTGAATTATCATAAACAGAAAGCGTCCCTAAGGGGCGCTTTTTCTTATTGACGATGATGTAGATTTTCCCCCTTTGGCTTATTTCCTTGATCATTCGATCATTTTTGTTTAGCCTTGATAGAGAGGACAAGCATCGTATTGCTCATGAGAATGAACGAAATCGTACATACTTTGAAGAGGCGATTGCATGCATGAAGGAGGATTTGACAGCGATGAAAAAAATGATTGCGATTGATTTAGACGGTACACTTTTAAATACAAAAAGTGAAATATCTGCTCAAAACCGGGAAGCATTGATTCGTGCGAAGGAAGCGGGATATATTGTCACCATCTGTACAGGGCGGGCGACTTTTGACGTGAAGGAACTGCTTGGCGATTTGGACATTCCTATTATTGCAGCAAACGGCGGAACCGTTCATACAGAAGGTCACGAACTTTTCAGCCGTATCACACTTGACCAAGAAGCAGGAAAACGAGCGGCTCAGGCTTTAGTAGAACGAAACATTTACTTTGAGGTTTACACGGACGATGCGCTCCTCTCTCCTTTTGATGGAAAAGAGAAGCTGAAAGCAGAATTTGATGTGATCAAAAGCGCGAATCCAAATGAAGATATAGCTGATTTATGGGAAGGGGCAATGACTCAATTCAAACAATTCGGCATCAAACCAGTGGATGATATTCGTCAGATTTTTGGGTCGAATGAAGCGACCTATAAATTACTCTGCTTCTCGTTTGATATGAACAAACTACAGGAAGCTCGAGATCTTCTCGCGGAAATGCCTGAGCTTTCATTGACCTCTTCTGGAAAACATATCATTGAGGTTCTTCCAAAAGAGTCTGGAAAAGGACATGCTCTCAAAAAACTCGCAGCTCATTATGGCGTAGACCGCTCACATATTTATGCGATCGGTGACAGCCCCAACGATCTATCCATGTTTGAGGAAGCAGGCCACCGCATTGCTATGGGGAATGCAGTCGATGTCATTAAAGAAAAGAGCACTTATATGACAAAAGGCAATCATGAAGACGGTGTTGCTTACTTTATTGATTTGCTTTTACAAAATCAATTCCATGAAAAAAAGACGCTTGTGTGATCAGCGCCTAGAGAGAAGTCTAAAAGTCCGATGCGAGCATTGATCGGGCTTTTTCTTTATTTTTTAATTCGAACTGCCGTCTCATACTTATCCTTCCAGTACGTACTTGTTTTTATATTCGTAAGCATGACACCATTTGAGACGGTCACATGAATGACTTGATTTGACCCTGCATAAATCGCCGGCATCAATGACGTGCCTCTAAAGAAAACGAGATCTCCCGGCTTCAGCTCCGACCGTTTCACAGGCGTACCTGCCTTGACTTGACCTGACGCATAACGAGGCAGCTCAATACCAAGCACTTCACGATACACATATTGTGTGAACCCTGCTGTGTCAAAGCCTTGCTTTGGATTCGTCCCACCTTTAACATAAGGAACTTCACCAATATACGTAGCGGCTTTTGAGACAATCGGGTCTTCTTTTGCTAATTTCAGCTCCGTTAATCGTTTCGCACCTGTCCATTTTTCGCGCCAATACGATTCGGACAAATAAGAAATCGTGACACTTTCCGAACGGCTCGCATGAATAAAACGGTCGCCCCCAATATACATCCCTACATGAGAAATGCCTGGCTTATATGTGTTGCTAAAAAAGACAAAATCCCCAGGACGTATATCATCTAATGCCACTTTTTCTCCAACCATCCACTGCTGTTCAGCACTTCGAGGCAAATAAATCCCTAGTGATTTTTCAAATACATATTGTAAAAAGCCTGAACAATCAAAGCCAACTTTAGGGTCTGCTGCACCAAATACATAAGGAATACCTACATATTTCATCGCATCTTTCACAAGACGATTATCCGAGATTTCCGGTGTGCCGGGAAGTCGTTTGACTGCATAAAATCGGTCCGTCCAGTATTTGCTTTTGCTGACGTTTGTTTTCACCACACCTTGACTAAGCGTGATGTGAATGACCTGATCGTTACCAGCGTAAAATCCTACATGTGTCGGGATATCCTTTGTTTCTTCAAGGCTTCGAAAATATACAAGGTCACCTGGCTGGGCTTTGTCCCATGATACCTTTTTTCCAATCTGATACTGATCGATTACCTTCCGCGGCAAATCAAAAGCGCCTGATGTCTTGTACACATATTGCGTAAACCCTGATGCGTCAAAGCCCGTTTTTGGATCGGTTCCTCCTTTATGATAAGGTGTTCCAATCAGCTTTTCCGCTTGCTGCAAAGGAGACGCTGTTTGAGCAACTGCTTCTGATTGAGACATGAACATGAGCCCTACGAGCGCGCACCCACCAATCACTATTCCTTTCCACTTCATGATCTTTCCCCTCCTTTCTTCTATAGTTTCGGCATGACACCTAACCTTTTACACCTTTTTTCGACAAAAAAGAGCACGCAATGCGTGCCCTCTATGCTCGTTAGAGTTATTTACTTGCTTCCGTTTTTGACTGTTTTTGTTGTTCGATTTTCTGCATTTCAACCGAGATCTTTTGTTTTTCATGATCTGTGAGGCTGTCACTAAATTTAAAAGCAGACATAAAGACAAAGACTAAAATTAACGCAACAAACGGCCAGCTTGCTTTTAGAAATTTCATTTCTTCTCTTTCCCTCCGTTTTCTTTTAAGTGTTTAACTTTATCAGTGTGATCTACTTCAAAGAAAATGTGTCCGTCTTTTTCTTTCCAATCCGCATTCGTACCATTTGTCAGCATACGGATAATGGATTTTGATTCAAATGATCCTGCTTTAACCGGAGCAGGTGTTGCTTCTTTGATGTACATTGGGACCACTTCAAATGTCGCTTTTCCATCTTCATTCAGATGATACTGAACAAGTGCAGAATCACGTGTTCTTGACCAGCCTTGGTCAAAAATAAAGTTTCCTAAGCTATAGAAGATCGCCGTGCCGTTATAGACTTCCATTGGCTCAAGAACGTGCGGATGAGCACCGATAATGATATCAGCACCAGCCTTAGACATCGCTCTTGCCAATTCTCTTTGTCTATCGTTTACCTCATTGTTGTACTCCTGTCCCCAGTGAGCATGAACAACGACGACATCTGCCTTTTCAGCAGCCTGCGAAATCATCGGAATAAAGATAGATGGGTCGGCTGGCAAGATACCGGCCTGGCGATTCGTTGCTTTAAAATCTTTCCCATACACATCAGTAAAACCAAGTGTAGCGATTTTGACACCATTTACTTCTTTATACGAAATGTTCTGCTTCGCATCCTGAAGGTTATGGCCTGCGCCTGTATAATCCATGTCAGCTTGTTTAAAGGCATCAATCGTTTTGTTTAGCCCTTTTTCACCATAGTCTGCCGCATGGTTATTCGCAAAGTTTAATACAGAGAAATTCAAATCCTTCAACGCTTTGACAGAATCCTCATCTGTTTTTAAATGAATATTCTTTTGCGCCGCTTGTTCCCGGTCTGATGCGACTGGATGCTCAAAGTTACCAGTCACATAATCTGACACATCAAAGTATGGTTTAGCATAGCGAAAGAGATGCTGTTTTCCATAACGGTCTGTTACTTTCTCTACGTTTCTTCCAAACATAATGTCACCGACAAACGAAGCGGTCAGGATGTTTTCTGGATTCTTTTGTACAGTTGGCACTTTTGCTTGCCCGATAAACGTAAATAGAAATGTACAAGCAATGACGATCGGTAAAGCAATCAGCACGTGTTTATTCGTTTTTTTCTTTTGGTTCTTTGTGATTTTCAGCAGCTTTTCCTGAAAGCTCAATTTTTTATTCATCATTGGACACACCTTATCTTAAAATAGATAGTAAACATACATGATGGCAAATGTTGCACCACTTAGAAGTAACGTGCTTCCAAGGGTCATCGTAAGACCTTGTTTTTGAATCGTATTTGCAATCAATCCAGGAACGATAATACCGATTCCGCGGAATTCTGCTATTTCAAATGGGACCACTGGGTAGAAGAAATCAAAGACTAGCTTTAAGGCAATCCCTGTAATCAGCATCGCAGCAAACTTTCTGCGTCCGTATAAAATCATAAATTTCGATAGACCAAAGCGAACGATGACATACGTAAGCAAGCTGACAGATAAGACAACTAAAATGAAGACTGGCTGGTTAAATACAAGCGCCAGATAACCTGGGACAACAAGTCCAGCTGGTACGATTCCTGTTTTTTCTGCAAAGATTAAACTAAGTAGAACACCTAAAATTAACGAGATATAAAGATCTGATCCGAACATTTTCTATATTTCCTCCTAGCTGACAAGCTGCTTAATTTTGTATTCTTGAATTTTTTCGATTAACGGTTCAGCGGCACCATGAATATTGCCGACTCCATAAACCACTCGATTATGAAGCTTTTTCTCAAGCATGTTCATAATTTCTTCTGTAGATTGATATTCAAGGTTGTGTAAGTGGTCAGCCGGAATTTTTCCATCCTCATATGCCTTTACAATTGGATCTGTTGTTTCACCAATTAAGACGAGATCACTTGCTTCAATATAAGGAAGTACATCCTCCGCAAACTGGATCGTTCGATCTACACGATCCGCACGGCAGTTCATGATAATAATCGGTTCATCTGTTGGATATCCAATTTCTTTCACACGCTTCCAAATGTTCAATGTAGATGATGCGTCATTTGCCGCAAAACCATTTACAAAGTGTCCAGGCGTTTTCGCATCCATTAATGGAAGAATTCTCATCGCTCCTGGATCAGGCGGCGCATTTAACATTCCTCGGAATGCCGTATCTTCATCAATTCCCAATGCCTGTGCAACACCAAGTGCAAGTGAGGCATTATCTGGGAAGACCATGTACTCAAATTTCCGCAAATACTCATCAGAAATCTTGGAATTATCTGCAACAATGACTTCTGTATTGCGTTTTTTCGCAATCTCTTTAAAGAAATCCGTATATTCACTATCCGTAATAACCAAGTGTCCATTGTAAGGAATTGTCGCTGTAAAGGCTTCTGCTATTTCATCAAGTGTCGGCCCCATGACGTCCATATGATCTTCAAGAACGTTTACGATCACGCCAATATTCGCTTGAAGCAGCTCTTCCTGAAAGATGATTTGGTAATCTGGATTTACCGCCATACATTCACTGACGATGGCATTTGCTCCTCTTTCAACGGTTTCTCTCATAACTTCCTTCTGCTCACCGATATTCGGTCCTTGCGGTTTCCTTTTAATCGGTTTCTCCTCTGGCGTATCCCAATAAATCATTCTTGCATCTGTTCCCGTTGTTTTGCCGACAGTTTTATAACCTGCCTCCATTAAGATACCGGTTGTCAATCTTGTAACGGTAGACTTTCCGCGAATACCATTAATATTGACGCGCACCGGTAGGGCATCGATATTTTTCTGGTGACGCTTCTTTTCAATAAAGCCAATCCCTAACATGATGACACAGGCTATAACGATTAACCACATCGCTTATCTACATCTCCTTTTTTTATGAGTGTGATATGTAAATTCAATCAACAGTATATAGGTTCAGCATAAAATCACAATCGGTATTATGTAACATAATCTTTCACTTCCTCGTATGCCAAATTCCTCTAATCAGAAGGTGTATTGACCTAGCTCCTCTTTAAATGAAAAGGCCAAAAGACGGACAAAAATCAGCCTGAATTTCGCCTTCAATCAAGAGTAAGCGTTACCATCAAGCATCGAAAAATCTTTTGTCCTTTTCTCCCTAAATTTTTTGACAATTGTTAAGATGTATTTTGAATCAATGTTTTAAAGCCCTTTAAACTCTATAACATCAGTCATATCAACGCTTTAAATGAATAGTGCGTGTTTTGGAATGTTTTCGATTTTTGAAGGAACAGGTTAGAAAGTCATCCTCAGCGCTCAGAATGCTATGTGTTGACCTATGACAAAGGTCATCTCTAAAAAAATCAAGTCATATGCTTATTTTCAGGTCACGAAAAATTGGGATAAGATGTAAACTATTGATCATTTCGAAATGCCTTCTCATTACGAATTTCGCTCCTTATGACCTAAACAATGAAACATTATTCATTTCTTTTTATCAAGATTCATCATTTCTTAACATTTTTAATATGATTTTAGTTGAAAGTTGTCAGCTTATGTCATGCTTTCAACTAAGGTGACGAATAAAATCAGCCTCTCCGCTCACACTATGGTTAAAAAACTGTGAGAGGAGGCTAAAGATGCCAAATACGAATGAGCAAACACGCTTACACTTTTTATCAGGCGGTTTTGAGGAAAAGATTCGAATCCTGAAGAAAGCATTTCAGCAAAGCGCCGATTTTGAATACCGGGAATTAATGGTGAATGAAACGAAATCAGTGCTGTTTTATATTAAAACAAGAGTTGAAGAAAGCAAATTAAACGACTTCATTATCGGCAACTTGCTCGGTCCTCCTGGAGAGCAGAACTATACAAAATCACTTAGTACACTCGAAACAGGAGACTTGACGCTGATTGTCGACAGCATTATTGCAGGAAGCATTGCTTTCCTTGATGAAAAATCCTCACAGATCAAAATATTTGCCGTTGGACAGCCGCCGCTGCGTTCCATTTCTGAACCTTCTTCTGAAAGTATTATTGCAGGCGCACATGATGGGTTTGTTGAGAGTTTAGATACCAATTTATATTTACTGCGGTCACACTTAAATGATCGAAAACTTGCGATCCAGTATCATAAGATCGGCACAAAATCTGAAACAAAGGTTGCGACAGTTTATATTTCTGATATTGCCAATCAAGAAAAGATAGATGAGGTCAACAGACGAATTTCTTCCATTAAAGTAGACACGCTGCTCAGCCCCGGTTCTATTGTAGAAGCGATTGAGGATGATTCATATTCCATCTTCCCGCAGCTCATTGATACAGAACGACCTGACAAAGTGAGATCCGCCATTCTTGAGGGGAGAATTGTTGTGCTGATGGATGGCAGTCCAATGGCTATCATTCTGCCTATTACGTTCTTTAGCTTCTTTCAATCACCAGATGACTACAATAGTCGCTGGATTCCAGCTACGTTTATTCGTATTCTTCGTTATGTTGCCTGTATCATCGCTGTGATTTTGCCTTCTTTTTATATTGCGGTCATCGGCTTTCATTATGAGGTTGTCCCGGATGAATTAGCGATTACGATGAAAAATTCCATTATTGGCGTTCCTTTTCCACCTTTAATAGAAGCTATGCTGATGGAGATTACGATTGAGCTCATACGCGAGGCAGGGGTGCGTCTGCCAAAACCAATTGGACAGACCATTGGGATCGTAGGCGGTTTGGTCATTGGAGATGCGGTAGTAAAGGCTGGGCTCATTTCGAATGTTCTTATCGTTGTGGTCGCCGTGACCGCTGTTGCTTCCTTTGTTCTTCCTTCGTTTGAAATGACGTCTACCATCAGGATGCTGCGTTTTCCGCTCATGTTCATGGCATCGATGTTTGGGTTTATTGGCATTTCATTCGGCCTGTCGATCGTCCTGATGAATTTATGCCGCCTTGAATCACTAGGTGTCCCGTATTTATCTCCAGTAACTCCATTTAACTGGCAGGACTTAAAAGACACTGTGATTCGATTACCGATGTGGATGTATAAAAAACGCCCTGTTTACTTAAATCCAAAAAAGAAAGAGCAAATTGAAAATTTGAGAGGATGGAAAAATCAAGATGAAAAATAAAATATCTCCATCTCAAGCTGTCTTTTTTATCATTCAATCTCAAATTGGTGTCGGTATTTTAGCCCTGCCTCATTTGCTTATGAAAGATATGGGGCATGATGGCTGGATGGCTATCATTTTGGCTTGTTTTTTTATCCAAATCATCAATACCATTTTTATATATATCATTCACAAATATCCTGAGACATCATTTTTCGAGGCGTTAATTGAGGTTTTTGGAAAATGGATTGGGCGAATCTTAGTGGCTCTTTATACAATTTATTTCGCCTCAGTCTGTATTGTCGTTCTATCTATTTTCACGAGAATTCTGGGTATATGGGTTTTACCACTTACACCTAATTGGGTGATCAACCTACTACTCATGATATCCATCCTTTACATCGCCAAGGAACAAATTACAGCGATTGTCAGATTCAACTTTATTCTGACTCCTTTTTTACTCTTGTTGTCTCTCATCATGCTGTATTCATTAAAAGGAACCAATATCGACTACCTTATGCCCTTTTTCCAAACGGACTTCTCTCAATTTCAGCTTGGATTAAAAGATGTTGTATTATCTATGAATGGATTTGAAATGATTTTGATCATCTCTCCACTGATGAAAGGCACCATTAAAGCGCGATACAAGGTCATGACCATTGCCAATATATGCACGACTCTTTACTACCTCTTTATCACAGTGATTTGTTTTATGTTTTTCAGCCCGATTGAGCTTAAAATCATTCCAAATCCTGTTCTTTATCTGTTAAAAACCATTTCGTTCGGTGTGATTGAGCGGACAGATCTGATTTTTCTGAGTTTCTGGGTATTTATCATTCTTGCCACACTCAGTAATTATCTTTACTTTTGTGCAAATGGCGTAGCAAGTATTCTCAAGAAAAAAGACCACAAAAAATACGTCTTTTATTTTGCCATTTTGATCTATGCGGCTAGCTGCTATCTTGCAACCGATAATTTTAGAATTCAACGTTTTAATGACTTTACCACCATTGCGCAATATTCATTTATTTACACACTCCCGATCTTTATGGCAATTATCATCTTTTTCAAACATCGTAAAGGGAAGGTGAAATCACATGCGTCATAAGTACATACTGACTTTGCTCATGTGTGTGTCTCTCATATTCATGCCTGGCTGCTGGGATCAAAACTTATTAAAGAATATCTCTCTTGTTTTAACCTCTGCTGTTGATCAAGGAGAGGATGACAATGCCAAGTACTCGATTACTTATCGAAAGGTGCAGCAGTCTCAAAGTATGGAGCAAGGAAATACAGGCAGCTTTTTAACCACTCTTCTCACAACGGAAGCACCTACTTTAAGGAAAGCAAGAACCAACTTCAGCCGGATTGTGGATCAAAAAATAGACATGTCGAAAATGCGGGTGATGCTGGTCGGTGATGAATTTGCCCAAAATCGTCTTCTTCCCTACTTAGATATGTTTTATCGTGATCCGAAAAGCCCCCTCCTCGCAAATCTCGCCGTTGTTCAAGGGGGGACCTGTGAAGAAGTGATTAACTCGCTGCTGAAGGAAAAGCTCATTGTGAGTGACTATTTAAATAACTTGATCACAACCGCATCACGCTCATCCCAAGTAGCACCTAAAAACATTCAAAGTATTCGATCTAAAATGCTCCAGACTGGAGAGGACTTCACATTGCCCTTAATCCATTTCGATCAATCGAAAAAATTAATCAGTGTAAAAGGTGTGGCCCTATTTGATAATGAGAAAAAGAAAGGCGAGTTGTACGGTCAAGATGCGATCTTGCTCACCATCATGGACGGAAAAATGGGCAACTATGCCAACTTCACAAAAAAAGTGAGAAGTGACATGAAGTCAAAGGAAAACAATTACATCACCATCCAAGTCACTGATGTGAAGAGAGACATCGAGATTCTGAATCCTGATCATCGAAACTTAACATACTCACTCAAATTTGAATTTAATACTTCTGTCCTTGAATACCCAAAAGATAATCTTGATACAGACAAAAAAATTAAAATGCTGAACAAAAGACTTTCAACCATCTTGACAAAAGAAGCAGAAAAAATTGTTGCTACGTTACAAGAAGCAAATTCTGACGTCTTAAGTCTAGGCAGAAAATATAGAGTCAGACATTATGATGAGTATATGAAAATGAATTGGGTCACTGATTATCCAAATGTAAAAATCATCCCAAAAGTCAAAGTGAATATTACCCAAACAGGGATTATTAGTTAAGAAAAGGAAGATGTCATCTTTCTTTTCTTTTTTTATTTTTTTAAGATTGTCATTTAAAAGCTTTCATGATAATCTATTTGTGTAAACGGTTACACATTCACGAAGGGAGGCACTCCATTGGCTACCATTAAAGATGTTGCAAAAGCTGCACAAGTGTCTGTTGCCACTGTGTCTCGCGTGCTTAACGATACTGGATATGTCCATACAGATACGAAAACCCGCGTGACACAAGCGATGCAGGAGCTGAACTACTTTCCCAATGAAGTGGCTAGATCCCTTTTCAAAAGAGAATCCCGCTTAATCGGTTTGATCTTGCCTGATATCACAAACCCCTTCTTTCCTCAGCTTGCTAGAGGCGTAGAGGATGAGATTCATGCGCAAGGTTTTCGGTTATTATTCGGAAACAGTGATGAAGATCGAGAAAAGGAATTGGCTTATTTACAAACCTTTAAACAAAATCAAGTGGTCGGTGTCATCGCTGTCACAAACGAACCTGAATCAGATATATACAATGATGATGAATTGCCGGTTGTGTTCTTAGATCGAACCGTCTCGCATGCACCTTCTGTATCTGCAGATACTGCAGCTGGCGGGAAAATGGCTGCAATGGAATTAATTAGGCGCGGCAGCCGGCAGATCACACTGCTGAAAGGACCTGCCCACCTTCAAACAGCGAGGCAGAGATTCAAGGGTGCACTCGATGTACTGACCGAAAAGGGTGTCGACTTCCATGTGATGTCTAATGCTTCATTTTCTTTTCAAGAAGCCCGTAAGAGTGCCAAGGCTCTTTTCCAGCTGTACCCTGAAACAGATGGCATCATTGCCAGTAATGACATTGTCGCAACAGCGGTCATACACGAAGCACTTCGGATCGGAAAAGCTGTTCCAGAGGATGTTCAAATCATTGGGTTTGACGATATTCCGCAAAGCGAGCTGCTCTTCCCTTCCCTATCGACAATTAGGCAGCCTGCCTATGAGATGGGAAAAGAAGCGGCGCAGCTGTTAATTAAAGCGATTCAGAAACAACCTATAGATCAACCAGTTATTCAAATGCCCGTCTCTTTTATTGAACGAGAGACCACAAGAAAGGTGGATTCACAATGAGTCATATTGTCGTAGTAGGAAGCTGTTCAATGGATTTAGTCGTCACTTCGGATAAACGGCCAAATGCCGGTGAAACAGTGTTAGGCGAATCATTTAAAACCGTCCCAGGCGGAAAAGGCGCCAATCAAGCAGTCGCCAGTGCCAGACTCGGTGCTGATGTTTACATGATCGGCCGGGTCGGTGATGACGCTTATGGTCAAGATATTCTCAGCAATCTACAAGACCAAGGGGTCCGCACCTCATATATGAAACCGGTTACCGAAATGGAAAGCGGCACGGCTCATATCATTTTAGCGGAAGGTGATAACAGCATTGTCGTGGTCAAAGGGGCAAACAATGAGGTGACACCTCACTATGTAACAGATGCTCTTTCTTCTATTGAAGACATTGGAATGGTCCTCATTCAGCAAGAAATTCCTGAAGAAACAGTCGAAGCCGTCTGCACCATTTGCAGTGAGAAAGGGATTCCGGTCATCTTAAATCCCGCACCAGCTCGTCAAGTTTCTCAGCAAATATTAGATCAAGCTGCCTATATTACTCCAAACGAACACGAAGCAGCTCTTATGTTTGATGGACTCACCATAGCAGAAGCTTTGCGCCAATATCCAAACAAATTACTCATTACAGAAGGAAAAAATGGTGTTCGTTACTTTGACGGAATAAAAGAAGTGTTGGTGCCAGGCTACCCTGTGAAAGCCGTTGACACTACAGGCGCTGGTGATACTTTTAACGGTGCTCTAGCTGTAGCACTAGCAGAGGGAAAATCCCTATACGACGCACTTGCCTTTGCCAACTTAGCCGCATCTATCTCTGTCACCAAGTTCGGTGCACAAGGCGGCATGCCAACAAGAGAAGAACTGGAGAGAAAAAAATGAAAAAAAACGGCATCTTAAACAGTCATATCGCCAAGGTACTTGCTGACCTTGGTCATACAGATACAATCGTCATCGCAGACTGCGGCCTGCCGATTCCAGAAGGTCCAGTCAAAATCGACCTGGCACTATCAATCGGCACACCGTCCTTTCAGGAGGTCACCTCCCTCCTTCTTCAAGAAATGGCGGTTGAACACATTACTGTAGCTAGTGAAATCAAAGAAGCCAATGAGCGAGATCATCTATTTTTAAAGAAAGCGTTCTCACAGCCATTACATGATGTAGACCACGAGACGTTCAAAGACATGACCAAACAGGCAAAAGCAGTCATTCGCACGGGTGAAGCCACCCCATACGCAAACTGCATTCTTCATGCCGGTGTCATCTTTTAAAAGGAGGAGCCAGATATGAACATTGAGATGCATAACATCCATAAGGCCTTTGGAAAAAACACCGTTCTTTCCGGGGTCTCCTTTGACCTCGTCACAGGTGAGGTTCACGCGCTCATGGGTGAAAATGGCGCAGGAAAATCAACTTTAATGAACCTGCTCACAGGTCTTTATTCATTAGACCAGGGAACGATTCAAATCGACGGGAAAGAAACCGCTTTCAAAAATCCGAAGGAAGCGGAACAACACGGCATCGCCTTTATTCATCAAGAGCTCAACATATGGCCAGATATGACCGTCTTGGAAAACCTATTCATCGGGAAAGAAATCTATACGAAATTTGGATTGCTAGACACAAAGAAAATGAAGGTTCTTGCCCAAAGCCAGCTGGACCGATTGTCTGTGAACCTCTCGCTTGATCAAGAGGCAGGCAGCTGCTCTGTTGGACAAAAACAGATGATTGAGATTGCAAAGGCATTAATGACGGAAGCGAAGGTCATCATCATGGATGAGCCAACAGCAGCTCTTACAGACCGTGAGATTGAAAAGCTCTTTCAGGTCATTGAATCTCTCAAAAAGGAAGGCGTATCCATCGTCTATATTTCTCACCGTATGGAGGAAATTTTTGCGATCTGTGACCGGATTACCATCATGCGCGATGGGAAAACGGTCGATACGAAAGCCATACCTGAAACAAATTTCCATGAGGTCGTCAAAAAAATGGTCGGCCGCGAATTAACAGATCGATACCCTGAGAGAACGCCTTCTTTAGGAGATACTATCCTTGAGGTGAAGCAAGCGACAAGAAAAGGACAATTTCAAGATATCAATTTCTCCGTTAAAGCTGGAGAAATCGTCGGTGTTGCAGGCTTAATGGGCGCTGGCAGGACCGAAATGATGCGGTCACTGTTTGGTCTTGATCCTCTTGATCAAGGGGAAATCTGGGTTCATGGGAAAAAGGCTATCATTAAAAAACCAAGTGATGCCGTCAAGCTCGGCATCGGCTTTATCACAGAGGATCGCAAAGATGAAGGACTCATGCTGGATGCATCCATTCGAGAAAACATTGGTCTGCCAAACTTAGAAAGCTTCTCTCCAAAGGGACTGATCGATAAGAAAAACGAACAGGATTTTGTTGACCTGCTCATCAAAAGATTGACGATTAAAACGGCTTCCTCTGAAATCTCGGCTCGAAGTCTCTCTGGTGGAAATCAGCAAAAAGTCGTCATCGCCAAATGGATCGGCATCCAGCCGAAGGTCTTGATTTTAGATGAACCGACAAGAGGTGTCGACGTCGGAGCGAAACGAGAAATCTACCAGTTAATGAATGAACTGACTGATCGAGGTGTTGCCATTTTAATGGTCTCCTCTGAGCTCCCAGAAATTCTAGGGATGAGCGATCGAGTGCTTGTCATTCATGAAGGAACCATCAGCGGAGAATTAAATAAAGCAGACGCAACACAAGAACGAATTATGACACTAGCTACAGGAGGGAAGTAACATGAAACCACTTACTTCAAATGGACGATTTGACAACATCATGCAAAAGCTTGGGCCATTCTTAGGACTCATCATCCTTGTCGCCATTGTTTCTATTTTAAACCCGGCCTTTTTAGAGCCATTAAACATCTTAAACTTACTGAGACAAATCTCCATTAATGCCCTCATTGCCTTTGGAATGACGTTTGTTATTTTAACCGGAGGAATTGATTTGTCTGTCGGTGCCATTTTAGCACTTTCTAGTGCGCTGACTGCCGGATTTATCGTGTCTGGTATGGACCCGATTTTAGCTATTATCGTTGGCTGTATCATCGGCGCTATTCTTGGGATGGTCAACGGTCTTTTAATCACAAAAGGAAAAATGGCTCCTTTTATCGCAACACTTGCCACGATGACGATTTTCAGAGGATTAACACTTGTTTATACAGACGGAAACCCGATTACAGGACTCGGTTCTAACTATGCCTTTCAGTTATTCGGACGCGGGTATTTCTTAGGCATTCCTGTTCCAGCGATCACGATGCTTCTCACCTTTATCGTGCTCTGGGTGCTGCTTCATAAAACGCCTTTCGGCAGAAGAACATATGCAATCGGTGGGAATGAAAAAGCTGCGCTCATTTCAGGAATCAAAGTACCGCGCGTAAAAATTATGATCTATTCATTAGCAGGGTTCATGTCTGCTCTAGCAGGTGCGATCTTAACATCTCGTCTAAACTCAGCCCAGCCAACAGCTGGTACGTCCTATGAGCTTGATGCAATTGCTGCCGTTGTACTTGGCGGGACAAGCCTTTCCGGCGGAAGAGGGCGAATTGTCGGCACACTGATCGGGGTGCTTATCATCGGTGTCCTGAACAACGGTATGAACTTACTTGGTGTATCATCATTCTATCAATCTGTTGTAAAAGGGATTGTCATCTTGATTGCAGTCCTATTAGACAGAAAGAAATCTGCTTAAGGAGGCAGCTGCTATGAAAAAATATCTTATTCTCATCCTGACTCTCTCATTGTTCATGCTTTCTGCCTGCTCGCTAGAACCGCCAGAGTGGGCCAAATCAACAAAAGATGGGAAGAAAAAAGACATCAAAATCGGTCTGTCGATCTCGACCTTAAACAATCCATTCTTCGTTTCTCTTAAAAACGGGGTGACGAAAGAAGCGAAAAAGCTTGGCATCGAAGTCGTCATTGCAGATGCTCAAAATGATTCAGCAAAACAAACAAGTGACGTAGAAGATTTAATTCAGCAAGGGGTCGACGCATTGCTTATCAACCCAGCGGACTCGTCTGCCATCTCAACTGCTGTTGAATCAGCGAATGCTTCAGATATTCCTGTCATCACATTAGACCGTTCAGCTGAAAGCGGTAAAGTAGAAGCACTGGTTGCTTCAGATAACGTCAAAGGCGGCGAAATGGCAGCCAAATTTATTATCGACAAGGTTGGAAAAGGCGCTAAAGTCGCTGAATTAGAAGGTGTACCAGGCGCTTCCGCTACACGTGAACGCGGAAAAGGATTCCATCAAATAGCAGATAAAGATCTAAAAGTGACAGCAAAACAAGCAGCTGACTTCGACCGAACAAAAGGGTTGAACGTCATGGAAAACCTCCTTCAAGGAAACCCTGACATCAAAGCCGTTTTTGCCCACAATGATGAAATGGCGCTTGGCGCACTAGAGGCGATTCAAAGCTCTGGAAAAGACATTCTCGTCGTTGGCTTTGACGGAAACGAAGATGCACTCAACTCGATCAAAGCAGGAAAACTATCTGCCACAGTCGCCCAGCAGCCAGAGCTGATCGGAAAACTGGCAGTCGGTGCTGCAAGCGACGTCTTAAAAGGGAAAAAGGTAGAAAAGAACATCGCAGCTCCACTGAAACTAGAACAGAAAAAATAAACACAAAACCCCCGATAGCTCTCGGGGGTTTTTCCTATTATTCTGGTCTTTTCAGCACATATGACGTCCCTAAATGGGCATAATCATTACCCGCTAAACGTGCGACTGGCTTCAATTCAGAAGTAGAAACATATCCTTTTTCCGCATCATACACAGCCTCATCTAAATGCGCACACACAACCCGGCCAATGATATGATCGACCGTGATCTCCCCTTCATCATTTTGAAAGGTAAGATGCTTTTCAAGCTGACATTCAAAGCGAATACGTGCTTCCTGAATGCCCGGCACTGACACGACATGGCTCTTTACTTGATGAAGACCGGTTCGATCCAGCTCACTCTCCTCCTGCGGCAACGTAGCAGCTGTTTCATTAATATCTTCTATCATGCCTTCATCGCTTACATGGACAACAAACTCTTCCCTGTCGATGATATGCTGCGCTGTATCTTTCATCTGACCTTCTCGTCGTCCAATAGAAACCGCAATAAGTGGCGGGTGTCCGCTGATGACATTAAAGAAACTAAATGGTGCGGCATTGACAACATCGTCTTTAGACAGACTTGTAATAAACGCAATCGGTCGTGGAACAATAGAGCCCGATAATAATTTATATGCTTCTTTTCTTGATAGCTGATCCATTTGCAACGTAATCAATTCAGACACGCCTCCTTTTGGTGTATCGACATCATACCATACCTCTTTTTCTATGCCTCTGATTCAGGCTCGGTGCGATGCAGGATATGGTGGACAAGATGAAATAAAGCAGGATTATGATTTTCTCGTCTATAGGAAATCGTCCATTCTGCCAGAAGCTGTTCACCTTCAATGGACCGATACACAACATCTAGATTAAATAAACGCCGGGCTGATTTCGGAATGACCGCAATGCCGATACCAGCTGTGACAAGGCCAATCACCATTTGATATTCAGCCGCTTCCTGCACAATATTCGGAGAAAACCCGTACTTTTCACATAGCAGGACAAAGTGTTGATAAAGGGACGGCCATGATTCCTGTGATAAAGAAATAATCGGCTCATGACGAATATCTTCGATCGTGACCGCCTCTTTTTTCGCCAGCGGATGATTTTTCGGAATCGCAAAAATACATTCACTTTGCTTCATCAAACGGCTGACCAGTTCTTCATGAGGAGATGTAGGATGTAAAAAACCGATATCAATCTCCCCATTTAAAAGCGCTCCTAGCTGCTGCGGAACAGAAAGCTGCTCCAGCTCAATACTGACAGAGGGATACAGCTCTCTGAATTCGCGTACAACTGGCGGCAGAATATCATACGTCGCTGTTCCAACAAACCCTATGATGATTTTTCCCAGCTCTCCTCTTGCTGTATGCCGGGCATGATCAACGGCTTTATCAAGCTGATGCAGCACACCACGCACCTCATGTAAAAAGACCTTTCCAGCAGCTGTTAGCTCCACCACTCGCTTCGACCGGTGAAACAAAGGAAACCCCAATTCTTCTTCAAACTGCTTAATTTGCTGACTAAGTGGCGGCTGTGTCATATTCAACCGTGCGGCTGCTCTGCCAAAATGCAGCTCCTCCGCTACTGTGACAAAGTACTGCAAATGTCTCAGTTCCATCCTTTCACTCCTCGCACACTTATTCGTGAAACATATTAAAACCACGTTAAACAGATATTGGAAATTTTCCATTTTGAAATGTATAGTAAATCATATCATGAAAATATATTTTCATAAAAAATTTTACTTGCCGAAAGGAGTGCGGGGTAAATGAATTCTCAAGCACAACCCCTAACAAGACGAGGAGCAGAATTGATTGTTGATACGCTGATTGCTCAAGGTGTGACCCATGTTTTTGCAATTCCAGGTGCCAAAATTGACGCCGTATTTGATGTATTAAAAGACAGAGGTCCAGAGCTTGTCCTATGCAGACACGAACAAAACGCCGCCTTTATGGCAGCTGCTGTCGGCCGCTTAACCGGCAAACCAGGTGTTTGTCTCGTCACATCAGGTCCTGGCGCATCTAATTTAGCAACAGGTCTATTAACAGCCAATACAGAAGGTGACCCTGTTGTCGCAATCGCGGGAAACGTCATTCGTGCAGATCGGCTAAAACGAACACATCAATCACTCGACAATGCGGCATTATTCAAACCAGTCACAAAATACAGTGTTGAAGTACAAGACGTTCATAATATACCCGAAGCCTTAACAAATGCTTTTCGCGCGGCACAAAAGGGGCAGGCTGGAGCAGCATTTATCAGCTTTCCACAAGATGTCGTGACAGAACACACCACACAAACACCAGTGTCTGCTCACCCTTCTCCAGAACTAGGTCCTGCACCGGATGCTCTCATCAGCTCGGCTATCGCCAAAATTCAAAATGCACACTTACCTGTTGCCATTGTGGGAATGAAAGCAAGTCGTCCAGCTGCTGCAAAGGCTACAAGAACATTATTGAAAACACTTGGAATTCCATTTGTCGAAACGTACCAAGGAGCCGGCGTTCTCTCAAGAGAGCTCGAGTCTCAATATATAGGCAGAATCGGTTTATTCAGAAATCAGCCGGGGGATCTTCTCATTGAACAAGCAGATGTCCTTTTAACCATCGGCTTTGATCCAATTGAATATGATCCGAAGCATTGGAATATTCAGCCGAAGCAGCGGCAGATCATCCATGTCGATGACATGCAGGCAGATATTGATCATTTTTATGAGCCAGCGCTTGAGCTTGTCGGCAATATAGCTGAAACCGTTAAACATCTAGCCCATGACAGTGTTCCACTTTCTCTATGCAAAGAACAAATTGAATTCGTCACTGAATTACAGGAGCTGTTAAGCGACATTGAAAAAGCACCAGAAAGAGAAAGTCATCAATCTCACCCGCTGGATGTCATTCATACATTAAGACGCCTGATTCCTGATAACACGAAGGTCACCTGTGATATCGGGTCTCACGCGATTTGGATGTCGCGTCACTTCCGCGTCTATGAGCCGAACACATTCCTTGTGAGCAACGGAATGCAAACATTAGGCGTCGCCTTACCATGGGCCATTGCGGCTTCCATATTGAATCCAGATGAAAAGATCATTTCGGTCTCTGGTGATGGCGGTTTTCTCTTCTCTGCAATGGAGCTAGAAACAGCCGTCCGCATGAAAACAAACCTCGTTCACCTTGTTTGGAATGACAGCACATACGACATGGTGGCATTTCAGCAGGAAATGAAATATGATCGCACATCCTGCGTTGAATTCGGACAGATCGACTTAGTGAAGTATGCGGAAAGCTTTGGAGCGACTGGATTACGGGTTAACTCACCTGAAGAGCTTTCAACTGTCCTTCAAAAGGGTATAAACATAGAAGGACCCGTTATTATTGATATTCCGATTGACTATCAAGACAACCCAGACCTAGCCAGTCATAAATGGCCAGAAGTCTTTCGTGAAAAACACACATTGAACGTCTGATAAGATGTCCATACATTACACCAAAGGAGTGAGCGGATATGGGTATGATGCACCCAATGAATCAACACAGCGACACAAGACAACATGACAAACAGCAAGAGGTCTATCAAGTATCGACGATGACCTCTTTGCTGGAAGCCGTATATGATGGAGATTTCTCCCTTTCACAAATTCCTGAGCACGGTGATTTCGGTATTGGTACATTCAATCAATTAGATGGAGAGCTGATCGGCTTTGATGGCGCATTCTACCGACTGCGCTCGGATGGAACAGCGACACCGGTTACCAATCAAGACTATTCACCCTTCTGCTCTTTAGCATTCTTTGAAACAGATATCGTTCATCGAATTGATGCAGCCATGACGAGCAAAGAGCTAGAAGAAGAAATTGACCGCATTTTACCAAGTAAGAATGTGTTTTATGCAATCCGCATTGATGGATCATTCAAAAAGGTGCAAACACGTACGGTCGAAAAACAGGAAAAACCTTACGTTCCGATGGTGGAAGCAGTCAAGTCACAGCCCATCTTCGATTTCGAGGATATTCAAGGAACGATCGCCGGTTTCCGTACACCGCAGTACGCACATGGTATTGCAGTGAGTGGATATCATCTTCATTTCATTGATGACGATCGAAGTGTCGGCGGACACGTTTTTGATTACACTGTTGATCAAGTGACCATCCGAATTTCTCAAAAACGTCATATGAATTTACACTTGCCAAATACGCAGGAATTCTTCCAAGCAGACATTGATCGAGCTGACCTCGCACAACAAATTGCCAGTGCAGAAAGCAGTCCAGATCAATAAAATAAAGACATCCCGGTGATTCCGGGGTGTTTTTTTATGCAAAAAGAATACTTATCACTTCATTACATTTCATTTCGTTAGTAAATTTAAATTCACTCATTCTATTCGTAATGAAATATGCTAAAATATCAACAGAAGAAAGGTGGTCATACGGTGTCAAACGACTATAGCATTCCGAACTTAACATTAGATGAAAGAGATAAACAAATTTTATCCATATTACACGAGGACGGGCGTATGTCCTATACAGATCTCGGGAAACAAGTCGGTCTTTCACGTGTTGCTGTACAAGCCCGTATACAGCAGCTCATTGAAGCAGGCGTCATTGAACGATTCACAACGGTCATCAATCCTGCTAAGATCGGCATTCATGTTTCTGTCTTCTTTAATGTAGAAGTGGAGCCGAAATTTTTAGAAGCAGTCGCCCTTCAGCTTGAGCAGGAAACAGCTGTCACAAGTCTTTATCACATGACAGGGCCAAGCAAGCTGCATATGCATGGCATTTTTCAAAATGAACAGGAAATGGAGACATTCCTGACAAAAAAACTGTACCCGCTAGAAGGCGTCGTGAGTGTGGACTGCCAAATGCTCATTAAACGATACAAAAGCCGAATGGGCATGAAATTGTAGACAGGAGTTGAAGCACTTGCAATCATATATCGAACTCATCATCGCTATGGTGCGAACCGGTATTCTCGGTTTTGGCGGAGGTCCTTCCGTCATACCACTCATTCGCCATGAAGCGGTGGTGAAATATCAATGGGTCAATGATGACGAGTTTGGAGAAACACTCGCCATCGCCAACGCATTACCAGGTCCGATCGCGACCAAAATGTCGGCATATCTCGGCTATCGATTGAAGGGCGTATCTGGCGCAATTGTTGCGACAGCTGCTCATATTTTACCGACATGCCTCGCCATGGTGGCACTCGTCACACTTGTCAGCGTCTTAAGCTCCTCACAAATCATTCAAAATATGATTGGCGCCGTGACACCAGTTATTGCCGTCCTGCTCGGGATCATGGCATACGAGTTTGGACAAAAAACGCTGAAAGGCTTCGGAATGATCTTCGGGATCGCTCTGTTCCTTCTTGCCTTTATCGGGCTACAGGTGCTGTCCATTCATCCAGGAATCATTGTTATCATCTTTTTATGCTATGGCGCTTTTCATTTCAAACTGAAACAACGCTGGAATCGACCAAATAAAGAGAAAGGAGTGTCTTCATGATGCTGATTTTCTTTTTATTCTGGGCATTCTTCTTGTCCAATCTATTAGGATATGGCGGAGGACCTGCATCCATCCCGCTGAATTATGAAGAAATCGTCAACCATTTTCATTGGATGACGAACGAAGGATTTTCCAATATGCTTGCTTTAGCCAATGCACTGCCAGGACCAATTGCGACGAAAATCGCGGCATATGTCGGCTATGACGTCATGGGCTGGCCAGGCTTTATCGTGGCACTGCTTGCAACTGTACTGCCATCAGCCATTGGATTGATTTTATTGCTCAAGCTGATTGACCGTTTTCGCCAATCCCCTGTCGTCAAAGGCATGACCTTATCCGTCCAGCCTGTCATTGCGATGATGATGCTTTTATTAACATGGGAAATTGGCGGAGATGCAGTGAAAGCCATTGGCTGGACGCAGTCGCTCGCCATTGCTGCGATCTCCTTTTTCTTTATGACTAAATTCAAAATGCACCCCGCCTTTCTCATTGTGGCTGCCTTTTTATATGGCGGATTCATTCTGCCGCATTAAAAAAACCGATAACATGACCTGTTATCAGTTACAAATTGTTGACAAATGGCTAAAATGAATTTTATTTTAGCCATTTGTCTTCCTTTCAGCGTGATAGAAAACCTTTGAAGTCTAGAAAGAGCGAGCACTGGAGCAGAGCGAATTTGACATTCGTGAGCACCAGCGCGCAGGTCTGACAACGAATGCGAGGGTTTGTCTACACGCTAAAACCGATAACATGACCTGTTATCGGTTTTCTTTTACATATATATTGGAGAAACTGGTCTGCGCCCAATCGAATGATACTCGACTCCTGCTTGTTCTGCCGCTTCAAGCGTATGGCAGTTTCGCCCATCGAAAATAAGCGGCTGTCTCATCCATTCCTTATAGGACGTAAGCGGGAACGTCTGAATTTCTGTCCACTCTGTTAATATACAAGCTGCATGGACATCCTTTAGCGCTTCTTCAATCGTATGAGCAAACACGACTTTTTCAGGTAGCTCACGAGCGGCATGGCGTGCGGCAACAGGATCATACGCCACAAGCTCCGCGCCTAATTGATGGAGTTCATGAGCAATTGGAACCGACGGCGCCTCCCTCATATCGTCTGTATTCGGTTTAAAAGCAAGGCCAAGAAGTGCAATTCGCTTTCCTTCAAGATTTGATCCCAGTCTCTCCTGAATGCTTCGGATAAAACCAGCTCGCTGCTCATTGTTTACTTTGATAACAGCCTTTAGCAGCTCAAAATCATGCGACACATGCCCTGCGATTTGGACAAGTGCATTTGTATCCTTTGGAAAACAAGAACCTCCGTAGCCAATCCCAGCCTTGAGAAATGAAGAACCAATCCGCTGATCGAGCCCCATTCCCTGCGCCACCCATTCAACATCAGCACCTGTTTTTTCACAAATGGAGGCAATCTCATTCATAAAGCTGATTTTGGTCGCAAGGAAAGCATTTGATGCATACTTGATCATTTCTGCACTTTTTCGGTCTGTCTTGACCACTGGCAGGTGGAAATGAGCATACATCTCCTCGAGCCGGTCTAATACAGCTTTTGTTTCAGCCCCAATAACAAGCCGATCTGCCCTCAATGTATCTGAAATGGCAGAGCCTTCTCGTAAAAACTCTGGGTTAGATGCAATCGATAATGGCTCATTCCGTCCTAATTCTTGATGGATCATCTGTTCGATTTGATCACCCGTTCCAACAGGCACCGTACTTTTCACCACAAGAACCGCACCTGATTTCGCTTTTGTACCCATCTCCTTTGCGGCTTGAAACACATATTGTAAATCAGCTTGGCCATCTGCCTGCTGCGGGGTGCCAACCGCAATCATTAACACATCTGCCCGCGAGTAGGCTGCCTCTCCATTTATGTGAAATTGAATTCGTCCTTGCTCAAGATTGCGTTTCAGCAGTTCTTTTAATCCTGGCTCATACATAGGTGGATGTTCCTGTTTCAGCTGCATGACCTTTCTCCGGTCAATATCAATACACGCCACATTGTGCCCTGCCTCCGCTAAACACACACCTGTGACCAGTCCCACATATCCACAGCCTGCAATTGCAATATTCATGACACCATCAGCTCCCCATACGCCTTATGCTTGTAATGACATCGTATGCCGGGAGCTTTCGTTCCATTCATAAAAGCATACAAAAACCCCCTGCCATCACCAGCAGGGGGTCACTTTTATGAAACAAGACCATTTCGAATATGAGCAATCAGATTTTCAAGCATTTCTTTTGTGGTGACATCATTTGAATTCTCACCAATATCATGAGCGTACATCAAAATTTTTAAAAACTCTTCTTGATTCAAACCCTTATTATCCATGTCTGTATCCTTTCGATTCCACTAATTTCATTATTATATGCTGTAAGGTTGGTTTATGCAATACTCTAATACATCATTCGACAGCTTTTGAAATTTATGACCATTTTCATGAAAAACTTTTTTATAAATCACCATTGAGCTATAATAAAAGAATTGGAATCTTTTACTTGGTTAGGAGCGGATCAAATGCTTCAGCACAACATCAACGAGGAAGAAATCAAACAAACAGCCGAACAGATCAAAGAACTTCTTCCTGCAACAGATGAAAACAAACAACTCATCAAAAAAGCATTGATTACTTATAGACAGGACAGTGTATATCGTCTCAAGCAAGAATCTGATACGGAATGGTCAGCTTATGTACATGATGTTGTGGCAGCAAGAGTCCATCTTCATGTGCTGTTTCCTGTGAGAAGCAGCTGCTCATGTCCGGCAGATGGACTTTGTAAACACATTCTCGCTGTCTTCTTTTCGCTATACGCTCAAGTGGAGAGTGTGACTGGATTTACAGAAAATTGGTCAGAAAAGGATGAATTACAGCGCAGCAAAGAATTGATTCGCCAGCACTTCCAAGTGAAGCGCCCAGACGAACAATCACTCCAAAGCTGGCTGAATTTTTTCCAAGAGGAATTTAACCTCTGGCTGAAACGGACACCAAAGCATCAGCAAACACCGCAGCATTTGTATTACGGCTATTTATCGATCCTAAAAAAACACGCACCTCATTCTCCTGAATTCAAGAGTTTGTATGCGATTCATACGTCAATCGATGTGTGGTTAAGGATTCATGAATTAATCGACCTTGGCCAGCTTGATGCCGAGAAGGACTTTTATTCCATGAATCCATATGTCGAACAGCTTATGAACACCATTTTCGATTCAGTGGATCACTTGAAGACATACGCCCTTTCCTTTTCCCTCGATCCGTTTCTTGAAAACACACCAACTGCCGTTCGGACACTTCTTCAAATAAACGGACCTTTCCAGCATGAACGAGTAGCGGTCTTTATGGAGATTTGGGGCACCATATTAAATAGAGGGAAATGGGTTAAAAAAGAAACAGAATTACTAAGAAACGCTCAGCAGCAAGAACAAACGGTTGAATGTACCATCGGATTGATGCACATGGATTATTTAATGAAAGAAGACGATAGCCTCTTTCAGCAATTAAAGCTGCTCAATGCAGATATGCTGCCAAATGTGCTCAATTGGCTGAAGGATCTGACAAACCGCAAGGACTGGAAGCGGCTCAAGCTCTGGTATCATGAGATCACCTATATTTTAGAAGAATATTGCCAGCTCGACCTTTCCTACAGAGAACTGCGAGGAGCCGTCAGTGATTTCTTCTTTTATTTAGACGCATATTTTAAGCAGACGAAGGATCATCATTTATATGAACGCTACCTCCAGATTTGCATGCCCTATGCGTTTACTGAATATAGTCAGCTATTATATGCACAACAGCGTTATGCAGAATGGATTGAGATTCACAGCCTTGTTGGTTTCTCCATCAGTGAACTGGAGAAGGATCTGATCAAACAAATTGCAAAAGAGGAGCCTGAAGCGCTCATTCCATCATATCACCGTGAAATCTCACAGCTTCTCGATCAAAAGAATCGAAGTGCTTACCGAGAATCTGTGAAAATGCTAAAAAAACTGCGCACGCTTTATCATAAAACGAAAAAAACTGCGATTTGGGAAAGATATGTAAAGCAGCTACAGGATTCAACGAAACGGCTGCGTGCGTTCCAAGAGGAAATGAAGAAAGGAAAATTAATTGATGACACGCCATAAACAAATTGTCATTCATGCAGAACAAACAGAAGATTTCTCTTTCACCATTTCAGCGCAAGCAGAGGACGGACACCCTGTTCCGCTTAATGAAATGAAGAGGCAGCTTTTCCAATGGCACGAATCGTCTTTTTACGGAACATTTTTAGAAGATGTGAGCTTTATTGGCACACCTGCCTTCCTGCTAAGCCCTTGGATGACCGTCGAACTGCTAGGAAAAAATTCGTTTAATACCTTTAGTCATGTGACACTAACCGATGAAACGGAACCACTGATGAAGACCGCCTCCACCATTTATGAATTCATTGAGGATGAAGATTTCATTCCCGATTACGAGGCATGGACAAAAGGTGTGCTTCGTTTTAAAGACAAAGAAGGACTATTAGATGGCTATACGGCTGAGTGGTTCTCCTTTGCCGTACAGGATTATATTCAATATGATGATGCCTTACAGCACAAATGGAACCGGATGACAGAACAATCGCCTGCGCTCTCATCCTTCCAAGGACATTTTTTAGATGAGCAGGATTTCTTGGAAACGATTGGCTGGATTGATGACGACACACCTTTCACTGTCGGCTTGCGTTTAAATGAACCGGATTTCGACGGAGATGATTGGAAAATCGAATTGTTTTTGCGTGATAAGAAAAACAGCGACCTTCACTTTTTTGAAGGCATCCGTTCATTGAAAAGGTCTTGGCATCCGTATCAAGATAAAATCTCAAGAGAGCTGGAACGATTCGGTCAAATTGTCCCTTGGCTTTCTTTCACATCTGGCACCACGCTCATGTCAGAAGACGAAGCATGGCTCTTCCTATCTGAAGCAAGTGAAACACTTGTGAATATGGGCATTGAGATCCTGCTCCCATCGTGGTGGCAAATTGTCAAAGAAAGCACCATGATGCTAAAAGCAAGGATTTCCTCTACCCCTAGAGGCGAGTCGCATGTCGGAATGGATGCCTTGATGGACTTTAATTGGCGCTTCGCTACAAATGGCATCGAGCTGACAGAAGATGAGTTCAACGAGCTTGTCCAAAGTAAACGGCGCCTTGTCAATATTCGTGGACAATGGATCAAAATCGATCCAACCTTCATCCAGCAAATGAAAAAATGGATGGAGCGTGCCGAAAATGAAGGGCTGCACATGTCTGATATTTTGTCACGTGAACTGGCAGATCAAGAAGCATCCTCTGAATCGATTCCAGAGCTGCTAGACAGCTCAGCATTTGCACATATTCAATTTGAACTTTCGTCTCAATTAAGAGGGCTTGTTCATCAGTTAAATGATACGCATGAGCTGCCTTCCTACGAAATGAGTGAGTCCTTCAAAGGCACACTCAGGCCGTATCAGCAGCATGGTGTCAACTGGCTGTTATTCTTAAGATCTCATGGATTTGGGGCTTGTTTAGCAGACGATATGGGTCTTGGAAAAACGATTCAAATGATTGCGTATTTCACATATTTAAAGGAGCAGGAGCAAAATGCCGCTCCATCTCTCATCATTGCGCCGACCTCTGTTTTAGGAAACTGGCAGCGGGAGCTTGAAACCTTCGCACCACATTTGAATGTTGCCTTGCATTACGGGCCATCACGCCCTCAAGGGGAACACTTTACAAAGGCATACGAGTCAACAGATATTGTCCTGACGTCTTATGGACTCTCACATTCTGATCGTGATGAATTAACGTCAGCAAAGTGGGATACGATTTGTTTAGACGAAGCCCAAAACATTAAGAATGCCCATACGAAACAATCGAGAGCGATCAGACAGCTCAAAGGGCAGCATCACATTGCCCTTAGCGGGACACCTATGGAAAACCGTTTAACAGAGCTTTGGTCCATTTTTGACTTCGTCAACAAAGGATATCTCGGCAGCCTGACGAGCTTTCATAAGAAATTCGTTCTGCCGATTGAAAAAGATCGTGATGAAAAAAGAATTGAACAGCTGCAGCAGCTGATTAAGCCTTTCCTATTAAGACGAACAAAGCAAGATGAAGAGGTCGCCCTGAACCTGCCTGAGAAACTCGAAGAAAAAGAATTCATCCCGCTATCTGCTGAGCAGGCTTCTTTATATGAACAGCTCGTGAAAGATACATTCGAACACATGGCTTCGTTAACAGGAATGCAGCGGAAAGCCATTATTTTAAGTATGCTCGGCAGACTCAAACAGATTTGCGATCACCCGGCTCTCTATTTAAAAGAGAGTGGAACCGATGTGAAACTGCTGAAACGTTCATTAAAAATGGATAAACTCGCAGAGCTGTTAAAAGCAATACATGAGCAAGGAGAAAGCTGCCTCATTTTTACGCAGTATATTGGAATGGGGAACATGATCAAGCAACTGGCGGAAAAAATGTTTGGAGAACCAGTTCAATTTTTAAATGGCAGTCTGTCCAAACAGGAACGGGATAAAATGGTGGACCGCTTCCAGAAGAAAGAATTCAACATCTTAATTCTCTCTTTAAAAGCAGGAGGAACAGGACTTAACCTAACCGCCGCAAACCATGTCATTCACTACGACAGATGGTGGAATCCTGCTGTGGAAAACCAAGCGACCGACCGTGCTTATCGGATCGGACAAAAACGATTTGTTCACGTCCATAAGATGATCACAACGGGCACGATTGAAGAAAAAATCGATCAAATGCTCGAAACAAAGCAAACGTTAAATGATCAAATTATCCAAAGTGAAAGCTGGATTACAGAGCTATCGACAAACGAACTAGAAGATTTATTCACATTAAGTGCCGCCGCTCAATCATCTTAATCCAAGCAAAAAGAGGACTTTTCTCAAACATGATGAAAAGTCCTCTTTTTTCATTTCATATGAACATAGGTTAAATGTGCAGTTTTTTCAATGCAGATTTCACGTTCATATACGTATTCAATTCACGGAAGTCTTCTCTCATTTCTCCCATTTTCATCGCAAGATTCGGTTTAATTCCTGTCACGATGAGTTCCGTACCTGTCATTAAAATCAAATCGTTCAGCTTAAAGATCGCATCTGCCACAAATGAATCGACTTCTAATAAACCAGACAGATCGACAATAAAATAATCGTCCTTGGATTGAGATATATAGGTGGAGACTGTGGAGATAATCTTATCAAATCTTGGCGCTGTTAACGTACCAATGATCGGTAACACAGAAATACCATCTTTCACAGGAACAATGGGAACGGAAATGTTCAGCACTTCATCAATTGATTGCTCAAGAAGCTCCTGCTGTTCCTTCTCTTTCGTGACATCTTTTTGCAGACCAACGAAATAAAGACGTTTCCCTTCATTTTCGTCAATCCAAAGAGGAGCTACACTTAACTCATTCCAAAACATCTGTCCAGATTTTTTATAATTTTTCAGCTGAACAGTGACAGCCTCTTTGTTCTCAATAGCTGTTCTAATTTGTTGGAGAGCAATTTGCTCTGTTTCATTTCCTTGAAGGAAACGACAATTCTTCCCCAATACTTCGGGTTCTTGATAGCCTGTCATATCTAAAAAGCCCTTGTTCACATATATTAAAGGATTATCAGGTAAAGACGGGTCCGTCACCGTCAGGCCAACCTGAGTATAGTCTAAGGCTTCCTTGATTAAATGCAGATTTTCGGACTTATAAGATTCCAGCGCCATTCGTTTACTCTCCTTAATTTCCTTACAAGCGGGTTATGTTCATAATTAAATTATATGATGTTCCACATCATGTGTAAATAGAAGTAGTTCTGAATTACTCTTTTGTAGAATGCGCTTTATCCTATGTGATTTATACAACGACATCCGATGCATCTATTTCAACAGGTGTCGAATCATATACGCAACACCATGTTCATCATTTGTTAACGTGACATGATCAGCGATTTCTTTCATATCCTGTCTCGCATTGCCCATCGCAACCCCAACACCAGCTGCTCGAAGCATCGATTCGTCATTTAAACTGTCTCCTACAGCCGCTGTCTGTCTTAAAGGAACACCAAGTCGTTCTGCCAGCCTTGTTAATGCCTGGCCTTTAGATGCGTCCTTAGCACCAATTTCAAAGTTGTGATCGGCTGAACTGACCATTGTGACATCTGAATCATCACCAAACATATCCCATCCTGCCTTCAATCTGTCTTCAAAGAAAGAGAAACCTAAGATGTTGTAGAATGAAAGCTTTCGATCCTCACGAAACAACTCTTTATATGTATCAATATAAGAAAAACCCGACTGACTGTATTGCACTTCTGCCGCTTGTTTTAAAACACTCAGGTCCGCTTCTGGATTTGCACTTTTTAAGCGATCCATTTCAATCGCAAGAAGCTCTCTACCACGATTCGGTGTGAAAATGGCTTCGTTTGTAAAAACTTCATAATAATAATCACGTTCTTCAAGCCACGACAATATGCGTTTGGCCTTTTCTTCTTGTAAAGCAACTGAATGATATACTTGTCCAGCCGGATCATGAATCACAGCTCCATTGGCACTAATCACCCATGTATTCATCCCAAGCTCATCAAAAATAGACCTCACATCAAAATACGCTCTTCCTGTAGAAACGACAACTTCCAATCCATTCGCCGCTGCTTCCTTTAATGCCTGCTCATTTTCCTGACTCACTTTGTGTTCACTATTCAATAACGTTCCGTCTAAATCCGTTGCAATCAATTGAATGTTTGTCATCGTTCTCTCCTTTTTGTCTCCATTTTGGCTATCATACCGCTGATAAAATCCATCATCAAGAGGTGATCGGTTTATCATTGAATAAAAGGGTACCCGGCCACGCTACATGACCGGATACACACAAGGGGATTTAAGGGGACACATGACCTATACAAAGAAGCGATGGTTCTATTACGCAGTGTTCTTATGCTCAAGGCAGCGTCTATCAGCTTTAGCTAGAGGGGGCTGTCAGATGCTAGACGTTACCTTTTGATTCAGACCGTACCTCCTTTCCTTTCAACTGCCCTTAGTCTACCGAGAAATGTTGTATATGACAAAACATGAAAATGACAAAATTCCCCCTCAAATTCTCTATTTCCTCTTTAATTTCTGCTTTTTACCGCTTGAGTATAAAACATCATCTTGTTTTGTTTGATGAAAAACTTATTTTTCATAAATTGATAAAAAACATCTGAATGAATCCAATTACTAGAAGGCATGTGAATATAATCAGATCCGTCCCACGCAAACCAATAAAAACAAAGCTGCCCGTCATGAATCGACAATTGAAATTCAAAGTAGTCCATTTGATCCTCGGTGACGTATTGAAACGTGAGTGACTCGCCTTCTTCCATGTACACATCACAAAATGAAAGAATGTCTCCCCACGAATAAACGCGCATTTTGCTCTTTGCCTTCTCCTCGCCAATATGTATGTTTCGCAATTGATAAGACTCCATAAAACATCTCCTTTCACTCATATGCAGCTCGCTTTAAGCAGGCAGCGGTTTCATTTATACAGATGTTGTATGCTATAATGTTACTTACGAATAATGAACGCTTGTGAGGTGCAAAAAATGAAAACCTTTAGGCTGATTGATTTAAAAATCGAACTTGATCCAAAGCAAGATAAAATGTCCAGCATTCCCCTTCGTGACGGTTTAATCATTAATAAAGAAGATGGTGAAAATCACTGGATGATCGAGGCACTCATTCCAAAGAAACATAGACAGGTGTTTGAGGTGCTCTTTCAGCAGCACACTGAAGTGAAGATTCTAGTAACGATCACAAAAGAAAACAACCGCCCTGTTCATCTATCTGTCCAAGTCAAAAACATTGTTGCTTTAGAAGAAAACATTTCTGTGCTGCTCGATGGTAAGATGATTACAAATCGTTACAGAACAGAAACCGAAGAAGTACTTAAAGACCTCGTCAAAGAGGGGCTTTCCGGAGAAAAACTGCTGGATGCATTTAAACAAAACACATAAAAAGAGCGGGATTAGCCGCTCTTAGATAGTTGACAAAGGGCTAAAATGAATCTTATTTTAGCCCTTTGTCTTCCTTTCAGCGTGATAGAAAACCTTTGCAGTCTAGAAAGGGCGAGCACCGAAGCACAGACCTGACAACGAATGCGAGGGTTTGCCTACACGCTGAGAGCGGGGTTAGCCGCTCTTTTTCTATTGCACATCTTTCGATTGGCTTTGATGTTTCAAGAGATCTCTAATTTCAGTTAGTAAAACTTCCGTTTGATCCGGCGTTTCTACAACCTCTTCTCCCTCTACCTTTTTCCGTTTTAATTTATTCAAATAACGAATAAAGATAAAAATGGAAAACGAGATAATCAAGAAATCAATCACTGTTTGTATGAAGCTTCCATATAAAATTTGCGCAGATCCGATCTTAATAGATAGACCGCTAAAATCATGTCCGCCAATAATAATACCGACGAGCGGCATGATCAAATCATTCACAAGAGAAGTGACAATTTTGCCAAATGCTCCCCCAATGATGACACCTACAGCCAAGTCAATGACATTTCCCTTGACTGCAAATTCTCTAAATTCTTTCAGCATCTTTTATCACCTTCATCTTTTTTGTCTAATATGACGTTTTTTTGTCAAAAATGCAAGTCCTGATCCGTTCAGACTAGTTGTTTCCATATAAAAAGCGATTCATCCTTGATGAACCGCCAGGCAAATCATGATACTTTAGGACCGATAGAAAATGTAAGTTCTGCTTCACATGCCACTTCGCCATCTACTGTGGCTACTGCTTTTCCTTTTGCAACTGGACCCTTGAGGCGCGTCACTTCTACCTCTAAACGAAGCTGATCGCCAGGCTTCACCTGTCTTTTGAAACGGCAGCCGTCAATTCCTGCAAATAAACCAATTTTCCCTTTGTTTTCTTCTTTGCCTAACATAATGACTCCAAACACCTGCGCAAGTGCTTCTACAATTAGCACACCCGGCATGACTGGGTATCCTGGGAAATGACCATTAAAAAATTCTTCGTTTACTGTGACATTTTTAATCCCAACCGCTCTTTTCTCTCCCTCAACCTCTAAAATACGGTCGACCAATAAGAATGGATAACGGTGTGGAATAATGTCTTGAATTTGCTGAGCATCAAGCATATCTTGATCTCTCCTTTTTTCTATATCGATGATCTTCATTTGATTCCTATAGAAGTATATTATGAATGCTCGTATTTTTCAACGTCCGCTCCACATATATGGTAAAAAATAGAATCTACTATTACCTATTGTCATCAAATATAATCCACACTACACTCATTGTTTTTTCACAAATATGGTAATATATATTACATCATTGATTGAATAAGAGGGTAAAAATGAATTTTATAAGTGATAAATCCATTAAAAAACTTCTCCATTCGTGGTATACAATGCTAAAGCATCGACATTTTTCGAAGGCTGAAGAAATCAAAACAACTCTATTAAAACATCAACGTAAAATATCAAAAAAACAGGAACTCTATTTACATTATCAGCTGATGCTTTTTCGCCAGCAGCTCTGGATGAATCAGACAGAGGACTTAGAAAAAATGAAACATGAATTGATGCAGCACAAAGATGATATGAACGAAGAACTGGCCTATTACTTTTACTTCTTTCTCGGACTTTACGAAGCTTTAAACAGCGATCAAAATGATGCGATCTACTATCTCGAAAAGGCGGAAGAACGACTGTCGTTCCTTAACGATGAGCTGGAGGAAGCAGAGTTCCATTTCCGTACAAGTGGTGTTTATTACAACAACCGCTATTCGTTGCTATCGATTCGTCATGTTCAAAAAGCCATGGATATCTTTGCAAAGCATGGGGATGACCACAGCCTCTATCGTTGTAAAATTGTGCTTGGTCTTAATTATAGCGATCAAAAAAAATATGAAGAAGCAGAAGCTCTTTTTATTGAGATCATCGAATACGTGAAAATCATTGATGATCAAGAACTGCTCGGTATCGTTTATTATGACGCTGGCTTTATTCAGTCGAGACAAAACCGTCACAAGAAAGCGCTGGAATACTTTAAAAAAGCACTTCGTCTGCCAGCATACCGAAAGTCCGCACACTCTTATGTATCGTGCCTCTACGAAACAGTGCGTTCCTGTTATAAAGAAAATTTAACCGATGAAGGTATGAAGTATATTCAAAAAGGATTAAAAGAAGCCGTTGCTTCACAATTTGATATATTAAGAATCAAGTTCCAAATCTTATTTCTTCTCTACAGCCAAACGCCAAAGGCAGATGAGCAGATTGCAAGGCTCGTCACATGCCTTGAACGAAAAGAGGCTTGGATTGATCTTGAGGATCTGCTTGCCGATGTCTCAGATTTTTATAAAAAAAAGGGCGACTTTGAGCGAGCCGCCTTTTTTATCATGAGAGGCTGATGTCAGCCTGCCCATTATCGAATTGTATTTACTAATCCAAGCATCTGATCGCCCATCGTAATCGTTCTTGAGTTCATCTGATAGGAGCGCTGTGTTGTCATGAGATCTGTTAATTCTTTAGACATGTCCACATTCGACGTTTCAAGTGCACCTTGCTGAAGCTGAATCGCTTGGCGGTTTGCTCCATTCAGTGCTGTTAATGCACCTTGATAAGTACCGTCAACTGAGAACAAATTATCTCCTTCAGAGACAAGTGCTGAAGAGTTATTGACTTGTACAACACCTAGATTCACTTGCTGATTCGGTTGATTATCTCTTGAAATGGCTGTTAGACGTCCATTTTTATCAATTGAAATATCACGGAAATTCGCATTTAAGACGATTTCATTTCCGTTTTCATCAAGAATCGGATGGCCTTCGCTAGTGACAAGCTGCACTTGATTACGATTATTGCCTGGCTGTAAGTAAAGAGAACCGTCTCTTGTATAACGAATATTACCGCCGACATTGACCTGCATATACTGAGACGGCGCTCCAAATGCAACATCAAGATCACGACCTGTTTCTTTAATCGAGCCTTGCAGCGAGTTAATGGACGCATTCACCATCGTACCCGTACCAAGCCTTAGCCCATCAGGTGTCAGACGACTGTTTGCCACCTGCGCATTTTTTTCATCCACCTGGTTGAACTGTTGTCTGATCAGCTCTGAGAAACGGGTATTTTTCGCACGGTACCCTGTTGTTTCACTGTTCGCGATGTTATTACTGATAATATCAAGCTGCTTTTGTACTTCGTTCATTGATACAGCTGCATTGATCATTGTTCTAAGCATGAGAATCCTCCTTTCTTTTTCATTTCTTGATTAGTACACTCTGCCAATTTCATTCACTGCTTTTTCTAAGCTTTTATCATACGCCTGAACCACTTTTTGGTTTGTTTCAAATGCTCGATAGGCGGTTGTCATTTCTGTATATGATTTCGTCACATCCACGTTCGACAGCTCCGATACACCTTGACTTAACGTATAGGACATTTGACCGTTATTGACTGCGCTTGGCAGGGGCTGGTTATCAGTTGTACGGTATAAATCATTTCCTTCTCTCGCTAAGTTCCTTGTATCCATCGCAACACGCACATCAATTTGCCCGAGATTTTGTCCATTTTCACTCACAGTTCCATCTGCATTCACTTTGAAATTCTCACTCTGAACCGTAATTGGCTGACCTGTGACAGAAAGAAGGGCACGTCCATTGATAGTCAACTGATTTTGTGCGTTCATTGTAATTGAGCTGCTTTTCGTATAACGAACGCCTTCTGGTGTATTGACCGCATAAAAAAGCGCTGATTTCTGATTGGTCTCCGGGTTGATCGGCACATTATTTTCGACTAGTGCGACATCCGTTGTTTGATCTGTTGTTTTTAAAGTTCCTTGTGTAAATTGAGGAATCAGTTCCTGCATATATGTCCCCGTATTAATGCCGCCAATCGGCGTTTGCTGTGGAACACTAAAACCTTTGCCTGAGGAAGTTTGGAAACGTCCTGACTCCATTCGGCTTAGCAGCATTTCTGGAAATGCCCGCATGGTCCCCTCATCCGCTTTATATCCTGGCGTATTCGCATTTGCGATATTATTTGAAAGCATTTCTGTCCGCCGCTCTTGAGCGATCATGGCAGATGTTGCGGTATATAGTCCTTTTAACACGTGCTCACCTCATTAAAATTCTTTCACATGACCTAAACACAATCTTCTATGAAATATATCGGCATATTTGCAGGGTTCTTTAATAAAAATCCCCCATTCTTTCGAAAAAGAATGAGGGACATCATTAGCTGAGTTTACGCTTTGGCAGCTTGTCCATATTATCAAGCATGACGCCAGTACCAACAGCTACACAATCCATCGGATTCTCAGCCACGAAAACTGGTACTTTCAGCTCTTCTGCAAGCAATTGATCAAGCCCGTTTAGAAGAGCTCCGCCACCTGTAATGATGACGCCGCGATCAATAATATCAGCTGATAATTCAGGCGGTGTTCTCTCAAGAACTTGCTTCGCAGCCTGAACAATCGCAGATACAGATTCACGCAATGCTTCTTCTACTTCTTTGCTTGTGACGGTAATCGTTCTTGGTAATCCTGTCACCATGTCTCGTCCACGAATTGAAATCTCTTCATGACGTGCGTCTGGGAATACCGTTGCAACTTGGATCTTAATATCCTCAGCCGTGCGTTCACCGATCAACAGCTTGTACTCTTTTTTAATGTAGTTGAGAATTTCCAGATCAAATTTATCTCCAGCCATTTTAATAGAAGAGGCGGTTACAATGTCACCCATTGAGATGACAGCAATATCTGTCGTTCCGCCTCCAATATCTACGACCATGTTTCCACTTGGCTGAAAAATATCCATACCAGCACCAATAGCTGCTACTTTTGGCTCTTCTTCAAGAAATACATGCTTACCGCCGCTTTTTTCAGCAGCTTCTTTGATCGCCTTCTGCTCAACAGATGTAATGTTTGTTGGGCAGCAGATGAGCATACGCGGCTTAGAGAATAGCCCTTTCACATTTAATGAGTTAATAAAATGCTTGAGCATCGCTTCAGTTACTTCAAAATCAGCAATTACGCCATCTTTTAATGGACGAATCGCAACAATATTCCCAGGCGTACGTCCAACCATACGTCTAGCCTCTTCTCCAACAGCCAAAACTTTCCCGCTGTTTTTGTCAAGAGCTACAACAGATGGTTCATTTAACACAATTCCTTTTCCTTTGACATGAATCAGTACATTGGCAGTACCAAGATCAATTCCAATATCCCTAGCAAACATCTATATATATCCTCCTTGAAAATCTGTTTCCATAGCAAATACCACATTCTGCCCTAATTATATATTCTATCATAATTTGCAGAAAAAAAGATATTTCTTTACAAAAGTCTTTACAAAATTTGTGGTTAGAAACTACCGATATGAGGAAGATATATATATCATGTTTAAGAACAAAGAACTAATCTTATTGTTTCACAGGCTCGCCTTCTAAAATTTCTTCTTTTTTATACTTTAATTTAGTGGCTTCTCCCCCTCGCAAGTGGCGGATTGATTTATGATAATCCAGTATCTCCTTCACTTCATTAGCCAGATCTGGATTAATTTCTGGCAGTCTTTCTGTTAAATCCTTGTGTACAGTACTTTTAGAGACTCCAAATTCTTTCGCAATTACACGAACGGTTTTCTTTGTCTCCACGATATACTTTCCTATCTTGATTGTTCGCTCTTTGATGTAATCGTGCACACCACTCGACCTCCCTAAAATGGATGTGAGAAGTGTGAAATGAGATCCGTATCAATATTGTCCATTTTCAGCGGCGCTTGTTCGTCTTAATTCCTCATCCATTAGGTAGTAAATGCCAAACACGATCCCTCACCTCAAACACTCTCTTTGTCAGGTTTGTAACAGTGTATTAGCATTGCATAGGGAATATGCTAAAAATGAAGATGGGACAAGGGATTTATCAGAAAATGCAATCATTTCGAGTGGCGAAAATTTTCACTTTACAAGAATGGGTCGAGCACGTAAAATAGAAAAGGTGATTTTATTTACCTAGCTAAATATTGAATAAAGGTGATCATATGGATACGTTAAATAGAGAGTGTTTACATCAAATACACCAAAGCGCCAGGTTGCTGTCTAAAAAGGCGAACGAAGCGCTTGCTGCTTATGACTTGTACATGTCCCAATGGACTGTACTTTTTTGTTTGGATACATTCGGTCCGAAAACCCAAAAAGACATTTGGACATATTTGAACGTCGAAGCCCCAACCATTACCCGAACCGTAACCCGTCTAGAAGCAAATGGCTGGGTGAAACGTGTACAAGGAAAAGACAAACGTGAAAATCTGATCGTGATGACAGATGATGCTAAGGCCCGATTTGAAGAAATCAAACGTACGATGGAACAATTTGAAGAAGAATGTCTTTCAAATTTCACCCACGAAGAAAAACAACTCCTCCATACACTTTTACACAAATTATCAACTGAATAGGAAGTGACATACATCATGAACGAACGCATTTGGACGAGAGACTTTATCATGATTGTCCTGGTGAATTTATTTACGTTCACCTCTTTTTATGCCCTTTTGACATTACTGCCCATTTACACAATGGATGAACTAAATGGAACAGAATCACAGGGCGGTCTCCTTGTGACGGTCTTCTTATTGTCTGCCATTGTGACAAGACCGTTTTCAGGAGCGATTATTGAGAAATTCGGTAAAAAACAGATGGCGATTTTCTCATCAACGGCTTTTGCCTTACTCACTTACTTATACATCCCAATTGATCAATTCCAAACGCTTCTCATGCTGCGTTTCGTGCAGGGCATCTTTTTTAGCATTTTGACGACAGTAACCAGTGCCATTGCGGCAGATATGATTCCAAAACATAAACGCGGGGAAGGACTCGGCTACTTTGTCATGTCCATGAACCTCGCTGTGGTTATCGGTCCATTTATCGCACTGAATCAAGTAGGAAAAGTAGGATTCCATTCCTTATTCCTTCTTTTTTCCATTATCGTTACCATTGGTGCCGCTTTTACCATGCTGATCAGACAGCCAGAGCTTGAAGATGGGGGTAGTGTCGTCTTCCGATTTACTTTTTCTCATCTGTTCGAAAAAGGTGCATTAAAAACAGCGGCAGTCGGCATCATTATTTCCTTCTGTTATTCGCCGATCATTTCATTTATTTCAGTCTATGCCAATTCCCTTGACTTGATGGGGGCAAGCAGTTATTTCTTTATTGTGTTTGCGGCAGCGATGCTTGGATCACGTCCATTTACAGGCAGACTTTTTGACCGAGTAGGACCTCACATTGTGATCTATCCTTCGATTGCTCTTTTTGCGATTGGTTTATGGATGCTGACAGCTACACATTCAGCTACAATGCTTCTTCTATCAGGTGGTGTCATTGGACTTGGCTATGGATCGCTAGTACCATGTTTACAAACACTTGCCATTCAGCACTCACCAGCTCACCGTACAGGCTATGCGACGGCTACTTTCTTCACTTTATATGATACGGGTATTGCTGCTGGCTCATTTGTATTTGGTCTTCTTGTCAGCTTCACAGACTTTTCAAACGTATATCTCATTGCAGGTATTGTTGTCTTGCTCAGTATGTTTGTTTTTTATTGGAGTGAACGAAAGCCCCAAGAAGCAAAAGCACAGAAGGTCTCCCTATCAGAATAGGATTCTATTTTAAACTTCAACGGAAACATGCTAAAATATAGGATGTTTCAAATAGACGATTATTTGAAAAATAGTTGGCATTAAGCGAAGGTATAGGTGATGTTTTGAATTACGAATTGTTTAAAGTGATACACGGGATGGCTCATCATTCTGAGTTTTTAGATCAGGCCATGATTTTCATTACGAAAAAGGCCATTCTTGTGTACGCCCTTGTCTTATTGATTTGCTGGTTTTTAGGTAATCACAAATTTAAGAAGCATGTCTTCTTTTCCGGTGTAACGGGCATCGCGGCACTTATCGTCAATTTTGCGATTACACTGGTTCATTATGAGGAGCGGCCGTTTGTGGCGCATAAAGTCGACACACTCATTCCGCACTCAGCAGATGCTTCCTTCCCAAGTGACCATACAACAGGTGCACTGGCTCTTTCACTTGCCATTCGATCTCGTAATAAAAGGCTTGGCAACATCTTGCTCGTCTTTGGATTACTTACAGGATTCTCCCGCATCTGGGTCGGTCACCATTATCCATTAGATGTTTTAGGCAGCTTGGTCGTATCGATTGTGGTCGTCTTTATCATGAATAAATTATGGAAATTCTTTGACTCTCCAATTGATCGCATCGTTACTTTCTATGAGACAATTGTAGGGAAAATATTTAGAAGGAAGCAAAAGGATCAGGGCTCTGACCTGTCTAACTCTTAAGCGGCTTGCGATAACGTGATGAAGATTCTTCTTCCACTTATCGCGCCGCTTTTTTTATTGACTGTCCTCCTCTGACCTTGTTCGAAAAATAAAGACTGACACCGATGCCGATAAGGGAAATCATGATCAGCGTCCAGCCTAACTGCTCAAAATGAGGACCAGCAATTTCATCTCCAAACAGCATACCGAGAACAGCAGATGACAGAATGGAACCAAGGTAGCGACATGTTTGAAAAAGCCCAGAGGACGTGCCAATCATATGCTGAGGGCTTGCCTTGAGCATCGCAGCTTGCAGCGCAACATTTCCAATCCCGTAACTAAGTCCAAGCAGCGCTAGAACAAGCCCTTTTCCCCATAATGGTGCCGGAATAAAAAAGAAGGTCATCGCAGACGCCCCAGCCAGCATCAATACCGCACTGGCTAATACCGGATGGCGTTCATCCCCGCGGTCCACCCACTTACCCGTCAGCGGAGAGACAATGATGCTCACCCCAGACATGCAAAGCATAAAAAGACCCGTCATTTCCACACGCCAGCCTAATTCATCTTGGAAATAGCTCGGCAAACCAAAGAAAAGACAATAGAAAAAGATATTTAAAATGACAAATTGCACATACACGAGTGAAAGTCGCTGCTCCTGCCTGAACATCCGAATTTGAATAAACGGTTCATCCACCTGATACTCCCACCAAATAAAAGCGCCTGCACTCAAGAGACAAAGAATCCCCTGTACATATTGAATGCGATGACCTAGTGATAATAAAAACGAAAGCAGAAGGACAATACAAACTGTAAAAAGCAGCATCCCTGGCAGATCGAGCTTCCGTACCGTTTCACCTATACGCAGCTTTCTCTTTTTCTGCTCCTTTGGAAACAAAGATAGTCCAAGAAAGAAGCTGATTAAAATAAAAGGCAGATTCACTAAAAAGATAGCCGGCCAGCCGCCGATTGTCATCAAAAAGCCGCCAAGTGTAGGTCCAAGCGCCGTCATCGCAGAAGCAAAAATGGACAATACCGCTAACGCCGATGCCTGCTTTTCCTGAATATGATCCCGAATGAGTCCGACACCAGAAGGATAAATGGCACTGCTCCCAATTGCCTGCAATAGCCGGATCACAATCAGCACCGCAAACGTCGGGGCAAACGGCGCACAGATGGCTGAGACCGCGACAAGACCCAGTCCGAATAAAAATAATGTTCTCCGGCTCATCACATGATCCCCAATCCGGCCGCTCACCGGCTGCGTCACCGCACTAGCTAAATAAAAAGACGAAATAAGCCAAGATACAGTCGTAAATGACAAACCGAATTCATGCTGGATTTGATGCAAGGCCAAAGAAATCATTGAGGAATTCAACGGATTTAACATCGTCCCAAAGGCAATCGCAGTTAAAAAGACTTTTCGGTTGTCCCTCCACTTCTTCATACACCGACCCCCTCTTTGTGTTCTGACATGTTTCCTTCCGTTATTATGAGATTCATTTCCCTTTTTTACCCTGATCAATTCAAGTTCTCTCTTGGAAAAGCAAGACATACATTTTAAAAAGGGCGAGTGTTGGAAAAACACATATAAAATTGAGAATATGAGGTACAAATGGTAAGATGCTACACATATTTAAAAGCCTACTTTCTCCTTATATGGAGAAAGGCTGAAAAGGAGGAGAAGCTTATTATTAAGAAAAGACGGTTTTGGGTCCCAGCCCTTTTCTCGGTTGCAGTATTACTTCTGTCTTCGTGTGGTTCAAATGAAACAAATGGGAACGGAGATAAACGTAATTCTACAGCGAAAGGGTCGCCAATTTTGGAGGATGGAAAATTTATATTTGCAGCATCAGGTGAATTTCACCCGTTCAGTTACATGGATGGAAATCAGATGTCAGGCTTTGATATCGATGTAGGCAATGCGATTAGTGACAAACTAGGCCTTGAGCCTATACAGAAGAAATATAAATTCGCAGGCATCGTTGAAGGTGTGAAATCAGGAAAATTTGATGCGGCAGTTGCAAGTCATACCATCAATGAGGAACGAAAAAAACACGTCCTTCTTTCTAAGCCCTACTACTACTCTGGTCCGCAAATTTTCACAAGACCTGGAGCAGACATTCAACATGCTGATGATTTAAAAGGCAAAGAAATTGCTGTATCAAAAGGCTCGTCCTACGCTGATATTGCAAAGGAACATAGCGGGCAGGAACCAAAATATTACGACAGTGATGTCGTCGCTTTAGAAGCACTAGCCAACGGAAAACACGATGCAGTCGTGACGGATTTCGCGACAGGTGCAGAAGCCATGAAGAAAAAATTAAAGATCGAAGCGCAGGAAAGACTCGGACAAAGTGAGCAGGCAATTGCTGTATCTAAAGAAAATGAACAGCTCATAAAAGAGATTAACGATGCGATTGACGCATTAAAAAAGGACGGAACATTAAAACAAATTAGCGAGAAATACTTTGATGAAGACATCACAGTCAAACAAAATTAAAACCACGATTGTGCGCCTTTTTTAGGCGCACTTTCTTCAAATGGAGATGATTGTTTTGCCTACCCTATCACATTTTTTTCAGACGCTGATTGATTCAAGAGGTATTTTTTTAGAAGGAATGCTGCTCACCTTACAGCTCACTGTGATCAGCATCTTCATCGGCATGTTCATCGGGCTTTTCTTTGCTTTATTGAAAATATCACGCGTGGCTGTCTTCGGTTATATCGCCAACGCCTATATCTTCCTTGTACGCGGCACACCACTGATTGTTCAAATTTTCATCCTATATTTTGGACTGACAGAATTAAATATCCCCGACTTCTGGGCCGCTTCCATTGCGCTCGCCTTTCATAATGGAGCGTATATAGCAGAAATATTCAGAGGTGCCATCCAATCAATCGATCAAGGGCAAAAAGAGGCTGGACGCTCTCTTGGCATGGGGCGTTTTCTAACAATGAGACGTATTATTCTCCCGCAAGCGATGCGGCGTGCCCTCCCCCCTCTTGGCAACCAGTTCATTATTGGCTTAAAAGATTCATCTCTCGCCGCCTTTATTAGCGTCAATGAACTATTTAACGTCGCCACCACCCAAGGCTCAAACAGCTTTGACAATATGACCTATTTACTTGTTGTAGCCGTCTATTACTTAGTTCTTGTCCTGCTGTTAACATTCGCTGTCCAAACCTTTGAGAAGAAACTATCAGTCAGTGACCATTAGGAGGAGAAACATGACAGAATCAAAGGAACTCATTCGTGTTGAAAAACTCAATAAACACTTCGGAGAACTGCATGTTTTAAAGGATATCGACCTCACTGTTTATGAAAATGATGTGGTCGTCTTAATTGGAGCCAGTGGCTCTGGAAAAAGCACCTTGCTCCGCTGTATGAACTTTTTAGAAATCAAAAATGATGGAGAAATCGTCATTGATGGCAACCCTGTTCACCCAAAATGCGATCAATTAAACGAGATGCGGCAAAAAATAGGCATGGTGTTTCAGCATTTTAACCTCTTTCCGCATAAAACTGTGCTTGAAAACATCATCGAAGCGCCTGTTATGGTGAAAAAAACAAAAAAGGCTCAAGCTGTATCAGAAGCCAATGTCCTGTTAGAAAAGGTCGGACTTGCGGATAAAGCCAACGTATATCCTTCTAAGCTATCAGGCGGTCAAAAGCAGCGTGTGGCTATTGCAAGAGCTCTCGCCATGAAACCAGATGTCATGTTATTTGACGAACCTACGTCTGCCCTCGATCCAGAGCTTGTAGGCGAGGTACTACAAACAATGAAAAGTCTCGCAAAAGAAGGCATGACGATGGTCATCGTCACACATGAAATGGGCTTTGCGAAAGAAGTCGCCGATCGTGTCGTCTATATGCACGAAGGCCGTATCGTCGAAGAAGGCACGCCATCAAAATTGTTCGATTCCCCTCAAGAGGAACGAACCAAGCTGTTTCTCAGCTCCATTTTATAGGTCAAACGACCTTTATTTTTCGTGCTCAATGCACGTTTTTTCTCATATTTCACGAACTTTTCATCCATTTATATTGAATATAACCAAAAACCATGTAAGATTACCTTACATGAATATGTCATATATGACTTTTCTCTCTATAATGAAGAATTAAGAAATCAATTAATTCTGAATGATTCAGGGGGAATGCAGCATGCAAATGGGTGATACAGTATTTATGTTCTTCTGCGCACTACTCGTGTGGTTAATGACACCGGGTTTAGCCTTATTCTACGGAGGACTCGTGAGAAGTAAAAACGTCTTAAGTACAACCATGCACAGCTTAACTTCACTAGCGATAGTCTCTATCGTATGGATCATGTTTGGCTATTCCTTGGCTTTTGCGCCAGGCAATGCATGGATTGGAGGCTTAGACTGGATTGGACTAAAAGGCGTTGGCTTTGAACCCGGTCCCTACAGTGAGACCATCCCACATTCATTGTTCATGATGTTCCAAATGACCTTTGCCGTCTTAACAACAGCCATCATCTCAGGTGCCTTTGCTGAACGAATTCGCTACTCAGCGGTCGTTGTGTTTACACTCCTTTGGGTCACATTTGTATACGCGCCAGTCGCACACTGGGTATGGGGCGGCGGTTGGATTGGCGAAATGGGTGCGCTCGACTTCGCTGGAGGAAACGTGGTTCACATTTCATCAGGTGTTGCAGGTCTAGTCGTAGCGATTGTGCTCGGGAAGCGTAAAGAAGCAGCAAGCTCTTCTCCTCACAATTTGATTTATACTCTTCTTGGCGGAGCTGTCATTTGGTTTGGATGGTTTGGCTTTAACGTTGGAAGTGCCCTTACCTTAGACAGTGTCGCAATGTATGCCTTTATTAACACCAATACAGCTGCTGCTGCGGGAATCATCGGCTGGCTGTTAGTCGAGTGGATGATCAACAAAAAACCGACCATGCTCGGCGCGATTTCTGGAGCCATCGCAGGTCTTGTGGCAATTACACCTGCCGCCGGTTTTGTCACACCTTTTGCTTCTATCATCATCGGAATTATTGGCGGGATTGTGTGTTTCTGGGGAGTCTTCTCACTCAAAGCCAAATTTGGCTATGATGATGCACTAGATGCATTCGGTCTTCACGGAATTGGCGGGACTTGGGGAGGAATTGCAACCGGGCTTTTCGCAACAACCTCTGTCAATGACGGTGGAGCCAATGGATTATTCTACGGAGATCCCAGCTTACTTTGGAAGCAAGTCGTCGCTATTGTGGCCACTTATGCCTTTGTAGCTGTTGTGACATACGTAATCATCAAAGTGGTCAATCTCTTCTTTAAGATTCGCGCAACCGAAGAAGAAGAATCAGTGGGTCTTGATTTAACCATGCATGGGGAAAAAGCTTATCAAGATTAAAGAAAAAGGGGTGTCTCTATGAGCAAAATGTATAAAGTGGAGATTGTCACACGTCCAGCCAATTTTGAAACATTAAAGGTGGAGCTTGGAAAGATTGGCGTCACTTCCATTACCTTTTCGAATGTACACGGCTGTGGTTTACAAAAGGGACATACAGAGCTATACCGTGGCGTCAAAAAGGAAAGTAATGTGTACGAACGATTAAAGATTGAAATCGTCCTAAGCGAAGTACCTGTCGAACAGGTCGTTGAAACAGCTCAAAAGGTACTTCGTACAGGCGAACCAGGGGATGGGAAAATTTTTATATATGAGATAGAAAATACAATCAACATTCGGACAGGTGAAGAAGGACCTGCCGCTCTTTAAACCATCCTCCGCCGAGTGCGGGGGATTTTTTAAAGACAGAAAAAAACCTCTGCATGATTCAGATACAGAGGTTTCAAGACTTAAGATTGTTTTGTTTCTTCAGATTGACTGCTGTCTTTAGAGGAATCAGAAGACTTTTCTTGATCAGAGGATTTGCCCTTCTCATCAGACTTTTCTTCAGATTTTTCTCCAGCAGGCTCTTTGGCCTTATCTTCAGCAGCAGGTTCCTTCGTTTTTTCATCAGCTTTTGGCTGAGCAGGTTCTTTTGCTTCTTCCGTCACTTCTTGCGCGGCCTTTTCAATAGTTGAAACAGGCTTGTCAATGAAGCTAAGTGGATTAAGCGCTAAACCTTCCATACGAATTTCAAAATGCACATGGTTGCCGCTTTCAGCACCATAAAGATTTTTACCAGAAGCACCGATGACATCATTCTGCTTCACTTCATCGCCTTCTTTAACACTCACTTGTGACAACGATTGATAAACAGTCGATAATCCATCTTCATGTTCAATTTCAACGACATGACCGAGAACTGGATCTTTTTTCGCTTGAACCACTGTTCCACTAAGAGCAGCTGTGACATCAAACACTTTGCCATCTTTATCTGCAAGATCAATACCTTTGCTCAAGGTATAGGTGTTATTATAGTTTACAAGTGCTGCTTCTTTTTCTTTTTGATCAGCATCTGCTTCATAGAACTTTTTCACGACAGAAACATTATCAGAATTCTGGACTGGCATGGCAACATTTTCAATTGGCTTTCCAACTTCAACGGCATCATCACGCTGTTCTTGCCCTGTTTGATTTCCATCAGATAGTTGGTCTTTCACATCTTTTGATACAGCTTGATACCAAAGAACGGCTGTTAACACGACCGCTGCGCTGACCAAGTAAATTGCAGGGAATACCCAGCGCTTACGGAAAAATTGCTGAACTTTTGTGATTTTGGAAGTACGTTTCTTTTCTTCCTCTCTCATTTTTCATCACCTCAGCAACATTCTGAACACTTTTCAAAAAATATATACACACGAAATCATTTTTCTTTTTATTTTGCGCAATCGCATCAATAATATGTATGATGAATGAAAAAAAGATGGGGGACTTTAATGTGAAAACTTTCAACCGTATAGCAACAGAAGATGACCTCAAAGCAATCGTTGATATTTACAATTCGACTATAGCTTCAAGAGAAGTAACCGCCGATACAGAACCAGTTTCAGTTGAAGACCGCCGGCAATGGTTTTTGAATCATTCAGAGAAAAGACCTCTCTATGTGAAAACAGATGAGGATGGACATATTTACGGCTGGCTCAGCTTTGAAACGTTTTATGGAAGACCTGCATACAACGGGACCGTTGAAATGAGTATTTACTTAAACCAAGACGATCGAGGGAAAGGCTTAGGGTCACTTTTTTTACAAGAGGCCATTGAGTTGGCACCTTCACTAGGCATTCGAACATTACTCGCCTTTATTTTCGGGCACAACGAAGCCAGCATTCGATTATTTAAAAAGCACGGCTTTGAAACATGGGGTCACCTGCCACGCATCGCAGAAATGGACGGCAGCAGGTACGATTTAGACATTCTAGGAAAAGAATTATAAAATGAGCGTCTCTCCAACAAAGAGACGCTTCAGATTGTTGACAAAGGGCTAAAATGATCTTGATTTTAGCCCTTTGTCTTCTTTTCAGCGTGATAGAAAACCTTTGCAGTCAAGGAAGGACGAGTACTGGAGCGGAGCGAATTTGACATTCGTGAGCACCAGCACGCAGGACTGACAACGAATGCGAGGGTTTGTCTACATGCTGGAGCGTCTCTCCAACAAAGAGACGCTTTTTTATGATGCGTGTAACAGCTGTTCAAACTGTTTCGCATTTTGAACAGATTTTCTTTGGAGGATGATGCCATGTTCATCTATCAGAATCGCTTGCGGAACAACAGTTACCCCATACAGCTCCATGATTTGCGAAGAGCGCATATACACAGCTTGATCAGGCAGCAATTGAAGGAGCAATGCATCATCTCCTTGTTCATCTCCATTGATGAACATGAATTGAGTATCATCGCTAGAAATGTGCTGACGCATATCAGACAAAATGCTTTTGCATGTCATACAAGTGGTATTTACAAATAACAGCATCACGGCTCTTCCGTTTTGTAAATACTCCTTTAAAATAACCTTATCTCCTAAATGTGTATAGCTTCGAAATAACGGCGCACCATCACCAACATCCGCTTCCTTTAATTCAATCCCATCAAGGGATTTAATTTTACTCATAAATTTTCCGATAAAGCGGGCAAGCAAAAACACGACCGCCAGCTGAGCTATGACAATGAATAACACAATAATTAGTAGAATATCAGTCATTTCACTTGGTCTCCTTCTATAAACGATTCAAATTGATTCATCCATTTTCTTTTGAACATCATGATTGTTTTCCCAACCGCTATAATCAGACAGACAGCCACTGCAATCAGAAAACAAATAATATGAAGTGGCCACGGAATTGTTTCTACATAGGGATGGACATAAAACAACCCAATCACAAGAGCCAGCATCGACACATTACGAATCACAATTCCCCAGTGAAGATGGTCATTTTCAAGCAAACCTCCACAGCCGCATGAAATGTTACGATGTCCTCTCAATAAATTGAAGGTGACCGCTCCAGTATAGATACATAAAAGTGCTGTAAGACCAATCGCAGGTACAAAAGACATGTTCCACACGAACAATAAACCCGTACAAGCCAATTCAACAGTCAAAAACAAATAAAACATGGGCGCCGTGAGCGCAGGAGGCAGCAGGCGATAAGCATTCATCTGCTGAATATGCGCCGTTTGTTTTCTCACTTTATCAAGCCATGCACCTGCAAAGATGATTCCTAATAAATAGACACCTATAAAATAAAAGACACTCACCTTACGCCATCTCCTTTTGTTGAAATAGTTGGGATTGTGCCTCGTAAAGCCTTTTGTACTCTCCATCTAGCGCCATTAGCTCTTCATGGTTCCCCTCTTCAACGAAAGCACCATCTTTCATCACGATAATCCGGTCTGCTAAGCGGGCCGCTCCCATACGGTGTGTGATAAACAAGACCCCTTGATCCTGCGTATGATCGAATAGCTTTCGAATGAGTGAAATCTCCGATAGCGGATCGAGAGCAGAAGTCGGTTCATCTAAAATGATAAAATCACTTTCTCTAAAAAAGGTTCTCGCCATCGCAAGCTTTTGCCATTGTCCGCCAGACAGTTCATGACCTTCTTCAAAAAACCGGCCAAGCTGCGCATCGTATGTTTCTTCCATTTGATGAATTCTTTTCTCTATGCCGGCTTGCCGTGCAGCTGAGATCATGCGCTCTTTATCATCTATTTCGTCAATACGGCCAAATCCAATGTTTTCTTTCACAGTGAATTCGTACTTCATAAAATCTTGAAAAAGGACGGCCATTCTCGCATGATATGATTTTTTATAAATGGTCGAAATCGATTCACCATTGACCTTTTGCATATTCGGCTTATCTGGATCATATAAACCAGTCAAGCATTTAATCAAGGTCGTCTTACCTGATCCGTTATCCCCCACCAATGCAATGCGTTCACCTTTATCGATATGAAAATGTATATGTTCAATAGCAGGCGTTTTCATATTCGGATAGGTAAAAGAGAGATTTTCTAGCGTAATGGACTGAATACATTCAATCCTCCGAAGCGATGCCGCTTCCTCTGTCTGCTCATCAATTTCTTCTTCTCTCTTTTGAAAAGCTCTCATTTCATCAATATAGAGACTCGTTTCATATAAACTAGAACATTCCCTCGTCAAATCCTGAAAACCACTTTGAATATTTTGCACAGCTTGGAGCACAGCGACAAACGTACCCGCAGCTAATTTCTTTTGAAAGATAAGAAAGACAATAAAAAGACCGCAGCACACATAGGCAAATGTCATAAGCAATCCACCTGCCATCTCCCAGCGAACCTGACGTTTTAGTAATTTATATTTTTCATCTGCACTTTTTACATAATGGCCTTTCCATTTTTGAAGAAGGTAATTTCCTATTCCATATAAACGGATTTCCTTCAATGAATCTCGCTGCGCAACAAGATCAGACACATACATTTCTCTTCGATCATTTGCCGTTAACATGCGGTTTAATTGATACCGTGCGCCTCCAAAGAAAAGCTCAATCCACAAGACAGGCAGAGTACATAAGATCAGAATGACCGCCAAGCCCCAATGGATACCAATCATATAAATGAGAAGTGATACAACAGTAATCAATGCGCTCATGATTGTAAAAATACTTCTAACCATACTCAGAACATGCTGATGACTGTTCATCACACGTTGACTTTCATTATAAAAAGACGGGTGTTCAAATGTAATATATGGAAGCTTGATCGCTTTTTGAAGCAATTCACCCTTCAAATGCAAACCAATCAGATTTGTCGCTTTCTGCTGACTAAGCTGAAGAATGAATTGAAGCCCATATCCTAAAATCACAATGACCATTTGCAACCCAAATAACCTTAAGACCTTTTGAATATCTCCTGAAGAAGTCATGAATAAAATAATTTCATTAATCAATGTTTGAATAATCCAGACACTAGCCAAAGGCATAAAGCCAACGATCACTTGGATGAATAGAGTTAACAGAAGATATGATCGACTTCTTTTCCAAGTATAGGAGATTGCATATAAACAATGGTTCACTGTACTCATCAAACGCTCCACCTTACACCATTTAGTATTATTGACATATTTTTGATATTTATATTATGATAGCTCTGCGTAACTTCATTCTGAGAGGACGATATACGATGACTTCAATCTTACTTTTACAGCTAACTCTTATTCTTTGTAGCCTTTTATTGACGATCGGAATCATTATCTATTTAAAACACCAGATGGAATTAATCATCTTACCGATCCAGCATGTTGGACAAAAACTTGTTCATCCGCTACTCGAAAAACCATCACCTATTCAAATAAATGATCTACTGCAAACCAATCACAAGCAGCAGCTGCTTGTATTCACTGACACAGCATGTCCGCATTGCATCCCATCACTGGAACAATTCCTAGAAACGAAAAAGCAGCGTCAATTAGACATTTCTTTTAGTATTTTGCTAAAGAATGGGAAAGAAGAGGATCAAGAATTATATCGTGATAACCAAACCAACATGCGAATTATCTCAGTGGACGAACAAATGATAGGCGCCTTTCATATTGAAGAGTTTCCATATTACATCATGGTAGAAGAAGATGAAACAATCTCATATGCAGCCCCTTTTCCGGATGGTCTTTATTCAAGGTTTTCTGCAAAATAAACATAAATGAGGCATGTGAAGATAACAAACACACGCCTCATTTTTTTATTGGTTTGGATCTGCCTGAACATCCTGATCCTTTTCCCTTGCGGCGATTTCACTCGCTTCACTTGAAGCTGTGGCTTGTTCCTCAGCTTGTTCAAACTCACTGCGAGCCTCATTTGAAATATCTACTTGGTCACCATGCTGATTCACAGTAACGGACGAAGAAGACGATTCTTTTTGAACCTCTTTCTCTAGTTCCTTTAATTTAGACACATGAAGCTCTAAATCTTTTCCTTGCTGAACTAGAGTCAGTTGTTGAAATAATGCCTTTCTCTCTTCTGGAGAATGGTCGCCTTGAACAATTTTCGCTGCTTGGTTTAAAAAAGAATTGGATGTTTGACTCGCTTGACGACTGTTTGACGTCTGCATAGCATTTGTTAAGAATGAAATTGAAGATATGCTCATGCGTTCACATCCTATTAAATAAAATCCTTGAATTTAGCAGCCACATCTAATGCGTTCTTGGCTAGTACAAATCTCACCTGTATCACGATCCACGTAGTAACGGAAAGTTCCAACACCTTGAAGGAAACAAGTTGGCGCTGATTTGCATGAAGTGACTAATTTTTGCAAAATACATCTTGAAGCTGCAGGTTGAACATTGGTCATTTTGTTTAAGAAACGATCTAACATATGAATTCCACCTTCCAATTTTTATGGTAATACAACACAATAATAACCAATTACAAGACAACTAACAACATATTTTGATAATTTTACTAATTATTTTTAACTACTAATCTTATTTATGACATAAATTGTCGTTAAAATTCATAGTAAATGTTACTTTTTTCTTATTCGAAGATAATTTATTTATCCATAAATAGTAAAGTGAAGATAGAAATTTTTAAAAATTGTTCTACATTCACTCTTCCTAAAGTACTACCTGCTCAAGTATGATAAAGAGTGAATACATAAAGGAGTGAACACCATTGCAACAAACTGAGAAAATCATTCAATCTCTTCATTCGATCACAAAGTGGGGAAAAGTTGGTAGTATATTTCTCTATATTTCAGGTGGCTTAGCTATTCTTATTGGTTTTTGGCTTGTTCTTCCTGCTGCCCTTGGCGTCTTCCTCATTATGATGGGAATCCATGTACAAAAATCTGTAAACGCAGCGGAACAATTAATTCAAGCTCCTGATACTTCTTATGAAGAGTTATTAGAACAATATGCTAAGATGATGAAAATGCAGACGCTATTTGCCATATCAAGTATTGTCGCAGCCATTCTATCATTCATCGCCATTATCCTGATGCTGGTATTAGGCGGTCTAGCATTTCTTCAAGAAATTCCTAGTGACATTCAGCACTACGAAGGTGAATACGAAGAAGAGCTTGGTGACTTTTATTAATGGAGAGGGGGTATCAATGAACATTTGATACCCCTTTTGTTTGATATTTGGCATCGTTTTACCCTTCTAAGCTTGACATTCTATCTTGATCATTTTAAAATACAAATCGTAAACATTACGAATTAAAGGAGGTTCCTATTACCGATGCGTGTAAAAATTACCTTAGCCTGTACTGAAACTGGTGACAGAAACTATATCACAACAAAGAATAAAAGAACGAATCCGGACCGACTGGAGTTAAAAAAATATTCTCCTCGGTTAAAGAAATATACCCTTCATAGAGAAACAAAATAATTTTTTAGGTTTCAAATCGTAATCATTACTTTTTAAGAGAGGCGGAAATGAACATGAGCATTGGCAAAGGGACAGAAGGAAATGAATAAGCGAATACCCGTTACAGTATTAAGTGGTTTTTTAGGAGCTGGAAAAACAACGATATTAAATCATGTACTACAAAATCGTAAAGGGTTAAAAGTAGCTGTTATTGTTAATGACATGAGCGAAATTAATATTGATGCAGAACTAATCAAACAAGGCGGTGAGCTCTCTCGATCAGATGAGAAGCTAGTTGAATTATCTAATGGTTGTATTTGCTGCACATTAAGAGAAGATTTGTTAATCGAAGTAGAGCGCCTATGTAGGACTGGTCATATTGATTATATTGTCATTGAGTCAACAGGTATTAGTGAACCTATTCCAGTCGCGCAAACTTTCTCTTATATTGATGAAGAAATGGGGATAGATTTGACGCGCTTTTGCCGGCTAGACACGATGGTCACTGTTGTAGATGCGAACCGTTTCTGGACCGACTTCCAGTCAGGAGAAAGTCTATTAGACCGTAAACAAGCCGTTTCCGATGATGACGAACGAGAAATTTCCGATTTACTGATTGATCAAATTGAATTTTGCGATGTGTTGATTATCAATAAGTGTGATCTAGTATCAAACTCAGAATTAGACCGACTTGAGCACGTGCTGACCACACTTCAACCAGAAGCATCTATCATCAGAACCTCAAAAGGGCAAGTAAAGCCAAGTGACATTTTAAATACTGGTTTATTCGATTTTGAAAAGTCCAGTGCTTCTGCTGGCTGGATTAAAGAAATCAACGCTGGGCATTCTCAGCATACGCCAGAAACAGAAGAATACCAAATCTCATCCTTTGTTTATGAAAGAAGACTTCCCTTCCATACTGGCAGGTTAAATAATTGGTTAGATCAGATGCCAGAGCAAATAGTTCGCGCTAAAGGATTTACATGGCTTGCCACACATCATGATTTAACCATTTTAATTTCACAGGCTGGAAAATCTGTTGCGATTGAACCAATTGCCTACTGGATTGCTGCCTTGCCTGAGCAAGAAAAAGCACAGATATTAAAGCAAGAACCAGAGCTTCTTGATGAGTGGGACGCAGAATTTGGTGACAGGCATACAAAACTTGTGTTTATTGGCGTAGATTTACCTAAAGCAGATATCATTCGCACACTTGATCAATGCTTACTCACACCTGAGGAATTTGATCAAGAATGGACTACGTTTGAAGACCCCTTTCAATGGAAAATCTAACATTAAGCCAGGAGGGTTTTAAGTGGCAAAGAAATCTAAAATTGCTAAAGAAAAAAAGCGGCAGCAGCTTGTATTGAAATATGCAGAATTAAGAAAAGAGTTGAAAGAAAAAGGTGAATATGAAGCTTTAAGGAAATTACCTAGAGACTCTTCCCCTACTCGCTTAAAAAACCGCTGTGAGTTAACCGGTCGTCCTAGAGGTTACTTACGAAAATTTAAAATGTCTAGAATTGCTTTTCGTGAGCTTGCCTATAAGGGCCAAATTCCAGGAGTGAAAAAATCGAGCTGGTAAAGATTGAGTTGATCTTATCACAGCTCCCATAAAAGTAAAGCAATAAAAAATGTTGAAAAATCTATTTTCTAAGCATATCTCAACCTTTTTGAGCCACAAAATAACATTTTAAAAACCAGCAGAGTTTCTGCTGGTTTTTGATCATGACAGGATTCTAAGATGAATAGACCTATTTCTATAAAAGGATTTTCAACAATGATTATGACATTTTCTCTACTTTTCAAAAAATCATGATCATGATACTTTGTTGTCACTACCCACCGATGTATGACATTTCAACTTTTTTCTGATCTTTCTTCTGCTCTCTCTCAGCTGAATATTGATCATCTCTATTCGACCATAGTTCCTTCAATATGTTCTTTATATCTTCATTATCTTTTGTTGAGCGAATCACCCGCTTCAGATCAAAACCCGATGATGCAAAAAGACATGTAAACAATTCACCGCGAGCAGAAAGTCTCGCTCTATTACATGTTCCACAAAAGGCATCTGAAACAGAAGAAATAATGCCTATCTCTCCTGAACCATCTTGGTAATAGAATCGGTTGGCTACTTCACCTGGATATTGAGGAGGTTCTGGTTTGATGGGAAATGTTGAACCAATTAGACCAATAATCTCTTTCTTTGTCATGACATGCTCTAGATTCCATTTGTTCGTATTTCCGACATCCATAAACTCGATAAATCTGAGAACATGTCCTTCTTTTTTAAAGTAAGCTGCCATTGGTAAGACATCCTGATCATTCACACCTTTTTGAACAACCATATTGATCTTAATAGCAAGTCCAGCTTTTTTTGCAGCCTCAATCCCATCAAACACTTTTTGGATAGAAATATTCCTTCCGTTCATTTGCTTAAAACGGTCAGGGTTTAATGAATCCAAACTAATGGTGACTCTTTGAAGACCTGCTTTCTTTAACTTTTCAGCATATACAGGTAAAAGCGTTCCATTGGTTGTCATAGCAATATCTTCGATTCCTGGAATTTTCGAGAGCTTTTCTATTAAGATAGGCAAATCTTTTCGCATTAAGGGTTCACCACCCGTGATGCGTATTTTCACCACACCTAGGTCCTTTGCAAAAAGGGTAGCAAGCTGTTCAATTTCTTCGAAACTAAGCAGTTCTTCTTTATTCAAAAAAGGATAATCTGGTCCAAAAATTTCAGCAGGCATACAGTACGTACATCTAAAGTTACAGCGATCTGTTACTGAGATTCTTAAATCGCGCAATGGTCGATGTCTCTTATCCAATATACTGTCCATACTTTGCCTCCTATTCTGTTATACGCTGATGGTGAGTGTATATATTAAAAGATTCTCCTCTGACAAATCCAACTGTCGTGATATTTAATTCTTCTGCCATATTAAGCGCCAGCTCAGTTGGTGCTGATTTTGAGATGACGATCGACACTCCTAGTTTTGCTGCCTTCAATAGAACTTCTGACGATATCCGGCCGCTAAACACAAGGATTTTATCTCTAAGCGGAATTCGATGAAGTAAACAGTATCCATAGATTTTATCTAAAGCATTATGTCTTCCTATATCAGTTCTAGTGATGAATAGTTTTTCTGTGTCACACAGTCCAGCATTATGCACACCACCAGTATGTTGAAACAATTGACTTTCTTCTTGTAAACATTTCATTAGACGCATACAAGTTTCAGCAGAAATGTTGATTCGATCAATGGCTGTTTTTGCTGTTTTCACATCTTGGAGAAAATAAAAGTGTCTCCCTTTCCCGCAGCAAGAACCAATCACCCGCTTAGTAAAATCTGATGACTGAAATCCGCTTGAGTGAACTAAATCAACATAGGCAAAGCCCATACTTTCATCTATTGTAAACCTTTTAATCTCATTTTCAAATCGAATGACTCCTTCTGAAGCTAAAAAACCGATCACCAATTCTTTCAAATGATCTGGTGAACAAACAAGTGTTACAAATTCCTCTCCATTCACGATCACAGTTAAAGGAAATTCTTCTACAACTTCATCTGTTTTGCAAGTAAATTGACCTTCACGGTATTGGTGTATAACTCGTTTCTTTTTAACAGAAGGATTCATTGTATGATCTTCCTTTCAGCACAAATTTAGTTATATGAACCAATCGAATTGTGATATTATTTTAAAAAGTCATAAAAATGTAACATATTTCTATCTTATCAAACTTTTTGATTGCTTTATATGGGGGGAACAAAATGAATAAATCGAAAAATCGCTGGCTCATCGCAACAAGTGCTGTGGGAATTCATTTATCTATTGGGTCTGTTTATGCTTGGAGTGTTTTTACGAATCCTTTACATCAGGCCTTTCAGTGGTCATTGACAGAAATAAGCCTGACCTTCAGTATTGCTATTTTATTTTTAGGATTATCTGCTGCTTTCATGGGGCATTTCGTTGAAAGATATGGCCCAAGGGCATCAGGGCTCTTCTCAGCCATTTTCTTCGGTATCGGGATGACAGGGTCAGGATTCGCTGTACACATGTCCTCACTCCCTCTCCTCTATTTATTTTATGGTGTACTCGCTGGGATAGGATTAGGGGTAGGCTACATTGCACCTGTATCAACTTTAGTGAAATGGTTTCCGGACCGAAGAGGACTTGCAACCGGCTTAGCTATTATGGGTTTTGGATTTGCGTCTCTTATTTGCAGCCCAATTATCCAATATCTCATTGAAAAAGTAGATATCGCAAATACCTTTTACATTCTTGGAATTTCCTATTTTATGATCATGGTGATTTCATCTCTTTATTTATCACCACCAACACCTGATGACGTCAAACAATTTGATGTGTTAAAAACAAATCAAAGAAAAATCCCTCAGGATTTATCACAGCTTACAGCAAATGAAGCGATCAAAACACGACGTTTTTATTATTTGTGGCTCATGCTCTTTATTAATATCACATGCGGAATTGCCATTATTTCAGTAGCATCGCCTCTTGCTCAAGAAAGTGTTGGATTCACTGCTGGTGCTGCAGCTACCCTTGTTGGCATTTTAGGTGCTTTTAATGGTTTAGGACGGATTGGCTGGGCTTCCTTCTCAGATTATATCGGAAGGCCGAATACGTATACAATCTTCTTTAGTATCCAGCTCATTGCCTTTCCTTTACTTCCCTACTTAAAAGAACCGTTCGTCTTTTCAATCGTGATGGCGATCATTTATACGTGCTATGGAGGAGGGTTTGCCTCAATTCCAGCCTATATTGGGGATTTATTTGGCACGAAACAACTTGGTGCCATACACGGTTATATTTTGACAGCCTGGGCAGCTGCTGGTTTAGCAGGACCTTTATTTTCATCCTTTATCCGGGATATAACAGGTAACTACACGCAGAGTCTGATGGTGTTCTCTGGCTTATTTTTCATCGCTTTTATCATATCTCTTCTCATACGGAAGGATATTCAGCAGCTTAGAGAAACAAACCTTACTGCTGATGCTTCTGTCTCATCCCGACCTTAATTTGAATTTGACAGAATCACAATCTAAAGGTAATTTTTAGATATGAAAACGCTTTATAAAGTAATAGGAGGGTGATGATATCATGGGGAAAACAAAACATAAGGGGCCTATTAAGCTTAATAAAAAACCCTCACCAAAGCTATGGGCCTCTTTTGCACCTATGGGACTTGGAAAAGTAAAGCCGAAACACATTCGAGATACGATGAAAGTGGCTTGGGAGAACAAGGATAATCTCCCCTATGCATATCGCATTTTAACGCAAGGCGTGTGTGACGGCTGTGCCCTTGGTGTTTCAGGGCTATATGACCAAACGCTCGCAGGACCTCATATATGCACCACAAGACTAAATGTACTTCGTCTGAATACAATGCCAGCTATTGATCCAAAATGGTTTGAAGACATTCAACAGCTCAAACAAATGGACAGCACTACTCTCCGCAAACTTGGCCGTATCCCTTATCCACTGATTCGAAAAAAAGGTGACAATGCCTTTACACGTATTTCCTGGGATGATGCATTAGATCAAATCGCAGCTAAAATCAAATCAATTGATAAACGACAGCTCGCTTTCTATTTAACAGCTAGAGGAATTACAAATGAAGTCTATTATACCGCTGCGAAGGCAGCTCGCTTTATCGGGACAAATCATATTGATAATGCGTCTCGCATTTGTCATTCACCGAGCAAAACCGCTCTTAAGCGATCCCTTGGGATAGGAGCCTCCAGTTGTAATTACAACGATTGGATCGGAACAGATGTCTTAATTTTTTGGGGATCTGTCGCAGCAAACAATCAGCCCGTTTCCACTAAATATATGTATGCGGCGAAAAAGAAAGGAACCAAAATTATTGTCATCAATCCGTACAAAGAGCCTGCCATGGAAAAGTACTGGGTTCCCTCTATTCCAGAAAGTGCTTTATTCGGCACAAAAATCGCGGATGATTTCTATCAAGTCAATATAGGCGGCGATATTGCGTTTATGAATGGTGTCATCAAACATTGGTTTGACATGGAGCAGCACGCGCCCCATTCCGCTCTTGATCATGAATTTATTCAAGCCCATACTACCGGCATACAGGATTTACAGCAGCATGTCGCACAGTTGAAATGGGAAGACCTTGAAGCATCATCAGGCTTATCAAAAGAAAGAATGAAGGAATTTGCGATCCTTCTTGCCAATGCCAATTCAGGCGTTTTCATTTGGAGCATGGGTCTTACTCAGCACCGCTTTGCAACTGATAATATATCACAGGTTGCCAACCTTGCTATGTTACGTGGGTTTATTGGCAGGAAACATTGTGGTGTCATGCCAATTCGCGGGCATAGCGGTGTTCAAGGTTCTGGTGAAATGGGTGCTGACCCGTTTGTTTTGCCGGGCAGTGATTTTGATGAAGAGAATATTGAAAGAATCGAAAAGATTTGGGGGTTTGACATTCCGAAATGGCATGGTGACACCATTGGGCAATCATTTGAGAAAATGGCTCTCCCTAAAGAACATCCGCAAAAACTCAAAATGCTGTTTACGAGTGGCGGGAACTTTTTAGAAACGATGCCAAATCCAGATGCGATTGAAAAAGCTTTATCTGGGCTTGAACTTCGTGTCCATCAAGATATCATTTTGAATACCTCTACACTTGTAGAGGCAGAAGAGACGGTAATTATTCTCCCTGCTATGACAAGATATGAGCAGCCAGGAGGCGGTACTTCCACTAGTACGGAACGCATGGTATATTTCAGTCCAGAAATTGAAGGACCTCGGATTGAGGAAGCCAGAGCAGAATGGGATATTTATATGGATCTTGCAAAAAGAGTACGTCCACAAGATGCTGAGCTGATTCATTTCGAAACGGCTGAAGACATTCGCCGTGAGATTGCGATCGCAAATCGAAACTATGATGGCATCCAGCATTTACGTCATAAAGGAGACGTTTTCCAATGGGGAGGTGCCTGGCTATGTGAAGACGGAGAGTGTCCAACACCGGATGGCAAAGGACATCTTCTTCCTGCCCAGCTGCCTCAATACCGAAAAACCGAGGGACATTTTAATATTACGACAAGAAGAGGAAAGCAATTCAACTCTATGATCTATAGTGAAAAGGATGCCTTTAATGGTGGGAAGCGTCATTCTATCTTGATGAATGAAGAAGATGCTAAAGAGCTTTATGTCAAAGAAGGTGATCCAGTTGTTTTGTTTAATCAGTATGGATCCTACCAAGGAGTCGCTCAATTTGGGGAGTTGAAACGTGGCAATATCGCTGTTTACTGGCCTGAAGGGAACGTTTTAATTCCAAAGGGTGTGTATGAGAGCTACTCACAGATTCCCGAATATAATACGGCGGCCATATTAGAAAAAGCCGAAACCTTTCATGCAAGAAAAGACCAGCACTACGTGGAGAAACGAATTGATGAATTAGAAACCACCTTGAATTGATCTTCAACTAAAAAACAGCTGGGGAAAACAATCCCCAGCTCCCATTCATATCCTACTGACTAAAAGTGCTCGCTGCATTTTGTAGAATGTAATTCAATTCTTCGGCATTTGCAGCCGGTTGATATTGTCCACCGCCTGCTTTTGCAACAGACTTTAGACTTTTGGCTTCTTTTTCATTCACGTCAAAGCCAATGATATTAACAATGGTGTCAATTCCTCCTTCATGTAATTCCTTTGCTGCTTGTGAAGGGCTTCCTCCACAAGTTTCTTGACCATCGCTGACGACGTAAACAATATTTTTCCCTTCAGCCTGGTGATCTTCAAAATCTTGCTTCGTATCTGTTAATGCTTTTGCAAGTGGTGTCCATCCGGTTGGCTTATACACATTCAGCGCTTGCTGAAATGTTGATGACTCATATGATCCAAATCCAAAAACGGCTTCAGAGCTTTCACAAGAAATTGCTTTTCCAGCATTTTTATTGGTTCCTTCATGACCAAACACACGAAGAAGAACTTGTGTATCATCTGATAAAATACTTGCGAAGCTTTGAATAGAACGTTTGGCGATATCGATTTTCTTTTCGCCTTCAACTGATTGCGCCATGCTGCCGCTTAGATCGAGTAATATCACCACATGAGCCGGCTCCTGTTTTTTTGTCACAGCATGAGCTGGTGAAGAAAGAAACAGGACAAGACTAGCCAAAATGGTTAATACGATATTGCGTTTCATTCATAAAAACCTCCCTTTTTACATTTGTACAGAAAAAGAGAAACGAAAGCATACATCAATCGTTTCCCTTTTGTTCAGCAAGTTATTCGTGTAGTTTTAATGATTCTGCTGACAGGATAGAACCCATTTCTTTACCAGTGCTTGCTTGGTAGTAATGGCCTTTACCAGCTTTGGCTACTTGCTTTAATTGACCTTCATAGCCATCATTAAAGTCTAATCCAATGACATTAACAACAGTCGAACCTTTTGAGTTATGCAATTCTTTTGCTACTTTTACTGGATCTCCTCCACAAGTTTCTTCGCCATCAGTGATGAGGTACACAATATGTTTTGTTCCATTATTAAGCTGCTCATCCGCTTGCTTTGCATGTTCAAGAGCACGAGCAATCGGTGTCCAGCCATTTGGTCCAAGTCCGTTTAAAGAGTTTTCAAAGCTTTCTTTTTCGTAAGGCTGTACGCCATAAACGCCTCTAATGACTTCACATGATTGAGCTTTACCTGAATTTTTGTTGTTTCCTTCAGAGCCAAACAAGCTCATACGAATTTTAGCGTCTTTTGGAAGTGACTGAGCAAATTTAAATACCTCTTGTTTTGCGAGGTCAAATTTGCGTTCTCCCTCTACTTTTCTTGCCATGCTTCCACTTGCATCAAGTAAGATGGTGACTCTTACATCTTTGTTATGTTTTTTGACTGTAGATGCTTTTGCAAATACAGGTGAAGAGATCGACATAGATAATGTCAATACAGCTAAGGTTACGAGTGTAAATACTTTTTTCAACATCATTTTTTCCTTCCTCCCTATGTATTAAATTGAAACATCTTAATCGTAAAATATTCTGTCTTGGAATGGTATAGGACTCGGTCCCTTTTTCTCTTTCATCAAAATCACTAAAAATCTGTCAGTTGTCTAGATACATTCACCCAACACATCATTTTTTCTCTTGTTTTCTCCTTCTTTCGAGGGGCTTTGTATCGGCCATCGGTTCTTGTCGGGACGTAAATGTTTAAGATTTCCTGAGGTGCGTCTTAAGTCGCAAATTGACACATTCTGTTCAAAACTCTTGGAACACACAAAAAAGATGCCCCTATTCTGGAGGCACCTTTGCTTTATTTTTTAGCCATATACGTGTTAAGAAAACGATCTGCTGATTCAATTTGAATTCCTTTATAATAATGTTTCACGATAGCATCTACTTTTTTGCCTGACTGTGCCATATAATGCGCACCGTACTGACTCATTCCAACACCATGGCCATACCCTTTTGTCGTAATGATAATTTGCTGGCCCTGTCGTTCCCATGTAAAGTCTGCTGAATGAAGTCCTAATGACTCTCGAATGTCTCTGCCTGTCAGTGTTTTACCGTTTATTACGGCTTTTGCTACTTGATTTCCTGGTGTCCGCTCTACTATCTGTCCTACCTGAGCCTGTTGAGTGAGCGTCACACCTAATTTTTGCTGAAATTCACTAACTGGGATGGTTTTCTTGTTTTGAAATTTCGGCGATTTTTCGTCCCATTTACTTGAGACACTTTTCAAATATGGGATTTCGTTTTTCCAATAAGCTTCAGCATTTTCTGTTTTCCCGTTACTTGTTGAAAAGAATGAGGCATCAATTGGTTTCTCGTCATAAGTAAGCACTTTTCCTTGTGTGCTGGCGACAGCTTCTGTGACTTTTTTTAACTTCCAATTGTACGCTTTTCCCCAAATTTTCTTGAGTTCCTGCTTGTTTTTATACACTTGGAACATTTGGGTATCATCTACAAGAGAGCCCTTTGGTGATTTGACGGTCTTATCGATGATCATTTGTCTGACGATATACGTTCTTGCGGCGAGTGCCTGTGCCTTGAGTGCTTCCATTTCAAAATCAGCTGGCATTTCAGATGCTACGACACCAATCACATACTCTTCTAAGGGGATGTTTTCTACCTGCTGATGAGCTGAACGATAGACGGGGATAGCGACGGGTGATTGCTTCAATTTGACTGTACCCTTCACTTCTTTTTTAACTGATGGCTCCGCTGATACATGCTGGCTTGCCTCCGGTTTCCCTTGAAACGTCGGCAACACAAGTAAAGTTGGAATCATTAAAATAACGATGCATATTCCTGCGATTGTCCATATCATTGGTTTCATATTTGGCTGCCCCCATTTGTCATTGAATCTCTTTTATCCTATGGGCGGGGACAAGCTAATATGACAGCTTCTTTCATTCAGTGGACAAGTCTTTTGATGAAGATAAGAGGCTCTTTATCAACTGATTTTACTGTTCGTCTTTATGAATAAAATTTAAGATGGTTGGATACACTAGTGATAAGCTTTTAAAATAAAGCATTCTATGATTCTAAAAAAAATCAGCATGCCCCAATGGACACACTGATTTCTTTATGATTACGCGTTCAGATCTGATACAACTTGTTCTTGTGTCACATCTGCTGTTTCATCATTTACTCTTTCAATATCTGCACCGATTGCTGCAAGCTTCTGGTGGAAGTTCACATAACCACGATCGATATGCTTCAACTCAGTGACACGTGTATGACCTTCTGCTACTAATCCAGCAAGTACAAGTGCTGCTCCTGCTCTTAAATCAGTCGCTGACACTTCAGCACCTTGAAGTTGAACCGGCCCGTTGATAATGACAGAGCGACCCTCAATTTTAATATCACCATTCATACGGCGGAATTCTTCTGCATGCATAAAGCGGTTTTCAAATACCGTTTCTGTGATCATGCTTGTTCCGTTCGCACGAAGCAATAGCGCCATCATCTGAGATTGCATATCCGTTGGGAAACCAGGATGTGGCATTGTTTTTAGATCGATTGGCTTGAGCTCAGATGGTCCAATGACTCTTAAACCTTCTTCTTCTTCAATGATCTGAATACCCATTTCTTCCATTTTTGCTACAAGTGATGTCATGTGCTCCGGCACTGCGCCTTTCACAAGAACATTTCCTTCTGTAATGGCTGCTGCCACCATGAAAGTACCTGCTTCAATTCTGTCAGGGATGATGTTGTGTTTTGCACCGTGAAGTGTTTCCACACCTTCGATTTTGATTGTACCAGTACCAGCTCCGCGAACCTTACCACCCATGGCATTGATGTAGTTTGCCAAATCAACAATTTCAGGTTCTTTTGCTACGTTTTCTAAAATCGTTGTTCCTTCAGCTAATGCTGCTGCCATAATGATGTTTTCAGTTGCGCCAACACTTGGGAAATCCAAATAGATTTTCGCACCTTTTAAACGGCCTTGAACTTCAGCCTCGATGAAACCATTTCCTACTTGAATTTTAGCTCCCATTGCTTCAAAGCCTTTTAAATGCTGGTCAATTGGTCTTGAACCAATCGCACAGCCTCCAGGTAATGCAACTCTTGCATGACCTGTTCTTGCTAAAAGTGGTCCCATGACGAGCACAGACGCTCGCATTTTACGGACATACTCAAACGGAGCCTCAGTTTCTAGTGCATGAGATGCATCCACTGATACTTCGTTATTTTCAAAATGTACTTCTGCTCCTAAATGACGTAACACTTCATTGATTGTATATACATCGGAGAGCGTAGGTACATCACAAATTACGCTTTTTTCTGTACTTGCTAACAAAGATGCAGCGATAACTGGTAAAACGGCATTTTTTGCTCCTTCTACTTTAACTGTGCCGTTTAACTTTTGACCGCCGCGGACGATGATTTTTTCCAAGGTCTTCCCCTCCGCGTCCCAAATTCTCTATATTAATATTCAGTCGTTACGATTGGTGTGCCAACCGTAATCGTATGATTTTCGTTCATTTCCGAACTTCTGATGGCAATTTGAACATTCATTTTATCATTTGAAGTCATAATGAACTGTTCCCACTTATCTGTGTAAGCGGAAAGCGACACAAAATTAGACTCAACGAGATACTCAACTGGTTTTGCTTGAAATTCATTTGCTAACATTTCAGCCTTTTTTTGCAAAACAACATCCATCATACCATTTACATGACCATCGAGACAAGTAAAAATTACAAATTTCTCTTGTAATATGCTTTTTGCATGACGTACGAACTGATCATATGTATGCTTCCAGGTATTCAGTGGGCGAGCACCTTTTTGCTCATATAATAAATACGACTTTTGATTGGATTTTGTGTCGGTCTTCACGAGTAAAATTTTCGATAATGTATCATTTTTTTCATCTTTGTAAATTCCTGTGACTTTGGTGACATGTTCTTCTTCTTTTTCGGTCCACTCATACTGTCGTAGTTCGTCTCTCAAACGTTTCACTTTTTTTGAAAATTGTTCGGATGAAATGTCTACATTTGTTTTGGCGTGAAGAGTCCATCCATCTACTTCAATTTGCTGGCTTTTCAAACCTTCTGCTATTTGGACGAGCGGAGAAGATTCTTCCGCACGAACACCTTGAATCATCAGAACAAAAAAAAGAATAAACGCAAATAATGGCCAACCTTTTACATACTTTCTCACTTGTCATTCCCCCTTGCTACAAGTGTTGCCGCAAGGAGGTCTATGCATACGTGGAAAAGTCATCAAAGGCCATACTTTTGACACTTCTTTTTACGTTCCCGCATAAGGCAGTGACCAAACCTTTTATGTTAGAACATATAAGGTATTTGTTTGGAGAAATTTAAGTAATCAAGGAAGAAATTGCTGACTGCAGATGCAATAGCAATGGTAATGAGCATCATCAGCAATCTTGCCTGAACGATTTTCCCTTTTTTAATCAGTGGGTCAATATTAACGGCAAGCAATGCCCACCATGTAATCGCAATAAAAAACAGGTGGATCACAATACTAACAATTGCTTGTTGTCCTACGTCTTCCATACAGTTGAATCCTCCTTATATTTATTTCTGTAAAGGAAAACTCCCTTTCATTATATCCTCGAAAATCGGAAAGATGAATCATTTGGAAAAAAGAGCTACATTTAGAGTAAATCCCCTCTTATCCTGGTGCCAAGGAGATGATATACTGCGTGTGGAAGGAGCTGAACATATTGAAAGATTCTTTTCCTGACTTTGTTGATTTGTACGGAGAACTGGTTCCCTCATTTGATCATGAATGGGAGGCCATTGCTTTCTACTTTGATTATAGACAGACACAGCTAGAAGAATTAGCGCAATTGTGTCATTTTCATAACATTTCTTTGGATTATTCTGAGGAGAGCCTGTATCAGTTAGAAACACTTTACTTTGATGCATTTACCAAGCAGTTGTTTGCTGAGTGGAAAATGCCAATAGATGCATTAGAAGCGATGATGAGTGTATATATGGGAGAGGTTGTCCTCCGTCATCATTCTGATGCTGACTGGGTGGTACGTCCTTATATGGACTCTCCGCATCAATATACGCTGGGTTTGCGCCGGCACAATAAAACGTGGCATAGTACCCAGTTTTGCGAGCACTTATATTTTGAAAAACAGGATTCTCACCCGTATGTGTCAATGTACCAATCCCTCATGTCATTCTAAAAAAAATCCTTCTTATCATTGTGATAAGAAGGATTTTCTGTTTTATTTCCCTGCTACATTTAAACGGTTTAATGCCCGTTTTAATGCGAGTTCCGCCCGGCGTACATCACTTTCATTCGGGTGGTTCAAATGCTCTTCAGCACGCTGTTTCGCTGATTTCGCACGATCGACATCAACTTTTTCTGATGTTTCAGCGGCCTGAGCAAGAATGGTTACTTGTTCAGGGCGGACTTCAACAAATCCGCCACTGACTGCAACCAATTCAGTTGATCCACTATGTTTTAAGCGAACTGCACCGATTTTTAGCGGAGCAACCATTGGAACGTGGCCAGCTAAAATACCAAGCTCACCGCTTTCTGCTCTGACACTGACCATTTCCACATCCGCTTGATACACTGGGCCGTCGGGAGTAACGATATTGACTTGAACGGTCTTCATGCTTTTACCCTCCTAAGGACCAGATTAGGCCTCTACACCCATCTCTTTGGCTTTTTCAACCACTTCTTCAATGCGTCCAACTAAGCGGAATGCATCTTCTGGAAGGTGATCGTATTTACCAGATAAGATTTCCTTGAAGCCTTTAACAGTTTCTTTCAATGGCACGTAAGAACCTTTTTGGCCAGTGAACTGCTCTGCTACGTGGAAGTTTTGAGATAGGAAGAATTGAACACGACGCGCTCTGTGTACCACAAGCTTATCGTCCTCTGATAATTCATCCATACCTAAAATGGCAATGATATCTTGTAGTTCTTTATAACGCTGCAATGTTTGCTGCACTTCACGCGCAATGGCATAGTGCTCTTCGCCAACGATCTCAGGTGCAAGTGCACGAGATGTTGAAGCAAGAGGATCAACCGCTGGGTAAATACCCATTTCAGTCAGCTTACGCTCAAGGTTTGTCGTTGCATCAAGGTGAGCGAACGTTGTTGCTGGAGCTGGATCCGTGTAGTCATCCGCAGGTACATAGATCGCTTGAATCGATGTAACCGATCCTACGTTTGTAGACGTGATACGCTCTTGCAGCTGACCCATTTCTGTTGCAAGTGTCGGCTGATAACCTACCGCTGAAGGCATACGTCCAAGAAGGGCTGATACTTCAGAACCTGCTTGTGTAAAGCGATAGATGTTATCGATGAAGAACAATACGTCTTGACCTAGTTCATCACGGAAATGCTCTGCCATTGTCAAACCAGTTAGGGCAACACGCATACGTGCACCTGGTGGCTCGTTCATTTGACCGAAGACCATGGCTGTTTTTTCGATAACGCCAGAATCTTTCATTTCGTAGTAAAGGTCGTTTCCTTCACGTGTACGCTCTCCAACACCAGCGAATACAGAAATACCGCCGTGTTCTTGTGCGATGTTGTTGATCAATTCTTGAATCAGAACGGTTTTACCTACACCGGCTCCACCGAATAGACCGATCTTTCCGCCCTTGATGTAAGGAGCAAGAAGGTCAACAACTTTAATACCCGTTTCAAGAATTTCAACTTCTGTAGAAAGTTGATCAAAAGAAGGCGCTTGTCTGTGGATTGGATCTCTTTGAGCTTCCACACCAAGTGGCTCATCTAAGTCAATATTATCTCCCAGTACGTTGAATACGCGTCCAAGTGTTACGTTACCAACTGGTACTGAAATTGGTTTTCCAAGGTCTACAGCTTCCATACCGCGCTTCACACCATCTGTTGATGCCATTGCGATGGTTCTGACTGTATTATCACCTAAATGTAGTGCTACTTCTAAAGTTAAGTCGATCGTAACTTCACTTTCACTTTCCGCTTTATGCGAAACTCTGATCGCATTATAAATCTCAGGCAAGTGACCGTCTTCAAAATGAACGTCTACGACTGGTCCCATGATCTGACTGATGCGTCCTGTTTTCATTGCATTCCCTCCTGACAATTATTTCTATTCTAAGGCAGCTGCTCCGCCGACAATTTCTGTAATCTCTTGTGTAATCGCTGCTTGACGAGCACGGTTGTAAGAGAGTGTCAGGCCGTCGATCAATTCCTTTGCGTTGTCTGTTGCACTCTTCATTGCTGTCATCCTTGCAGCATGTTCACTTGCTTTGCTGTCAAGAAGCGCACCGAAAATCAAACTCTCTGCATATTGAGGAAGGAGAACTTCAAGAATTTCTTCTTCAGAAGGCTCAAACTCATAAGATGCGGAACGTTTATTGGGTGTCGCTGCGGCCGAAATGTCCGTTAGCGGCAATAATTTCTTCTCTGTTACTTCTTGTGAAATGGCACTGACAAAGTGGTTGTAGAACATGTAAAGTTCGTCAAACGCTTCATCAGAGAACATTTGAACTGTACTGCTTGCTAATTCTTTAATATCAGCAAACGCTACTTCGTCTCCAAGCCCTGTGACTTCAGAAATAACTGGAATACCGCGCTTTTTGAAGAAGTCGCGTCCAATTTTACCAATCACAATCACCGCATATTCATCAGCAGATTGATGACGAGAATGAATGGTTTGGTAAGCGGCACGCAAAATCGAGCTGTTAAAAGGTCCTGCAAGTCCTCGATCAGATGTAATGACGAGATACCCTGTTTTCTTGACAGGTCTTGAAAGAAGCATTGGGTGCTTAGCACTTGTTCCAGTTGCGATTGCAGCAACGACTTCCTGGATTTTTTCCATGTAAGGAACAAAAGACTTCGCATTGTTTTCAGCACGATTCAGTTTCGCAGCTGATACCATTTGCATCGCTTTTGTGATCTGACTCGATTTTTTCGTTGACGTGATCCTTGACTTTATATCGCGTAATGAGGCCAAAGATTTCACCACCTTTTTTCAGGAATCCGTGTTCATTTACGTGAAAAGAGAGAAAAAGAGAATCTTTTTCTCTCGGAAAGATTACTAATTAGTTGCTTGGTGCAAACGTACGTTTAAAGCCTTCGATTGCTGTATTCCACTCTTCATCAGCAGGCATGTTTCCTGTTTGAGAGATCGTGTCAAACAAGCCTTTATGGTTTTCTTCAATGTACATGAATAACTCAGCTTCGAAACGTTTGACATCAGCAATCGCGACATCGTCTAAATATCCTCTTGTAAGTGCATAAAGAATCGCTACTTGTTTTTCAACTTTAAGCGGTTTGTTCAAGTCTTGTTTTAAGACTTCAACTGTTCTAGCACCACGGTTTAATTTTGCTTGAGTCGCTTGGTCTAGATCAGATCCAAATTGAGCGAATGCTTCAAGCTCACGATAAGAAGCAAGATCCAGACGAAGTGTACCTGCTACCTTTTTCATCGCTTTGATTTGTGCAGAACCACCTACACGGGATACAGACAATCCTGCGTTTACTGCTGGACGTACGCCTGAGAAGAAGAGGTCAGATTGTAAGAAAATCTGTCCATCTGTGATTGAAATAACGTTTGTTGGGATATATGCAGAGATATCGCCAGCTTGCGTTTCTACGAAAGGCAATGCTGTGATAGAACCGCCACCCTTTTCGTCACTAAGCTTCGCTGCACGCTCTAATAAACGAGAGTGAAGATAGAAAACATCACCAGGGAATGCCTCACGACCTGGAGGACGACGAAGCAATAATGAAAGCTCACGGTAAGCTGCCGCTTGTTTAGAAAGGTCATCATATACAACAAGTACGTGCTTGCCGTTATACATGAATTCCTCACCCATCGTTACACCTGCATAAGGAGCAAGGTAAAGAAGTGGGGCTGGCTGTGATGCAGAAGCTGTGACTACAATTGTGTAATCAAGCGCACCATGCTTACGAAGTGTTTCAACAACACCACGAACCGTTGATTCCTTTTGTCCGATTGCTACATAAATACAGATCATGTCTTGATCTTTTTGGTTTAGGATCGTATCAATTGCAACAGATGTTTTACCTGTTTGACGGTCACCAATGATCAATTCACGCTGTCCGCGTCCGATTGGAATCAAGGCATCAATTGCTTTAATCCCTGTTTGAAGCGGCTCATGAACAGATTTACGATCCATAACGCCTGGTGCTTCACTTTCGATTGGACGAGTTTTGCTTGTTAAAATTGGACCTAGTCCATCAACAGGCTGACCAAGTGGGTTCACAATACGTCCGATTAACTCTTCACCAACTGGAACCTCCATGATACGACCTGTACGTTTTACATCGTCACCTTCGCGGATATCTTTGTAAGGTCCTAAAATAACGATACCTACGTTAGACTCCTCAAGGTTTTGAGCCATACCCATTACACCGTTAGAGAACTCAACCAGCTCTCCTGCCATAATGTTGTCAAGGCCATGTACACGCGCGATACCGTCCCCTACTTGGATGACTGTACCGACATCTTTTACTTCAATTTCAGATTGATAGTTTTGGATTTGCTGCTTTATCAGCGCGCTAATCTCTTCAGCTTTGATACTCACTAAGGTTTCACCCCTTCTAACGATTTTCGCCTGCAAGCTGACGTTCAATGCGGGAAAGCTTTCCGCTGACACTGCCGTCATAAATGCGGTTTCCGATACGGATTTTCACTCCGCCTATTAGATCCTTGTCAATCACATTTTCAACACGCAGTGATGTGACTCCGGCTTTTTTGGCAAATACTTCAGATAAAGATTGAATTTCAGCACCGCTCAGCGGTTTCACTGAATACACGATCGCATCGTCTATTTGTTTCGTGCGGTTTGCCAGTTTCACAAACTCAGACGTCATTTCAGAGAAAATATTTGTGCGTCCGCGGTCAATCAATAAATACATTGTGTGCAATACATGTGTCGAAACACCTTTGAAAGCTTCTGCAATCAAATGTTTCTTTTTGTCTGCCGTAATCTTTGGATGAACAAGAAAGTCATTCAATTCTTGGTCAGCCTTTAGAACTTTTTTGATCTCATTCAGCTCTTTTTCAGTTTCGTCTACTGCCGAAGAAGCAAGAACGATGTCAAAAAGAGCAGAAGCGTAACGCTTAGAGACAATAGTCACGCTCATCGGCTTTCGCCTGCCTCTTTAAGATACTCTTGAATCAATTTCTCTTGTGCTTGCTCATCAAGTTCTCTTTCAATCACTTTAGATGCAATAAGTACAGATAGTGATGCAACCTGCTCGCGCAGTGCAGCCACAGCTTGTTCTTTTTCTTTCACGATTTCAGTTCTAGCAGACTCTTTCAAGCGCTCTGACTCTTGACGTGCTGCTTGAATGATCTCTTCTTTTTGTTTCTCACCAATCTTTTTCGCATTTTCGATGAGTGTATGTGATTCTTCGCGTGCTTCTTTCAATAAGACACGTTGTTCTTCAAGAAGCTTTTCAGCTTGAACGTGCTTTTGTTCAGCACTTGAAATTTCATTTCCTATATAATCTTCACGCTGTTTCATAATCCCTAATAAAGGCTTAAGCGCAAATTTCTTTAAAAGTGCAAGCAAGATGAGCATAGCGATCAGCTGGAATATCATATCCCCGGCGTTGAAACTTAAGCCACCTGCCCCTAAAACCACTGGTAACTGAGACATTTAGTACGGCAACTCCCTTCTTTAAATAATATGTTAAGAAACAAAACATAAAGGAATGGCGAAGTTTCGAACTAATCTGATCTTCGCCATTAAAATTCATATTAGAACGCTTCTCACATATTAACCAAAGAATGCCAAGAATGCGATAACGACAGCGATAATTGGAAGTGCCTCAACTAAAGCTACCCCGATGAACATAAGAGTTCTTAGTTCTCTACCAGCTTCTGGCTGACGAGCGATTCCTTCAACTGTTTTAGATACGATTAGACCGTTACCAATACCTGCTCCTAGTGCTCCCAAACCGATTGCAATTGCTGCTGCTATTAAATTCATTAAAAAGCTCCTCCTTTAAAATAACGTCCTTTTTGGACTCTCAATTTTTTAGTGTTCGTCGCTGACTTTATGAGAAATGTACACCATTGTCAGCATGGTGAAGATAAATGCTTGGATTGTTCCGACAAACAAACTAAATGCCTGCCATACAATCATCGGCACGATGGCACCTAATGTACCAACGATACCAAGCGCAATGTTTTGCGTGTAGAAATTGGTCGCAAGTCCTGCAAGCAAACCAAGAAGAATCTCTCCAGCAAAAATGTTTCCATAAAGACGCAAACCAAGTGTTAGCGTGTTTGCAAATTCTTCAATAAGTTTCAATGGTACTAAAAGCGGAATTGGTCTAAAGTAGTCTTTCGTATATTCCTTGACTCCTTTTGCCTTGACACCGTAGTAATGTGTCAATCCCATGACCATAATCGCTAGTGTCATTGTAATTGCAGGGTCTGCTGTTGGTGATTTCCACCACAAGTTGTGATCGACCGTAATCGAAAATGGCAGTCCAAGCATGTTTGAAACAAATATGTACATGAGTAATGTAACGCCAAGCGCTAGAAATGGGGCTCCTGTTTTCATGTCCATCGAACTACCTATGATATTTCGAACAAAATCAACAATCCATTCCATGAAGTTCTGCGCCTTTGTCGGACGAATAGACAGAACACGAGTAGTCAGCACCGCTATGAGAAGAACGATGATACTAGCAATCGTAATCATGAGAACATTGGATAAGTTGAACGTTAACCCTAAAAATTCTGTCGTTTTTGAACTGTGACCCAAAGAGTATTCACCTCTCTTCCATAGTAGAACGTTTAAGTTGAATGAAGGAATCTATCATAATGACAGGATATATTGTCATTAATCCTATAACAACACCTGCCAGATGAACTTCATTAGGGTAACGCCAAGCAATCGCTACTGCGAGAATTGCGTTGGCCCACCTGGCTGTACTTCCCATTGAACGAATGGATTTTCCTTTTTTAACCGCTCGATCAAAAGCGTGCATTCTCCGTATAAGTAGGAATAAATTAAAGAAAGCAAAAATTGTGCCGATAATCAAACCAAGAAACAGTGGTTTAAAACCAGGCATGGCATAGCCAAACACAAAAATTGCCAATAGATAGAACATGTATTTACTCTGTCTGCGGAAAATCGCGTTTGGATCGTTCATTCATCTGACTCCCGATGAAAAATATTGTAAAAAAGGTAATAAATGGTGATGAAAACTGCGTAGAAGACGCTTATGATAAGCAGTCCTGTTCGAAAAAAATCAATCACCCATCGGTCTAATTGCACAATCAGACTTGAAATCTAAAGATCTATGGGATGTTGCTTCATTCGCTGATACAAACCCTGATAATTAAAGGGTTCACAATGAGGATTAGTAGAGTGCTATAGGCTATGAAAACCTTACCATAATACCCTCGTTTAGCATACAATAGCGTCTATGATGTGTCAATCCGTTGAAAGTTAAAAAACTTTTCTATAATGATAGAGCACACAAAATGTTCACAATTTCATCAAACTTTAGGAGACACGTGACATTCATTGAAAAAAACAGCTAATGTTCAGTATACATTGATTTTTCTAAGAACGATATCAACCGTTTGTCATATATTTCAAAAAGCCCACATGCACGTTTGCATGTGGGCTTTTATTAAAACATGTTATTTCGTTCCATACATACGGTCACCAGCATCACCAAGACCTGGGATAATGTAGCCTTTTTCGTTCAATTTCTCATCTAATGCTGCAATGTAGATATCAACGTCAGGATGGTGCTTTTGCATTTCTTCTACACCTTCAGGAGCAGCAATCAGACACATGAAGCGAATGTTTTTCGCTCCGCGTTTTTTCAAGCTGTTCAATGCTTCGACTGCTGAACCGCCAGTTGCAAGCATTGGATCTACTACGATAAATTCACGCTCTTCCACATCAGATGGAAGCTTCACATAATATTCAACAGGCTTTAATGTTTTCGGATCACGGTATAAACCGACATGTCCCACTTTAGCAGCTGGAATGAGTTTCAAAATCCCGTCCACCATACCAAGACCTGCTCTTAAAATTGGCACAACACCGAGTTTCTTCCCTGAGATCACGTTTGATTTCGCTACTTGTACAGGTGTTTCTACATCTACCTCTTCAAGCGGTAAGTCTCTTGTGATTTCAAATGCCATTAATGTTGCGACTTCATCCACTAGCTCTCTAAATTCTTTTGTTCCTGTATGAACGTCACGAATATATGTAAGTTTGTGTTGAATAAGCGGGTGATCAAATACATAAACCTTTGCCATTGCTTGCTACAACTCCTTTTCTGTCATCTTCCGGTGAACTTTGCACACTTCCTACAATTCTACATAAAAAGACATCATCTTTCAATATGATTCGCAAATCCTACAAAAAAAAACCCACATGCCAAAAATAGGCAAATGGGTCTGCTTTTTAATAATCTAATTCGTTATATAAAGGGAAGCGGGCAGTCAGATCAGATACACGCTTTTTCGCTTCTTCTAATTTCGCTTCATCTTCATGATGTTTTAGAGCAAGCGCAATAATGGAACCGACTTCTTTCATTGCCTCTTGATCGAAACCGCGGCTTGTCACTGCTGCTGTACCAACACGTACACCACTTGTGACAAAAGGTTTTTCTGGATCATAAGGAATCGCATTTTTGTTCACTGTAATGCCGATTTCATCAAGAACATTTTCTGCAATTTTTCCTGTGATACCAAGAGAACGCAAATCGATGAGAACAAGATGGTTATCCGTTCCACCGGACACAAGCTGAATATCTTCAGATAAAAGGGTTTCAGCTAGCTGCTTTGCATTGTCAATGACGTTTTGTGCATATGTTTTGAAATCTCCGTTCAATATTTCACCGAAAGAAACAGCTTTTGCAGAGATGACATGCATCAGTGGTCCACCTTGAATACCAGGGAAGATCGATTTGTCGATCTTTTTACCAAACTCTTCACGGCATAGAATCATTCCGCCGCGAGGTCCACGTAATGTTTTGTGAGTCGTCGTTGTCACAAAATCTGCATAAGGAACTGGATTTGGATGAAGACCTACTGCAACAAGACCTGCAATGTGAGCCATGTCGACCATAAAGTAAGCACCGACTTCATCCGCAATCTCACGGAACTTTTTGAAATCAATTTGACGTGGGTATGCACTTGCACCCGCAACAATTAGCTTTGGCTTATGTTCACGTGCTTTTTCAAGTACATCTTGATAGTCGATATGCTGCGTTTCTTTATCAACACCATATTCTACAAAGTTGTACTGTACACCACTAAAGTTAACAGGGCTTCCGTGCGTTAAATGCCCGCCATGTGATAAGTTCATACCTAGCACTGTATCGCCATGCTCAAGAATGGTAAAGTATACGGCCATGTTCGCTTGAGCACCTGAGTGAGGCTGTACGTTCACATACTCAGCGCCAAAAATTTCTTTTGCGCGGTCACGTGCGATATCTTCTACAACGTCTACATGTTCACAACCGCCATAGTAGCGTTTACCAGGGTAGCCCTCTGCATATTTGTTTGTTAATACAGAGCCCTGCGCTTCCATGACTGCTTCGCTTACAAAGTTTTCTGATGCAATTAATTCAATTTTGTCTTGCTGGCGTTTCCGCTCTAGTTGAATTGCCTTGAATACTTGTGCGTCTTGCTCAGGTAAATGTTTCATCAGCGAAATCCTCTCCAATCTATTTCCATTCGATGTTTTCACCATCTCATTGTACACGGTTTTTGAGTGAAATGTAAAAGTTTTTTTGGAAAATTGACTTCTTTTTTTGCGAAAAACCGAATATTCAAGTGGTGAAGCGCCTTCATCATTCAACATTATATTAGAAATATATCTTAGCTAAGATTTTGTATAAACCGCTCGTTCTCCGCCAATCAGCTTCGGACGCGTTTTCGCAAACGTCACATGTGCATGTCCTAATTGATGACGACTAAGGCGAACAGGTACAGCGACTCTCTTTAGGTGCATCCCAATGAATGTATCACCGATATCGATTCCAGCATGCGCCTCGATGGATTCAACTAACACAGGATGTTCCATGTGCTGATACGCATGAGCCGCCATCGAACCACCCGCCTTTCGGACAGGTACTGCCGCCACAATCTCTAGATTAAGCCGGAAAGCCACTTCTTCCTCCACAACAAGAGCACGATTCAAATGCTCACAGCACTGGAAAGCGACCTCAATGCCGGTCTCTCGTCTTAGCTGATCCAATTCTTGATAAATGGACGCAGCTATTTGCTCACTTCCTGATGTCCCAATATGCTCACCAGCCACTTCTGATGTACTGCAGCCGATCACTAAGATTTGCCCAGCACGCAGTTCGACCATTTGATGAAACTCTTTTAACATTTCAAGCCAATCTTGACCAATGTTCATGTTAAGCGCTCCTTATAGGTGCTTTTCTTCGTAATCAGCGATCTTACCAATCCGTACAGCATGTCGTCCTGCCGTAAATTCTGTTGTCAGCCAAATGTGTGCAATCTCACGTGCTAATCCAGGTCCAATGACTCGTTCTCCCATTGCAAGGACGTTTGTATCATTATGTTCTCTAGTCGCTTTCGCACTAAATGTATCATGTGCCAGCGCGCAGCGAATTCCTTTTACTTTGTTTGCTGAGATACTCATACCGATGCCTGTCCCGCAAATTAAAATGCCGCGGTCCACTTCTCCGTTTGCCACCATGTTAGCTACAGGAAAAGCATAATCTGGGTAGTCTACAGAACCTGATCCACATTCACAACCCATATCAATGTATTCAATCTTCAATTCATCCATCAGTTGTTTGATTTCTTCACGAATATTCGTTCCGCCGTGATCGGATGCAATAGCTACTTTCATCGGGCAATTCCTCCTAAGGGTGAGTTGATCTGTTATGCCTTACATTTATTCTTTATTTACAGTTATATTTTAACCTCTGCTTAGTCATTTGCAAACAAAAGCAGAAAAACCGTTGATGCAACGGTTTTACAGGTTGTCCATTATGAGGACGTCTGATCCTTTTTCAATTTCTCAGCCAGCTGCTGGAGCAATGCTTCAAGTTCATCACGTGTTTCCTGATAAACAGACAGGCTTCCTCCAAATGGATCGGATACATCGCCTTCTGTCCCTGTCGCGAATTCCTTTAGAGTGAAAATCTTGTCTTTTGCATGTGCATATTGCTCCACAATCAACTGTTTATGCTGCATGGTCATGGTGAAGACGTAATCAGCTGCTCGCAGAAGATCCTCTGTCAGTTTTGCTGAAGAGTGATTCAGTGGAATGCTTTTCTCAAATAGTGCTTCGACCGCTTGAGGAGAAGCCTTCCCAGCATCTGAGGCAAAAATGCCCGCTGATTTAACAGTGACCTCTAAACCTTTCTCTTGTGCAATTGAAGCAAAAAGGGCTTGAGCCATCGGACTTCTGCATGTATTTCCCGTACAAACAAATAAGATTTTCATCTTTCGCCCTCCTTTTCTTCTATTATATAGCATTTCATTCTACATGTTATGTAAGGAGACTGACTAGAGCGGAAATAATAATTTGATACCAAAGGCTAGTAAAATGATTCCGCCAAGCGCTCCGCTATATGATCCCACCCATGAACGGACCTGTTTACCGAGTAATAATCCAAGCCATGTGAGGATCATACTAAAAAAACCAAACAATAAAATGGTCATCCATACGCGAGAACCGTAAATTCCGAGACTTAAACCAACGGAAAAACTATCTAAGCTGACACTTGTTGCAAAAAGAACAAGACCAGCGCCAACAGGTGCGATAAATGGTTTATCTTCTTTGCGAATAGACGCAATGATCATTTGCAGCCCGAGCACCAAAAGCAGCGCCCCGCCGATATAGGTGGCAAGGAGACCGAGCCAGCCTGATAGGAGCTGACCTGTTAGCATGCCAAAAAGCGGCATAAACATATGAAATATCCCAATGACAAGTCCAATATAAATGATCTGGCAAAACCTCAGCTGAATCATTCCCATGCCAAGTCCAACCGAAAAAGCATCCATCCCCAGTGCAAAAGCCATGATGCTGAGCGTCAGCAATTCGCCAGCTAGTTCGTACATGTAAATCCCCCTTGGACACGCATTCTCCTTTAACCTATGTTTGTCCAAGAAGGGTTAGAACTATTTGAATGAAGAGAGAGTGCGCCCTCCTGCCGCTTTTTGCAGACGGTTCATAATTGCTGAACCAACCCCCTGCTCTGAAAAGGATTCTGAAATAATGACATCTACATCTGTCTCATCAAATTGTCTTAGTACACGATATAAGTTTGCCGCTATCGTTTCAGGTTTTTCTCTCCACCCACAGCTGAAAACAACATCTGCCGCAAACAACGATTTCTTTTCTTCTGTTGTCAGCACGCCAACTTTGAAACCTTCCGCCTGGTATGTTTGAATGTGACGCTGCATCTCTTCATCACTTCCAAAAAAGAGATACATCTTAGCTTCAGGGGCGTAGTGTGTGTATTTCATCCCTGGCGATACAGGCGCTTCGTCCTTTTTTGTCAGCCCTGGGTCAATACTAACCGTTCCTACTACCTCTTCTAAAGCTTCTTTTGTAATCCCGCCCGGCCTTAGGATGACTGGAATCTCGTCGACACAGGATACAACCGTTGACTCAACGCCAATACCAGTTGAACCACCATCGACAATTCCAGCGATTCTTCCATCGAGATCACTCGCTACATGGTCAGCTTGTGTTGGTGATGGTTTGCCTGAACGGTTGGCACTTGGTGCGGCAATCGGCAGGCCAGCCGTTCGGATGAGCTCAAGCGCAATCGGATGGTCAGGCATTCTCACACCGACCGTGGATAAACCTGCCGTGACCTGCTTTGATAAAGTGCCCGGCTTACACGGAAGAACAATGGTTAATGCACCCGGCCAAAAGGCATCCATCAATGCCTTTGCTTTTTCGCTTTCTATTTGCGCAAATTCATGAAGCTGCTCAATTGCCGCAATGTGGACAATCAATGGATTGTCACTTGGACGCCCTTTCGCTTCATATATTTTCATGACAGCTTCTGTCTCTTTCGCATTAGCCCCTAGTCCATACACCGTCTCTGTCGGAAAAGCGACCACTTCGTTTTGCTGCAATAACAACGCTGCCTGTTCAATTTGTGGATAGTATGTGGATAAATTCTTTTCTAAATCCACAGACCACCTTCTTGTATTTAACATCATACAAACTCCTTTTAAAAAAGATAAAACTGTTGATATATCTCAATTATCCTTTTGAAAGTATAAAAGATGATGATCAATAAAACAAGCGTTGTCCACAATTTGTGGATAACGCTTGTTTAACGGTGGATAAGTATGTGTATAAGTTCAATATATTGTGATTAACTGGCTTTTTTTTGAAGAACCACTGCCTGTTCTTTCGCTAAGATCTCTTTTGCATGTGCAGATACCCACATGCTTTCTGGAATATCCTCTAAAGCCGTGAAGCCCATCAATGCCAAAAAGTCATGTGAGGAGGAGTGGTTGGCGACGACATAAAACGTATCCACACCTATTTTCCCTCCGAGCGTTTGAACACTTTGGAACAAAGATACGATGTGTCCCTGACCTAGTTTATCTGATATGACAAGAGACCGCAGCAGGCCCTCTTGTTCACTAAGCTGTTCAAGACCTAAACACCCTGCCAGCTGACCTTCTGCATCTTCCATGACAACAAATGTCGTACGCTCTGCAAGCGTGACGCCGCCTTTCGCTTGTCCTTTTTCAAGAAAAGCATTGATCGCTGGGGCATCTTCTTCTGTGGCTATTCTTAATTGATAAAACATGCTTTCACCTCTTTTTGATCTCTTACTTCAACTCTATGAGGCAAAAACAGATTTATACCTTTTTTAGGAGAAAAGACTAGAGACCCATTCGAATAAAAAGAATTTCACTTCACCCGTCTCTTCTTTCTCTTCTTTGACCACTTCATTCACAGACTCATCTGTTTGCTGTGCTGTCACTTCGTTATCCTCATCCCCCTCTGGCGACGCGATGGCTTCTCCATTTGAAAAATCGATAAAGCAGAGCGGCGGGAATAACACACACCACCAATTGGCTCCATCCCCTTCTCCAAGCGTAATTAAAATGGCTTCATATTTCCCTGCAGGATAGACGAAATTTCCATAGAGCTTTGTTGGAAATGAGGCTTTTTGAAAACTGACTGATACGGATTGATCAATGTGCTGCTCCTTCAAATTCGCTTTGGCAATGCGATTGATTTCTGGCAGCTTGGACCGAATCACACGTCTTGCTTCTTCAATGGATGTAAGGTCTTTGACCCATTCTGTCATATTGGCATTGACTTCGTCTCGAATGCTTCTTTTCACATCCTGATCTGCTGAACGATCACTATTTGCTAAAATGCGTAATCGAATGGCTTCATCTGGTATCACAACAGGCTGATTTGCAGAAGCAGCCGCTGTCTCCTCTCTGCCAAGGTTTGCAAAAGCACCGCATAATAATAGAAACATATAAAGACAAATCATCATTTTATTTTTAAACATGATGTGTTCCCCCCACTTTTTCTCTTCGCTACAAACATTGTGTCCAGGAAACCCATCTCATAAACAGGAAAAATGATTTTTTTAATAGATTATGAGTCAAATGAAAAAAACCGTTCCATTAAGAACGGCTTTGGAGTGAGGATTGGTAATCGGAAGGGTACAGTCTTCCATCCCAATCTCGGCTGATTTTTAACCCTGCATCTGTTTTGATGACAGTCATTGCTCCTTTTTTCTTGATTTCTTTTTTGACTTTTCCGTTCTGATTAATAAATTGAATCATCATTTCATAGTTAAATTCAATTCTGTCATCGCTTTCATCTGAAGGCGTAAACGTAATTTTCTTCAGCTTAATTTGACAATCTTGATCCTTTGCTGCTTCTAACACGCTCGGGAACATGCTGTCTTGTGTATATTCTTGATATTCATGCTCGGTTAAATAAGACTTCAGCTTCTCCTTCATGTCAGTTAGGTCATCTGTTCGATTCACTGTGTATTGTGCTTTTTTATAGCTTTCTCCAAATGCTGCTGCTTCTTTTTTAAAGCTCGGTTTGCCACAAGCACTCACAATCAATAGTACACTGACGATGACCAACACCATCGCATACCTTCTGTTCACACCATTCGCTCCTTCAAAACAAATTTATGTAAAAAAATCATGATCAGAATGTTCATTCTTCTATATATACGTTTCTCTTTTACCATAAGTTTCATCTTTACATAATAAAATAGTCCGACTTTATTCAGCCGGACTTTCCGTTTTGAATGTGTGCGCAAACAGCTCGGTCTTTCCCGTTAATATCCTTGACGATGCGGACATCTGCCGCGGGAAATGACTGCAAGAGAAGTGCTTTTACATCTTGCCCTTGCGTATATCCAATTTCAAAGACAACGACCGCCTGCTTATGAAGTACATGGTGAAGATCACGAATGAGACGCTTATAAAACCACAGACCATCACGTCCATCTGTCAGCGCATTTACTGGCTCATGCTTCGTAACCACCTCTGACAAGCTGTCCATTTCTTCTGCCGCAATATAAGGTGGATTGGAAATAAACAGATCCACTTTGATGCCCTGATCCTTGATAGGTTCGAGTAAGTTCCCTTGTAAAAAATGGACGTCTGCACCTAGCGCTTGCTGATTCCGCTTTGCTACCGCAAGTGCTTCATGTGAAATATCCGTTGCTGTGACAGATAGTGTTTCTTTTTCAAGAGCGAGCGTAATCGCAATTGCCCCGCTTCCGGTGCCAACGTCTACTGCTTGAAGCGGCTGATCGTGCGGGAAGATGTCACTCATCAAATTCAGTGCCGTCAAAACGACCTCTTCCGTTTCAGGGCGAGGAATGAGAACATGTTTGTTCACCTCGAAGGGACGGCCGTAAAAAAATTCAATACCTGTTAGATGCTGAACAGGCACGCCTTTCTTGTGCTGCGTGACAAACTCGCTGAATAACCGATCTTGCTCCTCTGGCAGCTGATCATGAAAACGTGCAAGAAGTTCACTTCTGCTTAAGTCCAGTACATGCATCAAAAGGAGCTCTGCTGCGTTTTGGTCTCTACCGGCTTCCGTTAACAAAGAAGAAGCCCATTTAAGGGCTTCAAAGTTGGTACGCTGATTATTTTGCATTTTGAAGCTTTCTTGCTTGGTCTTCCATAATTAATGCATCTATGACCTCGTCAAGTTTTCCTTCTAAAATTTGATCAAGCTTTTGAATCGTTAATCCGATGCGGTGGTCTGTTACACGGTTTTGTGGGAAGTTGTACGTACGGATACGCTCTGAACGATCCCCTGTTCCAACAGCAGATTTACGCGTTTGATCATATTCAGCCTGTGCTTCACGCTGGAATTTATCATAAATTCTCGCACGTAATACTTTCATGGCTTTTTCTTTGTTTTTGATTTGTGATTTCTCATCCTGACAGGAAACAACCACGCCTGTTGGAAGGTGAGTTAATCGAACAGCAGACATGGTTGTGTTAACACTTTGTCCGCCAGGCCCGCTTGATGTGAAAGTATCTACACGGATGTCTTTTTCGTGGATATCAATTTCAACTTCTTCAGCCTCGGGCAAGACAGCAACTGTCGCTGTTGATGTATGAATCCGTCCGCCTGATTCCGTTTCCGGAACACGCTGCACGCGGTGTGCACCGTTTTCAAACTTTAGTTTGGAATATGCGCCTTTCCCGCTAATCATAAAGATAATCTCTTTATAACCGCCAGTTCCAGTCACATTCGCTTCCATTACTTCTGTTTTCCAGCCCTGCATTTCAGCATAACGGCTGTACATACGGTAAAGGTTTCCAGCAAAAAGCGCGGCCTCTTCTCCTCCTGCTGCACCACGAACCTCCACAATAACGTTTTTGTTGTCATTCGGATCTTTCGGGATCAGCAAGATTTTCAGCTCGTCTTCTAAACGTTCCGTTTCCTCTGTGAGCTCTGAAATTTCTTCTTTGACCATGTCGCGCATCTCGGCATCCAGCTTTTCTTCCAGCATTGCTTTCGCTTCGCTCAACTGGTCGTATGCCGCACGATATTGTCTATATACCTCAACAGTTTCTTGAATATCAGATTGTTCCTTCGAATATTCACGAAGCTTCTTAGGGTCGTTCACCACTTCAGGGTCACTTAAATATTCATTTAGCTTTTCATAGCGTTCTTCAATTGATTTTAAACGGTCTAACATGGTCTTCACCTCTGTTTTGTGCGTAACAGTCTAATTATAGTATAGCGGGGTATGACAGTCAAAAAAATTTCCAAAACAATTGATTTTCTGCAATTTTCCGCTAGAAAACACGATCTTTGGCGATTGGTTACTTGTTTTGTCTAACGTGAAGGAACAGTTCCTTCTTGAAGAGAATGGTACTTATAATTGAAAAAAGGGAGGGCATTTGGTTTGAATACAAATGAGGTTGCAAAAGAAATTGGCGTTTCTTCAAAAACGATTCAGCGTTGGGTTAAACAGCTCAACATCCCTGTCGCCCGGAATGAACTTGGACATTATGAATTTCATGAAGATATTGTACAGCTTCTCAAAGAAGTCAAACACCAAATGAGTGAAGGTGTGATCCTTCAAGACATTCGACTGCCAATCCACACGGAAACCGTTCAACAGTTGTCGCCTGCTGCAGAAACTGCTGCCTCCACAAAGCGGATCGAAGCATTGGAAAAGCAGGTGAATCAGCTCATTCAGCAGCAATTGCACAGCACTGATGTAGAAAAACGACTGCAAGAACTCGAACGGAAACTGGCTAAAAAAGCAGATGAAGGTGTATCCTATCAGCTGCTCCAGCACCGTAGAGAAATTGAAGATCTCACCACTAAACTTGAGCGTCTTGCTGCGAGCTTGAAACAACCCTCTCAAATAGAAGAAAAAAAGGAAATCACGCACATTGACATCAAAAAAAAGCGTGCGCTCTTCCCTCTGTTTCATTCATTTCGCTAAGAAAGGCTGCCTCATGAGGCAGCCTTTCTACTTTATTATGAGGTAAGTGCAATAATGATCGGTAATGAAATTAATGACATGATTGCACTGATCACAAATGCGGATGCAGTTTCTGCTTCTTGTTTTTCAAATCGGGTTGCGATCATGGCTGCAACAGCTGAACCTGGGAAGGCAACAAGTAATACAGCTTTTGTAATTTCATCAGCCGAAAGACCCATGAAAATGGCGATAAAATACATAAGCAATGGTTGTACAGCTACTTTTAGCAATGCGATACTGAATGCTGGTAGGCTTAATTTAATTTTACGGATACCAACAGTGACACCGACTGCAAATAGCGCAACCCCTGACGTAACACTTCCAATTTCCTCTAGCATTTCATGTCCAATTTCAGGCAGTTTAAATCCTAAAAGAACAAGAATGATACTTGCTAGTGGTGCAAGTGCAAGCGGCTCTGATAAACCGTGCAAAATAGCTTTCGTCGTCATTTTAAGGAAACTTTCGCCGTCTTTGGCTTTTCCTTTTGTTTTTTCACCGACAGTTGACACAATAATCGCAATTGGATCAAGCATTGCATTTACAACTATTCCGGTAATTGCAATCGGAATTGCAACTTCTTGAGCCCCAAATAAACTGCCTAGGACTGGAATCCCCATAAATGCAAAGGTCGGTTGAGCTGAGTTTAACGAGAAAATAGATGAATTTGTTAAATCGTATTTAAAAGCAAATTTCGTAACAAGAAGGATAATGATATAAAAACCTACGATTCCTAAAATCAATGCAACGAAAAATGGAATTTGACTATAGAATTTATCTTTTGGTGTTGACAGAATGCTGGCGATAAAGTGCGCTGGCAAAGCATACTTTGTCACAAGTGTACTTACACCTTTTGCAGATTTAGCGTCATAGCTACCGAAGTGTCCTGCGAACCAACCCAGCGCGATAACGAAAAAAATCGGTGCTAGGAGGATCAAAATATTTAAAAAGTCCACCTTACTCTTCCTCCTTAAATCCTTACAAGTTTCTATTTATTGCGGCATTGTTTAAATTACCCTAAACAATGCCGCGTTACACAATTTATTATGCTCTTACAATTTTTTTATATTCAGGAATCCACATTGCATCTTTCACAGCTTGTTCGATGTCGTCAGGCGTTCTTCTTGCGACACCATCTTTAATTGCTGCTTTTGCCACTTCAATGGCCACTTTGATAGAAACTTCTTGCAATTTATCAATGCTTGGAAGAAGACCAGCACCTGGTTTATCATGATCAACCATTTCAGCAATCGCATCTGCAGAAGCAACGAACATGCCTTTTGTGATGATTTTTGATTCCGTTACGATTGAGCCAAGACCAAGTCCAGGGAAAACGAACGCATTGTTTGATTGTCCAATTTCATGTTCAATTCCGTTATACTCAACGTTTTCGAACGGGCTTCCTGTTGCAACAAGTGCACGGCCGTCTGTCCATTTGAATAGATCTTCTGGAACAGCTTCCGCAAGTGGTGTTGGGTTAGACATTGGCATGATCACTGGACGCTCTGTATGTGCTGCGATTTCTTTAATGATTTCTTCAGTGAATGCACCGCCTTGACCTGATGTACCAATTAGAATCGTTGGCTTCACCCTGCGAACAGTTTCAGCAAATGAGATTTGCCCTTTTTCATCACGTGCCCAGCCTTCTACTTCATCAGAAGAACGAAGGTAAGGTTTTTGGAAATCAAACACTTCATCTTCGAATTGATCTGTCAGTAATCCTCTGTAGTCTAAAGTCCAGAAAGCATTGTTTGCTTCTTCTTCACTTAGACCTTCAAGAACCATTGTGTCACGCATTTGATCTGCGATTCCGATTCCAGCTGATCCAGCTCCGAAGATCATCACACGGTGATCTTTCAATTGAGTACCAGTTTTCTTGACAGCTGCAAGAACACCCGCTAAAGTAATGGCACCAGTACCTTGAATATCATCATTGAATGTTAAGATGTTATCATTGTATTTTTTCATGATGTTACGCGCATTTTTGTTTCCAAGGTCTTCCCAGTGAAGCAATGCTTTCGGGAAGAATTTAAGCGCTGCTTTTACATATGCATCAATGAATTCTTCGTATTTTTCACCTTGTACACGTTTGTGATGGTTTCCGATGTATAATGGATCATTCAATAATTTTTCATTGTTTGTTCCAACATCTAATACGACTGGAATCACGCGGCTTGGATCAATACCTGCAGCAGCCGTGTAAACAGCTAATTTACCAATTGCGATGTTGATACCACCAACACCCCAGTCACCAATTCCAAGAATGCTCTCAGAGTCAGTTGCTACGATCAGGTCGATATCTCCTGCTGTTGCATGTAAGTTTTCAAATGCTTTCTCAATGCCGTCAATGTTCTCGATTGAAAGATAGACACCATGAGGTCTTCTGTATTCATGGCTGTATTCTTGAATCGCTTCACCAACAGTTGGTGTGTACACAACAGGAAGCATTTCACGAAGCTTGTCTGATATAAGCTTATAGAACAATACTTCGTTACGGTTTTGCAAATCACTTAAGTATACGTTTTGACGAAGACGATCTGGCTGTGCTAGGAATTGCTTGTACGCTCTCTCCGCTTGTTGTTCTAAAGTGAGAACAGTTGGAGGAAGTAAGCCTTCTAGTCCAAGCTCTTGTCTTTCTTCTTCAGAAAAAGCAACGCCTTTGTTCAACGTTGGAATCGATAATACATCTTTACCTGTCAATGTGGTTTCGAGGTACCCTTCTTTTGTTTTCTTCACGTTGTTCATCAAAAACTACCCTCTTTCTAAAATATAAATAAAGTGAACTATTAATTTAAAGAACGATTAAGGAGAATAATCCTTAATCAAAAAAATTATGACAAGAAATCGAACTTTTCGTTAAAATGCTTTACACTACAGTTAGTCATTTTATGCCTGCTTATACTAAAACGCAAGCGTTGAAAATTAGATAATTTTTTCGTAGCGTTATTTAATTTATTTAAGTACAAATGATGGGTGTTCAGCCAAAATCTCAAAAAACGAAACACAGCGGCATTTGCTATTTTTTTAATTGTCAAGTGTTGTACCAACGTCAAGTCTTGGTACTTCATGGTGATGTCTGCATCGTGCTTCGTATGATTCCTGCGCACCTACTAAAATAATGGGATCATCATAGGATGCGGGTTTACCGTCGATCAAGCGTTGTGTTCTACTCGCTGGGGAGCCGCATACCGAACAAACTGCTTGAAGTTTTGTTACAAGCTCTGCACATGCCATTAAATGCGGAACAACACCAAATGGCTCTCCTCTGAAGTCTTGATCAAGGCCTGCAACAATGACTCGGTAACCTTTATCAGCCAATTGAGTGACAATGTCAATGATTGTCTCATCAAAAAATTGCACCTCATCTATGCCAATGACATCGGTTCTTTCTGATATGTGCGTTATTATGTCTTTTGGTGAGGCTACTGCAATCCCATCGACCGATGAACCGTTATGTGAAACAACTGAGCTTGTACTATATCGGTTATCAATCGCTGGTTTGAATATTTTTACTTCTTGTTTGGCAAAGGTGGCCCTTTTGGCTCTCCGAATCAATTCTTCCGACTTTCCAGAAAACATACTTCCGCAGATGACTTCAAGCCAACCGCTTTGTTTCATCACATACATAAGGTCTTCTCCCCCGTTTTAAAGTTCCATCAATCCACGTAAAAAAACAGGCAAGAACGGATTCCTGCCTGTTTATTGTATCTATTATTACTTAAGACCGTATTTTTTGTTAAAGCGGTCAACACGTCCATCAGCAGAAGCGAATTTTTGACGGCCTGTATAGAAAGGATGGCACTCAGAGCAAATCTCGATGCGTACCTCTTCTTTTACTGATCCAGTTTCAAACTCATTTCCACAAGCGCATTTGACTGTAGCTTTTTTGTAGTTAGGATGAATTCCTGTTTTCATCTACTGTCATCTCCTTCCGCCCTGAATCCAATTCGGAAACAGAGTTAATATCTCAGAATAAATTCTGAAACGCACATGATGAAATTATAACAGTGTGAGTCTATGATTGCAAATGTATTTTTTCAACAAGCTATCTTCTTGATGCAGACATGTTCGCTTGTTTCCATTCTTGCGTTAAAATATCGAAAAATTCTTGGTTTGTCTTTGTTTTTCTCATTTTGCGCATGAACTTCTCAGCAAAGTCAGGTGTATCTGACATCGATTTTCTCATCGCCCATAAACGATCAAGATGCTCTTTTGGTACAAGCAGTTCTTCTTTTCTCGTACCAGAACGACGAATGTCGATTGCTGGGAAAATTCTTCTTTCTGCAAGAGAGCGGTCCAAATGAAGCTCCATGTTCCCCGTTCCCTTAAATTCCTCATAAATCACATCATCCATACGTGATCCCGTATCAACGAGCGCAGTGGCTAAAATCGTCAAGCTTCCGCCTTCTTCAATGTTACGCGCAGCACCAAAGAAGCGTTTTGGACGGTGGAAAGCCGCTGGATCAATACCGCCGGAAAGCGTTCGGCCGCTTGGCGGGATGACAAGGTTGTACGCACGAGCAAGCCTTGTGATGCTGTCCATTAAGATGATAACATCTTTCTTATGTTCGACAAGACGCATGGCACGCTCTAATACAAGCTCTGCTACTTTAATGTGGTTTTCCGGTACTTCGTCAAAGGTTGAACTAACAACATCCCCTGCAACAGAACGTTCGATATCTGTTACTTCCTCTGGGCGTTCGTCAATTAAAAGGACAATCAGCTCTGACTCTGGGTGATTTTCAGAAATGCTGTTGGCAATTTCTTTGAGCAAAATGGTTTTCCCAGCCTTAGGCGGTGCAACAATTAAACCACGCTGCCCAAACCCAACTGGCGCCATCATATCCATAATTCTAGTAGACAGGTGATTAGGCTGTGTTTCAAGAATCATTTGACGATCAGGGAATAGCGGCGTGAGTGCAGGAAAGTGAACACGTTCCTTAGCTGATTCTGGGTCGTCCCCATTTACCGCTTCGACATGAAGGAGGCCATAGTAGCGTTCATTCTCTTTTGGAGGTCGTACCTTTCCAGACACCTTATCTCCGTTTCGTAAATCAAAGCGTCTGATTTGTGAAGCTGAAATATAAATGTCTTCAGAACTTGGGGAGTAGTTAATTGGTCTTAAGAAACCAAATCCCTCAGACTGAATAATTTCAAGAACCCCTTCCATAAATAAAAGATCCTCTTGCTCAGCGTTCGCCTTTAAAATGGCAAAGATTAATTCTTTTTTTGTTAGTTTGCTGTAATAAGAGATTTTGTACTTTTTTGCTAGCTCATACAGCTCTTTTAATTTCATATTTTCCAAAGATGAAATCGAAACATCTTTCAATATGGACACCACACTTTTCTAGTCAATGTATTTCATTACAAATGCATGACCATTGTATTTGATTAGCTTTTAATTCCGTTTTTGTTGGAATGACCTCGCTCTCATGGTAACGCTCCCACTCGTTTTATCGTAAAGATAGGAACAATGTGAACTCGAGCTTTGTCAACATAGAGAAGGATAATGAGTATATCGTCATGATGCGGCAGTATTTAAACTTGTTGAAGCTTAAAAGAAGTAAATTCGCAGAAAATTTCGCAGCACTCTTTAGTTTTACCTCATTTGCAGAGAATATTCAACTTTAAAAAGAAAATGATATACATTTGACACCTATATGAAAAGCGGGTAATGAATACCCGCTTTCAGATTACGGACGAATGACAAGATTCGGTTTTTTCTTTAAGCTATGTCTGCCGTCTACGAAACGAACTGTACCTGATTTCGCACGCATAACAACGCTATGTGTTGTTCCAACAGAGCCTTTGAATTGAACACCTTTTAATAGCTCACCGTCTGTTACACCAGTCGCTGCAAAAATGGCGTCGTCGCCTTTCACGAGGTCTTCCATTCTTAGGACTTTGCCAACATCTAGCCCCATTTTCTCACAGCGTCTTAATTCTTCTTCACTTTGAGGAAGAAGCCTTCCGTGGATTTCACCACCAAGTGCCTTTAACGCAACAGCAGAAAGGACACCTTCGGGCGCTCCGCCTGAACCAAATAGAATATCAACACCTGTATGATCAAATGCTGTATTAATGGCTCCTGCAACGTCACCATCATCGATCAGTTTGATTCTTGCTCCTGCTTCTCTCAGTTCAGCAATGATTTTCTCATGTCGATCTCTGTTTAAAATCGTTGCAACCACATCTTCAATATCTTTGTTTTTTGCTTTTGCTACAGCGCGAAGATTGTCAATGACAGGCGCTTCAATGTCGATGCAGCCTACCGCTTCTGGACCTACTGCGATCTTATCCATGTACATATCAGGTGCATTCAGCAAGTTGCCATGATCTGCAACTGCAATAACAGCTAAGGCATTCCAGCCGCCACTTGCCACAATATTTGTTCCTTCTAATGGATCAACAGCTACATCCACGCGAGGTCCGTATCCGTTCCCAAGCTTTTCCCCAATATAAAGCATTGGTGCTTCGTCCATTTCCCCCTCGCCAATGACCACTGTTCCTTTCATCGGAATGGTATCAAATACATCACGCATTGCACTTGTTGCAGCATCATCCGCTTCGTCTTTTAATCCTCTTCCCATCCAACGAGCAGATTTTAATGCGGCTGCTTCTGTCACCCGTACTAGTTCCATCGATAAACTTCTTTCCATTTTTGTCCAAATCTCCTCTCACAGTCAAAGCCTTATGAATTTTGAAGTTCTTCTATTTCTTGGTCACTCAGCTTTTCACGCCAGATGGTTGCACCCAAGCCTTCAAGCTTCTTCTCAAGCAAACTATATCCTCTGTCTATATGTTCAAGCCCTGTGATTTCGGTCACACCGTCTGCCATTAGCCCTGCAACGACGAGACAAGCACCTGCACGCAGGTCACTTGCTTTCACCTTTGCTCCTTGAAGCTGCGTTTGTCCAGTGATAATGGCAGATCTTCCTTCGACCTTCATGTTTGCACCCATTCGACGCAATTCGTCAATGTGCTTAAAGCGGGCTGAGTAGATCGTATCTGTGACCACACTCGTGCCTTTCGCCTTTGTTAACAGCGCCGTCATCGGCTGCTGAAGGTCCGTCGGAAAGCCCGGATACACAAGGGTTTTGATATCGACAGGCTTGAGTCCTTCATTTCTGCCAACGATCAGCATTTGATCGTTGCTCGTTTCAATGGTGAACCCCATCTCTCTAAGTTTCGCCGTAATTGATTCTAAATGAGTTGGGATCACATTATCAAGTACAACTTCATCTCCCATCGCAGCACCAGCAATTAAAAATGTGCCTGCTTCTATACGGTCAGGGATGATGGAATGCTTACAGCCATGAAGAGATTCTACACCTTCGATTCGAATCACATCAGTACCCGCACCTTTGATTTTGGCTCCCATGCTTGCAAGCAGTGTCGCTACATCAATAATTTCGGGTTCTTTTGCGGCATTTTCAATGACCGTTTTTCCTTCAGCCAGTACGGCTGCCAGCATGATATTGATGGTCGCACCTACACTGACCACATCAAGGTAAATACGGGCTCCGACTAATTTTTCAGCGCGCAAATAAATGGCACCCTGCTCGTTTGTCACCTCGGCTCCGAGTGCTTCAAAGCCTTTGATATGCTGATCGATCGGCCTAGGTCCTAAGTGGCACCCTCCTGGCAGCCCAATGACAGCCTGCTTGAATCTTCCCAGCATAGCGCCCATTAAATAATAAGACGCACGCAGTTTCTTCACTTTCCCATTAGGAAGAGGCATACTGATCATGGAAGCAGGATTGACAACCATTTCACCTTTTTCAAACGTGACCTTTCCGCCAATCTCTTCTAACAGATCTCGTAATGTGTCAATATCTGAAATATGCGGAAGGCCCTCAATCGTTACTGGAGAATCAGCGAGAATCGTGGCAGGAATCAGTGCCACTGCACTATTTTTCGCACCACTAATATGTACGGTCCCGCGTAAGGGGTCACCGCCGGCAATGTTTAACTTTTCCATATTTGTCTCCCTTCTTAAAGAAGATCACTGTTGGAGTTATACTGTTTGTGGATGTCGCGCTTTAAAAGGTCTTGTCCAAAATTTAGCCAATATCAAGAGAAAGAATACAGGTTAAACGAAATTTGTCGGAAGAAAAATAATCGAAGCTTTGCGAGGCTGTGATGTTCTCTTCTTTGCACAAAACATTTCTTAGCGTTTTTAAGGAAAACTGCGGCAAACAGGAGACAATCCCGCCTGCCACAATCACTTATTTATTCCAATCTGCTAAAAATTGCTCAATGCCCGCATCCGTTAATGGGTGTTTCGTCAGCTGCTTGATGACTTTCAGCGGCATTGTGCCGATATGAGCACCTCTAAGTGCAGCTTCTGTCACGTGCTGCGGATGACGAATGGATGCAGCAATGATTTGTGTATCTAAGCCATGAACATCAAAAATGGTTTTCACTTCGCTGATGAGATCGAGACCATTTTGGCCAATGTCATCTAAGCGGCCGAGGAATGGAGAGACATACGTCGCACCAGCTCTAGCTGCAAGAAGTGCCTGGTTTGCACTAAAAATCAAAGTAACGTTTGTTTTAATTCCAAGGTCTGTTAACGCTTTGACAGCTTTAAGACCATCTGTTGTCATTGGGATTTTAACCGTGATATTTGGTGCAATGGCAGCAAGCTCTTTTCCTTCTTCAATCATTTCTTCTGCTTTGAGGGAAATGACTTCCGCACTGACAGAACCTGATACCACGTCAGTGATTTCGCGAAGACGGTCGTGGAATGATACGTCCTTTTCTTTCGCTACTAAACTAGGGTTTGTTGTGACGCCTGCTAAAATGCCAAGCTCGTGCGCCTCTTTGATGTCTGCGATATTCGCTGTATCTACGAAAAATAACATAACCGTGCCACTCTCCTATCAATAAATTGTCTGAAATGTAAATTTTGATTGCGCTTTCTCAAGATATGGAGAAAACCGCCTGTGACTCAGGCGGCTTTCGGTTCTCATCAAATTATGCTTGGTTAGAAGAACCAAATTCACGCATTTTGCCGATAACAGTCGCTTTAATTGCGTCACGAGCTGGTCCAAGATATTTACGTGGATCATACTCTTCTGTTTTTGCAGCAAGTGTTTCGCGTACTGCTTTCGCAGAAGCAATTTGGTTTTCAGTGTTTACATTGATTTTAGCTGTACCAAGTGAAATTGAGCGCTTGATGTCAGCAGTTGGGATACCTGTTCCGCCATGAAGAACAAGTGGAAGACCTGTCATTTTACCAATTTCTTCCATTTCAGTGAAACCAAGGTTTGGTTCACCTTTGTATGGACCATGTACTGAACCTAGCGCAGGTGCAAGGCAGTCAATGCCAGTGCGTTCTACAAGCTCTTGGCACTCTTTTGGATCAGCATAAATAACGCCCTCAGCGATGACGTCGTCTTCTTGTCCGCCAACAGTTCCAAGCTCAGCTTCTACAGATACACCGTGGAAATGAGCAAGCTCAACTACTTTCGCAGTTGTTGCTACGTTCTCATCGAATGGATGGTGAGAAGCGTCGATCATGACAGAAGTAAATCCTGCATGGATTGCTTTTGCACAAGATTCAAAGCTTGAACCGTGATCTAAATGAATCGCAACAGGAACTGTTACATTATATTCTTCGATTAACGCTTTAACCATTGCGACAACTGTTTTGAAGCCGCCCATGTAGCGTCCTGCTCCTTCAGATACTCCTAAGATAACTGGAGATTTCTCTTCTTCAGCAGCTTGTAAAATCGCTTGCGTGAATTCTAAATTATTTAAGTTAAACTGTCCAACAGCGTAACCTTTTTCCTTTGCGTCTTTCAACATTTCTGTCATTGAAACTAAAGGCATGATGAAAAATCCTCCCTATGTAGCTAATTTGCTTACTAAAAAAAGCTCTCCACCCTAGCATGACCAGAATTTCTCGCCATATGTAAACTTTCAAAGTCAGATCGCTTTCTTCTTCTTATCTAGGATACCAATTATTCGACAAATCGGCAACAGAATGACTCGATTCAATCATTTCCATCTAACCGTTTGTTTCGAGCGGTAAGTATTCTTTGACAGCATCTCGGATCTCATCAATATCAAAAGGTTTCGCAAAGTGCGTCAAAGCACCGAGTTCTTTGGATTCTTGGATCATGTCTAATTCGCCATAGGCTGTCATAATGATGACACGGATGTCTTCATCAATTAATTTCATGCGTTTTAAAATTTCAATTCCATCCATTCCGGGAATCTTCATATCAAGTAGCACAAGGTTTGGTCTATGATTTTTCACAATATCTAACGCCTGAAGTCCATTCGCTGCTTGGAAGGTTTGATAGCCTTCTTTATGAAACACTTCATTCAATAATATTCTAATACCATATTGATCATCGACAATTAAAATTTTCTCATTCATCTGTTACACCCCATTGCTTTCATTTTTCGCCATAAAAAGAGCTGTTGTTAAATAATTCTGTTTGATTTTCACATTTCCTTTATTTATAATAGTTTACTTTACGACATTTTCTGAGCATTTTTCCTAATATTCTCTTTATATTCTATTATAAAATGATCTGACCGAAGGAGGAAATCAGTCTTGTTAAAAATTTTCACGACCCAGTTATCAGGTATTTTTTCACGTATTGGAGAAAAGCAGGCTGAAGCGATCGAGGATGGTGCACGCCTTCTTGCACAAGCCATTGTCAGTGGACATGCTGTTTATTTTCACGGGAAGAATGAACTGGCTGCTGTAGCCCTAGAGGCAACTGAAAGCAAGGAGCCATTTCCAGGTGCGAAAGTGCTGCCGCTTGATCAAATGGAGCGCAGCTTGCTTCATCCAAGCGATAGAGTGCTGCTATTTTATTCAGACCCAGAAGACGAGGAGATTCAATCTCTTGTAAAAGAACTGCACGCGCAAGGGACGCCCGTTATTGGTGTCGGGCCGGCACAAAAGGAGCCGTCCATGATTGAAGAGCTTTGTGATGTCCATATTGATTTTCAGCTCAAGAAACCGCTTGTGCCCGCTGATGACGGAACAAGGTTCGGTTATCCTGCTTTAATGACATGCTTATACGTCTACCACGCTCTATCGTTTACTGTGAAAGAAATCGTTGAGGAATATGAATAAAAAAACTGCCGAGAAGATGATATTCTCGGCAGTTTTTTTGTTTTATTTTGATTCAGATGCTTGCAGTGAAGCACCAACGAAATCTCTAAATAATGGCTGAGGTCTTGTCGGTCTTGAGACGAATTCTGGGTGGAATTGAGAAGCAAGGAACCAAGGATGATCCTTCAGCTCGATAATTTCAACAAGACGTCCGTCTGGGCTTGTACCAGAGAAGACAAATCCTGCAGCTTCCATTTGCTGTCTGAATTCATTATTAAACTCATAGCGATGGCGGTGGCGTTCGTAGACCACTTCATCGTTGTATGCAGCAAATGCTTTGGAGTCTTCATTTAATTTACATGGATACAGACCAAGACGAAGTGTTCCGCCTAAATCATCTACATCCTTCTGTTCTGGAAGAAGGTCAATAATTGGGAATGCTGTTTCAGGATCAATTTCCGCTGAATGAGCTCCTTCAAGGCCTAGTACGTTTCGTGCATATTCGATTGACGCAACTTGCATTCCTAAGCAAATTCCGAAGAATGGCACTTTGTTTTCACGGGCATATTGTGTAGCAATAATTTTCCCTTCCACTCCGCGGTCTCCGAAGCCTCCAGGAACGATGATGCCATCGACATCTTGCGCGAAATCAGCCATATTTTCTGCTGTCACTTCTTCTGCATTGATCCATTTGATTTGAACGTCTGCATCAAATGCATAACCAGCATGGCGAAGTGATTCAACGACAGAAATGTATGCATCTTGCAATTCAACATATTTTCCTACTAGACCAATTGTGACTTGTTTTGAGAGGTTTTGCACTTTATCGACTAGCGCTGTCCACTCCGTCATGTCTGCATCTTGGCAATCAAGTTTCATATGTTCACATACAAGCTTGTCTAGTCCTTGTTTTTGTAAATCAAGCGGAATAGAGTACAGCGTGTCTGCATCCTGACATTCGATAACAGCTTTTGTATCAATATCACAGAATAACGCAATTTTGTCCTTCATGTCCTGGGTCATTGGCATTTCAGTTCTGACCACAATAACGTTTGGCTGAATACCAAGGCTGCGAAGTTCTTTTACACTATGCTGTGTCGGTTTTGTTTTCAGTTCACCTGCTGCCCGAATGTAAGGAACAAGGGTACAATGAATGTACATGACGTTTTCACGGCCAATGTCACTCTTCATTTGACGAATCGCTTCTAGGAATGGAAGAGATTCGATGTCTCCTACTGTTCCGCCGATTTCTGTGATGACCACATCTGCACCTGTTTCTTTTCCGGCACGGTACACGCGGTCTTTAATTTCATTTGTAATATGGGGAATAACCTGTACAGTTCCGCCTAAATAGTCGCCGCGGCGCTCTTTCTTCAGAACAGTAGAGTAGATTTTACCTGTTGTGACGTTACTGTACTTATTTAAGTTAATATCAATGAAGCGCTCATAGTGACCTAAATCAAGGTCTGTTTCAGCACCGTCATCTGTGACGAAAACCTCACCGTGCTGATATGGACTCATCGTCCCTGGGTCTACGTTGATATATGGATCGAATTTTTGAATGGTGACATCCATCCCTCTATTTTTCAGAAGGCGGCCTAACGAGGCAGCCGTGATCCCTTTTCCAAGTGAGGAAACAACTCCTCCTGTTACAAAAATATACTTTGTCATTTCGTATGCTCCTCTCTTTTTTACCCTTGCATGACTAGACATGCACAGCTTCATCCTTTTTAGAGTGTATCCCTAAATCTCTTGAAAAATAAGAAAGCTCCCTTTCAAATAAATGAAAGGGAGCGTAAATGAACGTATCTTTACGTACTCTTTTTAGAGAGCCCAAAATACATACTACATAGTTCGCTCTCGAAAGTCAAGACGGTTTTGTCCTGTTTTGAGGACCGGTTTATGAGGGTTATTTCTCTTCCTCTTTATCGTCTAAATCGTCTTCGTCAATTTCTGTTAAGCCGTCATCATCTTCGTCATCATCTTCGTCGAATTCTTCTATATCTTCCTCAATTTCCTCATCATCATCTAGGTCGAGATCATCGTCGTCTTCAACAAGATCAAGGTCTTCTTCAAGCTCTTCGATTTCCTCTTCCTCTTCAATTTCATCGAAGTCTTCTTCAACGACAGCTGCTTTTGTCTTTTTCTTTTTCGCTTTTGTTTTCACAGCTGGCTGAACTTCTTCTTCGATTTGATCAACTGGATACCAGCTGCGAAGTCCCCATCTCTGATCACCTAACGAAATAAAGCGGCCATCTATATTTAAGTCTGTATAAAATTGAGCAAGGCGATCATCAAGATCAGATTTTTGTATTCCTTGTAAACGGACCATTTCATCTATTAACTCGGAAAACGTAATCGGTGTTTTGCTGTCTCTGAAAATTTCATAAGCAAGTTCAACTAAAGACATGTGCTTGAGCTGTTCCTGTGAGTATTCTTTCAAACTCAAGGTCAGACACTCCCTTTCTATTACATGTATGTATCCATTTATCAGTGAAATAATAAGTGTTTATCCCTTATTTTTACGACAAACCATACCTCTCATTATAAACAAATTAGGGGAGTTTATGCCACCTTTAATCATGTTAATTTTTGATTTTTTCTCAAGGGGCTCATCATCTGCATGAAATGGGTCTGGCTTTTGTGTATGGTATGCTTTTTGTCTTTTAGTTTGTTCATCTCTATTTTAAAACGGGATTCTCTGAATGAATAAGATCACGATAGCAATCGTACATACCATTCCCGCAGGCATGAGGACAAATAGTTTTCTGCGGCTGTTTTCTTTTTCTTCCTTCTTTTTTGGAGACTTTGAAAGCTCTGTGGAGACCATAATCCAAATGATCATCGTGACTAATCCTAAAATACCCATAAATGTTGTGTTCATCATGAAAACCTCCATATTGATTCTTTTGCCAATTTTATCATAATGATAAGGAGGCATGGGACAATTTTGGAAATGATTTAACATTTGAGGACTAATTTTCGCACCAAAACAGACCACCTCACACCAGGTGGTCTTTGCTTTGTTTCTACATATCTAGCAGTTTGCGCGAGATGACTAGGCGCTGGATTTCCTGTGTGCCTTCATAAATTTGGGTGATTTTCGCATCACGCATGTATCTTTCGACTGGGTAATCCTTTGTATAGCCGTAGCCGCCGAAGATTTGGACGGCTTCTGTTGTTACCTTCATGGCTGTATCTCCAGCAAAGAGCTTGGACATAGCTGATTCCTTTCCATACGGGAGCCCTTTCGTTTCGAGCCATGCTGCCTGATAAGTGAGCAGCCTGGAGGCTTCAATTGCGGTTGCCATATCTGCTAGCTTAAAAGCAATTCCTTGCTGCTGAATGATTGGTTTGCCGAATTGCTTGCGCTCCTTCGCATAATCGACTGCCGCATCAAGAGCGCCTTGTGCAATCCCAACTGCCTGTGCAGCAATACCGTTTCTTCCGCCATCGAGGGTCATCATCGCTATTTTAAAGCCTTCTCCTTCTTGTCCGAGCCGGTTTCTTTCATGAATCCGGCAATCTTCAAATCGAATTTCAGTCGTTGGCGATGAGCGAATGCCCAGTTTGCTTTCCTTTTTGCCGACCGAGAAACCCGGTGTCTCTTTTTCTACAATAAAGGCGGTCGTATTTCGAGATGTAGCTTCTTGGTCTGTCACAGCAAACACAATATAATAATCCGCAATGCCTCCATTTGTAATAAAGATTTTCGCACCGTTCAGGACGTATTCATTGCCTGCCTTTACTGCCGTTGTCTTCATTCCGCCGGCATCTGAACCCGAACCGCTCTCAGTGAGTGCATATGCCCCTACCTTCTGTCCTTCTGCAAGCGGCTTTAAATAGATCTCTTTTTGTTCATCTGTTCCAAAAGTATAGATAGGCCACGAGGCGAGAGAGGTGTGGGCGGAGAGGGTGACGCCTGTAGAGGCGCACACTCTTGAAAGCTCCTCCACTGCGATGACGTAGGCTAAATAATCACTACCGATCCCGCCTACCTCTTCCGGCCAAGGGATCCCCGTTAAACCGAGCTCCGCCATTTGGCGAAAAATAGCTGGATCATACGTTTCTGCCTCGTCCCGCTCTGCTGCTGTTGGCTCTACTTCATTTTTCGCAAAATCCCTCACCATTTTTTGAATCATTTCATGTTCATCACTTAATTGAAACTGCATCATGAGCCACCTCGTTTCATATTAGCTGTTTACAAATGACCAGCCTTTGAATTTCACTTGTTCCTTCATAGATTTCACAAACTTTCGCATCACGAAAGTAACGTTGTGCTTGATAGCGATTCGTATAACCATCCATGCCGAGCAAATGGATCACTTCTGTACTGATCTCAACTGCTGTTCTTGAGGCAAATAGCTTTGCCATGGATGCTTCCTTTGTGACCGGACGATTCGCCTCTTTATAAGAAGCCGCTTGATAGACTAATAGTTTGGCTGCTTCAAGCTTCGCTGCCAAATCACCCAGCCGAATGGTCGTTTCTAGACCTGCCGGGTGCTGCTTTAAATAAGTCACTGCCTCAGTTAATGCGGCTTCTGCAATGCCGAGGCTTTGAGCCGCGATACCGATTCTCCCCGCATTTAAACTAGACATGGCTATGTGAAAGCCCTCTCCTTCTGCACCGAGCAGCTGCTGTTTTGGAATCCGCACAGCATCAAAATGAAGCGTAACGGTTTTTGACCCGTGCAGTCCCATCTTTTTCTCATCTTTTCCGATCGTAAATCCTGGTGTATCTTTCTCAACAATGAATGCCGATATATTTTTTTTCGCAGAAGCAGGATCTGTCACGGCAAAGACAAGATACAGTTCTGCTTCCCCGCCGCTTGTGATAAACATTTTTGTACCATTTAACACATAATGGTCGCCCGCCCGCTCTGCTCTTAACTGAATACTGGAGGCATCTGAGCCTGCCTTCGGTTCAGTCAGGCAAAATGCTCCCAGTTTCTGCCCAGATGCAAGCAGCGGAACATAGGATTCTTTTTGCTCATTCGTTCCAAAAGCCAAAATAGGCATCGTCACAACAGATGTATGAACGGACACAATGACACCGATGGTCGCACTCACTTTGGATAATTCATGAATGGCGATGATATACGTTGTAAAATCTGCTCCTAAGCCTTGATACGAAGCTGGTATTGGAATCCCCAGAAAGCCTTGTCGTCCCATTTCTGCTAAAAGTGTTCTTGGGAACTGACCTTGTTCCATGGCCTCCACTTCAGGGAATATACGCTGTCTTGCAAATTCTGCTGCCTGTTCTCTCCAGAGTCGCTGTTGATCCGTAAGCAAAACATCCATTTTGACTCCCCCTATGAGTGGTCGTGGTATGTGTAAAAACCTCTCTTTGTCTTTTTGCCCAGCCAGCCTGCATTCACGTATTTTTTCAAAAGAGGACAAGGTCGATATTTGCTATCTCCAAGTCCCTCATGAAGGGTATTCATAATAAATAAACATGTATCTAGTCCGATGAAATCAGCGAGACGAAGTGGCCCCATTGGGTGATTCATTCCAAGCGTCATGACACCGTCAATGCTTTCTGCATCTGCCACGCCTTCATAAAGGGTGTAAATGGCTTCATTGATCATTGGCATCAATATGCGGTTTGATACAAACCCTGGGAAGTCTTCCACTTCAATTGGGGTTTTGTTTAATGTCTTTGCTGTTTCACAAACGAGTTGATACGTGTCGTCACTCGTTTGCAGCGCTCGAATGACCTCAACGAGTTTCATGACAGGCACCGGATTCATAAAGTGCATGCCAATCACTTGCTCCGGTCTACTCGTAACAGCTGCTAATTCTGTGATCGACAAGGAGGATGTGTTTGTTGCAAATATCGTCTTCGCCTCTGCAAATTGATCAAGTATCTCAAAGATTTGTTTTTTCACACTCATTTGTTCAGATGCAGCTTCAATCACTAAACGTGCCTGCTGCACGTCCTTTAAATCTGTAGATACGGCAAGCCGCTGCGTAATATCTCGGACTGCCTGATGGGCTAGCTTTCCTTTTTCTGCTCGTTTCGTCAGTTGTTTGGTCATGGAGGAAATGGCTCGATGAATTTGCTTTTCAGATGCATCATGCAGCAGGACTGTGTAGCCAGACTGAGCAAAAACTTGGGCAATGCCTGATCCCATTTGACCAGCTCCAACGACCATGACGGTTTCTTCTGTACTCATGACGATGAACGCCTCCCTTTTAATCTACCTTTATCATGATGGCATCTCCTTGACCGCCTCCACTGCAAATCGCCGCAATGCCAATACCGCCGCCTCTTTGTTTTAATGCATGAATCAAGGTCAATATGATCCGTGTTCCGCTTGCTCCAATGGGATGACCAAGCGCAACTGCACCACCGTTGATATTCATTTTCCGCCGGTCCAGCCCGATTATTTTTTCACATGCCAGCGCCACAGCTGAGAAGGCCTCATTGATTTCAAATAGATCAATATCCTCTAGACGCTTGCCTGTTTTCTGTAAAATTTTCTCGATAGCAAAGGCTGGTGTTTTCGGAAAATCCTTTGCCTCTACAGCTACCTGCGTATGACCAAGCACGACTGCCAATGGCTTGAGGTCATGCTGCTTTGCATATGTGTCTTTCATTAAAAGAAGCGCACTTGCTCCATCATTGACACCTGGTGCATTTCCAGCGGTAATGGTACCCGTTTGATCAAAAACAGGCATGAGCTTTGACAGCCGTTCATATGACGTATCACGCCGCGGGGATTCATCTTCTGTGATCAGCCGCTCTCCCGTTTTCGTCTTGACGGTGACGGGGGTGATTTCATGCTGGAAAAAGCCGTTTCTCTGCGCTTCGATCGCCCGTTCATGACTTCTTAATGCCCAAAGATCTTGCTCTTCCCGCGTGATACCGAGCTCCTTCGCAGCCATGCTCCCATACTCACCCATATGAACGCCTGTAAAAGAACAGGTTAATCCATCTAAAATCATCGCATCTTGTACCGCACCATCTCCCATTTTGTAGCCCCATCGCGCTTTTTTTAGCAAATAAGGGGCGTCTGACATGGATTCCATACCGCCCGCTACAATGACCTCCGCATCTCCAGCTCGGATGATTTGATCTGCTGTGCTCACACTGCGCATTCCTGATGCACAGACTTTATTGATGGTTTGCGTCGGAACGGACCACGGAAGATCAGCATATCTTGCTGCTTGCCTTGAAGGAATCTGACCTTGTCCTCCCTGCAAAACACTTCCCATGATGACCTCATCCACATGATGTGATCCCTGCACTCTTTCCAGCGCAGCCTTGATTGCCATTCCGCCTAGTTCTGCGGCACTCAACCCACTGAAAGCACCGCCTAGTTTTCCAAATGGTGTTCTTGTTCCAGATACAATGACCGTCTTACTCATGTATGTCCCCTCCAGTTTGTTACCGCTTACATATTGTCTAAACAGCAGATGTACAGCGCCATGTATAAGCCGATGAACATTCTATTCATCGGCCTGTTTTGTTTACGAAACCTGCTTTCCAGCCTCGCCAAACACTGATTTTTCAAGAAGCTCTGCGACATCAAATGTACCTACCTGATCCTCTACTTCCTTTGCCTTCGTGCCATCTCCCAGCATCGTTAAGCAATAAGGACACCCTGAGCTAATGATGGACGGCTGCACCTGTAACGCCTGCTCCGTTCGGGCAGTGTTAATTCGGGTACCTGTCTCTTCTTCCATCCACATTAAGCCCCCTCCTGCACCGCAGCACATACCAGTTTCACGATGACGTTCCATTTCTCTCAGCGTCACACCAGGGATGGCTTTTAAAATGTCTCTCGGCGGATCATACACTTCGTTATATCTGCCTAGGTAGCAAGAGTCGTGGAAGGTGATGACCTCATTCACTTCATGTACAGGCGTTAGCTTCCCTTCTTTCACTAGCTCTGCCAGTAATTCTGTATGATGGTACACTTCTGCCTCAAGTCCGAAGTCTGGATACTCATTTTTAAATAAATTATAGGCGTGCGGATCAACCGTAACGATCTTTGTGACACCGTTTTTCTGGAATTCTTCAATGTTTTTCGCAGCAAGCTCTTGGAATAAAAATTCGTTTCCAAGCCTTCTTGGTGTATCGCCAGAGTTTTTCTCCTTATTTCCTAGAATGGCAAAGGAGACTCCTGCTTCGTTGAGAAGCTTTGCAAAGGCAAGCGCAATCTTTTGGCTTCGATTGTCATATGCTCCCATTGAACCAACCCAGAATAAATAATCGAAGGTTTGATCTGCTTTTTTCAGCTCTTTTACTGTCGGCACGTGCACATCTTCTCTCAGTTCACGCCAATTTTCTCTTTCTTTCCGGTTCAATCCCCACGGGTTCCCTTGGCGCTCTATACTTGTCATGGCACGCTGTGCATCTGCATCCATTTTCCCTTCGGTCAGCACAAGATATCTGCGCATATCAATAATCTTGTCGACGTGTTCATTCATGACAGGGCATTGGTCTTCACAGTTTCGGCACGTCGTACATGCCCAAATTTCTTCCTCTGTAATGACTTCACCAATAAGAGAAGGATGATACATCGAGCTGGCAGCCGATTCCTCTGCACCTGCTCCTCTCGCCTGAAGCGCCAGCTGATTTCCTGTTGTCTGCCTGAAGGCAAGCTGCGGAACCCAAGGCGTCTTCGATGTAATGGCGGCCCCTTTATTGGTTAAATGATCTCTTAGCCTTAAAATCAAATCCATAGGAGACAGCATTTTCCCTGTACCTGTTGCTGGGCACATATTTGTGCAGCGCCCGCATTCCACACAGGCGTAAAGGTCGATCAGCTGTGACTGACGGAAGTCTTCAATTTTTCCCACACCGAAGGTCTCTTGTGTCTCATCTTCAAAATCAATTTTTTGCAGCTTGCCTGGCGGGTCTAATCTGCTGGCAAATACGTTCACCGGTCCTGCAATGAGGTGAGCATGCTTTGACTGCGGGACATACACTAAGAATGTCAGCAAAATCAGGAGATGCACCCACCATGCGACATAAAAAACGACCGTTGCCGCAAGAGGTGAAATACCGCCCAGCAAGAAAGCAACACTGGATGCGATTGGCTCAGTTGGTGATAAAGAGTGTCCATGCCAGATGATATTCATCCCGTTCCCAAGTAAAACGGTCAGCATCAAGCCGCCAATAAATAAAAGCACTAGACCGGATTTAAAGCCACGCTTTAAACGGACAAGCTTCTCCACATACCTTCTATGGAACGCCCAAACAACAGCTACTAAAATGAGAAGTGTGACTACCTCTTGGAAAAAGGTAAAGACACCGTAAAGCGGACCTAAAGGGAGTCCGCTATCTGGAACGAGTCCCTTCATAATAAAATCAAGGGCTCCGAACTGTACAAGGATAAATCCGTAGAAAAACAGCACATGAATGATGCCGCTCTTCTTGTCCTTTAACAGCTTCTTTTGCCCAAATACATTGACCCAAACACGCTCTAAGCGTTTTTTCATGTCTTGTTGGAACTCTTCTTTTTTGCCAAGACGAATGTACGCTGCTCGTGTTCGAATGAGATAAATAAACAAATACACAGCGTAAGCGGTCACCGCCGCAAATGCGATCATGTTCATGATTAAAAGGCTATTCATCTTGCTCCCCCTTTCATTCCCCAAAACCCACTTTGTTCCGTTTCTATGTTGTACCTCTATCATAAATAATGAATGAGTATTCAGTCAATATTTTTTACACGTTTGGGTACACTATTGAAATATGCAAAAAAGGAGGAAGCAACATGATCGCATTGATCATCCTACTCGTACTCATTGTCATCGTTTGCCTCATATTGTTAGACCTTTATATGGGAAAAAAATATTTTTCTACCCGCGCTTTTGAACGATCTTTTGATCAAACAAGCGGTGATGCCGCCTTTTATCATGATGGCGAACCACTCTTTGATCAGCTGCTCACCGATATTCAGCACGCCTCTTCTTCTATTCATATGATGTTCTTTATTGTAAAGAACGACAAGATTGGTCAAAGGGTGTTACAAGCTTTGAAAACAAAAGCGGAACAAGGGGTTTCAGTCTTTTTGCTGACCGATCGACTAGGGTCCTATCCGTTTGATCAAAAGTCCATCGACATGCTAGAGAAAAGTGGCATCCAATTTTACTTTTTAAATAAGCCTCGTTTCCCTTTTTTGATTTATCGGTTAAACATGAGAAATCATCGTAAAATCACGGTGATTGATGGAAAGATTGGCTATATTGGCGGGTTTAATATTGGCGATGAATATGTTGGGAAAAAGGGTCGGTTTGGCATTTGGAAGGATTATCATTTGCGCATGACGGGGCAAGTTGTCGCAGATCTCCAGCATGTGTTTTTGAATGATTTATACCGGACATCTGGCATTCATCAGCTGCAATATGAGGTTTTTCCTGCTTTGGAACCGGGAACACTACAATGCACAACACGCGCGACTGCTGGTTTTTCTTTAGAAGCTTTGTTCCTCAAAGATATTCAGCAGGCGAGGAAACAGATCATCATCTGTACGCCTTACTTTATTCCATCTGCTCCTCTTCTGAGTGCACTGCTTGATGCACGCAAGCGAGGCGTTACGGTTGAAATCATCATCCCAATGAAAGCAGATCATCCACTCGTCAAAGAGGCTGGATTTCATTATTTGAAGGACCTCATTGCCTCCGGCTGCCTTGTTTATCGTTTTTATAAAGGATTTTATCATGCGAAAGCCATTCTAATTGACCAGAGACGCTGTATGATCAGTACGGCAAATTTTGATAAACGCAGCTTGTTTTTAAACGAGGAAGTAGACGTCGCCATTGATGATACCGATTTTACTGCCCACGTAGAGGAAAAGATTCGCGAGCACATAGAAGTGTCTGAGCTTATGACAGAAGAGAAATTGGCACAGCGTCCGCTTCTGTCACGTCCGCTGGAATGGGTTGCCGCCATGTTCTCTTATTTTTTATAAAGGAGATGACCTATGCGTTATCGATTCGGTTATGTATCCAATGCCGTCACCTTGTGGGAGGCTTCTCCTGCCAAGTCGCTGACCTTTGCAAGATACAGCAAGCTCTCAAAGGAAGAAGGAAAAGAGGCGTTATTACGAACAACAAAGGCCAATCTCGTGAATACATTAAGAACGCTTTATTTCGCCATTGCTCATGATATCCCGCTTTACCGTTTTTCGAGTTCGATCGTCCCGCTTGCGACCCATCCCGAGGTACGATGGGACTTTGTGACACCTTTTCAAAAGGAGTTTCTTGGAATTGGCGAGTTGGTGAAACGGCATGGGCTTCGTGTGAGCTTTCACCCCAATCAGTTCACTTTGTTTACTAGCCCCAAGCCTTCAATCACAGAAAATGCCGTGATCGACATGGCGTACCATTATCAAATGCTTGAGGCGATGAAGCTTGAAAAGGAAGGGTATATGAACATTCATGTGGGCGGTGCGTACGGTGATAAAGATTCGGCGCTTCAACGTTTTGATGAAAATATCAAACAGCTACCAGCGCATATCAAGGCGAGGATGACGCTTGAGAATGATGACAAAACGTATACGTCGTTAGAAACGCTTGGTGTATGTGAAAAGCACGGTATTCCCTTTGTTTTTGATTACCATCATCACGTGGCCAATAAAGATGACGATGCCGCGCTTGAAGACATCCTGCCAAGAATGTTCGGCACTTGGACGAGCACTGGTATTCCGCCTAAAATTCATTTATCCTCACCGAAATCAGAAAAAGCCATACGCAGTCATGCAGATGGTGTAGATATGTCCTTTGTCTTACCGCTTTTTCATGCATTAAAACCGTATGGGCGTGATGTAGATTTTATGATTGAGGCGAAGTCAAAGGATCAGGCCCTTCTTAGACTCGTCGAAGAACTGTCTGCGATAAGAGGCAACAAGCGAACCGGCGGAGGAACCATTGAGTGGAAATCATAGAGAAAGGTTTATCTCTGTGCAAACAGGGGTAACAAAGCTATTGTGAGAAAGTAATCAACAGGAGGATATGAAGATGTCTCAGATCTATTCAATCCAAATCGCTGCGAAAGCATTGAATTTACATAAGCTTATTTCTCTTTATGAAAAATGCCACCAGGCTCAACATCGTCTATATGTGTATTCTAAAAAAACAATGTGTAACATCAAGAACATCGTAGAGCTTGAAACCTTCAGGCTCACTCATTTAGAATCTGACTACTTAATTGTCGTAGAGGGAAAAAAAGCGCAAGATCTCTTGCAGCCATTTGAAAAAGAGAAAGTTTCATAAAAAAGAGCAGCCATCAGGCCGCTCTTTTGTTATATCCACTCTTTCATTAACCACACTTGTTTTGAAGCTGCATCCATTTTCACTTGTGCCCCAATTGGCATCGTAAGCATCGGGTGTGTATGGGCACAGTCAAAATCTGCGATGAGCGGTTTCTTTGTCTCTCCAAGCACCTCAAGTAAAATCTCATAAGGTTCTTTGCCCGTTCCCTCATCATCAAACAGCTCATGTTTCCCCAAAAGAATCCCTGATACCCGCTCAAACACTCCATTTACTTTCAATAAAGAGAAGTTTTTTTCTACAACTGAAGCGGTTTTCATGCAATCTTCAATGAGGAGAATGTCTCCTGTTTGGATCGCTGGCATGAATTCACTGCCCCATATGCCGTACATTGCATTCAGGTTTCCGCCGATCAACCTGCCTTCTACCTGTCCTTCTATGACGCACAGCCAATCGTTCGGACGCTGCCCTTTATCACGTGTCTTTTCTTCCCAATTGATTCGTTCATCCGTCCAAAAGGGTGGTTTTTTGATCTGATAAGGAATGGATTGAGGCTGCATCAGGATGTCTTCGAACGACTGATATGTATAAGCAACGAACGGTTCAAACTCCCCAAAAGATGGAACAAGCGCCGGTCCGTAGAATACAGGCAATCCCGTTTTTTCGTAAGCGGCTAAAAGAATCGCTGTCGCATCTGAATAACCGATCATGATTTTCGGATGTTGTTTCAGCAGCTCAAAATCAAGATAAGGCAGCATACTATTTGAATTTGTCCCGCCAATCATTGACATGACGCACGCCAAGTCCTCTCGAGCCATTAGCTCATTCAACTCATTGGCTCGTTCTTGAATTGTACCTGAACGGTAGTGGTCCTCTTTCCCTGTTAATGATCCTGGTACCACAATGAATCCTTTTTGCTCAAGCCACTCCTTCGCCCGCTCATACCTAAGTGGCGAGGTCGCTGATGCAGGACTTGAAGGTGAAAAAATACCGATCTTATCGCCTTTTTGTAATTGCCGAAGCCCCTTCATTCCATCAGATCCTTCCTACACGAGTTTTTTCTATCCTAACAAAAAAAGACCCTTATCAAAAGGGCTTTATCTTTCTTTTTAATGACCAAACTGCGCTTCGTGCAGTCTGCTATATACGCCGCCCATTTGAATTAAATCTTGGTGGCGGCCTTGTTCTTCAATACCTTCCTCTGTCACGACAATGATACGATCGGCGTGTTTAATTGTTGCAAGGCGGTGGGCAATGACGAGTGTCGTCCTGCCGACAGCTAGTTCGCTCAGTGCATCCTGTATGGCTTTTTCTGTTTCTGTATCAAGTGCTGATGTGGCTTCATCTAGAATGAGAATGGACGGGTTTTTCAGGAACATCCGTGCAATTGATAGACGCTGCTTTTGACCGCCTGACAGTTTGACGCCGCGCTCACCTATCACGGTATTTAACCCTTCTGGGAAACGCTGAACGAGTTCCTCTAAATGCGCACTTCTTACAGCCTCCCAAATCTCTGCATCGCTGGCTTCTAAGTTCCCGTACGCAATGTTTTCACGAATGGTGCCTGAGAATAAAAAGACATCCTGCTGCACAATACCGATCTGCTGCCTTAAAGAAGACAATGTCATCGACTTTGTGCTTATACCATCAATCGTGATCTCCCCTTCATCCACATCATAAAAACGAGGCAGCAGACTGCAAATTGTTGATTTCCCCGCTCCTGAAGGGCCGACAAACGCAACCGTCTCTCCTTGTTTGATCTTTAAATCGATATTCTTTAACACATGACTGTGTTCATCGTAGCCAAATGTTACGTTTCGATATTCAATTTCACCTTTCAATCCGTGTACATCACGTGCTCCCTCTGTATCCTTCACATCCGGCTCTGTGTCTAGCAAATCGACATAGCTTTTAAAGCCCGCAATGCCTTTCGGATACATTTCAATGACCGTGTTGATTTTATCAATCGGTCTAAATAAAACATTTGTGATCAGAACAAATGCGATAAAGCCACCTGCCGTTAATTGACCTTGCAGGACAAACCATGTACCTGCGAGAAGGACAAACAGTGTCACAAGACGTGTGAGAATATAGCTAATCGATCCATTGACCGACATAATTTTATAAGAAAGAAGCTTCGCCTTACGAAAACGGTTGTTGTTTTCCGCAAAACGCTTTTTCTCGAAATGTTCATTGGCAAAGGCTTGAACAAGACGAATGCCCCCGATATTGTTTTCAACCCTCGCATGAAAGTCTCCAATGTCATTGTTGAGCTGTGTAATCGCCTTCGTCATCTTTTTATTAAAATGTAGGGCGAGCCAAATAATGACAGGCATGATGAGGAAGGTTAAAATGGCCAGCTGCCAGTTAATCATCAGCATGACTGCAAAGGCACCAAGAATCGTCATAATCGCTATAAACAAATCTTCAGGACCGTGATGCGCCACTTCTCCAATGTACATGAGGTCGTTTGTCATCCGTGACATGAGCTTCCCCGTTTTGTTGTTGTCAAAGAATTTAAAGGATAGTCGCTGAAAGTGATCAAACAGCTTTTTCCTCATATCTGTTTCAATATTGATGCCAAGCATATGCCCCCAATACGACACAATAAATTGCATAACCGAGCTGAGGGCATAAATGACAAACAGCGCAAGTGCCGTCCAGACAATGACTGTCCAGTTCCCTGTTGGCAACAATGTATCAATGAAGTAGTTCACGATAAGCGGGAAACCCAGTTCCATCAATCCAACGGCGACAGCGCAAAAGAAATCTAAAAAGAACAGACCTCGATAGGGCCTGTAATAGGCGAAAAAGCGTTTTAACATATGTAAAAGAACCTCATTTCCTCTATAATTGATAATCATTTTCAATTATAGAGGAATCCTCTTCAAAATACTAGATTAGGAAATGATTTCTTTGACTAGAAATCCTCATAGAACGCCAGAAAACAACCGAGCAAATGATTCCTTTAATCGCTCTTTTAAGCCTCTTTTATAAAAATGAACAGGTCCCATTTGCTCACATTCTTTCATATCTTCTTCATAATGTGCCATCAGCTGCTCAATAGGCTTTTTCGCGGCCGTAAAGACGTTGACCTCAAAATTGAGCTGAAAGCTTCTCATATCCACATTTGCGGTACCGACAGAGGCAAGTTCTCCATCTGCAATCATCACTTTTTGATGCATGAAGCCCTTTTGGTAGTGATACACCTTGATGCCCTCTTTTAGGAGCTCAGAAAAATAGGACCGTGTGGCGTATTGTGTGAGAAAGCCATCATTGATCTCCGGAACCATCACCCGGACATCCACCCCTCTTGTCGCAGCAATTTTCAATGCCGTACGAAGGGATTCATTTGGGACAAAATAAGGTGTCGCAATCCAGACAAATTGTTTCGCATTTGAGATGAGTGCATCATATAAATCACTCATACTTTCTTTCATATCGGGTCCAGTTGGTACAACCTGAATGACATCCTCTCCCGTCACAGGATGCGGCGTATGATATTTCGGATCATCAATTAATACTTCATCTGAAACATACTCCCAGTCGAGCATAAACACAGAGTGAAGGGTTTGGACAGCCTCACCCTTTAACATCGTATGCGTATCACGCCAAAAACCGATATTTTCATCACGTCCGACATATTCTTTTCCGACATTTAACCCGCCAACAAATCCTGTCTTCCCATCAATGATCACGATTTTTCGGTGATTGCGGAAATTGATTTTTTGATTAAAGAAACCATATTTTAAAGGCAGAAATGGAGCGACCTTGACTCCTGCCTGCTTCAAGCGTTTAATATCTTTTCGGGAGAAGCGAATGCTGCCAGCCGCATCATAGATGAAGCGAACCTCTACCCCTTCTTTCACTTTTTCTATCAAAATCTCCATCATCCGGTGCCCGAGGAAATCTGATTTGAACATGTAGTATTCTATATGGATGAACGATTTTGCCTTTTTTAATTCTTCAAAAATACGGGGAAACGTCTCCTCCCCATTTTTTAAAATGTCCATATCACTATTTGTGTTCACATGCATGCCTGTTGCTTTTTCTGTGTAATGAAAAAAAGTCCGCTGATTTTCGGTTAGACTTGATTCATCCGGCTTGCTCTCAAGCTCAGATATTCTGCGTAGTTTTTCACGGTTGTACATTCTTTTTGATTTGAATAAATGACCTTTCACATAGAGCTGTCCCGAGAACAAATAAAACATATAGCCAATGATTGGGAAAAAGATTAGCACATACATCCATAAGAGTGTGTGCTGTGATGTACGGTTCTCTAGCATGAGCGAGATGATACTAAATAAAATAATGGCGATATAAACTGCTGCGTACAACTGGACACTCCACGCCGGCACCGGCCACCAATACACCACATATGCCCCGAATATCATAAAATATAAAAATAAAAATTCCAGTCTCCTCTTTTTCACATTCTTCGCCCTCATTCTGTCTTTTTCTTTTCCATACCCTTTGCACAGCTTGTATGAAACGCACGGTCCACTTCTTTCTTCTAGCTTTTACAGACTTGGACCATTTGATCCGATATAATGGATAAATATGTGATGGAAAGGAAGATTTGTTTATGCATACACCACCTCCTTTAAAAAAAGGCAGTCATCTTCGTGTCATTGCCCCAAGCCGAAGTGCCAGCATTTTATCAAAAGAAGGAATCGCTCAGGCAAAAAAGCGTTTAGAGATGTTAGGTTTCACTGTTTCCTTTGGACAGCACACGTTTGAATGTGACCTTCACTCCTCTTCATCTATTGAGCACCGCTTGTCTGATCTGCATGAGGCGTTCATGGATGATGAAGTTGACGGTATTTTGACAGCAATCGGAGGCTTCAATTGCAATGAGCTCTTACCTTATATTGATTACGACTTGATTCGTCAGCACCCTAAAGTCCTTTGCGGCTACAGTGATATTACCGCACTTGCAAGTGCTATTACTGCCAAATGTGAGATGGTGACATACTCTGGACCCCATTTCTCCAGCTTTCAAATGGAACAGGGACAAGAGGAGCAGACCGCTATGTTTCAAGCCTGCTTGATGAATGACGGTGAGTCTTTTAATGTGAATCCTTCGACAAAGTGGAGTGATGATGCGTGGTATCTTGATCAAGCGAACAGGCAGTTTCATCCGACGAAATGGGGAATATATCAGGAAGGAACAGCCGAAGGTACCTTGTATGGCGGGAACCTTTGTACACTGAACTTACTGCAAGGGACGTCGTTTATGCCTCATATTAAGGATGCCATCTTATTTGTGGAGGATGATGATTTGGTTTTCCCTGAAATGTTCGCCAGAGACCTCACATCCCTCTTACAGCATGCAGAATCCATTAAAGGGCTGATCATCGGACGCTTTCAGAAGAAATCAAAGATGACAGAGGAACATTTGAGATTTATCCTAGATAAGCACCCAATGCTCAAACACATTCCAGTGATCTACGATGTCGATATCGGACATACTCAGCCGGTCTTCACCTTACCGATTGGCGGAAACGTTCAGCTAGCGTGTGAAAATGGAGACGTGAAACTGCGTATTCATTCATAACTAATAAAAGCCAAAAAGCACCCGAATATGTGGTGCTTTTTTCTATGCCACCAACTTTTTTAAAAATTTTTTAGAAAAAGTGATCCAACCCTCCATCCCCTTCGTTAAGTAGATGTAAAAAGAAAAGAGAGGAGGCAAAAACATGTTTTCTGATGTACTTAGCCAATTATTCGATTCTATCTCTAACATTATTAATACACTTGGATAATTCTAATTAACGCACACATACTACATGCTTACCGAAGGGAGGATGCACTCTATGTTTTCTGATGTACTTAGCCAATTATTTGATTCTATTTCTAACATTATTAATACGCTTGGGTAATGTTCAACATCCGCTGTCCTTAGAAGATAGCGGGTGTTTTTTCATATTAAAAAGCCCCACTCCTATAGTAGAGCGGGGCTTATTTGTATTACATCTTTTCCGGAGCCGATACGCCAATGAGTTTTAATGCATTCGCAAGCGTAATTTGTGTTGCTTTCATGAGTGAAAGACGTGCTGTTGTTTTTGTTTCGTTTTCTACATCAATGACCTTCTCGGCATTGTAGAAGCTGTGAAGGGCTGATGCAAGGTCATAAATATAGTTTGTCACACGGTGCGGAATACGCTTTTCAGCTGCTTCTGCTACAACTTCTGGGAAGCTGCCAATGATTTTGAGAAGATCGTATTCTTTTTCCGATTGAATGTGAGAGAAATCTGCTTTTTCAAGGTTTGGCTCGTAGCCTTTTTCTTCCCCTTGACGCAGCATGCTGCAAATTCTCGCATGGGCATATTGTGCGTAGTACACAGGGTTTTCGTTAGACGTAGAAATCGCTAAGTCTAGGTCAAAGTCCATATGTGTCGCCGCACTTCTCATCGCGAAGAAATAACGAGTGGCATCTAGGCCTACTTCTTCAATCAGATCACGCATGGTGACGGCTTTTCCTGTACGTTTACTCATCTTCATCTTTTCACCGTTTTTGTATAGGTGAACGAGCTGAATGATTTCTACTTCAAGCTTGCCAGCAGGATATCCAAGTGCTTGAATCGCCGCTTTCATTCGAGGGATATAGCCGTGATGGTCCGCTCCCCAAATGTTAATGAGCTGATCAAAGCCTCTGTCTAATTTGTCTTTATGATATGCGATATCTGGAAGCAAGTAAGTGAAGCTGCCGTCTTTTTTAATAAGCACGCGGTCCTTGTCATCGCCAAAATCAGTTGAACGCAGCCACGTTGCGCCGTCTTCTTCAAAGACATAGCCTTTAGCGCGAAGTGTTTCCAGCGCTGGTTCGATTTTACCGTTTTCATATAAAGAGGTTTCTGAATACCATACATCAAATGGGACACGGAAATTCTCAAGGTCTACACGTAATTTCTCTAACTCATATTTTAAGCCGTATTCACGGAAGAACATCATACGCTCTTCTTCTGGCTCATGCACGAAACGGTCACCAAATTCATCTGCCAGCTTTTGCCCGATGCCTTTGATGTCTTCTCCTCTATAACCGTCTTCAGGCATCTCTTTTTCAAGACCGAGCGCCTCAAAGTAACGTACCTCTACAGATAAAGCGAGGTTATTGATCTGATTGCCTGCATCGTTGATATAGTATTCACGGCTCACCTCGAACCCTGCTTTATCAAGGATGTTGCAAAGAGAATCACCTACAGCTGCTCCGCGGGCATGTCCAAGGTGAAGGTCACCTGTTGGGTTGGCTGAGACGAATTCAACTTGCACCTTTTGGCCGCCGCCTGTATTCGTTTCACCATATGCCTCTTTTGCTTCAAGGACAGCTGGGATCAGCTTTGTTAAATACTGATTGTTCATATAAATATTAATGAACCCTGGACCTGCGATATCCAGTTTTTCAATAGAAGCTTTCCCTTTATCAAACGCTTTGACAATGTCCTCTGCGATTTGACGAGGTGCTTTTTTTGCAATGCGGGCAAGCTGCATCGCCATGTTGGTGGAGTAATCACCGTGAGTTTTATCTTTCGGCACTTCTAAAAGGACATCTGGTACCTGGCTTTCATCAGCAAGTCCTGCTTTGACGACTGCCGCAATAATTTCTTCCTTTAACGCATCTTTGACCTGTTCTGCGATATTCATGAACGTAAATCCTCCTTATACGAAATCGATAATGTATGTAAATGCTTTTGATCTTCCCCTGTCAGCATATCGTACGTAATGTGCAGCAGTCCCTTGTCCACATCGAGATCAATGCCATGTGTGTGTACATCAAGCTGTAGTGTACCGAATGGCATCGTGTAATGTGTGACGGTCGTTTCTCCAATGAGAAAGCGCTGCTTCATTTGAATGGCCCCTGATCTCATGACAAAAATTTCTTTTTCACTCATTTTCACAACGGTTTTTACTTGACCCATTTCATGTTCTTCATGGTAAGTGAGATACGTTTTGTCATTCTTTTCTTGATACGTTCCAGTCGTGCGGAATTCGATCGTTTCAGCCGGCTCCGTCTCTGGTTTCATCACTGACTTTACATGAATTGAAATTTGGTTTTGTGTCATTTTGCACTTCCTTTGCTAAGACCCGTTTAACTAAAATAGTATACCATATTCATGATCGCCTATCATACCATCATTTCTCTTCTTCACTGCGATTAAACTTCGTTTTTGATCCTACACCATCCCTTTAGAAAAAAAGAAACAGGAAACTCACTAATACCGCCAATCCAGCCTTTACGCCCATGTCTTTTCTTTTGATTAAATAAAAAAGAGCTTGTACGCCTGAACTTGCCAAAAATGCCTGAAAAAAATCAAATGGCACGATCTGTGCTCGCTTAAATACCACCTGCATGAATAACGCAATGGCCGTCAGATAAAAAAGCCTCGATCTTGAAACAACCCCAACATCTCTTCCTTTGCTTCTTTTTTCGAAGCAAAAACGGGCGGCGCAGCTGCGAGCTCTCGTTTCAGCGTGAGAAAACCCGCCGCTAACACACAAAAGACGAGAAGCACCATCAATATAGAAGAAAACATGAACTGCCTCCTTTATTTTTTGATCCATGTAAAAAAAGAGCTTGTCCACATGAGATGACAAGCTCCTCTATCAAGGTGTTATTTCACAAATCCAAGCAGCATTTCGCGTAAAAGCTTGCTCGCTGTATTCGCTGTTTGGTCGGAATGATCGTATACAGGTGCTACCTCTACAAGGTCTGCACCGACTACTTGAACCTCAGATCCTGCAATGGCATGAATGGATGCAAGCAGCTCTTTTGATGTAATACCGCCAGCATCCACCGTGCCTGTACCAGGTGCATGAGCTGGGTCGAGTACATCAATGTCGATCGTCACATAAACTGGACGCCCCTTCAGCTTTGGCAATACTTGCTTCAACGGCTCCAGCACTTCAAATTTAGAAATGTGCATGCCCGCTTCTTTTGCCCATTCAAATTCTTCCTTCATCCCAGAACGAATCCCAAAAGAGAACACATTCTCAGGTCCAATGAGTCCTGCTACTTTACGAATCGGGGTAGAATGAGACAGAGGCTCACCCTCGTATTCCTCACGAAGATCCGTATGTGCGTCCATATGGATAATCGCCAAATCAGGATATTTCTTATGCATCGCGCGGAAAACCGGCCAAGACACAAGATGCTCGCCGCCCATTCCTAATGGAAACTTCCCTTTTTCTAAAATGCTGTCGACATACTCTTCAATTAAGTCCAAGCTTTTCTGAGCATTTCCAAAAGGAAGCGGAATGTCACCGGCATCAAAGAATGGTACTTCGTGCAGCTCACGATCTAAATAAGGACTGTATTCTTCTAATCCAATCGAAACTTCACGAATACGGTTTGGACCAAAACGTGAGCCTGGTCTATAACTGACGGTCCAATCCATCGGCATACCGTATAAAATGACTTTTGCATCTTCCCATGTCGGATGACTTCCAATAAACACTTTTCCTGAATAAGCCTCGTCGAATCTCATGCAAGATTCCTCCTTTTACGCTTCAAAAAATGCGCAAACTGTTATTTGCGCATTTCCTCTTCGCTTCATTTATTTGATTAAGTCGCTCACAAATTTCGGCAGAACGAATGCTGCTTTGTGCAATTCTTTTGTGTAATATTTAGTGTCAATATCAAAGAAACGGCTATCTTCTACAGCAAGTGGATCATATTTTTTTGAACCGATGGTAAATGTCCAAAGACCACTTGGATACGTTGGAATATTTGCTGTGTAAAGCTTCGTGATTGGGAAAATCTCTTTCACATCACGCTGTACATTTGTAATCAGCTCAGGTGTGAACCAAGGGTTGTCCGTTTGTGCCACGAAAATACCGTCTTCTTTGAGTGCTTTTGAAATTCCTGCGTAAAATCCTTTAGAGAACAGGTTCACAGCTGGTCCAACTGGTTCAGTTGAGTCCACCATGATAACATCGTACTCATTGTCAGCTTCAGCAATATGCATAAAGCCGTCCCCAACTTTGACATCTACACGAGGATCGTCTAGTTTCCCAGCAATCGAAGGAAGGAATTTTTTCGAGTATTCGATGACTTTGCCGTCAATATCAACAAGTGTCGCTTTTTTCACACTTGGATGCTTCAGGATTTCACGAATGACACCGCCGTCTCCTCCACCTACGACAAGAACATTTTCTGGGTTTGGATGAGTGAAAAGAGGAACATGTGCCACCATTTCGTGGTATACAAACTCATCTTTCTCAGACGTCATCACCATACCGTCTAAAAACAGCATATTGCCAAACTCTTCTGTTTCCACCATTTCTAAATGCTGAAAATCTGTTTGTTCTGTGTGAAGGGTTTTGTTCACCTTCAAAGTAATACCAAAATTCTTCGTTTGCTTCTCTGTATACCAAAGTTCGCTCATTGTCCATCTTCCTCTCATCCAATAATAAACAAACATCTATTGTTAGCGCCTTTAACGGCTATGACTATATCGATTGTCCAAGAAAAAAGTATAGTGGATTCATATCAAATTGTAAAGAACCGCATGAGTTCTCTTCAATTTTAATGCACGCTCTTGCAATCATTTGTTTAAAACGGTTTTCTTTGTTCCATACTGATAAAAAACCGTCAAAATGGGGGCTTTGCATGGACACAATCATGAGTAATAAAAAAATCCGCATGACCGTGAAAACGATTCGAGCCTGTTTTTTTATTGGCTTGCTCGCTTTTCTATTTGCAGGCACTGTCTTTTTGACGATTCTTTTAATAGCCAAATGGCAAGGCGCCCCTTCTGTTCAAGTTCCCCAATCTACGACGATTTATGCAGCCGATGGTTCAAAGCTTGGAGAATCCAGCTTTGGAGAAAAGAGATATTGGGTGCCCTTAAAGGACATGTCCCCTCATATCAGGCAGGCAGCTGTAGCTGTTGAGGATAAAACCTTTTATGAGCATCATGGCTTTGATGTGAAACGGATGGCGGGTGCTGCAGTGGCTGATATTCGTGCCATGGCTAAGGTACAAGGCGCAAGCACGATCACCCAGCAATATGCACGAAATCTGTATTTAGATCATGATAAAACGTGGAAGCGAAAATGGAATGAAGCCTTTTACACGATTCGCTTAGAGCAAAACTATACAAAAGATGAGATTTTAGAAGGATACTTGAACACCATTTATTATGGTCATGGAGCTTATGGCGTAGAAGCGGCGTCCCGTCTGTATTTCGGGAAAAAAGCGAAGAATTTAACCCTCGCTGAATCTGCCTTACTTGCCGGTATCCCAAAGGGCCCTTCTCTCTACTCCCCTTATGTGAATGAAGAGAAAGCCGGCGCAAGAAAGAATATGATTCTGAGGCACATGCAAGAGGACGGCATGATTACGAAAAAGGCAGCCGCTGAAGCCGCGAAAGAAAAACTGTCCTATCGCCCTTTGCAAAAGAAGCAGCTGCAAGCAAAGCAAGCTCCGTATTTTTATGATGATGTGATTCGTGAGTTGAAACAAAGCTTGGGGTTAACTGAGGAGCAGATCGAAACCTATGGCCTTCATATCCAAACGACTTTAAATCCAGAATTACAGAAAATGGCTGAGAAGACGTTGAAAAGCACAATCTATTCGAAATCAGATATCCAAATCGGCTTTACTGCTATCCATCCCCAAACAGGTCATGTACTCGCCCTCATCGGGGGAAGAGATTATGAGAAAAGTCCATTCAACCGAGTGACACAAGCGAAAAGACAGCCCGGTTCAACAATGAAGCCTCTTCTTTATTACATTGCCTTGCAAAATGGGTTTACACCAGCAACCGTCATGCGCAGTGAAGAAACGGTTTTTGAGCTCGATGATCAAGGAAGCGGTGCTGCTTATTCACCAAGCAATTACCATGGCTATTACGCAAATGATGGCATTACGATGCTTCAAGCCTTGGCGCTGTCTGATAATATTTATGCCGTGAAAACCCATCTATTTTTAGGAATGGAACAGCTTGTACGTGCGGGCAAAACATTTGGCATCAACGAAAAACTAGATCAGGTGCCATCACTTGCCCTAGGCACGTCTCCTGTCAAACCAATTGAAATGACCAATGCTTACGCAATGCTTGTCAATGGCGGAAAACGAGTCAAACCCACCTTTATTACAAAAGTAACGGATGCTAAAGGCAACGTGCTTTTTGAAGAAAAACAAAAACGAGAGCAAGTCCTAGATGAAAAGGCAGCCTTTGTCACCACCGACATGATGTCAGGAATGTTCAATGATCAGTTAAACGGCTATACGAGTGTCACAGGCCGCACCATTATGAAGGATCTCACGCGAACATACGGAGGAAAATCGGGAACGACAGGAGCCGACAGCTGGATGATCGGCTTCTCTCCCCAGCTCGTCACAGGTGTGTGGACAGGCTATGATAAAGGGCGTACCATTGACTCGGTCGAAGAAACAGCCTATGCAAAAAAGATATGGGCATCTTTTATGGAATCAGCCCTCTCCAAACAGCCAGCCTCCTCCTTCATGCCGCCAGACGGCGTAAAAGGTGTGTATATCAATCCAAAAACCGGCGATCTCGCAGGCCCAGGATGTGAATCAAAGGTATTCACCTATTTTATAGAAGGAACGGAGCCGACAGGTGTGTGCTACGGTGCTGAGGATAAATCATCTGAGCAAGATCCAGTTCAAGATCAAAAGCCAAAGAAATGGTGGGAAAAGTGGCTGAAACGTTAAAAAAAGACATGAAAAACCCCGAGATTTACATCTCGGGATTCTCCATGTCCTAGCTTTAACACCAGTTTACTCAAAAACCAGCTGGAATTGGTAATGATCCGCCATTCTTCACAAAAAATTCACAATTATACTGAGACAGACAATCCTTCTTTTAATTCATCTGTGGATGCTTCCCATAGTGCTTCATTATGACTCTTCAAGAAATCAGCCAGCACCTTTTTCGATACATCATCCATATGACTGACGACGATATTTCGCTTCATTGATTTATCCATGAAATTCACATGCTCTGGAAGCGACTTATACCCGCGGCGGATTGAACGGTCGACGGTCATTTCGCAAGCCGTCACACCCGCATAATAAGGACCTTCTTCTCTGCGGTCAATGGTCACCCATACGAGCCAATACGGCTTTCCGTTCGGTACCTCTTCTTTGCTTTTCAAAAATTTAATTCCTTTTTCCACGGCACTTCTTGCATGCATCGCACCAATATCAATGACAGCTTCCTTTTCCTCTACGTCAATGATCACCGGCGAAATGTTATCTAGGCTGAGCGCACCAGCTCCAAAGCCTCCGTGTCCGTCGGTTGCATCTGTTTTTTTAATGATGTTAAAACCAATTGGTTTCTTCTTTTTACCTTCCATTCATTAAACCTCCTAAAGCAGCGGCTTCAAAATAAGATTAAACCATTGAATGATTTGATCCCGCATTCCGATCAATGGACCAAAAACAAACTGTCCTAGCGGCGTGATCACGAATATGAGAAAAATAATGATCCCATATTGTTCGAATTGCGTCATTTTCGCCCGGATACGGGGGCTGACGACGTCCTCAATAATACGATACCCATCCAGCGGCGGAAGTGGCAATAAGTTAAATAGGAACAAAATGACGTTCAAGTTAATAAATATCCGGAAGAAATGATCAACTCCCGGCTCAAAGCGCATGAGCGACTCCCCGCCAAACTTCTGAAGAAGCACGTACACGAAAAAGCCTAGAAACGCCAACACTAAGTTACTTAAAGGGCCAGCAATCGAGACGCAGATTCCTGCTAAGCGCGGGTTTTTAAAATGGTAACGATTGACCGGTACAGGTCTCGCCCAGCCAAACCCGGCGACAAAGATCAAAATCGTCCCAAATACATCGAGATGCTTCAGTGGATTTAATGTGAGTCTCCCTTGGTTTTTAGCTGTCGGGTCGCCGAAACGATACGCAACATATGCATGCGCCAGCTCGTGCATCGTAAATGCAACAACAAGCGTAATGGCGACATATGGAATCAGTTCTAATGGATACACAAGAAATTGGTTCAAAGGCATGAATCCCTCTTTCTTTCTATACAATGATTTACTTCATTCAGTATACTATAAGAAGTCCCTTAAACTAAAGGGAAGCGTAGCATGAAAGGAAAAAGGAGGTTTTCGCATTGCCGATTGTCACCGTACAAATGCTTGAAGGAAGAACAGACGAGCAGAAACGAGCGCTTGTGGAGAAAGTCACTGATGCTGTTGTTGAAACAACAGGCGCAGGTGTAGAAAAAGTCTCTGTCATTATTGAAGAAATGAAAAAAGAACACTATGCCGTAGCAGGAAAACGCATCAGCGACCTGTAAGCATAAAAAAAGGACAAGCACATAGATGTTTGTCCTTTTTTCTCTTATTTTATCTGTACCACGCTTTGTTACGGTTCACTTGATTTTTATGAGCCGCATCAAAGAAATCGACTGTGTAGGAATAATCATAATTCATTAAGCAGACAATGCCGCTTCCTTGAGGGTCGTGCGGTAAGCCAAAGTTATGGCCGTATTCATGCGTAGCCGCTTTTGCTGTATTCGCTGTTCCTTGGTCAAGGTTAACGGCGAATGCACTTCCGCTTGGTGCACTATTGTAGACATAAGCGATTCCGCCAGCATCAAAGTTTGGATTTGCTGTAAATCCAGTGACAAAATCGTATCCTCTGCCATCAAAGCTGCGCGCAAGGTTAGACAAAATTTGCTCTGCATTTGATCCCGAAGACGTCCAAGATCCTACTGCTTGTACGACAAAGTCGACATCATGATCACGGTTAAACGTGACATCTGCTTGCTCGATGATGCTGACAATCCGTGTTTGCCAGTCACTATATTTCGCACGATACTGCGCATCAGCAACCGCATAGACAGTGACCTTCTGACTGCCTGTACTTGCCTTTGTTGAAATAGAATCTCCTGTATTCGCCTTAAAGGTTCTAGAGCCCACCTGCTTACCAGACTCATCTAATACCTTTGTTGTCACATCTCGTTCAATTGGAGGTGCTTTCGTCAAATCTTTAAAATCGTTTGCCTTTGGCAACCCCTCACTAATATGTGTTTCGAACGGCGCATGACCATGATCATGATCATGCCCATGACCAGCACTCGCGACTGGTGCTGAAGCTGAACTTACTCCCGGTAACAAACTACCTACCAATAAAAATGACAAAAAGACTGAACGCTTTTTCATTCCTATCCCTCCTTTGATTTTCACAAAGTTATATATTCACTGAAAATTCACCACTTTCCTTCTATTCAGTCAAAAACAGGGAATTAGATACACAGGAAGAAAGTCGAAATACGTCATATTCACTAATTTTTCGGATATTCCGACACAGATTTCATCGAAAAATAGCGCTTTTGGTCTGGGTCATTTACTTAATAAACTCCCATGGTTTTAAGAAATGATGTCATGGACTCAATGACACATCTGAAAGAAACAAAAAATGATATTAGAAAAGATAAAGTCATACTTTACTGATACCAATTATACTTCTTTACGATTCTACCTTATGATGAAAAACATAAAACATGGCTATTTCAAAACAGAAGGGACGATCCGCATGTCTGAAAAAAAGCACATACAATTTGGATTAATGTTACATGGTCCGGGAGGTCACATGAATGCGTGGAAGGATGAATCAGTTCCAGCAGATGCAAGTGTTAACATTGATTATTATCAAACGATGACCAAAAAGGCAGAATCAGCGGGTTTCCGTTTTGTCTTTGTCGCAGATGGCTTATATATTCATGAACATTCGATTCCTCATTTCTTGAACCGATTTGAACCATTAACCATCTTATCCGCTCTTGCTGCAGTCACCAAACAAATTGGACTTGTGGGGACCGTATCCACTTCCTACAGTGAGCCCTTTACCATTGCCAGACAATTTGCCTCCTTGGATAAGTTAAGCAGAGGCCGGGCAGGATGGAATGTTGTGACTTCACCGTTAGAAGGTTCTGCTGAAAATCACATCATCCGTTCTCATCCTAGCCACTCCCTTCGATACGAAATTGCAGAAGAGTATTTACATGTAGTGAATGGGCTTTGGAGTTCATGGGAAGAAGATGCTTTTATAAGAGATCGTTCAACAGGTGTCTTCTTCGATCGAGATAAACTACACACATTAAACCATCATGGGAAACACTTTTCTGTCAAAGGTCCTTTAAATATTGAACGATCTGAACAAGGGCAGCCCGTGATTTTCCAAGCAGGTGCTTCAGAGGCAGGAAAAGATCTAGCCGCAAAAGAAGCAGACGCTGTATTTACAAATGCCGATTCACTTGAAAAGGCAAAAGCCTATTACCGTGACGTGAAAAATAGAGCCGAAGCGCTTGGTCGAAAACCATCCGATATCAAAATATTCCCTGGCATCCACCCGATTACAGGGAAAACAGTCGAAGAAGCAGAAGAAAAATATGAAGCCATTAAACATCTAGTCTCTATTGAAGAAGCCCTGCATTACCTCGGCAGATTCTTTGATCATTTGGACTTTAGTCAATTCCCGCTTGATGAACCTTTTCCTGATATAGGTGACGCTGGTTCAAACAGCTTTCAATCTACAACAGAATCCATTAAAAAAATGGCCAAAGAACAAAATTTGACCTTAAGAGAAGTCGCTTTACAAGTGACCACTCCAAAAAGTGCCTTTTTCGGCACTTACGAACAAGTGGCTGACAAATTGATTCAATGGATCGAAGAAGATGCCGCAGATGGATTTATTTTTGGCGCTCCGATTTTAGCTAGTGGTTTATCCGAATGGACAGAGCATGTGATCCCGATTTTGATAGAAAGAGGATATTATGATCCAAATTATCAAGCTCATACCCTTCGCGAAAATTTGGGTCTGCCTATTAAGAAGAATCAGTTTCTTAAACAAACCGTAAAATAAACATGAAAGAGGGGTCAGCACAAAGGCTAACCCCTTTTTCATGTTGTTCGATGCAATCGATTTTCAATGAGATCAATAAACTGGAGTACGGCTCTTCCAGGCGCATCATTTGTTTTCCTCAATAGACCAACTGGCGGGGACACTTGAATGCCCTTTATTTCTAATACCTTTGTACCGGGGAGTGTAAAAGAATGGGCGGTTCGAGTAAAAAGAGACACTCCTAATCCAGCCTGAACATAGTGTTTATGGGACATGCTGCTCGTAATCTCTAACTTATTGTAATTGCTCCCAATGACGTTAACGATTTGTTGTTCAATTTGGATGCGGATGGGGCAATTGTGAGGTGTGAATAATATGGTTTCATTTTCTAAATCTGTTACCTCCGCTGCATCTTTTTCCGCCAATCGATGGGAAGACGGAACCAACAAAACAATATCATCTTGAAAAAGCGGCTTATAGCTATTTTCCATCGAAGCTTCTGGTGCGCCGCAAATCGCAAAATCAATCTCATCATGGGAAAGCAAGGAACTCAGTGTATTTGCATCTGCTACTTGCACAGAAAATTCTACATTCGGAAACCTTTCCTTGAATTCTGCAAGAAGCAATGGGAACTCTAAGCTGGCTGTGGGCTCAGAAACACCGATGCGAATGAACCCCGCAATGCCTACCTCTAAATCTTGGAGCGTTTTCGTCAGTTTCTCATATTCATTGAGTAAAGAATTGGCTCTTTCATAAAAAAGCTGTCCTGATGCTGTTAACTTTAAGGTCTTCCCTCTTTCTAGAAGCTTCTCTCCAATTTCCTCTTCTAAATGTTTGATGTGCAAAGTAATGGTTGGCTGAGAATAATTCAGCGCTGCTGCTGCTTTTAAAAAATTTCCGTATTTCACGATGGTGGCAAAAGTGCGTATCGCTCGAATCTCCATGAAAACCCCTCTTCTCCCTGTATTTTAAATATCTGAATCGTGTATTTATGATTACTAATTATACTTTTCTATTGGTTTGCCTTATTATAATTTATATTATCAACTATTCCAAGTTGTTTAGACGGAATTATAAGAAATGGAGGAGACGAATTGACGAAAGTAACGATTATAGCAGGAGGTCATTCCGTCCAATCTCGATTAACGGGTGTCCTGCAGCATATTCAGCAGCAGTTAACATTCAATGGAATAGATGTACATACCATTCAAGTTCACCAGCTGCCTAGCAGCGCACTAATAGGAGCAGACTTTTCAAACGAAGAGATTATCAAGGCCATTGAACTCGTGAATGAGAGTGACGGTGTCATTGTGTTAACGCCTGTCTACAAAGCGTCATTTTCCGGTATTTTAAAAACGTTTTTAGATTTACTTCCCCAAAAAGCATTACAAGGAAAACCCGTCCTTCCGTTCGTTTTAGGAGGAACCTATGGTCATCTGCTCGTCATTGAATATGCTCTTAAACCAATTATTCACCAACTTGGTGCAACAGTTGTTCAATCTGGTGTGTATGTCGTGGATCAACAAGTCAAAAAGCAGGGTTCAGATAATTATTTAATTGATTCAGATGCCATAAACAGGTTAAACCTCGCATTATCTCAATATCAAAGTCTGATAGGAGGAACAGCCAATGTCGATCACCCTTAGTATTCTTGATCAAAGCCTTGTCGGTGAAAACGAGAACGCAGAGGCGGGCATTCAGCATACTGTCAGATTAGCTGAAGCAGCGGATCAGCTTGGCTATCACAGGTTTTGGGTGTCTGAACATCACAATAACCCTCAAGTAGCAGGTTCATCCCCTGAAGCCCTTGCCGGCTATCTATTAGCAAAAACGAGCAATTTACGAATTGGTTCTGGAGGTGTCATGCTACAGCATTATAGCCCATTTAAAGTAGCTGAAACATTTCATGTACTGGCATCACTAGCGCCTGGCAGAGTCGATTTAGGCGTTGGGAAAGCACCAGGAGGGCTGAACCTCTCGACACAAGCACTTCAGGAGGATTATCAAGCGTCACGGAAAGATTTTTCTCAAAAATTAGTAGATCTCAAAACCTACCTTACGGAACAATCAAATGAATTGAATGCTCAGCCCATCCCACGTTTGTCACCCGACATCTTCCTTTTAGGGGGAAGTACGGAGAGCGCTAAATTCGCAGCAAAACTCGGAATCTCCTTTGTATTTGCCTTCTTTATTAATGGAGATGAATCATTATTAAAAGAAGCAAGGGAGACCTTCCAAACATATCAAAAAGCGGGCACTCGCCAGCAGTTCCTTCTCGCCATCACCGTTTCCGCAGCCGAAGATCATGAACAAGCACTCTTGCACATCAAACAAAAGGAAACAGTAAAGGTCTCCTTTTCCGATGGAAGAAAGCTCAATGTCACATCAATAGAGGATGCAGAAAAGCTAGTGAAAGGAACGAAAAAAGAACACTACAGCATTCACGTACAAAAAACCGGCTATACCGCTGGCACAAAAGAAACTGTTCATCACCGGCTGACTGAGCTGGCCGAGACATACGATATCAATGAATTCATCGTACTAACTCCGATCGTAGACATTGAGGCAAGAATTGCGTCTGTCACATTGTTAAAAGAAGCGTTTAACCATGAACAAACAGCAGCTAAAAAAATAAATCACGAGGTGAACGTCTAATGTCAAACAGTCAAAAAATCATTTTATGGAGCAAAAATGGATGCAGTTATTGCAAGGACATTCAATCCTATTTCAACGAACAGCAGATCCCTTATTCAACGATTGATGTCACTGAACATGATGATTACAGAAACATTTTAGAGGAAAAATACGGCGTCCGCTATGTGCCTGTAGTTGAGATCAGTCATGACCCCCACGTGTATCAAGCATTGTTGAATCCAGATATCGAGACTTTAAGAAAAGCAATAATCTGACATTACATTTTGAATGGAGGTTTGTCATGAGTCGAGATATTTTTCGTATCGCTACCGAAGAAGATGCGCCAGCCTTTTTAGAATTGCTGTCCAGTGCATTTAAACCACTTGGGGAAATGGGCATTGATTGGCCATCCACGAACGCCACACTTGAAATGGTCATAGAAAACATTACACAGTCCGCTGCCGTTGTTTTAGAACGAGACGGGCGGCTCATATCAACCATCACCATCCGTTTTCCTTGGGAGAGTACGCAACCGGTCTCAGGATATCCATTTGTTTGGTGGTTTGCGACAGCTCCTGATTTAGCAGGGCAAGGGATTGGAAACAAGCTGCTCGATTATGTGGAAAACACCTTGCTCCGGCAAACATATAAAGCGTCTGCGTATACACTGGGCACTTCTGGCCGGAAACACCCTTGGCTTTTAGACATGTACGAACGAAAAGGATACACAAAATATATTGAACGTGAAGCCGAAAATGGTGACTTAGGTATCTTGATGTATAAAGTACTTATCCCAGAACGGTTCGATGCTGCCATATTAGGCGCGCCACCCGCAGAAGAAAAAGTCGAAACGACTTCTACATAGGAGGTGATTCAACATGGGTGAGTTTTTCAAATGGGAGTATGTGGTCACACTCTTCCCTAAAGTATTATCAGCCCTTCCGACCACCTTGCTGATCGTTTTATTTGCCACTTTGATTGGCAGCTTTCTTGGATTCATCCTTGCTTATTTCCGAATTGAGCGCATTCCTGTCCTGCATCAGCTCAGTGCAATCTATGTCTCATTTATTCGCGGAACACCTATCCTTGTTCAAATGTTTATTGTCTTTTATGGCCTGCCAGGTGTGCTCGCAACAATTGGCCTTGATATCTCCATGTGGAACAAATTGATCTTTCTTTATATTACATATGGACTCAATACTGCTGCCTACTTTTCAGAAATATTCCGATCAGCCTTATCAAGTGTCCCAGCATCTCAATATGAAGCGGCTGCCTCGATTGGGCTGACAAAATGGCAGATTTATAGAAGGACACTCATTCCTCAAGCAGGAAAAATCGCACTACCGAATATTGGTGTGGCCATCGTCAACTTATTACAAAATACCTCTCTCGCCTTTACACTGGGCGTAATGGATATTATCGGAAAGGTTCAAACATTAGGGGCATTATACTACCGCGTATTAGAAGGATACTTTATTGCTGCCGTCATTTTTATAATGTTAAGTCTGCTGCTAGAAAAAGCGTTTGACCTATTGGAAAAGTGGATCAATACACCGAAAACAAGAAAACAGCGTCAAGCAACGTTCGTTTCCTTAAAAAGAGCGGAAACGGCCTTTACAGTCGAAAAGCGTGCGAAGTAAAACGAGGAGGATTTCACATGAAAAATAACAAACAATTCAAAAAACATTCCATCATCGGTCTGCTTACACTTGGCTCATTGCTGCTTGCTGCCTGCGGAAATACGGAACAATCGAATGAAGTCAAAGCAGAAGCAACGAATAATGATCCAGATGCGAAAGAAATCATCGTTGGCACAGGGAACGCTTACCAGCCTTTCGTTTACTTAGATGAAAACGGCAAATTAACAGGCTATGAGAAGGCTGTATTAGACGAAGTCGATCAGCTGCTTCCACAATATCAGTTTAAATATGAATCCTTTGAATTTAAAAATATTCTGCCCGCTTTAGATGCTGGTAAAGTAGATCTCGCTGCCCATCAATATGAAATCAATGATGAGCGCCAGAAGAAATATCTATTTGGAAAAGTTGGCTACACAGACTATACAAGCTATGTGGTTGTTGATAAAGCATCCGGTCATGATTTTCAAAGCCTGGACGATTTGGCAGGACACAAGGTACATACTTCTACAGGGAGTAATTTCGCTTATCTGCTAGAACAATATAACGAAAAGCACGATCGGAAAATTGACATTGTCTACGGAGATGGCGGGAACGAAATTCTAGTCAAAAACCTTCAGAATGGCACAGTCGATGCAGCCTTGCTCACAAAGTATGACGTCAATAAGCTAAACAAACAGTTCAATGCCAATCTTGTGACATCTGGAAAGCCTGTAAATGTATCTAAAACGTACTATCTTTATCAAAAAAACAATACAAAACTTCAAAAAGACATTGATCAAGCATTACAAAAGCTGATCGATAACGGCAAGCTCGCTGAATTGTCTAAAAAAATATTGGGCGGAGACTTTACTACATCATAAGAAAGGAGCGATCTGAGTGGATTTTGATGTTGCCTTTATGCTGCAGGCCTTTCTAGCTGCACTTCATTATTTGCCAACAACTCTGCTGTTAGGCTTTCTACCGCTAATATTTGGCTCTGTCTTTGGATTTGGTATTGCCCTTATCCGTTTTTATCAGGTGCCTGTATTATCTCAATTGTTCAAATGGTTTGTGGCTATTTTTAAAGCTATTCCTGTTGTTCTAATTTTGCTCGTATCTTATCTTCTTTTTTCAGACTCGCTGGATCATTTGGCTGCATCTCTTTCTCTTCAGATTCGTTTCAGTGATTTGGACAGACGATGGATTGCCATTTTCGCCCTTACTTTATATGCCGTAAGCGGGTTATCCGAAATATTTCGAAGCTCTCTTGCATCTATTCCAAAGGGTCAATTCGATGCAGCATTATCCGTTGGTTTCACCAGCAAGCAGGTCTTAAGAAGGGTCATCATTCCACAAGTCTTTCCCATCTCCCTTCCTCTTCTGAACAGCATGCTGATCAGTTTAATCAAAGCCTCTTCTCTCGTCTCTATGGTGTCTGTGGTCGATATTTTAAACGGCGCTTTAATCAAAGCCAATGTGAACTATCGTTATCTTGAAGCATACATCGCCGTTGCCCTGATTTACTGGGCACTGTGCGCCTCTATTGAAGCCACCACAGCCGGATATGAGAAATATGGACACAAAAACAAAAGGAGACGATTGGCATGATTAACATAAAACAGGTGCATAAAGCGTTCGGCAAGAACGAGATTCTAAAAGGAATTGATTTATCAGTGGAAAAAGGCGAAGTGGTTGTCATATTAGGTCCGAGCGGTTCTGGGAAATCAACCTTTCTGCGTTGCTTGAATTTTCTTGAGCGTGCGGATCAAGGAGAAATTAGCATTGATGACACGACTGTCAAGTTCAATCAAGCCAAGCCTAAAGCCATTCTCGCACTTCGAAGAAAAACCGCCATGGTCTTTCAGCAATACGATCTATTTCTTCATAAAACAGCACTTGAAAACGTCATGGAAGGTTTAGTCATTGCCCGTAAACATCCGAAAGATCAAGCCTATGACACAGCTCTTCAATTGCTTACAAAGGTTGGATTGCTAGAGAAAAAGGATGCTTATCCGCATCAATTATCTGGCGGACAGCAGCAGCGAGTTGGCATTGCACGGGCACTGGCTTTAAATCCAGAAGTCATTTTGTTCGACGAACCGACCTCTGCATTAGATCCTGAGCTTGTAGGAGAAACGCTTGATGTCATTAAACAGGTAGCGCAAACCGGGGTCACCATGATCATCGTCACGCACGAGATGAGCTTTGCCTATGATATTGCCGACAAGGTGATTTTCATGGAAGATGGGGTCATCGTCGAATCAGGTACGCCGGAAGAAGTCTTTGAACAGACGAAAGAAGAACGTACAAAACAATTTTTAGCGAGATTCTCTTATCACCATTCATAAAATACAAGTCGATCCATGCGGTCGACTTGTTTCTGCGCAAAATAAAAACCAGTCTGTTCTAGCCATTAGCCATCACACACTGGTTCTTCTCGTTAGTTCAATTCCTTCAACTGATCAATATAAGCAAGAGCATCCTCAAATTCTTCGTCCGTATAGCGCTGCTTGCTTTTAATGGTGAAGACCTTTTCCTTTACCTCATCTTGTGGCAGATCATCAAAGTATAAAATCGTAGAGACGAGCTCTAGGAAACGAGACGACTGCTCGTTCATCTGCTGCGTCAGCACTTTGAGGTCAGGCATGTCCACTTCACACTGATCGAGAAACTCTTTCCCATTGTCCGTCAGCGAATAGCGATATTGATAGTATCCGCCTTTTTTTTCCTTCATTTCATCCAAGAATCCAAGGTTGCACAGCTCTTCAATTCTGAGCGTCAACTCCTCTGAATAGGGGCCATAAAAGTGAAAATCGTATTTCTCGTAAAAAGGCAAATCTAGCTTTTTTGCTATGTAAATCATCTTTTGCAGCTTCTTCCGTCCAACGATTTCCCCGGATTCAGAGAATACCTTCATCAACTTTGCATGCTCTTTCAACAAATTCCCGACATCTCCTTTTTCAGTACTTCCTTATCCCAATCCAAGCAGCTTCATGATCGCCTTCTTTTCTTCAGCTTTTTCCGACATATCTACAATTAAGTCCATCGGGAAATAAAGTTTATGATCGGTTCTTCGTTTACCGGAAATGGCATCAACAATATCTGACTGTCTCGACAGCTCTTTAATATGACCGCTTTGCGTCAAAAGGTGGATCGGCAGTCTCTCTTCTTCCTCCCCTGGTCTGTAGAAGTCGTATGGCAAGTCAGAGGAAGAGTCGACGACTAAATAATAGTCAGGATCAATGCCTGCCTCCTTGAACAAGGCGGTCAGCTTGAAATATTTTGTCATTTCTTCATTCGGATTAAACTCTGTATATTGGAACAATCGGCGGTTCATAAAACGGCGGCACAAATCAGCCAGCACGTGATCTTCTTCATCTTCCCACGCCTGAAAATAAAATAAGACAATGGATTCATCCAGTTTAATATAGTCCTCTGTGGTGACATTCCCTTCAAAAATCGAATAAAAATGAACAGGGGCATGTGTGAAAATATAGCCCGTTTCATGCAGCTCTTTTGCACGATGGAGAATTTTCGTTAAGATGACTTCTGCACTGCGTGTCACCGGGTGGAAATAGACTTGCCAATACATTTGATAGCGGCTCATAATATAATCCTCGACCGCATGCATCCCGCTCTGCTTCATCACAATCTGATCTTCTCTCGGACGCATCACGCGCAAAATACGCTCCATATCAAAATGGCCATAGCTGACGCCTGTATAGTAGGCATCACGCTGCAAATAGTCCATACGGTCGGCATCAATTTGACTTGAGATCAAACTGACCACCTGTTTGTTTTGATACGTTTTGGCAATGACTTCAGCCACATGCTTCGGGAAATCATCACTCACCCGGCGAAGCACTTCATTGACTTCGGTTTGCCCTAAAATAATATCTCTTGTAAACGATTCATGATCTAAGTGGAAGACCTTTTCAAAGGAATGAGAAAATGGTCCATGTCCGAGGTCATGAAGCAAGGCCGCACTCAGGACAAGCTCGCGTTCTCCCTCATCCCATTCCGGCCGTCCTTTGAATACATCATCCACAATCCGTCTCACAATCTCATATACACCGAGTGAATGATTGAAACGGCTGTGTTCTGCACCATGAAACGTCAAATAAGTGGTTCCTAGCTGTTTAATTCGGCGCAGGCGCTGAAATTCTCTTGTTCCTATTAAGTCCCATATTAATGCGTCCCGTACATGAACATAACGGTGCACAGGATCTTTAAATACCTTTTCCTCAGATAATTTCCCTTTTGGATACGCCATCGTTTCGTCCCTCTTTTTTTAAGACGTGTTTCTATTATATCGGGTAACTTTTCCCGAAAACATCCTTGAATTTGCTCGTGAATGTGTTCTCAACGATTGCATGGACGTAAAAAGCCCGACCTGACAGGGACGGACCTCTTTTTAGGTCGACTGAACACATTCAGTGACATTTATTTGACTTTTTTTTGAACCTTTTCGAGTAACTCATCTTCTGTTGGTGCGGATAATGGGCGATTGTTCACAAACGCAAAAGCCTTTTTTCGTCCTGGACCACAATAGGATTGACAGCCAATTTCAATTTTTGCATCAGGGTCAACCGATTTGAGTCGAGGCAGCAACGTCTTTAGGTTCGTCGCATCGCAATCGTCACATACGCGAAACTCATTAGCCATGGTCTTACGCTTCCTTTCAATGATGAACTTCATTTTATATGAAACAGTTGGACAACCAAGAGTCATAATATACCACCCAACATTGTACATCGAAGCGGCTGGACTTGCAAGACGCATTGTAAACGCTGAGACGCGCTCATTAAAAAGCTAGTATTTTCCACTATCCTTTTAGCAAACTTGTATAAACCTTCTTGAACTTGGCTAATCTAATACCATCAAATCATATGGGGGTTTAAACATGTCAAAACAAAGACAAGATGCTTGGTCAGAGGAAGACGATCTCCTTTTGGCAGAAACCGTCTTACGTCACGTCAGAGAGGGCAGCACACAGCTGAATGCGTTTGAAGAAGTAGGAGACAAGCTAAATCGCACCTCAGCGGCATGCGGTTTTAGATGGAATGCTGTTGTGAGGCATCAATATGAAAAAGCTTTAGCCCTTGCCAAAAAGCAGCGGAAACAACGGATGCGCGCACTCGGCAATGGTCAGCCTGCAAAGAAACGATTACTCTATCAGCCGCAAGTAGAAGAAACGGTCATGCAAGAGGAATTCTCACAGGAGCTGGAACCAGCGCAGGAAGAAACGTTTGCACCAGCATCTGAAACAGCCGAGCAGCTCCAGTTTGTAGACCAAAGCTACAATGAAGAGTTAGCTAGTTTATCACATTTATTGTCACAGGCTTCTCATGTCGCAGAGAAAAAGCCAGAAGCCAATCCTTTTAGGCAGCAACAGGAGTTAACCATCGAAGATGTCATTGATTTCTTGCGCCGCTATGAAGGCGATGGACAGCAATCCTCTGCCTTACGTATGGAAAACAGCCGGTTAAAACGAGAAAATAACGAACTTTCACATAAAGTCACACAGCTAGAAGCAGAAGTGAAAAAGCTTGAAAAGGATCAGCTCACGATTCAAGAAGATTATGAAACACTCGTCAAAATCATGAACCGTGCAAGAAAACTAGTTTTGTTTGAAGAGGACGACACTGCCGCTCCAACCTTTAAAATGGACCGAAACGGCAACCTCGAAAAAATGGCAGAATAACAAAAAGTGCTCCCCATCTGCGGGAAGCACTTTTTTAAATGCCTAAAAATAGCATCACACTAAAAAGAACATTAATCAAAAACACGAACATAAAAATATACCTGACTTGTCTCACCTGAAAATCACCAAACATAAAAAGATAAAGACCTGCGATGCCAAGTGTCAGTACAGGCTGAAGAAACGGCACTAAAAGCGAAATGCCGTAGCCGGCTCCCATGAGGACAGGAAGCCATAGTAAATAGAGGTAACCGCCGTTTTTGGATTTCAAGAAACCACTCCCTCTCTTTCTTCTATCTGCTTGATTTCAGGTTGAATAAACTTGAGTCCGACAATTGTGCGGCCGCGCCTTTTTGAAGTCCAAACGGCAATTGCCGGCTGATCTGTCAGAGATTCTGCGTCAATGGTGATCAGCACTTTCTCATTTAATTCAATTGAAGCTTCAGACTCGATTTTGCATCCAGATAAACTAATATCATGTATGTTCACCGGCACCTTCTCTTCTAACCGGCCCTCATAGGACAGCGTGCCTGCCACACCTTGCAAAGGCCTTCTCATCCATTTGCGCTGCAAGGCCTTTGGTACCTTCTTCGTTTCTCTTACAAAGCGGAGAAATGTCCGAACAGCATAGGATTTTTTCTCACGATCCGTTATCGATACATGCTCTCGTGTGAATAGGAAGCGGATCAGTGATAGATACTCTGATTTTTGTGTGTCAGTAAAAGCAACACCAACCATCAGCTTGTCTCCCTCTGGATGGCTCCAAACCACATCACACGCCACACTTTCATCCTCTGAAAAGAACAATTGCGTTTGTCCTTGATAAAGAGAAGAAGCTTGATCCAATGGAATGGATAGACGCGCACCTGAATCACTCATATCTAGTAGAAAACAAGCAATCGACTCATCTTGATGATCAGAATGAAGCTGCCCCTCTTTTTCAATGACAAACCGCTCTGATTTTCGATAACGCGGACGGTCAAACGCCACAAGCAGTGCCATGAATAGACCTGCACCGTTATACATCACCCAAAATATATTAATCAACATGAGATCAGCATTCATCGTCCCATTTACCTTCACATCGTATCCTATTTTCACTAGGACAAGCAATGAGAGCAGCAAAAAGATCAAATGGGGAATCATCGTTTTCAAATGAAAGTGTCTTTTGTCCGTTTGAATTCCCTTTGGTGTGACAAGAAATTCCACTCTCTTTTTGAAAAACAGCTCACTTAAAGCCACACCAGCCAGGTGGAATGCCATAGAGCTTTCATAAATATGACTCCAAAACATGCTTCTTTTTTGATTCGACACTAGTTTAAATGCTAAATAGGAACTAAAGAACGCCGGTAACCAGAACATGAAAATGGACTGGAAATCTGCCCAGAAACTTTGAATACCAAACAATAAAAACAAAATCGGCGTGAGAATGTAAATCATTTTAAACAAACCGTTAAACCAATACACAATACCATCTAAATAAAGAACTCGCTGCATCAGCGTTAAGCCACGAACCTTCAAAGGATTAAACTTACGGGCACACTGAATGTTCCCTCTCGACCACCGATCTCTCTGCTTTAACAGATCCAGCCAGCTTTCAGGTGCCAGACCGACGGCTAATACTTCTCCGACAGACACAGATTTGAACTTTCCTTGGAGTAGCATTCCTGTCGCCATGTCTTCTGTAATCACCCCAGTAGCAAATCCGCCAATTTCATCTAAGGCGATTCTTCTAAAGACAGTATTACTACCGACATACATCACAGCATTAAACCGATCCTTCCCAGCTTGGAGGGTTTGCATGAAGAAGTCCTGCTCATTTGGAATTCGATCCTTCGAGAACATATTATATTGGAAAGGATCTTCGTTATAAAACGCCTGTGGAACTTGAACAAACGCCGTCGCTCCATCATGAAAGTAAGGCACTGTTTTTTCTAAAAACGAAGGAAGGGGGACCATATCCGCATCAAGTGTGAGAATCAGCTCCCCATTCGTTTGAGACATCGCATGGTTTAAGTTACCCGCCTTCGCATACTTGTTATCTGTTCTTGTCAGATAATGAACACTAAACTCAGAAGCAAGCTGCTCTACAGACGCCCGCTTGCCATCATCACATAAATAAATGTGGACTTTGTCCTTTGGATAAGAGAGATTCACACAACCTGCAACAGTGCGTTTCAGCACTTCAATTGGTTCATTATATGTAGCTATGAAAATATCAACTGTTGGCAGCCTGTCAAGATCACTGATCATGACTTGTTTCCGATTGGAAGGCTTCCAAACAAGTGTATAAAACACAAGCAGCTGTAAAAACCCAATGCATTCACAGGCAACAAGCAAAATACCCATCACAATATTAAAAATACCTTCATGCGGCAGTGTAAAGAAAAGACGCCAGCAAATATAGGCGGCATTTGTTAACACACAGAGCACAATGATGATTTTTTTAACAGTAGTGGCCACCGGCTGAATACGATACATTACATACAGCACAGATAAAACACAAAGCATAAACAGCGGGTAATACGTGGTGAATAATGACAATACATTTTCCTTCTTTCTTATGCCATAAATGACTATTACATATAAAATTTCATAACAAAGGAGGGGGTTTTTTCATAACATTGCCACATTGCCCCTCCAATTCTATTCAAGTAGCCAAATCAACTATTATTTCCATAACCTATCTAACTGATTTGAATAAAAATCAATCGCCTTTCGATAACTTAAAATAGCAGGATCCTTTGTCGTTTCAGTTAAACAGTTCAGTAATATTTCCATCGCTTTGCTATGTTCCTTTAAATTATACAAAGTCATGGCATAGAACGTTTGAATGGCTTTGTTGTCGGGATAAGTTTCCATCCCTTTTAGGAATATCTGTTTTGACTTTTCATATTCTCCCAAAGTTCTGTATGTACTTCCTAACCCTAGTAAAGCGTCTTCTAGTTCTTCTGAACACAATCCTAACTCAATGGCTCTTTCATAAAAAAAGACAGCTTGCCTTTCCTCTCCTAACAAGTCATAACTCCAGGCACATTGATAATGAATAGAGGCATCGTCTGGATACTTCTCTACAAGATAAGAGAGCATTTTATTTGATTCTTGAAGGTGTCCACTTTTTCGAAGTTCAATGGCTTTCTCAAGCTTCGTTTCCATCACTTCACCTCTATGCTTTTCAAGATTTTTAAGAGAACACCTTTTCATTCCGCTCAATCATCCGCGTCATGTTTTTTTCAAATTCAAGCTGTTCTTCTGCGTTCAGTCCTGAGGCTGTCAGCTGATCACTTAACGTTTGAAGCTCTTCTAGTAAAAAGCGCATAAGAAGCGCACAATCAATTGGTTCTCCAGTTAATTCTGATAAAGAAGCCATCGTATCTGGCTGTATATCAGGAAACACAGCCTTCACTTCTTCTCGTTTGTCCTTTAAAGCGGCGTCATAAAAACGGCGGATCAAGTCGGCACGTTCCCGCCCGCTTCCATCTGCACACAAATAAATTTGCACAGCAACTCCACCGCGTAATCTACGCTGAGAAATGCCTGCAAATTTCTTTCCATTGATGCTTAGATCATAACTGCCCGGACAATAAGAGCCGACAATCTCATAAGCTTCAATGTCCACCTCATACTTAGACAGCATCCGGCGGACCAATTCCACCATCGCATCATACCCGCGGTCAATATCAATGCCCTTCTTTTGTTCCGCAAAGATTAACGACACATTTAAGACACCTTCATCCAGCACCACAGCAAGACCGCCTGAGTTACGTACAATGACGCGATACCCCTCTTCCTCAAGCAGTTTCACACCATCTTGGAGAAATGGAAGTCTTGTATCCTGAATCCCAAGCACAATTGTATTGTGATGCACCCAAGAACGCGCAGTCGCTGGTGAGAGTCCTTTCCCGACTGACGCACAAAGCGTATCATCCATCGCAAAGGATTGCTTCGGGTCCACATAGAGACCTAGGCTCGATTGATCTATGATTCGCCATTTCGGCTGTGTCAGTAACTCAATAGGTTCATTTTTCATGTCCTGCATATCCTCTCGTTCATAAACTGTGTTTATTATAACATGGGATGAATGGAGGGAGAATTAGAGAGATCGTCAAAAAAGCTCCATGACATTTGACGTCACAGAGCGTTCAGTTGGATGATTCAGTTTTACTTTTCAGTGATTCATGTATTTGAAGGCTGTGATCATTCAATGATACATCCCCTACTCACCCACTCCAGCAAGTTTTCAGTCACCAACTCTGCATGCTGAGGGTCCATTACACCAGCATCCACAATCCACACCTTTTTCTCCTCTTCGGCCTGACGCATGAGAAATACTCGCCCGCCGCCATCGTCGCCAATCGCCACATAGCCGCTTGCATATTGCTGAACCTCCCATGTTGCATTTCGTTCCGTAATGTCCTCAGTGCCGTATAGTAGGACATCGCCACCAATGGAACATCCATTTGTCTGTTTCAGCAAGTTTTTATAAGCATCGGGTAGCACCATGTTTAGTTGGGATTCTGCCTTTTTGATGTTTATATCAGTTTCTGGATTGTTGATGATTAGGCCTGGGATTTGGGATAAATCGACCATTTGGATCCTCCTAGATAAGTGCTATGTTTATGAAGTTTTGCTTTATCTTTAGATTTACTTAACAGGTCACTCAATCCACAATTATATTCCAATTTATGAATTTCCCCTTGTCCAATTCTCATATATGAATTGATCAATGGCAAAGTAAATCTTGAAAGGCTTTTAATAGTCTACTAGTAAATCTAGATAATATTTATCATCCTCTTGGATATTGGTTAAAAACTCCTCTAAAGAATTAGCGATTTGGATATCATAATAGTATATTGCGCTTCTATCCTTTTCATTCAATTCAATTGACATTAAAGCTGTCTCATTTGCTTCAAAAAATATTAATTTGTTATTCTCAAATTCATCATAAATTTCAATGTCTGGATAGAATTCAAAATCATTAGCCCTTAATCGAAAGTCTCTTACAGAATAAGGGTCCATAATACGATTAATGTTAAACTCAGACCCATTAATAAAACCGTAACCTACCTCTATATAAAAATTAATTAACTCCTTGGGAAACTTTAAATCAAGTTCCTTTTCAACATCTATTATTTCTTTTTCAGTTACTAAAAAAAAACTATTTTCTTCGTTTTTCTTAATAAACTCATATCTCATTATTTTTTAACTCCTTTAAATAATGTATTTGCTGGTGAACCTGCACCATGTATACCAGCTTGATGCTCATTTGGAAATTTTGCAGGATGCATATTCCACCATTCATGCTCCCCTCCAAAAGTATTTTCAATTATATGGTGAGCATCATACTTATCTCCTTTTTTTCTAATTACTTTACCGGTTTTTTCCGAAATAATATTTTCATTATACACTGGCCACTTTTGTCCAGTATTTCTTTCCCAATCTTTGATTACTTTATTTTTCAAACTGTCAAATTTCGCCCGATGCTTAGCCGTTTCTATGGGTGACATTTTGTTATACTCTTTATTTCTTAATGCTGCTTTCAAATTATCTATTTGGTTTTTAGGTAGCTCTCTTCCTGTTCGTCCTTCTATATCCCTAACATATTTTCTTATTGTGTTAGAATCTATCTTGCTCCCTGTACTAATAGTAACCCTTTTCACCGCATTCTTCCCTTGATCCATCTTAAAAACATATTTCCCTACCTTCACTATTTTAGCGATTGGGATAATTGAAGCTACGGACAGAACTTGGTCTGTTCTGCTGATGTTTTGGCTAGTTTCTGGGTCTTTGCCAGTAACGGCTCGATATCCGTCGTAGATGCCGCTGTATTCTAGGATGATGTTTTCGGCTGTTGAGACGACTTCACCGTCTAATATGCGTTTAGCATTACTATGGCTGTAGTTAAGTCGAATTACGATGATTGGTTATACGCAGTATTGGTTAGCAAAAATATTTAAAAACCCTCAAAGAGACTCAAATTAATTCTTTTTGAGGGTTCATCTATTCTATTTTATTCCTACTTTCACTTCACCATCATGAAAAATTTCAATAACATATCCAGAAGATGGTGAAAAAATCCACGTATCAAAACTGACAGCTGTAACATCATCTATAGCTTCAAATACTTTATCTAAAGTAAATTGAATAATTGGTAACGTCCCTTCATCCCAAATTACATAAACAATATCACTGTATTCATCCATTTTTTGATATAAAAAGGACCGTATCTCATTGAATGTATCCACTTCAGCATAAGCAGATACTTTCTCCCATTCAATCTGACCATAACAATAAAATGGAAAGTGATTTTCCAAATTACTTAATATTTGTGCTCTATCATTATCATATAAAACACGTGCACCCTCACCTAGTGCCTCAATACACTCATCTAGTAAACTCATCTAAAATCTCCTTATTTATCAAAAGGAAATATATTAAATTCATTTCATAATCATAAAAAATAATCTTTTTATTCCCATCCTTCCCTATTTTCTTAAGTGGGATAATAGAAGCTATGCAAAGAGAATAGTCTGTTGCTACTGATGTTTTCGGTGATTGAGATATCCCATCATACATCTAACTTGGATAGAAAAAAGATGAACGACATCTCTGTAAACTCTGGTCTTTCCAACTCCTATTAGAGATTTATTTAACGATACATTCAGGTGAAAATTTCACAAAAACAGAGTTTGTACCATCATCCATCATTCTTTTCAATTCCTTACCTAATGAATAATTAGAATTTGGTTCTGTTTGCAATATACAAACAATATTTCCACCCTCCCCTTGAGTTAGGCAGGTTAATTGTAAATATTCAGTGTTATCATAAATAAAAGAAACGATGTAATCATAGAAATTACTTTCTAGGTTGCCCTTATTTATTTCCCCCTTAAAAACCCTGACTATGGTTCCAGCCCAAATTTGAGTATCGTCTTCAATTTCCTTAACAGATATCCAATCATTCTTAATCATTCTATTACATCCTCTCTACTTAATTTTTAAATTATGACCACCAGATGCATCAGCCGGTTTAGTTTGTTTGAAATCAAAATCAACTTCCCCTTGATGCTTCCCCTTGTTATTTGTTTTTTCAAAACGACCATGCTGCGTATCTACTGAATATAAATCTCCAGTTTTAGGGTCTTTATATACATCCCTACTATTAATCTTACTTAATTTTGAATCTTTTATTAAGCCATTACTTTTAGCAACTTCTTGTACTTTTATTTTTACAGCTGCTACGCGCTCTGCTGGAGGCAATTTCACTAACGACTTTTCAAAATCTTTAGCCCCATTCCTCGCACTTTTAGCACTCTTCTCAACCCTCTTAGCTACTTTCTCCCCTTTAATAATCTTAAAAACATATTTCCCCACTTTAACAATGTTGGTGCTTGGAACCATGTACACCCCTGCTACCAAACGATCCATATCCGCGACTTTATCACCTGTTATCGGATCTCTTCCTGTAATAACCCGAATCGCGTCGTTTATTCCTGTAAATTCAACCGCTGTATTTAAGATATTTTGGGGTTGATCGCCTGTTTTTACATCAGAAATCGGTTTAACGTTCTCAATCGTTACTTTGTTTTTTTCTGATATTCGTAACCGATACAGCATTCCGTCTCGCATGACCTCAACCGTTTTGGCATGTTCGAAGTTGATCTTTTTGTACTCATTGATATCATATACTTCTCCATTTAAGGTCACGGTTGTTTGATTGATTTTACTAGACGGCGTTTCCCGAACAACCGTCTCCACATTCGTCCGTTCTTTTTCTCTCAGCTTCTTCAGCATGATCATCATCGGGTTGTCTTTCGGGTTGTCTATTTTGTCATTCAATCCACTGATGGTGCTGCTTATTTTTTCTTCTTTTTCATTTTTGAAAATAGACCCTTTTTGATAGCTCGTGATGTCGATTTTTGGGCCGGTGAACATGGTGCTTAACGTGTTGATGTATTGCTTCATTGTTTGAAGGGAGCTTTTTGTTTCTTGTAAAGCGCTTGTTTGCTCTCTGTCAAATGCATGAAGCAGACCAACGGTTCTTGAGGTCTCGAGCCATGCTTTTTGATAGTTTTGCTGAAAAGCTGATTCGTCTACATTTGGCAAATGAACAATATGACCAATTCTGCCGATGGCATGGTTTACATCCGTTACAATCTCAGATATCGTGCGCTCCGCTTTTTTTAGTCCTTGATCTAGTTCGTGTTCAATAAATGATTGTGAGATCAAGCCGTGCTGATTTGATTCAAGTGCATGAAGCGCCTGTTTTGTGCTTTTCAGCGCAGTGCTGTATTCCTCAATGACGACCTGAAAGAATTGCAGGAAGGGAATATGACATTCTGTATAAAAGGAGCGGATGGCTTGTCCCGCCTCTCCCTTTAGTGCGCCATCAAGTGAAATGATGTGATGGATTTGTTTTTCTATGGAGCTGATTTGTTGTGATTGCTGCTTTAATGTATTCAGCGTTTGGTCAATTCCGTTTATTAGCGCAAAGGCGTCAAGGGTTTTCATTGCGTTCTCCTTTATTTTCTTTTATTGCTGGAGGCAAGCGCCTTGTCCGTTTCAATCATGGTGTTCACCGCTTGTTCTGTTTGTACAAGCTGTTTCTGAAGAATGCCTATGTAGGATGTACTTAATTCGTTCAACTGTTGATTGATTCTTTCTAATGTATCTGCTGCTAGGAGCTGGTTTCTCCCTTTGATGGTTGTTGGAAGTTTTGTATTCATTTGAGCGCCTGATTGTTTGGTATGTTGTAAAACTTGTTTGATTTCACTGGTATCTATATTGATTTCTCTACTCATGTGACTTCCCTCTTTTTTCTTCCAATTGTTTCTGCTTTTCTTTCTCTATTTTTCTTTCAACGGAATGGATCTCATGTTCTAACGAATGGATTTCCGATTTTAGGTCACTGATTTTCTCATCAATTCGATTCACTAGATTGGTCAGCTGTACACCTTTAATCTCTTGACTGGCGGATGCCATCTCGTCTCGAATGTCATCAAACGTATCTGCAAGATGGCCAAACCATGTATGTGATGTCAGATCTGGATAAGTCATTTTCTTGTTAGCATCTGCCAGAGCCGACTTTGCTTCTTTTATTTCTTTTCGACACATCTTGAGTTCTATGATTTGTTCTTTTTTTATGGATATGTCTGCCTTTAACGAGTACAAGGCTGTTGTATAACCGATGATGGCTCCAGACATCGTCAAACACCTCTATTCCTTAAATAGTCCTCCGTTATGTTACCATTTCCTAGCACAAGAGGCATATGATTGAAAACGAATTCAACGAAAAATGAATCGTACGTATTGGGTTTTTATACCTATTTCTCACGCGCAAAAAAAGCTGAATTCACCAACTGAATCCAGCTTTTGACGCTTATTTGATCGAATCACCAGCTGATGCTGATGGTTGATCGCTAAATGACGTGTCTTTCTTTTCAGAAATATAATGAAGAGAGAAACCAACAAGACTAAAAAAAGCGCTTAACACTAGTGTGGGATTTTTGAATAGGTTCGTACTTGCTATGATCAAATCTCCATTCTGCAAGAGAATCCCTAGTATTTGACCGAATACCAACAGGGTACCTGACGTTAAGAAAAGGACAAGCAGCACTTTAAATAAAAATTCCATCAATGCTCTCATGTGTTTCTCCTTTCTATACTGGAAGTATGCCCATTCCGATGAGCCAGCCAATTCCTACAATCGGCAGCATATAGTAAAGAATGAGCGGTATAAATGTTTTCTCCGGCCGGGCTCCTGCAAGACCAGAAGCGATGAAAATTGACCCAGATGCCGGCGGGGAAGCGCCTTCTGTTGATGAAAAAGCAAGAATGGCGACAACAGCGACAACAGGATCTACTCCGACTGAGATTAAAGCTGAAAATGAGACAAGCCCAACAGCTGTTAATGTGGCAGTTGAAGATAATGGTCCAGCCACCAGCGTGACAAGAACACCAACAATGAGCACCATGAGCCACTTCGGAATGGCAAGTACTGACGTGATTTGCGTCAAATCTTCTGCGAGTCCTAATTCAGCAAGCACCTGACTAGCAGCAACAGCAAACAGCATCAAGGCACCGATCGTTGTAAACTTAGGAATGGCCGACTTGAAAAACTGAGACCAATCTAACGCAGACGCTTTTTTTCTTCCAATTGTTAAGCTAATCAGCATCATGAGAATCGGAATCCACGTAATTAAAGAAATTTGATCCATTGCCTCTGGTCCAATGTTTGGATTACTTTTTAAGTAGTTTGCTAGCGGACCAATTGTGATGATGATAGGGATCAAGGCACCGAAAAAAATAAAAATCGATTTCCATCCCTGTTTCACAGCTTCTCTAAAGGGAACAATATCATCTGGCGGCATCGCTTGGATTTTATTCTTTTTCACCAGAATATACACCAAAATAAACCGGTATACGACTTGATACAGTCCTCCTATTAAAAGAGCAATATATAAATCACCTTCAGAGACAAGGGCTGCAACTGGTGCAAAGCCCAGCATGATAAACATGGAAGAGTTTGGTGGCAGCGCGGCTCCAAGTCCGCCATTCCCGGCTAGAATCGTGGCCGTATGGGTTCGGCTCCATCCTGATTTAATCATCCAAGAAGCCGTAATAGAGCCAGTGGCAGCTGTGTTTGCAGAATTTGAACCTGAAAGAGCACCTAAGACTGCTGAACCTAACGTACTCATATAAGCCGCTCCCCCAGGAAGCTTGCCGACAACCGAATTCAGGATGCGCAAGAGTGCGTGAATTAATTCCAGCTTTTCGATTAAATAGGCCATGAACACAAACGCAACGGCTGCATAAAGCACCTCATATGTGGATGCAAATTTTAAACCATCCCAGAACAGTCTAAGCGCATCCATTCCGCCAAACAAAGTGGTTGCAATAAAGCCTAACAGCATGGCTTCTCCCATATTTCGTTTCACGACGACATTCCATATAATGATGACGGCTATGAATACAATTAATGCAATAAAACCCATGTCGTTTCTTCGCCTCCCCTTTCTTAAATAAAACGCTTACAAAAATCACCCTTGCTGCATCACGTCAATGACCTCTTTCCAGCTGACCGGCTTTTTCCCATTAAACCGTTCAACGAATTGAAAGTCTGCTAATCTCTCTAGCTTCTGTTGTGCTGCCCTGGACATGCTCGCATCAATATGAGCTGAATCCAGCATTTCAATAGAGCCAAGTAATTCGACCGCTCGTCTTTTTGCATGTAATGCACTACCTGTCACAAGACGATTCATCGTCTCTTCAAAACTTTTGCTGTCCAGCGTTTCGCTTAGTGAAGAAATCACTTGATCTTCGACATTATATTTTTTAGAAATTTCCAAAAATTCAACAAGTAAACCGACGATCCCTTTCATATAAATGCTTCTTATTAGCTTTAAGGCTGAAGCATCTCCAGGCTGATCACTGATTTTTGTAATATTCATACCGTATTCTTTCGTTAATTCAATGAATCGATCTGTTCCACTTCCGCTAGCAGTGATTGGAACCTTGTGTTTGTTAACCGGAAGAGATCCTAGCATGGCGGCATCTACAAATAGAGCTTCTTGCTTTTTAATTTCGTCTGCCACTTGTTTTTTAATATCTGGAGTTGATGCCGACACATCCACATATACTTGATTTTTTTTCAAACTTCCTAATACGGATTGAGCCACTTCTAGGGTTTTATTCGCTGGCACAGCCGCAATGACAATGTCAGATTTTGCAATGACTTCACTCACATTACTTGTTAATTCGACGCCTGTGCGGGCTGCTTTTTCTTTCATTGGTCCAGCAAGTTTCTCATTCTGTAATAGTACATCATACGCATAAAAATGATCTAATCCTTCTGTTTTCAATCCCGTTGACAGCTCATATGCAGCTTCTCCATAACCGATAAAGCCTATCTTCATCACAGATTCCCCTATCTCTGGAATTTTTTCATTCTGCCCTCTAGCCATGCAGGCGCTAAGAGACTGATATCCTGCTTTCCTTCGCTCATATAATGTTGAATGGTTTTTAATCTTTGATGTTCATATGCTTGTTTCTCTTCAGCCAACGACAGCATCTCTTCTGCTTTCTCCTTCGGAACAATCACCACTCCATCATCATCTGCAACGACCAAGTCACCTGGTGATACTTTGACCCCTCCACACGAGATGATTCCATTCAATTCACCAGGCCCATCCTTAAAAGGTCCATTCGGCGTGAATCCCTTACTATAGATTGGAAAAGCTAATTCCTCTAAAGCGACTTTATCGCGGACAAGACCGTCGATCACGATTCCTTCTATTCCAACAGCTTTTGCTGAACCGGCCATCAATTCTCCTAAATATGCGTGACCCCTATGATCTTTCCCATCAACGATGAGTACATTGCCTACTTGTGCAGAATAAATCGCTTGGTGAAGAAACAGATTATCTCCTGGCCGTAAGCTCACGGTAAAAGCTGTGCCGACTACATTCATGCCTCTCGCAACTGGTTTGATTTGATGATCCATCGCGCCGGTGCATCCCATCACGTCTGACAACAAGGTTGAGTTAAGCTTTCTTGCCCTAGCTATAAGATCATTTGACACGAAATGAACAGTACTCATTGTTTTCATCATCCCCTTCGAGTTATATTCATTACATTCAATTAATTTAAAGTAATATATATTACTTTCGTGATATGATCATACCATCTCATTTTTAATTAGTAAAGCGCTTTCAAAAAAATAAAAAATGAGTCCCCACACGACTATTGTGTTGTGTGATAACTCATTTTCGTTAACATATGATTGATTTGATCTAAACGTGGTTTTGTTCTTTCTGGATCATTCATCGCTAATGCACTTAAGATGAAATCGACGATAAAGATAGCAGATACGACAGAGTTATGAGAGCCTACACTTGCTGAGGAACACGGTAATACATATTGTGCATATTTAGTTAGTGGAGAGCTGTAGCTGTCTGTAATTAAAAGGACTTCCACCCCATAAGACTTTGCTGCTTCCATCAAATCCTTCATACGCTTTGCATAACGCGGATAGCTGACCGCTATAATGAAATCACTCGAGTTGAAATGAACCAAATCATCCACCCAGTCACTTTGATCTGCATCAATATACTGGCAATTCCCCAATAGCCGATTGATTCCTAACGACATGTATTCGCCAACAGGTCTTCCACTTCGGACACTTGTACACAAAACGTGGCGCGCATTGGCTATTTTCCCAACAATTTGCTGAAAGGTTTCTTCCGTGATATTGTCCAATGCGTACTGGATATTTTGAAATTGCAATTCTACATGGTTATGCAGGAGCTTACTCTTATTTGAATGCTTGAGATTCGCCTCAAGTCTTGTTTGAGGGTCGGCTTTATGCTTCATCGCTGATTGAAGCTCTTTTTGAAACTCAGAAAAACCAGAATACCCCACAGCAGCAGAGAAGCGCATGATGGTTGCTGTACTCGTCCCGACTTTTGACGCCAATTTATCGACAGTTAAAAAAGCGACCTCCATTGGATGTTGTACGATATAATCTGCAATTCTCCTTTGTGCATCGGTTAAAAAAGCGACCTTATGCTGAAGCTTATGTATTAAATCCTCCATTTTAGCACCTGCCCATCCTATCGGCTTTATCTACGATCAGATTGTTTTCTTTCTATATTGTACACATTTGTCCAAAATAAAAAAACAGCCAGCACGAATCTATCGCGCTGACTGCTTTAGCCGAGATGCTATTTTATAGTGCTTGAGCTGCTGTGATAAGCGCAAGGTTGTAAACGTCTTCAGCATTACAGCCTCTTGAAAGGTCATTTACTGGTTGGTTTAAGCCTTGCAAGATTGGACCTACAGCTTCAAAGTTACCTAAGCGCTGTGCAATTTTGTAGCCGATGTTTCCAGCTTCTAGGCTAGGGAAAACAAATACGCTAGCATCGCCTTTAATGACGGAATCTGGTGCTTTTTTCGCTGCTACTGAAGGAACGAAAGCTGCATCGAATTGGAATTCTCCATCAAGTACAAGCTCAGGTGCCTTTTCTTTTGCAATGCGAACTGCTTCAGAAACTTTTTCTGTTTCGTCTGATTTTGCTGAGCCTTTAGTAGAGAAGCTAAGCATTGCCACACGTGGTTCGATGTCGAACATTTTGGCTGTGTTTGCACTTTCGATCGCAATTTCAGCTAGATCTTGGCTATCTGGTGCAATGTTGATTGCACAATCAGCAAACACATATTGCTCTTCACCACGAGCCATGATGAAGACGCCAGATGTTTTCTTTACGCCTTCTTTTGTTTTAATGATTTGAAGTGCTGGGCGTACTGTGTCAGCAGTTGAGTGTGCTGCACCGCTCACAAGTCCGTCTGCAAGACCTTTGTACACAAGCATCGTACCGAAGTAGTTTTCATCTAGTAATGCTTTTCTTGCTTGCTCTTCTGTTGCTTTGCCTTTACGTCTTTCTACGAAAGCTTGTACAAGCTCTTCAAAACCTTCATATGTATGAGGATCATACACGTCAACACCATCAAGTGTAAGACCTAATTCTTTTGCTTTTGCTTCAACTTCTTGTGTTTTACCTACAACAATTGGCTGCAAGACTTTGCCATCTGCTAGTTTTTGAACGGCTGTTAGAATGCGTTCGTCCATTCCCTCAGGAAAAACGATCTTTACTCCTTTACCTGCAACCTTTTCCTGAACTGTTGAAAAAATATCTGCCACTTATATACCCTCCTTGATTTTACAAAAAAAGCGTTCTCTTTCAAGCATACTCTTCTTCTACATAAATTCAAACTACCAACTTACATTATAGCGCTTACAAATTAAATTCTTATTTTTCAAACTAATTTAATCAATTTCCATAAAAGCTGACTTCGTCGTTCAAGTTTTGATCACATCTCCATTTGGACAAACTATGTTATAGTTGGAACAGATGGAAAACTGTAAATAGGAGTGAAATAAATGAGCGAACAACATACAACCAATGAAGCAGCTCAAACACTAGACGGCTGGTATGCACTGCATGATTTTAGAACCTTTGACTGGACAGCTTGGAAGCTGCTGACAAGTGATGAGCGCCAAGCGATTCTTCATGAGTTCACAGGTCTATTAGAAAAATGGAAAACAGCTGAGCACGATAAGGCTGGAAGCCAAACAATCTATAGTATTGTCGGCCAAAAAGCAGATATTATGCTCATGATTTTGCGTCCAACCATGGAAGAACTGGGTGAAATTGAACTTGAATTCAACAAGACACGACTAGCAGAGTTTACGATCCCAGCTTATTCATACGTTTCAGTTGTTGAACTTAGCAACTACTTAGCAGGAGGCGGAGATGGCGGAGACCCTTACGAGAACCCGCATGTACGTGCACGTCTATACCCAGAGCTCCCTTCTTCTCAATACGTGTGCTTCTATCCAATGGATAAAAGACGTTCCGGCAACGACAACTGGTACATGCTCTCTATGGATGAGCGTAAATCACTCATGAGAAGCCATGGCTTAATCGGCCGCAGCTATGCTGGTAAAGTAAAGCAGATCATTACAGGCTCCGTCGGTTTTGATGATTATGAGTGGGGCGTCACTCTTTTCTCTGACGATGTGCTTCAATTCAAAAAATTGGTTTATGAAATGCGCTTTGATGAAGTCAGTGCACGCTACGGCGAATTTGGTTCCTTCTTTGTCGGAAACCGCTTAGCAAACGAGCAGCTGGCGTCTTATTTTCATGTATGATAAACTCTTAAGGCTTCGGATCTTTCCGAAGCCTTTTTATGTATTTTTTAGAAAGGTGATCACATCATGAAATACTTCCCCATCGCTATTTTTACTTTAACGCTCGGTGCGTTTTCGATTGGTATGACTGAATTTGTCATTATGGGACTTTTGCCAAACGTCGCAAACGACCTTCATGTATCTATCTCTGCTTCAGGGCAGCTGATTACTGGATATGCACTTGGTGTGGCAGTTGGCGGCCACATTGGTTAATCCCCCCTTCTCGTAGAGATGGGGGTTTTCATTTGAATAGCAACAGACATAGATACTCATGAAGTCAGAAAGAAAATTCACAGGATTGGCTTTGTATGTGAGCATTTGGGATACGTTGTGCAACCATAAAACGAACGGCCAGAATGTCTATTTTTTTTACGGACCATTTGAGCTCCACAAACACACTTGATCGGCTTTGCCTTTACTTTCTGTTTGAATTCACCAGCTGTCAGGCTTACTGATAAATTGAGTGCTGTCATTAGTTCAATGAGTTTGTATCTATCCAAAAGCTTAACATCATTGCTTTCAGCCAGTTCTCGCGCATCTTTTGTATAAAAGTTGTTCGTGATCACCCAAGACTCTTCAGCCTTATAGTGATTTTTGGCGGTCTCTATTTCCTGAATTGCTTTTATACCGACCTTAGCTTTTTGACGCTTTGCTTGCACTACGATCTTTGCGCCTGATTTTTTTATGATGAGATCAGCCCCAAAATCCTTTCTTTCAGGTGTCACCTGAACCTTATAATCATTGGTCCTAAACATATATGCTAGGTATTGCTCAAACTGAAAACCATCCATATAGTCAATATCCTTAATGCTAGACTTTACGAATTTGCTCTTGTTTTTGTTTTTTGAAAGAAAGCTTGCAACAAGATAACAAAAACCTATCATTACGATTACGGCAAATACAATAAACAAGACATTCCAGGTGTTAGGTAGTTTCAATAAGATATTTCTCCTCACCAAAATTGACTCCTCCTATTGTAAAGAAAGAAAAAAAACCTCCTAAATAGGAGGCTGTCTTTGCTCAGAAAATTCCACTCTTTTATTTTCAAAGCTTGACTTTAGTTTCATTTTTACAGTATCCATTTAGTAATTTGGTCGTTTCCTTTGGCGTGGCTTTTTTCTCCCCCAATTTCTCCAAATTTTTCTTAAACAAAAACTATAAGCCTTAGAATTTTCAAGAATAGGTTTCCCGCACTGTTTACCAGTTGCTATTACTTCTCGTTCAAATTTATTGTCTTAATGTTGTTCTTAATGTCAGTACAAGTTTTATTGATAAAAAGCCTCAATTCCATGTAAAAGTCTTATTTCGTCATTTTGCATGCTTCAACTTCCAACAGCAATAACTCTAGATATACTGTTGCATGCATTTTAGTAAGAAGATAATCATCCGGCATCATTTGAATTTATGTTCTTCCCAGCTACGTTGAAATTAACTTGTTGTCTTTACGTTCAATGTAACCACGTTTGATTAGTAGCTCAATGATAGAATCGCGCGTTGCCACCGTACCGATTCCTTCAGCACGTTTCCATGTTTTCTTCTCTTCATCATCTAATAGCCCCTTTATATTCAATTTTTGGTGCAGCTGCATACGCCGTATTTTTCTTGAAAAGATTGAATAAAAATGACAGTTCAAATTCATTACTTTCAATCTGTTCTTCAAAAACTAATTCTTAAAATTTTTTTCAACATGATTAATCAATTTTTCTTTCCCATCCATTTCTAAACAGCCCTCATTATTAATCCCAAATGTTTCTATCCCCTTGGCTGTATAATTAGTGGTTGGGTTATCATTTGTGGAAAGCATTAAAGAAGCTATAACAATTAAACTTAAAACAATCAATAAACGCCTTAATAATAATTTCTTATACATATCCTCACCCTTTTTAATAAAAAAAGAGTATTCCTTTTTAAGAAATACTCTTTTTTCTTGCTATTTATTTAGTTCATCTCATGGCACGTCAAGTTAGAATGAATGCCGTAATAAAAGACTGTAGATGCTACAATTAAATATGGAAACCAACTTAAAATACATTATATGGTACAAGAAATGTAACTTCCATATTTATTCGTATTATCTCTTTTTATAATGTTGGTTTTTGGCATGTACCAACAACCTTGGATTTCCTATCATAAATAGAAAACCTCAGTCACGAATTGGATCACAAGTGGATTTTAAGCTTCTCCCCACTAACTAGATTAGTCGTATAGTTAACTTGGTTGGTGATCTTCGACCAAGCACCACGCATAATTTTTTTAAAAAGAACATTTTAATAACAATTACAGTTTAACTTGCTCTCTATAACTAACTGATCTTGACCTACCAACCTTAACCAGTTCACTATTTCTATTCTTGCGTTTAGCAAGAACTTTGCCTTCTATTGTTCTTACTGTTCTTATATCATAATAAATTTCATGCAATCTTAAGACTTGATTATTATGGACATTTTGAACAAATAAACTTGATTTCAGAACATAAATCTCTTTATTAAAGGTCTTAATCGTCACTGTATTAGCAAGATCAACAAATTCAAATCTTACCATTTTTTCTTCTGACATTTTTTGCACCTGTCTCATATGTAATGTTGCACCACCGTTTATAAATTTTCTGTTAAATCCTCTGTCTTTATTCCTAATGTTTGCGCGATTTTCATCATCACAGCAAGAGAGGATTTATTATAGTCACCATTCTCAATCTTAGAGATGGTTGCTTGTGAAACCCCGGATACTGCTGCCAACTGAAACTGGGTCCACCCTTTTTCTTTTCTCTTTTCTTTAACGATGTTCTTTATTGTTTTCAACTCCTTAAGGTATTTTTCAAAACTTTTATTCCTTCAGGAATATTCATCAGAAATTAAAATATCTCACCTTTTTCTGCTATTATTAAATTAATAACAAACATTGGTGCGTGGATCTTATGAACGAATTACAAAATGAAATAGGAAGAAGAATTCTCAAACGCAGGCAAGCATTAAAGATATCATCTACTGAATTCTCTCGCCTTTCAGGAGTCTCCCAATCCTCTATAAGTAAAATTGAAATGGGGACTTCCTCACCCAAACATCGAGACACTGATTAAAATTTGCAATGCTTTAAATATTTTATGAAGTTCTGCCTAAATCTCTCTTCCCTGAAATTGATGATAGTGCTCAGATTAATGAAAAGCTTATGCATGTACTTAATAAATGTCAGGTGGCGAAATAGAGTTTATTCAATCATTTTTATCAACTACTGTTCTTTCACATATGAACAATATTGCCCCCTCATACAATCCTTCAACGAATTAAGTGATAAGGAACGTGACTTATTGAGGGCATTTTTAAATTCGATTACGAATATTACTTTACAAGATGATAAAACAAAAAGGGAGGGTTAATTTTATACCCCCCCTTTATTTAAGTTTCTCCTTTATCGTCTTCAACTGTTTTTTTATTGTTTCGACCGATTTAAACAAATGTTCCGCGATCTGCACTCTTGTTAACCCTTTTTCTTTTAATTTATAAACCTCTCTTTCGGCCGGAGTTAATATGCTAGCTTTTCTCTCCATACGCAGTTCATTAATCAACAGGCTTGAAACATCAGCATTTAATGTAACCTTATCTATAAAAGCTTCTCTAATAAATTTTGGGATATCTTTGTACGATGACTTGTTAATGTAATTCATGGCCCCTTGATCAAATGACTCTAGAATGATTGCAGGCTCTTCCCAGGAAGTAAGCATGATGATCTTCTGGAAACCTCTTTCAACCAACTCTTTTGATAAATCTAAACCGCCTAATTCCTCATCTTCAGATAAAGTTAAATCCATAAGTATAATATCAATTTCATGATTCTCCAGCTGCAAGGCTTCACTTTTTGTGAAAGCTTTTTTTACAACAACCATATCTTTTTCTTTCGAAATTAAGTCGCTAATACCCTTCATCCACACTGGATCATCCTCAACAATCATTACCTTGATCCTATTATCCATAGCTTTCACCAACAATTTCTTTTTTCGAACTTGATTTTAAGTTGCTAACTCTGTTTCTAGGAATAGTTAAGGTTATAGTTGTTCCCTCTCCTAGTTGGCTATTTACTTTTATGCTGCCGTTATGTTTTGTCATGACGTTATAACAATATGTTAAGCCAAGACCAAAATTTCCAACCTTCTTTTTTGTAGAGAAAAACGGGTCTAACATTTTGGCCTGCATTTCTTTATTAACGCCCTTTCCATTATCAGCGACATCAATATGTAATTTACGACGCACCTGGTAGACTCTGATCTTTATCTGTTTATTATCCTTCATTGCTTCCATCGCGTTTTCCATTAAATTTAATAACGTTTCTTGCAAGTGAATAGGATCTGCATAGATATTCGCATCCACTTCAAATAATTTCTTTAATTGTACAGTGCTGATCTGTGGCTGAAGTAGTTCAACACTTGAATTAACAAGGTCTATAATATTAAATTCTGTTTCCTTTAATTCCATAATATCTAGTTTACTTTGAATACGGCTCGACAACTCAAACAAGTGAGTGGCTGATTTAAGAATCATATCAACTGATTCCTGGTTTTCCCCAAATTTTGACTCTTTGAGGTCATTTGCAAGAAGATCTATTTTTGCTACTTCATTTTTTATTGAATGATTTAATAAGGCAGTACCAGATGTTACTGCCTTCATGGTTAAGTCTCTTCTTTGTTTTTCAAACTTTATTTGTACTCCCAGGAAGCCATATTTGATTATAAAATAAACAAATAATACAAAAGCAATAGCTATTACCCAAGGGTTTAGCATCCACACACCAAATATTCCAAAGGCTTCTAAAATTATATTGGTGAATACCGCGAATAAGAGTGTTGGTACAATAACTAGACAAGTATAAATTTTTTGTCTTTTGCTTGTTATACTCTTATCTGTATATGCTGCATAAACCATCAATCCTAAAGAAATAAAGACGTATGGTACGACCCATAATGAAAGAACTACATGATGTGTTTGCCATAGAGGGAATTCCGTAAAGTAAATTTGCATAATGATTACGGGTATGAACAAAATTATTTTCCAAATGAAACTTTGCTTTTTACTTTTGATTATTTCTGAAAACACAAGGCCGAAAATCATGATTGCATATGCTGTTCCATAGTGTCCAATAGATGATGTAATGTAATGGATTAGCTGTAGATGGCTAGATGAACCATCCAAGTAATACGACAAAATTACACTTAAACCACCAAAACCACCAAAAAATCCAATAAAGCTACCCCATCTTGTTTTTTCATTTTCAGGATAAGTAAGAAACAAAACTAAACTCATGGCCCACAACAATGCAGTTAGGATGAACATCATTTTATTTCCTTAGCCTACTTTCAATAAATTGAAGTGTGTCAGCTGCTATTCTATTTCTAGATAGAACAATTCCAGCATGCCCACAACTGTATACGTGCCTTTTAGGTTGATTCCAGCTATTCCACAGAGTATCAGCATCGTTTATGTCGATATACATGTCATATTTTCCTGATATTAAGAGTACATTTTCTTTGTCTACGAGAAGTTTTGCTTTACTAGGGTTGATAATATCCCAAGCTTTGTCGAGTTCTTCATACGTTGTCCCATGTTCCTCCAGATCTCTTCGTATATACTTCCCAGGAAGAGTGTTCCAGATGGAATGCGCAATATTATTCGCATAAAAAGCTGATACAACAATATTCACGTCTTTCTCGACTGTTGCTAATAAGTTTGTTAGCCACCCTCCTAAACTAATACCAACTACGATTATTTCCCCACCTTCATTTTCCTTGATCCATTTAATCAGCCCTCTAAGTTCAACAATAGCTTGCTGGGAGGATTGCACTGTTCGACTTATATTGGCGCTAATCATGTGTTCACCAGAATATGTTGAATTTTGCGGTTCCCTATCGAAATGATAAGGCAACGTGTAGTAATACATATTCCAATCATAACTTTTAACGATCTTATCGTGATAAATCTTCTTGATTCTGTCGTATGAATCCATACGCCATCCATGTACGAAGATTACATTGGGCTTGTATTTTGACTCTTTTCGTAAAAACACTTCCCCAGAAACCTTGTCATTCTTATCTACACCAGATTTGATGCTTGAATTAAAAGAAAATATTCCACTTTTTAAGTTTGTTGTATGGTTATCGATGTGAAATTCTAAATCAATTGGCTGAGTACTAAAAAAACGACCCCTATTACCTACGTCAATAGGCAGGTTATTATAGTGACTTTCTTTGCTTCTTGTTCTGTGCATATCCATTAATGCTGCGTAATCTATTACTTTTAAAAGCTTCAAAAGAATTAACTCCTTTAAACCCAAATTATTACTATACGAATATTTTAGCATAAAAAGGTTATTTTTTTGGAAACAAATTAAATAAATAAATTGATAAATGAAAGCTTATTAGTAAGCCAATAATGTGTAATTAACAAGATAGATTAAAGTAACCATTAATATAAAAATACACAATAAAAAGACAAAAAATATAAGGGAAATCATAAAAGACCTTGTCGATGCATATATATCAATAGGTTGAGAGACTTTAAAGATTAATATAAATCCACATCAACAAACTCACATCAGCCATAATACCTTATTAACAATTCACATTTTTATAAATACATTTAGTCTGTTTAAGATATCTTGAAATACAGAATTTTATTTTCTATATATGCCCTCAGCCATTCTGCCTTTAATATAGGGAATGCCGGCGGTGCAGCGCTTGGCGGTCTTGCTATCGAAAACACATTTACAGCTTGTTTCGTTATTTGCTGCAGCTGTGACATTTATTGGTCTTATCATTACAATTATGAGCTATCAGTCAGATAAACGAATAAAAAGGACCTGAGACAGGTCCTTTCAGCGTGTAGACAAACCCTCGCATTCGTTGTCAGTCCTGCGCTCCAATGCTCACGAATGTCAAATTCGCTCCGCTCCGGCGCTCGCCCTTCCTAGACTTCAAAGGTTTTCTATCACGCTGAGCTGAAAAGAAGACACAGGGCTAAAATAAAGATCATTTTAGCCCTGTGTCAACAATCTGAAACTTTTTATTTCACCACGGTCATTTCTGGCTCTTCTATTGGTTTCACACGTTCCTGAATGGGATGAGAAAAAGAGTGCTCTGATAAGACGATATGAGATACTGTTTTTGTAAACCCAGACACTGCCTGAATAAAGGCTTCAATTTCTTCAAGGGAAACGACTGACAGCTTAATGAAAAAGCATGACTGCCCTGCCACTCGATAAGCAAAAAAAGCGCGTGGGTGCTGATTCATAAAAGCCACAAAACGTTGATACTCCCCGTTTAGCACTGTGACTTCCAGCAGGCAGTCAATCATAAGCCCTAATTTTTTATAGTTAACCTGAACCGAATACCCTTCGATAATCCCTGCATCTTCTAATTTACGCACTCTTTCTGCTACCGCAGGTGCGGATAAATTGACCCGCTTGGACAATTCCCTCATAGATAAGCGGGCATCTTCTTTCAATTCATTTAAAATATGCACATCAACATCGGTGATTTTCATTCGTACCTCTCCTATCCAAAAATCGTTCCATTTGAAAAGTATTTTATGATAATACTTATGATGCGAAATGTAAAATAAAACTAAATAATGGTAGAATTTATTTTAACGGAATTGAATGAAAAAGCAAGTTTGGAGGGATCACCTGATGAAAGAATCTTTAGACAGCCAGGCTTCTAAAACATTTCCCATCACACTTGCCATTGCGCTCACACTTGGCGTCTTTGCGGCGGGATCGGAAGAACTGGTGATTTCACCACTGCTGCCTGATTTATCAAACTCTTTTCAGCACTCTCTTGATATTCTCGCCCTTTCCATCAGCATTTATGGGTTAGCTGTGCTGGTTGGAGCCCCGCTGCTTGTTCCTTTAGGGGACCGGTATTCAAGGGAGCTATGCCTGATTATCGGACTTTCTTTCTTTTTGATTGGCACCGTAATGTGTGCGGCTGCCCCGAATCTGGCCGTATTTTTTGCAGGCCGTGCTATTTCTGGGCTGGCGACCGGTGTATTTGTGCCAACAGCCTATGCGCTCGTGGGTGACCGGGTTCCTTATGAATATCGAGGCAAAGTGATGGGGCTCATTGTGTCGAGTTGGTCTCTTTCTCTTGTCCTTGGTGTACCAATTGGCGCCTTCATCGGGCAAAGTTTAAACTGGCGATGGACCTTTTGGATTTTCGCCATCATGAGTCTCATTGTCCTGCTGCTCGTCATCCTTGAATCTCGTAAACAAACCGCCACAGCGAATACAGGAACACCTCAAGCTAGGGAGAAAGCTGGCTCTTTATGGGGAGCTTTGAAAATTGATCGTGTCCCCGCCTATTTGACCGTGACATTTTGTAATATGCTTGGATTTTATGGCATGTACTCGTTTTTAGGAGCGTATCTACAAAGTTTGTTTTCTGGAGGGCAATCGACGGCAGGACTTCTGATCATGGCTTACGGTGTCGGTTTTTCCATGAGTGTATTTACAGGGAAATTAGCAGACTGGTTTGGCAAAACTCGTTCTCTTTTCTTTGTGCTGGGCGGCATTACGCTCGTTCTCGCCTTACTTCCTTATGCTCCTTTCTCATGGACATTGCTGATTTTTGCCCTATTTATTTGGGGTGCCATGCAAAGTTTATCTGTCACGCTTTTGAGCACTGTTCTAAGTGACTGCTCCCAAACCCACCGAGGCAAAGTGATGGCTTTTTACAGCCTTGCGTCCAATCTTGCCGTTATGCTTGGTTCCGCTCTTATGGGACCTGTCTATGTCCATTTCGGCTATCATACGGTAGGACTTGTATGTGCTCTCGTTACGCTTGTTGGTTTTCTTATTAGCTTCGTCAGCTATAAACGTGAACGAACCTTACAGCAGAAACATAAAAACACATTTGAAACGTAAGTTCAATTCACTGCACATCTAGGTATGTGCAGTTTTTTAGATCAATTTTTAATATCATCATAAAATACATTTTTTATAAATTTTGTTGACAATTGCCAATTTTATTTTTTATAATCTAGTAAAAATTTGAAAAAGATTGGATGGTAAACATGATCTTAAAGAATGATGTTTTTCATTTCAAAGAAGAGCCCATCGTTTCACCTAAGATGTTTACAGTCAATACACTAGGCCCTAAGGGGACAAGCAGTGAATACGCAGCAAAACACTTCATCTCTCATTCCACCACTACTCTCGGCACTCATACGAAACTATCCCTTTATGACACATTCGAAACTTGCATTGAACATACTCTCTCTCACGCACTCCAATACACTCTCGTTCCACACGCATACGAAGGAATCAAACACTTCTACATGAGACCTGACCTGCAGCTCTTACAAATTTTCAGATGTGACACACCCATGTATGGCTTGGCTGTCAGACCAGATTTTCCATTTCAAGAACAAATGCTCCACCATTTAAAAATTGTCTCTCACCCTGCACCTGTCAATTTGATTCAATATTTCATTCACCAAAATGCTGAATTTGAGCTAGTCAATTCGACAAGTACTGCCGCACAAAAAGTAAGAGACGGCGAATTTGATTTCGCTTTAACCAATGAGGTAGCCAGAGCCACATATGGCCTCACCTTCGTTCGAACGTTTAAAAGCATTCCTATGAGCTGGTCCATATTCGGAAAAGGAGAGATATAATATGCAAACTGAACAAAAAACGCAAGAACGATATTTTCCACAAGCCAAAAAAATAGAATGGGAGAATGGTGTCACACAATATTCCACGGTCAGAGGTGATACGGAAGTGCTCATCTCATACATTCCTCCTCACACGATCATTAAACCTCACGAGCATCCCGAAGCACAAATCGGCATCGTATTAAAAGGCGAGCTTCAAATGACAGTCGGCCCATCGACCCAATTGCTTACCCCTTTAGAATCAGCGTATATCGCACCACCTTTTGTCCCTCACGGCGCTTCTAACCTGACAGATGAAGAAGTGATTGCTATTGATATTAAGAGATTAAAAGATGGCGAGGAATATACGGCGCCTCCTACTTATTTCTTAGACATTTTCAAAACACGGGATTTACTTCCTGGCATGGAAGTGACCTTTTTTGTTGAGGATTGGATGGAGCTCATGATAGCCAACATTCCTGGTAATGGCGGAGAAATGCCTTTTCACAAACACCGGAATGAACAAATCGGCATTTGCATTAGCGGAGGTTATGATATGACGATTGAAGGCTTTACAGAGAGAATGGAATTTGGTACTACCTACTTTTGTGACCCTAGGGAAGACCACGGGGCGATAAATCCAAAGCCGGAAGCCTCAAAGTCTATTAACCTCTTCTTCCCTCCCCGCTATAATCGGTTGAAGCCAAAAGCGTCTAAGGTGAAGAAATGAACCTCGACGGAAAAGTCGTCCTGATTACAGGAGGTGCATCGGGAATTGGGCTTGCCGCAGTCAAGCTTTTCCTTGAGCACGGAGCAAAAGTCGCAGTGGCTGACATCAATGAAAAAAGCGGCAAACAGCTCGTCGAATCATTGGCGCACGAGCATGTTGCGTTTTTCAAAACAGATATTACGAATGAGTCTGACTGTCAAAAAACCGTTCAGTCTGTGCTGACCCAGTTTGAGACAATCGATGTGCTGATTAACAATGCAGGCATTGAAATTGTCTCTCCCGTTCACGAGATGACGCTGGAGGATTGGAATCACATTGTACAGGTCAACCTGACGGGTGTATTTCTCATGAGTAAGCATGCTTTGCCGCATATGCTTGAAAAGAAAAGCGGAAGTATTATCAATACCGGATCTGTCGGGGGTCTTGTCGGCTGGCCTGACATCCCTGCCTATAACGCAACAAAGGGCGGTGTCATCCAGCTCACCAAATCGATGGCGGTCGACTATGCCGCCCATCAAATCAGAGTGAACTGTATCGCCCCAGGCATTATTGATACACCATTAAATGAAAAATCCTTTTCAGACAATCATTCAGAAAGCCTTGAGGTTGTTAAAAAGGAAAAAGCAAAGGTGAACCCATTACTTCGTCTCGGAAAACCCGAAGAAATTGCGAGCGTCATGCTGTTTCTCGCCTCTGATCTATCCAGCTATATGACTGGAAGTGTTGTCACAGCAGATGGCGGTTACACCGCTAGATAAAAAGGAGTGCTTTCATTGAGTAAAAAAACCGTACTTGTTATTGCTGATCTAGGAGGATGCCCGCCCCATATGTTTTACGAAAGCGTGGCTGCATCGTATCATATCGTTTCTTATATCCCGAGACCATTTGCCATTACAAAGGGACACGCTGAGCTAATCGAAAAATACTCTATTGCGGTCATCAAAGATCGAGATTATTTTGACAAAAACCCTTCTTTTGAACACCCAGATTCGATTTACTGGGCACATGATGATTATCTAAAATCCGAGGAAGAGGTGGTGGACGACCTAGTTCGCGTCGCTTCCTTTTTCAAAGCGGATGCGATCACCACCAATAATGAATTATTTATTGCACCAATGGCAAAAGCCGCAGAGCGACTTGGGCTGCGCGGCGCTGGGGTAAAGGCAGCTGAATTAGCGCGTGATAAAAGCCAAATGAGGGCTGCATTCAACGCAGCTGGGGTCAAAGCAGTAAAAACTCAGCCTGTCACGACTTTAGCTGATTTTCAGCAAGCCATTGAACATATTGGTACACCGCTTATTTTAAAGCCTACATATTTAGCAAGCTCCATTGGCGTGACCCTTTTTCATGACCGATCCGGCAGTGATGATCTCTTTTTAAACGTACAATCCTATTTGCAAACCATTCCCGTTCCAAACGCTGTGACGTATGAAGCACCGTTTGTCGCTGAAACGTACTTAGAGGGCGCTTACGAGGATTGGTATCAAGACGACGGCTATTCTGATTATGTCAGTGTAGAAGGATTAGTTGTTGAGGGTGAATATATCCCTTATGTCATTCATGATAAGACCCCTCAAATCGGCTTTACAGAAACGGCTCATATCACTCCGTCGATCCTAGACAATGAAGCACAGCAAATCATCATTGAGGCAGCGAAGAAAGCAAATGAAGGATTAGGTCTTGAAAACTGTGCCACTCATACAGAAATCAAGCTTATGAAACATCGAGAAACCGGACTGATCGAATCAGCAGCTAGATTTGCTGGCTGGAATATGATTCCGAATATCAAAAAGGTCTTTGGGGTGGATATGGCTAAGTTGCTGATTGATGTATTAGTCGATGGAAAAAAAGCTAATTTGCCAAAAGAACTACTTTCTGGACATACGCATTATGTAGCAGACTGTCATTTATACCCTCAGCATTTCAAAGAGAGCGGACACATTCCGCCTGAGGCCACACACATCACCATTGATCATGTGCATATTCCGCAGGACACTTTAGTTGGAGATACTGTCATCATCAGCGAATCTGTCCCACCTAAAGGAACCTTTGTAGATCTATCTTTATTTGAAGCATTTAATGGCATCGTGTCTCTTGAATTAAAAGGGTCGTCTTCTCAGGATGTTGCCGCCTCCATCCGTAACATTCAAAAGCAGGCAGCCATTCAGTTAATGGATGAATTAGTGAAGGGATAAGAAAGAGAGGATGTCGTGGTGAAGATCTTACCATCTAACATGATTGAACGGCTGCCAGAACAAAAATTTGGAACCGTATTTGAGAAAATTGCGCATAAAACACAACACGGAGCGAACATTGTGAACCTTGGTCAGGGAAATCCTGATCTTCCTACTCCGGCACACATTGTGAATGCCCTTCAAGAGGCAGCAGGCTCTTTGCAATTTCAGCAATATGCACCTTTTAGAGGCTTTGACTTTTTCAAGCAAGCCATTGCAGATTTCTACAGAAAGGAATTCGGCATTGAGGTTGACCCGAAGAAGGAAATTGCCCTTTTCAATGGAGGAAAAACAGGGCTTTATGTGATGAGTCAGTGCCTGCTTGATCCAGGGAATATTGCCCTCGTCCCCGATCCGGGATACCCAGAATATCATTCAGGTATCTTGATGGCGGACGCAAAGCCACATTGCATCCAGCTTGAAAAGAAAAATGGCTATTTGCCGAATTTCTCTTCAATTGATCCAGACGTGTTAAAAAAGGCAAAGGTGCTTTTCTTAAATTATCCGAATAACCCAACTGGTGCTGTGGCGAATGAAGCTTTTTTTGAAGAGGCTGCAGAATTTGCGTCCGCTCACGATCTGCATGTGATTCATGATTTTGCTTATGGTTCCTTTCATTATGAGCAAAAACCAGTGAGCTTTCTAAAGGCTCCTCTTGGGAAAAACGTAGGAGTGGAATTATATTCTTTATCCAAAACATTCAATATGGCAGGATGGAGAGTCGCTTTTGCTGTAGGCAATGAGGACATCATTCATGCCATTAACGCCTTCCAGGATCATGTGTTTGTCAGTATGTATGGTGGATTTCAACATGCCGCCACCGTCGCTTTACAAAGTGATGACTGTCATATTCAATCATTGAAAGAAGTCTACATTGAACGAATGGCTTTCTTCATCCGTCAAGCGGAGAAGCAGCTTGGCTGGACCATTGAACGTCCAGCCGGCGCCTTTTATTTGTGGGCACCGATTCCTGATGATTTCGAGGATTCTCATGCATTTGCCGACTATTTACTCGAGCATGCAAATGTCGTCGTGACGCCTGGGGGTGTGTTTGGAACACATGGAAGACATCATGTCCGCATCTCAATGGTGGTGCCAATTGAACAGCTTGCCCTTTTTATCGATCGGCTGCATATACTGCCGATTCGTTTTCAACAAAAAACCCGCATATAGCGGGTTTTTCATATTTATATACTTTTCATCGAACCACCATCGACAGATATTTGCTGTCCGGTGAGATACGAGGCTTCCTCTGAAGCAATAAATGCCGCCAATGAAGCCATTTCACTCGCTGAACCTACTCTTTGCATCGGGATTCCTGACGCAACAGCCTGTACAGCTTCTTCGCGTGATAATGACTGCTCACGCATCATGTTTTCGATAAACTGTTCATATCGATCTGTAGCAATAAATCCTGGGTTTAAACAATTCACTGTGATCCCTGAAGGCGCAAGCTGTGTGGCTGCATTTTTACTAGCATTGATAATCGCTGCATTCATCATACTGTTCGTAAACATTTGATCACCAGGTTCCTTCCAAAGGTTCCCGACAATTTGAATGATCCGGCCATATTCATGTCTTTTCATCATCGCTGCCGCACGTTTCATCATATCAATGTACGCTAGGGCTTTCTGAGAAAATGCTGCCAGCATCTGCTCACTTTCACATGAATTAAAAGTATCTGGCTTCCCTCCTGGAATGTTATTAATCAACACATCCAGTCTGCCAAACTCTTGATCTATTGCCGAAAAGGCCTCAGCTCGCACTCCTTCATGCGACATATCACCACAGAAAAGAGACACTGGCTCCTTTGTTTCTGCCATACGCTCAATATGCTGCCGCGCATCTTCTAGTAAGGATTGATTTCTAGAATTGATGATGACCTTTACATGGTCCTGGGCGGCAAGCTTTATGGCGATTGCCTTTCCAATCCCTGTACTTGCCCCTGTTACAAATGCAATTCTTTTAGACAAACTCATCCACATCCCTTTTCTGCTTAACTTAGAAAAATACATAAAATGACACTTATAGAATGTATTTCAACAAAAAAAGACCTTTCTCCTGCGAAAGGCCTTTGTTCTTTATTTAAATGTCGTTTCCCAATCAAATCCGATTGTCTCGTCATTCCAAGCGATTCTCTTTTCATCTGGGTTTTTCGGGTCATAGGATTCTGTCGTGAAATAGACAATTTGCAGCGGCGTCTCGCCTAGTACCCGGTAGCCATGTGCGACACCCTTTGGGATGAGGAGGAGCATTGGATTGTCTTCCCCCATATAATACACATCGGTTTGACCCTTTGTAGGAGAGTCCTCACGCAAATCGTATAAAACGACCTGAGCATGACCTGCTGGGAAAAACCAAACGTCATCTTGCTTTTCATGATAATGAAAGGCTTTGATCACACCTGGAAAGCTTTTCGACCACGATGCCTGCCCAAAACGTTGCAGCATGGGCTCATCATCTCGAATGAGCTCTGCAAAAAAGCCGCGATCATCACAATGTTTCATGAGTTTTTTCGTTTGTACACCATCAATCATGCTGATGCCATCTCCCTTCTTTCTGCAAAAATTCGTGAAGCGCATCCTTCCAATGTCTCGGCTTCCAGCCTGTGGCTTCAATCGCTTGAAGGTCTAACACAGAATAGGCTGGACGAGGTGTTTGGAAGCCGTACTCTTCTGTGGAAATTGGCTCAATGGTCGTAGACAGGCCGCTTTTTGTCACAATTTCTGACGCAAAGTCAAACCAGGAACAGCTTTCTCGGTTACTGACATGATAAATTCCTGCCTGTTGATCAAATAAATGAATGATGGCCTCTGCGACATCTTTTGTATAAGTAGGTGAGCCTATTTGGTCATTCACGATGCGCAAATGATCCTTTGTTTCTGCGAGCCGAAGGATGGTATTCACAAAATTATGTCCCTCATGTCCGTATAGCCACGATGTACGGATAATTTTCACTTCGTCTGATACTAGATGAAGCAATTCCTCACCAAGCTTTTTACTTTTTCCATAAATGGTGTGAGGATCTGGCTGTGCATCGACTTGGTAAGGCGTGTCTGCTTGCCCGTCAAACACATAATCTGTACTGACATGTAGCACATCAGCCCCTATGTTCTTAGCCTCCAGCGCTGTATAGTAGGCGCCAATGCCATTAACAAGATACGCCTTTTCCGTTTCTGTTTCACACTGATCTACAGAGGTATATGCTGCTGCACTGACAACAATATTAGGGCGAAAGTGTCTCATCGCGTGTCTGACTGCTTGCTGGTCTGCGATATTGAGCATGCTCCTCGTTAAGGCAATGACGGTGATGTCTTTCTCCTTGAGCTGTCTGCTCAATTCTTTCCCTAGTTGCCCGCCTGCACCGGTGATTAAAACTTTCATCCGTCACCCTTCTTCGCTCTGATCATATTTGGCATGATACCAATTGATCGTTTTTTCAATACCTGCTTCAAATGATGTCTCCTGCGTCCAGCCAAGCTCCCGTTTTAGCTTACTGGCGTCAATCGCATACCGTCTGTCATGTCCTTTACGGTCTTCAACAAACGCAATACGGTCATGACTGATCCCGAGCTGCGTCAGAATGGTTTTGGTCAAATCGAGATTCGTTTTCTCGTTGCCGCCGCCAATATTGTACACTTGCCCAGCTGTTCCGTTTTCAAGGACCTGCTTTACAGCTCTCGCATGATCCTCTACATACAGCCAATCGCGAATCTGCTGGCCGTCCCCATAAATCGGGATCTTTTCTCCATTGATTGCTTTTCTAATAATCGTCGGTATTAATTTCTCTTCATGCTGATGCGGTCCATAGTTGTTGCTACATCTTGTGATCATTGCGGGTAATTGGTGAGTGTGGATATAAGATTTTACAAGCAGGTCTGAGCTTGCCTTGCTTGCTGAATAAGGATTATTCGGTGAAAGTGGTGTTTGTTCTGTGAAAGCAGGATCATCTGGCTCTAAATCTCCATATACTTCGTCTGTTGAAATATGAATAAGTTTTTTCGCCTTTCCTTTTAAGACCGCTTCAAGCATACGATAGGTACCGAGGACATTTGTTTGAATAAAAGGCTCTGCCGATTCAATACTGCGATCAACATGGGATTCCGCTGCAAAATGAATGATGGCATCATAGACTTCATCAAACGCTTGATCTAGCTCATGTTGAAGAGCGATATCCCCTTGAATAAAACGAAAATGAGACAGCTTTAATAATTCCTCCATCTCCTCTGGATGACTGGCATATGTTAACTTGTCAAAAACAGTGAGCCGGACATCTGTTTCCTGAAGCAACAGCTTCACAAAATTCAGTCCAATAAATCCAGCTCCGCCTGTAATTAAATAAGACTTCGTCATTCGTATCCCTCTTTTTTCTTCATCGTTTCAAACATTTTCGTCGATGCTTGGTGGAGAGATTCATGTGTTCCTGCATCAATCCACCACCCTTTTAACATATCATAGGTCAGCTGGCTATTTGAGATATAGAGATTGTTTACATCTGTAATCTCTAATTCGCCTCGATCTGACGGCGAGATTTTCTCAATATATTGAAAGACTTCTTGATCATAAAAATAGATACCCGTGACGCAGTAGGATGAACGCGGATGCTCCGGTTTTTCCTCAATTGATAAAATTCGGTGGTGGGTGGCATCAATTTCTGCAATACCAAACCGCTTTGGATCTGCCACTTCTTTCAACAGAACCTTCGCTCCGCTTTCTTGCTGCTGAAAAGCTTCAACAAAAGGGGTTAGCGAATCCTCAAATACATTATCACCAAGCATTAGCACAAACTTTTCCCCTTCTACAAAGGGCTTTGCGTAGGATAAGCCGTCCGAAATTCCAGAAGCTTCAGGCTGGACCTGATACACAATGTTCATCCCTAGTTCCTGATCGCCTTCAAGTAGCTTTTGAAACAGCGGGATTTGTTCTGCTTGTGATATGACCATTACATCCAATATTCCCGCTTCTTTCAATTTGAACAATGACCAATAAATCATCGGATATGGGCCAACCGGCAATAAATGCTTATTGAAAATCTTTGTTAAAGGTGCCAGTCGTGATCCCTTTCCTCCTGCTAAAATAACTCCCTTCACATCTACACATCCTTATGTTCTTTTTGGTGATGATTCATGAGGTGTATAAGAATGTTTTTCACTCGTTCGGTTCCTTTTCCATCAATGAGTGACCGTCCATTGAGATGGATGCTCCTGCGGAGAAAGTAGCTGCCGGATAGTCTGCGAGTAGCACGCCATATATCCTTTTCGTCCACAAGGCTACCTAATCCAAGATGGTGACAGGCTCCCTTTTGTGCAAAACGAGTGGCTGTTACTGCTTGGTGGTCTACTTGCGAAAGGACAATGCTGGGCACTCCGATACAAACGGCCTCATATAACGTCATCCCGCCAGCAACAATCGCTAGATCGGCTTCTGCAAGACGGGCAGGTAATTGATCCGTATGACGAATGAATTGAATATGTGCAGCCTCGATTTCTTCTTCGATGCGAGAGGCTTTTCCTGTAACCGCTAGAATGTGTAAATGGCAGGCTTCGAGAAGTGCTGATACAGCCTTTGTTAATAATCCGCTTGGATCACTGCCTCCAAGGCTGATCACCACCTTCTTACATTCTTTGCGAACCTCATATGTGTCTTTTAATTTGCTGATCTCGTGATCTAACAATAAATATGGTGTTCCATAAAAATAGTCCGTTCCATTTACTTGCAGATGCTTTTCATCCAGTCCACCATAAATGCCGTTTACGACAGCATCAGCAAGCTGGCAAGCTTCTGTTCTTTCTTCTTCAAATAAGACCAGTTTTGCATTTCTGGAGGACGCTTTGATCGATCGAAGGAACTGAAGGTCACAATCAAGGACATCGATTAGCAGAAGATTAGGATTTAGCTCTTTTATGTCCTGCTCCATTTGAAGGAATACGTTTGATTCCTGCACCAAATGAACGTGCCATGCTGGATGCGAGAGCATTTCTACACAAATCTGGTCATTTGTATAGAAATATAAGTCGTTTCCTTCTTGAATCAGTTCCTTTGCCAGCCGTTTCATTCTAACGACATGCCCCATTCCTCTTAAAAAACCACCGTACACAACAATCATGATTTTTTTATTCATTCAGCATCCTTCTGTCTCACAAATTGATTCAACCGAACAATATTAGGGTCTTGTTCACAAATGACGATAAGCTCAGCCGTAGGCACAGTAATAGATCCACCGGCTTTCTCAAGTAAACGGGTAGCAAATACATAATCTTCTTCTGTATCAATCGTGAATCGATAAGCAGGATATGCGAGTTCTTTGGGCGGTGTGAATAATTGCAGTTGAAATTGCTCAGGGTGCTTTCGGATATACAGCGTGACATGCTCACGCTCCGGCTGCGTAAGGGGAAAATTGTCGATTTCACATAAAATAGTTGCGTTGATCATTTCCCCGGAAATACCGAGTGGCGTTCCAGTCGTATACGTATAATCAGCCTTCTTCCGTCTATGTTCTTCAAGCATTTTCGACAAAAGCGCCGGATCTATAAATGGATTATCTCCCGTTAAACGTACAATGGTTTGTGGTTCAAAATGTTGAGCTATCTTTGCGAATCGCTGCAATACATCCATCTCACTGCCACGAAATACCTTATAGCCCTTTGATAAACAATAATGAGCCAATAGATCATCTTCTGCTTCGACTGTTGTGGCGATCATGAGGTTCTGCGTTTTGTGATTGTAATGATCTGATTGCTTTACCCGTTCAACGATGAAATCGATCAATGCCATATCTCCGATCGGCTTCATCACCTTTTTTGGCAGTCTTGTTGAGCCCATTCTAGCCTGTATGACAAAGAGCACATCATTGATCATTTGTAGACTCCTGCATGAGCACATCTTTCCACGAAACCCCTGTATGGGCTGGAATGTCTCTGACAGCCTTGACGCCAAGTAAAATCTCCATGTACCGCGGATGCAGACCTTGGCTTTTTTGTCCTGGACGTAATACGGCTAGATTTTCTTCAGTCAAAGTCTCGCCCTTTGCAATCCCTTTTGTCGTAAAAATCCCTCGATACGCAAATTCACGAATCTGCCCTTCAATGGCTGTTGTCGTTTTAAAAGAACTGCCAAGGAGCTCCTCTGACACAGAATGAGCGTCTGTTTCTGATTGATTTCGGTCCTTTTCTGCCGCTCGAATATGCTGGACCATTTCCTTTAATTCTCCGGGATCGAGTGCAAAGGAATGATCGGCGCCAGGCAGCGTCTTATCTATCGTAAAATGCTTTTCAATCATGGCTGCCCCAAGCTTCACAGCAGCAACAGGGGCTTCAGTAGGATGCTCACTATGATCGGAAAAGCCGATGACTGCCTCAGGAAAAGCGGCGGCTAAGGTTTGGAGCACACGAAGATTCGTGTAAGCTCTAGGTGCTGGATACTTTGCGACGCAATGCATGATGGCGACCTGATCGTTTTGCACGCTTGTAACCGCCTCATATGCTTCATGAACATCTGCAATAGTGGCCCCGGCTGTTGAGAAAATGATGGGCTTTTGAAAAGAAGCTGTGTGACGCAAAAGAGGCAAATGATTGATTTCATAGGATGCCAGTTTGAAAGCTGGTGGATCGGTTTGATTTAATAAATCCGCAGATTCTTCGTCACACACTGTGCTTAAAAATATTAGTCCTTTTTCCTCACAGCGGGTTAATAACACCGGCAGCCATTCTGGCGGCAGCTCCATTTGTTCGACTAAGGAAAAAATGGACACCTCTTCTCCCTTGGCTGTTTCGTATAAACCCGGTTCCTTTTGATACATCCGATCAGCTTGGAACATTTGAAACTTCACTGCATCGGCACCTGCTTCTTTTGCCACATCAATTAAAGCAAGCGCCTGATCCAGCTTTCCATCATGGTTAATGCCTGCCTCTGCAATGATAAAGACAGGCGCGCCATCCCCCACTTTGCGATCTCCAATGTAGAAATGCGCCATCTTATCTCTCTCCTTTTTTCGGCCATACATGGTAATACAAGAAGGCATTTGTTGTTCTAAATCCCATCTTTTCATACAGCTGAATGGCGGTTGTGTTATGCAGCTGTGTTCCGGCAGAAATAAAACGATGCCCTCTCTCATAAGAGACCTTCATCATCTCAATAAACAGCTTTTTCCCGATCCCTTTTCCTTGTACATCCGGTCTAATCGCAAACAGCTCAAGCGCCAGCTCATCGCCCTTGGTCATCCCTTGTATCAAGCCCACGACTTCATCGTTCACCTTTGCTACGATATTGATATCTGCACGTCCGAGCACATTATTTCTCATCCACTCTTGATAGAAATGCTGGACGACATTCTGGTCTAAAAATGGATCGAGGGCATACCGGCTTTTGACAAATGCCTGATAAGCGAGTGACACCGCCTCATCGTATTCCTTTTCATCCGGCAGACTGATGACCACATCTTCACCTGTTGATGGCATTTCCATGTGAACAGGTGGCGCTTCAAGACGAGTGAGACCGCCCACATAGTACACATGTGACAGCCTTTGGACGATGCGGGTTTTTTCAACATCCGCCGCTTCAAGACGTAAAAAGAAAAAATCGCATTTTTCTGTTCTCATCCAATTGATGAAGCGCTCCATCAATTCCTGAAAAGCAGATGCTGACTCAGCTTCCGCAAACTTCACATGAAAAATATGCTGATCAAATATGCCGCTTTCCCATTTTGACCAGTCGTATAACAGCACTGCTTTCAGCTGGGCGCCACTGACAAGACCAAACTGTTTGAAGCCTTTCATTTGTTCAATTTGTTGACCGTATTTCTCAATCCAAGCGGACAGCACCTGATCGTCTATTGCATGAACGGCCTTCATGAAGATGCCTTCTGTTCTTTTAAAATAGACAGCACCGCAGTGATGACATCCTGCACATCTTCATCTGTCATACTTGGATAAAGAGGCAGTGAGAGAGTCCGCTTGTAGTACGCGAGTGACTCAGGGAAATCCTCTGGTGAATAGTGATAGGTTTGTTGATAGTATGGATGCAAATGAACAGGGATAAAGTGAACACTCGTGCCGATTTTATAGTCCTTTTGCAGCTGATCAATCAGCTCATTGCGTGTGATGAATGCTTCTTTCGGGTCCACTTGCAGTACATATAAATGCCATGCATGTCTTCCCTCATGATGGACTGGCGGCAGGATCAGCCCTGCTTCCTTTTGAAATGCTTGATTGTATGCTTTCGCAATTTGTTCTCTCCGTGCCTGCATATCATCTAAACGGCTTAGCTGAACAAGCCCTAACGATGCCTGCACATCAAACATGTTCATTTTATAGCCAGGTTCCTCGACCTCGTAGTACCACGTTCCTTTTTCTCCATAACGATTCCATGCTCCCTTGCTCATCCCATGGAGTGCTAGTCTTCTGATCCGAGCGGCAAGTGCATCATCATTCGTCGTCAGCATGCCGCCTTCTCCGGTCGCTATATTTTTCGTCGCATAAAAACTAAAGGCAGTCGCATCACCAATCGAACCAACGGGCTGACCGTGGTACGTTGTGTAAAGAGCATGAGCGGCATCCTCAAGCACAAATAAATCGTACTTTTTGGCAATGGCTAAAATCCGTTCCATATCGCACGATTGACCAGCAAAATGAACAGGGACAATCGCTTTTGTGTGTGGTGTAATCGCCGCTTCTAGTTTCTCTGCATCGAGGTTGAGTGTCGCAGGGTCAATATCGACAAATACAGGAGCTGCCCCTGTATGAATGATCGTATTGGCTGTTGCGCAGAATGTCAGAGGCGTTGTAATCACCTCATCCCCATTCCCAATCCCTCTTGCTTTTAAGGCTAAAAATAAAGCAGCTGTACATGAATTGACAGCGATCGCATGTTTTGCACCGGTCAGCTGCCGGAACTCTTCTTCAAACTGTCTGACTTTTGGTCCGGTTGACAGCCAGCCGGATTTTAATGTTCCAATGACTTCGTCAATTTCTTCCTGCTCAATCAACGGCAGGGCATAAGGAAGAAATTGTTCTCTCTTTTTTTCCATATCGCTTGCACACCCCTATCCTCATCTCTGAAAATCCACACCTGTTTTTGTTTGAAGCAGAGAAAGCAGAACATCGGTCGATCGCGCATGCGGATAATGTTGTTTAATGAACTCAGCTCCTTGCCTCTTTGCCAGCTTCATTTCTTGATCATCCGACAAAATACGAATGGCTTTCTCAGCCAGTTCAACAGGGTTTTCCATATGATAGCTGCCAAGCGACTCGTAATAAGGGTATCTTCTGCCTTCTGTCATTTTCCCGATCAGCACACTCTTTTCAAACAGCATCGCTTCAAGGCCGACGGTTGATGTGAGCGTAATGACCATATCCATATAAGGCAATAGGTCATACAAGTCGATTTCTTTTTTAATCAATCTCACATGATTTCCTGCTCGTTCAATGGACACATACTCATTTAATCGGTTTCGGGCAATTTCCCACGGATGCGGCTTCATGATCAACTGAATGTCTTTCCGTTTTGCAATCGTTTTAAGCACATCACCATAGAAGGCTTCTGAAAACGGCTGCGTTGCCACAAGCACGGTCTTTTTGGCAGGATTAAAGTTCAATTTTCGAAAGACCATTTCCTGTTGAAGCGGCGTTCGATCCTTCACCAAGTCAAACCTCGGATGACCTGTGATCTCCACCTGTTCCGGCTGACAGCCTTTGTGTACATACCAGTCTTTTTCATACTTTCCAAACACCCCGTGACACGTCGTGAAAATCGGCAAAAAGGCTTCGTCTCCCATCAGTGCGCCGTGCTGAAGACAGATACTCGTGAGCTGGCGTTTCACAGTTTGCAGTGCAAGTACGCGGCTGTAAGCATCCTCCGTTGTCCCCACAATAATGGCTGCAATTGGCTCCATCTGAAATAGCACTTCTGTCTGGTCAATCACATCAATAAATTGCACAATGTCCTTCCGAAGCTTTTCTCTAAAAAAGACATTGCCAAAGACGGGGTGCTTTGCGTAAGGTTTAAGGAGAGCATTTGCTTTCTCAATATATTCAGCATGGGCTTCTTTATTAACCTCTCCCGCTAATTCCGGCTTGCTGATGACCGGTAAACCAAAATAGTCTGCCTTCTTCCAGCGAGCAAGCACCACCGTTTGACTCGGATGGAACCGCGTGTAATTTTGTTCAGTAAAACGCAGATGTTCAAAGTGAAGCAAGACCTTTCCATTCGCCGGACGATAAGCAATACGCTTGATCTGCTGCTTATGTTGATCAAAAAATGGCTGAATCTCTTCCGGCAATGGACAATCGGTTGTCAATTCATGGCCGAATGCTTCATCCTCCATACGTTCCCTCACTTCAGGACTGATATATTGATAGAAATTACTGATCAACCCAAGAGGAATTTGTTGATAGGACAAATCCTTCATGAGATTTACATACTCAAAATACACCTGCCAATAATGATGAATATAGTGCGACACTTTAGGTCACCTCCCATGTCTTTGTTTTAATATATGGCGGAGCTCCCAGCAGGTAGACTGCTCAGGAAGTGCTTGAATAAAGGCACTTTTCTCTTCTTCCGCCAATTGATAGTGAATCGACTGTTCTGTGATGTAATTTGTATCTAACACTTCATCATAGGGATAGAACGGATAAAAATGATTTAATCGAAAAAAGAACCGGGCATCCCCTATTCGATAAAAATGCGGACTCTCGTCCCAGTAAGACCCAAATTCAGCATGAATTTTTGTTAAAATAGAAGCACGATGAACGACCGAGCAATGATCTATGGCACAAGGTGCATTCCATTGCACCGTTTGCGCAGGTCGAATCGTTTCCTTTACTGGCTCTTTATTGCTATTTAAATAGATTACTTTCGATGCAGAATAGACAATATCTTCACCTGGTCGAGCATCTAGATAATGTGTGAGCTTTTCTAAACGGTCCGGGGCATAGACATTGTCATCTGTGGCATAGGAAATATACTCGCCCTTTGCTAGTTCTAAAGCTTGATTAATGAGGACGGCGTATCGGGTTTTCGCTGTTCTCTCCTCCAGCGATTTGACACCGCTTTGGATAAAATGAACACGGGGATCTTTGCGAAAGGGCTCAATCGCGTCAAGGGTTTTTTCATTTGAACCATCGTCCATGATAAATAGTTCAAAGTCTGACAGCGTCTGCTGCAAAACCGCTTCAATCGATCTGCCGACGTAAGCCGCCTTGTTGTAGCTCGTCATAATGACAGTTACTTTTGTCAAAGTTTTCACCTCGGTCTCTTTCAAACTATGTTTATCATATGTGTCTCCTCTTAAAGAGACTGTAGAGTGACCTATTTTTTATAAAATTGTATTTTTTTAATGATCTATCTTTGAAAAACGCGAACTTTTTGGTAATATAAGTAATCATTTATGTGTATTAAAGGAGTAAAGAACATTGGAAGCTATGAAGAATGATCACTCCCAACAAGAGGAAGTAAAAGGTTTTTTTCGATTTTTCAAAATTTTTGTCGCAACAAAAACGATTATTCGCTCATATCAACATTCCTATATTCCCATTTGGCTGATGATGCTCCTTGCAAGTATCGCTGGTACAGGCTGGGTCTACGAAGGGTATTTTAGCGAGTATATGGGCAATCATATTCCATTTCCTTTTATTTTGTTACAAGGTGCGGGATATGGTATTCTCGCAGGCAATCTCGGTCTATTTTTCGGTGTACTCATCCTAAAGTGGTTAGGGCGTCTTTTTTTCGGCAGTCAAACGGCATATCGAGATGTACTCAAAGCCTTCACGCTGACGACCTTTTTCCCTTCCGCTTTATTTGCACTCAGTTGGATTTGCACGATTGGAATGCTTGGTCCGTATACGTTTGTCAAAATCTCACCCTATTTAGATCAGCATTTTGAGGTATGGTATTATCTCGATCTTTTGACACTGATTGATGCTTATGCAAAGACGTGGATATTTGGAATGACTGTTTTAGGCATTGTCGCTGTGATGAAGCTGAAATTATGGCAAGCCTTCCTCATCGTGATCACACCGCTTGCGGCATGTTTTCTTATCATTACTCTTTTATTTGGTGTCCAGCGCGCTGTAAATTGGATGATGTAAGGCCTGACAAAGAATGCGAGGGTTTGCCCGCGCCTAAGGAACTGCACCACAGTTCCTTTTTTTCGTTCAATGTACATATTCTCCCCTCCTGTCTCATAGTGTGAAAGAGAGAAAGAATGCTATGGAAACAACAGGTGCTCAAGCGCCTTCTGTTTAGAACACCATGAGGAAAGAGGAGGAACGTTATGAAATTGAAAAATCAATTTGGGCAAGGTTCGGGTTTCGAAGGTCAAGATTTTCGCCAGCAACAATATGGAGCAAATCCGTATCCTGCGCAGCAGATGGGTTATTCAGTCCCTCCCCAAACGCAGGGTCAAATGCAAGGACAAATGCAGCAGGGATTTTCACCAATGCCGTCTACTGGTTCTTCACCAGGGGGGCAGGGCACGCAGAGCGGCGGGCAGCCTTATCAAATTCCTTCTGGACCGATTTATCAGCAGAATGTCACTGGTCAGCTGCCAATCGAGCAGTCCTATATTGAAAATATTTTACGATTGAACCGCGGCAAGGTAGCCACGATTTATATGACGTTTGAGGCAAGTAAGGAATGGAACTCGAAGATTTTCAGAGGCGTCATTGAAGCTGCAGGACGTGACCACATTATCATTAGTGACAACAAGACAGGAACACGATACTTACTATTAACGATCTATCTTGATTACATTACGTTTGATGGGGAAATTCAATACGACTATCCATACTCCATGTCCACGTATTCTCCGAGGTAGATAACGCACATATCGCAAAAGCAAGGAGCAGGCGCCCTTGCTTTTTTCTTTTGATTAGGTTTTTGTCACACCTCTAGGGCGCTCGTCATAAGATGCCTAGTAGTTTTTATCAAACGCCTAGAGGTGACATCAATGACTGTTGAGCTGGATTATACATCACCAAATGTTAAATATTCATACGATCTGAATCAAAGCCCCCTTGTGAAATACGATCAGCATAACCTGATTAACGTTTTAGGAAAAAAACAATTAAATTCGTTGGATCAAGTATCTCTGCTGGATATATATTTGAGTAAAAGCAAAGTCGTAGAGCCTCATTATCATCAAAATGCCGCAGAGCTTGTTTATTGTATAGCCGGTTCTGCTGCCGTCTCGATGCTGAATCCTTTTACAAAAAAACTGCACACCTATACCATCGCCCCAGGACAGGTGGCAAACGTACCTCAAGGCTGGTGGCACTACGAAGTTGCCCTTCAAGACAGAACTCATTTGTTAGCCATTTTTAACGCATCTACGCCAGAAGTGATCCTAGGCTCAGACCTTCTCACCCTCACCCCTGCTCACATCATGGCACATACGTATTGTATGAACGAAACACAGTGGAAACAGGCGACTCAGCCTGTGAAGCCAAGTGCGTTTATCGGACCATTTTGCCACAGAGAAGAGGAAGCACAAACGAACCCTGTCCCTCCGTCTCACTACATCCCTTATTATCAAGCACCGCCAAACTACGCCCCTTACTGGAATTAAGAAAAAAACCGATGCCCCTCTCAGAGCATCGGTTTTTTAGCTTATAAATTTTTTGCTGCTGCAATGACAAGCATGATCCAAGAAGCAATAAACGCCACTCCGCCAATTGGGGTAATGGCACCTAGAATCTTCACCTGAGTCAATGCTAGGACATAAAGGCTTCCTGAGAAGAAAAGGATACCTGCAAGCATCACCCAGCCAGCGGTTGGGACTAGAGAAACACCTGACAGCTTATCTGCAAGAAAGGCGACAATAAATAGTCCAATCGCATGGAACATCTGATATTGAACCCCTTTGTTCCAAATCTCTATATACTTTTCCGGGATTTTCCCTTCAAGACCGTGCGCGCCGAAGGCTCCGAGTCCAACAGCTAGCATCGCATTAATCGCACCTAAAATGAAAAATAGTTTCATTCGTCATTCTCCTTATCTCGTCAATTATATTTATCATAGCGCGGGTGACAGACGATATTCAACTTTCCCTTTACGTTGACACGAGATTGTCGGATTTCTTTTTCTTTCGTAACAGAACTTGATCGACCGCGATCGCAATGAGTGTACCTAGAACAAGTCCATTGCTTAATAATGAAATGAGCACAGGATGCATGCCTTTCAAGGCTTCCTGCGGTACAAACATCGCCCCTACACCTGCTAAAACGGCAATCCCTAGGACAAAGCGAATCCGCGGAATTTCTTCTTTCTCATACTGATCAAACTCAGACATCGCAATTCCAATCATCGAGGAGAACACCACAAAGTTTACAGCAAGCCCCACAGGTGATGGCAATGCGGAGAAAAAGCTCATGAGCAGCGGGAATAAACTAATGAGTACAATGAGCAGACTTCCTATGAAAAATGGCTTTCTCGATGGAATTTTCGTTGTCTGGATAAATCCTGCTGCCCCGGAAATAGGTACAGGCGCAATCGCTCCGATCAATCCGCTCAGTAAGTGACCAAATGCTGCGACAAAACCAGCCGGACGAGCTCTCTTCCGCTCACGCAGTTCACCAAATGCCTTCACTGAACTTTCCACAATTCGAATACTTGCCAGCATGTTCACAATGAGTAATATCGTAATGAAAAAGGACGTGACAAGCAATCCACTGTCAAAGACTGGCATGCCGAATGGGAAAAGCTTCGGAAACTCGATGATTTTTTCTGGAATTCGAACCGGCTTTGCCAACCCGAGTAGAGCGAATAACAACCAGCCTCCTGCAAGGGCAAACAACACAGAAAACTGTCTTAAGTAATGCCATTTTGAGCGGCTGATCATGAAGGTCAGGATAATAATGAAGATTGATAAGCAAAAGACAAGCCCATCCACCTGATTTCCCCGATAGCCGATGCCCATCAGCCCTTTCATGATCGGCTGACTTAACTGGACAACTAATAATAGCAAGTAAATGCCTGTGACGACTGGCGTAAATAAAGACGCGAGCCAATTAATGATTTTAAATAAACTAAAAATAAAAAAGAAAGCGGCACTAAAAATTAAAGCCCCTTGTAGTGCTTGCAGAGTTTCAGGATACGTCGCAAAGATGGTTCCTGTCATACCTGCATAAAGGGTATACACACCCCACCAAAGCCCCGCTGGACTTTCATTGATCGGCAGCATATGGCCGCATAAACATTGCACCATCGCCACAAGACCAAGTGAAAAGAAAGTACTTTGAATCAGCTCCGCTGACTGCACTTGGTTCAATTCAAATGCTTGTGCAATCGCAATTGGTACAGCAATAGAAGCTGCGATAAAAAATGCCATCCACTGAATGGCGCCCAAAAATAGTTTCAAACCGATCACCTTCCCTTTGTCGTGACAAGACCATTAAAAATCAAAGATAGAGTCGCCGTTCCCATCCTTCTCTTTTTGCCCCTCTTCTTGATGCTGAAATTTCTTCGCACCACTCGCACCCATCAGTTTCTCAAGCATGGCTTGATCTGAGGATACGGGCGGCGCGGGCGGTGTCTGTATCGAAGAAGGTGGCGAGATAACCGGCGTTTGCGGCATTTGCACCTGTGATGGTGCATCGAGAATGACATCACATAGTGAAGAAATCGCCGCCACTTGGCGTTTCACCTCTTCATCATTTTCACTTTGTTTCGCCTTTTGAACCGCTTCCTCCATTTTTTGAAGCAGGCTTGATATATGAATATTCAAGGGTAGACCCTCCAATCTAAAAAAGTCTCTTTTCAACATTATTTTACCAAATGAACAAACGAAATGGGTTCATTTTTTCAAAGCAGTCTGCTCCCGCCTCTCTTATTTGACCCGACATAGCCCTTCACACATAATAAAGGAAACAACATCGTTTATGAAAGGATTGAATAATGGACAAACTCACTACTCTTTTTCAGAAACAAAAAGTCTTTCAAAAGCCGCCGGTGGAAGAACGCATCCGTCTTCTTAAAGACTTAAAAGCAGCCATCAAACAGCATGAGAAGGATATTTTACAAGCCTTGGCCCATGATTTACATAAATCCGAACAGGAGGCCTACACAACAGAGATCGGGATGGTGTATGAGGAAATCAATCATACCATCAAGCACCTCCACAAATGGGCAAAGCCAACACGCGTGCGAACGCCTCTCACTCATATCGGGTCGAAAAGCATGATTATGAAGGAACCTTATGGCAGTGTGCTCATCATTGCCCCTTGGAACTATCCTTTCCAATTGGCCCTTTCTCCATTAGTTGGTGCCATTGCTGCGGGTAATGCCGTTATTTTAAAACCGTCTGAGCTGACGCCGCAAGTTTCAGAAGTAATCAGTGCAATGGTCGAACCTGTATTTCAAGAAGACCATGCAGCTGTCGTAGAAGGCGGTGTAGATGTGAGTACTGAGCTGTTGAAATTGCCCTTTGATTATATCTTCTTTACAGGAAGTGTGGCAGTTGGCAAAGTCGTCATGGAAGCCGCCGCAAAGCATTTGACCCCTGTCACACTTGAGCTTGGCGGAAAAAGCCCTTGCATCGTCACGCCTGATGCAGATATCAAATTAGCGGCAAAGCGAATCACGTTCGGCAAATTTACCAATGCTGGCCAAACGTGTATTGCACCAGACTATTTGCTTGTTCATGAATCCATTAAAGACGATCTTTTGCGGGAAATGACAGCCTGTATCCGTGACTTTTATGGCGAACAACCGGAAACACATCCGCACTTTGGGAAAAATGTCAGCCAGCGTCATTTTGACAGGCTCTCACAATTTCTCTCAAATGGAACGATCGTTACAGGTGGACAGCGCAACGAAGACGAGCTCAAAATTGCACCAACCATATTAGACCACATCACATGGGAAGATCCTGTCATGCAGGAGGAAATTTTCGGACCGATTCTGCCTGTCATGACCTTCGATTCTCTGCACGAGGCAGCTCATATGATCAAAACAAGACCGAAGCCGCTTGCGCTTTACTTATTTACAACAAGTAAAGAAACAGAAGCCTATATTCTAGACCATCTCTCATTTGGCGGAGGATGTATCAATGACACGCTCATGCATGTCGCTACTCCTTACCTGCCATTCGGAGGCGTGGGTGAAAGCGGCATGGGACGATATCACGGGAAAGAAAGCTTCTTTACGTTTACGCATGAAAAAAGCGTCCTGCGCCAAACCAATCGCTTCGATTTTTCCTTCCGTTATCCAAATGCGAAAAACGGACTCGACTTGGTTCGTAAATTTTTAAAATAAACAGGACGAAGGGTCTCTCCCCTCGTCCTCTTTTTACTCAATATCTTGGATACACCAGTTGATTTCTTCAATCCCCATTTGCTTTAAATACGCGTTTACCTTTGAAAACGGACGACTGCCAAAAAAGCCGTTTCTTGCAGAAAAAGGACTTGGATGAGGTGACTCAATGATGTAATGCTTGTTTTGATCAATGCGTTCTTTCTTATTTTGAGCATGTCTTCCCCACAGCACAAAAACGACGGGCTGATCACGTTCATTCAGCACATCAATCACGCGGTCTGTCACACGTTCCCAGCCCTTGCCTTTATGCGAGTTCGCCTCGCCCTTTCTCACGGTTAGCACAGTGTTTAAGAGCAGCACACCTTGCTCTGCCCAGCTCACAAGTGAGCCGTGATTTGGAACAGGACAGCCAAGATCATCCTTTAGCTCCTGAAAAATATTTCTCAATGATGGCGGATGCTTCACACCAGGCTGAACAGAAAAGCTTAATCCATGTGCCTGACCTGGACCATGATAAGGGTCTTGTCCCAAAATCACCACTTTGACCTCTTCATATGACGTCAAATGAAGGGCACGATAAACGTCATCTGGTTTCGGAAAAACGGTCTGCGTGCGATATTCTTCCTTCATCCATTCACGTAATTCTTGATAATATGGCTGTTCAAATTCACTTTTCATCACAGCCCACCAGCTATCATTTAAAAATGGCTTCATTGGGGTTCTCCTCCTTGTGTCTGCTGCGTTAGTCTGGAGATCATCGGTTTTCCATCCCACACAATCTCACTCTCTGATTCTCGTTTTTTCATTGCTGGTTCTTCTAATAAGACAGCAAAGTTCGCTGTCGGAAGGTCACCCAGCCCATGCTTTTCACTTAGATCATCTAAGTAGTTCTTCCTTGTCTCACCAAGATCACTAGACTGATTCCCTCCGCCGTCAAAAAACGCATAGATCACGCTGGCAGCTGGCACTCGTTTGATCCGGGCATGCTGTGATACACGCAAAAAGAAGTCCCAGTCCCAATAATGATGCATCGCTGGATCAAAATAGCCAATCTCATCGTGTATACAGCGTTTATACATACTGCCGGAAGGAACATATGTAGAAAAGACACGCATATCCTCAATAGCAGCTGTATACGCAAACAAACGTCTTGACACCGGGAAGCGGGTCGCGCCTTTTTCTTCAAATGACACAATTTCTGCATCAGAAAAGACAAAATCGGCGTCCTCCAGCGCCTTACTCATACGTTCAATATGACAAGGTGTAAAGTAATCATCGTCGTCACTCAGCATGATCACATCGCCAGTCAGCTCCCGCACCCCCACGTTTCTAGCATTCACATGCTGGACGTTCTCATCTAAATGGATCAAGCGGATCGGAAGTTCGGGGTAGAGTTCCTGAATGATCTCGACGCGCTCTCCTGCATCATTCACAACCACAATTTCAAAAGGCTGTACGGTTTGTCTCGTAATAGATTCAAGCAGCTCACACAGTGCGCTGAGCCGGTTATGTGTCACAATTAATAAGGAAATCTTCATATTCAGCTAACTCCTTTAATAGATTCGTCTTTTTCCATTAAAACATAAAATGACGTTCTTCTCATGATATAAAAGGCGGTTTGATGTGACGGGAAAATGGGAATTTTCGATGGAAAGGAGTGATCACGATGGAATATTTCATAGTAGAAAATAGCAAAGAAGCGAAGCAGACCATTGAACAAATACGCTCAGCAAAGGATGATATTTTTGTTTTTGCATACGATCCAGAACGCTCTGATACCGTCACAGAGCATACGAATGCCAAAAGCATGACAGCGGTCGATCAAGGGATTTTAGATCAAATTGCCAATGTCATCCGCACTCGGGATGACGAGCTCATGGCCAAAATGATGTCAGTTGGCGCCGATCAGGAATTGGCTTTAACTCTTTTAGACGAACTGAAAAAGGGGAAATTAGTGATTTTTAAAAGGTAAGGGGTAAGGCGTTCTTCCTAGGGTAGAACGCTTTTTTATGTCGTTTCATTGTGATAAATGGAAAAGCTGATTATAATAAGGATAGAACAGTAACTGTTACACATCACATTGGAGGTTCAGCAACTATGTCTATGAATAAAGCACTCACCATCGCAGGCTCGGATTCAAGCGGCGGTGCAGGTATCCAAGCAGATTTAAAAACGTTTCAAGAAAAAAACGTCTACGGGATGACAGCTTTAACCGTTGTCGTTGCAATGGACCCTCATAACCATTGGGATCATCAGGTGTTTCCAATTGATACGGCGACGATTCGTGCGCAGCTCTCTACCATTGTAGAAGGTATTGGGGTAGATGCGCTGAAAACGGGTATGCTCCCAACAGTCGACGTGATCGAACTTGCGGCTGACACCATCAAAACATACGACCTAAAAAATGTCGTCATTGATCCTGTTATGGTTTGTAAGGGTGCGAACGAAGTCCTTTATCCAGAGCACGCGGAAGCACTGCGCGAAAAGCTTACGCCACTGGCAACAGTCATCACGCCTAACCTTTTCGAAGCAGGTCAATTAAGCGGAATCGGCGAGATCAAAACGATCGAACAAATGGAAGAAGCAGCAAAACGCATTCACGAACTTGGTGCCAAGTATGTGGTCATCACTGGAGGCGGTAAGCTAAGCCCAGATAAAGCGATCGATTTGCTTTATGATGGACAAACCTTCGAACGACTTGAAACAGAGAAGATCGACACAGAATACACACACGGTGCAGGCTGCACATTCTCAGCAGCAGTCACAGCTGAACTGGCAAACGGCTCAGACGTGAAAGAAGCCATTTATGCAGCAAAAGAATTCATCACAGCTGCCATCAAAGGCTCTTTCCAGCTAAATGAATACATCGGACCAACAAAGCATTCTGCTCATCGTTTTGACAAATAAAACAGAAAAAACCCGATTCGCCTTGTTAGAAGGTGAATCGGGTTTTGTTTATCGAAAGCTGCGTCTCTGTGCAAACAGCCAATCTGTTAAGCCTGGTGTCTCATAAGCAGGCGTCCATGATGCATGGTCATATCCATACTTGCTTGCGTACTCCGTATAAAGCGGCTGGCCACCAGCTTTTTGAATAGCTTGAATTGTATTTCTCGCATAGCTGATAGGGATAATGGAATCATCTTCTGCATGAAATGCCCATATCGGCTTGTGCGCTAAAATTCCTGCCTTGCTTGGATCTGCACCCCCCGCAATAGGAATCATCGCTGCAAACAAACGAGGATATGTGATGTTCAACTGGTACGTCCCAAATCCACCTTGTGATAAACCCGTCGCATAAATTCTTTTCTGATCAATCTGATAAGAAGTTAACACATGCTGAAGGACATCATAAGCTTTGTGTAAATCTGGTGAAAATTGAAACACGTTTGTCAGATCGATTTCATTTTGCAAATTTCTTGTTAATGCAAATCCTCCATCGACAGCATTTCGCGCCTGAGGTGCTAGTACGTACGAAGGATGTTTCTTTTGGAGTTCAGGGGAAGCCCATAAAACTGCACCATCATTCGCAAGTAACTGCTTTTGATTGTCTGTTCCCCTCTCCCCGCCTCCATGTAAGAACAGGACTAGAGGATAGGCTTTACCCCTCTTACGGTTTTTTGGAATATACAGCCGATAAGGCATTCCTTGGTATTCGAAAGATAAAAAAGATGATGCAATGTCCTCTCGTGTGACAAAGCGATAATTGTACGTAGACGTGGAAAGGCGGTGGTTTCTCTTGTAAGCGCTTACTTTTAAAGTCGTATCAGTTTCTATATGAATGGGCTTTTTGTATAACTGACTTTGGGTTGTCGGCTGGCTGCCATCTGTTGTGTAATAAAGAGAAGCTTTTTGAACGTGAGAATGCAGAGCTACCTCTTGTGAACGATAATATTGACCAGATGGGACTGAAGCAGTTGATGCAAAATACGACGTATGATTTCGGGCAGAAGAAACGGAAGGAAAAAGAAAACTCATAGAAAATAGGACAATGATAAAGGTGATCAGGCATTTCTTGGTTGTATGGTTCATATCGTTCCTCCTGTACATGCTCAGATGAATTTTTATTTATTATTTATCATGACAATAGAAATGTCAACGCTTTCATTTTAATTTCTGAATCATCTGACCGAAATAAAAGAGTGCACTCGCACGCAAGTACACTCTTTTATCCATAAATGAATACCTACTTTTGCTGATCAGATTCTTTCGCCATTTTTCGAATAAAGGCTTCAATGGATTCAACAAATAAGGCATATTCTTTCATTTGTTTATACGTATCTGACAGCTTCTCTTTTAATTCTTCCTGCTCTAGAGAAGGTTCACCGAGAATAGATTGGACTTGAATGAGCAATTCTTTATATTCTTCACGTTTATCTTCAACATGATCTGCCATTGTCTCCAAGCGTTTTCTAGTCGTCGGCTGCTGTTTTGAATTCAAATAAACAACCCCTTTTTTGTCCTACCGCATTTGGATAAACGTCAGCCTCAGCTGTATATATTTTAAAATGATACCATAATGCCACTTGATATCCTATATGTAAAACGTCATCAAACCGCTTCCAGCCAACCTTGTATATACACGTTATAGGCTATAAGATACAGGTTGATTTAACTAGAAAAAGCAGATCAATGATCAGCTCAGATTGTAGAGACACCCATGTTTTTCTACAATCAACTATAAGAAAAAGTATAATTAACTCCACAGTTTTAACAACGTTAAGAAAGGTTTAATGGTCTTAGAGAATCGAACGCAACCATTTTTTAGAATTAGGTATTCTCCTAGTGATATGCTCCCATCCTAAGGAGAAATATGATGTAAGAATGGATTAAGCAGTAAAGCTTTATAAAGAGTGAGATCACACTGTAAATCAAATTTGTGAAATCACAATGTCTAGGGCATCATTGTATAGAAAGCTATCGGAAAGGAACAGTTGATGAGTTATACTAAAAAATCAGAAATGTATAACAGAAAATAAATTTCATATAGAGGTGAAATCACATGCCTAAAATTGACAATATGTTAGCAATTCTATGGATGCTTCATTCAGGTGAGAAAATTACTGCGAAACAAATTTCAGAAAAGTTAGAAATTAATATAAGGACTGTGTATCGTTATATTGATACAATTTCAACAAGTGGCGTACCTATAATTTCAGAACCAGGACATAACGGTGGATACACTTTAATGAACAATTTCATTGAGGCTCCTCTTTTTTTTGATTCTGAGGAACAAACTTCACTATTTCACGCTGCTGTTTTTGCAGAAGAAGCCGGATATTACGGAGGTGAAGCCTTAAATAGGGCCATTTCAAAACTAAGTAAATACTCAAATCAAGAGCAGGAATCAAAGATAAACCAACATGTAACTAGTCTTGAAGTAATAAGTCGAGTAAGTTCTTTCTCTATGGAATCTTCTTTGAAAGAGTTGGAGCAGGCCTTAGCGCACAGGCATTCAGTAAAAATTCTTTACCAGAAAATTGGAGAAAAGCAATTAAATTATAGATTGATTGATCCGTACAGAATTATCTATTGGAATAATAAGTGGTATGTGATTGGATTTTGTCATCTAAGAAATGATATCCGCAGTTTTAGAGTAGATCGAATTGAAAGTCTTATGCTAACTGAAAATCATTTTAACAGACCAGAAAATTTTTCAGCACGTGACTTTTTTATAAAAAACCTCCTTCCAACTATAGAAGATAAGGAAGAAATTATTTCATTGGTTATTAATGGGGATAAAAGTGTATTGGCTGATATTTGCCAACATTGGTTTTTAGGACATTATTTACAAGAACGGACTTCAAATCAAGCAGTTTTTCTTCTTGAAAAAGACATGATACATACATATGTACCTTATTTACTTTTACCGTACAATAAATCTATTAAAGTTATTGAGCCAATAAGTCTTAAAAAAAGACTTATTGAAGTTCTGTCGGAATTAATAAAATTTCACCAAGTATGATAACTTCCCTGACGTTAACTGTCAGGGAAGTTATTTTATAATAGCTATATCACTTGTGATTGGAGTGTTATTGGATGCAAACAAAAAAAGTATTTCTATATGTATTTAACACAATGTCGGACTGGGAATATGGATATTTAATTGCTGAACTAAACTCAGGAAGATATTTCAAAAAAGGTTTAGCACCTTTAAAAGTAATGACAGTAGGAGCTAATAAAGAAATGATTACTACTATGGGAGGACTGAGCATAAAACCAGATATTTCCCTCGATGAATGTATTCTTGAGAGTAAAGATCTTTTAATTTTACCAGGAGGGACTACTTGGAATGAAGAAATTCATCAACCCACCTTAGAATTAGTTGGCAAGGCTTTAAAGAATGACACTATTGTTGCTGCAATTTGTGGTGCCACTGAGGCTCTTGCGAACATGGGATACTTAGATACTAGAAAGCATACAAGTAATAATTTAGAATACACTAAAATGGTATGTCCTAACTATAAAGGGGAAAAGTTCTATGAGGCGGGATCTGCAATATCTGATGCGAATTTAGTTACTGCCTCAGGAATAGCCCCTCTGGAATTTGCGATGGAAGTATTGAAAAAATTAGATGTATTTGCACCAGATACATTACATTCATGGTATAACCTAAATAAGACTCATCAACCTGAATACTTCTTCAAGTTAATGAATTCAATAAATAGCTGAGCTAAAAAATCAACTTAGCAGGTTTATGTTAATTCAAATAAAAAGAATGAAACATCACATGCTCTAACATCCTACTTTAACAAGCTATTCACTCTATTGAAATTAGAGGAGATCGTTCCTTGATAAAGGGGTCTTAGCAGCCCAACAATGGAACGCTGTAATTGTATTTCTTTCATTGGTCATGTACAAGCACTTCCTCTGCGCTTTTCAGGAAAATAGAGGTTTACTCACTGCGCAAAACGTTAATCAACTCCTTGTTGTATCAACGTTTACAAGAGTTTTTTGGTTCAAGTTGGTTCAAAATATCAATTTGACAAAAAATTTAAAAGGTTTAAAGCATCAGCATCTTGCTGGTGCTTTTTTCTGGCATCAATTCAAGATAATAGTTCTGCGTTGTCTGAATATTGATATGACTTTAGCGTTTTGATACATAGGCAATATCGCTATCTTGAGAGAATAGAAATGATGCATGGGTATCACGTAATCCATGAAACGTCGTTTTGAGAATATCTAACTTTTTGAGTAATTTAGCTGATTGATGGAATCCGTCAGAATCAAAATAAAAGCCACCTGCTTTAATGGGGAGTTTTTTGAGTATTTGATAGACTTCTTTATTGATGGGCACATCACGTTTAGAATTTTTAATTTTTAAAGAAGTGTCATCAGAAGTTGGACATATGGAACGTCTAACCTATATGCCGTACTCATATACATCTTCTGGCCGAATACCTAAAAGTTCACAACGCCGCAATCCAGTTTCTAAAGCAAGCAATACCAACACATTAAACTCGTCATCGGTATTTTCTAGAATGTATCTGCGTAATGTTTTAAAATCGGTAATTGATAGGGCTTTATTACGCTTAGGTAATTCCTCATCACGAGTTTTTACCAAACTAGCAAAATCACTCACTAGGTAACCTCTAGCATACGCATCACGTAGAGCCGTTTTGATTTTTAAGAGAACTTCATGTGCTGTCTTACGGGAATGTGTTTTAGCATACTCGTCGATTTTACGTTGAACTACGATGTCATTCAAATCTTTTAACTGAATGTCACCAAAAAGTCGTTTAACAATACTTGACGAAGTACGTTGGTAATTTGAAAAGTAGTTTCTTTGACATCATTTTTTTTGATAATATAAATCCAATTTTCAAAGTACACAGCAAAAGTGGTAGAACGCTCAGCTAATTGTTTCCCATTTCCTTTTTCTAATTCATTTTCTAAAGCCCAACGCTTTGCTTCACTTTTTTTATCAAATGATTTTGTCAATTTCTTATGTTGACCATTTCCTACTGGAATGTGACAATAAGAACGTTGATCTGTCAATAGTTGAGACAGTTTCCTGTTACTTGTTAGCCCCCTGTTAGAACATGGGGTTAACACATACTAAAAAAGGAATCCGCATCGGTTTGGCTTCGCCACCGACACGGATTCTTTTTGTATGGTTTAGTTTAATTTCTGAATTTAGTTTTTCGCCAAACCAGACAGTTCAATCAGCGTTCCTTTACTTGAATCATCTGCTAAGTTTTCTCTACTTTGTAAATGTGTGATAACAAATACTATTAATACTATATGACTCTTTCAGTTTTAAAAAAATTGATTTATTAAATGTATTAAATAATGGAATTCCTTTCCCAAGTATAACAGGAACTGTAGCAATACGATATTCATCAATCAAATTCTTTTCAACTAACGGCATTATTACACTATTTCCGCCAACAATCCAGATAGCTTTTCCATTTTCATTTTTCGCTCTCTCTACAAGATCAACTACATTCTCACTTGAGAAATTTACGTTCGCTCTATCGTCACCATCTCTATTAGTTAACACGTAATTAACTTTATTCTCGTATGGATAAAAGTTTGGAGATAGTTCATTTACTACTTGATCATAAGTTGTTCTTCCCATGATAACAGTATCTATCTCCTTGTAAAATTTATTATAGGTTTCATCTTTTTCTAATCCCGAAGTTTCATCTAATGATAACCATTCAATTCCTCCAGCAGAATCTGCGATATATCCATCAATACTTGTAGCAATGTAAAGTATTACTTTTCTCGTCATTTTATTCTCCTCCTTTTATTAAGCATAATTTTATATTATACTGTTAAGTGAAGAAGAAAAAGATACAAAAATAGATTTTGTCTCAAAATAGAACTTTTTTAATTATGACTCTTGGGAGATTATGATGAAAGCAGTTAATCAAAAGAAATATATATGGGAACAATTTTATTCACTCCTTACAAATGAAGAATGGACATTTTCTAAAATTCCTATAAATACAATATGCGAACAATCAGGGATTCATCGTTCAACTTTCTATAGACTTTTTCATGATAAATACAATCTATTAGAATTTGGAGCTTCCATTTTATGGAGCAAATTTACTGAAATTAATATTCATGATAGAATACATCAACCTTTTCAAACAGCTGACGCTTTTTATAAATTTTCTAAAGCAAGAAAGCTGATCAGTAATCATGTAAATGATGAACCGTTCAACCTTTTTTTAACTGAATATCTATCAAAATTACTTGTAATAGAAATGGAGTATTATTTCGAAGAAATGCTCCCTACTAGTTTTGAACCTTCTTTTCTTAGTAAATATATTCTGTCTAATATCAATTTTTTAGACAACTGGAATAAATCACTAACTAAGAGATTAACGCCCAAAGAACTAGATTCCTTATATCACAAGTTAATCTTAAAAGATTTATTTCAGTAAAATACGTAACATTTTAGACCTGAAAGAATCAAAATGTGTTTTCGGAAACCAAAAGATGTTTAGTTGAAAAAGAAATCATAATAAAAAGCGAAAAAAAGACTGATATGTGTTATCAGTCTTTTTTAGGGGACAGTTCGGGGATACTTAGTCCAAACTAAGAACAATTGTATTCAACTATCATCTATCGTGGTTCAAATTGATTCAAATGTTGCCTATAGATTGAGATTCTTAATAATTACTTTGTCTCTTCTCAAAACAAAAAGAAGCAGGCTATCCCTTCCTGCTTCTTTTTCGCTCTTCTTTAGCTTTAGTAGTGATATTTCATACAGGTAGATTTCTACCTATACAAACTCATGATTCATCTCTTTTTTCTTGTTTGACATTCCTTATCCTTGATCGGCACCTTTTCTATCAATCGTGAAGGCGGCTGAAGAGTTCCCTTATTTATAGCATTGCGCTGTTTCTTGGTACTTATCAACTGGAAAATTCAATTTCACATCATACTGATCATCGTTGTAGAAGACGTAGACGTTTCCCTACTTGTTGAGCAGATCAACGACCTGCTTCTCTTTGTAAATGCCATGTTTTTAGTTTAAGATTTGTTTCATTTCTACCACTGATCGAGATTGATTTATTTCCCGGGGAAGGAAAGTAACGAGCAGTCAATACTTCCCGGCCTCCGTTTACAAAAATCTCAATCGACGATGCATCGATAAAGATGTGAAGATCGTGTAATTCCTCTATTGCTACTTCTCGAACTTCTTTTGATCGATCTTCAAATCGATCTCGCTCTAGTGTCAGTTTGCCCTCATCTTTATCATAAATGATACGGGCTGCCGCTCGAATACAGCATTCAAACCCTTTTTGTGTATCAATTTGATCAATGAATAACTCTGTGCTCGTAATATCATCTACAGGAATCGATTGAACGGAGCGTTTGATATGGAAAATATGCTCTTGTTCGTTGGTTCTCATCGCCTGAAGCTCAGTGACTGGCTTTTGAATCAGATGTCCGTCATCATCTAAACGCAGCTCTCTCGGAATGGTGAGGCAGTGTATCCATTGATACGAAATCGTTGGGTGATGCTCTTCTCCTTGATCAGGCACTCCCATCCATCCGATTAGAAGGCGTCTGCCTGATTCGTCTAGAAAGGTTTGCTGCGCATAGAAGTCAAAGCCTCGGTCCAGCTCCTCAAATGCTCCGTGCGTATATTGATAAGTATGGTCATCCAATCTCCCAACAAAATAGCCTGATTGATGTGTATTATGATATTTTAAGCCATCCGGCTTGAGCCCCTGCGGCGACACAATCAATACATCCCGGCCATCTAATTCAAATAGATCTGGACATTCCCACATATAGCCGAAATCCTCTAATCCATTTTTCCCACTGCCTGCAATGATGCCTTGAAACGTCCAATTATCTAAAGTATCAGAGGTAAACAAGACGAGATTCCCTTTCAGGTTCAGGCTTTGTGCACCTAGAACCATGTACCACTGGCCATTTCGCTTCCATACTTTCGGATCACGAAAATGGGCGGTGAATCCATCTGGCAGCGTCGCCACGACTCCTTTTTTCTGAAAATGAATGCCATCCTCTGAAACAGCTAAACATTGATACGTCTCGCGGTTCCCTTGTTCATCGCGAACGTTGCCAGTGTACATCACATACATATGTCCATCGTCAATGACTGCACTGCCAGAATAACAGCCGTTTTGATCAAACCAATCACTTGGCGCAAGGGCGGCTTCCTCGTGCTGCCAATTTACTAGATCTGTCGATGTGTAATGGCCCCAAAATTTTGCGCCGTGACCCGTTTCGAATGGCTGCCACTGATAAAAAACGTGGTAAACGCCTTTCCACTGAATCAACCCATTCGGGTCATTTAAAAGACCTACTGGCGGCATTAAATGAAAATGCTGGCGGTACACATCTTTTTTCACCAAATGCTCGTAGTTTCGAATACGTTCTGCTACCTTTTGACGAAGTACTGCGTCAGTTGTTGTCATGACTGTGACCACTCCTTGATTATTTTTCGACTTCTTTTACTTTAAAGATGATGGTGAGAGTAAATGAAACAGCAACAGCGATTAACATACCAATCACATAATTCACCACATTTTGCACACCGAATGGCGCTGCAATTGCAATCATCGGAATCCCCGTTAAACCATAGGCGTTGGCGGCTACCTTTGTGAAGACAACAAATGCCCCGCCTAATGCGCCTCCGATCATCGCGGCAATAAACGGTTTACGATAGCGGAGGTTGACACCGAATATAACAGGCTCGGTAATCCCTAGGAAAGCTGAGAAGGCTGCAGGAAGTGCAATTTCTTTTGTTTTCGCGCGTTTCGCTAAGAAAAAGACTGCCAAGCCTGCCCCGCCTTGCGCTACGTTGGACATCGCCCAAATTGGCAGCAAATAGTTCCGCCCAATATCATTCAGCAGTCCTGCTTCAATCGCATGGAAGCTATGATGAACCCCTGTGAGCACAATGAGAGAGTAGGCTCCTCCGAAAATAAGTCCTGCTAAGAACCCTGCGTGATCATAAATAAATGTCAGTGCATTCGAAATTCCTGTACCGAGCATTCTTCCAAGCGGTCCAACAGCAATAAACGTCACAAATCCAGTCACAATCACCGTCACAAATGGGGTCACAAGTAAATCAATACTGTTCGGAACCACTTTTCTTAAATACTTTTCAACAAGGCACATGATGTACACAGTCAATAACACTGGAATGACTGTTCCTTGGTAACCAAGAAGAGCAATATCAAAATTGAATAAATGCATATACTCTGGTTTCGCATCCGTCAGTCCCCACGGGTTGAGCAGGTTCGGGTGAATCATAATCCCCCCAATAACGGCTCCTAAATACGGATTTCCACCAAACTCTTTCGCTGCACTGACACCAATTAAAATCGGTAAAATGATAAAGGCTGCACTTGAGAACATATCAAGCATTTGGAAGATCGCGGAGCTTGGGTCAGCCCATTTGAAGGCTTTCATCATGCCTAAAAGCCCCATTAATAAACCGCTTGCAACAATGGCTGGAATGATCGGTACAAAAATATTTGACAACGTCTTTGCAAAACGTGCAAGTGGATTCATTTTTTGTTTCACTGCTTCATCATGGCTGACAGGTTTTTCTTTCTCGTCGTCTGTCTCAAGGCCGGTCTCACGAGCAAATGGTTCATATACTTTGTTGACCGCTCCCGTTCCAAAAATGATTTGGAATTGCCCCGAGCTTGAGAAAGCCCCCTTTACCCCTTCAAGTTCCTCAATGGCATCTTTGTCAATCAGTTCCTCATCTTTCATCACCAATCTGAGTCTTGTTGCACAATGCGTGGCACTGATGACATTTTTCTTGCCGCCTAATAGTTCTGTTAATTCTTTGGCTGTTTTTTGATAATCCATGTTGTCTCCTCCTTTTTAAAACAAAAAAGACCTAAAATTCACTAACGATAAAAGGACATACACGTCCCCTCGTTACGCAAATTTTAGGTCTTGCCTGCCTGACAGTCACAATCCCGCGATATCAAGTTTTGATTACGCTTTCATCATAGTATAAGAGCGTCACGTGCGTCAACCTCTTTTTTCGAATCTATTGACCCATATACACTATTTAAAGTAGTGTGCATAAAAAAAAGCCTGCATGCAGGCACAACCACTAAACCAATTCGGCATCCTGCAGACGCTGGACATGCAGCGTGATGTAGCCGATCTCCGATTCAGGGAGATGAAGTTCATATTCATTTTTTAACAATTCAGCGAGTCCACGTGCACACTGGTAAGCCAAATCATACTTTGTTTGGATAAAACTCAGCATGTCATCGTCCATGATTTGAAATGCCTCATTTGATTCCAACCTGCCTAATGCATACCTCAAATGTGTCACAAGTCGCTGATAGGAAATACTATCCTCATCAATTGAATGCTGAAAATAGCTTTCTATATGCTCGATCATTTCTTTGATCATCGTTGTATATTTCACGGTTTTTTTCATAGACTCCGTATTCATTTTGGCCGTATGAATATGGAGTGCCACATACCCTGCCTCATCGTCCGGCAGTTCAACCCCAAGCCGATCCTTTACATAACGAATGGCATACTTTCCAATTTCATATTCCTGCTTATATAAGACTTTGATCTCACCAAGCAATTTATTATATAGCACAATGCCCTTTTGAATGCGCTCAATGGCAAAGGATAAATGGTCAGTCAGTGATATGTGGATATGATCACTAAGCGGCATCATCAGTTCACCCTCTGCATAACTGATGATATGCTCTGCCACCTCAATATGCGCTTCGGGCAATGTCGCAAGAATTTGTTTGAATTTCTCATTTTCTTCACGCACAACAAAGATTTTCTCTATTTTTTGAACGGGAATGACGTCATTTTTCCCCTTCTGAAAAGCAATTCCGGGCCCCATCACAATTTTCTCCTGATCACCCTCCTTTACAATCACCGCATTGTTATTCAATATCTTATATATCTTCAAGGGGTATCCTCTCCCACTAGATAACGTTTCTTATGTGGGATTTTACCCTGTTTCATCTCCCATGTAAAGGTAAGAGTGGACCAGCACGCGCCTCTCTCGTCGTCTTCTCATCAAGCATCATCAGACTTTGCTTAAACGGTTTCTCTGACCTGCGCTTCTTGTTCTTTTCTTCTGCCAGCTTCTCTAGCTCTCTCTCGTCCACGACTTGAAAGAAACGATCATCCACCGCAGCCGCCTGAAAACGTTGCTGCTTCATCATCACACCAGGATTCACAAGCACATTCATCATGAAACCAAACCATACACTCAACCAGTTTCTGAATTTCCTCACCGAACATCCCTCCGCTTTTCTTAGAATCTAGCAGTTCTAGCAAAACAACTGCTCCTATCATATCCCGAGAAAAAAGAGAGGTTTGTCACAATCTGGGTGAAAAAACAAACTAGTTTTCAGAAGTTTTGTTGAAAAGTGCAGAAGATCATCATGTACGAGGATGTTTGAATAAAAATTTTATACACACTATATCCAAAAGATAAGCACACCTTATCAACAGGGTTTATCCACATATCAACACCCCATTACTAGATTTTGTGTATGAGATTTTTTTGTTTTCCATATATATATCTAAATAATTGAGTTATCAACAGGAGTTTGTGTATAAGTGAGACTTTATAAACAAAATAGTTCTTTATAACTATGTAAAATAAGACCATTTTAGTAAAGGAATTGTTTTCATCGTATTGAATACTTAATAACGGGCAGTGAATCTTTCCTATTTATCCACAAAAAGAAAGGCTATCTCCCTAAAAACACAGCTAGAAAGGGGAAAATTAATGAAAAAGGTCATCTCTCGTTCTTCTGCTCTATTGTTCTCCACTATTTTTATTTTATCCACATTCTTTACAGGTCAACAGGCTAGTGCCGCTCCATCAAACAAACAGGTGGAACTAGAAAAAGCAGAAATCTTCGGTGAAATCAATGTCAATTCTAGAAAACACACCACTGTCATTGTTGAATTAAAGGAAAAATCCTTAGTTGAAGCAAAGCAAGAAGGCAAAGCTCAAACAAAGGCCTCCCTCAAAAAATCTCGAACAAAAGTAAAAAATGAAGCACTCAAAGAAATTGATAAAGCGAGTGTTCGTCAAGAATACGAAAAAGTCTTCTCTGGTTTCTCGATGAAACTTCCTGCAAACGAAATTCCGAAGCTGCTCGCAGTTGACGGAGTAAAAGCCGTTTATCCGGATGTTACATATCAAACAGATGAAGTGAAAAAAGAAAGCATCCAGCTTCCAAATGAAGATGTTTCCCCTCTTATGGATAAAAGCGCTCCATTTATCGGTGCAACAAAAGCTTGGGATGCCGGCTATTCTGGAAAAGGGGTAAAAGTCGCTGTTATTGATACTGGTGTAGACTATACCCACCCTGATTTAAAAGGAAACTTCGGTTTATACAAAGGCTATGATTTTGTTGATAATGATTATTCTCCGCAAGAGACACCTAAAGGAGACCCTAGAGGTGAATCGACAGACCATGGCACACACGTCGCAGGAACAATTGCTGCCAATGGACAAATTAAAGGTGTCGCAAAGGATGCCTCACTTCTTGCGTACCGTGTACTTGGACCAGGCGGTTCTGGGACGACTGAAAACGTCCTTGCAGGCATCGACCGTGCTGTTACTGATGGAGCAGATGTCATGAACCTCTCTCTCGGAAATAGTGTGAATAATCCTGATTATGCTACAAGCATCGCACTCGATTGGGCCATGTCTGAAGGCGTTGTCGCTGTCACATCAAATGGAAACAGCGGTCCGAACAGCTGGACAGTCGGATCTCCCGGCACGTCAAGAGATGCAATATCTGTCGGAGCAACTCAGCTTCCGTACAGCCTTTACAATGTGAAATTCCCGAACTATTCTACTGCAAAAGTGATGGGCTACTACCAAGAGAGTGATTTAAAAGCACTTGACCAAAAACAAGTCACACTCGTCCATGCAGGTATCGGTGACGAAAAAGCATTTGAAGACATCGATGTGAAAGGAAAGGTTGCCGTGATCGAACGAGGAGCCATTGCCTTTGTTGATAAAGTCGACAATGCAAAAGCTGCTGGTGCAATCGGCGTTGTGATGTATAACAACACCGATGGAGAAATTCCAGTCGATGTACCAGGTCTTGCTCTTCCTACGATTAAGCTTTCAAAAGCTGAAGGAACGGCGCTTGTCAAAGCCATTGAGGCTGGAAACAATACAACGACTTTCTCCATTCAATTTGTCAAAGAACTTAGTGAGCAAGTCGCTGACTTCTCCTCTCGTGGACCAGTTGTGGATACGTGGATGATTAAACCTGATTTATCAGCGCCAGGCGTCAGCATTGTGAGTACAATCCCAACGCATGATCCTTCTCAGCCTTATGGATATGGCTCAAAGCAAGGGACAAGCATGGCTTCACCGCATGTGGCAGGGGTTGCAGCGATCATGAAGCAAGCAAAACCATCTTACTCAACAGAACAAATCAAAGCATTACTCATGAATACAGCAGAAAAACTATTTGACGCAAACGGCAGCCCATTCCCTCACAACACACAAGGGACAGGCAGTGTTCGAATCATTGAATCACTCCAAGCGTCATCTATCGTTTCTGATGCGAGTTATTCTTACGGCACTTTCTTGAAAGAAAAAGGCGTTCAAATCAAAACAAAGAAATTCAAGGTAGAAAACCTTTCAAAAGCACCGAAAACGTATACCATTGATTACAAATTCGATGGCAGCGGCATCAGCACAAACGGAACGAAAAAAATCACTGTCAAAGGGAATTCCACTGGGTCCTTTACTTCCGCGGTACAAGTGAAATACGGTAAAACGAAAAAAGGAACGTACCAAGGTAGCATTACCCTTCGCGAAAATGGCAGAAAGGTCACAGAAATTCCGACTTTATTGATTGTAAAAGAGCCTGATTATCCTCGCGTCACTTCGGTTTCTGTAGAGCCGGATAACCGTGCTGGAAGCTATGTCATTAGCAGCTATCTGCCTGGCGGAGCTGAAAACCTTGCATTCCTCGTCTACTCGACAGATGGAGAATATTTAGGTGAAGCAGGTGTTTATCAACATGTTGATAAAGGAGAACACCGCGTAAAATGGAATGGCACAATTAATCAAGGTCAAAAGCTCGAATCTGGTGAGTATACAATGCTTGCGTATGCAAGTTTGAAAGGGAAATCCGACACGGTTCAAACGAAGGAACCTTTCGATATTTATCCTGAATAAATGTGAATCACAAGAAAAGCCTTGTATGAGTGGATCGCTCATCAAGGCTTTTCGATCATATATGGAGGAAAGAGAGATTGATGTTGATATTGCTATGGATCGTTTCTTTTTTTATTGCTTTTTTTCTAACGATCACCTTGGTGTATTTTTTCACCCTTTAATATGCGAACCATCCTCGTCCTTTTCATCAAGCATGCGAGCTGACGGTCTATGTGTCCTTCATTTACCCGCTTAGTTTGCTGGTGACAGCCTCGTTTATTTTCATCATGATGCTCCTCTTCCCTATCTACCGGCTGCGTGGACGGTAAACAGACATACATACGTTATGCATCAAAGGCTTCCTTTAATAAACGATAAGATGTGAGCCGGTCTTGCATGCGGTGAGTGATGGTCACGGCGATCACTTCATTTGTACGATAAGCCTTCGTTAGTGCCGTCAGCTGCTTTTTCACAGAAGATGGCGTCCCAACCACCATCCTTTGACGATTGGCAGCCACTCGTTTTTGTTCATACGGACTATAGGAATAAGTCTGTGCCTCTTCATATGAAGGAAAGCCCCCGAGGTTTTGCCCCTGTTCATTGGCAAGTAAGGATAAATCTAAGCTGACTGCCAGTTTTTCTGCCTGTTCCTCTGTTTCAGCACATAAAACGAAGACCGCCAGACTAACGCGCGGCTCATCACCGAATGCTGAAGGTTCGAACCGGTTGATATATTGCTCCACAGAATCTTCTCCGCCTTCGCCATTGATAAATAGAGCAAACGTATAGCCTGCACCTGCTTTCGCCGCAAGTTTTGCACTTCCTCCAGAGGAACCAAGCATCCATACCTCTGGTGCAGTCTCTACCTTCGGAGAAGCGGTTAAATGAGGCAGTGGATAAAATTCATCTGCTAGGTCGTGTAAATAGACCTTCAGCTCTTCTACCTGCTCAGGATATTGATCACCTAGACGTTTTCGTTCACCATGATGAAGAGCTATGGAGGAAATGGGCATACCACCAGGAGCACGTCCAATCCCAAGATCAATTCTGCCAGGAGCGAGTGCTTCAAGAACCCTGAAGTTCTCTGCTACTTTATAGGCACTGTAGTGGGGCAGCATCACACCGCCTGAGCCAATACGTATATGTGACGTAACGGCTGATAGATGACCGAGAAGCACCTCTGGGCTCGATCCTGCAAGCCGGTTTGAAAAGTGATGCTCTGATACCCAAAAACGGTGATAGCCCCACTTCTCTGCCTGCTTTGCCAATTCAACCGTTTGCTTTAAGGCTTCAGCAGGTGTTGCATCTCCAATCAAAGGAGATTGATCCAGTATACTTAATTTCATCTTACTGCACCTCTTACAGAAATCCCCCTCTCTCAATCGAAAGGGGGATTTCTTATTTATTTTCGATTAAAGCCCTTCTCTTTCACAAATTCCCCAAGGAAGGCACGCTTTGGCTGACTAAAGCCGCGAAGCATCTGCTTAGACCAAGTATCGGTTCTCTCTCCGTTTGTCCGTTCTTCATAATATGATGAAATACGATCATCGTATTCTTTTAAATAACGATCCACATGCGCTTCATCTTGCTGATATGAATTTTCATGATAAATGAGTTCAACTGGCAGTCGTTCCTTTTGTGACGATTGATTCGCTGGATGTCCGACAACCAGACCAAATAACGGCAGCACATATGATGGCGTTTCAAGCAAATCAGAGACTTCTCTCAGTTGATTACGCAGACCGCCTATATAGCAGATCCCAAGTCCCATTGATTCTGCGGCTATACTCATATTTTGCGCAGCGAGCGCTGTATCAATGACGCTAATGAGAAAGGCTTCTGTATTCTCAAGCGCCTCCTGATGATTCTTACCTGCTTTTTTTGCAATATCATCATGGCGTTTCAAGTCTGCACAGAAGACAAAGAAATGCCCATTCTTCTCAACGTATGGCTGATTCCCAGCCAGTTCAGCAAGCTTGGCCTTCTTCTCCTGATCTGTCACCCCAATAATACTATACGCCTGTACATAGCTTGATGTCGAAGCAGCCTGTGCACTTTTAATAAGTGTCAGCACCTCTTCTTCGGACAAACGCTCGTCTGTAAACGAACGGATGGACCGATGATTTAATATCGTTTCTATCGTTTTGTTCAATTCGAAGACCTCCTTCACTTCTACTATCATAAGGCAAAGCCATATGGCTTTTCAAAAATTAAAACTCGAATGAAAAAAGACAGTCTATGCTTAGACTGCCCTTACCCGTTTTATTTAAATAAATAACTTTGGTATTTCGTTAATTGAACACTTGCATTATAAGCAATCCCGAATCCAATGAGAACAGATAAAACAGAGCTTCCTCCGAAGCTGATAAATAGGAGCGGAATTCCTGTTACAGGCATCACGCCTATGTTCATCCCAATGTTCTGGAACGTATGGATCACAATAAGTGCTGTATATCCCACACAGAAGAATGACGCGAATCGGCTATAAGGATGGATACGGTCAATCAGCACGACAAGCCGGTAGATCAAGAAGAAGAACATGATCACAACAAACGCACAGCCGATAAAGCCAAAGGCTTCTCCTATAATGGAGAAAATCATATCTGTTTGTGCTTCTGGGACATAGACCTTTAAGTTTTTAACCCCATTCCCAAAAATCTGTCCAGCACCAATAGCCATGATAGCCTGGTCTACTTGATATTTATCAGACCCCGAGGCATCCTGAGTCTGCGCTTGGTTGGTTGACGTTGAACTATCAGGTAGCCAAGCGGTAATCCGGTTAATCTGATACTGCTGAATACCAATTGTTTTCGCAACATCAGGGAAAAGGATGATCACGGCTAACACAGCGGCAACTAAAAGCACAACAACGGAACCGATGAGAGAAATCAGCTTCCAATTGACCCCTGATAAAAACACCATCACAACGACAATAAACATACAGACAGCTGCCGTACCTGCATCCTGTAAGAAAATCAGTCCAACTGGAACAGCTGCCACCCCGGCAATTTTTAATAGAAGGAAGATATCATCTTCTAATGTCCGTTTTCCTCTAGGGCTTGACTTGCCAATAACAGATGCGAGCATCATAATCAAACCAATTTTCATGAACTCTGAGGGCTGAAGTGTTCCAACCCCCGGTATCACAAACCAGCTTTTTGCACCATTTTTAATTGGAGCAAAATCATGACCTCCGATTTGTGCAGGAGCGACTTTCAGAAAGAGTAACAACAGGATGCCGCCTATAAAAATATAGAGACTTAGCTTCTCTAATTGCTCCAAATCAAAGTAATTTATGGCTACGATACATATAACTCCGACCATGTAATAAATAATCTGTCTGGTCCATGCATTAGATCCATACTGCCCAAATTGACCCGCAGCATAAATCGCAATGACACTGATGGCAAAGAAGGCTAAAAATATAAAAATTAAATCCCCTTGATAGTACGGAGATGTATTCTGCTTGTTCATGAACTAACCACCCTTATTACAAAACATAAAAGCCCTTATTTATATTAGATTGAAATTTTCACAAAAGCAACTCACCTTAAATATGACGGAAGATACATCCGAAAGGTTCCAATCATTTTTCAAAAAATGAAATACTTTTCATCCTAATAATAGGAAAAAATTCCTCTATACTCTTTCCATTCAACCGATCACGAGTCCTTTAAAAAGATTATTTTACAGATATTAAGGGGAAAATTCAATGACCTATGTGGCGATATGACAAGCAATTATCAAGTCAGCATAAGTTTTATGGAGAGAAAAGGAAAAAGCTACTTTCTACGGAATAAGGCCCATTTTCCAATTATTGAGTTTACTTCAAAGTCAATTGTGGTATAATACTTGTAACAAAATGTTCACAATATCTCCTAAAAACAGACACAATTGCATCCTGACCTCTCATTTGAATTGAACATCAACTTACAAAGGAGTTGGATACGATGGATATGTTCTTTGCGTACCTATGTATTGCAACGGCTACACCCCTGTTTTTATGGCTTGAAAACAGAAAAATTGCGCTAGCTTCAATTCCACCCATTATGATTATGTGGATTTTCTTCGGTCTTTACATGACAAGCAGTTTATCTCCAGCAGGACATACCTTCATGATCGCATTCTTTGCCATTAACGTCATTTTGGCACATATTGCAGCGTTCCTCATTTATGGACTTCCATTCATTCGCAAAAGATTCAGTAGCACACGATAAATAACGCACCACTTATTGGAGACGTTATCAACATCATGATAAAAACCACTCACCTTTGAGAGATGAGTGGTTTTTTATTATTTCTCTGAATGCTCCGATTGCTTTGGCGCAGAAGGTGAATAACCGTCTTTGCTGTTCTCTCCGTGGCTGTAGTGAGCCGCAAAGATCCAAACAGATCCGATAACGAAGATAATCGCACAAAACAGACCAAACAATGTATTTCCGACTTGAACAGTTCCGTTCTCGCTTTCTGTCATGTGCATAAACATGAATAGCTGCAAGAACGCTTGAATGAAGGCAAAACCAAAGATAATCCAAAGTTTTGCAGAACTGCCAATTTCAGCTCCAATGGCAATCCAGAATGCTAAGATGGTTAGCACGATGGATAGGATGAAGCCAACTACGTGTTTCCAAGGGAAGTGTTCGTGCTCTGCTGAGGAATTTGTTTTTCCAGCCATATCACAAAAGCCCCCCTAATCCGATCAAGTAAACAGCTGTGAAGATGAAAATCCATACTACATCAAGGAAATGCCAGTATAGACTTGAGATAAAAATCTTCGATGCTGTTTGTGGAGTTAATCCACGTTTTTTAATTTGGAACAAGACCCCGGTAATCCAGAAGATACCGATGGATACGTGTAGTCCGTGAGTTCCTAAGAGTACAAAGAATGCAGACCAATACGCACTTGTATGAATGCTCGCGCCCTCATGTACATAATGGAAGAACTCGAAAATCTCAAAGCCAACGAAGCCTGCACCTAGAAGCAGTGTCAGAATCGTCCAAATGACAACCCCTTTTGTACTTCCACGGCGCATTTCATGAACGGCAATCCCACATGTAAATGAACTAACCAATAGCAGGAATGTCATGATCAATACAAGCTTCATATCAAACAGCTCAGCTGGTAAAACGCCGCCAGCTGTTCTGCCATGAAGAACAAAGTAGGTCGCAAAAAGTGTTGAGAATAACACGATTTCCGCGCCAAGGAATATCCAGAAACCAAGGATGTTTAAACGTCCTGTTTCAGACTGATATTCAAGCGGTGCATTTGCATAGCTGCTATCATTATGTCCCATTACTTCTGCGCCTCCTTATTCTTTTTCTCTGTTTCAATCACTTCTTCAACAGGAATATAGTAGCCATCGTCGTATTCGAATGAACGTAAAATCATCGTTGCAAATACACCGATTAAGCCAATAACGCCAATCCAGTACCATTCAAATACAAGACCGAATGCACCAAGTCCGAAGAATGCAGACATGATAAGTGGTCTGCCTGAATTGTGCGGCATGTGAATTTTCTTGAATTCTTTTTCAGGATGAACGTCTACATTGTTTTGCTTCCAGTGATGGAATGCATCTGGTGTTGTCACTTCTGGAAGTGCTGCAAAGTTATAATGCGGCGGAATTGCAGAAGATGTCGCCCAGTCAAGAGTACGTCCTTCTCCCCAGCTGTCTCCAGACACTTCACGCTTCGCGTGTCTCCAGCTGTAGTAAATGTTGTAGCAAAGGATGATGAATCCGACACCCATCATAAATGCACCAATTGTTGAGATAAAGTTTAGTGCAGTCCAGCCATCTTCTGGTCCATACGTATAAATACGTCTTGGCATTCCTTGCAGTCCTAAGAAGTACTGCGGGAAGAAACAGATGTTAAATCCGATCATGAATACCCAGAAGAACCATTTGCCGATTCTTTCGTTTAACTTGTAACCAAACATTTTTGGATACCAGAAAACAAGACCAGCAAAACAAGCAAACACAGTACCTGCGATTAATACATAGTGGAAGTGGGATACAAGGAAGTACGTGTTATGGTACTGGTAATCCGCAGCTGCCATCGCAAGCATAACCCCAGTGACACCACCGATAACGAAGTTCGGGATGAAACCAAGTGCCCAAAGCATTGGTGATGTAAAGCTGATACGGCCTCGATACATCGTAAAGAGCCAGTTAAAGATTTTCACACCTGTTGGTACAGAAATTGCCATTGTTGTAATCGAGAAGAATGAGTTAACCGCTGCACTGTTCCCCATTGTAAAGAAGTGGTGAACCCACACAAGGAAACTAAGAACAGAGATTGCCACAATCGATACAACCATCGCTTTGTAACCAAACAACTGTTTTCTTGAGAACGTCGCAAAGATTTCTGAGAAAATACCGAAAGCCGGCAGGATCACGATATATACCTCAGGATGTCCCCAAATCCAGAAAAGGTTCGCCCAAAGCATTGGCATACCGCCTGCTTCGAGTGTAAAGAATGCAGAACCGAATAAACGATCAAATGTCATAAGTGCTAAAGCAACTGTTAGTACAGGGAATGCGAATACGATGATGACAGACGTGATCAATGTTGTCCATGTAAACATTGGCATACGCATAAGCGTCATACCTTTTGTACGCATTTTTAAAATGGTCACCATGAAGTTAATACCAGTCATAAGTGTACCAATACCTGCAATTTGGAGCCCGAGCAAGTAATAGTTCTGTCCAGGTCCTGGTGAGAAATCATTTCCGGCGAGCGGCATGTAACTCGTCCAGCCTGCACTTGGTGATCCTCCAATGACGAAGGAAATGTTGAACAGCATCGCTCCGACCATAAATGTCCAGAAGCTCAGGTTGTTCAAATAAGGGAATGCAACGTCACGTGCACCAATTTGAAGAGGTACAACGACGTTGATTAAACCAATTAAAAATGGCATCGCCATGAATAGAATCATGATCGTACCATGCGTTGTGAAAATTTCATTATAGTGGTTGGAATCTAAAAAAGTATTATTAGGAAGCGCCAGCTGTGCGCGCATCATCAGTCCGTCTACCCCACCGCGGAAGAACATAATCACAGCAGCAAGGATATACATGATCCCAAGCTTTTTATGATCAACTGATGTTAGCCATTCTTTCCAGAGCCATTTCCACTTTTTAAAGTAGGTTAAAACAAACACGATAGCAATGGAAGTAAGAGCGATAGAAATTTGCGCACCAAGAATTAATGGGTCTCCAGTTACAAAAAACTCATCCCATTTCAAATGCATAACGGCCTCCTCCTTTCCTTAGTCAGTTTATTCATTATCTAGTTTTCTTTTATAGTTCTTCACATTCTCGAAAGGATCTGTTTTGGAATGCGGAGAAACTGATTGGTAACCTAAACGTTTGCGTGCTTGGAGTGCGTATTCAGAATCCTCTCCATGCTTCGCAAAGGATAAATGTGTTGATGAGAATGTCTGCACATCTGCAGCATCAGGAAGCATCAAGTAGTCATACGTTTTCTTCGTTAACTTTGGTGCTTCTTTTTTCGTTTTGCTTACCCATTTATCATAGTCAGACTGCTTCATCGCATTGACTTTGAATTTTTGCTGAGCAAAGCCCTCGCCTGTGAAGTTGGCGTTTCTTCCTTCATATGTGCCAACTTGATCAGCTTGAAGATATTGTTCCATCTCCATTCCAGCCATCGCATACTTCTCCCCGCCTAGCTGAGGAATCCATAGTGATGCCATTGTATCAGCAGAAGTGATTTTGAATAAAACCGGCTGATCTTTTGGAATGTTTAAGTAGTTCACTGTCTCAATATTTTCCTCTGGATAGCTAAAGATCCATTTCCAATCAACAGCTGTAGCATAAACGACAAGAGGATCTTTATGGCTTGTTGCTTGAGGTGCCTCTTCCAAAGAGTAAATTGTTTTTACAGTTGGAACTGAAAGGGCAGCAACGATTAATATTGGGATCACTGTCCAGATAACTTCTAGAAGCGTATTCCCGTGTAGTTCTGGATTATAAGAGGCGTTTCCAACGTCCTTACGCTCACGGTATTTTACCAAAATGATGGTAAACAGTACAAATACCGCACCAACGATAAAGAGCATGAATCCGATGGATAAAAGGATTAAGTCTTTTTGTTGTGCTGCGACAGGTCCTTTAGGATCTAAAACAGCGATATTGCTGCAACCTCCTAATAAAAAAACACTCACGAGCATCGCTAATAAAAGCATAGGTTTAATGGCTCTGAACAAGAAGATCACCATCCTTCCTTAGATAATGTATATATTGCTGAATAATTGTGAAAAGCCATCTGCCTTCGAAAACTTTTCTTCCCTTTGTAATGCTATCAAAATCTGTTAGAGTTAGCTTCCCTTTTTTCAAAAGTTCATTTATTTTTCAACAGATTTCTATTAAAATGTCATAAATTCGACATAAATTTATATTATTGCACACACAATAAATTTCTAGGATTTTGAAAAGTTGAGAGTTGAAGGCAAAGGACAAACAATCAAGAACTTTGTCAAATTTAGGTTTACCACAATAAAAAAGTTTGGTCAAATTTCAATTTAACTTAATGAAATTTTATCTAGGTAAACAATTTCAAAATAGGTATCCCCACATTTAACAAAAACCTTACTCATTTTAACGCAAGTTCACAAGAAAAGAAAGTATCGATCCTCTGTGTATACGCTGTAAGAATTGGTAATGATGCTGAATTAGTGGAATCTCGCTAAAGACTTCCAACAAAAAACCGGCTCAGCGCCGGTACTCTGCATTTATTCATCTCTCACTAAGATGTCAGGTCGTCTATAGATCTTCCCTTCATGTTCAATGTCCATGTACGTCCACTTGCCTGTATACGTTAAAAAGCGGTTGCCCTCTTTTTCTACAACAATCGTATCCTCTGATTTCAGTCCAGGCAATGAAGGGTTCCATGTAAACACTTGATGAAGCTTAATTTCTTCCTTCGATGAGGGAACAGCAATGATTTCCCTAGATACAAATCCCGTCTTCCCCCCTTGATGAAGCTTTTTCCAGCTATCAGGGAAGCCCTCTTTTTCGTACTGAGCAATACCTGCTTTCAGAACATCTCCTAATGTTTCCCCAGGACGTGTGGCGGCATTCATGACCGTGTCAATTCGTGCTAGCCGCTCTTTGTTCTCTTCAAGCTCCTTCGGAAGCTGACCAAAGTAAACAGACCTTGTAACATTTGCAACGAGCCCGTGCCGCTCCGCGCAGAGAACAACAAGCGCGTGCTTTTGAAGAGCTTTATCTGTTGGAATCGGGTGACGGTATTGATGGATCCGGTCATCCGTGGCCACAAGCAGGACTTCTATCGTCATCCCTTGCGCAATGGCTCTTTGAGCAACAAGCGAAGCAATCTCGTGCTCGGTCTGCCCTGGAACGATTTCTTGACAGACACTTTCTACAATGACCGCTGTTTCATGACAGAGCGTTTCATATTGTCTGAGCTGTGAGGCAGTTAGGATCGAGCGAATATTCGACAAATCCGGTTCGATCCATTCGAATCCATCCATTTGAATGTCCGTCCCAATTCGTTTACCTTTTGTGAGTTCTTGAATGTATGGGGTCTCATCCTCATACCAATCCATTGTGACCACTTGAAACGGATGATCGACGTACGCCATTTCCTCTTCAATGATCCGCTTTTCTTCCATTTGATTCACAATGAGAACGAGGTCGTCTTTTAAGACGAGCAGCTGGCACACGCCCTCTGGCGTATTTAACACAATATGATTCCTTCTTCCGCCTGTCAGCCAGGAGAAGTTATTTCGCTTTTGAATCAAAACACCCTCAAGCTGCTTTTCTTCCATTAGTTCTCTTACTTGTTCAATCATCTAATCACCTGCCTGTTTGAAGTGTTTGAATGAAACGGTTAAAAGCTATTTTCCCTTGCTCAGTTCTTTTAAACACACCTGCCTGCGAGAGAATTCGAGAAAAAATAAAGCCAATTTCTTTTTGTAAAATGGTTTCGGTATTGTTCTCTGTAAAAGAATTCTCTTCAAGCAGCCGCTTCGCCCAAGCCTCGTGCTTCATGATAGCAGGACGGGCTTTGATTTCTTCAAGTGGATTTTCGGATAGCAAAGCCTCTTTTAATTGGCTTATTTCCTCTGCTAATCTACCAGGAAGCACAGCAAGGCCCATGACTTCAATTAATCCGATATTCTCTTTTTTAATATGGTGGACTTCTTCGTGCGGATGGAAAATGCCGTCCGGGTGCTGCTTGTTTGTACGGTTATTACGAAGCACTAAATCTAATTCATAGTCATCCCCGTGGCGCCTCGCAATAGGTGTAATGGTGTTGTGAGGTGTCTCTCCTGTATGAGCGATGACCCCCACCTCTTCATCTGAATACAGTTTCCACTCATGTAAGATAAAGTCTGCTGCGTCTGCGAGCGACTGCCGCTCACTGCTTCGAAGGCGGATCACAGACATCGGCCATTTCACAATACCAGCTCGCACACCTGGAAAGGCATTGAGAGAAAAGACCTCTTCCATCTCTGCTTTTGCCATCGGAAATTCATGTGCACCGCCCTGAAAATGGTCATGACTTAATATACTGCCTCCGACAATCGGAAGGTCGGCGTTCGACCCGATGAAATAGTGCGGGTATATAGATATGAAGGAAAGCAGTCGTTCAAAGGTCTTTTTGGTGATGCTCATTGGCTCATGTTTGCCTTTGAACACTATACAGTGCTCGTTGTAATACACATAAGGTGAAAATTGCAGAAACCACGATTCACCTGAGAGTGACACAGGAATAATCCGATGATTCTGTCTCGCTGGATGGTTAATCCGTCCCTCGAACCCAACGTTTTCTTTACAAAGGAGACAAAGAGGATATTGCTTTTGGCTGAGCTTCTTGGCTTCAGCGATGGCTTTGGGGTCCTTTTCCGGCTTCGATAGATTAATGGTGATCTCTAGCACACCATCTTCTGTTCGTGTAAACCACTGTACATTTTTGGCGATCCTGCCTGTATGAATGTAGTGTGCATGCTGCTGCATCTCATAGAACCAGCTCGTAGCTGCCTTCGGTCCTCCCTGCTGACGTTTTTCCTCAAACTTCGCATAGATGACACTTGGAGGTGCCACCAAGCAGCCCATGATTTTCGCATCTAGTAAATCACGATACGTATCCGTCCCCTCAGGAATAAGTTCTGTTTCTACTGCCCAATCGAGCATCGGCATTAAGATGTCTTCAAGGTCTTCTTCTCCTGAGACTGTTCTTGCTTCCGCTTCATCGAGTCTGAGCACCTCAAGCAGTCGATTTCTCGTATATTCGATATCTAGTGATGTTATCAGCTCTTTATTCATCCCGTATTGAATCAGCTGTTCCAGCTTTTCAAAAATATCAATCGCCATTCCCTCTGTCCCCTCTCTTGCCTGCCTTTACGTTTTATTCACTTTGGTAGCCATCTGGATGCTTCTGAAACCAATCCCACGCACTCTGAATGATCGTGTGAAGGTCAGCATATTGAGGTGTCCATCCCAATTCTTGCAGTGCTTTTTCAGAAGAAGCAATCAGCTTTGCTGGATCTCCCGCGCGCCTTTTTGCCACTTGTGCAGGGATGGCATGCCCGGTGACTTTTCTGACGGCTTCTACGACCTGCTTCACAGAGAACCCTGTTCCATTCCCTAAATTGTAGGTCGCACTGCCTTTTCCAGCACGCAGCCGGTCAACAGCTAAGATGTGTGCCTCTACTAAATCCATCACATGAATGTAATCTCTAATACACGTGCCATCCTCTGTCTCATAATCATCACCGTAAATCATGATTTGATCCCGTTTTCCTAAAGCAACTTGCAGAATAATTGGAATGAGATGCGTCTCAGGCTGATGATCCTCTCCGACAAGTCCTTCTGTATGGGCACCAGCTACATTAAAGTAGCGAAGTACCACGTATTCTATTCCATACGCTTGCTCAGACCACTTCAGCATTTTTTCAATGGCTAGTTTCGTTTCTCCATATGGATTTGTTGGGTTCGTTTCATCCGTTTCATCGATCGGCACCCGCTTCGGTTCACCGTATGCAGCAGCAGTGGAAGAAAAGACGATGTGTTTCACATCAAATTCATTCATGACTTGTAGTAAAGCAGTTGCTCCGCCGACGTTGTTGTTATAGTACTTAAGCGGGTCTGTTACACTCTCCCCAACAAGTGAATCTGCCGCAAAGTGCATGACCGCTTCTATTTGATGCCTTTTGAACACCTGTCTTAAAAAGGCGTGATCTCGTAAATCACCCTCCTCTAAGACAGCTCCTTCCAAAACAGCTTCTTTGTGGCCTGTCTGCAAATTATCCACTACCACTACTCGTTCGCCTTTCGCTAAAAGAGCCGCCACCGCATGACTGCCTATGTACCCTGCTCCTCCACAAACTAAAATTGTCATCACACTTCCCCCTTTGTGAGTTCTCTTGCGCCGCCTCCAATTCCAGCTGTGTAAAAAGAGGCTTGAATCCCTGTTTTCTCTTGATATATCGCACCAGTTTCTTCTATAAATGAATCTAGCAGCTCTTCTTTCACGATGCTGATCGTACATCCGCCAAAGCCTGCACCTGTCATACGGGAGCCAATCGTCCCCGGGTGCCGCCAAGCTGCTTCAGCCAGTGCATCTAGTTCAAGTCCTGTTACTTCATAATCATTCTTTAAAGAAAGATGAGAAGCCTTCATGAGCCCACCTAGTTCTTCCATTTTATCATCTTTCAGAAAATTTACTGCTTTCATCGTCCGCTCGTTTTCCGTCACGACATGTCTTGCTCGTTTGCGGCAGACGTCATCTTCAATCAAGTGGGCAACCCTCGCAAATTCATCCGCAGTGAGCTCACATAAGTGGGCAATGTCGTTTTCTTTCTGAAGATCATTTAAAGCGGATTGACACTCTGCCCGGCGCTCATTGTATTTGGAATCAGCCAGTGTCCGTTTTTTGTTTGTATTGGCGATGACAAGCGCAAGTCCCTCTTGCCGAAACGGACTATATTCAAAGGCAAGGGTGTCACAATTGAGCAAAATGGCGTGATCTTCTTTTCCAAGGGCAATCGAAAACTGATCCATGATCCCGCAATTGACACCAATAAATTCATTCTCTGCACGCTGTGAAAGGAGGGCAAGTTGGACATTTGAAACGCTGAATGAATGCCATTCATTGATGAGAACAGCGGTAACAAGCTCAATGGAGGCAGAGGAAGACAGGCCTGCACCATTTGGAATATTGCCACTGTACACAATGTCAAAGCCTTCTTCTATCTTCATTCCTGCTTCTATAAACTGTTTGAACACACCCTTCGGATAATTTGCCCAGCCGTCCGATTCTACGTAAGCGATTTCAAAAAGATTGAATTCTTTCACACCATCGCGATCAAAGTTCAAGGAATACATTCTCACGCGGCCATCTGACCGCTTCGCACAAGCAGCATATGTCCCTAGAGTAAGCGCGCATGGAAATACATGTCCTCCATTGTAATCTGTATGTTCACCAATCAAGTTCACTCTTCCTGGGGCAAAAAAGTAGCGAAGTTCTTCTCTATCTCCAAATTGCTGGTGAAATGCCGCGCGTAACGTATCGATCATATCCATTCCCCTTTTCTCTTCTGATACTTTTTATTTTAGTTGTCCCAGCAGCATCAGTTCAATGGTAAAAAAATCGTTAAAAAATACCCTTTTTTTGCTGTGAATGGTACGATGTGATATGAGGTGTAACATGATTCTAAATAGAAAAAGGTTGTTTTTTGCTGTGAAGGAGGGTTTCCAATTTGAAGAAAGAAGCATTTGCATTTCGTTTTCACCATTCTGATGTGACATTGCCAGCACAAATCTGGTCTGTTGGCTGGGAAGTTCAATCTTCTTCGTTATATAGCTGGAATGGCGTGGAGCGGAAGGATCAGGGCAAGTGCATCTTTCAGCTCACACTGTCTGGACATGGCATGATTGAAATCGGAGAGAAACGTTTCAAAGTATTGCCGGGTCAGGCCTTTCTCGTGAAAAGCCCAAGTGCCTACCAATATTATTTTCCAGAAGACAGTGAGCATTGGGAATTTCTTTATTTAACGCTTTACGGGGAAGCCTGCGATCTTTGCTTTGACCAATTTATTGACCAAGGAAAGCAGGTCATGCGTTTTCATCCGAATTCCAGACCGATCCGCCTGCTCAAGACCATTTATGATGAAGCCAGTGAAAGACGGATTACCAATCCATTTGAGGGGTCTAGCCTTGCTTATCAATTTGTCATGGAACTGTATTCATATTTGCCAAAGCTTGAGGGACAAATGGAGAAATGGCCCGAGCCTATCGTTCAAGCGGCATTGTTTGCCAGCCATCATTTTCACGAGGAAATTGGCCCGGACGATATGGCAGCTGCGGCACGTTTATCCAAAAGTCATTTTACGAGGGAATTCAAAAAGGCCACTGGCTTCACACCTATTCACTATCTAACCAATATTCGGTTAGAAAAGGCGGAAACGTTACTGAAAACAACAAAATACTCGATTGAAGAAATCGCCATACAGTGCGGCTACAGAAATGCGAATTACTTGAATAAAGTCTTTCGAAAGAAAATCGGCATGTCTCCAAAGCAACTGCGGGAAACAAGCGATGCATAATAAAAAGCAGCCGCTTTCACAATTGGCTGCTTCTTTTACGCTTTCGTCAGGTCAACATGAATTCTCCCTTGTCTTAAAACAATGGTCATTTGCGTGTCAGGTGTCATTAAGTTTTCCAAAATGTCCGTTGCTGTTTGAAGCGCAATGTCCATTCGGTTGATCTTTTCCTTTTCTTGTTCCGAAAACGCTTCTGGATGTGCGGTCATTTCTTTGACTAGCCTCAGCACTTGTTCATGCTGCTTTTCTGTTTGCTGATATATGACATCATATAATTCGTCTGGCCTGCTGCTCATTTCATATCACCTATCTTTTTTCATGTGTTAAATCGCATCTTCTTTTGTTTTCTTGAAGACGAACCATTTACTGGCGACATAATTCACGACCACAATCACAAAGTTGACAAGAATTTTTGCGACAGTTTCATTGAGCGCCATTTGGGTCACAAATAAAATCATCAGCCCTAGATCTACACCTAGAGACATGAGACGAACACTAAAAAATGAAGAAAGCTCACGCATAAGGCTTTTCGTATCACGGGCTTTTTGCTTGAAGACATACTTCTTATTGGTGATATAAGCAAAGAGAACAGCAAATACCCATGAAACAACTGTAGCTGTTTTATAATCCATGGAAAACATCTCAACGAATAAGTAGAAGCTGACAATGTTGACGATGGTTGTACACACACCCATCACAAGATACATGACAACTTCTTGATACTTTTGAAAAAGGCTATACATGTCTTTCTTCATTCCTTCTTGGTGGTTTCTGTTTCTTTTAGAATACCATCTTGAGAAGAACTTCCCAAACGAACAATATGTACGTCCTGCACAGATGAAATTTGTTCTACTCGATGGCATATGTCACCTAATTGGTTTATATAAGCCAAATGTTTTAGGTCTTTTTCATTATTTTAATTTATAATCTTTTAACTGACTTTACAATTGTTTATTATTAGAAGTAAGAAATCAATATTTATGGGTTTTTTAGTCATTTTTTTAGGAACGTGGTAGGTGATAGATTTTACAAAATAGGTTAAATGTCATCATTTTTCGACAAAATCTATTTTGCGCTGTTTTCATCCACCCGTACAGTTACTAGACGGTTTGTTCAAGTCATTGGTTGCAGATGAATATGTCTTATTGAACTGGAGGATATTATGGATACGCAAGTGAAAAGAAGAGTTGACGAAGAGTGGGTTTATTTGATTCAGGAAGCGAAAAAAATTGGACTAGCCATCGAAGAAATACAAGCTTTTTTAACATCCAACGGTGATCAGAAGATGATAAACAAACCGTAAATCAACGCCGTTATCCTTTGTCTTTCAGACTGCTTTGGCTAAAAGTTCTGACTTGTCAATTGACCTTTTAAAAATCCTTTCATGACGATACGCTACAGTAGAACACCCCTTCATACCAATCCCTTCCACTCATGGGGTTCTGTCTTTCTATATTAGGAGGACAGTCCGTTTCCCGTTCTTTATATGATCCCTTTTTAGCCACCATTCATAAAAATTGTTCTTCTCTCGTTATAAAACCAAGCTCCCCACCCATATATTAAGCATGAAAACAATGAGAAAGCAGAAAGGTGGGTAGAGCGTGAGTTCAGATTCCCTTTCCTATTATCACCAAAAAAAGGATCAGTATTATCATGGCGTGAACCCGGTCATTGTCAGCCGTATTCGTGAGGAATGGACGTCTTTATTGGATATCGGATGCGGCACAGGCAAGCTTGGAAAAGTCCTGAAACAAAAGGGCCGGACCATTTATGGAATTGAATCGTTTGAGAATGCAGCAAAAGAGGCTGAGCAAGAGCTAGATCATGTGCTATGCGGAAATATTGAACAGATGACGCTCCCTTACGAACAGGAACAATTTGACTGCATTATATTTGGAGATGTCCTTGAACATTTATTGGACCCGTGGGCCGTTTTAAAGAAGGTCAAACCTTTCCTTAAAAAAGAAGGAGCCATCCTGTCATCCATTCCAAATATCGGTCACATATCAACCGTTTTAGAATTATTAGCCGGCAGATTCACTTATACAGATGCAGGATTAATGGATCAAACTCATTTACGTTTCTTCACTCTTCATGAAATTCATGCACTGTTTCATTCAGCAGGCTTTCGTATTCGCGAACTCGAAACCATTCGCGTACAGCATCCTACCTACGCGAGCGTAATGAGTGATTTACATGAATTACTCATGAAGCATGGCATTCGTTCAGATTTTCATGAGGCCGCTACCGCCTATCAGTATGTGGTTGAGGCGGTTCAGCTTCATGAGTAACCCCACCATCCTGTTTGTTTTATGTGTAAATGATGAGTCTATGTTTCAGGCTTGCTTTCGGCAGCTCGCTTCACTTCCTGCTCCCCATGGATATCATGTGGAGGTTTTGCCGATTAGACATGCATCTAGTATGACCTCTGCTTATAATGAAGCCATCACTCATCCAGCTCAGTTTAAAATTTATCTTCATCAAGATACCTTGATTGTCAAACAGCATATGCTGCTTGAGTTGATCCCGCTTTTTTTACAGCATCCATCACTTGGGATGATTGGGGTCATAGGTGCAGAAAGCGTGCCTGACAATGGGATCTGGTGGGAAAGTTCTGATTGCAGGGGGAAAGTCATTGAATATCGTCACGACACCTATCAGCTGCTTTCGTTTGAAAGTGGTCGTCAACAGGCAGAAACGCAAGATTATATGAACGCTTCGGCGATTGATGGTCTTTTCATGGCGACGCAATATGATGTGAAGTGGCGTGAGGACCTCTTTGATGGCTTTCATTTTTATGATGTTTCGCAATCCTTTGAATTCATGCAACAGGGCTATGAGGTTGGCATTGCGAAACAAGAAGAGCCTTGGTGCATCCACAAATGCGGAGATCATTTTGATGCGGAAGCATATGAAAAAGCGAGACAAACATTTCTTGCAAATTATCGATAGAAAGCACCCTTTTCGGGTGCCTTTTTTATGATATACTGTCATAAACAGCCAGATCGTCTCATATGCATTGGAGTACCTTGTCCCTAATTCGTACAAAGGAGGAAACAATGGCAGACAAAAAAGTTCATTATAAGAAGGTTGCCGCTTCAGAGGATTTTCGAAAACTTCTCGAGGAAAAACGCAGATTTATCGTACCGATGACGATTTTCTTTTTTCTCTTTTACTTTTCACTTCCGGTTGCTACATCCTACTTCACCTTTTTGAACACGCCGGCAATTGGCGCGATCTCATGGGCGTGGTTATTCGCCCTCACACAATTTGTGATGACCTGGGTATTATGTGGACTTTATGCGAGGAAAGCAGCTCAGTTCGACAAATATGTAAGCGCTTTAAAAATTGAATCAAGAGGTGATGACGAATGAGCATGACCGCTTTTATTTTATTCATAGCGATCGTAGGGCTCACATTGGTCATCACGTATTTTGCTGCGAAAAAAACGAGCAATGCGAGCGATTTTTACACAGCAGGCGGAGGTCTGACTGGGTTTCAGAACGGCCTTGCCATCGCCGGGGACTATATGTCTGCCGCTTCATTTTTAGGGATCGCTGGAATGATCGCTTTAAATGGATTTGACGGCTTTTTCTATAGCATTGGCTTTCTAGTGGCGTATCTTGTCGTTCTTTACGTTGTGGCCGAACCGCTTCGAAATCTAGGAAAATATACGATGGCCGATATGATTGCTGCACGATTTAAGCGTCCTGCCATTCGAGGAGTTGCTGCGTTTAACACAATCACAGTCTCTACTTTTTATATGATTGCACAGCTTGTTGGGGCAGGTGCATTAATCAAGCTGCTTCTTGGCATTGATTACTGGATTGCGGTACTGATCGTCGGTGTCTTGATGACCATTTATGTCGTGTTTGGTGGCATGATCGCAACCAGCTGGGTACAGATTACAAAGGCTGTACTTCTCATGCTTGGGACACTGATTATTTCACTGCTTGTATTTGCAAAGTTTGATTTTAGCCTGCTGAAGATGTTTGAGGAGATGAAAACAGCGACCCCGCTCGGTGGGGCATTTCTTCACCCGGGAAATAAATATGATGTGCCTTTAGAGACCCTGTCTTTGAACCTTGCTCTAGTGCTTGGGACAGCAGGTTTGCCGCACATTTTGATCCGGTTTTATACGGTGAAGGATGCCATTTCTGCGCGTAAATCTGTTCTATCCGCTACGTGGATCATCGGTATTTTTTATTTAATGACAGTTTTCCTTGGCTTCGGTGCTGCTGCCTTTGTTGGAACAGAAGCGATCACAGCAGCAGATGCAGCAGGAAATATGGCCGCTCCACTGCTCGCCCAAGCCCTTGGAGGAGATTTGCTATTTGCCTTTGTTTCCGCTATTGCCTTTGCGACCATTTTGGCGGTCGTAACTGGTCTCGTCCTATCCGCCGCGTCTGCCTTTGCGCATGACTTTTATAGTCAGATCATCCGCAAAGGGAAAGCGAGTGAACGGGAACAGGTAAAAGCGGCACGCTTTGCTTCCATCGGTGTGGCCATTCTTTCTATCATTCTCGCATTATTTGCCCAATCGTTAAACGTTGCTTTCCTTGTGTCACTTGCCTTCGCAGTGGCAGCAAGTGCAAATTTACCATTGATTATCTTCACTGTTTTTTGGAAACGATTTAATTCTACGGGTGCCATTGCAGGGAGCTTAGTAGGACTGCTGAGCGCACTGATTATCGTCTCGCTCAGCCCAAGCGTCTGGGACCCATCGGGAGCAGCCATCTTTACAGGAGACCCACTCATCCCGCTGTCGAACCCTGGAATTATCTCGATCCCGCTTGGATTCCTTGCCGCTTACTTAGGCACGATCTTCTCCTCTGAAAAAGCAGATGAAGACACCTTTACGGAAATACAAGTAAAGGCACATACAGGGATGCATATGGATACTGATTCATAAGGAAGAGCCGGCTGATGAGCCGGCTTTTTGTGTTCTTCTCAAAAACAAGTTTCAGTAAGGTATAAATTGACCTTTTAACTTATTTTTATACTTCTCTAATCTGGCAAACCTTCTACGTGTGATCAAAGAGCAGCATGTGACGAGGATCAACAAAATTTCATGCTCTTCCCCTCTATTATCAATCACACTTTTCATCCCTATCACCTCCTTTTTATGTGTGTTCAAACATCCTCCTACACAACATCATTCATATGTTATCATTTTATACACATACTGGAAATCATTTCACATGTTGAGAAACTCTCATTTGAACAAAAAAAACTGCAAGAAAGAAGTGACATTACTTATGCGTCAAATATATGCTGCCAAGTTATTATTCGAATCCATCTCATCACCAAGCAGTATGCCCGATAAAATATTTGAAGAACGAATCATTTTGGTGCGAGCAAAAAACCATTGTAAAGTAAAGGATATCATCCAAAAAAGCTTTCCAGAAGAAACCTTTGATAATGCTGAAGGCGGACAAACGACCATAAAATTAGCAGCCATATTAGATGTCTTTGAGCTTGTAGATGACTTAGATCAAGAACCACTGCATTTAAGTGAGGTGTACAGCCGCCACCTTATTTTTGATAAAGAAACATCGGCGAAAGAAGCCATTGAGGCATATTCTTTAGACAAATAAAAAAGCCAGCTGATGAGCCGGCTTTTTATTTAATAGCGCTGAAATAACTCTGGATTTTTCGGAACGTTTTCTAAATAAACGATTTTTCCTTTGTCGTCCAGTTCTGCAATATCAATTCCTTCTGCTGTATAAACACGGCCATCCGAAAGTTTTCCACAAACGGCCCAGTTGGTTTCATACTTTCCGTCTTCTCTTTTTTTCCATCCATCCCACATATGCTTGATGTCTTCATGCACGTGGAAAAATGTGTTTAAAAACTGTGTAAACGCTTGGATCCCAGGCTTCTCTGCACCATTTAAGACAATCATGACATCGTCAGAAAACAATGCGAGCAATTCATCCATTTGCTCCTGCCCTTTTCCAGCTTCATCGTAGCGGCGAAAATACGTATCGAGCACTTCCATTGTTCATTCTCCTTTATTTACCTGTCATTTCGACAATAATCGAACAATTTGATTGTACACAATTGTTTCTCACCTGTCTATTTTCCCCGAAATCAGAAAAGACATGAATTGAGTCAATCCATGTCTCCTCCAGATTAAAGTGATACTTTTTCTGATGCAACAAGTGCTTTCAATTCTTCTGCTGCTTTTTTAGGATCAGCGCTCTGGCTAATGGCGCTGATGATGCTAATACCATCTGCCCCTGCTTGTATGACTGGTGCTGCATTGCCATATGTGATACCCCCGATGCCAACAATCGGAATATGAAGACCATGATGACGCACTTCAGTGATCAATGATACTCCCTGGACACTGCGTGTATCCTTTTTCGTTTCTGTTGGATAAACTGGACCCATGCCGACATAATCTGCGCCGTCCTTCATGGCTTGTTTCACTTCATCTAGGTTATGCGTTGACACGCCTAATATTTTATTCCCAATCCTTTGTCTGACATCTTTTGCGTTTGTGTCTTCCTGGCCAACATGTACGCCATCTGCATCAAGATCTATCGCTAGCTGCACATCATCATTTACAATAAAAGGAACATTCGCTTCTTGGCAAAGTACTTGAAGTTGGCGAGCCAATTGTTTCTTCTCTTCTCCTTGCAAGGCTCCCTCGCCCTTTTCTCGAAATTGAAACATGGTGATTCCGCCTTGAATCGCCTCTTTCAAAACATCATGCGGTTGCCGGCTTGTATTCACTGTTCCCATAATAAAATAAACCGATAATTGCTGTTTGATTTGCTGTTGATCAGCCTTTGTCATGTGACATTCCCCCTATTTTCCCTATCGACAACACATCATCGCCAGTTGTGTGTGAGAGTGCATTGAGCAATTCCATTTGAAACGTACCTGGCCCTTTATTCTGGGTGTACTGAGCTGCCTTTTCAGCTGCGACACCATAAAATAATAGAGCAGTTGCCGACGCGTGAAGCGGCCTTTCACCTACTGCACAAAATGCCCCGATGACAGACGTCAGTAAACAGCCGGTTCCCGTCACCTTGGTGAGCCATTCATGTCCATTATGAATAGACAACACGTCCTCTCCATTTGAAACTACATCGACTTCCCCTGTGATCACCACAACTGTCTGAAGTGTCCTCGCTGCTTGTTTGACTAGTGCCGATACATCTCCGTTCGCTGCTTTCGCATCCACGCCTTTTGACTCCCAGCCATCCACTTCAAGTAAATGAGCAATTTCTGCAGCGTTCCCTCTGACAACGGTCATGTTCACTTGCTCTAACAGCTGTTTTGCCGCTTTCATTCGAAACGCCGTCGCACCAACGCCGACAGGATCTAATAGAACAGGTATCCCCTTTTTATTGGCAGATTGTCCAGCCATAATCATGGCCTCCACCGTCTCCTTGGTCAGTGTGCCAATGTTCAGCACAAGCGCATCGGCTAATTGCGCCATTTCAGCCACTTCTTCTTTGGCATTTGCCATGACTGGCGAAGCGCCTAAAGCAAGCAGACCATTTGCTGTAAAGTTCGTCACGACTTGATTGGTGATATTATGAACAAGTGGATTTTCCGCTCGAACCTTTTCCAATAAATGAGATGCGATGCTTGTTTTCATCTGTATCGTCCTCCCTTTTACTCTGCTCCCCATACATAGGATTTCGTATGCTTTAACCATTCTCTTGCCGCAAACGACAAATAGCGATCCTTTCGCCAAATGACTCCTAAATGCCATGGGATCGACGTATTTAAGGAAATGACTTTCACCTTTTCAGGATCAAGATCACGGCAGATCCGCTCAGGCAGAAGGCCAATTCCCAAGTTCTCGGCTACCATCTCACTAATGAAATCCCATTGAGACGTTTCATAAATGACATTGGGCCGGAAGCCCGCATTCATACATTCATTCAATATCCGGCTATGCAGAACAAAGTCTTCTCGAAAGAAAATAAAGGACTCTTCCTTTAAATCAGCTAAATCAACCTTATCTCGACCTGCCATCGGATGTGATGGATGCGTCACGAGCTTCATGTCCTCTTTAATAATGGTGTACGTATGAAAGATTTTATCATTTGCAGGCAGAACAATGACACCAATATCTAACGAACCATCTTCGACCCCTTCCTCTACTTTAATAGAGCCGTGCTCCACAAGTTGAAATGTGACATCAGGATACTGCTGACGAAATTCTCCCATGACATTCGGGAAAAAACTCGATCCAATCATCGGTGGCAGCCCGATGCGAATATGCCCTTTTTTGACATTCATTAGATCATTTAGCTCGCTCGTTAAATTTTGAAATGATTGTGTGATTTCACTCGCCTGGGTATACATCGTTTGTCCAGCATCTGTCATTTCAACCTGCCGGCCATTCCGATAAAACAACTGCACCCCCAGCTCATCCTCGAGATTTTTGACCATCTTGGAAATGGTAGGCTGCGACACATAAAGAGATTGTGATGCTTTTGTGAAGCTTTTTAACCTCGCCACTTCTAAGAAATATGTTAAATGTCTAATGTCCACATGACTCACCCTTCCTATAGACAAAAGGAATACTAATTATTCGATATATGTATTTTACCTATAACTGAACGTGCTGTACACTTTAAAGTAAGCTAATCAATTGGAACGTTGTCATGTTTTTGTGAAACAGTGAACAATTTATATAGAAAAAGGAGTGAACAGAAAGTGAAATTGCTCAAAACGCCGCTGATTGCTGTCCTTCAGATTATGGCTTTGTTTGTTTTTGCGAAATTGATGAATGTGCTCGCGGCCTTTTTGCATTTAAGAATACCGGGTACGATTTTAGGCATTCTGGTCATTTTCTTATTACTTCATTTTAAAATCATTCAATTAAAATGGATTGAACTTGGTGCCGTATGGCTGCTCGGAGAACTGCTGCTATTCTTTATCCCATCAGCCGTTGGTGTCATTGATTATGGAACATTGATTTCTCAATCTGGTACAAGTATTGTCCTTGTCGTCTTACTGAGTACCTTTGTCGTCATGCTCTCGACTGGTATCATGACGCAAATGATTGCGAAAAGAAAGGAGCGGAAAAAGCTATGTTAGTTGGCGCACTATTTCTGATCTTAACGGTTCTTTTATATCTCGGATCAAAAGCGGTGTATAAACGGCATCCGAAGGTCTATGTCTCACCATTACTTGTGACACCGCTTGTCCTTGTCGTCTTTCTGTTAATCGTCAACATTCCTTACGATGCATACAATCAAGGCGGGAAATGGCTCACGAATATGCTTCAGCCTGCGACTGTTGCTTTTGCCATTCCTTTATATAAGTATTTTCACATTCTGAAGAAGCATGCAGTGGAAATTATTTTGAATGTGGCTTGCGGTTCTGTCATTGCGATTCTATCTACGGCATTTATCGCGAAGTTGTTTCATTTGGATACAGGCCTTATTGAAAGTCTTGTTCCAAGGTCGGTCACAACACCAGTGGCGATGAGTGTGTCAGAAATGATTGGCGGGATGCCGTCCGTTACGGCAGTATTCGTCATTTTAACCGCACTGTTTGGGTCAATCATCGGTCCAATGATCATTCGTTATTTCCGTATTGATAATGACATTGCCATGGGCGTCCTGCTTGGTACTGGTGCACACGGGGCAGGAACATCGAAGGCATTTGAAATGAGCTCCGTCTCAGGGACGATCTCAAGTGTGTCGATGATTCTTTCAGCCATCATTACATTATGTGCAGCACCTCTCCTCATGTCGTTTGCCTTATAAAAAAAGCCATTTCCTTTATCGGAAAATGGCTTTTTTCTTATGCTTGTATGAAGACAACCTTTAAATAATTTCCTTCTGGATAATTCTTCGTCGTACGGAAATCCTCAGGAAGTGTATATTCTTCAAGGATACGATAGGTTTGTCCTGATTCTTTAAAGGCCTGCGCAATAAATCCTTTGAATTTCTTCATACCAAATGCACTGCTATTCGTTGATGCCACAATGACGCCGTTCTCAGCTGTGATTTGGATAGCTTCTTTTAATAGCTTCTTATAATCCTTCGCCGCACTGAATGTGTGCTTTTTCGTGCGTGCAAAGGATGGCGGATCTAAGATGACAAGATCATAGGTCCATCCTTTTTTCGCAGCAAACGGAAAGTACTTAAAGACGTCCATGACTTTAATATCCTGCCCGTCCATAACTATATCGTTGACTTCAAACTGTTCAGATGTTTTTTTCAAACTGCGGTTTGCGACATCTACACTTGTCGTCCGGCTCGCTCCGCCAAGCGCTGCTGCCACGGAGAAAGCACCTGTGTAAGAAAATGTATTAAGCACGGTCTTTCCTTTTGCATAGCGATCTCGAATTGCTTTTCTCACATGACGTTGATCAAGAAAAATGCCTGTCATCGCACCATCATTTAAGTAAACCGCTACGTTCATGCCATTTTCTTTCACGATGAGAGGAAATTGACCTTTCTCCCCTTTTACAAAATCATCATCTTCTATATACTGTCCCGACGTATCAAATCGTTTCTTTTCATAAATGCCTTTATAGTCTGGATATACATGCTCAAGTGCAGCCAATACTTCCGCCTTGAATGTATAAACTCCTTCGCTATACCACTGGATGAGATAGAAGCCGTCATAATGATCAATCGTGAACCCACCAATGCCATCTCCCTCTCCGTTGAACACACGAAAAGCAGTCGTCAGTGCATCATGAAATAAATGCGTTCTGCTTTTTGCTGCCTGCTCAAGCTTGGAGACAAAAAAGGCATGGTCTATTTTTTCGTTGGCATCAAAGGTGAGTACCCAGCCGATCCCTTTATTTTGCACACCATAATATCCTTTTCCTAAAAAGGTGCCTCGCTCATCCACCCATTCAATCAGCTCGCCTTCTTTCATACCGTTTACATGCGATACAGCATCTTTAGAAATGAGCGGGTATCCCTTTTTCACTTGTTCTGCAAATGTTTGTTTTAATGAGATTTTTTTCATTCGTGTCATCCTTATCCTAAATTGACTCTCTCTATCCTATCATATGAATGTATACGTTACTTCTATTATGATAAGATGAGGAGAAAAATATCAACACACCATAGAGGAGGTTCTTTTTTTGACGACATTACGATTAGATCATACAGGTATTATGGTTTCAAATATTGATACGTCCATTGATTTTTATGAAAAAGTCGTGGGCATGAAATTAAAGGATCGCATCACTCATACAAACGGAATCATTGAGCTTGCATTTCTCGGCTTTAAAGATGAGGCAGAAACGGAAATTGAGCTCATCCAAGGGTACAGCAGCGATCTGCCATCTGAAGGAAAGGTTCACCATCTTGCCTTTACAACTGACAATATTCATGCTGAATTCAATCGTATTCAAAAGCTGCAAATCGAATTAATTGATGAAGAAATTACGACGCTACCAAATGGATACTGCTACTTCTTTTTCAGAGGGCCAGACCAAGAATGGATCGAATTCTTCCAGCGCTAATATTTCCTAGGAAATGGGACCAGTTCCCTTTAGGCTCCGTAAAAGAAAAAGAGTAAGAGCATCCATATGCCCTTACTCTTTTTTTATAACACCTTACTAAGAAATGATTTTGTACGCTCATGCTGCGGATTTCCAAAGAGAGCCTCCGGTTTGTCTTCTTCGACAATATATCCGCCATCCATAAAGATCACGCGGTCTCCTACCTCTCTCGCAAAGCCCATTTCATGTGTGACCACAATCATTGTCATGCCTTCGACGGCTAATTGTTTCATAACTGCTAATACATCCCCGACGACTTCAGGGTCAAGAGCAGATGTCGGTTCATCGAATAATAACACTTTCGGGTCCATTGCCAAGGCTCTTGCGATGGCGACACGCTGTTTTTGTCCACCAGATAATTGGTTAGGGTAGCTTTTGGCTTTGTCTTTTAAGCCGACCTTTTCAAGCAGGTCCATCGCTTTATCGACTGCCGCCTTCTTGTCGGTACCTTTTACCTTCATCGGTGCGATCGTGATGTTTTCTAAAACGGTTTTATGAGGAAATAAATTAAAGTGCTGAAACACCATCCCCACTTCTTGTCGTACTTTATTGATATTCACTTTTGGATCTGTAATCGTATGTCCGTGGACAACGACTTCACCAGCCGTAATACCTTCTAATTTATTGAGACATCTTAGAAACGTGCTTTTGCCTGATCCAGAAGGACCAATCACACACACTACTTCCTTTTCTTCGATGACTGCATTAATATCCTTTAACACTTCGTGATCGCCAAAGGATTTCTTTAAATTCTTCACCGTAATCATACTCATTTGATATCAAATCTCCTTTCTGCGTAGCTAGCCAGTAGAGAAAGTAAATAAATGATCACGAAATAAATGATACCGACAATGAGCCAGACATTCAAAGGATCAAATGTTGCCGATGCCTGTACTTGTCCCCGCTGCATAATATCGGCAATTCCGATAATTGATAAGAGAGACGTGTCCTTCAAGCTGATGATGGCTTGGTTTGTAATTGCTGGAAGCATGCGGCGAAATGCCTGTGGAAGGACGATAAAGCGCATGTTTTGTCCCCCTGTAAAACCTAAGGAACGCGCAGCTTCTGTTTGTCCTTTATCAATGGACTGAATCCCAGCACGAATAATTTCTGAGAAATAAGCTCCTGCATTAATCGCTACTGTAATAATCCCTGCCGGCACTCGATCAAGCGATATGAATTCAAGTGTATTCAAACCAAAGTAAATGAAGAATAGCTGTACGATAAATGGTGTGCCTCGGATGGCATTGACAAAGACAAGTGCGATGAAATTTAAGATTTTAAAAGGTGACAGACGGAATAATGCCACTATTAAACCGATGATAAATCCTAAAATGATGGCAACAACAAAGATATATAAAGTGGTTTGCAAACCATCCATTAAATACGGAAATGCATTAATAATCGTGTCCATGTTTCTCCCTCCCTAATTCACATACGACGCATCATAAAGAAAGCGCGCTCGGAGCGCGCCTCGCTTGTATTATGACTTCAAATATTTATCAATAATTTTGTCATATTCACCGTTTTTCTTTAGGTTCTCTAGACCTTTATTGATCTTTTTCAATAGGTCTTGGTTTTTCCCCTTCATCACAGAGATACCATACTGGTCTCCATTCAATCGGTCTCCAACTGTTTTCAATTTTAAATCTTGTTGTGCGATTGCATACGTAATGACAGGATAATCCTCAATTAAGGCATCTGCATTTCCGTTTGAAACTTCTTGGAACATCGATGGGCTGTCATTAAATTGAACCACTTCATACCCATATTTATCTGCGTTATCTGATGCAAATTTTGCACCCGTCGTCCCATTTTTAACAGCTAGCTTTTTCCCCTTTAAATCATCAATTGATTTGATGCTACTGTCCTTTTTCACAACAACTGTCAATCCAGCGTCGAAGTACGGATCTGAGAAATCTACCTTCTTCTTACGCTCATCTGTAATGCTCATTCCGCCCATCCCTACATCAAGCTGACCTGCCTGCATTGCCGGGATAATGCCTGAGAAGTCCATCGCTTCAAGTTTCACTTTGAAGTCTTGGTCTTTCGCGATGGCGTTAATCAGATCAACGTCGATTCCTTCAGTTTTACCACCCTTTTCAAATTCAAATGGCGGATATGTTACATCTATCCCAATTTTATATGTGCCTTTGCCTTCTCCCGAACCGCTGTCCGATTTTGATCCACAGGCTGCCATGACGAGCACAACTATGAGTCCCATGATCAGTAACATCGATTTTTTCATAAAACACGCCCCCTATTGTCAGTTTTATCTAAATATTCGCAATACCAATAATACTATACCACGCTAAAGCTATAGTGTGTGATGTTTTTTATCAATACCAAAGATCCATACAATTCTAGATCAATAGTCTCTTTAAATTTTACTTTTTTGCGAATAACTCATTTTATTCTAAAAGAAGAGCGATTCACAATCATAATGTGAGATAATCTCACAAAAAACGAGATAACACCTTGAAAACCGCCGTTTTTTCTAACATACAAAAACAGACACTTGAATGATCTTCTTCTCTCTATTGATATCGTAATATATCTTCTCTAAAACCCTCTTTTTACCTAAAAATATGTAAGCGTATACAAAAGGCACATGATCCCTATTTCTTTCACAACTGGTTGAATTTACATCAAAAAACATGTTTTACAAATTGCGAGAGAGCGCTTAAAATATAAGAAGATACTGAATATGGAAAGTGAATTCAGATGAGCGGGAATCGAACGAGATGGATAGATGAAGAAAGGAGGATATAAATTGGCAGAAACAGGTGTTTTGTCGTCCGTTGATGTAGCGAATATGTTAAATGACTGGTATGTCATGATGAAAAAAAGAGAAATACAAGGTGCGATCCAGCTAAAAGAAGAGATTCTTCAAGCGTTTGATCGCATGGAAGAGAATCAAGATGTCCTACTTTACTATCAATTGCTAGAGTACCGTTTTAAGGATCTCATTGAAGATACAGCTTCGCTGGATCACAGTCTTTTTGTTGATGAAAATGCAATCCGTACAGATGACATGCTCAGCTACTATTTCTATTTCTTTAAAGGGATGTATGAAATGCGCAGAGGCAATCAGGATACGGCATTTCACCTTTTAAAATTGGCAGAGGATAAATTAGATCTCGTCCACGATGACATTGAAAAAGCAGAATTTCATTATAAAACAGGGTGTCTTTACTATAATATAAGATCCACGCTCCTCTCCATACACCACTTGAAAATGGCTTCATCTATTTATGACGCAGATCCATGTTATGTGAAAAAATCAATCAGCTGTCAAATGATGCTCGCTTTGAATTATGCTGATCAATCAAAATATGATGAGGCAGAGTCATTATTTGAAGAAGTGATTCATTCACTAGAACAAATGGAAGACCCAGATTTACTTGGTCACGCGTATTGCAATGCAGCTTTTATTAAAAGTCTTAGAAACGAATACAGTGAAGCTGTGCCGCTCCTAGAAAAGGCTTTATTGATCGAGACATTTGAAACGTCTTCTCCAGGCGGCTACTTACTTGCCATGTATGCCTACACAAAAGCACTATTCAAGCTGAAAAAGCCTGGTTTGTTCCACTATTATGTGCAGCTTTCACTTCAAAAAGCAGAAAATTTAAAACAACGAAACATTTCTCTTAAATTATCTATTTTAGAAACACTTATGCTTCAGCAAGACAACATGATAGAGCAAATCAAGTCTTATTGTGATCAATTAGAATCTATGAATTTTCTTGTCGATCTTGAAGCCATCTGTCAGGATGCAGCTGCTTACTTAACAGATATTGGACTTCATGAAGAATCCACTTATTTCTGGAACAAGGCGTTGTCCTTAAAAACTTGTTAAGAATATGGAGTGATATATGATGAAAAAATGGCTTATCACAACTGCGATTTTGACACTCTTGATAACAGGTGTTTCTATTGGCGCTTCTATCCAAAAAGAGAGCCAATCTGCACAATCTCAAGATATCATTCAAAAGAGAGACCGCGGCACCAATCCTTAAACAAGAAAAAGAGTAGCTGTGAATATCACAGCTACTCTTTTTTATACGTTAATCGATTTCTCGTTTAATATTTTGCATTTTTTCATCTAAGTAATGGGCGATATCTGCCGCTTCCTTTAATTCATCGGTTAGCTGATGAGGGACATCGTTTTGCAGTTTATAATAGATTTTATGTTCAAGGCTCGCCCAAAAATCCATCGCTATGGTCCGCACCTGAATCTCAACCTTCACATGCTCCACACGATTCGTTAAGTACACAGGGATTTCCACAATTAAATGCAGACTTCTGTAGCCATTTGGTTTTGGATATTGAATGTAATCCTTCACTTCAAGGATTTTTAGATCCTCTCTTTGCCTCAATACATCCATAATATTATAGATATCTTGAATAAAGGAGCAGATGATACGGACACCTGCGATATCATGAATATACTCCTTGGCACATTGTGTTGTGATGTCGCATCCTTTTCTTGCTAATTTATTTACAATGCTTTCAAAGGATTTGATCCGTGATTTTGTATGCTCTATTGGATTGTGGCCATGGATTAAATTATATTCTTGGCTTATGATTGAAAACTTCGTATCCATTTCATCTAATGCAAATTTATATACTAATAATTCATTTTTCCAGTCTTCCATGACGTTTTTCAAATCTTCTACATGAGTTGCTGACATATTCATTTCTTTTTGTCATCTCCTTTTGGGAAACGGCGGCAGCACCGCTTTCCGTTTACTAGACGGAGACGGGACTCGAAAGGTTTTAAAAAATACGTCGTCAGCCTCGCTGTTTGTAATACGTCAACGCCAGCACAAGCGCGAGTACAGAGCCTTTCACAATATCCATCGCGTAATAAGGGACAGACATCATCACAAGTCCATTTTGCAAAATACCGATGAGCACAGCCCCAATAAAAGTACCAAATGCATTTGGTTTTCCTGCTCCCATGACGGAAAAACCGATAAAAGCTGCCGCTACGCCATCCATTAAATATGGTGTGCCCGCATTTATTTCCGCTGTCATTACCCTTGATGCCAGCACAATACCGCCGATTGCTGCAAATAAAGCCGAAAGCAGATATGCCGCGATTTTATATTTATTCACATGAATACCGGACAATCGAGCCGCTTCCTTATTCCCTCCAATGATGTACATATATCGTCCGTGCTTTGTGTAGGTCATGAAAACATGTGCAAATAGCACAATCACTGCCATTAAGAGAATGATATATGGCACCTGTCCGATTTTGCTGAAAAAGGCAGGGATTGTACCCGTTGAGAATGTACCATCAGGCAGCACCATGTTTTCAGAAATGGTCGCCCCTTTCGTATACGTCTGAGCCAGCCCTTGAATAATAAACATCATGGCTAATGTCATGAGCATATCTGGAATTTTCATTTTGACAATCATCAAGGCATTGAGTAAACCAACAATAATGGCAGCCGCTAGCGCAGAGAGGATCGCAAACAGCGGGTTTTGCGAAAACCACACAAACATAGAAATCACAATTGCATTCGATAACGTTGCGACTGATCCGACCGATAAATCAAAGCCGTTGACTGCCAAGGAGATGGTAAGGCCCACCGCAATAATGGTCACAATGGAGATAGACCGTAAAATATTGATAATATTCCCTGATTGCAAAAACGCTGGATTCGCTGCCGCAAATACCACAATCAATACAGCAATGGTTAAGATCGTGCCATATCGATAAAAGAAATCAAATAAATGAAAGGATGGCCGCTGTTTTTTCGTTTGCTGCACAGGGGCTGGAATTTGTTGTTCACTCATGATTGTCCTCCTGTTGAATGATATAAAAGCTCTTCCTCAGTCGTTGGGGCAGTCATTTCCCGGGCAATGCTGCCATCATACAGCACATAGACTCGGTCAGCGATCCCTGCAATCTCCGACAGCTCACTTAACGCATAAATCACAGATTTCCCGCGGGCGGCAAGCTCTGCAATCAGCGTGAAAATATCTTTTTTCGCTCCAACGTCAACACCTTTAGTTGGTTCATCAAAGAGATAGACATCCGCTTCAGCCAGCAGCCATTTTCCGATGGCAATCTTCTGTTGATTTCCACCGGATAGATGCTTCACCTTCGCTTCAAGAGATGGCGTTTTGACACCTAGTCGTTTGACGATTTCGTCTGCTTTCCGCTTTTCCTTCGAACGATGTAAAAAACTGAACACGCTTGAGAATGAACGAAGACTTGCGGCCGTTAAGTTCCACCCCACGCTCTCTTCTGTCAGAATCCCTTCCTTTCTCCGTTCTTCTGGCACAAGGGCCATTCCAGCTCTCACCGCTTGATGAGGCGATGTGATGCGAACGGTTTGACCATGAAGCTTCACAGTCCCTGTCGTTTTTTCTGAGGCGCCGAAAAGGGCTTTACACAATTCCGTTTTTCCAGCACCGACAAGTCCCGCAATTCCGAGAATTTCACCCTTTTTCACATGAAGATGAATATTGCGTAATTTATGCTGGTCGTTTAGCTGCTTCACTTCAAGGGCAATAGGTGCATCCTTCAACGGTGTACGGAGCGGGAATTGCTCCTCTAATGGCGCACCTAGCATTTCTTCAATGATCTGCTGCGGATTTGTATTTTGAACAAGGTGAGCTGCGACATCGGTTCCATTTCGCATCACTGTCAGTTCATCACAAATGGTGAAAATTTCAGGCATGCGATGAGAGATAAACACAATACCCGTTCCATTCTGTTTCAGCCGGTCAATCATTGAAAATAATTTGTTTGTTTCTGTATGACTTAGCGGGGCTGTTGGTTCATCTAAAATTAAAATGCTACATTTGATTGAAACGGCTTTGGCGATGAGCACCATCTGTTTTTCCGCAAGGGTCAGATCACTTACAAGGCGTTTTGTGGAGATGTCGATGTCCAGTTCTTTTAATCGTTGAGCTGCCTTACGGTGCAGCTCTTTCCAGTCGACAAATGTTTTTTTCTCAATCTGATGCATCATCATATTCTCACCAACACTTAAGTAGGGAACGAGAGCTGTATCCACTTCTTGATGAACCGTCTGCACACCATATGAGGCCGCATCCTTTGGGGTTTGAATCGATGCCGCCTGACCATTGATTTGGATGCTTCCTTCATAGTGCGAATGAGCGCCAGAAAGAACTTTCATTAACGTGGACTTCCCAGCACCATTCGCTCCAATCAGTGCATGAACTGTCCCTTTTTTTAATGTGAAATTCACTTGATCTAACGCTTTTACTCCTGGGAATTCAATCGAAATATGTTTCATACAAACTAGCGGCGAAGTCATAGATGTCCTCCTTCTCATGATCATCATCTGAAAAACGAAACACCCTCTATAGAAGAGAGTGCACGGCGTTTATTTTGTATAATGCTTCTTCAAGGTCTTCATCCAATCTTCTTCAAAAGCAGTCGATGAACCGAACCCCTTCACTTCGTCTGCAAGATTGACCATATTGATGGCCTTTCCTGATTGTTGAAGCTGTTTTTGTGAGATGAGAGAGGCCTCAAGATCATAGGAAGACGGGGTTTTCTCACCCGCTATTTTCTTCGCAAGAATTCTCACGTCAACTGCGCCAATGAGCTTCGGATCAACCGCTGCTGTGTACTTCCATGGACTGTCTTTTGCTGTCATTTCTTGAAGATCCGCATTTGACACATCAATCCCATAAATCTTCACTTCTGTTCTTCCTGCTTCCTTTAGCGCTCTTGCTGCGCCAATGGCAAAGGCATCCCACGTAGCAAAAATAGCGTCAAGTTTGCCCTTTGGATATTTATTCAGCATCGCTGCCACTGCATTTTGTGTTTGAACAGACGTATCAGAGGAGGCAATACCAAAGCGGTCAAGTTCCTTGATCCCTGCATGTTGTTTGAGCGTTTCTTGATAGACCTTGTTCCGTCTCACCATTGGCGGGAATCCATCTACCCAGAGGTACGCAATATTTGCTGTTCCTTTAAAGTCAGACACGAGTGCGTCTAGTGATTTTTTCGCTAATTGTTCGTCATCTTGAGACGTCACTGTGACTCCTTTGATGTCCTTCAGCTTAGGATTTGAATCGAACGCTACGACTGGAATACCCTTCGCTGTGATCTTTTTCACGTCAGCGACGGTCGCCTCGTCGTCCCCATGAGAGATGATAAAGCCATCATAATTTTCTTCCAGCGCCTGAGAGATCGCGTCATGGAACTTCGCTGTATCTCCATTTGCGGTGTAGACATCTACCGTAAAGCCAAGCGCTTCACCTTCTGCCTTCGTCCCAGCTAAAAACTGCGCTGTATGATCATCTCCTCCAATTTTACGAATGACTTTAATTTTTGCTCCCTGTCCCTTTGCAAATCGCTTCGGTACATTGTCAAAGGAGACCTTTTCGTTCGCATTTGTCTTTGAGCCTGCACTTGATCCAGTGCCGCAGCCTGTTAATAGGACGGTCAATACCGTTAAAAATATAAGACAAGATGTAAAATACTTACGCTTCATTGCTGTTCCTCCTCAAGTTGTTTTTATTTTTCACATCGGAAAACTAGGTAAAAATGTGGGAAAACGCCAGTAAACTGTTCTTTCATTTGAAAAAGAGACGAAAAAAAGCCTCTCTTGGAAAGAGAGGCTTGATCACCGTTGCATGAAACATGTATCGGGATTCTTCCTCTCTTATCTGTCAAAGCTGTAACAGCTTTGCAGGAATTAGCACCAATTTCTATAGTAGAAACGGTTGCCGGGCGTCATAGGGCCAGTCCCTCTGCCTCTCTTGATAAGAGATCCGTTATGAAATTTTGTTTTCGTTGAAATGTCTTCTTTACTTTAATGTGATGTCACATCAATGTCAATGATTTTTTTGAAAATTTAAAACAATGAGTTTGCGATTCAAACTTGCTTAATTTCCGATGATTTTCTTAGCAGGTGATGACTTCTTCAGGCGAAAATCATATTTTTTCTCATTCATAAATTGTGGATTGAGATGTGCTGATCCTTTATCTTGACCGCTTTTAGAGAGATACGTTTTGTAGCCTTCCATCCATTTCCCGCGCCATACCCACTGTGATGCTTTTGCACCTTTGCGGTCGTCATATACGTTCTTCTGGAAGATATTCTTTTGATTTACTCCATAAAGATTCACGACTAAGTAATGCGAGGCACTCGCTGTCATGATATTGCTCGTGATTCGATTGTTCACAGCTTGATATTGCATCAACAATTGACCGCCTTCTAAGCCGGCTGTGTCATTTTTGTATAAAATATTATGTGAGATCGTCGTATTTGTTGTTCCGCCTCGCTTCTTATCATAGCCGCCAATTGAAATGCCTGTATAACGGTTCAAATACACTTGATTGTGTTCGATGCGAATGCGATCTGCCATTTTTCCTTTATGTTCACTTGTGACTTCAATCCCTAGGTCATTGTGATGTGTGATGTTATGATCAATCACAATGTCCTTCCCGCCATCCACATAAATTCCGCCAGCGGAGATGTCTTTGCCATAGGCTGGATTTCCTACACTCGTAATCTCATACACTTTGTTTCTAGATACGACACCATTTCTGACTTGATCGTACTTTTTAGAAGGTGCTACGTTCTCAAAACCAATTAAATCAATGCCTATATTATCAGTGTGGCGGACGGTGTTATGTGTCACACGGAACTTTTTGACGTTCCCATTGAGCACAAGCGCTTCACTGAAGCCCAGTTTTAATTTTTCAACAGTGTTTCCTTTGATTTCAATGTCTTCAATGGCTGCAGGAGCTTTTGTTCCATAGACCGCAATACCGTGCGCATTCCCATTTTTGTGTGTCGTCTGAATGTCATACACTCGGTTGTTGAGAAGTTTGACGCCTTTCCCGCTTCCTTTGATGAAAATACCGACTGGGGTCAGATCTTCCTTATTCGTCTTGAGATGTCCCACCGTCAGACCTTTGAGGGTAATGTAACTTTTTTCATCGATCGAGACAAGACCGCCATCTGCTTGATTTCCTTTGAGTGAGGCCCCGCTAATGACAGGTTTTTCTTTTCCGTAAGCTTGAAAGATAACAGGTGCTTTCTTTGTCCCTGAATGGCGGACAATCAATTTCTCTTTGTATGTGCCGCCTCTCACGTAAATGATTGCACCAGCTCTCGCCATACTTGCCGCTTTTTTCAGCGTGCGAAAAGGTTTTTGCTTCGTTCCTGGGCTTTTGTCGTTCCCGTTTGTCGCCACGTAATAGGCAGTTCCCTGCTTGGCGCCAGCCTCCTCTGTCATCGCTTGACAGCCGAAGCTGATCACGGTCATGAATAAAATGAGTAAAATGCTTGGTATCGCTCGTTTCATCTTGTTGTTTGCTCCTTTCACTTCCCTTCTTTCTTTATCGGTTAAAAAAAAGAGGATTAAAATATGACAATGCCCCTTGCAATGTACTAGTCAAAAGGTGTATGGTTGAAAGAATATCTTACAGGTAATTTATCCGCTTTTAAATTGTCAGATTAATCAGTTAATAATGTATTTGGATTTTATTTCTTTATTAAAAAGGGGTGACATGAGGCAGACTGACGGCAGAGAGAAGGAAAGCGCTTTAACAGATTTTTCTTGTCTGAATTCCAGAAAACCTATTGCTAATATTTTGTGAAGGTATAGAATAGAATCATAATTATTTCATATTATTAGAATTTTCAAATAATCAAACAGCAAGGAGATTTACGATGCCAAAACAACCCATCCGCGTTGAACTTAGTTCAACAAAAAAACCAAAACCTCAATCTGATCAACTTGAATTCGGAAAAATCTTCACAGATCACATGTTTGTGATGGATTATTCCATTGATCAAGGCTGGTATGATCCAAGAATTATCCCTTATCAGGCCATTCCAATGGACCCAGCTTCGATGGTCTACCATTATGGGCAATCTGTTTTTGAAGGCTTGAAGGCTTATGTTTCTGAGGATCAGAAAATTCTCTTATTCCGTCCGGAAAAGAACATGGAACGCTTAAACAGATCCAATGACCGCCTGTGCATCCCACAAATTGATACAGAAACGGTTTTAGAGGGCTTAAATGAACTCATTCGCATTGATAAGGATTGGGTACCTGATGCAGAGGGCACTTCCTTGTATATCCGTCCATTCATTATTTCCACTGAGCCGTATTTAGGCGTTGCGCCGTCAAGCACATATAAGCTGCTCATTATCCTATCTCCAGTGGGGTCTTACTATAAAGAAGGCATCCATCCTGTCAAAATTGCCGTTGAAAACGAATTTGTCCGTGCCGTTAAAGGCGGAACAGGAAATGCCAAAACAGCTGGAAACTACGCCTCAAGCCTCAAGGCACAGCAAGTTGCTGAAACGAAAGGTTTTTCACAAGTTCTTTGGCTTGATGGGGTCGAGAAAAAGTACATTGAAGAAGTCGGGAGTATGAATATCTTCTTTAAAATCAATGGAGAAATCGTGACGCCTGAATTGAACGGCAGCATTTTAGAAGGAATCACACGTAACTCTGTACTTGAGCTATTAAAACACTGGGGAATTCCAGTGACAGAGCGTAAAATTTCGATTGATGAGTTAATTGAAGCACATCAATCAGGCGAGCTTGAAGAAATCTTTGGAACTGGAACAGCGGCCGTCATCTCTCCTGTCGGGGAATTAATTTATCACGATCAGCCATATGTGATTCAAGATGGTCAAACAGGTGAAGTATCGAAGAAATTGTATGAAGCCATTACGGGTATTCAAAAAGGAACACAACCAGATATCTTCGGCTGGACAGTAGAAGTCGATTCGGTCGTCAAACAAGCTTAAGCATGTAAAAGAACCTTTCAATCATGAAGGGTTCTTTTTTTGTTTATTTACCTCTCTGATATACCTTATAATGGTAATAACACATTGAGGAGTGATGGTATGTTTTTTACTTATCTACTAGCGTTCTTTGGTATTTGCATCGGATCGATCATCATCGCTACAGGCTTCGACGATTCACCGTTCCACACCCGGTTTCTATTTAAGTTTCTCGGAATTTCTATCCTTGCTCTTTCTATTACTTTTGTAAAGGTTAGACGAAAAAGGTTACGCAACAAGAAGGGGAAATAGACTTAGATGTCCAGTCAGCCTTCCCATCAAATCGTGCACCAAAACAAGACCGATACACCCACAATCGCCCCTATATATATCCACTGTTTCCCTTTGATGCTCCGCTTTCTTTCGATTAGTAGAAAGATCTCTGGTAAAAAAACGATGATGATTTCTATGATAAAGACAAGATAATAAACAAACGGCATCGGCTGAAAATCAAAGTCTCTTTCATCTCCACCAATTGTTGCGAAATACATCAACAGGTTGGTTGCTGGAATGGTAAAACAAACGAGTAGGCGAAGAACATAAATCCATACATACTGTCTATGACGAATAAGACCAATAAAAGAAGCGATGATGCCATACAAAAACAAGACCACTGTGCCATAACTCAACAGAGGTTGAACGATAAAGCCGTAAAGCATTAAACCAATTGCAACCATACTCAAACCGTCCTTTCTTTGAAGCCATACATGCTGTTTTTTATATCATACACTTCTTTCTTGAATTTCCATATGGGGCCATGATAAAAAAACGACCCCATAAAGGGGCCATTTTGTTTTACGCTTTGACTGATTTGAAGAATTGCGGTAAATATTCACGATGTGCTTCGAGCATTTCATCTAAAATCTGCTTTGCAATTTCGTCAGAAGGGACAAGCGGATTGATCGTCATTGCCACAAGAGCCGTCTCGTAATCTCCTGTGACTGCCGCTTCTGCTGCCACACGCTCGAATGATTTGATTTGTTGAACGAGCCCTCTCACAGCTACAGGCAGATCACCCGTCGCGATTGGTTTTGGTCCGTCCTTCGTAATGATACAGTTCACTTCAACCGCTGAATCAGCCGGAATGCTGGCAATCGCCCCTCTGTTCACTGTATTGACTGGTTGGATGTCATGCTTATCATTATAGATGGAGCTGATTAAGTTACATGCCGCATCACTGTAATATGCCCCGCCTCTTTTTTCGAGCTGTGGTGGTTTAATCGATAAATCAGGATCTTTATAGAGCTCAAATAATTCGTGCTCGACCTGCTGGACTACCTCTGCTCTTGTTCCTTTTTCTTGGGCCGCTTTTTGCTCTTCTTCCAGCATATCTTTTGTTTTATAGTAATAGCGATGATACGGACATGGGATCACTCCTAATCCTTTTACAAAAGAAGGTTCCCAGTTTTTCGCTTCAATGTTCTTCATAGACCACTGACTATTCGGGTTTCCTAATTCATCGAGTACTTGATCCATAATGCTGACCCCGTCTAAATACACGTCTAATCCATAGACCATGTGATTGAGACCGGCAAACTGTACCTCGATCCGTTCAACTTCCACATCAAGCGCCTTGGCAATCCCCATTTTTATCCCAATTGGGACATTACATAGACCGACTACTTTTTTTAGATTTGTGTAGCGTAGCACAGCTTCTGTGACCATGCCCGCCGGATTTGTAAAGTTCACAAGCCATGCATCTGGACAAAGCTCTTCCATATCCTTCACGATATCTAGAATGACTGGGATGGTTCGAAGGCCTTTAAATAAGCCGCCTGGTCCGTTCGTTTCCTGACCGATGACGCCATATTTAAGTGGGATTCTCTCATCCTTAGCCCGTGCTTCCAGCAGTCCTACACGAAATTGTGTTGTCACGAAATCTGCGTCCTTCAGGGCTTCCCGGCGGTCAAGCGTCAGGTGTACCTCAATCGGCAGACCGGCTTTTTCGACCATGCGTTTCGCGAGAGCACCCACGATGTTTAACTTTTCCTGACCCGCTTCAATATCCACGAGCCATAATTCCTTTATAGGCAATTCATGATATCGTTTGATAAATCCTTCGACAAGCTCAGGCGTATAGCTTGATCCTCCGCCTATTGTGACAATTTTGATTCTATCTTTCATGAATTGACACCTCCGAGTTGCTTCATTTTTTCATGGAGCTCGATGATTTCCGCCGCAAGTTCCTTGACGGTCATTGCGTTCATGAGATGATCCTGTGCATGGATCATTAAGAGGCTAATATCGGTCTTTTCTCCTCTAATTTCTCCTTGGATCAGCTCTGTCTGTGCGTGATGCGCCTCATTTAACGCGTCTTGTGCTTCCTGCAATTTTTGCTTCGCCTCATCAAAATTCCCTTGCTTTGCACATGTAATGGCCTCCATCGCAGAGCTTCTGCCATTCCCGCCGTGTAAGATGAGTTGAAACACAATTTGTTCCATTTCCATCGGCCGCATCCCCCTTGTTTCCTCTATTACATGCTGACGACATTTTCATCAGTTGTTGCATTTGTTTCTAGTTCACTTTCTTCTTTTAATTTCTGCTTATCCCACATTCTAAAGAATGGGTAGTATAAAGCGAATGACAACGCTAGGTTAATCAGCTGCATGACAGCACCTGAGATTTTGCCTCCTGTGGCGAGATAGCCTGAAATGATAGGCGGCATCGTCCATGGGACCGCAATCCCCGCCGGTTTTGCGACAAGCCCTGTGCTCATTCCGATATATGTCGTGATGATCATCATGATAGGCGTAAGGATAAACGGAATCAGAAGCATTGGATTCATAACAATCGGCATTCCAAAGATGATCGGTTCGTTGATGTTAAAGATGGCTGGCCCAATGGCAAGTCGGCCAAGCTGTTTCATTTGTTTACTTCTGGCACGTAAGATCATCGTCAGCACCAAGGCAAGCGTTGCACCGCTACCGCCGACATTGATGAAGATTTCAAAGAACTGCGCTGTGAAGATATTTGGCAGCACTTCTCCTGCTTGGAATGCGAGACGGTTCTCATCCATCGCACCGAGCCAAATTGGGCCCATGACGCCGCCGACAATGGTTGCTCCGTGAATACCACATGCCCAGAGGAGCATTTGCACACCAATGGCGACAATACTTCCGCCTAAGCTTCCACCAAGAATGGAAAGCGGTGTGCCAATTAAGACCGTGATGATATTATGAATACTCTCAAATGGTGTCATCTCAATCAAAAGTCTAGCGACCCAGATCAGCGTGATGACCACAAAACCTGGAATAAGTGCGATAAACGATTTACTCACTGCTGGCGGTACACCATCAGGCATCCTAATGACGATATTCCGCTGGACAATGAATCGGTAAATTTCAGTTGAAAGCATGGCAATAATCATGGCAACGAATAACCCTTTACTGCCCATCAATGTAACTGGAATTCCCCCACCTACTAAGATGGCTTCTGTTGAGCCTTCAGGTGTGAAAGGAACTTGATATGGTGTTGCCAAAAGGAAAGCTGCAACAGCGATCGCACCAGATGATAGGGCATCCACTGCATACTTTTCAGCAAGCCTGTAGGCAATCCCGAAGGTTGCAACAAGTGCCATAATGTCAAAGGTCGCATTAACAGGATAGGATAGTTTCGTGGCCCATTCTGCTCCGAAGATACTTGCCATAAAATCGCTGTATCCTGGGATCGGAAGGTTGGCTAAAATGAGAAACAGTGAACCGACAATAATGAGAGGCATGGTTAAAACAATTCCGTCACGCAATGCTTGTAAATGTCTTTGAGCGGCAATCTTCCCTGCAAACGGCATGACCTTCTCTTCTAGAAATCGGTTGAATCCATTCATCCCTTCCGCCCCCTTTATCCGTTCACTAACTGTTCAGCAGATTTTAAAACCTCAGCCCCATTACATACGCCGTAATGCACGGTATTGATGACGTCGACTGGAATCCCTTTTTCTTCTCCGAGCTTTTTCATTTGTGGTAATAAATATCGAACCTGTGGTCCTAATAAAAGCACATCGGCTTGATCAATATGATTTTTTGCTGAATCTCCAGATACTGCCCAAATACGATAGTCTTTTCCTTGTTCTTGTGCGCTTTTCTCCATTTTTGTGACTAGTAAGCTTGTTGACATACCTGCTGCACAAACCAATAAGATGTTCATGTGTAAACGCCCCCTTTTGAAAGTGTGTAGCTTTTCTTTACACATTCATCATATTATGAAAACGCTTTCATAAACACCTATACTTTTTCCTTTAGGAAGCGGAAAAAGTTAAGATCACATTGTTAGCTCTTGTACGAAGGGGCCTTTTTATACATGATATCGAGCATGTCTTCAAATGTATCACAGGCGATGAGATGCTGAATGAATTTCACATTGTGCACAAGCTCGCCCAGCAGACGATACATCCCTTTTAAATCTTTGGCATTCTCTTTTTCGACACAAAGCAAGCAAACAAATTGAACTTTTTTCTCTCCCCATATGATCGGTTTTTCTAATGAACAGATCGCCCAAAATGTCTCTTCTGTCAGCGGCGTCATAGGGTGCGGAATGGCTGTATAATGCCCGAAGGATGTCGGTGCAGCCTCTTCTCTTTCCATCACAGAAGGTGTAAGTTCTGCTGGTGCTAATCCCATATCGATAACTTGTTTCGTGAGAAAAGTGATGACCTCTTCCTTTGTTTGAAAGGCGCGTTTTGTAAAGACCAATTCCTTTTTCATATATTGAGAGGCCAATGTCACCCTTGTTTCACTCGTCAGGGCTTCTTCAATTTTTAAAAAGTCGCCGCCTCCCAAAATGGTGTTCACTTGTATGACTGGAATCGGTAAATCCATCTGAATCGGGACCGTTGTAATAATCAAATCCATGGCATGTAAAGAGACATGCGGAAGCGAATAAAGCTCTGCTGTTCCTAAAATGGTCAGCTTCGACCCAAATTGTGACCGCAGACGATCTTGAAGCAGTCTTGCACTTCCTGCACCAGACGCACAGACGATGAGACATCGCTTCGGTGGAATCTCCATCTTTCTCCGTTCTAAAGCCGCACCAAAATGAAGCGCCATATATCCGATTTCATTCTCATGAATACTCAGCCCCTCCTCTTCTTCAAGGACCCTGCTGGCGATAATTCCTGCTTCAAAGGCAAGTGGATACCCCGCCTTTATTTCATCAAGCATTGGATTTCTTAAGTTCATCCCATATTTACACCGGGTCATGGCTGGCTTTAAGTGCAGACTCAGCCCAATCATTAATTCCGCATCACCGGCTAAATCAAGCTGCAGCTTTTGATCAATGGCTTGGAGCATCAGCTGGACAAGACGGCTCGTGTCATCATCCACAATTTGTTTTTGAGCGCTCGATGAAAAGGACTGCACCATTTTGGCTGTTCCTAATAAATGAATGGCGATATAGACGATCTCTTCTTGTGGAAAAGAGACTTCCAGCAGTCCTTCAAGGCATTCCACCATTTTTTTAGCCACCTCGTATTCCTTTGCCCGTGGAATCTCATTGATTTCCTCTGGCAAAACAGATACATAGTTTCCGTGTCTAATTCGTTTGCAGGCAATCGCGACATGAACGATTAAATTATTCATGCAAATGTCTGATAGATTCATTCGTTCTTCATTGATATAATCAATGATTGTTTTCTGAATCAATTCCAGTTCATGTTTTGGCAAAATGGTGACTGCCGTGTTCAGCATCGTTTGGCAGGATCGGCGTTCACTGAATAAATATTCTGACATACAATAACGAATTTTCATCTCCGATCCTTTGATCCGGCAGCCTTTATTCGGCTTCGCTTCCAGCTTCAGATCAAAGGGCTCAAGCTTGCGTTTAACCCATTTCATATCGTTACTCATCGTCGATTTACTAATAAACAGCAGCTGCTGTAAGTCTTCCAGTTTCACATAAGATTCTGCGAGAAGCAGCTTTTTTAAAATAAACCGAACGCGCTCCTCTGGCAGAACAGCCAGCGGCTCTTCCTGTTCGACCTCCTCTTTCATAAAACGGCGAAAGGCATTCTCATCGTTGATCAACAGCTCATAACCAGCTCCTCGAACAGCTGTTACAGCCGCTTGATAAGGAGCAAGACAGTCGTTCAGTTCCTTGATGTCTGTACGAATGGTGCGGCTTGTTACTTGTAAACTGACAGAAAGCGCAGCGCTTGTGAGCGGGGTCTCCGCTGCCATGAGCTGACTTAAGATGTGCGCCAGTCTTTTACTCAGCATCAGATCGGCCTCCTTATGTAAGGGTGGAGAATCTGCCTTGTCTGGACAAGGTGTATACGCTTGCAGTTCTCTTCATTACTCATATTCTACTGAAAAGAAATAAAAATTGCCATCTCATTTATATGACAAACGCCCCTATTTATACAACAAACCCTATCCAATGACCTATGAATCTTTTGGCAGGACCGTTGGGGAAACCATGAAAAAAAGGCGATACACCTCCGTATCATCGCCTTTTATGAAGAAATCAGCTGCGTAAAGACAACCAATCTTTTTTCATGAGTCCCTGCTGCATGATCAAATGTCCCTGTACACGTGATTAAATTGAGATTCCGTGTAAAAGCATACCCGAAAAACGCATTTGGTTTTTCTTCACGCGGATAGCTTTGCACTTTGACGACTTCAAAGGTTCGCTTTTTACCTGATATGGATGTCACGATTACCTTGTTTCCCTTTTTCAGCTCCTTCAATCGATAAAAAACAGAAGGTCCCCACTTATGATCAACATGACCATTCATAACGGCATTTCCTTTATCTCCTGGCTTTGGACCATCCTTAAACCAAGCTGTGTTGTCCGTATTTTTTGGAACCCCCATACTGCCATCCTTTGATAAAGTGGTTTTCTCTATTTTTGCTTTGACATCAATCGCCGGAATCGCAATTTCAGCCGGGACAATACCGGACGGTTCGTCTTTTAACATGGCTTTTGAATGAGACTGTTTTGTGGCTTGGTTTGTTGTCATTTTTTCAGGAGATGAGGTTGTTTTAGCGGATGACGAATCATCCATCGATTTTGATGCACAGCCCGTGATGACAAGAAGCATCAGAAGACCAAACAGCCATCTTTTCAAGTCAGTCTGCCTCCTTTGAAAGAAAGGAACGGCACGATTGTGCACGTTCCCCCCCTTTTGTTTTGATATAAGCTTAATTTGATGTCTTACGACGAATTAGGAAGAACGCACCCATTGCACCGCCTGCTAGGATCAAGCTTGCGATTAATCCCGCAAATGCTTCATATGACATACCTAAAGGACCGGCTGTGCCTCCCATACCTGTTTTCGGCATTTCGTTAGGCATGTTAGATTTGAACAGTTCAGGATGCTGATCAACAATCGCTGCTGCGACATCTTGACCGACCATGAACATATGACCGTATGCTTCTCTCACTGTTGGATAAAGCTGATCATATTCGCCATTATGGTAAGACGTATATGTTTTGATCAGCTCATCAATATGCATTTTTAAGCCAGCTTCTAAATCCGCCGCCTTTAAACGGCCATCTGTCGCTTGATCTAGAAATTTCGCTTGCTTCATCCGATATGCATCCAAGTTTTTCACAGCTTTTTCTTTCGCTTCTTTGTCTCCTGACGCATCCGCTTTGACATAATCAACTAAGTAACCAATATGGCTTGACCAAATGGATTTGAATTGTTTTCCTGCATCCTTACCATAAACAGATGCAATCGCATTAGATAAATCATTTGTATTCTCGTTCAAAGCTGCTGCTGCTTGATCAAAGTCCTTGCTACCATCATTTCCTTTTTGCATGGCAACGACCGCAAGTGCCAAATGCTCTGAGAACAAGTAGTTTAAATCTTCACGAAGATCTGCGGCTGGTGTATCGACAGATTTATGATCAAATTTCCCAGGAAATTGATCTGTGATCGCCCACGATACGCCTTTGCCTACTTCAAACATATGATGAATGGATTTTCTAACAGTCTCATAGGTCGTATCAAAATCCTTTTCTGTGTAGCTGTCAAACGCTTTTAATAATTCGTTCACATGCATCTTCAAGCCTTCTTCAAGCTCACTTGCTTTCAATCTCCCGCCTGTTGCTTGATCGAGCATGTCGGCTTGTTTGACTCGATATTGATCAAGCTGCTTGACAGCTTTCTTTTTACCTGCCTCATCTTTCTTTGCGGTTGCTTGTACATAATCCACAAAGTAGCCGATATGGCTTGACCAAATGTCTTTGAATTGTTTCCCTGCTTTTTTTCCGTACACAGAAGCGATGGCTTCCGATAAGTCATTTGTGTTGTCATTTAGCGCTGCCGCTGCTTGTTTAAAATCTTTGCTGCCGTCAATTCCCTTTTGCATTGTGATGACTGCTAAGTAGGCATGCTCCGAAAATAACTGGTCTAGTGCTGCTCGAAGATCGGTTGCTTTGTTTGACACCTCTTGTGACGAAGATGTCTTCTTTGCCTCTCCATGCATATGTCCTTCGTGTGCACTTGCGCTATGGGCTGCCGGAAATAGTAATGCTGCGCTAAGCGGAATGGTTAAAATCGCTTTTTTCATGTTCATCTGTTTTTCCTCCTCTTTCCGTTTGTTATGTACTTAACGGAAAGAAGCATGAAATGGATCATTCAAATCTATCATCTTTTTTTGTTTAGCGCACAATCGGTCATGCTTGCATAAAAAAAGCCGGATTATCCGGCTGATACGTTACGACGTTTAGATGCTTTCCGCTCTTTATATATTTTTCTCACCACTGGATAAATCACAGGTGCCCATTTAAAAATTTGTTTCAACCATTTTTTCATTTCTCCCGCGCCTCCTTATTGTCATTCTTACAAGGAAGATTCCCCATCTTGTCATGAAATAAACAGGTGCGGGAGAGCAGGAGTTAAATCACGCCTTGTGCGATCATCGCATCTGCCACTTTGCGAAATCCTGCAATATTTGCTCCTACTATTAAGTTTCCAGAGTGTCCATATTCGTCCGCTGTCTCTGTACACTGACGATAAATCGTCTGCATCATTTGTTTCAGCTGATCATCTACTTCCTCAAATGTCCAAGACATTCTTGCACTATTTTGCGCCATTTCCAGCGCTGAGACACCTACCCCGCCTGCATTCGCCGCTTTTGCCGGCGCGAATAGAATATCATTCTGTTCAAAAACTTTGACTGCCTTTAGAGTAGAAGGCATATTCGCTCCTTCTCCTACCGCAATGACACCATTTTCCACGAGCTGCTGTGCCTGCATCTCAGATATTTCATTTTGCGTTGCACATGGAAGCGCAATGTCACAAGGAACAGACCAAATTTGTTCGCAATCTTCAATCAATTCAGCATGCGGGTGAATGTCTATGTATGCCCCAATCCGTTGATTGCTTATTTCCTTCAGCTGCTTCACTGTTTCAAGTGAAATGCCTTGTGGATCATAAATCGCTCCGCTTGAATCACTGCACGCAACGACCTTACCACCTAGCTCTATGACCTTTTCCATCGCATAAATAGACACATTCCCTGAGCCGGACACGACAACTGAACGTCCTTCAAATTGAAGTCCATGTGCTTTTAACATTTCTTCCATAAAGTACACCAATCCATAGCCTGTCGCTTCTTTTCTCGCTAAGCTGCCTCCAAATCCAGGGCTTTTCCCTGTGAGCACACCTGCTTCATAAGCACCACGCATTTTCTTGTACTGCCCAAACATATAGCCAATTTCGCGTGCCCCTACGCCAATATCACCTGCTGGCACATCTTGATCAGGTCCAATATATCGGCTGAGCTCACTCATAAAGCTTTGAACGAAACGCATGATTTCTCCATCCGATTTCCCTTTAGGATCAAAATCTGATCCACCTTTTCCTCCACCGATCGGCATACCAGTCAGTGCGTTTTTAAAGATTTGTTCAAATCCTAAAAACTTAATAATGCTTGCATTGACAGATGGGTGGAAACGAATGCCTCCTTTATAAGGACCGATGGCACTGTTGAATTGAACCCTAAATCCCCGATTAACTTGTACTTTCCCCTCATCATCTACCCATGGTACGCGAAATACCACAAGCCGTTCAGGCTCGATGAGTCGTTCTAAAATGCCTTGTTTTTCATACTCTGGATGCTTTGCAAAAACGGGAACGAGTGATTCGAGAATTTCTCTTACGGCTTGCTGAAATTCCTCCTCACCAGGATTTCGTTTTTCCACCTCTTCTAACACACGGTCGATGTAGCTTTGTGCTGTTTGTGCTGCTCGATCTAAGGTCAACATGTCTCATCTGCCTCCTTTGTATATCTTCACACATTTATCCTGTTAGATTTTCTAACGCATATTGAGATTAATTTAACACCATTTGTAAAAACTGATCAATACTGATAACAGATGAAAATGATGCCGATTTGAGATGGATCAAGCAGCCGCCGCAATCGTTTTTAGAAAGTATCCCTTACAGAATGACTATTGAGCTAGAAATCATGATTTAGACGTTATATATCCCGCACTCTTTGACAATTAGATGAACCATGAATGATTTCTAGTTGATCTTCAACAAGAAAAAAGGCCTAAAGTTTTATAGACCTCTGCTCAATCTTTTCGGATCTCCTTCTCTTTTTTTCGATCAGGGTACACGACACAAAACCAATATAAAATAGAAGACGATGGGAAGTTAATTAAACCGACAATGCCCCAAAACCACTTATAACGTCCTCTTTTTTTGGCATCCATAAATAAAAGAAGGCCCTGCGCAAATAGTAACGGCAATGCGCACAATAAGATGATCATCTCCGACTGACTCATAAGGAAGACCCTCCTTTACTATGTTGATATTCCTTGATGCCGACAATGACGCAGAGCGGCACACTCACTACTTGAAGAAGAATGAAGATGATAGGCAAATGGGTGATGGCAGCGACAAATAGTGTGAGAATGGTCAGACTGATGAGAACGTACGCCAGTACTTCTTGTTTAAAACGCCTTTTCTCTTGTTCCTTCGCCTGCTTCAGCATCATCATGACAGCCTGTTCACTTGGCTCTTTCACTTCGATTTGATCATCTAGTTGCTGTAACTCTTCCTTTAAACGTTCGGTGAACTGATCTTCCTTCATTGAGACCACTCCTTTCGAATTTTCTTTAATCCATGATGAACCCTCGACTTCACAGTACCTTCTCTCATCCCGAGCATTGAAGCAATCTCTGGATAAGTAAAGCCATAATAATAGTGCAAAATAATCGGTGCTCTCTCCTGAGCCTTCAATTCGTTAAGAGCATCCCACATCTCATGCCATGTATGTCCCTTTTGCTGAATCTCCCATTTAAAACGGCGTATCGTCTCTTGATTCGCCTTTCCTTCCCTCAATTGTTCACGTTTTCTTTTCTTCTGATGATCCAAAAATTGTCTAGATGCAATGGATATGAGCCATGTTGAAAATAAGGAATCTCCTCTAAAAGAAGAGAGTTTCATGTACGCTTTCAGCATCGTTTCTTGCATGATTTCTTCTGCAAGCTCTTGTTGAAGGGTGAGCTTCATTATATAACGGTAAAGAAAGGAATAATGATGGCGATAAAGAGCTGTAAATGCAGCATCATCCCCCTGCTTTGCCCGCTGAATCAATAATGTCTCTTCTGTCTGCTCCAAACACACCCCTCCTTCCTTTTTCTTCTCTTATTCATGAGACGACACGTATGACGATATCGTTCAAAATAGATTTTATTTTTTTAGCTTGTCTGCTTTTCTCCCTGTTGATCCAGTAATTGAAGCGTTAAATATCCAGTTTTTTCTTATGTAATGATTATGACATTCTTTCGACTCTAACAAAATGATGCGTTCTGATTTTCTATCAAGCGGAGATGCTCTCCCCCATAATCACTAGGTCATCCCAATACCTATTGTCAATGATCCTTGTCTCATTTAGACGAAAATAAAATAATCATGGCCTTAGTTTTCTAGAAAATCATGGAATACACAGCGCCAATTCTTAGCCGATGATACCTTTTTGCATGCTATGCTCTTCCTACATTCCGAAAAAGGCGATACTGGCGAAGAAAGGAGGATCAGTTGAATTGCAGCTTATTTTTGGAAACGTTTACATTAAAACAAAAATGAATGGAGATGTTGACTTTGAAGAAAAAAGTTCCAATGTTAGCTGGTGTGTTAGCGGTTGGTCTCGTGACTTCATTATTTGCACCTAATGGGGAGGCAAAGGCGGCAGTAAAGTATCCCGAAAGCCCTTCTATTATGGCCAATTTTAATCAACAAGGATTCTCCACATTAAATGGCGGTACAACAGGCGGTGAAGGCGGTAAAACCGTCACAGTCAAAACTGGAAATGAACTATTGGCTGCCCTCAAAAGTAAAGGAACAAACGAAAAATTAAAAATTGTTGTCGACGGGACGATTACCCCTTCTAATACATCTGCCAATAAAATCGATGTGAAAGATACAAACAATGTCTCAATCGTCGGCAAAGGCACAAAAGGTGAATTTAATGGAATTGGCATTAAAGTATGGCGTGCCAATAACATCATCATCCGCAACCTGAAAATCCATCACAGCAAAATCGGTGACAAGGATGCCATCGGAATCGAAGGCGCTTCTAAAAACGTATGGGTCGATCATAATGAACTGTACAATACATTAAACTCTGGTAAAGATGATTATGATGGGTTATTTGATGTGAAAAATGACTCCGACTATATTACCTTCTCTTGGAACTATGTTCATGATAGCTGGAAAACGATGCTCATGGGCAGCTCTGATAACGACAACTACAACCGAAAAATCACATTCCACAACAACCGTTTCGAAAACCTGAATTCTCGTGTACCATCTATGCGCTTTGGGGAAGGACATGTCTATAACAACTATTACAAAGGCATCCTGACAACTGCAATTAACTCTCGTATGGGCGCAAAAATGAGAATTGAGCACAACGTATTTGAAAATACAAAAAATGCGATCGGCAGCTGGGACAGCCGTCAAGTCGGTACATGGCATGTCATCAACAACTCATTTATTAACAGCACAGGCAGTCTGCCAACGTCTTCTACAGGTACGTACAACCCTCCTTATAACTACTCCTTGCTTAACGTGAACAATGTCAAATCAGAAGTTGTATCAAATGCTGGTGTTGGAAAGGTAAATCCTTAAAACCACAAAACGTTCGGGCAGAAATCTCTGTCCGAACGTTCTTGTCATTTCATCTATTTATATTGTAGAAAACGGACGATCCATCTCATACAATTTTTGATAGCGCAGGTTTTCTTTCAGTAAATTCTGATGCTCCCCCTGCATCTCAATTTGTCCATCTTCAATAAACATAATGCGGTCACATGCCTCACAGCCAGTGAGATGATGGGTAATCCAAATGACCGTTTTCCCTTTTAACACATGGAAAATGGTTTCAAGCAGCTCACGCTCTGTGCGTGGGTCAAGTCCGACGGTGGGCTCATCTAATACAACAATCGGGGTGTTTTGCAGCAAAATCCGGGCTAACGCCATCCGTTGTCTTTCTCCACCTGAGAAACGAATTCCTGTCTCCTGCACACCGGTGTGATAGCCCTCTGGCAAAGATTCGATGGTATCGTGCAGCTGCACTTGTCTCGCTGCTTCTTTTACTTGCTCCTCTGTCGCATTAGGAGAGCCTAAGCGAATATTGTTTAAAACAGAGGTATCGAATAAATACGGCTGTTGATTGAGTACTGACACATAGGTGGACACGTTCTCTCGAATGCTTTCGACCGGTTTCCCCTGGATACTGACAGCTCCTTGATTTGGCACGACAGCTCCTTCTAACAATTTCAAAATAGTCGATTTTCCTGCACCACTTTTTCCCAAGAGAGCAAGCGATTCTCCTTGCTTCAATGAAAATGACAGATGCTTTAGCACGTGTTGGTGCAAATCATACCCAAAGGACACTTGATCAAAAGAAACAGCTTCATCTTGAGAAACAGCTGACTGATCCACTATCTTGCGATCAGATTCTCCTTCATACGAAAGCTTTTCATAATGATGTAATCTGCTGACAGCATGCTGATAGACTGGAATATCACCAGCTGCATCTGAGAGTGGAAGAAAGGCTTCTGTTAACGGAAATAGCACAAGCACGAAGGCTGCAATCAGGGTGTGTGACATCGAGCCTGACTGAACAACGGAACCACTCCAATACACGACAAGCACAACAGCTCCTCCAATGATAAGCTGTGCAAAAAACTGGCGCAGACGGATAAATCGATGCTTAGCTGCTTCAAGCGCTAACAGCTGCGCTTCTTTCTGTTCATATTCATCAACAAAATCTTTCTGCCTACCGCTAAACAACCAGTCACTCACGCCCATGACGGCATCTGTTAAATGGCTGTACAGTTCATTTCTGCCTTTTTTCATTTGAATTTGTCTCGCCCGGTTCACTAGCACTGTGACGTATGGGAAAACAAATACGAGAAGTGCCATATAAAGCAGCATCAAGCCAGCAAAAGGCCACGAGAATAGGCCAAGTGCCCCAATCGATGCGGCATATAAAAGCAGCGCACCGATAGATGGAAAGATGGTTTTTAAATAGGCATCCTGCAGTCTCTCAACATCATCTGACAAGAGCCCCAGCATTTCACCTGTACCCAGCTTTGTCTGTTTCGCACTTCGTTCAGCCATGTCATATAGGCGGACACGCATTTTTTCAATCATGGTCAAAATGAGCTGGTGGCTCGCCAATCTTTCTGCATAGCGGGCAGCTGAGCGTGAAATACCAAAGGTACGGACAGCTACAATTGGGACGTAGACCATAAGTATATTCTCAGGTCTTGTGGCAGCTTTTGAAATGAGAAATCCTGACGTATACATCAGCATAGAAGCAGAGAATACTGCAATTGCCCCTAGAAATAAAACTAGCGCAAACAGCTTTTGATTCTCCTTGATATAAGGTATAAACCAGCCTTTACTTACCATGTGTGACCGCCCCCATTTGCTCCTGTACCAATTGATAATACACGCCTTTTCTTTGCATCAATGATTCATGTGTACCCATTTCCGCAATCGTTCCTTGATCCATGACAATGATCTCATCCATGTCTGGCATCCAATGAAGCCTATGTGTCGCTAAGAACACAAGTTTATCTTCAAACAGCGGAAGCATTGTTTTCTTCAATTCATACTCTGTCTCAATATCGAGATGTGCCGTTGGTTCATCTAACAGCATAATGGACCGCTTGCCCAGCACCGTTCGCGCAAGCGCAATTCTTTGTGCCTGTCCGCCGCTTAGCCCTCTTCCCTGTTCTCCAATGACCTCATCAAGACCATTTGGCAGCTGCGCCACGAGCTGAGATAAGCCAGCTTCACTGGCAGCTCTTTCCACTTCTTCATCTGTTGTATGCGGTTCATAAAAACGAATGTTTTCTCTTAATGTCATGTGAAATAAATAAGGGTGCTGCGGCATATAGACGACTTCTTTTTGCCATTCCTTCATCTGTAAATGAACAAGCGGCTGGCCGTTTAGTGTGATTTGACCTGAGGTCGGTTCAACAAAGCCGCCGAGCACATCGGTTAATGTCGATTTCCCTGAACCACTGGCACCAATGATTCCGATTTTTTTCTTCCCTTTCACAGTGAGATCTACATCCTGAATCGAATAAGGGGCATGTTCGTCATGCTGGACATTCACATCTTGCAGGGTGAGCGCAGACTGTTCATTCCACTCGTTCAACTGCACTGATTGTGTTTCCTGCGCGCGGAAGCCCTTTTCTTCTAAAATAACCTGCATCGCCTCATTCGCTTCTTTTCCATTTAGCGTGGCATGATAATCATTGCCCACTTCACGTACTGGCAGGAAATATTCCGGTGCCAGCATGAGCGCCGTCAAAGCCGGCAATAACAGAAGCTCTCCTTCAATTAATCGCAAGCCAAGAAAGACAGCGACGGTTGCAATCGACAGCATGGAAAAGAAATCAAGCGCAAATGATGAAAGAAATGCGACCTTCAGCGTGCTCATGGTCGCCTTTCGATATCGCTTTGACACTTCCCCGATATTGCGGGAATGTTTTTTGCTAATGCCTAAATAACGAAGCGTTTCAAGGCCGCGGAGAGAATCAGTAAAATGATTGGATAATTTCTCATACGATCTCCATTGTTTGGCCGCTTTACGCTGAGCGACAAGACCTAGCAAAATCATAAAGATAATTAAAATCGGCAGCGTCACGATTAAAATGACGGCAGATGTTTCGTCTAATGTCCAAACATAGATGAGGACCATTGCCGGTATCACAGCCATGTTCACCATCTTCGGTAAAAATAGCTGTAAATACTGACGATATTGAGCAATCCCCTCCATCGCTAATGTGACAAGCTTTCCTGTACCCTTTTTCTTTGTGAAAGCTGGACCTAAACGAAAGAGTTGGTCTAACAGCTGTTTTCTGACGTCTGCTCCAATTCGGGAAGAGTAGGTAAACATGACCTTCTCCCGAATCAAGGTGAGACCGTGCCGCACCAGAAAGGCAGCAAGAAACAGCAGGACATAAGGCGTTGCCTGCGAAAGGCTTTTCCCGTCAAACAGCGTAGTAATGGCATGTGCCAGCCACTGTGCTTGGAAAATAATACTTGCTCCTTGGATGAGTGACACAATACCTAAGAGGGCAAGAAGCCCTCTCATTCCTTTTAATTGAAGCAAACGTTTATCCATTAGTAGGTCATTGGCTCCTTACCGCTTACACGTTTACGGAAGACGTAATAGCTCCAAATTTGATACCCAAGCACAAAGGGCAGCAAAGAAATGGCAACAATCGTCATCACCGTCAGTGAATAAGATCCAGATGCAGCGTTTTGAATGGTCAGATCAAACGTATGGTTGATTGAGCTAATCATGACGCGCGGGAACAATGCAGTGAACAGCATCGTCACTGTCACCATGATGCCCGCACCTGTGAATAGGAATGTCCAGCCATCACGTTCTTTTTTCATAAAGAATAGCGCCGCTACGTAACAAACCACAATGAGGACAGTTAACGGAATGGTGATGATCGGGCGTACCGTATAAATGTCTGTTTCCATGATAGATACACCAACAAATAGGACAAGAACTGGCAGAGCAATCAGCAGGACACGCTTGCCAAGCTTTCTCGCACGATCTCTTAAATCACCCTCTGTACGAAGTGTGACGAAAATCAATCCGTGCAGAAGGCAAAGAACCGTCACAGCTAACCCGCCAATCACTGAATAAAGATTCACAAAATCCGTAAAACCAGCGTACATGTTCATGTCTTGATCAATTGGCATCCCGCGTAAAATACTTGTGAATAGCACACCAAGTAAAAACGGCGGCAGCAGACTGCCAAAGAAGATGACCCAGTCCCATGCTTTGATCCAAGAGGCTTTCTCAACCTTTCCTCGGAATTCAAAGGCGACTCCGCGCCCGATGAGTGCTAAGAGGAGAACCGCAAACGGTATATAGTATCCACTGAACATCGTGGCATACCAGTTAGGGAAAGCAGCGAAAATAGCGCCCCCAGCTGTAATCAGCCAGACCTCATTCGCATCCCAGAAAGGACCAATCGTGTTAATTAAAATGCGGCGTTCGTGCGCATCCTTTCCAAGCAGCTGCATGGACATCCCAACACCAAAATCAAATCCTTCTAAGAAGAAAAATCCAACAAACAATACTGCGACAAGAATAAACCAAATCTCGTTAAGATATGCCATGATATGCGCCTCCATCAAATGGATCTGTAGACAGGTCCGTTTCATCCTTTTGATCTGTATCCTCTTCCGAATGTGCACCCTTTTTAATTTCTCGAATGAATAGGTAGGCAAGCAAGATGGCAAGAATCAGATACATCGTCGTAAAGCTAATGACTGAGAATAACAGCATGCCATACGATACGTTTGGCGAAATCGATTGAGCCGTCGTCATCATACCAAAGACCGTCCACGGCTGACGCCCAATTTCAGTCATGATCCAGCCAGCTGAGTTCGCAATAAACGGGAATGCAATCATCCCTACCATGAAGCGTAAAAACCATTTGTTCGTTTCGAGTTTCTTTCTAAAGCTCAAGTACAAGCCAATCATACTGGCAAAAATCATCAGCATGCCGGCACCAACCATGATTCTAAAACTCCAGAAGGTTGTTTTTACTGGCGGAATGTAGTCTCCAGGACCAAACTTTGCTTCATATTCTTTTTGAAGGGTCAGCATGCCTGGCACATCTCCACTAAACTTCGAATAAGCCAAGTAACTTAAAGCAAACGGAATATTGATCTCCGCAGAGTTTTCTTTTTTATCTGTATCAATATTGGCAAATAGTGTCCAAGCCGCTGGATCTCCACTATCCTTCCAAAGGGCTTCACTTGCTGCCATCTTCATTGGCTGTGATTCCATTAAGTGCTTCGCTTGATCATGTCCAGAGAATGCCACACCTAAACCAGAAATTAAAGCGAGAACCATGGCAATCTGGAATGATTTTTTGAAAAAGGCGATTTCTTGTTTTTTGATCATTTTATAGGCACTAACTCCTGCAATAAAGAATGCACCTGTAGCCAGCGCACCAAACAGAACGTGCGGGAATTCAACCCAAAGCTGCGGGTTCGTTACAAGAGCGCCAAAGTCATTCATTTCTGCACGGCCATTTTTAATGACAAATCCAACTGGCTCTTGCATAAATGAGTTGGCGAGTAAAATCCAAAACGCCGAAAAGATCGTACCAAGGGAAACAAGCCAAATACACAATAAATGAATCTTCTTCGGCAGACGATCCCAGCCGAATATCCAAAGTCCAATAAATGTAGATTCAAGGAAAAAGGCGAGCAGTGCTTCAATGGCAAGCGGTGCACCAAATACATCACCGACAAACCTTGAATAATCTGACCAGTTCATCCCAAACTGGAATTCCTGGAGAATCCCTGTCACCACACCTACTGCAAAATTGAGTAAGAATAGATGACCCCAAAACTTCGCCATCTTTTTATAAATCTCTTTTTTCTTGACGACATAAAGGGTCTGCATCAATGCAACGATAAACACCAAACCTATTGACATAGGAACAAAAATAAAATGAAATAATGTCGTTGAAGCAAATTGAAATCTTGCTAAAAACAGCTCACTCACAGCCTTACATCCTCCCTTACTTTCACATGCCGAATGATTCGAAATGTCTATGCTCACCATTTCACAAAATGTTCACTATTTGTTCAATGGTTCACAAACAATAGCCTGTTTGAAATGGTTTACTCGGTGAAATTTTACTCTTGCTTTTCATTCGGTTAGTTATTTATACCTGTACTTTACACCCATACGCTTCAAAAATAAAGTAAATTTTACCTAAAAATTGGGAGGTATTGTGTCAGTTGTTTGAATACTTTGTCAAAGATATGTGACAGAAAGTAAAAAAACGTAAAAAAATAGCGCTGCACGTGAGTTGCAGCGCTGTGTTTCTTTTTTAGGCTTTTTTCTGTAAAGCTGGTCTAGTGACTTGCACTTCATAGTACGTAATTTTGTTTTTTAATAGACCTTCAGGTTTCGCTTTTCCATGAGCATGCGCATCACCAAATGCCTGAGATTTTGTCCAATTCACAAAGTCTTCTTTTCGATTCCAGCGTGTATGAATGGTCACTTCATCGTAATCGGTTGTCTGCTGTGTGACCCATACTTCCATGCCTAAAAATCCTTCCATGAATTCTACTTGTCCCTGCTTGTTAAAACGCTTGACGAGGTGGTCGGCACTGCCTTTTTCTACTCTTACCTGGTTGTTGACAATGATCATGTTTTGTTCATCTCCCTTTTGTTGTTGGATCGAAGCGATTGGAATAATAAGCGGGTGCTCACCGTCTAAGTGAACTTCAGCCTGAATCCCAAAGACCTCTTTGAAAAAGCTTTCTGTTAATACTTCTTTTGGTGTCCCTATTTGATAAATCTGACCACGTTTCATCGCAATAAGGCGGTCACAATATTTTGCTGCCTGCTGCAGGTCGTGAAGAACCATTAAAATGGTGATTCCATGCGTCTTATTCAGCTGTTTGAGCAGCTCTAGTAAATCAAGCTGATGCGCAATATCTAAGTAAGTTGTCGGCTCATCCAGAATAATCGTCTCTGTCTTCTGAGCGAGCGCCATCGCAATATACGCTTTTTGCCTTTCTCCACCAGACAATGTATGCAGCATTCTATTTTCATTGATCCGGCTATTGGTCACATCAAGCGCCCACTCAATCGCTTCTTGATCTGTCTTCGAGCTTTTTTTCCAGATCGAACGATGCGGACTGCGTCCAAGTGCGACCAGCTCCCGTACGGTCATAGATGGAATGGCTGTTCTCGTCTGCATGAGAACGGCGATTTCCTTTGCAATCTCCTGAGCCGTCATCTCTTTTTGCGGTATATCGTGAATGTATATCGTGCCGCTTTCGATTGACGTAAGACGTGCGGCTGCTTTAATAAAAGTCGACTTCCCTGATCCATTCGGTCCAATAATTCCTGTCACGCTTCCTTTAGGAACAGCTGCTGAAATTGATGACAGCTGAAAGCCTCCTTGACTGAGACTCACGTCATCCATAGCGATCACATCCAACTTAACCCCTCCCTTTCTTTTTTAATAAATAGAGGAAGAAAGGTGCACCGATGCAGGCAAGCAGGATACCGACAGGCAGTTCAACTGGCGTAAACCATACCCTTGCGGCTGTATCTGCAAAAACCACAAGCACGCCTCCGCCCAGCATCGAGATTGGCAGCAGATACCGGTAGTCATCTCCAATTAAAAGACGGATAAAATGAGGAACGACTAGTCCGACAAATCCAATTAAGCCGCTCACACTTACTGCTGCACCAGCTAAAAGTGCCGCCAGTGCAATTAAGAAAAACCGGGTGCGCTCTACTCTGAGACCGAGCAGCTGAGCCGATTCATCGCCAAGCAAAAGAAGATTTGCCGGCTTGATGGCAAAAAAACAAAGGCACAACCCAGCAAGCGCATATGGCGACACGAAGGTTAGATGATGCCAGCTCCGTCCATTTAATCCTCCTGATAAAAAGGGCAGAACAGCCTGCACACGCTCACTATAAAGCACCATAAACCCATTCATCACCGCCCCAAGCAGGGCATTGACTGCCACTCCCGCCAAAATCAGCTTCAGCGGTGAAACCCCTTGATCAAATGAGAGCATATACACCACAAGTGCCGCTAATAAAGCGCCAAGGAAAGCAGCCGCTGGCAGCAAATACGTGAATTGCGGAAACACAATCATGCTAAGCACAGCAGCCAATCCGCCGCCAGCCGTCACACCGATGATGCCAGGGTCAGCGAGTGGATTTCGGACGACTCCTTGTAAAATCGCCCCTGATGCTGCAAGACAGGCCCCAACGATGAAACCGATGAGAACGCGCGGTAGGCGTAAATCCATCACAATTTTCTCATGGACAGGCTGACCTGATCCCGTCAAAGCAGCGAGTAAATCTTGCAGTGATAATTGAACAGAACCTAATGCAAGCCCTAGGCATGCGCCTACAACTAACGAGATGAATAGTCCGGGTATCAGCCATCTTCGCCTCGACTGTCTTTTTTGAAAATCTAATTCTGCATTCATTTTCATGATGACAATCGCTTCAATCTTTTCTCTAGCTCATCAATCGCTCTCATCACGTCTGCGCCTGGATTCGTCCCAAATAGATCACTAGGCAGAATCTCGACGTGTCCATGTTTGACGGCTGATACATCGTGCCATGCGGCATTCTGTTTCATTTCACTCATAAAGCCCGCTTTCACATCTTCAGGATTGCTGTGGGTCATAAGCAGGATAAGATCAGGATCAGCTTCGATGACCTTTTCTGCATTGATTTGAGCGTATTGAGGGAATTTCTCGAGTGCTGGTTCATTCTCAGCAATGTTCGTCCCTCCAGCGATGTGCAGTAAATCTCCGCTTAAGGATTGAGGAAGTGCCGCCATATATGTGCCAGGTGCCCCGTATACAACGAGTGTCTTCACTTTTTTCTGAGGCTGTTTGACCTGCTTTTTCCGCTGATCGATTTGCTTGTTAAGCTCTTTTGCCTTTTGCTGCTTCCCTAGCAAATCTCCGAATAACGTAATTTGTCGCTGGATGTCCTTTACTGAATTGGCACTTGTCAAAAGAAGCTGTGAACCAATTCCTTCTATTGTAGAGATGTCCTTGCTGTTTAATTGTTCATTCCCAAGTACAACATCGGGCTTTAAGCTTGTGATGAGCTCTACATCAAATTGATGTGTGGTACCAATTGTTTGGACTGATGTAGCCTGTTGTAAGCTCTCTGGTAATTCGGCGGCCGGACGACCGACCACCTCACCGCCTAAGGCATATAGGATGCTCATGTCTCCAGTCGATAATGAGACAATACGCTGAGGGGAGTCCTCAAACGACAGCGTTCTGCCGGCAAAGTCCTTTATCTTCAGCGCACCTTGACCGCTCCCTTTCTCTACAGGTGCTGCCTGACTGCATCCGCTGAGGAGAAGCATCAAGACAAGTCCCACGAAGATCACATGTGAAAATTTCAACCGTCTGTCTCTCCTTTTCTAGTAAACTTTCTTTAGCTTTGCCTGTACCACGAGACGCCCGTTTTTCGGTGCAAGTACATGATCACAGGTCGATAGAGTGAGAATGAGGTCATCTGTGGACACGTCTATCTTCGTTTGGTAGATTGATTTTTTTCGCACAGATTGCAAGTAGTGCGCATATTCGCCAAGATCTTGAAAATCGGTTTGTATATAATCAAAGTCCACCGTTGTTTCATACACGGCAAAAATCTCCGCCTCATAGCTTTGATACAGCGTATCGTACTGAAATGTCCGATGCTCATCGAAGAAATCCTTTTTTAAATAGTTTGTGAGTCCAGCGAACATGGACCCATCCCTCATCCGATGTCCGTACACCACAGTATTCGGGCTTTCATGCAAGACGTCATTGCGATAATCCATAAAAATACTGCCTGCCCGGGTGTCGTTTTTTAAGTAATTACGGGTTAAGTAGAACGCATTATCGCGAGATTGGACAATTGGGTACTGAATCATCGTGTCCTTCATATTGATCCAGCCGACAATGTCATCGTTTACCTTCCGCAGTTCATCAAATGACGTACGAATGGTTCCCGGCTCCCGGCTTTCATTCATTCCTTGCTCATGTCCATACATCGTCTGAGCCTTTGCAAGCACCTGACGATTTTGATAATAGCCGAACAGCTCTAAGCCAATGGCCGACCCGCTATAAATGAATACACCTAAACAGACGATCGTCAGCATCCGCTGCCAGACCCGTTTTCCTCTTTTCACACTGTCTCACCTGCTTTTTGCACAGCTTATATACCAACAGGCACGATATACATCCCTGTTTCTGCATCCTGTTTAATCGTGACGGACACATCATAAATGTGCCGCACATTTTCTTCTGTTAACACATCATTTGGCTGTCCTTCACTCATAATCCGGCCATTCTTCATCGCAATGATGACATCGCTGTAGCGGACAGCCTGATTCATGTCGTGTAGCACCATAACGATTGTTAGTCCATGTACGACATTGAGCTCACGGATAAGCTCAAGAATGTCAAATTGATAATAGATATCCAAATAGGTTGTCGGTTCATCTAAGAAAAGGATCGACGTTTTTTGCGCAAGTGCCATCGCAATCCATACTCGCTGCCGCTCACCGCCTGACAGTGAGGCGAGCGGCACCTTTCGTTTTTCCGTTAGCTTTGTACTGGAAAGCGCCCACTCTATCGCTCTCTCATCCTCTTCCTTGTCTCCTCCGCGCATCGTCTGGTACGGCGTTCTGCCGAATGCCACGACCCTCTCGATCGTTAAATCAAGCGGCGCTTCATTTTGCTGATGGACGACAGCCAGCTTTTTTGCCAGCTCCTTTGGCTTAAATGCATTCAGTGCTTGGCCGTCTAAGTGAATTTGCCCTTTGTTTGGCGCATGGTTATTCGCCATCAATGAAAGCAGTGTAGATTTCCCTGAGCCATTCGGACCGATAATGGTTGTGATTTTCCCCTTTTCAATGCGTGTTGTGACCGATTGAACGATGTCCTTCTGCTGGTCATATGAGAATGACACCTCACGAATGTCCATGGAGACGGTCCCCCCTTCTTAGTAAAAAGATCAGAAATGGCCCGCCAATCACGGCCATGATCGTAGAAGCAGGAATTTCATTTGGCGCGACAAGCGTCCTGCCGAGCGTATCAGCCGTCAGAATCAGCAAAGCCCCGCTTAACGCAGAAAATGGAATGAGTACCCGGTGATCAGACCCGACAAGTCTTCTTGAAATGTGCGGGATAAGCAAACCGACAAAGGCAATCACGCCCGCTACCGCTGCTGTCACCGCCGCAAGCAATACAGCTGTGATGGAAATCAAAAGGCGCATTCTGGTCACACGCAATCCTAAATTTTTCGCTGTCTTGTCCTGAAGAGCCAAGAGGTTACACCATCTGCTAAAGAAAAGGGCTACGACAAGGCCGACGACGCCATAGACTCCGATTAAACGGACATCCCCCCACGTTTTCATCGTGAGATTCGACTGTCCTGACTGATTGATCGTGATATTGAAATAACTGCAAATGGTCACAAATGCTTCAGCCATTCCAGTAAACATGGCATTGATGGCGATCCCAACCAAAATCATGCGGATGGGGCTTAATCCACCCTTCCAAGACAGAACATACACGAGGAAACACGCAATGGCTCCACCTAACACCGAAAATAAAGGAGAGTAGAAATAAAATTGAGGAAGTGCTGTTATGGCCATTAAAGAAAAGAAGCTGGCTCCTGATGAAATCCCAATGACGCCGGCATCAGCTAATGGATTCCTCATGACCGACTGCAGCAGTACACCGGAGACAGATAAAGCAGCCCCTGTAAACATTGCAATGAGCATGCGAGGAATTCTGAGATCTTTAATGATTTCTACCTGTGCATGTTGACCGGTGATGAGCCCTTCCAATAATTCAATCGGGGTGACATGAATGCTCCCCGTAATGGCGGAATAAATAAACACGCACACCAGTAAGACACTGACTGTCAGAAATAAAATCCCTGTTTTTTTCATCTTAAACGTCCTTTTATCATTCAAATTCGCCGCTTATGACGGATACAGCATACGCGTTAGTTCATCTAGTGCTTCTGCTGCCTTTAAATTGCCCGTTGTCCCGAATAAGCTTTCTTCGAGGTCATACACCCGGTCTTGCTTGACTGCATGAAAATGCTTCCAAATGTCATTTGTTTTAAATTCTTGATCAAACATGCGGACGACTTCATCTGGCATCCCATGTGCGGCCCGGAGGATGATATCTGGATTGGCTTTTTGTAAATACTCCGTATTGGAAGCCAAATACTCCATCTTCTCGCCTTTGACAATGTTCTCTCCGCCTGCGATACGCACAAGATCACCAATATATGAATGCTCTGTCGCCACCAAATAACTGCCTGGTACACCAAGCAAAATCAGAACGGATGGCTTTCGTTTTCCCTTCGTCTTCTCTTGTATGTCTTTCTTTTTTTGCTCAAAGTCAGACACAATGCGCTCGGCTTGTTTCTTTCTGTCATACTGAGCTCCAAGCTTCGTAATCGCCTTCTCCATGTTAGCCATGCTCTCGAGATTTAAGTATGTGGCAGGGACACCTGCTTGTTGAAAGGGTGTCTCTAAATCATATTGAAGGGTTGTAACGGACAGGACATCTGTCGGTTGAAGTGATTGGATGATTTCCATATCTGGGCTCATTGGATTGCCGACTTCTGGCAGTCCTTTATAACGAGCTGGCAAGGATTTTTGGCTTGTTGGCACCCCAACAAGATCGATCTCTAAGGCATCCATGATCTCCACAGCAGCTACAGTCGTTGCCACAATGCGCGCATTTGAATCTGCGTTTTTTTTGCCTTTTGCTGAGCTTTCAGCTGACTGCGAGCAGCCCGATAAGATCACGCACACACTAAGGGCAGCGATCAAGGTACATAACATTCGATGCTTCAAAAACAGAAGCCCCCTTTCGAAAAAAGAGAGTGGATGCGTCGATGATCTCGGCGCATCTCACTTCAACTAAACCATCTATCTTGTTCTTGTTTGATACTTTCTGACGAGTACGAATAATGACCCGCCGAATAAAAGAATATACACCCAAAGAAGAGAGGTATCTCCTGTTTTTGGATTCAGCTGTCCAGTCTCAGACTTGGTTTGGTCATCTGATGGAGTAAATGTCAGCTGCTCTGCACCTGTTTCCTCTGGCGCTAAATTCTCAAGTTGATTTGGTTGATTTGATTGAGAATCGCGATCATTTGGATTTTTGACAAAGCCGATACTCTCATCGTCTCCGATGATCGATCGAATCCCGCTTCCTTCACCAAGAGCAATTCCTTTTGTGTCATAGATAAGTTTGACATCGTACTGCTCATGATAATTCGCAGCTGGAATATCAATTTTCACGCGTGCTGCCTGAGCCGTGCTTAAGCTTTTGGCTTCGTATTGAATCACTCGTGTATCTGATTTTTGATCTGTTTTTGCAACAAGCGTCTCTTCAAACTTGCCACCTGTTCCTACTTGGAAGGACGTGATAGCTGAGCTATTCTTCACTGTATATGAAACGAAATGGCGGCCATTTTTCACAACCAATGTCGCAGGGCTCACGACGTAATCGTTCATACGAGAAAGCTCATCCTTGTCTGCTTTCTTCATTGAGAAAGGAAGCTTGTATACACCATCTTTAAGCTGAGCCGTCTCTTGAGGAGCTCCGCCGTTATTTGTTTCTGGTGATGGTGTGTTTGGTTTTGGTGTTTCTGGTGCAGCAGGTGTTTCTTCCTCTACCTGTCCGCCTTTAAGTGGCGCGATACTCTTTGCATCGAATTGAAAACGAATATCGTAAGTTTGGTCATAGTGGGCGGCCGCTACTACAATGTGAACTTTTCCTTTGACCGCTTTTTTCAAATCAGCGACATCAAATGACACCACTCTTGTGTTCTTTGCTTGATCTGTGCTGACGGTCTTCACTTCTTGATAAGAGCCGTTTTTCTCTATTTTCAAAGAAGCAACAGACGTATTGTCCTTCACCGTAAAGGAAATGGTTTGCTTTCCGTTTTTGACGGATAAGGATGCAGGATGTGAGAAGTATTGGTTCATCCGAGATGCCTCGTCCTCATCCCCTTTGAGCACACTGTAATTGATGCGGTACTCGCCATCTTTCAGTTGATTTTGCGCAGAATCTACTGGCTTTGTACCATTGTTATTGTCTGGTGTTGTCTGCTGATCGTCTGGCTTTGTGCCATTTTGATCATCCGGCTTTGTTTCGTTATCGTCTGGCTTTGTGCCATTTTGGTCATCCGGCTTTGTTTCGTTATCGTCTGGCTTTGTGCCATTTTGGTCATCTGGTTTTGTTTCGTTATCGTCTGGCTTTGCAGGTGTAACGAGCGTTAGGCTGCTTTGATCGAATGCAAGCTGTACGTCATATGCTTCGTCATAAATAAAGCCGCCTAAATCCCAATAAATTTTCACCCAGCCGTTTAATTTGGCTGATAAGTCGGCAACATCAAACTTGATCACACGTGTATTGGCAGTTGCATCCTCACTGACGGTTTCAGTGGTGACAAGAGCGCCATTTTGTTCGACCTTGAAATCTGTAATCTCTTTGCTTTGCTTCAGTGTGACATAGGCAGTCGTCTTACCATTTTCCACAATCAGCTTAGCTGGCTTTTCTGTATACGTATCCATCATGGACGCTTCTGTGCTGCCATTTTTTAAAACAGTGAATCCGACCGTGTATTCACCATCAACAAATGATGCAGCTTGAGCCGTTCCTTGAGGAATCTGAAATGCAGTCAATAAACTGAATAAAACGAGCAGAATGGCTGCCTTTAGATGAAAAAGACGTTTCAAATGGTGACACTTCCTTCCTTAATGCTTAATGATCCACTTTCTTGCTAAAAATCCGCCTGAGCATAGAGCAAGCACAAGGAGCCACCCTGTCTGGTTTGTATCACCAGTTTGAGGATTCTCTTCTTGTTTTGTCGTGGATGAATCAGATGTTTTCGTTGATTCTTTTGATGGCTGCTGCTTTTCTGCTTCACCCGCTGATTTGTTTGTGCTGTTAGACGAAAGTGATTTCATGCTGCTCTCATCAAATTTCAGCTGAATGGTATAATCATGATCATAATCAGCAGATTTTACAGTGACATGAATTTTTGATTTGATTGGTTTAGACAAGCTCTGAGCTTGGAACTGAACAATCCTTGTGTTGGCTTTTTTATTGGTTGAGAGAACCGTTGTATCAACATAGCCGCCATTTCCCGGAACTTTAAATTCCGTCACCCAGCTGCTATTTTTAATGGTCATTTGTACTGTCAGCTTCCCATTTTTTGCAATCACTTTTGCTGGCTTCAGCCAGTAGTCATTTGCCATAGAGACCGCATTTCCTTCAGCCTTGAGCACAGTATAGTTGACGGAGTATGTACCATCCTTTAACGTGGCAGCCTGTGCGTTTGAAAAAGGCAGCATGAGTGCCAATAATAAAGCGGTCATGAAGACTGATAGCCTCATCATTTTTTTCATCAAGCGAATTTCCTCCCTTTTTACTGAACAGATGCTGCATCAAACTTGATACGGATGTCGTAATTACCTGTATATCCGATGACCGGTACAGTCACGCTCACTTTTGCTGGTACGACTTCTGTCAGGCTGTTCACGTTGAATTCTACTGTTCTCTTATTCGCAGCTGTGTTTGTACTGATCACCTTCGCATCTTTGTAGACACCTTGTTCAAGTGTTTTAAAGCTAGTGATCCAAGAACTATTCGTTAACGTGACTTGTGCTTTGATTTTTCCATCCTTCACGACAAGCTTGGCTGGTTTTTCAAAATACGTATTCGCTGTTGAAGTCGAATCGCTATCTGCCTTCCATACCACATATTGTGCTGAATGTTGACCATCTGCTAAGCCTGCTGCTGAGGCTGAGCTAATCGGGGCTAGAGCAAATAATAGAACAAAGCTAAAGAACAATAATACGTGTGATGTTGAACGAATGGCTTTCATGTGAACCCTCCTAAATGATATTGATAATTATTCTCAACGGATAATAAAAAAAATAACCTTCATAAGCGCTTGATCACACTTATAGATGATTATGATAATCATTATCAATTGAGTTGAAAAAATAAATCTTTGCTTCCTAAAAGCCAAAGATGTCTGTTTCTAAATGATGGTTTGACACGTGTTTTAGGCAATCTGTCCCATTCATGATACCATGGCATGACCTCCATTCCATTACAGGGAAAAGAACCCTCTTCTTCTTGATCTTATATGATGAGTGAATTTATTGTCAACATCATTTTTCATACTATTGACTTAGATTTCTGGAAAATCGCACAAAAAAATTTCGATCAGACAGACTGATCGAAATCGATTAGGAAGGAACATGTTCCCCTTTTTTGCTATTTTTACGTTCTAAAGACCAAGCATACATTTCACGAATAATCGGCTCTATTTTCTTCCCTTGCGCTGTTAATTCGTATTCAATCCGTACTGGAATGTCAGGGTATACGTTCTTCTCAACGAGTCCTTCAGCCTCTAAATCCTTCAGCCTTTCAGATAATAATCTGCCGCTGATGTTCATTTCATTTTCAAGCTGACAGAAACGCTTAGGGCCTGTCAGAAGCTGATTGATGATGAGAATGACCCACTTCTTGCCTAGAATCTCCATGGCATCTGTGATTGGGCAGCCATCTACTTGAGCCATACCTTACTCCCTCCCGCTTTTCTCTCTTTTTTTCATTATAACATAATTAATTACTTGAAATAAGTTACTAACTATTATATAGTTTAGTTACTTTAAGTAACAAGGTATTCATTTTTATAGATTTTCAATAAACCATTGAACATGCAGATGCATATAACATGAAGGAGATGACCGAGCTTTGAATACAATAGAGCAGGTAAGATTAGGTGTAACAGAATTACATGTGTCCAGCTTTGAGCGTTCTTTGCCTTTTTATACAGACATTTTAGGTTTTACTTTATTAGAACAGACGGAATCCACCGTCACTCTTGGAAGCAATGCAAAGGAACCAATCCTTTTGTTAAAAGAAGATGCACAGCTCAAGGAGAAACCTGATCATGAGCCAGGACTTTATCATTTTGCTGTTTTATTACCTACCAGAAAAAACCTGGGCACATGGCTGGCACATGTGATCAAAAAAGGCTATCCTTTAATTGGAGCAAGCGATCACTTTTTCAGTGAAGCCATTTATTTAAGTGACCCTGACGGCATTGGCGTAGAAATATATGCTGATCGCCCTGAGGACGTTTGGGTAGGTGAGCATGGAGAACTGAAAGGTGGCGGAAATGCACCTCTTGATGGAGATGGTCTCCTGCAAGAAGCCGCTGATACGACGTGGAAAGGACTTCCGGCTGGCACAGTAATGGGACACTTACATTTCCATCTGAACCCAGAAGAAGCTGATTCCTTTTATGTCAATACGCTCGGTTTTCATATCCGAATGGCTCCACCAGCAAGCGTATTTATCGCCGCTGGTGTGTACCACCATCACCTTGCCTTTAATGCATGGGGACGCGGACGAAAAGGAGCCATTGATCCACGTTTTTCAGGAATTAGAAGCTATACACTCGTATTCCCACAAGAAGCAGACAGACAGTCCGTCGTTGAGCGCCTAACAAAAGCAGGCACTCAAGTGAAAACAATAGGGAAAAGTAACGAATTTGTTGATCCATTTGGCGTTCTCGTTCGTTTACAGATTGAAGAAACAGACAAAAAAGAAGGTGCAGAATATGGACAAACACACAGATCTTAAAACAGCCATTTTCAAAGATAAAATCAAACGAGTACAGCAAGAAGACGGGTATATATATATCACTGGACCCATTAAATTGCCAGTGAATTTAGACGGCAGAACGGTGATGTTCAACTGGTATTCATGGTTAAAAGACGACGGGTTAGAGCCATTGTCAGATGAAGCTTTAATTGAAAGCCTCTCGTCCCGCCAGCTTGCCGATCATCAGCAGTCAAGCGTGCTAGTGTATGGAGATTTCGAGCACGCTGACGAAGCTCTTATCCGCATGCATTCCATTTGTCACACTGGTGATATTTTCGGAAGCAAGCGCTGCGACTGCGGATTCCAATTGAAGCAGTCCATGCGAATGATTGAGGACAATGGTGCAGGTGCCCTGTTTTATTTAGCCAACCATGAAGGCCGAGGTATTGGACTTTTCACGAAAGCCATGGCTTATATCCTTCAAGAAAACGGCTACGATACAGTAGAAGCGAACGAAGCACTCGGCTTTGAAGATGACACGCGTCAATATGAAGAAGCCATCGCGGTTCTTCAAACACTTCGTACAAAGCCAGTCAGACTCATTACCAATAATCCGAAAAAGACAGATGCCATCAGCCATGCAGGTTTATCTCTTTCTGGACGTATTCCGCTTTGGGGTGATGTCTCAGAGTTTAATGAAAAATACTTGCAGACAAAAATCAACCGCTCAGGTCACATGAAGGCGGAGCAAGAGGTGCGTACGATTGCCACATCATGAGCGATATATGAATCTAGCCCTAGAAAATGCACGGGCAATGAAAGGCCAGACATCACCGAACCCGCTCGTCGGGGCTGTGATTGTGCGCGATAATGAAATTGTTGGAGTCGGTGCTCATATGAAAGCCGGTGAACCACATGCTGAAATTCATGCACTTAAAATGGCTGGAGACAAGGCAAAAGGAGCCACTATTTATGTGACCCTCGAGCCTTGTTCCCACCATGGCCGTACAGGTCCTTGTGCGGAGGCACTTGTGAAAGCAGGCGTCGAAACCGTTGTCGTGGCAGCACTTGACCCGAACCCGCTTGTCGCTGGCCGCGGAATCGCCATTTTACAAGATGCTGGCATCCAAGTGATTACAGGCGTACTTGAGCAGGAATCCATTCTCATGAATGAAGTGTTTAATCATTTTATTACGAAAAAAACACCTTTCGTGACGCTCAAGGCAGGTATTACCTTAGACGGAAAAATTGCGTCTGCTACGTCTGACAGCAAATGGATTACATCTGAGACATCCCGTTATGATGCTCATCATATCCGCAGCATCAATGATGCGATTTTGGTCGGTGCTCAAACTGTTATTCATGACGATCCTTCACTAACTGCACGGATTCCAAATGGGCATCATCCGGTTCGAATTGTTTTAGACTCTAAGCTATCAACACCGTTGACAGCAAAGATCGTCACTGATCAGATGGCACCAACATGGATCTTTACAACAAAGCAAGCCGATGAGGAAAAACGAGCCGCTTTAGAAGCAGCCGGCGTCAGCGTCTTTGTAACAGACAGCGAGACGCGGGTGCCCCTGCAAGAAGTACTTCAAATGCTGGGAGAAAGAAATGTCTCCTCCCTCATGATTGAAGGCGGCGGCCAGATCAATGCTTCATTTTTAGAACAGCAGCTTGTAGATAAATTGGTCATTTATATGGCACCTAAACTCATTGGCGGAAGGCTGTCTCCTTCCTTTTTCGGAGGGGAAGGCATACGTCTCATGAGTGATGCCATTGAACTGGATCAGCTCTCAGTAGAAACACTTGGGAAAGATATTAAAATAACGGGCTATCCCGTTTATCAATAACAAAAACAAGGCGGCTGTTTAGATCTCCTCAACAGCCGCCTTGTTTTTAAAAATCTAGTTTTTTTAGTCTGTTCTCTCTAAAAATTCAATTCGATTCCCAAAGGGATCTTCTACATAGAACCGGATGGCTCCTTCCAATGGCTCATCTTCTCTGATGCTAATGTGGTGATTCAATAATGCCTTTTTTAATTCCGATAGACACTTTACAAGAAAAGCTGGATGGGCTTTCTTTGCAGCTTGGAAATGATCCTGTATTCCAATGTGAAGCTGATGATGACCGCATTGAAACCAGACACCTCCACGTTTAGCTAGATTACTAGGCTTGGGTATTTCCTCCATTCCTAAAATTCCGCCAAAAAACAAACGTGCTTTCTCTTCACTACCTTTTGGGGCAGCTAATTGAACATGATCGATTCCAACAAAATTTGACATAATCCTCTCTTCCTTTCTTTTCTCAATTGGTTTTTCTATGAAGTGTTTCTTAAGTTTTTGTGATACTGAGCAAATTTGCTTGGGTATTTTTGTTCTTTGCTTCATTGGTGGGCTTGATACTTGGAGTCTTTCCGTGAGGTGTTTCATACGATGTAGAGTTTGATTGATTTCATCTAAATGACAGTGCAAAATTTTTTTCAAAAACAGAACTCCCATTGTAATGAAAGTTCTGTCCATCTAAGTGTCTCTTGTAATGACATTTGAAACCAAGACATATCATGTGTAGTGATTCATTTTGGTGAAACTTGTCGTAAATTGTTTCATGTGAAACATTTATCGTTAATTCCCTTCTACCAGCCTGCCAAAGCTTTCGGGTGAAAGTCCCGGTGACACGCGAACACGGTGCAAGGACATCATCCCCTGTTCCTTCTTCGCATGTCCTGGTTCAGTGGTGACAGCCATTTGATAACCGGCTTGCTTCGCCAGCTTTAGCGTGTCTTCGTTATAGCGCCCGACAGGATAGCTGACCATTCTCGTACGCTGAGAAAAACGTTGATCAAAGAAAGCCTTTGACCCTTTTAATTCCTCTTTCTGCTGCTTCTTTGATAAACGATTGAGCTCTAAATGATGAATGGTATGACTCTCAATTGATAGCCCATTTGCTATCATTTCATCCATTTGTTCATCCGTTAAGTGGTTCGGACGGCCAATGGATTGCTCAATCATGAAAATCGTTGCCTTCATTCCATACTGCTTTAAAATCGGAAATGCCTTTGTATAGTTATCGGTATATCCATCATCGAATGTAATAAGGACACACTTTTCACTTGGCTTCGTATTTGTTGTGAAGACGCGGTACGCTTCTTCTGGCGACAGCGTGACATAGTCGTTGTCCTTCAGCCATTTCATATGAGCCGCAAACTCGCTCTTTGGTACACGAAGCGAGTTACCGCTGGAGATGCTGTGATACATCAAAATCGGAAGCTCTACTGGTTCCTTTTGCTTAATCCAGTTTTGTGTATCTATCTCTGCCTCTTTTTTCTGCTGAATCTGTTTTGTTTCTTTTGCTTGTAATTGACCCTTTTCCTCTTTGACTACTTGCTGGTTTCCTTCCGTTTGCTCCTTCGTTCCCATACAACCCGAAATGAGCAGCGCCACAAGACCAACCGCAATCAACATACATGTTTTTTTCATTCACCAATCCTGCTTTCTCTCTATCTATCGAATGATTATAACAGAAATTGGTTACTACCTGATATCTATTTTGACAGGGTGTTCATTTTTTTACACATTTCAATCATTTCGATGGCAAGCAGATGAATGGTCTCTGTTGTGAGCATTTGATCTTCTGCATGTATCAGCAGTAAAGAAAAGGGAAGCTGCTCACCTGCCGCCTCTTTTTGGATCAGCGACAAGTGCAGGTTGTGGATGCTTCGAAACGCTTCCTCCCCTTTTTCAATCAACTGCTGTGCTTTTTCAAAATCATCAGCTCTTGCTAGACGAATCGCTTCAACATAATGACTTCTTGCCTCGCCTGCATGAGCAATGATTTGAAAGGCTGCTCCCTGCATTTCCTCTAATACCGTCATCTGCTTCTCCTCCAATTACTTAAGATTCATTTGCTAGTTTCAGAGCATGCTCTAGTATTTTTTCTCCGTTCGCTGTTCCGTATAATCTCACATTGATGACATCAACAGGTATTTGGTAAGGTGCCGCTGTTTTTTCTGCTGCCTTTTTCATAAAGCTTACTTGCGGTCCAAGTAAAATCACCTGCACATCTTCTCCATGCTCTTCTAATTCATCCGCAATAGCCCCTTCAGGTATGGCGTATATCTCATAATCCAGCCCCTTCGCTTCTGCGGCTGCCTTCATTTTGGACACTACAATGGATGTCGACATTCCTGCGGCACAAGCGAGAATGATTCGTTTCATATCCCAACACTCCTATCGATAGTTGACTTCTGTTTGGATCTTCAGTTCCCTTGTTTTAATTAATGTCTGGTACCAATACGCTGATGCCTTCAACTGACGATTCCGTTCATTTTCCAGCTGGATTTCGACTAATCCGTAGCGATTTTTAAAGGCATTCATCGGCGATACATTATCCGTAAAAGCCCACAGCATATATCCCGTGCAATTTGAGCCTTCTGCTTTCGCTTGAAGTGCCCGTTTCAAATGCTGGCTGATAAATGAAATGCGATACTGGTCATCAATGATACCGTCTTCTTTTTTAAACCGTTCTTCCTTTTCTACGCCCATGCCGTTTTCGGCCACAAACCACTCAATATTTCCGTATTCTTCTTTAATTCTCATGCCCATATCATAGACAATGTCCGGGTAAATTTCCCATCCTCTGAATGGATTCATTTTTCTTCCTGGAAGCTCAAACATATCGTAATAATAAGACGGGTGAAATGGTGTCATCTCATTCCACGCCTTACTCGGTGCTTTGACACGATGCGGATAGTATAAGTTGAGCCCAACGACTTCAACCGTATGATTCTTGATGACCTGAAGCTCTTCCTCTGTCGCATCGAAAAGAATCTCATGCTTTTTTAACACATCAAGCAGTTCTTCTGGATACTCTCCTTTGATGGAGGGATCTAAGAACATTCGATTGAAAAACAAATCATATATCCGTGCCGCTTCTTGATCATGCGGAGCAGAGGATCTTGCATACGTCACTTCTGGATTGAGAATCACCCCAATTTTTGCACCTGTTGATTCCTTCAATCCCATCTCCCGAAACAGCTTCACTACTTTTGCTGTTGCCAGCGCTTTATGATAGTTCCACTGCATCCATTTCTTCGTATTTTGCTCAAAGGGATAACGTATAGCATCTAGGTACACGCGTGTTTGGACAACAATCGGTTCATTAAAGCTAAACCAATGCTTGACCCTGTCTCCATATCGCTCAAACACCTTTTCCGCATAGAGAACAAACAGCTCGACGACATGCTTTGATGACCATCCGTCGTACTTTTCAAGCAGCACGGCTGGAAGCTCATAATGCTCTAAGCAAAACATCGGCTCTACACCTGCTGCGATTAATTCATTGATCAAATCATCAATGTAACGGGCATATGCTTCATCCACAATCCCCTTCTCGTAATCGATGAGAAACCTCGACCAATTGATCGATGTCCTATAATGAGTCAGACCGATTTCTTTCATAAGGGCTACATCTTCTGGATAGCGCTCGTAAAAGTTCGTCGCACCAGCCGGGCCATATCCTTCGTGCCACACGTGATACCCGTTCTTATACCATAAGTCGATGTACGAGTCCTGATGCGCTTGCTTTCCCTTCCACCCCTCCGTTTGCCAAGCAGAGGCCGCAGCACCTAGGATAAAATCTCTTGGAATCTCGATTCTGTTCATGTCGCCACCTTCCCTTTCCTCGTTTGAACGTGAAGTCCTTCCCAAATTCCTTGCAAATACATAGCCTTCACAATCGCCCCCATATCGAGACTTCCTGCCCTTTTTTCGTATATTTACGGTCAAGTGAAATGGGATCATAACCACCTACATTGCATATTCATTCATGCCTCCCCTTTTATTCTGAATCTGGTGCCGCTTCTGGTTTGCGGTTAGACAAGAGGACAAATGGCAAATAGATGAAGACTGCGACCACAATACAGATGAGCTGTGTGATGACAGCCCCCATGCTGCCAGCGGTGGACAGCCATGCATTCACAATCGGTGGTGTCGTCCACGGCACCATCACGACGGCTTTTCCAGCAAACCCTGTAGCTGTCGCAATGTAACCAATCGTTCCTGTCACAAGTGGTGTGACGATAAATGGAATTGCCATCACAGGGTTTAACATGACAGGTAAGCCAAAAATAACGGGTTCATTGATGTTGAAGAGACCCGGACCAGATGAGAGCTTGGCAATACTTCGCATCTCTTCCCTTCTTCCAGCAATAAAAATCGCAATCAAAAGCCCAATGGTCACACCTGAACCACCGATGCTCATATACACATCCCAAAATGGCATCGTGATGATATTCGGAATCTCTTTTCCTTCTTGAAATGCTGTCATATTCACTGCAATTGATCCTAATAAGAGCGGCTCCCGGATCGGTTTGATCATCTGGTTGCCATGGATGCCGATCACCCAGAAGAATTGCGCCACAAACATCAACGTTAAAATCCCCGGTAGACCCTGTACAACACTTTCTAGCGGGCGTTGCACCACGTTATACACTGCTTCATGCAAATAAATGCCTGTCAAACGGTGAAATGCAAAGCCGAAGGAACTAATGATCGTAATCGTAATGATCGAAGGAAAAAGTGATGAAAAAGATGTTGCCACATTCGATGGAACAGAATCTGGCATCTTGATTTGCAGCCATTTCACCTTGGTCAGCTTACAAAAAATTTCCACAGATACGATCGCAATGATCATCCCTAAAAATAAGCTTTTTGGATCGGAAAATTGCCTTGCCAGTACATCTACAACCTCACGCATCGATCCATCCACTTCAAGTAGAAGTGTCGTTGGAATAACAGATATAAATGAAATCAATGCCATCAGCCCTGGGAACAGGGACTTGTGCCCGTTGATTTTCCCAAGCTCTATCCCGATGAGGAACACAGCCCCAATCGTTAAAAAGTTCAGCGTGGCATAATTGATTGCCTTCATAATTGGCTGAAGCTCCGCTAAAAATCTGAACATCTCAAAATGAGCAAGCCCTGTTTCCGGGCTCATGATCATATTTGCCACCAATACAGCAAAAGCCCCTGTAATGATGATTGGCATCAGTGTGACAAATGCCTGTTTAATCGCCATAATATACTTCTGATTCGTGATGCGATAAGCCACATTCCCCATGACGTCTGCCGCTTTCTCCTTGAAGCTCATGATCTGTCTCCCCCTTTGCAAAAACTCGTGATCATCCTCCTTTTTGATGTTATTTTAAAAGCGCTTTCATTAACATCTAATCTTTTTCCTCACAGATGCGGAAATGGGTGTCCCGTTTTTTCATTCGGATGCTCCAATACTTGAAGCGCCGCCGTCAGTTCCTCAAATGAAGCGGCCTTGATGAGTTGCTCCACCACTTCCTTGCACTCTGTCAGCCGTACAAGAAATTGATAAAGTGATTGCAATTCTTTTTGATACGTCTTCTGGATACTTAACAAACAAACGACTTGTACCCGATTTTCACCCCACAGCACCGGTTTTTTCAACGTACAGATCGCACAAAACGTGTCATCTGTTGCCGGCTTCATCGGATGAGGAATCGCAACCAAATGACCGAACGATGTCGGTGACACTTGCTCTCTTTCCAGCAATAATTGTTCAAACTCTTCCGGGATGCGATCCTGTTCCTTGAGCACGTTTACGAAAAATTGCAGTACCTCTTCCCTTGATTGAAGGTCTTGCTGAAAAAATGTCAGCGCCGGACTCACATACCGCAAAACCCCTGTATCCTGCGCGCCCTGAACAAACCGTTTCAGCCGCACAATATCATCGTCACTTAGAATGGTATGTACATCAATCACTGGTACCGGCAACGTGTTCTGAAGCGGAATGGTACTAATAATAAAATCAATGCTTCTCAAATCAAACGAAGGAATTTCTCCAACACTTGCAGTGCCAGCGATCTCTAGCCCTCCGCTAAAAGCCGCTGTCAGTTTATGAAGAAGGAGCTGACTGCTGGCGACACCCGTCGCACATACAATCAGGCATCTCTTTCTCACATGCTGTGATTTTGTCCGCTCGATTGCAGCACCGATATGAAGCGCCAAATACCCAATCTCATCCTCATGAATCTCAATTCCCTCTTTTTCTCTCAGCCACCTACCCATATAGACGCCAGCTTCAAATGCAATGGGATAATACCTTTTAATGTCCGTTAAATAAGGGTTACGAATGTTCATACCGTACCTAAAACGATGAATAGCGGAACGTAAATGAAGACTTAATCCAACGATTAACTCTTTATCAAATTGAATATCAAGTGACATGTGCTCCTCTACATAAGCAAGCAGTTGGTGGATGAAGCGAAAGTGATCTTCGTCTAGAAGATGACATAGCGTATGACCGGTATCTCCGTATGCCATCATTTTCGCTCCCATCAAGTGAATCGCAATATACGCCATTTCAGATAATGGAAAATCAATCGCTAGGACATGCCGAATATCCTCTGCCATTTGTTGAGCTACTTGGAAAACAGGCTGCACTTGAATCTCTTTTAATTCCGTTTCTGGCATCATGACCAGTTTTTTCTCTTCAATTCGTTTGCATGCAATGGCGATGTGGGTGACTAAATTACTTAAACCGATTTCTGACAGATGAAGTCCGCTTACTTTTGTACGTGAACGCACGATATCCTGAATCAATTGATACGTTTCTTCAGGTAACAGCGCAGGGTTCGCATGCGCTTGCTGAAACACATGCTCAGCCATACAATATCTTAATTTCATTTCATCCCCTGTCAGCCGCAGCCCATATTTAGGACGATGTGACACAGAAAGGCCATGTAATGAAAACAAATGTCTGACCGCTTTCAAATCATTTTTCACTGTCGATTCACTCACAAATAATTCGTCTGCGAGCGCGTCTAACTTAATATAGTCTTCTGACAGAAGCAGCCTTTTCAATAGATAGGCTACACGGTCCTCAGGCTGATTGGGAATGGTCTGCTCCTTTTTTTCGTTTCTTTCTCCCAACGACTTTTTCAAAAATGTACGAAAAGACCCATAATCCTCTACGGTCAATGTATACCCTGCCCCGCGTTTGATATGAAGTACGGCTCCATGTTCATCCAAAATAGATTTAAGCGCTTTCATATCTGTTCGGATCGTTCTTGATGTGACGCCAATCATGCGGGCAATTTCTTCACTAGTCAGTTCCTGTTCCGCTTGCATCAGTCGTTTCAGCAGCTCCTCCTGACGTAGAGATAGCATAGGCTCTCCTCCCTTGGCATTTACTTTTGCCTATCATCATAAACGAAAGTAGAACTCTTTGCCCAGTTTTTCTTTCAAATCGGGAACCACGATATGGCTCATTCGTATGAATAGGAAACAAGAGGAGGGATGCATCATGGGTTCTTTTATGTTTGTTGTTATTATGATATTGGCTTCTTTAGGAGCAATCATCGCCCATTTATTCACATCAAAGGATCAACGTACGTCTGCGAAGCGTTCTTCACATCACAGTTCAACAACAAGTACCTATACTGATTCTTATACTCATCACGCTTCTGATGCCTCCTGCGGGGGAGATTCCGGGGATAGTGGTGGTGGATGTGACTAAACAGAAAAACAGCCGCTCGCTGATGAGATGGCTGTTTTTATTATTTTAAAGAGCCTTCCAGCCCCGTTCAATCAGATGTTTAACATCGAGTGCAAACTCCTCACCCTTTTCCATCACGTCCTGGGCTCTTCCGGCAAAGTTACTGGCAACAGCCAGCTCCATTTTTTTTAATTCAAAGTGCAATATTTTTTGATCAATCTCGGCGATATATTTTTCATACTCATTGTTCACGATGTCATGCATGACATGATAGGCATCTTTTCGATGGCGATGAAAGTCGGTTCCTCTCTCACCTTTCCATGACGAATCTAGAGCAGGTTTCTTAATTTCCTTTATGTCTGACTGCGCAAGATCTTGTTCTGTTCGAATATTGCTTTTGGCTGTCTTTAACCGAGAGATCATGTCATCAAATTCTGCACGTCTGTTTTCAATTCCCATATGCAGATGGTGTAGCATCTCGGATAAACTCATGTCATCCACCTCTATCGGACCTCATACGAAAGCACAGATCAGAGCCTTGGAAACGATCGACTCACTTGATTTTTCCAAACCTGACATTTCTATCGTTTTGCTTTCATTAAGTATAGTATAAGGTGAAAAGCCTCAGTCTTAAATAGGGAAAAGGTGTCCTTTTAGTGACGTGTTTGGAAGAAAATCGGAATAACACAAGGTCGTACTTCCCGAATTATATATGGTCCCTTAGAACTATATTTCGTATCATCCCATGAAACCCATTAGAAAAATGATTGCCATTATTTTGCCGCAATCGCTTCGTCCTGTTCTTTTAAGGTTTTCACATTAGAGCGCGTGTCCTGAACATTTTTGATTAAGGCTTCTTTAAAACTTGAAACCATTTCGTTCACCTCTGCTTCGCGCGCCGTCCACTTGGTCACAAATTCAAGGCTGTTTTCACCTGCTTTATCTGCTGCTTTTTTGATCGTTAATGCTTCGACTGCTTGGGAGACTTCATCTAGTTGATCCATAACTGTTTGGTAGTTTAACTTAATTTGTCCCATCGTGATATCCTCCAGATTTGTTCAGCATGAAGGTAAGGTAGCTTATAAGCTGCTCCATGCTTTTGAGATCAAGCGTTTGGCGTCCTCTACTGCGTCTTCTCCTTTTTCAGCAAGACGTGCGGCGTCTCCTGCTAAGGAACTGGCAAAGGATAACGCAGCTTGTTCGGCTTCTAACGTACTGATTTTGAATTCGATGCGGCTCACGTAGCGTGGATACTTGTCGTTCACAATCGTTTGCAGCGCATCATGTGCTTCATTCCGCTCTGATTTGAAATCCTGGCTTCGCTCACCTTTCCAAGAGGTCCCAAGCTTTGGCTGCTTGATTTGCTTCAGGTCTGTCTCTGCCGCATCTTGTTCACGTTCGACCTTACTTTTCGCCTTTTTCAGTCGAGCGATTTTCTCTTCGATTTCTGCTTTTTTACTTGTAATGCCACCGTTTAGGGCAGACAGCATATCCGATAAGCTCATTATGGGTTCCTCCTCCTGACAAAAAATAAAAACGCTGCTTAGAGATCCTCTAAACGAGCGTAAGGTGAATAGCACTTTTTCCAATATTGTTATTATAAGGTTCAAAGACTCATGTTTGAATAGGTATTTGTGCCTTTTTTATGGGATAAATATGCTTTCATTCTGCTTCACATTACCCCTTAAGACCTCTTTTATAAGGGGTCTTAATTCCTGATTCTTGGCTATATGTCACATATAGTTATACAGACCTAGGACAAACAAAAGCCGCCCGGTTGAGGAGCGGCTTTTGTAAACGGCTTATGAAGCTGATTCTTCTGATTCTTGTGGATTCTTAACGTACCAGATGAATTTCCCTGTGTATCCGTAAATAATAGCAAGAGCAATGGCAACAAAGCTCAACCACATAAATGGTAAATAAGAGAATGTCGATACGCCTAGAATTCCCGCCATGTAAATCCCGTTATCTGACCAAGGAACCATTCCTGACGTCAGCGTACCACCGACCTCTGAGTTTCTGGATAAAACTCGTCTGTCTAACTTTAATTTATCATAGCTCTTTTCCATAATTTTCGGTGTAAGAATTAATGATACATACATCGCACAGCCAAAGATATTGGCGAAGAATGCAACAACAAGTGTTGATAGAGTCACATTACCTGCATTATGCAATTTCTTCTCGAATGTAGCGACGATGACTTTTAATACGCCCAAGTATTCAAGTACTCCACCGAAACCAAGTCCGAGAATAATCACCACTAGAGATCCTAACATATTGACAATACCGCCACGATTTAACAGCGTATTTAAGAAATCAACATCTGAATTAATAGAGAAACCATTATAAGCTGTACCAAGTGCATCGGCTGGATTCATTCCCTGGAATGCCATTGCCCAGACAGCGCCAAGAAGTGCACCAATAGCAATAACAGGCATTGAAGGTTTTTTCAAGACAAGTAATAGTACAACAATCAACGCCGGAATAATCATCCAAATATTAATGGTGAATGTGTCCTGCAGTGCTTGTTTCAAAAACTCTACTTTGCCTTGATCAATATTTTTTCCGCCATACATAAATCCGGTGATTGTAAACATAATGGCTGTAATAACAAAGGCAGGAATGGATAAGACCATCATCGCTCTAACATGTGCGAGCACGTCCACTTTTGAAAGTGAGGAAGCGAGCACCGTACTATCAGATAAAGGAGATAACTTATCACCAAAATAGGCTCCAGATAAAACGGCTCCAGCCACGATAGGTAATGGAATTCCCAATCCTTCACCAATTGCAATCATGGCAATACCTGCAGTTCCAACTGTCCCCCATGATGTACCTGTAGCAACAGACATAATGGAACAGATGATCAGCGTAGCTAGTAAGAAAATATTAGGATGAATAAATTCCAGTCCGTAATAAATTAATGTTGGTACCACTCCGCCGGCAATCCATGTTCCAACAAGTGCACCTACTGCAATTAAAATCAAAACAGCCTCTAAACCATTCGATATCCCTTTTGTAATGGCGTTTTGAAGGTCTTTGTATGAATGTCCTAATCGAATACCTAAAGCAATGACCATAAACCATGAGATAAACAATGCCAGTTGAATATCCAATTTGAAATAAAGAGTAAAAGATAAAACAATTGCTAAAAACAAGCCAAGTACAAACACGACTTCTAAAATAGACGGCAGACGTGGTGATTTCATTGTGTTTCCTCCCTTTGTGCGTGCGTTAAGCGTTTTCAAAATATTGTGAAAAAAGTGTGTCAATTCGAAAGAAAGTGAATTGCCTGTTTTTCTCTATTTCACAGGCAATTCTACATATTAATAAAATAAAATTTTTGATATTATTATCGCTCTAGGAGCTCTGCACCCGCAATGCCAGGCTTTGTCATCTCGAATGGATTCAAAATAATATCAAGTTCTTCTTCTGTTAACACATCATTTTGCAAGCAAAGATCTCTGATCGATTGTCCTGTTAAAATGGCTTCCCTAGCGATTCTAGCCGCGGCTTCATAGCCTAAGTGAGGGTTCACAGCAGTGATCACGCCTGCACTTTTTTCGACATATTCTTTCAAACGTATTTCATTTGCTTCAATGTCCACTAAGCAATGATCTGTGAATGAACGGAATCCGTTATTCATTATACTAATAGATTGAAGCAAGTTAAAGACCAAAACAGGCTCCATCACATTTAACTCAAGCTGACCTGCTTCAGAGGCAAGACAGATGGTGTGGTCATTCCCAATGACCTGGAATGCGATTTGGTTAATGAGCTCTGCCATGACTGGATTGACTTTCCCAGGCATAATGGATGATCCTGGCTGACGAGCTGGCAATGCAATTTCAGCAAGACCTGCACGCGGACCAGAAGCCATTAGGCGAAGGTCATTGGCAATCTTAGACATGTTCATCATGCATACTTTTAATGCAGCAGACACTTCTGTGTAAGCATCTGTATTTTGCGTTGCATCCACAAGATGCTCTGCGCCTACAAGCGGAAGACCAGAAATATCGGCTAGCTTCTTCACGACGATCTCAATATAACGAGGATCTGCATTTAGGCCTGTCCCAACAGCTGTTGCACCCATATTGACTTCATATAAATGCTGCTTTGATTGGTTGATCCGCTTAATATCACGGCTGAGCACGCGGCTGTAAGCCTCAAATTCCTGTCCTAAACGAATTGGAACAGCATCCTGTAGGTGCGTACGTCCCATTTTGATCACATGATCAAATTCTTTCGCTTTCTTTTTGAATACGTCCTGCATCGTTTGCATTGTCTCAAGCAGAATGTCTAACTGCTTCAATACAGCAATATGGATAGATGTTGGAAACGAGTCATTCGTTGATTGTGACATGTTTACATGTGTGTTTGGGCTTAAATGGATGTATTCACCCTTTTGATGTCCCATGATTTCTAGCGCTCTGTTTCCAATCACTTCATTGGCATTCATATTCATCGACGTTCCTGCGCCGCCTTGAATTGGGTCTACAATAAAGTACTCATGCAGCTTGCCTTCAATGACTTCATCAGAGGCTTGTACGATGGCATTTCCAATTCCTTCATATAAACGTCCAACTTCCATATTGGCTTGAGCAGCTGCTTTTTTCACGATGGCAAAGGCTCTAATCAGTTCCTCGTGCATACGATATCCAGTTATCGGGAAGTTTTCTTTTGCACGAAGGGTTTGAACCCCATAATACACGTCTGCCGGAATTTCTTTTTCTCCAAGAAAATCCTTCTCATAGCGATAAGTTGCTTGAACCATCTGATATGACCTGCTTTCTATAGAATAGTTAAATCACTAAATCTTCTGCGATTGGCGTTTCCATAATCTTTTTCACTTCTCTTGGGTCTGTTGTTTTACCTAGTGCCCACATGAGTTTCGGCACGATGGCCTCTGTGTTCATGTTTCGTGAACGTGCCACTAGTTCTTGATTGATTTTACGTCCTACTTCGTACACGCTCATGTCTTCTCCTTCTTCAAGACACTGAGTTGTGATGACAACAGAAATGCCTTCTTCGAGCAATTCGTTGATTTTCTCTAAAAGGTTTCTTCCTTCGAAAGGAATTCCGCCACTGCCGTAGCTTTCGATGACGACTCCTTTGTATACACCTTTGATTGCATCTAAGAACTCAGGCTTTAGACCTGGGTGCAATTTCAAGAGACAAACGTCAGTGTTTAAGGATGCATCTAATTTAAGCGGTTTCATTGACGATCTTTTTACTTTGCTATTGTATTCAATTTGATGGTTTTCAATCGATGCAATATATGGATAGTTAATACTTTCAAATGCATCATAGCTTTTCGTTCTTAGTTTGATTGCGCGTGTCCCTTGAATGACTCTGCCATCAAAGACAACATACACGCCGCCTACGCCGTCACATGCAAAGCGAATCGCATCGGTGATGTTTTTCTTCGCATCTGTTTTCTTGAACGTAATCGGGATTTGTGAGCCTGTAATGACAATTGGCTTATCCGGATTTTGCAGCATATAAGATAGTGCTGCTGATGTATAGGCCATTGTATCGGTTCCATGCGTGACGACAAAGCCGTCATATTGATCATAATTTTCATAAATGGCTGTTGCGATATCCACCCAGTATTCAGGCTGCATATTTGTACTATCTATACTCATTAGGGACTTTGTGTCCATTGTGTACTCTGCATTAATTTCGTTTAAATAGCTTAAAAGGTCCTCAGCTTTAACACCTGGAGCCAAACCATTTTCACTCTCTACAGATGCAATCGTCCCACCAGTGGTTAAAAGCAATAATTTCTTCAACAGGTCCACCTCTTTCAGTAAAATTACTTCGTTTGTCACACATATTATAAGCTAGCTTGTGCTATTCTATAATATACGCTTTACGCGTACCTTCATTGCCATTATAGTCACATAACGCGAATTAATCAAGAAATTATTACGCATAACGCGTACATTCTATCACAAAATATGATATACTGTTGTTGTATATAAAGGAGCGTTCATGTAATGATACTCGATCGTTTAACCACTCTTAGAAAAAAGAAAAAATGGTCTCTCCAGCATACGGCAGATCGCCTAGGTATCGCCAAAAGCACCTATGCCGGTTACGAATCTGGGTACCGACGACCTTCGCTTGAAGCAGTGAAGCGCCTGGCTGATTTGTATGATACGTCCATTGATTTTTTACTTGGTAGAACGGACGAGCCAGAGATACAACGTAAAATCTCTGACATCAAAATTGAACTGACGGAAGCAAAAGAAGGAACCATTCTTGTAGACGGCGTTCCCCTAAATGATGAAGAAATCAAACAGCTTGTTGCCTTTATTCGGGCGAAAAACACCCTAAAAGTATAAAAAACAGAAAAGAGAGGCCCCTATTAATCGGGTGCCTCTCTTTCCTTTTTCAGCTGCTTAAGAATAAGGAGAAGACAGCTGACTTAATTCCTCTAACCGCCGCTTCGCTTCTTCTTTATTAAATGAACTATAATAGCGATAATTCTCATCATCTAAGATGCGGTAATGCTGACTGAGCACATTTTGCTGAAGACGAAATGTACCTTTTTTGATAGAAGTCCGCCACCAAACCTTTCCGCCGATTGTCCGTTCCACCGATAGATGCAATTCATCATGTGCCACGACTTCCAGAATCTCAAGCGGATCATCCCCTAGTGTCCCTTTTAAAATGTCACTATCTCTGAATAATGCACATACGGCCGCCGTTTGCGTCCAGTTGAGGCGCAGCCTATTTTTTTCAACCTGATGCAAATGCCGTTTCGATAAACCAAGTACCTCAGCCATGCGGTCCTGCGTATAATTCTTTTCTTTTCGAATCCGTGTCATTTGTTCTGTGACGAGGTCGATTACCATCTCTTTATCCATCTCTCATCACCTCTCCGAGTGTTCAGTCTTTACTGACATCATACACGATTTCTTCGAAAAAGTGGCGCCTCATCCTTTAGAATATTGGCAAATACTATCTAATTGATCTGCTCTTCGACCTGACCATGCTGCTGTCTCCAATTCTCTTGGGCTGCCTGATTTAAATATGGATAGATCTCTTGTTTGACGGTTTGCTCGAATACTTCTTCATCTAAAATACTGTACGCTGGAATCTTGATCAATTTCCCATCCATTTTCCGAATGAGCACATCCATGAAGAGAAATCCCCTTACACTGTACCGATGCCTGCGCATATCAATGGATTGAATGTCATGAAAAGGGATCGTCCGCTCTCGATACAGTACAGCACCATTTTTTCCGCGCTGAATGCGAAAAATCACATTTCCCCTCTTCGTAAAAGCCGGCAGAATCATCAAAAAAGAGATCAAGCCATAGACAATGCCTAATAGTCCGCCTAAAAATAAAAACAATGTATAATTCGATTCAAATGTAAGAGCTTCTGAAAACAACCAAATACCAATGATACCGAAGCCGCCCGTTGCTAAGAATGCCCATACCCTTAAAAAGGCCCTGCTTCTCACTTCTATTACTTCACTTGGATTCAAGCGTCATTCTCCTTTTCTCCATTAGAATATAGAACGTAATCCGTCTCTATGAGCCGTCTCCACGCGAAATTCACTTTCTTTTATTCCCGACACAAGCCACGACTGTTTCTCACCTGGAATGACAAATAACATGGATTCCACATCAGGCGTATTATTTTTGTCGTAGACGACCTTCATGAGGGAGTCCATCTTTCCTTTTCTCTTCTGTACATCAGAAACAAATGCCTGCACGAGTTCTTCGTTCTCTGCTCGATGAAGGAAGGAGGGCCACTCATTCTTCGCCTCACTTGCTTGCTCTAATAGCTTTTCAAATTCCTCTGCTTGCAGGGTGACGACAGGTGCAGGGTGATCACTCATCTGTATATTGAAAAAGGCAGTCACTTGCTCCTCTGCCTGCTGGTCATCTTTCAGTTTTTGAATCTGATGGACTTGTTGATCATAAAGTGTATGGTGTGCATATACGCCCATCTGTGTCGTGTGAAAGGAGGTACTGACTTCTTCATCTTCATCCCCAAATCGAGATGCCTTGACGGTGTGAGATGCATCATTCATCGCCTGGATGAAATGACGGTATTCCGCTTTATAACGATATTGTCTGTTTCGAAATTCAAGTACACCTTTTGCGAGCAAAGAGCGGCATGCAATTTCAAATAAAAACCCTAGGCGCTCGTCCTCTACATCAGGATAATAGGCTTCCTTTAAGGACATGCCCTGTTCAAAATAGCCTTCACTGTAAAAACTAAAGATGAGTTCCTCAATACTTAGACTTAGCTGATCCAACTTGATCTCTCCTTATCCAAAAGAAAATGCACCCTTAAAGAAATCGCCTGCACCTTTTATGAGCGAATCTGCGGTTTCTTTTGTTTTTTCTATCCCTTTATGTATCACCTGATTTGCCTGATCAATGGTGTCATTGACTGCTTTCACACCTTTACCCGCCAGCTCGAATGCTTGTTTCCCTTTATCCACGACTGCATGAATTGGGTCCTTTAATTTCACTGCAACCTGCTCAGCAAAGCCTGATGTCAGCTTGGCAACTTTTTCTCCTATAAATCCACCGACTGCGGAACCAATGGCTCCTCCAACGACAGTTCCAATCGGTCCTGCAAAGCTTCCAAGAGCTCCTCCGACAACGGCACCTGCGACAGACCCGCCAGCGATAAAGACCGTATTGTTCACTGCATTTCCAACAGCCTTCGCATTTTCACGCTTCAGGACTTCTGGCTGATCACCGAATTCTGCATAGTTCTCAGCAATTTTCAAACCACAGCCGACCGTTTCCGTTGCGCCAGTGACAACCGTTGCAATGATGGCATTTCCTTTCGCGAATCTTGATCCATTTTTCAAAACAGACTTGATCGCAGCCGTGTCCTTCCAATTGATACTTCCTTTTGTAAAGTCACGGACACTATTCGTGAATGCAACTGTATCGTCAGGATAAAATTTTGTGAATTTCTTATGGACCAAATCAGCCATCGACCAGTTTGATCGTTTTAATAATTCTTTATTACTCAGCCAAATCCTTGCTAGCCGGTCAAATCTCGTTCCTTCTACCCGGCTGGTCAGATCAAGCAGCAGCTTTGAATGCTGCGCTGCATAACGGCCATTGTCTTTAATGAAAGTCGTCATCCCAAGCCCGTAGTATTTCGCCTGCATCATCACAATACCAGCTAAGCTCGTGAGTGTACCATATTGATCATAGATACTGTACAATTTCCGTAAAATATCATCTGCTTCGACCATTTTATCTTTTGCATGACGAATCGTAATATCATCACTGCTCAATTTACTGATCAATGCTTGTCCTGCTCCCCATGCATCCCCGACGCCTGAAAAACAGCTACTATACCGAGGATCACAGCCTAAAATGAGACCATCCAGTTCACTATGTAAATCGCGGTGCTTCGTTTCAATGGCAGAAAGTTCGCCTACAACATCATTCGCAAGCCCTGTCAGCTGATCTGGATCAACCACTATGTCACGTGCCATCACATCATCTCCCTTCTCGGTTTCTTTCTCTCCGTTCTTCTCGTCTCTTTCGCTCAAGCTCTTCCATTCTGGCTATTTCAGCTTTCCGTTCCTCGATTTTGACCGCTGCATCGCGCAGTTCCTGACTTGTTTCAAGCAAGTCCTTTTCGAATTGATCATAGCGTGCCGTTGTTTCCTCAAAGCTTTGATCAAATTTATTCCTTGCTTCTCCCTGCCAGCCTGATCCTACTGCCTTGAGCCGATTCTCCAGCAGCTGCTTTGACTGCCGAATCTCATCAGCTGCTTCCTGAAACTTTTGAGCGAGTGCCAGCGTTTGACTAGAATCCAACTTTCGCACCCCTTTCTCCCAATTTAACGTACAAATGGATGATTTTATATGTCCTCATTATAAATAAAAAGACACCCAAAAAAATCACCCTAAAGAACCATTCAACACATCACCAAATGAAAGTAGGTCTTTTTCCTCTCTAATTGCCAGAGAAAGCCTTTCTTGTTATGAAGCGCATTCAAGACATGATAAAATGAACGTATTCTACAAAAGGAGTGACGTATACATGAAAGAGGAAATGATTCAGCGTTTCACAAGTTATGTGAAGGTAGATACGCAGTCGGATGCAGATAAGGAAAGTTGCCCATCGACTGAAGGACAGTTGAACTTAGCGAGACAACTAGTTGAAGAAATGAAATCCATCGGGATTCAAGAAGTGACAATGGATGAAAACGGCTATGTCATGGGAACGATCCCATCTAACACAGACAAAGACGTGCCGACCATTGGCTTCCTGGCTCACATCGACACAGCTACTGACTTCACCGGCAAGAATGTGAAACCGCAGCTTCATGAAAACTATCAAGGCGGCGACATCACCTTAAATGAAGAACTACATATCGTTTTATCACCATCACAGTTTCCAAATTTACAAAAGTATCAAGGACATACGCTGATCACAACAGATGGCACAACCTTGCTTGGTGCAGATAACAAAGCTGGTATCGCAGAAATTATGACCGCCATGCATTACTTAATTGAAAATCCAGAAATCAAGCATGGAAAAATTCGCGTCGCCTTTACACCCGATGAAGAGATTGGCAGAGGGCCGCACAAATTTGATGTTGATGCCTTTGGCGCTTCCTATGCGTATACAATTGACGGAGGACCGCTCGGGGAGCTGCAATATGAAAGCTTCAACGCAGCAGGTGCGAAAGTATCCATTAAAGGAAACAACGTCCACCCTGGGACAGCAAAAGACAAAATGGTCAGCGCTGCGAAGATTGGGATGCTCTTCCATAACAAGCTTCCTTCTGATGAATCTCCGGAATACACAGAAGGCTACGAGGGATTTTTCCATCTCACGAAGTTTGTAGGAGAAGTCGAAGAAGCAGAGCTGCAATATATTATTCGTGATTTTGATAAAGACAAATTTAACGAACGCAAAGCACTATTTGAAAAAATAGCAAATGACTTAAAAGCCATTTACGGAGAAAACAGCATCAATCTCAAAATTCAAGATCAATATTATAATATGAGAGAAAAAATTGAGCCGGTGAAACATATTGTGGATATTGCCCATGAAGCAATGGAAAACCGCTCAGTGACACCTGTAATCGAACCGATCCGCGGCGGTACAGATGGCTCCCAGCTTTCATATAAAGGTCTTCCAACGCCAAACATCTTTACTGGCGGGGAAAACTTCCACGGTAAATATGAATTTATTTCTGTCGAGAACATGGTGAAAGCAACAGAAGTCATCGTTGAAATCGCCCGTCTATTTGAAGAAAAAGCATAAATATGTTTACAACCGTTCCTGTTCGGGAACGGTTTTTTAATAAAAGTTTACAATTTTCTGAAACTTTTATGACATTTATTCGTACTAATAGAGACAACCCCAGAAAAATTCTTCTTGACGAGTGCAATAACTGGAAATATAATAGTTAAAAACAACCAGTATTTTAGACCTAAATTAGCAGATCGCCTAAACCTTAAGAACTAAACCGATTCTGCTGCATATTTTCAGTTATAAACATCACTCACCCTGTCTACACTTAAAGAATAGGATGAATTGGAGGAATGTCATATGATGATTTTATTGATTATCGCTTCACTTTGCTGCTACTTACTATTCTCTTTCAAAAAAGATAACCGCACACCAAAACGAAAAAGCGCAGAGCTTTCGGAGTTTGAAATCTTTCGTATGCGCCGCCACTACAACGGAAAACGCCGTCACCCACTAAACGATGCACCTAAACAAGTATAAATCTGAAAAAGAGCCTCATATGGGGCTCTTTTGTGTGAGTACATAAAAAAAACGACCAGATTCATTGGTCGTTTTTCCTTTTATTTATACACCTTCGCAGGAACTTGAATCACAGGAATTCCTACATAGTAAGGTGAAATTTCATATGGCTGGAAGACAACAGCAATTCCCTTTTTCGTGAAGTAATACTGCGTGTTGTAGTTGATTTCAATGTCTCTTTTTTTCAGGTTCGCATAGAATTTACTTTTATGTTTCTTTGTATAGTTATAGACATAATCTCTCACTTTCGTACGCTTTTTCTTCGTTTTCACAACGTCTGTCAAGAACAGCTGCTTTGTCTTTTTCTTTGTCAACACATAGTTCATGCTGGAAACCATCGTATCCCCATGCATTCCACCATCATTCATGTAATCATAGTTTAAGATACTGAGCTTCTTCCCATTGTTAAATTTCGTTTTAAACGATCTCTCGTAAGTGATCTTCCCAAAGCCTTCCTTTTTCGCTTCGTCCTTTAAGAACAAGTACGTAGAATAAGAGAACGCGATGTCTTCTTTTAAATCACGATTGATGGTTTTCATATGCGCCTTGCTTAGGTTTTTCACCTGTGCATATTTGAATGTTTTTTTCTTTTTATAATAGTGTGTGCTTACTTTTGCTTTTTTTGCTTGTTTGGCATCCGCAGATCCAACTGGCGCAAACAACGAAACAATCAGTGAAAAAATGATCAGACTGATCGTTAGGCCTTTTTTCATTGTCATAGTAAAAACCCCCATTTTTGTCTATTACCAATTGAGTATACCATGACAAAAGAACCAAAAAAAGCAGTATTTACATTTTATTCTTTCTTTTCCCACTTCGGGTTTGTTTACCGTTTTCATAAGTTCCTGTATGCTTAATGTAGAATGCTAGATGAAGTGTGGTGTTTATCATAGAAGAGAATATTTTTAGTCACATTCGGACGACGTTTCATAGTTTGTCTCCGACCCAAAAAAAGATTGCCAATTACATTTTAGAAAATCCTCAGAAAGTTGTGCTTCATTCCATTAGTGCACTCGCTGCTGAATGCAATACTAGTGAAACGACGATCTTTCGGTTTCTACGAAAAATTGGCTATGAATCGTACCAAGTGTTTCGTGTCCATGTCGCACAGGATATTGCAACCAATACGCCTCAATCCATATACGGTGAGATCGAGGCATCCGATAGTGTAGCTGACATTAAACATAAGGTCATAGAGTTAACAACAAACTCTATTCAAGATATGAAGCATATATTAGAAGACCAAGCCGTCACACAATTCATTGAACAAATGAAGCAGGCACATAAAACCGTCTTCTTTGGAGCCGGTGCATCCAGCTTTATTGCTGGGGATGCTTATCATAAGTTCCTCCAGCTTGGTTTTGAAGTGAGTCTATGCAGTGATCCGCATATGATGAACATGATTGCTACTCACGCCACGGAACACGATTTTATCGTTGCGATCTCCCATTCAGGAGAGAGTAGAGAAATTCTTGATGCCGTGCAATTTGCTAAAGAAAAGGGAGCAAAGGTTGCCTCTATCACCAGCTATCCGAAATCAGAGCTCGCAAAGCGATCTGACTTTCATCTGCTCAGTTCTTCCAGGGAGACAACCTATCGATCTGACTCTATGATCTCCCGTATTAACCAGCTTGTAATCATTGATGTACTATACGTCGCCGCTGTTTTAGCACTAGGATCAGATGCCATTGAAAACGTGAAACAATCTCGATTAGCCGTAGCTAAAAATAAAACATGAACGCAAAAGGCCGGAGCTGATTCCGGTCTTTTTTTGTGACTTTTCTCATATTTTCCGTTGACACGTTCCTATCACGTCATGTACATTAAATGAACAATAGTTTATTTCCTACTATTAAAACAAAAAGATAGTATATATACTAACAAAAGAAAAAGAAAGCGCTTTTTATAAGGGTTTTCTATATAGGAGGCGTTCAATGTGACAAAGAAAATTGGATTCATTGGATTAGGTATTATGGGAAAGCCTATGGCACTCAACCTATTAAAAGCCGGTCATACTGTGACTGTTTTCGATCTAAATGAGGAAGCGATTCGAGCGTTACAAGAAGCCGGAGCAAAAGGTGCTGTTTCAGCAGCTGATGCCGCTTCTGAAAGCGATATCATCATCACAATGCTTCCTAAAGGAGAGCATGTAGAGGCAGTTGTTGCAGGTGATCATGGCATTTTAACTACAGCTAAACCTGGCACTGTTGTCGTAGATATGAGCTCAATTTCCCCTGTTACTTCTAGAGCTTTAGCTGCTCTTACAAAACAGCATCAGGTGGAATTTATCGACGCACCTGTCAGCGGCGGAGAACCGAAGGCAATAGACGGAACACTTGCCATCATGGCTGGCGGCGAAGAAGTCATCTTTGAGCAAGTGAAGGATGTCCTGCTTGCGATGGGCACAGAGGTCGTATTAGTTGGCACAAATGGAAGCGGAACAACAGCGAAGCTCGCCAATCAAATCATCGTCAACTTAAATATTGCCGCTATGTCCGAGGCGCTCGTTCTTGCCGCTAAATCGGGCATTGCCATTGACAAAATGTATGAAGCCATTCGCGGCGGGCTGGCAGGAAGTGCCGTTCTCGATGCAAAGGTCCCTCTCATCTTAGAACGAAACTTTGAACCAGGCGGACGTATCGACATCAACTTAAAGGATTTAACCAATGTGATGGAAACTGCTCATGATATCGGCGTTCCTCTCCCGCTTTCTAGCCAGCTGCTTGAAATCTTCCACGCCCTCAAAGCGGACGGAAAATCTGGGCTTGACCATGGCGGCATCGTTCAATATTACGAAAAAATGGCTCATGTCGAAGTGAAGAAAGGATGAGATGGTCATGAAGAAAAGCACTGACATACTGAATGCCATTCCGAAAGCGGATGCAAAGATCATTCAATCAGCATACGAACAAGCACTGAACAGCTTTCATCATAAAGTCATTGTATTAGATGATGATCCAACAGGGATTCAAACCGTACATGGCGTCTCTGTTTTCACCGATTGGTCAGAAGAAAGCATCGAAGCCGGTTTTCTTGAAGACAGCCGCATGTTCTTTATTTTGACCAATTCTCGCAGCATGACAGAGAAGAAAACGACTGCTGTGCACGAAACAATCGCTTCAACAATTGTGAAGGTAGCGGAACGGGTTGATCAGAATTTCATCATTGTCAGCCGAGGAGATTCCACTCTTCGTGGACACTTTCCGCTGGAAACTGAAGTACTCAAAACCACAATTGAACAACAAAGCTCACGCCAATTCGATGGAGAAATCCTTCTTCCTTTTTTCCAAGAAGGTGGACGCTTGACGATCAACAATATTCATTACGTCCAAGAAGGACACGAATTAATTCCTGCTGGTGAAACAGAATTTGCACGAGATCGCACATTCGGCTTTCAGTCATCTCATCTCGGAGAATGGATTGAAGAAAAGTCAGACGGTTCGTTCACAAAAGAGAACACCACCTACATTTCGTTAGATGATCTACGGGCTTTACGAATTGATCAAATAAAAAAACAGCTCATGAGTGTGACCGATTTTAAAAAGGTGGTTGTAAACGCTGTGGACTATGACGATGTCAAAGTGTTTGTCACTGCTCTCATTGAGGCCATTCAAGCAGGAAAGCAACTCATGTTCAGAAGTGCGGCGGCACTTACAAAAGTTCTTGGCGGTATAGGGGATCGTGCCTTATTAACAAGACATGACTTGATACAAGAACAAAGCCCGCACGGTGGTCTCATTATGATTGGTTCTCATGTGAAGAAGACAACAGATCAATTAAAAGCGCTTCAACAGAATAAAGAGGTAGCTTTTATTGAGTTTAATACACATCTCGTGCTGGAGCCTGAACTATTTCATCAAGAAATTGACCGCGTGATTCAGCAAACCGAGGCATTATTAGCATCTGGTCAATCTGTGGCGGTTTATACAAGAAGAGAACGGCTTGATCTTGGGGATGATCGTCAGGAGGAAGAATTAAAGCTCTCTGTAAAAATTAGTGATGCTGTGACAAGCATTGTCCAGCGTCTCACAATTCGCCCTAAGTATCTCATTGCCAAAGGTGGCATTACCTCCAGCGATATTGGAACTAGAGGACTTCACGTGAAACGCGCAACTGTGGCAGGGCAGATCAGACCAGGCATTCCCGTTTGGCAAACAGGCGAAGATAGTAAATTCCCTTTCATGTCTTATGTGATTTTCCCGGGAAATGTTGGTTCAAGGGATACGTTAAAAGAAGCTGTAGACATACTAGAAGGATAAGCATAGGGGGTGTTTTCGCGCCCCCTTATGCACCACAAAGGAGGAAAGATCATGTCGTTAGTGTTTATCGGACTTGGCGTTTTATTATTGCTTTTACTCATGGTTGTCTTTAAGTTAAACGCTTTCATATCTTTGATTATTGTTTCTTTAATTGTTGCTGTTTTAGAAGGAATGTCACCACTTGAAGCGATTGCTTCCGTCGAAAAAGGACTCGGCAGTACGCTCGGTCACCTCGCACTTGTTCTCGGTTTTGGGGCGATGCTTGGTAAATTGATGGCTGATTCTGGCGGAGCTCAGCGTATTGCGATGACACTCATTGACCGATTCGGTATTGGAAAAATTCAATGGGCAACGATGCTGACTGGATTTGTGATCGGAATTGCTCTATTTTATGAAACCGGATTCATTATCTTAATTCCACTAGTCTTTACGATCGCACAAGCTGCAAGACTACCTGTGCTTTATGTGGGTATGCCGCTCGTCGCTGCACTCATCACCACACATGGCTTCCTCCCTCCTCACCCAGGGCCGACTGCCATTGCAAATGTCTTTCAAGCAAACATGGGACAAACCTTATTAGTTGGGATTATTTTAGCGATTCCTGCTGTTTTAGTAGGTGGACTTCTCTTTACGAAACTATTTAAAAAAGATCAGTTGCACGCACATATTCCAAAGAACTTATTTAATCCAAAGGAATTTACAGAAGAAGAAATGCCAAGCTTCGGCATTAGCATTTTCACCGCTGTTTTGCCTGTATTGCTCATGACATTCAGAGCAGTTTTAGAAATTTTCTTCCCGTCCTCCCCATTACTGCCAACCGCTGAGTTTTTAGGTGAACCGGCGATTGCACTGTTAATCTCCGTGCTTCTTGCTATCTACACGTTTGGACTTGGCAGAGGCAAGAGCATGCAGGATGTGATGAAGTCGATCACAGATTCTATCGGTTCTATTGCCATGATTTTATTAATTATTGCAGGTGGCGGCGCCTTTAAACAGGTGCTCATTGATAGCGGGGTTGATCAATACATTGCAGGAATCATGCAAGGAAGCACGCTTTCTCCACTGCTTCTCACTTGGTTGATTGCTGCGGTCCTTCGTATATCTTTAGGATCAGCCACCGTCGCCGGTCTCACAGCGGCTGGCATTTCTGCTCCTTTGATTGGATTGACAGGTGTGAGCCCAGAATTAATGGTGATCGCAACAGGTGCTGGCAGTATTACGTTCTCTCACGTGAATGATGCGGGTTTCTGGATTTACAAAGAATACTTTAACCTGTCCATGGCCCAAACCTTTAAAACATGGACATTGATGGTGACCGTTCTTTCACTTGTCGGACTAGCGGGTGTTCTCGTCGCTGATTTGTTCATGTAGAAAATTAACTGTAAAAACCATTGACTTTCACTCGGAAAAGTTGAATAATTATGTTTATTAAGAAAATTGAATCAAAAGGTAACCTTATTAAGAGTGGTGGAGGGACTGGCCCTGTGAAACCCGGCAACCGCTGTTCCTCGGAACAGAATGGTGCTAATTCCTTAAGCAAGCAGATGCTTGTTTGAAGATAAGGCAGAGTTCTCTCAGTATATGATGCTCTTCCTTATCCAAGGAAGAGCTTTTTTATTTGATTTTTAACCTGTAGAAAGAAGGGATTCAGCATGACACAAGTACAAAGCATTGGAAAGAAAACAACGAAACCGCCATTTCGCGCAGATCAAGTAGGCAGTTTACTTCGTTCAGAACGTATCAAGGAAGCACGCAAGCAAAAAGCAGACGGCACACTGACAGCAGAGCAGCTCCGACAAATTGAAAATGAAGAAATCACTCGTATTGTTGAGAAGCAAAAGGAAATTGGATTAGAGGTTGTCACAGATGGCGAATTCAGACGTGCTTGGTGGCATTTTGACTTTCTTGAGGGGCTCGATGGGGTCGAAGGATTTGAAGCAGATCAAGGTATTCAATTCCACAATACGACGACAAAAGCACGGGGCATCAAGGTAACGGGCAAGATTGATTTTACAGATCATCCAATGCTGGAGGATTATCGATTCCTTCACAGCATCGCTGGGGATCATACGGCTAAAATGACGATTCCAAGTCCGAATATGCTCTTTTTCCGTGGAAAGCTTGAAGAAGGAGTATACGACAGCCTAGAGGCATTCCACCATGATGTGGCACAGGCGTATAAGAAAGCCATCCGTGCTTTTTATGATGCAGGCTGCCGCTACTTGCAGCTGGATGATACAGCATGGGCCGTGTTCTTTTCTGAAAAAGGGCATGAACAAATCAAAGCCTTTGGCCGAGAAGAAGATGAACTGCGTGAGTCATTTGCGAAAACAATCAATGAAGCAGTTGCCGATCGTCCAGAGGATTTGGTGATCACTATGCACATTTGCCGTGGTAACTTTAAATCGACATGGGCAGCTGAAGGCGGTTATGAAGCAGCGGCAGAAACGATTTTTGACGGCTTAGATCTGGATGGTCTCTTTTTAGAATTCGACGACGATCGTTCTGGCGGTTTTGAACCCCTTCGCTATGTGAAGAACCCAAACCTCCAAATCGTACTAGGGCTTGTCACTTCAAAATATGGTGAGCTTGAGCCTGCTGAACAGATTAAAAAACGAATCAAGGAAGCAGCTCAATACGTTGACATTAACCAGATTTGCTTGAGTCCGCAATGCGGGTTCGCCTCAACGGAGGAAGGCAATTTGTTAACAGAAGAGCAGCAATGGGAAAAGCTTCGTCATGTGATTGAGATTGCAGATCAAGTGTGGACTTCATAGTCCCCTTGACAAAAAAAAGACAAACCGCAGTATGAACGGTTTGTCTTTTTTCTTTTATGCATCTAAATGATTACCATTTGTCGCAATCACTTGTTTATACCAATCGAAGCTTTTCTTTTTCTTTCTATCTAATGTACCTTTTCCTTCGTTATCACGGTCGACATAAATGAAGCCGTAGCGTTTTTTCATTTCAGCTGTTGATGCGCTGACAAGGTCAATTGGGCCCCAGCTTGTATAACCCATCAAGTCTACTCCGTCTGCAATGGCTTCTCTCGCCTCTAGCAAATGGCTTCTGAGGTAATCAATTCGGTAATCGTCTTTAATGGAACCGTCTTCTTCTACTTGATCGACAGCTCCCAATCCATTTTCTACGATAAACAATGGTTTTTGGTAACGGTCATATAGTTGGTTTAGTGTTGTACGAAGTCCTTTTGGATCAATTTGCCAGCCCCAATCACTTGCTTCTAGATAAGGGTTTTTCACGCCTTCAAATAGGTTACCACCAGTCACTTGTCCAAGAACCTCTGGATCTGTACTTGTCACAAAGCTCATATAATAGCTGAAGCCAATATAGTCCACTGTATGGTTTCTTAGGATGTCTTCATCACCATCTTGGATCTCAATATGAATTCCATTTTCGCGGAAGTATCGTTTCATGTAACCTGGGTAGTAGCCTCTTGCCTGTACATCTGAGAAGAACAATGTTTTACGATCTTGATCAATCGCTGCAAACATATCTTCTGGTCTTGAGCTGTACGGATAAGTTGTCATCGCTGCGATCATACAGCCGATTTTCGCATCAGGAATGATTTCGTGTCCTGCTTTGACAGCTAAAGCACTTGCAACAAATTGGTGATGCGCTGCTTGATATTGAATGCTTTTCTCGTCTTCGCCCTCTTCAAATACAAGTCCGCCACCAGTGAAAGGCGCATGTAACACGACGTTGATTTCATTAAAGGTCATCCAATATTTCACTTTGTCTTTATAGCGAGTAAACAACGTTTTCGCGTATGTTTCATAAAGATCGACAAGCTTACGGTTTCTCCAACCGCCGTAGTTTTTCACAAGTGCAAGCGGCATTTCATAATGAGAAATCGTGACAACTGGTTCAATTCCATGCTTATGCAGTTCATCAAATACTCTGTCATAAAAAGCAAGGCCTGCTTCATTTGGTTCAGCATCGTCGCCATTTGGGAAAATACGTGGCCAAGAAATGGATAGTCTGAAGCATTTGAATCCCATTTCTGCAAAGAGTGCAATATCTTCTTTATAGCGATGGTAGAAGTCAATCGCATCATGATATAAGTTCAAGTCTTTCATTGATTCATCGAATGGATGCATAATACCGTGCGGTGATACATCAGCTGTCGATAAGCCTTTTCCATCTTTATTATAAGCACCTTCAATTTGGTTGCCCGCAACAGCGCCGCCCCATAAGAAACCTTTAGGAAATGTTTTTTCTAACTTGTTCATGTTGAATGCCCTCCTCATTTTCTTCTACACTGACTGTGAGCAGTGTCTCTTGTACTGAAATCGTGCCTTCTGTTTTCGCATCAACTTGTGCAAAATCGTTTGTGTTAGTCACAATAATTGGTGTGGTGACATCATAGCCTTCTTGCTGAATGCCCTCGATATCAAATTCAACGAGCACATCTCCTGCTTGAACAAGATCGCCTGACTCTACATGACTTGTGAAATGTTTTCCGCCGAGCTTCACCGTATCAATTCCAACATGAATGAGAAGCTCAGTGCCTTGGTCACTCTTTAAGCCAATGGCATGTTTCGTTTGAAAAATGGTTTCAACCTTGCCGTTGAATGGTGCTACTACACGTCCAACTGCTGGGACAATAGCTGTACCTTTACCCATGATTTCATTAGAGAATGTTGCATCATTTACTTGATTTAGCGGCTTTAATTGACCTTCAAGCGGGCTTTGTACCACTTCATTTTGAAGTGCTGCTGTGTCTTTCTTTTCTTCTGGTTTGTCTGCTTTTGTATCATCTTTCACTGGTACATCTTTGAATCCTAGAACAAGTGTCATGATCGTTGCTGCGACAAAGGCGATTACTAAGCCGATGATAGAGTAGACAAATGTTGGGCCAATGAATGTCGGGAGACCCGGGAGACCTGCTGATCCAGATATCACATATGATTTTACTTTAAAGATTGACATGAACACGCCGCCTGCTGCTGCACCAATGAGGGCTGCAAGGAACGGTTTTTTCAATCGCATGTTCACACCATACATAGCAGGTTCAGTAATACCCATTAATGCAGTGATACTTGTAGACATCGCCAATGATTTGAATGTTTTGTTTTTTGATCTTAAGAAGACACCGAATGCTGCGCCTGCTTGTGCCATATTTGCTACAAACATCATTGGAAGAATGAAGTCAAAACCGTTTAACGTAATGTTGTTGATCATAATTGGAAGTAGTGCATAGTGCATGCCCGTAATGATCAATGGTGACATGAAGCCGCCGATCAAGAGTCCGGCCAAAATACCTGCATGTTTGAACAATAAATCAATTCCACCTGAAAGGCCATTTCCGATAATCCCACCAAGCGGTCCTACTGCAATAAGCATAATTGGTACTACAACAAGAAGTGTGACCGTTGGAACAAGGATGATCTTTAATGATTTTGGGCTATATTTTTCCGCGAATCTTTCAACATATGAGCCGAGCCAGATGGTGAGTAGAATCGGAATGACCGATGAAGAGTACACAACGGCAACCACTGGTAGCCCTAGAAATTCTGTATTTCCTGCGCCTAGTAAAGCCGTTAACTGCGGGTGCAGTGCGGCGGCTGCAATGGCAGCGGCGATATACTGATTTGTGCCAATTTTTTTGGCTACGCTTACAGCAAGCAGAATCGGTAAGAAGTAAAAGGCTCCGTCGCCGATAGCTGTTAAAATTGCATATGTGCTGCTTTTATCCGATATCCACTGGAACGTAAGCATGAGTGCCAAGATCCCTTTGATCATACCGGCACCAGCAATGGCTGGAAGAATCGGTGTGAAGACACCAGAGATAAAATCGAAAAGCTTAGATATCACATTTTGTTTTGATGCTTCTTCTGTACCGCCTGACTTTACATCTGTTGACAGGCCTGAGTCAGCAATCATCGCTTGATAGACATTTGAAACATCATTGCCAATAATAACATGATATTGACCTCCGCTTTGATTCACACCCATGACGCCGTCTGTTGATTGCAGCTTCTCCTTATCCGCTTTGCCTTCATCGTATAAGTTGAAGCGAAGTCTTGTCATACAATGCGTGACTTGCTTAACATTCTTTTCACCGCCGACAAGCTCTAGAACCTCTTTTGCTGTTTGTTTGTGGTTCATTGTATTACCCTCCAATCGTTGATTAAATCATGATATAGAAAAAACCTAAACATCCATTAATGTCCGAAAAATAGCGATTCAGACATTAATCGATATTTAGGTTTTGCCTGCTTAACCAGTAACAATCCTTCATAGCGATTGATCGTTATTTAATTTTTATAAGTCTTTGGATATAAAAAAACCTAAATCACGCCTTATCAAAGATAGGGACAATGATTTAGGTTTTGCCTGCTTGACCAGTAACAATCCTAAAAGATTGTGGGTTATGTTGTTTATAGTTATAAAGTATCATGTTAATTTTATGATGTCAACGCTTTCTTTTTAAATTTATTTTCTTTTTATCACTCTGTCGATATGCAAAGTTAAATATAGCATCTCATCTTCTATGAGACTTCGGTTGTGTTCTTTTTGAACATAATCGTTAATTTTCTCAGCACATTGGAAAGCTGCAGTGTTTTTCTCTTTTACGACCTCATACAGGAATTCATTTTGATTTTCCATTTGTGTTTCGTTAAACAGACGCTGTCCAAAAAACTTCAAATGCGTGACAAAACGGAAATAGTTTAATGATTCCTCGTCTAAATCAATTTGAAAGTGATACTTGACGATATTTAAAATATCTTGAATGAGTTTGGTAATTTGAATCACGTTCGGCATTTCTTCATTGAGCTCTGCATTGACAATGTGCATCGCAATAAAACCGGCTTCATCCTCAGGAAGATGAATGTTGAGCTTGTCCTGAATAATCCGAATCGCTTCTACACCACACATAAACTCATCTTTATACAACCGCTTAATTTCCCAGAGCAGGGCATTTTTGATGTCCATTCCTTTTTGATGACGTTCAATAGCAAAGGTGATATGATCTGTCAGTGTCACATAGATGCTGTCATTCAAATTTTTATTAAGGGTTGTTCTCGCATGATCAATAATCGCCTCACACACTTGCATATACTCGATTGGAATATCATAAAGCAGGGTTTTGAATTTTTCTGATATATCTTTATTTTGAATGGAAAATACTTTCTCAATACGTTCTTCGTCAATCGGGTCTCCACTTTTCTTTTGAAAAGCGATCCCTCTGCCCATAATGACCAGCTCATGCTGCTCGTCATCATACGCACTGACCACATTATTATTGATTACTTTCGAAATGATCAATTGATACCCCCCAGTACATTCCGCTTTTTCGAGCATCTCATTGTTGATTGATATGTCATGTTATTATTATTTTCAAAAAAGAGGACTTTAAGATGATTTTACATTTTTTTTTGATACGGTCAACTAGAAAGAATGACATATTACCTCTCAAAAATGACGAAATAGGGGCAAAAAAGTCTAAAAACATACACAAAAACACTCTATAAAGAGTGTTTTTTACAAAATTAGGAGCAATCCCAATTATAGACGACATTCTCGAAATTTTTTCGTTTGAGGTCTTCTGGTTTGATAAAAAAGTTGGCGATTCCGCAATCTCCCCACAACATGTCCACTTCATCATCTGAGTCGATTTGTAATAACAGAACGGTATGTTCCTGGTCTTCGTAGGTACGCGGGTCCTCTTGTGTAAAGCCTGGATATCCACCCAATTTGTGACCAAAGCCACTCTCTGTCTCATAAAATTCATCTAACAAGGCATCTGCTTCATCTCCATCAATACCTTCTATATCTTCGAATAGGTCCCAGCTTCGCTTACCTGTGATTTTCTCAAAGCGGAAATCTTCTACACTAATCGTTTCACTTGATCGTTCACCTGTAATGGCGCCTTCCTTCGTTACAGGAAAATAAAAATCATCAGGAATTTTCACAAAAGAAAAATCAGTCAACAACTCTTCTTCTGCCAAGAAAGGTTCCTCAATAAATTTGATCCGAAAATCTTTTTGCTCTGTTTTTTGGTCAATATTCATCCCATAAAGATCATCATGCACAGAAATAAAAATTTGCAGAAGTCCTGTTTCTGGATAATCCTTCAGCTTCGGCAGCTGGCCAAAATTAATTTGTGCCAAAAGCTTCATAGGGTGTCCTTCACCATCAACTGGATATTCATCGTTTTTAGGGAAGTAAGGATCACCTGCAATTTTGCTGTCGTATGGTCCTGTTTTTCCTTGTTTCATCTTTAGTTGAATCGTTGGCTGTTCCGTTTGATCTAACATTTTACGGTAAGGTGCTATGATTTCTTGCAGCTTCGCTGATTGTGTCACGATGGTCTTCCTCCTTATGAATAGGTCTACTGACCAGGGTAGTATCTCTTTTTCTATCATACAGAAGTGTACACTGCCTGTCAGCGATCAATCGGTCAATATCCTAACAAGTTCCTTACCTTAAAACGAAAAAAACCTCCGATTGATCTGGAGGTTGTGGTCGATCTATTTTTTATTTCACTTGATAATTCACTAAGTCTTCTGCGAGTGATTTCATCGTTTCATTTGTTTCATGAAGACCTTCAATAATTTTTGTGAACGTGCCTACAAGCTCTGCTTGATGCTCAGAAGAAGCGACAATTTGTGCTATTTCTTCTTCCATTCCTTTAATCGATCCCTGTACATCTTTTAGCGCTGTTTCAATATCAGTCGTCGCTTGTTTGGCGTGAGTTGACAGCTTTCTCACTTCCGTTGCGACCACTCCGAAGCCTGCTCCTGCTTCACCTACTCTTGCAGCTTCAATTGATGCGTTGAGTCCAAGTAAGTTCGTTTGATCAGAGATACCTTTGATAAGATTGGACACTTGATTGATTTTAGAGGAATTTTCTACAGTGGTTTTCGTGTTTTGTAGAATTTGTTCACTTGTCGCTTGTAGTTCCTCTGAATGTGCAGCAACTTGCTGTACCATTGCGACTAGTTTTTCGGAAGCTTGGTTGCTCTCTGTCATGATGTCATCTAATCGTTGTTGATTGGTCTGATCATAGGCCACGCAGAAAGCAGCGACTACTTGACCCGCTTCATCTTTAATTGGAACGGCTACAATATCCATTGGAATCCCGTATACTTCTTTCGGAATTTGGATAAACGATGGCTCTCTCCCATTTTTCAACATAGAAAAGTTTTCGAATCCTGGAGCTACGATATCTCCAGCTTTAAACCCTAGGTCAATGTTTCCATGTTGCTGATAATAAAGAACCTTCTCTTTCCCTAAAACAGAAAAGGTTAGTTGCTCTCTCATAGCTAGTCCAATGATTGGTAAAGCGTCTATTATGTTATCAATTTTCTGTGACATTCGCTCACGTTCATCCTCTCTTTTTCTCAGTACATCCTCTTTATCGGTTCGTTATAAGATCTATTACAGCCTGTAATGTGTACTAATATCAATCAAATGACCTAAGACATATAAAAAGCCCACATTCTATCAAGAGAATGTGGGGGTTTTTAAAAAAAGGACATGCATATCAAGACACTGATAACGATGAGCAAAAGATACATATAGTCGATCCATGAAGTGCTGATGACATGATAATACGTCCGCTCCCTCTCACCTGTGAAGCCTCTTGCTTCCATCGCAATGGCCAAACGTTCTGATTTTCGTACGCCCTGTGTAAAAAGTGGAAGTGCATAACGCATAAAGGCTTTCCAGCTGTTTTTTTGCTTATAGCCTCTGATTTTATGTGCCGCCTTCATTTGCTTTAATTCACTTTGAAATAACGGAATAAACCGGAAGCCAGCAAGCATTCCATACGCCCATTTTGGCGACATTTTGCACTGATGAATGAGGCTCATCATAAATGCTGTCAAATCTGTTGTGGACGTAAACAGGAGACCGAATGTCACAAAGCCAAGCATTCTGAGAGCGATGGTGAGTCCATTTCTTAAACTCTCCTCTGTCATATGAAACCATGCCCATTTCCAAACAGTATGATCCCCCTTGCCAAAGGCCGCCATCATCCAGAACACGAGAATAAAAAAGAGCAGATAAGGGACAAGTCTTGTGAAAAGATACTTCAAATTCCATCCGCCTAAGACAAGTCCAACACAAAGTGCAAACAGCCAGATGATGAAGGTTGTTTTAGGGTCAGATATCGCCATGAGACAACACATCGCAAGTAGATGAGCGAGTAGTTTGATGACTGGATTCACAGTGGAAAGAAAGGAATGATTACTTTGCAATCGTCAGCACGTCCTTTCTTTCAGCCACATAGCGATAATGCAGCGGGGCTCTCAGCTGATAAGCATTGACAAGTTCCTGATTTGAAAACAAATCATAAGGCGTGCCATCATACACATGCTTTCCTTGATGAAAAAGAAGCACTTGATTGGCACACTCATCGACAAGGTCCATATCATGTGTGACCATTAAAATAGTGGTGCCTTGGCGTTGACGATCTTTCAAGCGCCTGATTAATTCCTTCGCTGTTCTTTCATCCTGCCCGAAAGTCGGCTCGTCTAACAATAGGACATCCTGATCAAAAAGGAGCATTGTAGCCACACTCAATCTTCTTTTTTGACCTAGGCTTAAAGTGAAAGGATGAGCTTTTGCATGCTTTTCTAAACCGAACTCTTTCAATAGCTGAACTGTTTTTTCTTGCACAACGGATTCTTGCCAATTACGCTGCCTTCCACCAAATGCAATTTCATCGAACACTGTATCTTGTATGAATTGAAGCTCCGGATTTTGAAACACAAAGCCTGCCTTTTCATATAGTTCTCGGTCTGACCACTTTTTAAGGAGTGTCTCTTTTAAAAAAATATGGCCTTTTTTCGTTGGCTCTAAACGAACCAAATGTTTAAGACATGTGCTTTTCCCGCTTCCATTTTCCCCAATGATCGCCACCCAATCCCCTGCTTTGATATCAAGCTGAAGATCACTCATAATCCTCTTTTTCCCGTAGCTTAATTGAAGATCTTCTGAACGAATGATGGTCTCCCGCTTAGTCGACAGCACTTTTTCATTCTGCTTCTTTCTTGCTTCAAAGGTTTGCATAAGCTTGTGACTCATTGGATGAAATGGATCTTGAAGGATCGTAGACCATTTCTCGGGAAATAATTTCGGTCTCCAAATTCCTGCCTCTTTCATTTCTTTTTCATATGTCGTCAATACATCTTTTGGAGACCCATCTGCTAAGATGCTGCCTTGATCGTCTAATAAAATCACCCGGTCCATCCATTCAATGACACCATCTAGCACATGCTCTACAAAAATCATGGTTTGTCGCTGATCAGCTGCAAGCTGCTGTAGAAGCTGAAATATCTCCATTCTTCCTGCTGGATCAAGCTGTGCGGTCGGTTCATCAAAGAACAGCACATCTGGCTCTAACGCTAGTAAACAAGCAAGCGCCAATCGCTGCTTCATGCCGCCAGATAATGTGTGGATGTCTGTATTCGGATCGACATCAAGTTGGACTTTTTGCATGAGCTGCTGAATGATGCCATCCATCTCGTCACGAGGGACAGAACGGTTCTCTAAGCTAAAGGCAATTTCTTCATTGACGCGATGCATACAAAACTGGGAATCAGGGTCCTGAAACATGACGCCTGTATGTCTTTGCAATATCACTTCGCCCTGCATGTCCGCTTCTAAATGTTCTGGAATGATGCCAGCCAGAACGGAGATGAGCGTGGATTTACCGCTGCCGCTTGGTCCTAAAATAAGCACCTTTTCTCCTTTTTGAATGGAAAGAGAGATTTGATGCAACACGGGCTGAGGCTGTTCATAAAAACGGACAGTGAGATTATTGCACGCGAGAAATGAATCCATGCTGTTCACCTTTGTTTCGTTTTTCTTTCATGATGGCATATTGATTCAATACACCAGTTTTAGATAATGCGTCCACCACTACTTTTGCTAAACATCCGCCCAGTATCATTCCGCTGATGATTTGAGTCATCAGTGTGATGAGTAAAACTTGAGGCGTGTAATAACCAAAGCCATTCGCAACGAGGCTGTAAGCCATTGCTCCAACAGCTGCAAAGGCACCTGACAGCATCAGTGTCCACATGCGATATCGTTTATAACCAAAAAGAGCAAAGGCGATTTCTGCCCCAAGCCCTTGGCATACACCAATCAGCAGGGCTGCAAGACCGAAGTGGCTGCCTGTTAGTAATTCCACTGCGGCAGCGGCTGTTTCTGCAATCAGGGCAGCTCCCGGCTTTTGGATGATATACGCGACGATTGGACTGGCAATCACCCAAATGCCAAACATGATGTTGCCTCCTGCTGGGCCAACAAGTGCTGTAATGGGTAAGTAAAGTGTGGACCACCCTAAATAGATGACACCACATGCAACGGATAAAATGACAGCAAGGACAACTTCTTTCATCTTCCATGTCATGATGAATGCACCTCCAATGGAACTGGCCAATCTTCCACCGTAAACGCCATATCCCAAAACTTGTACTCAAGCTGACAGCTTAGGATAAAGTGCTGTTTCATTTTTTCCTTTTCCTTCTCACTTGCTGCTTCCGCCAGCTGATCGACCCGCTTGCAAAGCTCTACTGTAATAGAGTCGGTTAACCCTCCATAAAACGTGATCCACTCATAAAACGGATGTGAAGGGTCAGGCTGCACATCTGCGAGCATTCGTTTGCCGATTTCCCAATATGTCCAAGGGCATGGAAGCAGGACAGCGATGATTTCTCCAAGCGTGCCTTCCTTGGCAACTTGCAGCATATGATGAATATAGTGATGAGCACTCGGAGCAAGCGGGGCACCTTGGAGCTCATCATATGATACACCTGCCACTCGGCAAAGATTTTGATGAGGGTGTGTCTCACTATCTAGTACAAACGCAATCTGCTGATGGAAAAAGGCAATATCTCCTTTGTCTGTACATCTGCTAAGAGCCGCTGCATAAATTTTAATAAAAGCATGTAAATATTCTGCATCTTGTTTGACGTAATGAATGATCTGTTCCTTTTCCAGCTTTCCTGCTGCCAGCCCTCTGACAAACGGATGCTGATAAATGGCTTCAAATAATGGTTCTGTTTCTTCTCTTAATTGCGCTGAAAACGTCATAAAAAAAGCCTCCTCTTCTTCAGTTGAATAAATGAAAAAGCCACCCCAAATGGAGCGGCCTTCTTATCGATTCAATCATGAATAAGACGAGGTCCAGCTCCACTTCCCTCCGCTAGTACAAACTAGATCAGGTTCAAAGGGTCCAAGATTTTCTCTTGTCTCAGTCATACATGACTCCCCTAGTGGACTTTTGTCATTTAATTATCTTTACTCTACACATGTAGAGATTTGCTGTCAACCGCCTTTCTTAATTCAACGTTCTGATCGTAGGCAGCTTTTCGATCCCTGCAGCATAGTAAAAATTAAGGACACTGAAGAAATCAATTGGTTTTCCCGTTTTCAAATCAACAGCTAAAATATGATCGCCGTAATTTGTCATATCATCAATATCTAAACGCCTTGGCGTTGTCTTTCCAAGTGTATCAACAAAGCTACTATGGTAGTATTGCCCGCTAGCAAACGATGATTCATGATACATAAATAACGTCTCCACATCTAAGTAGACGAGAATAGCCTCAGATGAACTCGCATAAGGAGCAGAGTACGATACTGGTGCAGAAATACTTTTCACTTTCACACTTTCAACAGAATGGGTTCTCTGATCATATTTTCCGTCATATGAAAAATAAAATACACGCTCCCATTTATAATCGGCGGTCTTAGATTGTTTGTTATACACCTTTGTACCATTAGCGAAAACATCCCCATTCGCATACTCAGCTACAAAGTATTGCAGGGTGGAAGAGAGGGAAACAGCCCCTGTGAAATTGGGTGGGTTTTTTGCATTCACTTGTAACGTGTAAGAGTCTCCGAAATCTCCGCCGCTTGTGATACCGAATGCGTAATCACCTGCTGGTAAATTGGTCAAACCAAGGAGACTGCCTGCCGGCTGAATCAGGTCCGTCGGATAGGCTTGTCCAGTTTCATAATCAACAACAAATAATTGTACGAAATAATCGGGATTTGAAGAGGTAATTCGGCTGATGAGTGCCTGAGGTGAAGTCGTACTTAACAACCATAAATCGACTGGGTCATCCTCTGATAAGACAACCGATTGGTTGATGGCTAGTCCATCAATGGAGCGAACGGAAGATGTACGCATCTTACCATCTTTAGCGGCTTTTCGTTTGATACTGATTCCATTTTTCTTATCTACTTTAAAAGATTTTTTTAGCTGCTTCTTTTGGATAGCGGTTCCTTCATCCTGTTTCAAAAACGAGTCTTGCACTTGCTGAATGGCTTTTTCCGTCAGTGGTGACAATTTCCCATCTGATTTCGGTGCTTCTTCTGCTTTTAATACTGGTGAAAATAAACCTGTTGTGACGAGTAGAATGGATAATAAAGCTGCAGTGATTTTTCCATATAATGCTCTCACAGGAACATCCCCTTTTTCCTCAATTGGGTTTTTTGCCCTGTGAATATTTTACCATTATTTCATTCATTGTTATGGTCTTTTTTAGGAAATCTTTATGACAAAAAACCAGCCGTATTTGCTACGACTGGTTTTTTGATCACTTTATGAAATGGTTTTAACAAACAGGCGTGCTGTTTCTGCACTAGAACCTGGATTTTGTCCAGTAATGATTTGTCCGTCAACTACAGCGTATGGTGCAAAGGCATCTCCTTTTTCAAACGCTGCCCCTTGCTCACGAAGTTTTGTTTCCAATAAAAATGGAACTTTTGATGTCAGCTGAACAGCTTCCTCTTCTTCGTTTGTGAAGCCTGTGATTTTTTTACCTTCGATAAATGATTTGCCATCTTGATCCTTCACGTCAATGAATGCTGAAACGCCGTGACAAACAGCTCCGACTGCACCATTTTTGTTTGAAATAGCTAAGATTGCATCGGCTACCAGTTGATTAGACGCAAAATCGATCATTGGGCCGTGTCCTCCCGCAAAGAAGATGCCATCATAATCAGCTGGGTTCACATCTGTAAGCGCCTTTGTGTCTTGAAGTAATTCATATACATCTTCATATTGCGCTGGAACACCTTCTGGAATTGAATTTTTATCAATAGGGACAGTTCCACCTTGAATAGAGACAATTTGAACGTCTAGTTCATTTTCTTTAAAAATATGAAATGGCTCTGCCAACTCTTCTAGCCATAAGCCTGTTGGATGTCCGTTCATTTCTGAACTGCTTGTCGATACTAATAACACTTTCTTACTCATCTTGATCATCCTTTCGATTTATCATGTTTTCATTTTACATTTTGCACAATTAAATATCAAGCAATCGAACTTCGGTGCAACTCTTTATGGTATACCCGATTTTCTGAAAAATATGGCATGTCATTAATCTAATCAATATGTCACATTCTATTGGTAGGGAATTTCATGTAAAATTGTCATTGAGTGATATCATATGAGGTAAGATGGATAGACCTCACGGATGTGAGGGGACTTTTAAAGGAGTGGAAAAGAGATGAAAACCTATTCGATTGTGATGATCATCATCACGCTCTGTATCATATTGGCCGTCTTTTTGATGAACTTAACAGGGGTCATGTATGGAAAAATTATTTTGGCTGTTGCCGTTGCGCTATGTCTGACATCCATTATTCGTCTAATGGGTCTTCGAAAAAGATAAAAGCCGCCCTTTACTCGGGCGACTTTATTTATGGTTAAATTGCCAGGATAAGCGCAATTAATGCAAGAAGCGCTGGTACTCCTTGCTTGACGATGATTGATTTATTAGAGGTCACACCGCCAAATACCGCAGCGATGATCACACAAATAATGAAAAATAGCTGAATCATATATCCAACAGTATTCGATCCGAGAATGAGCCCCCAAATCAGTCCTGCAGCTAAAAACCCGTTATAAAGCCCCTGATTGGCAAACATCACTTTGACATTTGGATCCTTTTGCAAGTGTTCTGGCAGCTTAAAGGATCTCTTTGCCATCTTTGATTCCATAAAAAACATTTCTAATAACATAATGACAAGGTGTTCTAATGCGACAATTCCTACTAGTATTATTGCCAAAATATTCAATTTAGTTAATTCCTTTCTGATAGACGATCACGAATCTCTATTTTATCCGTGTATAAATCAAAGTCTTGTATTAATTCAAGCGCTTCAGTAAAGCGGCTTTGTGGAATGTCTTTCATTTTCCTCACACCAAACTCCTTTTTAATAAAAGCCATGATGGTATTGATATGAAGCTTACCGTGACCATCATACTCCAAATGGCTGCAAAAAGTCTGCATCGTCCCTCTAATCACCTTTAATTGCTTAGCAGTGACACAACTCATTGGTAACGCTCATCCTTTCCTTTGTTTTAACAGCTAAAAAGAACCATGTATGAAAGAAAAACCTTCCAGTCTCTATTATATAATGATTTCATTCGGATATCAAAATAAAAAAGAACAGACATTCGACCAAAAAGCCGCCTTTTTCATCAAAAACAGTTTATTATCATATCAAAAAGCCGGATTCAATGGTAGAATCCGGCTTTCTATTTAGTTACTTTTAGAAATTAATACCTTTCCAACAGAACGATCCTTACTTTGTCCAACAACTTTAAAGGATAGACCGTATGTTGGGACGTCACGCCCTGCATCTGGATTATTTGGATTCACATAATTCTTTTTATCACTAAATGTACGAGTCGGGCGAATATAGCGATCTACCAATGTTAAGCCAGTTGTCGCTGTATAATCAATATTGAGCTTCGTACTTGGATTCAAAGAAAATGCTGCATCATGTACTTGGAAACCTGTGGCTGCAATGGAGCCGTCACTCCACTTCAATACTTGCTGATCTGCATCTACTACCCCAAGGAAACCGTTCCCTGGGTGTTTTCCTACCCAGTTATCACTGTAGGATTGATCGACATACCACACGACCAAACCGTTATTATAGCTCATGAGGCTTGCCCCTCGTTTGATATGCTTTAACCCTTTATCGACGTCAGCATATGAGCGCCACTCTAGTAAATAGTATTGAGCTGCATATTGTTTTCCATTCGATTTCGAGAATCCGTTAAAGGTGAAAGTAGATGTGCCCTCGGCATCATCTGACCACACTTTCGTCCCATCTGCAGTGATGTTTAAATCATCTACAAATAAGCCTGGCAGTGAATAGCCTGCATCGGTTGTATAGCGGAATTGCAGGTCAATTTTCTTCCCTGCATAAGCAGAAAGATCAAATGCTGCATCTACCCATCCGTCTGATTTTCCGTCAATTCCATTGCCTTCGTTCGCTCCAGCTTCATTTCGATCGTTCGTGATGTTACCAGCAATGGTCTTCCACTGATCAGTTCCTGTTTCACGAACTTCTACATACGCATAATCATAATCTTCTTCGATATCGTACCATGCTTTAAATGTCAGCTCTGCTTTGCTCCCTTTCGACAAATCGATACCTGTTGTCGTCATGGTCGCATTTAAATTGTCACCCGTTCCGCTGAAGTACGAATTTTGTCCTTGAGCAGGTTTTGTGACAACAATCTCTTTATCTGGTAAATCTACCCGAACCGCATCATGGTTCGTTCCTTTTGTTGCTGCTTCATCAATCAGCACTGTTTTGCTTTTCTTTAATGTTTTACCATCGATGGTTTGTCCAGTAAGCCAGTTACCGCCATGCAAGTTTTGAAGCATTTCTTTCGCATATGGACTAAAGCCTGTTGGTTCCGTTCCAGGGACTTTACCTGCCCAGCTTCCGCTTGACATGATCGACCAGTAGGAAACGGGCTCGCCTCCTCCTGTGTACTGTGTATCGTACTCATCAGGAAGACCAAGATCATGTCCGAATTCATGTGTGAATACGCCTGCCGCGCCATCTTCAGGCTCAATGGTGTAATCTAACGCGCCTAATTTCCCACCTTGTCCAACTTCAGATTCAGTGTTTGGAATTTCAAATACATCACCAAGTGACCAGCGGTGCGACCAAATCGCATCAGAGCCAAGCTGTCCGCCGCCAGCTTCTTCACCTACGCCAGCATGAACGACCATCAGATGGTCAATGATGCCGTCTGGTTCGTTATAAACGCCGTCGCCATCCATATCATAGCGGTCCCATTGATCATATTCACCGAGATCAATGTTCGGGTCCTTTGCTGCTGCTTCGAGTGCTTCTTTCACCAATTCACGCGGTCTGCCGTCACTGCCTGATTCATCAGGTACGTTCCCGCCATAATAGGCTGCTTCATGCTTCGCTGTATACCAGCCAGCCACCGTTCCACTGATCGTGTAACTGCCGCCAGACTGTTTCTCATAATATTGCTTCATGGATACTTTTCGTTTCCCATCTGGACCGATGTAGCCATTTTTTCCGAAAAGCATGTCTTGATAGTGCTGCTGATCGTACTTGTCATAGTACATATCAGTCTCTTCTTTTTTAATACTATTATGCTTATAATCTTTAAAATCTACTAATAAAACCAATACCTTATCATTGCGAACTTCGCCTTTATACTTTTCCTTTTTGACCGGTTTTACATGATTGCTTTCTTTTCCATTATGCTTCTTTAACTTTTTCTTTTTGGCTAATTTGTTATGTACCTTTTGTTTGTATTCTTTCAGAAATTCAGGCTCTTCTGTTAAGGTGCTTGCACCTTGTTTCATAGCAGATTCTTCTTTTTTCTTTAGATATTTCTTTAATGCTTTTTGGGTTTCTGCTTCATTGGCATTCTTTTTGATCTTTCCTTGTTTTTTCAAGGCTTTGATGAGACGGTCTTCATTCACAACACTTGCATCGAATGGAATACCTGAATAATGACCGCCGTCTGAGGATGTTGACTTTTCTGTAGTGTGGGCAGATAGTGGGGTGCTGAAAGCTGTCAATGTGCCTAAACCGAGGACAGCCGTTAGTGCTATGCTAGTCCATTTCCCTTTTTTCATTTTGGTTCCTCCCTAATTTGGTAATAAATAATATCTCATTCTAGCATATTCCAATATACTTAAGTCGAAAAACATTTTATTTTCAGAAACTTTGTGGAAAATGCACAATACGGGAATGAAATGGGTGGAACAAGGTGTCGAAAATAAAAGAACCCTAGACGATAAACGCCTAGGGTGTTTGTTGTTTTACTATGAAAGTTGCTGGCCTTGAAAGGCAACAACGTCAAGTGGAGCGGCTAAGAATTCTTTTGCCTTCGCTACGAAAGCTTGGAAATGTGCACTCGCATTATGGCTCTGAACCGCAGCGTCATCTTTCCACACTTCTACCATTAAGAAGGTATGTTCCTTATCTGTATCCTTGAACAGCTTGTAGGATACATTGCCTTCTTCGGCTTGTGAAGCTTTCATTAATGCATTGATTTCTTCTAGAAATACGTTTTCTTTTTCTGGATGAATGGTCATCCCTGCATGAATAATAATCATCTAATCGTCTCCTTTTTAAAAGATATTATTTCCACTCTGTAATGCGTTCAATCGGTAAGCGGTAAGAAGCATAACCTTCGTCAGCAGCTTTCCCAATTGATAACAGCATCACTGGTACATAACGTTCTTTATCCCAGCCAAATGTTTCAGCGATGACTTCTTTATCAAATCCGCCAATTGGATTTGTATCATAGCCGTGTGCACGTGCTGCAAGCATAAGCTGCATAGACACAATTCCACCGTCAATTAAGATTGTTTCGCGATTCACTTGCTCTGGAAGTACCTCAAAGTGTGCAGTTAGTGCAGCAATTTGTCTTTCTTTCACTTCTTGCGGCATGTAGCCATGCTCTACTGCTTTTGAATAAATTTCATCTAAGTATTCATTGCTTTTCATATCTGCAAATACTGCAATGACAGCTGCTGATGTTGACACTTGAGTTTGGTTGAATTTTGCAAGTGGTGCAAGCTTTTCTTTTCCTTCTGGGCTGTCAATGACCATGAAGCGCCAAGGCTGTGCATTCACTGATGATGGTGCAGTTGTTGCTTCTTCTAGAATCTCTGCCATTTCTTCTTTGCTGATTTTCACAGCTGGGTCATAGTTACGAATAGAACGGCGTCCTTTCAAAATTTCCATAAAATCGTTAGTTTTTAATGTTGTAGCCATGTTGAAACACTCCTTTAGGTTGTTTGAATCTTTTCGATGTTTTGTTGTATTCGGCTGAGCACATCAGTGAGAAGCTTTCGTTCTTCGTCACTTACGTTTTCAAGCATTTCTGAGATAAATCGTTCTTTTTCTTTTTTAGAAGCTTCGATTCTTGTTCTGCCTTCTTCTGTCAGACGAACAAGTGTGACTCGATTATCTTCTGGCTTTCTTCTGCGCGTGACCATTCCTTTTGCTTCTAACTGTTTTAAGTGACGCGTCACAGCCGCACTATCAATATTTACTTTTTTCTGCAAATCTGACTGGCTGATTTCGTCTGCTTGGAATAACAGTGATAGCAACTCTAGTCTTGATTGGCTGATGCCCGTGCATGCTTCGAACTTCACGCCCATCATACGGTTCACACACTGCAAACGGTATAATACCTCTGCTTCTTCAGAGCAAAATGCAGTCAATGCCATCCCCTCTTTTCTATTCAGATCAATTAGTTGATATATCAATCATTGACTCGTCAATTAATATACACCCATTATTTAATGAATGCAAGAGGTTTGTTTCATAAAGTGAAATTTTTTATCTCAATAGAAAAAGAAATGAACAAAAAAAGGACAAAAGCGGCGAAGCACTTTTGTCCTTTTTTCTTTATTCTGTGATCACAGTGTGAATGAGAGTTGGTGCATCAGCATGATCTGCGATGCGGATGTTGTCATAAATTTTCTCCACGACATTCGCAACATCTTCACGATTTGCATGAAGTGTCACGAGTGAATCTCCTTTTTCAACACGATCGCCGACTTTTTTGTTCAGCATGATGCCGACAGATAGGTCGATCTCGTCCTCTTTTGTCGCACGTCCTGCTCCAAGAATCATCGCTGCAACACCGATCTCGTCTGCGACGATTTCAGCAACCACACCTGATTCCTTTGCAGGAACGTCGATTTGGTAAGGGGCTTGCGGCAGTTTTTCCGGCTGATCTACAATCGAGCCGTCCCCACCTTGATTTTCTAAGAATTCCTTGAATTTCTCAAGTGCTTTGCCGTTTTTCATGACTTCAATTAGCTTTTCTCTTGCTTCATCAAGCGTTTCTGCTTTTTTCGCAAGAACGACCATTTGACTTCCTAAAGTGAGCACAAGCTCGTTTAAGTCTTCAGGGCCTTCGCCTTTAAGCGTATCAATCGCTTCTTTCACTTCAAGGGAATTTCCAATCGCTAATCCTAGCGGCTGAGACATATCAGAGATGACAGCCATCGTTTGTCTGCCAACGTTGTTTCCGATGCGGACCATGGCTTTTGCAAGCTTCTCAGAGTCTTCAGGTGTTTTCATGAAAGCACCTGCACCTGTTTTCACATCTAGTACGATCGCATCTGCGCCAGCAGCAATTTTCTTACTCATAATAGAGCTTGCAATGAGCGGGATGGAGTTAACGGTTCCTGTCACATCACGAAGGGCATAAAGCTTTTTATCCGCTGGTGTCAGGTTGCCTGATTGACCAATGACCGCTACTTTATGACGGTTCACAAGCTCGATGAATTCGTCTTTTGTAATTTCTACATGGAAGCCTTTTACCGCTTCAAGCTTGTCCACTGTACCGCCTGTATGTCCAAGGCCGCGGCCAGACATTTTCGCAACAGGTACATCAAGTGCAGCCACAAGAGGAGCAAGTACAAGCGTTGTTGTATCGCCTACACCGCCTGTTGAGTGCTTGTCTACTTTAATACCTTCAATGGCAGAGAGGTCAATCGTGTCCCCCGAGTTCGCCATAGCGAGCGTTAAGTCAGCACGTTCTTGATCCGTCATATCTTGGAAGAAAATCGCCATAGCCAAGGCACTTGCTTGGTAGTCAGGAATTGTTCCGTCCGTATACTCTTTGACAAAGAAAGAAATTTCCTCTGAAGATAATTCTTTTCCGTCACGTTTTTTCGCAATGATATCTACCATTCTCATTGTTTTCACCATTCCTTTTCTTAAATTAGTAAATCAAACCGACAACGCCTGCTGTTAAGAAGCTGACAAGTGTTGCACCAAATAGAAGCTTTAATCCAAAGCGTGCGACAACGTTCCCTTGTTTTTCGTTTAAGCCTTTGACTGCTCCAGCAATGATACCGATAGAAGAGAAGTTCGCAAATGATACAAGGAATACAGAAATGATCGCTTCTGTACGAGCAGTGAAATGGAAAGCATCACCGGACAGGATTTGCATTGCCACAAATTCGTTGGAAACCATTTTCGTTGCCATAATGCTTCCTGCTTGTACTGCTTCGCTCCAAGGTACACCAACAATAAAAGCAAATGGGGCAAATACATAACCAAGTACATCTTGGAAAGAAACACCGATGACAGCTGTAAAGATTCCATTAATCATCGCAATTAATGCAACGAATCCAATCAACATCGCGGCGACAACAATCGCTACTTTGAAACCATCCATAATATATTCGCCAAGCATTTCAAAGAAGGATTGCTTTTCTTCTTCTACAATTTCAATCATGTCTTCGTCCTTAGCCACTTCATAAGGATTGATGATAGACGCAATAATAAACCCACCAAATAGGTTCAGCACGAGTGCTGTTACAACATACTCTGGTTTAATCATTTGCATGTATGCACCGACAATGGACATCGATACAGTTGACATCGCAGATGCACACAATGTATAAAGACGTTGTTGAGGTAATAATCCGAGCTGTTTCTTAATGGAAATAAAGACTTCTGATTGACCTAAAATCGCAGACGCTACTGCGTTGTAGGATTCTAGTTTCCCCATTCCATTTACTTTACTAAGCAAATACCCGATTCCGCGTACGATAAGCGGGAGGATACGCCAATGCTGCAGGATACCGATCAATGCCGAAATAAAGACGATCGGCAGTAAGACATTGATGAAGAAAGTTGACGCCTTATCATTCATTAATCCGCCAAATACGAAGTTGATTCCTTCACCGGCATAGCCTAGAAGCATTTGGAATCCCCTTGCAAAGCCCCCGACTAGAAAGTTTCCAACACCTGTATTGAGCAGAATATAACCTAAAATAAATTGCAGTACAATCATGACAATTACTGGACGGAATTTTACTCGTTTTTTGCCGTTACTAGCCAGCCATGCAATGGCGAGAATCACCAGCAAACCGATGATACCAATCACGTATTTCATGTTTTTCCTCCTCGAATGAATTCGTTTACATTAATGCGCTTGTATGGAACAAACCCTATTTCGCAAACAAAGTGCGGAAGAAATTCCCAGAAGTGAGATCCTTCCGCATATGACTTTTTCATCATTTATGAGTCACGAATGTTATCCTACCATAGGATCGTATGAATTAATAGTCTTTCGAAGGAGCTGATTGATCCCCTTTGATAATAGAAACGCCTGCACTCGCACCAATTCGGGTAGCGCCTGCAGCTAGCATTGCCTCAACATCTTCTTTTGTTCTCACGCCGCCTGATGCTTTCACACCGATGTCAGGTCCTACTGTTTTACGCATTAATGCGATGTCCTCAGCAGTTGCACCGCCTGTACTAAATCCAGTCGATGTTTTCACAAAATCAGCGCCAGCTTTCACTGAAAGCTCACAAGCTTTGACTTTCTCTTCATCTGTGAGTAAGCACGCTTCAATAATGACTTTCACAAGTGCCTTCCCTTTTGCTGCGTCTACAACTGCACGAATATCTTGCTCAACTGCATCATATTCGCCGTCTTTCAATGCCGCGATATTGATGACCATGTCCACTTCGGTTGCACCGTTCTCAATTGCATCCTTTGTTTCGAATGCTTTTACTGCTGTTGTGTTTGCACCTAGCGGGAAACCGATGACTGTACAAATATCAACGCCTGTTCCTGCTAGTTCTTTCGCCGCAAGAGACACCCATGTTGGATTCACACAAACAGATGCGAACTGATGAGTCTTTGCTTCTTCAAGTAACTGCATGATTGCAGCTTTCGATGTATCTGGTTTTAGTGCTGTATGATCAATAAGATTTGCTATCGTCATGCTTACACTTCCTTTTAATTATGATACTTTCATCATATATGACCGATGAACATTTGTAAACATAGTTATGAAATTTTGTTCATCTATTTTGTGACATTTAAAAGAGCCTTTGCTGTATGCTGATCAATCATCAATACGTTCGCATATTTTCCTCTTAGTGCACCGTGGATAGAAGCAACCTTGCGATGTCCACCAGCAACAAGAATAGAGCGTTCTTTTGTTCTTAAATCATCAAGCTCCACGCCAATCGTACGGTTGTTAATCGCTTCACTGCAAATGCGTCCTTCTTGATCATAAAAGCGCGAACAGATGTCCCCAACACTGGATGCTTTGAGCAGTGCTTTTTCTTCTTCGCGGAAGTAACCAAGTCTAAACAAAAGGGCTTCATCTCTTACCGTTCCAACAGTGAACACAGCAATATTCGCCTGTTTGCCCATTTCAATGATACGCTGAATATGTCTGTCCTGTTCAACCATCTCCTTGACGGCAGCACTATCAAATACAACAGGAAGCGGTAAATAGCGCGGTGCTGTTTGAAAGGCCTCGGCAAACAGCTGGATGGTTTCCGCAGAATATGTATTCACATGGGAGTGGCTAATCCCACCCTTCAGCTGGACAACCTCTACACCTTTGACCTGTTTAGGTTGCATCTTTTGAGCAATTTGATACATGGTGGTTCCCCAGCTCACACCAACGATATCACCGTCTTTTACTGTGTTTTGCAAGTACTCAGCACCAAATTGGCTCAAGTATTCAGTGATCGTTGGATAATCATCTTTGGGCGAAAACACCACATGAGCTTCGAGCAGGTCATATTTTTCCTTGAGCAATGAAGACAGCTCATTCAAGTCTTCAAACGGGTCCATTACCGTTATCTGGACGTACCCCTTCTCCTTCGCATATTGAAGCAGCCGAGATACAGTTGGTCTCGACAGGTCGAGCTGTTTGGCAATTTCCTGCTGGCTGTAATCCGATAAATAATACAGCCTTGCCGCTTCAATACTCAGTTGTTGTTTCTCCCGATCCATTCGTACGCCTCCTTTTTTCTTCTATCATAACAAATTGTTCAACTTATCATGCACAAATGTTCATTTGAAAAAAATCGTATAGGCGGCTTGGAAGGTCTCATTCTTCTCTAAAGTTTGAATACCGAACTTTTCCTTGTACTGCCCATTCGTCCCTTCAACATCGGCAATACCGTACCAAGGCTCAATACAAACAAAAGGAGCCATTGTGCTCGTTTCTTGATTATAAGGTGACCAAATACCAACGAACGGAAAACCAGTGAGATCAACCTCAACCCCGTGACCTGCCTGAGACACCAATGACACTCGATTGATATGACTAAAGATCATCGCATCATGCTGAAAAAGCTCTGGTCGAAGCTGAATTGGTTTAAGCTGAATGCTTTTTTCTTTCTCCCTGACAAGTGAATTTTTTAGTTCATATTGGACAGGAAGATGCTCAGTAGAAGGCGTCAATGTCAGGGAATAATCTGCTGTGCGCTCTCCTTCAATTAGCGGAACTTGAAATGCGGGGTGACCTCCGATGGAGAAATACATCGTGTCATCTCCGACATTATCAATTTCCCAGGAAATCATCAGACCATTTTCCGACAGCTCGTATCGAATACGGGCGGTAAATTCATAGGGATACTGCTCGATGTGGCGGCCTTTTGATTCATATTGAAAGGTCACTGTATGTTTCGTTTCTTCATGTAAATCAAAATCAACATCACGCAAGAATCCATGCTGCGTGAGCTCATAGGTTTGATCATCTATCTTGTATTGGTCATTCTTTAATCGTCCAACAATCGGGAATAAGACAGGCGACACCCTGCCCCAGTATGCAGGATCGCCAGACCACATATATTGACGTCCACTTTCCTTATGAAGCACCTCTCTGACCTCGGCACCCCTCTCATTGATCTGAATCAATAACTGATCATTTTCAATTGTTCTCATTTCACACATCCCCTTTCCATCTTCTTTTATTATGACAGGGATTTTGGTTTTGAGTATAAAAGAGTTATTTAGAATAAAAAAGACTTCTCCCTTCTAGGGAAAAGCCGTTAAAATTACTTATTCATCATCTTCTTGTATAGTCCATTTAAGACCTTTGATTTGTTTTAAACTCTCAATTTCTTCTTCGTTTTCAGGGAAAATATAGCTCTCCTCTTCATGTGAGCTTGAAACCATCCACTCTTTCCCATTTTTGAAGAATGATAAATCCTCCAGTAAATTAGGGTGAACCCACCCGTATAGAGAGTTCGAAAGTTCTTTTAACAAATTTTTTGTGTGTTCATTGGCATAATAATAATAAACATATGCTGTTTGACCATCTCCTAGAATCGTGGTAGCCCATTCAGACTCTTCCTTCATTTCTTTAAGAGATGGTGAAAGTTTATCTAGAATTTCACGATAATCATCAAAATCAGCAAAATCTTTTCTAAAAACTAATTGGAACTCATCACATACTTTACAACATAAATCGATGAGCTCATTATATTCCTTCTTTCTTGGTTGACGATTAAGAACAATCATCGAAAACCTCCTCTATCAAGATTTCTTATCTAGGGGCACCAAAAAAAGCATGTGCTCCAGTTCTTACATATTTACCTTTAAATTTATAAACTGGATGATAGTGATAATGTTTATTTTTACCTTTTTTGTCAATTTCTGCACCTATTACTTTTCCAATCGGACTGGCTGCTTTAGCAATAGATTGTGCATTGTTTTTGGAAGTAGACCAAGTATCTTTTTTCTGAGCTAATCTTTTTACAGCGTTTGCACGACTTATACCTTTTCCAATAAATAAATGAGGTTTATCTTTGTCTCGATAAGCAATAAAGTGATTATGTTTATTGTCTTTCCTTTTTATAAATTCAGAATAAGCAATATAGGTAACACCTAATACTGTTACTGCAAGTCCCAAAGCTATTAAATGTTCTAGTAGAACTGCCCCAATAACAATACCAATAGGAATAACAAATGCAAAAGATGCTTGAATATCTTCAGAATTCACTTCATATTTCTTATCATCTTTTGTATCTTTAAACGTAACATCTAAATTATCATTTAAAAGTGTTTGCAAGTCAACTTCATAATCCTTTGAAACCTTTTCACCTTCACTACTAATTTCTTCAGTTTGATAACTGATTTCTGTTGTTTCTTTATTTAGAGTTAGAATACCAGTTACTCCGTCTTGCTCCTGTGAAATTATATATTTTTCATTACTATCTTCTAAAACATGAAAATCTTTTGTGGTAACAGCCTCTGTTTTATTCGGAAATTGGAAAAACAAAGTTATAACCAGCGATAGACATATAACAATTGAGAATAACTTACTTATTTTATTCATCCTAAACTAAACCTCCGAGTTTCTTGTTTTAAAAAACAATTTTATTCAAATAATCATCAATACCATTTTTTTAAGATTTTATATATTTGTTGGTTTAAACTTTCTTCAGAATTAATATTAAAACGTTCCCGGTACTGTAAAATTAAGCTTACTACACCTGTAATATGAGCACTCGCTAAAGAGGTGCCACTTTCAATCGCATAGTTGTTATGAGGCCTTAGAACTGGTATATCTACACCAGGAGCAGCAAAATTGTAATTTCCTTTAGATGAAAATTCAGCTACCTTCTTATGCTTATCCACAGCGGTTACAGAAAAAACATTCTCATAAGCAGCTGGGTAATCCATTTTCCTTCCATACTTATTACCAACAGCAGCTACTATAATTATGTTTCTTTGTATTGCTTTGTCTATAATCTTCTTAACAGATGGATCATCTTTCATTAATCCAAAACTAGCATTGATAACATCAATTTTATTATCAATACACCATTGAACAGCTTTGACAAAATTTTTTATTGAACCCTTGCCTTTTGAATCTAGAATTTTAACAGGATATAACTCTACATTCTGCGTTATACCCACAAGTCCAATTTCATTATCATTAGCTGTGATTATTCCAGCTACAGCAGTTCCGTGTCCTAAACTGTCCTCTTGTTCTCCTCCTGTACCAATTGTGTTAAGTCCTTTTTTAACTTTATCTACCAAATCAGGGTGTGTCCCATCTATCCCACTATCAATTATTGCTATTCTTACACTTTCTCCTCCTCTATTATTTTCCACATATTTTTTTGTTAACTTTATGCTCCATGGAATCTGTTGATGAATATTATTAGTGTAGTTTAAATTTTTTGAGTGCAATTCAAAGCACTTAAAATAAATTAAAAGAACTATTAATATTACCAAAAATCTCTTTATCAAACTATTGATTCATCACCACTCCTTTTTTCATATATTATTCTATATTATGGTTTTGAGTCAATATAAAACCAAATATGTTATATATTAATATTTTGGTTTACAATAAAAATTTATTGAATAAATTCAAACTAAATATTATGCGTTGACGTCTATTATATATACAATATATGAGTAAACTTTATTAAATACAGGTTTTTTTACAATTGATGGGGGATTCATTTTCATGAGCAGCAAGGAGAATCGTTTACGTTATATATTAGGACTAGATGGGCTAAGAGCCGTTGCTGTATTGGCGGTCATTGCTTATCACTTACATATTGGGCCTGCGAGCGGCGGGTTTCTTGGCGTTGATTTGTTTTTTGTGATTTCTGGTTACTTGATTACAACGATCTTGTTACATAAGCAGGATTTGGGTTATCAAGAGCTTTTACCATTTTGGATGGGCCGAATCAGAAGGCTCCTTCCAGCTGCTTACGTGATGATTTTCTTAACCGTCAGCTGGTGTGCAATTGCGGGTTCGAATGCACTATTGTCCATTCGTGGCGATGCCTTATCGTCCTTTTTTTATGTCAGTAACTGGTGGTACATTTTCCATCAGCTGTCTTATTTTGATAGCTTCAACGCTGTATCTCCACTGAAAAATTTGTGGTCTTTGGCGATAGAAGAGCAATTTTATATCATTTGGCCGGTACTATTGATTGCTGGGCTAAAATGGGTGAAAAATAGATCCCATCTGCCAATGATCACCTTTGGCCTTGCACTTGTCTCCGCCTTATGGATGGCAATCCTTTATTCACCCGATACGGACCCAAGCAGGGTTTATTATGGAACAGATACTCGTGCATTTGCGCTTCTGATTGGGTGCAGCCTAGCATTTGTATGGCCCATGCAAAGACTGTCCAGCAAAAAGCTCCTTCCTGTTGGCAGACGTATTTTACATATCGCTGGTTTTGGTTCGTTTGCGGTTTTTCTTCTATGTGTTTATGCAGTGGACGAATTTGACGGCTTTCTCTATCAAGGCGGCATGCTTTTATTCTGTCTTAATGCAGCGATTTTAATTGCGTGCATCTGCCACCCTGCAAGCCTATTGGGAAAATGGCTCTCCTATCAGCCGCTCGTCTGGATTGGAAAGCGTTCTTATGGTATTTACCTGTGGCATTATCCCATCATCGTGCTGACCACCCCTGTCATTGAAATTGGACAGCCTTCTATGGGGCGTGTCGCATTGCAGATCATTGCCATTTTACTTATCGCAGAGGCCTCTTACCGCTTCATCGAACAGCCGATTCGCCGGCTTGGCTTCACACAATATTTTGCCTCTTGGTCTATTTGGAAAAAGGGATTCAAACAATGGTCTACGTCTCATAAAGTGTTCCTTGGAATCACTGCAGCTCTTTTAATCTTATTTACCATTGGCATGTCCAGTTCGTCCCATACGTCTCCACATGCCAAGGAAGTGACACAAATTAAGACGGCACCGAAAAAAGCAGGAGACTCTACGGAATCGAAAACGAAAAAAAAGAAAGAAAAACACGAGAAGAAAGCAGCAGATCAGAAGCAGTTTCACCAAATTCTTGCTATTGGTGATTCCGTCATGCTGGACATAGCGCCGAATCTTGAAAAGACATATGCACAAATCACCATCGATGCAAAGGTTGGCAGACAAATGAACGAAGCCGTCAGCATCGCTCCTCAGTATGCTTCATTTAATCAATCTGATGCCGCTGTTATCATTGAGCTTGGCACAAATGGCTATTTTACTGAGGGCACATTGACAGCATTCATTCAGCAATTTTCAAAGGCGCACATTTTCCTTGTGAACACGAGAGTCCCAAGGTCTTGGGAAAGCGATGTGAATGCAGTCATTCAGCGAGTGGCCGATCAACATTCCAATGTGACCCTGGTCGATTGGCATTCAGCCGCTACTGGACAGCCTTCTTATTTTCAGCCTGATGGTGTTCACCTTTCAACAAAAGGCTCTGATACATTGACACAGCTCATTACAGCTAGCATCAAGAAAAAAGGAGATGTGTCATCGTCATAAAAAAGACTAGCATCCTGCTAGTCTTCTTTTTATGCCGTTAAAAGGCTGGCTTTCAGCGCTAACACACGCTTTTCCTTCGTTTTTTGATCCACCAACGCAAAATCACCATTCTCATACGCTAATGAAAATAATTGTTCGATATGAAACACACCTGTCTGAAACCGCCTGCCCAATAAATGCAGTGCCGCAGCAGAGGCGACTTGAGCTGTTGCTTGAGACTCATCATGCCCTTTTATTCCAAGTGCTACGTGATGAATCTTGTTCCTCTCCATTCCTGTCGCCTCCACTTTCACTGCATATTGATCTGTTCCCATTTGAGCAGATTGAATCATAGAAATGGCTCGTTCCTTGATTTTCGGCACAGTGAGAAGGGACGTCATTCCAAGGCTCCTTGTGACAGCAAATGCCCGCGTTGCCGCGCGAGAATCAAAACATAGCCTTGTTGTCACAGAAGGCACGCTGAGCGTCAAAGGCAATGTCTGCTGATCAGAGAAGGGGAACTGATAGGCTTGCCGCTTTCCAAGTTTCACACCAAAATCTATACGCTTGCCTCCAGTAAAGCTTTTGACTCTTTTACGCTGATGATGCTCAGTAACCACATAGTCAGTATGGACATTGTCAAGCGTCCATTCAATGGCGGCTTTTCCATGCTGATCACCCAATCCAAGCATAATCCCTATATCTATTTGATTCACTGATGAGAGCATAGATGCTGCTTTCGCTGCCAATAAATTCGTAAGGCCAGGCGCAAGCCCGACGCTGAGTAAAGCCGTTGCACTGGTGTGCTGGTGATCCAGCTTTGCCATCTGTTCCATGTACGCCCCTTTCGCAGAAATATCTATATAATCAATGCCTGACCGCAGAACTGTTTCAGCAAATGACGGGTCTTCTTGATCAAGGCACATGATCACCAGTTTTGTTTGATCCACCCAGTCCGAAAATAACGGCTCACTGACATCTAGTTGATAGGGAAGAACTTTCCCTTTTGTCTGGCGTGAAAATTTCTCAGCTTTCTCATAGCTTCTGCCTGCCGCTACAATTTGTCCGGGATACACTTCGCTTAGCTCAAGACATATTTGCTGTCCAACATGTCCATAGCCGCCTATCACCATCACCTGTGATCTCATTTCTTATCCGCCTCTCTACGACCTCGCTTGCAAACAAGCCCCTTAATCATTCCTGCCTGAAAATAAGGTCTGATGTCTTCAAATCCTGCTTTGATTAAATGCTCTTTTATCTCTTCCTCGGGAACAGGGTGTGTCGCGCTTCCCAGCCTGTCTTTAAAGGACGTAAACACTTCTTTTTCTAGACCTTGCCGCTGCATGAAAAGAGAAAGCATGTGAAGCTCCTGTTGAAATGCTTGGGACTTCATCTCTCCCTGTATAAATGCCAACATAAACGGCGCATCTGGTTGAAGCCTGCGGGCAATCTCTTCTAAAAAGAGCTGGCGCTTTTCTATAAAATGAATGACAAGCAAGCTCACCGCTGCATCGTAAACAGGTTCAGCTGAAACCTTATCTAATGAGGCCTCATGCCATGTGACACGCGCCTCCATCTCAAGCTGTGCAACTCGCTGTTTCGCCATGTCCAGCATAGAAGGTGACGGATCGACCCCTGTGATGAGCCAGCCTTCTTTTCTTTGAAGCATATTGATGATCTCTTCGCCCCCACCCGCTCCAACAGTCAGGATGCGGGGAGCCGCTCCCTTTAATTCAGTTTCTAATACGTCTATTGTCAACTCATGCAATAGCTGATAGCCGGGTACTTTATGAGCAATCGTCGCTGCATATGACTCAGCAACGGGATCGTGCCAATGCTGGTTTCCTTTCATGTCCTTCTCCTCCAGTTCCTTTCCGCTTTACATCGTTTCCTGTACACTAACGGTATGACCTCTTTATTGTAAAAAGAGACACCAGAAAACACGATCCCTAAAAGTGGGGATTTTTGAGGAGGAGATCATGTGACCAATCCAGCCACTCATTTTCAGCAGCTGAGACAACACATTCGGGACGAGCTTGCTACCGTCCTTGATTTTGATGCCGCCTGTATCACGACCATTGATCCAGCCACTCTCCTCTCGACAGGTTCCTTCACAGATGAACCGATTGAAGACATTCATGACCAGCTGTTTCAAAATGAGTTCTTAAAAAAGGACGTACATCAGCATGAGTCTCTAGCCAAAGGTCCCGTTCATGCTGCGAGCCTAGTCCAAAGCGGAGAATACCTTAGCAGTGAGCGCTACCAAGACATTTTGTTACCTAAAGGATGGTCTGATGAATTGCGGGCAGCTCTTGTGATTCAAGGAGAATGCTGGGGCATTGCCAGCCTCTATCGTCTAAAGAACAAGGAACCTTTTCAAGAACAAGATATTCGAGCGGTCATCGAACAAACGCCTAGACTCGCAGCCAAGCTGAGAGATGAACTTTTCAGGAAAAGAGATACCGAAGAGGACGCGGCGGCGGAGCAGCAGGGCTTCCTCATTCTCTCGCACGATTACAACCTTCTTTATGGAAATGAGACGGGTCTTCATTGGCTTCAGACGTTTCAAGTCTTTGAACAAATCCATGACAGGGCGGTTATGCCGCGCCCGTTTAGAGCATTAGGGGCAAAACTTTTATACGGTGGCATCGACCAAACAGCGGCAAGCATGACGAGATTGCCTACGGGGCTGTTCCTCTCGCTTCAAGCATTTCGATTAGCGCAGGCAGCCGGTCAGGAAGAGGCTGTCATGATTCACATCAAGAGAGCCCAAACCAATGATATTCTTCCTTATGCGGCAAAAACGTACAAGCTGACAGAAAGAGAGATGAACGTCCTCGACTGCTTATTAAAAGGACAGTCTACAAAGGAAATTGCCAGCACTTTATTTATTTCAACCCATACCGTCCATGATCATGTGAAGGCGATGCTGCAAAAGACAAATTTGAGCAGCAGGCGGATGCTTGTTTACTTTTTCTCTCACATATAAAAAAGCGGCTACCTCACTGGTAGACCGCTTTTTCGTTTATTTCCCTAAAACTAACTCATGCAGGACATGTGCAACACCGGCTTCATTATTGGACTTTGTCACAACATCCGCTACTGCTTTGACATCATCAATGGCATTTCCCATGGCAACACCACAGCCCGCAAATTCCAGCATCGATACGTCGTTCCCATTGTCACCAATGGCCATGACCTCTTCACGAGCAATCCCCAGCTCTTTCGCTAGGAGCTTCACGGCATTCCCTTTGCTGACTTCAGGATGCAGGATTTCAAGGAAGAAATCTGTACTTTTCACCATCATGTACTTGTCTTTTACTTCAGATGGAATGGCTTGTATCGTCTTTTCCAACCGTTCTGGCTGATCAATATACATCATCTTCGGAAGTCTCATTGAAGGATCTGCCTCTTCAACAGGTAAATATTTAAGCGGCAGCTTTGTTAAATAAGATTCAAGTACTGTGTACTCACTAATATCACGATTCGGTGTGTACAAATGAGCGGAATCGAAATAATGCATCGGTGTATCGAGCTCACGGCTCAGCTTATATAAAGAAGTTAAATCCTCATAGGATAACGTCAGTTCTGACACCACTTCATTTGTGTGACTGTTTTGGACGAGCGCCCCATTATAGGCAATCACATAATCTCCCTCTTGATTGAGCTGAAGATCATCTAAATAGCGATTCACTCCGCCAATAGGCCGTCCTGTACATAACACAATTTTAACGCCCTCTGCTTTCGCCCGTTGAATGGCTTCAAACACCTCATCCGGCACCATATGTTGATCATTTAATAACGTACCATCCATATCAATTGCAACTAATTTATACATTCACTGGTCCCCTTTTCTCAGCAAAAAACGTGCTGCACTATTTTGAGCCATCATCTATATGATGACAGGTTATATCATTACTATTTACCTATTTTAGCCTATCGTTTTTTCATCACGCTGTCTACTTGTTCTCACTTTAACAAAATTGTCATATGTCTTCTCTATTATATCGCATTCTATTCATCCTGCTTTAAATAGAGTTTCTGCCCTTTTCAAATGAGGAAAATAAAACAAATGTTCACCACTGAACATTTTGAAACTAACAAATCTAATTGTATGATGGATAGCAAAGAAAGGAGGTGCAGGGAATGCTTACGTTTACTAGAGGTAAATTGTCAAAAATGTCTGGTGTGCATATTGAAACCATTCGTTTTTATGAAAATGAGGGTGTGCTCCCCGAACCAAAGAGAGCACATAACGGCTATCGTTTATATGATAAAAAATATGTACTCATGCTATCCTTTATCACAGAAGCAAGAAAGCTAGATTTCTCACTCAAAGAAATTCGTGAAATTATTAAATCGCTATTTGAAAAACAATCAAAGACAGAAGCTGAACAGCTGCTCGAACAAAAAGTTGAGGATATTCAACACTCCATTCAAGAGTTAAAGAAGAGGAAAGCTGCCATTCAATTATTAACAAAACAAACATTAGCGAACATCAGCTAATTGTAAGGGTTGCCAAAGATGTGCCAGTGTTTGCCACTGGCGCCCCTCTACGCCCAGGTCTCAAGTGCGCGTACGATTCAAACATCAGTTATACTAGAGACAGCTTTACTTGATATCAAACGAGTGGAAGGGGTTTTGAATAGAATGAACATTGCAACCATTGGAACAGGTGTGATTGTGGAAAGCTTCTTGCAAGCGATTGAACAGCTTGATGGCGCTTCTTGTCACGCCGTCTATTCAAGAAAGGAAGCAACGGCAAAGAAGCTCGCAGACCAATTTGGTGTAAAAACGACTTATACGGATTTAACGGCTATGCTAGAAGATCCAAACATTGACGCTGTTTATATTGCGTCACCGAATCGATTACATAGCGAGCATGCCACGGCTGCATTAAGAAACGGAAAACATGTGATTTGCGAAAAGCCTTTCACCTCTAATGTCAAAGAGCTGGAAGCCTTAATCGCACTAGCAAAGGAAAAGCAGCTTCTCCTATTTGAAGCCATTACGACCGTTCATATGCCAAACTATCATTTAATCAAAAAACACCTTCATCAATTAGGTAAAATCAAACTGGTTCAATGCAACTATAGTCAATATTCAAGCAAATACAATCAGCTGCTAGCCGGCGAAACGCCAAATGTCTTTAACCCTGAATTCTCAGGAGGAGCGTTGATGGATATTAATATCTATAATGTCCATTTCATCATGAATCTCTTCGGATCACCGGAGCAGGTCCGCTACCAGGCAAACCGTCATCCCAATGGCATCGATACATCTGGTGTTTTGACTTTCACCTACAATGATTTCATTGCGACAAGTGTCGGCAGTAAGGATACAAGCAGCATGAATTTTGCATTGATTCAAGGAGAAAAGGGCTTCATTCATGTGAAAAATGGGGCGAATGGCTGTGAGGAAGTGCTGCTTCATGTGAATGACCAGGTGATCTCACTTAATGCACAAACAAATTCAAACCGCCTGTTTTATGAAGCAGAGGCTTTTCAGCACATCATTGAAACAAATAATCATGAACAGTGCTATGCATGGCTTGATGAGAGTCTTTCTGTGATGAAGGTCCTTGATGCTGCAAGAAATGATGCAGGTATTGTTTTCCCAGCAGATCAATTTTAATGATAAAAACCGCCTTCTACACGAGAGGGCGGTTTCTGACAATTAAATACTCTTTGAATACGCCACAAGACGCTGAGACATGTGATTCACTTCATCGACTGCAGCATTTACTTGCTCTGTTAAAGCAGCCTGTGTTTGCGTAAGAGCTGTCATATTCGAGATATTTTCAAGAATTTCATCAATTTGCGTTTTCATTTCCGTCAAGCTAGATTCGATATTCTCCGTTGCATTGGCACTATGAAGCGCCAGCTTACGCACTTCATCTGCAACGACCGAGAATCCTCGTCCCTGCTCACCAGCTCTGGCCGCTTCAATCGCAGCATTTAGACCAAGCAGGTTCGTTTGGTTCGCTACTTCTTTAATCAAGTCAGAAATATTTTTCGTCTCATCTGCACTATTTTTTGCTAGATGGGCAGCAGATGTTGACTGTTCTTGTGCAACAGCCAGCTCCTGCGCTTGATTTGTCACAGAGCTAATGCCTGATACCATTTCGCTGATTGAACTTGAAAGCTGTTCTACTTGTGAAGCCATTTCATCGGCTGTTTTCTCTTTGTTTTTTTCTAACGTGATGTCACGAATGGTTCCTGCCACACGAAGAGGTACACCTTTTTCATCCCGAATGGTTTCACCACCAGCATGATACCAGCGATACTCGCCATTTTTACTCTGCAATCTGTAATCAATATCAAATGGTGTGCGTCCAGAGTGATCATTTAAATGATCTGCAAAAGCTTGTAGAGCTTTTTCTTGATCCTCAGGATGCAGGCGGTCGCTCCAGCTGCTTAATACGTTCGGGAAATCCTTTTCGTCTGTAAAACCAAGCGTTTTTCTGAACTGCGGGGACCACCAGAACTCATTGTATGGATTGACTGGATCGCCGGCCTCTACGACCATGTCCCAAGGAGCTTCCACAAGCGCACGGTTGATCAAATCATATCTCGTCACGAATGCTTGCAGTTCTTCTTCTTTTAATTTCTGATCATGAATATCAAAAAGAGCTCCCGCCACACGAAGAGGGACACCATTTCGATCACGAATGGTCGTGCCAGTTGCTTTGAACCAGCGATAATCTCCGTTTTTCAACTTCAAGCGATATTCGATATCATATGGTGTACGTCCCGAATGATCCGATAAATGCGAAGAGAATGCATTTAAGGTATATTCTTGTTCATCCGGATGAATTCGAGATGCCCAGCTGTCTAAAACGTTCGGAAAATCGTGCTCGTTTTGAAAGCCGATCATTTTGCGGAAATCATCCGTCCATGTGAATTCATTTTTTGGATTGACCGGATCTCCAGCGATCACGACCATATCCCATAAACCAACTTGAATGGCTTTTGTCACTAGATTCATCCGCATTTGAATATCTTCATTAACTTCCTGCATCTTTTGCAAAGCTTCATTTATTTGGGCTACTGCTTCAATCGTTTGACTTGAAGAGAATGCAGCAGTATCTATTCTTGCTGAAAGGTCTCCCTTCTCAATTCGTTCTACTAATCGACTGCTCTCATTTAAAAGGGTTCCCGACGATGAATCATTTGCTTTTCTCATAAACATCTTTCATAACTCCTTTCATTTCTTCATACTTTTTTGAAATATTTTACAGTTATAAACAATTCTTTATTAGGACTTTAGTAATACAGTTGATATATCGACAAAAACTGAAAATTGTTTATGTCAGAATGAAGGCAAATGTTCATTTTTTCACGAAGTTTCAGATTTTGGGGATGGGTCATAGAAAGGACTTATGGAAGAAAACGGCTCATTTGATAGAATCAACCGACTTTTTTGTCTGAAAAATCTCTTTTTTTATATTGACACTGACGTCCCGAAAAAAGAAAATGGAACATAAGCATTTTTAAAAAAGGAGAACGTCATGAGCGCGAATCAGGAACAACAAGAATTAAAAAAGCTTTTATCACCGCGTCACATTCGCATGATTGCATTGGGCGGGGTCATTGGTACAGGAATCTTTAAAGGAAGTGCCGATACAATCGGTTTAGCAGGTCCTGGGGTCATCTTTTCCTATGTATTTGCCGGATTATTATTGCTCATCGTGATGGCAGCCTTAGCTGAAATGGCGATTGTCTATCCAGGAAATAACCTTCGCGACCTGATACAGATTGCGCTTGGTCAACGTTTTTCATTTGTCGTCGGCTGGGTTTACTGTTTCATGTGGCTCACTGTGTGTGTCATCGAGATTATTGCGGCAGGCAGCCTGCTTCAATACTGGTTACCGAACGTGCCGCTATGGTCACTATGTTTACTCTGCTCTCTCTTAGTCATCGGAATTAACTTAAATAATGTAAAATACTTTGGTGAAATTGAGTTTTGGTTCGCTGGAATGAAGATTTTCGTTATTATTGTGTTTATTATTCTTGGTGCAGCCCTATTATTTGGGATCATTCCGAACGAACAAAGCACATCTGCACTCACCAACTATCAAAACTTCGTCCCGAACGGATGGGGTGCGATCTTTGCCTCTTTATTAGTTGTTATTTTCTCTTACGGGGGCTCTGAATTGATCGGGCTGACTATTACAGAAACAAAGGATGCCGAAAAGGTCTTGCCTGGTGTTGTTAAAAGTATGATGTGGCGTATTATCTTATTTTACACTTTGCCGATTTTGATCATCTGTGGACTCATTCCTTGGAATCAAATTGATCCAAATAACAGCCCATTTGTTCAAGTCTTTTCAGCAGCCGGTATGCAAGGCGCCTCTCACTTCATTAATTTCGTATTGATTACAGCCGTTCTATCGGCGGCCAATTCTGGCATTTATGGCACGACGAGAATGATGCATTCTCTCTCTAAATCAGATGGCGGTCCGAAAAAACTGGCACAGGTCAACAAAAGAGGCGTACCCATTTTGAGTTTATGGGTGACCGTTCTGTTTCTTCTCATCGGGACATTCTTTGCTTACTTATACCCAGAGCAAATTTTCAGTTATATGCTAGCTATTCCTGGTTTTGCTGTTTCACTCATTTGGATTAGCATTTGCATGGCACATCTGAAACTTCGCCCGAAATATCCACAGGAGCCTTATTTTAAGGTGTGGCTGTTTCCGTATTTGACTTTATTTGCAGGTCTTGTACTAAGTGTGAGTTTTGTGATGTTTCTATTCAGACAAGAAAACTTGCCTAGCTCGATTATCAGCATCGGTTTCTTAGTCGCAGCCATCATCGCTTCATTCTTAATGAAAAAGAAGGCTTAAACGCTAAAACCCGCCAATGAGGCGGGTTTTTTCATGAACTACTGTCTTCTTTCACTTCAAAATCAACCGACGCTTTTGGGATACCGTTAATGATAATCGATAAAGTATGAGTCCCCTCATAATGTTTTCTTGTCGTCATATTTTGAAAAGACTGTGACCTGACGAATTCTCTATGTAACGTTGCGTCTGTTTCAAACTCTGTGATTTTAAATACCTTTTGATTGCGAGTCCCCCGAGCTTTGACGTAGTCTATGGCATACTCTACACGCAGCTTTAGCGGCTTATCGGCTTGTAGGGTAAAATGAAATGTCATTTTCTCACCGATCCGAATAGGGTTTTGTATGATCTTCAAATCCGTTACCTGAACGGATGGATCGTCCCCATAGCCAAACAACGCCATAATATCTGGATCTCCTTTTTTGAGTAAAGTACGGGATGCATGTTTAACAATCCAGTTCGTATGTTTGTTGGTTCCATACCAGTTTTGAACTGTCTGTTTCATCAGATCTGGCTGAATTGCAGAGATATCATTTAAATGATTCGCTACACTTTTTTGCACATACCGCGACGGGTCTTCCTTCAAGTTTTCCAAAATGGGCAGCGTGACCGAAAGATTCTTTTTAAGCGAAGGGACAGATAAGCCCCATGGCAGACGCGGTCTGCAGCCTTCACTAGCCAGCCTCCGTAAATGCTCTTCTTGATCCTGAGACCATACGAGCATTTGCGCCAGCATTTTGTCCTGATCTTGAATCAGAAATGGCCGAACGGCAAATTCAGAAGTGGAAAAGGGTGTGAAGAATTCGAGCGCCTTGATCGAGAGGTCCCAGTGTGCAAGGCCGTACGTCTCGACGTAGTCTGGAAATACGAGCGCACTAAGTCCTGAAAAATGCGGGGCTGCCTGACGCAGTACCTCAATTGCCTCCTCATAATCCTCTGGTAGACAGGCATGCATCGATTCAGTGACTCGTCTCATCCGTCCTTTTAACTCAAGCTGCTGCCAATCCTCTTGAAATACGAGCCGCTGGAATGGCTCAGCATCAAATACAGTTGAAGCCTGCGTAAGTTTCTCCGCTAATTCTTGGATAAATAATTCATTGTACACATGTTTTAATGGTTCGATCGTGTCCACCTCCCACATTTCAATATCATTATTTTACCCCAATCTGAAGAAAGTGGTATTAAAAAGAGCCCAATTCCAAAGAACTAGGCTGTTGTTCGCTATATAAACATATTAATGATCATAATAAATGCAATGGCACTAACGGAAATGATCGTCTCCATAGCCGTCCATGTCAAAAACGTCTCTTTAATGGTCATACCAAAATACTCCTTGATCAGCCAAAAACCAGAGTCATTGACGTGAGATAAAATTAATGAACCTGCTCCTGTTGCTAACACAAGCAGCTCCCTGCTCACATCAGGCATAGTTGCAGCAATTGGTGCTACAATACCTGCTGCCGTCATCATGGATACCGTCGCAGATCCTGTTGCCACACGAATCACTGCAGCAATCAGCCAGCTAAGCAAAATCGGTGAAATCGGCGAGTGTTTGGCTAAATCTGCAATATAATCACCGACACCTGAATCAATGAGCACATTATTGAAAGCTCCTCCTGCTCCAATGACAAGCAAGATGGAAGCGATCGGACCTAAGCACTCATTACTAAAGGAAAGCACCCGGTCACGGCTCATTCCTTGCATAAAGCCAAGACTGAAAAATGAATAAACTGTTGCAATCAGCAGTGCTGTTATTGGATCTCCGATGTACTTGAATATCTGGAACCACATATTGTCCTCTGGTAAGATAATGTCCGCCAATGTGGCAAGAAGCATCAGAATCACTGGCACCAATATGGTAAACATCGTATTCGCAAAGCCGGGGAGCCTTCGATCTTCATTTCGTTCAGTGAATTGCTTTCTCAGCATCTCCGGAACGGGTTTATGTATCCGTTTTCCAATCCACTTACCGTACAGCGGGCCAGCAATAATCGCTGTCGGCAATCCCACAATAATAGAGAAGAAAATGGTTTTCCCCACGTTGGCATGATAGATGCCAACGGCTGCCATTGCCGCTGGATGAGGCGGGACTAGCCCATGCACGACAGACAAGCCAGCGATTAACGAGATCCCAATGGTCACGAGCGAGATGCCTGTTTCAATGGCAATTGTAAAAAGTAAAGGAATGAGAAGAACGAAACCGACCTGGAAAAAGACAGGTATCCCCACGATAAAAGCAACAAACATCATTGCCCAATGCACATTCTTCGTCCCAAACCGACCGATTAAAGTTTGAGCTATTCGCTCTGCTCCCCCTGATTCAGCCATCATTTTCCCAAGCATGGTACCAAGCGCTAGAACAATGGCCAGCAATGATAACGTATTGCCTAATCCCGTTTTAATCGATTGAATGATTTCCTGCAAATCCATCCCCGTCGCAAAGCCCACTAGCATCGAAGTAATAATTAAGCTCACAAATGGATTCAACTTAACGACTGTAATGAGAATGAGTAAAAGGACAATCGCCGCAATCACGATGAATAAAAGCATGTTCTCCCACCTTTTCCCTGATGTTTAACGATTTTGTTTTAATTGCAGCGCACTAATGACATCAAATTCATCCTTCAGTTTGTCGTAGAGGCGCTCATATAAATAAAACAGCTCTATGTAAGTTTCATTGTTCTTCATATTAGGTTCATGACGAGCAGAGATTCGAATCCACTCTTGAACCTCTTCTATCTCTTCCATATGACCTAAACTATAAAGTGCAAGGACAGCCGCCCCCAGTGCTGACGCCTCGTAGCTTTCTGGAACAAGCACTTCTCTACCCATCGTATCCGCTAAAATTTGCCGCCACAGCGGAGATCGTGCAAATCCGCCCGAAGCTCTGACATCCTTTGCTGAACCGGTTAAATCTCTTAAGGCAACACCGATCGAGAAAACACTCATAATGACGCCTTCTAACACAGCTCTAATAAAATGCTCCCGCTTATGCTGAAGACCGATTCCAAAGAAGGTGCCTCTCGCATTTGGATTCCAATAAGGTGCCCGCTCACCTGATAAAAATGGCAGAAACAGCAGACCCTCAGAACCAGCTGGAACCTTTTCCGCGATGTCCATCATCAGATCGTAAGGGTCCACACCTAGACGCTTTGCTACCTCCACCTCTGATGACCCGAATTCATCCTTCAGCCATCTCAGCATGATCCCGCCATTATTGGTCGGTCCTCCTACAACCCAATGCTTATCTGTCAGGGCATAGCAGAACGTTCTTGATTGCTCATCTGTAATTGGTTTGTCTACAACCGTACGGACAGCACCGCTTGTCCCAATCGTAACAGCCACCTCTCCTTTGCCAATCGCGCCCACACCTAAATTCGCTAGAACGCCATCATTCGCACCAATGACAAATGGTGTATCTTCTTTAATGCCCATGCGCAGTGCAATCTCTGGCTGAAGTCCTTTCAGTTGATATGTCGTTGGGACAAGTTCAGATAGTTGACAGGCTTCAATTCCAGCAATACGAAGCGCCTTCTCATCCCATCGAAGCGTTTCCAATTGGAACAGTCCCGTTGCTGAAGCGATTGAATAATCAACGACATACTGACCGAAAAAATGATAAAGAATATATTCTTTGATCGAAATAAATTTTGCTGCCTTCTTGAAGACATTCGGTGCCATTTCTTTCATCCAACGTATTTTTGAAAGCGGTGACATTGGATGGATCGGAGTACCTGTCCTTTTATAAATGTGGAATCCATCCATATCTGATTTAATTCGTTTCGCTTGTTCTGCACTTCTGTTATCTGCCCAAATGATACTGTTCGTTAGCGTCTTTCCATCCTGATCCATCACAATTAAGGAATGCATCGCTGTACTGATCCCGATGCCTATAAGATTTTCTTCATCAAATGCTGCTTCCGTCAATGCACCTCTTACACTCGCAATGACGGCTTCTAATATCTTCTCAGGGTCCTGCTCAACCCATGCTGGCTGGGGCTGAATGAGCTCATAAGGAACTGAATGCTTCGCTAATACCTTCCCCTGAGGTCCAAACAGAACCGCCTTTGTACTTGTTGTTCCAATATCCAAACCAATTACCGCCTGGTTCCCCTTCATCTGTATCACGCCCAATCATTGATTTGAAGTCACATATGTAGTTTTTGAATTGCCTGTTAGATCCCATTATAAAAATAATTTTTTCGACATTCAACGACCGAAAAGAAAATTATTTTCAATAAAAAGCTCACAATCGTTACCACATCAGCATTTTTCATTATCAGAAAAATTTATTTTTGGAATCATTACACCCTTTTTTGTGAAATGGTTTCTCGCATTTGCTTTAAATTTGTTATTGTTTCCTGCTGCCTTAAGTGAGCAAGTGCAAAATATAGAACGTCAATGACCGTCAGCTGCGCAAGTCTTGCGGACATCGCTTCTGTTCGAAAAGCCGTTTCTTGTGTCGCAGTATACAACGTGACATCTGCAAGCTGACTCAATGGTGAGCGCTGATAGCTTGTAATACCGATGGTTTTAGCTCCTTTACTCTTTGCTGTTTTCATCGCATCGAGCAAATCTTTATTTCGTCCAGAATGAGATATACCGATCACTGTACTGTGCTGATCAAGAAGACCAGCAGACATCGCTTGAAAGTGAGAATCTGTGTGAACAATACAGTTGATGCCTGTCCTCATAAATTTATGAAAAGCGTCTGTCGCAATGAGCCCAGATCCACCACTTCCATAAAACTCTAAGCGTTTTGCTTCATGAATGATTTGTATGGCTTTTTCTACATCCTCTGGATTCAACAATTGAAAGCTATCCTTTAAAGCGGATATATTCGTCTGAAAAACCTTTTGCATAAAAATAGCCATATCATCATCAAGACTCATTTCTTCATCTACATAATTAGGCTTTGTTTGGTCTATTTCCTGGGCAATAGCAATCTTCAAATCTTGAAAGCCCTCAAATCCAAGCCTTTTACAAAGACGAAAAATCGTTGCCTCTGAGCTTGCAGTTTTTTTCGCAAGCTCGACAATAGATAAATGGATGATGTCGCGGGGCTCACTCGTAATATGCTCTGCAATTGCTTTCAGCTTTGGCGGCAATCCCCTGCTTGCTGCTCGTATTTTTTCAATACTACTTAAACTAACAGAAGCCAATTGACTTCACTCCTCCCTTATTCATGTGAACGCATACATTTCCTCATGTTCCCATCTTATAAAAAAGAAGCCTGTTTGCACAGACTTCTTTTTTAAGCGTTCATTGTTTTGATCAATAAATCAAAGAAAGCGTCAGCATTTACATCCGTACACACTTGAACGTTGCGCTCTTTCTCCCATTGATGCTGAAAATCACAGATCATCTGTCCATCACAAAACTCACTCTTCGTCTCGACGTCCACATGAAAAGCCTGTGTGCTCACGAGCTGCTTGTCAATGGCAAGACTGACAGCAAGCGGATCATGCATGGCACACGCCCACACACCATTGCGCTCAAAATAGCGCTGACGGTAAATGCTTGTACTCTCTCTAATATAATGGGCCAACGTTTCATTCTGAATCGCATCAATTCTTTCATCCGTAAGCAAGACCTGTCTCGTGACATCTAAACCCACTTGAGTCAATGAAGGGAACCCTGCATCCAGCACTAACTTTGCCGCTTCTGGGTCTGCATATGTATTAAATTCCGCTACCGGAGTGACGTTCCCCTGTCCCTGCACGACACCACCCATAAAAATGACTTCTTTCACGTGATGAATCAGCTCAGGGCACTTTTTCACTGCAAGAGCTAAATTCGTTAAAGGTCCTGTCAACACAAGCGTAACCTGCTTCGAATACTGCATCACCCGGTCGATGATAAAATCAGGCGCAAAACCAGCATCTGCTTTCTTCTTAGGCTGAGCATCCTTTAAAGCACCGCCAATCCCATCCTCTCCGTGAACCCGATGTTCATAATGGGGCGCTCTTAAAAGAGGGGTTGCTGCACCTTTGATGACAGGAATATCATCTGCCTCAACCAGCTCAAGCACTTTACACGTATTCAATGTAGCCGCATCGACAGACACATTCCCACACACCGTCGTAATCCCCAAGATATCAAACTGCTGACTTTTCACTGCCAGCAAAATCCCAATCGCATCATCAATTCCAGTATCTACGTCCAAGATCAATTTCTTTTTATTTGCCATGATTGAAATCTCTCCCTTATTTGAAAGTGTTGTTAGGGGAATGATAGCATATACCTTTTTCAACGATTTGAAGATAATCAGAAGTTGAACACTTGTAATTACTCTTTTTTTCCGATGTCTTTGAGATACTGTTCGCGTTCTTTTTCAGAGAGCCTCTTAAGATAGTTTTCCTTTATTTCAGGCTCATCTTTATATTTATCCCAGTCTTTAAATCGATAAGACAACTCTGGAGAATAGCTCATTGAACCAATTTCCTTAGATTTATGCATTAATGATGCTGAGAAATAAAATTTTTCAGGCTCATCATTTATATAACCATCAACTGTTACATATCCCATTGGACTTATGACTACCTTTTTTTTGAATGTTATTTTCTCTATAAAATGATGGATATCTTTATTTTGTAATCGTTCTTCTATTTTGGATTTCATCTTCTCTGCATACTCTTCTGCTTTTTCTTGATCGCTTTTCTCTTGCACCGCATCATTCGATTGACTTAGCTTATTATGCTCAACGATTAATGAAGTTACTGAGAAAAAGATGATCACAATCAATACAGATACAAGTTTTATTGTATTTTTCATATCTAGCACTTCCACCTTTTTATGAATGAAACATAAAAAAGGCACGTAAATACCTGTTTTACTCTTTTTCTCCAATGTCTTTCAGATACTGTTCACGTTCCTTCTTGGTGAAACTTTTAAGGTAATTTTCTTTTATTTCCGGCTCATCTTTATATTCTTCCCAATCTATGAAGCGGTCGGATAAATCAGAGTCAAAACTCATTGAGCCTATTTTTTTAGCTCTATATTGTAAAGAAGCTGAGAATCCGTACTTCTCCGGTTCATCATTTACATATCCATCAATCGTAATATCTCCCATAGGGTTGATGGTCACATCTTTTTCAAATGTTATGGTTTTGATAAAATGATGAACATCTCTTTTCTGTAAGTGTTCTTCAATCTTGGGTTTCATCTTCTCTGCAAACTCTTCTGCTAATTCTTGATCACTCTTTACTCTTTCTTCCACGCTATTTTCACCCCCCACTTCGTTTGATCCTTTTCTTTTATCAAATTGTACAATAATTAAAATCACAGAGATAACTATGATGAGAACTAGAATACATATAATTCTAATTACATTTTTCATTTATACAATATCCACCTTTTATTGATATAATACAGCTGTTTTTTGTATAATAAGCTATGGATTTATAATAGCTATTTATACCACTCTATAATATAATTACCAAAGATAAATATTACAGGAGTGTTAATATTGACCACAAAGTCAACTGGATTTAAGCTTACTGACGAAGACTATAAAGAAATATCATCAAAATCTTATGCTATTAAAAATTATAAGAACTATAAAGAGATAGAAATTAGCAATGGTAGAAAAATGTATGTCGTTGACTATAAAGAAACAGGAAAAGGGCTTAACTCACTAACTCTGGTATCAAAAGATGACTTTATTCGATCCGGTAAAGGCAAAGACCTCACCAAAATCAAAAACGCAGTCATCGCCTACCGCGGGTCAGAACCGATTGGCGCTGGCCAATATAAAGATACCATTAAAAAACATGGAAAAAAAGAGTCAGATGATCTTCTTTCTACCATTTTGACGAAGCTGCCTCCTTTTCGTCAGTCACAGACGTCAAAGGAAGTCACGACGAAGGTGGCGACAGGGACAACGACCTATACAAATGAGATTGTGCAAGATTGGCTGATATCAGATACAAAGTATTTGATTAAGAATATTCCCTTTGAACATGGTGCAGAGAATCAAATGGTTCAAGCGGATCGTTATGCGAAAGAAATACATAAGAAAATGCCAAATGCCAAGATGTATGTGACAGGGCATTCACTTGGCGGATCGAATGCGTCCTATGTTCTTGTTAAAAATGATTTTATTAAAGGCGGGGTCACCTTTGAGAATCCGAATATTTACCCCAATCTATCGGATGGCCTCCAAGCCAAAGCATTAAAAGGTGATTACCGCAGTAGATTAACAGAATATATCAATCTCAATGACGGGCTTTCTCTTTTAAATCGACATACGACAGAAATCGGTCGTGTGAAAGTGATGTATGATGCCGCTTTACCTGAAGGCGTCGATTACTCCGAGGATTCCTCCAAAGCCGTCCAATTCATGAAAGATCTCCTCAATCGGGCAATGAGTGTGAATCCTTCACTGGATGCGAATTTATTCCTTGAAGCCCTCGCCGGCAGCCATGGCTTAGATCGGTATGCCTTTTCATCAGATGGCTCCGTTGAAACCATTGATGATATGTTGAGAAAAAACCCTTCTCTCACTGCCGCCATGTTACATCAATTGAGTCAGTCGAATGTTCACCCGCAAAGTGTGGTGGCGATTTTAATCAAGTCCCATGTTCTCATGAACACAGGTCGTAAATTCTCGACATATGCCGAGCACCATATGCAGCAAATCATTCGCAAAATCGAGAAACTCGATGACAAAGTGGATCAATCTGTGGAACGGGTACGCTCGAGATACAAACAGATTGTTGGCTTTGGTTCCTATGACCAGCTGACGGCATCAGATGTGGATGCTGTAATTCGCCACTTAAAAACAGAGGGACTTGAGAATGAGTTCTATTCCGTCAAAGAGTATGATACAGCGATTGATAGCGCGATGAATATAAAAAGGTGGCTGGACTCAATATCAGATGATATGAGCCAGCTAGGAAAAGAATACCATGATGCAGATACAGCCCTGGCAAAGAATATGGGCATTTCTTAAGGAGAACGAGGAATGGAATTTTCAAAGAAACAACCAACAGATGCAGACCGTTTTTTGCAACGAATGACAGATACGCATACATCAAGCTCCGTCTTTTCTCAAACAAACTTTCACACTGAAGACATGACACCAGCAGAGCTGGCTGCTTTGAAAGCAAAGATCAAAGAAGAACAGAAAACAGCGCTAATCAGAGCCATCCGGCATCAGCTTCAACATGAATTTGCAGAAGACCGCCAAGAAGCGGGAAAAATTTTAGATCTAATTGTTGAACTTCAGAACAAAGTGTATAAACATCAAAAGCGCATCCATACGCATATGTCAGGACAAGCCATTGACGCCTTAACAGAGAAAATCGAGCAAAGACTCAAGTTTTACGAACTGAAAGAAGATGTGCAATCCGCCATCGACTCGATTGGCATTTAGATGAACCTTCCGTCTTATGAATCTTTTCCCCATCTCACTCGTATATACTAAAAGAGTGATTGATTTGAAAGGAGATCTGTTTGTGGGATATATTTTGTTATTTTCGGTTGTGATCGGTCTTGTCTTGACCCTCTTGCTCACACCACTCAAGTTGATCGTTAGAAAGAAAGGAACAGAACAGCAGGTTCCGCTTATGTGGATTGCAGGCCTTGCTTTACTGTTCATGGTCGGTATTTTTGTTTTCTATTATATGACCAATTTGGATCGTAACCCTTCATCCCTATGGTTGATTGGACTTGTTGTGACAGCAGCAGGCGCCTTTTTATCAGTTGGGCTGGAGCGTAAGATCAAAGGCGTGCTGTTTCTTATTTTATTACTGCTCGGCGTTTATATGGCGACAGCTTTTCTATTCAATGCGAATGAGAAATTTGATGTCTCCAAAATGGAACAAAAAGTGGAAATCAAAGCGTTTGATGAGACGGAAACACCTGCAAGTGTACCGCCTCAATTTGCTCGGAACAAAATGAAGAAATCGTTCGGACAGGTTCCAAACACAAGTTACTATGAGCTTGGCAGCCTGCAAATCCAGAAGGTCAACGGTGAGTATGTGTACATCGCCCCAGTGGAATTCTCGGATTTCTTTAAATGGATTCGTTCAGGGAGTACGCCGGGTTACTTTACATTAAGTGCGACCGACTCATCTGCCAATCCAAAGTTTGTGAAAACAGAGATGGTTTACACACCTTCCTCTTATTTCAACAAAGAAATTGAGCGGCATATTCGCCTTCAATACCCTGATTTGATTTTCTACGGCGACACACAGCTGGAAATCAATGATGACGGAAAGCCTTATTACATTCGCACGTATGGCGATTTTATCTCTGCCCGTAACGGCTTTAAAGCTTCCGGTGTGGTCGTTGTTGATGCCAAAACAGGTGCAACGAAGAAATATGCTCTAGATCAAGTACCTGCTTTTATTGATGGTGCTGTTTCACCAGAAGCGGTCAGTCTGCAAAACAGTTATTTCGGAAACTATATTCACGGGTTCTGGAACAGTATGTTTGGAAAATCAGATGTGAAGCTGCCTTCAGATGAAGGAACAGAAGCCAATGTGAGTCCAGTGTTTGATTCAAAAGGAGATATGTACTACTTCACAGATTTCACAAGTCCGAAAGAGGGCGTTGATTCGATGCTTGGATATGCCCTGACAAATGCCCGAACAGGAAAAGCGACTTATTATACCGGAAATCTTGAAGCGTCCTACATGGATTCTCAAGGCGCTCTGCAAATTATCGAGAAACGTTTCATCGAGAAGAAATGGAAAGGTCGCATGCCGATTCTGTATAATTTCTATGGAGAAGCCAGCTGGCTCACGCCGGTTCTCGATTCAAATGGATTCCTGCAAAACTACTTTATCGTGTCTGCAGCCAATCCTGAAATCGCTGCATACGCTTCTACACCAAACGAAGCACTGAGAGCCTATAAGACAGCTCTGCAAAAAGGCGGCGGTACCGTTAACAGTTCCTCTAAGCAGGAAAAGAAAGAAACGACAGGGAAAGTCAAACGAGTCTACAAAGAAAAGACCGGTGATTATACAACCGTTACCTTCCTGCTAGACGATGGGAAAAGCTACACCATGTCATCTGAAAAAGAACCTCTCGTCATTTATTTAAAAGAAGGCGATCAGGTCACCATGAAATACACAGATACGGGTGAAATCTTCCTTCCAGTTGATGAGATCAACATTAAAGGGTTATAAAAAAGATGCTTCTCCTACTGAGGAGAAGCGTCTTTTCAGATTATTGACAAAGGGCTAAAATGATCTTGATTTTAGCCCTTTGTCTTCTTTTCAGCGTGATAGAAAACCTTTGCAGTCTAGGAAGGGCGAGTACCGGAGCGGAGCGAATTGGACATTCGTGAGCACCGGAGCGAAGACCTGACACCGAATGCGAGGGTTTGTCTACACGCTGAGATGCTTCTCCTACTGAGGAGAAGCGTCTTTTCTCTCTTTCCTTAACAATTCAACAAGCAATTCCTTATTTTTATTTCCCCCTGTCATGGGTGACTCGACATAGGAGAATTTACGTTTGAAATCCATTCCCCTCACAGAAATGACAGCCAATTCACCGCCAATGCTGCCTCGTTGGAGGACATATTTAGATAAAACAGAAAGCCCCATTCCATGAATCACAGCCTCTTTAATCGCTTGATTGCTGCTAAACGTCACAAATGTCCGTGCTTTCAGTCCATTTGATTTCAGGACGTGCTGTAAGTATTCTCCGGTACCTGATCCCTCTTCTCTCGTGATCCATGTTTCGTTTTGCAATTGATCAATCGTGACATCCTTTTTCTTAGCAAAGGGGTGATCTAATGGCGCGACGATATAGAGCTCGTCTTCTAGAAAGGTTTCTACTGTCAGTTCTTTGTCATTCGTCTGTCCTTCGATCAAACCGATGTCGACATGGAATAAGCGGACATGACTGGCGATCGCCTCTGTGTTATCAATGACCACCTCAATGTCCACATGCGGATAGAGCTGATGAAACTCTGCCAATATTTGCGGCAGCACGTACTCTCCAATGGTAAAACTCGCCCCGATTGTCAGCTTACCTCTTGCCAGATGATGATGCTCATAAATATCCTGCTTCGCCTGTTCATATAAACGAATGATTTGTTTTGATCGATGGTACAGCATATCCCCAGTTGGTGTAACAGTTAATTGCTTTGGCGAACGATTCAGCAGAACGGTCTGGAATTCCTGCTCCAAGTTCTTAATATGAAGACTGACACTTGGTTGAGAAATCCGCAGCTTTTGGGCTGCCTTTGTAAAGTTTTTCTCTTCCACAACTGTCACAAATGTCTTCAGTGCATCGTAATACATCGGTCCCTCTCCTATCAGAAATCTTAATCCAAAACCTTTCATATATATATCTTACTAATTCCTTCCCAGTGCGTAAAGAAGCGCTTAACTGAAAACAATTTAATAAAAATATTTACTAATTTTTTTAAAGACTCTATACTAGAAGGAGATATTTTCTATAGGAGGTGCTGATTTGGCAGCTAAAATAAAGGACATTGCTGAAAAAGCTGGATTATCCATTGCGACTGTATCTCGCGTATTGAACCAAGATCCCAACCTATCTGTCACGGATCAAACACGCGAGAAAGTATACGCCGCCGCTGAAGCTTTGTCCTATCAAAAGAAAACATTCAAACATTCATTAAAAAAAATCGCCTTTCTCTATTGGATGACCGAAAAGGAAGAGCTTGAAGATATTTATTTTAAATCCATCCGTCTGGGCATCGAGGAACTTACGAATACTCGGAGTTTAAATGTCACCGCTTACAATCCATCTGATGGGCTTCACTCCATTGATCCTTCTACAGAAGGGATCATTGCCATCGGCCGATTTAAAACGTCAGAGCTTGACCAATTATATGAGATCACCCAGCATATCGTTTTTATTGATACGTCACCAGATGAAGACCGTATTGATTCTGTAAAGCCAAACCTGAAACGAATTGTTGAAAAGATCATCGATTCTTTTATTGAAAAAGAACACACATCCATTGGATTCATTGGCGGCACAGACCTAGATCTGAATACGAATATGCATATTCCAGATATTCGAGAAACGACTTTCCGTGAATATATGATGGCTCACAATGTCCTTGATGAACGATTTGTCTATGTCGGTCACCATTTCTCAGTAGATGAAGGTTATGCGCTGATGATGAAGGCGATTGATGAGCTTGGTGATGACCTGCCTTCCGCTTTTTGTGTCGCTAGTGATCCTCTTGCCATCGGCTGCTTACAAGCATTAAACGAGCGCGGATTTTCTCTGCCGAACCGCGTGAGCGTCTTTAGTATCAACGATATTCATGTGTCTCAATATGTGTCACCACCGCTCACCACGTATCATATCCACACGTCTTTACTTTGTGAAACAGCAGTTGATTTACTGTTAGAAAGACTTGTAGACGGCAGAACATTACCGAAAACTGTGCTGATTGCCTCAGAACCTGTCTTTCGAAAAAGTACAATCTAAACAACTGGAAGCCCCATCCAATGTGGAGGGCTTCTTTTCTCTCTATATCAGTAAAAAATTTTACTTAATAAATTTAATAAAATATGTTTACTTTTTTTACTCAAGTTGATATTCTCACATTAAGAAAGCGTTTTCTTATCATCTGTGAAAAAAGAACGAGAGGGGATTACTAATGAAAAAGGGAAAATGGGCGACATTATCAGCAGTCGTTGGGACTGCTGTGCTTCTGCTTTCAGCTTGCGGACCGGGAGATGACAATTCAAGCGGAACACAGCCAGCATCTACAGGTACAAAGACCTTACTAGTGTGGGAGGATGTCAAAAAAACTGAGGGGATTCAAGACGCTGTAAAAGAATTCGAAAAACAACATGATGTGAAAATCAAAGTGGTCGAAAAAGCTTATGCCGACCAAATCGAAGCTCTCCGTCTAGATGGAGCAGCTGGGACAGGTCCAGACGTCATCACGATGCCTCACAATCAAATTGGATCAGCTGTCACTGAGGGGCTATTACAAGAAATCAAGCCAGATCAAAAAGTGATCAACTCCTTCACAGACGAATCGATTCAATCACAAACGGTAGATGGAAAACTGTATGGTCTGCCAAAATCCGTTGAAACCACTGTCCTTTTTTATAACAAAGATCTTGTCAAAAAGGCACCAACGACACTTGATGGCTGGTATGATCTTTCGAAAAAGCTGACAAAAGACGGAAAGTACGGTTTTGTTGCGAAATGGGATGAAATTTACTATGCACAAAGTGTTTTAGGCGGATCTGGAGGCTATATTTTCAAGCAGAAAAATGATGGCTCTTATGATGTCAATGACATTGGTTTGAACAACGATGGCGCCATCCAAGGCGGAGAATACATTCAAAAATTCTTTAGCGAAGGACTTTTCCCGAAAGGCATCATTGGTGAACAAGGAATCAATGTCCTCAACTCCTTATTTACAGAGAAAAAAGCAGCAGCCGTCATTTCTGGTCCTTGGTCATTTGGTCCATATAAAGAGGCGGGTATTGACTATGGTGTGGCCGAGCTGCCAACACTCCCTAACGGAAAACATATGAGCTCATTTTTAGGTGTAAAAAGCTACAACGTCTCCTCTTATTCTAAAAATAAAGAACTTGCTGAGAAATTTGTTGAATTTATCACGAACGAAAAAAATTCAAAGAAGCGCTTTGAATTAACAGAGGAAATTCCACCAGTGAAAAAACTGATGAAAGATCCAATCATTACGGAAAACGCAAATGCGGATGCTGTTTCTAAACAAACGAAATACGCCACACTGACACCGAACAATCCTGAAATGGAAGAGGTGTGGAAGCCGATTGATAGTGCATTAGGTCTCATTGCAACTGGTCGTACAGATGTGAAAAAGGCACTTGATGATGCGGTCAATCAAATCGACTCTCAAATTAAAGCAAATCACTCCAAATAACCATCAAATGCGGGTAGTCTATCAAACTGCCCGTAGTTGATCTAATTTTATATGAAGTAGGTGTTAGACGTGACGGGTAACCTTGAACTAGACCGCACACACATAATGGAATCAAAGACACACCGGAGACGGGCGCTAATGTTCTCCTTTATACCCGGGATGGGGCAGATATACAACAAACAGTACGGCAAAGGGGCACTCTTTTTCCTGTTCGGCGCCGCTTTTTTGATTGTATTTTATGATTTATTCAATATTGGCTTCTGGGGACTGTTCACTCTTGGGACAATGCTGCCTCGTGACAACTCTGTTTTTCTTTTAGCAAAGGGGATTATTGCGCTGTTAACAGCTGGTTTTGGTATCGGCTTTTATGTACTCATGATGCGTGATGCTTTTATGAATGGAAAGAAACGGGATCAAGGGGTACCACTTCATTCCATCCGTGCTCAATATCATCAGCTCATCGATCAAGGCTTCCCTTACTTAATGAGCACTCCTGCTTTCTTTTTACTTCTATTTTCTGTTGTCTTTCCTATTATGTTCAGCTTTGCGCTTGCCTTTACGAACTATGATTTATATCACTCGCCTCCTGCCAATCTGATCGACTGGGTAGGAATCAAGAACTTTCAAAATATCTTTTCCATTGATATTTGGAGAGACACCTTCATTGATGTACTTGGCTGGACCGTCGTATGGACTTTGGCCGCGTCGACCCTTCAATGTGCCCTCGGCATCTTTTTAGCGGTTCTGCTCAATCAGAAGGATTTAAAGGGAAAACGGTTTTTTAGAACCATTTTGATTCTCCCTTGGGCTGTTCCGGGCTTTGTGACCATTTTGGTGTTTGCTGGACTGTTCAATGATACATTTGGGGCCATTAACAATACACTTTTTGCATCGATAGGGATTGATCCAAAACCATGGCTAACAGATCCATTTTGGAGCAAAATTGCCCTCATTGCGATGCAGACTTGGCTTGGATTTCCTTTCGTTTTCATTATGACAACAGGCGTTTTGCAGGCGATTCCCGAGGATTTATATGAGGCTGCGACCATTGATGGAGCCAATTTTTTTCAGAAATTCCGGTCCATCACGTTACCGCTTGTTCTCTATTCCATTGCACCCATCCTCATCACACAATATACGTTTAATTTTAACAACTTTAATATCATCTACTTATTTAATGGCGGGGGACCGCCTGTTGCGGGGTCAACCGCTGGGGGAACGGACATCTTGGTGTCTTGGATTTATAAACTCACGATGCAGTCCTCTCAATATGCACTCGCTGCGGCTGTCACGATTTTACTTTCAATCTTTGTCATCGCCATTGCACTCTGGCAGTTTAAGAGAACGAATTCATTCAAAGAGGAGGACATGATGTGATATGGGATCAAAACAAAACAAGCTCATTCGCCTGAGCATTACTTATTTTATCCTTTTCATTGCCTCCATTTGTATTCTATATCCACTGCTTTGGACGATCGGTGCTTCCTTTAATCCTGGAAACAGCCTTATGAGCACAAGTATGTTTCCGAAGAATCCAACGTTCAGTCACTTTACCGAGCTCTTCTTTGGCCCGGGAGCACTTTATGCAAAATGGTATTGGAACTCCATGAAGATCAGTATTGCCACAATGCTGTTAACGCTGATTCTTGTTAGCTTTACAGGCTATGCCTTCTCTAGATTCCGTTTCAAAGGACGGAAAAATGGGCTGATGCTCTTTTTACTGCTGCAAATGATTCCTCAATTTTCAGCGCTGATTGCGATTTTCGTTTTGGCTCAAATGCTTGGGCTGATTAACAGCCATCTTGCACTGATTTTGATTTATGCAGGCGGACAAATTCCGATGAATACGTATTTAATGAAAGGCTATCTTGATGCGATTCCGAAGGATCTTGATGAATCAGCCAGAATGGACGGCGCAGGGCATTTTCGAATTTTCATCCAAATTATTATGCCGCTTGCTAAACCTATTTTGGCGGTTGTCGCCATCAACTCATTTACAGGACCACTGGGTGATTTCATCATCTCCAGTGTCATTGTCCGCTCACCCGAAATGTATACACTCCCGATCGGTCTGTACAATCTTGTGTCAGACAAAATGGGGGCCAGCTACACGACCTTTGCAGCCGGGGCTTTACTCATTGCGATTCCAGTCGCTTTATTGTTTCTTGTGTTACAAAAACAATTTGTGTCCGGCCTCACACAAGGCGGGACAAAAGGATAAGGGGAGATTTGATGAAGAAATGGATGCTCGTCACGGTTGTCGTTTTCTTTTTGATGGGATTAGGGATTTTACCTGAAGCAAAAGCGGATGCAATTTCCGTTCAGCCGATCAATGGACTGCAAGGTGATTTCATTAAAGGAGCCGATATCTCCATGCTTGCGGAAGTGGAGAGAAGCGGCGGCAGATACTTCGACCAAAATGGAAAACAGGTGGACCCGCTCAAGCTATTAAAGGAAAAAGGCGTCAACTATGTGCGTATTAGACTGTGGAACCACCCATACGACAATCAAGGCCGTGCCTATAATGGCGGGACAAATGATCTCAATACAGCCATCGCTTTATCGAAACGCGCAAAAGCACAAAATATGAAAGTGCTGCTTGATTTTCACTACAGTGATTTCTGGACTGATCCTGGTAAACAGTTCAAACCGAAAGCATGGGCATCTCTTTCACAAAACGATTTAGTAAAAGCGGTTGGCACTTACACAGGGGATGTACTCAAAGCGATGAGAGCCCAAAATGCACTGCCGAACATGGTACAGGTCGGAAACGAATTGAACTCAGGCATGCTGTGGCCGAACGGCAAAAGCTGGGGTGAAGGCGGCGGTGAATTTGACCGGCTCGCCGCTTTGCTAAAGGCTGGCACAAATGCAGTCCGCTCTGTCGATTCAAATATCAAAATTATGCTTCACCTTGCCCATGGTGGGGACAATGGCGCCTCCCGCTGGTGGTTTGATGAAATCAACAAACGAGGCGTCTCATTCGATACGATCGGTCTATCTTATTACCCGTATTGGGACGGCGGATTTAGCGGTCTTACTAACAATATGAATGATATTAGCGTCCGCTATAACAAAGACGTCATCGTGGTAGAAACCGCCTACGGTTTTACAACAGCAAATGGCGACAACCTAGAAAACTCATTTAACCAAGATTCAGTCAATACTGCCGGCTACCCAGCTTCACCTCAAGGCCAGGCATCTTTTATACGAGATCTATCAGAAAAAATTTCACAAGTGAAAAACAATCGCGGGAAAGGTTTCTTTTATTGGGAGCCGCTTTGGATTCCAGCGAAAGGTGCTCCGTGGTCAAGTCAATATGGGCTGGCTTATATCCAAACAACAGGTACGGCCGGAAATGCTTGGGAAAATCAAGCGATGTTTGATTTCAACGGAAAAGCACTGCCTTCTCTAGACGTATTTAAACAAATGACACCGTAATTAAAAGGATAGGACGTGACAAAATGGGAAAGCGTTACCCACTCGTTCACCCCAATGTGAAAGGCTTTTTGCATGGTGGCGATTATAATCCAGATCAATGGCTTCATATGCCGGAGATCATTGACGAAGATTTTCGATTAATGAAGCTTGCACACTGTCAAACATTCTCCATCAACATTTTCGCATGGAGTAAGCTAGAGCCAAAAGAAGGTCAATATGATTTTACATGGCTGGATGACATCATGGACCGCTTGGCAGCACAGGGGGCACACGCCATTCTTGCAACGCCAAGCGGGGCACGACCTGCATGGCTCTCGCAAGCATATCCAGAGGTATTGCGCGTCGAAGCGAACCGTCAGCGTAACTTACATGGACTTCGCCATAATCATTGCTTCACCTCACCGGTTTATCGAGAAAAAACGAATACACTCAATCGTTTGCTCGCTGAACGCTACAAGGATCACCCAGCACTGATCATGTGGCACATTTCGAATGAGTACGGCGGCGAATGTCATTGTGATCTCTGCCAGGAAGCATTTCGAGACTTTTTGAAAGACAAGTACAATCATGACCTTGAAGCTTTAAACCAAGCATGGTGGACGGGGTTTTGGAGCCACACGTATAGTGATTGGTCACAAATCGAGTCACCTGCACCGCACGGGGAGCACATGATTCACGGGATGAACCTAGACTGGAAACGCTTTGTCACAGCGCAAACGATCAATTTTTATCAAAATGAAATTGAACCGCTTCGGGAATTGACGCCCCATATTCCAGTGACCACCAACTTTATGGGCGACTACCCGCATATGCGCCCATTTCTTGGACTGGATTATCATCAATTTGCAAAAGAGGTCGACGTAATTTCATGGGATAGCTATCCAGCATGGCATAGCGGCAGGGAAACAACCGCTGAATTAGCGTCAAACGTTGCCTTCGTTCACGACTTATATCGTTCATTAAAGGACGGTCAGCCATTTCTCGTGATGGAAAGCACGCCTAGCCTCGTGAATTGGCATGATGTGAATAAAGTCAAACATCAAGGAATGGCTCATCTGTCTGCTATGCAGGCGATTGCCCACGGATCAGACTCAGTGCTTTATTTCCAGTGGAGACAGGGTCGAGGTGCCTCTGAGAAATTCCATGGCGCGGTAGTCGATCATTCCGGACATGAACATACGCGAGTGTTTCAAGAGGTCGCTGATCTAGGGAAACAGCTGGAGCAGCTGCAACCCATCGCGGGGACATCCGTTCAACCAGAAGTCGCCATCATATACGATTGGGAAAACCACTGGGCCATTGATGATGCACAAGGCTTAAATAATACAAACAAACGCTATGTAGAGGCTTGTCAAACTCACTATCGAAGCTTTTGGAAAAAAGGCATTCCTGTTGACATTGTCGGCATGGAAAAGGATTTCTCATCCTATCGTGTGCTCGTTGGTCCAATGCTCTACATGATCAAACCAGGCGTGGCAGAAAAGATCGAAGCATTTGTCAAAGAGGGCGGCATTTTTGTGGCAACGTACTGGAGCGGCATGGTCGATGAAAACGACCTCTGTTTCCTCGGCGGTTTCCCCGGTCCTCTCCGCCATGTACTTGGCATTTGGGCTGAGGAAATCAACACATTGATGCCAGATGAACATGTATTAATGACCACAGGAAATGGACGCACCTACCATGTCGGGCAATATTGCGAATCCATTCATCCTGAAACGGCCTCTGTGTTAGGACATTTTGAGAACGGCTGCTACGAAGGACAGCCAGCCCTGACTGTCCATCCTTTTGGAGATGGAAAAGCATACTATATGGCTTCCGAAAATGAGGAGATTTTTTATGATGAGTTTTACGGGGAACTCATCGCAGAAATGAAGATACAACCCGTCCTATCAGCGGTGATTCCAGAGGGAGTCAGTGTACAAAAACGAACAGATGGGTCGCAGGACTATGTGTTTATGATGAATTTTACGGAAAAGCAGCAGCTCCTTTCACTAGATTCAAAAGAGAGCTATCAAAATATGCTGACAGGGCAACATGTGCCTCAAGAGCTTCACCTTGATCCTTACGAGTACATTATTTTGAAAAAATAGATTGAAAGAGGCGTCTACTCATTGGACGCTTCTTTCATTTTAATAAATCTAAATACCTATATAAATTTATGTATTTTATATATAAACTTGAATCTTTATATTTTATCTAAATTTTTTGACATGTTTCATCCTGCGCCAATACTGGTTCGACCATCCTTTTTCACCATTTTATAGGTATGAAAGCGGTTGCCTAATACTCATATTTTTGATACCCTTTTTTTCAATGCAGATATGGGACTGCATTGTCATAAAAAGAGCAAGAAAATGTAAACGGTTTATTGTAGGGGGAGGGACTTATGTTAACGTTTGTTGGATTGTTGATTATTTTAACGATTGTTGTATTGCTGATTTGGGGGAAAGCAAGTCCAATTGTTGCCATGGTCATGGTGCCTTTAATCGGGGCATTCATCGCAGGATTTGGGATTAATGACATTCAAACATTTTTTGAAGAAGGGATTATCAAAGTACTGCCAGTGGCGACCATGTTCATTTTCGCCATTTTATTTTTTGGCATTTTACAAGATACAGGGTTCTTTGAACCTGTAATAAAAACGCTGATTAAACTGACTAGGGGAAATGTAGTCACGGTTGCGATGGGGACAGCTCTAATAGGAGTCATCGCTCATTTAGACGGAGCAGGAGCGACTACATTTTTATTAACTGTACCTGCACTGCTTCCACTTTATAAAAAATTACATATGAGTCCGTACTTATTGCTGCTACTGATCGGGACGAGTGCCGGCTTAACGAATATGGTGCCGTGGGCTGGCCCCACAGGACGGGCAGCAAGTGTGTTGAACATGGACCCATCCGAACTTTGGGTGCCGCTCATCCCCATTCAGCTCATTGGGGTCGTTCTCGTATTAGGGATGGCATTTATTTTAGGAAAAAGAGAAGAAAAACGCATTCGCGTCAAAATCGCCGCAAATGAAATCGCTGCTGTTCAATTAGAAGGCGCAGATTGGGACCGGGCTATTCAATCCATTAGCGAGACAGGTGATGCCGCTTTAAAACGTTATCACTTGATTTGGGTGAATTTCATTCTGTTTATAGCCGTAGTTGTCCTTCTTGTGCTCAACGTGATTCCGGCTAGTTATATGTTTATGATTGGTCTTTCTCTCGCACTATTAATTAACTATCCGAAAGTGGATGTACAAATGGAGAGAATCAAGGCGCATGCACCTAGTGCACTCATGATGGCCGCTGTTATTTTCTCCGCAGGTTCGTTTCTAGGCATTCTCGAAGGAACGGGAATGCTAAAAGCTATCGCTGTGGACAGCATTCAAATTCTACCTGCTTTCCTACTTCCATTTTTACATATCATTGTCGGGATGTTTGGGGTACCACTGGATATGCTGACAAGTACAGACGCTTATTATTATGCACTTCTGCCAATTGTCGAATCCATCACATCTGAGGTTGGTGTGACGGGCACTTCCGCGGCGTATGCCATGATGATCGGAAACATCATAGGAACCTTTGTCAGTCCACTCGCTCCAGCCGTTTGGCTTGCGATCGGTCTTGCAGGAGTCGATATGGGAAAACATATTCGCTACTCATTCTTTTGGATGTGGGGATTCAGTATTGTTCTACTGATCGTTGCCAAACTGATAGGCATTATTTAAATAAAAAAAGACATGCGCACAGCGACGCATGTCTTTTTCTTTATGAAGGATATTCACTCGTGTGAATGTCTGTATTCGGCTTTCTAATAAGAGACATTAATCCAATGATAAACAATAGAACCATTGGAGCGAATGCAAGACCGATTGTTCCAATTAAAAGAGTCACAGCAGACACCAAGAAAAGAACACCTGAAATCACGGCACGGCGGTCTGTTTTCAAAAGAATCACAGCGACAATCGATAGCACTGCTGCAATTCCAGAAACGACCATAAACTGCGTACCAAATGCATTAACTGAAGCTTGAAGCGTTTCAATCGGTAATGTTTCGCCTTCCTCTTGTAACACTTCATTAATTTCATTATAAAATGATGGACCTACCGAGAGGATTAATGCTCCAAATCCAACACCAATGGCATTGAGGACAATACTAATAATCCCCATAATTTTTTCACCTTTACGACTAATCATGTGTAAACCTCCTAAAAATTTAAATTAACCTGTTTTTACTTCTCGTTTTTGGAAGACAATTAAGGCAATGGCTAAGAAAATAGCCCAATAGATCACTAGGACTGTTAATGAGAATCCTAGAGACATGTCTTCGATAAAAGTAGGTGTGTCTGCAAAATATTGTGCAGGATCGTTTGCAAACAATAAGTATTTCGCCCAATCAAAGAAGAACATCAAAATACTTGTGATGGATGCTCCAACAATATAGGCTAACACACTGATCGCAATAGAAATGGCCTCACTTCTAAATACCGTTGAGATGGCAAAAGAAAGTGTCCCTAGTACAACAAACATAGCACAATGTGCCAAATAATACGAAACCATATTTGCAAGCTGAGATCGTTCAATGACTTCACCATTTTGATAGGACAAATACACATAATCATGATTTAATCCAAAGAATATCGCACCTAAGATAAATGATAGGACAAATAGAACCGCGATAAGAAATAGTGAGTAAAGTTGAACGGTAAAGTATTTAGATAAGAGAATCTTCATTCTTGATGGTGGACGAATTAACAATAATTTAATTGTACCATGCTTATATTCAGCCGAGACAATCGTGGCTGCAATGATAATCACGAATACACCGACCAGCTGAAGCAAATCAGCATTGATCTTCACATAAGCCCATGCATTTTTACCAAATTGATCCGCAGGAGGCAAATCATGTTTGATGCGATACTCATTAATTGCTATATCCTTTTCTAGGGATCTCTTATAAAATCCTAAATCATTCTCTTTCAATTTTTGTTTCTTTTCTTTATTGTCCATTCTCAGCTCGGTTTTCCAATCACCCGAAGCTTGATCTTTGTCATTTGTTTTCACTGCAAAGATCAGTGTGGCAATCATACCTAAAACAAGAAGTCCAACCATAATCCAAGTTCCAACACGATAACTGATCTTCATCCACTCGTTTTGAATGAGGCGTATCATACGTCTGCCTCCTTTTTACCTGTTAAGCTTAAGAACTTATCTTCTAAGGTTTGTTTTTCTATTTTGATTTCGTACAAATGAATGGACGCGCCGCTCAAATGACGAATCAATTCCGGCATTTTCTCTTCTGGCAAGGAGAAGAATAAATACTGCTCCTCTTCTCTTACAGTCGTGCCTTCCTCAAATGCGCCGATGAGCTTCTGCGCTTCTGCCAGCTCACCAGATGCGACCTTCATTCGGTAATTGACCAAATCGTCTTGATTCGTCTCTGCACGCTGATCCTCAATCGCAATCAGCTTTCCTTTTTGGATAATCGCAAAACGATCACACATCAGTTCCATTTCTGACATGAGGTGACTTGAAACAATGACAGCTAGCCCTTCTTCCTTTGCAAGCCTTCTCAAGTAATCTCGTATCATGCGAATTCCCTCTGGATCAAGTCCATTGGTCGGCTCATCTAATATCAGTAGTTTTGGTCTATGTATAAGTGCTTGCGCAATGCCTAAACGCTGCTTCATGCCTAATGAAAACGTTCGGACACGCTTATGTTTCACGTGCTGTAAGCTGACCAGCTCTAGCAGCTCATCAATTCGCCCTTCATCCACTTTCCCATTCATTCTGGCAAAGTGAACAAGATTTTGTCTGGCTGTTAAATGATTATACATTTCTGGGTTTTCAATAATGGCACCAACATCTTGGATGGCATGCTGATATGAGGATTGAATACTATGGCCATTAATCAGAATGTCACCAGATGTAATTGGAGAAAGACCGACCATCATACGAATGGTTGTTGTTTTCCCTGCGCCGTTTGGTCCTAAGAAGCCAAAGACTTCGCCCGCTTGGACAGAAAAGCTCAAGTCTTGAACGATCTTTTTCCCGTGAATATGCCTAGATACATTATGCAGTTCTAAAACGTTCGTCACGTTACCTCTCCTTCTTTGTCTAAGTATCATCTATCATCTATTTCCTGATAAACACCATGATCCGTTAAAAATAGAAGAACACTTCCATATGGTACAGCAATGCCCAAAAGTTGTGAAGGGGATTAGGCAAAATTTAGAGAATCCTCTGCCTTTTTTAAGGTAGGGTTAAGAAAACAACAATCTTTTATGTGAAAAGAGGCTTGATTTTTTTAAAATGAACCTTTTTCAACAGGTATATATGTATGGAATTTTTTTTAAGATTATTCCTTTCACCTATAAATAAAGAAATGAAAAAGAGGCCTCTACTGACAGCCTCCTTTCGTTATTATACCTTTTTCACAAACTCTGATTTTAACTTCATTGCCCCAAAGCTAGGAATTTTACAATCAATGTTATGATCGCCTTCCACTAAACGAATGCCTTTGACCTTCGTTCCTATTTTTAAAACGGAAGAAGAGCCTTTTACTTTTAAATCTTTAATGACAGTGACCGTATCCCCATCACTTAATAGATTTCCATTCGCATCTTTGACCACAAGCTGCTCCTCTGCCGCTTGTTCTTGTTCAAGTGACCATTCATGCGCACATTCAGGACAAACCAGCAGACTGCCATCCTCATAAGTATACGTTGAACTGCATGAAGGACAATTTGGTAGATTAGACATTTGTGTTTCCTCCAACTTTCTATAGCATTTCATACAATTTTACCACATTTCTATAGAAATAATGTGATAGAAAAGGAAACATTTTTCATCGTTTACTTATTTCTTCCAATTGATATAGCAGCCGCAATATTTCGAGCGGTTCTTTCTACATGAATAGCCCCATCTCTCATTGCCTCAGAAAGAGAAGTTACACCTGGAACGATACTAAAAAGTGCATCAATGCCATGCTCATGTACGACAGCACTGTCTTTTGAGAGGGAGCCCGCGATACCAATCACAGGCAGGTGATACTGCTTTGCTGCTTTGGCTACACCGATTGGGGTTTTTCCATAAATGGTCTGCTGGTCAATTCGGCCTTCCCCAGTAATGACTAGGTCTGCCTCCTTGATGACATCATCAAACTGAACAGCCTTCAGCACAATGTCAATTCCTCTTTGCAAATCGGCGTGTAAAAAGCCTAATAAACTCGCACCAAGCCCTCCTGCCGCTCCTGCCCCCGCTGCATCTTCAAAGGATACAGTAAACTGCTTTTCTGCTATGTGAGCAAAATGAGCTAAATTCTTGTCTAACACTTGAACCATTTCTTCATCTGCACCTTTTTGAGGACCAAATACGACAGACGCTCCTCTCTTACCTGTTAAAGGATTATCCACATCACAGGCTGCCTCCAGCCGAACGGATTGCAGTCTTGGGTCAAGTCCAGATAGATCAATAGAAGCTAGTTGATGAAGGGCTCCACCGCCTGGCGATAGCTCCTGTCCTGCTTGATCAAGAAAAGCCGCACCTAATCCTTGCATCATCCCAACGCCGCCATCATTTGTTGCACTTCCGCCAAGCCCAATGATGACATGCTTTGCTCCTTGATCTAGTGCCGCAATCATTAATTCCCCAGTTCCTTTCGATGTCGTAAATAACGGATTGCGTTTTTCTTGCGGAACAAGGTGTAACCCAGAGGCTGCGGCCATCTCTATAACGGCCGTCTCACCGTCTCCTAACATGCCAAAAAAGGCATCGACAGGGTCACCAAGCGGGCCTGTGACTACTTGATTGATCATGTACCCGCCGGTCGCATCAACTAGTGATTGAACAGTTCCCTCTCCTCCATCTGCCATGGGAAGTTTAATATATTCAGCGTCTGGCAAAATCGCATGAAATCCTCGTTCGATGGCACATGCTACCTCATATGCAGATAAACTTTCTTTAAATGAATCTGGTGCAATCACAATTTTCATCCTAAAGCCCCTCGTTTCTTATCAAATGTCATCAGCCAAACAACTGAAAAACGCCGAAAATAATGGTCGATACGACAGTTAATGTCAAACCAATTAACGATTCAAAAGGCATGAGTTTCAACCGCTCTTTGATGTCCATTTGAACACTTCCTGCTGTTGCATGAAAAAAGCTCCCATGCGGCATATGATCAAGCACAGTTGCACCAGCATGAATCATGGCTGCTCCTGAAAGAGCCGATACACCAAGCCCAATGAGTGTACCGCTAAATACGCCACTCGCTACCGCCGTTCCTGCTGTTGTCGAAGCAGTGGCGGCTGACATAAATATCCCTGAAGCTGGTGCAAGTAAATACGGTGGTAATCCCGAAGCATCGAGTGCTTGAATAAACACATCTTTTAAGGAAGAATTTGATACAATTCCTGCTAGTGTGCCTGTCCCTAATAACATAATCGCTACACCCGACATTTTATGAAGCCCCGACATCGCATAATCATTGAGAAACTTCCCTTTTTTCATGAAAAGAGCGCCTATAATGCCTCCGATCGGTAAGGCGATCATTGGGTCTATATTGATTTGAAAAAGCGGTCTTAAAGCCAACAATAAAATGGTGACAAGCGGACCCGCAAGTGCTTGAAAAAAAGCTGGCACTTCAACTTTGCTTAACGCGGTTTCCTCTTCAAGAACAGGTGTCCCTTTTTTTGCAAGCTTTTTAGCTAACACATATGTAACAGCCAATCCAAACACAGCCGGAATGACACCCGCAGCCATCATTGAAGTAAGCGGTACACCAAAAGCATCAGAAGCGGCAATGGCATTTGGATTCGGTGACATGATATTCCCTGCCTTCCCGCCTCCAATCATGGCGAGTAAAATCCCCGTTTTTGACAGCTTTGCCCGTTTGGCAATGGCAAGTGCGATAGGCGCTACCGTGATAACAGCTACATCTACAAAAACACCCACTGTTGTTAAAATCATGGTTGCCAGTGCAAGTGCTAATAACGCCCTCGCCTCTCCAAGCTTCTTCACAATCGCCTCGGCGATAGATAAAGCTGCACCCGACTCAATTAAAACGCCAGCCAAGACACCTGCCGCCATAATTCTGAGGACAGCTGGAATCATATCCTTAGCGCCTTCCATCATGACGTTGACGGTCTGAACAATATCTACACCGCCTACCAAGCCGCCTATGAAAGCACCTGCCAGCATGCCATATGCAGGTGATACTTTTTTTAGAATAAGAACAATCGCAACCACAAGTGCCGTCATGGCTCCTAGTGTACTTACTGTCACATCTCCACTCATTTTTGATCCCCCCAAAATGTCTTTCTTTAATTGTAAGCGTTTACTAACTGGGATCGGGTTGTGAATCTAGATGAAATTTTTTCATTTATTCCTTTATTCAATTGTGCATATGCACAATTAAGATAGTTGACTCATCAACTGCGCCATATAAAGCTCCATCAACTGTTTCACATGACGGGGATCTTTTCCAGTCAAAGCTTGTATTTTATCTAAACGATATCGCAATGTATTCCTGTGAATAAATAAACGATCAACAATTCTTTGTAAATCACCGCCTTCTTTAATGTAAATTCTTAATGTGTGGGCAAGCTCCGCTTCTTGTATTATTGGCTTGTAAAAGTCAACCCAACTACTGTTTTCTTCAACAGCTCCTGCAGTAATCAATAGCCTTTCCAGCTGATAAGATTCAAAAAAATAAATACTTTCCTTCGGATCAAGAGCCTTCCCCAACCTCAAGGAATCTCTTGCGTGCTCAAAGGACAATGACAGCTGGCTTATGTCGGCGGCGACAGTCCCTATCCCCACCAGCACCTGGCCTCCTACTGCTTTTTCCATTGTTCTTTGCAGCTGCCCAACCACATGCTTTAAAAAATGATCAGAAATCGGCTGCCTTAAAAGAACCAATTCATGACGAAAGGTCATGCCAAGCAAATCATCCACATTCTTATTGTATTGAATCGCATGAATCATTTTATGCACAGCGTCTTCTGAGGATGGAACTGGCTGAAAAATGATGGCCATTCGGCGTTTATCTAAATCCATTCCCAGCCATGCAGCTCGGTTCTTTAGCTGATGATCACCAACGTCCGAATCAGAAATTAACTGATTGACAATTTCACTCTCTATTCGCTGCCGCCACTGAACTCGTTCAAGCAGAAAAGACTGCTCTAACACCAGCTCAGCCGCCATTTTCACCAGCTCGGCATGATGCCGAATGTCCTCTGGCTCACCAGTAATGCCAATCACACCAACTACTTGTTCACGAAAGCAAATAGGCAAATTGATTCCTGGTCTCACTCCTTCTAAGTGTAAGGACGCCTCGTGGTCAATTTCCACACTGTCCCCGCTTGTCAGAACAAGTCGTGCACCATCATGTTTCTGACCAATCCTGTTTCGTTCACCAGAACCAATGATGACACCATCCGCATTCATCACATTGATATTTTTATCTAAAATACGCATCGTACGCTCAACCATTTCTTGTGCCAATTCAGTGGTTAAAAATTTCATGAGGCATCTCTCCTGAAGGTATTTTCATTCAATGTATCATAGTGTCATTGCACAATAAATGCAAAGTGTTTAAAAATGAGGCATTGACAAAGATACATTGAAAAGGGTTTAATCAAATCAAGAGACCGACCGACAGTCTAGTCAAAAGAAAGGATGGCTTTATGAGAACAGTTAAACATCCTGAAGAACGTAAAAATGACATCTTAAACGCAGCCGAAGAGCTTTTTTCTACCAAAGGCTATCAGCAAACAACGATTATCGACATTCTGAAAGCTGTTGGCATTGCAAAAGGCACTTTTTATTATTACTTTTCATCCAAAGAAGAAGTGATGGATGCCATTATTGACAGGATTATCAAAGCAGATATCATCGTGGCGAAGCGTATTGCGGCTGAGCCAGACCTTCCAGTCGTCGACAAACTATTTCGCATTATCATGGCGCAATCGCCTCAGCAAGGAAGCAATAAACAGGGCATGATTGAACAATTCCATCAGCCTTCTAATGCAGAGATGCACCAAAAAAGCTTAATCAAAGCGATTAAAGAACTATCACCCGTTTTAGCTGATGTCATTCAGCAAGGGGTGGAAGAAGGGACATTCAAAACAAAGTACCCGCAAGAAACGGTGGAATTCCTTCTTGCTTCTGCACAGGTCATATTTGATGAGGGCCTTTTTCAATGGACAGCCGAAGAGAGTATGCAGCGCGCGCTAGCTTTTATCGATATCCTCGAATCCTCATTACATGCAGAAAAGGGGAGCTTCTCCTTTCTTCTGAAACGTTTATCTGGAGAACTTGATGAACATAATCAGTGATTGGTCACTTCAATACCAATCCTGCATACACTATAGACTGACGGTCGGTCTAGAAGGAGAGTGATACCCATGGCTTTATTATCTAAAAGAGGTTCATCCCACTTTATTTACCTCGTGCTTGGACAGATTATTTCCGTTTTTGGGTCTTCCTTAATTCGGTTTGTTCTATCTTTACACGTGCTGGATATGACTCAGCGTGTTGACTTATATGCCTTACTGTTCGCTTTATCCAATGTCCCGCTCCTTCTTTCCCCCTTAGCAGGCGCAATCGCTGACCGGTTTAACAGAAGGAACTTGATGATTTTATTTGATGTTCTCACCGGCATCATGATTCTGGCTTTTTATTTTTGGTTATTCTCAGGCAATGATTCACTCTTTATGATCGGAGCGGTCATGGTGCTTCTTGGTGTGATGAGTACGTTCTATGCTCCCGCTGTGATGTCGAGCATTCCACAGTTAGTAAAACAGGAACAATTAGAACAAGCAAACGGGATCGTCAATGGCGTGCAGGCACTTTCAGGTGTTCTCGCTCCTATTATCGGCGGGGTTCTGTACGGACTGATTGGAAGTCAATCCATTATAGGTGCCAGTGCCATCGTGTTTTTTCTATCAGCATGCATGCTTTTACGGTTAAACATATCCTTCTCACCTAGCCCCCTAACGGAAACTATGGGCAAAGTGCTTGTAAAAGATATGAAACAGGGATTTTCCTATATTGGCAGTCAGCCATTTTTAAAAAGAGCCATGTTGCTTGCTGCAATGTTAAATTTCATCCTCACGCCCTTTTTTATCGTAGGTGGTCCAATCATTTTAAGGGTCACAATGAAAAGCAGTGACACCATGTATGGTGTAGGCATGGGCTTGATTGAGTTCGCTGTCATCGCAGGAGCTCTGCTAGTTGGACTTGTAGCAAAGCATTGGCGCATCCCTACTTTATATCGCTGGCTGATCGTCATCGCGATCATCTTGCTACCTGTCGCATTCTCTACATCCAACACAGCTCTTCAATTTGGCACTTATCCAGCTTATTTTCTCTTTCTAGCAGGATGTCTTCCGATTGCTATGCTTCTTACAATGATTTCAATCGTTGTGATTTCACATGTTCAAAAGAAAACGCCAAATAGTCAATTAGGAAAAGTGATGGCCAATCTGACAATGGTTTCTCAATGTGCTGCTCCGCTTGGTCAATTGATGTATGGATTCTTGTTCAATACGTTTTCAGCAAACATGTATGTGACAGTACTAATAGTCAGTACTTTCATGTTTGCCCTTGCCTATTTAACAAAAAATATGCTGCAACATGAAGGAGAATCAGCCTCATGAGACTGACGTTTATAAAGAAGGACTTAACCCGCCACCGTCTCATTTCCATCGGTTTAACCATATGCATTATGATGACATCATTTCTAGCAACAAGTGCCGCTCAAATGACAGTACAACTGAATGGTTCCATTTCTAATCTGCTCCATTCAGCCAAGGCACCAGACTTTGTCCAAATGCATGACGGCAGCCTAAAGGAAAAAGATATTGAGGCATTTTCAAGCAAGCAGTCCATGGTAAAAGCACATCAAATCGTCCCAATGATTCCAATTGAACATGCAAATATCAAATTCGGAAACGAACCCGCCAAAGCAGGTGTGATGGATCATTTATTTGTGAAACAAAATCGTTATTTTGATTTTCTTTTAAATGAACAAAATGAAAAGCTCACTGTCAGTAAAGGTGAAGTGGCTGTCCCTATCTATTTTCAGCAAAGATATCATCTCAAAATAGGAGAAACGTTACTGATTGGGAAAGGGTCTAATCAATTCTCTTTCCGTATTAAAGCATTCTTGCGAGATGCACAAATGAACCCCAGTCTTGTTAGTTCGAAAAGATTCCTTCTTCATCACAAGGATTGGGACGCAATGAATCAAGTGTTTCATAAAAAGGAATATTTAATTGAATTTTTACTGCATGATGCCGCGCAGGCAGATGCCTTTCAAGCAATCTACCAGTCATCACAGCTTCCACAACAAGGTCCAGCTGTCACATTACCTTTGCTGCGTATGCTGAACGCATTGACAGATGGAATGGTGATTGCCATTCTCCTACTTGTTTGCATGCTGCTCATCGGTATAGCTCTTCTCTCTCTTCATCTTGCTATGACGGCTTCTATAGAAGAGGACGAACGTGAAATTGGAATATTGAAGGTGCTTGGGATTCCTTTAACAAAAATCAAGCAATTATACGTTGGAAAGTATGCCTTCCTTGCTGGTATAGGGTGTATAGCAGGATATGGGTTAACTCTTATATTTGGTGATATGTTTACAGCCAATATTCAGCGATACATGGGGAATCAGCCTTCTTTTACTTATTGGTTCATCCCGCTTTGTGTTTCTATTGTGATGGCAATGATCATCATTTCTTGCAGCTATACTGTCCTAAGAAAGTTTGGTCGAGTATCAGCCGCTCAAGCACTTCAAGGTAGCGTCATTTCAACGAATGATAAAAAACAAATACCCTTGCATCTCAAGAAAAACAGGTTCATATCAGTCAATATTTGGCTTGGTTTAAAAGATCTGTTATCACGAAAGAAGTTGTACACAACGATTACTTGTATTATGGCCCTTTGTACATTTTTGATGCTGCTGCCTATTCAGCTATGGTACACCTTACAATCGCCGGATTTCATCACATATCTTGGCTCTGGTCAAAGTGACCTTCGAATTGATATACGACAAGGAAATCATCTAGAGGAAAATACTAATAAAATAGAATCAATGATCCGTGAAGATCGAGATATTCATGCATTAGCCATATATGAAACAACTTCTCTTCAGGCAAAATCAAAGGAGAATTCATTAGAAACACTCTATTTAGAAACAGGTAATCTCTCAGCATTTCCTCTCACCTATTTACAAGGGCGACAGCCTTTAAAGAATAAAGAAATTGCCTTATCAGTGCTCAGCTCAGATTCACTTCAGAAAAAGGTTGGAGAAAAAATTACTCTCGTAACAAACGGGCAGGAAATTCAAAAAACTGTGACTGGCATTTATCAGGATGTCACCAACGGCGGGAAAACAGCAAAAGCAATATCACAACCATTTCCTCAAACAACTCTTTGGAAAACTATTCAAATCCAACTAAACCAAGGAGTAGAAATTGCGAAGAAAAAGACAGTATTTGAAAAAGAGATATCTCCTGCAAAAGTGACAGATATGAAAGAATACGTTCATCAAACAATCGGCAGCACAGCATCTTTAGTAAAAGTCGTTGCATTTTTTTCTACATTAGCTGCTTTTGGAACCGCCAGTTTGATGTTATTCATGTTTCTGCACATGTTAAAAGCAAAAGATTCAAGCCGAAACCATTTATTACGAACGATTGGATTTTCTAAAAAAGATGTAACAGTACAATATATCACAAGTTTTATCGTCGTTATCTTTTTGGGCACATTTATTGGCACGATCGCTGTCCACACGATTGGACCAGCTTTAATGAGTGTAGGTGGCGCATCCTTAGGGGCATCAAGCCTCCAGTGGCTGGCACCACAATGGGTGTCAGTTGTGTACCCAATCACACTATTGATTGTCAGCTTAGCTTTAACTGCTTCGTTATTGAAGACGTTTTTTACTAGTCAAACTACACGTCATACACTTTCATAAGGAGATGTTTCACATGGAACACTTGATTGAAACAAAGCGATTGTCTTTGCAAATTGATTCTTTAAAAGGACAGAAACAAATCATTCTTAAAGATATCTATTTATCGATAAATCCTGGGGAATTTGTGACCATTATGGGACCTTCCGGATGCGGGAAAACCTCCTTGCTTTATCAGCTTAGCGGGATAGAATCAGCCTCAACAGGAGAGATCAAATATAAAGGCAGTTTATTATCAGAAATGACAGATAAACAGTTAACTGCTCTGCGTTTAACAGATATGGGATTTGTCTTTCAACACAGCCACTTACTAAAAAATCTTACTCTATTTGATAACATCATTGCTGCAGCTTACTTAACAAAGAAAAAGCCAAGAAAAGAAGTGAATGAGCGAGCTAGATATTTAATGGAGAAACTTAATATTGATCATTTAGCAGATAGATATTTGTCAGAAGTATCAGGAGGTCAGCTTCAAAGAGCCTCTATCTGTCGAGCACTTATGAATGAACCAGACATTCTTTTCGCTGATGAACCAACAGGTGCTCTTAACTCCCATGCAACGAAGGAAGTGATGAATATATTTTCTAAAATCCATTCTGAAGGAGCGACACTACTGCTTGTCACACATGACCCAAAGGTTGCTCTTCGTTCTGAAAGAATCATGTTTATGAATGACGGAGAAATAACGGCTAGCTTACATTTAGGGAGATATGATGATGAGTCAACTGCCGAGAAACGGGAGACCAGATTAAATCAATGGCTTCAAGATTTAGGGTTTTAAGTTGGAATAAAACAGGCAGCCTTTCTGCCTGTTTTACTTTTCCTGGCACTCAAATGAATAATCCATAGACAAACTATTAGTCTCTAGTATGATTTTGCCGCCTACTTGTTGACAAGATTCTGTCAGCAATTCGATTTCTTTGCTATAAAAGTATCTCTTTGACATATACAGAGTCACTAAAACAAGTAACAGCGTCGCCATAATCACTGTGATTTGCCAATTTAAGTTTTTAAATCTTTTTTTCATATCAACATCCTTTCCAACAGACTAATTTTTGTCTGCTTCTATCCGTTTCTATTCCAAATTTGATCTAGCATCATCATAACTGATTTTCTTTAATAGATCGACCTTCCAACTTACCCAGCGATTAACTAAAATCTCTTTATTTGTAATATACCAGTGATATTTTTGATCATAATCATAAAATCCATTGTATATATTTCTTTTTTAGACGATTAAAAAAAGATTTTAATCATTTGTATAAACATTCAATCACCATTACAATTTCGTACATCACATGACCATAGGTCCTTTTTATTACCTCTTGGCAATCACCTCACAGAAATGATTATATTCTTCCAAAAATTGTGATATCGTTTTTTAGTGAAACAGGTGAAAGGATCTTAAAGAGGTGAAATTTCATGGCTATCATTTCTGCTGAACAGGTGGGGAACCGTTTAAATGATTGGCGAATTGCGATTCGCAAACATGATGTACAAAGTGCTAACGCAATGTACACAGAATTAAAGCAATTGCTTCAAGAAATGGAAGAGAATCAGGAGGTATTGACTTATTATTCATTGCTAGAAGGCAAGTATAAACTCATGATATATGAACGAAGAGGTAAAAAACTGAATGAACAGACAGAGTTAGATTGCCCCTCTAAAACAAACGACTTAATTGAATACTATTTTTACCTATACAAAGCCCTTTACGCTTCATATAACAGAGACTATGCATCAGCCATTGGACTGTTTAAAATTGCCGAGAAAAAACTGCAAAACATTCCGGATGAAATAGAAGTAGCTGAATTCCATACGAAAATCGCAAACTTATATATGCTACTTCGTCAAAGCCTAATTTCTCTTCACTATATTCAGAATGCTATAGATATTTTCAAAAGTCATGAAGGATATGAAAGAAGATTAGCGACAGCCATTGTCATCGCCGCTGCTAACTATATGGATATTGGCGACTTCACAAGAGCAGAAAACTACTACAAAAAAGCATTACACATCGCTGACAATCTAAATGATCATTTTCTAACTTCACAGCTTTTTCATAATATCAGTATTCTGTATGCCGAAGCTGGAGAATCGAAAAAATGTATCGATGCTCTAGAAAAGGCTCTAAGTGATGAAAACTACCTCTCATCGTGCTATTTCCATCACACCATGTTTATGTTAGTCAAAGAGCTGCTCTCTATTGATGAAAGAACACAAGCTCTCTATTACTTCGAATTGGTCAACCAAAAACACGAATCAGAGAAATGCCCCATCTATACAGCAAAAATGAATTTGCTTTACCATCTATATTTTACTGAGGATATGTCTCAAAAAGCTCAAGCCTGTTTCGAGGAAATCAGCATTCTAAAAGAATTAAAGGATGCTGAAGGTGCCTGTGAATTAAGTGCACTAGCTGCAAAACACTTTGAAGATTTAGGTGCCATTCATCAAGCCTATCTCTTTTTGAAGGAAGCCTATCACATGAACCATCCTATATTTGAATGGAGGAATTCTAATGAAAAAAATGAGTTTATTGATCCTTGCTTTAACCATCGTTGTTTTCGGACAAACAGTGTCTTTCAATTCGTTAAATGAGACGAATCCTGGCACAACAGAACGACCTATCGGAACTTAATATTAAAAATTGATCACAGCAAAGAACCACTTGCCTGATCACAAGGCAAGTGGTTCCACCATTATTTTAATTGCTGATAAGATATGAGGCGGTGTATATGTACCGCAAGATAAGTAAGCTCATCATTAGGAATGACGATACTATGCACCTGTTTAATATAATCTTTGATTTTAAAAGCAACATCCATCGCCTGAGGATACAAGTGTGCAATTTGTTCAAACAACTCATTTTCTTGATCCGACAGTAATTTATTTGCATAAAACCTCTCTACAAAGAATTTCACATGTGTAATGAACCGACTGTAATGAATATTATCTTGGTCCATTTTCATATTCAATGTATAGCGCACAAGATTGACAATGCTCCCGATCATTTTGGCATATTTCATGCTATCTTTTGAATCGGATTCTTCACCTAATGCATTGATTAGGTGAAAGGCGATATTGGCAGCTTCTTCTTTTGGTAATTGTATGCCCAATGTATCATTTACTAACTCAAGAGCGTACTTCCCTACTTCAAATTCTTCAGTATAGTAATTTTTGATTTCCCAGTACACGCGATTCGTAATATTAATATTCTTTTTATGTCGTTCAACAGCAAAATTCAAATGATCCATTAAGGTAAAATAAACGCCTGAATTTAGATTTGAATTTAACCGTTTTTCTGCATATTGGACGATGCGCTGAGTTAAATCGATAAACTCTTGAGGCATAGAATCTAACAATTGAAGAAATTCTTTTGCTCTCATGTTATCGACTGACATAAAGACTTGGTCCGCTTTTTTCTCTTCTATCATTTGACCCGGTTTCTGTCCATAGCCAATCCCACGGCCAAACAAAACCATCTCCTGTTGGTTCTGATCTTCAGCCAGGACCACACTCGAGTTTAAAACTTTTTTGATTTTAAACATCGTCATCACCTATTTTCATGATTGTGGTGTTCAATCAAGCGCTTCACCATTTGTCTCAATGACTTTTTGGTACCAATAAAATGAGTCTTTTCGAGATCGTTTTAATGTTCCGTTCCCATCATCATCTTGATCTACGTGAATAAAGCCATAGCGTTTTGACATTTGTGATGTACCTGCACTAATAATATCAATGGAGCCCCAACTCGTATATCCAAAGAGATCGACGCCCTCTTCAATCGCTTCTCTCATCTGACGGAAATGCTCTTTAAAATAGTTAATCCGATAGTCGTCATGGATAGAGCCATCACTTTCAACTTTATCCTTTGCACCCATTCCATTTTCGACAATGATAAGAGGTTTTTGATAGCGATCATACAGTTCGATTAAAGAAATTTTCAGACCAACCGGATCAATTTGCCAGCCCCAGTCAGTTGAAGGCAGATAAGGGTTTTTGACTCCTCGAATCGTATTTCCTTCTGTCTGTTCTAACCCTTCTTGAGCTGATTCAGTTAAAGACATATAGTAGCTAAATGAGATGAAATCGACTGTGTTTTCTTTTAGAATGTTGAGATCATCTGCTTCCATTTGAATATGAATATTTTTTCTCTCAAGCATCCGTGTAATCAGTGCCGGATATTCGCCAAACACCTGAACATCTGCATAGAAATAGTTTTCTAAGTTTTGTTTTAAGGCTTGTTCCACATCATTCGGGTGACACGTATGCGGATACGTTGTCAATTTTGTCAGCATACATCCAACCTGACTGCCTGGGATAATACGATGGCAATCAGCTGTTACAAGAGCAGATGCAACAAATTGATGATGGAGCGCTTGATACACCGTCTCTTCTACTTTACCTTCTGGGCAACGATCAGGAATAATTCCTGCTGTAATAAATGAGTGGCGGTGAATACTATCAATTTCATTAAAGGTGAGCCAATATTTCACATCATGTTGATAACGTTCGAAACAAACATTGGCGAACTTCACAAAGAGATCGACCACTTTTCTTTCCACCCAGCCGTTATATTTCACACTAAGGGCTAAAGGAATTTCATAATGAGAGAGTGTCACAATCGGTTCTATATTGAGTTTTTTCATTTCGGCAAATACACGATCATAGAATTGCAGCCCTTTTTCATTTGGTTCAGCTTCTTCTCCAGTAGGGAAGATCCGACTCCACGCAATAGAAATGCGAAGTGTTTTAAAGCCCATTTCAGCAAATAGAGCCAAATCCTCTTTATAGTGGTGATAGAAATCAACCCCTCTTCGTTTAGGGTACTTTTTATCGTCTGGGTCTTTTATTGCACGATCTATATTTTCAGAAGTCACAGCAAGATGTCCTTCATAATCTTCTACACTTAAATTGGAACGATACATTGCAATATCTGCAACTGATGGTCCCTTTCCATCTATATTCCAAGCGCCTTCTGCCTGGTTGGCGGCAATTGCGCCGCCCCATAAAAACCCTTTTGGAAAACCTTTAATTGTTGTCATATGTTTAGCCTCCTAATTGTGTGACAACCATCAATGTATCTTGACGATTGACCTCTTGTAATGGCTGTACCTTTATATCATATTGATCTGTATTTGTGATGACAGCAAGTGTAACTGGATCATAACCTGCAGCTATGATTTTTTCTACATCAAATTCAATCAGTAAATCTCCTGCTTGAACACGTTCTCCTGCCTGCACTTTTGGATGAAAATACTGTCCTTGCAGTTGAACGGTATCAATGCCAATGTGGAATAGTACTTCAACCCCTTGGTCCGTTTTCATACCAAGTGCATGATTTGTTTCGAACAGCATGGTCACCTCACCATCTACTGGTGCGTAAAGCGCTCCTTCTGAAGGGACAATGGCAATTCCGTCTCCCATGACCTTTGAAGAGAAAATATCATCTTTTACTTCAGATAGAGAGATCATTTGACCAATCACAGGACTTTTGAATGTTTCACCTGCTCCAATTTGTTCAGCAAATGCCGCTTGATCATTTGTCTTTTCTTCTACTGTTTTATCCTTACCTAATACAAAAGCAGCGATAAAGGCGACAATAAAGGAAATGACTGCTCCAATGACTGCAAACATTAGATTTCGTGGGAGCTCATCTGATATAAACATCGACATACTTGCTAATCCAGGGCCAACAAGTACAAAGGCTTGTATACCAACTAATCCAATGAAGATCCCGCCAACAAACGAACCAATCATGACACTTCCAAGGACTCGCTTATTTTGAAGTGTCACACCATACAAAGCAGGCTCTGTGATACCAAAAAATGCTGAAATCCCTGCCGAAATGGCTGTTGATCTGAGTACCTTGTCTTTTGTGCGTAGTGCTACAGCGAAACACGCTCCACTTTCCGCAATATTATGCGCAAGTGATGCTGGCAAATAAAGTGCTTCTTTCCCAAGGGTACCCATCGTTGTGACTGCATAAGGGACCATCGCTTTGTGCATACCTGATGCGACCATGAATGGAAGGACTGCTGCTAAAATCGCGACAGCTACCCATCCTACTGTATTAAACATTGCAAGAATGATGGATGAAAAACCTTGTCCTGCTGTAAAACCAATCGGTCCTAATAGAAGTAATGTAACTGGTACAGTAATGACTAATGACATCATTGGAACAAAGAAAATCCGAATTGGTTTTGGTGAAAATCGTGTAAAGAATTTTTCCATTTGAGCGTACAGCAATACAGAAAGGATTGCTGGGAACACTTGATACGCATAAGCTATATTTTTTACGTCGAATGACAGCAATTGCGCACCTTCAGTAAGCATAGCCGTCATGTTCGGAAGAAGAAGCGCACCGACTGCTGATAATGCGACCAATGGGTTTACCTTTAGTTTATTCGCCGTCGTTACAGCGACTAGTAAAGGCAGGAAGTAAAGAGGTGCGTCCCCTACCATGTTCAATATTTGATAGGTTTGACCCTTTGCATCCATCCAGCCTAATAGAGAGAAAAGGAGAAGAAATGATTTTAAAATCCCTCCGCCTGCGATAGCTGGAACAAGCGGCTGGAAGACACCGACAATGAAATCTAACAGAACTGTGCCTATTTTTCTTTTTTCTTTTGGCTGATTAGATGGCACGACTTGCCCCGATGAGCTGCTGCCCATTAGTCTTGTTACCTCTTGATACACTTCAATCACGTCATTCCCAATCACCACTTGGCATTGTCCTGACATTCTGACAGCTATGACACCTGGTGTTTTTTCTAGTGCTGGTACATCTGCTTTTTTCTGATCAATTAGTGTGAAGCGAAGTCTTGTGGAACAGTGCTCAAGATGCGCAATGTTTTCTTTACCACCAACATGCTTTAAAACATCTTTGGCAACCTGTGTGTAATCCATTGTTTCTCCCCCTTTTCTCATACATGAGACCTATATTTTGGCAATAAAAAAAGGACCTAAAACGACAAATTAAAGAAACTCATCGTTTTTAGATCCTGCCTGCATGACCAGTCACATGTCTAATTTATTTATATTGGATTTGTTTTTAGTATATATCGATTATATGAAAGCGTCAACATTTATTTTTTTAAAATTTATTAAGGTCTATATACCTAAATTGATTTTCTTTAATTTAATTAAAACAACCTTTCTCGCTTGTTTATACATCGATATCCTTTTATCATCAATAAGAACTATCTCCATGATAAAAAACCAGATAAGTTTACTCATCTGGTTTCCACCATCTATTTTTTTCTTTCTTCCGCCTGCTTTTTGAAAGCATTCGCTTGTTTTTGATATTCCTTTTTCGTGACCGCTTTTAACTCTACGGTACCGCCTGTCATTTTAAATGGAAGTTTGATTGATTTTACATCTCGATCAGTGGAACCTTGAATGATTCCATCTTCAATTGAGGGCTCATAGCCCATAAAAAAATTTCTTCCATCCGTCTCACCCGAAACTTCTAATCTCATTTCTTTATAAGGCTTACACTCTTTTTCAGGAACAGTTGTTATTAGAAGGGAGCCGGTCCATCCAAGCTCAATATGCATCGTTTTCACCTGTAAAAATAGTTGTTTGTCCTTTGCCGTATAGAGAAAACCATAGATCTTCGCCACTTTCTCCTTGAAGTTTCTCATACTATCATAAAACCTATTTTCCGCGGTATCGAATAGATAATCATATCGTTTTTGAATATCTTTATGATATTTATCTAGCTTTTTTTGATTGATTGCCTTATAAATCGTGCTTTTCTTTTCGCCTTGTTTTTTCACTGAAAGGTCTTTTCCTGAAAAATGAACTTCGTATACGATCGTTTCTTTACCTTGTGTGACTTTGAATTCATACCCGTTTTCTTTTGAACTGCCGGATAAGACAAATTGTTTTTTATAGATATGCGGATCCCATCTCACTTCTTCTACATACTTTTCATTCAAATGCCCCGTTACTTTCCCTTTACTCTCAGATACCTTAAACCAGCTCATTCTATCTTTCGTTTTATACGCAAATGCATAGGAATGGTTCAATGAGTTTTTTTGTGCAATTGCTTGATATGCTGTCCAGCTGCCTCCACCAATGACTAGCACTGTTAGGATAGACACGATCCACATTTTCAATTTGCTCATACGTACCTCCTCTGTTAACATGTGTATTTTTTCTCCATTATCATGTCAAAACACAATGAACAAAATCTGTTATCTCTTCACCTCCTTTAGAAAATTTTAAAACCTGCTTGTATTTTCCACTGAATATCAATTATTATATATCTAAATGATATATCTTTTAGATAGGTGTGCTGATATGAAAAAATACAATGATACGACGTATGCGATTTTAGGTATTTTAACGACAGATTGTAAGTCTGGGTATGAAGTGAAGCAATTAATTGATAAGAGCTTGCATCATTTTTGGAAAATTAGTTATGGACAAATTTATCCAGCTTTAAAGTTAATAGTCGAGGAAGGCCTTGCTGAGGTTTCACCTGCTTCTACGTCAGGTCGCTCCGACAAGCGGGAATATCATTTGACTGAAAAAGGGCTGGAGACGTTAAGAGAGTGGCTGGCAAAGCCTCTCGATCAGTTACCAACGGAACGAAATGAAGTGTTATTAAAGTTATTCTTCGGTCAATATCTTTCGATTGAGAAAAAGCTGGTACTGCTACAGGATTATGAAAGGCAGCTTCGTATCCGTTATGAGACCTATGTTTCGATTGAAGAAAACATTCAAGAGCTTTATCCAGATGAAGCAGATGCGAAGTATTGGCTGTTTACTTTAGATTACGGAAAAAGAGTGGCTCAAGCAGGAATTGATTGGTGCGCGGAAACATCCCACTTGATGAAGAAGGAAGGGTAAATGAATGAAAAAAGACATACGTGCTGGCAGATTTACAACAGAGAATTCTGACTCGATTGTTGTGTTTATTATCGGCATGCGGATCAACAAACGCTGGGCGGTTCATCAATGGATGCCTGTGTTCATGGCGATGCCTGGCATGATCAAAGAGCTGTATACCCATCAAGATGAGCTTGGTTTCCTCGGGACAGAGAATTACTTTGGCTTACGTACGACAGCGATGATCCAATATTGGAAATCAACAGATGACCTTCTGGCTTATGCGAAGATGGAAAAACATTTGGCGGCTTGGAAGAACTTCCATCAGAGGGCTCAGAACAATGACGCAGTGGGTATTTATCATGAAACCTATCAAATTCAAGCCGGCTCGTATGAATCTGTCTATGTGAATATGCCTTCCTATGGACTGAGCCAAGCGAGAGCGCCTATTCCAATTGGTAAAGGAAAACAAACAGCGAAAGAACGGTTGAAAACAACAAATTCCTAGAGAGCGAATCTCTAGGAATTTCTTTTTGCAACGGTCACAAAATGCTTTAATATGCGGGCTGTTAATCCCCAAATGGTGTAGTTTTCATAATCATAAAACCATTCCTCTACCGAACGGCTTCCCCAGCGGTACTTCTCACCATTCATGATTTTTTCATAAGGGAAATCCTCAGCAGGTGTTGGCTGAACGGATACATGATGTAGGTACGGCTCATATTGACTTAGCCATGATAGAGGCACAGTAAAAGTCTCTTCTACTTCTTCTTGATTGAAGGAGTGTTTCACTTTTTGTTCATCAATGATCCCGACATATGGGTAGACCACGAAGGATGGAGACGCAATGTAAGGACTAAGCTGTCCAAGAATCTCCACCGATTCTGGCGGAATGCCCAGCTCTTCATGTGTTTCTCGCAATGCAGCTTCCTGTGCTGTTTCGCTGCCGTCGAGTTTGCCACCTGGGAAGCTAATATCTCCCGGCTGTTTTCTCATGATGAGCGATCGCACCTCAAATAAAATATGCCATTCTCCGTTTACTTGCACCAAAGGGACAAGGACTGCAGCTTTGAACGCTGTTTCTTCTCCAATAAATAACGGTTGAGATTGATGTAAGTCATTTTTTAATTGGTCAATGAACACGGGCATCACCTATTTTCTGTTTCTCTTTCTTTTAGCGTATCATGGTTTACCTTTTGAAGAAAGATGATCTTATCTGACAATTATTTTTATCAAATTGACAACTTTACTTGTCAATTTGAATAACATGTTTTACAATCAAAGAAAGATTCAGATCAAAATTGAGGTGACAGAATGAAAAATCGGCTAAAAGAGCTTCGTGCACGTGATGATTTGAACCAAACTGAGCTTGCCAAGCGTGCAAAGGTTTCTCGTCAGACCATCAGCTTAATGGAACGCGATGAATTAATGCCGTCTCTCTTGCTCGCTGTTAAGCTTTCACGAATTTTTCAGGAACCCATTGAACGTATTTTTCTATTCGAGGAGGATGAACTATCATGAAAACTGTATACAAACTTCTCTCAGGTGCTCTCCTTGGCTTTCTCAGCGCTTACTGTCTGCTGGCTGCCGAATTTGAAATGACACTTCTTGATATTGCATTCGAAGCGACACTTGTCATCAGTGGATTGACGATTGTATTGATTGTTTATTGTTTTTCAGGGATTTCACGTATGAAGAAAAGAGTATCTCTTTCGGTATCTGGAGATGAAGAGGATGAACTCGAAGCAAAACAGTATCGCACCTTTACTGATTCGACTTTATCCAATACGGTGAGTACCATTTTGTCCATAATTGCCACCGGTATGGCTATCGTTACCGAACAGCCTATTTGGCTGATTCTCGTCAATGTTGCTTTATTTATCGTCACCATTATCAGTTCTTATGTAGCGATATCCGTTCTACAACTTGTCTACCCTAATCGCAATCTCCCAAGCCCGTCTGACAAAGATTATAGTAAAAAGCTGCTCGCTATTTCTGACGAAGGTGAAAAGCATGTGATGCTTGGCGGACTGTTTCACACGTATCAAATGATGAACATCTTATTGACCAGTGCCATGTTTATTCTGATTGTGTATTCCCTTGGAGCCAATCACTCTCAACTCTTCTCAATCATCGTGATTGGACTTGTTTTAATCATTTTGAATGCAAATTATATGTTCAGGATTAGAAATCGTTAAATGAACAAAAGCGCAGCCCAATGCAAAGGCTGTGCTTTTCCGTCCATTATGACGCACGGCGTTTCTTTCGTGCATAAATCAATAATAAGAAACCAAACCAAACCGGTGTTAACAAGAGCGCCGGGCGTGTTGCATCCGCAAACAGCATGATCACAAGAATGGCAGCAAAAAGGACAAGAACACAAATGTTTACAAAAGGTGTGAACGGTGCTTTAAAGGTAGATGCTGCATGCAGTTCAGGCTTTGTTTTTTTATATTTCAAATGGCAAATTAAAATAATACTCCATACCCAAATGAAACAAATGGCACTGATGGTTGTGACAATACCAAAGGCTTGTTCCGGAATTAGCTTGCTTAAGAGAGCACCGACCGATACCACAATTGTTGAAACGAATAGTGCATTACTTGGAACAGCGTGCTTATTCAGACGTCCAAAGGAAGATGGGCCCTGTTTTTGATGACTGAGATTATACAAAATTCGGCTCGTCGAGAACATACCGCTATTACAAGCCGAAGCCGCAGACGTCAAGACAACAAAATTAATGAGTCCCGCTGCTACTGGAATTCCAATCAGCCCAAAGGTTTTTACAAAAGGACTTTCTGATGCACTGAGCTCAGTCCATGGGTTGATACATAGTAAGACAAAAATGGCGCCCACATAGAAAAATAGAATTCTTAATGGAATTTTATTAATCGCAGACGGGATGTTTTTTTGCGGATTGGCTGTTTCTGCTGCGGACACACCGACCAGTTCCACTCCCACATACGCAAAGATGACCATTTGGAATGACAGTAAGAAGCCTGTGACACCATGAGGGAATAATCCGCCGTGTGACCAAAGATTTGTTACCGTCACAGGCCCTGTATCTGTTTGAAAACCAATGATTAAAAGGACAATTCCAACGCCGATCAATAATAGAATCGTAATCACTTTAATGAGTGCGAACCAAAATTCCATTTCTCCGAAAAGCTTCACCGTTAATAAATTAAATCCTAGTAAAATTAACAAACAAATGATGGCAGGAATCCATTGCGGGATATCAAACCAATACTGCACATACACTCCGACAGCAATAACATCCGCCATCGCGGTCATAATCCAGCAAAACCAATACGTCCACCCTGTCACAAAGGATGCCCACGGACCAAGGTAGTCCTCTGCAATATCGGTTAATGACTGATAGCCTGTCTTCGATAAGAGCAATTCACCAAGTGCCCTCATGACAAAAAAGATCGCCATCCCGACAATTAAATAAGCAAAAATGATCGATGGACCTGCCAATTGAATGGCCTTTCCAGAGCCTAAAAATAGCCCAGTTCCAATGGTTCCGCCAATTGCAATCAACTGAACATGGCGGTTTGATAAATCTCGTTTCAATTCTTGTTGTTCCAATGCTAACGCCCTCCTACGACACGATCTTATACTGAAATAATGAACTCTCAAAAAGTCCATAAAAAAAGAGATTGGATGCGCTCCAATCTCTCGGTCATAAAAGAATAGCAAAATAGCGAAAAGCAATACACGGCGTCATCCATGCATTACAAATACAATATTTCGTACTCTTCTGTCCTTTTGCCTGAGATTGTGAACCCTTCGGCGCCGCACATTCATGCGGTCTCTCCAGAAGCTGCTCCTGCCATAGTGTGACCCACAGCATTCATAGCCTTCGTTATTTAATTAAAATGTTGCTATTTCTGAATAATTTCATATTTTACGCCTCTAAAAGAAAGCTGTCAATGGAAATCTTTTATGATTGACGGTGGTAGCCATATAACTTCACTTCATCAATCCCTCTTGATTCATGTATAATAAATCAAAAGATGTTCGGCTCGTTTGCTGGAGAAATCCCTCTTGATCAAGAACAAAGTTAGGAAATCCATGGAAGTTGGTGAAAACAAATGAAAAAAATGAACAAACAGCGTGTCACATTACAGGAAGTCGCCAAGCATGCCGGTGTTTCGACTTCAACGGCATCACTTGTTGTTCGAAATAATCCTAGAATCTCTGAAGCCACTCGAAAAAAAGTACTGCAATCCATGGAGGACTTAGGATACGTATACGACCGCGTTGCTGCCAACATGCGGTCAAAAAGCTCAAATATCGTTGGTGTGATTGTCACGGATATTTCTAACACCTTTATTTCTGAGTTTTTAATTGGCGTGCAAACCACGCTTGAATCACTGGGCTATACTGTTTTACTTGGTACGACCTTTGACAGTGTCGATAAACAGGAGCGGCTCATTTCCACAATGGTAGAGCATCGAGTTGGTGGGATTATTTTAAACCTAGCTTCGAAAAGCTCTACTCGGACGGTCAAACAGTTAAATCAAATTCGCACCCCAAAAGTACTGGCAAACCGTGAATTAGCGGATGTGCATTGTGACTATGTCGGCGCTGATTATGAACAAGGCACTTGGATGGCGGTACATCACCTTCTTCAAAAAGGACATCGACGTATTGCCTTTTTAGGCGGCATCAAGTCCTCATCGACTTGGATTGAACGCATGAAAGGTTTCAAAAGAGCACATGATGAGGCAAACCTGACAATTGATGAATCTCTTATTATCGATATGGTACCTACTCGTGAAGGCGGGAAGGAAGCCCTTACCCAAGTCATCAACCAGCCCGAGCCTCCTACTGCTATTTTTTGCTTTAGTGACTTAGTCGCATTTGGGGTCATTCAGGAACTGGCAGCACGGGACATTAAGCCTGGTGAAGATATCGATGTGGTTGGATTCGATAACATCCCTGAAGCGGAGCTATATCACCCGCCGCTCACCACTGTCTCCTCATTCCCACGATCCATCGGGGTAAAAGCAGCGAACCTTTTATATCAAAAAATGAACGAGCAGGATGAAGAGCTGCAGCGAGTGATCTTAAAACCTCAACTTCATATTAGAGAAACCTCATCATCATGAAAGGGAGAATTGCGTGCAGCAATTCTCTTTTTTTATTGATCAAGTCAACCATTTCTTTATTTCATTTTTCTTTTTTTAAATCACAAAGTCATAAACTTGACACATTTAAAACGCAGGAGTATATTTATCTCGTTGCTTCTTTTAGTATATCGTTATACCTATCTCGTCAGCTCGTTATTTTTCATTCAACAACAGTTAAATTGATCATTTCTGATTCTGATCAAATCATGAAGATCCACTTTCTTATTAAGACTGTCATTATTTTTTATATTTCAGTAGAACGATGTACTTAATTGAAAAACAGATGAATATTCATTATTTTTTTCATCAACTACACAAGGGGTGTTGTGATGGGCATCATATTATTTACTTTTAAGGAAATAACAAAGGGTGTACAAAGAATTTGACCCTAAAGGGTTTCAAATATAGGAGTGGGAACATGAAAAATCCTTATATTAAATCGTCTGTTGGCATGTATTTAAACTACTTCATGCTCGGCATGATCAATATTATTGTAGCTTCCAACATGGACAGCTTATCTGAACGCTACCATGTGGATATTCCGAAAATCAGCTTGCTTGTATCGGCGATCGGAATTGGTAAACTGGTTGCTCTCTTTTTCTCAGGCCGGTTAGCCGACCGCTGGGGACGTAAGCCTGTCATTATTACAGGAAACTTTCTTTACTTATTATTCTTAATCGGTATTCCAACGACAACGAGTTATACACTAGCATTTATCTTTGCGATTTCTGCTGGGATTGCAAACTCGTTACTTGATTCGGGAACATATCCTGCTTTGACAGAATCGTTTCCTAAAAAGGCAAGTTCAGCTTCTGTTTTAGTGAAGGCGTCCGTTTCAATTGGAGCGACTGTTCTTCCATTTATCCTGGCATTCCTTATTGCACATGACATCTTCTGGGGCTGGGCGTTCTTTGGACTAGGGCTTCTTTATTTACTTGTTGGGATTTACTTAATCTTTATGCCGTTCCCGAACCATAAGCAAGTCTCTTCACAGGATGACCTTCCAGTACAGGAACAAATGAAGGAAGAACCTAAAATGCTTGGTGAAGGCTTAGCTGTTGTGCTCATGGGGTTCACGTCGACTGCATTGTTTGTCGTATGGCAGACATGGCTTCCGCAGCTCGGGTTAAAATTAATCGGACTTGGCACAGAACAAGCCACACAGCTTCTATCTTATTTTAGTATCGGTGCACTGGTGTCTGTTCTCTTGCTGTCGATCGTCTTAGATAAATTCATTTCACCTATTATGGTTGCAATTATTTATCCAATTGGAGCATTCCTTGCGATGCTTTCATTATTTCAAATCGAAACATACAGCATTGTGATTGTCAGCACCTTTTTCTTAGGGCTATTTACAGCGGGAATCTTCCAGCTGGCGATGAGTATCATGATGAAACTATTCCCGACAAACAAAGCAACGGCTTCATCCTACGTCAACATTGCGGCAAGCTCCGCGTTTATTCTCGTGCCGCTCATTACAAGTGGGTTGGTCAGCACGTACGATATTAAAATGACGTTATTTTTCGATATGATCATTGCGGTTATGAGCGTATTGCTAGCGGTCTTTGTTCTTGGACGCATGAAAAAATTATTTAGATAATTAAAGGAGATGTCAATCATGACAAACATACATGAACGAAATATTGATGGGAAAACAAAATTAGTCGGTCTTCTTGCTACACCAATCGGGCACAGCCTTTCACCACGGATGCATAACCTTGGCTATACACTAACAGGGATCAACTATGCTTACCTCGCATTTGAAGTAGGGAATGATGAACTAGAAGCAGCCGTATACGGTATGAAAGCAATGGGTGCTGCTGGATTTAACGTCTCTATGCCGAACAAAATGAAAGTATTGGATTACTTAGATGAACTAGACGATTCTGCAAGATACACACGTGCAAGCAACACCGTTGTGAACAAGGATGGCAAGCTGATTGGCTACAACACAGATGGTCTTGGCTACGTGAGAAACTTGATTGAGCATGGCGTTGAATTAGCTGGACAAAAGGTCACACTCGTTGGCTCAGGCGGTGCCGCTACTCCGATTGCGATTCAGCTTGCACAATCTGGTATTCGTGAAATTAGTATTTTTGCTCGTAATGATCAATATTTTGTTCAAGCTGAAGAAAATGTGACGTACATCAACAAAGAAATGAAATCATTTGGTGTCAAAGCGAACATTTTCCCACTTGAAGACAAAGACGCGTTCCGCCGTGAAGTAGCAGAAAGTGCAATCTTAGCAAACGGGACAAGCCTTGGCATGAAACCACTAGATCAGCTCAGCATCATCGATGATACGCTTGATGTTCTGCGTGAAGATTTAATCGTGACAGATGTCGTATACAATCCGCAAAAAACAAAGCTCCTTGCTCAAGCACAGGAAGCTGGCGCCAAAACCATTAACGGTCTTGGCATGATGCTATGGCAAGGTGCACTTGCTTACAAACTCTTTACTGGTGAAGATATGCCAGTTGATCAAGTGAAACAGATTCTTTTTGAAAACGACCGTTTCTAATACAAAAGAAAGACGACTTCCTAAGCGGAGGTCGTCTTAAATTATTGACAAAGGGCTAAAATGATCTTCATTTTAGCCCTTTGTCTTCTTTTCAGCGTGATAGAAAACCTTTGCAGTCTAGGAAGGGCGAGCACAGGAGCACAGCCCTGACAAAGAATGCGAGGGTTTGTCTACACGCTGAGACGACTTCCAGCGGAGGTCGTCTTTTTTTTAATCATGTACCATGATTTGGCGGTATCGATACAGGATATACAGTGCGCCGATAATGGCCCCAACAGCCACCACTGCATCGAACATAAAGATTTGTAAAATGGACAAGTGACTCTGAATTAAACCTGTTACGACCGGAATGACGATAGCCGACACACCGCCCGCTGTGGAGATAATTCCTGTCATCGTCCCTTTGTTTTTCCAGAAGAATTCAGCCATCACAGTTAACGTCAGCTGAAAAACTCCTGCTGTTGAAAATCCTAATACAAAAGCATTGACGGTTCCGATGACTGGGGATTTCACGACCAAGAGCACACAAATGGAAACAAGCGTAATGATTGGATAGATCAGCAGCACAGTGACCGGACGGACAAAACGGCGCAACAGAAATGCGAGCATCACGACAGACAGCAGCCCGCCCATGCTATAGTAACTGAGCAGTTTCACAGCACTGCCCGATGTCATCCCCAATATGGCCTCACCGTAAGTGGGAAGCCAAATTTGCGGCAACGCATATAGCCCATTTGACGTAAAGCTGATCACAATGAGTGCGATCCCTTCTCTCCAAAATGTAGGCTCTGTCGAGAAGCGCGGAAGTCCGTCATGCTCCGTTACCTGGACTTGCTCCACCTTGCGATGATTCGGAAATGGCAAGGTCCACAGCATCAAGACATTCACAAGATAGATCAGAGCAGGAACAAAAAATGCTATTCCATAAAACAAATCATGCTCTGCTAAAAAGAAAATCGCCAATGGCAAGATGGTTGCCCCAATGGATATAAAGGCCTTCACCATCACATTCGCAGATCCCGAGTTTTGCGGAAAAGCCTCCATTAATGCAGGATACGTCCCTGCATCCATCGCTGAATTCGCGACCCCTGCCAAAATCGCAAACGCAAACGCGATTTGGTAATTTGGAGACAACGGAATTCCGATGAGGAACACCGCCATCAGCACACCCGAAACCAAAATGACCGGCTTTCGCCCAAAACGATCTGACAGCACGCCCGATAAACCATACGTGAGTACCCTGCCAATGCCAAGCGCCGAAATCATATAACTAATTCCTGCACTATTGGTATTTAACTGTTTGATTAAAAATGGCATATTGGAAGCCAATATAATATTGACCATCCCTAATAAAAAATAATTGATATAAAGACTAGAAGCCGTTCTCACATACGGATTCCTCATCCTGACACACCCCTCAACACCATCGCAATGAAGTGATAAATAATGGTTACGCTTATAAGAACTCATATGTGAGGAAGAACAGCTTTGCAGCCTTCACGTTCATACATCTCATCATGTCATGCAGCTCACCGCTTACATGCCCTTCATGTATCAAGCATTTCTTCAATTTTTCACTGCTCTTATTTTATATGAATGTGAAAGGTAATGATAGTGAATTGCTTAAATTTGAGAGAAAATCATCGATCAAGCGTATGACTCCATCGTTAGAAAAAAAGAGTGGCTCATTCCACTCCCTAAAAGATGTGTCAATTCTATTCATCGTTAATTATTATACCCCCCAAATACTTAGCTCATAATAATATTCCGTTCGCTCTATGCATAAACCAAAACGAAAATCCTCTGCGACTAAAAGAAAATCACCATATCCAGTTGAAAATTTGGTCTGCTCAAGAAGCTGGTTTAAATGACTAAACACTTCACCCACATTCACTAAAAGGGCTTCAATTTCATGATCTCGAAAAAATAGTATTCTGCCTTGTGTAGGTGTTATTTTTACCTTTTTAACCATTTCCTTTAACATTTGTTCAGAATTCTCAATATGCTCTCGGTAGTGGTTTCCATGTATTTGAACTTTCTCTTCTCTTGATTGAAGGAAAGTAAAAACCTTTTGACAAAACAATTGATTTTCTTCGATATCTAAAAATGCGTTTTCTGGAAGTGTCATATAGCTTAATTCGTTCATTAAGTGCTTTCTTCTGCTTTTTCTTTTTAAGGTTTCGATTTTTGAGTTTCTGTTGTTATTCATAGATATCACCATTTTAGGGTTACCTTACTTTTTGTATTCAAACATCTTAAGATCTCTAATTAAACAAAAGCACTTGTAGCCTAAAGGACTAATCAAGTGCCTGAATCATTATTCTAATCGGCAATATGATATTTAATCTTAGGATATTTCTGGTATTTTCTCTTTCCAAATTAACAACAGCCTTATGAATTCTTTTGTTTCAATTTTATTTTCATGAGGTTCTTCAATTCTATAATGATGTTCAACGATTGTCTCTTCTCTTTTGATACTTGCACTGGTAGCATTCAATGTAATTTCAAAGTTTTCATAAACTCCATCTATAACATTTTGAATATATTCTATATACTCATCCACTTCTTCTGTTGAAATATCTTGGATAAAATCTGAGAAAATACTTATTTCTTCTGGGAGTATTATTGCTAAGTCAGTCACCAAATTGATCTTCCTTAAATTCATATGTCAGTCACCAAATTGATCTTCCTTAAATTCATATGAAGGGTTTATAGTGACTAATTTATACAGTCCAACTTGTCATCTGTTTCAAAGCCACAAAAATTAATCTTCATTTATTTGCTCATCCACTTCTTCTAGATACCTTTCTGTATCTAAATAAGATTCAATAAGATTATCTAAAAATTCAACACTAACCTCTCGGCTATCTTCATAAATATGCATTTTAGCTCCAGCTTTTTCTAGTAAACTTATAATGTTTTTCATCTCTTTCAATTCATCAATATCTAATAAATTATAAGATAAAATAAAATCATTTTTATTTATTGCTTCTTTTATTTCAGAAATACTTTTATCTGTATGTTTTCTTAGAATCGAGATATATTTGATTTGATCATCATCTTTCTCTATTCGCATTTTCATTTTAGGCATTTAGTTTCTCCTCCATAGATTAGAAATCGTCAATAGGTTTAATTCTTTCTCCAGGTAGACTATTCTTCCAATTACCTCCATGCCAACCATTAAAATGTTCATTTGGTGTAGCTGGATATATAATTTCGCCTTTGTTCGCTAAATGTGGATATTGTGATGCACTGTAAGAATGGTGACCTTGCACAGTTTTTCCATCTACTTTAGGCTTCTTACCATTTAGAATATCATTTAATTGCTGCTTATCCCAGTTTCTGGTTGGATCCTCTTTATTCAAAATTCTTTGACGTTCCTGATACCAAAACTCATTCACACCAGTGTTTCTATGTTTGGCAAACTTTTTATTCCATTTATAATTTTCATATTCTAATTTCGTAATCGTCCTATTCTCAAATTTGTCTTTCAGCTCTTTCATCTTCTTAGTGCTTAACTGCTTTCTTTGTATAGGGTGCTTCCTTAAATCTAATCCTTTGGTTCTTTCTGCTATTATTTTCTCAGCAACTTTTTGTTCTCCGATCCTCAGACTACCATTGATGCTCTTTTTACTAAACGGCAAAAGGATTCCAAGAGCCGCGTTCATACTTGCTTCCTGCTGTTCTTTCGAGATCTTATTCCCAAACATATCACGCCCTGTAATCGCTTCGCTGAAGCCATTTGTGGCGGTAAGACCAAATAAGCCTTTTTGAGATGTTTTTAAGGCGTCAAAGGATTTTTGCGATGTCTTGTAAATGTCGACTGCTCTGACTGCGGCTGATGTGGCTTGAGTTGTTTTATAGACGGCTTTTCCACCTTTGAAAATACGACCTGCCCATCCGACGATTGGGATATAACCTGCTGCTGCCATGCCGCCTGCGGCGACGCGCTGTCCTGCGGTGAGCTCTTCACCTGTGATCGGGTCAACACCTGTTGCGGCACGTTTTGCATCGTTCACACCTGTCAATTCATTGACGATATTTCCGCCATAATCGAGTGCTTTTTCATACCAAGGGCGGTTGGCGAGTGCTTCCTGTTCCTTTGCAATCTCACGGGCCTCTTCTTGTTCTTTTTTGATTTTCAGATATTCAGAAGTTTGCTTCTCAATATCGCTTTTTGCCTTGTAGATTTCACTATTTTGATACGCTTTCTTGTCAAAATTCATAGGCGAAATGGCTTTTCCGTCATTTGTGGCATTCATCATTTCCGTATACAATGCCATTGTAGCTTGCTGCTCCGTTTCTGACAAAGCATATTCATCTTTTAAATTTTGATCAAGCTCTCTTAGGTCTTTGATCGTCTTTTTTCGCTCGTCTTCCGCATCTGCAATTTTTTCATCAAAGGTTTGACTATCAAATACTTCTAGAGAAATGAGGTCGTCGATGTCTTGAAAAATCGTTTTAAGCGCCTTTTTTTGATCCTTCACAATGCTTTTGGCATTTTTGATGCCCATATGTACAGCGTTGTCTAAAAAGTGTTCTTCTACGAAGGTTTCGCCGCCAAAACTCGTATCATCAAGTGTCCCAGAAACACCTTCATGAAAGGCTTTTTGCTTATCAATGAAGCTGATAAACATATCTACATTTCCAGCCAGTTCTTTATAAAAGCTTTTAATGTTATCGGCACCTTTTCCAGTGAAATCATCACCGAGGTTAGCCACGCCTTGAAGTGCCTTTTTTAAATCTACCATTTGTTCACGGAGTTCCTGGTAGTGTTTTGCCCTTGCATCCATGGCACTTGTTAGTGCTTTTGCATCAAGTATCTTGCCCAGAAGAAGTCACTCCCTCCATTATTGATCATAAAGTCTATTTTACCGTGTCCACCAAAACGGAAAAATAGGTTAATTGACATAAAAAACGGAATAGACTCTCTATTTAAAGGGCTAAATAAAATAAGCTAAACAAAGCACTTTGCTCTGTCTAGCCATACATCCGTTTTATTTATAATCATTGACAGGTCCTTTATCCATCAATACCTCAATTTCATTAGAAGACTTCATTTTTAATTTAGGTCTCCGCTCAGAGTTTGGTTTGCTATAAAGCTCAAGTGGGCGGATGATCACACCATCATTTGTATTTTGAAGCATACCTGGCACACAAGAATAAATACGATCATTGTCATTGGCATGTTTGGAATGAATCGTCACAGACGTTCCTTGATGATTATCGATACTCATAGATACTCTATATCTATAAAAAGAACCTGTCCCGTTTGATTGAGCAGAATAAACAACCGGAACGACAGCAAGGATATCATCATTTAACCGTAGTTTAATAACTTCTGTTTTCATTGATTCATGGTCTCTACCGACATCTCCCATATGCTCAACAGCTCCGTTGCCGTAACTTTTGAGAGCAGAAATTCCTTTCGCCCCAAACATAGCCACATCTACTTGCTTTCCTGACTTTGTGTAGACCAATGCATAAATATCATAATCGGTGCCGGACTCCCAAGATACTGTCGCTGTGATCTCAGGCGTTTTCTCTATTATGATCGGTTTATGACCTTTGTCTAGACTAATTTTACCTTGAACTTTTTCTAAACTGATAGGTGCAACAACTTTCTCTTTAGTCATTGTCTTCGTTTGAGCAGGGCCATCAATTGATTGTTTTTCAGGAGCCAATTGAGGTGTAGAAATATCCTGTTCATCAGGTTCAACCTCCACACCATAAAGCTTGCATAGCCCTTCCAGTCCAGAATCGAAACCTCGCCAGATTGATCGTGCTTTCGTATCACCATTTCTTATATACAGCTCTACCACGACAATGCCCTTTTCATTTGTAAAGTTTACTGGTGTTAGATAAAACACCTCGTCACCTGTTCGAATTTCTGCTTGCAAATGCTTCACTTGAGAAAAGCCCGTTCCTTGATCTTCTGTTAATGTAATAGCCATCTTTGTGATTCCAGCAGGCACTTTGCTCATATCAAAATTCAATTGATGCCTTTTCAATTGACCTGATACCTCTGCTGGTAAAAGTGCCGCTGCACCCGAAGCACTCTCTGGTTGATTGTAGAAAATAATGCCATGATCTCCTTCAACCTGATCCGAATCTGTTAAAAGAAACGCCGTTAAAGAAATATCAATTTCAGATGACACTTCATAGCTGATGGATACCTGTCCCTTTGGAGAGTTTAGTACGGTATTGGCTCCCATTTGCAAAGTATGATTCATTACAACAACTCCTATTCTTCATCTACCATTTAACGTTTTTATAGATCAATTATACCAAATCATGTAATGAAACCTATTCATATCTTTATCTCTTTTCAACCTCTGCTGCGATACCTAAAAACAAACCACTCTCGAAACAATGTGTATAAAAGAATCATTCCTGCTATTATGGTGATGTTCGGCCTTTGGATCCTTCTTCAAATATCCTTGAACATTAAGATCTTTCACAACTCAATGAACTATTTTATCGCCATAACCCTCTTTTTTCTTTGTATTCAGGCATTAATAAAACTTAAACAATAAAAAATCACTCAGGCACATACATTTTTTTCAAAGGTAATAAAGATCTTGTCTCTGTTGGCATATCCTCATACCAATGTACAATAAGATTGACGAGTTCTTCTAAGTCCAATAGATGAACTTCATTATGCTTCGCAATAGCTTTTGCATGAGAGGTAAATCCGCCAGTAGAAACAAATAAACTATTTGCATTCATGGGGTTGGCTCCTAATAATTGCTGCACTTCTGGTGCACTGGCTGAATTTTTTCGATGCTTGACTTGTACTTTAATAATAGGCTTTTCAAATCCAAATGCATCTTTATAAGCTAATACATCTACACCGCCGTCAGGACCTTTTGGACTCACACGAACATTGTATGACATAGCTTGCAGTAAGCCCCCGACTAAGTCTTGCATCTTCCACGGATCCAATTTATCCACCTTATCTGCAATCATCACAGTTGCTTTGCTGACTAAATCTTCAATAATTTCATCTTCTTCGGTTTCATCTTCGGATGTTGGTATAGAAGTAGGGTTTTTAAGTAGGTGTTCAATTTCTTTCCCCCAATCATCTACACGAAAAACAGTTGATATAGAACCGAGGCTGTTTTTAGCTGATTGACTGAGAGAATCTCGTTTCACTGCGATTGGTTCCCAGTTGACTTGAATATGATTTGGATACATTTTATCCCCTGCTGCTTCATCAAAAAAATGTGGAGCAGTCACCGTACCAACTCGATATTCACGGCTTTCTTTTATGTATGTAATAATTCGATCTCCATTTTGAATTTCTCTACTAAACCTCCATACCTGACTAACCCAGCTTCTTCTTGTAAAAGGTTTGCTCTCGGCGAAGATGACATCAGCTCGGGCATTCATCTCTTGCTTTGTTTGATATTGTTTTGGATTACCTAATTTCGGCCAACCGATTGATGCTAACCCTTTCTCTTCCCACATCGGAATTAAATCATTCTGGTCACCTGCACGAACCATCCACCATTTCGTCATTTACAATCTCCCCATTTCACTCTTCTTTCTTACTAAATTATAAGACTTATATCTAGTGAACAAAAGGATATACACACCAATTTTTCCGAAAGAGTGCAAAAACCCGAACAAGCATATACCACGCTCACCCGGGCTTCTATTTTTTCCTTTATTATACTTCTTCACCATTCGTGGCAATGACGTTTTGGTACCAAGTAAACGAATCTTTTTTAAGGCGCTTCATTGAGCCGTTGCCTTCGTTGTCGCGGTCAACGTAGATCATGCCGTAGCGTTTTTTCATTTCACCTGTTGTGAATGACACGATGTCAATGATACCCCACGGTGTGTAGCCAATCAGGTCAACACCGTCGTATTCGATGGCTTTTTTCAGTGCTTCAATATGAGAAGCGAGATATTGAATTCGTTCTGGGTCATGAATGGAACCGTCTTCCTCCACTTGATCTATAGCACCAAACCCATTTTCAACGATGAAGAGCGGGATTTGATAACGATCGTAAAAACGATTCAACGTATATCTTAAGCCAGTCGGGTCAATGGACCAGCCCCAGTCACTTGATGTGATATAAGGATTGTCTACACCATGTGGAAGGGCTCCGTTGACAATGTCTCCGTCGTTATCAGACACTGCATCACTTTTAACTGTTGTCGACATGTAGTAGCTAAAACCAAGATAATCTACTTTTCCTTTTCTTAAGCTTTCTTCATCGCCTTCTTCAAACGGAATATGATAGCCTTCGCGTTCGAATTCTTTCAGTGCATAGCTCGGATAGTAGCCCCGAACTTGTACATCTGGGAAGAAATAGCGTTGTCTCATATATTCTTCAGCAAGCATGACATCCTCTGGATTTGAGGAATACGGATAGATTGGTACGTGAGATACCATTGCACCAATTTGAAAAGCAGGATTGATTTCTTTGCCTTTTGCTACTGCCCATGCACTTGCTAGTAACTCATGATGTCCTGCTTGATACATGATTTCTTTGGCATTTTCGCCTTCTTTGACTGATACCCCTGAGTTTGTCCATAGGAACAGCGGGTTGTTGACATCCATTTTGTTATTGATTTCATTAAATGTCATCCAGTATGTGACTTTGTCCTTGTAACGATTGAAGCACACTTCAGCGAATTTCGCGAAGTATTCAGCGACTTTTCGGCTTCTGAATCCGCCGTATTCTCTTGCCAAATGAAGCGGCATCTCAAAGTGAGACAGTGTAATCACAGGCTCGATGCCATGCTTGAGCAGTTCATCAAATACATCATCATAGAATTGTAAACCAGCTTCATTCGGTTCCGCTTCATCTCCCTTTGGGAAAATTCGGCTCCAGCCGATCGATGTACGCAAGCATTTTAACCCCATTTCGGCAAACATCGCGATATCTTCCTTGTAACGATGGTAGAAATCGATTGCTTCATGATTCGGATAAAATTTGCTGTCTTCTATCGACTCCGTAATTTGTCTCGGTACTCCGTGGGCACCAGCTGTCATTACATCCACAACACTTGGGCCTTTTCCTGCTTCATTCCATCCACCTTCGAATTGATGTGCAGCTAATGCTCCGCCCCATAGAAAATCTTTTGGTAATGTCATTATATATTCCTCCTATTTCACAATTGTGATCATGACGTCCGTTGGCTGACATGTCGATAGTTCTTCTACGATCACATCTTCGTACGCTTGTGTATTGGTGATGATGACCGGTGTGACTGTTTTTAATCCTTTGCTTTCAATGGCTTCTTGATCAAATGTCATCAACAAGTCACCCTTCTTCACCTTGTCACCTTCTTTGATCTTGAGTGTAAACGCTGAGCCATCTAGAGAAACAGTATCAATTCCTACGTGAACAAGTAACTCCACACCAAATTCTGAACGAAGTCCAATGGCATGCTTTGTTGGTGCAAGCATGACGACGCTGCCGTCAAACGGTGCATACAGCTTATTATCTGTCGGTTCAATCGCAAACCCTTTGCCCATCGCCCCAGAGCTAAATACGGCATCCGGTACTTCAGATAATGCGAGTACTTTTCCAGCAAGTGGTGCAGTGATTGTTTCTTCATTGTTCAACGAAGCATTCTTATTTTCTTCATCTTGATCTTTGACAGGTGTTGCACCAGCCGTCTGTTCTACTGTATCTTCCCCATAACCAAACATTTGAATGAGCACAACTGGTAAAATCAGCGCAATTGCAACACCAATTAAGATACCGATGATCGATGTTGGATAATCTGCACTAATTCCGTTCACAATTGTCAGTGGACCAGGCAAACCTGCATACGCAAAGTAATAAGGTGTGAAGAAGCTGGCAACGATGGCACCGGCTGCTCCAGAAATACATCCGAAAATAAACGGCTTTTTAAAACGTAAGGTAACACCGTAAATCGCTGGCTCGGTGATTCCGAAGAGTCCCGTGATTCCAGCTGACACTCCGACTTTCCGAGTTTCGCGGTTTCTTGCTTTTAAAATAACCCCTAACACTGCGCCGACCTGAGCGATAACAGCGATGGTTTGATATGCCTGGAAGGAATCCCTTCCGTACTGTTCAAAGTTGGCGAGCACCATTGGCGTGATGCCCCAGTGAACGCCGAAAATGACAAGCACTTGCCAGAATCCACCGATAATGGCGCCTGCTAAAGCTGGTACATTTTCTGCCAAGATATTGTATCCGTTTGCAATCCCATTTGCACCTGCTGTTGACAGTGGACCAATTATTAGAATGGTTAACGGAACCATGACGACCATACAGAGAAATGGCACAAATAACGGTTTGACAACCTCGTGAATCCGTTTGTTTAAAAATCTCTCTACATATGAAAGAATCCACACTAAGAACAGCGGAGGCAAAACGGATGACGTATAAACAGTTTCAGATAACGCAATCCCTAAAAAGGTAACGCCTTCACCTGAAGCTACACGTCCAGCAATTTCTGTCCAAGCCGGACTAACAAGCGCTGCTGTACACGCTACGGCGATATACATATTCGTTTTAAAATGCTTGGCTGCTGTGATGGCAATAAAGATTGGCAAAAACGTAAACGGCGCCCAGGAAATAAAGCTAAAGACTTCATACGTTCCCGTTTTCGAAAAGCTTGGAAATAACAGATTAATGAGGATAAGGGCACCTTGCAAAATACCAGCTGCGGCCAAAATATACACAAAAGGCGCAAACACAGCTGACATGGTCGCGATGACACGGTTCAGTATCGTTCCTTTGTTTTCATTAGGCTGGTCATCACTCGACGTTTCAAGCTGAACGAGGCTTGCAAAATGCTCGTATACCTCACCAACATGCTGGCCGATGACGACCTGAAATTGACCGCCGTTTTCCACCACGGTAATAACGCCGGGCATCGCGTTGACAGCTTCCTTGGCCTTAGGATTTGAACGTTTTAGTACCAAACGCAGCCGCGTGGCGCATCTTGCGGCACTCACCACATTTTCTTCTCCGCCAACTGCCTCTAAGATGTCTTCTGCAAGCTTTTGATAATCCCTCACTTTTGACATATAAACCCCCCCTTTATCACCACTAGTATATGTACATTATAATTATACCGGTACAATTTATCAATACATATATCATTTCAATTAACATATCAAAGAAAAATCGGTATGTGCTATAATCAAAGACAATAAATCGTGAAAACAAAGAGGAATGGCTATGTTAAAGTATCAACAAATTGCGAGCGATATTGAAAAATATATTGTCACCCATGAGCTGCAGCAAGGGGACAAGCTTCCTGTACTTGAAACCCTCATGAGCCAATTTGCTGTGAGCAAAAGCACCATTATCAAATCATTAGACCTACTCGAAAGAAAAGGAATTATCTATCAAGTGAGGGGCAGCGGCATCTTTGTTCGAAGACACAGACGCAAGGGCTACATCAGCCTTTTATCCAATCAAGGGTTTAAAAAAGATTTAGAGGAATTTCAACTGACTTCAGAGGTTTTAATGCTAGACACCATCAAACCGCCTGAAGAAGCAGCGCTTAATTTGAATATTGAACAAGATGAGGATGTTTTTTACCTCAAACGCATCCGTTACATCAATGGACAAACCTTATGTCTAGAAGAATCCTATTACAGAAAAACCATCATTCCCTATCTCAACACAGAAATTGCCGCCGATTCTGTTTTTAAATTCATCAGTGAAGGCCTTGGGCTCAAAGTCGGCTTTTCCGATATGTACTTACAAGTGGGCAAACTGAATGAAACCGAAGCAAAACACCTCGGCCTCAAACAAGACGATCCCGCTCTCCGCGTCGAAACCGTCTTTCATCTCACAAACGGCCAGCCTTTCGATTTCTCGAAAATCACATATAACTACATGCAATCCCAATTTTTTATTCAGGCGAATAATTATTATGGGTGATGGATGGAAAAAGCCTCCTGAGACAATCAGGAGGCTTTCTTACGATTTACCTTTCAATCTTTACACATTCCCTCCTTCTTTCTTGAGAAGAAATGCCGTCAATCGCCACATCACCATAATAAATGTCTATATGATCTCTTTTGCCAATTAGAGCAACCGGAAAAGCATGCTGTTCTTGCAGGCACTTTTCGAACTCATCTGGATGAATCTCTACTTCAATTTCATGTCCAATGAAAGCATATTCAAACGTCAGCGTATGATAAAGGTCCACAAGACAGCGTATGATCTCCTGCTGAAGATGAATGAAATCATGAGAAACAACCTCTGTCCACTTTAAAGAGATAACAAACCCTACATAACCTGTTTCTTTTTGTATGTTGATGGTCATATCATTTAGCTTCGATCCCGACAATACAAACTCCATATAATAACCATCAAAGACATCGTCTTTGATGGTATTTTCTTTTATTCTGTGTTCAATCCACATTTCGCCATCAGGATCCTGACTAAACTTTACTTTGGTAATAGACATTTCTTTTTGAGCTAGATAATCAGACAATTGGCGAAAAGTATTTGGTAAATGAATGGCCTCATAAAAAACGATTCCCATATTGATGTATCCACCCATAGCTATCATGCATCCCTCGCTTTATTTTTTCTTTCATTATACTTTACTCAAACCTGTATTCTGAGAAAACTCATCCCCTTACATGAACACCTCCGATTTAAAGTATCAAAAAGATTCATTTTACGAATGCATTGAACAAACTTATGATAAACGTAACAAGAATGTACAGGAGGATTCATTATATGAGAGACATTAGAGTGTACCACGTCGATGCATTTACAACTGAGAAATTTGGAGGAAATGCTGCTGGGGTCGTGTTGGATGGTGATCTTTTAACGGAGGATGAGATGCAGAATATCGCCAAGGAGTTGAATTTACCGGAATCTGTCTTCTTGCTGCCTGCCCATGATAAGGAAGCCGATTATCGCGTCAAATACTTTACACCGACGGAAGAGGTTAATTTCTGCGGGCATGCGACTGTTGGATTGACTTGGCTTTTGGCGACGGAGCTTGGGCTGGCAAAAGAGAAAACAGGGGTCGTGTTAGAAACGAAGATTGGCAATGTTCCTGTTGTATGGCACGAAGAAAATGGCAAAGTCATCGATGTGGAAATGACGCAGGTGACGCCGAAAACGCGAGATTTTATGATTGATTTAGAAGAGCTTAGTGACATGCTTGGTGTCAGCAGTGACCGCATTGATCCATCTTATCCTATCAAATTAGCAAACACCGGAAACTGGCATCTTCTCGTTCCGATGAAGCACCAGCAAGACATTGATCAAGCGGCACCGAACTTAGCGGCATTAGGGAAAATGAATAAAGAACAGAATATCACGACGACTCACCTTTATACATTTCATACCACAAAAGAAGTTGATCTTTACACGAGGGATTTTGCACCTGGGATCGGTATACCCGAAGATCCGGTGACAGGGGCAGCAAATGGAGCATTGGCTGGCTATCTTTATTTAGAGGGTATCATTTCTCAGCAAGAAATCACTCATCTGAACATTGCCCAAGGGGATGCCATCGGCAGGCCTGGCATCCTTCGTATCACGGTCATTCCGAATGAATCAAAGCCTGAGATCAAAGTGGCAGGCGCGGCGGTTATCACTATTCGCGGTGTGTTGACCTTATAAACCATCAGCTTGAATGGGAGGCATTTCGTTCAAGCTGATTTTACTTGAAATGATCTTTGACCACTTCGATCCATCTTTTGGCCGATGGGGATGCTGCTTTGAATGATTTGAACGCCAAGTTGATCTCACGATAGACGCTTGTCTCAAGTGGAATCACTTTCGTATGAGACATCTGCGGCGGCAAAATTAATGTCGGAATGATGGTCACTCCGAGCCCTTCTTGAACCATAGAAATGAGCGTATTGTTGTCTCCAATTTCAAACAAAACTTGAGGCTTCACGCCTCTTTCTTTTAATAATTTCTTAATGAGCAGATCACAGCCCGCTTTTGGCATAATGAATGATTCATCATGTAACGAGTCAACTTCTATCACTTTCTTCGTATTGAAGCGATGCTCCTCTTGCATGAGCACCACCAATTCATCTTGAAAAAGCGGAACGGTTTCGAATTCTCTCGATGGCTGCGTTAAAAAACCAACATCAACCGTACCAGACGCAATCCTATCCTCAATCTCCTCATAACCACCTTCATATAACTCTACTTGGATATTGGGATACACTTTGGTAAAACGGTGAATCAGCTGCGGAAGCATTTTTGAAGAAAAACTAGAGAACGTTCCGATCTTGATACTCCCCACTTCCATCCCTTGAATCAACGCCGCCTCCTGTTCAAGCAATGACGCATGATGAATGATTTGCCGAATATGCGGCATCACCCGCTCACCTGCGTCCGTTAACGCCAGCCCGTTTCGATTCCGCCGAAGCAGCACAACCCCTAACTCTGACTCAAGCTTCGCAATATTATGACTGACTCCAGACTGCGTTAGTCCAAGCTTCTCCCCGGCTTTTGTAAAACTACCGCATTCAACGACTGTTAGAAATACTTTGTATTGGAATGTGATCAGTTTGGTCACCTCGTATCTTCATATTGTAAATCGAAAAATAACTCAACATGTCTAATTTATCTCAAGATTCAATATTTACCTATAACCACTGAGATATTTTGCTAAATTTATGATACGATAATAGGCAAAAAGACTACAGGGGCTTGCTAAATGAGTGAACTTATTATTGAAAAACGCGATTTTATGACAGATCAAATTCTTTCTTTACGAACAACCGTATTTCATAATCAACCTATTGTCTATATTCTTTATGATGAAAAGAAGAAACCATCTGCTTATATTGGTCAGTCAGTTCAAGCTAGCAGACGTTTGAAAGATCATTTGAAAGACCAGAACAAGAATAAACTAACCAAAACCATTCTGATCGGACATGAACGCTTTCATCAATCTGCCTCTTATAATATTGAGACAAATCTCATAAACTACTTTATTGCAGAAAATCGTTTTCAATTAAAAAATGTTAGCCAAACACGATCGAGGGAGATGCACCATTATTATCAGAAAGACTTTTACAATGAAGATGTCTTTGAAGAGGTGTGGAAGCAGCTTCAACAAGAAAAAATCGTCACTAACTCAATTGAAACATTAAGAAATAGAGACATTTATAAGCTTTCTCCTTATAAGGAATTGTCATCCCAACAAGTAGAAATTAAGAATGAAATTTTGTCTTTTTGTAAAGAGCATATCAAACAGTCAGGGCATCATGTTATTTCGATAGAAGGTGATGCAGGAACTGGGAAAAGTGTTTTACTGAGTTCCCTCTTTAATACAATTCAAGATTTATCAAATGATATGGAATCTGTCTTAAACAAAAAGAACAATTATTTACTTGTAAATCATGCAGAGATGCTTAAAACATATCAAAACATCGCCAAGAGTCTGCCAAATCTGAAGAAGAAACAAATCATGAGACCAACCTCGTTTATCAATCAGATGACAAAGTCAGGTGATATGGCTGATATCGTGTTAATTGATGAAGCCCACCTTTTATTAACAAAAGATGATAAATACAATAACTTCCATTACCAAAACCAACTAGAGGAGATTATCAAACGAAGTAAAATCACCATTGTCATTTTTGATCCAAAGCAGGTACTCAAAATTAAAAGCTACTGGAATGAAAAATTACTCGAGGAAATAACAAACAGATACCATGCCAAGACTGTGAAACTTACAGAACAGATGCGTATGCATGCTGATACTGATACGTTGAAATGGATTGACCAGTTTGTCTCAAAACGATTATTAACTCTGCCTAAAAAACAGGAATCTTTCGAACTCAAAATTTTTGAGAATCCTCATCAATTTAAAACTGCCATTCAAGAAAAAGATAATGAAGTAGGCCTATCCCGCATTGTATCTACCTTTGACTTTTTACATAAAAAAGATGGAGCTGCCTATATCGTAGATGAAGACGGTATCAATATGCCCTGGAATTTTACAAATGATAAATGGACATGGGCTGAACATGCAGATTCAGTTAGAGAAGTGGGCTCAATCTATACGGTTCAAGGATTTGATTTAAATTATGTCGGCGTCATACTTGGCCCTTCTATCAGCTATGATGAAGAAAAGGATGAACTTCTTATTGACACGTCAAATTATAAAGATACAGGTGCATTCACATCAAGAAGTGACATGTCAGCAGAGGAAATCAAACAGGCAAAAGAAAAGATTATACTAAACTCAATTAACGTTCTGATGAAAAGAGGCATCCATGGTCTTTACATTTATGCAATAGATGAAAAATTGAGAAGGAAATTACAAGAAATAAATGAGGGAGGCAAATATGACTGAAATCAAAGATTTAATACATTCGATTAACCAATTTAGAGATGATCGAAACTGGAGACAATATCATAATCCAAAAGACTTGGCCATCTCAATTTCGATAGAAGCAGCTGAACTGCTCGAAGACTTCCAATGGAAAAGTAATGAAGAAGCTCTTGAGGCGAACGAAAAAAATATCAAAGAGGAAATAGCAGATATCTTAATATATTCTCTTATGCTTTGTTCAGATCTTCATCTAAATGTGAAAGAAATAATTGAAGAAAAATTAATAAAAAATGCAGAGAAGTACCCCATTGAAAAGTAAAGAAACATGATTTGTTCTACTGATTAATGAAGAAGAGTAATGTCCTACCACTCTTCTTCATTTCATTATGCTTTAAGAACATATTTATCTAATTTGTCGTTGTCGACGACGAAGACCTAGACGCTGCTTCATCAGCCTTCACACAATCAATCGCAACAACGAGTGCAATCATCACAGGCTCCATCTCTTCTTTCAAAATATCGACCTTATAACTATCTCCCCATGTAAACCATTCCTTCTTCACCTGGCCGATCACTTCGCCGTTTTGCAGCACTTGGAAATTCATATCCCACCAGTTACCCTGCACTTCTGCACCCGCAGCATCAATTGAATATTTTGCTTTAAAGAACGTAAACTCTTTTTTGATCGTCAATACCTCTTGACCACCAACTTCTACTAAAAACTTCGGTAAAAAGCTAAACATTTTCTTCGTAATCACAGCAATTTCTTCTCGTTCTGTATTCAGAATGGTGAACGTCTTCGGCACCTTCATAAAGCTGCCCTCGACTACATACACATCGTTCTCCTGCTGATCCTTTACCGTAAACCTGCCGCTCAGACTAAATACTTTCTGCTTCATATATAGTTGCTTCATACGTACCTCCGATTAAATTTAAACATTTATCAGTCTTTTATCCATTCTTTAATTACATCTAATTATACCAAAAAATAGAATGATCAAATAACATGTCAGAACTCATGCAAGTTATAATGGAAATATAAACAAAATTGAGAGGGGAACTCATGAAAAAAATCACGTTTTTTGATTGGACCATTGAATTAAACGCTGTGATCTGGATAGATGAAAACAACGAGCTACAAATCAAACCTACTTGGGATTGTGTCATTACAATTGATCCAACCAACAAAACTCTAACAATCCGGCAAACAGAAGAAGTGTTCGGAGATTTATACGAGTAAAAACAGGAGGATTTATGAAAAAAACTACTTTTTTTGACTGGAAAGTTCACTACCCTGAACATTTAACAGCAGTCAAAGATGATACAGAAAAGAAAATGGTTTTTCTAGAACAGACCGTTGAATTTAAAGGAATTATCCGTATTGATGAGAATAATGAACTGCAAATGAAGCCGACTTGGGATTGTGTCATTATGATTAATGCAAAAAACATGTCTGTCACAGTTTGTGATGCAGAAGATGTTGTAGGTTTGCCGTAGAAATTAAAAAAAGTCTCGTTTGAGGGAAATCACTCAAATGAGACTTTTTTATTTAGTTAGTATTTAATAACCATTTACAAAGTAAGCAATGGTTTCTACTTCATCTTCTGTCAGTTCTCTGTTCAAATGTGCTTGATATTCACTCACGATTCTCTGCCGATCTCCACCATAAAGATCAGTGTATTTCGCAATCATCCGAAGCTTGTCCGCTTCCTGACGAAACTCCTCTTTTGTCCACGGTCTTTGATGCGATGGAATATACGTATCTGCATCAAAAGCTTCTAACTCATCTAAAAGACGCAATGTTTCCTTCATCGTATAATGTACTTTTTCGGCATACATTTTCGGATAAATGCAATCAGCAAGAAACAGGATTTTCTCTTCTTTCACATACACGATCACTGAATCTGCGGCATGATCGCCCCCAACATGTTGCACGATACACGTGACCCCGCCAAGATCAATTTCCATCCGACGGTCAAACGTGACTTCCGGTAAAACCACCTGAATTTCTCGATGATTCTTATATTCTTCTTTTATCGCCTTCGCGCAAAACTCAATCTCCGTTCCTTCCCTCACCCGCTCATCAATCGCCTCATCTGACCAAGAAAACGGAAGAAGCTTCTCCATTTCCTTTCTGGTTTTTGCAGAAGCAATTGAAACCGTATCAGGCAGCGCAGGCAGTCCAAAAATATGATCCCAATGCCAATGCGTGAGGACAACCATATCAGGCGTGGCGTTCTCATGCTTTAAATTTCTTTGGATGAAATAGTTCGCATGATCTTTTGAGTTACCAGCATCGATCATTAATGTTTTGTTATTGCCTTCGACCATGCCTAGGATGGGACGGTCGGTTCGTGATATTGGTGTGATGTAGGAGAAGGTTTGGCCTATTTTTTTGATTGTGTGCATGGTGTGCCTGCTTTCTAATATTCAGATTTTATTCTCGTAGTGCGAAGGTAAACCGAATCCTATTTCTTTAATAAGTATTTGGCTAACTTTCGATCTTCTTTATCCTTTGTCTTCACAGCAATATGTTCAATCAATTCTCTTGTGGCCGCTTGCTGAGAATACGAAGGAGACCATTCTTTTAATACACTTAAAGCATGATACTGTAAATTTCCATCATCTGATCTAAGTGCAGCTTGAATCAATGACAATCCTACACCTTCGTGTTCATATAAATCTTGCACAATATATTGTAGACAAGCCACTTCATCATCGGAGAGGTTTAATAACGATAAATGTGTTTCTGCAAATGTGCAAAGCTCTCTAATATGCTGGTGATGATTTGTGTCCATCACAGCAAAGTATATTTCACTATTTGCCGGATCTTTCTCAAGTAAAGCAAATAGATGTTCAATCACATCTAAACGATAAAAGAGAGCGATTTTAAGTGCTTGAGGGCTAAAACACTGTTGTAACGTATCAATTGCAAGCTTTGGCCATCTACTGTCATTGATAAACGGTTGAACCGCTTCCTGGATAGCCTCATATTCTTCCTGTTTCCATGAATCATTCAATCGGTCTTCCCAAATCTCTTGATCATCATTTAAAAACTCATTTATTTTCAAAATTGGATAAAAGTCCTCAATTGTTTGGCAGTGCTTATGAGCATGGTGAATAAAACGGCAGAGAACTGAGCTTGCATTTGGATACTCATCGATTCCGTAGATAGAAACCTCATCTTCTAATAATGCTTGAATGATGAGACTCGCTCCATCATATAATTCTTTGGAAATTTCATCTTCGGATAAAGCTGATTCCAGATCACCATTAAGAGCACAAGTATAGCCTAAGTATTCATTCATGATTGTATTTTCGCAGCCCTTTGTTAGTAGCCATCGTTTTATTTCTGGCGTCGAGGCTTCCAATTGCTCAACAGCCGAAATCTTCCCCCATCCATCGACGGACTTTGCAAGACGCCAAACATGTTCGTTTCCTTGAATTGTGCCATTCTTCAATGCAAATGCGACATAAGAAGTAAATTCTTCATGCATACCTATTGTGAATAAAAGCTCTTTGTATTTTTCGCAGTTCGTACATCCCAGTATCATGACTGCAAATTTGACAACCTCCCGATGCGCTGCATGTTCAAGAAGCCATAACGCTTCTTGCTGTACAAGAGACTCATCCCATTGTGTTTGCTGAAATCGTTCAATTAACTCACTGCTGCGGCTCGCCATATTGTTAGAAATGATTTTTTCATATGTTTTCTTTCTAGTTTCGTTTGTAGGATGATTTAGTTGTTTTTCAAAAAGCTTCAATAATTTCTTCACATAAAAAGGAGCAGGTCGTTCATCTACATAATAATCAGATAAACCGGGAGCCAATCGTGGTTCATTTTCGTCAAATAAATAATCTTCATCAGGTAAACGATCATCTACTATTTTATGATGTGCTTGAATTTGTCGTTGAATAAAGGGAACGATTTTCTCTTTATGATCCCATGGGAGAAAGTCTATCTTCATTGATTCATCTAAAACCGTTTCATGATCTACCTTCACCATACAACGAAATCGTACATACCCACCAAGTTTAACGGACACTTTGTGTTTTGTACCATCTTGAAGCTCCAATATCCCTGACAATTTTGAATAAGGGATCATATGAGTCAATAAACTTTTTCGTTGTTTTTTATCAACTGTCACACCATCAATGATTAGTTGCTCTTCTTTTATTTGGTTTGTAATTTCTATAGAATGCCCTTTATATTCAATTTTCCATGTTTTATTTATTTCTTTTTCTACATCTTTTATTACGTTACGTATTTCATGTTTAAAGTCAGCTTTAAAACTCATGGAATTCTCCTTAAAGTAATTTATGGCTAAGATTATGATCAGTGAATGTTATTATTACTATGTTTTTAATATTTGCTTTCATTTTATATAATACGATATTTAATAAAGAAAATCTTTAAATAATAAACTTATAAAAAATAAATTTCCCTTACCTTTCCTAGTTATTATTCTGAATAAAAATAAGCTTTTAATTTATGATATAACTCATTGACATACTACCAATCAATTATCAATTCAAGAATCGCTTAAATATCTATTTAAAGATTTTTGAACCCTGAATAGGTTAATATTTTTATTTTAAGTTTTTACTGGCGACATCTTTAAATGCCAAAGCAGCGCTTACTATTTGTGCTACGATAAAAGTAATCACAACTGATTTATCAGATCGAAACCTCTAAATATAAAAATACAGATACAACTTAAAAAATAAGAAAAAAGTCATCATTAAATTTCATTTAAAACATTATTATTTACTTATTTTATCTTTTCATCATTTAACAGCGTGTATAGCTATGTTAGTATGGCATCCAAAGGAGGATGATAAGTGATGAATATTAAATTAAAAAGCACGTTAATCAAATTGGTAGCCTCTCTATTTATGTTGAGTGCCGTGGCTCTACCAGTTTCACCTAAAGATGCAAATGCCACAAAGTCACAAGCCACATATAAAGTGGAAAACCTTAATGATAGTGAATTAAAGATGACGTTCGATCATGCTGATGTTCATATCGATTCTAAAGGAAATGCGATATTGGAAGATCAAATAACGGATGAAAAACAAGTTCTTCCTAAAACATCGACCGATAAAAACGATCATCCTGTTAATTTGCATTATGAAAAAATTAAAAATGGAATTTTAATTAAAGTTGTGAGTGAAAAAACGAGCGGAAAAATCAGTACTCAATCTGTTGGAAAATGTATTCTAGGTACTAGTGGTGGGGCAGTAACCGGAGGTGGTACACTTGGTCTTGCTGGCGCTGCTGTAGGAACTGTCACGATACCTGGTATCGGAACTGTAGGCGCTGGTGCAGTTGGTGCAATCACTGGTACTGTAGGCGGAGCAATGACAGGAGCTGCTGCATCTTGTTTTTAATGAATTGCAAAAAGGGTACTCTCTTTTTATCCTAAAGGGAAGGTGATCATGGTGTATAAAATCATCATTCCATCTATACTAATCATTTTTTTTCTCTGGATTCTATTACAGATTTCACTAGAGATGAGCATATTTAAAAATCCAATGAATTATTTTATCTTATTCATTCTTTTCTTTCTTATTATTAAGCTGGTAAAAGAGAAACAATAGGAACTTATGGGATGTGCTAGAGGAGATGAATAAATTCATCTCCTCATATTTAAAAACTCCTAGACACACCACTTCAATAAACAAAAATCTCTTAATAAGCTTCGAATTTTATTTATAGTCTAATATCGGCTCTTTATCCTTTACATCTTCAAAATACTTAGTAAACGATGAAACACCTGAATAAGATATTGATAAATACTCTTTAGCACGAGTCATTCCTATATACATTAAAGACACTTCTTTTTCTTGATCCTCTTCATACTTTAATGGCATTAGATCAGCTTTCACAATAAAAACTGAGTGGAAGTCAAGACCTTTACTACTATCGAGAGAACAAATTTTGACTGTCTCTTCCTCTGGATTGAACTTATGTTTGGTTGCACCATTTTCAGTTATCCAATTGTAAGGAATATTCTTTGTTTGAAATTCAGATTGAATCGCTGATATATAATGGTTATTATATCCCTTTATACGATATAAAATAGCCATTTCAGAGTAAGGTATGTTCTTTTCATTATGTTGATCCACTATTTGTTTAGTAATCTCCTCTATTTCTTCTTTAAAGGTATTACATCTTAAAAGCTCTACCTCTGGCCCTTTACGTTTCGTCTTTTTTGGAGGGATGATTTCGATTGTCTCTGCCTGTTCTTGTTTTAATTTAAGATCTAAAGCTCTATGGCTATCGTAAAATTTCCATCCAAAATCCACAATTTGTGACGTATTACGATAATTTATATTTAAGATTCTAGATCTACCTCTAAAATCAAGGCCCGTATCTTTCACATAGCTTCTACTTTTCCGATAATATCTTGCGCTCTATCTTCTACTAAAAGTAAAGATTGCATCTCTTGATCTAAGCATAAGCTGATGAGATGCAGCCAGCTCCCTTCAAAGTCCTGCCCTTCATCAATTAAAATGGCATCTTACTTTACAGGAGTTAAAGCATCATTTTCTATTTTTTCAATGTAATCATCTATTTCAAGTTCTGAAATACCATGATCTTTTTTAATCCAGTGATGAAAATTTAATATTTGTATATTATTTAAATTTAGTGTTTTTTTATGATCGGATGTCAGAAAATCACTAGCTATCATTGCTTCTTGATTATTTGGCTCAGGTGAACCGTATTCTGCTTCTACTTTGTCAATATCCACTTTTATTATTTCACCTTGTTTATTTACAGTAGCAGCTTTTGTATATAAAAATTTAAGCTGTTCTGCCATTTCATTAATAATTTCTTCTTCGGTTAAATCCTCAACAATTTCATCGTTATCGTTTTCATCTCTTTCTATATTGTCTTGTGACCCCAAATTTTCAAAACTCATTACTTGGAAATCTTTTTGTCCTTCAATATTGAATGTTTCTTTTGCCTCTGAAAACGGGGCCAAAATAATAAAATTTCCTTTTTAAATCCAAATACCTCCATAAAATAAACACTAGATTTCATTCACCCGCATTATATCGGCGCTATATGTCTATATTTATATTAAAATAAGCTTAAAATTCATAATCCAAATGTATTATACGAAGATGTTTTTGTAGTTTTTTCATAATAAATTTGCTGTTTATATGAATTAAATGTTAAAAAGTTAAAAACAATTAGAATAAAAAAAGGGTAGGTAATAGCATTAATTTGCTATTACCTACCCTTTTACTTTTATATGTCAAAAAAATCTACCTACTTATGATAAGGCTCAACGAGATAGATCTATATGAGGTTTTCATTTCATTTTAGCTTCAAGGATTCAAAATCCCATTTTCTTATATCATTCTTTTCAAATAAATAATTGACCAAATTTTTTGTATTTGTACTAGAGGCATTGTACTCCACATCACCTAACGGGCTTGCTTTAATTATTTGTTGTATTTCGTCTATTAATACTGGACTTTCAATATTAATATCAAAATAGTAAGATATTGTAGCTAGGACCATTGATATACCTACATGGTATTTAGACATACGCTTTTCAGTAAGTTTATATATACTGCTCGAGAATGGATATTCTACTTTTTCTGAGATTTTAAGCATCAACAAATTAAATTCCTCAAATTTCTGTTTTAATACCTCTAGATTCTCATTTTCATTATTTTTAAACTGGGCTGCTTTACCTTGTAAAAAGTTAGTTGCAATTTCAACCCCATCTTTAGCAGACAAGTCTGGTCCATCTGTTAATATACTCAACAAGATACAAAGTTCTTGGTGGTTTTTTTGCTTATCTTTTCTATCTTTTGTAACATTATATATTTTGATTATTCTATCACTTGAAATATCTTTCTCTTTGTTATCCATATGTTTATTCAAAAAGTTAGTAATAAACTGACTTGTACTTGAATAATATGTTGCCATAGCAATTTCATGTTTTTCTAGTGGTTTAGTATTTCTGTTATATCTCTTAAATAATTCAATTTCTATTTTGTCATCTTCAAAAGGGTAGAATTCCAATATTGATAAGTGACTACCTAAGATTTTTATCTTGTTTTCCCTAGAAAGTTCGGAAAACCTACAGTTGGTAAAATCCTCTTTATCTCCTAGTATTTCTAAGTGCTTCAATGGGAATTTGTCTTTAACATACCTATAAATAGCAGTAAGTCGATGTTGGCCATCCATTACATGCCTTAGTTGTATTCCTCTATTACTAGTTCTCACTAAAAATATTTCAGGAATTGGTATTCCTAATATTATAGATTCAATTATTGAAGCCTCTTCAGTCGGAGAAGATCTATATTCTCTTTGATAATCAGGACTTAAAACTATTCCATGCAATACTTCCATTTGTTCCTCATCTGTTAGATTATCAAAACCGTTTTTTATATATTTTTCACCTTTATCTATAAAATTAACTAAATCTTGAACAGAGATTAAGGGTCTTTGATACTCAATTCTTGAATTAATTTTCATAAAATACACCTACCTAATCTTCATCATTTAAAAGTTTTATAAACTTAATAGTCTTTACCATATTATCCTTATCAGGATAGATATTCTCAAAAGTAATACCTAAATTAAATAATTCAGATAATATCTTTTGCTTAGATTCTTTATCTATTATTGCAACTTTAGTATAGTTGTTTAACATGGAATCTAATGAATCATTAGGCTCCACCTTCAAAAAGCACCCTTTTTGAAAATGTATTCTTTCATTAGAGTTCCCCACCCTTATAAAATAAGACTTATCTGAGTATGTTCTCTCTTTAGTAGACTTTAATTCTTTATCTGAGAAATCAACCAATTTAATATCATCTTTAATTACTTCTCTATTATAGGAAAGTGCATCAATGAAATATACTATTGAATGGTTTTCTAAGTAATCAAACTCTTCTACCGCAAATAATAAAGAAATGAGATGTGCCTCTGTGAAATCTAGGTAATTGGTAGGTAACCCAAAATGTTGTGCATAAGCCCGAATCTCTTCTTCATCTTTTTTTTCAATTGTATTATCATAAAATGCAACTTTTTGTTTAAAAAAAGATTCATACTTTGAAGAATGACTTTTGAAACTATCTTTATGCATTCTATGCAATGAGGGTAATAAAGTATAGCTACAATCTTTTTGTCCTCTCGAGACGTAATTTAAATTTTCGAAAGATGTAATGAAATCTATGTATGAAGAAACACTGTTAATTAATACACAGTTCTCTGGTGGAATATTATTTTTTTTTGATACAGTTTCTATAACGTGTTCCTTTTCCCATAATTCAATTTTTTCCATTTCATTCTTTAGTTTGCTATCACCTTCATATACATATTCGATAATAACCTTCCTATCCTGAAATGTAATTGAATCAGGCTCAATCAATTTAGAGAATACTTTCTTTATTTTTAATTCATCTTGTACAATTTGCTCTTTTTCATTACTATGGTCAATAATGTCTACAGAAAAATCTAATTTGATTAACTTAATCACATCGAACCATTTACTATGGTTATCTGGATGGGGAAATTCTTCTTTTAGAAAATCCTCTATTTCCTGATCGCTTATATTAGAGATTTCTTTATATTTTATTTTTTCTCTAATAAACATGTCTTTGAACTGTTTAAATTCTGTCTTTTCTAAGTCTATATCCTGAATATCAATATCCTTATTAACTTCTTCTATTATTTCTTTAAGAATCATATTGATTCCCCCTATTCAATTACGGACTCTATAATACCTTTTAGTAATGTTTTACCAATATATTCATTATCTATTTAATATAAAAAAAAGTAAACAGACTTATCTTTTGTTTACTTAGAAACTGAAAAACCCCACCTACTTATGATAAGGCTCCCCCCGAACAATCCGAAACGCCCGATAAACCTGCTCCACCAACACCAACCTCATCAACTGATGCGGGAACGTCATTTTCGAAAACGACAGTTTCTCATTTGCGCGCTGTATGACGGCGTCGCTTAGGCCAAGGGATCCGCCTATGACGAAACATACTTTGCTTTTTCCGTATGTTGCCAGCTTATCTATTGTATCGGCTAATTCTTCGGAAGTTTTCATTTTTCCTTCGATGGCGAGGGCGATGACGTGGGCGTCTGGGTTGATTTTGCTTAGGATGCGTTCGCCTTCTTTGTCTTTGATGATTTTCATGTCTTGCTCGCTGAGGTGTTCGGGTGCTTTTTCGTCTGCGAGCTCAATGATCTCGAGTTTCGCATAGGCCTGTAATCGTTTTGTGTATTCGGCTATGCCTTGCTTTAAATATTTCTCTTTTAATTTTCCTACTGTGATAATTGATATATTCACAGGTCATCCCCACCTTAAGAACAAGTTATTCATATAAGTTATCAACAATTGTGGATAAAATTTGTGTATTTTGTGTCCGATCATTCGTTCCCCACTATATATATTGCAGGTTCATCGCACAATTCACAGGTTGTGGATAAACTGTGTGTATGTTCGATTTTTCTGAATTCTGGCGGCGTTTCGTGATCATCTATGTACATGTCTAGTACGGTTTCTATATGTTCTGCACAAGCATAAAGTGATTTGTTCATAAGTTTCTAATTCCTCCAATATGTTGTCTCGTTATTCACAAGTGTTTCGTTCATTGTTCAATATAACCGATTTATTCACATGTTAATAGTCTTTTACCATTTTCCACACCTTTTATCCACAAACCAAATAAAAAAGCCTCCACTCCTGTGAAGGCTTCTTCCTATAAAAATGGATTATAAAATCTCGTTCCTCTAACAAATGTAATCACAAGCGACACGAGAAGCACCACGCCAACAAACAATAACGCCACATAATCTGCTTTTTGAAAATCTTTCGCCGTAAACCATGTGCGTTTTTTATGCTTTCCAAACCCACGCAGCTCCATCGCATTGCTGATCGTTTCAATTCGCTCTAGGCTAGAAAATATCAGCGGCATCACAATCGACAGCGCATTTTTAATCCGTTTTCCCAGTTTTTCATTCTTCGATAAATCAATGCCTCTTGCTTGCTGAGAAATTGCAATCGTTCGAAAATCACGCTGAATATCTGGAATATAGCGCAGAGCAATCGCTACAGCATAAGAAATTCGGTAGCTAACCCCGATTCGGCTGAGCGATGAGGCGAATTCACTTGGATTTGTTGTCACGATAAACAAAAGCGCTGCTGGCATTACGGTCACGTATTTCAGTGTAATGTTCAACTGATAGAAAAGCTGTTCAAGTGTGACGTTGTACCAGCCTGCAATGTGAAATAGCTCGTGCTTTGCTCCGTAGATGGCGACACCTTGCTGCGGCGCAAAGATATAAATGGCGATGTTGTTGATGACAAGGAAAATCGCCAGGACAATCACCACGAAGGAGATATCACGAAATCGCACGTTTGATAGCTGAAAGAACACGATACTGGCAACTAGCATAAACACTAATACACCTGTATCATACGTGAGCATCGCTGCGGATGACCAGAGGATAAAGCAAATGAGTTTGGTTGCCCCTGTCAGCCGATGAATCGGCGACGGGCGGTCGATATAGGACAGCATGTCTACAGCCATGTCATTCGCTCCTTTCTGTCCACCTCAATGAAGCGATCCACGAGCTCATTTGGATTTGGCCAGTCTGCTTTCAGTGCCAGTTCATACAGCGACGTTTCCTTTAAGCTCGCCTTTTGGACAAGCAGCTGATCTGTCAGCACTTTAGCAGGTGTATCATCTGCGATTTTTTCTCCATCAGAAATGACAATAGTTCTTGTCGTATATTCAAGCATCAAATGCATATCATGGGTGATCATCAAAATCGTGACGCCCTGCTGATTTAATTGCTCTAAAAACGTCATCATCTCTGTGTAATGTTTAAAGTCCTGTCCTGCGGTTGGTTCGTCTAGGATAAGGATTTCTGGCTCTAAAACAAGAATAGACGCGATGGTGACACGTTTTTTCTGTCCAAAGCTGAGGGCTGAGACCGGCCAATTCCGAAATGGATACAGTCCGCACACTTTCAGGACCCGCTCCACCCGTTCCTTGATCTCGTCTTCCTTTACCCCTCTTAAAACGAGACCGAGTGCCACCTCATCAAAGATCATTTGTTTTGAAATCATTTGATTTGGGTTTTGCATGACGACGCCGATTCGTTCGGAGCGCTGTTTGATCGTATCTCCTGTGATGTCATCGCCATTTAAAAGAATTGACCCTTTCGTTGGCTTTTCAAATGCACAGAGCACCTTAGATAATGTCGTCTTGCCTGCGCCATTGGCTCCTGCGATGCTGATCATTTCTCCTTTTTTGACGGTAAAAGAGATGTTGCTCAGCGTATTTGGTCTTGTTGGATAGTCAAAGCTCAGCTCGCGCACTTCTAGTAAATCCTGTGCTGCAATCTGCTCTACTGACGGCTCAGATGCTTCCATCCATTGCTCGATTTTCTCTTTTGCCTCGTCGTCTAAGGTGAGACGCTGTAAATCAGCGATCTGATCTCCCGGTGCAACCGGAATGCCTGCATATTTCATAGCTTTTACATATAAAGGCTCACGTAAATACGCCGCTTCTAATACATTTGAGGCAAGCAATTCATCTGGTGTCATATCCGCTGCTATCGTGCCGTCATTGACGACGATGATGCGGTCCACATGGCGGAAGAGGACGTCCTCTAATCGGTGCTCGACCATCACGACGGTTTTTTTCGTTTGTTTTTGTAGTCGATCAATGAGATCGATCACTTCTTTACCTGTTGCGGGGTCAAGGCTTGCAAGTGGTTCGTCAAACAGCAAAATGTCGACATCGTTGACAAGTACGCCTGCGATGGCGACACGTTGTTTTTGACCGCCTGAGAGCTCATGCACGGACGATGCCAGCTTGCCGTCTACCTCTGTTAATCTTGCTGCTTCCTCGACACGTGTTTTCATTTCTTCGCGTGTGACTTGATCATTTTCAAGTGTAAACGCGATATCTTCTCCAACGGTCAGCCCGATAAATTGTCCATCAGGGTCCTGCAGCACCGTTCCGACGAGCTGTGAAAGAGAGAAAATGTTTTCTTTTTCTGCATTTTTCCCGCCGATGTGAAGACTTCCTTCCATAGAACCTTTATAAGACGCAGGAACTAGCCCATTGATGCAATGGGCTAGTGTGCTTTTTCCCGATCCAGACGGGCCTGCGATGAGGACTTTTTCGCCTTCATAGATGGTCAGGTTGATATCTTTCAATGTCGGCTCTGCCTGACTGCGATATTGGAATCCGAAATGTTCGAATTGAATCATCGGTTTCTTCATTTATGTGTTCCACCTTGCTTCATGATGTTTCTTTCGATAGACTGCCGCTTTTGCTTCTCGTTTTTGCATAAGCTGCAATGATGATGGTTCCTAGTACACCGACTGTGATGATGTTTGAGATTCCCGCCACGATGCCTTGAACAAATACTTTGTTCGCAGGTTCTGCATAGATCACAATGTCGAGTACCGGGGCAATGACAAACCAGCCCAATGCCTGTGCGCCTGCTTGTACGGCATTGAAGAGCGTGATTTTTTTCCAGCCAAAGTCGCCCTCTTCTACTTTTAAACGGTTCGAAATCAAGCCAATCAATAACCCAACAACACCTGAAACGATAATCCAGCTCCACCAAGGGCCAAATGTGGTGGCATCTTTAATAAGATGACCAATAAACCCAATCAGTGCGCCTGCAACAGGACCAAATAGCACGGCCATTAATGCAAGGAATGCATACGATGTCTCAATTTGTGTATTCGGAATCCCAGTTGGAATGGAGACGAAGCGTCCTAAAATCACAAAGACGGCTGCGCCAATTCCGATGGCAACGACAGTTTTCGTTGAAAGTTGTTTACCTGCCATGATGTATCCTCCTCTTATTCGTATATAATGCGCGGAGCTTTGCGAATCGAAAGGCGCCAGCCTGTGCCTGTTCCGATGTTATAAGCCTTTGCAAATGACCCTTGATTGATCGCCACGCCTAAATGATCGAGTGAATTGACATATACGAGTGGTTCGCCTACCTTTAAATCGGCAAAAGATCGTCCATAGGTCATGATATTTTTATACACATTTTTTGGCCCGTTGGCAATGGTAACTTCTATTGCATCCCCATAATTGATTGAAAGCTGCTCAAATAGCGTATGATGAATGTTTGTCCAAAGGTTTCCGAACCTCACATCTAAAATATCAATCGTTCCTGTGATGACCTCTTCTTTCGCATAAGCCTGTACGACTGGAAGGTGAATAATATCATCAATATCCGCCTTTGGCCCAACCTCTTCAAAAGAAATCACACCTGAAGCGATTCTCGCCCCTGTATACGCGTAAATATCTCTCCCGTGGAATGTATGTGATTTTCCCGACTTCGGCAGCCGGTTAATGGTTTCATCTAAATAACGGGCTTCCGCTATGCCAATATCCTGCGCGACGTGCGTGAGTGTCCCGTTATCTGGGGTAATGATGTAGTGCGAGCTTGTGGTTTTGACGACAAGACTCTTTCTTTCTGACCCTACGCCTGGGTCAACGACGGATACGAATACCGTCTCTTCCGGCCAGTATGTGACGGTTTGGAGCAGGCGGTAAGATGCCTCCCAAATGTCATACTGCGGAATATTGTGTGTTAGATCAAAAAGGCGGATGCTGCTGCTGACCGTATTTGCCACTCCGTACATAGCGCTGACTGCTCCATCATCAATACCGAAATCTGATTGTAAAACCAATGCATGTTCACTCATGTCAATCTCCCTTTCATTTGAAAAAATGGATGTGGTGTTTCACGTGGAACATTTGAACATTTGTATGAAAAAAGTGGACAATAAAAAATACCCCATCCTTATCTTTGAATCATAAGGACGAGGTATTTGTCTCGTGGTACCACCTTTATTTACTGTTTGCTCGCGCTAAACAGCCTCTACAAGTACAAAGCTCCAATCTGGCTCATATACTGTGGTTTTGATAACGAGTACCAACTCTCGTCGTGTCCTACTAATATCATAGATATGTTCAGCACGAGGCTCAGAGACCATTTTTCGAATCATTATTTTTGCTTCTTTTCAGCTGCCGAAGCTCTCTGTGGAAAAATTGATGATTGTACTTTCTCTCGTCATTGCCTGTTTAACTATCTTGAATTAAAGCTATCATACATGATGTTTTTTGATAAATCAAGATATTTTTCTGAACATTTTCAAAAATGAGTCAACTGGTGTTGAAAGAGTCTTCTTTTTATAAAATTTAAACAAATGTTAAAGAGCAAGATATGGTGTCTTTCCTTTCTAGCGGTATAATAAAGATGAAGGGAGGTACAGCGTGTGTGGACCATCTGTATGAATGAGTTTAAGCAGCTCTTCAAAAGCACAAAATCCATTTTAACAATTGTTATTATTTTCATTTTATCTACTTTTGTTTCAACTCTACCGTTTATTGCTGCTCATCAGGACAAATGGGAGGCAAAGGATCCTTATTCCATTGGGAATGAACTGGTGATGTCGTTATTTGGTTTCTTCCTTATTTTCTTATTGTCTCACGATATTTTAAGCCGAGAAATTCATTTGAAAACCATTCGTTTTCTCGTCAGTAAAACCACTCGTTTGAACATTATTATCGGGAAATATCTTGGACTGATGCTGTTTTGGCTTAGCTGTATCATGACGACATACGTACTGAATATGGTGATTTCACATCGTTTCCTGTTCTCTGATGCGTTAAAAATCTTAACCTTTATCAGTGTCGGTATCTCATGTGCTTTATTTTTGTCCATGCTCTTTCCAACCCCACAGAAATCAATGTTTGTTGGGATGTTGTTTTCCTTTCTTTTCCCAATCGTCAGTATGATATCTGTTCTTTCTTCAGAACGATTGATTCATTGGTTCCAATATATGACGCCTTATTATTATGTGCGCTTGAGTGAGCCGCTGACCTATATACTCTTGAATACAGCATTGACCGTTATCTTACTCATTGGAACAGCACTCCTATTTCAAAGGAGGGATGTCTAAATGCTACATACAAAAGAACTCACAAAAAAATATCGGACAAAAGTCGCGATAGATCACATTACCCTTGATGTCAATCAAGGTGATATTTTCGGACTCATTGGACAGAAGGGTTCTGGTAAGACGACGTTTTTCAATATCATTACGGGAATTTCCCGGCAAACCTCTGGGACGTTCACGATGATGGATATGCCTTCATTAAAAAAGGTGAGGCAGCATATCGGTGTTCTGCCTGAATATACGGATTTATATGAAGGGCTTACGGCACTTGAACATATTGCCTACTTATCAAAAATCACCGGGACGCGCCAGAAAACGAGTGATTATGAAGAACTGCTCGAATTTGTCGGCTTAGATCGCTATCATCAGGAAAAGGTCGGTTCGTTCACACCTGGTATGAAGAAACGGCTCGGCATGGCGCAGGCTATCGCCCATCGCCCCGAATTTATTTTACTCGACGAGCCTTTTGCTGATATTGACGCAGATTCAATCTTGCACATCCAGCAGGTCATTGACACGTTAAAACATGAAGGGAAAACCGTCTTATTAACGGCTGACCACCCAAGGTTCACAAATAGTATTTGTACAAAAACTGCTTTTATTTCTGAAGGAAAATTAGTGTCCCCCCATACACATCCTCAAGAGAAAACCATCACATCCTCAAACATACGTGCAACCTTCAAGCATGCGTGGATTGATGATGAGGTGAAGCCTGTTCTCACGCAGTACTTACAAACTGTTGGAACAGATCTTGTGATCAGTGATGACGAGACCTCATTGTTGATTCGTTCAGAAGCCCAAGTCCCATCGATCATCCGCGCTTTCGTGAAATGCAAAGTTGATTTATACAGAGTTACGGCTCAGGATGCCATGAGTTCCTCATAAAAAAGCACCGCATGCGATCCGCACGGTGCTTCTTCTTTATGATAAAGGTTTACTCATATAGATTCCGGTTTCTTCAAATCCCGTCTTCTCATACAGTGAACGGGCAATTTGATTATGAGCAAAGACATGAAGCGAGAGTTTCTGCACGCCTAATGACTTTGCCTGCTCCTCTAATGCAGCAATGGCCTGCTTTGCAAAGCCTTTCCCTCGAAAAGCTTCGAATAAGAAAAAGTTATAAATGAATCCTTCCTTCTGCGGGTGATTGGGGTCATAACAAAGCCAAACCCAGCCAATCGCTTCTTCCCCATTCAAGAGATTCCATAGCTCATGATGCTCTGTCTGTAGACCTTCAGGAAGGAGCCGACCAAATTGTTCTTCGGCGTTCGCAAGTGATTCTTCCTTTTCCCATGTCCCTGCGAGTACCTTTTCTTCTGCGTACCGCTGAATGGACTTCTCCATCAATGCATCGTAATCCGCTTGTGTCATTGGTTGTAGTGTAACCAATCATACCGCCCCCTTTCCTCCATCATATGATGAGCATGCAAAAAAAACCAGTCCCATCAAGGAACTGGTTATCCGCCGAATCGGTCGGTTTGAGAAAGTTTGATTTCTACTGATTTTTTCTTTCCACTTCGGTAAAACTGCACCTTTACTTTGTCGCCGACTTTCTTTTGATATAAATACTTACGAAGGTCTACGATATTCTGTACACTCTTGCCATCAAAGGAGGTGACAACATCCAGCTCTTTGAGCCCCGCTTTTCCTGCTGGAGACAAAGACTCGACACTCATCACGACAACTCCTGATGTGACGTTAGATGGCAGCTTCAACGTTTCCTCCCAGTGATAGCTCGCAATATCTGCTAAAGATTTCATGCCAACACCTAGATACGGACGCTTCACTTCTCCGTAACGTTCTAAATCCTCTATGACAGGGATGACGAGATTCGCCGGGATAGAAAGCCCGATGCCTTCTACCTCTGATTCTGCAATCTTCATTGAGTTGATGCCGATCACTTTTCCGTCCATATTGATCAAGGCTCCACCGCTGTTACCTGGATTGATGGCGGCATCTGTTTGCAGTACCTCCGCATTCCAATCTGCCTGTCCGTCTCCATTCGAGTCCACAGGAATCGCACGTTCCGTTCCCGAAATGACACCTTGTGTGACAGAGCCTGCGAATTCAAGCCCTAATGGATTTCCAATGGCGATAACTGGCTCACCGGGTTTCACATGATCTGAATTGCCAAAGGCTGCGGTTTGCTTGATCTTATCACTTTTGACGGTGAGAACTGCTAAATCCATGAGCTGATCGCTTCCGACAAGATTGGCGCCAATTCTTGTCCCATCCTGAAGACTCACTTCAAGCTGGTTGGCACCTTTGATGACGTGATGGTTGGTCACAATATAAAAGGTGTCACCCTTTTTCTTATAAATCACACCTGACCCGCTGCCTGCCTCTCCGCCTTCTTCCCAAAAGCTCGACTTTTGGATATTAATGACGCCTACAACCGTATCCGACATATGAGATACGACTTTTGTGACGGCATCATTGACGTTCACATTGACGGTCTTTAAAGGGCCCTGTGCTGCTTGCCCATCTCCGTTCTGCTGCCACCCAAAGGGACTGCCGCTCTGTCCTGTTACATAGGGGAAAAAGAATCCCATTAAAAAAGCTCCTACCAATACACCGATCAGACCAGATAGGAAATATCCTTTTCTGCTTCGTCTCGGCTTCCACTCTACATCGCGATAATCCACTATGTTTCCTTCCTTTCAGTGAATAGATGATGTATATAGTGTTGGTAAGAAGCTCTTATCTTAATCATACGATTGTAAAAATCATACGGCGCAAAGCGGGGTTGCTTTTTTCGGGTCCGTATCATATAAATCAAAGCCATCCCCGACAACAAAGCCTTTCATTTCAAGCGTCTGCTGGACCGCCATACGGGCTAAATCCTTCATGTTGTTGTCCTGACTCAAATGAGCCAAGTAAATGCGTGAGGTGGCATCTCCAATGACATCTGTCATCGCAAGAGCCGCATCTTCATTTGAAACATGTCCGACATCGCTCAGAATTCTACGCTTAATGCTCCACGGGTATCGGCCCATTTGCAGCATACCAACATCATGATTGCTCTCAAATACAAATGTATTAGCTGACTGAATGATGCCTTTCATACGATCACTGACATAGCCTGTATCCGTCATTAGAGCAAGTTTGCGCCCGCCATAATGGAACACGTAAAACATGGGCTCGGCCGCATCATGTGAGACGCCAAAGGACTCAACATCGAGACCGCCAAAGGATTGGACGGTTTCCATATCAAAATGGAATTTTTGCTCTGCGTCAATCTTCCCAATATGAGTCTCCATCGCCTTCCATGTTTTCGCATTTGCATAGACAGGGAGCTTGTACTTTCTTGCCATGACACCGAGCCCTTTAATATGATCTGAGTGCTCGTGTGTCACAAAAATGCCGTCCAAGTCTTCAGGCTTGCGATCGATTTGACCAAGCAGCTCGACCATCTGTTTGCCGCTTAACCCAGCATCCACTAAAAAGGCATGCTCGTCTGTTTCTAAATAAAAAGCGTTCCCCGTACTGCCGCTCGCTAGTACACTGAACTGCAAGCTCATGTTCTCTCACTCCATTGAAGATTTGTCATCTTTCTCTATATGATCAAGTGTTGAGCCATCAATGGCATTGATCAAATATTCTTCCTCTGTCTTTTTCTTTGAACCAGTTGATACGCCTTCAAGCTCGACTCGCCATACAGGCACCATGACCTGCGTGCTTGCACCTGGGTATTGCGTATAGTAGCCCAGCTCTACCTTTTTCACGGTCGTGTTTTGGCTCAGCATGTTTTGCGTATATAAGTCCTTCACGGTTTCAAGCGCTGGCACAAGGGTTTCTTTTCTCACTTCATTAATCGATGTCACCATCGACTGCTGATACGATACGACCTCGTTTTTATCATTTAGATCTAGGGTGATTTTTCCGATGGTTTCGGAGTCATCAAGGCCCTCTTGGAAGATGTATTTCCCTTTATACGTTTGGAAAAAGACGATCTTCCCTGTCTCTTCATCAATACTCCACAGCTTATAGTTCTTCCCATCCAGCAAACGCTGGTTCACAAGGTTTGCCGCCGCTGTTTTCATATCTTTTTTCGGCAAGGCCACTGGTTTAGTGAAGGTCATTTCAAGCAGCGTGACCGGATCATCTTTGTCTGTTTTCGGGAATGTGCTTTTCGCCTTTTGATCAGCTAATTCGTCGACATCCTTTTTCGTATATTGCTTCTTTTCAGCTGTAATGCGGTAGCCAATCTTCGCTTCATCTGATAGATTGCCATATTTGATCCCGTCTGCCTTCATTTCTTCCAGCGTATCCGTTTTTTCGATAATCGCAAAATGATCGGTTGATCGTTTTTCAAAGTATTGAAAACCTAGAAAGATATCGAGAACGAGAAAGGCTAGGATAAAGATCGTTTTGGTCTTATTCCACTCCATGATTCTCGCTCCCCTCTGTCAACAAATCATGCGATAGAATCACGGTTTTGCCGTTGTATTTCATGCACCATACTGGCTCCAGCCAGACAAACATCGCTTGATCTTGATCTGATGCGGTGGAAGCAGCTTGATAGGCCGGGAAAATTTGCTCAATTTTCTCCAGATCATCATATTTCGTCTGCTTGACGATTAAGTCCTTCAGCTCTGTCCCGTTCATCAGCTTGACTTGTTCACTCTGACTCGCTTTGTTGCCTAGAATATAGTTTGGACGCTTGTAATTCAAGATGTCGTCATTCGCCCACTGTACTTCAAGAGAGGTCATCCCAAATGGATGCTTTGTACTGTTGACGATCGGCAGGCCATCCATAAACATATTAAAGGAAAGCTGTTGGTTGCTATTGATGCCAAAGTATTGATAGTCATCGGTAAAGCTCCCCGTATCATTGAAATACTTCACACTTCGCTTGATCAAATCTCCCGTTTGGAAAACGGTGCTGCTGTTGATATTGCGATGCTGATATTGGATGCGGTGGTCTTTTTGATTGGCTTCAAGACGACTTGTGCCATCTGTGTACACCGTCCGGTTTAAATTAGACTCCTCGCCGACTAGACTTGGATCCGTAAACAAAGCGTCCTTGAATTTACTTGTCTTAATCGTTTCGATAAAGAACATTTTCGCTTCAAGCTGCTTTTGCTTTCTCGGAAGGAGGAAATCTCGTTTCGAATTCGCTGAGAATGTATAGAGATCATAGTGCGGCATCTCATTTTGAGCAGCTGCGATACTGTCCATGAGATTTCGATAGTTAGCGGACTCTATTGTCAGCTCAAGCACCGTTTCCTTGCTGTATGAAACCAAATAAACTTTCTTATTGGCCTTGTCCTGCTGCGAGAACGGCACAATCATCCGGTCAAACGAGTTGTATTCAATGGACTTGTTCGGCCATTTAAACAACGCTTGGAAAATATCAATCGGAATTGGGTCATTGAACACAAGATCCAATGTCTTCCCCTGTCCTCCGCTTCCATAGAAGAAATTCTTAAATTTCTGCTCCGAATATTGATCTGACACATCCGAAATCTCTTTCACATCCCAAAGGCTCACATCATTCCAGAAGTTTTGAAAGAGTTCCTTTTGATCCACTTTCAAATGCTCCCCATTTGAATGGATGAACATCTCGCGCGGCTTCACGACATCAATGAGGCTTCTAGGCTCATCGCTTGATATCTTCTTCGTTTCCACGACCTGAGTGCCGGCATCTGCCTGGTCCTGCATGACGGGCTGGAACATCCAAATATTCCACGTAAACACAAGACTGATCGCAATTAGGATTGTCAATATTATGGTTTTAAAGGTCTCACGCTTCATCCCAATCATCCTCTTGTTCTTCATTGTACGGAAGGGTAAAGGTCACCGTTGTTCCTTTTCCTTCAATGCTGTCAGCCCAAATATCTCCGCCATGAGCCTGAACCATTTCTTTTGCAATCGCAAGGCCTAGGCCGGTTCCGCCAAGTTTTCTTGTTCTCGCCTTATCCACTCGATAAAAACGTTCAAAGATTTTATCCATATCCTTCTTCGGAATACCAATCCCTTCATCTTTGACACTGAATAATACAAGACCATTCTCCTCATCCAAATCAACGGTAAACATGATATGTCCACCCTCTGGCGAGTATTTCATGGCATTGGAAATGATATTATCGAGCACCTGTGTGATTTTATCTTGATCGATTTCCACATATATTTCACGCTGCGGAAGATTGCGGATAAAATCGACATGCTGCTCTTTCGTCATTTCAAAACGATCAATGACCAATGAGATAAACCTGATAAAATTCGTCCACTCACGGTTGAATTGATAATCCTTGCTATCGAACTTAGACAGCTGCAGCAGGTCATTAACAAGACGGATCATACGCTCTGTTTCATTTTGCGTGACACTGAGGAACCTTGGCGCAAGCTCTTTATCACCAATTGCGCCTTCAGCCAGTGCCTCAAGATAGCTTCGCATCGTCGTCAGCGGTGTGCGCAGTTCATGTGATACGTTTGCGACGAATTCACGGCGTTCTGCATCAATTTTCTCCTGCTCTGTGACGTCGTAAATGACCGCAATTAAACCATCAATCTTCCCGTGCTCTTTCTGAATCACTGAGAAATTTACACGCAAAACAGACAGCTGATCTTCGCGTTCGATTTCTATCAGCATGGAATCTTGATTTTCGACTAAATCTTCAAAGGTATGCGTGTCCTCGAGGCCCAGTAAGGACGTAATCGGCATCTCTAGAGCTGTTTCACGTGAAACATTTAACAGCTCTAATGCTGGGCTGTTTAATAGAATAATCGCACCGTTTTGATTCGTTGCGATGACGCCATCCGTCATATAGGCAATGACCGAAGAAAGCTTTTTCCGCTCACCCTCCGTCATCAGCTGCGCTTCCTCCAGCTCTCTCGTCAGATGGTTAAAGGTCGTCGCAAGCTGGCCAATCTCATCATGTCCATACTTTCGAACCTTTCTGGAAAAGTTCCCTTTGGCGAGCTCGATCGCTTGCTTCCTCATATCCGAAATAGGATGAGTGATTGTTCTAAAGATGAAGATCCCAAGTAGTGCGGTCGTCCCAAGTGCGATTAGTGTGCCAGTTGCCAAAATGGTGTTAATGGTTCGCATTTGGTTAAACACGCTCTCCATCGAAGACACAACATAAATCACACCGACAGTTTCTTGGTTTTCATTTTTCACGGCTGTCGCAGAAATACGCACCCGTTTATTGGATTCTGGGTCATAGAATTTCTTTTCATAGTCTTTGCCTACTGCGAAAATCCGGCTAATGATTTGATCTGTGATTTTCTTGCCGGCAATCTCCTGACTGCCGTTATTCACAGAGGCAATCACCTCTCTGCTTTCGTCGATATAGCTGACTTCAGAAATTTCATTAGACTCATCTTTGTTGTTAAAGTCGTTTAATATCTTTTGAGCATCCTCTTTTAATTCTGCCTTGCTTTTCGATGAATCTTGTTCTAGGTAATACGATAACGAGTAGATTCGCTGATTCAAGGAATTATCATATGAATTAATTAAGGACTGCTCTAGCTGCTTCACAAAGTACACGCCAATGATCTGCATGGCGACAATGATCAGCAGCACGTAAATTAAGGTCAATTTAAAGTGAATCGAGCGAAAAAAACCTACTTTATTCATAAGAATCTTAGTCCTGCTCTGGGTTTCTTAAATAGTAGCCGACGCCTCGTCTTGTCACGATCCAGCTCGGGTGGCTAGGGTTGTCTTCAATTTTCTCACGAAGACGGCGGACGGTGACGTCTACTGTACGGACATCCCCGAAGTAATCGTAGCCCCATACGGTTTGCAGCAAGTGCTCACGTGTCATAACCTGTCCGATATGTTTCGCTAAGTAATGAAGCAATTCGAACTCACGGTGCGTCAATTCAATCGTTTCCTCGCGCTTAGACACCACATACGCATCTGGATAAATGACAAGTGATCCAATTTCAATATCATTTGATTCAGATTCTTCCTCTGTCTGCGGCGTAGCAATTTGTCTTCTCAAATTCGCTTTCACACGGGCAAGCAGTTCTCGCGTGCTAAATGGCTTCGTCACATAATCATCTGCGCCAAGCTCAAGACCGATGACTTTATCAATTTCAGAGTCTTTTGCTGTCAGCATGATAATCGGCATGTCATATTTCTTTCTCACTTCACGGCATACCTCAACGCCATCTTTGTTCGGTAGCATAATGTCGAGCAGAATAATGTCCGGTTTGATTTCTTCTACCATTTCAAGGGCTTCATTGCCGTCATATGCACAATGAACCTCATAGCCCTCTTTTCTTAAGTTAAACTCCAATATATCAGCAATCGGTTTTTCATCATCTACGACAAGAATCTTTTTTTCCATTGTGATTTCCTCCTGCATTTTTAGCATCTATGTCATTCCATTTTTGCATGTCTCATCAGACCTTTTTCATTTGAGCAAAAAAGGTTCACTGTCTATTATAACGTTTTACGTGGCAAAGATAAAAATAATAACGGCTTTCTTTTCTAGCAATCGTTGGATAGGAAGACGATACTCAAAAAAATGATGGTTTTTTTCCTTTTTTATTGAAACTTTTCCAGTCACTGATCGTCTATATAGATGTAACGTCTTCTTCTTATGGAGCCGGGCCCTACCTAGGTCCGGCTTCTCCCTTTTTATGCCTTCTTTTCATAAGAAAAACGCACCTGCGATTGCAGATGCGTTTGGAAGTGGCTCGGGACGGAATCGAACCGCCGACACACGGATTTTCAGTCCGTTGCTCTACCAACTGAGCTACCGAGCCATCATCAAAAAGATGAATAAGTATAAATGGCGGTCCGGACGGGACTCGAACCCGCGACCTCCTGCGTGACAGGCAGGCATTCTAACCAACTGAACTACCGGACCTCAGTAACTTGCCCGAAAAAGCAATCGTGGTGCTCTTCCAAGCAAGTGAGGAAAAATTAGCTTAACGCTAAAGTAAATCAATGACCCGTACGGGATTCGAACCCGTGTTACCGCCGTGAAAGGGCGGTGTCTTAACCGCTTGACCAACGGGCCAATACATGGTGAGCCATGAAGGACTCGAACCTTCGACCCTCTGATTAAAAGTCAGATGCTCTACCAACTGAGCTAATGGCTCTCGGTTTGTGAAAAGTAATTCTGAAGAAGTTGTATTGCGTCAAACCAATCGCTTTAAAAAAGCTGGAACATCGCATCCTAACAAGTTTCAGAGACCTTTGCAACAACGAGATTTATAATATCATAGAGTAATTACATATGGCAATACGTTTTTCGACATTTTTTTTAAAAAAAGTGTCGGATTTGAAATCTCCTGCCAAATCCCTTCTACTTGCAACCGCCTTCATTTTTGCTGCCTCTTTTCATGATCACTACCTATTCAAGCACATAGAAACGTTTTAGACCTCCTGGAATTGGTTATACATGAAACAAGTGACATTGTGATTGAAAAAGGAGGAAGCAGTATGAGTTCATTCAAATTAGGAGATAAAATGCCCAATTTTTCACTTCCAACCATTCAGGGCGAACATATTGATTTTCACAAACATTTAGAGGAGCATCAAAGCTGGCACCTCATCGTCTTCTTTAGAGGCTCATGGTGCCCAGTATGTGTAGAAGAATTGAAAGAGCTCGAACAGCAGCAGTCATACTTTCAAGACAAGGATATCCACTTAATGGCGATTTCAACGGATCATTCTGATGACTTGAAGGAATTTGCCGATAAAGAAGGACTATCCTTCCCAATCATGTCTGACAAGGACCTCACTTCATTAAAAGCATATGAAGTCCACTATCACGGAGAAGATGCTCCTTATGAAGATCACGGAGTGCACGGGGAACCTGCCTATTTCTTATTAAACGAAAAGGGCCAAGTCCTCTATCAGCAAAGACAAACAAGTCCGTTTGGCAGACCGCATGCCAACGAACTGCGCAAAATCATTCAGTACATCCGCAAAAACTTAAAAGGCCAATATAAAAGCGTGAAATAAGAAAGAAGCCCTCATGACGAGGGCTTCTTTTATGAATTCCTTTTATGATATATCCAGTCTGCGACGAAAAACACAAGAAGACCCGACATGAGAATCACAAAAGTGACGGGTGGTTTATCACCCTGGAAATAAGAGTACAGCGAATGTCCTCCTAATGCGAGAAGATAAAAGATAAATGCCGGCCCTGCTGCTTTATGTGCATTCGCTTGTTCTTTTTTCGTACTTTTTTTGAAAAACATTATAATAATTCCCCTTTATGCTGCTTTCTTCTTCATCACCCGGCGAAGTGCCTGCGAACGAATATATTCCATTGGACCAATTCTCCAAACCTTTAGACAACATGCTGATATGGCGATTTGCAGAAGAGAAATGAGCAGCCATGCCAATACGATAAGAGGGGCGTTGATTTGCCCGCCAAGACCCAATCCCCAGCTATAAAAAAGAACCGAGCAGATGACATTTTGCAGGATGTAACAGCTGAGTGCCATTTTCCCTACATATTCAAACCAATTCCACATGAACCATGACTCCGTGTGAGCTAGGAGCTTCGCAATGACAGCGATATAGAAAAGAGAGAGGAATGGCGAAAACGCATAGCGCACAACGAATTCCACTAGTTCGTTCGGAACGAAGACAAGTGCATTCAGCGGCAAACCCACCCACAGACCGATTCGGAATAATCTTTTCCGTAGAGATTGCCCGCGTTCGTTTGCATAAAAAACACCGGCTCTCATCATCCGCACACCTAATAAAAACAGAAATGTGTTCATTGGAATGATAAAGATCGCTTCCCCCCGGTACATGAAAAAGTGTTGTAATCGTTCTTGAACCTGTGAGATCCATGTCTCTGGTAGCTGCTCTTCCAGCGCCGGTTCACTGCTTTGATCATACGATGCTGTTTCCATTTCAGAGAGGGCGAACACCATCAGACAGGACAGAACAAGCAGATGAATGACTCCAGAGAAGAGCATGCCTCTTTTGATACGCTTGCTCCCTCCTCGCACAATAAATGCCACAAGCAAACCGGTGACAGCGTAACTCATGAGCACATCATATTCCATCACAAGTGCAAAATGGACAAAGCCTTCGATAAATAAAAATAAAAGAATCCATAAATATGTACCCGGCCAAGGCGTGTTTTTTCTTTTGGCCTGCTGGTATTTGAGTTCTAGCCCTACACCGAACATGATAGTAAGCAGCGAGAGCATTTTCCCATAGACGAACATGGAAACAAGGCTTTCTAGAAAACTACCATTCTCATATTCATCTGCAATCTGATCTGTCGCAAAGATATCCCCTGCATAGGCAAAAAACCAGACGTTCGTTCCCAATGTGCCTAATATGGCGAAACCTCTTAAAATATCTAATAATCTTATTCTTTCTTTCACTAGAACGCTCCTTCCCCCTATACAGTTATCATATTTTGGTAATGATCGGAAGCTTGTTCTACTGAAATTAAGAAATTTTTAAACAAAAAGACACCAGTAAAATGTGCAATTTTACTGGTGTCTGATCAGTCTATGATTATGGACGGTACACGCTGCGGACAACGTTCGTTTGTGAACGATCTGGTCCGACTGAGAAAATGGAAAGTGGAATACCTGTTAATTGTGAAATACGCTCTAAATAATGACGGGCATTTTCAGGCAGTTCGCTTAAATTCTTCACGCCTGTAATATCCTCTGTCCATCCTGGCATTTCTTCGTAGACAGGCTCACATTTCGCTAATTCTTTTAGACTTGCTGGGAATTCTTCTGTGATTTCTCCGTTCAATTTATAAGCGACACAGATTTTCAATGTTTCAATCCCTGTCAATACATCAATTGAGTTAAGAGATAGATCTGTAATCCCGCTCACACGGCGAGCATGTCGGACAACCACACTGTCAAACCAGCCAACACGGCGCGGGCGTCCAGTTGTTGTACCGTATTCACGGCCAACCTCACGGATTTGATCGCCAATGTCATCATGGAGTTCTGTCGGGAATGGGCCATCTCCAACACGTGTTGTGTACGCTTTTGACACGCCGACCACATGTTGAATTTTCGTTGGTCCTACACCAGAACCAATCGTCACTCCTCCAGCCACTGGATTAGATGACGTAACAAATGGATATGTCCCTTGATCGATATCAAGCATCACACCTTGTGCTCCTTCAAATAGCACGCGGCGGCCTTCATCTAGTGCGTCATTCAAGACAACAGATGTGTCCACGACATATTTTTTCACTTGCTGACCATAGTCATAATACTCGTCTAAAATATCTTCAATCTTGAAGCCTTCTGCGTCGTACATTTTCTCTAAAAGACGATTTTTCTCTTCTAGATTACGTGCAAGCTTCTCTTCAAATACTTCACGATCTAATAGATCTGCGACACGGATACCGATACGAGCTGCTTTGTCCATATAAGCTGGTCCGATTCCTTTTTTCGTCGTACCGATCTTGTTAGCCCCTTTCCGCTCTTCTTCTACCTCGTCCAATTTTAAATGGTAAGGCAAAATCACATGGGCTCTATTGCTGATTCTGAGGTTATCTGTACTCACATTCCGTTCGTGAAGATACGCAAGCTCAGTGACCAACGCTTTAGGATCAACCACCATTCCATTACCGATGACACAAGTTTTTTCTTTATAAAAAATACCGGACGGAATGAGGTGTAGCTTGTAAGTCACTCCATCAAATTTGATCGTGTGACCTGCATTGTTTCCCCCTTGATAACGGGCAATCACCTCTGCATTTTCTGAAAGGAAATCGGTAATTTTCCCTTTCCCTTCGTCACCCCACTGCGTACCTACTACGACTACTGAAGACATATCGTGCACCTCCGTTAACCTTTCAAAACGTTATCTCTTTCAAACACATTTATTTTATCAATGCAAAACGAAAAAGTCAACGCGAAATCCGAACATTAATATCTCGAAATCAAATTTTGTTCGTTTTAAATATGAGAAAAAGCGCTTTAATCACTTCTTCAGCGCTTAAAAAGGGAGATTTTGAGTAAAAACAACAATTTTGATTATTCTTACTTTCTATTGATTTTCAATTAAATGAATCATAGAGCTTGCCATAAAATCAGGTGAGTACGGTCTCCCTGTCCTCAGCCACCATTCAGCTGTTCCAACGTAAGCCGAAATGACGAATTGCTTCTGCATGTCGATAGGAACGAGATGCGGATCAGGCTTTGAGCCCGCAACCCCCTTTACCCCCAAAGAAAAGCTTTCTTCAAAAAAAGCACGAACCGTTCCATGAATATTGAGCTCTCGTCCTCGCTTCAAGAGAATTTGATACTCCTCTTCGTGTTCTTGCAAATGCTGATAAAATCGAAAAATATACACATATGCCGCATGCTCTTTTTCCAAATTACCTTCTTGTACAGGCCCAAAAATGGCACATTTCATCACATCAAACATCTCATCCATCACCTGCTGGGCAAGATCAAATTTATCCTCATAATGCTGATAAAAGGTCGTGCGGTGGATGCCCGCCACTTTCGTCAAATCCTGTACAGAAATCTTCCCCCATTCTTTCTCGCTTAATAACTGAAATAATGCTTTTCTTAATTGCTGCTTTGATTCCGTTGCGCGCTTATCCCCTCTGTAGCAGTCCGCCACAAGCCGCTCTCCCCTTCCTATTTTCTTCAACAGATTTCGCTTTTCTGTTGGTTGAATCCTCCAGGCTGATGAATTAACTTTAATCTAACACATTGAAAAAAAGGAAGCATCTGACAACCTATAAGGAGTGATGATCATGGAAACAACAACCCCAAGTGCCGTGCAAAAAACGTTATTAAGAGGAAAGAACAAGCAGGACCCGTATCACCCATTTGATTGGTATGCCAACATGCGCCAGACATCACCTGTTCATTTTGACGAAGCCAGCCGAACGTGGAGTGTATTCACCTACGAGGAAGCAAAGCGTGTGACAATCGATAAAGATAGCTTTTCGAGTCAGCCTCCTAAAAACCAGCGGAAGCATTCACTGATGAAAACAATGGTGATGATGGACCCTCCCAATCACACTCGTATCCGCTCCATTGTCAGCAAAGCCTTTACCCCTCGAGTCATGAAATTGTGGGAGCCTCGTATTCATGAATTAATGGATGAACTCATGGCACAACTTGAAGAAAAAAAAGAGATTGACCTAGTGCAAGACATTTCTTATCCGCTTCCTGTCATTGTCATTGCAGAGCTTTTAGGTGTGCCATCAGAGCATAAACAATCTTTTAAAGAATGGTCAGATATTCTCGTCAGCATGCCTAAAAGTGAAAATGAGGAGGATGTAGCTGAATGGCAGAAAACACGTGACAAAGGAGAAGCTGACATGATGGCGTTTTTTGCAGACACCATTGAAAAGAAACGTCACAATCTCGGTGATGATTTGATTTCCCTCATCATTCAAGCGGAGGAGAATGGAGAAAAACTGTCAGCGGATGAACTAATACCATTCTGTAATCTTCTCCTTTTAGCCGGCAACGAAACAACCACCAACTTGATCTCCAATATGATTTTCAGCTTGTTAGAACAGCCGGGTGCCTATGAAGCGCTCGCCCAATCACCTGAACTCATCCCACGCGCGGTGGAGGAGGCCGTCCGTTTTCGTGCACCGGCTCCTACGATCGTCCGTTATGTCACAAAAGATACAGAGCTTGGAGGAGAAGTGTTGAAAAAGGGAGACAATGTGATTGTGTTTCTTGCTTCCGCCAACCGAGATGAGCGTCAATTTTCAAACGCACACGAATACGATATACACCGCCACCCTAATCCTCATATTGGTTTCGGGCACGGCATCCATTTCTGTCTTGGCGCACCACTAGCACGTCTTGAAGCATGTACAGCTATAAAGACTTTAATCGAACGATATGAGGCGTTAGAGCTCCTTTCTTACGTTCCGATGACAAGCAGCAGCATGTATGGACTGAAAGAGCTGAAACTGCGCGTCACGCCTCGTTCATAACAGAAAAGACTCCCGGGCATGGGAGTCTTTTTTTAAACGGGGGTGATTCCATCTGTGTTCATGAGCACAATGCGATACCCATCTGGGTCTTCAATGGTTGCTCCTCCCCGTTCCCAATATGGATTTGTAGAGGTGACTTGCCGTCCGCCAAATGAGATCAACCTCTCTTTCATTTGCTGAAATTCCTCAGCATTTGGAATATAGAACACAAGAAGCTGTTCTGGATGCGGGGAGGGCAGACTTTCTTCTTCTTCATGCTTCGTGATTTCTAAATGAACATGCTGATGAGGAAGTCCCAGCATGACGCCGTCATATCCTTCATGCTGATCAAACGAGCCTATTCGTTTGAGCCCTAAGCCTTCTTCATAAAAGGACACAACCTCTTCCATGTTGACGGTTGGGCGTGCGATGCGTAATTGAGCGGCTTCGAACTGTTGAAATTTCATCAGTCATCACTCCTTTTCTCCTTTTAGTATACGATTTCTCTGTCTTTCTCTCCTCCTCATTTCGACCGTTTTTCAATCATTCTTTCGATGTAGATCCATCAAAAAAAGCCCAGCTTCTTGAGCTGGGCTTTAAGCACCGGGCGGAACACCCGCATCGTCAAATCTTCTTTCCAGGTTGACGAATTTGTTATATTCTTTGACGAACGCCAGTGATACTGTACCAACTGGACCGTTACGTTGTTTGGCAATAATGATTTCAATAATGTTCTTATTCTCTGATTCTTTGTCGTAGTAATCATCACGATAAAGGAATGCCACGATATCGGCATCCTGCTCAATACTTCCTGATTCACGAATATCAGACATCATCGGACGTTTGTCCTGACGCTGCTCTACTCCACGTGAAAGCTGAGACAAAGCAATAACTGGAACTTCAAGCTCCCTTGCCAGTGATTTTAATGCCCTAGAGATTTCAGAAACCTCTTGCTGACGGTTATCGCTTGATCGTCCGCTCCCTTGAATGAGCTGTAAGTAGTCAATCAGGATCATGCCAAGACCGTTTTCTTGCTTCAAGCGGCGGCATTTCGAACGAATTTCACTTACTCTGATTCCAGGCGTATCATCTATGAAAATCCCACTATTTGATAGCGAGCCCATCGCCATTGTCAGCTTGCCCCAGTCCTCTTCTGTCAGATTACCGGTTCTTAGGTTCTGTGCATTGATATTCCCCTCTGCACAAAGCATACGCATGACGAGCTGCTCAGCCCCCATCTCTAAACTAAAGATGGCGACACTTTCGTCCGTTTTGGTCGCAACATTTTGTGCGATGTTCAATGCGAAGGCTGTTTTCCCTACTGATGGACGAGCCGCTACAATAATTAAGTCATTTCGCTGGAATCCAGCTGTCATCCGGTCAAGCTCGGAGAAACCTGTTGGAATCCCTGTGATATCGCCTTTTCGGTTATGAAGCTGTTCAATATTATCATATGTCTGAACAAGCACGTCCTTAATGTTTTGGAAGGCTCCTGAGTTTTTACGCTGCGCCACTTCCATAATGGTCTTTTCAGCATCACTCAACAGATCCTCTACTTCATCCTCACGCGTGTACCCATCCTGTGCAATGGTTGTCGCCGTGCGGATCAGACGTCTTAAAATTGATTTCTCTTCTACAATTTTTGCATAGTATTCAATGTTTGCGGCAGTTGGGACAGAATTCGCAATATCGGTTAAATACGAAATCCCGCCTACCTCTTCTAGTAAATCTGTATTGGCCAGTTCAGAAGTCACCGTAACAAGATCGACCGGTTCCCCTCTATCACCAAGTACAAGCATCGCATTGTAAATCTTTTGATGCGACATTCTATAGAAATCCTCTGGAATTAATACCTCAGAAGCGAGCGTGAGCGCAGATGGTTCTAAAAAAACAGCACCTAATACGGCCTGCTCGGCTTCTATATTTTGCGGCGGCAGCCGGTCATCGAGAAGTTCCGTCATGCCAAGCACCGTCCTTTCATAAAAAAATACGCTACTCATCATTTTAACATTTTCATCAATAAAAAAGTGAAAAACATCGACTATAGTCAAAATTACCATGAGGATGTTTCGTTGAACAGCCAACCAACGCATCTCAATAGAAAAGACCCTGTAACATCAATTGTTATAGAGTCCTTCATTGCCGCTAATGGAATTTGTATCTGTTACCGTTCACATGTTGTTAATCGATCGTTTTCTTCACTCCATAATTTTCTTTTTGCCCAATGTCATGTAAAGACCCGTTTTGATAACCAATTGATAACACCAAATCGGGAATAGAATCAAACCCGTTTTTCGCTAGATCAAACAGCTGTGCTCCGTAATGTGAAGCGGCAATTCGTGCATGTTCTGCTGTGTATGGGTTTTTCAGGAGATCTTCTTTGTATATATCAAAAATATTCGTCCCTTTATCCGTTACAAATTGACCATTTACAATGCTTAAATCCTTTAAATTGTAGCCTGTGACCGTTTTGATTTGATTCACAAGATGGAACTTTGCAAGAGAATCAGGCGTGAATTGAGTAGAATCATCATTTCTACTTTTCATAATATGGAAAAACAATTCTCTTGTATTGTTGCTTGTATTTAATAGGTCTTCTATTTGTTTGGTCAGCGATTCATCTGTTGATCCACTCACCACTAATTTGAAATGATTTGGGTCAATGGTAAAAGTTAAATTTGTGTTTTTAGGAATGGTTATACCGTTTTTAGAGAATAAATCTTGCAATTGTTCGTTGACCTTTTGTCGATTGAATATTTTCTTTTCTACGCTTTCTTGGGTGGGATCGTACCGTTTTTCGTTACGGAAGATAGCGTCATTAAAGTCATATTGACCTCCTTTTCCAGAATTAGCCCAGCCAATCTCCATCGTATATGCAGCTTCTCTTTCTACTTTAGTTAGATCACTCCTGAAATAAGGAGAGCGTGGATTTCGATACTTATCGTGTATATGGCCATGGGGATTTTCGAAACGTTTATTTTGTTCATTTATTTTTTCGTATTTTTCATCTAATATTTTCATTCGTCTATCAGCTTCGGTCATTACATCATTTGTACTTTTGATAGCTGATTGACCCTTATAGTCTATTCGGTTCTGATTGTTTGAAGCACCTGCCATGTATGACGTATTAATATTCATTTTGATTCTCCTTTTTAAAAAAATTAGTGATTATTAAATATATCGGCAATTCAGTTAAATTTTGTTAGTTTTGATCCGATATAGTAATTATTACAAGGAGGGTTAAAATATGACAAATACTATCTTCAAACGTTTTTTATTACCTGCATTGGTATTAGTGCTTGTTACTAGTTTTTTTGCACCTAATTCAGCAGAAGCAGCAATTACGGGGAATAACAGTCCTAACACAGCAAGCTCAATGGGATATTGGAAATATAGTCGTCCAGATACGACAATCTTACCTGAAGGTGAAAATGAAGCGTATTATCAGTTCACGATCAATAAGGGTGAAAGGGTTTATGTGCGAAGTTCATATGATAAGCAATATACAGGGATGAAAATCGAGGTGTATAATTCGAAGAGTTCTAAGCCAGGATCAAGAGTAATTAATCCCGATTCAGTAACACCCTTTATATTCGCAAATACTGGTGACGTTACTTCTACTTCAGAAACTTATTTTGTGAAAGTGACCCGTGGTACATATACGGGGAATATGTATTTTACTGTCTCCATTCAAGATCGCATCAAATCTGGAAATGGAACATTCAATTTTACGGGAGCCGCTACCAACATGGGGAACACTTCTTTGAATTTTTTAGGAGTTGATTCTTCTATCATTACAATGGATTTAACGAGCAATTCTTCTATCCCTATAAATGCAATCGTTAAATCGATTTCAACAACAAGTACACAATCACCTAACCAAGGAAATGTTACTCACAAGCTGATGGCTGATGAAAACAAGATTTGGAACGAATCCATTTTTTCATCTGCAACAAGTGGTTCTTACCGTATTTCTCTTGAAGATCAATTAAAAGTCGCGCAAAAATGGAGCTTTAAGTACAACGCAAAGGCTACAGCGAGATCTACTATGAGCAATGTCAAAGCCGATATCCGTTACGAATATGATGTCACAGATGGATTCTAATTGAATGGTGTTTACAGAATTAAAAAGTAAGGGTACATCCCTTACTTTTTTTAATTGTTATCATTCGCCACTCTTAAAAAAGCTGTGCATACTATTGAATCAGTTTTGAGATATGAGATCACCTACTTTTCGCAAAATCCTCCTCAATGTCCCTAAAAATACAAATGAGTCTATAGACTTATTTTTCCTCAAAATCATTTCAAGAAGAAAAGCCCATATTTATTCCTGTATCAAACAGAAGAAAATGGTAAAAATTCCGAGGCAGTCAAGGTCTTTTGACATTTCTCCTATTTTTAAATGACAAGGTCCGATATTCCCTATTTCAAATCATTTGTTAGTGAGTTAGTCCTTTATTTTCTGAATATTATAATAAAAAAATCAAGTACACAACTTGATGAACATTTGACTTCATAATTGATAACCATTATCATTTGTTTTGCTTGTGGATAGTTGAGAATCATTTTCATTTGGAGAAGCCATTCTTCAAGTACTACACTCATCCAATAGCTACAAGCCTGCTTTTATCATCGTATGAGAGTCGAATTTGAGGAAGGAGATTTGTCACATATGTCCAAACGCCCTGAAGGAATGGGTACTGAGGATTCTTTTTTCGGAGAAAGCCGTCCTTTTTTTATACCCGGGACGGAGCAACTAGATATCACAGCACACCCATACAGACTTTTTATATTTAAACCGAATACTACTCCTCCAGCGGCTGGTTTTCCAGTCATGTACGTGCTTGATGGGAATTCACTTTTTGGCACAATGGTCGAAGCCATTCGTTTACAGTCAAGAAGACCTGAAAAAACAGGTGTTGTACCTGCCATCATTGTTGGAATTGGCTATCAGACAGAAGTGCCCTATCATCCGCTCAGGCATTATGATCTCACTCTTACCAGCCCTGACGCTTCCATCGGGGGCAAAAGAAAAGACTTCTCCATCCATACATATGGTGGGGCCTCTGCTTTCTTTTCTTTTTTAGAAAAGACTGTGAAGCCTTATATCGAGCAACGCTTTCCGATCAATTTAAGTCGTCAAACACTGTTTGGGCATTCTCTTGGCGGTCTTTTTGTATTACACACACTATTTGAGCACCCTGATGCTTATCAGACATATATTGCAGGCAGTCCTTCTATCCACTGGAACAAAAATTTATTTCTAGAAAAAGAACACCAATTCACCAACCGCATACGTCAGGTGCCTATGAATGTCAGGCTGCTTGTAGGTGTAGGTGAGTTAGAAAAACATCATCCATGTCAAATGAATGCTCATGCAAAGTCACTAGCAAATCGTATGCTGCCTTTATCCTCATATGGCTTACATACGGCCTATCACGAGTTCCCTGAAGAAGGACATACGTCCGTTTTACCGGTGCTGATGAATTACGCTTTTCGTTTTGCGCTCTATCATGATGATCTTTTAACAACCACAGACATGAAAGAAAGGTAGTGAACGTATGAAACATAGTGGTCTATCTCAAAAGATTGCCCTTGTCACAGGCGCAGGGCAAGGTATCGGACAAGCAGTCGCAAAAAGACTAGCCGACGAAGGTGCGATCATTGCAGCAGTTGACGCAAATGAGGATCAGCTTCAAAGCACCGTCCATCAAATGAATGATGAAGGCTTACGTGCCTTTGCCTATCCAGGTGACATTACCGATCAAGCATCTGTTCAGCACATGATCAATCAAATTGAAAAACAGCTTGGACCCATTTATTTACTAGTCAATGTAGCAGGCATTCTTCGAATCAGTTCTATTGACCAGCTTAGTGCAGATGACTGGCAACAAACCTTCGCAGTCAACACACATGGTGTCTTTTATGTATCACAAGCTGTCTCCAAATACATGATGAAAAGATCAGCAGGGGTCATTGTGACCGTCAGCTCTAACGCAGGTGCCATTCCTAGAATGAATATGGCTGCCTATGCCGCTTCAAAGGCAGCAGCTACTTCCTTTACAAAAACGCTTGGATTAGAGCTGGCAGACTATGGAATCAGATGCAATGTTGTCTCTCCTGGCTCTACCGCAACACCTATGCAATGGGCTTTATGGTCTGATGAACAAGGCGCAGACCATGTGATCAAAGGGTCATTAGAGACGTATAAAACCGGTATTCCTTTACAAAAAATCGCTGATCCTCAAAACATCGCTGATGCAGTCATCTTCTTTGCATCTGAACAATCCAGTCATATTACGATGCAGAATCTCACGATTGATGGTGGCGCAACACTCGGAATCTAGCATTTCATCAAAAAGGAGGCCTTTTCATGAAACATTCATTATTCCCGTCAGAAGAAAAAGTACAGTTGATTCAAGACTATCAGCCAGGCGCTTTTTTCCTTGCTTCCCCTAAACGTACAATACTTGCAGAAGGGATTTTCCAGCATATTGAAACCAATCAGCTCAATGAACTCTCCACAAGGGTAGCGCACGTATTTGACACTGCCAAACAAGCTGGTATTCAATCACCAATTATTGCTGGTGCTGTTCCGTTTGATCCGGCGCAACCCGTTCGTTTAAATGTGCCAATCCATGTACAGTTTAGTGATCCACTCGAATTTCATCAAGGTGATGAGGAATCGGAAGTGACATCGCCATCCTATGAGGTGACACCTGTCCCTTCTCCTGAAGTCTACATGAATGGTGTGAACGAAGGGTTAGCTAAAATTGAAAAAGGAGAGCTTAGCAAAATCGTCATTTCTCGATCTCTCCATCTCAAATCAAATCAAGACATTCATACGAAAGCAATACTCGAACGGCTGGCTCGTCACAATACGACTGGCTATACGTTTGCTGCAAATGTAGCTGATCCGAAATCTCCCCAAAAGCGCACACTTCTTGGGGCAAGTCCTGAGCTGCTTCTTTCAAAAACGGGTTCATCTGTGATTTCCAATCCGCTCGCTGGTTCTCGGCCGCGTAGTTCAGATCCAGTAGAAGACCAGCGCCGTCACGATGAACTCCTTACTTCAGCGAAGGATTTACACGAGCATGCAGTGGTTGTCGACGCTGTCACTAAAGCGCTTGCTCCTTACTGTCGTAAGTTAGATGTGCCTGTATCACCATCCGTCATACAAACAGAAACGATGTGGCATTTATCTACTGTCGTAAAAGGTGAATTAGCAGATTCCAGTGTATCCTCAATTGATTTAGCGCTGAGCCTTCATCCAACACCCGCAGTATGCGGAACACCTACAGCAGATGCACGTGAAGCAATCCAAGCAATTGAACCCTTCGATCGAGGATTTTTCACAGGAATGATCGGCTGGGCAGATGCAAATGGTGATGGTGATTGGATTGTCACCATTCGTTGTGCAGAAGCTGAGGATCAATCCCTTCGCCTCTTTGCTGGTGCAGGAGTGGTCAAAGGATCTAAGGCAGAAGAAGAGCTAGCCGAAACATCTGCAAAATTTAACACGATGCTTCGTGCGATGGGCATCCACCAGCTATAAAAATACATAGGAGATGACAAAAACATGTTTGTTCAACCACCTACATGGCCAGAAGAATTTGCAAAACGCTACCGTGAAAACGGCTGTTGGCGTGGAGAAACCTTTGGCGGTATGCTTCGTGAACGCGCCGTATCGTTAAGGAATAAAACTGCGATTACATACGCTGATACGCACATGAGCTACCAAGAACTTGATGAGCGCGTCAGCAGTCTTGCCGCCGGTTTCCACCAGCTTGGAATTCAAAAGGGCAGTCGAGTTGTCGTGCAGCTTCCTAACATTCCTGCTTTTTTTGAAGTCATTTTCGCTTTATTTCGAATCGGTGCTTTACCCGTCTTCTCACTGCCATCTCATAGAAGCAGCGAAATCACTTATTTTATTGAGTTTGCCGAAGCAGATGCATATGTCATACCAGATATCCATGATGGCTTTGATTATCGATCACTCGCACGTCAAGTGAAAGAAAAGCTTCCCTCATTACCTCATGTCATTGTTGCAGGGAAGGCTGAGGAATTCCTTGACTTGGATGATCTGCGCAAGGACCCAGCACTTGATCCTCAAATTCATGTAGAGGCAAGTGATATTGCATTTCTTCAGTTATCAGGAGGCAGCACAGGCCTTTCTAAGCTCATACCTCGTACACATGATGACTATATGTATAGTCTTTGGAAAAGCAATGAGGTGTGCGAGCTCACAAAAGATAGTGTGTATTTAGCTACACTTCCAGTTGCGCACAACTATCCATTAAGCTCGCCTGGAGTCCTTGGGACGTTATACGCAAGTGGAAGAGTCGTTCTTGCACCGGGATCAAGTCCTGATGTCGTCTTTCCACTCATTGAAAAAGAACGGGCAACAATTACCGCAGTCGTTCCGCCTATTGCATTGATCTGGCTAGAAGCCGCTCCACATCGATCAGATGACTTATCGAGTCTTGAGGTTTTACAAGTCGGTGGTGCTAAATTAAGCGCCGAGGCAGCAAAACGAGTGATGCCTGCCCTTGGGTGTAAGTTACAGCAAGTTTTTGGCATGGCAGAAGGTCTGGTCAACTATACCAGATTGAATGATCCTGAACATGTCATTATTCACACACAAGGACGCCCGATGTCTGAATATGATGAGGTACTAGTGGTAGATGATGAGGACAAGCCCGTCCCGAATGAAGTGGCTGGACACCTTTTAACAAGAGGACCTTATACGATTCGCGGCTACTATAAAGCCGATGAACAAAACAAGAAAGCATTTACAGCCGATGGCTTTTACAGAACAGGTGACATCGTGCGATTAACAAAAGAAGGAAATGTGGTAGTAGAAGGCAGAGACAAGGATCAAATCAATCGTGGCGGCGAAAAGGTTGCCGCTGAAGAAGTTGAAAATCATTTACTTGCGCATCCTGACATTCATGATGCCGCCATGGTGTCCATGCCAGATCCGTTTCTTGGCGAACGCTCATGTGCCTTTGTTATTGCGAAAGGAAACAACAAGCCAGCACCACACGCCTTAAAGTCATTTCTAAGAGAACGCGGGCTCGCTGCCTATAAAATTCCCGACCGCATTGAATGGATCGAGGCGTTCCCACAAACAGGTGTAGGCAAAGTCAGTAAAAAAGCATTAAGAGAATTAGCTTCAATCCATACTGCCAACGTATAAAAAAAGAGGAGTGAAAACCATGGCAATCCCTACTATTCCTGCGTATCCAATGCCAAGCATACAAGATTTACCCGAAAATAAAGTGAACTGGATCCCTGATCCGAAACGCGCTGTCCTGCTAATACATGACATGCAGCAATATTTTTTAAATGCATTTCAACAAGATACTTCACCGATCACAGAGTTAGTGCAGCATATTGAACAATTACGTGATACATGCAAAGAACTTGGCATTCCTGTCGTCTATACAGCTCAACCTGGTGACCAAGACCCGAAGGATCGTGCCTTATTAACAGATTTTTGGGGGCCTGGACTTGGTGATGATGAAGCATTGACAAAAATCATTGATCAGCTTGCTCCATCTGAAGCAGATACAATGCTGACAAAATGGCGTTATAGCGCATTCAAAAAATCCAATTTTTTAGATATTCTTCACGAAGGCGGGCGTGATCAACTGATCATTACTGGCGTATATGCACATATTGGCTGTATGCTGACAGCCGCAGAAGCATTCATGCTTGATATTGAAACCTTTTTTGTCGCCGATGCCGTCGCTGACTTTTCACTTAAGCATCACAAAATGGCAATGACCTATGCAGCTGAACGCTGTGCGGTAACCACAACGACAAGCCAAATCATTCGTCGTTTAACAGGACAGGAAGCAGACGGTGATGATCTATCCTTTGATGCTATCGTTCACCAAGTAGCTGAGTATATCCAAATCGAGCCGAATGAAATACCGTTTGACGAGAATCTCGTCTATCTTGGACTTGATTCTATTAGAATGATGAGTCTAGCGGAAAAATGGAGACAGCAAGGAGCGACAGTCAATTTCGTTGAGCTTGCAGCTAATCCAACGCTCACGTCTTGGCGGACTCTTCTCTTCCCAGAAAAACAGCCATCTATCCCAAATATCGATTACTTGTAAAGGAGGTATAGACCCTTGTCGATCCAGTCAGTCGATTCATTCCCACTAACCGGTGCCCAATCAGGCATTTGGTATGCGCAGCAGCTTGATCCATCTAACCCTATTTTCAATACAGCTGAGTATATAGATATTAAAGGTCCTATTGATCCCGTACACTTTGAAGCAGCCATTAGAAAGACTGTCTTAGAAGCAGATTCCTTGTATATGCGCTTCGTTGAGGATACTGACGGTCCAAAGCAATGGTTGATATCTAAGAAAGAGATTCCATTTCAATCTATCAATTTACAAAATGAAAAACAGCCGCTTGATGCGGCTATAGCATGGATGAAGACAGACCTTGCAACACCAGTCTCTTTAGAGAAAGATGTATTATTCCGTGAAGTACTTTTTCAACTTGCTGACGACCGTTTTATCTGGTATCAGCGCATTCATCACATTGCCATTGATGGATTCGCCTTTTCGCTCATTGCACGTCGTGTTGCTGAGGTCTATTCAGCCCTATCGAAAGGGACACCTGTGCCTCCTCAAACATTTGGAGCCTTACTTGACGTAGTCCAAGAGGAGATCACCTATCAACAGTCCAATCGGTATGAAGATGATCGAGTTTTTTGGAAAAATCGCTTTGCTGATCAACCTGAAATTGTCAGCCTTGCTGAGCTTGCCCCAAGAACGTCGGATCATTTTATCCGCAAAACGGCTAGCTTCGATGCCGAAAAGGTAAGCAAAATGAAAAAAAATGCTCAATTTTTCGGTGGTACGTGGCATGAAATGATTCTTGCGGCATCCGCTCTATATATGCATCGTATGACTGGTGCACATGATATTGTTTTAGGATTACCTGTTATGATGCGCCTTGGATCGTGCGCCTTGCAAACACCCGGAATGGTCATGAACCTGGTACCGCTTCGTTTAACATGCAAACCAGAAATGACGCTCTCAGCACTTGTTCGCCAAGTATCTGATGAACTGAAAGCCATTCGTCCTCATCAAAGATATCGTCATGAAGACATGCGGAGAGACTTTAAACTCATCGGAAGAAATCAACGATTATTCGGCCCGCAGATCAATATCATGCCATTTGATTATGATCTCAAGTTCGATCAGAGCATTGGTCAAGCACATAATCTTTCAGCAGGACCCGTAGATGATATATCGATCAACATATACGACCGCGCAGATGGGAACGGATTTCAAATCGACTTTGATGCAAACCCTGCCGTTTACAAAGAGCAAACAGTTGACGCTCATCAGCAGCGTTTTCTTCAATTGCTGGAGGAAATAACCGGACTAGAGCAAGATCAGACGATCAGTCAATTCAACCTTCTTTTGTCTGAAGAAAAAGAGAACATTCTCAAGCACTGGAATGATACAAAACGAGAATTACCAAAAGAATCTTTACGGGAACTATTTGAAAAACAAGTCAGCAAAACACCACAAGCAAAAGCATTACAGTTTGAAGAAATCACTTTGACCTACGAAGAGTTGAATCAGCGGGCAAATCAATTGGCTCATTATTTGAAAAAGCGCGGCATTGGACCAGAACAATTTGTCGCAATTGCTCTGCCTCGTTCCATCGATATGGTCGTAAGTCTATTAGCCGTTATCAAGACAGGAGCCGCATATCTGCCACTAGACCCTGATTACCCTAACGATCGTGTCGACTATATGCTAGAAGATGCCAAACCGGCGTGCTTGCTCACAGTCAAAGAGACAGCAGACGGTTTGGAGCATCCGCACATCGTTCAACTGGATGATTCAATTGTTCATCAGGAGATAGCAGGCAGCCCGCATCTCAATCCGACTTGGAGCGAAGGCTCCCCGCATCACCCGGCTTACATCCTCTACACGTCAGGATCGACAGGCAAACCAAAGGGTGTTGTTGTAACAAAACGAAATGTGATCAACTTTATATTGTCCATGCAAGATTCATTTTTATTAGATCAAGGGGACCAGCTTTTAGCGGTAACGACCATTGCCTTTGATATTTCCGGGCTAGAAATGTTCCTCCCGCTTTTACATGGTGCCGCTATATTATTGGCAAAAAAAGAAACGATACAAGAACCAGCAAAGCTTTCAGACATGATTCGTTCTCATCATGTCACAATCATGCAGGCAACACCAACGTTGTGGCATGCGTTAGCAGATGATTACCCTGACGTGATAACAGGTATGCGTGTTCTTGTTGGAGGAGAAGCACTCCCTGCCTCCCTTTTGCACACATTACAATCTCTTCAATGCGACATTACCAATTTGTACGGACCTACAGAAACGACGATTTGGTCTACCATGGAAAATGTCACAGCACATCGAGAGAATAGTGGACCGGCGATTGGCAAACCCATTTGGAATACGAGCATTTACATTTTAGATGAAGGACTAAACCCAGTCCCAGCAGGATCAATCGGTGAACTTTATATTGCAGGTGAAGGAGTATCCAGAGGATATCTTGGACGATATGACTTAACGGCTGAACGATTTGTCGCTGATCCATTCGGCACAAAAGGCACGAGAATGTATCGCACGGGTGATTTAGCCAGGTGGCGTGAGAATGGCTCGATTGATTATATTAGCCGTGCTGATCATCAAATTAAAATTCGCGGCTTCCGTATTGAACTAGGTGAAATTGAAACAGTTATTATGCAGCACCCAGCCATAAAGCATACATCCGTTATCGTTCGGGAGGATCAACCTGGACAACAGCTGCTTTGTGCGTATGTTGTGCTGACAGACGACTCTTCTCTTCACCCTTCAGAGCTTAGGCAGTTTGTGGCTGCGTTACTTCCAGACTACATGGTGCCTTCTGCTGTTGTCTTTTTGCCGGAACTTCCACTTACACCAAACGGCAAAATCGACCGCAAAGCATTGCCAGTGCCAAATATGTCTTTAGTTAGTTCTGAGCGTACACCTAGAACACCCCAAGAAGACATGTTATGTAGTTTATTTGCAGAAACCCTTGGCGTATCTCAAATTGGCATAGATGATAGTTTCTTTGATTTAGGCGGACATTCTTTACTTGCCGCTCGTCTGCTTAGACGTATACGCGATACATTCGGTGCAGACCTAAGCATGAGCACCATTTTTGAATCACCTCGAGTCGCTGAACTTGCACAGCACTTAGACAAAGCAAAGGACATTCGGCCGCCGCTTCAGGTAGAAAAAAAGCCAGATGAAATTCCATTATCCTTTGCCCAAAAACGGCTCTGGTTCCTTCATTGCCTTGAAGGTCCAAGTCCAACTTATAATATTCCACTTGTCATTCAGCTGACAGGTACATTAGATCAAAAAGCTCTCAGTGGTGCTTTAGCAGATATCACTGAAAAACATGAAACCATTAGAACCATCTTTCCAAATAAGAACGGCATGCCAAGACAGGTTATTTTACACCCGAAAAGTGTTCAGCCTGAACTCCACGTCACAGCTTCAAGTGATCAACAAATTGATAATCAGTTAAACGAAGCCATTCGCTATAGCTTTAAGATTGAAGAAGAACCTGCACTTCGAGCTGAATTATTCATACTTGATGCAAATCGATCCGTGCTGCTTCTATTGCTGCATCATATCGCTGGTGACGGCTGGTCACTTGCACCATTGACACGAGACTTAGCTGCTGCTTACGAAGCCCGTATACAAGGAAAATCAATCTCCTTGCCAGCCGAACCTGTTCAATATGCTGACTATGCTATTTGGCAGCAGAAGCTGTTGGGCAGTGAAAAAGAGACGGATAGTCTATTTGCCAAGCAGCTTACCTATTGGACAGGTGCCTTACATGACCTGCCTGAAGAACTGGAGCTTCCCTATGACTACCCGCGTCCACAGGAAGGAAGCTTCAACGGTGCTACGATCGACTTTACGATTGAGCCCGCTTTACACCAGCTGCTCCTTGAACTTGCAAAGCAGCATCAGGTGAGCTTGTTCATGGTGCTTCAAGCATCACTTGCAGCATTACTGACACGTCTTGGAGCGGGAACAGATATCCCTATTGGCAGTCCAATTGCTGGGCGGAATGACGATGCACTTGACGACATTGTGGGATTGTTTGTGAATACACTAGTATTACGTACAAATACAGCTGGTAATCCAACCTTTAGTGAGCTATTGAAGCGAGTGCGAGACGTTGACTTAGCAGCCTATGAGCATCAGGATCTGCCATTTGAACGGCTAGTGGAAATTCTAAATCCAAACCGCTCCAGATCACGCAATCCATTGTTCCAGGTCATGCTTGCCTTCCAAAATACACCGAAGGCGGAAATGAAGCTGACACAACTTGACTCAGACCTCTACGTGAAACCAGTAGGATCAGCTAAATTTGATCTGACCATCGAATTAACAGAACAAAGAACTGAAACTGGGTCAGCAGCAGGATTAACAGGATTGTTTGAATTCAGCACAGATGTATTTAAACAAAGTACCATTCAAGCAATCGCTGCCAGAATGAAGCGCTTTTTAACAGAGATAGCTGAGCGCCCACATCTGCCGATTGGTCAAGTGAACATTTTATCAGATAAAGAGCGGCAAACATTTCTACCTGACAAAAAGACATTCGCTCAGTTAGACCAAGCACTTCGTCTCCCGACCTTATTTGAAAAAACGGTGCAGCAATATCCTGATCGAGTGGCAGTAACGGATGGCAAGTGGCAGCTTACTTATGAAGAGTTAAACAACAAAGCCAATCGTCTTGCTCATTTATTAATAGAAAGAGGCGTTGGACCAGAACAGTTCGTTGCACTTGCCCTGCCTAGATCAATCGATATGCTCGTCAGCCTATTAGCCGTTCATAAAGCAGGCGCAGCCTATGTTCCGCTTGATCCTGATTATCCAGCAGACAGGCTGGCATACATGATACAAGATGCCAAACCAGTTTGCAGCATCACAACAAAAGCAGCTGCATTGCATCTCCCTGCTGATTGCGATTTGATTTTGTTAGACGAAAAAGAAACAAATGATCAATTACAGATTACGCCAAATCACAATCCGGCTGATATAGACAGAATTGAGCCGCTATCTCCTCTGCATCCGGCCTATATTATTTATACATCCGGATCTACAGGGAAACCAAAAGGAGTGGTCATCCCACACCAAAATGTCATCCGTCTTCTGACATCTACTGAACATTGGTTCCATTTCGATGAAGAGGATGTTTGGACAATGTTCCATTCGTATGCCTTTGACTTTTCAGTTTGGGAAATATGGGGTCCCCTTTTATATGGCGGTCGGCTTGTCATTGTTCCTCATACCATCTCTCGTTCTCCAGAAGAGATGCTGCAGCTTCTAGTCGATGAAGGTGTGACTGTGCTTAATCAAACACCTTCTGCCTTCTATCAGCTCATTCAGATAGACAAGGAACAACAAACACTTGGTCAAGCATTATCACTCCGCTATGTCATCTTTGGCGGTGAAGCATTAGAGCTTAGCAGATTAGAAGATTGGTACAGCCGTCACTCAGACTGCAAGCCAAAGCTAATTAACATGTACGGCATTACAGAAACCACCGTACACGTTACGTACAATGTACTCAATCGAGACATGATCGCAAAGAAATCCAGCAGCTTAATAGGCAAACCGATTCCTGATTTACACGTGTACGTACTTGATGAATACCTACAGCCTGTTCCACCTGGGACGACAGGTGAAATGTATGTAGCTGGAGCTGGTTTGGCTAGAGGTTATCTAGGCAGGCCTGACCTGACATCAGATCGATTCCCTGCCGATCCTTATGGAGCACCTGGCACAAGGATGTATCGAACTGGCGACCTCGCTCGCTGGACAGAAGAAGGGGCACTTGATTACATTGGCAGAGCTGATCATCAAATTAAAATACGCGGGTTTAGAATTGAACTTGGAGAAATCGAAGCCGTTCTATCACGCCACGATGCAGTTGCACAAGTTGCAGTCATTATGCGAGAGGATCAGCCTGGTGACAAACGCTTAGTCGCATACATCGTCACAACTGAAGAAGACCGTTTCGATACAGAGACCCTTCGCCATTTTGCGGCAGCCAGTCTTCCTGATTACATGGTGCCTGCGGCTTATGTACAGATTGATACGATGCCACTTACAGCAAACGGGAAGCTTGATCAAAAATCACTACCGGCACCTCAATTGCATATACAGCAAACGGATGGCCGCGGCCCAAGAAACCCGAAAGAGGAAGTTCTATGCCACCTCTTTGAAGAGGTGCTTGATTTGCCAAAAATCAGCATTGACGATCGCTTTTTTGATATGGGCGGGCACTCATTACTTGCGGTTCGTTTAATCAGCCGCATTCGTGATGCACTTGGTGTCAAACTAAGCATCGGAACGTTGTTTGAAGCACCAAATGTTGCAAGTTTGGCAGAGAAACTAGAAACAGGAAGCGATGAAAACGCACTAGAAATCCTGCTGCCGCTACGAACAAATGGAGAAAGATATCCTCTCTTCTGTGTTCACCCAGCTGGTGGTCTTAGCTGGTGCTATGCAGGTCTCTTGAATACATTAGAGAAAGACATTCCTATTTATGGATTACAGGCAAGAGGAATCGCAAGAAAAGATGACTACCCGCACACACTAGATGATATGGCTGCGGATTACATCAAGCACATCCAAACGATTCAGCCAAAAGGCCCTTATCATCTTCTTGGCTGGTCACTAGGCGGAAACGTTGTACAGGCAATGGCTACACAACTCCAGCAGCAAGGTGAAGAAATTGCTCTCGTTGCGATGCTAGATGCCTATCCAAACCATTTCTTACCGCTTAAAGAAGCACCCGATGAAGAAGAAGCACTAATCGCTCTTCTTGCACTCGGGGGTTATGATCCAGATACCTTAACAGGTGAACCGCTCACGATGAAAAGTGCTGTCGACATCTTGAAGAAAGACGGCAGTGCACTAGCAAGCTTAAGTGAAGATGCCATTAGAAATCTAAAGGAAACCTATGTCAATTCAGTTCGATTGCTCGGAGAATATCAGCCAAAAACTTATCATGGGGACATTTTATTCTTTAGATCTACCATTATCCCAGATTGGTTTACACCAATTGATCCCGAAGCATGGGCACCTTATATCAACGGAACCATTGAACAGCACGACATTCATTGCCGGCACAAAGACATGTGCCAGCCTAAACCCCTAGCAGAAATTGGTGTCATCTTAGACAACGCTCTGCATCGGGTCAAACAAAAGCACTAAGAATAAAGGAGAGATGACAAATGACAAATCCCTTTGATCGTGAAGACGGTGTATTTCTTGTGCTTGTCAATGAACAAGGACAGCATTCACTTTGGCCATCATTTGCACCAGTGCCAGATGGGTGGGAAAAGGTCTTTGGTGAAGACACTAGAAATGCCTGCATCGATTATATCCAGACACACTGGCAGGACTTACGACCATTAAGCTTAACAAAAGAACCTGCGCTAGCACATGGAAAAACAGACTAAATCATCGCGCCCTGATCTGAATCAGGGTGCTTTTTTGACAGAATAAACATCACCATCTTTCCAGCTCTTTCTGCTACAATTTAATTGAGAATGTTTATCAACAAATAAGAGATCAGGTGGTTTTATGGGAAACAATCAATTACGTACAATGGCAAATGCCGAACAATTCATCTATCGATTGACATTTGCTGAAAAAATAAAGAATGCAGAGCTTCCGCATAAGGAGCAGCAATTATCAGATACATTTTGCCTCCTCGTTAGCATAAGCAGCAGCGGCTTACTCACGCTGAACGATCAAAAATGGCGATTGAAAAATCTAACGCTCTATACAATTCTGTCTGATGAGACATTTATGTTAAAAACAAAGCCTTATCAAAAACACGAGCTCTATCTGCTTCGCTTTCAAATGTACACGCCGCAAGGTCAACACATAGAAGAAGTATCAACTGAACATGCCCGGTCTTTACTGAATGTATGGCAATTTATCGATATTAGCTCAATTGAACAAATTCATTCTTTACTGTCCGAAATGACAGAGGAATGGAAAAGACATGAATCCGTTAGCTTTTTTAGAAGCCAATCCCTTTTTCAACAGCTCATCCTGCAGCTTTTCACACTGCATAATGAAGATATTTGTGACACGACACATGCCCTTTTCAAAACAAAACAATATATTGATCAACATTCCGAAGAACCCCTCAGCCTTACAAGTCTATCTCAAATGGCTGGTATCAGCGCCAATCATTACAGTGAGCTATTTAAAAAGCATTTTAATGTGAGTGTCACTGATTATATCACCAAGAAAAGGATGGCTAGAGCCAAACAGCTAATGGCAAAAGGCAACGCAAAGCTCAAAGACATTGCACTGGAAATCGGCTATCAAGATCCCTATTACTTTAGCCGCATCTTTAAGAAAAAAACGGGCATGACCCCTTCTACTTATATGAAAAGCCGTCAGCGGAAAATTGCAGCCTATGGCCATTCCATACTCGGTCAGCTCACACCCATTCATATCATCCCGTATGCTGCCCCTCTTCACCCTAAATGGACAGCACATGATTTTGAGCATCATGCAGAAGAAATCCCGATTCATCTGAGTGCACATCGGATCAATGAGCACGCTGAAGCCAATTTACAGCAATTAAAGGAAACAAAACCTGAGCTGATCATTGCCAATGATCATGTGACAGAGGAAGAAAAACAAGTGTTGAAAACCATCTGTCCTGTTCACTTTGTTCCATTCACCCATTTGGATTGGCGCACTCAATTCAGACAAACAGCTATGTTCCTAAACGAAGCGAAGGAAGCAGAAGAATGGTTGATTCATTATGAGGAGCTCGTCATTCAGGCGAAAAAGACATGCCTTTTTGATCATCCACCAAAAACCGTCCTGCCTCTTCGTATCTTTCAAGATCAACTCTACTTGTCTGTAAATCGCACCATGTCAGAAGTGATTTTTCATGATATTGGTCTTCTGCCAGCTTTTCAGAATGATGGACAGCTAATAGAAAAGAAAATCACCATTCGCTCCATACAACAGCTAGATCCAGACGCCATCTTCCTCTACTTGCATAAGGAGCCAAAAACCCTTGCTTTTTATCAAAAATTAAAGCAACAGGAAGATTGGCAAAATCTCAAAGCTGTGACGCAACAAGCAGTCTATCCACTAGCATCTGACCCTTGGCGTGAATACACAGCAGCCAGTCATAAACGAGTCATTCAGGACCTTTTATCTTTTTTTCCGTAAAAAGTCCATCATTTGAAAGAGAATTGTCTATGGATAAAAGGACAAAAGCCTAATACAATCTTTAATTGAGAACAATTATCAGTTAAAGGAGAAAACAAATGAAAAAATGGTTAGCATTGCTTATCCTTTGTATCATGACGATCACTACAGCTGCCTGTGGTGCTGCAGAAAATAAACCTGCTTCAAACACAACCAAAAGCAAGTCAGCTGAAATAGCAGAAACAAACATCAATTACTTAGATCAAACGTACAAACTCAAAACGCCAGTGAAACGAATTGTCATTGCTGGAAGCCTAGAATCAATGGAAGATGCCAAATTACTTAATATCGAGCCTATTGGTGCTTCTACAGTAGGCGGCACATTCCCTGAATTATTTAAAGACATCACAGCGAAAACAGAAGGCATCGGTGAAAAAACGGAACCGAATCTAGAAAAAATCTTAAAACTAAAACCAGACGTGATACTCGGATCAACAAAGTTTCCACCTGCAACAATTAAAAAATTGGATAAAGTCCAAACAACGATCCCAGTATCCCATGTCTCTTCTGACTGGGAAAGCAATCTTTTATTGCTCGGTACACTTACTGGAAAAAGTGAAGAAGCGAAAAACATCATTTCTGATTATCAGAAAGACCTCAAACAAGCGAAAGAAACCCTGAAAGACAAAAGCAGCAACAAAACAGCTGTCATTTTACGCATTAGACAAGGCGACCTGTACGTGTACCCTGAAGACGTATACTTCAACTCTACCTTATATGGGGACTTAGGATTTACAGCACCAAGTGATATCAAAAAAGCCAAAGCACAAGCATTGATTTCATTGGAGCGCCTAGGCGAACTCAATCCTGACTATATTTTCGTTCAGTTCTCTAAAGAGGAAAACTCATCGAAACCTAACGCATTAAAGGACTTAGAGGAAAATAAAATTTGGACAAGCCTAAAAGCTGTGAAAAATGGGCACATCAATGAAAATGTCGTTGATCCTATGCTTCAAGGAGGAACTGCACTAAGCAAAACAACCTTCCTTGATAAGGCCGTCAAATGGTTAGAGAAAAACAACTAAAAAAAGAAGACAAAGGGTTAATGTTTAGCCCTATGTCTTCTTTTCAGCTTATTTGAGAATCTTGAGGAGTGAATACATATGAACGGAACGTTTCTATATGACGAGTTTAACGGGCGTCAGCTTGATATTTACGTTCCACAGGACACCTCTATTAATGTTCCAGCTGTCTTTGTACAAGATGGCTCTTCTTTGTTTAGAACACACCTGCTAGAGATCGAAAGACTGATCGAAGCCAAAACCATCTCTCCAATCATCATTGTCGGCATACACCCCTTCAATCGACTTGACGAGTATACACCATGGAAGGCGTCATCACTGCACTCTGGGTTTCCTGACTTTAAAGGCGAGGCACAGACGTATATGTCATTTTTAGCGAATGACTTGCTCCCATATATCAAAAGAAAATATCCAGTCAAACAGACCTGTCATGAACATAGTCACATAGGTGCTTCATTAGGTGGGCTATTTGCAATTTATACTTTATTGATGTACCCTGCTCTTTTTAAAAACATCGCATCTATCTCTGGGTCATTTTGGTATCAAGATTTTCTGCCGTTTGCTAAACAACAAAGCATTCAGTATGTGGATCACCTTATTTATTTGTCTGTGAGCAGTGAAGAAGGTAAAGGCAAAACATCTGCTCAACAGCATATGCCTTTATTCAATAAACAACTACATGATCTTTTATTACAGAAAGGGATGCAGGAATGGCAGCTGCACTATCACATCGAACAAGGGGAGGGCCATCATCTGAAACAATTTCAAAAAAATTTCTTATCAGCCCTAAAGTGGTTTTATCAAAGAGAACTCTAATTTTTTATCTGCAAGGCACAAAGCCGATATGATATATTGGAACCTATAGATTGAAAGAGGAGGGATTTGCGTATGAGACCTTTACAAATCTCAGCCGATACAGCACAAAAACTTGCGGCATCACTCAATGTACCATTGAACAAATCATGCATATGCCGCAGCATATCTTAATCGCTAAACTAGCAGAACTTGAACAGAAGAAAGATCGTTCTTCTTAAAGAAATAAAGGAGTTTACATTCATGGAACAACAACTAGAACAATCAACATTACATCCCCGCAGCAAGGGACAAACCATCCTGCTGATTGCTGGGATTTTACTCATTGCATTTAACCTGCGGCCTGCCATTACGTCCGTCGGCCCTCTCATCGGCGCCATTCGTTCCGATTTGCAGCTTTCAAATGGACTTGCGGGTTTTCTCACCACTTTACCACTGCTCTCATTCGCATTGCTTTCTCCAATTGCACCTAAAATCGGAAAGCGTCTTGGCAATGAACGAACCCTTTGGCTTGGGCTTGCTGTCCTTCTATTTGGGATTGTGATTCGCTCGTTTGGCTCGATCACCTTCTTAATGGTGGGAACCGCGCTTGTCGGTGTCGGGATTGCGATATGTAATGTGCTTTTACCGGGGCTTGTGAAGCATAAATTTCCTGCACATGCTGGTTTGATGACGAGCGTGTATACGACTTCGATGTCCGTCTTTGCGGCACTTGCATCAGGTGTCAGTGTTCCGCTCAGCCATGCAATGCCTGGTGGCTGGAATACTTCATTCCTCGTATGGGCTGGCCTTGCACTTCTCGCGATGATGGTCTGGGCGCCGCAGCTTCTTCATCAGAACACAGCGGCCGTCAAAAGCATTTCGCTCACAGAGCAGCCGATATGGCGTTCGCGTGTCGCATGGCAGGTGACCTTTTTTATGGGCTTGCAGTCATTCCTTTTTTATAGCAGCATCGCCTGGTTTCCTGATATTTTAACATCACATGGAATGAACCTGTCGACAGCCGGCTGGATGCTGTCCATTATGCAGTTTGCTGGGCTGCCATCCACCTTTTTAACGCCTGTTTTCGCGGAAAAATTAAAAACACAAAGACCGCTTGTCTTGGGCCTTGTCCTTGTGTATTTACTTGGCATGATTGGGCTTCTTCTCGGAGGATCGACGCCTATTCTTGTGATCTCTGTTTTATTGATCGGCATTGGACAAGGTGCCAGCATCAGTCTGGCGCTCACTTTTATCGGATTACGGACGACCAATATGGAGCAAGCCGCTGCCCTTTCCGGAATGGCGCAGTCTCTCGGTTATTTATTAGCCGCCGTTGGTCCTTTCATGATCGGTATCCTTTTTGATCTCACACATACATGGACGCCATCCATTATCATCTTTATCATCATCCTATTTTTCATGTTTATCTCCGGTATGCGAGCCGGACGAAGCGTCTATATTTCAGATCCATCATAAAAAAAGAACCCGCCTCCTCATGAGACGGGTTCTTTTCGGTTTATGCTTGTTCTGTCACGTGTACCTTTAATGTTGCTTGTACCTCTGGATGAAGCTTCACCGGTACATTTGTGTAACCTAATGCACGGATGGCGTCATTCAGCTCGATTTTGCGCTTATCGACTTTGATTTGATGATCTTTTTGCAATTTATCAGCGATTTGTTTGCTTGTAATAGATCCAAACAGACGGCCGCCTTCACCTGATTTTGCTGTTAGTTCCACTGTTAGCGTCTCAAGTGTTTCTTTTAATTGTTTCGCTTGTTCAAGCTCTTGGATGGCATTCTTTTTCTCTTTGTTCTTCTGCCCTTCCAATGCGCTTAGGTTCGTTGGGTTTGCTTCAACTGCTAACCCTTGTTTGATGAGAAAGTTGTGAGCGTATCCGTCAGCTACATTCTTGACTTCGCCTTTTTTCCCTTTGCCTTTTACGTCTTTTAGAAAGATGACTTTCATCTTTGAACCCCTCCTTCGAAATATTCATCAATGGCAGCTTTTAACTGCTCTACCGCTTCTTCAATGGTTATACCATACATTTGGGTGGCAGCGTTAGTTAAATGACCGCCGCCATCTAACGCTTCCATGATAATTTGGACGTTGATATCTCCTAATGATCTCGCACTAATACACACCGTGTTGTCATCTCGTCTAGCGACAGCAAATGACGCTTCTACCTCACTCATTGACAACAGGGAATCTGCCGTCTGGGCAATCGTGATTTGATCATAATACTCCGAGCTGTCTGACGGTAATGAAGCAATCGCCACCTGATTTTGATACAGATCTGTATGCTGAATGAGCTTTGCCCGTTTGATGTAATGATCGACGGTCTCTTTTAGGAATTTTTGCACAAGGACAGGATCTGCCCCCTTCGCACGAAGATAAGATGCTGCATCAAACGTTCTTGATCCCGTTCTCAGCGAGAAACTCTTCGTATCAACGATGATCCCTGCGAGAAGCGCAGTAGCTTCAATCATGTTAATGCGCAATTTCTTCGGCTGATACTCTAAAAGCTCTGTCACAAGCTCTGCTGTGGATGAAGCATACGGCTCCATATAGACAAGTAATGGGTCACGGATAAACTCCTCGCCGCGTCTATGATGGTCAATGACCACGATATTTTCAATTTTATTGAGTAGTCGTTCTTCCATGACGAGAGACGGTTTATGTGTATCCACGACCACAAGCAGCGTGTCATCCTTCGCAAGCTCCATGGCTTCCTCTGGGGTGATAAAACGTGACCAAAGATCTTCATAATTCTTAATTTCACTAATCAAACGTTGAACACTGTCCCCAATCTGGTTGGCATCAATGACAATATAGCCTTCTTTCCCATTAGCCTGGGCGACCTTTAAAATCCCAATGGATGCACCGATTGAGTCCATGTCTGGGAACTTATGCCCCATGATCATGACATTTCCGCTTTCAGAAACAATTTCTTTTAAAGCATGAGAAATGACTCGTGCGCGTACACGTGTCCGTTTCTCCATTGGATTCGTTTTTCCGCCGTAGAATTTTACTTTTCCATTCGGCTGCTTAATGGCTACCTGATCCCCGCCTCGTCCGAGGGCAAGATCAAGACTCGACTGCGCAAGTGCCCCAAGCTCTTTTAAAGAAGGTACGGATGCACCGATCCCGATACTCAAGGTAAGCGTCGCACTATGCGCTCCTGTTTTCTCACGGACCTCGTCTAGAATAGAGAATTTCGACGCTTCCAGCTCTGCTAAAATGCTCTCATTTAGAACCGCCATAAATCGTTCGGACGAAATTCGCTTCAGGAAAATGCCATATTCCTGTGCCCAATTGTTTAACAGAGACGTCACTTCACTATTAATGGTGCTTCGCACCTGATCGTCAAGGCCCTGCGTGACATCATCGTAATTGTCTAAAAAGATATAAGATAACACCGTTCGTTCATTTTCGTACTGTCTTTCAATTTGTACCTGTTCTGTGACATCAAAGAAATATAAAAGGCGCTCTGACCGTTTAATAATGACTTTGAATTTCCGGTCATTCAGCGTCACATTTTCTGTCTCGACCTCTTGTTTAATAAGAGGCACAATGGACTCGAATGTATCATACAAGGATCTGCCGACAAGCGTGCTTTCATGAAAACACGAAGCGAGAAATGGATTTGTCCATTCGATATAATACTGGTCATTAAACAGCATAATACCAATTGGCATTTCCATTAATGCTTCTTCTCCAACCTTTTTGACTCGATAGGATAATGTTGAAATATATGAATCAATCTCTTTTTGCACTTGCGTATCTGCCCACTTTAAGAAGTAGAGCACACCTGCAAGGACTAAAAGACCAACCGCTCCTATGATCCAATTATAATAAAGGTTGAGGAGGACTGTGACCACCGCAAGGAAAATCAAAGCGATGATCGGATACTTGATGACAGGTTTTCTATAGAAGCTTGGCACTGATATCAACTCCTCAACATTCAGAGTGAATTATTTGTTTTTTACTTTTTCTCTTAAATCAAAGCCTATGTCAGCAATCCCTATAATACGCACAATCACACTGACTGGCGGATAGAGAACCCCTAACACGATAGCGAAAATGGGCACCGCTTTTGAGATGCTTTTTTCGTGGCAATAATAGAAGATAAAAGAAAATCCCTGAATAAGCACCAGTATAAATAAAATTTGAAACGCACTCGTTTGAACGAGCGATAAAAAGCTGCCTTTTTCCGTCTGAATCAGCATCAAAAGCAGTGTGAGTAAATAATACCATACCATGCTTTTTGGCAGCCGCATATCCTTAAATTTCTTCAAGGCTGGCATGTCTTTGACAAACCGTTTGATCAGAGGCTTCACAAACCAGTGGTTCACGAACGCCGTCAGCGTAACTAACATCAACAGCGCGACAGGTAAAGCACTCAATGCAGCATCCTGCATCTCTCTGAACTGCTTCAGCTGCTTCGCAATGTCCTGCTCAGAAGCGCCGGATTGCTTTAAGACACTCTCTAACATCGGAATCATTTGCTCAATCGACTCTTTCGCGATACCCATGATATCGACTTGAAAAAGCTGAACACTGACAACAAAGGAGATAAGAAAACTAAATAAATAGATCAGCGCACCTGTAATGATGGCATTCCCAGGCTGCCGTCTGCTGTAGAAAACACCCATGCCTAATCCGACAGCAATCAGAATTGGCGCCGTCATGAGTCCATTAATAGATCCAATTAAAAAGCTGATCACTATCCCAATAGCGCCAGCAGCAATTCCTTTTTTCAAGCCGTGCCTGATTGTATAGAGGATGATCGGAATCGGAGCAGCTAGAAAGAAAATAATGGATAATAGCGGCACATACAAATAAAACAGCGTCATGACAGAGAAAATACTGATCATGATAGCGCCCTCTACTAACGCTTTTGTTTGTTTCACACCTTCACCTCTATCCAATCCTTTTACTATATCTTGCTCAATGTGTCCTTCTATGTATACGTACGATGTAAGCTAAACCATGTCTTACCCCAACCTTTATTTTACCATAGCGGTAAATCTCAAGTAAAATGCAGGCTATCTTAGGAGCGTTTCACGTGGAACACTGATATCGATTCGTACATGCAACTTTTCAAACAGCATGTTACAATTTTTTAGATTATTCTTAGCTATAAACCCTGAATTCAAGGTCAAAAGCTGTTAGAATAGAAGCATCATCAATAAATGTAAGAAGGAGAATTCACATGGGAAAAACACTCGTATTCGGACACAAAAACCCTGACACAGACACGATTTGCTCTGCTATCGCTTACGCTGATCTAAAAAACAAAATCGGCGTCGAAGCAGAAGCGGTCAGACTTGGAGAAATCAATGGAGAAACACAATACGCATTAGATTTCTTTAAACAAGAAGCACCTCGTTTCATTGAAACGGCTGCAAACGAAACAAAGCAAGTCATTCTTGTCGATCATAACGAATTCCAACAAAGTGTAAGCGATATTGATCAAGTACAAGTGACTGAGGTCATTGACCATCACCGTATTGCCAACTTTGAAACAAGTGAACCTCTATACTATCGTGCTGAGCCTGTTGGCTGTACAGCAACAATCTTAAACAAAATGTACAAAGAGAACCACGTGAAGATTGAAAAAGAAATCGCTGGTTTGCTTTTATCTGCAATCATTTCTGATTCCTTGCTATTCAAATCACCAACATGCACACAACAAGACATTGATGCTGCGCATGAGCTAGCTGAAATTGCAGGGGTAGATCCAGAAGTTTACGGCCTAGACATGCTAAAAGCTGGCGCTGACCTAAGCCAAAAAACGGTTCAAGAACTAATTACAATTGATGCAAAAGAATTCGCACTAGGCAATAGCAAAGTGGAAATTGCGCAAGTCAATACAGTAGATATCGCAGAAGTTACAGCAAGACAGGCTGATATTGAAGCGAAAATCAATGAAGTCATCGCAGCGAAAGATCTTGATCTATTCGTTCTAGTGATCACAGACATCCTAGAAAATGACTCTCTTGCACTTGCACTCGGTGCCGAAGCTGCAAAAGTAGAAAAAGCATTTAACGTCACACTTGAAAACAACACCGCTTTACTAAAAGGTGTTGTATCAAGAAAGAAACAAGTCGTACCTGCACTGACAGACGCACTTTCTTCATAAACACAACAAGACTGCTGACATGTTCAGCAGTCTTGTTTCTTCTTTTAATGAATGTACATATCACTTACAAGGACATCCTTTAACACACTTGTTGGAATCGTAAATTCCACTACACCCATGTAACCAGGCGCCACATCATATTCATTAAAAGAAATCACCAGTTTGCCTTTTGAATTGATATAGAAGCTTTGATCTGGCTGAATCTTCTTAAACGGATCAACCGTATCTTGCTTGGTAATCCAATAAATCTTATTTGAATCCTCTTTCATCTGTTTCTTCATTTGGTCTTTAATATTTTCACTAATCACATCAATATAACGGTCATCTTTAAACAAGCTTGGTAATGTAATGAGTACACGATTTTTCTTATCCACCGTATCATACGTCATTTCCTCTGCCGCAGATGCTTGAGTCGTCACCTTGTATCGACCTAGTGAAAGAATTTGATCATTGTTTGTTCTCACTTCATATCCGCTCTCTACACTTAAATGACCATTTTTATAACCCTTTGTTTCCTTCTCAAAATCTTGATACAGCTTTTTATTTTCAGCTAAATATTTTTGATTCAGGCTGTCTTGTAATTTTCCGTCCCCAAGCCCTGAAACGTGTGGTGTTTTAAGGTCAATATTCGTTCCTTGATCGCTCTTTTTAAATTCTGTGAATGTCACGACTTTCACCAGCTCGCCAATGACAGGTATTTCCGAAATCGCTCTTGCCGCCTGTGGACTGACATTCACAGTCGTGACAAATAGAGCAGCCGCAGCAACAAGTCCGATCGTCCATTGCTGAAAATGAGGTTTTTTGTTTTTTCGTTTTAATGTCCGTTCAACCATAGCATCATATTCCGGCGGAATAGGGATTTCTAAATATTCCTCTTTTAACTGTTCCAAATGCTTATCCATTTATATTTCCTCCTGCGATAATTCTACTTTTAAAAGCCGCAACGCCTTATATAATCTTGTTTTGATGGTGTTTTCGTTTTCTTCGAGAATGTGGGCGATGTCCTCTAGTTTTAAATCTTCAAAGAATCTCAAGATAATGATGACCCGGTACATGTCGGGCAAATCCTCTATGGCTCGTCTGACATCTTGATCTTCATATACATCTGATTCACCCTGTGATAAGAATTCAAGCGTGTCATCGTCTGTCACCTGCACCCGCTTCTTCTTTCGTAAAAAGTCAAGGGCAGCATTCACCACGATTTTATAAAACCAGCTATGCATCTTGGTCGCATCCTCTAATCGGTGAACAGATTTGAGTGCTTTATGAATCGCCTCTTGAACGACATCCATCGCATCTTCTGGGTTTTTGACATAACTATAGGACAATCGATAAAAACTGTGTTTATGCTCCATTACGTAATCAGCAAATTGATCCTCTATTTTTCGTTTCTTCATTTTACAAAGAGCTCCTTTATCTTAAATGCGCATCGGTTATTTCTTACAATGGATAGACGCGCACCTTTTGAAAATAGTTTGCGCTCGATTATTTTTTAACATGTCATCCCATTTCCGTTTCTATACAAAAAGAGCGAACCAGACAGGTTCACTCCTTCAAAGCGGATATTGTTTGATGGACAAACTGTTTAAGTGGGGAAAGCGGATGAATGATCGGAATGCCTGTCTCCTTTTCCATCTGCTGTGCCGCATAAACCATCGATAGCTGCATCACGCAAATGTCTCCACTTTTTTTCATACATCTTCTGAGCTGTTTTTTAATTTGCTCCTCATAAGCATGCATGTCACCGTTTAGGCAAAGGTGAAAGATATCCTCCATCACCATAACCCCTGCATCAATCTGTTTGCCGTGCTCTTTTGCATATGATTCAAGCCGCTCCATTGTCCCATCCACTGTATCCGGGTTTGAAAACACAAGTTGAAGAGGCCCTTTTCTCTGACAAATCAGTTCAAATAACGGTTCATCAATCGGAACAATCGGTTGCTTAAAGAGATACTGCTGATCACCCAAGGCGGCAATGTATTGTGTACACGTGAGCAGAATGATGTCGGCTTCATCTTCTTTCATCAATTTGTTGATGGCATAGGTTTGCTGCTTGTGAGGATTAAAATCGGGATCTTGTGTAGCACGTTCTATAAATGATGAATCGACCGTGTGATGCAGCTCAACATCGGTATCACCAAACACCTCTTCTATATAGGACTGATTAGACGGATGGGCATGAAGGCAGTGTAATCGAATCATCAGGTTCGCTCCTCGTGAAAGTTTTCAATCATTATATCAATCCTTGTATGAAATAGGGAGAAAGATGACCATATTGTTAGGGAGATATTGAAGGAGGGATTTAATTGAAAGAAGATCAACACCCTAAACCATCTTCAGAGTCAGAAGACACTTTAACAAATCGTCAAGGTCATCCCGTAACAGACAATCAAAATATGAGAACCGTTGGGAATAGAGGACCCACTACGCTTGAAAACTACGATTTCCTAGAGAAAATCAGTCATTTTGATCGCGAACGTATTCCTGAACGTGTCGTCCATGCGCGCGGGGCCGGAGCTCACGGTTATTTTGAAGCCTATGGCACATTCGGTGATGAACCTATTTCTACTTATACAAGAGCAAAGTTATTTCAGGAAAAAGGGAAAAAGACACCTGTTTTCGTCCGTTTTTCTTCTGTCATTCACGGCGGTCATTCGCCAGAAACGTTGCGCGATCCGAGAGGGTTTGCGATTAAATTTTATACAGAAGAAGGCAACTGGGACCTCGTTGGAAACAACCTGAAAATTTTCTTTATCCGAGATGCTTTGAAGTTTCCAGATTTGGTTCATGCCTTTAAGCCTGATCCTGTCACCAATCGGCAGGACGGCGAGCGTATTTTTGATTTCGTTTCGCAATCTCCTGAAGCGACGCATATGGTGACATTTCTCTTCTCACCTTGGGGCATCCCAGCAACCTATCGCCACATGCAAGGCTCAGGTGTCCATGCGTACAAATGGGTGAACCATGAAGGAAAAGCAGTGCTGGTCAAATATCACTTTGAACCGAAGCAAGGGATTCGCAACCTGACGCAAGAACAGGCTCAAGCGATACAAGGTGAAAACTTTAATCATGCCACACAGGATTTATATGAAGCCATTGAGCAAGGAGATCATCCTGAATGGGAGGTCTATGCGCAGATCATGGAAGATGATGCCCACCCTCACCTCGATTTTGATCCGCTTGATCCGACAAAGCTTTGGTACAAGGATGACTATCCATGGAAACCGATCGGACGGATGGTATTAAATAAAAATCCAGAAAATTATTTCGCAGAAGTTGAGCAGGTTGCCTTTGGGACTGGCGTTCTCGTAGACGGTTTGGATTTCTCAGATGATAAGTTGCTTCAAGGGCGCACCTTCTCTTACTCTGATACGCAGCGATATCGTGTGGGACCGAACTATTTACAGCTGCCGATCAATGCACCGAAAAAGCATGTCGCCACGAATCAAAGAGATGGGCAAATGGAATACCAGGTCGATCAAGGCAAAGGACAAAATCCTCATGTGAATTATGAACCATCGATCCTCGGCGGATTAAAAGAAGCAAAGCAGGCTGGAGAGGATCATACGCCTTTTGTAGAGGGTGACGTCAAACGGGAAGCCATTGACCGCCCGAACAACTTCGGACAAGCCGGAGAAACGTATCGCCGCTTCAATGATTGGGAACGTGAAGAATTGATTAAGAACTTAGTCAACACCCTTGCGACCTGTCAAACAGACATTCAAGAGCAAATGATCGAAAACTTTACAAAGGCTGACCCTGATTACGGAAAGCGTGTTGCTGACGGATTAAAAGCTTTTAAACAAGAGCAACCAAGCGGACCTATAGGATCTACAGGCGCCGCACAAGCTGTAGACGAAGCGATCAACAACAGCACACCATCAGATCCTTATTAAATAAAAAAGAATGCAGCGCCTGGGCTGCATTCTTTTTGTATTCATTGATTAAGCGTTTTGACCTTTTTTGATCCATTCTGCTACATTGACTGTACGTTTTGCTTGATGTTTTGCAGCAGCTTCTGCGTCCTCTTGGATCTTTCCATTTTGGTCAACAGTGACACTCACGCCGTAAGGGTTGCCCCCTGCACCGTATAATGAGTCATCTGTGTATCCAGGAGCGGCAATAATCGCTCCCCAGTGGAACATCGTTGTGTAAAGACTGAGAATGGTCTGCTCCTGCCCGCCATTTGGGTTTTGTGCAGAGGTCATCGCACTCACTGCTTTGTTTGCCAATTTCCCTTGGAACCATAAGCCACCAGTTGTGTCTAAGAATTGCTTCATTTGAGCCGGTAGGTTACCAAAACGTGTTGGCATGCTAAAGATGATGGCATCTGCCCACTCTAAATCACTTAATTGAACCTCTGGGACATCCTTTGTTTCGTCTAAATGTGCTTTCCATGCTGGATTTGATGCTACAACTGCTTCTGGTGCCAATTCAGCAACCTTTAATACTTTCACTTCAGCGCCAGCTTCTTTCGCTCCAGCCTCTGCCCATTTTGCCATCTGATAGTTTGTACCTGTTGAACTATAATAAATAATTGCTAATTTTACGTTTTCCATTTGTTCCATCTCCTTTTGTTTGGTTTGCCCAAAAAGCTTCTGTAAAAATCCCATCTATATTCCCTACCTTCATTAAAATTGACGACGATACCATAATGCCGCAGCATCGACTTCTTCTCTCGTTAGCTGATGTCCGCGATTTTCCCAATGTAGTGTGACCGAAGCGCCTGCGCCTTGCAGCAATTGCTCAAGCTCCTGTGATTCCTCTGGACGGCACATTGGGTCATTTTCACCAGCTGCGATAAAGACTTGTTTCCCCGCCAATGAAGGCAATGAAACTCCGCGTCTTGGAACCATTGGATGATGCAGGATCGCTCCTTTTAACGCATCCTCGTAATGGAATAAAAGACTTCCTGCAATGTTCGCCCCATTGGAATATCCAAGAGCGACGACATTGTGACGATCGAACCCATATTCATCTGCTGCTTCTCCGATAAATGTATAAAGTTCCTCTGTCCGCTCAATTAAATCCTGCTCATCGAAAACACCCTCTGCTAAACGTCTGAAAAAGCGCGGCATACCGTTTTCCAACACATTCCCTCTCACACTAAGAACGGATGCGTCAGCATCTACTAAATCGGCAAGCGGCAATAAATCTTCTTCCGTCCCGCCAGTACCATGCAGTAATAACAAAACAGGTCTTTGTTCATTCTTTCCTTTTCGAAAAAGATGTTTCATCATAAATCTCCTTTCCCTTTGATTTCTCTTACCTCAATAGGCAGTACAATTTGTTCAATCTGACTGCGCTGCGCCTCATATTGCGGTGGCAGTTTCAATGCTTCACCCATTGTTTCCACTGATTCGTCGTGTGCAAACCCTGGAGGATCAGTCGCAATTTCAAATAATATGCCGCCAAGCTCTCTAAAATAAATGGCATTGAAGTAATTTCGATCTTGCACAGGTGTCACTTGATACCCGCTTTGTGCAATATGTCTTTGCCAATCTAATTGATCCTGATCATCTGTCGCTCTCCATGCAATATGATGCACCACTCCAACACCCATACGTCCGCGTGCAACAGGTGTCTTGTTCACATCAATGACATTGCCTATCTCACCAAACGAACGGAATCTCACATAGTCCTCTTCTGCTCCAACTCGTTCAAAACCCATTGTTTGTTCTAGTAGCTGCATCGTTTGCTCAGGCTGTGATGTTAACAAAACAGCTCCGCCAAATCCTTTGATCGCGACATCTGGTGTGACTCCGTTAAATGTCCACTCATTTTGTTTCCCTTCCGCACGCTCTACAAGCTCAATCAACAAGCCGTGTGGATCTTCAAGTGAGAGAAAGGCTTCACCAAAGCGTTCAACCATTTCATAAGAAATATCAAATTGCTCAAGACGTTCCTTCCAGAAAGAGAAAGCGCCTGGCGGTACGACATATGTCGTCACGCCCACTTGACCTGCGCCAATTTGTCCCTTTTGAGCACCTGGCCAAGGGAAAAACGTGATAATCGTTCCCGGAGATCCTCCTTCATTTCCAAAATATAAATGGTAAGTACCTGGATCATCAAAATTCACGGTCTTCTTCACGAGACGAAGTCCTAAAACACCTGCATAAAAATCAACGTTCTCCTGAGGATGTCCTACAATTGCTGTGATATGGTGAATTCCTTCTGTTTTCTTCACTTCTAATGACCTCCTAATCATGAAGTAACAAGCCTCTATTTCATTATGTCTTTACTGACGTCTTTATATTATCTCGAATTCGAGATATTAAACCAAAAAAATATATTTATCTCGAATTAAGGATATGATGTTTTTAAATAAAAGTCAACGATTTTTGTTTTTCCTTTTAAAAAAGCAGGTCTGCTTTTACATAACAGACCTGCTCTTCCATGATTATCGCAGTAATTTTTTCTTTTTTAAATAGGCTTTCGCTACCTGAAATGCATCCTTACCTTTCACATTCACTTCATAATTCATTTCTCTCATCTCATCGTCTGTGATTTGACCACCAAGCTTATTGAGAGAAGCCTCAATCTCAGGGTACTCCGTTAATGTCTCCTGCCTTAACAGCGGTGCTCCTTGATATGGCGGGAAAACATGCTGATCATCATCAAGCACCTTTAATTTGTATTGCCTCAATTCACTGTCTGTCGAATAGGCATCGACTAAATTGATATCTCCTTTTTGAATCGCTCGATACCGAAGCTTCGGTTCCATCGTCACTACATCATCAAAGGAAAATTGATAGGTCTTTTGAATACCTCGATACCCGTCCTGTCGATCAGAAAATTCTAAGGTGAATCCAGCCTTTATGCGATTCTTGATTTTAGCTAGATCAGAAATATTGGATACATCATATTGATCAGCTAGCGACTGAGGCACGGCTAAAGCATACGTATTGTTGTAAGCCATCGGCTCAAGAAGGCGGAGCTGAAAGGATGATTCCAAACCGCGCCGCGCTTGCTCATACACTTTTTCTTTATCTGTGCTTTTCGCTGTTTGTTTAAGGAACTCAGAAATTGCAGTACCCGTAAACTCAGGATAAATGTCAATATCACCAGAACGTAAAGCTTGAAAAACAAAAGACGTCTTGCCAAGACCAGGCTTAAGATTGACTTGAATATCCGTATCCTGTTCAATTAAAAGCTTATACATCGAGATCAGAATTTCAGGCTCTGATCCTAGCTTTCCACCGATGGTGATTTCTTTTTTTTCTTGTTGAAAAAGTGCTGGGCCCGCGACAATAGCTCCTGCAATCACAGCAAAAACCGTCACAGAAATCACAGTCTTTTTAAAAGAAATTTTCTCAAACGTACGCAGCACCACATCAAATAAGAGTGCGAGTAAGGCTGCTGGTATAGCGCCAATGACAATGAGTGACATATCATTTCGGTCAATCCCCAGCAAAATAAGACTTCCTAATCCCCCAGCTCCGATCAGTGCGGCAAGAGTGGCAGTTCCCACAATGAGAACCATCCCGGTTCGGATACCTGCCATGATAACTGGCATGGCCAGAGGCAGTTCCACCTTTAATAACCGTTTACGATGATTCATTCCCATGGCAAGCGCCGCTTCCCTCAGGGAAGGATCGACCTCCTGAATACCTGTATATGTATTTCTTAAAATAGGGAGTAGGGCATAAACGACAAGCGCAATAATCGCAGGCACTTGCCCAATCCCAACGAGAGGAATCAGCAAGCCAAGCAGCGCAAGCGACGGGATTGTTTGCAAGACCGCCGTCACCCCAATCACCCATTCTGCAAGCTTTGGCACCCTCGTTAAATAGATACCTAAGGGAATGGCAATCAAAATGGCTAAAAATAAAGCAATAAACGAAATTTGAATATGCTCAAGCAAGGCGTGTCCCAATTGTTCTTTTCGATCCAATAACACACTGATCCAATCATTCATGTGACTCGCCCCTCTCTCTAGGAGAATCAGCTAAAAACTGAATCACCGCTTGACGATTCACTAGTCCAATTCGCTCCCCATCCTTTTCCACAGCCAATTCCTCATGCTTTGCCAATTGGGATAAGACCTCATCCAGCGTGGCATGTGCTGTGATCGCTTCATAGCCTAAAAGAGACTCATGAGGCATTGGTCTAGCCATGGCCTCTAGCTCAAACGCTTGTTGTCCTACATGGCGAGCAGCACCTGAGACAAACTCCCGAACAAAAGCATTGACTGAGTGTTGAACCAATTCCTCTGGACGACCAATCTGCACCACTTTCCCTTCCTTCATGATACAAATTCGATCACCAAGCCTCATCGCCTCCTGCATATCATGCGTCACGAAAACAATGGTCTTTTGAATACGGCGCTGCAAATCAAGCAGATCATCCTGCAATTTCTCCCTTGTTAATGGATCTAACGCACTAAAGGGTTCATCCATTAGGACAATCTCAGGATCAGCTGCAAGTGCGCGTGCCACACCGACACGCTGCTGCTGTCCACCAGATAGCTCTGACGGCTTCCGATGTCGATACATAGCTGGATCAAGCCTAACCATCTGCATCAATTCATCCACTCGCTTATTGATCTCATACCGGCTCCATTGTTTGAGCTCTGGTACTACAGCGATATTTTCTTCAATGGTCATATGAGGAAAAAGAGCAATTTGCTGCAGAACATACCCAATATCCCAGCGCAGCTCATACAGATCATAATCATTTATTTTTTGACCCTTTATGTAAATCTCACCTTCTGTAGAAGAAATGAGACGATTGATCATTTTCAATGTCGTCGTTTTCCCGCTTCCACTAGGTCCAATGAATACAAAAAACTCACCCTTTTGAATCTCTAAATCAACGGATTCAACGGCATAACGCTCATCTGAAAATTGCATCGATACCTTCCTAAATTCAATCATCTTCCCACGCCCTGACTGCAATTATTTTCTAGACTACCAATATGACAGATCGACCCCATATTTGTATAGAACAAACTGTCACTTTTACTCTCTTTTACATACTTCCCCTAAGATGCCCGCCAAAAACAGCTCTAGTCAGTTCGGATGAGATTCTTCGTGAGACAATAAAAAAAGCGAAGAGCTCGAGGCTCTCCGCTTTTAAGTCAACGACTTACTCACCAGTAACGTATGGAAGTAATGCCATTTGACGTGATTTTTTAATCGCTAATGTCAATTTACGTTGATACTTAGCGCTAGTTCCTGTTACACGACGAGGTAAAATTTTACCACGCTCAGAAACAAACTTTCTAAGAAGATCAACATCTTTGTAATCGATGTGCGTGATACCGTTAGAAGTAAAGAAACATACCTTACGACGTTTCGCACGACCGCCTCTGCGTCCACCTGCCATTTGTTTTCACACCTTTCCTTTAGTCAATTTTTCAGATCAATTAGAATGGCAAATCATCATCGGAGATGTCAATCGGTTTACCATCATTCGCAAATGGGTCATCATTGAAGCTATTTCCCTGATTACGATTTTGTTGGTTGCTTTGATTGCCATATGGATTTTGACTTGGTTCATTTCCAAATGGATTCTGATCGTTTTGGCTACCGCCATAATACTGGCCTCCGCTATTGCCACCGCCGCTGTATCCACCTGAACCAGCACCGCCGCTCTTAGGCTCAAGAAATTGAACACTTTCAGCTTGAACTTCTGTCACGAAGACACGCTGTCCTTGCTGATTTTCATAGTTTCTTGTCTGCAAACGACCGTCTACACCGGCAAGACTTCCTTTTTTCAAGAAATTAGCCACGTTCTCGGCTTGTCTTCTCCAAGTAACACAGTTAATGAAATCGGCTTCACGCTCTCCAGATTGATTCGTAAACGTACGATTCACAGCTAGAGTAAACGTGGCTACAGCCGCACCATTAGGCGTGTAGCGAAGCTCAGGGTCTTTTGTTAGTCTTCCGACCAATACAACACGGTTTAGCATATTGAAAGACCACCTTTAAATATATATTTCAATGATTTATACTTCTTCTTTAACAACAATGTGGCGAATGATATCGTCACTGATCTTAGCTAAGCGGTCAAATTCTTGAACTGCTGCAGCGTCAGATTGAACGTTTACGATTTGGTAGAAGCCTTCACGGAAATCGTTGATTTCGTATGCAAGACGACGTTTACCCCAATCCTTTGTTCCAGTGATCTCCGCACCGTTTGAAGTTAACACGTTATTGAAACGCTCGATAACTGCTTTTTTAGCCTCATCGTCAACTGTTGGGCGGATGATGTACATAACTTCGTACTTTCTCATCTGATTGCACCTCCTTTTGGTCTAAGCGGCCCTATACGGGCAAGGAGCAATAAATTATATTACTCACAATTGTATATTATAACAAATTACTTGGCCTATGACAAGAACCTATACATTAAAACGGAAATGAATGACGTCTCCATCTTTCACTACATATTCTTTACCTTCTAGACGGACTTTTCCAGCCTCTTTTGCAGCAGACATGCTTCCACCAGCAAGTAAATCTTCATATGCAACCGTTTCAGCACGAATAAACCCACGTTCAAAGTCCGTATGAATGATTCCAGCACATTCCGGTGCCTTCATTCCCTTTTTAAACGTCCAAGCGCGTACTTCCTGCTCACCTGCTGTGAAATAAGTAGCTAAACCAAGAAGTGAATAAGATGCTTGAATCAGCTGATCTAGACCTGACTCTTTGATGCCAAGCTCTTCAAGGAACATCTGCTTCTCTTCTCCTTCAAGCTCTGCAATTTCAGACTCGATCTTCGCACATACGACGATGACTTCAGCATTTTCACTAGAAGCAAACTCACGGATTTGCTGCACATATTCGTTGCCGTCATGATCTGCTACTTCATCCTCACTCACATTTGCTACATAAAGAACTGGTTTAGATGTGAGTAAATGAAGCTGTTTCACAAGCTTTTGCTGCTCATCTGTAAATTCTACAGATCTTGCCGATTTCCCAGCTTCAAATGCGTTCATTAGCTTCGACAAAATATCAAATTCAGCTACCGCTTCCTTATCCTTTTGTTTTGCAAGCTTACTCACACGAGCCAAACGTTTTTCAACTGTTTCTAAATCAGCCAAAATCAACTCTAAATTAATGGTTTCGATATCTGACACAGGGTCAACCTTACCTGATACGTGTGTGATGTTATCATCTGCAAAAGCTCTCACCACGTGACAGATCGCATCTACTTGACGAATGTGAGAAAGGAATTTATTCCCTAAACCTTCACCTTTTGAAGCCCCTTTGACAATACCAGCAATATCAGTGAATTCAAAAGCAGTCGGAACTGTCTTTTTCGGCTGCACCAATTCTGTTAGTTTTTGCAAACGTTCGTCTGGAACTTCTACAATTCCGACGTTTGGATCAATGGTACAAAACGGATAGTTAGCAGACTCCGCTCCAGCCTGTGTAATTGCATTAAATAGCGTTGACTTCCCGACGTTAGGTAAGCCAACAATACCAGCTGTTAAAGCCATTCTTTCATCTCCTCTATATCAAACGTGCTCGTTATACTGCGTAATATGAACCTAGAGCAATTATAAGTAGGTTTACATGAAAAGACAAGTTAACCGTTATGCATTATCAATAGAAGAAACATTGCCAAAAAGAATAAATCAATCCTTCAAAACAGGAATTTGCATCTAATTCTTCTATACAAAAGAAGAATTTCATTAAAAAAGCATGAGGCCTACTTAAGCAGTTGGCTCCTCATGCTTGACGAGAATTTTCTTCATTTTTCTTTCAAAGTCTCTTCTTGGGATCATGACGCTATGCCCGCAGCCTTCACATTTAATGCGAATATCCATGCCCAACCGAATCACTTTCCACCGATTGACACCACATGGATGGGGCTTTTTCATTTCAACGACGTCATGTAACCCAAACGCTTTGTCTGCCATCAGCTTTCACCTCTCTTGCTCACTTCATTGAATCTATTGTACAAAAAAACGGCGATGAAGAGCAATGCACAAAGCAAAGACCCTCTTTCAATCGTTCATCCTATTCTTTTTTATAGAAAAAACCCTTCTTTTAGATCATTTTATTTGTGACCAATAGTTACTTAAACTCCGCTTTTTTTCAATATTGTCACAAACACCGTAGGTCAAAAGGTTTTTATTGGTAGAACGCTGTGGTTTTTCCATATTTTTTGATTTATGATATCTGCATAAATGTTATGTGAGGGAGCAGGTACGATGGTCAATCGAAAGGATAGATTAACTGATAAAGAATATAAAATCATATCCGATCATGCTGGAAACATAGACAATTACCAGCAGCACCATACGATAGAAATAGGTCAGCAAACGCTCACTGTCCATGATTTTCTCAAGGTCGATCATCAATTATATGGTTTAACGATGCAGCCTGAACAATCAGACGAGTTCATCGTCGCTTTTCACTGTCCGATGCCAAAGCAAATGCCGGTGACCTCGCCACAAGATGTACACACCGCGGCACAGTCATTGCTCAAAACGGATTATGCCTATCCCATTGAAAGGAAGTCCCTTGATAGCAATCAAGATCATGTCTTTTTTAAAGGGAAGGAATACATAGAGCAAGTCAGCCAGAAGCATCCCAATGCAGGTATCTATCTCACTGGACAAGCCCTTGCCGGTGCTGTTTGTGCTTATGTTGCGACAGAACAGCCCGCTGTCAAAAAAGCCGTCACCTTTGATAGCCCAAATATATGGAGCAGTTTGGCGCCTTCGATTCAGCAGAAAGCGCAGCAAGGTCAATATAAACGGATCTTGACTGAATATATTCAACCTAGTCATTATGTAGGTTTACTCAATCGCCATGATCATGGAGTTGGTCAAGTGAAGTACACCGTACCGCCAAGGCAGCAAGGCGACGCCCAAGAATCCGTTAAATATAAACAAAGAGAAATTGACACCTTTTTAAAATCAGCTTTTGCGTCTATGAATATAGAATGGAACGAATCCTTTGATACAAATGCCTTTTTAGCTCTTATTTCTGGGAGTTTAAAAGGAAATGGGTATTCATTCCACAAAGATGGATCTGCCCGGATTTTAGATGAACAGCTTGATCATAATACAAGTTTTACAGCCTTGCTGTTGCAAGAAATCCATTCTGGACGTGCATATGCACAAAGTGGTCTAGAAATTATCATAAAATCCCATTTACTGAAAAATTCATCCTACGATCTCCAAAGTGTGATTGAACATGAAGTACACACTATATTTGATAAAATCGATGGGATCGATGAAAGTGTAAAAGACGCCGTCCAACATGTAAAACAAGAGCTCAAAGGACTCGTCGGCTTTGGCCACTATGATTTATTAAGTTCAAGTGATGTGGAAGCACTGGTAGAAGAAGTGAGGATGGAACAACATCATTCCTCCTTTTATTCACACGAAAAACAACTGAATGCCCTGTACACCTTGAGAGATTACGAACAAGAACTTTCTTCCCTTTCAAGACATATGTACACAATGGGTGATGATTACGCCAAGGCAGATAGGCGCCTTGCGATGCAAATGGGTATTCATTAAGAAAGGAGTCGCCGCATGATCAATCAAAATAAACCTCCTAGTGACGCCCAGCGTTTCTTGCAAAATGTGAGTACCCGCCGATCCATGTCTGTATTTGAAAATCAATCGGCACCACAAACGCAAACGCAGTCCCCAGAAGAAATAGCCGCAATTCAGGCCCTACGAAGAGAAGGACAGCGAAAAGATCTAAAACGGCTGCTCAAAATGCGACTGCATGACGAATTAGCAAACACTCGCGTGCACTTGGAGTATCAATTGTCTAAAACCGAAGACATGATCAACCAGACGACCATTGTCAAGCAACACATCTCCCAGCATTTAAAGGGACAAGCCATTTCAGAATTAGAGGAACGCCTTCAGCGTCTCAAGCAAATGCCAGTCTATGATGATATCAAAGACGCCATTGACTCTATTCGGATAAAATAAGCACAGCTCTGACAAAGAGAGGTGCTTATTTTATTTTATCAATATAATTTTTAGGGCGAGAAAATATCTTTTTACTTAAAATCGGATATAGCATTAAACAGACAAGCAAATAAAGATTCAGCAAGCTGTATATCGGATACAAGAAAGCAATTAAATCGGCAAACCCAAGAGATGTTAAAGGCGCCATCAACAGAAGCATCACGAGCACAACCAGCCAGCGAGGCAATGGTACAAAAGAGAGCATTCGGCTGGATAAACCAAATAAACCTGCCGCTGTCGTCGTATAAATAGCTAGACAAAGGACAACCGTCATAAACACAAACAATGATGTCGGCGCTCCTTCTAATACTGTAAACAAAGGAATGCCTTCTGCTGATAGGCTCCCAGAAATATCAACCAGTATTTCGTTATACACGTACGAGATGACCCCAAAAATCAGGCCGCTTAATATACTCGCCACTTTTGCCTCGCCAAGCCCCTTCATTTCTTTTCCAACCGAAGACAGCACTGCGACTACAGATAATATATTCAAAGAAGCAAAGACAATGCTGGCAGGCCAATTGTACTGCTGCCCAAAATCAATCCGCCACATATGATCATGGTTCATATAATAAAAAACAAATGCATAGATGAGCCCCGCCACCAAAATTGGTATAATGAAAGCATTCACAGATAAAAGCCCTTTCACATCCCAGAAAAAAATCATAAATGAAAACAGACAAAATGCACCGATGCCAATCCAAAATGGCACATGATACATCTCGAGTGTCACCCCGCCACCGGCAATCATGACTGTCGTTGTCGTGAATAAATAAAGGACAATTAAAACATCATACACTTTAGCCAGCCATGGACCGACAAGCCGCTCTAGCACTGGCACAAAGTGATCGGCACGTACCTCATAACTGATTTTCAACACCACATAGGTAGACAGCATAAACATCAATGTAAACAGTAGAATGGCTAGTCCACTATCAATGCCAAAAAACTGCCAAATTTCTTGGCCGGAAGCATACCCCGCTCCTATTAAGCTTCCTAAAATTAAAAGCGTCCACCTTGAACCAGCCTTCCACACAATCATCACCTCATAGGTATAGAATTAAGCTTGTTTCCGTATACTGTTACTAACTACTATGACAAGGAAGTGAGACCTATGAATAGCAAGAACGGTCTTTTTTTTAGAAATAGGGTGAAAGAATACGTGTCCCATACGGATACAAACGCCATTCAACAGCTTAAAAGTATTTTATTCTCGCATCTTCAGAAAGCAGGAAAAAGACCCGTTGCCATCGTTTGTATTGGAACAGACCGCTCAACTGGCGACTCTCTAGGTCCACTTGTTGGTACAAAGCTTTCAGGTCTTGATTTGAAAAAGCTTCATGTATATGGCACGCTCTCTGACCCAGTTCATGCGGTCAATTTAAAAGAAAAGCTCGCCGAAATTGAACAAGCTCATAAACATCCGTTTATTGTAGCGATTGATGCCTGTTTAGGAAGAGTGAAAAGTGTAGGCTCCTTCCAAATTGGAGATGGACCGTTAAAGCCTGGAGCAGGTGTACAAAAGGAACTGCCAGAGGTAGGAGATATTCATATTAATGGGATCGTCAATGTGAGCGGCTTTATGGAATACTTCGTTCTCCAAAACACACGCCTTCATCTTGTCATGTCTATGGCCAATACACTTTCTGAAAGTCTATCTCATATTGATCAAATGGATTGGACAAGAGAAAAAAGCCGTTCTCTCTTCGCTCCTATTCAAAATATCACTGGGAGAATATAAAAAAGACCATCTCGTATCAAGATGGTCACTCTGATGATTCTCTCGTAGAAAGCAATTCGAGAATTCTTTCTAAATCTTCGTTGGAGAGAAATTCAATCTCTATTTTTCCTTTTTTCTTCTGTTTCTTGATCGACACTGAAGTGCCAAAGTAGTTTTGTAAGAAAGACTCTCTTTCTTTCAAAACTCGATCCTTTGGTGCTTCTTTTTTCTTTGTTTCACGTGGAACATTTTCGTTTAATTGCTGAACAAGTTTCTCAACCTGACGGACGTTTAACCCCTCGTCCACAATTTTCTTTACCAATGGCGCCAGCTTATTTTTGTTTTTCAAGCTAAGCAATGTTCTTCCATGACCCATCGATAACTTTCCATCTGCAATCAGCTTTTGTACTTCATCCGGTAAAGTCAAAAGACGGAGATGGTTCGCAATATGCGGTCTGCTCTTCCCTAATCGCTTCGCTAATTCCTCTTGCGTCACACTTAAGTGATCTAGTAAGGAAGCATAGGCTTCCGCTTCTTCTAATGGAGTTAAATCCTCGCGTTGCAGATTTTCTAAAAGGGCAATCTCTCTCATCAGCGTTTCTGAAAATTCTCTGACGATCGCAGGAATCGTTGTCAGACCAGCTTGTTGTGCTGCACGGAAACGACGTTCACCTGCTACAATGTCATATCCTTTAATCGATTTACGGACAATGATTGGCTGTAAAACACCGTGCTGCTGAATGGATTCTTTGAGATCAGACAATGCATCTTCATCAAACGTTTTCCTTGGCTGATACGGGTTTGGACGCAAATCCTTTATTTTGATTTCTTCAACCGTTTCTTCATTTGAGTCTACAGTGTTAAATAGTGCATTAATACCCTTTCCAAGACCTTTAGCCATTCGCATCCACTTCCTTTGCTAAGTCTAAATAGACATCTGCACCTCTTGAACGTGGATCATACAAGATAATCGGTTTCCCATGACTAGGCGCTTCACTCAGTCTTACATTTCGCGGAATCACGGTCTGATAGACTTTATCTCTGAAGTATTTCTTCACTTCTTCGATGACTTGAATCCCAAGATTTGTTCGTGCATCAAGCATTGTCAGCAGGACACCTTCAATGGCGAGATCCGTATTTAAATGTTTCTGCACGAGACGAACGGTGTTTAACAACTGGCTCAATCCTTCAAGCGCATAATATTCGCACTGTACCGGGATTAAAACGGAATCGGATGCTGTTAACGCATTAATCGTCAGTAATCCGAGTGATGGCGGGCAGTCAATAATCATATAATCATAATTTTGCTTAACAGATTCAAGTGCTCTCTTCAATCTCACTTCACGTGAAATCGTAGGCACAAGCTCTATTTCAGCCCCTGCAAGCTGTATTGTCGCAGGAATGACATCAAGATTTTCGACCTCTGTCGTCTTAATCACATCAAGAACATCTGCATCATCAACTAAAATATCGTACACGCACTTCTCTACGTCGGCCTTCTCAATCCCAATACCACTCGTGGCATTGCCCTGCGGATCAATATCAACTAACAACACTCGTTTACCTATGTATGCTAAACACGCACTCAAATTAACAGAAGTTGTCGTCTTCCCAACGCCGCCCTTCTGGTTGGTAATCGCTATGATTTTTCCCACGATGTCACCCACTTTCAACTTAACAAGTTTCTCATTCATTCATACTTCCTATTCTATCAAAAAAAGTATGAAACGTTTGCTTTTTTTGTTTCTCCATTATATATTCGTCAGCAAATGTCTATTTTCGTACATAAAAAGACGAACTTAAACGTAGTAAAAAATATATCAATATATCTTTTTGAAGAAAAAGATATGCATAAAAAACCCTCACTTCCATCATAAGTGAGGGGCACTTGTCAAAAATGTAATCCACCAATTGTACGGCCTTCGTTCACAATAATCTTAGGGGTCACCGTTTTATAGCTTCTCTTTTTTAAGAATCCATAGGGGGTCTTAATGGTAAATGTCGCATGTCCTACAGCATCGCCTGTTTTGGCATAGGCCTGCCACACAATCTTTGAACAATAAGTCGGGTCCAGTGATTGAATAGACATGGTGATGGAGTATCGAGCCTTTGGATGAGCTTTCACATAATCGCGCGCCCATTCCCCAGCTAGGTCTGCTGTTTTCTCTTGATTAATACGAATGACCTTTGTATTGGCATTATAGCGAAACCAGTTAAGAATGGAATCAAGCTGAGGATGCTGTCGAAACCCTGGAATAGAAGCAAAGCTCTTCTCATTAATGACGATACCTGCATGTCCAACGATGCCCTTCAAAGCATCAGTGTTTGTCACCAATATATCCCCTTTTTTAGGCAAAATATCGGTACCAGGATACGGCTTTCCTAAAAGGCGCTTGATGGTGTGCGGCTTTTCATCCGTCACAAACTCATCCTGCTTGTTTTGTTGTAAGCCATAAGCCTTCAAATGATCGCCAGCTGAAATCAGGTCAATTGTGTCGTCCTGAGACTCATGCTCATGATTTAATTGATCTAAAGTGATCTCCTTCGAAACAACACCTTGTTTCTTCAGGACGTTCAGTTCTTTTTTGGTCAGCGGACTTTCTTCTGCAGGAACCGTTGGCGAATTCACAGCAAATGTGGTTGTTTCATTTGTAAAAAGAGAAAAAGAAAATAGTAAATAACAAATAATAACAAAATTCGTCTTTTTCATTTTCATCGAGTCATGTCACCTCCTTTCCTCTATGAAAATCATATTTTACCAATTTGTGAATAATAAGTAAATATAAAGTAGAACCAATAAAAAAAGCTGACGAGTGGCTCTCATCAGCTTTTTTCTATTTAGGAATCCGAATTGTTAATTGGATATATTCCTCAAATTCTTCTTCCTCGGTATTTATTTTAAGCCCGCTGTCTTCTACCATATGGAGAGACTGACGAATGGTATTCATCGCAATTCGTGTATCACGACTAAACGCCTTACGTTTTGGCTTCGGTTTACGATCTGTTTTTTGTTCAAGCATTTTCACTACACGCTCTTCAGTCTGTTTTACATTCAGCTGTTTTTCGATGATTTCCTGCAATAGCGCGATTTGTAATTCTGGAAGCTTTAGGGGTACAAGTGAACGTGCATGCCTTTCAGAGATTTTTTTCTCTAGGATGGCCTGTTGTACCTCTTCAGGCAACTTTAAAAGTCTTAATTTGTTTGCAACAGTTGATTGTCCCTTACCTAGACGCTGAGCAAGCGCTTCCTGTGTTAAATCATGAAGCTCTAAAAGACGTGCATAGGCATGAGCCTCTTCAATAGCAGACAGCTCTTCTCTTTGCAAATTTTCAATCAATGCCACAGACGCCGTTTCCGTATCAGTAAAATCTTTTATAATAGCGGGGATTTTCTCCCAGTGAAGAGTCTGTACCGCTCTCCAACGTCTTTCGCCGGCGATCAGTTCATATTTTCCTTCTTCTTCTGTCGGTCTGACAACAATAGGTTGGATAATGCCATGGGTATGAATCGTCGTGGCCAGCTCATGTATCTTTTCTTCTGAAAAAATGGTGCGTGGCTGAAAACGGTTTGGCATAATTGTGTCGACCGGGAGCTCCTGTATCTCTTCCTTTAATGTATCATGCTCAGCAATCTCTGCCTCTATTTCGGTTTCACGCTCAGGATGTTCTTTGTCACCAAGCCCGAAGAAGCGTGAGAGTGAATGCTTCATGAACCTACACCACCTTTAAAAACTACCTTTTTATAATTCTATTTTCTCATGTTTTTTCCTTCTGTAAAATCTTAAATATTGAAGAAAAACCGACCTTTTACATGATCAACCTTCTATTGGTGATTTATTAGGTGTTCCTGGTTTTCTAGGATATTTTTTTGGTGTTTGCTTTTTCTTTTCAATGACAATGATGTTCCGTTCGCTTTCTTCTAAAGGAAGAACAAAGGAATGCTTTTCAACAACCTCTCCTCCGAGGACAGTAACGGCTTTCTTCCCTGCTTGCATTTCTTCATCAGCAGCAGATGCTTTTAATGCCACAAACAATCCTTCCTTTTTTACAAGGGGCAGACATAGTTCGCTCAAGACGGATAAACGCGCAACCGCTCTAGCAGTGACAAGATCATAGCTTTCACGCTTTTCCTTACGTTGTCCAAACGTCTCCGCACGATCATGATAAAAAGTAGTATCTTGTAAGTTTAACCCTTTTGCTAACTCATTGAGAAACGTAATTCGTTTCTGAAGAGAATCAACAATGGTCACATGTAGATGAGGGAAGCAAATTTTAAGAGGAATGCTTGGGAAACCAGCACCAGCTCCTATATCGCAAATCGTCGTTACTTTGTGAAAATCAATGAAAAATGATGCGGAAATTGAATCATAAAAATGCTTTAAATACACTTCTTCCTTTTCAGTAATGGACGTCAAATTCATTTTCTCGTTCCATTCTACAAGCATGCGGAAGTAAGTTTCAAATTGTTCAAGCTGCACAGGAGAAAGGGTCATCCCTTTCTCCTCTAGTGCTGCTGTAAATTGTTCAATGTTCATGCCGACATCCTTTCTATTCTGCTATCTTCGCAATACGTCCCTGCTCTAAATATACTAAAAGGATAGAAATATCAGCAGGGTTAACGCCTGAAATACGAGAAGCCTGTGCAACAGAAAGCGGTCGGACTTCTTTCAGCTTTTGTTTCGCTTCAGTTGCAATCCCTTTGATGGCATCATAATCAATACGATCAGGAATCTTTTTGTTCTCCATCTTTTTCAGCTTTTCAACTTGTTGGAGTGACTTTTCAATATAACCTTCGTATTTAATTTGAATCTCTACCTGCTCACACACATCAGAAGGAAGCTGTGTTTCAGCAGGAGCTAACGTCACAACAGATTCATAGTTCATTTCTGGACGCTTCATCAAATCACTTGCACGAATACCGTCCTTCAGCTCACTTCCACCAAGTGAACGAATAAATTCTTGTGTCTCTGCTGTGGGTTTAATGATGACAGAATATAAACGTTTTTTCTCTGCTTCAATGGCTTCTTTTTTCTGCTGGTATGCCTGGAATCTTTCTTGAGAAATTAATCCAATATGATAGCCAAGTTCAGTTAATCTTAAATCCGCATTGTCATGACGAAGAAGCAAACGATACTCTGCACGGGATGTCAAAAGACGGTAAGGTTCATTTGTTCCCTTTGTGACAAGGTCATCAATGAGAACACCGATATATGCATCAGATCGGCTTAAAATGACTTCTTCTTTACCCAATGCTTTTCTTCCTGCATTAATACCTGCCATAATCCCTTGACCTGCTGCTTCCTCATAGCCTGACGTACCATTAATTTGGCCGGCTGTATATAATCCAGAAATTTTCTTCGTCTCAAGTGTAGGCCACAACTGAGTAGGCACAATTGCATCATACTCAATGGCATAACCCGCTCTCATCATTTGTACATTTTCGAGCCCTGGGATGGTGGAAAGCATGCGCTGCTGTACATCCTCTGGAAGACTTGTAGATAATCCTTGAACATACACTTCCTGCGTATTACGACCTTCTGGCTCTAAGAAAATTTGATGTCTTGGTTTGTCATTGAAACGAACCACTTTATCTTCAATGGAAGGGCAGTATCTAGGACCAGTTCCTTTAATCATACCTGAATACATTGGAGAACGGTGAAGATTCTCATCAATAATTTGATGTGTTTCTAAACTCGTATAAGTTAACCAGCATGGCAGTTGATCTGTAATATATTCAACCGTTTCATAGGAAAACGCCCGCGGAACGTCATCACCTGGTTGAATTTCTGTTTTACTATAGTCAATCGAGTGACTATTCACTCGAGGAGGTGTTCCTGTTTTAAAGCGAACCAAATCGAATCCTAACTCTGCTAGGTGATCCGATAATTTGATGGATGGCTGCTGGTTATTTGGACCACTTGAATAAGATAGATCCCCTAAAATAATGCGGCCTTTTAAGAAAGTCCCAGTCGTTAATACAACAGACTTCGCACGATAGTTTGCTCCTGTTTGGGTAACGACACCTTTACATTCATCATCTTCTACAATTAAATGATCCACCATCCCTTGAAGCATTGTCAGGTTCGGTTCATTTTCCATTGTTTTTTTCATTTCATGCTGATATTGGAACTTATCTGCTTGCGCTCTTAACGCACGGACAGCAGGTCCTTTCCCCGTATTCAGCATGCGCATTTGGATATGCGTCTTATCTATATTTCGTGCCATTTCTCCGCCCAGTGCATCAATTTCTCTAACGACAATCCCTTTTGCAGGACCGCCTACGGACGGATTACATGGCATAAAAGCAACCATATCGAGGTTGATAGTCAATACAAGTGTTTTGGCGCCCTGTCTTGCAGAAGCAAGAGCAGCCTCAACCCCAGCATGACCGGCACCCACGACGATGACGTCATAATTGCCAGCTTCATAACCCATTTCTTATGTTCCTCCCTTTACTTTCCTAAACAGAATTGAGAGAATAACTGATCAATCAAGCTTTCATGAACAGCATCTCCTATAATTTCACCGAGCTGCTCCCAGCAGCGTGTTAAATCTATTTGAACAATGTCGATCGGTACGTCCATTGCAATTCCTTCAAGAGCATCCTCAATTGACTGTTTTGCTGCCTGAAGTAAGGCAATATGCCTTGTATTACTTACATACGTTAAATCTCCACTTTCAATTGATCCAGTGAAGAACAGTGATTGAATCGCCATTTCTAGCTCATCAATGCCCTTTTCTTGTAATAATGATGTAGTGACCACCGGACGATCCTTCGCTAACTGCTTGACCTTTTCTACATCAAGCTTAGGCTCAAGGTCTGTCTTATTCACAATTACGATGATATCCATACCTGAGACAGCCTCAAAAAGCTTAATATCTTCTTCTGATAATTCTTCGCTATAATTGAGCACAAGTAAAATCAGGTCAGCTTCTTTTAAGACCTGTCTAGATCGTTCAACCCCTATACGCTCAACAATGTCCTCAGTCTCACGTATACCCGCAGTATCGACTAGACGGAGAGGTACACCTCTTACATTCACATATTCCTCAATGACATCTCTCGTAGTTCCAGGAATATCTGTGACAATCGCCTTTGTTTCCTGTACAAGACTATTCAGCAAGGAAGACTTACCAACATTCGGCCTTCCTATAATTACAGTGGATAAGCCCTCTCGAAGGATTTTCCCCTGTTGAGAAGTCGAGAGCAGCGACTCAATTTCTTTTTTGACCGATGTCGCTTTTTCCACTAAAACGCGATGTGTCATTTCTTCAACATCGTCATACTCTGGGTAGTCAATATTGACTTCAATATGCGCCAGTGTTTCTAGGATCTCGCCGCGCAGTCGCTGAACCAAACCGGAGAGACGTCCCTCCATTTGAGTAATTGCTACATTCATCGCACGATCTGTCTTTGCCCGAATCAAATCCATGACAGCCTCTGCTTGCGATAGATCTATTCTTCCATTTAAGAAAGCACGCTTTGTGAACTCACCTGGCTCCGCTAATCTTGCTCCTTCTCTTAAAGCAAGCTGCAATACTTTATTGACCGTTACAATTCCACCATGGCAGTTAATCTCAATAACGTCTTCTCTCGTAAATGTTTTTGGCGCTCGAAGTACTGACACCATGACCTCTTCTATTACTTGATCAGTCCTTGCATCCACGATATGACCATAATGAATGGTATGAGAATCCACTGATACAAGTTTTTTCTCCTTAGGCCCTTTATACATCCGATCAGCGATCTGTACCGCCTCAGGCCCACTTAAACGAATAATCGCAATTGCTCCTTCACCCATCGGTGTCGAAATGGCTGCAATTGTATCCATCGCTCAATCACCTCTTTCTCTACTTTAATAGACAGTCTTTTATCTATTAAATGGACGTTATCCATCTCTATATCAAAAACGCTTAATCCAAAATTTAAAGATACCATAAATGAAAGCGAAGTGAAAGTATCCTCCATCTAATTATCCACAGCTTGGCATCCTATCTATTTTAACACTTAACTTATCCACATGTGAATAACGACGTTCTCAACTCATCTTCACATCTTACACCGAAACCCAATAAATTTAAACGCCCCGATGCCTTTGTTTACTTGTGAAAATAGCATTTTCCACTCAAATTACACCCTAACTTTTTAGAAATAAAGGATGATTCTTCTATAGAAACACAATTTTTCAATAAAAAAAGACTAAAATCCAGCTTTGCTGAATTCTAGCCTTTCTGTTATTTTTTATACAGCACCACAACATGACGCTTGCTGCCTGTATCTTCCGATGCCGTTGCTAGTTCTTTAGAAAAAGCAGCGATCGTATCATGAATTACTTTTCGTTCGTTCGAAGGCATTGGTTCTAAATGAACCTTTCTCTTCGTTTTTAAAACTTTGTTTGCTGTCTTGACGGCATATTGTTCAAGTGCTTCTTGTCGCTTCTTCCTATAATCTCCAATATCAATGGTAATATGATGATACTGATCAGAATAGCGATTAAACACTAACTGTACCAAGGTTTCTAAAGAGTACAAAGTTTGACCTCTTTTTCCAATCATTAATGACGTTTTATCTCCATCAATGTGGAAAGAAATCTTTTTCGGTTCCTGTTTGGAAACAATCTTCGCTTTAGGATCAATTGATTTAACAATATTATCTAAATACTGTGTAGCTAATTTAAGAGCATTTCTCTTTTCTATCAATTTGACTACAGCTTGTCTTTTGCCAAATAATCCTAAGAACCCTTTATTTCCTTCATCAACTATTGTGATATCTACTTCTTCTTTTAGAAGCTGCATTTGTTTAAGTCCGGAATCTACTGCTTCTTCGATTGTGCGACCGACAGCAGTTATTTCCTTCATTTTTTATTCCCGCCAGCTTTTTCTTTTGTATCTAATTTTACTTGAGGAGTTTTAATCACTAATGTTTGGATGATCATGAAAATGTTACCTACAACCCAGTACAATGAAAGTGCTGCTGGGAAACTAATAGCAAATACAATGATCATAATCGGCATAACCCACAGCATGATCGCCATTTGAGGGTTGTCCGAAGGATTTCCAGCCATCATCAGTTTTTGCTGAATGAAAGTAGCTACCCCCGCAATGATCGGTAATAGGAACAATGGATCTGGACTGCCTAAGTCAAACCATAAGAATGTATGCTTTTTAATTTCTGCTGTTCTCATAATCGCATGATAAAAACCGATTAGGATTGGCATCTGAATTAAAATTGGGAAACAGCCAGCCAATGGATTGACGCCATTCTTTTGGAAAAGGGCCATTGTTTCCTGCTGAAGCTGCTGCTGAGTTTTTTGATCTTTAGAGCTATATTTTTCACGAAGTTTTTTCAATTCAGGCTGCAATGCTTGCATTGCTTTTGTACTTCTTAACTGCTTAATCATTAATGGTAAAATGAGCAAACGGATTAACAGTGTCACAATAATGATCGCAACCCCGTAGTTTTCACCAGTCAAATTTGCCATGTACGTGATTAATTGAGATAGCGGGTAAACAATATATGAGTTCCAGAATCCCTTACTATCTGATGTGATTGGTTCATTAATCTGTGTACATCCTGCCAATAGAACCAATGCGCCAATCAAGCTAAATATTAGTAATAATCGCCTTTTCAACAAGATTCCTCCCATTACTTCAAACTTTATTTAAGTTGGAATTGATTACGAAAGTGACTCACCTAATCAGTATGGTAACATTTTTTCATTACAAAGTGGTGGTTTCATTTTAATTCACTAGATGAAGGAAGCGCTTTTAAAAATTGATTCAACGAAAGTTTCTATTACGAAGACTTTTTCGGTTGTTGTTGATAAACAGCGGATTTTCTAAATAAATGTTGGAGAGACTTTTTTGTTTCTTCAAAGGTCAATTCACTTGCTGGTTTTCTTGCAATGACAATGTAGTCTTTTTCTTGCTTTAACTTATGACCTTCCTCTAAAAACACCTGGCGGATCAGTCGTTTAATACGATTTCTCATCACTGCATTACCAATCTTCTTACTGACAGACAATCCTAAACGCAGTTCATCTTGATTTGGTTGATCCAGCTGGTAAATAACGAATTGGCGGTTCGCCATTGATTGACCTTTTTTGAACACCTTTTGAAACTCTTCATTTTTTTTTAGCCTGTTTCGCTTCTTCATGTTTTCTTCCACTCCGATAAAAACTGACAGTTCAATTACGATTTTATGTAAAAAAGACCACTGACATTATTCAGTGGCCTAAGCTGATAATTTTTTTCTACCTTTGCTGCGGCGTCGCTTTAAAACTAGACGTCCGTTTTTAGAACTCATACGGCTGCGGAAGCCATGAACTTTACTACGCTTACGGTTATTTGGTTGAAACGTTCTTTTCATTTATGACACCTCCCTGAGGAATAGCTGTTTAAGACAGTCTAACTCATTATATTTGTGTAACCCATCGATTGTCAATATCAATGATAAAACTCTTATTATCAACCTTATAAGCATAACATAATTTATCAAACGAAGAAACCTTCTTTTTCAGTTTCCAACATTTTATTCTTTTTTCCTCCTAAAAAGCCTCCAAAACAAGGGTGTGGATATTTTTCCGGCATATTTAGACTATCCACATCCATTATCGACATTTTTTTCACACAAATAACCGATGTGGATAATTATTTTTCAACAGGATGTAAAGTGTGTGGATAAGTTTGTGACACCCATTGCACCATCTCGTTTATTTTGATATTATATTTGTGTTTTAACTCTTAATTACTTATCTGACCTATTTGCGTTATCCACAATCTGTGGATAAGCTGTGGAAAGATATTACACAGGTTGTTGAATTGTTTATCCACAGGCTGTGTAATTTGTCGAAAAGACGTTTTTCTACTATATTATTTGTTTTCAACAATGTATGTGCACGAATGGTGATGACCATTTGCTCTTTTTCGTGTTCTATAACAGTTTGATACTGGTCATTTTAAAAAGAAAAGGAGGGGGGAGAAGCCTTATGGAAAATATTTTGGATCTGTGGAATAAAGCACTTCAAAAAATAGAGACAAAGTTGAGCAAGCCCAGTTTTGAGACATGGATGAAATCGACAAAAGCCCATTCTCTTCAAGGCGATACGCTTACAATTACTGCACCAAATGAATTTGCTAGAGACTGGCTGGAATCAAGATATCTTCACTTAATTGCTGATACCATCTACGAACTGACAGGTGAAGAGCTCAGTATTAAATTTATTATTCCTCAAAATCAGGATGAAGTGGAAGCTATGCCAAAGTCTCCAATTAAAAAAATGTCTAAAGAAGATCCCGTCGATATTCCACAAAATATGCTGAATCCAAAATATACATTTGATACTTTTGTTATTGGTTCAGGCAACCGATTTGCGCATGCCGCTTCACTTGCAGTTGCGGAAGCACCAGCAAAAGCATATAATCCGCTCTTTATTTATGGGGGCGTTGGTTTAGGAAAGACTCACTTGATGCATGCGATTGGTCATTATGTCATCGACCATAATCCATCAGCCAAAGTGGTCTATCTATCATCTGAAAAATTTACAAATGAATTTATCAACTCAATCCGAGACAACAAAGCTGTCGATTTCCGTAATCGCTATCGGAATGTCGATGTGCTTTTGATAGATGATATTCAATTTTTAGCAGGAAAAGAACAAACACAAGAAGAATTTTTCCATACATTCAACACACTTCACGAAGAAAGTAAGCAAATCGTCATTTCTAGTGATCGGCCGCCGAAAGAAATTCCGACACTTGAAGACAGATTACGCTCTCGATTCGAATGGGGCTTAATCACAGACATTACCCCGCCAGATTTAGAAACGCGTATTGCGATTTTACGAAAAAAGGCAAAAGCAGAGGGATTAGACATTCCGAATGAAGTCATGCTTTATATTGCCAATCAAATCGACAGCAACATTCGTGAACTGGAAGGTGCTTTGATTCGTGTCGTTGCTTATTCTTCTTTAATTAATAAAGATATCAATGCGGATCTAGCAGCTGAGGCGCTAAAGGACATCATTCCTTCATCGAAGCCAAGGATCATTACAATTAAAGATATTCAAAGAATTGTAGGGCAGCAATTTAATATTCGCTTAGAGGATTTCAAAGCGAAGAAACGTACGAAGTCAGTTGCTTATCCAAGACAAATTGCCATGTATCTCTCTAGAGAAATGACCGATTCCTCTCTGCCTAAAATAGGAGAAGAATTTGGAGGTCGTGATCATACGACTGTCATTCATGCTCATGAGAAGATTTCGAAATTAATCGTTGAAGATGAACAGCTTCAGCAGCATGTGAAAGAAATCAAAGAACAATTAAAATAACCTAGCTGATATAATAAGTACGGGAAAATGTGAATAACTAGAGCATAGTCATACACAGTCTGTCCACATGTGGATAGGCTGTCTTTCCTTTCTTATTACCGACTTATCCACATATTCACAAGCCCTACTATTACTTCTACGATTTTTATTAATAAAATATATATACATGTCATTAAGAAAATTTAGGAGGACCACTATGAAATTCACGATTCAAAAAGATCGTCTTGTCGAAAGTGTCCAAGATGTATTAAAGGCCGTATCCTCTAGAACAACGATACCTATTTTGACAGGGATAAAAATTGTTGCATCTGATGAGGGGGTTTCTCTCACAGGAAGCGACTCTGATATCTCAATTGAATCCTTTATTTCTCAAAGAGATGGAGATTTAGAAGTGATCACGATTGATCGTCCAGGGAGTATTGTGCTTCAGGCCCGCTTCTTTAGTGAAATTGTGAAGAAACTGCCAATGACTACTGTCGAAATTGAAGTAGAACAAAATCACCTCACCATCATCCGTTCTGGTTCAGCGGAATTTAACTTAAACGGCTTAGATGCTGAGGAATATCCGCATCTTCCGCAAATCGAAGAGCATCATGCATTTCAAATTCCGACAGACCTGCTTAAAAACTTAATTCGTCAAACTGTTTTTGCAGTGTCCACCTCAGAAACACGACCTATCTTGACAGGTGTAAACTGGAGGGTAGAAAAAGGTGAATTAATATGCACAGCGACGGATAGCCACCGTCTTGCTTTAAGAAAAGCGAAGTTGGATATTGACGAGGAAAGCTCATACAATGTCGTGATTCCAGGGAAAAGTTTAACAGAGCTAAGTAGAATCCTTGATGATGGACAAGATCTTGTGAGCATCGTAATTACAGAAACTCAAGTTCTCTTTAAAGCACAAAACGTGTTGTTCTTCTCAAGATTGCTGGATGGTAATTATCCAGATACAGCTCGCCTGATCCCGCAGGAAAGTAAAACGGATGTCGTGGTCAACACGAAGGAATTCCTTCAAGCCATTGATCGTGCATCACTTTTGGCAAGAGAAGGACGCAATAACGTCGTAAAGCTGTCAGCTGATCCTGAACAAAGCCTTGAGATTTCTTCTAATTCACCTGAGATCGGTAAAGTAGTCGAAACGGTTCAAGCAGATGACATTAAAGGGGAGGACCTTAAAATCTCCTTCAGTCCAAAATATATGCTGGATGCGTTAAAAGTATTAGAGGGAACTGAAATTCATGTAAGCTTCACTGGTGCCATGAGACCTTTCCTGTTGCGCACGCCAAATGATGATTCAATCTTGCAGTTGATTCTTCCAGTCAGAACATATTAATTCAACTAAAATAGCTGCTGTGAGAGTGCACAGCAGCTTTTCTTCTCGTTTACCATGCTTTCTTTCATCCCAGTTCGCTTTCCCCCTTTCCTTCTTGTCTTGTTTTTTAGTACAATTAGATATTAGTGATATTGAAAGAGGTCGATACAATGCCTAATCTTATAACCATTGAGAAAGAAATGATTACATTAGGGCAGTTTTTGAAATTAGCCGAAGTCATCCAATCTGGCGGAATGGCGAAATGGTTTTTAAGTGAACATGAGGTGTTCATTAATCAAGAGCCAGATAATAGACGGGGACGCAAACTATACCCAGGAGATGTTGTCGAGATAGAAGGTTATGGCACATTTCAAGTTGTGAATTAGAAACGGGTGACAATACATGTACATTCAAAGTCTGGCGTTAACTTCATACCGAAACTATGAACACACCGAGCTTCAATTCGACAACAAGGTGAATGTCATGATCGGTGAGAATGCCCAAGGTAAAACGAACTTGATGGAAGCGATCTATGTATTGTCGATGGCAAAGTCGCATCGTACGTCAAATGATAAAGAACTTATCCGATGGGACCAAGACTATGCTAAAATAGAAGGTAGAGTCATCAAAAAAAATGGTCCACTCCCAATGCAGCTCGTGATCTCAAAAAAAGGGAAAAAGGGCAAGGTCAATCACATTGAACAACAGAAGCTCAGTCATTATGTTGGTGCGTTAAACACCATCATGTTTGCACCAGAGGACTTAAGTCTTGTGAAGGGCAGCCCGCAAATCCGCAGAAGATTTCTCGATATGGAGATTGGACAAGTTTCTGCTGTCTACTTGCATGATTTATCGCTCTATCAAAAAATTCTCTCTCAGCGGAATCATTACTTGAAACAATTGCAGACAAGAAAGCAAAAGGATCAAGCGATGCTGGAGGTTTTAACAGAGCAGTTGATTGATGCGGCAGCGAAAGTTGTCAAAAGACGACTGACTTTTACGAAACAGCTCGAGAAATGGGCGCAGCCGTTGCATTTTGGCATTTCTAGAGAGCTAGAAACACTCACGCTCCAATACCACACGGCGATAGAGGTATCAGAAGCGTCAGACTTGTCGAAAATAAAGAATAGCTATGAAGAATCGTTTCAGAAACTAAGAGACAGAGAAATAGACCGAGGAGTGACGCTGTGGGGACCTCACAGAGATGACCTTCTTTTCTTTGTGAATGGTCGGGATGTTCAGACATATGGCTCTCAAGGGCAGCAAAGAACAACAGCTCTTTCACTAAAGCTGGCAGAAATCGACTTGATACACGAAGAGATCGGAGAATATCCCATTCTTCTACTCGATGATGTTTTATCTGAACTTGATGATTACAGACAGTCTCATTTGCTCCATACCATTCAGGGACGTGTACAGACCTTCGTCACCACAACAAGTGTTGAAGGCATCGATCACGCCACCTTGAAAGAAGCGGAAATTTTCAGAGTAGCCAGTGGAAAAGTAATTGACTGATAAATGAGGTGTGGGTCTTGTATATTCATTTAGGTGATGATTGTGTTGTTTCTACACGAGAGATTGTCGCAATTGTTGATTACAAAATGAGGTCGTCTTCTGTTGTGGAAGAGTTTCTCCTAAAACAAGAAGGACAAATCATTTCGTTATCACAAGGGACACCCAAATCCATCGTCGTCACAACTAAATCTGTTTATTACTCTCCTCTTTCCTCAAGCACGCTCAAAAAACGTGCTTCATTTGTGATTGAAATTGAAGTCTAAAAGCTCAATTCATATAAATATATCGTTTAAGAAAAGTGTAGGTGAATGTACGTGGCAATGGAACAGCAACATAATAGTTATGATGAAAATCAGATACAGGTGCTTGAAGGACTAGAAGCTGTTAGAAAACGTCCAGGAATGTACATTGGGTCAACCAGTGCAAAAGGACTTCACCATCTTGTATGGGAAATTGTCGACAACAGTATTGATGAGGCTTTAGCTGGATATTGCACAGATATTACGGTGCAAATTGAAAAGGATAATAGCATTACAGTGAAAGATAATGGCCGCGGAATTCCTGTTGGGATTCATGAGAAAATGGGACGTCCTGCTGTAGAGGTTATTATGACTGTTCTTCACGCTGGCGGTAAATTTGACGGCAGCGGTTATAAAGTATCTGGCGGTCTGCATGGCGTAGGGGCATCTGTTGTTAATGCGTTATCTACGACCTTAGACGTGACCGTATATCGTGATGGGAAAATTCATTATCAACAATTCAAACGTGGTGTTCCAGTTGGAGATTTAGAGATCATTGGTGAAACAGATGTTACAGGGACAACCACTCATTTTGTGCCAGATACAGAAATTTTTACTGAAACCATTGAATTTGATTACGACACACTTGCCAACCGGGTACGTGAGTTAGCTTTCTTAACAAAAGGTGTCAACATCGTTATTGAAGATTTACGCGAGGGGAAAGAACGACGAAATGAATACTGCTATGAAGGCGGTATTAAGAGCTATGTAGAACATTTAAATCGCTCAAAAGAAGTCGTTCATGAAGAACCCGTTTACATCGAAGGTGAAAAAGATGGAATCACGGTTGAAGTGGCATTACAATATAACGATTCCTATACAAGCAACATCTATTCCTTCGCCAACAATATCAACACGTATGAAGGCGGAACACACGAAGCAGGCTTTAAAACAGGTCTGACACGTGTCATCAATGATTATGCTCGTAAAAATGGCGTATTCAAAGATGGAGACTCGAATTTGAGCGGTGAAGATGTGCGAGAAGGCTTAACAGCCATTATCTCCATCAAACATCCAGATCCTCAATTCGAAGGACAAACGAAGACAAAGCTCGGTAACTCAGAAGCAAGAACCATTACCGACTCCCTTTTCTCTGAAGCACTTGAGAAATTCCTCTTAGAGAACCCTGATGCTGCAAAGAAAATTGTGGAGAAAGGCGTGATGGCAGCTCGTGCAAGAATGGCTGCCAAAAAGGCACGTGAGCTGACAAGACGTAAAAGTGCACTGGAAGTCTCCAGCTTACCGGGGAAACTGGCGGATTGTTCTTCTAAAGACCCTTCCATCTCTGAACTTTATATCGTAGAGGGAGATTCTGCGGGTGGATCTGCTAAGCAAGGTCGTGATCGTCACTTCCAAGCAATCTTACCGTTAAGAGGGAAGATCCTAAACGTAGAAAAAGCGCGACTAGATAAAATTCTATCGAACAACGAGGTTCGGTCAATGATTACAGCGTTAGGGACTGGAATCGGAGAAGACTTTAATTTAGAGAAAGCTCGCTATCACAAAGTTGTGATCATGACAGATGCGGATGTCGATGGAGCGCACATTCGAACGCTGCTTTTAACATTCTTCTATCGCTACATGCGTGAAATCATTGAAAACGGTTATGTGTATATTGCGCAGCCACCTTTATTTAAAGTGCAGCAAGGTAAACGTGTTGAGTATGTGTATAACGATAAACAGCTAGATGATCTGCTAAAGACATTGCCTCAAACACCAAAACCTGGACTTCAGCGCTATAAAGGTCTTGGAGAAATGAACGCAACTCAGCTTTGGGAAACAACAATGGACCCTGATGCGAGAACACTTCTTCAAGTCACACTTGAGGATGCGATCGATGCTGATGAGACATTTGAAATGCTCATGGGAGATAAAGTAGAGCCGAGAAGAAACTTTATCGAAGAAAATGCGCAATACGTGAAAAACCTCGATATTTAGATAGATCCCTACTGAGAACAACCTTATTTCTTGTTTGGAATAAGGTTGTTTTTCAAGAAATAGGGGCGTGTAACCAATGTCCTGTTTTTCCGTGTTTTCGCTGATTTTCTAGTAAATAAATGTGTATAAAGACGAGATTATTGATATAATGGAGAATAGTCTTGTGAAGATAAATACATATTTTACTCCCACATAATTTATTTCATGTGATACGTAAAGGGAGGTTCTTATAGTGAGTGAACAACATACACCAAATGTACGCGAAGTGAATATTAGTCAGGAAATGCGTACGTCTTTTTTAGATTATGCAATGAGTGTGATTGTGTCGCGTGCATTACCAGATGTGCGTGACGGATTAAAGCCCGTGCATCGAAGAATTTTGTATGCGATGAATGACCTAGGTATGACAAGTGATAAACCATTTAAGAAATCTGCACGTATCGTCGGGGAAGTTATCGGTAAGTATCACCCTCATGGTGACAGTGCTGTATACGAAGCGATGGTTCGTATGGCGCAAGACTTCAACTATCGTTATATGTTAGTAGATGGTCATGGAAACTTTGGTTCAGTCGATGGAGACGGAGCAGCGGCGATGCGTTACACCGAGGCACGTCTATCGAAGATTTCTATGGAAATCCTCCGTGATATCACTAAGGATACCATTGATTATCAGGATAACTATGACGGCAGTGAAAGAGAGCCAATGGTGATGCCTGCAAGATTCCCGAACTTATTGGTCAACGGAGCGACAGGAATTGCTGTAGGAATGGCGACCAATATTCCGCCACACCAATTAGGTGAAGTGATTGATGGGGTATTGGCTATCAGTCAAAACCCTGAAATGACCACACAGGAACTTATGGATATCATCCCAGGTCCAGATTTCCCAACAGCAGGTCAAATCATTGGCCGAAGTGGTATTCGGAAGGCGTATGAGACAGGGCGCGGCTCTATTACATTAAGAGCAAAATCGGATATTGAGGAAACATCTAGTGGTAAACAGCGCATTGTTATCAATGAGATTCCTTACCAAGTCAACAAAGCCCGTTTAATTGAAAAAATTGCTGATCTTGTGCGTGATAAAAAGATTGATGGCATTACAGATTTGCGCGATGAATCAGATCGTAATGGTATGCGTATTGTCATTGAACTGCGTAGAGATGCAAACGTTCATGTTCTATTAAACAATCTTTATAAACAAACGACACTTCAAACGTCTTTTGGTATCAACTTATTAGCACTTGTTGATGGACAGCCGAAAGTCTTGTCCCTCAAACAATGTCTAGAGTACTATCTAGAGCATCAAAAAGTGATCATTCGCAGAAGAACAGCGTATGAGCTACGTAAAGCAGAAGCAAGAGCACACATTTTAGAAGGTCTGAGAATTGCACTTGATCACTTAGATGAAGTCATTGCTTTAATTAGAGGCTCTCAAACTGCAGAAATTGCGAGAAATGGTTTGATGGAGAACTATAGCTTGTCTGAAAAACAGGCACAGGCCATTCTTGATATGCGACTTCAGCGTTTGACTGGTCTAGAACGAGAAAAGATAGAAGATGAATATAAAGGACTTGTTGATTTGATTGCTGAATTAAAAGCCATTTTAGCAGACAATGAGAAAGTACTTGAAATCATTAGAGAAGAATTAATAGAAATTAAAGAACGCTTCAATGATACGCGCCGTACTGAAATTGTGACAGCGGGTATTGAAACAATTGAAGACGAAGATTTGATTCCTGTTGAGAACATCGTGATTACGCTGACGCATAATGGTTATATCAAGCGTCTCCCTGCATCAACATACCGCAGTCAAAAAAGAGGCGGTAAAGGTGTCCAAGGAATGGGAACCAACGAAGATGATTTCGTTGAACAGTTGATTTCAACATCGACCCACGATACGATTCTTTTCTTCTCTAATAAAGGGAAGGTTTATCGTGCGAAAGGGTATGAGATTCCTGAATTCGGACGGACAGCGAAAGGGATTCCGATCATTAACCTTCTTGAAGTAGAAAAGGGAGAATGGATTAACGCCATTATTCCAGTAAGCGAATTTGATGAAAATTCGTACCTCTTCTTTACAACAAGACACGGTGTATCAAAACGGACGACATTGTCTCAGTTCGCTAACATTCGAAACAACGGTCTTATTGCACTTAGCCTTCGTGACGAAGATGAACTGATGGCTGTTCGTTTAACCAATGGAGAAAAACAAATCATCATTGGAACGAAAAAGGGGATGCTGATTCGTTTCGCCGAGACAGATGTTCGTGAAATGGGACGTACGGCAGCTGGGGTCAAAGGGATTACACTTTCTGAGGATGACATCGTCGTTGGAATGGAAATCCTTGAGCCAGATGCAAACGTATTGATCGTAACCGAAAGAGGTTATGGTAAATTAACGCCTGAAAAAGAATACCGTGTTCAAACTCGAGGCGGTAAAGGTCTTAAAACATGTAAGATCACTGACAACAATGGTCCGCTTGTCACAGTGAAGGCGACCAATGCTGAAGCTGAAGAAGACTTGATGATTATTACAGGGAGCGGTGTCATCATTCGTATGGCCGTTTCAGACATTTCGACAACAGGCCGTGTCACTCAAGGTGTCCGCCTAATCCGTCTTGGTGATGAGGAACATGTCGCAACAGTGGCATTAGTTGAACAATCACAAGAAGACGATGAAGATAATGAAGAGAACGTAGAGAATATAGAGTCAGATCAAGAGCAATCTGAGTAAAAATAAAGCCGGTTTTTCACCGGCTTTATTTTTTTTGAAAAAACATCACTTTTTTTGAAATTTATAATGCTTTTTTCATAGATATGTGTTAATCTTTCAAAGGAGCAAAAAGAGGCTCTATTTTTTATCTCATTCCCCAGTAAAAACTTCTTAGAAAAACAAAATGTTTTTTAAGAAAAATGTTGACTGTTGATAGAGATATATGATATATTTAAGTGGTCGCTTTAAGAGAGTGACACACAAGTTCTTTGAAAACTAAACAAGACAAAACGTACCTGTTAATTCGAGTTTTTATAAAAAAATCCTATGTTATATCATAGGTAGTCAGTCAAACGCTGACGAAAAACAAAACTTCGGTTTTGTACTTTTTCGGAGAGTTTGATCCTGGCTCAGGACGAACGCTGGCGGCGTGCCTAATACATGCAAGTCGAGCGAACAGAAGGGAGCTTGCTCCCAGATGTTAGCGGCGGACGGGTGAGTAACACGTGGGTAACCTGCCTGTAAGACTGGGATAACTCCGGGAAACCGGAGCTAATACCGGATAGTTCCTTGAACCGCATGGTTCAAGGATGAAAGACGGTTTCGGCTGTCACTTACAGATGGACCCGCGGCGCATTAGCTAGTTGGTGGGGTAATGGCTCACCAAGGCGACGATGCGTAGCCGACCTGAGAGGGTGATCGGCCACACTGGGACTGAGACACGGCCCAGACTCCTACGGGAGGCAGCAGTAGGGAATCTTCCGCAATGGACGAAAGTCTGACGGAGCAACGCCGCGTGAGTGATGAAGGTTTTCGGATCGTAAAGCTCTGTTGTTAGGGAAGAACAAGTGCGAGAGTAACTGCTCGCACCTTGACGGTACCTAACCAGAAAGCCACGGCTAACTACGTGCCAGCAGCCGCGGTAATACGTAGGTGGCAAGCGTTGTCCGGAATTATTGGGCGTAAAGGGCTCGCAGGCGGTTTCTTAAGTCTGATGTGAAAGCCCCCGGCTCAACCGGGGAGGGTCATTGGAAACTGGGAAACTTGAGTGCAGAAGAGGAGAGTGGAATTCCACGTGTAGCGGTGAAATGCGTAGAGATGTGGAGGAACACCAGTGGCGAAGGCGACTCTCTGGTCTGTAACTGACGCTGAGGAGCGAAAGCGTGGGGAGCGAACAGGATTAGATACCCTGGTAGTCCACGCCGTAAACGATGAGTGCTAAGTGTTAGGGGGTTTCCGCCCCTTAGTGCTGCAGCTAACGCATTAAGCACTCCGCCTGGGGAGTACGGTCGCAAGACTGAAACTCAAAGGAATTGACGGGGGCCCGCACAAGCGGTGGAGCATGTGGTTTAATTCGAAGCAACGCGAAGAACCTTACCAGGTCTTGACATCCTCTGACAACCCTAGAGATAGGGCTTTCCCTTCGGGGACAGAGTGACAGGTGGTGCATGGTTGTCGTCAGCTCGTGTCGTGAGATGTTGGGTTAAGTCCCGCAACGAGCGCAACCCTTGATCTTAGTTGCCAGCATTTAGTTGGGCACTCTAAGGTGACTGCCGGTGACAAACCGGAGGAAGGTGGGGATGACGTCAAATCATCATGCCCCTTATGACCTGGGCTACACACGTGCTACAATGGACAGAACAAAGGGCTGCGAGACCGCAAGGTTTAGCCAATCCCATAAATCTGTTCTCAGTTCGGATCGCAGTCTGCAACTCGACTGCGTGAAGCTGGAATCGCTAGTAATCGCGGATCAGCATGCCGCGGTGAATACGTTCCCGGGCCTTGTACACACCGCCCGTCACACCACGAGAGTTTGCAACACCCGAAGTCGGTGAGGTAACCTTTATGGAGCCAGCCGCCGAAGGTGGGGCAGATGATTGGGGTGAAGTCGTAACAAGGTAGCCGTATCGGAAGGTGCGGCTGGATCACCTCCTTTCTAAGGATATATGGAGCAGTGTGCGTTTTCGTCTTGTTTAGTTTTGAAGGAACTTGCAAAAGATCCTACAACATCATATCTTCGATATGAAAGATGGGCCTGTAGCTCAGCTGGTTAGAGCGCACGCCTGATAAGCGTGAGGTCGGTGGTTCGAGTCCACTCAGGCCCACCATCTTCTATTAAATCGGGGCCTTAGCTCAGCTGGGAGAGCGCCTGCCTTGCACGCAGGAGGTCAGCGGTTCGATCCCGCTAGGCTCCACCAACGTGTTCTTTGAAAACTAGATAACAATAAGTAATACATTCACATTGAATGCAATGCAAAGTTCATCACACATAGTGATTCTTTCTAAAGTAAGAAATGGTTAAGTTAGAAAGGGCGCACGGTGGATGCCTTGGCACTAGGAGCCGATGAAGGACGGGACGAACACCGATATGCTTCGGGGAGCTGTAAGCAAGCTTTGATCCGGAGATTTCCGAATGGGGAAACCCACTGCTCGTAATGGAGTAGTATCCATACTTGAATACATAGAGTATGAGAAGGCATACCCGGGGAACTGAAACATCTAAGTACCCGGAGGAAGAGAAAGCAAATGCGATTCCCTGAGTAGCGGCGAGCGAAACGGGAACAGCCCAAACCAAGAGGCTTGCCTCTTGGGGTTGTAGGACACTCTATACGGAGTTACAAAGGAACGATATAAGCGAAGAGGTCTGGAAAGGCCCGCCAAAGAAGGTAACAGCCCTGTAACTGAAATGTTGTTCTCTCCAGAGTGGATCCTGAGTACGGCGGAACACGTGAAATTCCGTCGGAATCCGGGAGGACCATCTCCCAAGGCTAAATACTCCCTAGTGACCGATAGTGAACCAGTACCGTGAGGGAAAGGTGAAAAGCACCCCGGAAGGGGAGTGAAATAGATCCTGAAACCGTGTGCCTACAAGTAGTCAGAGCCCGTTAAAGGGTGATGGCGTGCCTTTTGTAGAATGAACCGGCGAGTTACGATCCCGTGCAAGGTTAAGCAGAAGATGCGGAGCCGCAGCGAAAGCGAGTCTGAATAGGGCGCATGAGTACGTGGTCGTAGACCCGAAACCAGGTGATCTACCCATGTCCAGGGTGAAGTTCAGGTAACACTGAATGGAGGCCCGAACCCACGCACGTTGAAAAGTGCGGGGATGAGGTGTGGGTAGGGGTGAAATGCCAATCGAACCTGGAGATAGCTGGTTCTCTCCGAAATAGCTTTAGGGCTAGCCTCAAGGTAAGAGTCTCGGAGGTAGAGCACTGATTGGACTAGGGGCCCCTACCGGGTTACCGAATTCAGTCAAACTCCGAATGCCGATGACTTATCCTTGGGAGTCAGACTGCGAGTGATAAGATCCGTAGTCGAAAGGGAAACAGCCCAGACCGCCAGCTAAGGTCCCAAAGTATACGTTAAGTGGAAAAGGATGTGGAGTTGCTTAGACAACCAGGATGTTGGCTTAGAAGCAGCCACCATTTAAAGAGTGCGTAATAGCTCACTGGTCGAGTGACTCTGCGCCGAAAATGTACCGGGGCTAAACGTATCACCGAAGCTGCGGACTGTTCTTACGAACAGTGGTAGGAGAGCGTTCTAAGTGCTGTGAAGTCAGACCGGAAGGACTGGTGGAGCGCTTAGAAGTGAGAATGCCGGTATGAGTAGCGAAAGACGGGTGAGAATCCCGTCCACCGAATGCCTAAGGTTTCCTGAGGAAGGCTCGTCCGCTCAGGGTTAGTCGGGACCTAAGCCGAGGCCGAAAGGCGTAGGCGATGGACAACAGGTTGATATTCCTGTACCACCTCCTCACCATTTGAGCAATGGGGGGACGCAGGAGGATAGGGTAAGCGCGGTATTGGATATCCGCGTCCAAGCAGTTAGGCTGGGAAATAGGCAAATCCGTTTCCCGTAAAGGCTGAGCTGTGATGGCGAGCGAAATTTAGTAGCGAAGTTCCTGATTCCACACTGCCAAGAAAAGCCTCTAGCGAGGTGAGAGGTGCCCGTACCGCAAACCGACACAGGTAGGCGAGGAGAGAATCCTAAGGTGATCGAGAGAACTCTCGTTAAGGAACTCGGCAAAATGACCCCGTAACTTCGGGAGAAGGGGTGCTTCTTAGGGTGTTAAAGCCCCGAGAAGCCGCAGTGAATAGGCCCAGGCGACTGTTTAGCAAAAACACAGGTCTCTGCGAAGCCGTAAGGCGAAGTATAGGGGCTGACGCCTGCCCGGTGCTGGAAGGTTAAGAGGAGCGCTTAGCGTAAGCGAAGGTGCGAATTGAAGCCCCAGTAAACGGCGGCCGTAACTATAACGGTCCTAAGGTAGCGAAATTCCTTGTCGGGTAAGTTCCGACCCGCACGAAAGGCGCAACGATCTGGGCACTGTCTCAACGAGAGACTCGGTGAAATTATAGTACCTGTGAAGATGCAGGTTACCCGCGACAGGACGGAAAGACCCCGTGGAGCTTTACTGCAGCCTGATATTGAATGTTGGTACAGCTTGTACAGGATAGGTAGGAGCCTTGGAAACCGGAGCGCTAGCTTCGGTGGAGGCATCGGTGGGATACTACCCTGGCTGTATTGACCTTCTAACCCGCTGCCCTTATCGGGCAGGGAGACAGTGTCAGGTGGGCAGTTTGACTGGGGCGGTCGCCTCCTAAAATGTAACGGAGGCGCCCAAAGGTTCCCTCAGAATGGTTGGAAATCATTCGCAGAGTGTAAAGGCACAAGGGAGCTTGACTGCGAGACCTACAAGTCGAGCAGGGACGAAAGTCGGGCTTAGTGATCCGGTGGTTCCGCATGGAAGGGCCATCGCTCAACGGATAAAAGCTACCCCGGGGATAACAGGCTTATCTCCCCCAAGAGTCCACATCGACGGGGAGGTTTGGCACCTCGATGTCGGCTCATCGCATCCTGGGGCTGTAGTCGGTCCCAAGGGTTGGGCTGTTCGCCCATTAAAGCGGTACGCGAGCTGGGTTCAGAACGTCGTGAGACAGTTCGGTCCCTATCCGTCGCGGGCGCAGGAAATTTGAGAGGAGCTGTCCTTAGTACGAGAGGACCGGGATGGACGCACCGCTGGTGTACCAGTTGTTCTGCCAAGGGCATCGCTGGGTAGCTATGTGCGGACGGGATAAGTGCTGAAAGCATCTAAGCATGAAGCCCCCCTCAAGATGAGATTTCCCATTCCGCAAGGAAGTAAGATCCCTGAAAGATGATCAGGTTGATAGGTCTGAGGTGGAAGCGTGGTGACACGTGGAGCTGACAGATACTAATAGATCGAGGACTTAACCTATATTCTAATGTGAAGCTTGAACATTGTTATCTAGTTTTGAGAGAACATTCTCTCCATCAGGTTTGGTGGCGATAGCGAAGAGGTCACACCCGTTCCCATACCGAACACGGAAGTTAAGCTCTTCAGCGCCGATGGTAGTTGGGGGTCTCCCCCTGTGAGAGTAGGACGCCGCCAAGCTTGTATAAGGATCAGTTCCATACGGAACTGGTCTTTTTTGTTTTTTCTTCTAATAGCATCATGATATAAGCTGGGAACTTCTCTTCGGCAATCTCCATGTAGCGTTCAATCATGACGTAATCATCACTAATGTATTGAGACAGCAGCTCGTACCACCATTCAGTTTCGTAGCGGGCAATCATACTGAGGTTATACATTAATAAGTAATGACTGATGATCTCAGGAATCCCTAAAAAGGAATCACGCGTTGACGGAATATACCATTGATCCATTTCTAAATCATAATGAAGATGAGTAGCGAGCGCTGGGTTTTCTTCTAGAGATACATCAAACGTCAGCTTTTTCGCTTCTCTCTGTCTGAGTTTCCAACTTGTATGAAACTCAAAGTATTCAATAAAGCGTTCAGCAGACATGTTATAAAGCAATGGAATATGATCTTGAATCATCATCCCATTGGCCTTTTCCACTTTCACTAATGCTGAGGGCTGCTTTTGAAAATCTAGAATATGACTCATTTCCGGTATCTTTGAGAGGAGATGAATCATCGTAAATCGCTCATCTTCAAGTCCATTTAAATGAAATAGATGCTTTAACACATGCATGCATAGTCCATTTCGTTGAATTTTCACCTCATCTTCACTAAAACGGTAGTGCTGCTTCTTTCTCTTTCTCGATGTTACACCATGGGCCAAAACAGAGGTTTGAGAAGGATAGTGAGGATCAACTGTCAGTAAACAGGCCTTTAGTAACTGAGCCATTCCATAAAACAATAAAATGGGCTTCAGTTCGAGTGGAGCGTTAGCTGCCTGTTCATAGAACGTATGGCCATGCTTTAAAAAATAAATAAACCGTTCACAGTTTTTATAGGCTTGCTGGTTTGCATCTTGAATGTTCCGTTTCTCATATTGTTGATATAGAAACTTTTGGGAAGTTTCGAGTGAGTAAAAACGTTTTAAATCCTTCCATCCTGAACTTTTCATCTTCTTCCTCAACTCTCTTTATATTTTCTAAAAATTGCAACTGTTTGTTGCTTCCTTGACATGCTGTTTGCTAGTTGATAATCTACATATAATATTTTGCCGAAAAGAGGGGGATTTACTAATGTGGGAAAGTAAATTTTCAAAAGAAGGTTTGACGTTTGACGATGTTTTGCTTGTTCCAGCTAAGTCTGAAGTACTTCCGCGAGATGTCGATCTATCAGTTGAGTTAACAAGCACATTAAAACTAAACATTCCAATTATCAGTGCAGGAATGGACACGGTGACTGAATCACAAATGGCGATTGCAATGGCACGTCAAGGTGGTCTTGGTATCATTCATAAGAACATGTCTATTGAGCAACAAGCAGAGCAAGTGGATAAAGTAAAACGTTCAGAGCGCGGCGTTATTACAAATCCATTCTTCTTAACACCTGAGCATCAAGTCTTTGATGCAGAGCACTTAATGGGTAAATACCGTATTTCAGGTGTACCGATTGTAAATAACATAGAAGATCAAAAGCTTGTCGGTATTATTACGAACCGTGACCTTCGATTTATTTCGGATTATTCAATGAAGATTAGCGATGTGATGACAAAAGAGGAACTTGTGACAGCTTCTGTCGGTACGACGTTAGAAGAAGCTGAAAAAATCCTACAGCAATACAAAATTGAAAAATTACCTCTTTTAGATGACGAAGGAACGTTAAAAGGTCTCATCACCATCAAAGATATTGAAAAAGTGATCGAATTCCCTAACTCCTCTAAAGATGCACATGGTCGTTTAATTGTTGGTGCCGCTGTTGGTGTCACTGGCGATACAATGACTCGTGTGAGAAAATTAGTCGAAGCCAATGTGGATGTCGTTGTCATTGATACGGCACATGGTCATTCACAAGGTGTTCTAAACACTGTATCGAAAATCCGTGAAACGTATCCTTCTCTTAATATCATTGCTGGTAATGTGGCAACAGCCGAAGCAACAAAAGCATTGTTTGAAGCAGGAGCCGATATTGTGAAAGTCGGTATCGGACCAGGATCTATTTGTACAACACGTGTTGTTGCAGGCGTTGGTGTACCACAAATCACAGCGATCTATGACTGTGCAACAGAAGCAAGAAAACATGGTAAAGCTATTATTGCAGATGGTGGAATTAAATATTCAGGTGATATCGTAAAAGCTCTAGCATCTGGTGGACATGCTGTAATGCTTGGAAGCCTTCTAGCTGGTACATCTGAAAGCCCAGGAGACACAGAAATTTTCCAAGGTAGACGCTTCAAAGTTTATCGCGGTATGGGTTCAGTCGCTGCAATGGAAAAAGGAAGTAAAGATCGTTACTTCCAAGAAGATAATAAAAAATTCGTTCCAGAAGGTATTGAAGGCCGTACACCATACAAAGGACCAGTCGTTGATACAGTGTATCAACTCGTTGGCGGTATCCGTTCTGGTATGGGCTATTGTGGAACACAGGACTTACGCTCTCTTAGAGAAGATGCACAGTTCATTCGCATGACTGGTGCAGGACTTCGTGAGAGTCATCCACATGATGTACAAATTACAAAAGAATCACCAAACTACACAATTTCTTGATAAATTGTGACAGTTAAATTACATTTGACAGGGTCTATGACTCTGTCTATTTTTTTTGTCTTTATTGTGATAAAATTTATACTGTTGTGTTGAAATAAGCCCTTGTGGATTAAATATATATGAAATATGTCGAAAAAAGATGATAACGGAGGTATGACGATTGAACAGCAAGATATTGAAACAGCTTATGGTCTCTATCCTTGCACTGGCATTGATTGTGACAGCATTTACACCAATGTCCAAAGCAAAAGCAGCTGAAGATCCATTCAATGTGAATGCGAAAGCAGCGATCCTAATTGAAGCTTCTACAGGTAAGATCCTTTATAGTAAAAACGCAGAGCAAAGATTACCTATTGCAAGTATGGCAAAGATGATGACAGAGTATCTTTTACTAGAAGCGATTGCTGAAGGCAAAGTGAAATGGGATCAAACGTATACGCCAGATGATTATGTATACGAAATTTCTCAGGACCGCAGTTTATCAAACGTTCCTTTGAGAAAAGATGGCTCGTATACAGTGAAAGAACTTTATCAAGCAACGGCTATTTATTCGGCAAATGCAGCAGCAATTGGCTTAGCAGAAGTGATTGCTGGATCAGAATCGAAGTTCGTTGAAAAAATGAACGCAAAAGCAAAAGAATTAGGTTTAACAAACTACAAATTCGTGAATGCAACTGGACTAGAAAATAAAGACTTACATGGCAAACAGCCAAAAGGTACAGGTCCTGATGAAGAAAGTGAAGTATCTGCGAAAGATATGGCATTGCTTGCACAGCATCTCATCAAAGACCACCCAGAAATTCTTGAAACATCAAGTATTGCGAAAACAAAGTTCAGAGAAGGCACAGACGATGAAATGGACATGCCTAACTGGAACTTCATGCTTAAAGGACTTGTGAAGGAATATAAAGGTGTAGACGGTCTGAAAACAGGTTCTACAGATTCAGCTGGTTCTAGCTTCACAGGTACCGCTAAACAAGGTGACATGCGTGTCATCGCAGTGATCTTGAATGCAAAAGGTAATCTTCATACAGCACGTTTTGACGTGGCGAAAAAACTGTTCGATTATGCGTTTAAAAACTTCACGATGAAAGAAATGTACAAAAAAGGTCAACAGATCAAAGGACATGAAAACATCGAAGTCGACAAAGGCAAAGACAAAGAAGTACCTGTCGTTACGAAAGAAGCTTTCTCTGTGCCGGTCAAAAATGGCGACGAAAAGAGCTTTAAAGCAAAAGTAAATATCGAGAAAACAAAACTCGAAGCTCCTATTAAAAAAGGAACGAAGGTAGGCATGCTGACGACTTCTTATTCTGGTGATGAGAAGGATTACGGCTATTTGAATAAAGATCAATCAGGTGTTGAGCTTATAACGAAAACAGGCGATGAAAAAGCAAACTGGTTCATCCTTGCAATGCGTGGTGTAGGTGGATTCTTCGCTGGCATTTGGGGCGGAATCGTTGACACAGTAAAAGGTTGGTTCTAATAAAAAACTGCTCTCTATGCATGAGAGCAGTTTTTTTATCGTTAAAAGAAAAGCGATTGTTTGTGATTTTGAGGAGTGGACAAGGCTTGCTGAAAAATACCACATAACTTTTCCACTCCCTCGGTCAGTGCCTTTTCATTCACATAAGAAAAGCTGAGGCGGATATAGTTTTGTTTCGGCTCTCCAGGATAGCACACAGAGCCAGGCAGAAAGGTGATTTGCTGTTTACGTGCCTCATGCAGCAGTGCACGTGTATCAACCCAGGAAGGAAAGCTAAGCCACAAATTGAGCCCACCCTGAGGAATTTGCCACGTCACATCTTTTGGTGCGTGCTTCGTTAACACATCTATCATTAAATCACGTCTCACCTTCAAGGCGGTTCTCAGCTTTTTCGTATGATCAATCATTTTCTTTGAAGTCAGAAATGGCAGAATGGCTTTTTGTGTGAGAAGAGGGCTGCCTAAATCATTATTGGCCTTTGCAGCTAATAAACGATTAAATATCGAGCCTGAAGCAGTGATAATCCCAATTCTGCATCCTGGAGCAAGTGTTTTACTTAAACCTCGTAAATAAATGACGTGTCCATCATGATCCAGACTTTTGATAGGTGCAGGCGGCTTCTTTTCGAAATATAGCTCACGATAAGGATCATCCTCTACAATCAGACAATCAATACTTTGAGCCAGTAAGAGAAGTTGTTTTCTGCGTTTCATTGACATACTGGCGCCTGTTGGACTGTGAAAAGTAGGAATCGTGTAGATGAGCTTTGGTTTATATTTATCACAAATGCTTTGAAGCTGCTTCATGTTCATTCCTTCATGATCAACCGGGACTGTAATAATTCTTGCCCCTCTCCCCATAAAGACATCAATGGCGCCTGGATAGGTCGGTGCTTCCATGACAACTACATCATCAGGACCGATAAACGCACGTGCGACCAGATCAAGCCCTTGCTGAGAACCACTAGTTACTAGGATATTCTCAGGAGTTGAAGGCACATCCAGCTTTTCTAAAAAAGACTGAATGACCTGCCGCAGCTGAAGATCCCCTTGAATTTCCCCATACTTTGACATGATTTGAGGATGTCTGGCTAGGACATGCTGCATTTCTTTTTCTAAATAACGGTTCGGCAAAAGCCCTGGATCGATCATAGAGGAAGAAAGGTTGATCGCTTCTTCGACATAGTGATACTGAGCAAATTGAGATCGTGGTAAATAATCCGGAATGGATAACTGCCAATCAAAAGAGGTAGATGACGGAATCGGAATCTCTGACTGCTTTTGAAGCTCATCCACAAACGTTCCTTTTCCTTGCACAGTCGTTAAATATCCGTCGTCCTTCAGCCGAGTGTATGCCTTTGCTGCCGTGACAAGACTCACATTCAACTGCTTTGCCAAATCACGTACAGTTGGCAGCTTATCTCCCTGTTGAAGCAAACCCGATTGGATATGATCAATGATTGAAAAGTAAATCTGATTTGAAAGCGATGTATCAGAATGTCGATGGATATCAATATGCATGAGAAACCTCCATTGAGTGCAAAATTGTTATACATGAATTTGAATTGTTATAGTTGCATTATAGCATGTAAATGACACTTCAAAGAAAGAATGACATATTTTTAGCAGGTAATCGTTTATATACAAGGGTTTAAGCTATTTTTTCGGCTGATTGAATTGTTATACTATTCTCTTTATTGTTATACTGTCTCGCTTGTATGATAAAGGGGTAAATCAATCGAATTGACAAATGGGAGGAAACTATTGTGAGCAATAAGGGAACTGAACGAGTGAAACGTGGAATGGCAGAAATGCAAAAGGGTGGCGTCATTATGGATGTCGTCAATGCTGAACAGGCGAAGATCGCAGAAGAAGCAGGTGCGGTGGCAGTTATGGCACTAGAACGAGTACCAGCTGATATCCGTGCAGCCGGCGGTGTTGCCCGTATGGCAGACCCAAGAATCGTAGAAGAAGTACAAAATGCAGTAACGATTCCAGTCATGGCAAAAGCACGTATCGGCCATATCGTCGAGGCTCGTGTTCTTGAAGCACTTGGTGTTGATTATATCGATGAGAGTGAAGTGCTGACGCCCGCAGATGAGGAATTCCATTTAAATAAAAATGAATACACAGTACCTTTTGTCTGTGGTTGCCGTGATTTAGGTGAAGCAACCCGTCGTATCGCAGAAGGCGCTTCTATGCTTCGTACAAAAGGGGAGCCTGGAACAGGCAACATTGTAGAAGCTGTCCGTCATATGAGAAAGGTCAATGCTCAGATTCGTAAAGTAGCATCAATGAATGAAGATGAACTGATGACAGAAGCGAAGAACCTAGGAGCACCGTATGAATTATTGCTTCAAATCAAAAAAGATGGCAAGCTCCCTGTTGTTAACTTTGCAGCGGGAGGCGTTGCGACACCAGCAGATGCTGCGTTAATGATGCAGCTTGGAGCAGACGGTGTATTTGTTGGATCGGGTATTTTTAAATCAGACAATCCAGCGAAATTTGCAAAAGCAATTGTTGAAGCAACGACTCACTTCACAGATTACCGTCTCATTGCAGAGCTTTCAAAAGAGCTTGGAACAGCCATGAAAGGAATTGAAATCTCAAATCTACTGCCAGAAGAGCGTATGCAAGAGCGTGGCTGGTAATTAAGGGAGCGCAAACGAACATGCTAACAATTGGTGTACTAGGGCTTCAAGGAGCCGTGAGAGAGCATATTCAATCGATTGAAGCTTGCGCTGCAGAAGGGAAGATCATCAAACGAGCAGAAGAGCTAGCATCTGTGGACGGTCTTATTATCCCTGGTGGAGAAAGCACGACGATGAGAAGACTCATGGATACGTACCAATTCATTGAACCGATCAAAGCGTTCGCTGCAGAAGGGAAACCGATTTTCGGAACATGTGCCGGTTTGATTATGCTGGCAAAGCATATAGAAGATCGAGACGATGCTCATCTTGGACTGTTAAATGTATCTGTTGCACGGAATTCATTTGGCAGACAGGTAGACAGCTTTGAAGCAGATTTAGAAGTAAAAGGACTGGATGCGCCGTTTACAGGAGTGTTCATCCGTGCGCCTCATATCATCAGCGCAGATGAGAGCGTAGACATCGTGGCTGAATATGATGGCAGGATTGTGATGGCGAAGGAAAACAATATCTTAGGCTGTTCTTTTCATCCAGAGCTGACAGACGACCACCGGTTAACACAGCTGTTTGTTGAAATGGTGAAGTCCTATAAAACGAAGCTCGCTGTATAAAACGGTTGAAAAGAGATAAAACTTATAGTACATTAAAATCACAATCAAAGATCGAAAAAGCGTTGACGGGAAATAGTAAGAAGCCCCTCTTTCTCAGAGAGCCGATGGTTGGTGCGAATCGGTGAAAGATGCAGTCTGAATCCATCCTTGAGCGAAATGCTGAAACACGTGAAGTAAGCATTTACGGTGATACCGTTACAGAGGAAAGAGGAAAGCATGCTTCTGCATGTTTTCAATCAGGGTGGCAACGCGAGAGCTCTCGTCCCTTTCATGGGATGAGGGCTCTTTTTATTTTTCGATAAAAAAAGGAGTGTTATACATGCTGGATATTAAACAACTGCGCACGGACTTTGATCAAATTAAAGAAAAATTAGCACACCGAGGCGAAGATTTAGCGGATTTTGATAAGTTTGGTGAGCTGGATCAAAAAAGAAGAGAACTAATCGGAAAAACAGAAGAATTAAAGAGCCGAAGAAATGAAGTATCACAGCAAGTGGCTGTTCTAAAAAGAGAAAAGAAAGACGCCGATCACATTATTCAAGAAATGCGTGAGGTAGGAGATGAGATTAAGAAGCTGGATGATGAGCTACGAACAGTAGAAGAAAGCTTGCAGCACATCCTATTCTCTATTCCGAATATCCCTCATGACACTGTACCAGTTGGGGAAACAGAAGATGACAACGTGGAAGTGAGAAAATGGGGCGAACAGCCGGCATTCTCATTTGAGCCAAAGCCACATTGGGACGTAGCGGATGAACTAAACATTCTCGATTTTGAACGTGCAGGAAAAGTCACAGGAAGCCGTTTCGTTTTTTATAAAGGGCTTGGCGCACGCTTAGAGCGCGCACTATATAACTTTATGCTCGATTTGCACGTAGATGAGTTTGGTTTTACTGAAGTGCTTCCACCTTACATGGTCAATAGAGCGAGCATGACAGGAACTGGGCAGCTTCCAAAATTCGAAGAGGATGCTTTTAAAATCCGTGAAGAAGATTATTTCCTCATTCCAACAGCTGAAGTACCTATTACTAACATGCACCGTGATGAAATAATTGAAGGGGAACAGCTGCCAATCAATTATGCAGCGTTCAGTGCTTGCTTTAGATCAGAGGCTGGATCTGCCGGCAGAGATACACGCGGACTCATCCGTCAGCATCAATTTAATAAGGTAGAGCTTGTGAAATTTGTAAGACCTGAAGATTCTTATGAAGAATTAGAGAAACTAACAAATCAAGCAGAAAAAGTCCTTCAGTTATTAAACCTGCCATACCGTGTCATGAGCATGTGTACGGGAGATTTAGGATTCACGGCTGCGAAGAAATACGACATCGAAGTATGGATTCCGAGCCAAGATACGTATCGTGAAATTTCTTCTTGCAGTAACTTTGAAGCATTCCAAGCAAGACGTGCAAACATTCGATTCCGTCCAGAGCCTAAAGCCAAGCCAGAGCATGTGCACACATTAAATGGATCTGGTTTAGCAGTAGGAAGAACCGTGGCGGCCATTTTAGAAAACTATCAACAAGAGGACGGTACTGTGATTATTCCTGAAGTACTGCGTCCTTATATGGGAAATAAAGAAGTCATGAAATAAGATGCCGTTATGGCATCTTATTTCTTTTTCCCAAAAGTCCTACAGTTTTCCTAAATTTAGCCGATAGAAATACTAAAAGCTTCTAGGAAAGAAGGAATAACCTTGAATAGGCTTGACTATTATGTTGAAATGGCTCAATTAATTAGAAAAGTTCTAGATGAAAGTATCCTTTTCGGCATCACTGATACAGAGAAGGTGCTTTGTTACTATCCGTCTAAAACAATAGATTTTGGCATGAAGGTTGGGGACCCATTGAACCCAGAAGACCAAAACGTGGCGACGACATTAAGAGGACAAGAATATGACGGTCATTTACCAGAGTCTTTATATGGTTATGAAATTGCAGTAAAAGGTTACCCGATTTTTGATGAAAATAGAAAAGTAATTGGCTCTTTTTTAGTGGCATTTTCACATCATCGTGAAAAGAAATTAAGTGGTTACATGGAGCATATCAATGATGTAGCGAAAGAACTTCAAAGTGGAATTGAGCAAATTGCTGCGCATTCACAAGAGCTGGCTGCCACAAGTTTAGAAATAAGCGAACAGGCAGGAAGAGCGGAAGAGAAATCTGCAAATATTGAAGAAGTCGTCAAAACCATTGGCGGGATTGCTAGACAAACAAACTTGCTAGGCCTAAATGCTGCAATTGAAGCAGCAAGAGCAGGAGAGAATGGAAAAGGGTTTGCTGTCGTAGCTGATGAAGTTCGTAAATTATCAGATGGCTCAAAGGAAGCGGCTGAAACCATTAATACCTTCTTAAAAGAGATCCAAGGCAGCATTGGCACTTTGTCTGAAAACATCTCACAAATCAGCAGTTCAACAAATGAACAAGCAAAACAAGTGACAGACTTTACGAAAATTATTGAATCATTAAATGAGTTTAAAGAAGAGATGAATCATTTTATTGAAGAGATTAGACAGGATACAAAATAGATCAAGAGCAGCCGTCGATGGCTGCTTTTTTATGGGCAGATTCTCATACCAAAATAACTTATTGAAATTTTTTTCGGAAAGATGTTGACTTGAAATAAAACGATATGGTATATTAATTCTTGTCGATACGGAGGAATACCCAAGTCCGGCTGAAGGGATCGGTCTTGAAAACCGACAGGGGTGTCAAAGCCCGCGGGGGTTCGAATCCCTCTTCCTCCGCCATATTGATTTTTTACCTTAGTTGAATTGAAACGCAAGCATAAAAATTGGAATTGTCAAACCGCTGCATTCGCGAAATGCAGCGGTTTTTTTTATTTTGTTTTAGAGCGATTTTTTTGAATAACAGAAGCAATTTCATGAAGAATGGGATCAAGTGAGCTTTCATCATGAAGTAAGTCGTAATCTTCAATGTTAATTTTAATCACTGGGCATAAATCGAATTGTTCAATCCATTCCGTGTATCGAGTATACATTTCTTCCCAATAGGCTCGATCCGTTTGAGTTTCCATCTCTCTGCCGCGTTCCTCAATACGATGTAAAATGTGATTTAAATCCCCGTGCAAATAGATGAGAACATCAGGGTGAGGGAAGTAAGGTGTCATCACCATCGCCTCGAATAGACTTGTATACGTTTCATAATCTACTTCAGACATCGTACCTTTGTCCGCATGCATTTTTGCGAAAATGCCAGTGTCCTCATAAATTGAACGATCTTGCACATACCCTCCACCAGATTCAAAAATCCGCTTTTGCTCCTTAAAACGCTCAGCTAGGAAATAGACCTGTAAATGGAAGCTCCATCTTTGGAAATCTGAATAAAAGGGCTCTAAATATGGGTTATCATCTACTTTTTCAAGAGAGGTTTGAAAGCCTAGCTTGTCCGCTATTGTTTTAGTCATAGTTGATTTTCCGACACCAACAGTCCCGGCGATTGTGATCACTGCATCCTTTGGTATTTCGATATTGTTCATAGCACTTGCTCCTTTATGTTCTGTACAATTTGCTGGTAATCTTGCTGTGAGGAAACGAAGTCTGTATGATCTCCTTCAATTGTAATGATAGGAAGCCCTGGGTCAGTCTGTTTTAAATGTTCAATGGCCAGCTCATAATCTTCAATGAGTGTTTTTAAATAAGCCGGTTCAATGTCTTCTTCAAAAGAGCGTCCTCTCATCTGTATTCTTTCAAGTAAGGTAGGAAGGCTGGCTTTTATATAGATGATGGCATTTGGTTTAGGAAGATCATCTGTTAGTAGGTGATAGATCTTTCTATATTTGTCCATGTGCTTTTTTGATAATGTTCTTTCTGCAAATATCATATTTTTATAGACATGATAATCAGTGACAATCGGCTGCTGTTGATTCACATAGTTTTCTTGAATAGATTCTAATTGTTTGAACCGATTGCATAAAAAGAACATCTCAAGCTGAAAGCTCCATTGTTCCATATCTTCATAAAATTTATCTAAGAATGGATTTTCTTCTACAATCTCTTTTACTAAAGGAAATTGAAATTCCTTCGCAAGCATTGTAGCCAAAGTTGTTTTTCCGGCTCCAATTGGGCCTTCCACTGCAATAAAAGGGGCAGGATACATAGGCGTTCTCCTCTATCTATAAAGTTGTCAAACCAATGTATATTGTACCATACCCCTGCCGAGAGATAGAGCGAACGGATTACGATGTCGTTCTTTTTTCAATATTGAATTGATCTGATAATAAGAGCCAATTTTGAGGGAAGGATAGACCTAATTTCCAATAAGCAATTCCGTTCAAGTTTAACTCTTTGATGAGGTTGAACTTTGCTTGAATTGATCTAGCGTCTTCGAACCATACCTCATGCTCTTTATTATTGGCATCTGTATAACGAAAATAAGGTGCTTGTGCTGTTTCGTCATATAGAATGGAGGCATTATTATTTCTAGCAATTGCAATCGCTTGTTGGGGACTGACAGCTTTAGCAATAGGGCCGCCTTGAACGTAAGGAAGCGTCCAATCATAGCCGTATAAGTTCTGGCCCATAACAATTTTATTTGCTGGAATAACGGTCAGTGCATATTCAATGACTTGGCGGACAGGTCCAATGGGAGAGACTGCTTGCGCAGGGCCGCCGCTGTATCCCCATTCGTAGGTCATTAATACAACATGATCGACGATCTTCCCAATGGCTTCATAGTCATGAGCTTCATACCATTTTCCCTTTTGCTGACTACTTGTTTTAGGGGCAAGTGCAACAGATATTGTCCATCCTTCTTGATGGAAGCGGGTTGTTGCCTCTCTTAAAAATTGAATGTAGGCATCTTTATCAGCGGGACGTAAATATTCAAAATCAAAATGGATTTCTTTTAATTGATACTTTTTTGCAACACGAACGATTTCATTTAAAAATGTGGCTTTGACAGATTGGTTATTCAAAAGAATTTGCCCAAGTTCATCACTGAATTTATCATTCTCTAGGTTAGTCACCACCATGGATAAAACGGTTCTGCTCTGAGCGGCTATTTGAGGTAGCTGATCTATCGGTGGTTCTTTCAGTGTTCCATCTCTTTGCGCTTGAAAACTAAAGGCGCCTAAATGCGTTAAATATGGAGAGGCCTCTCTAGCTGCTTGTTTTAAGTTTTCACTGACTTGATTTCCCCGTGGTTCAATGTAAGCATTCGAGTTAATGTTCCTTTTCGGTCTTTGAGGAATATAGAGCAAGAAGCGAATAGGAAGTATCGCTTCAGGCCGTATTCTATTCACACGTGCCAACTCTTCCACTGAAATTCGAAATCGTCTTCCAATTTGATAAAGTGTGTCATTTTGTTTGACCTCATAAAATTGACCTCTAATTGGAATGACAATTGTTTGTCCAATGACGAGTTGATTTGGTGTTTCAATATCGTTGGTACGGATGATTTCATTGACTGTTGTTTTAAAACGCATGGCAATTTCGTTTAAAGTATCTCCTCTTTTGACAACATAAATCTGAATAGTCAACGCCCCCTTTGTTATTGCTAACAATTTATGAGGGTTATGGATAAATCATGTTTGATTTTCATTCGTGATCTCTTTAGCAGTGGTGATTTTTGCTAGTAGAACGTTCTCCATCATCGTTAAAGCATATTCGTTGTCTCTGTCGTCATTTGATGCGATACAATCTTCAGGTACAATTAAGTTGTATTCTCGCATGTATGCGTCATTTGCAGTGAACAGAACGCAAATGTTTCCTGCAATTCCGGTCAAAATGATGTCTTGTACACCTAATTCATTTAAGAGTGTCTCTAATGCAGTTCCATAGAAGGCAGAATGCTTCGGTTTAATTAAGAAGTAATCATCTTTAGATGGTGCCATTTTCTCTAAAATAGGGGCGCTTCTTTCATTTTTGCATGTTTCCATCACAGCTTGAATATCAGCCTTCCAGAGACCATAGTGGTCGTTGATATAGATGATCGGCCAATTTTCCTTGAAAGCATGATCTTTAAGAGCTAAAATCTTATTGGTCATTTGCTCTGTTTTATCAGCGAGCACATGTCCCATTTCAAAATCAAAATTATTAATCATGTCGATAATAAGCAGTGCCTTTTGGTGCTTTGACAAAGTAAGACCCCCTTTAAAAGATTGTGCTAATATGTTAACCTCAATATCCTTTTAAAAAACATGAAAAGAGAGCCGTGCTATGACGAGAGATGAACAGTTTATGCAAGAAGCTATTTCTGAAGCCTTAAAAGCAGAACAAATAGGAGAAGTACCAATCGGCGCCATCATCGTTGTTGATGACCAAATTGTGAGCCGAGCTCATAATTTAAGGGAAACAGAGCAGCGTTCAATTGCACATGCAGAATTACTTGCCATTGATGAAGCGTGTAAAACGACTGGAAGCTGGCGTTTAGAGGATGCTGTACTTTATGTGACGCTTGAACCATGTCCTATGTGTGCGGGAGCGATTGTCCTTTCTAGAGTGAAAAAGGTCGTTTTTGGTGCATACGATCCAAAAGGTGGATGTGCAGGTACTTTAATGAATTTACTGGATGATGAACGGTTCAATCATCAGTCTGAAGTCATTGGTGGTGTACTTGAAAATGAGTGTGGTGAGCTGTTAAGTCAGTTCTTCCGAAATCTCCGTCAGCGAAAGAAACAAGCCAAAAGTAAATGAATGGATGTCGTTTGCAATTTCGGCTATAAGAAGGTATACTTATGTCTGCGTCACTAACAATTTAATATTCATTTTGCCGTGCTAAGCGGGGAGGTAGCGGTGCCCTGTACTCGCAATCCGCTCTAGCGAGGCCGAATCCCTTCTCAAGGTTCGTTTACTTCAAGGTCTGCCTTAAATAAGTGGTGTTGACGTCTGGGTCCTGCGCAATGGGAATTCATGAACCATGTCAGGTCCGGAAGGAAGCAGCATTAAGTGAAACCTCTCATGTGCCGCAGGGTTGCCTGGGCCGAGCTAACTGTTTAAGTAACGCTTGGGGTAGCGAATCGACAGAAGGTGCACGGTAAATCAATATTAAATGTAACTCATCTAGTTAATCTAGGTGAGTTTTTTGTTGCTGTTTAAAGAATAGTTCAGCTGCTTTGTTTATACAAATAGCCAAAAAATCTTTTTAGAGTTTTTTTGTTTTTTATTAATCGCAGCGGGAACTAGTGTTCCTCGTGGTGTGGCAGATCAATTCGAAAATCTAGAAAACAGGTTTTGGGTTCATAGAAGTAGAAAAACTATAGTTGAAATCATCATTTTCGTTTATTAGAAAATAAAGGTGTGCTTTTGAATTGATCGGTGCATCATGTATAATAAAAAAGATGATAAATGGAGGAGGGCGTATTTGTGAGTTATCAAGCTTTGTATCGAGTGTTCAGACCTCAAGTTTTTGAGGATGTTGTTGGACAAGAAGACATCACAAAAACGTTGCAAAATGCCCTTTTGCAGAAGAAGTTTTCTCATGCTTACTTATTTTCAGGTCCTAGAGGAACAGGTAAAACAAGCGCTGCTAAAATCTTTGCGAAGGCAGTGAACTGTGAAAAGTCACCTGTGAGTGAACCTTGTAATGAATGTGATGCCTGTAAAGGGATTACAAACGGCTCGATTTCAGATGTGATCGAAATAGATGCTGCCTCAAACAACGGAGTAGATGAAATCCGTGATATACGTGATAAAGTGAAATTTGCTCCTTCGGCGGTTACATATAAGGTTTATATTATAGATGAAGTACATATGCTCTCTATCGGGGCGTTTAATGCCCTCCTTAAAACGTTAGAGGAGCCGCCCGCTCATTGTATCTTTATTTTGGCTACCACAGAGCCTCATAAGATTCCTCTTACCATCATATCTCGTTGTCAGAGATTTGATTTTAAACGAATCACGACAAAAGATATTGTTGGAAGAATGCAGAAAATTGTAGATGCAGAAAGCCTAAATGTCCAAGAGGGCTCGCTCGAGATTATCGCTAGTGCAGCTGATGGTGGTATGCGTGATGCACTAAGCCTCTTAGATCAAGCAATTTCATTTAGTGGTGAGCAACTGACAATTGATGATGCGCTGCTCATTACAGGAGCTGTTTCTCAGCAATTCATTAGTCAGCTAGCCGAATCAATTTTTGATCAAAATATTGCCGTGGCGTTAGATACCTTAAATGAATTACTTCAGCAGGGGAAAGATGCTGCTAAATTAATAGAGGACATGATTTTTTACTTTAGAGATATGCTGCTTTATAAAACAGCACCAGATCTGGAAGGGGTCCTTGAAAAGGTAAAGGTCGATGAAAATTTCGTGACGCTTTCGGATCGTGTGACACCTCAATTTCTATATGAAACAATTGAAGTGCTGAATAAAAGTCACCAAGAAATGAAATGGACGAATCATCCAAGGATTTTCTTTGAGGTAGCTGTTGTCAAGCTATGTCAGTCAACGGCTGGAATACCACAAGCTCATGCTAACGCTGATTTAACGACGCTAACGGATAAAATAGACAGGTTGGAACAGGAGCTATCTAGGATAAGAGCTGAGGGTGTGCCAATGTCTCATTCTCATCATCCTCAAGAAAAAAAGGAAGCACCTCGACCACAAACAAGTAACAAAAATGGATACCGTGCACCTGTCGGTCGAATTCACGAAATTCTAAAAGAGGCAAAACGTCCAGAGTTAGAAAAAATTAAAGGTAAGTGGGGAGAACTCCTTGCCCACTTGAAACAGCAGAATAAGGTGTCTCACGCTGCACTATTAACGGATAGTGAACCAGTTGCTGCTGCTACTCATGCCTTTGTTTTAAAATTCAAGTTTGAAATACACTGTAAAATGGTTGCTGAAGATAAAAGTGGTGTTCGAACCAACCTTGAGCAGCTATTAGAGTCTATGTTAGGGAAAAGAGTGGAATTAGTTGGCGTTCCTGACGCTCAATGGGGTAAAATAAGAGAAGAATTTTTAAGAGATCATCAGCCGGATGAACAGGCAGATGGTCAGGGGACTTCTGCTGAAGAGGATCCATTGATTGCAGAAGCAAAGAAGTTAGTAGGAACCGATTTAATAGAAATTAAAGATTAATAAAAATGAAAGAGAGTGGTGTTCATATGCGCGGTGGAATGGGAAATATGCAAAAAATGATGAAACAAATGCAAAAAATGCAAAAGGATATGGCTAAGGCTCAAGAAGAGCTTGCAGAAAAAGTCCTTGAAGGTACAGCAGGTGGCGGTATGGTCACTGTAAAAGTAAATGGACAAAAAGAAGTTGTTGATGTAGCAATCAATGAAGAAGTTGTTGATCCAGAAGATATCGATATGCTTCAAGATCTTGTACTTGCAGCGACAAACGATGCATTGAAAAAAGTTGATGAGTTAACAAATGAAACAATGGGTCAATTCACAAAAGGAATGAACATGCCAGGTTTATTCTAGGAGGAATAACTGAAGATGCAATATCCTGAACCAATATCAAAGCTGATAGACAGCTTTATGAAATTGCCAGGAATCGGACCGAAAACCGCGGTCCGTCTGGCTTTTTTTGTTCTTAGTATGCAGGAAGATGTCGTACTAGATTTCGCGAAGGCGCTTGTTAACGCAAAGCGTAATTTAACTAATTGCTCGGTATGCGGCCATATCACAGATCAAGATCCTTGCTATATTTGTGAAGATACAAGAAGAGATCAATCTGTTATCTGTGTAGTACAAGATCCAAAAGATGTGATCGCAATGGAAAAGATGAAAGAATACAACGGCTTATATCATGTGCTTCATGGTGCCATTTCGCCAATGGATGGCATTGGCCCAGAGGACATTAAAATTCCTGACCTGTTAAAAAGATTGCAAGACGATCAAGTGACAGAGGTAATCCTTGCAACGAATCCAAACATTGAAGGAGAGGCTACAGCCATGTATATCTCTAGATTGTTGAAACCATCAGGAATTAAACTCTCTCGTATTGCTCACGGACTACCAGTAGGTGGAGACTTAGAGTATGCGGATGAAGTCACACTGTCTAAAGCTCTAGAGGGCAGACGTGAGATGTAGGAAGGAGAAGTACGGTACATGGGTTTTCTTCGCAGAAAATCAATTCGAAAAGAATTCGATGAGAAATTAATTCAACAGCTTTTTAAGCAAAAGGAAGAATGGAACAGACAAAAAAAGCTTGTCGCAAATAGCGTTGAGCCTTCACCGGACATTCTATTCGAATTAAAGCTTGCTCAAGCGAAGTACTTTTTCTATCTAAGAGAAGCGAAAAAGAGGAATTTACGTTTAAACAACTGGAGATAGCAGGTCTATTTTACATAGTCCTCTCATATGCTTGTACTATTCATATGAAGAGGAGATGAGAGGATTATGGAACCTGTTATTGTGATCGGGTCAATTTTGCTTGCTGTATTATTGTTGTTTATGTCAGGTGTTCAAGCGAACCCCATCAAATGGTTAGGGCTGATCGGAATAAAGTTTGTGGCAGGTGCTCTTTTTTTATTTTGCCTCAATCTATTTGGTGAGAGTCTAGGATTACATGTCTCTATTAACCCTGTAACAAGTGGAATCAGTGGTCTATTGGGCATCCCAGGCGTAGCAGCTTTAGTCGTAATTGAAAAATTTATTATTTAATGAGAAATATTGTTGACTTTGATCCCTTATGGTGGTAAATTAATATACGTCGCTGATGACGAAGAAACGAAATAACATGATAACAAAAAAGTTGTTGACATCAACAATTTAAATATGGTATGATGTTCTAGTCGCTTCTGAAGCGGTAAACAAGTTCTTTGAAAACTAAACAAGACAAAACGTACCTGTTAATTCGAGTTTTTATAAAAAAATCCTATGTTATATCATAGGTAGTCAGTCAAACGCTGACGAAAAACAAAACTTCGGTTTTGTACTTTTTCGGAGAGTTTGATCCTGGCTCAGGACGAACGCTGGCGGCGTGCCTAATACATGCAAGTCGAGCGAACAGAAGGGAGCTTGCTCCCAGATGTTAGCGGCGGACGGGTGAGTAACACGTGGGTAACCTGCCTGTAAGACTGGGATAACTCCGGGAAACCGGAGCTAATACCGGATAGTTCCTTGAACCGCATGGTTCAAGGATGAAAGACGGTTTCGGCTGTCACTTACAGATGGACCCGCGGCGCATTAGCTAGTTGGTGGGGTAATGGCTCACCAAGGCGACGATGCGTAGCCGACCTGAGAGGGTGATCGGCCACACTGGGACTGAGACACGGCCCAGACTCCTACGGGAGGCAGCAGTAGGGAATCTTCCGCAATGGACGAAAGTCTGACGGAGCAACGCCGCGTGAGTGATGAAGGTTTTCGGATCGTAAAGCTCTGTTGTTAGGGAAGAACAAGTGCGAGAGTAACTGCTCGCACCTTGACGGTACCTAACCAGAAAGCCACGGCTAACTACGTGCCAGCAGCCGCGGTAATACGTAGGTGGCAAGCGTTGTCCGGAATTATTGGGCGTAAAGGGCTCGCAGGCGGTTTCTTAAGTCTGATGTGAAAGCCCCCGGCTCAACCGGGGAGGGTCATTGGAAACTGGGAAACTTGAGTGCAGAAGAGGAGAGTGGAATTCCACGTGTAGCGGTGAAATGCGTAGAGATGTGGAGGAACACCAGTGGCGAAGGCGACTCTCTGGTCTGTAACTGACGCTGAGGAGCGAAAGCGTGGGGAGCGAACAGGATTAGATACCCTGGTAGTCCACGCCGTAAACGATGAGTGCTAAGTGTTAGGGGGTTTCCGCCCCTTAGTGCTGCAGCTAACGCATTAAGCACTCCGCCTGGGGAGTACGGTCGCAAGACTGAAACTCAAAGGAATTGACGGGGGCCCGCACAAGCGGTGGAGCATGTGGTTTAATTCGAAGCAACGCGAAGAACCTTACCAGGTCTTGACATCCTCTGACAACCCTAGAGATAGGGCTTTCCCTTCGGGGACAGAGTGACAGGTGGTGCATGGTTGTCGTCAGCTCGTGTCGTGAGATGTTGGGTTAAGTCCCGCAACGAGCGCAACCCTTGATCTTAGTTGCCAGCATTTAGTTGGGCACTCTAAGGTGACTGCCGGTGACAAACCGGAGGAAGGTGGGGATGACGTCAAATCATCATGCCCCTTATGACCTGGGCTACACACGTGCTACAATGGACAGAACAAAGGGCTGCGAGACCGCAAGGTTTAGCCAATCCCATAAATCTGTTCTCAGTTCGGATCGCAGTCTGCAACTCGACTGCGTGAAGCTGGAATCGCTAGTAATCGCGGATCAGCATGCCGCGGTGAATACGTTCCCGGGCCTTGTACACACCGCCCGTCACACCACGAGAGTTTGCAACACCCGAAGTCGGTGAGGTAACCTTTATGGAGCCAGCCGCCGAAGGTGGGGCAGATGATTGGGGTGAAGTCGTAACAAGGTAGCCGTATCGGAAGGTGCGGCTGGATCACCTCCTTTCTAAGGATATATGGAGCAGTGTGCGTTTTCGTCTTGTTTAGTTTTGAAGGAACTTGCAAAAGATCCTACAACATCATATCTTCGATATGAAAGATGGGCCTGTAGCTCAGCTGGTTAGAGCGCACGCCTGATAAGCGTGAGGTCGGTGGTTCGAGTCCACTCAGGCCCACCATCTTCTATTAAATCGGGGCCTTAGCTCAGCTGGGAGAGCGCCTGCCTTGCACGCAGGAGGTCAGCGGTTCGATCCCGCTAGGCTCCACCAACGTGTTCTTTGAAAACTAGATAACAATAAGTAATACATTCACATTGAATGCAATGCAAAGTTCATCACACATAGTGATTCTTTCTAAAGTAAGAAATGGTTAAGTTAGAAAGGGCGCACGGTGGATGCCTTGGCACTAGGAGCCGATGAAGGACGGGACGAACACCGATATGCTTCGGGGAGCTGTAAGCAAGCTTTGATCCGGAGATTTCCGAATGGGGAAACCCACTGCTCGTAATGGAGTAGTATCCATACTTGAATACATAGAGTATGAGAAGGCATACCCGGGGAACTGAAACATCTAAGTACCCGGAGGAAGAGAAAGCAAATGCGATTCCCTGAGTAGCGGCGAGCGAAACGGGAACAGCCCAAACCAAGAGGCTTGCCTCTTGGGGTTGTAGGACACTCTATACGGAGTTACAAAGGAACGATATAAGCGAAGAGGTCTGGAAAGGCCCGCCAAAGAAGGTAACAGCCCTGTAACTGAAATGTTGTTCTCTCCAGAGTGGATCCTGAGTACGGCGGAACACGTGAAATTCCGTCGGAATCCGGGAGGACCATCTCCCAAGGCTAAATACTCCCTAGTGACCGATAGTGAACCAGTACCGTGAGGGAAAGGTGAAAAGCACCCCGGAAGGGGAGTGAAATAGATCCTGAAACCGTGTGCCTACAAGTAGTCAGAGCCCGTTAAAGGGTGATGGCGTGCCTTTTGTAGAATGAACCGGCGAGTTACGATCCCGTGCAAGGTTAAGCAGAAGATGCGGAGCCGCAGCGAAAGCGAGTCTGAATAGGGCGCATGAGTACGTGGTCGTAGACCCGAAACCAGGTGATCTACCCATGTCCAGGGTGAAGTTCAGGTAACACTGAATGGAGGCCCGAACCCACGCACGTTGAAAAGTGCGGGGATGAGGTGTGGGTAGGGGTGAAATGCCAATCGAACCTGGAGATAGCTGGTTCTCTCCGAAATAGCTTTAGGGCTAGCCTCAAGGTAAGAGTCTCGGAGGTAGAGCACTGATTGGACTAGGGGCCCCTACCGGGTTACCGAATTCAGTCAAACTCCGAATGCCGATGACTTATCCTTGGGAGTCAGACTGCGAGTGATAAGATCCGTAGTCGAAAGGGAAACAGCCCAGACCGCCAGCTAAGGTCCCAAAGTATACGTTAAGTGGAAAAGGATGTGGAGTTGCTTAGACAACCAGGATGTTGGCTTAGAAGCAGCCACCATTTAAAGAGTGCGTAATAGCTCACTGGTCGAGTGACTCTGCGCCGAAAATGTACCGGGGCTAAACGTATCACCGAAGCTGCGGACTGTTCTTACGAACAGTGGTAGGAGAGCGTTCTAAGTGCTGTGAAGTCAGACCGGAAGGACTGGTGGAGCGCTTAGAAGTGAGAATGCCGGTATGAGTAGCGAAAGACGGGTGAGAATCCCGTCCACCGAATGCCTAAGGTTTCCTGAGGAAGGCTCGTCCGCTCAGGGTTAGTCGGGACCTAAGCCGAGGCCGAAAGGCGTAGGCGATGGACAACAGGTTGATATTCCTGTACCACCTCCTCACCATTTGAGCAATGGGGGGACGCAGGAGGATAGGGTAAGCGCGGTATTGGATATCCGCGTCCAAGCAGTTAGGCTGGGAAATAGGCAAATCCGTTTCCCGTAAAGGCTGAGCTGTGATGGCGAGCGAAATTTAGTAGCGAAGTTCCTGATTCCACACTGCCAAGAAAAGCCTCTAGCGAGGTGAGAGGTGCCCGTACCGCAAACCGACACAGGTAGGCGAGGAGAGAATCCTAAGGTGATCGAGAGAACTCTCGTTAAGGAACTCGGCAAAATGACCCCGTAACTTCGGGAGAAGGGGTGCTTCTTAGGGTGTTAAAGCCCCGAGAAGCCGCAGTGAATAGGCCCAGGCGACTGTTTAGCAAAAACACAGGTCTCTGCGAAGCCGTAAGGCGAAGTATAGGGGCTGACGCCTGCCCGGTGCTGGAAGGTTAAGAGGAGCGCTTAGCGTAAGCGAAGGTGCGAATTGAAGCCCCAGTAAACGGCGGCCGTAACTATAACGGTCCTAAGGTAGCGAAATTCCTTGTCGGGTAAGTTCCGACCCGCACGAAAGGCGCAACGATCTGGGCACTGTCTCAACGAGAGACTCGGTGAAATTATAGTACCTGTGAAGATGCAGGTTACCCGCGACAGGACGGAAAGACCCCGTGGAGCTTTACTGCAGCCTGATATTGAATGTTGGTACAGCTTGTACAGGATAGGTAGGAGCCTTGGAAACCGGAGCGCTAGCTTCGGTGGAGGCATCGGTGGGATACTACCCTGGCTGTATTGACCTTCTAACCCGCTGCCCTTATCGGGCAGGGAGACAGTGTCAGGTGGGCAGTTTGACTGGGGCGGTCGCCTCCTAAAATGTAACGGAGGCGCCCAAAGGTTCCCTCAGAATGGTTGGAAATCATTCGCAGAGTGTAAAGGCACAAGGGAGCTTGACTGCGAGACCTACAAGTCGAGCAGGGACGAAAGTCGGGCTTAGTGATCCGGTGGTTCCGCATGGAAGGGCCATCGCTCAACGGATAAAAGCTACCCCGGGGATAACAGGCTTATCTCCCCCAAGAGTCCACATCGACGGGGAGGTTTGGCACCTCGATGTCGGCTCATCGCATCCTGGGGCTGTAGTCGGTCCCAAGGGTTGGGCTGTTCGCCCATTAAAGCGGTACGCGAGCTGGGTTCAGAACGTCGTGAGACAGTTCGGTCCCTATCCGTCGCGGGCGCAGGAAATTTGAGAGGAGCTGTCCTTAGTACGAGAGGACCGGGATGGACGCACCGCTGGTGTACCAGTTGTTCTGCCAAGGGCATCGCTGGGTAGCTATGTGCGGACGGGATAAGTGCTGAAAGCATCTAAGCATGAAGCCCCCCTCAAGATGAGATTTCCCATTCCGCAAGGAAGTAAGATCCCTGAAAGATGATCAGGTTGATAGGTCTGAGGTGGAAGCGTGGTGACACGTGGAGCTGACAGATACTAATAGATCGAGGACTTAACCTATATTCTAATGTGAAGTTTGAACATTGTTATCTAGTTTTGAGAGAACATTCTCTCCATCAGGTTTGGTGGCGATAGCGAAGAGGTCACACCCGTTCCCATACCGAACACGGAAGTTAAGCTCTTCAGCGCCGATGGTAGTTGGGGGTCTCCCCCTGTGAGAGTAGGACGCCGCCAAGCTTGTATAAGGATCAGTTCCATACGGAACTGGTCTTTTTTGTTTTTTAAGAAAAGGAACAAACACCCGATCTGACATGGATACATATACTAAACTACCATCTGAAACATTCTTAATTTTGTATACAATTGAAAGCGCTAGGGCATACTGAAGCTATAAGTGGAGGTGTCACAATGAGCAAAAAAGAGCGAGAAGCGATTTGTTTGATTTGTGAAGAGAAAAAGACAAAGGGAATTTATTTATATCATCAGTTTTTGTGCCGCGACTGTGAGCGAAAGTTAATTTCTACATCGACCTCGGATCCTAGCTATTCCGATTATGTGAGAAAGCTTAAAAATCTTCATACGCCGCCTTTGTATTCATAGACCACTAGATGGTCTTTTTTTATGAGCTATGAAGGATTGGGCTTGTTTTTTGGAACTTAGTTTGGACATCATCCGTAATTCATAATAAGATAAACAGAGAGCCTGATTATTCATAGGAGTCGATGAACATGAAATCAATCTTTTATACATTTATATGGGCCATCCTCTCTACTTTTTTTTCGCTTGTGATTTTAACCGTCAGTATAGGGGTTTTCCATCATCATGTTGGATTATCGATACTGTATGCGATGATTGGGTGGGGCGTGATGTTTGTGGGGAGCAGATGGACTGCTTTCCAATTGTTTTTAAAGAAACATGGACTGTCTCGTAGTGATTATGTATATATCAAACAGCATTTAAAAGAAGCAGGACAAAAGCTTGTGCGTTTAAAAAAAGCTTTATTTGCTGTGAAAAACGTACAAACGATCAAACATAATTATGAAGTTTTTCGGCTTGCACGACGAATCTATACAATAACAAAAAAAGAGCCTAATCGATTTTATGATGCACAGCGTTTTTATTTTGAAAGCTTGGATTCTGTCGTTGAACTAACTGAGAAATATGCACTCTTGTATAATCAGCCTAATCGTAGTCATGATCTGGAAATGACATTGAGCCAAACCCGAGTGACATTGACAGAGCTGCAAAAGCAATTGACGAATGATTTGCAGCAAGTGTTAGGAAGAGATATAGAGGCTCTTCATATTGAGCTTGAAGTAGCTGATAAAATGATGAAGAAATAGATGAAAGGAGTCAAACGCGATGAAACCGGAAGATCGCGCCACAACATCACCTGCCTCCAATATAGATCTTCAGTTTCGGGTGTTTGATACCTTATCTGATGAAGAGAAAAAAGAAGCTGTGCAGCGAGCTCAGCAGATCCCTGAAAATCCGCAAAAGCTCCTTTTCTATGGTACACGTGTGCAGGAACGACTATTGGAACAATCACAACAGATGATGAAATATGTTGAGAAAAAAGATATCGATCAAATAGGAGACGTGCTTGAAGCCTTTTTGCAGCAGCTGCAAGTAGTGGAGCCTGAGGATTTAGTGCCAAAGAAAGAGGGCTTTTTTTTGAAATGGTTTCAACGGGATAAGCGATCTATTCAGGAGATCATATCACGATTTCAACATGCAAAATCACAGATCGAGAGATTGTCCGCAAGGCTTCGTTATGCAAGAGGTGTATTAATCTCGGATCATATATTATTAGAGCGTTTATTTGAAGAAAATCAAACATATTTTCAAGAGATGACGATGCAGGTTGCCGCAGTTGAAGCGAAAATGACAACGTTAGAGCAGCAGCCTCTTTCAGAAACGCAACTTTCTGTTGAACGGACGTTAGAGGAGCAATTGATGAGTCAAGAAGTCAATGAAGAAGAGTATGTGGAGAGACTAAAGGAACGAAAGTATGATTTGCTGTTAAGCCGGCAAATTGCATTGCAATGTAATGCTCAAATTCGGATGATCCAGCATACGAATCATACATTGGCCAATCACATTCAATCAACTGTTTCAGCATCTATTCCTCTATGGATCAACCAAATGTCGATTGCATTAACACATATTCAGCAGCGGGCCAATTCAGCTCTTGAGAACCGAATCCAAAAAACATATGAAAATGTATCGAAACAGCAGGGGCAGATTCTTGAAGAGGCATCTTTAGCCCCTATAGATACGTTGAAAAAGGTTCAACGTCAATTAGCTGAAACATTACAGGAAACATTACAGGTGAAAGAGCATGGAAGCCAAGAGCGAGCTCAATTGAAAAGCAGAATGTATGAGGCAGAGCAGCAGTTGGCGAATCCAATAAAGGAATGAGAAACCATCTTTCGGTTCACTTGTTTGAACGTTATAATAGACTTAAGATATCGTTAAAGTGAAAAGGGTCGATTTGTTTGAGAACACCTTTATATACAGCATTAGCACAGCATGCGGAAAAGAAGCCTTATTCTTTTCACGTTCCAGGACATCACAATGGAGATGTCTTTTTTGATGAGGCACGGTCTCACTATGCTTCAATCCTTCAATTGGATGTGACGGAGCTTGAAGGCCTAGATGATCTTCATCACCCGACTGGGGTCATCCAAGAGGCAGAACATTTATTGACTAAGCTATATGGTTCAGGTCAAAGCTTCTTCCTTGTGAATGGCACAACAGTCGGAAATTTGGCGATGGTGATGACAGCATGCCGCACGGGAGACGAGATTTTTGTCCAGCGTAATTGCCATAAGTCTGTCTTTCATGCGATCGAGCTTGCAGGGGCAACGCCTATTTTGATAGACGCTGAGATAGACGCACACTTGCACGTTCCAACACATGTGACGGATGATACAGTGAGAAAAGCCATAGCAAAACATCCTCATTGCCGGGCAATCGTTTTGACTTATCCGAACTACTACGGACACGCAGCTGATTTATCAAAGCTGATTCACATGTGTCATGAAGCAGGTATGGTTGTTTTGGTTGATGAGGCACATGGTGCGCATTTTGTATTAGGCGGTGCCTTTCCTCCATCTGCTCTTTCCTATGGAGCGGACGTGGTGGTACAATCAGCACATAAAACCCTTCCGGCAATGACGATGGGTTCCTATCTTCATCTTCAAGGGGACCGAATCGATGCGAAGCGTTTGAAAACCTTGCTCACGATGCTTCAAAGTAGTTCGCCTTCTTATCCAATTATGGCCTCATTAGATGTAGCAAGAGCTTATGTCGAGGAGATCAAAGGAAAAGGGACATTGGATGTAATCATGAAAGAACTGACAGAGCTGAAAGATCAGTTCAACCGTCTGACCCATCTTGAAGTGGTTGAACCTGACTCGCTACATTCCGATCCTTTAAAATGCGTCATTCGATCAACAAAAGGACTGACTGGTTACGAACTAAAGCAGGTGCTTGAATCAGTGGATGTTCATCCAGAGCTTGCGGACGAACATCAGGTTTTACTTGTACTTAGCTTAGAACAGAGGCAGAACGTTCCTTTCAAGCGGATCGAGCAGGCTCTTAAGCAAAGTGATTCATTGCTCAAAGGAAAAAAACATATCCAAAATGAGACGATATCTATTGAGACTGATGTACAAAATCAAGACATAGAGGCTGTCCCATTTGAACATGCAGCAGGCCGGATGAGTGCAGAATCCATTATTCCCTATCCACCTGGAATTCCTTTGATGATTAAGGGAGAGCGTATTGAAAAAGAACAAATTGAGGCGTTAAGCCGTTTGCTTGGTCACGAGGTTCATATTCAAGCAAGTCAGGTCATTCATCAGAGAAAATTATATGTTTATATAGAAGAGGAGACACTATGAGTGGTATGTTTATTACGTTTGAAGGGCCAGAGGGTGCCGGAAAAACGACAGTGATACGAAAAGTGTACGAAGAAATGGAACGTCAAGGATATGCAGTGATGGCGACACGCGAGCCGGGTGGGATTGACATTGCTGAGCAGATCCGTGAAGTCATTTTAAATGAAAAAAATACAAAAATGGATGCGAAAACAGAGGCATTGCTGTATGCAGCAGCAAGAAGGCAGCATTTGGCTGAAAAGGTAGAACCGGCATTGCAGCGTGGAGAGACAGTCTTGTGTGATCGTTTTGTTGATAGCTCTCTTGCTTATCAAGGCTATGCGAGAGGGCTTGGAATTGACCAAGTCAGATCAATTAACGACTTTGCTATTGATGGCACGATGCCGCAAATGACGATTTACTTTTCCATTACACCTGAGGAAGGGCTAAAGCGAATTCACGCCAATCAAGGAAGAGAAAAGAATCGATTAGACATGGAGACGCTGAAGTTCCACCAGTTGGTCAGAGAAGGCTATGAACTACTTATTGCGCAATCACCAGAACGATTCCATGTAGTGGATGCTTCTCAGCCGATGCAAGATGTCTATGAAGAAGTACTTCGAGTGATTCAGGACACATTAAAGAAAAATCAAAAATGACCTCATTCCCAATCGTTGTTATAATATAGAGGAAGACATCGGCATGTCACCTGTGCCTAAAACAAAGGAGGCCAATCAAATGAAATTAATTGTTGCCGTTGTACAGGACCAAGATAGCAGCAAGTTGTTGAAAATATTGACTGAACATCAATTCGGCGTGACAAAATTAGCTTCAACTGGTGGGTTTTTAAAGTCTGGGAATACGACTTTTATCATTGGTTGTGATGATGTCCGAGTGGATAAAGCGTTACAGCTTATAAAAGAAAATTGCCGTAAACGTGATCAAATGATTGCACCTGTATCTCCAATGGGTGGTAACGCAGATTCATATGTACCATACCCTGTTGAGGTTGAAGTTGGTGGAGCTACTGTCTTTATTCTGCCAGTTGAACAATTTCATCAATTCTAAGGATGGGTTGCTGTGAAAATTAATCAAGATATGCGGCTGCTTTTAGAAAAGCGTGAACTCCAAGGCATGAAAGGAAGCCAGACATCTGCCTCTTTTAAAGCATCGATGGAGACGCAAAGCGGAAAAATGCGCTTAGAGCAGCTGACGGTTATGCTGAGTGATATCGAAGTGTTCGGTAAAAAGCTGACAAAGTCACGAAACTTAAAGGACTTGGCTAGGTTTAAAGGTCTTGTGAAGCGCTTTGTGAAAGAGACAGTCGATAATGGGTTAAATATAGAAACATCAAGAAGCTTTGACATTTATGGCAACACGCGTACACTCGCTTTAGTCAAAGCATTAGATGAAAAGCTGATTGAATTAACAGAGGATATGATGGACCAAGAGAAGCCATCTATTGATTTGCTTGAACGTATTGGAGAAATAAAAGGTTTATTGATTAACCTTTACACATAGAGAGTGATAACATGGCAATTAGCTGGGATGACATGAATGAGTTGCAGCCGCGCGTCATGCGGCTGATTTTTAATAGTATTGATAAAGACCGACTTGCGCATGCTTACTTATTTGAAGGAAAAAAGGGGACCGGTAAGCAGGATGCTGCAATGCTTTTGGCAAAGAGCTTTTTTTGCTTGGAATCAGGAGTGAAACCGTGTGAATCCTGTCAAAACTGCAAGAGGATTGAGTCAGGTAACCATCCCGATTTACATCTCGTGCAGCCTGATGGTCAATCAATTAAGAAAGCGCAAGTACAGGCATTGCAAGAGGAATTTACAAAAGCAGGTGTGGAATCTCACCGAAAAATGTATATCATTCTTCATGCGGACAAAATGACGGTTAATGCCGCGAACAGTTTATTAAAGTTCCTAGAGGAGCCTAACCGGGAAACGATGGCAATTTTAATCACTGAGCAATCGCATAAAATGTTGGATACGATTATTTCAAGATGTCAGATGCTCAGCTTTCAGCCGCTGCAGCCACAATCCTTGGAGCAGCAGCTATTACAAGAAGGCGTATCTCAGCATCTTGCAAGGCTTTTGTCGAATTTAACCAACAATTTAGCAGAAGCACTCGAATTAAGTCGAAATGATCAGTTTGCAGAGTCTAGAGCGAAAGTGATAAAATTGTATGAAGTCTTACACCAGCGAAAAGAACATGCATTTTTTTATATACAGGATCAATGGATGCCTTTTTTCAAAGAGAAAGACCTTCAAGAAACAGGTCTGGATATGCTTTTATTTATATATCGTGATGTATTGTCGATTCAAATAGGAAATGAAGATAAAGTCATTTATCAAGACTTATTCCAGACAATGAAGCAGCACGCGCTGCATTCCACACAGCAGATGGTGACGAACCAGATCCTTGCTGTATTAGAAGCGAAAAAGAGACTTCAATCCAACGTGAATGCCCAAGGGCTGATGGAGCAATTGGTGTTGATGTTGCAGGAGGGATAAGCTTGTACAACGTAATTGGTGTTCGCTTTAAAAAAGCGGGCAAAATCTATTATTTCGATCCTAATGGATTTCATATAGAAAATGATAGTTGTGTCATTGTAGAGACGGTCAGAGGAGTTGAGTACGGACAAGTGGTCATCGCTAATAAAAAAGTAGATGAACACGATGTCGTTCTTCCTCTGCGTAAGGTGATTCGTGTAGCAGACGAACGAGACCGACTCATCGTTGAGGAAAACAAAGAAGCAGCGATGACAGCCTTTGATACATGTCTTCAGAAGGTAAGTGAACACGGTCTTGAAATGAAGCTGGTTGATGTTGAATTTACATTTGACCGAAACAAGGTCATTTTCTACTTCACAGCGGATGGCAGAGTAGATTTCCGTGAGCTAGTGAAGGATCTTGCATCGATCTTCAAAACGAGAATTGAACTTCGCCAGATTGGTGTAAGAGACGAGGCAAAAATGCTGGGTGGCATAGGACCTTGCGGGCGAATGCTTTGCTGTTCGACATTCTTAGGAGACTTTGAACCAGTATCCATTAAGATGGCAAAAGATCAAAACCTGTCGCTAAATCCCACAAAAATTTCAGGGCTTTGCGGTCGTTTGATGTGTTGCTTGAAATATGAGAATGATGAGTATGAAACAGCGAAAGAACAATTGCCGGATATCGGTGAAACGATTCAAACATCTAGTGGCTCTGCAAAGGTAGTAGGGCTCAACATTTTAGAACGAATTTTGCAAGTTGAATTAACCGGGCAAGAAAAAGTGGTAGAATATACTTGGGAAGAATTATTACAAGAAGGCGTTGTATCTGCACAAACAACTGAGTAACGAGGTGTGCCACCTTGGATAAAAAGGAACTATTTGATACGGTGATCAATTTAGAAGAACAAATTGGTTCTCTTTATCGCCAGTTAGGTGATTTGAAAAATCATATCGGTGAAGTGATTGAAGAAAATCATCAGCTGCAGATGGAGAATCAGCACTTGCGTGAACGTCTGGATCAGTCCGATCGGGACAAATCGTCTGAGACAGAGAATGATTCTGCTCAGAAACCAGGTCATTCTGATATAGGAGAAGGTCATGATAATCTGGCTCGGTTATATCAGGAGGGCTTCCATATTTGCAATGTACATTATGGAAGCATACGTAAAGAGGGAGACTGTTTGTTCTGTCTGTCATTTTTAAATAAAAAATGAGAAAAGGCTTCCGCTGAATCGGAAGCCTTTTTCACAGGAAAAGAAAGGATACATCATGGTTTCGTTAAGAGAAGATGAACGATTAGATTATTTGCTCGCCGAAGATATGAAAATTATTCAAAGTAAAACGGTTTTCGCCTTTTCATTGGACGCAGTGTTATTAGCAAAATTTGCGTATGTGCCCATCCAAAAAGGAGAGATCATTGATCTTTGCACGGGAAATGGCATTGTGCCATTGCTGCTTTCGACTCGATCTAAGGCTTCCATTACTGGGGTCGAAATTCAAGAGCGGCTGTTTGATATGGCAAAAAGAAGTGTGGCGTATAATCAACTTGAAAAGCAGATAGAACTGATTCATGGCGATCTGAATGATATGCCAGCACGCTACGGCAATCACAAAGTAGATGTCATCACATGTAATCCACCATATTTTAAGACACCTTCTAAAGAAGAAATCAATGAGAATGAATACTTGGCCATTGCTCGGCATGAAATTCATTGTACATTAGAAGATGTCATTCGCGTTTCTTCCACGCTGCTGAAGCAAGGAGGGAAACTGGCGATGGTTCATCGGCCGGGACGGCTGCTTGAGATTGTGGAATTGATGAAGAAGTACCGAATTGAGCCAAAACGAATTCAATTTGTTTATCCCAAACAGGGGAAAGAAGCCAATACCATCTTAGTAGAGGGGATAAAAGATGGAAAACCAGATCTGAAAATTCTCCCGCCTCTTTTTGTTTATGGAGATGATCAAGAGTATACTGAGGAAATCAGGACGATACTGTATGGAGAAGCATAATCATTATTTCTATGTATTGAAATGTGCAGACGGCAGCCTATATGCAGGTTATACAAATGATTTACAAAAAAGACTGACGACTCACAATAGTGGAAAGGGAGCAAAGTATACAAGAGCAAGACGGCCAGTTGAGCTGTATTATCATGAATGTTTTGCAACCAAAAGAGAAGCCATGCAGCAAGAATATCGTTTCAAAACGTGGACACGGAAAAAGAAAGATCTTTATATAGAAGAAATGCGTATTGAAAAGGAGGCGGCACATGAAAACACAGAAAAGCTTTGATGGTCAATCAGATATGGGCATTCTATATCTCGTCCCAACCCCAATTGGCAATTTAGAAGATATGACGTTTCGAGCCATACAAACATTAAAAGATGTAGACTATATTGCCGCAGAGGATACAAGACAAACGAAAAAACTTTGTCATGTCTATGAAATTGATACGCCATTAACGAGTTATCATGAGCATAACAAAGACAGTAGCGGCCACAAGTTGATCGAATGGTTAAAAGAAGGAAAAAACATCGCACTCGTGAGCGATGCTGGTTTACCGACGATCTCTGATCCAGGTGCTGAAGTGGTCCGTGACTTTACGAATATCGGCGGTTATGTCGTTCCGTTACCTGGAGCAAATGCTGCACTTACAGCACTCATTGCCTCAGGGATCACGCCACAGCCATTTTTCTTTTATGGATTTCTTGACCGACAAAAAAAGGAAAAGAAAAAACAGCTCGAAGCTTTGAAGAAGCGTCAAGAAACAATCATTTTCTATGAAGCGCCTCATCGGTTAAAAGAAACGCTGACTTTGATGAAGGAAGTGTGGGGCAACCGGAATATCGCCATTACGAGAGAACTAACGAAAAAATTTGAAGAGTTTATTCGTGGAGATTTAGAGTCTGTGCTGACATGGGCGGTAGAGAATCAAATCCGAGGTGAATTCTGTCTAGTCGTACAAGGTAACGATCAAGATGAAGAAGAGCTAAATGAAGAAGCCTGGTGGAAGTCCTTATCTGAAAAGGAACACGTAATCCATTACATAGAGGAAGGATTAACGTCGAAGGAAGCGATTAAACGTACAGCCGTCGAACGCGGTGTACCAAAGCGCACCATATACGATGCCTATCATATTGAACAATAAAGAAAGGTTCTTGCAAACGGTGCAAGAACCTTTTTTATATCAAACTTATTTTTGTGATTGAAGTTGGTTTTGGATTTCGTTAATGATTTGCTCTGCACCTTCACGGCTAAGAACTAATTTACCATTAGCAAGTTTAAGGTTATCGTCTGATACTTCACCTGTAACTTGGCAAGTCATGTTTGGTTTATATTTTTTTAGGATAATTTTTTCATCATCAACATAAATTTCCAAAGCGTCTTTTTCAGCGATTCCTAGAGTACGGCGAAGTTCGATTGGAATCACCACGCGCCCTAATTCGTCAACTTTACGTACAATACCTGTAGATTTCATCTTCATTCTCCTCCCAAAGAGTTCTTATTCTTAATATAATATTATCTTCGTCATTATTCGACAAATTCCTTACATTCATAGCATAACAAGGTTTCCATAAATCGTCAATCATTTTGTTTACTATTGTTTGTAAAATATGACTCTTAAAGTCAAAAGACCTTGAAACTACTGATTTATAAGGATTTTGCGGCTTTTTTCTATGAAAATATGAGAAATGACGAGTTCAGATTAACAAGACTTTTGCCCTAAATTAGACAATTGTAAATCTGGAGATAGATTTCATACGACAATATTCGACAAAATGTCGACAGGTTTGTCGTTTTTTTCGAAAAACTCATCTTTTTCGATCATTTCATCTTGTTCTATGTATATATGCTTGATCTTAAAGGCTAAGATGGTATCATAGAGAAAGCACAAGTGCAAAATTTAATAAATGGATCTAACACATTTTCATGTAATGATGATAACCGCTCTCGTCCATTGGGCGGGAGTTTTTGACATTTATACACGCAGGAGGTTCCAACATGCCGGAAAAGAAAAAAACGTTCTATCTGACAACACCTATTTACTATCCGAGCGGAAAATTACATATTGGACATGCTTATACGACAGTAGCAGGGGATGCTATGGCTCGTTATAAACGTCTTCAAGGCTATGATGTGATGTATTTAACGGGTACAGATGAGCACGGACAAAAAATTCAGCAAAAAGCTGAAGAACAAAACATCACACCGATCGAGTATTTAGATCCTGTCGTAGCAGACATTCAATCACTATGGAAGAAACTCGACATTTCCAATGATGATTTCATCCGTACAACAGAAAAAAGACATACGAAAATCATTGAGCAAGTATTTCAAAAGCTGCTTGATCAAGGCGATATTTATTTAGACCAATATGAAGGCTGGTACAGTATTCCTGATGAGACATTCTATACGGAAACACAGCTTGTGGATGTTGAGCGGAATGAAAAAGGAGAAGTCACTGGCGGGAAAAGCCCTGACAGCGGACATCCTGTCGAATTAATTAAAGAGGAATCATATTTCTTCCGTATGAGTAAGTATGCGGATCGTTTACTAGACTATTACGAAAAGAATCCAACGTTCATTCAGCCTGAATCAAGAAAGAATGAAATGATCAATAACTTCATCAAACCAGGTTTAGAGGATCTAGCTGTATCAAGAACAACCTTTGACTGGGGAATTAAAGTTCCAAACAATCCAAAGCACGTCATCTATGTATGGATTGATGCGTTGTTCAACTATTTAACTGCGATTGGTTACGGTACTGATCAGGATGAAAAATATAAAAAATATTGGCCTGCCAACGTGCACCTCGTAGGGAAAGAAATTGTTCGTTTTCATACGATTTATTGGCCAATTATGCTGATGGCACTCGATCTGCCGCTGCCGAAACAAATTTTCGCACACGGCTGGCTGTTGATGAAAGATGGTAAGATGTCTAAATCAAAAGGGAACGTAGTAGATCCGGTCACATTAATAGATCGCTACGGTCTTGATGCCCTTCGTTATTACCTCCTTCGTGAAGTACCATTTGGTGCGGATGGTGTGTTTACACCAGAAGGATTCGTGGAACGTGTAAACTATGACCTTGCCAATGACTTAGGTAACTTGCTTAACCGTACAGTTGCGATGGTTCAAAAATATTTTGACGGTACATTAAGCAGCTATAAGGGTCCAGTTAATGAGTTTGATGAGGAGCTTAAAGCAGTAGCTGAGCAAACAGTCAAAGCCTATGAAGAAGCGATGGAAAACCTTGAATTCTCTGTGGCTCTTTCAAATGTTTGGACATTAATCAGCAGAACCAATAAATATATTGACCAGACAGCTCCTTGGGTGCTGGCAAAGGATGAAACAAAACGAAAAGAGCTGCATTCTGTCATGTATCATTTAGCAGAATCACTCCGCATCACAGCAGTGCTCTTAACGCCTTTCCTAACGAAAACACCTGAGAAAATTTTCTTCCAGCTTGGCATTGAAGAAGAGAAGCTTAAAAGCTGGGATAGCATTCTATCTTTCGGTGCGATTCAACAAGCGACGGTACAAAAAGGCGAACCTTTGTTCCCGCGTTTAGAGGTTGAAGAAGAAGTAGCATATATTAAAGAGAAAATGCAGGGAAGTGCACCAAAGGTAGAAGAAAAGAAAGTAGAAATAGAAGAAACAGAATTACCTGAGCTAGGAGCAGAAATTGCTTTTGATGATTTCTCAAAAGTTGATCTTCGAGTCGCACAGGTACTGGAAGCAGCCCCAGTGAAAAAAGCAGATCGTCTCTTAAAGCTGCAGCTTGATTTTGGATTTGAAAAGAGACAAATTGTTTCGGGGATAGCCAAGCATTATCAACCTGAGGAATTAGTAGGGAAGAAGCTCGTCTGTGTAGCAAATCTCACACCAGTTAAACTCAGAGGGGAAATTTCCCAGGGAATGATTTTAACTGGAGAAACTAGCGGGAAATTGCAGGTTCTTGAAGTGGATCAATCTCTAGCAAATGGAACAAAAATTTTATAAATCAACAAAGGTGTTCCACGTGTAACATTTCGTCGAACACCTTTTGTTTTTTAGAAGAATTGTCGAAAGGAGCAATCAACGATGTTATTTGATACACATGCCCACTTAAATGCGGAACAATATAATGAAGACTTAGAGCAGGTGATCGAAAGAGCGAAGAGTGAAAAAGTCGAAAAAATCGTAGTGGTAGGGTTTGACCGCCCGACAATTACGAGAGCAATGGAATTAATTGAAGAGTATGATTTCATCTATGCAGCCATTGGCTGGCACCCAGTCGACGCCATCGATATGACAGATGAAGATTTGCTGTGGATCAAAGAATTATCTCAACATGAAAAAGTCGTTGCAATTGGAGAAATGGGTCTCGATTACTATTGGGACAAGTCGCCAAAAGATGTGCAAAAAGAAGTCTTTAGACGTCAAATTGCTCTTGCGAAGGAAGTGAATCTTCCGATCATTATTCATAATCGTGACGCAACGGAAGATGTCGTGACGATCTTAAAGGAAGAGGGAGCGGCTGAAGTTGGAGGGATTATGCATTGCTTTACTGGCAGCCTAGAAATCGCAAAAGCGTGTATGGATATGAACTTTTATATTTCATTCGGTGGACCCGTGACATTTAAAAATGCCAAAAAACCGAAGGAAGTTGTCAAAGACATACCAAGTGACCGACTTTTAATTGAAACAGACTGCCCATACTTAACGCCAGCGCCATTTAGAGGAAAACGCAACGAGCCAAGTTATGTGAAATATATCGCAGAACAAATTGCGGAGTTACGAGAAATAAGCTTTGAAGAGCTTGCTGAATTGACCACAAAAAATGCGAAAAAAGTTTTCGGTATAAACTGACAGTATATGATGTCAATCCTTGTTTAAGCTTGTCCATTTGTGAAACATAACGAAAATGTTCTACACGTTTACGCGTCTTCATAGGATAAGTTGTCGATAAGTCTTTCTTCCCTTCCTTCCATTAATCTCCCATAATAGGGTTACAATCGAGCATTTTTGTACAGTGGGTGGAAGGGTTGACAGGTTTTGAGATACTCTATATAATCTCTCCGAGGAGAAGGAGGCGTTTTTCATCGTACAAAAAATGAAAAATCTGTTTTCTGTTAAGCTAGGAAAAGGCAAGGTTTTATTACTAGTTGTTTGCTTGCTTTTAGCTGGAACTGGGACGGCTTACGGTGCGCATGAGCTCACTAAGCAGTCTATTACCATTTCAATCAATGGTAAAGAGAAGACAATTCGTACACATGAAGAGACAGTAGCACAGCTGTTTTCAGACCTTGGAATAAAGACCAAGGCGGAGGATCATATCTCTCCAAGTCTAAATACAAAGATTGAAGACAACATGAACATTGTGTATGATGCGGCTATACCGGTTCATCTGACCCTAGATGGGAAAGAGAAAACGATATGGACAACAGATCAGACGGTTGGAGCATTATTGAAGAATGAGAAGATAGATATTGGGAAGCACGATCAAGTAACTCCAGGAAAGAATAACAAGATTAAAAAGGATATGGATCTTGTGGTTCAGCAGGCCTTCCAGGTCAGCGTAAATGATGGAGGAAAAGAGAAAAAAGTGTGGACCACTTCGACTACGGTCGCTGACTTTTTAAAGCAACAAGAGCTGAAGCTCAAGAAGCACGATAAGATCAAACCTGCGTTACATAGTCACATTTCTAATAAAAGCGCAGATATCCAGATCACTCGGGTGGAAAAAGTCACCGATGTAGTGGAAGAGAAAATTGCTTTTGATACCAAACATAAAAAGGATCGTTCTCTTGAAAAAGGAAAAGAGAAGGTGCTTAAAAAAGGTGAAGAAGGTAAATTGAAGAAGCACTATGCCATTGTGAAAGAAAACGGCAAAGTGGTGTCTAAAGAATTGATTAAAGAAGTGACTGAAAAAGATAGCAAGGATCGTTTAGTGGCCATTGGTACACAAGAGTCCCAAAAAGAGCCTAAAGCGACACCTGCCGTTTCAAGAAGCAATGAATCGTCAGGAAAAGAATTTTATGTGACGTCGACAGCCTATACAGCGAGCTGTGCTGGATGTACGGGCAGAACGTCAACTGGCTATAATTTAAAATCAAATCCAGGTGCAAAGGTCATAGCAGTTGATCCGAGTGTCATTCCGCTAGGCTCTAAAGTGTATGTGGAAGGCTATGGATATGCCGTTGCATCAGACACTGGATCTGCTATAAAAGGGAATAAAATTGATGTGTTCGTCCCAAATAAGTCGGCAGCTTATCAATGGGGAAATAAACGAGTGAAAATTAGAGTACTCAAATAAACACATCAAATCATTTATATGAACAGAGGGCTTTGCGCACCCTCTGTTTTTTTGGTTATAATAGAAGCACTGTTTTCTAATTAATTAGACGCAAAAACAGCAAGAAAGGTTTCATTTTTTAACCAAAAATTGTTTATTGTTTTTGCAAGCGGAGGAATACATGAAAATCAAAGAAATCATTGTGGTGGAAGGTCGTGACGACACTGCGAGAGTGAAGATGGCAGTTGATGCAGATACGATCGAAACAAACGGATCAGCCATTGGCGATACAGTTATTCAACAAGTGCGTCTTGCTCAGGAGACGAGAGGGGTCATTATTTTAACTGATCCTGATTTCCCTGGGGAGAAGATCCGGAAAACCATCGCAGAAGCGGTTCCTGGCTGTAAGCACGCATTTTTGCCAAAACATCTTGCGAAGGCGAAGCGGGACAAAGGAATTGGTGTCGAGCATGCTTCCTTGGACAGTATTCGGGAATGCCTTGCCCATGTCCATGAGGAAATGGAAGTAACGGAAAGTGACATTACATTAGATGACTTATTTGACGCAGGCCTAATCGGAGGCGAATCATCGAAACGCCGCCGAGAACGACTAGGTGTGCTATTAAATATAGGATATACCAATGCGAAGCAGCTGCATAAGCGCCTTCACATGTTCCAAATAACCAAACATGATTTTATTGCGGCCTTAAAGACCGTCATGCAGGAGGAAGCCGATGAATAAAGATATAGCGACACCCATCAGAACGAAGGAAATACTGAAGAAATACGGTTTCTCTTTTAAAAAGAGCTTAGGGCAGAACTTTTTAATTGATACAAATATACTCGATCGTATTGTCGATCACGCAGAGGTGACGGATGAGACCGGCGTGATTGAGATTGGGCCTGGTATCGGTGCATTGACCGAGCAGCTCGCTAAGCGTGCAAAGAAAGTCACCGCGTTTGAAATCGATCAGCGGTTATTGCCCATTTTAAACGATACACTTTCTCCATATGATAATGTTACGATCATTCATCAAGACGTATTAAAGGCAGATGTGGGAAAGGTCATCGAGGAAAATTTTGCTGACTGTAAAGAAGTGATGGTTGTCGCCAACCTTCCATATTACGTGACGACACCGATTATTATGAAGCTGCTTGAAGAAAACCTTCCATTGAAAGGGATTGTAGTCATGCTGCAAAAAGAAGTAGCAGATCGTATGGCCGCTGTCCCTTCATCAAAGGAATACAATTCGCTGTCTATCGCAGTTCAATACTATACGGAAGCGAAAACGGTGATGGTTGTGCCTAAAACGGTTTTCGTTCCACAGCCAAATGTCGATTCGGCTGTGATCAAGCTGACCGTTCGTGAAACGCCTGCTGTCTCAGTAGAAAATGATGAGTTTTTCTTTCAATTGATCCGTGCGAGCTTTGGTCAGCGCCGAAAAACATTGATGAATAATCTCATGAACAACTTACCTGATGGAAAGCAACATAAAGCGATCATTGAAGAAGCACTTCAAACAGCAGACATTGATGGAAAGCGCCGCGGCGAGTCATTATCCATTGAGGAATTTGCCCGTTTGGCGAATGTTTTACAAAAAGCCCTGTCTTAAGGGCTTTTTTCTTTTGTTTTTCACCACTTCGTTTGTTCGGGCATAGGCTAGAAAGAACAGCACCATGAAAGACGAACATATTTAGCGCAAGACGATACCAACAGGATATGAGCCTGATTGTGGAGTGAAAAGCATGCAATTTCAAATAGGAGATATGGTGACAAGGGCATCCTATCAAATGGATATTTTGTTTCGAATTATTCGAATTGATGAGACCGATCAGCACGAAGCCACCGCCATATTGCATGGGAATGAAGTGAGGCTGATTGCTGATGCCAAGTTGTCAGATCTCGTCAAGGTTCAAAAAGAGGAACAGCTGACTAGAGAGAAAAATGACGAAAGAAAAATCAATGAATCGCTCGATTTACTAAGACAGGATTATCAGCTGCTGCGGGAAAAACAAGAGTATTATACTTCTGGACAATATCAGCATCAGGAGCAGTATTTTCACATGCCTGGAAAGGTCCTTCATTTAGATGGAGATGCTTCATACTTAAAGAAATGCTTAGATGTATATGAACGAATTGGTGTACCTGTGTATGGGGTGCATTGCCATGAGAAGAAAATGCCAAGCATGATTGACTCGTTAATTGATCAATATCGGCCAGATATATTGGTTATCACAGGACATGATGCGTATTCCAAGCAAAAGGGCGGCGTACATGATATCAGTGCATATCGTCATTCTCGGCATTTCGTTGAAACGGTTCAAAAAGCCAGACGGAAAATCCCTCATTTAGATCAGCTTGTGATCTTTGCTGGTGCCTGTCAATCTCATTTCGAATCATTGATCCAAGCAGGTGCCAATTTTGCGAGCTCGCCTTCGCGTGTGAATATCCATGCGCTCGACCCCGTCTATATCGTTGCGAAGATCAGCTTCACTCCATTTGTAGATCGAATCAACGTGTGGGATGTGCTCCGAAATACATTAACAAGAGAAAAAGGGCTCGGAGGCATCGAGACGAAGGGTGTTCTAAGGGTAGGTATGCCATATAAAAGAGATCATGAATCGACATAACCCGACTGATTTCAGTCTGGTTTTTTTTATGTTCAAAAAGAAATTGCAAAAGGATACATAATTCACCGGAAATTGAGAAAAATAGGGAGGAGAAAAGGTAGAAGTTTGTCAAAATTATTTTGTTGACAATGGCTCGTGTTCGTTGATATAATTTAATTTTTATTTGACAAAAACGGGCCGTTGTTGTATAATTATCTCAGTGAGGTGGATGCAATGGCGAAGACTTTGTCCGACATCAAAAGATCGCTTGATGGTAACTTAGGTAAACGTTTGACGTTAAAGGCTAACGGGGGCCGCCGTAAAACAATTGAGCGTTCGGGCATTTTAGCTGAAACGTACCCTTCTGTATTTGTGATTCAATTAGATCAAGATGAGAATTCGTTTGAAAGAGTTTCTTATAGTTATGCAGATATACTGACTGAGACGGTCGAATTAACGTTCGATGATACCGCTAGCTCAGTCGCCTATTAATGGGCAGTGAACTTTTTGTTTACTGCTTTTTGTTTTGCCTTTTTTTCTGAATGGGAGTCTGTCCATTTTTTGAAAGGGGTAAAAGAAAGGATTCGATACAAAATAAGAAAGCCACACAAGCGGTGGCACTGATTCGAATTCTCGACTAAAGGGGCTGTTTCGTTTGGGTAGACGCCGAGGCATTATGTCAGATGAGTTCAAATACGAGCTGGCGAAGGATCTTGGATTTTATGATACCGTCAAAAATGGAGGCTGGGGAGAGATTCGTGCGCGTGACGCAGGTAATATGGTCAAACGTGCCATTGAATTAGCTCAACAGCACATGGCTCAGGATGAGAATCAACGATAGAAAAACGGTCAGGGATACCTCGGGTGTCTCTGGCTTTTTTTGATGAAAAAGTCAGTGTGCTCAGCGTAAAAGCCTATATTCATCAGATCCATCAAATGTGATACAATATTGATACTTATGTTTAGATGGAGAAGTAGGTGAAATGTTTGCGTATTTTAGAAAAAGCACCGGCGAAAATTAATCTCTCACTTGATGTTCATGGAAAAAGACCGGATGGATATCACGAAGTGGAGATGGTGATGACAACAATAGACCTTGCAGATCGACTTGAGCTGACGGAGCTGGACAAGGATGAAATCCGTGTATCATCTCATAATCGATTCGTGCCAGATGACCAGCGTAATTTGGCTTATCAGGCGGCTAAATTACTTAAAACAAGGTTCGGTATTCAAAAAGGTGTATCCATTGTCATCACAAAAACAATTCCAGTCGCAGCAGGGTTAGCTGGAGGCAGCAGTGATGCAGCAGCAGCACTTCGCGGCTTAAATCGTTTGTGGAAGCTGAACCTCACGTTAGATGAACTAGCTGAGCTTGGAGCGGAGATCGGCTCAGATGTGTCCTTTTGTGTACACGGAGGAACAGCACTAGCGACAGGACGTGGAGAAAAGCTGCAGCATATTGCGACACCGCCGCATTGCTGGGTGATTTTAGCGAAGCCGGTGATTGGGGTATCTACAGCTGAAGTCTATAGACAATATGACGCAAGCAAAGTAGAACACCCGAATGTAAAGCGTATGATTGAAGCGATTGAAGCGAAAGATTATAAAGAGATGTGCGGCTCACTCGGAAATGTTCTAGAGTCTGTGACATTAAAGATGTATCCAGAAGTAGATATGATCAAAAGACAGATGAAGCGTTTCGGTGCTGACGCTGTTTTAATGAGTGGAAGCGGCCCTACAGTATTTGGCTTGATTCAATATGAATCGAAGGTACAAAGAATATATAACGGACTGAGAGGATTTTGTGATCAAGTATACGCTGTCCGCATGATCGGCGAACAAAATGCCCTTGATTAAATCCGTATATTAAGTTATATTTATCATAAATTATTCGGGTTCTGGGGGTAAGTTCATGAAGTTTCGTCGAAGCGGCAGATTGGTGGACTTAACAAATTATTTGTTAGCCCACCCGCACGTACTAGTACCGTTAACTTTTTTTGCAGAAAGATATCAATCTGCGAAGTCCTCCATTAGTGAAGACTTAACGATTATCAAACAGACCTTCGAACAGCAGGGAATAGGCACATTGCTTACTGTACCTGGTGCTGCTGGCGGAGTGAAATATATTCCAAAGATTCACCTAAAAGAAGCAGACGACGTGGTAAACGATATCGGAGAAGCTCTATCGACTCCTGAACGTGTACTTCCTGGCGGTTATTTATATTTAACCGATGTTTTAGGGAATCCTTCAATCCTTGCGAAAATCGGTAAGCTATTTGCGACCATCTTTGCAGATCGTGCGATTGATGTCGTCATGACTGTTGCGACAAAGGGTATTCCTATTGCCTATTCTGTTGCGGGTTATTTAAATGTGCCGGTTGTGATCGTTAGAAAAGATAATAAAGTAACTGAGGGATCAACTGTAAGTATTAACTACGCGTCAGGTTCGTCTAATCGAATTCAAACCATGTCACTTGCAAAGCGGAGCTTAGATAAAGGATCCAATGTCCTGATCATTGATGACTTTATGAAAGCTGGCGGAACCATTAACGGCATGGTGAATTTGCTTGAGGAATTTAATGCAAATGTTGCAGGGATCGGTGTTCTTTTAGAAGATGAAGGCGTAGATGAACGTCTCGTTGATGAGTATGTATCGCTTTTAAAGCTTTCAACCATTGATATGAAGCAGAAGATCATTGAGATCAATGAAGGCAATTTCCACGAGTTTTTTCATTCGAAAGCTTAAGCATTGATAAACATGTAGTTGAATGGGAGAGATTGATATGACAAAAGTTGTTCAAACCAAACATGCACCAGCAGCCATTGGACCTTACTCTCAAGGGATTATTGTCAATAACATGTTTTACAGCTCCGGGCAGATTCCATTAACGGCAGCTGGAGACTTTGTAAATGGAGATATTAAAGAACAAACTCATCAAGTGTTCCGTAATCTTAAGGCCGTACTTGAAGCAGCAGGTGCTTCCTTTGAAACAGTCGTGAAAGCAACAGTTTTTATCAAGGATATGGAACAATTCGCAGAAGTAAATGAAGTGTATGGTGAGTATTTCCATACACATAAGCCAGCTCGTTCTTGTGTGGAAGTGGCAAGACTTCCTAAGGATGCACTCGTAGAAATTGAAGTGATTGCATTAGTAAAGTAAACAGGCAATCGTAACGAAAGCCGTTTGGTTTCATCATATGCAGGAAAAGACATCATCATGATGTCTTTTTTTCGCGCAGAGAATGTAAGCGTCGTCACGAATATGACAAAAAATGTATAAATATCCCGATATTTCAAAAAAAGTTTAAAAAAAGAGCAGGAGAATCACCACAATCGTTGAATACCTAAGTAATGCTTTTATATTGGGAAAAGGTGGTGAACTACTGTGGAAGTTACTGACGTAAGATTACGCCGCGTGAATACCGATGGTCGCATGAGGGCGATTGCATCCATCACGCTGGACCACGAATTTGTTGTTCATGATATTCGTGTGATTGATGGAAACAATGGCTTGTTTGTTGCAATGCCTAGCAAACGCACGCCTGATGGAGAGTTTCGCGACATTGCACATCCAATTAATTCAGGTACTCGGGGAAAAATCCAAGATGCTGTATTAAATGAATATCATCGCTTAGGCGAAGAGGAAGAGACAATTGAATATGAAGAAGCTGGAGCTTCTTAATGATACGTTAACCTAAAAAGGCAGCTTTAAGAGAAAATGGATGTTTTCTTTTAAATGCTGTCTTTTTTGCGTTTTTCCTCATGTGTCTTATATGTTTCATCCGTTAGAAAAATATTGTACTTCCTCATGTATCCTTGAAATCAGTCCTTATTTAGGATATATTTTTCTATGGATAATAGGGATATTGGAGGCCAATCAATGGATAAGCGGTTCGCAGTGATTTTAGCAGCGGGAAAAGGAACGAGAATGAAGTCAAAGCTATACAAAGTACTTCATCCAGTTTGCGGAAAGCCAATGGTCGAGCATGTGGCAGATGAAGCGTTAAAGCTTTCTTTAGCCAAGCTAGTGACGATTGTCGGTCATGGAGCAGAGAACGTCAAAGAGCAGCTTGGAGACAGAAGTGAGTATGCACTTCAAGAAGAACAGCTGGGAACAGCACATGCCGTCAAGCAAGCAAAGTCGTTCCTTGCGCAGGAAAAGGGAACAACCATTGTCATTTGTGGTGATACGCCATTATTGACAGCGGAAACAATGGAAGCTATGTTGAGCGAGCATCAAAAACATCAAGCGAAAGTCACTATTTTAACAGCACATGCGGATGACCCGACAGGTTATGGTCGTATTATTCGTGACGAAACCGGTGCTGTCGTGAAAATTGTGGAGCATAAAGATGCGAATGATGCGGAACGTCAAGTGAATGAAATTAATACAGGGACTTATTGTTTTTCAAATGAAGATCTCTTCCGTGTGATTGAGCAAGTGTCGAATGAAAATGCACAGGGCGAATACTATTTGCCAGATGTCATTGAAATTTTAAAGAATGAAGGACAAACGGTTGCAGCATATCAAACACCGCATTTTGAAGAAACACTTGGAGTCAATGATCGTATCGCTCTATCACAAGCAGAGCAATTCATGAAGCGACGTATTAATCATCAGCATATGAAGAATGGTGTGACCTTGATTGATCCTGAGAACACGTATATTTCACCTGATGCAGTGATCGGTGAAGATACAATGATTTATCCTGGGACGGTCATCAAAGGGAATGTGAAAATCGGTGCAGACGCCACTATTGGGCCAAACACTGAAATTGTTGACAGCATCATCGGAGACCGCACAGTGATTAAGCAATCTGTCGTCTGCGATAGTGAGGTTGGAGTCGATGTGACAATTGGGCCGTTTGCTCATATTCGCCCGTTGTCGAAAATTGGCGATGAAGTGAAAATCGGGAATTTTGTCGAAATCAAGAAAACGGTTTTCGGTGACCGCAGCAAAGCATCTCATCTAAGCTATATTGGAGATGCAGAGGTCGGAACTGATGTAAACCTTGGCTGTGGATCTATTACAGTCAACTATGATGGGAAGAACAAATTCTTAACGAAGATTGAAGATGGCGCTTTTATTGGCTGTAATTCTAATCTCGTGGCACCAGTCACTGTCGGAAAAGGGGCATATGTTGCAGCTGGTTCAACGGTTACAGAAGATGTACCGCAGGATGCATTGTCTATTGCTAGAGCAAGACAAGTCAATAAAGAAGATTATGTGAAAAATATTCATAAAAAATAATCCAAATACCCGGAGGTTTACCATGTCTAATCGTTATGCTGATGCGAATTTAAAGATATTCTCTTTGAATTCAAACCCTGAACTTGCGAAAGAAATTGCCGATCGTATCGGAGTTGATGTAGGAAAGAGCTCTGTTAAACGCTTTAGTGACGGTGAAGTCCAAATCAATATTGAAGAAAGTATCCGCGGCTGTGATTGTTATGTCATTCAATCCACTAGTGCGCCAGTGAATGAGCACATTATGGAGCTGCTCATTATGGTAGATGCACTAAAACGCGCTTCTGCGAAAACGGTCAATATTGTGATCCCTTATTACGGATATGCACGTCAAGATCGTAAGGCAAAACCTCGTGAGCCAATCACTGCGAAGCTATTTGCGAACTTACTTGAAACAGCGGGTGCTACACGTGTCATTGCACTTGATCTTCATGCGCCGCAAATCCAAGGTTTCTTTGATATTCCAATCGATAACTTAATGGCTGTGCCAATCTTAACAAACTATTTCGAACAGAAAAACTTGAATGATATCGTCGTTGTATCTCCTGACCACGGTGGTGTAACACGTGCGCGTAAAATGGCAGATCGCCTGAAAGCACCAATCGCAATTATCGACAAACGTCGTCCAAAGCCAAACGTTGCTGAAGTGATGAACATCATTGGTAACATTGAAGGCAAAACGGCGATTCTCATCGATGATATCATTGATACAGCTGGTACCATTACACTTGCTGCAAATGCACTTGTGGAAAATGGAGCGGCTGAAGTCTATGCTTGCTGTACTCACCCAGTATTGTCTGGACCAGCAGTAGAACGTATCACAAATTCTAAAATTAAAGAATTAGTTGTGACAAACAGTATTCACTTAACAGATGACAAGAAAGTTGGAAAATTCATTCCACTTTCAGTTGGGCCTTTGCTTGCAGAAGCCATCATCCGTGTACATGAAGAAGAATCTGTGAGCTACCTTTTCAGCTAATTTTCTGATTAAAAAAGGCCCTAGGCACCCGCTTAGGGTCTTTTTGCTATCATCATTCACAGCAAATAGGTTTAAAATGATTCGGTTATGGGTAATTATGAGAGTAGTGACAAAAATGAAATAGGATGGTGCTGAATATGGCAACTTTAAAAGCAAATAAAAGAACTGATTTCAAACGTTCCACACTGCAAAAAATCCGTCATTCAGGACACGTTCCTGGTGTCATATACGGAAAAAATACAGACAACCTGGCTGTTTCACTAGACAGCATCGATTTATTAAAGACCTTACGTGATGAAGGGAAGAATACAATCATCACACTAGACGTGAATGGTGAAACAAAATCTGTGATGGTCACAGAATTACAAACAGACCCGCTGAAAAATGAGCTTGTCCATGCAGATTTCCAAGTGGTCGATTTACAGCGTGAAATTGAAGCGGATGTACCTGTTCAACTGATTGGCGAATCTAAAGGAGTTAAAGATGGCGGTGTGCTTCAGCAGCCACTATTTGAACTATCCATTACAGCGAAACCAAAAGATATCCCTCAGCATATAGAAGCAGATATTACAAACTTAGAAGTGAATGATGTCCTAACAGTCGCTGATTTGTCTGTTCAGTCATCATATCAAGTGAATAACGATCCAGAAGAAGTCGTGGCATCCATTTTACCGCCTCAGCAATCAGAGGTTCCTGAACCAGATAGCGCAGAGGAACCAAAAGAACCTGAGGCCATTAAAGAAAAGGATAACGATGGAGAATAACTGGTCATTTAGAGACGTAACCCTCCCGCGGTTGCGTCTTTTGTGCTAGAATGAAAGGAATTCATACGTTTTACATGAGGCAATCCTATTGGCTCATTTTTTAGGCGTGTGCTTTGTGACAAAGGAGGTTATTGGTTTCATGCTTGCATTCATTGGATTGGGTAATCCAGGAAAAGAATATGAAAAAACAAGACATAATGTCGGGTTTATGACAATAGATGAATTATCGGAAAAATGGGACATCCCTTTAAATCAATCAAAATTCAATGGACTGTTTGGAACAGGGTTTGTTTCAGGGCAAAAGGTTCTACTTGTAAAGCCGCTTACATATATGAACTTATCAGGAGAATGCGTGCGTCCGCTAATGGATTACTATGATATTCCTCTTGAACATTTGAAAGTCATCTATGATGATCTTGATTTGCCAACTGGCCGGATTCGTTTGCGTACAAAAGGAAGTGCTGGCGGGCATAATGGAATCAAATCGTTGATTCAGCATTTAGGGTCACCTGAGTTTGATCGATTCCGTATTGGCATTGGACGCCCTCAAAATGGCATGAAGGTCGTCGATTACGTGCTAGGACGCTTTTCAGAAGAGGAGCAGCCTGACATTGCATCAGCCATTCAGGCGTCTGTTGAAGCTTGTGAGGCGGCTTTAACTAAGCCATTTTTAGAAGTGATGAATGATTTTAACAAAAAGGTATAAGAATGATAAGCAAAGCACATACTGATCATAAAATCTCAGCATGGGAGGATCACGTATGGCTTTGCATTATTACTGCCGGCACTGTGGTGTAAAGGTTGGCAGTCTAGATGAATCCGCTGTTCAAAGTGAAGCACTTGGATTTCATCACTTAACAAATGAGGAAAGAAACGATATGATTTCTTATAGGGAAAATGGTGATTTACATGTACAAACCATTTGTGAGGATTGCCAAGAGGCGCTCGAAAGAAATCCTGATTACCATCAGTATCATACCTTTATTCAATAAAAAGCTTTGGTGTAGATAATAGACCAAAGCGTTTTTCTGTTTTAAACAAGCAGGGAGGAGGAGCCAAATGAAAAATATACAATCATTTATCAAACAAAGTGATGATTTTCAGTCCATTTTTAATGGGCTAAAGGAAGGGTTAAAAGAACAGCTGCTCGCCGGACTATCAGGCTCCGTCAGATCTTTATTTACAGCCGCTATATCAGACGAACTTAAGCGGCCAATGTTTATTGTGACTCACAACTTGTATCAAGCGCAGAAGGTAACAGATGATCTTGCCAGTGTGATGTCAGATCGCTCGGTCCTTCTTTATCCTGTGAATGAACTCATTGCTTCAGAAATTGCCGTTGCAAGCCCTGAGCTCAGAGCACAGCGTCTAGATGTTCTGAACCGGCTGGCGAATGGAGAAAACCCCATTATCGTCACCCCGGCTGCTGCGGTGCGTCGAATGCTTCCGCCAGTTGAGCTCTGGAAGGAGAGTCAGATCCATTTAAAGCTTGGTGAAGAAATTGATTTGGAGGCGTTTTCAAAACAGCTTGTACAAATCGGTTATGACCGGACGTCAATGGTTGCTGCGCCCGGAGATTTTAGTGTGCGCGGAGGAATCATAGATATTTATTCGTTAACGGAAGATCATCCAATTCGTATTGAGCTGTTTGATACAGAAGTAGACTCAATTCGAACATTCCACTCGGATACACAGCGTTCATTAGAAACACTTCAAGAAATTAAAATCGGTCCCGCAAAAGAGCTGATTGTGAGAGGGCCTGAACGAGTGAGAGCCATTGAACAGCTTGATCAAGGACTTGCGAAGAGCTTAAAGAAATTCAACTCGGACCAGCAAAAAGAATTGTTGCATCAACATATTTCTGCTGATCGAGAGAAGCTGCTAGAAGGTATCGTGACACAGGAAATGACGAAGTACCTGTCCTATTTCTATGAAAAACCTGCTAGTTTGCTAGATTACACTTCACAGGATACGATTATTATTTTAGATGAAATTAGCAGGATTCAGGAGATGGAAGAACAGCTTGAGCAGGAAGAAGCCGATTGGACAATTAGCCTGCTTGAAGAAGGCAATATTCTTCATGATTTATCCCTTTCTTTCCCGTTCCAACAACTGATCAATCAGCAATCGCGGTCGATTCTGTACTACTCCTTGTTCCTGAGACATGTCCAGCAGACAAATCCGCAAAATATCGTCAATGTATCTAGTAAGCAAATGCAGAATTTCCACGGTCAGATGAATGTGCTTGCAAGTGAAATTGAACGCTACAAAAAACAACAATATACAGTTGTCTTCTTAGGTGCGGATGAAGAGCGGACAGACAAACTGTCTTCTGTCTTACATGATTATGACATTGAAGCCGCTCTTGCCAAGCCGGACGCAGAGCTTGTAAGCGGGCAGGTGTATATTTTACAAGGTGAGCTGCAAACAGGCTTTGAACTGCCGTTATCGAAAATTGCCGTGATCACAGAAGGCGAGCTCTTCAAGAAACGTGTGAAGAAGCAGGCGCGTAAGCAAAAGCTGACCAATGCAGAGCGAATTAAGAGCTATTCAGAGCTTCAAGTCGGCGATTACGTGGTGCACATTAACCACGGGATCGGTAAGTATTTAGGAATTGAAACGCTTGAAATCGGCGGCATTCATAAAGATTATTTAAATATTCATTATCAAGGAAGCGACAAGCTTTATGTACCGGTTGAACAAATTGATCAGGTACAGAAATATGTTGGATCAGAAGGTAAAGAACCAAAGCTGTACAAACTAGGCGGCAGCGATTGGAAACGTGTGAAGAAAAAAGTAGAGTCCTCTGTACAGGACATCGCAGATGATCTCATTAAGCTGTACGCAGAGCGTGAGGCAAGCAAAGGGTATGCCTTCTCGCCTGATCATGAGATGCAGCACCAGTTTGAATCAGCGTTCCCTTACCAGGAAACAGATGATCAAATCCGTTCGATTCATGAAATCAAACAAGACATGGAGCGGGAGCGTCCAATGGACCGCCTGCTTTGTGGAGATGTGGGATACGGAAAAACAGAAGTGGCGATTCGAGCCGCCTTCAAAGCGATTGCTGACGGGAAGCAAGTTGCTCTACTCGTGCCGACAACCATCTTAGCGCAGCAGCATTTTGACACGATTATGGACCGATTCCAAGACTATCCGGTCAAAATTGCTCAGCTGAGCCGTTTCCGTACAAGAAAAGAAACAACCGAAACGTTAAAAGGTTTGAAAAATGGAACGATTGATATGGTTATTGGTACACACCGTTTGCTTTCTAAAGATATTGTCTATAAAGACTTAGGTTTGTTGATTATTGATGAAGAGCAGCGTTTTGGTGTGACCCATAAAGAGAAAATTAAACAGATGAAAGCCAATATCGATGTACTGACATTAACGGCTACGCCAATTCCGCGTACGCTGCATATGTCTATGCTTGGCGTACGGGATTTATCGGTTATTGAAACACCGCCTGAAAACCGTTTCCCTGTTCAAACCTATGTGGTCGAGTACAATGGCGCTTTAGTCAGAGAAGCGATTGAGCGAGAACTAGCACGCGGTGGTCAAGTGTACTTCTTGTACAACCGTGTCGAGGATATTGAACGAAAAGCAGATGAAATCTCTATGTTAGTTCCAGATGCGAAAGTCAGCTATGCACATGGGAAAATGAGTGAGAACGAGCTGGAATCAGTGATGATCAATTTCCTTGAAGGTGAATCAGATGTATTGGTCAGTACCACCATCATTGAAACGGGAGTCGACATTCCAAATGTGAACACGCTCATCGTCCACGATGCGGATAAAATGGGGCTTTCTCAGCTGTACCAGCTAAGAGGACGAGTAGGACGCTCGAATCGGGTCGCATATGCTTATTTCACGTATCGAAAAGATAAAGTTCTTTCTGAAGTAGCAGAGAAGAGACTTCAAGCTATTAAAGAATTCACAGAGCTCGGATCAGGATTTAAAATTGCGATGCGTGATTTAACGATTCGAGGAGCAGGAAATTTACTTGGTGCACAGCAGCATGGATTCATTGATTCTGTTGGATTCGACCTCTATTCTCAAATGCTGAAAGAAGCCATTGAGGAAAGAAGAGGCGATACAACGGCTCAAGATAAATTCGAACCGGAAATCGATCTGCAAATCGATGCTTACATCCCGGACACTTACATTTCGGATGGGAAGCAAAAGATCGAGATGTATAAACAGTTCAGAGCGATTGGATCAATTGAAGAGCGAAAAGAGCTTCAAGATGAGATGATCGACCGATTCGGTGAATATCCGCAAGAAGTGGCGGACTTGTTCACGATTGCGACGATGAAAGTATACGCAGTGCAGGAACGTGTCGAACTGATCAAGATGGAGAAAGGCATTGTCAGGCTCACCCTTGAAGAGCAAGCAAGCAGTGAAATCGACGGTCAAAAATTATTTGCCCTCGGCAGTAAATATGGCCGTGATATTGGCTTAGGAATGGAAGGCAGCAAGCTAATTATTTCTGTCCAAACGAAAGGCAAGAAGACAGGGGAATGGCTTGAAATCGTTCTGAATATGCTTCGGGGTCTTCAAGATGTGAAAAAAGAAACCATTCCATCTTCATAAAAATTTGTTTGTCTCTCGTGTATATTACGGTTGATGTGACGGATACTAATCTCAGGGTCAAGTGGTGAATGTTGCATAAAGTGGACGCTTTTGCTCCATTCACCCAACACATCATCAAACGAAAGAGAGGCAGCAGTGAATGAAAGCAACTGGAATTGTACGCCGCATCGATGATCTAGGTAGAGTGGTTATTCCGAAGGAGATTCGCAGAACATTGCGCATCCGGGAAGGAGATCCGCTTGAGATTTTCGTCGACCGCGATGGAGAAGTCATTTTGAAGAAGTATTCGCCGATTAGTGAGCTAGGAGACTTTGCGAAGGAATATGCTGATGCATTATTCGACAGTTTGGGTCATTCCATCCTGATTTGTGATCGAGATACGTATATTGCTGTATCCGGCAGTTCGAAAAAAGAGTACTTAAACAAATCCATCAGTGATTTACTTGAACGAACAATGGACCAGCGCAATTCTGTATTAGAAGAAAGCAAAAAAGAAATTCAACTTGTCGATGGTATTGATGATGACGTATCTGCTTATACCATTGCACCTATTGTTGCAAACGGAGATCCGATTGGCGCCGTCGTCTTATTTTCTAAAGAGCGTTCAATGGGGGAAGTGGAACATAAAGCCGCAGAAACAGCAGCTGGCTTCCTAGCCCGTCAAATGGAACACTAGGTCTAATAATTCTATATCATTTTGATGAAACGAAAGAATGCCGATGAAATCATTTGATTTTGTCGGCGTTTTTTATATGGAATGAAACAAAACGAGAAATGTGCCGTCTACTCCTTAGAAAGAAACGGCTTTTCATTCACGTATGATATAATGAGTGCGTTTAACTGTAGATCTATTTTTAAAGGAGTCATCCATGAAAAATGCTGTGAATCAGCCGCATTGGCTTTTCCAGGGTGCGGTGATTTTGACCATCGCAGGCTTGTTATCAAAGGTACTAAGTGCCGTTTATCGTGTTCCGTTCCAGAACATCGTAGGAGACACAGGGTTTTATATTTATCAGCAAGTGTACCCCTTCCTCGGTATTGCGATCATGCTCGGCACCACAGGGTTTCCTGTCATGGTGTCCAAGCTTTTGAGTGAGCATGGGGAAGAGAATCGACGAATTATTACAAGGGTATCCTTGGTCTATATCACTTTACTGAGCCTGGTCTTATTTCTTTGTCTTTACATAGGAGCAGGCAGTATTGCGAGCCTTATGGCGGACAGTCAATTAATCCTGCTCATCCAAATGAGTGCTTTCGTGTTTTTATTTCTGCCGCTTACCGTGATGCTGAGAGGCGTTTTTCAGAGTGACGGTATGATGCTTCCAACGGCTGTTTCTCAATTGGTTGAGCAGCTCATCAGGGTAGGCGTCCTGCTTGTTTTATCCTTCTATTTCGTCAGGCACGGCTATTCGCTTTATGAAACAGGGGCGGGTGCAGTCTTCTCCTCCATAGCGGGAAGCGCGGCCTCGCTTATACTGCTTCTTTTCCTTTGGCTGACTTACCGAAAACAGTCTTCTGCACCTATGACAGTCAAGCGGGCGACACTTCGGAAAAAGGATGTTTTGAAGAGTTTGGTGCTGTATACATTCACGATTTGTGTCAGCGGATTGCTCATTTTATGGATGCAAATGATTGATGCCTTTCATCTGTATGCGTTGCTGCGCAGTGAGGGACTGAGTGAAGCCGCGGCAAAGGCGGCAAAAGGTGTGTATGACCGAGGGCAGCCGTTTTTACAGCTAGGGACAGTGTTTGCCATTAGCATCGGGACCTCTCTTGTGCCATTTTTATCTGCTGCCAGGAGGAATGGAGAGCATGAAGCGATCAGGCAAAAAGTACGTACATCGTTTAAAACCACGTCAATTTTAGGGATTGGTTCCGCAGTTGGGCTGATTTGTATTCTTTCGCCAGTCAATACCATGCTTTTTCGTAATGATTTAGGTACCAATGCGCTGCAAATATTCTGTATTTCCATCGCATTTACATCGATTGCGATTACGCAAGCAGCTTTACTTCAAGGGCTTGGGCATACTGTGTATCCGGCTGTTGTGGTGCTTCTCAGTGTGCTAGTGAAATGGATACTCACGCTTGCACTTGTGCCGCTATTTGGCATCTACGGTGCCGCATGGTCAACCGTGTGCGGTTTTCTCGCTGCCGCTCTGCTCAATGCCGTTTATTTGAGGCATAAAGGATGGATTTCGTTGAGAGAGCTGTTTCCAGTGAAAATTCTTTTATCGGCCGCTTTCATGGCCATTGTCTTAATAGGGTATCAGGCACTGTTTTCTTGGGTCATTCCCTTTGAAAAACGTCCTTTTTCCGTTTTAAAGAGCCTGACGTCAGTTTTTATTGGTGGTTTCGCCTTTTTATATAGTATTCTTAAGCTAGAAGTATTTACGGACGAGGAATGGAGACTCATTCCATTAGGAGAAAAGATTTTATATTTTAAACAGATGAGAGGGAATCAAAATGGCAGGTAAGATTACCGTCGTCGGTCTTGGGGCAGGCGACATGGATCAGCTGACGCTCGGTGTATACAAGCAGCTGAAGCAGGCGAAAGAAGTATTTATGAGAACGCAGGACCACCCGCTTACCGCAGAGTTGATGCAGGAGGTTCCATCGCTGACCTTTTTTGATGAGATTTATGAAAAGCACGATCAGTTTGATTCGGTCTATCAGGAAATCACGGAAATTTTATTTACAGAGGCTGCGGAAAAGGAGATTGTGTACGCAGTACCAGGTCACCCATTTGTCGCTGAAAAGACCGTCCAGCTATTAGTTTCTCAGCAGCAAGAGCGCGGGATTGAGGTGTCCGTTGCTGGTGGACAAAGCTTTTTGGATGCGATGTTTAACTCCCTGCAGATCGACCCCATCGAGGGATTCCAATTCGTTGATGCAGGAGATATGAGAGCGGACGATCTGAAATTGACCCAGCATGTCCTCATTTGTCAGGTATATGATCAGCTCACCGCTTCGAATGTGAAACTCACGCTGATGGAAAAGCTTCCAGACGATTATGAAGTCTATATTGTGACTGCGGCTGGAAGCAGCCTGGAACAGATTACTGCCGTTCCTTTATTTGAACTTGATCGAGATGTGTCGATAAATAACTTAACGAGTGTTTATGTGCCTCCGATTCAAGATGAAAAGCTGCTTTACCAACAATTTGACACCTTCCGTGACGTCATCCGTACATTAAGAGGTCCGGGCGGCTGTCCATGGGATCAACAACAAACCAATGAGTCACTTAAACCCTATTTAATTGAAGAATGCTATGAACTGCTTGAAGCGATAGATGAAGATGATCCAGACCATATGGTGGAAGAGCTCGGAGATGTGATGCTGCAGGTGTTACTTCATGCTCAAATTGGTGAAGATGACGGCTTTTTCTCAATTGATGACGTCATCCAGCATGTCACAGAAAAAATGATTCGTAGACATCCCCATGTGTTTGGCGACACAAATGTTTCTGAAGCAGAAGAAGTGGTCGTCAACTGGGAAAAAATCAAGCAGCAGGAGAAGCCGGAGCGGGCAGCCTCTATGTTGCAATCCATCCCGGCGACGCTTCCAGCACTAACAAAGGCATATAAGCTCCAAAAGAAAGCCGCCAAAGTAGGCTTTGATTGGACAGATGTGAAAGATATTTGGAACAAATACGAAGAAGAAAAGCAGGAATTTCTCGTTGAAGTGGCAGAGAAGCCGGACGAAAGTGCAACGAAGCAGATGAAAGATGAATTTGGAGATCTTTTGTTTGTTCTCGTCAACATTGGAAGGTTCTATCAGCTAGAGCCTGAAACGGCGCTCGCTTCCGCCAACACAAAATTCATGCGTCGCTTTCAGCATATCGAACAAAAAGCAAAGGACATGGGACGTTCATTAGAGGACTTAACGCTAGAGGAAATGGACGATCTATGGAACGATGCCAAACGTATAGAAAGAGGTGAGCATACATGAGACTAGATAAATTTTTAAAAGTGTCCCGTTTAATCAAAAGAAGAACATTGGCAAAAGAAGTCGCTGATCAAGGCAGAATTTCGATTAACGGCACACAGGCGAAAGCCAGCTCTGATGTGAAAGAAGGAGACGAGCTTAAAATCCGTTTTGGTCAAAAACTAGTGACGGTTCAAGTCAACGAGTTAAAGGACACAACGAAAAAAGAAGAAGCCGCTGGCATGTATACTGTGCTAAAAGAAGAAAAAACAGCAGAATAGGGCTTGTTCTAAATGATCCTCCTGTCACATACAATGCAGTAACAATGCAAGTATGAGATATGGGGGATGTATAAATGAATCAATATTATAATCAACCTCAAGGCACGAAGCTGTCATCAGAAGCGGAACACAATATCACAATGCGAAACAGAAAGCATTTAGATATTACCGGCGTCAAACAGGTGGAAAGCTTTGATAATGAAGAATTTCTGCTTGAGACGGTCATGGGGATTCTCGCTATCCGTGGAGAAAATCTGCAAATGAAAAACCTAGACGTCGAAAAAGGCGTTGTGTCGATTAAAGGACGTGTCTTTGACTTAATTTATGTAGATGAGCAGCACGGGGAGAAAGCTAAAGGATTTTTTAGCAAGCTGTTTAAATGACGCTGACAGTCCAGTTTTATACGATGCTTTCGATGGTAGCGATGGGCATCTGGCTGGGCGCATCGCTTGATACGTACAAGCTGTTTGTGAATCGGGAAAAGACAGCAAAATGGCTTTTGATTATACACGATCTCCTTTTTTGGCTGGTACAGGGTCTCTTATTCTTTTATGTTCTGCTGCTGACAAATGAGGGAGAATTCAGGCTTTATATCTTTCTAGCCGTTGCACTAGGTTTCTCGATGTATCAGGCATTGATGAAACAGCTGTATATGAACATTCTCAACTTTATCACGATGTGTATTTATCAAACCGTTCTCATCCTTAAAAGGCTGGTCATGTCGATCGTCTTCCAGCCGATCCGTTGGATTGTCACAATGGTCATAAGTGTTATACTGTTCTTGTTCCACTCGCTCTTACGTCTTGTTCGTTTTACGTTTCGGCTCGTGTGGAAGGTGCTGTCCATTGTTTGTTATCCGCTCATCTGGTTACTTAATGTGACCATTATTCATCGGATTCCCGAAAAATGGCGAACATCAATGAGATTGTTTTTCTCTAAAGGAGCAGGAATTTTACAAGGGACCAAGAAATTATCTGGTACCATCAAAACGAAATGGAAACAATTCTGGACAAAGTAAGAGAGGAGGCCTTCAACCTTGAACAAGAGAAAAAGAAATATCGCACAAATTCAAAATGATTACCAAAAACAAATGGAACAGCAAGCACAACGCTTAAAACGCAAACGCCGTGGACTCCTTAGAAGGCTTACCGTGTTTGGTGTGATCGTGCTCATGTTTGCTGTCTTGGTGACAAGTGCCCTCTGGTCGCAATCGTCCTCATTAAAGGAAAAAGAAGAGAAGAAGGTTGCGCTCGAAAAAGAATTAAAGCAATTACAAACAAAGCAGGAAGATATTTCTGATGAAATTAAAAAGCTGAAAAGCAAGGAATACGTACTCGAACTGGCACGACGAGACTATTATATGTCCAAAAAAGGCGAAAAAATCTTTGATGTGGGCAATAAGAGCGATTAGCCTTGTTGACACTTAAAATTCAGTTTATGTATAATTGAACAAATGAGATTTTTTTATAAGTCTAAGGAGGAGCACTTTTTTTATGTCGATTGAAGTTGGCAGCAAGTTACAAGGGAAAGTTACGGGCATTACAAATTTTGGAGCTTTTGTGGAGTTGCCAGGCGGTTCAACTGGTCTCGTTCATATCAGTGAGGTAGCCGATAACTATGTAAAAGATATTAATGAGCATTTAAAAGTCGGTGAACAAGTTGAAGTGAAAGTGATTAACGTTGAAAAAGACGGTAAAATCGGCTTGTCCATTAAAAAAGCAAAAGATCGTCCTCAACAACAACAATCAAGACCGAGCAGAAATGATTTCCGTCCGAAGGAATCGTTTGAGCAAAAAATGAACAAATTCTTAAAAGATAGTGAAGACCGCTTAACATCTTTAAAACGTAACACGGAATCAAAACGTGGGGGACGCGGAGCAAGAAGAGGTTAACTTGTTGCTGCTTTCTATATATCTTTCACAACAAAGCACCTGCTGTCCGCAGGTGCTTTTTTTCTTGATCCATACGACATTTTTTGAGATTTCGTCATTTAATTTAAAACTTCCTATTGACGGACAAGCGATTCCTTTGTATTATAGATCTTGTGCTTCTTAGCGCATTTTTATTATGGCGGTGTAGCTCAGCTGGCTAGAGCGTACGGTTCATACCCGTGAGGTCGGGGGTTCGATCCCCTCCGCCGCTATCCTTTTTATTAGAACATAAAAGCAAGGCCCGTTGGTCAAGCGGTTAAGACACCGCCCTTTCACGGCGGTAACACGGGTTCGAATCCCGTACGGGTCATCTTCGAAAACAGCTTTCTTTAGGAAAGCTGTTTTTTTGTGTCTTCGTAAAATTCTGATGAAAGACATCGACTTTCATGAAAGTATGCCTTTTTGACGAATAAAGCGTCGAACGTTTTATGGAAACGACAACTTCTTTTGACAAAATTTCTTTTTCACCTTCGCTATAATGACAAGCAACGAATATCAGGTGGGGGATGAAAAGATGGAAAAACTAGAAAGAAGAACTGATTTAACAGGAGCGGGGTTTGAAAGAATCAGTGCAGGGTTAAAAAAGATGAAAAACCTGTTTCTTCATCATACGCATTCTCTTTTTTTCTATAAAGGGTTTATTTATGTCGTTCTTGGTTTTTTATTAGGACGAGCCTTTATATTATCTGAAATTATGCCGTTTGCTCTGCCTTTCTTTGGCTCGATGCTACTTATCAAAAGAGATAAGTCCATGCTTGCTTGTCTCGCTTTACTTGCTGGAGCCATGACGATATCACCTCAAAATGCATTGTTTGTGTTTGCGTCGCTGATCGTATTCCTTCTTATGTCCAAGGTGGTTTCTTTCATCATCAAAGACCCAGTGAAAACATTGCCGGTTGTCATTGTGCTGTCAATGCTGATCACCAGAGGAGCGTTTGTTTACCTAGAGCAAGGTGCTGTGCAAAGCTACGATTACGTCATGGCGGGTGTCGAAGCAGGACTTGCCTTCATTTTGACACTGATTTTCCTTCAAAGCCTGCCGATTTTTACAGTCAGGAAAATCAAACACTCCTTAAAGGTTGAAGAAATTATTTGCTTTATGATTTTGATTGCCTCAGTTTTAACAGGTCTGGCAGGCATCACATTTCAAGGAATGCAGGCAGAGCATATTTTGTCACGATATGTAGTGCTGAGCTTTGCCTTTATTGGAGGAGCGAGTATTGGTTGTACAGTGGGTGTCGTGACTGGGTTAATTCTCGGTCTCGCTAACATCGGAAACCTTTATCAGATGAGTCTTCTTGCCTTTTCAGGTTTATTAGGGGGATTGCTGAAAGAGGGGAAGAAAGCAGGCGCAGCCATTGGCTTAATTGTAGGTTCCTTACTTATTTCCTTGTACGGAGAAGGATCAGCAGGACTCATAACCACGCTATATGAATCATTGATTGCGGTTGCGCTCTTCTTGCTCACGCCACAATCAGTGACCTCTAAGGTAGCGAAATATATTCCTGGTACGGTAGAGCATGTACAGGAACAGCAGCAATACGCCCGGAAAGTACGAGATGTGACAGCAAAAAAGGTAGACCAATTTTCTAACGTATTTCATGCGCTGTCTGAGAGTTTTGCGACATTTTACGATTCCATTCCTGAAGAAAAGAAACAGGAAGAGGATGTAGATCTTTTTTTAAGTACGATCACAGAACGATCCTGTCAAACGTGCTATAAGAAAAATAAATGCTGGGTGCAGAACTTTGATACAACCTATGAACTGATGAAACAAGTTATGCATGAATCTGATGAAAAAACCTACGAGCAAAACCGGAAATTGAAGAAGAAATTTAGCCAGCACTGCTCAAAATCAAAACATGTCGAGGAATTGATTGAAGAGGAGATCGCTTACTATAAAGCCAACCAGACTCTGAAGAAAAAAGTCCAAGACAGCAGACGACTGGTAGCTGAACAGCTGATGGGTGTCTCACAAGTGATGGAGGATTTTTCCCGGGAAATAAAACGGGAAAGAGAACAGCATTTTATTCAAGAAGAGCAGATGATAGAAGCACTTCAGCACTTTGGAATTGAAATTCAGCAAGTAGAAATTTATAGCTTGGAGCAGGGGAATGTCGATATTGAAATGAGAATCCCATATTGCCAGGGCCATGGTGAATGTGAAAAAATCATCGCCCCTATGCTCTCAGATATTTTAGAAGAACAGATTTTAGTCAAAGCAGAGCAGTGTGCAGAGCACCCAACAGGCTATTGCCACGTTGTATTTGGCTCTGCAAAATCATATCGAGTGGCTACAGGCGTAGCGCATGCAGCAAAAGGCGGAGGATTAGTGTCTGGAGACAGCTACAGCATGATGGAGCTGGGTGCGGGCAAATATGCCGCGGCTATTAGTGATGGAATGGGCAATGGAGCAAGGGCTCATTTTGAAAGCAATGAAACGATTAAGCTGTTAGAAAAAATATTAGCATCAGGTATCAATGAAAAAGTGGCGATCAAAACCATTAATAGTATTTTATCTTTACGAACGACAGATGAAATCTATTCAACGTTAGATTTGTCCATTATTGATTTACAGGATGCGAGCTGTAAATTCCTTAAGATCGGTTCAACACCCAGCTTTATTAAACGGGGTGATCAGGTGATGAAAGTACAAGCGAGCAACTTACCGATCGGGATTATTGATGAATTTGAAGTGGAGGTTGTGAGTGAACAGATGAAGGCAGGAGATCTGCTGATTATGATGAGTGATGGCATTTTCGAAGGACCAAAGCATATTGAAAATCATGATCTCTGGGTGAAACGCAAAATGAAAAGCTTTAAAACAGAAGATCCGCAAGAGATTGCTGATTTATTAATGGAAGAGGTCATTCGAACAAGATCGGGTCAAATTGATGACGATATGACGGTTGTTGTCATCAGGCTTGATCACAATACGCCTAAATGGGCATCCATTCCGACTGGTACATTCTATCTTGAGAAACAAGAGATTTCTTGAAATATCGTATAATATGAATTTCTTCTGGCGATGATGGGGATATAAAGCATTCAGTTACGATCCCAGGAGGAATGAAGATGCGAAAAGGTCACGTAAACCAAATCTTATTGATTACAGATGGCTGCTCAAATCACGGGGAAGATCCACTTGCGATTGCCTCATTGGCAAAGGAACAAGGGATTACAGTCAATGTCATTGGCATTATGGAGGAAAACAGACACGATCATGAAGCAATGAAAGAAGTTGAGGGGATTGCTCTAGCAGGCGGAGGCATTCATCAAGTTGTCTACGTCCAGCAGTTATCTCAAACGGTACAAATGGTTACAAAAAAAGCGATGACACAAACCTTGCAAGGTGTTGTGAATAAAGAATTGCAGCAAATCCTTGGTAAGGACACTGAAATTGAAGAGCTTCCGCCTGATAAGCGCGGGGAAGTGATGGAAGTAGTCGATGAGTTAGGAGAGACGGTTCACCTTCAAGTACTTGTGCTTGTTGATACAAGTGCAAGTATGAAACCGAAGCTGCCGACCGTTAAAGAAGCACTCATTGACCTCTCCATTAGTTTAAATTCAAGAATTGGTGAAAATCAGTTTGGAATGTGTATATTTCCCGGGAAAAACTCAGATGCTGAAATTGTGTTGAATTGGACGCCTCGATTCGATTCACTGTCATCTATTTTCCCGAAACTGACCACGGGAGGAATTACTCCAACTGGACCAGCGCTTCGAGAAGCACTCCAGCATTTCAAATCAGTTCGTTCACGTAAAGGGCTGCTTGAAGCAAAGGAAGAGCATGATGAATTCGGCTTCTAACATTCCGTTAGGCACGGTGATTCATGGGAAATGGCATCACCATCATTACCGCATAGTAAAAGAGCTAGGAAAAGGGGCGAACGGTATTGTCTATCTAGCCGAATCGCCAAATGGTCAAGTAGCCCTTAAAGTGAGTGATGACAGTATGCTCATTGCATCTGAAGTCAATGTGTTAAAATCCTTTTCTAAGGCTCCTGTGAAAACCATGGGGCCTTCTTTTTATGATATGGATGATGCGATTTATCCCGGCATGCTTCAAAAGCGTTCCTTTTATGTGATGGAGTATGTCAGAGGCCCATTACTACTTGAATTTGTAAAACAAAAAGGTGATGAGTGGATCGTTGTTTTAATGGTTCAACTTTTATCTAACCTGGCTCATTTACATCAAGAAGGCTGGATTTTTGGTGACTTGAAGCCAGATAATCTCATCGTGTCAGGTCCCCCGGCCGCGATCCGGTGCATTGATGTAGGGGGAACGACAAAAGCAGGCAGGGCAATCAAGGAGTATACCGAGTTTTTTGATCGAGGCTATTGGGGATTCGGCACAAGAAAGGCAGAGCCATCTTATGATCTGTTTGCCTTAAGTATGGTGATGGTGAACTGTGCGTATAAGAAAGAATTCAAAAAAGGAGTAGAACCGGAAAAGCAGCTTTACAGAGCCATTGAAGGACATCCTTTATTAAAGCGTTATGAGCGGGTGTTAAAGGCTGCTCTACAAGGTAAATATCAATCAGCGGCGGCTATGAAGAGTGCAATGCTGAAAGAAGGACAGCTGATCGCTTCAAGAAAAGCGAGTCAAAAGAAGCAGCAAAAAAACGGGCAAAAGCCCGCTGTTCAACAAAATCAACAGGTGACTTCACGATCGAGAGTTGCAGCAGCAAAAAGAACACCAGTACGCAAAAAATCAGGCGGGCTTTTTGAAACTGTTCTTATCGTGTGCAGTGTACTTGCTCTTTACTGTGCATATGTAGTTTTGTTCCTGCTATAGACCTGTAAAAAAGCAGGCTTCATCTTTGCTTGGAGCTACTGAAAGTGATAGGATATGTATATCTTTAAATTACCTGCTCTTTGTGAGGAGGAAGTTGTGAATAGAATTGAATCATTTTTGAAAAAACATGATGTTTACCTTGAAAATACGACAGTCATTGTCGGGGTTTCTGGCGGACCAGATTCCATGCTTTTACTGCACGAACTAAACAAACGTCGAAAAGGTTCCTTTCAGCTGATTGCAGCCCATGTAGATCACATGTTCAGAGGAGAAGAATCCTTTGCTGATTTGGCATTTGTTGAGGCATACTGCAAGGAGCAAGGAATTCCTTTTAAATCGGCCCGCATACAAGTTGCCCAATATGCAAAAGAAAACCACTTAAACAAACAGGCAGCTGCAAGAGAGTGCAGATATGCTTTCTTTCGTCAATTGATGGAGCAATACAACGCTCAATTTTTAGCGCTTGCACATCATGGAGACGACCAAGTAGAAACAATGATGATGAGGCTTGTGAGAGGGACTGTTGGAATAGGACTCGCAGGTATCCAAGCAAAACGTCCTTATCAAGATGGATGGCTGATTCGGCCGCTCATTGGATATTCCAAGGCTGACGTGCTGACCGCTTGTGAAAAAGAACATATTCCCTATGTCATTGATCAAAGCAATCACACAGATGACTACTTGAGAAACCGGATAAGAAGACACATTCTTCCCGTGTTAAAAGAAGAGGCACCTCATGTACATGAAAGCTTTCAGTTTGTAAGTGACATGCTGACTGAAGATGAGCAATATTTGCAGGCATTAACAAAGGAACAAATGAACCAAGTGATAACGAATCAATCGCCTAAGCAAATTAAGATCAAAACGAAGCCTTTGCTTGACCTGCCTTTGCCTTTACAAAGAAGAGGCATTCAACTAATATTAAACTATCTTTATGAAAACACTCAATCAGCGTTTTCAAACCAGCATATTCTAGGGACTTTGGACTGGTTATCTCATACCGAACAACCGTCTGGATCATTAGATTTGCCAAAAGGTTTACAAGCTGTCAAGTCTTATGATTACTGTATGTTTACCTTTGAACGATCGCTTGTACTAGACCAGTCTTATGCTCTTCACTTAAAGGGTGAGCTTGGAGAGAAGCTTTTCCTTCCAAATGGGCAGTCTATCGTGGTATCAAATCATGTTCCGAAGGATGCACGGAACGGAAACCATTTTTTCTTGCTTCAAAAAGATCAAGTTCGTTTCCCTTTGATCATTCGCTCACGAAAAAATGGTGATCGAATGAAACTTAAAGGGATGAATGGATCAAAAAAGGTGAAGGATATATTTATTGATAAAAAAGTGCCTCTTGCAGAAAGAGACAGCTGGCCGATCGTCACTGACTCGGATCATCAAATCATCTGGATCCCAGGTCTGAAAAAATCCGTTTTTGAAGAAATTGATATGACAAACAGCGATCTCATTGTATTACAATATAGACAGCATGAAAATTTGTAGGGGGCAAGCAAAAGCATGAAACAAGATATTGAAAAGGTTTTGATCTCAGAAGAAGAGATCCAGCAAAAAGTGAAGGAACTGGGTGCAACATTAACCAGCGATTATGATGGTAAATTTCCCCTGGCTATTGGTGTTTTGAAAGGGGCTCTTCCATTTATGGCAGACCTGATCAAACACATTGATACATATTTAGAACTTGATTTTATGGATGTATCTAGCTACGGAAAATCTACCGTATCTTCAGGAGAAGTAAAGATCATAAAAGATCTAGATACTTCTGTTGAAGGAAGAGATATTTTAATTATGGAAGATATCATCGACAGTGGGTTAACTTTGAGCTATCTGGTAGAGCTTTTCCGATACCGTAAAGCAAACTCCATAAAAATTGTGACATTGCTTGATAAACCAAGCGGTCGTAAAGCAGACATCAAAGCAGATTATGTTGGATTTGAAGTGCCAGATGCATTTGTTGTCGGCTATGGATTGGATTTCGCTGAACGTTACCGAAACCTCCCGTATATTGGAGTGTTAAAACCATCTGTTTACGAAGGCTAATCAGCATACGTATACATGAGGTTATTGGTTGTATTGGAATGATTTTCTATGATACTATTGAACATAGTTGTGCTTACTGTGGGAGGAGGTAAGGAATGAATCGGGTTTTTCGTAATACGATTTTTTATATACTTATTTTATTACTTGTGATAGGGGTAGTCAGTTGGTTAGGATCCCCTAATCAAAAGCCTGAGAACATGTCTTACAGCAAATTTTCGCAAAATCTAAGTGCGGGAAAAGTGGAGAGTATCTCCATTCAGCCTGTAAGAGGGGTTTATGAAATTCGTGGTCAATTAGATGGCGCGAAGAAAGATGAATACTTCATTACCCATGTTCCAGATGGTCAAGGTGTTGACCAGATTTACAGTGCACTAAAGAATACAGATGTAAAAGTAGAACCAGCACCTGAAACAAATGGATGGCTGCAAGTTCTGACAACCATCATTCCGTTCATCATCATCTTTATCCTGTTCTTCTTCTTACTGAACCAAGCTCAGGGCGGTGGAAGCCGTGTTATGAACTTTGGTAAGAGTAAGGCGAAGCTTTACACAGAAGAGAAGAAACGTGTGAAATTTAAAGATGTTGCCGGTGCAGATGAAGAAAAGCAAGAGCTTGTAGAAGTGGTAGAATTCCTGAAGGACCCACGTAAATTCGCAGAGCTTGGCGCAAGAATTCCTAAAGGGGTTTTACTAGTAGGACCTCCAGGTACAGGTAAAACATTGCTTGCGAGAGCATCTGCAGGAGAAGCAGGCGTTCCTTTCTTCAGCATCAGTGGTTCTGACTTCGTCGAGATGTTCGTCGGTGTCGGTGCATCACGTGTACGTGATTTATTCGAAAATGCGAAAAAGAATGCACCATGCTTAATCTTTATTGATGAGATTGATGCAGTGGGTCGTCAGCGTGGAGCCGGTCTTGGCGGTGGTCATGACGAGCGTGAACAAACGCTTAACCAGCTTCTTGTTGAAATGGATGGTTTTAGTGCGAACGAAGGTATTATTATCATCGCTGCAACGAACCGTGCAGATATCCTAGATCCTGCATTGCTGCGTCCGGGACGTTTTGACCGTCAAATTACGGTTGACCGCCCAGATGTCATTGGCCGTGAAGAAGTGCTGAAGGTTCATGCGAAAAACAAACCGCTTGATGATACAGTGAATTTGAAAGCCATTGCAAGCAGAACACCTGGGTTCTCTGGAGCAGATCTTGAGAACTTACTAAACGAAGCAGCACTTGTTGCTGCCCGTCATAACAAAAAGAAAATTGATATGCGTGATATCGACGAAGCGACTGACCGTGTCATCGCTGGGCCGGCGAAGAAAAGCCGTGTCATTTCAAAGAAAGAACGTAATATCGTGGCTTACCATGAAGCAGGTCATACCGTCATTGGTCTTATCCTAGACGAAGCGGACATGGTGCATAAAGTAACGATCGTTCCTCGTGGTCAGGCAGGCGGATATGCGGTCATGCTTCCAAGAGAAGACCGTTATTTCCAAACGAAGCCAGAGCTTCTTGATAAAATTGTCGGCTTGCTCGGCGGTCGTGTTGCAGAGGAAATTACGTTTGGTGAAGTAAGTACAGGTGCTCACAACGACTTCCAGCGTGCAACTGGCATTGCAAGAAAAATGGTTACAGAGTTCGGTATGTCTGATAAACTTGGTCCACTTCAATTCGGTCAAGCACAAGGAGGTCAAGTATTCCTTGGCCGTGACTTTAACAACGAGCCTAATTATAGTGAAGCGATCGCTTACGAAATTGACCAAGAAATTCAGCGTTTCATCAAGGACAGCTACGAACGTGCGAAACAAATTCTCACTGAGAATAAAGATAAGCTAGAAATCATCGCACAAGCTCTTCTAGAAGTTGAAACATTAGATGCTGAGCAAATTAAATCTCTTTACGAAACTGGAAAGCTTCCAGAGCGTGTATACGCAGATGACGAAGAGAAAAACGATGATGTGAAAGTGAACATCAAGAAAAAAGAAGAAGATGAGGAGATCTAATCTCCTTCTGTGAAAGCTGCCGGGATCATCGGCAGCTTTTTTTATTTCGATTCCTGAATGGATCGGTTTCGAATTGTTTACAAATGGAACTCAATTCGTGTATGGTATGATAGAAAGTCGAAAAATGCTCTTTTTGAGAAACTATTCAAAGTGGTGATGAAGTTGTTACTCGTGATAGATGTAGGGAACACAAATACCGTTTTAGGTGTTTATCATAATGGCGATCTAAACTACCATTGGCGAATTGAAACAAGCCGTCATAAAACAGAAGATGAATTTGGTATGGCCATCAGGTCTTTATTTGATTATGTCGGGCTGATGTTTGACCAAATAGAAGGAATTATCATCTCGTCTGTTGTCCCGCCAATGATGTTTGCATTAGAAAGAATGTGCGAGAAGTACTTTCACATAACTCCCCAAATTGTAGGGCCTGGAATGAAGACTGGATTAAACATTATGTGTGACAATCCAAAGGAAGTCGGGGCTGATCGAATTGTGAATGCAGTAGCGGCGATTCATCTATATGGAGCACCTCTCATTGTCGTAGACTTTGGCACAGCGACAACCTACTGCTTTATCAATGAACAAAAACAATACATGGGTGGGGCAATAGCACCTGGTATTACCATCTCAACAGAGGCTTTATATACAAGAGCGGCGAAGCTGCCGAGAATTGAAATTGTCCGTCCAGATCACATTGTTGGAAAAAACACCATCAGTGCGATGCAATCCGGCATCCTTTATGGATATGTTGGGCAAGTCGAGGGAATAGTGAAACGGATGAAGCAGCAAGCGAAACAAACACCGAAAGTCATTGCAACAGGTGGTTTGTCCACATTGATTGGAAATGAATCAGACTGCATTGATATTGTTGATCCGTTCTTAACATTAAAAGGACTTCAACTCATTTATGAACGTAATCGTGTCGGTGTACTATAGGAGGTTTAAAATCGAATGGACTACTTAGTTAAAGCGTTAGCATATGACGGAAAAGTCCGAGCATATGCTGCAAACACAACAGATACAATCAACGAAGCACAAAGAAGACACCATACATGGCCAACAGCATCAGCAGCGATTGGCAGAACAATGACAGCTACAGTCATGATGGGTGCTATGCTGAAAGGTGAAAATAAGTTAACGGTCAAAATTGAAGGCGGTGGACCAATCGGTGCCATCATTGCTGATGGAAACGCAAAGGGCCAGGTGCGCGGATATGTCTCAAACCCACAAGTCCATTTTGACTTAAATGAACATGGCAAGCTGGATGTTAGACGTGCAGTCGGGACATCTGGAACGTTAAGTGTTGTTAAAGATATCGGGCTGAAAGATCACTTTACAGGACAAACGGAGATCGTTTCAGGTGAAATTGGAGATGACTTCACTTATTACCTTGTCTCTTCTGAGCAAGTGCCTTCCTCTGTTGGTGTAGGGGTTTTGGTCAATCCAGATAACTCGATCCTTGCAGCAGGCGGTTTCATCATTCAATTGCTGCCTGGAACAGAAGATGCTGTCATTGAAAGATTAGAAAAGCGGCTCTCAACCATTGAACCCATTTCTAAACTCATTGAAAAAGGGATGACACCAGAAGAAATCTTAGAAGAAGTACTCGGAGAAAAACCTCAAATTTTAGAAACTGTACCTGTCGAATTCTCTTGTAACTGCTCAAAAGAACGTTTTTCTAATGGCATTATCAGCCTAGGAAAAGCCGAAATTGAAGACATGATTGAACAAGACGGACAAGCAGAAGCTCAATGCCATTTTTGTAACGAAACGTATGTATTTACAAAAGAAGAGCTAGAAGAGCTACGTGAAGAAATAACCCGCTAAGCTCTAAGCAGCGGGTTTTCTTTTTAGAATGGAAAGGAGACGAAAGATGAGACTGAAAGCAAGAGTGGTATGGACATTTATTCTCGTGTTGCTTATGATCAATGCCGTTGTCATTGCATATGTATTAACAAAGTCGCAAATGTCACAGGCTTCTTCAAACGGGAAGAGCGGTGAAGAAATTGCGTCGATTGGAAAAGAGAAGGTGACACGTCAAGAATGGTTAAAGAAGATGGAAGACCGCTATGGAAAGGCAACACTTGAGCAAATGATTAATCAGAAGGTGGTCGATCAGCTTGCGAAAGAAAACAAGCTTGAGGTGTCCTCAAAAGAAATCAATCGTGAATTGTTGATGCTTAAAGCGGTATCAAATAATTTCTACGAAGATGGACATACGAGTGAAAAGGACTGGACAGAACAGATTCGTTATCAAATATTATTAGAGCAGCTTTTAACGAGAGATGCTGTCGTTTCCGAAAAAGAAGCGAAATCCTTTTATGAAAAAAACAAGGACTTATATCAATATGATGATTCATACCGTATTCGTCATATCGTCGTGAAGACAAAGGGCGAAGCTGAAAATGTATTGAAGGATCTAAAAGGCGGATCTAGCTTCGAAGCGGTGGCAGCTGAACGCTCCATTGACCGCTACACCTCTCCATATGGCGGAGATCTTGGGTTTGTCACAGAAGAACAAGAAAGTATCCCAGCCCTATACATACAGGAAGCTCAAAAGCTTCAGCCAGATCAATGGACAAAAGAACCGATCGAGACCAAAAACGGGTATGCCATTATTCAACTGAAAGAAAAATTAGATGGCCGCTCCTTCTCGTATGAAGAAGTCAAAAATCAGATCAAAAGGCAGATTGCCATGGAAGATCTAGGTGAAAAGGCGAATGTCAAAACCCTGTGGAAAGAAGCAAAAGTCACATGGTTTTACGATGGCGAGCAGGACTAAAAGCATTGACAAAATTTTTCGAAATTGATAATTTAATATTAATACAATAAAATTACTCGGAGATAGAGGTGTTAGTGATGGCTCGTATTGCAAATTCAGTTTTTGAACTAATAGGAAATACACCAGTCGTTAAATTAAACCGTTTAGTAGATGAAGACAGTGCGGAAGTCTACTTGAAACTTGAATATATGAACCCGGGCAGCAGTGTAAAAGATCGTATTGCGTTAGCGATGATCGAAGATGCTGAAGCGAAAGGTACTTTAAAAGCCGGCGACACGCTCATCGAACCAACAAGCGGAAACACAGGGATCGGTCTTGCAATGGTAGCGGCAGCTAAAGGAATTAACGCAATTCTAGTGATGCCAGACACAATGAGTCAGGAGCGCCGCAACCTTTTACGCGCTTATGGTGCAGAGCTTGTATTAACACCAGGTGCAGAAGGAATGAAAGGTGCCATCAAAAAGGCAGAAGAATTGGCAGAAGAGCACGGTTACTTCATGCCTCAGCAATTTAACAACGAAGCCAATGCGGAGATTCACCGTCGTACTACAGGAAAAGAAATTCTTGAACAGTTTGACGGCGAGCTTGATGCATTTATTGCAGGTGTTGGTACGGGCGGCACAATTACGGGTGCTGGTGAAGTCCTCAAAGAAGCCATCCCGTCGATTCAGCTTTATGCGGTAGAGCCGACAGATTCTCCTGTACTATCAGGAGGAAAGCCAGGCCCACATAAAATCCAAGGGATTGGGGCAGGTTTTATCCCTTCCATCTTGAACACGGAAGTATATGATGGCATTATCCAAGTGAAAAACGAAGATGCATTTGAGCTTGCAAGAAAAGCAGCGAAAGAGGAAGGAATCCTTGGCGGTATTTCTTCAGGAGCAGCTATTTACGCAGCACTTCAAACAGCGAAGAAGCTTGGTAAAGGGAAAAAGGTTCTCGCAATTATCCCAAGTAATGGGGAGCGTTACCTCAGCACACCTCTTTATCAATTCGATTAAACCAATTACCCCAGCATTTGCTGGGGTTTTTTTATGAAATCTGTAGATGGAAAGCAAATACTATTTTCTAAATAAATTGGATTGCATTACAATAAGATTAATGAAAATGAAAAAGGATGATAACATGACACAACGCAGGCCGATGGGCATCAAAATTCCTTTTACGAAAGATGCATTCTTGAAAAGATACGAACAATTAACTGCTGGCGAAACACACCATGTTCTTCTTGAAAGTGCTCGTGGTGGTTCATACAGCATTGCTGGCATTCACCCAATCGCTAAAGCGAAGGGAAAAGACGGGATGACAACCATCCATTATCAAGATGAGGTGCTGTTCAAAGAAGGCGATCCATTTAGAGCGTTTACGGATTGGTTCCAAACCCTTCGAACCGAAACGAATGAGGAATACCCTGATTTTCAAGGTGGGGCGATTGGATTTTTAAGCTATGATTATGCTAGATATATCGAGCATTTTAAGATGCTGTCCATTGATGACCTGAAAACACCTGACCTTTATTTTCTCGTGTTTAATGATGTTGCGGTCTTTGATCATGAAGAAAACGTGCTGTGGCTGATCACTCACACAGAGGGAGCGGAATCTGTGAGTGTCACTCATCAAAGACTTGAAGATTTGAAGCAAAAGTGGACAAGCTCTGCAAAAGAATCAGCGCAATCACCTGTTTATGAACCTTCTGCAGAATTTGTACCAGCAGCACCTTTTACCGAAGAAACCTTTGGAGAAGCAGTAGAGAAGATTAAGCAATATATCGCAAGCGGTGATGTGTTCCAAGTGAATTTATCCATCAGACAAGATGAACAGCTCCACACCCACCCTTATGATTTATACAAAACGTTACGTCAAGTCAATCCATCTCCTTATATGTCTTATCTGCACACGCCTGATTTCCAAATTGTTTGTGGATCTCCAGAGCTGCTGATTAAGAAAAAGGGGACTCAATTAGAAACAAGACCGATTGCGGGTACAAGATCAAGAGGCAAAGACGATGCTGAGGATCAAGCGCTGGCAAAAGAGCTCATTGAAAATGAAAAAGAACGCGCGGAGCATGTGATGCTCGTGGATCTTGAGCGGAATGACCTTGGACGCGTGTCCACTTATGGCTCAGTAAGAGTGAACGAATTTATGGCGATTGAGAAATATTCACACGTGATGCACATTGTATCCAACGTACAAGGGGAATTGCGTGATGATTGTGATGCAGTAGATGTCATGAGAGCTGTATTCCCAGGCGGCACAATTACAGGTGCTCCAAAGGTGAGAACAATGGAAATCATAGAAGAGCTTGAGCCGACAAGGCGTGGGCTTTATACTGGATCTATAGGCTGGTTTGGATTCAATCAAGATATGCACTTTAACATCGTCATTCGTACGGCGTACTGCACTGAAGGCAAAGCCTTTATGCAATCGGGTGCTGGGATCGTCATCGATTCTGTACCAAAGCACGAATACAAAGAATCGATTAAAAAAGCCTATGCAGTAAAAAAAGCATTACAGTTGAGCAAAGAAGAGACTATTTTGAGTTAGAGGTGAGCAGAGCATGATATTAATGATTGATAATTATGATTCATTTACGTACAACCTGGTCCAGTATTTAGGTGAGCTTGGAGAAGAATTGATTGTGAAACGGAATGATCAAGTAACCATTCAAGAAATTGAAAAGCTTCAGCCAGATTTTCTCATGATTTCTCCAGGGCCATGCAGTCCTGATGAAGCGGGAATTAGTATGGAGGCAATCAAGCACTTTGCGGGAAGTATTCCGATCTTCGGTGTGTGCCTGGGGCATCAATCCATTGCGCAAGTCTTTGGAGGGGATGTCGTTCGTGCTGAGCGCTTAATGCATGGTAAAACGTCAGAGATTGAACATGACGGAAAAGGTGTCTTCACTGGACTCCAAAATCCGCTCGTCGCAACGAGATATCATTCGTTAATTGTCAAAAACGAGACGCTGCCGGAGTGCTTTGACGCAACAGCCAGTACAAAGGAAGGCGAGCTCATGGCCATTCGCCATAAAGAGCTACCAATTGAAAGTGTACAGTTTCATCCTGAATCGATTATGACGTCCTTCGGAAAAGAAATGCTGAAAAATTTCATTGAAACCTATCGTAAAAAGGGGCATGAAGTAAACGCATGATCATTTATCTGAACGGTCAGTATATAGAGGAGAAAGACGCGACTCTTTCTCCTTTTGATCATGGTTTTCTATATGGCATCGGTGTATTCGAAACATTTACCAGCCTGGCAGGACAAGTCTTTCTGTTAGATTGGCACCTTGAAAGGCTCAATCAATCATTGCGTGACCTTTGCATCGAATCCACAATAGAGAAACCATTTGTACTCGACATCATTCATACCTTACTAAATAAAAACGAAATAGCCGGTGGTCATGCGAGAATTCGCTTCAATGTTTCTGCAGGCAGAGGCAATGGATTTTCTGCAGATCCTTATGAAGAGCCTGTCGTGTTTGTCATGATCTCTCCATTCCGGCCCGAATCTATTTTAGATGAGAAGCAGGGAGTCATTCTTCAAACGAGAAGAAATACGCCGGAAGGTTCAAGGCGCCTCAAGTCTCATCATTATATGAACAACCTGCTGGCTAAAAGAGAAGTGGGGAATGATCCGTCGTTAGAAGGCATCTTTTTAACAAAAGAAAATGATGTGGCAGAAGGCATTACCTCCAATGTATTTTGGCGAAAAGGCGATGTGATTTATACACCGTCACTTGATACAGGCATTTTAAATGGGGTCACTCGTCGATATTGTATCGAAACACTCCAAGCGATGGAGGCGTCGCTAAAAGTAGGGCGATACCCGGTCTCCCATTTGCTATCAGCTGATGAGGCATGGATGACCAATTCTGTTCAAGGGATTGTGCCTTTCGGAAGTATAGGGGAAATCTCCTTGCACCAAAACAGCCGGATCATCTCAACGAAATTGAGAACACAATATACTAAAGAACGTCTAGAACATAAAGAGTAGGTGGACACAATGACACAACAAGTGATAAAACAGCCTAAAATCATACAAGCCAAGCACCACACCCTTAGTTATGAAGAAAAGACATTGGTCATGGGCATTTTAAATGTCACACCTGACTCTTTTTCAGATGGAGGAAAGTTTAATCAAGTGGATAAAGCGCTGGCTCATGCAGCGCAGCTGATAGAGGACGGGGCACATATCATTGATATAGGCGGAGAATCGACTCGTCCTGGAGCGGCGTTTGTCTCAGAACAAGAGGAGCTTTCAAGAGTCATTCCCGTCATTGAAAAGATCACAAAAGAATTGGATGTACCGATTTCCATTGATACGTATAAAGCCCATGTGGCAGATGAAGCAGTGAAAGCCGGAGCTTCCATCATCAATGATGTATGGGGAGCGAAGGCAGATCCTCAAATGGCGCATGTGGCAGCGAAGCACAATGTGCCGATTATTTTAATGCACAATCGGCCAGAGCGAAACTATACACATCTAATTTCAGATATGATCGCAGATTTGAAAGAAAGTGTTCAAATTGCGAAACAAGCAGGTGTCCGTGATGACATGATCATATTAGACCCAGGTGTAGGGTTTGCGAAAAATAAAGAGGACAACCTGATAGTGATGAATGAGCTCGAACATTTTTGTCACCTTGGGTATCCACTGCTCTTAGCTACATCTCGAAAGCGATTCATCGGAGCTGTCTTAGACCTGCCACCGGAAGAACGTACTGAAGGAACGGGGGCTACGGTCTGCCTTGGGATTCAAAAAGGCAGTGCGATGGTTCGTGTACATGATGTAAAAGAAATCGCAAGAATGGCAAAAATGATGGATGCCATGTTGAATAAAGGAGGCGCTTATCATCGATAAAGTATATGTAAATGGAATGGAATTTTACGGCTACCATGGCGTATTTGCAGAAGAAAATAAATTAGGACAGCGGTTCCGTGTGGATTTAACAGCTTCACTTGATTTAAGTAAAGCCGGACAAACGGATGACCTCAATGAGACGATCAATTATGCAGAGCTTTACCATATCTGCAAAAGCATTGTAGAGGGTGAATCAGTCAACCTCGTTGAAACACTGACAGAAAGAATTGCGAGCCAAGTGTTAAAGGTCTTCCCGACAGTTCAGGAATGTACAGTGAAGGTGATCAAACCAGATCCGCCAATTCCAGGACACTATCAGTCCGTTGCCATTGAAATGACGAGATCGCGCGCATGAACAATACCGCATACATCGCTTTAGGTTCGAACATAGGGAAAAAGGAAACCTATTTAAAAGAAGCCGTCAAAAAACTGCACGAACATCCAGAGGTTCAAGTAGAATCAATCTCATCTATATATGAAACAACACCTGTAGGTTACGAAAACCAAGATGACTTTTTAAATATGGCTGTGAAAATTTCCACCTCGCTTCGTCCGCATGAACTACTGACACTTACTCAGAAAATCGAGCAAGAGTTAGGCAGAACAAGAGAAGTGAGATGGGGACCGCGAACGGCTGACCTTGACATTTTACTTTATAATCGTGAAAATATTGAAACAGAACAGCTTGTAGTGCCACATCCTAGAATGTACGAACGTTTATTCGTTCTCGTTCCGATGAGTGAGATTTGCCCAGAAATCGGCAAAGTACAAATAAATGCCGTAACAGACCAAGAAGGTGTAAGCATATGGAAAAAGATATGTGGGGTAGAAGAATTCGTGCATACCGAAAGCTAAAAGGGTATACTCAGGAAGGGTTCGCGAAAAGACTGGGCATCTCTGTCTCTGTCTTAGGAGAAATTGAGCGAGGCAATCGATTACCAACAAACCAATTGGTTGATCAAATAGCAGATGCTTTAAATATAACGGTGGAAGAACTTTCACCAATTCTTGAAGAAGGAAGGAGGGGAAGTGATGTTTAAAATCGGAGATATCGACATTAAAAACAAAGTGGTGCTCGCACCTATGGCTGGTGTGTGCAACTCTGCCTTCAGACTGACAGTGAAAGAGTTTGGAGCAGGTTTAGTCTGCGCTGAAATGATCAGTGACAAGGCGATCCTGATCAACAATGCAAGAACAATGGGTATGCTATACATTGATGAACGGGAAAAGCCTTTGAGCCTTCAGATATTTGGAGGTGAAAAAGACACTCTCGTTGAAGCAGCAAAGTTTGTAGACCAGAATACCACAGCGGACATTATTGATATCAACATGGGCTGTCCTGTACCGAAGATTACGAAATGTGATGCAGGAGCGAAATGGCTGCTTGATCCAAACAAGATTTATGAAATGGTCTCTGCTGTTGTAGATGCTGTAGATAAACCTGTTACGGTGAAAATGAGAATGGGCTGGGACGAAGATCATATCTTCGCTATCGACAATGCCCGTGCTGTTGAACGAGCAGGTGGACAAGCGGTTGCGCTTCACGGGCGGACACGTGTGCAGATGTACGAAGGAACAGCGAATTGGGATATTATAAAAGAGGTCAAACAATCTGTTTCCATTCCTGTCATCGGCAATGGAGATGTTAAAACCCCTCAAGATGCAAAACGTATGCTTGATGAAACGGGTGTAGATGCTGTCATGATCGGAAGAGCCGCACTAGGAAACCCGTGGATGATCTATCGAACGGTTCATTATTTAGAAACGGGTGAACTGAAAGAAGAGCCAAATGTACGTGAGAAGATGTCAGTGTGCAAGCTTCACTTAGACAGACTCATTGATCTAAAAGGCGAGCATGTGGCTGTCAGAGAAATGAGAAAGCACGCAGCATGGTACTTAAAAGGTGTCCGAGGCAATGCGGACGTGAGAAATCAAATCAATCAAAGTGAAACGAGAGCGGAGCTTGTACAAGTTCTTGATGACTTTACGATCGAAGCCGAGGCAAAAGAGCTTCAAAGTATAAAAGTAGGATAAGACTATCTTTCTTTTTGTAGCTCACTGCTAGTGCATGTACTGGCAGTTTTTCTGCTTTTCTCTGCAAAATACATTATTGGAGTGATATAAATGAGTAATGAAGGGCTTAATAACGAAGAATTAAATGACCAATTCCAGGTCAGACGTGACAAAATGAATAAAATGAGAGAAGAGGGTATCGATCCATTCGGTGAACGATATGACCGTTCTCATCAATCTGCACAAATTATTGCAGAATACGATGAGTTTTCTAAAGAAGACTTAGAAGAAAAGTCTGCCCCAGTGACAATCGCTGGACGTATGATGACAAAGCGTGGAAAAGGGAAAGCTGGCTTTGCGCATATACAAGACTTAGAAGGACAAATTCAAATCTACGTTCGTAAAGATAGTGTAGGAGAAGAAGCTTACGAATTATTCAAAAGCTCAGACCTAGGTGATATTATCGGTGTAACAGGAGTGGTATTTAAAACGAATGTAGGAGAACTTTCTATTAAAGCGACTAGCTTTGAGGTTCTCACAAAAGCACTTCGCCCACTTCCTGATAAATATCATGGACTTAAAGATGTTGAACAACGTTATCGTCAGCGTTACCTTGACCTGATTGTAAATCCAGAAAGTAAGCAGACGTTCATCATGCGAAGCAAGATCATTCAATCTATGAGAAGATACTTAGATTCTAAAGGATACCTAGAAGTTGAAACACCAACTATGCACAGCATCCCTGGTGGTGCATCAGCACGTCCTTTCATTACTCATCATAATGCACTGGATATGCCGCTCTATATGCGTATTGCGATTGAATTGCACTTAAAACGCCTCATTGTCGGTGGCCTAGAGAAAGTATACGAGATTGGCCGTGTATTCCGTAACGAAGGTGTATCAACTCGTCATAACCCAGAATTCACTATGATCGAGCTGTACGAAGCTTACGCAGATTACAAAGACATCATGAACCTAACTGAAAACCTGATTGCTCATATTGCCGAAGAGGTACTAGGGACAACCACGATTCAATATGGAGAAGATGAAATTGATCTCAAGCCTGAATGGAAAAGACTCCATATGGTTGAAGCGGTCAAAGAAGCAACTGGTGTAGACTTCTGGCAGGAGATGTCTATAGAAGAAGCGAAACAGCATGCAGCTGATCACGGAATTGAAATTACGAAAAACATGACAGTAGGTCATATCATCAATGAGTTCTTCGAGCAAAAAGTTGAGGAAACATTGGTGCAGCCTACCTTTATTTACGGACACCCAGTGGAGATTTCTCCATTAGCTAAGAAAAATCCTGAAGATCCTCGCTTCACTGATCGCTTTGAGCTATTTATCGTACGCCGTGAACATGCTAATGCATTCACAGAGCTAAACGATCCAATCGATCAAAGAGAACGATTCGAAGCTCAATTAAAAGAACGTGAAGAAGGAAATGACGAAGCGCATCTAATGGATGACGATTTTGTTGAAGCATTAGAATATGGTATGCCTCCAACAGGCGGACTAGGAATCGGTATCGACCGGTTAATCATGCTATTAACAAATTCTCCATCAATCAGAGATGTACTGCTTTTCCCACAAATGAGAAACCGCTAATACATCAATTAAAGCGCCATTTTAACTATGGCGCTTTTTATTTTTCATAAAATGAAACTTTTTTTAAAAAAACTATTGCAAGGAAAGAATCAAGGTGGTATATTATTATTCGTTGCCGCAAAACAGCAACGAGGTTAAAAAAAGAAATTGAAAAAACTTCTTGACTTTAACCAATACGAAATGATAAGATATTAAAGTCGCTTACGAGCGATAACGAATATGATCTTTGAAAACTAAACAAGACAAAACGTACCTGTTAATTCGAGTTTTTATAAAAAAATCCTATGTTATATCATAGGTAGTCAGTCAAACACTGACGAAAAACAAAACTTCGGTTTTGTACTTTTTCGGAGAGTTTGATCCTGGCTCAGGACGAACGCTGGCGGCGTGCCTAATACATGCAAGTCGAGCGGACAGAAGGGAGCTTGCTCCCAGATGTTAGCGGCGGACGGGTGAGTAACACGTGGGTAACCTGCCTGTAAGACTGGGATAACTCCGGGAAACCGGAGCTAATACCGGATAGTTCCTTGAACCGCATGGTTCAAGGATGAAAGACGGTTTCGGCTGTCACTTACAGATGGACCCGCGGCGCATTAGCTAGTTGGTGGGGTAATGGCTCACCAAGGCGACGATGCGTAGCCGACCTGAGAGGGTGATCGGCCACACTGGGACTGAGACACGGCCCAGACTCCTACGGGAGGCAGCAGTAGGGAATCTTCCGCAATGGACGAAAGTCTGACGGAGCAACGCCGCGTGAGTGATGAAGGTTTTCGGATCGTAAAGCTCTGTTGTTAGGGAAGAACAAGTGCGAGAGTAACTGCTCGCACCTTGACGGTACCTAACCAGAAAGCCACGGCTAACTACGTGCCAGCAGCCGCGGTAATACGTAGGTGGCAAGCGTTGTCCGGAATTATTGGGCGTAAAGGGCTCGCAGGCGGTTTCTTAAGTCTGATGTGAAAGCCCCCGGCTCAACCGGGGAGGGTCATTGGAAACTGGGAAACTTGAGTGCAGAAGAGGAGAGTGGAATTCCACGTGTAGCGGTGAAATGCGTAGAGATGTGGAGGAACACCAGTGGCGAAGGCGACTCTCTGGTCTGTAACTGACGCTGAGGAGCGAAAGCGTGGGGAGCGAACAGGATTAGATACCCTGGTAGTCCACGCCGTAAACGATGAGTGCTAAGTGTTAGGGGGTTTCCGCCCCTTAGTGCTGCAGCTAACGCATTAAGCACTCCGCCTGGGGAGTACGGTCGCAAGACTGAAACTCAAAGGAATTGACGGGGGCCCGCACAAGCGGTGGAGCATGTGGTTTAATTCGAAGCAACGCGAAGAACCTTACCAGGTCTTGACATCCTCTGACAACCCTAGAGATAGGGCTTTCCCTTCGGGGACAGAGTGACAGGTGGTGCATGGTTGTCGTCAGCTCGTGTCGTGAGATGTTGGGTTAAGTCCCGCAACGAGCGCAACCCTTGATCTTAGTTGCCAGCATTTAGTTGGGCACTCTAAGGTGACTGCCGGTGACAAACCGGAGGAAGGTGGGGATGACGTCAAATCATCATGCCCCTTATGACCTGGGCTACACACGTGCTACAATGGACAGAACAAAGGGCTGCGAGACCGCAAGGTTTAGCCAATCCCATAAATCTGTTCTCAGTTCGGATCGCAGTCTGCAACTCGACTGCGTGAAGCTGGAATCGCTAGTAATCGCGGATCAGCATGCCGCGGTGAATACGTTCCCGGGCCTTGTACACACCGCCCGTCACACCACGAGAGTTTGCAACACCCGAAGTCGGTGAGGTAACCTTTATGGAGCCAGCCGCCGAAGGTGGGGCAGATGATTGGGGTGAAGTCGTAACAAGGTAGCCGTATCGGAAGGTGCGGCTGGATCACCTCCTTTCTAAGGATATATGGAGCAGCGTGCGTTTTCGTCTTGTTTAGTTTTGAAGGATCATTCCTTCAAGACATGTCTCTAGCGAGACAGGATTGTTCTTTGAAAACTAGATAACAATAAGTAATACATTCACATTGAATGCAATGCAAAGTTCATCACACATAGTGATTCTTTCTAAAGTAAGAAATGGTTAAGTTAGAAAGGGCGCACGGTGGATGCCTTGGCACTAGGAGCCGATGAAGGACGGGACGAACACCGATATGCTTCGGGGAGCTGTAAGCAAGCTTTGATCCGGAGATTTCCGAATGGGGAAACCCACTGCTCGTAATGGAGTAGTATCCATACTTGAATACATAGAGTATGAGAAGGCATACCCGGGGAACTGAAACATCTAAGTACCCGGAGGAAGAGAAAGCAAATGCGATTCCCTGAGTAGCGGCGAGCGAAACGGGAACAGCCCAAACCAAGAGGCTTGCCTCTTGGGGTTGTAGGACACTCTATACGGAGTTACAAAGGAACGATATAAGCGAAGAGGTCTGGAAAGGCCCGCCAAAGAAGGTAACAGCCCTGTAACTGAAATGTTGTTCTCTCCAGAGTGGATCCTGAGTACGGCGGAACACGTGAAATTCCGTCGGAATCCGGGAGGACCATCTCCCAAGGCTAAATACTCCCTAGTGACCGATAGTGAACCAGTACCGTGAGGGAAAGGTGAAAAGCACCCCGGAAGGGGAGTGAAATAGATCCTGAAACCGTGTGCCTACAAGTAGTCAGAGCCCGTTAAAGGGTGATGGCGTGCCTTTTGTAGAATGAACCGGCGAGTTACGATCCCGTGCAAGGTTAAGCAGAAGATGCGGAGCCGCAGCGAAAGCGAGTCTGAATAGGGCGCATGAGTACGTGGTCGTAGACCCGAAACCAGGTGATCTACCCATGTCCAGGGTGAAGTTCAGGTAACACTGAATGGAGGCCCGAACCCACGCACGTTGAAAAGTGCGGGGATGAGGTGTGGGTAGGGGTGAAATGCCAATCGAACCTGGAGATAGCTGGTTCTCTCCGAAATAGCTTTAGGGCTAGCCTCAAGGTAAGAGTCTCGGAGGTAGAGCACTGATTGGACTAGGGGCCCCTACCGGGTTACCGAATTCAGTCAAACTCCGAATGCCGATGACTTATCCTTGGGAGTCAGACTGCGAGTGATAAGATCCGTAGTCGAAAGGGAAACAGCCCAGACCGCCAGCTAAGGTCCCAAAGTATACGTTAAGTGGAAAAGGATGTGGAGTTGCTTAGACAACCAGGATGTTGGCTTAGAAGCAGCCACCATTTAAAGAGTGCGTAATAGCTCACTGGTCGAGTGACTCTGCGCCGAAAATGTACCGGGGCTAAACGTATCACCGAAGCTGCGGACTGTTCTTACGAACAGTGGTAGGAGAGCGTTCTAAGTGCTGTGAAGTCAGACCGGAAGGACTGGTGGAGCGCTTAGAAGTGAGAATGCCGGTATGAGTAGCGAAAGACGGGTGAGAATCCCGTCCACCGAATGCCTAAGGTTTCCTGAGGAAGGCTCGTCCGCTCAGGGTTAGTCGGGACCTAAGCCGAGGCCGAAAGGCGTAGGCGATGGACAACAGGTTGATATTCCTGTACCACCTCCTCACCATTTGAGCAATGGGGGGACGCAGGAGGATAGGGTAAGCGCGGTATTGGATATCCGCGTCCAAGCAGTTAGGCTGGGAAATAGGCAAATCCGTTTCCCATAAAGGCTGAGCTGTGATGGCGAGCGAAATTTAGTAGCGAAGTTCCTGATTCCACACTGCCAAGAAAAGCCTCTAGCGAGGTGAGAGGTGCCCGTACCGCAAACCGACACAGGTAGGCGAGGAGAGAATCCTAAGGTGATCGAGAGAACTCTCGTTAAGGAACTCGGCAAAATGACCCCGTAACTTCGGGAGAAGGGGTGCTTCTTAGGGTGTTAAAGCCCCGAGAAGCCGCAGTGAATAGGCCCAGGCGACTGTTTAGCAAAAACACAGGTCTCTGCGAAGCCGTAAGGCGAAGTATAGGGGCTGACGCCTGCCCGGTGCTGGAAGGTTAAGAGGAGCGCTTAGCGTAAGCGAAGGTGCGAATTGAAGCCCCAGTAAACGGCGGCCGTAACTATAACGGTCCTAAGGTAGCGAAATTCCTTGTCGGGTAAGTTCCGACCCGCACGAAAGGCGCAACGATCTGGGCACTGTCTCAACGAGAGACTCGGTGAAATTATAGTACCTGTGAAGATGCAGGTTACCCGCGACAGGACGGAAAGACCCCGTGGAGCTTTACTGCAGCCTGATATTGAATGTTGGTACAGCTTGTACAGGATAGGTAGGAGCCTTGGAAACCGGAGCGCTAGCTTCGGTGGAGGCATCGGTGGGATACTACCCTGGCTGTATTGACCTTCTAACCCGCTGCCCTTATCGGGCAGGGAGACAGTGTCAGGTGGGCAGTTTGACTGGGGCGGTCGCCTCCTAAAATGTAACGGAGGCGCCCAAAGGTTCCCTCAGAATGGTTGGAAATCATTCGCAGAGTGTAAAGGCACAAGGGAGCTTGACTGCGAGACCTACAAGTCGAGCAGGGACGAAAGTCGGGCTTAGTGATCCGGTGGTTCCGCATGGAAGGGCCATCGCTCAACGGATAAAAGCTACCCCGGGGATAACAGGCTTATCTCCCCCAAGAGTCCACATCGACGGGGAGGTTTGGCACCTCGATGTCGGCTCATCGCATCCTGGGGCTGTAGTCGGTCCCAAGGGTTGGGCTGTTCGCCCATTAAAGCGGTACGCGAGCTGGGTTCAGAACGTCGTGAGACAGTTCGGTCCCTATCCGTCGCGGGCGCAGGAAATTTGAGAGGAGCTGTCCTTAGTACGAGAGGACCGGGATGGACGCACCGCTGGTGTACCAGTTGTTCTGCCAAGGGCATCGCTGGGTAGCTATGTGCGGACGGGATAAGTGCTGAAAGCATCTAAGCATGAAGCCCCCCTCAAGATGAGATTTCCCATTCCGCAAGGAAGTAAGATCCCTGAAAGATGATCAGGTTGATAGGTCTGAGGTGGAAGCGTGGTGACACGTGGAGCTGACAGATACTAATAGATCGAGGACTTAACCTATATTCTAATGTGAAGTTTGAACATTGTTATCTAGTTTTGAGAGAACATTCTCTCCATCAGGTTTGGTGGCGATAGCGAAGAGGTCACACCCGTTCCCATACCGAACACGGAAGTTAAGCTCTTCAGCGCCGATGGTAGTTGGGGGTCTCCCCCTGTGAGAGTAGGACGCCGCCAAGCTTGTATAAGGATCAGTTCCATACGGAACTGGTCTTTTTTGTGTTTTTGAAAAAATTACTTCTATTAAATCACTTTGTAAAGTGAGAAGTGATGATGTAGTAAGCCTCATCGATCAATTAATTTTTCTGTTCGTCTCACTTTCATGTATTCTCATTGAACAACGCAGCTGTTGTGTGGATCGGTCGTTCAATTTGTTTAGGATGAAGATCAAAAGCATAGAAAGCAGCCAATAAGAATTTTCTTTGGCAACCAGATACAGAGGGCTGTTTAGAGACACACTAGATAACTGAGTATTGCCAAAGAACATATAGCACCTTCAGTCAATTTTTTCGCCCGCTCTAAGTAAGGACAAGAAAGAATCAATAACTAACTTGTTAACCAAGTAACACTTTAATATTGAAGATGGTAAAGAACAGCATCATTTACGGATATTTTTGCATGAAAATGATTTCTCAGAAAAATAAAATAATAAAAGAATCCCTTCTCTAGATGATTTGTATGAGAAGATATATTGAAGAAAACAAGCATATAAAAAGCATGAAAAGGGTCATTTCACACCAATAAAGCTTTATTATAGCGCTTTTTAACAAAAAAACATAAAAAAATGAAAAAAAGACTTTTAAAATGATGAGACAAGTGGTAAACTTCTTTAGGTGCCTTAACGAAAAGATGAAAAAAACAACGTTAAAATAAATTCAAAAATTATTTTAAAAAAGTCTTTACAAACAATATCTTATCGTTATATAATACTACTTGTCGGATCGAGAGACATTCGAAATGACAACACAATATGGAGGATTAGCTCAGCTGGGAGAGCATCTGCCTTACAAGCAGAGGGTCGGCGGTTCGAGCCCGTCATCCTCCACCATATTTATTCTTACATAATGTTAGGATAGATAAAGCCGGTGTAGCTCAACTGGTAGAGCAACTGACTTGTAATCAGTAGGTTGGGGGTTCAAGTCCTCTTGCCGGCACCAGTTTCATATGGTAAGATAGACAAGTCGCTTTTAAAGCGAGCCATTAGCTCAGTTGGTAGAGCATCTGACTTTTAATCAGAGGGTCGAAGGTTCGAGTCCTTCATGGCTCACCATGTTTCATGCGGGTGTGGCGGAATTGGCAGACGCGCTAGACTTAGGATCTAGTGTCTTTATGACGTGGGGGTTCAAGTCCCTTCACCCGCATTGCCAAATAAAATAAAGAAATCCTGTAATGCGGAAGTAGTTCAGTGGTAGAACACCACCTTGCCAAGGTGGGGGTCGCGGGTTCGAATCCCGTCTTCCGCTTATACCATCCACGCCGGGGTGGTGGAATTGGCAGACACACAGGACTTAAAATCCTGCGGTAGGTGACTACCGTGCCGGTTCAAGTCCGGCCCTCGGCATTATACAATAAGCGCCCGTAGCTCAATTGGATAGAGCGTTTGACTACGGATCAAAAGGTTAGGGGTTCGACTCCTCTCGGGCGCGCCATTAAGATCGGGAAGTAGCTCAGCTTGGTAGAGCACTTGGTTTGGGACCAAGGGGTCGCAGGTTCGAATCCTGTCTTCCCGACCATCTTTTATGGGGCCTTAGCTCAGCTGGGAGAGCGCCTGCCTTGCACGCAGGAGGTCAGCGGTTCGATCCCGCTAGGCTCCACCAATATGATCTTTGAAAACTAAACAAGACAAAACGTACCTGTTAATTCGAGTTTTTATAAAAAAATCCTATGTTATATCATAGGTAGTCAGTCAAACGCTGACGAAAAACAAAACTTCGGTTTTGTACTTTTTCGGAGAGTTTGATCCTGGCTCAGGACGAACGCTGGCGGCGTGCCTAATACATGCAAGTCGAGCGAACAGAAGGGAGCTTGCTCCCAGATGTTAGCGGCGGACGGGTGAGTAACACGTGGGTAACCTGCCTGTAAGACTGGGATAACTCCGGGAAACCGGAGCTAATACCGGATAGTTCCTTGAACCGCATGGTTCAAGGATGAAAGACGGTTTCGGCTGTCACTTACAGATGGACCCGCGGCGCATTAGCTAGTTGGTGGGGTAATGGCTCACCAAGGCGACGATGCGTAGCCGACCTGAGAGGGTGATCGGCCACACTGGGACTGAGACACGGCCCAGACTCCTACGGGAGGCAGCAGTAGGGAATCTTCCGCAATGGACGAAAGTCTGACGGAGCAACGCCGCGTGAGTGATGAAGGTTTTCGGATCGTAAAGCTCTGTTGTTAGGGAAGAACAAGTGCGAGAGTAACTGCTCGCACCTTGACGGTACCTAACCAGAAAGCCACGGCTAACTACGTGCCAGCAGCCGCGGTAATACGTAGGTGGCAAGCGTTGTCCGGAATTATTGGGCGTAAAGGGCTCGCAGGCGGTTTCTTAAGTCTGATGTGAAAGCCCCCGGCTCAACCGGGGAGGGTCATTGGAAACTGGGAAACTTGAGTGCAGAAGAGGAGAGTGGAATTCCACGTGTAGCGGTGAAATGCGTAGAGATGTGGAGGAACACCAGTGGCGAAGGCGACTCTCTGGTCTGTAACTGACGCTGAGGAGCGAAAGCGTGGGGAGCGAACAGGATTAGATACCCTGGTAGTCCACGCCGTAAACGATGAGTGCTAAGTGTTAGGGGGTTTCCGCCCCTTAGTGCTGCAGCTAACGCATTAAGCACTCCGCCTGGGGAGTACGGTCGCAAGACTGAAACTCAAAGGAATTGACGGGGGCCCGCACAAGCGGTGGAGCATGTGGTTTAATTCGAAGCAACGCGAAGAACCTTACCAGGTCTTGACATCCTCTGACAACCCTAGAGATAGGGCTTTCCCTTCGGGGACAGAGTGACAGGTGGTGCATGGTTGTCGTCAGCTCGTGTCGTGAGATGTTGGGTTAAGTCCCGCAACGAGCGCAACCCTTGATCTTAGTTGCCAGCATTTAGTTGGGCACTCTAAGGTGACTGCCGGTGACAAACCGGAGGAAGGTGGGGATGACGTCAAATCATCATGCCCCTTATGACCTGGGCTACACACGTGCTACAATGGACAGAACAAAGGGCTGCGAGACCGCAAGGTTTAGCCAATCCCATAAATCTGTTCTCAGTTCGGATCGCAGTCTGCAACTCGACTGCGTGAAGCTGGAATCGCTAGTAATCGCGGATCAGCATGCCGCGGTGAATACGTTCCCGGGCCTTGTACACACCGCCCGTCACACCACGAGAGTTTGCAACACCCGAAGTCGGTGAGGTAACCTTTATGGAGCCAGCCGCCGAAGGTGGGGCAGATGATTGGGGTGAAGTCGTAACAAGGTAGCCGTATCGGAAGGTGCGGCTGGATCACCTCCTTTCTAAGGATATATGGAGCAGCGTGCGTTTTCGTCTTGTTTAGTTTTGAAGGATCATTCCTTCAAGACATGTCTCTAGCGAGACAGGATTGTTCTTTGAAAACTAGATAACAATAAGTAATACATTCACATTGAATGCAATGCAAAGTTCATCACACATAGTGATTCTTTCTAAAGTAAGAAATGGTTAAGTTAGAAAGGGCGCACGGTGGATGCCTTGGCACTAGGAGCCGATGAAGGACGGGACGAACACCGATATGCTTCGGGGAGCTGTAAGCAAGCTTTGATCCGGAGATTTCCGAATGGGGAAACCCACTGCTCGTAATGGAGTAGTATCCATACTTGAATACATAGAGTATGAGAAGGCATACCCGGGGAACTGAAACATCTAAGTACCCGGAGGAAGAGAAAGCAAATGCGATTCCCTGAGTAGCGGCGAGCGAAACGGGAACAGCCCAAACCAAGAGGCTTGCCTCTTGGGGTTGTAGGACACTCTATACGGAGTTACAAAGGAACGATATAAGCGAAGAGGTCTGGAAAGGCCCGCCAAAGAAGGTAACAGCCCTGTAACTGAAATGTTGTTCTCTCCAGAGTGGATCCTGAGTACGGCGGAACACGTGAAATTCCGTCGGAATCCGGGAGGACCATCTCCCAAGGCTAAATACTCCCTAGTGACCGATAGTGAACCAGTACCGTGAGGGAAAGGTGAAAAGCACCCCGGAAGGGGAGTGAAATAGATCCTGAAACCGTGTGCCTACAAGTAGTCAGAGCCCGTTAAAGGGTGATGGCGTGCCTTTTGTAGAATGAACCGGCGAGTTACGATCCCGTGCAAGGTTAAGCAGAAGATGCGGAGCCGCAGCGAAAGCGAGTCTGAATAGGGCGCATGAGTACGTGGTCGTAGACCCGAAACCAGGTGATCTACCCATGTCCAGGGTGAAGTTCAGGTAACACTGAATGGAGGCCCGAACCCACGCACGTTGAAAAGTGCGGGGATGAGGTGTGGGTAGGGGTGAAATGCCAATCGAACCTGGAGATAGCTGGTTCTCTCCGAAATAGCTTTAGGGCTAGCCTCAAGGTAAGAGTCTCGGAGGTAGAGCACTGATTGGACTAGGGGCCCCTACCGGGTTACCGAATTCAGTCAAACTCCGAATGCCGATGACTTATCCTTGGGAGTCAGACTGCGAGTGATAAGATCCGTAGTCGAAAGGGAAACAGCCCAGACCGCCAGCTAAGGTCCCAAAGTATACGTTAAGTGGAAAAGGATGTGGAGTTGCTTAGACAACCAGGATGTTGGCTTAGAAGCAGCCACCATTTAAAGAGTGCGTAATAGCTCACTGGTCGAGTGACTCTGCGCCGAAAATGTACCGGGGCTAAACGTATCACCGAAGCTGCGGACTGTTCTTACGAACAGTGGTAGGAGAGCGTTCTAAGTGCTGTGAAGTCAGACCGGAAGGACTGGTGGAGCGCTTAGAAGTGAGAATGCCGGTATGAGTAGCGAAAGACGGGTGAGAATCCCGTCCACCGAATGCCTAAGGTTTCCTGAGGAAGGCTCGTCCGCTCAGGGTTAGTCGGGACCTAAGCCGAGGCCGAAAGGCGTAGGCGATGGACAACAGGTTGATATTCCTGTACCACCTCCTCACCATTTGAGCAATGGGGGGACGCAGGAGGATAGGGTAAGCGCGGTATTGGATATCCGCGTCCAAGCAGTTAGGCTGGGAAATAGGCAAATCCGTTTCCCGTGAAGGCTGAGCTGTGATGGCGAGCGAAATTTAGTAGCGAAGTTCCTGATTCCACACTGCCAAGAAAAGCCTCTAGCGAGGTGAGAGGTGCCCGTACCGCAAACCGACACAGGTAGGCGAGGAGAGAATCCTAAGGTGATCGAGAGAACTCTCGTTAAGGAACTCGGCAAAATGACCCCGTAACTTCGGGAGAAGGGGTGCTTCTTAGGGTGTTAAAGCCCCGAGAAGCCGCAGTGAATAGGCCCAGGCGACTGTTTAGCAAAAACACAGGTCTCTGCGAAGCCGTAAGGCGAAGTATAGGGGCTGACGCCTGCCCGGTGCTGGAAGGTTAAGAGGAGCGCTTAGCGTAAGCGAAGGTGCGAATTGAAGCCCCAGTAAACGGCGGCCGTAACTATAACGGTCCTAAGGTAGCGAAATTCCTTGTCGGGTAAGTTCCGACCCGCACGAAAGGCGCAACGATCTGGGCACTGTCTCAACGAGAGACTCGGTGAAATTATAGTACCTGTGAAGATGCAGGTTACCCGCGACAGGACGGAAAGACCCCGTGGAGCTTTACTGCAGCCTGATATTGAATGTTGGTACAGCTTGTACAGGATAGGTAGGAGCCTTGGAAACCGGAGCGCTAGCTTCGGTGGAGGCATCGGTGGGATACTACCCTGGCTGTATTGACCTTCTAACCCGCTGCCCTTATCGGGCAGGGAGACAGTGTCAGGTGGGCAGTTTGACTGGGGCGGTCGCCTCCTAAAATGTAACGGAGGCGCCCAAAGGTTCCCTCAGAATGGTTGGAAATCATTCGCAGAGTGTAAAGGCACAAGGGAGCTTGACTGCGAGACCTACAAGTCGAGCAGGGACGAAAGTCGGGCTTAGTGATCCGGTGGTTCCGCATGGAAGGGCCATCGCTCAACGGATAAAAGCTACCCCGGGGATAACAGGCTTATCTCCCCCAAGAGTCCACATCGACGGGGAGGTTTGGCACCTCGATGTCGGCTCATCGCATCCTGGGGCTGTAGTCGGTCCCAAGGGTTGGGCTGTTCGCCCATTAAAGCGGTACGCGAGCTGGGTTCAGAACGTCGTGAGACAGTTCGGTCCCTATCCGTCGCGGGCGCAGGAAATTTGAGAGGAGCTGTCCTTAGTACGAGAGGACCGGGATGGACGCACCGCTGGTGTACCAGTTGTTCTGCCAAGGGCATCGCTGGGTAGCTATGTGCGGACGGGATAAGTGCTGAAAGCATCTAAGCATGAAGCCCCCCTCAAGATGAGATTTCCCATTCCGCAAGGAAGTAAGATCCCTGAAAGATGATCAGGTTGATAGGTCTGAGGTGGAAGCGTGGTGACACGTGGAGCTGACAGATACTAATAGATCGAGGACTTAACCTATATTCTAATGTGAAGTTTGAACATTGTTATCTAGTTTTGAGAGAACATTCTCTCCATCAGGTTTGGTGGCGATAGCGAAGAGGTCACACCCGTTCCCATACCGAACACGGAAGTTAAGCTCTTCAGCGCCGATGGTAGTTGGGGGTCTCCCCCTGTGAGAGTAGGACGTCGCCAAGCTTGTATAAGGATCAGTTCCATACGGAACTGGTCTTTTTTGTGTTTTTGAGAGGTTTGACACCATATAAATGTGGAAATAATATTCTTAGTTGAGCGATTATCTTGAAAAATCGACCGAAAAAATTTATAGTAAGATTAAAGTCAAATATAGTCAAAGTCAATGGAGGAGGAGGCGGAGTGGCACAAAATATTTCTGATATCATCGAGCAGTATTTGAAAGAAGTCTTGGATCAGAATGGTCGAGAAATATTAGAAATTAAGCGCAATGAAATTGCAGATAAGTTTCAATGCGTACCTTCACAAATTAACTATGTTATCAATACACGCTTTACGAGCGAGAGAGGCTATATCGTTGAAAGTAAGCGTGGCGGCGGTGGCTATATCCGCATCATTAAAGTCAAAATGAATGATGAAGTCGACTTATTGAACAATATTATTTCCCAAATATATCATCGTTTATCACAGGCTGCCTCTGATCATATCATCATGCGTCTTGTCGAAAATAACATTTTATCTGAAAGAGAAGCAAAGATGATGATCAGTGTCATGGACCGTTCTGTTTTGCACATTGATTTACCTGAACGGGATGAATTACGGGCTCGGATGATGAAAGCGATGTTAAATGCTTTGAAATTAAAGTAAAGCGGGTGAAAAGATTGATTTGTCAAGAATGCAATGAGAGACCAGCCACTTTTCACTTTACGAAAGTTATAAATGGAGAAAAACAGGAAATGCACATATGTGAACAATGTGCAAAAGAAAACAGTGATTCATATGCTATGAGTGGAAACCAAGGTTTCTCGATTCACAACCTATTATCAGGCTTACTGAATATTGATCCTAGCTTTACCACAAGTACGAATAAGGGATCATCCATTTTTCAAGAAGCGAGAGAAGTGGATCAATGTCCTAAATGTGGCTTAACCTTTCAACAATTCAGAAAAACAGGCCGTTTTGGCTGTGCAGAATGCTATCGTTCATTTGATCAGTATCTAAACCCTGTTTTACGGAAAGTCCATAGTGGAAATACAGTCCATCATGGAAAAGTGCCTAAACGGATTGCCGGCAGTCTTCATGTGCGCCGGAAACTTGAGTTGATGCAGCAAGAGCTAAAGCAGTTAATTGAACAAGAAGAGTTTGAAAAAGCAGCGGAAGTTCGAGATCAAATTCGTGCTTTAGAGCATGAGCAATCTCAGCAGAGGGAGGGAGATTAACAACATGTCGCTCCAGCATTTTATTCAAGACGCTTTAAGTCAATGGATGAAACAAAAAGGACCAGAAAGTGACATTGTTCTAAGCAGTCGAATCAGGCTAGCGCGCAATCTAGAGCATGTTCGTTTCCCAACTCAGTTTTCTCAGGAAGAGGCTGAAGCTGTTCTCCAGCAATTCGAGCAAAAGTTTGCTAGCCAGGAAGTGAAGGACATCGGAAACTTTGTTCTAATTCGAATGAATGAAACACAGCCTTTAGCAAAGAGGGTACTTGTTGAAAAGCATTTGATTAGCCCAAACTTAGCAGAATCAAGATTTGGCGGTTGTTTGCTTTCTGAAAATGAAGAAATCAGTGTGATGCTGAATGAAGAAGACCATATTCGGATCCAATGCTTATTCCCAGGATTCCAACTAGCCAATGCACTGAAAGCGGCTAACCAGATAGATGACTGGATTGAAGAGCAAGTGGATTATGCGTTTTCTGAAAAGCGAGGATACTTAACTAGCTGTCCAACCAATGTAGGTACAGGTATTAGGGCTTCGGTCATGATGCATTTACCAGCTTTAGCCCTCACAAGACAAATGAATCGGATTATTCCGGCGATTAATCAATTAGGTCTTGTAGTCAGAGGAATTTATGGTGAAGGCAGCGAAGCAATAGGGAACATCTTTCAAATTTCAAATCAAATGACACTTGGTCAATCAGAAGAAGACATTGTAGATGATTTAAATAGTGTGACCGCTCAGCTCATTGAACAAGAGCGATCTGCACGAAAAGCGTTATATCAAACATCTAAAATTGAACTTGAGGACAGAGTGTATCGTTCGTTAGGGATTTTGTCCAATTGTCGTATGATTGAATCAAAGGAAACAGCAAAGTGTTTGTCAGATGTGCGCCTTGGAATTGATTTAGGTATCATTAAGGGGCTTTCAAGTAATATACTGAATGAACTCATGATTTTGACACAGCCTGGCTTTCTTCAACAATATTCAGGAGGAGCTCTGGAGCCAAATGAACGAGATATAAAACGAGCAGCGATTATTAGAGAAAGGCTGCGTTTAGAAATGCATAGGAATGGACAGGAGGATGAAACGATATGATGTTTGGAAGATTCACTGAAAGAGCTCAAAAGGTATTAGCACTTGCACAAGAAGAAGCCATTCGCCTAGGCCATAAGAACATTGGTACTGAACACATTTTACTTGGTCTAGTTCGTGAGGGTGAGGGCATCGCCGCAAAAGCGTTAGAAGCACTGGGCCTTGTTTCAGATAAAATCCAAAAAGAAGTCGAAAGCTTGATTGGAAGAGGGCAAGAGGTGTCTCAAGCTATTCCTCATTATACGCCTAGAGCGAAGAAGGTCACTGAGCTTTCAATGGATGAAGCAAGAAAGCTAGGTCATTCCTATGTAGGGACAGAACATATTCTATTAGGTCTTATTCGCGAGGGAGAGGGTGTAGCTGCCCGCGTGTTAAATAACCTCGGAGTGAGCTTAAATAAAGCACGTCAGCAAGTCCTGCAGCTGCTTGGCAGCAATGAAACAGGTGCATCTGCCGCTGGCTCTAACAGCAATGCAAATACACCAACATTAGATAGCTTGGCAAGAGATTTAACAGCGATTGCGAAAGAAGATAGCTTGGACCCTGTCATTGGACGAAGCAAAGAAATTCAGCGTGTCATCGAGGTTTTAAGCAGAAGAACAAAGAATAACCCTGTGCTGATTGGTGAGCCTGGTGTTGGTAAAACAGCCATTGCTGAAGGTCTGGCACAGCAAATTATTCATAATGAAGTGCCTGAAATCCTGCGCGATAAACGAGTGATGACGCTTGATATGGGAACTGTTGTAGCGGGAACGAAATATCGTGGTGAATTTGAGGATCGCTTGAAAAAAGTCATGGACGAAATTCGTCAGGCAGGAAATATCATTCTCTTCATTGATGAGCTTCATACATTGATTGGTGCTGGTGGAGCAGAGGGTGCGATTGACGCATCTAATATTCTCAAACCATCCTTAGCACGTGGAGAGCTTCAATGTATTGGGGCGACAACGTTAGATGAGTACCGTAAATATATTGAAAAGGATGCTGCGCTTGAACGACGTTTCCAGCCAATTCAAGTAGATCAGCCATCTGTTGATGAAAGTATTCAAATTTTAAGAGGACTTCGAGATCGTTATGAGGCACATCACCGTGTGTCCATTACAGATGAAGCGATTGAGGCGGCGGTGAAGTTATCTGACCGTTATATATCTGATCGTTTCCTTCCAGATAAGGCGATTGATTTAATTGATGAGGCAGGGTCGAAAGTCCGCTTACGTTCTTTCACAACACCGCCTAACCTAAAAGAACTAGAGCAAAAGCTAGATGAAGTACGCAAGGAAAAGGATGCGGCTGTTCAAAGTCAGGAATTTGAAAAAGCAGCTTCTCTTCGCGATACAGAGCAGCGTTTGCGTGAAAAAGTAGAAGTCACAAAGAAATCTTGGAAAGAAAAGCAAGGTCAGGAGAATTCAGAGGTATCAGTGGATGATATCGCAATGGTTGTCTCTAGCTGGACGGGAGTGCCTGTTTCAAAAATTGCCCAAACCGAAACAGATAAGCTTCTAAATATGGAACAATTACTCCATTCTCGTGTAATTGGGCAGGATGAAGCGGTTGTCGCTGTAGCAAAAGCTGTGAGACGTGCGCGTGCTGGCTTAAAAGATCCAAAACGTCCAATCGGCTCATTTATCTTCTTAGGCCCAACAGGAGTTGGTAAAACGGAGCTTGCAAGAGCACTCGCAGAGTCTATTTTCGGTGATGAAGAAGCGATGATTCGTATCGATATGTCTGAATACATGGAAAAACACTCTACATCTAGACTTGTTGGGTCACCTCCAGGCTATGTTGGCTATGAAGAAGGCGGACAACTGACTGAAAAAGTGAGAAGAAAACCTTATTCTGTTGTGCTTTTAGATGAGATTGAAAAGGCGCATCCAGATGTATTCAACATCTTACTGCAAGTGTTAGAGGATGGTCGTCTGACTGATTCTAAAGGGCGTACTGTTGACTTTAGAAACACGATTTTAATCATGACATCCAACGTTGGAGCTAGTGAACTGAAGCGAAATAAATATGTTGGCTTTAATGTGCAGGATGAAGGTCAAAATTACAAGGATATGAAAGGCAAAGTGATGGGCGAGTTGAAACGTGCGTTTAGACCAGAATTCATCAACCGTATTGATGAAATCATTGTCTTCCATTCTCTTGAAAAGAAACATCTAAAAGAGATCGTGTCTCTCATGTCTGATCAATTGACGAAACGATTAAAAGAACAAGACCTTTCAATCGAATTGACAGAAGCAGCAAAAGCGAAGATTGCCGACGAAGGTGTAGACCTTGAGTACGGTGCGCGTCCGTTAAGAAGAGCGATTCAAAAGCATGTGGAAGATCGACTTTCTGAGGAGCTTCTGAAGGGTAATATTGAAAAAGGTCAACAAATCGTATTAGATGTGGAAGATGGAGAAATTGTCGTAAAAACGACGGCTGCTACGAACTAATATAGTAAGAAAAAAGTGTGAGGCATACCAGTCAGGTGTATGCCTCCCTTTACTTATTTCTGACCAGTATAAGGAGTTGTATTCTTCAATCTATGGCTAAGACAAAATCAAAATTTATATGCCAATCGTGCGGTTATGAGTCAGCCAAATGGATGGGGAAATGTCCAGGCTGCGGCACGTGGAACAGTATGACAGAAGAGGTCGTTCGCAAAGAGCCGGCAAACCGTCGAAGTGCTTTTAATCATTCTGTTCAAACCATTCAAAAACCTTCACCTATATCTGCAATTGAAACATCTGATGAACCCCGAATCAAAACGAATTTAGAAGAATTTAACCGAGTATTAGGAAGTGGAATTGTCAAAGGCTCTCTTGTTCTCATTGGCGGAGATCCTGGGATTGGGAAGTCCACATTATTATTACAAGTATCAGCACAGCTCTCAGACAAAAATCAGAATGTATTATACATATCTGGTGAGGAGTCCATTAAACAAACGAAGCTAAGAGCGGACCGCCTTGGCATAAAAAGCACCTCTTTACATGTTTTGGCTGAAACCGATATGGAGTATATAACGTCTGCTATACAAGAGATGAAACCCGCTTTTGTCGTGGTGGATTCGATTCAAACCGTTTATCAAAGTGATATTACGTCAGCTCCTGGGTCTGTATCTCAAGTGAGAGAATGTACAGCACAGCTGATGAAAATTGCCAAGACAAATGGGATTCCAATATTTATCGTTGGTCACGTGACCAAAGAAGGCTCGATCGCAGGTCCACGCCTTTTAGAGCATATGGTGGACACGGTTCTTTATTTTGAAGGCGAGCGTCATCATACGTTTCGTATCTTGCGTGCGGTGAAAAATCGATTTGGTTCAACGAATGAACTAGGGATTTTTGAAATGAGAGAGGAAGGGCTCACGGAAGTATTAAACCCATCCGAAATTTTCTTAGAAGAACGTTCGGCAGGTGTATCTGGTTCGTGTGTTGTTGCCTCAATGGAAGGAACAAGACCTGTTCTTGTCGAGATACAAGCATTAATTTCACCGACAAGCTTTGGGAATCCGCGCAGAATGGCCACTGGTCTTGATCATAATCGAGTGTCACTGCTCATGGCGGTTTTAGAAAAACGTGTCGGACTGCTGCTGCAAAACCAGGATGCGTATTTAAAGGTCGCAGGCGGTGTGAAGCTTGACGAACCGGCGATTGACTTGGCCATTGCGGTCAGTATTGCATCAAGCTTTAAAGACGCAGCGCCGCATCAAGCGGATTGTTTTATAGGAGAGGTCGGTCTGACGGGAGAAGTCAGAAGAGTATCAAGAATTGAACAGCGTGTGCAGGAAGCTGCGAAACTTGGATTTAAGCGAATGTTTATTCCTCAGGCGAATATAGATGGATGGAAAAAGCCGAGAGGGATTGAGTTAGTCGGTGTAGAAAATGTAGCGGAGGCACTTCGAATTTCACTAGGGGGATCATAGAAATGGAAAAAGAGAAAAAAGGAGCGAAAGAACTCGATCTCTTAGATATCGTACAGTTTGTGGCACCAGGGACACCTCTTCGGGCTGGGATTGAAAATGTCCTGAGGGCAAATACTGGCGGGCTTATTGTTGTTGGTTATAACGACAAAGTAAAGAGTGTTGTAGATGGAGGGTTTCATATTAACTCTGCCTTCTCTCCAGCACATTTATATGAATTGGCTAAGATGGACGGGGCCATTATTTTAAGCGATTCTGGTCAAAAAATCTTGTATGCGAATACACAGCTCATGCCAGATGCAACGATCCATTCATCGGAAACAGGCATGAGGCACCGTACAGCTGAACGTGTAGCGAAGCAGACAGGCTGCTTAATCATTGCGATATCTGAACGGAGGAACGTCATTACCTTATACCAAGGGAATCGTCGTTATACGCTGAAAGATATTGGCTTTATTTTAACGAAGGCCAACCAAGCGATACAAACACTTGAGAAATATAAAACCATTTTAGATCACGCCATTTCTACGCTAAGCGCCCTAGAATTTGAAGAGCTTGTGACCTTTGGTGATGTATTATCCGTGCTCCATCGTTACGAGATGGTGCTCAGAATCAAAAATGAAATCAATATGTATATCAAAGAGCTCGGAACAGAAGGGCATTTGATCCGTCTGCAAGTCAATGAATTGATTACAGATATGGAGCAGGAAGCGGCTTTATTTATTAAAGATTATGTGAAAGAAAAGATTAAAGATCCATATGTTCTGCTTAAACAGCTCCAAGATATGTCGAGCTTTGAGCTTTTAGATGACTCCATTCTGTACAAGTTACTTGGCTATCCAGCTTCTACAAATATTGACGAATATGTGTACACAAGAGGCTACAGACTGCTTCACAAAATCCCTAGACTGCCTATGCCAATCGTCGAAAACGTGGTTGAAGCGTTCGGTGTGTTAGATCGAATTATGGAAGCGGATGTACAAGATTTGGATGAAGTAGAAGGAATTGGAGAAGTAAGAGCGAAAAAGATAAAAAAAGGATTAAAAAGGCTGCAAGAAAAACATTATATCGACCGGCAGCTGTAAGAAGAGAAATTTTTCTTAAATACGGTTAAAAATGGATGAATATGGGTATATTAATGATGCTTTTGTTTTCTATTGATTATGATAGGAAACTTAAACATATATCAATGTCAGGTGAGGGTGGATTGACAGATGAAAAATAAAGGAGGTGAAGGTATGTTAAAAAGAATCGTTCAGGCGTTTTTTATCATTTTTGGTGCAGTTGTAGGGATTTTTATCATTCCAGAGTTATTTCTGCTGTTAAATGTAAAGGACATACCTTTCATAACAAATGCTTACTCTTCAGCACTAATAGGAGCCGCTGTGTTCTTTATCATCGGCAAATGGTGCACAGGCTATGTGGTTAATTGGGTGAAATGGATCGAGGATTCTCTATTAAAGGCGCCTCTTCCTGATCTTATTTCTGGAAGTTTCGGATTAGTATTTGGACTTATTCTAGCATATCTTATTGTAAACGTGATCCCGCTAAACAATATCCCATATCATATTTTTGGTACCATTATTCCGATTTTCCTGGCTTTCTTTTTAGGATACCTTGGATTTCAGGTAGGCTTTAAGAAGAAGGATGAAATGATGGGGCTGTTCTCCCGATCTGCAAAGGTCACCAAGAAAAAAGGAGCAGCCGATGATGAACCTGAAATAGAAGATAAAAAGCTGAAAATTTTAGACACAAGTGTTATCATTGATGGAAGAATCGCAGATATTTGTCAAACTGGATTCTTAGAAGGCGTCATGGTCATTCCTCAATTTGTGCTCGAGGAATTACAGCATATTGCAGACTCTTCTGATGTATTAAAGAGAAATAGAGGCCGAAGAGGTCTTGATATTTTAAATCGTATTCAAAAAGAATTAGATATCAAAGTTGAAATTTACGAAGGTGACTTTGAAGACATTCAAGAGGTTGATAGCAAGCTTGTGAAGCTCGCTAAATTAACTTCAGGTGTTGTTGTGACAAATGATTTTAATTTAAATAAAGTATGCGAACTTCAAAAAGTAGCAGTGTTAAACATCAATGATCTAGCCAATGCGGTGAAACCGGTTGTGCTGCCTGGGGAAGAAATGAAGGTACAGGTCATTAAAGATGGGAAAGAGCATAACCAAGGTGTTGCGTACTTAGATGACGGTACGATGATTGTGGTCGAAGAAGGACGCAATTACATTGGAAAAGACATCGATGTGCTCGTCACAAGTGTGCTGCAGACTGCTGCTGGAAGAATGATTTTTGCGAAGCCAAAACTTCTGGAGAAGGCGCTCTAAAGGGAGAACGAACATGTATTATGAAGTAGTTATTCCGGCTGCGGGGCAGGGGAAACGAATGAAGGCCGGCCGCAATAAGCTTTTTATTGAGCTGAAAAGAATGCCGGTTATTATTCATACACTAAAGGTGTTTGACGCTCATGCTCAATGCAAACGCATGATCCTAGCGATCAATGAAGAGGAGCGTCAAGACTTTGAAAGGCTACTCAAGGTACACGCTTTTCAAACGCCTGTTTCACTTGTCACTGGCGGCGAAGAACGTCAGCAAAGTGTATACGAAGGATTAAAGGCTGTGAAAGATGCGGACATCGTGCTTGTTCATGATGGGGCAAGGCCTTTTATTAAGCATACACAGATTGACTTGCTCGTTAAAGCAGCGATTGAAAAAGGCTCCGCAGTTGTAGCGGTACCAGTGAAAGACACAATCAAACGCGTTCAAGAAGGCAAAGTGGAACAAACCATTGAACGTCAGAGCTTGTGGGCAGTCCAGACCCCACAAGCTTTTCGTCATTCTATTTTAAAAGAGGCGCATGAATATGCAGAGCGGACCGGTTTCCTTGGAACAGACGACGCCAGTCTTGTGGAACAATTACATGGTGAAAACGTGTATATTGTCCAAGGAGATTACACCAATATTAAGCTGACGACACCGGATGATTTATTGGTTGCCAAGGCAATTATGGATGCGGAAAGAGGGTACTAGATCATGTTGAGAATAGGACAAGGCTTTGATGTACATCAATTAACAGAGGGAAGACCTTTGATTATTGGCGGGGTCACCATCCCTTATGAAAAGGGGCTGCTTGGGCATTCAGACGCTGATGTACTGCTTCACACAGTGGCAGATGCCTGCCTAGGTGCGATTGCTGAAGGAGATATCGGCAGACATTTCCCAGACACAGATCCTGAGTTTAAGGATGCGGATTCTTTTAAATTACTGCAACATGTGTGGGCACTAGTAAAGGAAAAAGGCTACACACTTGTGAATATTGATTGCACCATCATGGCGCAAAAGCCCAAAATGGCACCTTACATTCAACCGATGTGTGAGAAGATTGCAGAAGCGCTTGAGGCAGATGTCACACAGGTGAATGTGAAAGCAACAACGACAGAGAAACTCGGATTTACAGGAAGAGGCGAAGGAATTGCCTCTCAGGCAACTGTTCTTCTTCAGAAAAAGTAAAACTCATTTTGATGAGAATGGGATTTGATGATAAAATACGTTTATAAAAAATTGGTGTCAGACAACATGATGCAGATGAAAGGAAGTTAAACTCATGGGAAATGAAGTGCGTGTTCGTTATGCACCGAGTCCAACTGGTCATTTACATATTGGGAATGCTAGAACGGCTCTTTTCAACTATTTGTTCGCACGCAGTCAAGGCGGCAAATTTATTATTCGAATCGAAGATACGGATCAAAAGCGCAATGTAGAGGGCGGAGAAGAAAGCCAGCTTCGCCACCTGCAATGGCTCGGTATTGATTGGGATGAGAGCATTGATAAAGATGGCGGCTACGGCCCTTACAGACAATCAGAGCGTAATGATATTTATAAAAAGTATTATGATGAGCTGCTAGAGAAGGACTTGGCGTATAAGTGCTATTGTACGGCTGAAGAGCTAGAGGAAGAGCGTGAAGCACAAATCGCCCGCAGTGAAATGCCTCGATATTCTGGTAAATGCAGTCATTTATCAAAAGAAGAAGAGGACAAGCTGATTGCTGAAGGAAGAGAGCCAAGCATCCGCTTCCGAGTGCCAAAAGGAGAAATTATCAAATTTGACGACATGGTCAAAGGCGATATTTCATTTGAGACAGACGGCATCGGTGACTTTGTCATTGTGAAGAAAGATGGTACGCCAACTTATAACTTCGCTGTAGCAGTGGATGATTATTTGATGAAAATGACTCACATTCTCCGCGGAGAGGATCACATTTCGAATACGCCTAAACAAATCATGATCTTCAATGCATTCGGCTGGGATGTTCCGCTATTCGGACATATGACGCTGATTGTGAACGAGAACCGCAAGAAATTAAGCAAGCGTGATGAATCCATTATTCAATTCATCGAGCAATATAAAAACTTGGGCTATTTACCAGAAGCCCTATTCAACTTCATTGCACTACTTGGATGGTCTCCAGTGGGCGAAGAAGAACTGTTTACAAAAGAGCAATTCATCGACATTTTCGATGTAAACCGACTTTCTAAGTCACCAGCTCTATTCGATATGCATAAACTAAAATGGGTGAATAACCAATACGTGAAGGCACTTGATCTTGATCAGGTTGTTGCGTTAACGCTTCCGCATCTTCAAAAGGCAGGCAAGGTAAGCGAGCAGCTGTCAGACGAAGAAAACACGTGGGTACGCAAGCTGATTGCTCTGTATCACGAACAATTAAGCTATGGAGCAGAAATTGTTGAGTTAACAGAGTTGTTCTTTAAGGAGCAAATTGAGTATAATCAAGAGGCAAAGGAAGTTCTAGCAGAGGAGCAAGTACCAGAAGTCATGGCATCTTTTGCTGGTCAGCTTGAACGACTTGAATCTTTCACACCTGATGAAATCAAGGCTGCTATTAAAGCGGTACAAAAAGAAACAGGGCATAAAGGCAAGAAACTATTCATGCCAATTCGTGTGGCTGTCACAGGACAAACGCATGGCCCAGAACTTCCGCAAAGTATTGAACTACTAGGTAAAGAAACGGTATTAAACCGCATTAAACAAATATAAGGAAATCGTTGCGAGGGAGAAGTACAATGTTTTCGTCCATCACAGAAAGAGTCTTCACCGGCTGAAAGAGACTTATGGGCAGACGTTGGAAATGCACCCTCAAGACCCTTGAGGAACACGAGTACGTTAGTATGCAAGGGCGGTACCCTCCGTTATGGGATTAAGTTGAGAAGGCTGCGAAATGAGGGCTTTCTAAACAGAGTGGAACCGCGTTTTCAAAACGTCTCTGTCATATGGCAGAGGCGTTTTTTATTTGTCCAAAAAAGAGAGCAAGTCCGAAGAGAGATTGATGGGGAAGAACGGGGGGAGCATGTGTTTTTCAAAATGCTGAAAGAAGATATTGATACTGTGTTTGATCAAGATCCTGCTGCTAGAAGCTATATTGAAGTAGTGCTAACCTATTCAGGGCTTCATGCGATTTGGGCTCATCGTATCGCGCATGCATTTTATAAGCGGAAGCTGTACTTTCTTGCGCGGATCATTTCTCAGGTCAGCCGGTTTTTCACAGGGGTTGAAATTCACCCTGCGGCAACCATTGGCAGGCGCTTCTTCATTGACCACGGTATGGGAGTGGTGATTGGGGAAACATGTGAAATTGGAGACAACGTCACTGTTTTCCAAGGCGTGACATTAGGGGGAACAGGGAAAGAAAAGGGAAAGCGGCACCCGACCATTTTAGACGATGCGCTCATTGCGACAGGTGCAAAGGTGCTTGGTTCCATTACAGTCGGAAAAGGAGCCAAGATTGGAGCGGGGTCGGTCGTGTTAAAGGACGTACCCGACCATTCTACTGTTGTCGGTATACCTGGGCGAGTCGTCGTTCAAAATGGTAAGAAAATCAATCGTGATCTCAATCATCAAGATTTGCCAGATCCAATTTCCGATCGTTTCAAAGAATTGGAACGAGAAATGGAAAAGCTAAAAGGTGAGCTGGCTTCATTGAGCAGAAAGGAAGAACAATCATGACAATCAATATTTATAATACATTGACACGTAAGAAGGAAGAATTCGTCCCGCTTGAGCCAGGAAAGGTCAAGATGTATGTGTGCGGACCAACCGTTTATAACTACATTCATATCGGGAATGCAAGGCCTGCTATTGTTTATGACACTGTACGTAAGTATTTAGAATACAGCGGCTATGATGTGAACTTTGTCTCAAACTTTACAGATGTGGATGATAAGCTCATCAAAGCAGCCAATGAACTCGGGGAAGATGTCCCGACGATTGCTGACCGCTTTATTCAAGCCTACTTTGAAGACGTCAGTGCACTAGGTTGCAAAAAAGCTGACCTTCACCCGCGAGTGACGGAAAATATGGATGATATCATTGCATTTATTGCGACATTGATTGAAAAGGGCTACGCCTATGAAGCGGATGGCGACGTGTATTACAGCACACGCTCATTTGAAGGCTACGGAAAGCTTTCTCACCAGTCGATTGATGAACTGAAGACAGGTGCCCGTATTCGTGTAGGTGAGAAGAAACGAGATGCGCTGGACTTTGCTTTATGGAAGGCTGCAAAGGATCAAGAAATCTCATGGGATAGCCCGTGGGGCGAAGGACGACCAGGCTGGCACATCGAATGCTCGGCCATGGTTAAAAAATATTTAGGTGATACGATCGATATTCATGCTGGCGGACAGGATTTAACCTTCCCTCACCATGAAAATGAAATCGCTCAATCTGAGGCTTTGACAGGCAAACCTTTTGCAAAGTATTGGATGCATAACGGATATATTAATATTGAGAATGAAAAAATGTCAAAATCACTAGGCAACTTTGTGCTTGTGCATGACATTGTGAAAGAACAAGATCCTGACGTGCTTCGCTTCTTTATGTTGTCGGTTCACTACCGTCATCCAATTAACTATTCAATGGATTTGCTAGAGAGTACAAAGAGTGCGTTTAACCGGCTTAAAACGTCGTATGCTAATTTACATCATCGCCTCGAGAGCAGCACGAATATCACAGAAGACAATGCTGAATGGCTGGCGAAGGTTGAAGAGCAGCGAGCGACATTTATTTCTGAAATGAATGATGACTTCAATACGGCAAATGCGATCTCTGTTTTATTCGAACTTGCAAAACAGGCGAATTATTATATGGAAAATGATCATACTTCGGAGGAAGTGATCAAGGCATTTATCGGCTTGTTCCAAGAAATCACGTCTGTTCTTGGCTTTTCATTAGAAGAAAAGCATACGCTCGATGAAGAAGTAGAAGCGTTAATTGAAAAACGCAATGAGGCTAGAAGAAATCGTGATTTTGCGCTATCTGATCAAATTCGTGACCAGTTAAAGAGCATGAATATTGTATTGGAGGACACTCCTCAAGGTACTCGCTGGAAAAGAGGAGAATAGGTCATGTTGAATTTTGAAAAGCTGAAAGACGGTAAACAGTTGAACGGACTTGCGCTTGCTTATATGGGTGATGCCATTTTTGAAGTCTATGTGAGGCATCACCTCCTCCAAACGGGGGCGACAAAACCAAATGAGCTGCACAAACGAGCAAGCAAAATTGTTTCAGCTAAATCTCAGGCAGCTATTTTATTTACGCTTCAGCAGCAAGGCTTTTTCACTGAAGCAGAAGAAGCGGTGCTGAAAAGAGGAAGAAATGCAAAATCAGGCACAGTGCCTAAAAACACAGACGTTCAAACGTATCGTTATAGTACGGCGTTTGAAGCGCTCATGGGTTATTTATTTATTGAAAAGCAGGACGAACGCTTAGAAGAGCTGATTAGTCAGGCGATTGAAATCGGAACGTCAGGGAGGAAGCCAAATGAGTCAGCAACATGATTATGTGATTGGGAAAAATGCAGTGATTGAAACACTGAAGTCAGATCGGGAGTTATACAAGCTCTGGATGGCAGAAAACACTGTAAAAGGACAAGCCCAGCAGGTCATTGAACTCGCAAAAAAACAAAATATCACCATTCAGTATGTTCCGAGGAAAAAGCTTGATCAAATGGTAACAGGTCAGCACCAGGGAATCGTTGCACAAGTAGCAGCATATGAATATGCAGAATTGGACGATCTATATCAAATCGCTGAACAGCGGAATGAACAGCCATTTTTTCTTATCTTAGATGAAATTGAAGACCCGCATAATTTAGGTTCCATTATGCGTACAGCAGATGCTGTAGGTGCACACGGGATTGTGATTCCGAAAAGGAGAGCGGTCGGCTTAACGACAACCGTTGCCAAAGCATCCACTGGGGCAATTGAACATATTCCTGTTGCCAAAGTCACCAATCTTTCAAGAGCTCTTGATGAGATGAAAGAAAGGGGAATCTGGGTTGCGGGAACAGATGCGTCTGCCAAACAGGATTACAGACAATTTGATGGCACGATGCCGCTTGCTCTCGTGATTGGCAGTGAAGGAAAAGGGATTGGCCGATTGATCAAAGAAAAGTGTGATTTTCTGATTAAGTTGCCTATGGCCGGAAAGGTCACTTCGTTAAACGCGTCAGTTGCCGCTAGTCTATTGATGTATGAAGTGTATCGAAAACGTTATCCGTTAGGAGAATAGAGATGGACATCCTCTTAGTCGATGGATACAACATGATAGGTGCTTGGCCACGGCTGCAGCACTTAAAGGAAAACAGCTTTGAAGAAGCCAGAGACATACTGATTCAAAATTTAGCAGAATATCAAGCATACACAGGGTATCGAGTCATTGTCGTATTCGATGCCCATATGGTCAAAGGAATCGAAAAAAAGCGGATCAATCACCGAGTAGAGGTCATCTTTACGAGAGAGAATGAAACAGCTGATGAGCGGATTGAAAAGCTTGCCCAGGATTTGAATAATATTCGGACGCAGATTCATGTGGCGACCTCAGACTTTACAGAACAATGGGCAATCTTTGGACAAGGAGCTCTTCGAAAGTCGGCTCGAGAGCTTTTAAGAGAGATTGAAGTGATCGAACGAAAGATTGAAACGAGAGTCAAAAAGATTACTTCTGATAAACCAGCATCCAAGATTGAATTGTCAGAAGATGTATTGAAAACGTTTGAAAAATGGCGGCGTGGGAATCTAGAATAGCTTGACGATATTTCAACCATTAATGTATAATATTTCTATCTAGGTGCGGTCGGGGGGATCGAAGTGAATCTAAACAACAGCAAGGATAAATCCATCAGAGAGCAATTTTGCCAGTTGGAAGATGAACAAGTCATTGAAAGGGTTCATGTCGGAGATAGTGATGCGCTAGATTACTTAATAACGAAATACCGCAATTTTGTACGTGCAAAAGCAAGATCTTATTTCTTGATTGGAGCGGATCGAGAGGACATTGTTCAAGAGGGGATGATCGGACTTTATAAGTCTATCCGCGATTTCAGAGAGGACAAGCTTACTTCATTTAAGGCTTTTGCAGAATTATGTATTACCCGCCAAATTATCACCGCAATTAAAACAGCTACTCGCCAAAAACATATCCCGTTAAATTCCTATGTATCATTAGATAAGCCAATATATGATGAAGAATCAGACAGAACATTATTGGACGTCATTTCCGGTGCTAAAGCGCTTAACCCAGAAGATTTAATCATTAGCAAAGAAGAATTTGATGATATCGAAATGAAGATGGGTGAACTACTAAGCGAGCTGGAAAGAAAGGTTCTTGTGCTTTACCTTGATGGCAGATCCTATCAAGAGATTTCTGAAGATTTAAACCGTCATGTGAAATCAATTGATAACGCACTCCAAAGAGTAAAGAGAAAATTAGAGAAATATTTAGAGCTTCGCGAGATTAGTCTCTAATCAAACCTATATTGACAGCTTTTTCGACACTGTGATAAGGTACTAAGGAAATGATGTCGAGAAAATAGGTGTAAATATGAGGAAAAAGATTACTCTAGCCTGTAAAGACTGCGGAAGCCGCAATTATACGACAATGAAAAGTGATGCTTCAGCAGCTGAAAGATTAGAAGTTAAGAAATATTGCAAGACTTGTAATTCACATAAAACACATTTAGAAACGAAGTAAGATTTGCGTTCTTTAATCTGTGGAGGTCTTTTACAATGCGTATTATCAGTTTCTTAAAAAGTGTCGGGAAAGAAATGAAGAAGGTCAGCTGGCCAAAGAAAAACGAAATGATTCGTTACACAATCACTGTTATTTTAACAGTCGTATTCTTTGCAATCTTTTTCTCTTTTCTTGATATAGGAATCTCACAATTAATCGAATTAATTCATTAATACTTGAATAATGGTCTGCTGAACGTGCTATAATAGATCATAATATGACTTGCCAAAAAACCCGTTTTACGGGTTTTTTCAATTGCTTGAAAATATTTACCGGTACTCGAGATTCGTCAAATAGACATTACGAAATGTGGGGAGGGAAGGACTAAATAGTCCTGAACGAAATGGAAAAGAATTGGTATGTTGTGCATACGTACTCTGGCTATGAAAACAAAGTAAAAGCGAACTTGGAAAAGCGTGTTGAATCAATGGGCATGCAAGATAAGATCTTCCGCGTTGTTGTACCAGAAGAAGAAGAAACAGATATTAAAAATGGTAAGAAAAAAGTTGTCAAAAAGAAAGTATTCCCTGGCTATGTCCTAGTGGAAATCGTGATGACTGACGACTCTTGGTATGTTGTTCGTAATACACCAGGTGTCACAGGATTCGTTGGATCAGCTGGATCAGGCTCAAAGCCGACAGCGCTTTTGCCAGGCGAAGCTGAAACCATTCTGAAGAGAATGGGTCTTGAAGAACGCAAAACAGAAATCGACTTTGAATTGAAAGAAACGGTCAAGGTCATCGACGGACCATTTGCGAACTTCACAGGCTCTATCGAAGAGATTGATTACGATAAAAGCAAAGTCAAAGTATTCGTTAATATGTTTGGTAGAGAAACACCCGTGGAACTTGAGTTCACGCAGATCGATAAATTGTAATTCAAAAGAGCTTGAAATGAGTGTATAGAAGTGGTAATATAGCAAAGGTACGTCTTGAGTTCGCTCAAGATCGCTAGCTAGTTATTTCGTCATTCATATAAAGAATGAAGTTGTTGAGTGGGAGGGGGATTCCCCTATTACCACATCACGGACTTTAAGGAGGTGTGTCTCGTGGCTAAAAAAGTAGTTAAAGTTGTTAAATTGCAAATTCCTGCTGGAAAAGCTAACCCAGCTCCACCAGTTGGACCTGCACTAGGTCAAGCCGGTGTTAATATCATGGGATTCTGTAAGGAGTTTAATGCTCGTACAGCTGACCAAGCTGGTCTTATCATTCCTGTTGAAATTTCGGTTTTTGAAGACCGTTCATTTACATTTATTACTAAAACTCCACCTGCTGCAGTTTTACTTAAAAAAGCAGCTGGTATTGAGTCTGGTTCTGGTGAACCTAACCGTAATAAAGTGGCAACTGTTAAGCGTGATAAAGTACGCGAAATCGCGGAAACAAAAATGCCTGACTTAAACGCTGCTAGCGTTGAATCAGCTATGCGCATGGTTGAAGGTACTGCACGCAGTATGGGTATTGTCATCGAAGATTAATTTATTGTCTTGTTGGGTTGCGAGTTTGGTTTTGACAAGTTCGCAACCCTTATTCGTGGGAGGTTATTCCGCTAAAACCACATAAGGAGGATTTTTATAATGGCTAAAAAAGGTAAAAAGTATGTAGAAGCTGCTAAGCTAATCGAACGTACTAAAGCGTATGATGTAGCTGAAGCTGTTTCTCTTACAAAAAAAGCAAATACAGCGAAATTTGATGCGACTGTAGAAGTTGCTTTTCGTTTGGGCGTAGACCCTCGTAAAAACGACCAACAAATCCGCGGTGCAGTTGTACTTCCTAACGGAACTGGTAAAACTCAACGCGTTCTTGTGTTCGCTAAAGGCGAAAAAGCAAAAGAAGCAGAAGCTGCTGGAGCAGACTACGTTGGAGATTCTGATTACATCACTAAAATCCAACAAGGCTGGTTCGATTTCGATGTAATCGTTGCAACACCTGACATGATGGGTGAAGTTGGTAAGATCGGTCGTGTACTTGGACCAAAAGGTCTTATGCCAAACCCTAAAACAGGAACTGTTACATTTGAAGTAGAAAAAGCAATCAATGAAATCAAAGCTGGTAAAGTAGAATACCGCGTTGATAAAGCTGGTAACATCCACGCGCCAATCGGAAAGGTTTCTTTCGAGGACGAAAAGCTTGTTGAGAACTTTGCAACAATCTATGACACAATCCTTAAAGCAAAACCTGCAGCGGCTAAAGGTGTATACGTGAAAAACGTTTCTGTTACATCTACTATGGGCCCTGGCGTGAAAGTGGATCCATCTTCTTTCTCTGCAAAATAAATCTTGACTTATCACAATCATTTTGATAATATCAAAATGTTGTAAAATAGAATATGTCCATTTATACCGTAGACAGCAGGGGCCTTATGGCTTAATTAACCCGCCGAGGTGTATATGTCACAGTCTTACGTTAACGTATGCTTGTATATACAGCCTCCATGTCTTAATGGAGGCTTTTTATATGGAGAACCGTTCGTTAGGAACGTGATGGCCTGATCGGTATAAGTGTTACACAAACAATGTACAGGAGGTGTAACCATGAGCAATGCAATCGATACAAAAAAAGTTGTCGTTGATGAAATTACTTCTAAATTTAAAGACAGTATGTCTACTGTAATTGTAGATTACCGCGGTCTTTCAGTTTCTGAAGTGACTGAACTTCGTAAACAGCTTCGTGACGCTGGCGTAGAATTCAAAGTTTACAAAAACACTTTGACTCGCCGTGCAGTTGAACAAGTTGAACTAACAGGTTTAAACGATTTCTTAACAGGTCCAAACGCTATCGCATTCAGTAACGAAGATGTTATCGCACCTGCGAAAATCATCAACGAATTTGCGAAAAGCCACGAAGCTTTAGAAATCAAAGCTGGTGTCATCGAAGGAAACGTAGCGACTGTAGAAGAAGTGAAGGCTCTTGCGGAACTTCCGTCTCGCGAAGGCTTACTATCTATGTTGCTTAGCGTTCTTCAAGCTCCAGTTCGTAACCTTGCTCTTGCTACTAAAGCAGTTGCAGATCAAAAAGAAGAACAAGGCGCTTAATGCGTACTTAACGTAAAAAACTTAAAATGGAGGAATTACAAATGGCTTTAAATATCGAAGAAATCATTGCTTCAGTTAAAGAAGCAACTGTACTTGAGTTAAACGACTTAGTAAAAGCAATCGAAGAAGAATTTGGCGTAACTGCTGCTGCTCCTGTAGCTGTAGCTGCAGCTGGTGGTGCCGCTGCTGAAGAGAAAACTGATTTTGATCTAGTACTTGCTGGTGCTGGAGACCAAAAAATCAAAGTTATCAAAGTGGTTCGTGAAATCACTGGTCTTGGCTTGAAAGAAGCTAAAGAACTTGTTGACAACACTCCAAAACCACTTAAAGAAGGTATTGCTAAAGAAGAAGCTGAAGAACTTAAAGCTAAGCTTGAAGAAGTTGGCGCTTCTGTAGAAGTTAAGTAATCTTCGCCTAATCTTTTGGGAAAGCTCGCTTTTACTGGCGGGCTTTTTCTTTTCTATTCTCCTGAAATGATTGAATCCAGAGGAGGTCCATTCACCATGAGTGACCACTATTATACGGAAAAGCCATCAGTGAAAAGCAATAAACAGACATGGGACTTCACCTTGAGAAACCGTACCTTTACTTTTACAAGTGACAGTGGAGTGTTTTCTAAGAAAGAAGTCGACTTTGGTTCAAGGCTTTTAATTGAAGCTTTTGAAGAACCTGATGTGGATGGCGATATCTTAGATGTCGGTTGCGGTTATGGACCGATTGGCTTATCGTTAGCAAACGAAATGACGAGCCGCACCATTCATATGATTGATGTGAACGAAAGAGCAGTCGAACTTTCAAAGGAAAACGCTAAACATAATCGCGTTGATAATGTCCGCATCTATCAAAGTGATTTGTTCTCGAATGTTCATTCATCAGCTGCTTTTGCCTCTATACTGACCAATCCCCCAATACGGGCAGGGAAGAAAGTTGTACATGCGATCTTTGAAAAAAGTGCTGATCATTTATTGCCGGAAGGTGAGTTGTGGGTGGTTATTCAGAAAAAGCAGGGCGGACCATCTGCGATTGAGAAATTAGAACAGCTCTTTGGAGAAGTCGAAGTTGTATTGAAAAAAAAGGGCTACTATATTATCAAAGCTAAAAAAGTTTGACGCAGTTTCCTAGCTGTGTTAACATTATAAAATGCCAATGTGTATATTTTGCTTAATAGGCTTAAAAAACAACTGTTTTGTATAAATTATGCATATTTGGGAAAACTAATAAAATCGGTATTTGTTTTTGGATGTGGTTTTCTTATTTTAGAAACCCTTTTTTCTTTTGTCTTGTAAAAGTATTTCTTTACTGACATTTGAAAGGCTGAAATACTTTTTACACATATAATACGCATGATTTGAGGGGTGAATCAGTTGACAGGTCAACTAGTTCAGTATGGACGACACCGCCAGCGCAGAAGCTACGCACGCATAAGCGAAGTGTTAGAATTACCAAATCTCATTGAAATTCAAACCTCTTCTTATCAGTGGTTTCTTGATGAGGGTCTTAGAGAGATGTTTCAAGATATATCCCCAATTGAGGATTTTACTGGTAACCTTTCTCTTGAATTCATTGATTACAGCCTAGGGGATCCTAAGTATCCTGTAGCAGAATCAAAAGAACGTGATGTAACTTACTCTGCTCCACTAAGAGTAAAAGTTCGTTTAATTAACAAAGAAACTGGAGAAGTAAAAGACCAAGATGTGTTCATGGGTGATTTCCCAATCATGACAGACACAGGTACTTTTATCATTAACGGTGCGGAACGTGTAATCGTTTCTCAGTTAGTACGTTCTCCAAGTGTATATTTCAGTGGTAAAGTAGACAAAAACGGTAAAAAAGGTTTTACTGCGACTGTCATTCCAAACCGTGGCGCATGGTTAGAATACGAAACTGATGCGAAGGATGTAGTCTATGTACGCATCGATCGCACACGTAAGTTGCCGGTTACGGTTCTTTTGCGTGCTCTCGGCTTCAGCTCTGATCAAGAGATTCTTGACCTCATTGGCGAGAATGAATACTTACGCAACACGCTGGAAAAAGACAATACAGAGAATGCGGATAAAGCACTTCTCGAAATCTACGAGCGCCTCCGTCCTGGAGAGCCGCCAACTGTTGAAAATGCGAAAAGCCTGCTAGACTCTCGCTTCTTCGATCCGAAGAGATATGACCTAGCAAATGTTGGACGCTACAAGATTAATAAAAAGCTTCATATTAAAAATAGACTGTTCAATCAAAAATTGGCTGAAACGTTAGTTGACCCTGAAACAGGTGAAATTCTAGCAGAAAAAGGTCAAATTTTAGACAGAAGAGTTCTTGATAAAGTTCTTCCATACTTAGAAAACGGCATCGGATTTAGAAAGCTTTATCCAAATGGTGGCGTAGTAGAAGATGAAGTAGAACTTCAATCTATTAAGATTTATGCACCGTCTGATCAAGAAGGCGAGCAAGTGATCAACGTGATCGGGAATGCATACGTAGAGGAAGCTGTGAAAAACATCACGCCTTCTGACATCATTGCATCGATCAGTTACTTCTTCAACCTTCTTCATGGTGTAGGTGACACAGATGATATCGATCACCTTGGTAACCGTCGCCTGCGTTCTGTAGGTGAGCTTCTGCAAAACCAATTCCGTATTGGTTTAAGCAGAATGGAGCGTGTTGTTCGTGAAAGAATGTCGATCCAAGACACAAACACGATCACACCTCAGCAACTGATCAACATCCGTCCTGTGATCGCTTCTATCAAAGAGTTCTTTGGTAGCTCTCAGCTTTCTCAGTTCATGGATCAAACAAACCCGCTTGCTGAATTGACGCACAAACGTCGTCTGTCAGCGCTTGGGCCTGGTGGTTTGACACGTGAGCGTGCAGGAATGGAAGTTCGTGACGTTCACTACTCTCACTATGGTCGTATGTGTCCGATTGAAACACCAGAGGGTCCAAACATTGGTTTGATCAACTCTCTATCTTCATTTGCAAAAGTGAATCGTTTCGGCTTTATTGAAACACCTTACCGCCGGGTTGATCCTGAAACAGGTAAAGTGACACCAAGAATCGATTACTTAACTGCGGATGAAGAGGATAACTACGTAGTAGCACAAGCGAACGCTATATTAGGTGAAGATGGTTCGTTTATCGATGATAATATCATTGCTCGTTTCAGAGGAGAAAACACCGTTGTTCCTCGAAATCGCGTTGACTACATGGACGTTTCGCCAAAGCAGGTTGTTTCTGCAGCGACAGCATGTATCCCATTCCTAGAAAACGATGACTCTAACCGTGCTCTAATGGGAGCAAACATGCAACGTCAGGCTGTGCCTTTGATGCAGCCGGAATCACCGATTGTTGGTACAGGTATGGAGTATGTATCGGGTAAAGACTCTGGTGCTGCTGTCATCTGCCGTTACCCAGGTGTTGTAGAACGTGTTGAAGCAAAAAATATTTGGGTTCGCCGCTATGAAGATGTCGACGGACAACAAGTCAAAGGAAACCTAGACAAATACAGCTTGCTGAAATTTGTCCGCTCTAACCAAGGGACTTGCTACAACCAGCGTCCAATCGTAAGTGTTGGAGATGAAGTCGTAAAAGGAGAAATCCTTGCAGACGGTCCTTCAATGGAAAAAGGTGAATTGGCTCTAGGACGTAACGTCATGGTCGGCTTCATGACTTGGGACGGTTATAACTACGAGGATGCGATCATCATGAGTGAGCGCCTTGTAAAAGATGACGTCTACACGTCTATTCATATTGAAGAATATGAATCAGAAGCTCGTGATACAAAGCTTGGACCGGAAGAAATCACTCGTGATATTCCAAACGTTGGGGAAGATGCTTTACGCAACCTTGACGAGCGTGGAATCATCCGTATCGGTGCAGAAGTAAAAGACGGAGACCTTCTTGTAGGGAAAGTAACGCCTAAAGGTGTAACAGAACTAACAGCTGAAGAACGTCTATTACATGCAATCTTCGGTGAAAAGGCTCGTGAAGTACGTGATACATCTCTACGTGTTCCACACGGCGGCGGCGGAATTATCCACGATGTCAAAGTCTTTAACCGTGAAGATGGAGATGAATTACCTCCAGGTGTTAACCAATTAGTCCGCGTATACATCGTTCAGAAGCGTAAAATTTCTGAAGGTGACAAAATGGCTGGACGACATGGTAACAAAGGGGTTATCTCTAAAATCCTTCCAGAAGAAGATATGCCGTATCTTCCAGATGGAACACCGATTGATATCATGTTAAACCCTCTAGGGGTACCATCTCGTATGAACATCGGTCAGGTACTTGAGCTTCATATGGGTATGGCTGCACGTTACCTTGGCATCCACATTGCGTCACCAGTATTTGATGGTGCGCGTGAGGAAGATGTTTGGGAAACGCTTGAAGAAGCAGGTATGTCCCGTGATGCGAAAACAGTCCTTTATGACGGTCGAACTGGTGAACCATTCGATAACCGTGTATCAGTCGGAATCATGTACATGATCAAACTGGCTCACATGGTTGACGACAAACTTCACGCTCGTTCAACTGGACCATACTCACTTGTTACGCAGCAGCCACTTGGCGGTAAAGCACAGTTTGGTGGTCAGCGTTTCGGAGAGATGGAAGTATGGGCACTTGAAGCTTACGGTGCAGCATACACACTTCAAGAGATCTTAACAGTTAAATCGGATGACGTTGTGGGTCGTGTGAAAACATACGAAGCCATCGTCAAAGGGGATAACGTCCCTGAACCAGGTGTCCCTGAATCATTCAAAGTGTTAATTAAAGAACTTCAAAGTTTAGGTATGGATGTCAAAATCCTATCTGGCGATGAAGAAGAGATAGAAATGAGAGATTTAGAAGACGATGAGGAAACGAAGAAAGCAGACGGATTAGCGTTATCTAATGACGAAGATGCTGCAGACCTCGCACCTGTCGATCTTGAACGTGACGCAGTCACAAAAGAATAGCAGAAACGATTAGAGCAAGTGACTAGGGTATAACCCGAAGATTAAAAGGGAGGTAGGCCCCTTGCTAGATGTGAACAATTTTGAGTATATGAACATCGGTCTCGCATCACCTGATAAAATCCGTTCTTGGTCTTTTGGTGAAGTGAAAAAGCCTGAAACGATTAACTATCGTACACTGAAACCTGAAAAAGATGGTCTCTTTTGTGAACGTATCTTCGGACCGCAAAAAGACTGGGAATGTCATTGTGGAAAGTATAAACGCGTTCGTTATAAGGGTGTTGTATGTGACCGTTGTGGTGTAGAAGTAACACGGGCAAAAGTCCGTCGTGAGAGAATGGGGCATATCGAACTGGCTGCCCCAGTTTCCCACATTTGGTATTTCAAAGGTATCCCAAGCCGTATGGGTCTTGTTCTTGATATGTCACCACGTGCGTTAGAAGAAGTGATTTACTTCGCTTCATACGTCGTGACAGATCCTGGCAACACACCGCTTGAGAAGAAACAACTTCTTTCTGAGAAGGAATTCCGTGCTTATTTAGATAAATACGGTAATACATTCCAAGCAGCTATGGGTGCAGAAGCAATCAATAAACTTCTTCAAGATATCGATCTTGTAAAAGAAGTAGATGCACTGAAAGAAGAGCTGAAAACTGCTCAAGGACAGCGTCGTACTCGTGCGATTAAACGCCTTGAAGTGCTAGAAGCCTTCCGTAACTCAGGAAACAAACCATCATGGATGATTCTTGATGTACTTCCGGTTATTCCACCAGAATTACGTCCAATGGTTCAGCTTGATGGTGGACGTTTTGCTACTTCTGACTTAAACGACCTTTATCGTCGTGTCATCAACCGTAACAATCGTCTGAAACGTTTATTAGATCTTGGCGCGCCAAGCATCATCGTTCAGAACGAGAAGCGTATGCTTCAAGAAGCTGTCGATGCCTTGATTGATAATGGACGTAGAGGCCGACCAGTAACAGGACCAGGAAACAGACCATTGAAATCTCTTTCTCATATGCTGAAAGGGAAACAAGGACGTTTCCGTCAAAACTTGCTTGGTAAACGTGTTGACTATTCTGGACGTTCCGTTATCGTCGTAGGACCACATTTGAAAATGTATCAGTGTGGACTTCCGAAAGAAATGGCTCTTGAATTATTCAAACCATTCGTGATGAAGGAGCTTGTTGAAAAAGGTTTAGCTCACAACATCAAGAGTGCGAAGCGTAAAATTGAGCGCGTGCAGCCGGAAGTATGGGATGTTTTAGAATCAGTGATTCGTGAGCACCCAGTCTTACTAAACCGTGCACCGACTCTTCACAGACTTGGTATTCAAGCGTTTGAACCTACACTTGTGGAAGGACGCGCAATTCGTCTGCATCCACTTGTATGTACAGCCTACAACGCTGACTTTGACGGTGACCAAATGGCGGTTCACGTACCATTATCTGCTGAGGCTCAAGCTGAAGCTCGTATCTTAATGCTTGCTGCTCAAAACATTTTGAACCCGAAAGATGGAAAACCTGTTGTTACGCCATCTCAGGATATGGTGCTTGGTAACTACTACCTTACACTTGAGCGTAAAGGTGCTATCGGAGAAGGTATGATCTTCAAAGATACGAACGAAGCCCTTCTAGCTTATCAAAATGGGTATGTGCATCTTCATACACGTGTAGCTGTTGCAGCTAACTCGTTGAAGAATGTGACATTCACTGATGAACAGCGTTCTAAATTGTTGATTACAACAGTTGGAAAACTAATCTTTAACGAAATCTTACCGGAATCATTCCCTTACATGAATGAGCCGACAAAGAGCAATATTGAAGAAAAAACGCCTGACCGCTTCTTCCTTGAAAAAGGTGAAGATGTCAAAGCTGCGATTGAGAAACAAGAAATCAATGCGCCGTTCAAAAAAGGTATTTTAGGTAAAATCATTGCGGAAATCTTTAAGAGATTCCATATCACTGAGACATCTAAAATGCTTGACCGCATGAAAAATCTTGGTTTCAAATACTCTACTAAAGCGGGTATTACGGTTGGGGTGTCTGATATCGTCGTATTAGATGATAAACAGAAGATCCTCGAAGAAGCGCAAGCAAAAGTAGATAACGTCATGAAGCAATTCAGACGTGGTTTGATTACTGAAGAAGAGCGTTACGAGAGAGTCATTTCGATCTGGAGTTCTTCTAAAGATGTCATCCAAGGTAAACTGATGAAGTCCCTTGATGAAGTCAACCCAATCTACATGATGAGTGACTCTGGGGCGCGTGGTAACGCATCTAACTTCACTCAGCTGGCTGGTATGCGTGGTCTGATGGCCAACCCGGCTGGACGTATCATTGAACTTCCGATCAAATCTAGTTTCCGTGAAGGTTTAACCGTATTGGAATACTTTATTTCCACTCACGGAGCGCGTAAAGGTCTTGCCGATACAGCCCTTAAAACAGCTGACTCAGGTTACCTCACGCGTCGTCTCGTCGACGTTGCACAGGATGTTATCATCCGTGAAACAGATTGCGGTACAGACCGTGGTATCTTGGCAAAGTCCATTAGAGAAGGAAATGAAATTATTGAGAAACTTGAAGAACGTCTAATTGGACGTTTTGCAAGAAAACCAATTGTTCATCCTGAAACGGGCGAAGTCATTGTTGGCGAAAACGAACTAATTGATGAAGATAAAGCACTTGAAGTAGTTGAAGCAGGAATTGAGGAAGTATGGATCCGTTCTGCATTTACATGTAACACGCCTCATGGTGTATGTAAACGATGCTACGGCCGTAACCTTGCAACTGGTACTGACGTTGAAGTCGGTGAAGCAGTTGGAATCATCGCTGCTCAATCAATCGGTGAGCCAGGAACACAGCTTACAATGCGTACGTTCCACACCGGTGGGGTAGCAGGAGACGATATCACACAAGGTTTACCTCGTATCCAAGAGCTATTTGAAGCGCGTAATCCGAAAGGGCAAGCGACGATTTCTGAAATTGATGGTGTCGTTGCTGAAATTAACGATGTTCGTGACAAGCAGCAGGAAATTGTGGTTCAAGGCGACGTTGAAACTCGCTCTTACACAGCTCCTTACAATGCACGTCTGAAAGTTGTTGAAGGTGACAAAGTTACTCGTGGTCAAGTACTGACAGAAGGTTCGATCGATCCGAAAGAACTTCTTAAAGTGACTGACATGACAGCTGTTCAAGAATATCTGCTTCATGAAGTACAAAAAGTATACCGTATGCAAGGGGTAGAAATCGGAGATAAGCACGTTGAGGTAATGGTTCGCCAAATGCTTCGTAAAGTGCGTGTCGCTGATGCAGGGGATACAGATGTATTACCAGGCACACTTCTTGATGTACATCAATTCACTGAAGCGAACAAAAAAGTACTATTCGAAGGCAAGCGCCCTGCAACAGGCCGCCCAGTTCTTCTTGGTATTACAAAAGCATCGCTTGAAACAGACTCATTCTTGTCTGCAGCATCCTTCCAAGAAACGACTCGTGTCCTAACAGATGCGGCGATCAAAGGAAAACGTGATGAACTGCTTGGCTTGAAAGAGAATGTTATCATCGGTAAACTTGTTCCAGCTGGAACAGGAATGCCAAACTACCGTAAAGTTAAGCCGGTTTCACAAGTGCAACCGTCTGACGATATGGTGCCTGTAGAGTAATCTTTCTCGTGAGATTCCTATAAAATCATCAAAAAATGGTGAAGGATGTCAAGATAATCTGTCATATGATATTGACATCCTTCTGCCATGATGATAATATAACCAAGGTGCTCAAAATAAAACCTGTTACTTTGGAGGATATTCGATGTCTTATGATAAAGTATCACAGGCTCAATCCATTATTATTGGTACGAAGCAAACAGTAAAAGCTCTGAAACGAGATTCAGTAAAGGAAATCGTCGTAGCGAAAGATGCTGATCCTGCTTTAACAGCTAGTGTAACAAAACTAGCGCAAGAGAAGGGTGTAGACATTTTAGTGGTAGATTCCATGAAAAAGCTCGGCAAAGCCTGCGGAATTGAAGTTGGGGCAGCAGCTGTTGCCATTATGTTATAGCGTACTTGTTTTGTTTTTGCATGTGTAAATGCAAAAGCATTGTTTTTTGCCTTTTAATGAACCACCTGGGTATGTGGGTTATAAAAAAAGCAACGAAGGGAGGAATAACAACATGCCTACAATTAATCAGCTAATACGCAAAGGACGCGTGAGTAAAGTTGAAAACTCAAAGTCTCCTGCACTTAACAAAGGATACAACAGTTTCAAAAAAGAGCACACTAACGTAACATCTCCACAGAAGCGCGGGGTTTGTACTCGTGTCGGCACAATGACACCGAAAAAACCAAACTCAGCACTACGTAAATATGCTCGTGTACGTTTGTCTAACCTGATTGAGGTAACAGCTTACATTCCTGGTATCGGTCATAATCTACAAGAGCACAGTGTAGTACTTATCCGTGGCGGACGTGTAAAAGACTTACCGGGTGTACGTTACCACATCGTTCGTGGTGCGCTTGATACTGCCGGAGTTGACGGTCGTATGCAAGGACGTTCTAAATACGGAACAAAACGCCCTAAACAAAGTAAATAATACAAACAAACATAAGGGTTTTTAGAAGTTGATATCAGATCAGTGGAGTCAGGCAACTGACAATGATATTGAGATGAGAGACAGATAGAAATCCTTTTAAATGAGAAGGGAGGCTATCAGATGCCACGTAAAGGTCCTGTAGCAAAAAGAGACGTATTGCCAGATCCAATTTACAATTCTAAACTTGTATCTCGTTTGATCAACAAAATGATGATCGACGGTAAAAGAGGAAAGTCACAAACAATTCTCTACAAGTCATTTGATATCATCAAAGAACGTACTGGTAATGAAGCGATGGAGGTTTTCGAACAAGCCTTGAAAAACATCATGCCAGTTCTTGAAGTTAAAGCACGTCGTGTAGGTGGAGCTAACTACCAAGTTCCTGTAGAAGTTCGCCCAGACCGTCGTACTACTTTAGGTCTTCGCTGGTTAGTAAACTACGCTCGTCTTCGTGGAGAAAAAACGATGGAAGAGCGTCTTGCTAACGAAATCCTTGACGCAGCTAACAACACTGGTGCTGCTGTTAAGAAACGTGAAGATACACACAAAATGGCAGAAGCGAACAAAGCATTCGCTCACTACCGCTGGTAGGATTTATACCAAACTAAAAAAACTATTCCCTAATAAGGAAGGAGAAATTACCCAATGGCAAGAGAGTTCTCCTTAGACAAAACTCGTAATATTGGTATCATGGCTCACATCGATGCTGGTAAAACGACAACGACTGAGCGTATCTTATACTACACTGGTCGTATCCATAAAATTGGTGAAACTCACGAAGGAGCTTCCCAAATGGACTGGATGGAGCAGGAGCAAGAACGTGGTATTACAATCACTTCTGCTGCTACTACAGCACAATGGAAAGGTTACCGTGTAAACATCATCGATACACCAGGACACGTAGACTTCACTGTTGAAGTTGAACGTTCTTTACGTGTACTTGATGGTGCGGTAGCAGTTCTTGATGCACAATCAGGTGTAGAGCCACAAACTGAAACAGTTTGGCGCCAAGCAACAACTTACGGAGTACCTCGTATCGTATTCGTTAACAAAATGGATAAAACCGGTGCGGACTTCCTTTACTCTGTAGGCACATTAAGAGATCGTCTTCAAGCGAACGCTCATGCAATTCAATTGCCGATCGGCGCTGAAGATCAATTCGAAGGAATCATCGACCTTGTAGATAACGTAGCATACTTCTACGAAGATGACCTTGGAACTCGCTCTGATGCACAAGAAATCCCTGCTGAGTATAAAGACAAAGCTGAAGAGCTTCGCAACAGCCTTATTGAAGCTGTCGCTGAGCTTGATGAAGAGCTTATGGAAAAATACCTTGAGGGTGAAGAAATTACAATTCCTGAATTGAAAGCTGCAATCCGTAAAGGAACGTTGAATGTTGAATTCTACCCAGTTCTTGTTGGATCTGCTTTCAAAAACAAAGGTGTTCAGCTTGTACTTGATGCTGTGCTTGATTACCTTCCTGCACCAACTGATGTTGCTGCAATCAAAGGTATCCTGCCAGATTCAAATGAAGAGGTTGTTCGTGAGTCTACTGATGACGCACCATTCGCAGCTCTTGCATTTAAAGTTATGACTGACCCTTATGTTGGGAAACTTACTTTCTTCCGCGTATACTCTGGAACACTTGCTTCAGGTTCATACGTGAAGAACTCTTCTAAGAACAAGCGTGAGCGTGTTGGACGTATCCTTCAAATGCACGCAAACAGCCGTGAAGAAATCTCTACTGTATATGCAGGGGATATCGCAGCAGCTGTTGGTCTTAAAGATACATCTACTGGTGACACTCTTTGTGACGAGAAAGATACTGTTATCCTTGAGTCTATGGAATTCCCAGAGCCAGTTATCGATGTAGCAATCGAGCCTAAATCAAAAGCTGATCAAGATAAAATGGGTATCGCTTTAGCTAAACTAGCTGAAGAGGATCCAACATTCCGTACACAAACAAACCCTGAAACTGGTCAAACGATCATCTCTGGTATGGGTGAGCTTCACCTTGATATCATTGTTGACCGTATGAAGCGTGAGTTCAAGGTTGAAGCTAACGTAGGTGCTCCTCAAGTTGCGTACCGTGAAACATTCCGTTCTGGTGCAAAAGTTGAAGGTAAATTCGTACGTCAGTCTGGTGGACGTGGTCAGTTCGGACACGTTTGGATCGAATTCGAACCAAACGAAGAAGGCGCAGGCTTCGAATTCCAAAATGCAATCGTCGGTGGGGTTGTTCCTCGTGAATACATTCCAGCTATTCAAGCAGGTCTTGAAGATTCACTTGAAAATGGTGTATTAGCTGGATTCCCATTAATCGACATCAAAGCTAAATTATTTGATGGATCATACCACGATGTTGACTCGAACGAAATGGCGTTTAAAATTGCTGCATCTATGGCGTTGAAAAATGCTGTCAGCAAATGTAACCCAGTTCTACTTGAGCCAATGATGAAAGTGGAAGTCGTTATCCCTGAAGAATACATGGGAGACATCATGGGTGATATCACATCTCGTCGTGGACGTGTAGAAGGTATGGAAGCTCGCGGTAACGCTCAAGTTGTTCGCGCAATGGTTCCACTTTCTGAAATGTTCGGATATGCAACTTCACTCCGTTCTAACACACAAGGACGCGGTACTTTCACTATGCACATGGATCACTACGAAGAAGTGCCTAAGAGCATCAGTGAAGAAATCATCAAAAAAAATAAAGGTGAATAATTGATTTTGCCTTTAAACTAAAGTATAACTACTATTGAAGATCAGAAAGTGAGAGGTAACTCTTCACTTTCTATCACTCTATACCAAATACAATGAACCTTTAAGGAGGATTTTTAGAATGGCTAAAGAAAAATTCGACCGTTCCAAATCGCATGCTAACATTGGTACAATTGGACACGTTGACCATGGTAAAACAACTCTAACTGCTGCTATCTCAACAGTTCTTCATAAGAAGTCTGGTAAAGGATCAGCTATGGGATATGACCAAATCGATGGTGCTCCAGAAGAGCGCGAGCGTGGAATCACAATCTCAACTTCACACGTCGAGTATGAAACAGACACTCGTCACTATGCACACGTAGACTGCCCAGGACACGCTGACTACGTTAAAAACATGATCACTGGTGCTGCTCAAATGGACGGCGCGATCTTAGTAGTATCTGCTGCTGATGGTCCAATGCCACAAACACGTGAGCACATCCTACTTTCTCGTAACGTAGGTGTACCATACATCGTAGTATTCCTTAACAAATGTGACATGGTTGACGATGAAGAGTTACTTGAACTTGTTGAAATGGAAGTTCGTGACCTTCTTTCTGACTATGACTTCCCTGGTGATGATGTTCCAGTTATCAAAGGTTCTGCTCTTAAAGCTCTTGAAGGAGATGCTGATTACGAAGCAAAAATCTTTGAACTTATGGATGCGGTTGATGAGTACATCCCAACTCCAGAACGTGACATTGAGAAGCCATTCATGATGCCAGTTGAGGATGTATTCTCAATCACTGGTCGTGGAACTGTTGCTACTGGTCGTGTTGAGCGTGGACAAGTTAAAGTCGGTGACGAAGTTGAAATCATCGGTCTTCAAGAAGACAATGGTAAAACAACTGTTACAGGTGTTGAAATGTTCCGTAAACTTCTTGACTATGCTGAAGCTGGTGACAACATCGGTGCACTACTTCGTGGTGTATCTCGTGAAGATATCCAACGTGGTCAAGTACTTGCTAAACCAGGTACAATCACTCCACATAGCCGTTTCAAAGCTGAAGTTTATGTACTTTCTAAAGAAGAGGGTGGACGTCATACTCCATTCTTCGCTAACTACCGTCCGCAGTTCTACTTCCGTACAACTGACGTAACTGGTATCGTACATCTTCCAGAAGGTACTGAAATGGTTATGCCTGGCGATAACACTGAGATGGAAGTTGAACTTATCTCTACTATCGCTATCGAAGAAGGAACTCGTTTCTCTATCCGTGAGGGTGGACGTACTGTAGGTTCTGGCGTCGTTTCAAATATCATTAAGTAATAAACATTTAAAAGAGACTCCTTGCAAAAGGGTCTCTTTTTTTGCTTTTCCAGATCAGAACGGCTACTATAAGCTATAGAATCTAAATGGAACCGAGAGGATCACTGGAATGGCGAAGACATATTTGAAGAAATGGTTAATCGGCGGGGTTGACCAATGGATTATGATCAAAGAAGATCACACAAGTGAAGCGAAGCCTGTTCTATTATTTTTACACGGTGGGCCCGGCTCCGCTCAAATCAGCTATATCGACTCATTTCATGAGGAACTTAATCAAGATTTTACAGTGGTTCATTGGGATCAGCGAGGTGCGGGACTTTCCTATCAAAAGAACCTCCCCAATACTTCCATGACCATTCAGCAATTTATTGAAGATACGATTGAACTGACAGAGAAAGTCCTTTCATATCTAGGTCAATCAAAATTGTACATCGCCGGATATTCATGGGGGTCATTAATCGCCATACAAGCAGTACATAAGCGCCCAGATCTATATCACGCTTATTATGGAATTAGTCAGGTAGTAGATGTAATAAAAGAAGATATTGTGTCATACAAGCTTCTTTTGGAGAAATGCGAACGAAATCGGTTGTTTACTTGGTGCCTGCGATTACTGACGCCTCCTCCGTGGAAACAAATATCAGCTCATGCTCTGTTCTCTCTATATAAAGAGCTCGGAAGCGTAGGTCTCACACATAGGTGGAAGCCGCTGATTCAAATGCTACGCGGGTTTCTTTTTAGTAAGGAATATCAGCTCAAAGATAAGTGGAATTTCCTTAAAGGACAGAAGCTTAGTCAGGACATGCTATGGGATGAATTGATGAATGAGAGCATTGAATACCGAGTTTCTACTATATTAATACCTTGTTACTTTATCATTGGTGAATATGACATGATTACACCAGCTGCTGTATCAAAACCTTATGTTGAGCAATTAACAGCACCAGTCAAAGAATGGTTCACCTTTAAAGAATCTGCACATTCCCCGCATCTAGAAGAGCCAGAAGAATTTATTCGTACCATAAAAAAGACGGCTGTACATCATCTTCAGGGAAAGCTTGATTTATAGGCTGAACCCCTGTATAATATGAAAAGTGTGCAAATCATAAATTTATCCGATTTATTATTGCAACACGCAGGCCAATTTGGTACAATAGTGCATGTTGGTCTTTGACTGCGATGAAGTGAGAGGTTGCTGACACACCCGGCCGCTTTGCCATGGCAAGGTGATCAGGTTTTTCTCACGGAGAACTGTCTAACGTAAGTAGGCGAAAAGGAGGGAAAATAATGGCAAAACAAAAAATTCGTATTCGTTTAAAAGCATATGATCATAGAATTCTTGATCAATCTGCTGAGAAGATTGTTGAAACGGCTAAGCGTTCTGGTGCTAGTGTATCTGGTCCAATTCCGCTTCCAACTGAAAAATCAGTTTACACAATCCTTCGTGCGGTGCATAAGTACAAAGATTCTCGTGAGCAATTTGAGATGCGTACTCACAAACGTCTAATCGACATCGTGAATCCAACTCCACAAACAGTTGATGCACTTATGCGTTTAGATTTACCATCTGGTGTAGATATCGAAATCAAACTTTAATTCAAATAGAAAACACATATTATAGGAGGTGTGACTAATGACCAAAGGAATCTTAGGTAGAAAAATTGGTATGACGCAAGTATTCGCAGAAAACGGTGATCTTATCCCTGTAACTGTTGTTGAGGCTGCTGCTAACGTTGTTCTTCAAAAGAAGACTGCTGACACGGATGGCTATGAAGCAATCCAAATCGGTTTTGACGACAAACGTGAAAAGCTTTCTAACAAACCAGAGAAGGGCCACGTTGCTAAAGCGGAAACTGCTCCTAAGCGCTTCGTAAAAGAATTACGCGGTGCGGAGTTAGATGCGTATGAAGTTGGTCAGGAAGTCAAAGTTGATATTTTCGCAAATGGAGATATCGTAGATGTAACAGGAACATCAAAAGGTAAAGGATTCCAAGGGGCTATCAAGCGCCACGGACAATCACGCGGACCAATGACTCACGGTTCACGTTACCACCGTCGTCCTGGTTCAATGGGACCTGTTGATCCAAACCGAGTATTCAAAGGTAAACTTCTTCCAGGTCGTATGGGCGGAGAGCAAATCACTGTCCAAAACCTTGAGATCGTTAAAGTTGATGCAGAACGCAATCTTCTATTGATCAAAGGAAATGTACCAGGAGCTAAAAAATCTCTAGTAACTGTAAAGAGTGCAGTTAAATCTAAATAACTCTCTTAGGAAAGGAGGAAACAAGTCATGCCAAAAGTAGCATTATTTAACCAAAACGGTTCTACTAACGGTGAAATCGAATTAAACGCTTCTGTGTTTGGAATCGAGCCAAACGAAAGCGTAGTATTCGATGCTATTCTTATGCAAAGAGCTTCCTTACGTCAAGGAACTCACAAAGTAAAAACTCGTTCTGAAGTACGTGGCGGAGGTCGTAAGCCTTGGAGACAGAAGGGTACTGGTCGTGCTCGTCAAGGTTCTATCCGTTCACCACAATGGCGCGGAGGCGGTATCGTATTCGGTCCAACACCACGCAGCTATTCTTATAAATTACCTAAAAAAGTTCGCCGCTTGGCTATCAAGTCAGTATTGTCTTCTAAAGTAATCGACAACAACATCATCGTTCTTGAAGATCTGACTCTTGATGCAGTGAAAACGAAAGAATTCGCAGGCATCCTTAAAGGATTATCTGTCGAGAAGAAAGCGTTGATCGTCACTGCGGATGCAAACGAAACAGTTGCTTTATCTGCTCGTAACATCCCTGGAGTAACAGTTGTTGAAGCTAACGGTATCAACGTTCTTGACGTTGTCAACCACGAGAAACTTCTGATCACTAAAGCAGCGGTTGAAAAAGTAGAGGAGGGACTTGCATAATGAAAGATCCTCGTGATGTTCTAAAGCGCCCTATCATTACTGAACGTTCTGCTGATCTAATGACAGAGAAGAAGTACACGTTCGAAGTTGATGTCAGAGCTAACAAAACAGAAGTGAAAGACGCTGTTGAAGAAATCTTTGGAGTGAAAGTTGAGAAAGTCAACGTTCAAAATTACAAAGGGAAATCTAAACGCGTTGGACGCTACACTGGTATGACTAGCCGTCGCAGAAAAGCGATCGTGAAATTAACAGCTGACAGCAAAGAAATCGAAATTTTTGAAGCGTAAATCTTAAAAAGAAGGAGGGAAATTCAAAATGGCGATTAAAAAGTATAAACCAACCAGTAATGGTCGTCGTGGCATGACTACTTCAGATTTTGCTGAAATCACGACTGACAAACCAGAAAAATCGTTGCTTGCGCCGCTTCACAGAAAAGGCGGACGTAACAACCAAGGTAGAATGACTGTTCGTCATCAAGGTGGCGGTCATAAACGTCAATACCGTATCATCGACTTTAAACGTGATAAAGACGGTATACCTGGACGCGTTGCTACAATCGAGTATGATCCAAACCGTTCAGCGAACATCGCTCTTGTAAACTATGCAGATGGTGAGAAACGTTACATTCTTGCTCCGAAAGGAATCCAAGTTGGTACTGAAGTTACTTCTGGACCAGAATCTGACATCAAACCAGGTAATGCTCTTCCACTTATCAACATCCCAGTTGGTACAGTTGTGCATAACATTGAATTAAAACCAGGTAAAGGTGGACAATTAGTTCGTTCTGCTGGTACTTCTGCTCAAGTTCTTGGTAAAGAAGGTAAATACGTTCTTGTACGTTTGAACTCAGGAGAAGTTCGTATGATTCTTTCTGCTTGCCGTGCGACTATCGGTCAAGTTGGAAACGAGCAACACGAATTAATTAACATCGGTAAAGCTGGACGTTCACGCTGGAAAGGCGTACGCCCAACAGTTCGTGGTTCTGTAATGAACCCTAACGATCACCCACACGGTGGTGGTGAAGGACGTGCTCCAATCGGACGTAAATCACCAATGTCTCCATGGGGCAAACCGACTCTTGGATTCAAGACTCGTAAGAAAACCAACAAGTCTGATAAATTCATTGTACGTCGTCGTAAAAACAAGTAACGGGGTTGTCTACGGTTCATTTAGGACCGTAGTTCAATCACGAAGGGAGGTTCCACAATGGCTCGCAGCTTAAAAAAAGGACCATTTGTTGATGATCATTTGATGGCTAAAGTCGAGAAATTGAATGAAACTGACAAAAAGCAAGTCGTAAAAACTTGGTCTCGTCGTTCTACAATTTTCCCACAATTCATCGGTCACACAATCGCTGTCTATGACGGACGCAAACATGTACCTGTTTTCATTTCTGAAGATATGGTAGGTCACAAATTGGGCGAATTCGCACCAAGCCGTACTTACAAAGGTCATGCTAGTGACGATAAAAAAACAAGACGCTAATGAGAGGAGGCTTTTAAATGCAAGCTAAAGCTGTCGCAAGAACAGTCCGTATTGCTCCTCGTAAAGCACGTCTAGTAATGGACCTGATCCGAGGTAAGCAAGTAGGAGAAGCAGTTTCTATCTTAAACCTTACACCTAAGGCTGCTTCACCAATTATTGAAAAAGTATTAAAATCTGCTATCGCAAACGCTGAGCACAACTACGAGTTGGACGCTAACAGCCTAGTGATTACTCAAGCATTCGTTGACGAAGGTCCAACACTTAAGAGATTCCGTCCACGTGCTATGGGTCGTGCGAGCGCAATTAACAAACGTACTAGCCACATTACAATCGTTGTATCAGAAAAGAAGGAGGGATAATCCGTGGGTCAAAAGGTAAATCCAGTAGGTCTTCGTATTGGCGTCATTCGTGATTGGGAATCTAAATGGTTCGCAGGAAAAGATTACGCTGACTTCTTACATGAAGACTTGAAAATCCGTGAATTCATCAGCAAGCGTTTGTCTGACGCGTCTGTTTCTAAAGTAGAAATCGAACGTGCTGCAAACCGCGTAAATATCACAATCCACACGGCTAAACCAGGTATGGTAATTGGTAAAGGCGGATCTGAAGTTGAAGCACTTCGTAAAGCTCTTAACAGCCTAACTGGCAAACGTGTACACATCAACATCCTTGAAATCAAAAGAGCAGATCTTGATGCTCAGCTAGTTGCTGAAAACATCGCTCGTCAACTTGAAAATCGTATTTCATTCCGTCGTGCACAAAAACAAACAATCCAACGCACAATGCGTGCTGGAGCACAAGGAATCAAAACAATGGTTTCTGGTCGTCTTGGCGGTGCAGATATTGCTCGTTCTGAATATTACAGTGAAGGTACTGTTCCGTTGCACACACTTCGTGCTGACATCGACTATGCTACTGCTGAAGCTGACACTACTTATGGTAAGCTTGGCGTAAAAGTATGGATCTATCGTGGAGAAGTCCTTCCAACTAAGAAGAATACTGCGGAAGGAGGAAAATAATATGTTATTGCCAAAACGCGTGAAGTATCGCAGAGAACATCGTGGAAAAATGCGTGGACGTGCAAAAGGTGGTACTGAAGTACATTTCGGTGAGTACGGTATCCAAGCTCAAGAAGCTTCTTGGATCACGAACCGTCAAATCGAAGCTGCTCGTATTGCTATGACTCGTTACATGAAACGTGGCGGTAAAGTTTGGATTAAAATTTTCCCTTCTAAGCCATACACAGCTAAACCTCTAGAGGTCCGCATGGGTTCCGGTAAAGGTGCTCCAGAAGGATGGGTGGCTGTAGTAAAACCAGGCAAAGTTTTATTTGAAATTTCTGGTGTGTCTGAAGAAGTTGCTCGTGAAGCTCTTCGTCTTGCATCTCACAAATTGCCAATTAAAACGAAGTTCGTAAAACGTGAAGAAATTGGTGGTGAATCAAATGAAAGCTAATGAAATTCGTGACCTTACCACTGCTGAAATTGAACAAAAAGTAAAGTCTCTTAAAGAAGAACTTTTCAATCTTCGTTTCCAATTAGCGACTGGGCAGCTTGAAAACACTGCTCGCATTCGTGAAGTGCGTAAATCAATCGCACGCATGAAAACTGTGATTCGTCAAAGAGAAATCGCTGCTAATAAATAATAATTAGAGGGGAGGCCCCGCAAACATGAGCGAACGTAACCAACGTAAAGTGTATCAAGGTCGTGTTGTTTCTGACAAAATGGATAAAACCATCACTGTTGTAGTTGAAACATACAAAAAGCATTCACTTTATGGCAAACGTGTAAGATACTCTAAAAAGTTCAAAGCACATGATGAAAACAACCAAGCAAAAATCGGAGACATCGTAAAGGTCATGGAAACTCGTCCTTTATCTGCGACTAAACGCTTTCGTCTAGTTGAAGTTGTCGAAGAAGCCGTTATTATCTAATAAAGTTCGGATTTCTTTTTCCGAAAGGAGGTAACATTAATGATTCAACAGGAGACTCGTTTAAAAGTAGCTGACAACTCTGGCGCACGCGAAGTACTAACGATTAAAGTTCTTGGTGGCTCTGGACGTAAGACGGCTAACATCGGTGATGTCATTGTTTGTACGGTTAAACAAGCAACACCAGGAGGCGTTGTCAAAAAAGGTGAAGTTGTGAAAGCAGTTATCGTTCGTACAAAGAGCGGAGCTCGCAGAAACGATGGATCTTACATCAGCTTCGATGAAAATGCATGTGTCATTATCCGTGACGACAAGAGCCCACGTGGAACTCGTATCTTCGGACCAGTAGCACGTGAACTTCGTGAAAACAACTATATGAAAATTGTTTCTCTAGCACCAGAAGTACTTTAATGAATACAATCCGCGACTCAAGGAGGTGCGATTAAATGCATGTTAAAAAGGGCGATAAAGTAGTGGTTATCTCTGGTAAAGATAAAGGTAAACAAGGAGTCATCCTTGCTGCTTTCCCTAAGAATGACCGTGTTTTAGTAGAAGGTATTAACCTTGTGAAAAAACACTCTAAACCAACCCAAGCTAACCCTCAGGGCGGAATTTCTGAACAAGAAGCGCCGATCCACGTATCAAACGTAATGCCGCTTGATCCTAAAACGGGTGAAGTGACACGTGTTGGGTATAAAGTTGAGGACGGAAAGAAAGTCCGTGTAGCGAAAAAATCTGGGCAAGTTCTAGATAAATAGTAAATAAGGAAGGGAGGTCTTTCTCATGAACCGCCTTAAAGAAAAGTATGTAAAAGAAATTACACCTGCATTAGTTTCTAAGTTTGAATACAAATCAGTAATGCAAGTGCCAAAAATCGAAAAAATCGTGATCAACATGGGTGTTGGTGACGCCGTTCAAAACGCTAAAGCAATCGATACTGCTGTTGAAGAATTAACGTTTATCGCTGGTCAAAAACCTGTCGTTACTCGTGCGAAGAAATCTATTGCTGGATTCCGTCTACGTGAAGGAATGCCAATCGGTGCGAAAGTAACACTTCGCGGAGAGCGCATGTACGATTTCCTTGATAAACTTATTTCTGTATCTTTACCACGTGTACGTGACTTCCGCGGGATTTCTAAGAAATCTTTCGACGGTCGTGGAAACTACACGCTTGGTATTAAAGAACAGTTAATCTTCCCAGAAATTGATTACGATAAAGTAACAAAAGTCCGCGGTATGGATATCGTTATCGTTACGACTGCCAATACGGACGAAGAAGCACGTGAGTTATTAACTCAAGTAGGTATGCCGTTCCAGAAATAATCAATGAAAGGGAGGCGAAATCGTGGCTAAAAAGTCTATGATTGCGAAACAACAACGCAAACAAAAGTTTAAAGTTCAAGAGTATACGCGCTGCGAACGTTGTGGACGTCCACATTCAGTAATTCGCAAGTTTAAACTTTGCCGTATTTGTTTCCGCGAACTTGCATATAAAGGACAAATTCCTGGCGTTAAAAAAGCCAGCTGGTAATCCCCATAAATGGGAAGGAGGTTATTAAATAATGGTTATGACAGATCCGATTGCAGATTTGCTGACTCGTATTCGCAATGCGAACATGGTACGTCATGAGAAGCTAGAAGTACCGGCTTCAAAAATCAAAAGAGAAATTGCTGAAATCTTAAAGCGTGAAGGTTTTATCCGTGACGTTGAATATGTAGAAGACAGCAAACAAGGAATTATCCGTATGTTCCTTAAATATGGCCAAAACAACGAACGTGTTATCACTGGTCTTAAAAGAATCAGTAAACCTGGTTTACGTGTATATGCGAAATCAAATGAAGTACCACGTGTACTTAACGGACTTGGAATCGCAATTATTTCTACATCACAAGGTGTTTTATCGGACAAAGAAGCCCGTGCTAAACAAGCTGGTGGAGAAGTACTTGCTTACGTATGGTAAAAAAAGTTTAAGATGAATGGAGGTGCTTGGTATGTCTCGTATAGGTAAAAAACTAATCGAGATCCCTTCAGGAGTTACTGTGACAAACAACGATAACACAGTGACAGTAAAGGGACCAAAAGGTGAACTAACTCGTACATTTCACCCTGATATGGAAATTAAAATTGAGGACAGCGTCTTAACTGTAAGCCGTCCGTCTGATCATAAAGAACACCGTGCATTACATGGTACAACACGTAGCTTAATTGCAAACATGGTTGAAGGTGTATCTAAAGGTTTCGAAAGAGGTTTAGAACTTATCGGTGTCGGTTACCGTGCAGCTAAATCTGGAAACAAACTTGTTCTTAACGTTGGATACTCTCATCCAGTTGAAATCGTTCCTGAGGCTGGAGTTGAAGTCGAAGTTCCATCTCAAACGAAAGTAGTCATTAAAGGTATCGATAAAGAGCGTGTGGGAGCTCTAGCTTCTAACATCCGCGCTGTCCGTTCTCCAGAGCCTTACAAAGGTAAAGGAATTCGTTACGAAGGTGAATTCGTTCGCCGTAAAGAAGGAAAAACTGGTAAGTAAGATCGCTTAATGTGAAGAAAGGAGTGACTCGGATGATTACGAAAACTAGCAAAAACGCTACTCGTCTTAAAAGACACGCTCGTGTTCGTGCGAAACTTTCAGGTACTGCTGAAAGACCTCGCCTTAACGTTTTCCGTTCTAACAAGAACATCTACGCTCAAGTAATTGATGATGTTAACGGTGTAACACTTGTAAGTGCTTCTACTCTTGATAAAGAGTTAAAGATCGAGAATAGTTCTGACGCTGCAGCTGCTACTAAAGTTGGCGAACTTGTTGCAAAACGTGCTGTTGAAAAAGGAATCTCTAACGTGGTATTTGACCGCGGAGGATACTTATATCATGGACGTGTAAAAGCTCTAGCTGAAGCTGCTCGTGAGGCTGGACTTAAATTTTAATAAAAGAAGGAGGGACACATCCGAATGAGTCGTATTGACCAAAGCAAATTAGAGTTAGAAGAACGCTTAGTTACGGTTAACCGCGTAGCGAAAGTTGTTAAAGGTGGACGTCGTTTCCGTTTTGCAGCTTTAGTTGTTGTCGGTGACAAAAACGGTCATGTAGGTTTCGGTACTGGTAAAGCACAAGAAGTACCAGAAGCGATCCGCAAAGCTGTTGAAGATGCGAAAAAGAATTTAATTGAAGTACCAATGGTTGGAACTACAATTCCACATGAAATCATCGGTCGATTCGGTGCAGGAAACGTTCTATTGAAGCCTGCTTCAGAAGGTACAGGAGTTATCGCTGGAGGCCCAGTGCGTGCGGTTCTTGAGCTTGCTGGTCTAGCTGATATCCTTTCTAAATCTCTAGGTTCTAATACACCGATCAACATGATCCGCGCAACACTTCAGGGTTTAAGTGAACTTAAACGTGCTGAAGACGTTGCGAAGCTTCGTGGAAAATCTGTAGAAGACCTGTTAGGATAAGGAGGGAACATTAATGGCAAATAAATTAGAAATTACCCTCAAACGCAGTGTAATCGGTCGCCCAGAAGATCAGCGTGTCACTGTTCGTACTCTTGGTCTTAAGAAAACAAACCAAACAGTCGTACATGAAGACAATGCAGCGATCCGCGGCATGATTAACAAGGTGTCTCATTTAGTTTCTGTTAAAGAACAATAAAACATTTTTAATCGATAAGGAGGTGCCCAAATGAAACTTCATGAATTGAAGCCTTCAGAAGGTTCACGTAAAGTACGCAACCGTGTTGGTCGTGGTATTGGATCAGGTAACGGTAAAACTTCTGGTAAAGGTCATAAAGGTCAAAACGCTCGTTCTGGCGGCGGTGTACGCCCTGGTTTCGAAGGTGGTCAGATGCCTTTATTCCAACGTCTTCCAAAACGTGGTTTTACAAACATCAACCGTAAAGATTACGCGGTAATCAACTTAGACAGATTAAACAGTTTTGACGAAGGAACGGAAGTAACTCCTGAACTTCTTCTAGAGACTGGTGCAATAAGCAAGTTAAAAGCAGGAGTAAAAATTCTTGGCAACGGTAAATTAGAAAAAAAATTAACTGTAAAAGCCAATAAATTCTCTGCTTCTGCGAAAGAAGCTATTGAAGCTGCTGGCGGTACAGCCGAGGTGATCTAACTTGTTTAAGACAATCTCCAATTTTATGCGCGTGAAAGATATACGGAATAAGATTATATTCACTCTTTTAATGTTAATCGTCTTTCGTATAGGTGCTTTCATCCCTGTGCCTAATGTGAACGCCGAAGTTCTCCAGGCACAGGATCAAATGAGTGTTTTCGGGATCCTCAACACGTTTGGGGGCGGGGCACTTTTCCAATTCTCCATTCTTGCAATGGGGATTATGCCGTATATCACCGCTTCGATCATCATTCAGCTCTTGCAGATGGATGTTGTTCCGAAGTTCACTGAGTGGTCAAAGCAAGGAGAGGTTGGCCGCCGAAAATTAGCACAATTCACAAGGTATTTTACAATTGTTCTAGGTTTTATCCAGGCGTTAGGAATGTCATATGGATTCAACAATATGGCAGGAGGCATGCTGATTGAAAACCCAGGTGTTTCAACGTACCTCTTAATTGCGGTCGTACTCACTGCGGGAACAGCATTTTTAATGTGGCTGGGAGAGCAGATTACTGCTCACGGTGTTGGTAACGGTATTTCGATTATTATCTTTGCCGGTATCATCGCAGGTATCCCTCAAACATTAAAACAAGTGTACGCTCAGCAGTTTGTAGGTGGAGATGGACAGTTGTTCATGCAAATCCTGAAAATTGCCCTTATTGTCATTGCTATTCTTGTCATTGTTATTGGTGTTATTTACATTCAAATGGCAGTGAGAAAGATTGCGATTCAATATTCAAAAGGAACTGGCCGTGCACAAATGTCTGCTAGTCAAGCAACGCATCTTCCATTGAAAGTGAATCCAGCAGGGGTGATTCCAGTCATCTTTGCCGTTTCTTTCATTATTACTCCGCAGACGGTCGCATCGTTCTTCGGAACCAATAATGTGACAACTTGGATAACCAACAACTTTGACTATACTAAGCCAATCGGTATGACGATTTATGTAGCACTGATTGTTGCTTTCACATATTTTTATGCCTTTGTCCAAGTGAATCCTGAACAAATGGCTGAAAATCTGCAAAAGCAGGGTGGCTATATCCCGGGAGTTCGTCCAGGGAAAATGACTCAAGATAGAATTACGAGCATTTTGTACCGACTCACGTTTGTGGGCGCCATTTTCTTAGCCGTGATTTCAATACTTCCTATCTTTTTCATTCAATTCGCTGGATTACCTTCCGCTGCACAAATTGGCGGCACAAGTCTTCTCATTGTTGTAGGTGTTGCACTTGAAACAATGAAACAGCTTGAAAGCCAATTAGTGAAACGAAACTACCGTGGATTTATGAAATAAAACAGAGGGCTGGGCTCCTGCCCAACCTCTCTAAGTAAGGAAGGGGAAATCCGAAATGAACTTAGTCTTAATGGGGCTTCCGGGTGCTGGTAAAGGCACTCAGGCAGAACGAATTGTTGATGATTATGGGATCCCTCATATCTCAACAGGAGATATGTTCCGCGCTGCTATGAAAGAGGAGACACAACTTGGGCTCGAAGCAAAATCCTTTATCGATAAAGGAGAGCTTGTTCCTGATGAGGTCACAATCGGTATTGTTAGAGAAAGACTTGGCAAAAATGATTGTGAACAAGGTTTTCTTCTGGACGGATTTCCGCGAACAGTCGCTCAGGCTGAAGCTTTAGAAGACATTCTAAAGGACCTTGGCAGAACGATTGATTATGTCATTAATATTAAAGTCGATAAAGATGCATTGATGGAGCGTCTGACTGGCCGAAGAATTTGCAAAAATTGCGGAGCAACCTATCATTTAGTATTCAATCCACCTGCGAAAGAAAATGTTTGCGATAAGTGTGGAGGCGAGCTTTATCAACGTGCAGATGATAATGCAGAAACCGTTTCGACTAGACTTGAAGTAAACTTAAAGCAGACTGAACCTTTACTGAACTTCTATTCAGAAAAAGGATATCTTGCAAACATTGATGGTGCAAAACACATTAATGATGTATATGCAGATATCAAGGGCCTGCTTGGGGGATTAAATAAATGATTATCTGTAAAACTCCTCGCGAGCTTGAGATTATGAGAGAAGCTGGACGCATTGTCGCACTGACTCATGAAGAGCTGAAGAAACACATAAAACCAGGTATTTCGACAAAAGAATTGGATCAAATTGCCGAACGTTTTATTACAAAGCAGGGTGCAATCCCATCTTTTAAAGGGTATAATGGTTTTCGCGGGAGCATTTGCGTTTCGGTGAATGAAGAACTCGTTCACGGTATTCCTGGTAAACGGGTTTTACGTGATGGTGACATCATTAGTATCGATATTGGCGCAAAGTTAAATGGCTATCATGGTGACTCTGCTTGGACTTATCCAGTTGGGGTAATCAGTGATGAAGACCGCAAACTACTGGAAGTCACAGAGGAATCTCTATATAAAGGCTTACAGGAAGCAAAGCCAGGTGAACGTCTGTCGAACATTTCCCATGCCATACAAACGTATGTAGAAAACGAGAATTTCTCAGTTGTTAGAGAATATGTTGGACATGGGGTCGGACAGGATCTTCATGAGGACCCTCAAATTCCTCATTATGGTCCGCCCAACAAAGGCCCGCGGCTAAAACCTGGAATGGTGTTGGCCATCGAACCGATGGTGAACGCAGGCAGCCGATATGTGAAAACATTGGCTGATAACTGGACGGTTGTAACGGTTGATGGGAAAAAGTGTGCTCACTTTGAGCATACGATTGCGATTACAGATACAGGTTTTGATATACTGACTAAGATTTAGGTCTTCACTGAAGCCTTTCAGGCCCAAATCGGGCAGGTTGTCTGTATAGTCCAAAGGAAAGAACAAGATCAGTATACAGGTGTCATCGGCATGTTCGGTGGCTGCCATGTACTAATCGCAGACGGAGAAAAGCGTAAATTTCATTCTCCTAAGAAAAAATATCAATCATATAACCTTTTATGGTTGCGTATCTCCGGAAGTTCAGAACAGTATATTCAAAACAGGTCGGGTGATAGATGGACAATTGAGATAAACTCATTTGGACATTTGTCAGAGAGCAAGTTACTGATTTGAAGAAGGGAGAACACTTGAATGGCGAAAGACGATGTAATTGAAGTGGAAGGTACTGTAGCAGAAACTTTGCCAAATGCAATGTTCAAAGTTGAACTAGAGAATGGTCATACAGTTTTGGCTCATGTATCAGGAAAAATCCGTATGCACTTCATTCGCATTTTACCTGGAGACAAAGTTACGGTAGAATTATCTCCATATGACTTAACTCGTGGTAGAATTACGTACCGTTACAAATAAAGCAACTCCGGAAGAAGGAGGTTGGAAACACATGAAAGTGAGACCATCTGTTAAACCTATCTGTGAAAAATGTAAAGTTATTCGCAGAAAAGGAAAAGTAATGGTGATCTGTGAAAACCCAAAACATAAACAAAAACAAGGCTAATAACAAGGAGGTGCCCAAATCATGGCTCGTATTGCTGGTGTAGATATTCCACGTGATAAACGTGTTGTCATTTCTTTAACATATGTTTTTGGAATTGGTCGTACGACTGCGCAACAAGTCCTTAAAGAAGCAGGTGTTTCTGAAGACACTCGCGTTCGCGATCTAACTGAAGACGAACTTGGTAAAATCCGTGATATCATTGACAAACTTAAAGTAGAAGGTGACCTTCGTCGTGAAGTTTCACTTAACATTAAGCGTCTAATTGAAATCGGAAGCTACCGCGGAATCCGTCATCGTAGAGGACTTCCTGTTCGTGGACAAAACACAAAAAACAACGCGCGTACTCGTAAAGGTCCGCGTCGTACTGTAGCTAACAAGAAAAAATAAGTAAAGGAGGTAGTTAAAGAATGGCTGCTGCTCGTAAACAAAATACGCGTAAACGTCGCGTGAAAAAGAATATTGAAGCTGGAATCGCTCATATTCGTTCCACTTTCAACAACACGATTGTAACGATTACTGATGTTCATGGAAACGCAATTTCTTGGTCAAGTGCTGGTGCATTAGGATTCAGAGGTTCTCGTAAATCTACTCCTTTCGCTGCACAAATGGCTGCTGAAACTGCTGCTAAAGGTTCTATCGAACATGGTCTTAAAACACTTGAAGTAACTGTTAAAGGTCCTGGTTCTGGTCGTGAAGCTGCAATTCGTGCACTTCAAGCTGCAGGTCTTGAAGTTACTGCAATCAGAGACGTAACTCCAGTTCCTCATAACGGATGCCGTCCACCAAAACGTCGCCGCGTGTAATTTGTTTGTATAGATTTTGTGTCCCTGTCAATAATGGGTTATGATACAGTTATTTATGAGACGAATACACGACTCGTTGCCTGAGCACATACGGGACTAAACAATGAGGAATTTCGGATGGAATCTCATATGATTCTATTCGAGGTTTCGACGTTTTGAAGGAGGGTTTTATTAGATGATCGAAATTGAAAAACCAAAAATCGAAACGGTTGAAATCAGCGACGATGCCAAGTATGGCAAGTTTGTCGTAGAGCCACTTGAGCGTGGATATGGTACCACTTTAGGGAACTCCCTTCGTCGTATCCTTTTATCCTCACTTCCTGGTGCAGCTGTAACATCGATCCAGATAGATGGTGTCTTACACGAATTCTCAACGATCGAAGGCGTGGTTGAAGATGTTACAACGATTATCTTAAACATTAAAAAGCTTGCACTCAAAATCTACTCTGAAGAAGAGAAGACGCTTGAAATTGATGTACAAGATGAAGGTACTGTAACAGCTGCTGATATTACACACGACAGCGATATTGAAATCTTAAATCCAGATCTCCACATCGCAACTCTTGGCAAGAATGCGAGCTTCCGTGTTCGCTTAACTGCACAAAGAGGTCGCGGGTATAATCCTGCTGATGCAAACAAAAGAGACGATCAGCCAATCGGTGTGATTCCGATCGACTCAATCTATACACCTGTCTCTCGTGTGACTTATCAAGTGGAGAACACCCGTGTTGGGCAAATCACAAACTATGATAAATTAACACTAGATGTATGGACTGATGGAAGCACAGGACCGAAAGAAGCGATCGCTCTAGGTTCTAAGATTTTAACTGAACACCTGAATATTTTCGTTGGGTTAACTGACGAAGCTCAGCATGCTGAGATTATGGTTGAGAAAGAAGAAGACCAAAAAGAAAAAGTGCTTGAAATGACAATTGAAGAGCTTGATCTTTCTGTTCGTTCTTACAACTGTTTGAAGCGTGCGGGTATTAATACTGTTCAAGAGCTTGCTAACAAGACAGAAGAGGATATGATGAAAGTTCGTAACCTTGGACGTAAATCTCTTGAAGAAGTGAAAGCGAAACTAGAAGAACTTGGACTGGGTCTTCGTAAAGACGATTGACTAGTTTCATTGTGAACTAGGATTTTCGTGTGTTTTTTATTCATACAGCATTCTCTAACTAAGGAGGGGACATCACATGGCATACAGAAAGCTAGGACGCACTAGTGCACAACGTAAAGCAATGCTTCGTGACCTAACGACTGATTTGATCATCAACGAACGCATCGAAACAACTGAAACACGTGCGAAAGAACTTCGCTCTGTAGTTGAAAAAATGATCACTCTTGGCAAACGCGGAGATCTTCATGCTCGCCGTCAAGCTGCAGCTTACATTCGTAATGAAGTAGCTAACGCTGAAACAAACCAAGATGCACTTCAAAAATTATTCGCTGACGTTGCAACTCGCTACGAAGATCGCCAAGGTGGATACACTCGTATCATGAAGCTTGGACCTCGTCGCGGCGATGGCGCACCAATGGCTGTCATTGAATTAGTTTAATCACATAGCGTGTATCTAAGAAAGGGCGGGACAGTTCATAACTGGATCTATGCCCTTTTTTAGATACTACGGCTTTTTAGCAAGAAGCAAAGAAGAGGTTGAGCTGAGAGGAGGTCCGGTAGAGATGGGGAAGACATTAATTGACGTAAAGGACATTGTATTTCGTTATCACAAGGATGCGGACAAGCCCGCTTTAGATCAAGTGTCATTGCATGTGAATCAAAATGAATGGCTCGCCATTGTTGGTCATAACGGTTCAGGTAAATCCACTCTTGCCCGTGTACTGAATGGGCTCATTTTACCGGATGCTGGAACGGTCAAGGTTGGAGAGATTGAGCTGAAAGAAGAGAGTGTCTGGGATATTCGCAAAAAGGTCGGAATGGTCTTTCAAAACCCAGATAACCAATTCGTTGGCTCAACGGTTCGTGATGATGTGGCTTTTGGTTTAGAAAATAACGGGGTTGAGCGGGAATTGATGATAGAACGTGTAGATTGGGCTGTCAAACAGGTCAATATGCAGGAGTTTCTTGATCAAGAGCCGCACCATCTATCAGGCGGGCAAAAGCAGAGAGTCGCCATTGCAGGTGTACTTGCCGCAAGCCCTGACATCATGATCTTGGATGAAGCAACATCGATGCTTGATCCGATTGGCCGTGAAGAAGTGTTAGAGACTGTTAGACTATTGAAGGAACAAGGAACGGTCACAGTCATTTCCATCACACATGATTTAGACGAGGCCGCCAAGGCAGACCGGGTCATTGTCATGAATGGCGGGAAAAAATTTGCCGAGGGAACCCCAGAGGAAGTATTTGAACTAGACGAAGAGCTAGTTCAAATTGGACTTGATCTGCCATTCTCCTATCGGTTGAGCAAACAATTGAAGCAGCAAGGTGTACCGCTTGCAAATGCCCATTTGACACAAGAAGGATTGGTGAAAGAGCTATGGACATTACGATCAAAGAATTAGAGCATCGTTATCAAATGAAAACGCCGTTTGAGCGTCTCGCTTTGTATGATGTCAATGCTTCCATCCAAGAGGGCAGCTATGTCGCTGTCATTGGTCATACGGGCTCTGGCAAGTCCACGTTGCTGCAGCATTTAAATGGCTTGCTCAAACCAACGAAGGGGAGCATTGCGCTTGGGGATACCATCTTACAAGCCAATAAAAAGCAGAAAGATTTAAAGTCACTTCGGAAAAAAGTAGGCATCGTGTTTCAGTTTCCTGAGCATCAGCTCTTTGAAGAAACGATCCTTAAGGATATCTGCTTTGGTCCGATGAATTTCGGTGTTCCTCAGGAAAAGGCAGAAGCAAAGGCGAAGGAAATGCTGAAGCTAGTTGGTCTTCCTGAATCGCTATTATCTCGATCTCCCTTTGAACTAAGCGGCGGTCAAATGAGACGTGTGGCGATTGCAGGTGTTCTAGCGATGGAGCCAGAAGTGCTTGTGCTGGATGAGCCGACTGCAGGGTTAGATCCACGCGGACGGAAGGAAATCATGGACATGTTCTATGAGCTTCATCAAAAGGCAAACCTCACCACGATTCTGGTTACACACAGTATGGAGGACGCCGCTCATTATGCGGATCAAATGATTGTGATGCATAAAGGAACGGTGAAGGCGACAGGTACGCCGAGAGAATTGTTTGCCAATCGTACAGACATGTCTTCGTTTGGTCTCGACCTCCCAGAAACGATTAAATTCCAGCAGACTGTAGAAAAAAAGCTGGGCATTACGTTTCCAAGGCCGCTTCTGACCATGGATGAAATGGCAGAAGCCTTAACAGCTCTTTATCAGGAGGACACGACATCATGATGGATAGTATGATTATCGGCAAATATGTGCCAGGTTCATCCTTTGTCCATCGTCTTGATCCAAGGACAAAGCTGTTATCAATTTTCTTTTTTGTCTTTATTGTCTTTTTTGCTAATAATTACATCACTTACGGGCTTTTAGGTGTCTTTACCCTCCTTGTGGTGATGGTTTCTCAGGTGCCGCTATACTTTATTCTCAAAGGAATGAAGCCGATCCTATGGATTGTCCTGTTTACCTTCATACTGCATATCTTCATGACAAAGGATGGCGCCTTGCTATTTCACTTTGGTTTTTTAAATATTTATGAAGAAGGTCTAAAGCAGGGGATTTTCATTTCTCTCCGTTTTGTCTATCTCATCATGATGACGACACTTCTGACGTTAACCACAACGCCTATAGAAGTGACAGACGGTATGGAAAAGCTGCTTCACCCATTCCGTAAAATCAAACTGCCCGTTCATGAGCTTGCTCTCATGATGTCCATCTCTCTTCGGTTCATTCCAACTTTACTAGAAGAGACAGACAAAATCATGAAGGCACAAATGGCAAGAGGTGTTGATTTTACAAGCGGACCTCTTAAAGATCGCATGAAAGCCATCGTTCCTTTACTTGTCCCGCTTTTTGTCAGTGCGTTTAAGCGTGCAGAGGAACTGGCGACCGCTATGGAAGCGAGAGGCTACCGCGGAGGAGAAGGGCGGACGAAATACCGTCAGCTTGTCTGGGGCATGAAAGACACGTTCACACTGCTCCTATTCATCCTGTTAACAGCACTCCTTGTGCTTCTGAGAAATTAGGTGATTCCTAGATGAAGGTCAAATGTACCGTATCCTACGATGGAACACATTTTAAAGGCTATCAGGTGCAGCCTGGGCAGCGAACTGTTCAGACGGAGATCGAGTCGGCTCTTGCAAGAATGCATAAACAGGATGAACTGATTCCGATTGTGGCTTCTGGCCGGACGGACAGTGGCGTCCATGCGAAGGGGCAGGTCATCCATTTCGACACGCCGCTCTCGATTCCGATGGAAAGATGGCCTTTTGCCCTCAACAGTCTCTTGCCGGATGACATCCGGGTTCTAAAGGCTGAGGAAGTGGATGAGTCGTTTCATGCACGTTTTAGTGTCGTTTCGAAGGAGTACCGTTATAAGGTCTCAACGGAAACGCACCAAAATGTGTTCACGAGACAGTATGCCTGCCACTTTCCTTACCGGCTGGATGCAGACAAAATGAGAGAAGCCGCTGGGCGCCTCATTGGCACACACGATTTCACAAGCTTTTGTGCGGCCAATACAGAGGTTCAGGACAAGGTGAGGGAGATTTACACCCTTGAGTGGAAAAACGTCTCAGACGGGCTTGAAATGCGTGTGAGAGGAAATGGCTTTTTATACAACATGGTGCGAATTATCGCTGGAACGTTACTTGAAATCGGATCTGGTAAATTCCACCCTGATGAGATAAAAACCATGCTTGCCGCCCGAAATCGCGAAGCGGCAGGCAAGACTGCGCCTAGTCACGGACTGTATTTATGGGAAGTTTTCTATGACAACTAAACCAGGTGTAACATGTTCTTGACACAGGAAGCAGAAAGTTATAAGATATCATATGGTATGTATTTCAACCCCACAAATAAGCCCCGGAAGACTTATCTTGTGTTTTGAAATAGAACGTAGCATTTGATTCAAGGAAAAATCATTGATTTATTTAGGAGGGAAACTCATGCGTACAACACCAATGGCGAACGCAAGCACAATTGAGCGCAAATGGCTAGTTGTTGATGCGGCAGGCAAGACTCTAGGTCGTCTTTCTACTGAAGTAGCATCACTTTTGCGCGGTAAGCACAAACCAACTTATACACCACACGTTGATACAGGTGATCACGTCATCATCATCAATGCTGAGAAAATCGAACTAACAGGTAAGAAATTGACGGACAAAATTTACTACCGTCACACAATGCACCCAGGTGGTTTGAAACAAAGAACTGCTCTTGAGATGCGTACAAACTACCCTGAAAAAATGTTGGAGCTTGCTATCAAAGGTATGCTTCCAAAGGGTCCATTAGGCCGTCAAATGTTCAAAAAATTAAATGTGTACCGTGGTTCTGAGCATCCACATCAAGCACAACAACCTGAAGTTTACGAACTTCGCGGTTAATTATAAGGGAGGTTAACAATTTGGCACAGGTTCAATATTACGGTACAGGTCGTCGTAAAAGTTCTGTAGCGCGCGTTCGCTTAGTTCCAGGTGAAGGCCGTATCGTCGTTAATAATCGTGAAATCACTGAATACATTCCATTCGCTGCTTTAATCGAAGACGTGAAACAGCCTTTGAACATCACAGAAACAGCTAACAGCTACGATGTTCTTGTAACTGTTCACGGTGGTGGATTCTCTGGTCAAGCTGGAGCAATTCGTCACGGTATCTCTCGTGCTCTTCTAGAAGTAGATCCTGAGTACCGTACATCACTTAAACGTGCTGGACTTCTTACTCGTGACCCTCGTATGAAAGAGCGTAAGAAATACGGTCTTAAAGGCGCACGTCGCGCACCTCAGTTCTCAAAACGTTAATCAATTTTATATTGTATGGACGTTTTACAAAGGTTTGTTACAAACAAACCTTATAAAAAAAGCATCAGCTTCGTGCTGGTGCTTTTTTTTGTGCTTTTTATGTGATAGATCATGACTGGTCTCTTCCTCTTGAATACGTATAAAATATGAGTATAGAAGTTTTTTGTTAAAAAAGATGGAGGTTGTCCTATGAATCTAACGACAGAAAGATGTCTCATTCGTCCATTTGCTGATGATGATTGGCAGGATGTCTATGCATATACATCTGATCCGGTAGTGATGAAGTATATTCCGGAAGATGTATTTTCTAAAGAAGATGCGAAGGAATTTGTCAAAAATAATCGTCATGAAGATGCTAAGTATGTCGCTGTCCTATTAAAAGAAGATCATACATGCATCGGGCATATCGCATTTCATCCTTACTTTGGTGATCACACGTATGAAATTGGCTGGGTCTTCAATCCTGTATATCAAAACAAAAGCTATGCATCTGAAGTAGCCTATGCTGTACTGCATCATGGCTTTCACACAATGAATTTACATCGGATCATTGCCACTTGTCAGCCTGAAAATGTGCCATCGTGGAGAGTGATGGAGAAAATAGGGATGAGAAGAGAAGGATATTTTGAAAAATGTATCCCACAAGGAAATGAGTGGTGGGATGAGTTTTACTATGCCATCTTAAGTGAGGAATGGAAAACTTGATAAGTTTTCATGATATGAAGTAATTCGTCATTCCAAATATCCCTTGGCTTTCGCTATTGATATAATCAGATCAAATAAGCAGAAGAGGGGCGCCAAGCATGAGGATCTTTGATGCACATTTTCATATCATTGATTTTGATTTTCCCATTCAAGAAAACCAAGGGTATACACCCTCTAGTTATGTGGTGAATGATTATAGGAGAGAGACGGCTGATCTGGGGATTGTAGGTGGAGCCATCGTCTCAGGGTCATTTCAAGGCTTTGATCAAGGCTATTTGTTGAAAGCGCTGGATGAACTGGGCTCAGCTTTTTGCGGTGTGACTCAATTACCTTCTACAGCAACTGATGATGAAATTGTTCATTTGGATCAACATGGGGTAAAGGCATTACGTTTTAATGTGAAGCGGGGCGGTTCGGAGGATATTTCGAATCTCGATTATTTTGCGAGAAGGGTGTATGAGCTGGCGGGCTGGCATAGTGAGCTCTACATAGACGCTAAGCATCTCCCTGACATCTCATCTACGCTTGAACAGCTGCCGGCCGTTTCGATTGATCATTTAGGCTTATCAGAAGAAGGCTTGCCGCATTTGCTCAAGCTGGTTGATAAAGGAGTTCGGGTAAAAGCAACTGGTTTTGGACGAGTCGATTTAAACGTTGAACATGCATTGACATCCATTTATCAAACGAATCCTGATGCACTGATGTTTGGTACAGACCTTCCATCCACAAGGGCGAAGCGTCCATTTGAATACGGTGATGTTGGGTTGATTCAGCAGCTCTTTGATGAAAAAGCAGCTGATCATATCTTATATAAGAACGCACATCAATGGTATTTTGGTCAATAATTTCATAGGAGGTGTGTTCAATGGGGTTAAGTCAACTGACGTTCAGAGAAGCCAAGCTGGATGATCTCGATAAAATCGTCTTCATGCTCGCGGATGATATGTTAGGTCAAAAAAGAGAGCGTTACACGCAACCATTGTTAGAAAGCTATATCGAAGCCTTTCATTCAATAGATGCTGATCCAAATATTGAACTCATTGTTGCGTGTGATCAGGAAGAAGCTGTAGGTGTTCTCCAATTGACCATGACGCCATTTCTTACACATCAAGGAGGATGGAGAGCTTCAATAGAAGGAGTTCGTACGGCCTCGTCTCATAGAGGGAAAGGAATTGGCACGCTGCTCATAAAATGGGCGATTCAACGCGCCATCGACCGCGGGTGTCATATCGTTCAGCTAACAACAGACAAACAGAGACCAGATGCACGCCGTTTTTACGAAAAGTTGGGCTTTGAAGCTACGCATGATGGGATGAAGCTGCAAGTTCATCGTCAATAAACACACAGAGAAGCAAAGGTATTCACAATCCTTTGTTTTTTGTGCCTTTATTTCAAATATTTGTTATATTGAAGATGAGAATCTATAGTGGTTGGGAAAGGAGAAACATTTGAATAAAACAAAGGAAGATCTTTTGACATTTGTCACGAAAAACAAAAAGGACGTATCAGTGACAATTATTGAAAATGAAGATGTGGTATTAGATTGGAATGGTGATCAAAAAACACCACTTGCAAGTACGATGAAATTAATGGTTTTGTTTCATTTTGTTAAAACCGTCTCTGGCGGTGACATCAAGCTAGATGAAAAAGTGGCATTGTCTGATATAGAGCGGTTTTATATTGATAGAACAGACGGTGGTGCTCATACATACTGGCTGGAGATCAACGATTTTTCTGAGCATGCAACTTTATTAGATGTTGCCAAAGGGATGATGCAAGTCAGTTCGAATGCTTGTACTGATTATTTGATTGACCGCCTCGGCTTAGATAAGATCAATGATCGAATGAAACAAGCGGACCTTACAGAACATGGTGAAGTCATGCCACTGACACCCAAGCTGTTGTGGCAAGCCTATATATCTGATCATGAGCGGGATGCATTCAAGCAAATGAGCGATGTAACTGATGGACAATACAAATCTCTGATGATTGAGATTTTTAATATCATGAAAAATGACCTAGAGCATAAAAAGGCGTTAGAAGAAAAATTGATGAAAAAAGACTTGTTAAGCTTGCGTATTCAATCATTACTGACGCAAAAAATGACAAGGTCTACAACTAATCAATATGCACATTTTATGAAACGTCTACAGGATGAGCTGTTAACAACAGAAGAAAAGCGTCTTTTTAGCCAAATTGTGCTGGGAGAAACATTCAAGGCGGAAACAGATCAATATCTTTGGTATAAAAGCGGAGCAACATTGTTTGTTTTCACAGCTGCTTTATATCGAAGAACAGATACATCCTCTATATCCATCTCTCTTTTTATCAATGATCCGAAAGCGAACAATTCTCACTGGATTGAGGAAGTATTCAATGAATTTATGCTTACTGCAGCAGTGGATCAAAACTTCCGACAACGATTGGTGCAGGCTTTGACTACATAATTATTAAAAAAAAACAGAGGGTAACACTCCTCTGTTTTTATTATTTCTTCATGGGAAACGTTTTGTATACATCTTGGCGTTTCTCTTTTGACTTCACAACTCCAACAACCAGTTCCTTCTGCCAAAGCGCTACATCGTCTTGATACTCTTTAAATGAGTGAGGCAGCTTTTTTTCTAGCTCTTGTCTTTTAAACGTGACGGATTGTTTGTCGTTAGAGTTCATCTTGAGTGTCACTTGCTCAGCATTATCGATAAGAATAAAAAGTGCCAATGCGTTATATAAGTAGTTTTTTTCAATGGTATCCTTCTTGTCAAACCAAAATGTATCAAATTGTTCTTCTGTATCATTGGCATTTTCTTTCACGCCATATGTCACTTTTAGCTCTTTTTCATCTACGATTTCATACTCACGAATCACGTTACCTGGAAGATCTGATAAAATAGCGCCAATTGCTCCGTTGTCTCCAATATAAGAATTTTTGTGCTTAGAAAGCTGTTTTAATGATATGTCTTCTATTCCTTTTATATCGCTCTTCTGCTCGGTCGCGTGACTGCTGCATCCAGATAAGACGACTGTTAGTAGCAGTAGGATATACATCCACTTCTTCATGAATTTTGCCCCTTTTCCATTCTTTCTATATATAAGTGTTCATCTTATCACAATTTTCCAATCCATTAGCTCATTGATTTCCATTTACTGAACTGCATGTTTTGTTCAAACCAACGAACAATACAAAGAAAAAAGGAGTTCAGTCCATGGCAGAGGTTCTTTCATTTTATCAATTGAAAACAAAACGAGATGTCACGCTTGAAAAGAAGCTGTTGCGTACATTGTCTCTTCAACAGGTGACGGTCGCTTCCGAGAAATTCACGAAGAAGCTGTTCCCATTTGCAGATGATCCAGCTGGGATTATGAGTGATGGCTGCATCGATTTCGCCATTGAAGCTTTTTTAGCAGGTGGGAGATACGGTGAGTCGAGCAAGTACGGTGAATCGTTCGATGATATAAAGAAGCGGTCAGTTCATGAAGAAGATGAGCTGGTTGAGGAGCTAGCGGGGTGTTTGCAATCGTGGGGAAATATGTTCCGAATGGAGCGGAAGATGTCGTGTCTGTATCCATTTGCGAAGGATTTTTTAAGCATGTGGTGGCAGGAAGGCTTTCGGGAATCAGAAAAAAGGCATAAGCTTCGGCTGCATTAAGCATATTTCCAGTCCTTGTCCCATATCTATAAAATAATGGTGTATGGGAGGGACAGGGATGAAAAGAAAGCTGAAATGGACAGGGTTTTTAATCGGGTTTATTGTCCTCTTATTCTTATTCAGGTTTCAATTTCTAAATGATGATTCGTGGAAATCGTGGAACTTGCCTCTGAGCGGCAAGATCATCTATTTAGATCCGGGTCATGGCGGTCCAGATGGCGGGGCTGTAGGAGGAGAGCTGCTTGAAAAAGAGATTGCACTGGATGTATCCATGAAGATACGTGACTATTTGCAGGAGCAGGGAGCGCTTGTTCTCATGACCCGCGAGGATGATTCTGATTTATCATCAAAGAACACAAAGGGATATGCCCGGAAGAAAGCGGAAGATTTAAGAAACCGCGTAAAAGTCATCAATGAGTCTGAAGCGGATCTCTATTTAAGTATTCATTTAAATGCGATCCCATCGAACAAATGGAGCGGCGCGCAGACGTTTTTTTACGGAAAGTATGAAGAGAATGAAAAGGCAGCGAAGTTCATACAAGATGAATTACGCAATAATCTTGAAAACACAGATCGAAAGGCGAAGCGGATCAATGGCATTTATTTAATGCAAAATGTGACAAAGCCAGGAGCTCTTGTGGAGATTGGGTTTCTCTCCAATCCGAAAGAGGCCGGTCAGCTGGCAACACCTAAATATCAAGATCAAATAGCCGCCTCCATTTATAAAGGCATTTTAAGATATTTAACAGAGCAAAAAGAGCCGCCTGAATAAGGGGCTTTTTCCTTTTGAACGCAGGCAAACAGGACAGACATTGTAAGGATATGTATGATATACTTGGATTGTAAACGAATTCAATAAAGGGTGAGGTTCTGCTATGATCGGACAAGATGATGTGAGAAAACTAGTTGGGAAGATGGACGAACCTTTCCTTCATATACCGCTTGGTGAGCTGGATGCCATCAAGGAAATCAGCCTAAAGCCTGAAAAAGAACATGTGAGCTTAAAGGTGGCCATTGCCAAAACGGGTACTGCTGAGCAGATGAAGCTGCAGCAAGACATCGTACAAGCCTTGAAAGCAGAGGGTGCTAACACAGTAGGACTTCGTTTTGAAGAACTGCCTCAGGAAACACTTGAAAGGTTTATGCCTTCACAAGATGAGGAAGAAAACCTGCTCAATTCTAAAAATCCGCCTGAGTTCTTAGCGATAGCGAGCGGAAAGGGCGGCGTTGGGAAATCCACCGTGTCTGTTAACCTTGCTGTAGCGCTGGCTCGTCTAGGGAAAAAAGTCGGACTGATTGATGCAGATATTTATGGCTTTAGTGTACCGGATATGATGGGAATCACCGTCAGACCAACGGTTAAAGGGGAAAAAATTATTCCTGTGGAACGCTTTGGTGTCAAAGTGATTTCAATGGGCTTTTTTGTTGAAGAAAATGCACCGGTCATATGGAGAGGACCGATGCTTGGTAAAATGCTAAATAACTTCTTCCACGAAGTCGAGTGGGGAGAATTAGATTACTTACTATTAGACCTTCCGCCTGGAACGGGAGATGTGGCGCTTGATATTCATACAATGCTTCCAAGCTGTAAAGAAATCATTGTCACAACACCGCATCCTACAGCTGCCTTCGTTGCTGCTAGAGCAGGCGCAATGGCACTGCAAACAGATCACGAAGTGCTAGGGGTCGTTGAGAATATGAGCTATTATGAAAGCAAAAAAACAGGTGAGAAAGAACATGTCTTTGGAAAAGGGGGCGGGGACAAGCTGGCAGAAGAACTGCGTGTATCGGTCCTTGGCCAAATTCCTTTAAGACAGCCTGATTGGAATGAAGAGGATTTTGCTCCATCCGTCTATGATGCGAGTCATCCGACAGGAGAAGTGTATCAACACATTGCGAATAAAGTCATTGAACAATTAGCAGTAAAAGCATAATGAAAGCCCGAGTGGATGTATGTCCACTCGGGTGATGTTTAACTGCCGCTTTCTTCGCTGCCTTTTGATCCGGAATCACTGCTTTCAGATGCTGCTTTTTTAAGCTCATCTTCGAATTTCTTCTTATAAAGAGGACTGCTTAATGTTTCCGTAATAACTTTTTCTAAGTGCTTTCTGAACTCTTTGCTTTTCACCAGTTCACCGTATTTCTTTTCCATTTCAGGATCCTTGAGAATATCCATCATCAATTGCTGATAGTCAGGGTCCTTCATTAACTGTTTTAACATCTTTTCATGCTGTTGCTGCATGGATTTTGCGAAAGTCTCGGCAAATTTAGAATCCTCAAAGACCTTCTTCCAGAACTCTTTGCCTTTATCAGAAGTCAGTGTTTTCTCTATCGTTTTTTTCACAGTTTGTTCATCCATTACCAAAGCTTCATTCATTGCCTCGTCATTTAATAACTGTTGAATGGCCTTTTTACCGTCATCTGTCTTCAATATATCGACGACCATTTTCTTTGTTTCGTCATAGTCCATATTAGATGAGGATTGGGTTTTGGGAGCACAAGCTGTTAGAGATAAAAGGAGAAAACAGCTCATTATACGCAAGATGCCTTTTGACATACTGTGGCTCCTTTCGTTACATGTCTTACTTTTAATATGAATGTTTCACGTGAATTTATACATAACAAAAATAGGGGTTGGGTCAATTCAATGAAAAGTCGGGATTTAGTTCGTTTTTTCTTCTCTGTGCTAGCTGTTGGAGCGGTCATTACAAGCGTGGTAGGCTTTGCGCTGGAGTGGGGGAAATATCAGAAGCTTTTTATATCGTTTGAAATACTAGAAATCGCATCTGTGTTATTTTGGTTCATTGGTGTGGGGATGATTTTTAGTGTCATTAGTCAGATGGGGTTTGTTGTCTTTTTGACGGTGCACCGGTTTGCGCTAGAGATATTCCGGTCACATTCTTTATGGAATACCATTCAGCTGTTTCTGGTGATCTTTGTGCTGTTTGATTTAGCTTACTTGCGATTTTTGTTTTTCGGGGAGAATGAATCATTTCTTCCATACCTATGGCTGCCTGTCTTTATCGGTGTGTTCGCATTGATCGTGGCGTACTTTAAACAGCAGCAGTCCTCTAAGAAAACATTTGTTTCCGCAATGTTTCTCATGGTCGTCATCACGTCGCTAGAATGGTTCCCAGCGCTCAGAGTCAATGAAGAGGACTGGCTGTATTTAATGCTATTCCCGCTATTAGGCTGTAATGCGTTTCAGTTATTAGCTATGCCGCGGTTTTCAAAGGCAAAAGCTACTTAACTTCCGATGACCTTGTTTTGGTATTGGAGATCAGTTCGCCAACCGTCACATTCTTTAAATTCTTTTCTTTGATTTGTTTCAAAATAGCTGGTAAGGCTTGAGCGGTTTGGGTTGCTGAATCTGAGGCATGGAGGAGAACAATGTCTCCGCTTTTCATTCGATCATTTACATTCTGAACAATCTGATCGACGCCTGGATTCAGCCAATCCTGTGAATTGACGCTGTAATGGACAACGGTATAACCGTACTGTGTGGCAATTTTTAAAGCTTTTTCGTTAAATTGCCCAGTTGGCGGTCTTAATAGTTGAATGTCATCTAGTCCAAGCTTTTGAAATGAATTTTGTGCCCGGACAAGATCTTGCTTGATTTCACTATCTTCAAGCTGGCTATAATTTTTATAAGCATAGCCAAGGCTGCCGATTTGGTGACCGTCCTCTCTAATTTGTTTGACGATATCAGGATGACGCTCAGCCCAAGAAGCAGACAGAAAGAAAGTAGCGTTCTTTATATCGTACTCTCGAAGGACATTTAAAATAGGAACTGCCTTCTCATCTCCCCAGCCGATATTAAAAGTAAGGGAGACATGTTTTGAGGAAGTCTCGCCTTTATAAATGGCTCGGGGTCCGTGTTCTGTTTTAAATACCGACAGCGGCGGTGCCTTTTGTACATAAAAAAAGGTTGCAGCTGCAAGGGCTGCTACAAGAATAATGACAATTTGCTTCAGCCGTTTAATAGGCAACACATATAATCGACTCAATTCAAACACTCCTGCCTTGTCCGAGATTGTTACTTGATTGTATGCAGGACAAGGGTTTGAGATGCACGATAAAACTATTTCAAAAAAAGTTTTGAAAAGGCGTTGACCAATAGAAAGTTTTCGTGATATATTATTATTCGTCGCTGACACACTGTGACAAACACAAAACGCTTCGGGAAATAAACTTGAAAAAAGTTGTTGACATAAGATGAAGCGAAATGTTATATTATTAAAGCCGCTAAGAACGGCGAAGATGATCTTTGAAAACTAAACAAGACAAAACGTACCTGTTAATTCGAGTTTTTATAAAAAATCCTATGTTATATCATAGGTAGTCAGTCAAACGCTGACGAAAAACAAAACTTCGGTTTTGTACTTTTTCGGAGAGTTTGATCCTGGCTCAGGACGAACGCTGGCGGCGTGCCTAATACATGCAAGTCGAGCGGACAGAAGGGAGCTTGCTCCCGGATGTTAGCGGCGGACGGGTGAGTAACACGTGGGTAACCTGCCTGTAAGACTGGGATAACTCCGGGAAACCGGAGCTAATACCGGATAGTTCCTTGAACCGCATGGTTCAAGGATGAAAGACGGTTTCGGCTGTCACTTACAGATGGACCCGCGGCGCATTAGCTAGTTGGTGGGGTAATGGCTCACCAAGGCGACGATGCGTAGCCGACCTGAGAGGGTGATCGGCCACACTGGGACTGAGACACGGCCCAGACTCCTACGGGAGGCAGCAGTAGGGAATCTTCCGCAATGGACGAAAGTCTGACGGAGCAACGCCGCGTGAGTGATGAAGGTTTTCGGATCGTAAAGCTCTGTTGTTAGGGAAGAACAAGTGCGAGAGTAACTGCTCGCACCTTGACGGTACCTAACCAGAAAGCCACGGCTAACTACGTGCCAGCAGCCGCGGTAATACGTAGGTGGCAAGCGTTGTCCGGAATTATTGGGCGTAAAGGGCTCGCAGGCGGTTTCTTAAGTCTGATGTGAAAGCCCCCGGCTCAACCGGGGAGGGTCATTGGAAACTGGGAAACTTGAGTGCAGAAGAGGAGAGTGGAATTCCACGTGTAGCGGTGAAATGCGTAGAGATGTGGAGGAACACCAGTGGCGAAGGCGACTCTCTGGTCTGTAACTGACGCTGAGGAGCGAAAGCGTGGGGAGCGAACAGGATTAGATACCCTGGTAGTCCACGCCGTAAACGATGAGTGCTAAGTGTTAGGGGGTTTCCGCCCCTTAGTGCTGCAGCTAACGCATTAAGCACTCCGCCTGGGGAGTACGGTCGCAAGACTGAAACTCAAAGGAATTGACGGGGGCCCGCACAAGCGGTGGAGCATGTGGTTTAATTCGAAGCAACGCGAAGAACCTTACCAGGTCTTGACATCCTCTGACAACCCTAGAGATAGGGCTTTCCCTTCGGGGACAGAGTGACAGGTGGTGCATGGTTGTCGTCAGCTCGTGTCGTGAGATGTTGGGTTAAGTCCCGCAACGAGCGCAACCCTTGATCTTAGTTGCCAGCATTTAGTTGGGCACTCTAAGGTGACTGCCGGTGACAAACCGGAGGAAGGTGGGGATGACGTCAAATCATCATGCCCCTTATGACCTGGGCTACACACGTGCTACAATGGACAGAACAAAGGGCTGCGAGACCGCAAGGTTTAGCCAATCCCATAAATCTGTTCTCAGTTCGGATCGCAGTCTGCAACTCGACTGCGTGAAGCTGGAATCGCTAGTAATCGCGGATCAGCATGCCGCGGTGAATACGTTCCCGGGCCTTGTACACACCGCCCGTCACACCACGAGAGTTTGCAACACCCGAAGTCGGTGAGGTAACCTTTATGGAGCCAGCCGCCGAAGGTGGGGCAGATGATTGGGGTGAAGTCGTAACAAGGTAGCCGTATCGGAAGGTGCGGCTGGATCACCTCCTTTCTAAGGATATATGGAGCAGCGTGCGTTTTCGTCTTGTTTAGTTTTGAAGGATCATTCCTTCAAGACATGTCTCTAGCGAGACAGGATTGTTCTTTGAAAACTAGATAACAATAAGTAATACATTCACATTGAATGCAATGCAAAGTTCATCACACATAGTGATTCTTTCTAAAGTAAGAAATGGTTAAGTTAGAAAGGGCGCACGGTGGATGCCTTGGCACTAGGAGCCGATGAAGGACGGGACGAACACCGATATGCTTCGGGGAGCTGTAAGCAAGCTTTGATCCGGAGATTTCCGAATGGGGAAACCCACTGCTCGTAATGGAGTAGTATCCATACTTGAATACATAGAGTATGAGAAGGCATACCCGGGGAACTGAAACATCTAAGTACCCGGAGGAAGAGAAAGCAAATGCGATTCCCTGAGTAGCGGCGAGCGAAACGGGAACAGCCCAAACCAAGAGGCTTGCCTCTTGGGGTTGTAGGACACTCTATACGGAGTTACAAAGGAACGATATAAGCGAAGAGGTCTGGAAAGGCCCGCCAAAGAAGGTAACAGCCCTGTAACTGAAATGTTGTTCTCTCCAGAGTGGATCCTGAGTACGGCGGAACACGTGAAATTCCGTCGGAATCCGGGAGGACCATCTCCCAAGGCTAAATACTCCCTAGTGACCGATAGTGAACCAGTACCGTGAGGGAAAGGTGAAAAGCACCCCGGAAGGGGAGTGAAATAGATCCTGAAACCGTGTGCCTACAAGTAGTCAGAGCCCGTTAAAGGGTGATGGCGTGCCTTTTGTAGAATGAACCGGCGAGTTACGATCCCGTGCAAGGTTAAGCAGAAGATGCGGAGCCGCAGCGAAAGCGAGTCTGAATAGGGCGCATGAGTACGTGGTCGTAGACCCGAAACCAGGTGATCTACCCATGTCCAGGGTGAAGTTCAGGTAACACTGAATGGAGGCCCGAACCCACGCACGTTGAAAAGTGCGGGGATGAGGTGTGGGTAGGGGTGAAATGCCAATCGAACCTGGAGATAGCTGGTTCTCTCCGAAATAGCTTTAGGGCTAGCCTCAAGGTAAGAGTCTCGGAGGTAGAGCACTGATTGGACTAGGGGCCCCTACCGGGTTACCGAATTCAGTCAAACTCCGAATGCCGATGACTTATCCTTGGGAGTCAGACTGCGAGTGATAAGATCCGTAGTCGAAAGGGAAACAGCCCAGACCGCCAGCTAAGGTCCCAAAGTATACGTTAAGTGGAAAAGGATGTGGAGTTGCTTAGACAACCAGGATGTTGGCTTAGAAGCAGCCACCATTTAAAGAGTGCGTAATAGCTCACTGGTCGAGTGACTCTGCGCCGAAAATGTACCGGGGCTAAACGTATCACCGAAGCTGCGGACTGTTCTTACGAACAGTGGTAGGAGAGCGTTCTAAGTGCTGTGAAGTCAGACCGGAAGGACTGGTGGAGCGCTTAGAAGTGAGAATGCCGGTATGAGTAGCGAAAGACGGGTGAGAATCCCGTCCACCGAATGCCTAAGGTTTCCTGAGGAAGGCTCGTCCGCTCAGGGTTAGTCGGGACCTAAGCCGAGGCCGAAAGGCGTAGGCGATGGACAACAGGTTGATATTCCTGTACCACCTCCTCACCATTTGAGCAATGGGGGGACGCAGGAGGATAGGGTAAGCGCGGTATTGGATATCCGCGTCCAAGCAGTTAGGCTGGGAAATAGGCAAATCCGTTTCCCGTGAAGGCTGAGCTGTGATGGCGAGCGAAATTTAGTAGCGAAGTTCCTGATTCCACACTGCCAAGAAAAGCCTCTAGCGAGGTGAGAGGTGCCCGTACCGCAAACCGACACAGGTAGGCGAGGAGAGAATCCTAAGGTGATCGAGAGAACTCTCGTTAAGGAACTCGGCAAAATGACCCCGTAACTTCGGGAGAAGGGGTGCTTCTTAGGGTGTTAAAGCCCCGAGAAGCCGCAGTGAATAGGCCCAGGCGACTGTTTAGCAAAAACACAGGTCTCTGCGAAGCCGTAAGGCGAAGTATAGGGGCTGACGCCTGCCCGGTGCTGGAAGGTTAAGAGGAGCGCTTAGCGTAAGCGAAGGTGCGAATTGAAGCCCCAGTAAACGGCGGCCGTAACTATAACGGTCCTAAGGTAGCGAAATTCCTTGTCGGGTAAGTTCCGACCCGCACGAAAGGCGCAACGATCTGGGCACTGTCTCAACGAGAGACTCGGTGAAATTATAGTACCTGTGAAGATGCAGGTTACCCGCGACAGGACGGAAAGACCCCGTGGAGCTTTACTGCAGCCTGATATTGAATGTTGGTACAGCTTGTACAGGATAGGTAGGAGCCTTGGAAACCGGAGCGCTAGCTTCGGTGGAGGCATCGGTGGGATACTACCCTGGCTGTATTGACCTTCTAACCCGCTGCCCTTATCGGGCAGGGAGACAGTGTCAGGTGGGCAGTTTGACTGGGGCGGTCGCCTCCTAAAATGTAACGGAGGCGCCCAAAGGTTCCCTCAGAATGGTTGGAAATCATTCGCAGAGTGTAAAGGCACAAGGGAGCTTGACTGCGAGACCTACAAGTCGAGCAGGGACGAAAGTCGGGCTTAGTGATCCGGTGGTTCCGCATGGAAGGGCCATCGCTCAACGGATAAAAGCTACCCCGGGGATAACAGGCTTATCTCCCCCAAGAGTCCACATCGACGGGGAGGTTTGGCACCTCGATGTCGGCTCATCGCATCCTGGGGCTGTAGTCGGTCCCAAGGGTTGGGCTGTTCGCCCATTAAAGCGGTACGCGAGCTGGGTTCAGAACGTCGTGAGACAGTTCGGTCCCTATCCGTCGCGGGCGCAGGAAATTTGAGAGGAGCTGTCCTTAGTACGAGAGGACCGGGATGGACGCACCGCTGGTGTACCAGTTGTTCTGCCAAGGGCATCGCTGGGTAGCTATGTGCGGACGGGATAAGTGCTGAAAGCATCTAAGCATGAAGCCCCCCTCAAGATGAGATTTCCCATTCCGCAAGGAAGTAAGATCCCTGAAAGATGATCAGGTTGATAGGTCTGAGGTGGAAGCGTGGTGACACGTGGAGCTGACAGATACTAATAGATCGAGGACTTAACCTATATTCTAATGTGAAGTTTGAACATTGTTATCTAGTTTTGAGAGAACATTCTCTCCATCAGGTTTGGTGGCGATAGCGAAGAGGTCACACCCGTTCCCATACCGAACACGGAAGTTAAGCTCTTCAGCGCCGATGGTAGTTGGGGGTCTCCCCCTGTGAGAGTAGGACGCCGCCAAGCTTTTTGTTTATATCCTTCCAATGGAAGAAGTTACTTTATCATTCCGCAGTAGCTCAGTGGTAGAGCTATCGGCTGTTAACCGATCGGTCGTAGGTTCGAGTCCTACCTGCGGAGCCATGCTTCCATAGCTCAGTAGGTAGAGCACTTCCATGGTAAGGAAGAGGTCAGCGGTTCGAGCCCGCTTGGAAGCTTTCCTCTAAATGTTGATCTGACAAGGTTTCTCGATGATGAGAAGGCTTTTTTTTATGTCCTTTTTTAATTGCTTGAGGACAAATTAGGGGCCAATTATCGAATTTGCAATAAGTTTGTTATAGCTTCCGCATGACCTAAACGCTGAGAGACAGATTTGATATTAAACCCAGGCATTTTGCCGATTTGATTTAATAGCATATTAGCATGAGTATGATGCATATCATGCAAATGAATTTTCTTATATTGTGCCTTTTTACGAATCGCTCCCACCATGTATTTAAATTTGAAAAGGTAGTTGAGAGAACGCACAATGCTAATTCGTCCAGCTGATGACAGAGCAAGGCATTTCATTGGCCAACGTTGTGCCACATAAGAGATGGAACGGATCGAAAACAAAAGCAGCTCTTCAAAAAGCATTGAAAAAATGAAAAAAGTAAAGCCCCTGACCATAGAGAATAGGGGCTTTTTTGATGTTTATTTTTCATCGTTTGAAAATCCGTGGAGCTGCAATTCTTTTGCTTTCGCAACTTTCATTGTTCTTCTTTTGAAGTGAATCCTTCTCTTAAAATCCTTTTTCTTTTCTCTGTTACTTTATCGAGTGATTCTAGTGTATACGAAAAAGTGTTGTTTCCACACGGTTTTACACTAATCATGTTTCTCCTCCTGTTTTCGTAATATATTATTTTCATTTTACTTAATATGCCATAAAACGCAGTTGGTTAAATTTTATCATCCTTATATGCTTGTTAAATGTGTCGAATTTGTGAAATTAACAATTTCCACAAACTAAAATATATGGTAGGTCTGTCTATAGTAGGTAACACAATACTCATTGTTATGGTGAGCATTAAAAGAAGGAGATTTCATGATTATTGCCATAACTGGTGTTACATATGGTAGTAAAGTTAGAGAGCCAAAAGGTGCTCTGCGTTACTACTATACACATGCCTTAGAAATCGGAAATTCTAAGGAAGAGCTTCTCATCCAAATGGACTTAACAGATAAGCTCTCGAAAAAAATTACATGGAGGTAATAAGAAATGAGAATTAACCACAATATCGCAGCACTTAACACATTAAACCGTTTGTCTGCAAACAACGGTGCGAGCCAAAAGAACATGGAGAAGCTTTCTTCTGGTCTCAAAATCAACCGAGCAGGAGATGACGCAGCTGGTCTTGCAATCTCTGAGAAAATGCGTGGACAAATCCGCGGATTAGAAATGGCATCTAAAAACGCACAGGACGGTATCTCTCTTATCCAAACAGCTGAGGGTGCATTGACTGAAACTCACTCGATCCTTCAACGTGTACGTGAACTAGTGGTTCAAGCTGGAAACACTGGTACGCAGGATAAAGAGTCTGACCTTCAATCTATCCAAGATGAAATTGAAGCTTTACAAGAAGAAGTAGATGGTATCTCAAATCGTACAGAGTTCAATGGTAAAAAATTATTAGATGGTACGTTTAAAGGAACCCCAGGAACACCGGCAATTCCGGGAGATCCAGATGATCCAGATGATAACGGTACACCTGCAGTCCCAGCAAGTGGTAATGCTTTAGTGTTCCAAATCGGTGCTAACGCAACTCAACAAATTTCAGTTCATATTGATAAAATGAGTACAGATGCATTGGGAGTTAAAGATGCTAATGGGATTGTAGCGAATCAAGCTATTAAAGACATCGATGTAAGAAAGTTTGCTGATAATGCAGCAGATGCTACTGATGTTGGTTTTGATACTCAACTAAGTATTGTTGATGCAGCTATTAACCAAGTATCTGCTCAACGTGGAAAACTTGGTGCAGTACAAAACCGTCTAGAGCACACTATTAACAACTTGGGTGCATCTGCTGAAAACTTAACGGCTGCTGAGTCTCGTATTCGTGACGTTGACATGGCTAAAGAAATGAGTGAATTCACTAAGAACAACATTCTTTCTCAAGCTTCTCAAGCTATGCTTGCACAAGCGAATCAACAGCCACAAAACGTACTTCAATTATTACGTTAATAAACCAAAAGCCCCTTTATATAGGGGTTTTTTTTGTTTGTCTTTATTCAGTTCGATGTTTCATTTTATTGATCGTTCTAAAAGACGCTTCATCCAAGTGTTCATCAGGGAAAGATCTCCAGCGATAGAACGTGTAAAGGAAAAGTTTCAAGCAGCTGGCGTACAAGTAGACGTAGTTGGAATGGATATACAAAGTCGAAATCTTGTGAAACAGGTGAATAGTTCTTAATAAGTTCTTTCTGTTTGTTACAATAGAAAGGGTAGAAAGTGAAGGATGGAGGTGGCCGGCATGCTTGTGCGTTTGAACCAAGTGCTCGGCCGGATGATGCCGCTTATTACGCCTATTAGTGTGTTATTCGGTGTTTTATTGGCGGCCTATTTAAAGGATTTTACGTTTTTGGTGCCATGGGTATTTGCTGTTATGACCTTTGCAGGGAGTTTGTCTTCTACTTTTTCGGCTTTAAAGCATACGGTAATGCACCCATTGCCTTTGATTTTATCGTTTATGATTTTGCATGTGCTGATGCCTCTTTATGCTTGGTCAGCGGGGCATTTGATATTTGCGGGCGATTCTATGACGATCACCGGTTTGACTCTTGCGATGGTGATTCCAACAGGTGTGTCTAGTTTAATATGGGCGGCGATGTATAAAGGGAATGTCGGGTTAACGCTATCTATCATTTTAATTGATACATTGCTTTCGCCATTGATTGTGCCAGTAAGCTTGTCACTTTTCGTCGGTACACAGGTCCATATGGACATGGTGGCGATCATGAAAGGGCTGTTCGGTATGGTGGTGCTGCCCTCTATTTTAGGGATGCTCGTTCGTCAGTATGCAAAGCCATCGGTGACGAAAACAATGAGTCAGACCCTGGCTCCTTTTTCAAAATTAGGCTTGTTTGTTGTCGTATCGATTAACAGTTCTGTTGTCGCCCCATATTTGCGTGAACTGGATGCTGCATTTTTTAGCAAAGCAGCGACTGTCTTTTTCATTGCGATGAGTGGGTATGCTTTTGCGTGGTTGATTGGAAAGGTGATGAAATGTACTCAAGGGGAAATTGTGGCCATTGTGTATACAGGCGGCATGAGAAATATTAGTGCTGGGGCTGTGCTTGCTATTAGCTTTTTCCCGCCTGCTGTTGCTGTCCCTGTTGTGATTGGCATGCTGTTTCAGCAAGTACTTGCTGCCTTGTTTGGTTTTTTACTCAATCGATTTGAGCTGAAGGCACCTGCTGTGACTAAATCTTTATCATGAAAAGACCTCCATCCTATGAGATGGAGGTCTTTTTGCGAATTAATAGATGAGATATTTCTTCCGTTTCTTTTCGAACGATTTGAGGTCGTGATGATAGCGCTTCATGATGTGTTTGACAGAAGTACCTTGATTGATTTCTTCTTTGATCCAACCATTCCCGATGAGTTTATCAAAGCTGCCTGTTTGAAGGAACTCAAAGTCTTTTGGATATAAATCATGTATGGCTTTGATGATGGATAACCCTGTTTTTACCGCTTCGAATGAAGAGCGGTCTGTGACGTATAGCTGCACACCGTGTGATAGCTTCCCTGCATGTTTAGAAAAAGTGGGGGTGAATGATACGGGTCTAAATTTCACACCCTTTAGTTTTAATTGATTTAGATGATCTGCTAGCTCATTGCTATTGATATACGGAGCGCCAATGAGCTCGAACGGTTTTGTTGTTCCTCTGCCTTCAGAGACATTTGTGCCTTCAATTAATCCTGTGGCGGGATATACAAAGGTACTATCCACTGTCGGCATGTTAGGTGAAGGAAGGACGAACGGCAGCTTCGTGTCATCAAACGTCATGGAACGCTTCCAATTTTTCATTTTGATGACTGTGACATCAGCATTGATATGAAACTCTTTGTTAAAGAATGTTGCTAGTTCACCAGTGGTCATCCCATGTCTTAATGGTATTGGATAGAGCCCTACAAATGAAGCGTGCTCAGGTTCTAATACAGGGCCTTCTACTTTTAGTCCGCCAATAGGGTTTGGACGGTCTAGGACAACAAAGGGAATGTTGTTTTCTTTAGCGGCCTCCATCGCATAGGCCATCGTGTAAATATAGGTGTAATAACGAGTGCCAACATCTTGGATATCAAACAGCAAGACATCTACATTTTTGAGCATGTCAGGCGTTGGTTTTCTTGTTTTTCCATAGAGTGAGTAAACAGGAAGACCTGTTTTTTCATCGGTATAGGATTCGACGCCTTCTCCTGCTTGTGCATCGCCGCGCACACCATGTTCAGGTCCATATAGAGCAGTAAGCTTAATATTTGGATGCTCAAATAGGAGATCGACACTGCTTTTCATATTTGCATCAATACCAGTTGGGTTCGTAATGAGGCCGACCCTTTTCCCTTTTAACCATGAAAGGTTGCCTGAGAGTAGTGTTTCAATCCCTGTTTTGACTGCTGCCTTTTTTCCTTTTGTATCTGTTCGTTCTTGGCTTGCGGGGGAGGCGGCGGTCAATGTGCTCATAATGAGAATGCTTGCGAGTATGAAGCTTGCTGTTTTTTTCAAGAGAATCCCTCCTATTTGATCTGTTTCCCTTTCAAGTTGAGTCCATAGCCGAATGGATATAGGGTTTGATTTGGATGAGTGACAGATGGGATATCTACAGGTAGTTTGCCTTTAGGTGATGCAGTGCCAAATATGACTTCTAACCCAGCAGGAATATTTGGCTGGTTGAATTGTCCGTTTGAGTAGCCTTTAAAACCGTAAACAGCTAGTAAGGCATCCGCCTCCTCAAAATTTGCAGCATCGTAAGGGTTTCTTAGGCTCATGATGACCATTTTTTTGTTTTGTGCTGCAGCTTCTTTCATGACAGCACGCGGGAAAGCAGTAGCCCATTTTTTCGGGTCCTGTACATTGTCATCAATCACACCATCATTCACAGCTGGATCATTTTGGACAACGTATGAGCCGGTAATCACATAGTCAGCATCTTGTATGAGTCTGGCTGTTTCTTTGTTGAAGGTCTTATCCGCAAAAGCATATGATTGGATACGTACAGGTTTGATCTTTTTTTGTTTGATCAGAGAGTCAATTGTGACAGACATGGCTTTTGTTTGATCTTCGTAAGGTGCCATGACCAAGATTTTATCATTCTTTTTAGGCTTGAAGGGTAGGGTCTTATCGTTGTTTTTAAGCAGGGTGATCCCTTCACGCGCCATTTTTTGTTCTGCTTTCCGGTGCGATTTTTTCCCAACGACTTGAGTGGCTTTTTTGATTTTTTTCTCAAGGGTGATAGGTTTTTTGGAAGAAATGATGCCTCGTTTGATCTTCAATTGAAGAATTTTTTCAACAGATTCGTTGATTTGAGACATCGGAATTTCTTTCTTTACAATTGCCTGTTTTACAGCATTGAACACATTCTCAAGGTTTTTCTCAGTTTTAAGAGAGGTGACTGGTGCTGGCATGAGGGCGATGTCGACGCCAGCCTTAATGGCCATCACTACGGCTTCTTCCTGTCCGAAGTTATCTGCAATCGCTTTCATATTTAGGGCGTCTGTTACGACAACACCTTGAAAGCCCATCTCTTCTTTTAATAAGTGTGTGATGACTTTTTTCGATAAGGTTGCTGGAACCATAATGTCCTCGCCATCTTTTTTGCTTTTATATGTTGTATCATCAATGGCGGGAAATTGAACATGAGCGGTCATGACCATATCCGCACCAGCGTTGATGGCTTGTTGAAATGGATAGAGTTCAACTTTTTTTAAACGATCTAGATCATGTTCTACGAGCGGCAAGCCGTAGTGACTATCGACGGCTGTATCACCATGTCCCGGGAAATGCTTGAGTGTCGAAATCGTCTTCTCCTTTTGAAGTCCCCTCATGGTTTGAAGGCCAAGCCTTGTGACAAGGGCAGGGTCAGAGCTAAAGGAACGGACACCAATGACGGGGTTGTTTGGGTTATTATTCACATCTAGCACAGGAGAGAAGTTTGTATTGATCCCTAGTGCGTTTAATTCCTTACCGATGATTTTCCCTGTGTCGTATGCATTTTTCGTGCTTCTAGAGGCACCAATCGACATATTTCCTGGGAAATGTGTTCCCTTTTGTAATCTTGTGACGATTCCACCTTCTTGATCAATTGAAATGAGTAATGGAATCTTTGGTGATGCTTTTTGAAATTCATGGGTGAGTTTGACGGTTTGTTTCGTATCAACGACATTCTCCGCAAATAAGATGACACCGCCTAGATGATATTTTTCTACAAGATGGGATACTTCTTTATTCATCTTTGTTAAGCCTGTAGGTGCGGATTCATCTTTTGTTTGCCAATTACGAAAGTCTGGCATAAGCATTTGACCTATCTTTTCATCCAAAGACATGTTTTGTACCATTTGTTTTGCGGTTGAAAGAGGGGCAGAGCTAACCTTTTCCGTTGGAATGGAAGAGGTTAGCAGAGCTAAAACCAAAGCAGCGGGGAAAAGTGCTTTTAACATCGAATTCCTCCTTTTACTTAAAAGATTCGTAGATGGCGGTCATGATGCTTCCATAAGTGCCAGTTGGGAAAAGGTCACCTTCAAATTGATTTGGGTTGGTTTCAGGTGAAACGACAGGCGAATGTTTCTTATTTGTCAGCAAGACGATACCTAGATTATGTTTTGGATCAATCAATGTCATCGTTCCGGTCCAGCCAGTATGTCCATAGGCTTCGTTACTTGCATATTTTCCAAACATCCATTCCATGTCAGTATGACCGTTTTTTCGCCAGCCTAGCCCGTATGTTGGGTTTGTATCAGAAGAGGCTGTAAAGAGATTGATAGAAGCTTGATCAAAGATGGTTGTTTTTCCATAGCCTCCTTTGTTCAGCATGAGCTGGAGCAGCACGGCCATGTCTGATATGTTAGAGAAAAGTCCAGCATGACCAGAGATACCTGCCATTGAGTAGAATGCTTTTTCATCATGGACTTCGCCTAGCAGGGTGTATCTGCGAATGTTTTCAAAATCAATGACACCATCTCGCGAATTACCTAAACGTTCGGTTGCTGCAAAATGCTTCGGTTTGAATCCTTTTTGCAGTGGATTGAACATTGTGTGCTTGAGACCTAGCGGCCGATAGATTGTTGACTCTACATATTGATCAAGAGGCATGCCTGTTTTTTTCTCAATGATCATGCCTAACAGCATGTAATCAATGTCACTATAAATGTGCTGGGTGCCTGGTTTGTATTGCAGAGGCACCTTCGGCAGCCATTTCATCGTTGTCTTTCTATCTTGAGAGAAAAAGGTGCCGGCTGCTTCTTTGCTATAAAATAAAACACTGGAAGGGAGTCCGGCAGAATGGGTCAGAAGATCTTTTACACGGAGCTGATCTTTGCCGGTTACCTTTGCATCTGGTTCATCTTTAAAATCTGGCAGGATGGCTTGTATTTTTTCATTCACATTCAGTTTTTTCTCGTAGACAAGCTTTTGCAGGGCATAGTTGGTCGCATACATTTTGGTATTGGATGCTAAGTCGAACAGAGTATTCTTTTTCATTTTCTTATAGGATTTGAGTTCCGTTGTGCCTTCGTATTTTTGCCTGTAGCCATAGGCTTTTTGGTGGACGATTTTTCCGTCTTTGATAATGATGAGTGCGGCTCCTGGAAATCCTGCTTTGATATCGTTTTGAATCATGTGATCAACCTTCCTAAGCTGCCTAGAAGAAAAACCAACTTGTTCCGGTCGTTTTGCCTTTTTTAAGACGGGGTATTCTTCAGGTGCTGTTTTAGACAAAGACGATACAGGATGGGAGCTAGTTGCAAATGTTTGTGCTGGTAATCCAAGGAGCATGAGCAGACTTGTCATAAAGAGAAAGTATTTCTTCAAGAGTTAGACCTCCTATTGCTTATTTTTCCTCAAATTCAACAGCCATATCATCATGAAAACCAAATAAGTAGGTGAAAATAAATCCAGCGACATATGCAATGAAGAGTCCGATTAAGTAAAGAAGCATTTGATGTGTGTGAACAATAAAGGTTAATGGGAGACCTGATACACCAATCGCCTTCGTTGCAATTTGGAAGTAGGCTTGAAATGCTCCGCCGATTCCAGCGCCAAGACAAGCGGTGAGAAATGGTCGTCCTAGTGGGAGTGTGACACCGAAAATGAGTGGTTCACCAATGCCGAGCATCCCTGAAGGAAGTCCACCGGCGATAGCTCTTTTGAGTTTTTTCTTTTTTGTTTTCATATAAATGGCGAATGCGGCACCTACCTGTCCTGCACCGCCCATAGCAAGAATCGGCAAAAGCGGGTCATCTCCTATGGAATTGATGAGTTCCATATGAATCGGTGTCAGTCCTTGGTGAAGTCCTGTTACAACAAGTGGAAGGAAGGTCGCACCAAGAACAAATCCAGCGAAGATTCCGCCCATATTTAATAGATAAGTTAATCCTGAGGTAATGGCATCCGATATAAATCCGCCGACTGGCATGAAGACAACGTACGTAAAAATGCCTGTAATAAGTAGTGTGATGGTTGGTGTGACGATGATATCAAGTGATTGCGGGACGAAGCGTCTGATTCTTGTTTCCACAAGTGCCATAAAGATGGCGGCTAGAAGAACACCGATAAGTCCGCCTCTGCCCGGTAGAATATTTGTGCCAAATAGCATAATGTCTGCGGAGGCTGGGTTAATAATGAGGATTCCAGCTAATGCGCCTAATGCAGGAGAGCCCCCAAACTCCTTTGCGGCATTTGTTCCGACTAATATACCGAGATATGCGAACAAGCCTGAACCAATAACGGTTAAAATGATCGCCGCTTGAGATTTTTCATCAAGCCAGCCCGCTTGCACGATTGCTTTTGTAATCCCTGTAATAAGACCTGATGCAACGAGTGCTGGAATGATAGGAATGAAAATGCTGGCAATTCGTCGCAAGAACAGCTTGAACGGTGTGCGGTTCTTTTGTGAAATGGCTTGCTTGTTTTTTTGTGCTTCGTTGTTTAAATCATAGGAGCCAGAGGCATTTAGCAGTTGTTCAAATGCACTTGATACTTGGTTGACGACACCAGTACCTAAGATAATTTGCAGCGTTTCTGCCTCGACGACTCCAATGACGCCATCGAGTTCTTTGATTGCATTGATCTGAACTTGTTCATTGTCAATCGGTGTAATTCGGAGACGCGTCATACAATGTGTATGGGAAGAAATGTTTTCAGAACCACCACAGAGAGAAAGAATGTCTTTCGCCAACTGCTGATATTTCGTTTGATGACTCATGTTGAATCCCCCTTTGTTTTTCGTTTCATGGAGCGGATGGCATGTCTTGTTTTATCAATATATTGCGCTGTCTCTTCATATTGACGGGAAGCTAAGCTGAGGAACAAGACATCAATTAAGTAGAGCTGTGCCATTCTAGAGGAAGTGGCTGCACTGCGAAAAGGTGCTTCATTGGAACCGGACGTCGATAGGTGAACGTCACATAAGGCAGAAACGCTTGTTTGACCTGGATGCGTCAAGGCAATGGTTTTGACTTGATTGTCTTTTGCGAGCTGAAGGGCTTGAATGATGTCTAACGTTTCTCCTGAAAAGGATATACCGAACACGATGTCATTCTTTCCTGCATTTGCGATAACCGTTGATGCGATGTGCATGTCAGTGAAGGCAGTCGCTGCATAATTGATTCTGAGAAATTTCTGTTGGGCATCCGCTGCGACGATGCCAGATGCACCGACGCCGATAAAATGGATTTGGTTTGCATGCAGCAGTAATTGAACAGCCTTTTCTAACGCATCTGCATTTAAAATAGAAGCAGTATCCTTAATCGATTGAATCGAGTTTCCTGCTGTTTTTTGAATAATGGACTGAATTGGTTCATCTTGTTCGATATCACGGTAGCCTTGTTTATCGTTATGCATCAAGTCTCCAGCGATTCGCATTTTTAAATCGTGATAGCCATCTAGACCGAGAGATTTACAAAGGCGGATGACTGCAGAGCTGCTTGCACCGGCTGCCTGACTGATCTCATGTACTGTGCTTTTAATGACTTTGTCAGGATGGGCAAGGATATAGTCTGCAATGATTTTTTCAGATTGGGGGAGCTTTGCTTTCATTGTGTGTAGTAGGGTGAGTCCACCTGCTGACATGAGCTCTGCCTCCTTTAGGATTGATGGTGTGAGATGGCTTTGTCGATATGACCATTCGTTTTGTTGAGCAAATCCTTGGCTGTTTTCTTATCTGTGTTTGTTTGGAGCATGACGATGGCAGTTTTGACTTCTAAGTCTGCCGCTTCAAGCGTTTTCACGGCTTGTTCGTAGGGAGCGTTTGTCACATGTTGAATGATGGTGATGGCGCGTTCTTTTAATTTATGATTGCTGACTTTTACATCAACCATCAGGTTTTCATATACTTTTCCTTGTCTGATCATGACAGAGGTGGAAAGCATATTTAAAATCATTTTATGAGCGGATGCGGCTTTCATTCGTGTTGACCCGGTGATGGCTTCAGGTCCTACAATGACTTCAATGGCGCAGTCTGCCAGTTCGCTAATTTTTGCTTGTTCATTACAGCTGAGGGCTACTGTTTTTGCGCCGATGGATTTAGCGTAGTTTAAAGCGCCGATGATGTAGGGTGTCCTACCGCTGGCGGCGATACCGACGACTGTATCTTTTGATGTCAGGCGAATGTGTACTAAATCCTGTTTGCCGGCTTCTTCACTGTCTTCCACATCTTCGGCAGCATGTGAAAAAGCAGAGTCTCCGCCTGCCATGATGCCGACAATCACATCAGGTGAGACGCTATAGGTAGGGGGACATTCGACAGCATCCATCACGCCAAGTCTGCCGCTTGTCCCGGCTCCTAAATAAACGAGTCTGCCCCCATTTGAGATGGATTCATAGGCGAAGTCACTTGCTGTTTTGACATGTGGTAGGACACGGTTCACTGCTTGAGCGACCTTCATATCTTCTTCATTAATCATCTGGAGCATTTCGAGTGGATCTGCTTGTGATATTCCCATTGTGTTAGGATTTCTTGATTCTGTTGTCAAAGAACGCAATTGAGATAGCTGCATGCGACATTCCTCCTTATTTCTTCATTTTCAGTATATTCAGTATGATATGAAATTTCAACATTATATTTAAATACTGAAATTATATTTCAGTGAAAAAGTGGTGCTAATCAAAGGTAAATAGTTAGAAAATAAAAAAAATAAAAATCCCCTTTACAAAAGGGGGACAACCTGTATATAATAACTTTTGTCAGCTTCACGGAAACAGTCAAACTTGACAAATTGGCCCGTTGGTCAAGCGGTTAAGACACCGCCCTTTCACGGCGGTAACACGGGTTCGAATCCCGTACGGGTCACCATTGATGTGGAGGATTAGCTCAGCTGGGAGAGCATCTGCCTTACAAGCAGAGGGTCGGCGGTTCGAGCCCGTCATCCTCCACCATATGCCGGTGTAGCTCAACTGGTAGAGCAACTGACTTGTAATCAGTAGGTTGGGGGTTCAAGTCCTCTTGCCGGCACTGTTTTTTCTTTATCAATTTCATATGTGGAGGGGTAGCGAAGTGGCTAAACGCGGCGGACTGTAAATCCGCTCCCTCCGGGTTCGGCGGTTCGAATCCGCCCCCCTCCACCATTCTTGGGCTATAGCCAAGCGGTAAGGCAACGGACTTTGACTCCGTCATGCGTTGGTTCGAATCCAGCTAGCCCAGTTAAGACACCTTTTTCAAAAAGGTGTCTTTTTTTATGTTGGCAGGCGGAATGTATAACTATTCAAAATATTGTTGAGTTGAGTCAGAAGGCACCGAGAAAGTAAAATATAAGCATGAACGGAAAGGGGATGTACATATGGGAGATCAAAAGAAGGTCACGCTTGTCGGGGTTCCGATGGATTTGGGTCAAATGAGAAGGGGTGTCGATATGGGACCAAGTGCGATTCGGTGTGCAGGCGTAAAAGAAAAATTGGAATCGCTTTCATTTGATGTGGAGGATCTCGGGGATATCCCGGTTGAACAAAGAGATGATGAAAAAGGTTTATATACAAGTGAAAAGCTAAAGAATTTAACGGAGAATGCTGGTGCGAATCAGCTGCTGGCTGAGAAGGTTGACAGTATTGTGCAATCAGGCTCATTCCCGCTCATTTTAGGCGGTGATCACAGCATTGCCATTGGCACACTTGCGGGGGTATCGAAGCACTATGAAAACTTAGGTGTCATTTGGTATGATGCACACGGTGATTTAAATACAGAGGAAACCTCTCCTTCTGGAAATATACATGGTATGCCGCTTGCAGTCAGTCTTGGCCTTGGCCATGCGGATTTAACGAATATTGGCGGCTATTCTCCAAAATTGAAGCCTGAGAATGTTGTTTTAATTGGTGCTCGATCCTTAGATGAAGGAGAGCGGGCGTTGATTAGAGATAAAGGCATTAAAGTGTATACGATGCATGAAATAGATCGTTTAGGGATGACAAGGGTGATGGAGGAAGCGATTGCATATTTAAAGGAAAGAACAGATGGTGTCCACCTGTCTCTTGATTTAGATGGATTAGATCCAGCCGAGTGTCCTGGTGTAGGAACTCCTGTGGCAGGCGGCATTAGCTACCGGGAGAGTCATCTTGCTATGGAGCTTTTAGAAGAAGCCGGTATTTTGACTTCAGCTGAATTTGTTGAGGTGAACCCGGTTTTGGATGAAAAAAATAAAACAGCCGAAGCAGCTGTTGCATTAATTGGATCGTTAATGGGCGAAAAACTATTGTAGAGCGGGATTTGTTCCCGTTCTTTTTTATTTTCGGAAAATTTAAGGATATATTAAGGTTTTTACCAGTGGATATGCGTAACACGCTGTCAAAAATTTGTTACACTATTTTTTAGAGGAGAATGAAACCTTTTGGAAAGAGGTTCGTATACATAAAGACCGGTGAAGGCAGAGGTTGAATATACTATGGACACAATGATTAAAAAGAGAATTAAGCAAGTGAAAAAAGGCGACCAGAACGCATTTGCAGACATCGTAGACCTGTATAAAGACAAAATTTATCAGCTGTGCTACCGTATGCTTGGGAATGCACACGAAGCAGAGGATATTGCACAGGAGGCGTTTATTCGTGCCTATGTGAATATTGAAAGCTTTGATGTGAATCGTAAGTTTTCTACGTGGCTGTACCGCATTGCAACCAACCTGACCATCGATCGTATTCGCAAAAAAAAGCCGGATTATTATTTAGATGCAGAGGTGGCAGGAACAGAAGGATTGAATATGTATTCTCAAATTGCTGCTGATGGCATTTTGCCAGAGGAAGAGGTGGTGTCTCTTGAATTATCGAGTACCATTCAGCAAAAAATTCTAAGATTACCCGATAAATATCGTTCGGTCATCGTATTAAAGTATATTGATGAACTCTCGTTAAAAGAAATTAGTGAGATTCTAAATATACCTGTTGGTACGGTGAAAACGAGAATACACAGGGGTAGAGAGGCTCTCCGGAAACAGTTGAGAGACCTTTGAGTGAGGTGATTTTGATGAGCTGTCAGGAAAAAATCGTCCTGCTTATGCATCAGTATTTAGACGGGGACATTGAGCCCCAAGACGAAAAAGAATTAAAAAGCCATCTGCAATCGTGTGAGGAGTGCCGTACTCATTTTCAACAAATTGAGAAATCCATCGCGCTTGTGCAGAGTACATCTCATATAGAAGCACCGACTGATTTCACTGCAAAGGTGATGGCAGGTCTTCCAAAGGAAAAAAAGCGTGTGTCGGTTCAAAGATGGATCAAAGCTCATCCGCTGATGGTGGCCGCTGCCCTCTTTCTCATTTTGATGGGAGGCAGTCTGTTTACAAGCTGGAATACGGATCATAATTTCAGTGTGTCGAAGCAGCCGAATCTCGTCGTTGTAAATGATACAGTGACCGTACCTAAAGGGGAAACCGTAAAAGGTGATGTCACTGTCAAAAATGGCAAGTTGATTGTAGAAGGCAAGGTTGATGGAAATGTCACCGTCGTCAATGGGGAACAGCTGACTGCTTCTGCCGGACAAGTCACTGGTCAAATTAATGAAATTAATGAAGTGTTTGATTGGATTTGGTACAAAATGAAATCTACAGCACAAAATGTGATGCGGGTCATTGGACCAGAGGAGCAAAAGTAATTATACGGGTCGAGAGCAGTCTCTTTAGGAGCTGCTCTTTTTCTATATTATAGGTCAGAATGTATGCGAGCTAGCAGGCCAGCCATATATGGCAACTGTTTTCCTTGCTGAAACAAAATGTGATATAATAGCCACGCTATGTATTTACACATAGGCTCTTTTTTTATCAAAAATGCATCAAACGAAGAATAACTGAAAATTCTGGAGGACGAGGAAATGGCTTTAGGGGATATTCCTATTTTGCAGTACCTCGGTAATGCTGTTGATATTCTCGTTGTTTGGTATGTGATATATAAATTAATGATGGTCATCCGCGGAACAAAAGCGGTTCAGCTTTTAAAGGGAATTGTGGTCATTGTTCTCGTCAGGATGGGAAGTGCGTATCTCGGTCTTAACACACTTCAATGGCTGATGGATCAAGCGATTACGTGGGGATTCCTTGCGATCATTATTATTTTTCAGCCAGAGCTAAGGAGAGCGCTTGAGCAGCTTGGGCGCGGCCGTTTCTTCTCAAGAAGCGGGACACCTGTAGAGGAACAGCAGCAGAAAACGATCGAGGCAATTACAAAAGCAATTAACTATATGGCAAAACGCAGAATCGGCGCGCTGCTGACAATTGAGCGTGATACTGGGATGAATGATTACATAGAGACTGGAATTCCTTTGAATGCAAAGGTGAGTTCAGAGCTGCTCATTAATATTTTCATTCCAAATACACCGCTTCATGACGGTGCTGTCATTATGAAGCGTGATGAGATTGCAGCTGCGGCTTGTTATTTACCGCTGTCAGAAAGTCCTTTTATCTCTAAGGAACTAGGGACGCGTCACCGGGCGGCAGTCGGAATTAGCGAAGTGACAGACAGCTTGACCGTCATCGTTTCTGAGGAGACAGGCGGCATTTCTGTCGCGAGAAATGGTGATCTCCACCGAGAATTGACAGAAGAAGCGCTTGAAGAAATGCTGATTGCTGAATTTAGTAAGAACAGCAAAGATGCTTCCTCGACCAAATGGTATTGGAGGGGCAAGAAAAATGGATAAGATTTTGAATAATCGCTGGGCCGTAAAGCTTTTTGCATTGGTCTTCGCTTTATTGCTGTATGGTGCAGTCAATTCAGCGCAAGCGCCCACGCCGAAAAAAATCGGTGAATCCTTTTTCCCAACATCGACGACAGATGAAGCGACCTTAACCGATATTCCTGTTAAAGCGTATTATGATGACGAGAAGTACGTCGTCACTGGTGTGCCGCAAACAGTCAATGTGACGATTAAAGGGTCAACGAGTGCTGTGAAAACAGCAAGACAAACAAAGAACTTTGAAATATATGCAGATATGCAGAATTTATCCACAGGTACTCATAAAGTGGAGCTGAAGGCAAGAGATGTATCAAAGGGACTCACGCTATCGATCAACCCATCTGTGACGACGGTGACGATACAAGAAAAAACAACAGCAGAATTTCCTGTTGAAACCGAATTTTATAATCAAAATAAAATCAAAGACGGCTATTCACCTGAACAGCCTATTGTGAATCCGAAAAAAGTCACAGTCACAGGTTCAAAAGACGTGATCGACAAAATTTCTGTCATTAAAGCATTTGTGAACCTAGAGGATGTCGATCAGCAAATTGAAAAGGAAGCGAAGCTCACTGTGTATGATAGCAGTGGGAATGAGCTGCCAGTCGAATTGAGTCCGTCTGTTGTGAATATTACAGTTCCCATCTCAAGTCCAAGCAAAAAGGTTCCGTTTAAAATAGAGCGGACTGGCAGTTTGCCGGATGGGATCAGTATCTCAAGTATTGAGACAAGCCCGAGTGAGGTCACAGTGTACGGCTCTCAAAAAGTGCTGGATTCGCTTGATTTTATTGATGGCGTCAAGCTGGACCTAAGCAAGATCAAAGATGATACGGAGATTGATGTCGATATTCCCCTGCCAGATGGTGTGAAAAAGGTATCACCCGAAACGGTGAAGATCAAAGTGAAGGTTGCTACAGCTCAAGAAAAAAAGATCGATAATGTACCAATTTCTGTCGTAGGTCTGAGCAAGGATCTCACCTCTGATTTTGTGAGCCCATCTTCTGGACGGCTTACGTTAACAGCAAAGGGATCAAAGAGTGCGATTGATAAACTAAAGGCTTCAGATGTTGAAGCCTATATCAATGTCGGGGACTTGAACGAAGGAACACATGAGGTCACAATTCAAGTGAACGGTCCTCAAAATGTGACGTGGACATTATCGAGATCAAAGGTCAAAGTGAAATTGACTTCTACTGAGACAGAAGATCAGCCAGCGTCTACAAATGATCAGAAGAAGCCATCTTCTGATGACGATGATCAGGAAGAGAAAAGCAAAGAAGAATCCACGCAAGATAAAGCAAAGAAAGAATCAAGTCAAAGACAGCGGATCAAAGAAGATAAAAAAGAGGACGAAGCGTCCTCTTGAATGGTAAAAAAGGAGCGATTGAAACATGGGCAAGTACTTTGGAACTGATGGTGTAAGGGGTGTGGCGAATAGCGAATTAACGCCAGAGCTCGCATTTAAAATTGGGAGATTTGGCGGCTATGTGCTCACGAAGGATAAAGAACGTCCAAAGGTACTCGTTGGGCGAGACACACGTGTATCCGGTCATATGTTAGAAGGAGCGCTCGTTGCAGGCTTACTTTCAATTGGGGCTGAAGTAATGCGTCTGGGTGTGATCTCAACACCTGGAGTGTCTTATTTAACGAAAGCAATGGACGCAGAAGCGGGTGTCATGATTTCTGCTTCTCACAACCCAGTTCAAGATAACGGAATTAAATTCTTTGGCGGTGACGGCTTTAAGCTGTCTGATGAACAGGAGAATGAAATTGAGCAGCTGATGGATCAGCCGGTCGATCAATTGCCACGCCCAGTTGGAGCGGATCTTGGAACAGTAAATGACTACTTTGAAGGCGGTCAGAAATACTTGCAATTCTTGAAGCAGACAGCAGACGAGGATTTCACAGGTATTCACGTGGCGCTTGACTGTGCACATGGTGCAACCTCTTCTCTAGCGACACATTTATTTGCGGATTTAGATGCGGATGTGTCCACAATGGGAACATCACCAAACGGATTGAATATCAATGATGGTGTAGGCTCAACTCATCCAGAGGCGCTTTCTGCTTTTATGAAGGAGAAGGGTGCAGATATTGGTCTTGCGTTTGATGGTGACGGTGACCGTCTGATTGCTGTCGATGAAAAAGGTGATATTGTAGACGGCGATCAAATTATGTACATATGTGCACGTTATTTGAAGGGCGAAGGTCGATTAAAGGATGACACGGTCGTGTCTACGGTCATGAGTAACCTAGGTTTCTATAAAGCGCTTGAGAAACAAGGCATTAAGAGCATCCAAACCGCTGTTGGTGACCGCTATGTGGTTGAAGCGATGAAAAAGGATGGGTATAATGTCGGCGGTGAGCAATCAGGCCACTTGATTTTCCTTGATTACAATACGACAGGTGATGGCATGCTTTCTGCAATCATGCTTGTCAACACACTCAAAGCAACAGGAAAAACATTGTCAGAGCTTGCGGCTGAAATGGAGAAATTCCCGCAGCTACTAGTGAATGTGAAAGTGTCTGATAAATATAAAGTAGAAGAAAATGAAAAGGTAAAAGCAGTGATTCAAGAGGTTGAAAAAGAGATGAACGGTGACGGCCGTATTCTTGTTCGTCCATCTGGAACAGAGCCGCTTGTACGTGTCATGGCAGAGGCGAAAACAAAAGAGCTATGTGATGAATATGTGACTCGAATTACGGCTGTTGTGAAGGAAGAAATGGGTATTGAGTAATAGATATCAAAGCAAATCGCTAGCAGCGGTTTGCTTTTTTTTCGAATAAACGTCATAAATGGATGGATTTGTACGAATCTTATACGCGAGGGCAATTAACTGTTGTCTTCATACATAGGAGAGCACATCAAAGGTAGAACGTGACAAGCCTCATCGCATATAGTGTATGGAGGTCTTACTTTCTTGAAAGGGATCACCCGCTAAATTGTGATTGACGGAGGTCAGACCTTATAGTACAATCATCCTTGTGTTACTGGATTTTTATTCTATCAGGAAAGGCAGGGTAGATGTTCAGAAACTCTCTTATAATTATAGCGCCCGAACTAAGCGATCGGACGAAAGATGCTTAGTTGACGAGGATGGAGGTTATCGAATTTTCGGCGGATGCCTCCCGGCTGATCAAAAAAGAGATCACAGCCGTAAGTGTTTCTTTAAAGCAAAGAGGTGACTCTTTGTACAAAGGGAATACACATGATCTCCCAAATTAAACATGTAGAGAGGGACGAAGAAATGTCCCTTCTATTGTAGTAGGCTTTCTTTGTCCCTTTCACATTAACGGGAGGAAGAATATTTATGTGTGGAATCGTAGGTTATATTGGTCAGAATGATGCGAAGGAAATCTTATTAAAAGGTTTAGAGAAGCTTGAGTACCGTGGGTATGACTCTGCAGGTATCGCTGTGGCAAACGAAGAAGGCGTGCATGTGTTCAAAGAAAAAGGACGTATCGCTGAGCTTCGTGAAGTTGTTGATGCAAACGTAGCATCTTCAGCTGGAATCGGACATACACGCTGGGCAACACACGGTGTACCAAGCCATCTAAACGCGCATCCGCATCAAAGTGCTTCTGGCCGTTTTACGCTTGTTCATAACGGTGTCATCGAGAACTATGTACAATTGACACGTGAATATTTACAAGACGTCACACTAAAAAGCGACACAGATACAGAGGTTGTTGTTCAAGTCATCGAACAATTTGTGAACAGAGGTCTTGATACAGAGGAAGCTTTCCGTCAAACGCTTCTTCAACTAAAAGGCTCTTACGCAATTGCCCTTTTCGATAACGAAAACAAAGAAACAATCTATGTGGCGAAAAACAAAAGCCCATTATTGGTTGGTTTCGGAGAAGATTTCAACGTTGTCGCTTCTGACGCAATGGCGATGCTTCAAGTAACAAACGAATATGCGGAATTAATGGATAAAGAAATGGTCATTGTCACAAAAGACGAGGTGATCATCAAAAACCTTGACGGTGATATCATGACACGTCCTTCTTATATCGCTGAGCTAGATGCAAGCGACATCGAGAAAGGCACATATCCTCACTACATGTTAAAAGAAACGGATGAGCAGCCGCTTGTCATGCGCAAAATCATCCAAGAATATCAAGACGAAAACGGTAAGCTGTCAGTCGCTGGCGATATCGCAAGCGCAGTAGCAGAAGCAGACCGCATTTACATTGTGGCTTGTGGAACGAGCTACCATGCAGGACTTGTTGGTAAACAATATATTGAAGACTGGGCAAAAGTACCTGTAGAAGTCCATGTAGCAAGTGAATTCTCTTACAACATGCCGCTTCTATCGAAAAAACCGTTGTTCATCTTCCTTTCTCAATCTGGGGAGACTGCGGACAGCCGTGCTGTACTTGTTCAAGTCAAAGAGCTTGGTCATAAAGCATTAACAATCACAAACGTACCAGGATCTACGCTTTCTCGTGAAGCGGATTTCACATTGCTTCTTCATGCAGGACCAGAAATCGCAGTGGCTTCAACAAAAGCTTACACAGCGCAAATCGCTGTTCTTGCGATCCTTGCATCTGTTGCAGCTGAATTAAATGGTCAATCTCTTGACTTTGATCTTGTGAAAGAGCTTGGGATTGTAGCAAACGCAATGGAAGCCCTTGTCGATCAAAAGGATGAAATGGAACAAATCGCTCGTGACTTCTTCACAGTGACACGTAACGCATTCTTTATCGGAAGAGGACTTGATTACTATGTGTGCCTTGAAGGTTCACTCAAACTAAAAGAGATCTCTTACATCCAAGCAGAAGGCTTTGCTGGCGGAGAACTCAAACACGGCACAATTGCTTTAATTGAAGAAGGCACACCAGTCATTGCCCTTGCAACGCAAGAGCACGTGAACCTCAGCATTCGCGGTAACGTCAAAGAAGTCGTTGCACGCGGCGCAAACCCATGTGTCATCTCACTAAAAGGCTTAGAAGACGAAGGCGACCGTTTCGTCCTTCCAGCTGTACACCCAGCACTTGCACCACTTGCATCTGTTGTTCCATTACAGCTAATCGCTTACTACGCAGCACTTCACCGCGGGTGTGATGTGGATAAACCACGTAACCTTGCGAAGAGTGTGACGGTGGAGTAGGTTTAAATAAAATCTCGGATTTTTGATACCCCTTTAGATATAATTGTCTAAAGGGGTATTTTTGTGTCTAAAGAACTAATTAAAATGAAAGATAGATTCGATAAGATCGTACATCTTCAAGGGAGCGGAGTCATTATGAGTAAATATTTAAAAAAGGAAAAATGGGGAATTGCTTTTTTCTTCATCGTTTATATCGCATTGTTTATTAGCTCTTATTTGTTGATTGGTGGTCCTGCTACCGTCGAAGGACCGATTTGTGTATTTCTAGGATTCTGTTTCGTTCAATTTCATAAATATAGGTCTTTCAAAAAAGATGCGGGTAATAAAAAGGGAATAGGCATACTAAGAGAGCGGCACGTAGAGAAGGCAATACAGGTTGAATATTTAACAAAGAAAGAGAGAAAAACACATGAACAAACCTAAAATCTATACAATGAGCTTCGCAAAAGTCTATCCTCTCTATATCGCAAAGGTGGAAAGAAAGGGAAAAACGAAGGCTGAAGTCGATACGATTATTTGTTGGTTAACAGGGTACAGTCCAGAAGAGTTACAGGAACAGTTGAACAAACAGATAGACGTTGAAACCTTTTTTTCTGAGGCTCCTGAGCTGCATCATTCCCGCAGTTTAATCAAAGGGGTCATCTGTGGTGTTCGGGTGGAGGATATTGAGGAAGAAACCATGAAAAACATTCGTTATCTGGATAAGCTAATTGATGAATTAGCGAAAGGAAAGAAGATGGAAAAGATTTTGCGAGGTTCATCATAAACATCTATAACACGTAAGCCCAGTGAAGGTGCCTTCACTGGGCTTTTTTATATTTATAGACCATTCGACCAATAAAAATAAAATCCATTTGAACGAATTCCCTCTTGATGTCGTCATAAGAAGTGATATCAAAACAAATTGGCGTTTGAAAAGGGAGTGGCGTGATGGACATGAAGATGATTTTACCTCTCATTTTGCTGCAAGCGATTTTAATGGTGATTGGTTTGTTTGATTTGCTGAAAAGAGATCCATCGAGAATCAGGGGAGAAGTGAAGTGGGTTTGGGCTTTGGTGATTGTGTTTGTGGCGAGTGCCGGTCCTATTGCGTATTTCATTTTTGGCCGTAAACAATCTTAAAAGGGGGAATTCGGTTGAATATGCTGGAGTGTCATGGGCTGACGAAATCGTATGGCCCGAATGAAGTTTTAAAAAATGTTTCGTTTTCTGTTGGGGAGGTTGGATGTGTCGGCTTTTTAGGAGCCAATGGAGCGGGGAAGACAACGACGATTCGGATTTTGACGGGGCTTGCTCGTCCTACGTCTGGAGTTGTGAAGGTGGCGGGTATGGATGTGACAAAGGACATGGATGACATTAGTCATGTGATTGGCTATTGTCCGCAACAGCCTGCATTTTATCAGGATATGACGGGGCAGGAGTGGATGCATTGGGTTGGCGGGTTATTTCAATTAGAGAAAAACATCATTCGCTCCAAAACAGAGGAGCTGTTGAAGCTTTGCCGCATATATGAGGCGAAGGATCGTGCCATTGGCAGCTATAGCGGAGGGATGAAGCAAAGGCTCGCCATTGCACAAGCGCTCATCAACAGCCCGAAGGTTCTTATTCTAGATGAGCCTGTGTCTGCACTTGATCCAATGGGAAGGAAAGATGTCCTGACTTTGATTGAGCGTCTGAAACAAGAGATGCTGATCTTTATGTCGACCCATATTTTAGATGATATTGAACGTGTGGCGGATCATATTATCATGATCAACAGCGGCGAAATTGAGATGTCCTCTTCGATGAAACAAATCAAAGAAGACTATATTCAGCCAGTGATTGAATTTCAATTAGAACAACAGAATACGAAACTAGTGGCTTTGTTAAAAGAACGGGATTGGGTGGAGGAATGCATGGAGATAGGAAACGCTTATCAGGTGCGAGTCAAAGATCAGCAAACAGCATTGAAGGAGCTGCCGGGGCTCATCACTGAAACTGGCGGTGTTCTTCTCCAATATCGACTATCTAAGCTGACGCTTGAAGATATTTTCATGAAGGTTGTGACGGCATGATGATGTTGAAAAAGGAATTTAGGGAGTTATTCACTAGTTATAAAATCTTATTTGTACCGATCATTTTTACGATTTTAATGATTACACAGCCTATTACGCTCAAAATGCTGCCGGATCTTTTGTCGAAATCAGCGAATCTACCTGAAGGATCCACATTTTATATACCAGAGCCTAGCGCTGGTGAGGCTTTAGCCAGTGCATTGAGTAAATTTGATTCGCTTGGCGTTTTTATTCTCATTATGATCGTGATGGGGACGATTGCTGGAGAGCGTGCCTCTGGGGTGACGGCGATGATTATGGTGAAACCGATCAGTCGAATGAGTTATTATGTCTCAAAAATATGTGCCTATGCTTGTTTAACTTTGTTTAGTTTGGTAGTGGCAGTGCTTGCTTCCGTTTATTATGTGGACATCCAATTTGGGCATCTGGATTGGGTCAATGTCGTAAAAGGAACACTTCTTTATTATCCCAATTTATTGCTGATTGTCGTGTCGACCATTTGTGCTTCGGCATTCTTTACGCGTTCCGTCACAGCTGGCGGTGTATCGCTTTTGATCAACCTTATTCTATTTACCGTTCCTTCATTTTATGAGGATACATTAGGGAAGTTTGCGCCTAAAGGCGTGACAAGTGCGGCCGAGGAGATGATTCATAGAGGGACTTATTCGGATCAGGCACTTACAAGTTTTCTAGGTGTATCGGTATTGATTGGTTTCTTTTTTCTCATCGGATGGTTTCTTTTTAGAAAACAAGAATTATAGCAGGCGGTTGCGATTGTTTCTTCAGGTTTACTATGAGCATAAAAATCTGAATACCGTTGAAAGTTTGATATGATGATAAAAATTTACTGTATTTTCAGAAAAGGGGTTTTTATCAATGAGAACATCACGTAATCCTGAGACCATTCACCCGCCAGTTGCACCATATACTCATCAAATAGAAACAACAGGACCACAGCGGTGGTTAACCCTATCAGGTCAAGTAGGGATGGAGGTGGATGGAACAATTCCAGAGAGCCCATTGGAACAGCTCGAACTAGCGTTAGAGAATGTAAAACGAAATGTAGAAGCGGCAGATATGAAAGTAGAAGATATAACGAAGCTTGTGTTTTATTTAGTAGGCGAATTTGATGCCGAGAGTAGAAAACGAATCATGGGTCAGTTTTTAGGGGATCATTTGCCTTGTATGACGATGATTTATGTAGTGGCTTTGGCATCCCCAGCTTTAAAGGTAGAGGTGGATGCGTGGGCGTGCTGTGATATGGATTGATGAAAGGATTGTTTATATCGATTGAATATGCTAAAAATTGTATAATAGAGTTTTAAAAAAGAGGTGGTTTTTTGTTTCAATCAAATCAAAAATTGAAAAAAAGTGTGGTCTTTTATGCAGGTGTTGGAGCTGTTTTGCTAATTCTCATGATGCTGAAATGGCTGCCAATTTCTGCCGACTGGGAGTTGCCATTGATTTTGTTTGGATTGGGGATTTTGTTTTATGTGAAGCGTGTGCTATGGAAGGAAGAAAAAGGTAAGGGCTAAAATGTTTAGCCCTTTTTTACGTAATCAAAGTTTCAACTTAAGTCAGTGCCTGAATTAGATTTAAATTATGTTGGTTTCTGAACAGTAAATAGATCCAATGAATGATCATTAGGTATGTTGATAGAAGTTTGTTCTGCTATTCCTTTTGAATACCAATCATAATAATTTTCGGCTATTTCTTTTGGTAAATCATGCATGATAGTTGTTTTTGTTGGTTTTGCTCTGTTAACTATTTTAATTGAAGCCAACCCTAATTTCCTTTGGATAAGTGTCTCTGAGATTATTAATCTTTCTATATTATATTTGTGTGTTATGAGAAGTCTATCTGTAAGGCCGCCTTTTTTTATTTGCAAATAATGATCATTACAACTGTAGGAGCTGTACAAACTGCTAAACAATTGAATGAGTAAAAATACAACACTTATGAATATTGAAATATACCATAAGTCATTTCTGAAAAATAAAAGAAGAGCTGGCGTTAAACACCAAAATATGACTGATCTAAATAATTTAGGTATGATAGAATACAATGGTATTCTCTTCATATTGGTCTCTAGTCTAATGCTAGGAAAGATATCTGAAATTAATTTATTTGCCAAATTTTTATTTATAAAAGGAAATAATATATTTGGTGATTTTACATTTTCGTCATTAACTTCAGTCGAACTGATGATTTTTACTTTCACAATAGAAAGTAATTTTTGTATAAAACTGCTAGTGAAGTATAACGCTTCAATCTTTTCTTTTGGGATAGAGAAGTCAGTAATATTCAATTTACCTTTTTCGATGTACAGTCTAGTTTTGTCCGAAGATAATTTAAATCCTCCATATTGCAAGTATGTCTTTAAAATTCCATATAGAATAGACAACATAATAAGTAAAAAAACACTCAGAATAATTGTCATTGGAGAGGATTTTACAAATGAAATCAAACTATCTATATACTTTTCTAAAGACAAAAATTGATTGATTTCTGAGTAAGCAGAATAGAGAAGAAGTAGAAAGAAAAGTAATCTTAAAGATGTAAGGGAAGCAATAAATATCTCCTTCATTTGGATTTCATAATGAAGTTTCTGAGCACTTTGTTGTATAGGTTCTTCAAATTCACTTTCTACATTAGCATTGATACTGCCTTTTTCCGTAAGGTGCTTTTTTATGCTCAAAGCTTCTGAAGTTGTAATCATATGTAATTTTACTACGTGGTCATTATTGCTTGATCCTACATCAATTAACAAAGAGGTAAGGTCAAAAAAACGATGGAAAAAAGTAGATGTTTGATTCACACCTTGAATACTGTTAATTGGAAAATGTCTTTTTACAGTAATGAACCTACCCTTTTCTAAATATAACTCCTCTTCGCTTAGGTCATAACCAAAATGTTTCCACTCTAATAATATAGTAATGACCTTGTAAATTACAAAAATAACAATAATTAAAAAACCTAATTTAGAGAATATTGATATGGAAGAAAAACCGAATAATACTGATAAAAAAATACAGAAGAAGATGAAACCTTTAATCGATTTTAATAATTCAAATAGCATCCATAATGGATGTAATCTTTTTAGGCGACTATTAGTTTCCATTTATAGAGAGCTTTCCTTTCTAATCTCATTCTTTTTGGTTTGATTATCAGTAATATGCGCTATATAATCACGAATATCTGAAGCTTCTTTTTCTGGAATGCAAGGTATTTCATGTACATAGCCAATCGTACCAATCTTAATAGAAGATAATTCATATTTTTTTAATAAGGGACCCTGATAAGTATCTACAAAATATACTTTATTCATAGGAATTATTAGGTGTTTCCTTCTGAAAATTCCTCCATGCTTTAATTGAATCATATTTATATCTATTTCATAACGCCAAGTTTTTTGTTTGTAAATAGGGACTAACATGAGTTCTACAATGGCTGATATAATTAAAATACCCATGAGGCTATAAATAAGCCAAACAATCCATTCTGACCAACTATAATAGTTGTGTAGAACTAAAAGGACAGCTAAAACGCTAATTGATATAATAAAATTTATAAAGTCAACTATCCGCCAAACCTTAATCGCATCTTTAGAAATTTTTTTTGAGGGCTCCTTCAATTGATACAAATATAATCCTCCTTATCCTTTGTAGATTTAGTACCACTTGGATACTAAATCTACTTTTTATAGGATTCTTAATTATTATCTCCAATATTAAGAAATATTTCTTCTAATGATGGCTCATCGACTTCTATTCTAAATACATCAATGTTTTTAGAAATAAAAAGCTTGTTGATTAATGGTATAGATGATTCATCTTCAATGGTTATTTGGGATGATAGTTCACTGATTTCACTTTTTATAGAAATACTCTTAAGGTCTACTGTTAATGACTCAATCTGTGCAATTGAAGCAACACTATGCTTTATATAAACGGTCATATTCTTTTTGTATGCTGTTCTTAACTCTTTCATACTTCCTTTAATTTGAATGACACCTTTGTTCATAATAGCAACTTCATCACATAATTTCTCAACTTCATCTAAATTGTGTGAGGTTAGAAATACGGTAGTACCGTTTGTGGCGATTTCTTTAATAATAGAATGGATATTTAATACTGAATTTGCATCAACCCCTGAAGTCGGTTCATCTAAAAAAATTAAATCAGGTTTATTTAATAATGCTTGGGCGATCCCTAGTTTTTTTTTCATTCCAAATGAAAAATTTTTAGTCTTTAACTTAGCTGCATCTTTTAACTCAACTTTATCTAGAAGTTCAATTAAATCTTCTTGTTTTAAATCTAATTTCAATATTTGACTAAAGTATTTCAAATGATCTAGTGCGGTCATGTTTTCATAGAATGTAGAATAGTCAGGGAGAACCCCTATTTTACCCCAGATTGATTTTTGTTGATTCTTTTTATAGCCCAATACTTCATAAAGTCCTTCAGTTGGTTCAATTATACCTGTAATCATATTTATAAATGTTGATTTGCCGGCACCGTTCTTCCCTAGAAAACCAAATATTGTGCCTTTATCGATTGATAAGTTCATTTTATCAACAACAATTTTATTTCCATATCTCTTTGTTAGATTGGTCGTTTTGAGTGCATACACTATAAATCCCTCTTTCTAAAAAGCATTAAACTTACGATTAAAAATAAAATTGGGAAAAGGATGACTATATATGTAAAAGCAGTCTGCTCTTGAGTGAAATAATAATAGGGTGTGATATAACTAATCATTTTAATGATAATATTATTTGATCCAATGCTAATCATACCGATAACAGGTAAAATAATCGACAATGTAATACCTAGAAACATTGTAATAGAAGGGTTTGAAATGATAGTGGATAGTAATAGAGTTAACCCTAAGAAGTAAGAAATAAACACAATACATTGTATTAATTCTAGAAAATAAAAAGTGTTTGAAAACGGGATAATTAATATTAAGGAAATAGTTAAACATACAATCCAAAAAAGAAGATTACCTAAAAACTTTCCTAATAATATGTTATTTCTAGATGTTTTCGTCACTAAAAATCGAACAGTACGAGAGTATACCTCTTTATTGATTACATTATGGGCTAGACTGGTGACAAATAGTGGGGCAGCAATGAAAAGTAATACCATTAATCCACCCACATATGCATTATCACCTAGACCTAAAGATTTTAATTGGTCACTAAATTGGCTAAGGATTTTTGCCGTACCGGTTGTAATTCCAATTAGGACAATAATAATTAGGATAGAGCGTATACTTTTAAACAGTGCTTTGAATTCATTCAAACCAATTGCAAACATAGTTTCACCTCTTTTAGAATGACTGATCTGTCCCGTTTCTTGCTTTTTTATCTTTCACAATTATAGTAATTCCAGCAATTAGATACGCAATGCCGCCAAGTATGCCTAAAAAGATTGTTAATAAGGAGCCTAAAATAGAGGTAGTTATTAATAGAATACCGGCAGAGCGTGCTCTGTTTTTTAATAATATTAATGAAAAAATTCCTGCTAGTATGCTCAATATCGTTATTGCGATCATATATAAAGAACCATTGGCAAGGATGTTAATTACTTGTTCCGGTGTGATATCTTGTACGTTTTCTTCATCGATAAAGTCTTGGATTAGTTTGTTAGTATCATTGTTATTTTTTGTTCCTTCATAAAACATAAAGCTCCCAAAAAGTAAGGCTGTGAATAAAATAACACCTATAATAGTAAAAGTCTTTTCTAAAGTACGTTTCATGCTTAACCTCCACAAAATACAATTTATTGGTTAAATAACCTAAACTTACAATAACATATTTTGGATAGGTTTTTCCACATAAATTTTAAAAAAGTTTAGAAAAAATAAACATTATTCATTTTTTTATTCATTTTTTGGTTACATTTATTCTTTCTGTGTTATAATAATAAAAAAGCGGGGTGGCTGATATATGGAGCAAGATATTCCAACATGGATTTTATCTGTAGATTCTGAGGACAGAGAATTTATAAGAAAATTTATACTTAGTTCAGGTTCATTAAAACAAATGGCAAAAGATTATGATGTTTCTTATCCAACAGTTAGAACCCGATTAGACAGAATCATTCAATTGATTAGATTAAATGAAACTCTAGAGCAAGAAACTCTAGTTAAATATGTAAAGAAACTCGCGATTGAGGAAAAAATTAGTTTAGAAGTTGCCAAAAACATTATTGAAAAATATAAAGCAGAAAGGGATGGAGATTAAATGAATGAATTAATGTATTTTATTTTAGTAGTTGTCGTTTTTGCAGTTCAGTATTTCCTTTCAACAAGAAACAACCTTATTTGGGGAGCTTTAATCCCGATCGTCTTTATCGCTGGAATGTCATGGTTTTATTTCGAAAATAAAGTAAGTAATAACATAGGTTTTCTTATTATCGCGCTAGTTGGATTAGCTCTTTTAATTGAAGAGTGGAACCGCGGTCGTAGAATGCTCCACAAAAAAAGGGTCAAAGAAATTGAAAAGATGAAAACACAAGACATCACTATAAAAAAATAATCACAAAAATTATGATTTTTAGGTTTTAAATGTTTGATTTTTGGCTATAATAAAACAATAGGGATAGAGTGTTTACACTATCCCTATTGGGCTAACGAACAACTAGCCATTGATGATGCTGTCAATTTTATCGCTGATCCATTGGAACGTTGCACCGTTCTTGATCCAGTTGATAACAGTTGATTTGTTAGCCCAAGCCCATTTAGCAGCTTTAGTACCAAGTTGAGCAACAAGTCTTAAGAAAGCTACCATTATTTATTTCACCTCCTGAATTCGTTTAGCCTGCTAAAGCTCGGATAATTTGGTTTGAAATCCATTTAAAAGAAAAGCCTTGTCCTATCCATTCAAGTACCTTTTTTTTGTTAGCCCAAGCCCAAATCGCCTGTTTAGCTGTAAGTTTAGAAACAAGTTGTAAGAAAGTTGCCATTCTTTTCACCTCCACCAAACTACTTTGAAAGATAATCTCAGAATTAGCCGTTGATGATGCTGTCAATTTTATCACTGATCCATTGGAACGTTGCACCGTTCTTGATCCAGTTGATAACAGTTGATTTGTTGTCCCAAGCCCATTTAGCAGCTTTAGTACCAAGCTGAGCAACAAGTCTTAAGAAAGCTACCATTATTTCACCCCCCAAATTCGATTAGAAGCACAAATTCATTTTAATTTTCCTGCTATTGCTAGGGCAATTTGTCTTTCAATCCATTTGAAAGAAAAACCTTGATTCATCCATTCAATTACCATTCCTTTATTAGCCCAAGCCCAAAGAGCTTTTTTACCAGTAAGTTCAGCAACAAGTTGTAAAAAACCTATCATTATTTCACCTCCACCAAACTACTTTAAAAGATAATCTCAGAATTAGCCGTTGATGATGCTGTCAATTTTATCACTGATCCATTGGAACGTTGCACCGTTCTTGATCCAGTTGATAACAGTTGATTTGTTGTCCCAAGCCCATTTAGCTGCTTTAGTACCAAGCTGAGCAACAAGTCTTAAGAAAGCTACCATTCTTTTCACCTCCTGCTAATTTATGTATTAAATATTAAATCAAAATAAGACTAAATACAACAATATTTTCATATTTTTTCATATTTTACATTAAATTGAAGATAATGAACTATATTTTTTTGGTTTTTTATTGAATCACATCTCCATATAGTAAATAAGTCTTTGTTTTGTGAAAGGGAAGTATATTGGTTAAATGATGTATAAATTAAGTTAACTTTTAAGAGTATGTTTATTTCACTAGTCTAACTTATCTCCAGTGAATAATTAATGTTAAGGATAACTTTAGGTAGTTTATAACTTTTGAGGATTATATAACTTTTTTTACATATATGAGTTATTATATTGTATGGTTGTATTTATCTTGTCCGAAGGAGCTGTCGTGTTGAAGGGATCTAGGGTTGAGTTGATTGATAGTTTACGTGGTTTTAGTTTATTAGGTATTTTGATCGTGAATATGCTTAATTTTCAATATGATTATGATTTTGAGAAAATGTTTGATTCGAGCTTTTGGGGGCAGGAATTTGGCGTTTATGTAACGGAAATTTTGTTCCAGGGGTCGTTTTATCCGATTTTCTCCTTTTTGTTTGGGTATTCTTTTATCAAGCTGATTGAATCTACGAAAGCTAAGGGACTAAATACGAATGCCATTGTCGTCCGCCGTGGTTTTGGTCTGATTGTGCTTGGAATGCTGCATTACATCTTTATTTGGAATGGTGACATTCTTCTTTATTATGGAGCTTGTATGCTTTTCTTGATGATGTTTATGAGCAGCCGGATCAAAACAATGCTGATTTGGTCGGGTGTGTTAGGTGCATTGTCATTAGTCGTTTCGCCATACATGATGAAACTTGTTCATGGGACTGATGAATTATTAACCGATGTGTATGCGAAGGGTGATTATGCTGATATTTTGCTCAGCCGGATTACGGTTGAAGACGATATGATGATTGTGACCATTATTTTGGCGATCGTGAGCATTACGCTTATGCCGATACTAGGGTTTCTTTTCGGTACGATGACAGTGGGGCCGTTTGCATTGCTAGGTATGGTGATTGGTAAACGAGGACATCTCACGGAAGAAGATCGAGGGATGGCTTATCGCAAAGGCTGGGTCTGGGTCATTGTCGTCGGCCTTGCACTAAAATGTGCGACGTTCATTGATGCGCCTTGGAGTGAATTCGTTATGGTTCTCGGTGGATATGTGCTGGCGATCGGGTATATTCAAGCGTTTATTGTTTTTTACTATTCGAAGGCAGCCGAAGGCCTCAAACGTTTGCTTGCAGGGCTTGGCCGTTTGTCCCTATCAAATTATTTGGCGCAGTCTATCATTTGTACAACGATTTTCTATTCTTATGGACTTGGTCTATTTGGACAGATGGGGTCAATGTTTGGACTGCTGCTGGCTGTCGGACTTTATACAGCACAGCTGTTCATCAGCTATCTCTATTTGAAAAAATGGAGAAGAGGTCCGGTGGAGTGGATGATGGGAAAATGGGTGTATTGGAGATAAATGTTTTGGGGGAAGGCCGCATAGCTGAAGAGCTGTGCGGTTTTTTTAGTTGAATTGCAATCAAAAAATGGTTGATTATTCTCCTAGTGTGTATATAATGTATATATAGTGTATATACAATATTTCATTCCAAACACCAGTACAGAAAAAAAGAGGTTTTTATATGCAAATTACGATTTCAAACCACTCTAAGGAGCCCATCTATGAGCAAATTACGAATCAAATCAAATCGATGATTTTAACGAGTGAGTTGGCGGAAGGCGCGGCGCTGCCGTCTATTCGAAAGCTGGCGAAGGATTTACAAATCAGCGTCATTACAACAAAGCGAGCATATGAAGAGTTAGAGAAGGCAGGATTTATTTATTCGATTGTCGGTAAGGGATCATTTGTTGCGGAGCAAAACCTAGAGGTCATGAGAGAGAAAAAATTGAAGGTGATTGAGGAACAGCTTGGAGCGGTTGTCACAAACGGCAAGGAATTAGGCTTATCTTTTGATGAATTGCAGCAGTTATTAAAGTTCTTGTATGAGGAGTGAGATGAGTGGAGCATGTGATTGAATTTAAAGGAGTATCAAAACGATTCAAGGACTTTTCTGTTCAGAATCTTGATTTACAGGTCAAAAAAGGCTTTGTTACTGGGTTTATTGGAGAAAATGGCGCTGGTAAGTCGACGACGATTAAAATGATTATGAATTTGTTAAAACCAGATTCGGGTGAGGTTAAAATTTTCGGTTTAGATTATCGCACCCATGAAAAAGAGATTAAGGAACGAATCGGCTTTGTTTACGATGCTAACGTTTTTTTCCCAGGATTGAATTTAAAAGACATTAAACGAATTGTGGCACCTGCCTATAAACGCTGGGATGACCAGCTTTTTTATCAATATATTGAACAGTTTGGTCTACCGCTGAATAAAGCGATCAAAACATTTTCAAAAGGGATGCAAATGAAGGCGTCACTTGCGATTGCGCTGTCGCATCATGCAGAGCTGATTATCATGGATGAACCAACTGCTGGGTTGGATCCGGTCTTTAGAAGAGAGCTGCTCGGCACGTTACAAGAATTGCTGATTGATGGAAATCGAACGATTTTTTTCTCGACGCATATGACGACTGATTTAGATCGCATCGCGGATTATATAGCGTTTATACAAAATGGAAGATTGGTCTTTCAACAGTCGATTCATGAGGTAGCGGAGAATTATGCGCTTGTGAAGGGGAGCCTGGATTTGTTGGATCGAGACACAGAAAAGGCGTTTATCCATATGCAGCGTACGGCAGCCGGATTTGAAGCATTAACAGATCGGATTGATGAGGTGAAACTTATTTTTGGGGATGCTGTTGTGATTGAACCGGCGTCGCTTGAGGATATCATGTTTTATTTGAAAGGCGGGGTTGCGCATGTTTCATTTAATTAAGCGTGATGTGATTTTGCAAAAGAAGCAGTTACTTATTTTTATTCCGTTTATCTTGTTTTTTATTTTCATGGATGTCCATCCAGTATTAACGTTTCTAGTCGCTAGTGTCTTCATTCCATTTAACACATATGCTTATGATGAAATGGCAGAAACGAATATTCTCTTAAATTCTTTGCCTTATACACGGAATGAAATTATTGCAGCCCGTTATCTTGGTGCCGTTTTTTATATGGTCATTGCGATCGGGCTGACAAGTGCTGCTTTCTTTAGTTTTGGGAAGCTGTTTTCGATAACGGATATTGCTCTTGGCAGCGGGTTGTTTTTATTGTTTGCGGCGTGTACGTTTCCATTATTTTATATCTTAAAGCCTGGTTATATCACAACGGTAGTGCTCATTGGCTTTATCCTATTATCTACTATGGGACCGCCTGTTTTTCTCTATTTAGCAGAGCAATTCAGTGGGATCACTGATTTTATCATGAATTTATCGATCCCGATTGTATATACGGGGTCAACTGTGCTGATTATGCTCATCTACTTGCTGTCTTGGGGGCTTTCTACTGCGATTTACCAGAGGAAAGTGTTTTAAATCAGATGATCACATCATTTATAGAGAATCATTCATTTTGAGGTAGGCCTTTCAAAATGGATGATTCTTTTTTTTTGCATCCGGTGAAATTGACATACAGAAGAAAAGAGGTTATTGTTAATTAACATAATGTTAATTATTTTTAACATATTGTTAAATAAATCATCCTTTAAGAAAGGAATTTGAAATGGAAATTAAAAATAGAATTAAGGTATTACGGGCAGAAAGAGACTGGACACAAAAGGATTTGGCAGAGAAGTTAGGTGTGACTCGTCAAACTGTGGCAGCGATTGAAAATGGTAAATATTCTTTGTCTTTAAAATTAGCCTTTCAAATTGCTAGGACATTTGAAGTTGATTTGTATGACGTATTTCAAGAGGTCGACAAGGAGGAACAACAATGATAACGACGATCATTCTTTATTCTTTGATTATCCTTTCTATTTTAAGCACGGTCTTTCAATTTAAGAAAAACCGTGAATATAAACATGATGAACGAGGTCAATTTATTTTAGCGAAAGCAGGAAGTTTTTCCATTATAGGTGTGGCTTTAGCATATATATTGGTTGCTGTCGTTCAATCTTTGGTCCATCAATTCTCATCTCCAACAGAGTGGTTTTATATAGCGATTACTTTTATGTATGTATCAAGTGTTTGCGCAAATACAATCGGCATCATCTATTGTGAAAGAAAATATTAATTTTCATCGATGGATGTAAGCTAGAGTTCTTCATCATGAAGGGAAGAGAAAACCAATGAAAAAAATATTGAGAATCATGCTGATCTCCATAGTCACCATTATCACGGTCGTGGTTGTTTTTCTAGCTACTGTTTATTTTGTAAACCTCATTAGTAATGAACGGGAGAAGGGGAAAATAGAAGCTTATGGTCAAAAGGTCATGGTGGATGGGAAGCAAATGAATGTGCTCATTCAAGGCGATGGGAAAGAAACGATTGTACTTCTGCCAGGCTATGGAACTGCTTCGCCAGTGCTAGATTTTAAGCCGCTAGTAGATGAATTATCACCTTATTATAGAGTCGTAGTGATTGAACCATTTGGATATGGTTTAAGTGACGATACAGATAAAGTACGGACAAGTCAAAACATTGTGGATGAGATTCATGAATGTTTGCAAAAGCTCCACATTAATAAATATACGTTGATGGGTCATTCGATCTCTGGCATTTATGGATTAGAATATGTGAATCAATATGAGAAAGAAGTCCAAGCTTTTGTTGGAATTGATAGTAGTTTTCCTAAGCAGGAGGATGCAGATGAATTGCCAGTCTCCAGCTTACAGCTGCTTCATCAATCCGGCTTTTACAGATTGATAGTGAAAATGAATCCAGATCAATTGGTGATGCCTAAAGTAGATGATCAAACGAAAGCTCAAATTAAAATGCTGACCTTCCGAAATTTCATGGATGAAAGCCAAGCTAGTGAGGCAGATAACTTTAGAAACAATTTTAAAAATGCTCAACGATTACATTTCCCTAAGAATCTCCCCGTTGTTTTCTATCTAGCGGATCAAACGGAGAAAGAAACACCAAGCTGGAAACCAATGCATGAAGATCTACTGAAAAATATAGATCACGGAAAAGTAGTTACTTTCAAAGGCGGCCATTATTTGCATCATACGAAATCAAAGGAAATTGCAGCTGATTTTAGAGAGTTTCTATCTAACAACGAGAGTCATCGTTAGTAATATACCATCCCGGCATCATCTAGTGACCCAAGTTAAAAAAAGAGACCGTGTGAGCGGTCTTTTTTTATATAAAGAACCTATATTGACAGTTTATCATGAAGTAGATTAAAATACATACCAACGGTCGGTATGTAAAAGGAGGCGTTTTATTTGGCCAGAAATAAATATCCAGAAAAGACAATCCAGCAAATTTTAGATGTGTCGACGAAGCTGTTTCAGGAAAAAGGATTCGAAAAGACGAGTTTGCAGGATATTATTCATGAATTGAACATGTCTAAAGGGGCTATTTATCATCATTTCAAATCGAAGGAAGAAATATTACGTGCCGTGATGGAGAGGCAATTTCGTCATGCGACTGAGAAGCTTGAAGATCTGATTAAGCATACAGAAGCAGCGCATGCAAAAGAGAAGCTGCAGCGTATTTTAGAGCAGCTAGTGGCAGATCCAAAATCTCATTCGATTGATGGGATCTTGGTTGACCAGATCAAAAACCCGCAATTTGTGGTTGAAGGGATGAAGGCAGGAGTCAATCAGGATGCGCTTAAAATCAAACAGCTGATTCTTGAAGGAATTGATGATGGTTCGATGACAACTGCATTTCCTGGTGAAGTGGCAGAAGTGTTTATGCTTCTCGTGAATATATGGCTGAACCCAACGTTATTTGCTCGTGATGAGCAGGAAACTAGTCAGCGTTTACTGTTTTTACAACAGATGATGAAAGGTCTCGGAGTGGATGTGGTGAGTGATCTATTTATTCAAAAGGTCACAGCGCATTATGCTGGGATTGGTGGATATGATCAGCCTGGAACCTAAATGGCCAGAAAAGAGTCAAAAGCAAAATTCATTTCATAGGAGGATCCCTTATGCTTCACTTCGTAAAACTTGAGCTAAGAAAAAGTCATATGAAACATTATATTCAAGCTAGTATGATTATCAGTATTGTACTGCTGGTGTTTATTTATTTTGTCGCGTTTGTTGCACAGGTTGAACAGGAAATAGGTTTTCAGCAATATCCGAATATTTATTTGTTGACCAGTATAGTATGGATGATCTTTTTTTCGATCGTCACAGCCATGATGTATTGTCGAGTAATAGTGACTGCATTGAAAGAACATGAATCTCATTCATTAAGTATGAAGTCATCCCTCCTTTCGAGAATGGTTTGGATGCTTTGCTTTTCTACAATTGTCATGCTGTGTAGTATCATTCCGTCATTTGTTGTGTTTAGTGTCACTGAAACATTCTTCCCTATTGTTCAAGATGCGCTGACAGCGGATGTGATGCTCACTGTGATCAAAACGTACCTAGTGTTTACTTGCTGTATCAATGGTATTGGCATGATTGCGATGAGAGTGGGGGTAATGAAAAGGTCTACTTTCATGACCATACTGACTGCGATTGTTCTATGTGCTGTTTTAGGAAACGTATTAATCGCTGTTTATGGAAATGATCAAATGAATGTCATTTTGTCAGGAGTCATGATGATAGCGGTCCTCATTGTGATCTTGGAGTTATGGGGCCGCATGACCCGGTTTCAAGCGAGATAAGCGAGTATACAAGGAGGGAGACATATGGAGCATACGATTCAAATTGAAGAATCGGTCGTAGAATTATCATTGGATTGGCTGCTCGGAGAGGTGTGTATTCAACACCATGATCATCCTTATCTCATCATTCGTCAAACGACCAATCAAGTGTTTCCAAAGCGTTATTTGATGCATCATCAGGTAAAAGATGGACGACTGTTCATTCAAGATAGAAGAAAAAAAATACTCAGCTTTGGGCTTCAACTTTATAAAACTGATGTCGCTATTTTTCTCCCTAAACAACAATTACAGTCCATTTCCATTCGTTGTAAAGGAGCAAATCTTCAGGCAGAGAGATTGAAGGTGGAAAATGCCTCTTGTCATTTAACGTCTGGAAAAGCAATGCTATCAGGTGAAATCAAGCATCTCCATTTAGAGACAGTAGGTGGGCTTATTTCTAGTCGGCAACTGACCGCAAAAAGATTATTACTGCACGCAACATCGTCAAAAGTTGAGTTGTTGGGTGCCTTTTCTGACGTTGATCTGCATGTAACAGGTAGAAGGATGCAGATTCATTCTACAAACATGCTAAATTCACTTAAATCTACATCAACTGGAGCAAATGTTAAAGTGACGATACCGGAAAATGATGGGTTTACTTGTTATGTAAAGAAAAGATCCGGTGCTTTCCGGAATGACTTTTCTTGTCATCGAGAGAAGGACAAAATGGTGCATAAAAATGGACTGCGATCCTTTGAGGTTGATATAAGAGGCGGTCAGTTTTTATTACGTCATCAGCTTTGAAATGACTTTCATCCCTTGATTCAATATATCAATATAAAACAATTTGAGCATCTCTTTATGTCGGAATATTTTGATAATAGTGTTTCTCTCAAAAAAACAATTGTTTTTTAAGGGTAGATTTATTATGATAATATACATCGAAAGATTGATGTTTCTCAATCAGAATGAACATTCTGATTTTTATTTTTTATGTTGTTTGTTGATGAGGGGGAAGAAAAGTGGCTCAAAAGGAATTAAAGAGAGGGTTAAGTGCCCGCCATATTCAAATGATCGCACTTGGCGGCACGATCGGTGTTGGCTTATTTATGGGGTCAGCCAAGGCCATTCAATGGACAGGTCCATCGGTTCTTCTCGCGTACGCAGTATGTGGTATCTTTATCTTTTTTATTATGCGTGCGATGGGAGAAATGTTGTACGTTGAACCGAGTACAGGTTCATTTGCTACATTTGGTCATCAATATATTCATCCGCTTGCGGGGTATATGACAGCTTGGAGTAACTGGTTCCAGTGGGTCATTGTTGGGATGTCGGAAATTATTGCCGTAGGCGCTTATATGAAATATTGGTTTCCAGACCTTCCAGCGTGGATTCCAGGATTAATTGCGATGATTATTTTGGGAGCGGCCAACTTGATTTCGGTTAAATCGTTCGGTGAGTTCGAATTTTGGTTTGCAATGATCAAGATTGTGACGATTATTTTAATGATCATTGCAGGTCTAGGCATTATTTTCTTTGGATTTGGAAATGGCGGGACGCCTATTGGCTTGTCTAATCTGTGGGCGCACGGCGGGTTCTTTACAGGTGGATTTACCGGATTCTTGTTTGCGTTGTCGCTCGTCATTGCTGCCTATCAGGGTGTAGAGCTGATTGGGATTACAGCAGGTGAAGCACAAAATCCAGAAAAGACGCTGACCAATGCCATCAAAAGTATCATCTGGCGTATTTTGATTTTCTATATCGGTGCGATCTTTGTCATTGTGACAGTGTATCCTTGGGATCAGCTGAATACCCTTGGCAGTCCATTTGTGGCGACGTTTGCGAAAGTTGGGATTACAGCAGCCGCTGGTATTATTAACTTTGTCGTCATTACAGCAGCGATGTCCGGCTGTAATAGTGGGATTTTCAGTGCGGGACGTATGCTTTATACATTAGGTGTGAATGGGCAGGCGCCTGCTTTCTTCACCAAAATTTCGAAGAATGGTGTGCCGTATTTTGGGACATTCGCTGTGCTGATTGGTCTAGCGGTAGGAGTTGTCCTCAATTATGTTGCGCCACCAAACATTTTCGTCTATGTGTATAGTGCGAGTGTACTTCCTGGTATGGTGCCATGGTTTGTGATTTTGATTAGTCATATCGGCTTTAGAAAGGCGAAAGGATCTGCGCTTGATCAGCATCCATTCAAAATGCCGCTAGCGCCGTTTTCTAATTATCTTACAATCGGTTTCTTACTAATGGTGCTTGTATTTATGCTCATTAATCAGGATACGCGTATTTCTCTGATTGTGGCAATTGGGTTCTTAATTGTAGTAGCGCTTAGCTTTTATGTCTTTGGGATCGGGAAACGGAAGCCGATCGAAACAGCTTCTTCTGATCAAACGGTAAAATAATCAAAGGCCTTGCGGGATGGACCGCAAGGCTTTTTTTGTTTAGAGTGAAGCTTTTACACGGTTAAAGACATCTGGAAAGTTGGTGAAAAGACCGGTGACGCCGTATTGCAGTAAACGGGTCATGTCGGCTTCATTGTTGACCGTATATGGGTGGAGGAGGAGTCCGTGGCTTCTGACCTGTTGTACGTTTTCAAGTGTCAATGCTCTGAAATTCGGTCCGACACCCACTGCATAAGATTTGATGAAATCGAGCTGATCATCTGTGATGGACGTCATTTGGGTTCTGTCTAAAAGCTGTACTTTTGGAAGGCGTGGAGCTAATGTCTGTAGCTTTAGCAGGCTGTCTTGACTAAAGGATTGGATAATGACCTGCCCTTTTCTTGTGTGTTTCCCGAGGAGGTGATGTTTTTTTAGGGTCGCTAATAGCTTTTCTTCCATTTGCGGATAGATGTCTGGTTTTTTTGTTTCAATATAATAATTTTCTCGTTTGCCGAAATAGCGCAGCACTTCATCTAATGTGAGGACTCGCTGTCCGATATAGTTGGCATTTTGTCTGTCGGGATTGACTTCATTAAACCAAGTACCGGCATCAAGCTGTTTGATTTCGGCAAGTGTGAGGTCTTTGACCCAGCCTGTTCCGTTTGTGGTGCGGTCAACGGTTTCATCGTGCATGACGATGAGATGTCCATCCTTTGTCATTTGAAGGTCGAGTTCGAGGTAATCCGCATTCATCTTTGTGGCGAGTTTGTAAGAAGCCAGGGTATGCTCTGGTGCATACCCTGATGCTCCGCGATGTGCAACGGTTAGAATACGATCTGGAGATAAAAGATGTTCATGTGCCGATACGGTGGCCGGCACCCACGCAATAGACAGTAAAGCAAAAGAGAGCAACACGAAAGCAAGTAATCTACTTTTCTTCATATTTTATCCTCCTTTAACGGTAACTGTCTTCATCATAAGAAATAGATGTAAAGGGCATGTTGGGTGGATATGAATCTTTTATATGATTTTCATTAAGCTTGCTCTACGCGCTTCCCTGTATTCCATGTCATCGCTAGGAAGACAATCGCAAGCACACAAGAACCAACCAATAAAATGAAGCCTCCTGTCCAGTCGTAATGATCCACGACGACGCCCATCATCGCATTGGCGAAGGCAGAGCCGCCAATATAGCCGAAGAAGCCTGTGAGTCCAGCCGCAGTGCCAGCCGCTTTTTTCGGAGCGAGGTCAATGGCTTGAAGTCCAATGAGCATGACAGGTCCGTAAATTAAAAAGCCGATGCTGATGAGGGCGATGTTATCGACCATTGGATTGCCAGCAGGGTTTAACCAGTAAACAAGCACCGCAATTAACACCCCAGCCATAAAGAGGACGCCTGCTGGTGCACGGCGACTTCTAAAGAAGCGGTCACTGATCCAGCCGCACAATAATGTGCCAGGAATGCCTGCATATTCATAAAGAAAATATGACCAGCGCGAATGCTCTGGTGAAAAGCCCTTTGCTTCTGTTAAGTAGGTCGGCGCCCAGTCCACGACACCGTAACGGACGAAGTACACAAAGACGTTGGCAATGGCGATATACCAAAGGAATTTATTGTTGAGTACATACTTAAATAAAATCTCTTTCACTGTTAATTCTTTTTCTTGATCTTCATACTGCTGTGCCGGATAGTCATTGCGATATTCCTCAATTGGCGGAAGACCAGCGGATTGCGGGGTATCCCGGACGAGAAGAATGATCACGAAGGAGACGATAATAGCAATGATGGCAGGGAAGAAAAAGATACTTTTCCACGTCGCAAACAGCACGATCCCTAAGGTGATGAGCGGTGCAAGAATTCCCCCGCCAATATTGTGAGCGACGTTCCAAATGGACATTTTCGTTCCACGTTCACTAACCGAAAACCAATGCGCCATCGTCCGTCCGCATGGCGGCCATCCCATGCCCTGGAACCAGCCGTTTAAAAACATGAATAAGAACATGATCCATACACTTGACGTCACCCATGGAAATGAGACAAATAGGATATTGATAAGGGCTGATAGAAAGAGTCCGGTGGCTAAAAAGTATCTTGGGTTACAGCGGTCTGAGATCATCCCCATGATGAATTTACTAAAGCCATAGGCGATAGAGACAGCTGCGAGTACAAAGCCTAATTCACTTTTCGTGAACCCTTCTTCCTGTAGATAAGGAATAGCAAAAGCGAAATTTTTTCGTAGCAAATAGTAGCCCGCATACCCGATAAAGATGCCTAAAAAGACTTGCAGCCGCAGCCGCTTATACGTCTCATCTGTCTTGGCATCATCGAGCCTGTCGATATGCGGAGCGGGTTTAAACCATTTGAACATAAAGATCCTCCTCTTGTCGTTGTCCGATTGACTGAAGCAAAAGTACGAGATCAGCGTTTGATCTTGTACTTTTTAAGAGACAAAAGAATTGATAACGCTTTCTTTTGTACTCCCATCATATCGGATGGAAGAGACGTTTATGATGAGGCTTTTGTCATTATTTTGGAAAAATAGTTCATCAAGTAACGAAAAAAAATCCGCACAATGGCGGATTTTTCTTAGCTGTTACAGAGACACATTAATTTTCGCAGATTTCTTTAGTTTTTCAATTTCTTTTTGTACTTCTTTCTGCTTTTCTTGGGATTCTAGCTGTTTTTTAATTTGTGATTTAACCTCTTTGTACTCTGGTGCTTTTTGCTTTTGTTTTTTCATTTCATCTGCGTATTGATCATAGTACGCTTTAACATCCTTTTCAGAGACGGAGGCTGATTTGATTTCTTTGTCGACATACTGGCTGTATTTGATGCTGTCGGCAATGTCACTTTTCAGCTGATCCATTGTGAGTCCGCTTTTCTTAAGGGCTTCTTCAAATTGAGCGTTGTCTTTGAATTGTTTCTTTTCTTCTTTTAGCTGTTTATCTACCTGCTTGTCAGAGGCTTTGATGCCTTTCTTCTCAGCATCTTGCAGGATAAGCTCTTGACCTACGAGCGCATCAATGGTTTGTTTCTTAACTGCTTTTGCGCCTTCTTTAGATGTTGGGTCTTGCCCAGATTGCTGAAGCTGTCCTTGAATGGTTGATAGAGCGCTATTATATTCATTACCTGTGATTTTGTCTTGGTTGACGGTCGCAACGACCTTTTGATCATCGATTTTTTGTGCGTCTAATTTCTTTTGCATCTCTTCCATTTGCTTTTGCTGTTCTTTTTGGTCAGCCTGTGTTGTTTCCTTGTTTTTAGCTGAGTCGTTTTGCTTATCTTGTTTGGCATCGTTTGACGAGCAGGCTGCAAGCCCAACAGATAACAAACAAGCGATGAGTGTGTATGATACCTTTTTCATCATTTTCTCTCCCTTCGGTATGAGAACATCTAGTGCGCATTCTAACCGTTTTTTAGGAAAAATAAAACCGTACAGACAATTTGTTAGCGGATTGACATGTTTTTTATCTGTTTGTCCTCATTTTGTCTTCTCATAGTCATCTTATGACAGACTCAATCGCGGAATAATTGTTCCATCGCTTCGTCGATATTGGTGATTGGCTGGCGGCAGCTGTAGTTTTCACAAATATACACGGTGGTTTTGCCATCGATCGTTTTGTAATCTTTTGTAAAGGGCGCGAGTTTTGCTAATTCCTCCCCTGTTTCGGCAGTCAATATGATATCAAAGGGCATGAATCGTTTTTGAAGCGCCTGTAAAAGCTGTTCTTTTTGAGGGTCGCCGTTTTTCCCGAGAATGATGATTTCTCTTTTCGTTGCATATTGACCGAGGAGCCCTTGCAGAAACGCTGTGTGCCCGCTTGGATAGGAAGAGACATCGACATAAAAGGCTTTGAACATTTGCTCTAATGTGTCCAGCCAGTCCTGACGTCCGGTCAGTCTGCTTAGCATGAGAAGCTGCTTGAGTGCGGTGCTGTTGCCAGAAGGCATGGCGCCGTCGTATACTTCTTTTTCTCGAACGATGAGCGCTTCCGCATCTGATCCTGAGAAGAAAAAGCCCCCTTTTTCCTTATCCCAAAACAGCTCAAACATGTTCTCGGCAATGGCTGTCGCTTTTTCCAGCCATTCTAATTCAAAGGTCGCTTCGTATAAAGACATATACGCTTTTAGCATATGCGCATAATCCTCGATAAAGCCGAGATGCTTTACGTCTCCTTCTCTATAGCGGACCATGAGCCGCTCATGTTGGACGAGGTGTGTTTCTAGAAAAGACATCGCCTGTTTCGCCATACCGATCGCTTCCTCTGCACCAAATACCCTTCCTGCTTTGGCGAGCGCAGAGGCCATCAGTGCATTCCATGATGTGAGCACCTTGTCATCGACAAGCGGTGCAGGTCGCTGCTGTCTGACAGATTGTAAAATGTGCCGGGCTTCTTGCAGCTTAGACTGTAGCGTATGGTCATCAATCGAAAAAGAGGCTTTAATGTCATCAAAAGAGGTTGAAATGGTATGAGGGATGTTCGCCCCTTCAAAGTTCCCCTCTTCTGTGATGTGATAGACAGCGCAGAATAATGCGCCGAGATCCTCGCCTAAATGAGTCATGATCTCATCTTTTGACCAAACGTAATATTGTCCTTCTTTCCCCTCAGAATCTGCATCTATCGCTGAATAAAAGGAGCCGCCCGGATTCATCATATCTCGCTTGATAAAGTGGATCAGGCGGTGGACAAGCTTTTTATATTCAGGTTGTTGAGTGAGCTGATACGCTTCTGTGTAGGCTTCCATCAGCAAGGCGTTATCATACAGCATTTTTTCAAAATGAGGCACAAGCCATTTTTCGTCTGTTGAATAACGAGAAAAGCCTGAACCGACATGGTCGTATATACCGCCATTTGCCATTCCATCTAACGTTTTCGTGACTGCATATAGCGCATTCTCCTGCCCAGTCCATTCATAATAGCGCATCAAGAATGAAAGCATATGAGGTGCAGGAAATTTTGGCGCAGAGCCGAATCCGCCGTGCAGCGTATCAAAGCTGCTCATGAGCTGATAATAGGCTTTGTGGATCGCCTCTTGGGTGAGCGTATTTTCCGTCTGCCCTGCTGCTTTGATCCGCAGATTATTTGTCGCCTTCTCTGCCAATGATTCGATATGATCGCGATCGTTATGGTACGCATCCAGCAATTGTGTCAGTGCCTCGATGAAGCCAGGACGCCCGTAAGCACTTCTCTTTGGAAAGTACGTCCCCGCATAAAAAGGCTTTTGATCAGGCGTGACAAACACGTTGAGCGGCCAGCCGCCTTGCCCCGTCATCATCTGACAAACAGACATATACATCGAGTCGATATCTGGACGCTCCTCACGATCGACTTTGATTGAAATGAAATGCTCATTTAAGATGTCAGCAACTTGCTGATCTTCGAAGCTTTCGTGTGCCATGACATGGCACCAGTGACAAGTGGCATAACCGATGCTGACAAGCACTGGTTTATTTTCACGCTTGGCTTTGTTGAATGCTTCTTGCCCCCACGGGTACCAGTGAACTGGGTTGTGGGCGTGCTGAAGGAGGTATGGTGATTTTTCAGTGATGAGTGGGTTGGGTGCTTGGTTGTTTGGCATGGGTCACCTGCTTTTTCATCATTAGTTTAATTTCATCTTAAATTTCTTAAGGAGTAGAGACTAAGTCATTATTTAAGTGTATCATTTTGTTAAAATATAGGTTATTTTTATATTTGGAAACTGAATAAACATCCTACAATTTTAAAATTCGAAGGAGTTCTAATGTCTAAAAAAATAATGAGACGGTTATCACTTCTATGCTTTGTAATAGGTGTTCTACTATGGAGCCCAAATTTGATATTTGGATATGGAAGTGGATTATGGTTATTGAATTATCTATTAGGTCCAGTTGGTATTATATTAAGTATTTATAGTAGAAATTATCTTTATACGTTTTTAAACTTACTCACCACATTTAGCTTCTTTATCTTCATGTTTCTTGGGTATCACTGATTTAAAACGTGACGTCAATTCACCTATCTAATACTAAATAATAAGAATGGAGAGATAAAATGGACTATGTTTATCAGAAAAAGGAAAAGAAAAACGGTAATTGTGTCATATCCGTTCGAGATAGATGGGAGAATTCAATTATTGAATTTGAAAAAAAGCAACATCACATTGATATAGTGGTTAATTACCGTAATGATAAAACAACGAAGTATTCAATACCAATAGAGATTTTTGAAAAAGTTTACGATGATCTGCAAAGAGGTAATTGAGGGGATTTTGGTTCCTTCAACTACCTGTTACAATTATATTCGCTTTTCTATTAATAACTTCAAATGATCTTTGCTTAACCAAGGTTACGCTTCTACAATCTCTAATAACACAGCATTTTGATGTAACTTGTCAATTCTCCTCTACTTCTTCACCAGTACATATTGTAGGTTTTCTAATTCAAACATATCAATCAGTTCATCGATCCCTTTAAAATTGATGTGTTTTCCAAACCGTTTTTTGCTTAGGTCAATTTCTACATCCAATTGATCATCCTTTTCTTTCGTTTCGAGTTCATTTAGACAAGAATAGATTTCGATGGTTTCTCCTGTTGACAGCTCTTTTTCAATGAATTGAAAAAGTGCACGAAGAGAATGAATGATGTCCAATTCATAAACAAAAGGATGCGTGAATTTGTTTCTTACCATTTCATAGACAGGATCTAAATAATCAATGTGAATGCCTTCGAAATCCTCTTCTGTTTCGAATACTTCTATCAAAGGATCTTCTTTTTGATAAGTTTTTGGCTTTATTTGTTTTTTATCAAACGTCCTGATATTGAGTTCAGAGAGTCGTTTATAGGTAGACTTTTGACCAAAGGTACCGAGCGGCAGCTCTTTATGAGCACCAATATAGTGATGTAAAGTCATATGTGTATCCTCTTTTCTTCAACTAATTTCTCGTTCAATGATTACTTCTTTTTATCAATAATTGGGGGAATGTGCAATTCTTTTCACATACGATCTATCCTTTCCCTATAAAAAGAAGGGCAAGTCGTTTGACTAAATACCTCTTAGGGTATACTATCTGTCATAGAAAGAATAGAAAGGAGTCCTTATTCATGGAGTATAATCAGCAGATGAAGAATCGTCTTCGCCGGATTGAAGGGCAGATTAAAGGGGTTCTTGCGATGATGGAGCAAGGCAAGGATTGCCGCGAGGTGGTCACGCAGCTGTCTGCATCACGTAATGCCATTGATCGGGCAATGGGTGTGATTGTGAGTACAAACCTTGAGCAATGTGTTCGTGAAAGTCTTGAACAAGGCAAAGATACGGAAGGTCTTGTGAAAGAGGCAGTTGAGCTATTGGTGAAAAGCCGGTAAGAAATTCCTCAGCCTTTGGAGGTTGACGGATTTTTTTACTTGATGTAATATACCCTTACTGGTATATGTATATATTTTTTATTTTTATATACCCCCATAGGTAATTGTTGAAGGAGGAGCAGAATGGAAGAACAGAAAAAACGCACGACGATTGTGTTATTCAGTGGAGATTATGATAAAGCGATGGCAGCTTACATTATTGCCAATGGTGCAGCAGCTTATGATCATGAGGTGACCATTTTCCATACGTTTTGGGGACTGAATGCCTTGCGTAAGGATGAGATGGTACCGATGAAAAAAGGATTTTTAGAAAAAATGTTCGGCAAGATGATGCCGCGCGGGGCTGATCGCATGGGGATTTCCAAGATGAATTTTGCGGGAATGGGACCGAAAATGATTAAGCATGTGATCAAAAAGCACAATGCCATGACCTTGCCGCAGCTCATTGAGATGGCGAAGGAGCAGGATATTAACCTCGTGGCATGTACAATGACGATGGATCTTTTAGGATTACAGGAGAAAGAATTATTAGATGACATTCAATATGCTGGTGTAGCGGCATATTTAGCAGAGGCTGAAATTGGACGTGTGAATTTATTTATCTAGTGAGGTGAAGCAGGATGGTGCAGACGATTTTACTCATCATCGTAATTGGATTACTCGTGAGCCGCTTTCTGCCGGTTCGAGGTGTGAAGCAAATGGATGCAGCTCATATGAAAAAGAAGCTGAAAAGCAGAGGTCAACAGCTCATTGATGTGCGCTCTCCTAGTGAATTTCAAACAAATCATATCAAAGGCTTTCAAAACATTCCGTTGCCTCATTTGAAGAATCGAGCTTCTCAGCTTGAGAAAAATGAAGAGGTTTATGTGATATGTCAAAGCGGGATGAGAAGTATGCAGGCAGCGAAAATATTGAAGAAGCAAGGATTTACTCAGATTACAAACATCAAGGGTGGCATGAATGCTTGGTATTAAATGCGCAACAAAATATACCCCCACCCCTATATGAAGGAGGACATGACATGCAGCAACCAACTGTCATTTTAGATGCAAAAGGACTGGCATGCCCGATGCCGATTGTGAAAACAAAAAAACAAATGAATGAGCTCTTACCAGGAGACGTACTTGAAGTGCAGGCTACTGATAAAGGATCATCAGCGGATCTAGCGGCATGGTCAAAAAGTGCCGGTCACGAATTTTTAGGAACAAAAGTAGAAGGTCAGGTGCTTCATCATTTGATTCGTAAGGGCGGAGAACAAGAGAAAGAAGGGAAGTCCATGATTTCGGAAATGTCTTTGAATATGTTTCAACAGAAGGTAAAAGAAGATCCATCTTTGTTTATTTTAGATGTGCGAGAGCTGGATGAATACGAGGCGGGGCATATTCCAGGAGCTGTTCATATTCCTCTTGGTGAGGTTGAACAACGTGCGGAGGAATTGAGCCGGGAGACGGACATTTACCTGATCTGTCATTCAGGCAGAAGAAGTGAATTAGCTGCGCAAAAGTTAAAAGAACAAGGATTTCATCAATTGATGAATATCGTGCCAGGCATGAATAGCTGGACAGGAGCGATTGAAAAATAGGAGCTGAATGAAACATGACGGTAACAGCGATGAACGCAGAGCAGTTAACAAAAAAGATCGTGAGCAAGGAACCGCTCTTTTTGCTAGATGTGCGAAATCAAGCGGATGTTCAGGATTGGAAGATCGAAGGGGAAGCAATCGTTCATATGAATGTGCCTTATTTTGATCTCCTTGAAGGAGTAGAGGGCATTTTGCATGACATTCCTCATGATCGTGAAGTGTTGGTGGTTTGTGCCAAGGAAGGCTCCTCTATTATGATCGCGGAGATGCTGTCAGAGGCGGGCAGAACGGTCCATTATTTAGAAGGCGGTATGAAGGCGTGGAGTGAGCATCTAGAGCCAGTGAAGATCGGTGATTTAAGCGGCGGTGGAGAGCTGTATCAATTTGTGCGAATGGGCAAGGGATGTTTGTCTTATATGATCATGTCGAATGGAGAAGCCGCAATTGTAGATGCAGCTAGAATGACGGATGTCTATACCCGTTTTGCTAAAAAACATCATGTCTCTATAACCCAAGTGTTGGATACTCATCTTCATGCAGATCATATTTCTGGCGGGAAGAAACTGGCTGAACAGACTGGTGCTAGCTACTGGCTGCCGCCAAAAGATGCAGAAGAAGTGATCTTTGAGTATCACCGACTTGAAGAAGGGCAGCGCATAACGATTGGAGCGGCTACCATTGACATTCATCCCCTTTACTCACCGGGGCATACGATTGGGTCAACATCCTTTATCGTGGATCATCAATATCTTCTTTCAGGTGATATTTTGTTCGTTGATTCGATTGGAAGACCTGACCTCGCTGGAATGGCGGAGGACTGGGTAGGTGATTTGAGAGAAACACTTTATGACCGATATGGAGCACTTTCGAAAGAATTGATTGTGCTACCAGCGCATTTTATGATCATGGATGAAGTCAATGAAGACGGAAGCGTTTGGAAGGAGCTAGGCGTTCTATTTGAAGAAAATCATGGACTGAATATTGAAGATGATGACGTATTTAGACAAATGGTCACGAAGAATCTGCCTGCACAGCCAAACGCCTATCAAGACATTCGTCAAACCAATATGGGGAAGCTGAGTCCAGATGATGAAGCGCAGCGTGAAATGGAAATTGGTCCAAACCGTTGTGCGATTCGGTAATGTCCAATAAAATAAGAAGAGAGGAACAATCAAATGACATCAGATCAAATATTAGACGTCACAGGGCTTGCATGCCCAATGCCGATTATTCGGACGAAGAAAAAAATGAATGACTTGACGGAGGGTCAAGTGTTAGAAATACATGCAACAGATAAAGGGGCTAAAGCTGACTTAGCAGCATGGGCGAAGTCAAGCGGACATGAATTGATCACGCAGACGGAAGAAGGACATGTGCTGAAGTTCTGGGTGAGAAAAGGGTCCTAAAGGATGTAGGGGTATCTGCTGAAGATCCCCTTTTCCTTTTGCAAAGGAGGAGACCAGCGTGGATTTTGCATTTTTGATTACACTTTTTATCATCGGATGTATTGGTTCCTTCTTATCAGGAATGGTGGGGGTCGGGGGATCTGTGATCAACTATCCTATGCTGCTATATATCCCGCCACTGGTCGGTGTGATGGCACTATCGGCACACGAGGTATCAGGGATTGGCGCCATCCAAGTGCTTTTTTCGACGCTAGGTGGGGTATTGGCCTATCGTAAAAGCGGATTTTTACATCGGACTTTGATTTTATATATGGGGAGCAGTATATTGGCGGGCAGCTTATTAGGCAGTTATGTCTCTCACTTTATGCCAGAGAATGGGATGAATCTCGTCTATGGATTGCTTGCAATTGTGGCTGTGGTCCTCATGCTTATTCCAAAAAAGGGACAGCGTGCAGATGCAGAGGGAGAAGTCACTTTTCATAAAGGACTTGCGGCAGGTATAGCCTTTGTGATTGGCAGTGTTTCCGGGGTGCTAGGCGCGGGTGGAGCATTTATATTGGTACCGGTGATGCTGTCTATTTTAAAAATTCCTGTCCGGATGACGATTGCGTCCTCACTTGCGATTACGTTTCTATCTGCGATAGGCGCATCGACTGGAAAGATATTGACGGGTCAAGTCATGCTTCTTCCTGCGGTTGTGCTGATGCTGGCAAGTTTAATAGCCGCTCCGATTGGTGCTAAGGTCGGTCAGAAAATCAATGCCGTCTACTTGCAATGGGTACTTGCTGTGATGATTACAGCGACAGCGGTCAAAATTTGGCTGGATTTATTATAAAGAAATGACCAGCAAACGTGTTGGTCTTTTTTATTTGACATCATCGTGCTCGATATATGTTTCAAGGGCTGGGTGAAACTCTTTTTGATAATGAAGGTTGGGGCATGTTTTCACGACTTTGCCTTGCAGGGCATTGGACTTAGAGACTTCTAATGCTGTTTTACATTTAGGGCAGCGTTCGGCAAACAGTGAGGGCCAGCGCTTCATATATCACCACTCCAGTTAAAGTCTTAAAAACCTATTATATTAATATGAATTATAGGGGATCGTGCTGGTGAGGTCAATGGGTGTTTGGGTCTTTTTAACAAAAAAGAAGCACCGTGAAGGATGCTCAGTATGATGTGAAATTGAAGTTTCCGGCTGATAAGTATCCAGAAACAGCACGACACATAAAAAAATGCTATAAAGAAGGGAGCTTCAGATGTCTGCACGATTGATAGAGAAGGTGCCGATGAAAATAGAGAAGAATCACTGAAAAACATACCAACAAAAAGAGGATATGACCGAGACGAGTTCCCTATGGCAATGTGTGAAGAAGGCGGCGCAGGAGCCGATATAGAATACATATCTCCAGCAGATAATCGAGGTGCGGGATCTTGGGTATCTCATCAACTAAGTGAATACGAAGATGGAACGGCCGTATTGTTTGTTGTTGATTAGGGTTATGAAACTTTGAATCAAGCCAAAGCGTATGTAGAATATGACTTTGCAACAATAGGTAACACAAAAAAAAAGAAATGAGGTGAATCATTTGTTTGTAGAGGTAGTAATCAATCTGTAAGAAATAGGATTACTCATTCTAGGGGTATCCGCTTTAATGTTAATTAAAGCAAATGAGGAACGAAAAAGAAGCAGGGAGAGCTAGCCTGCTTTTTTATTTTGAATATTTTCTATTGCTCATTTGCTTTTAAAAGTTCTATGATGATGTCGTTATGTTTCTCAATGTTTTGTAATCTCTTTTCGATCGTGGAACTTGAAATACAGATCACAATGAGAATCTCAATGCCCACAAATAACAAATCCCTCCTAAAGCCAATTGGGCAATCATTTAATGTCGACTAACATTTGCAACATAGTAACATTAATTGAAATTTATAACTACTTGCGTAATTCTTGTTTGTTTCGCGTGTGAATTTCTATTATCCTTAGTGTAAAAGCGCAGAGGGAGTGTGTGTACATGACCAATGAAAAAAATACAATTACAGCGTTCCATTGTTGGAGAAGGAACGGTGAATTGAAGGTTAAACCAAGGCCTTTCAAGTGGCATATTCCCAAAAGACTAAGAGGACAGATACAACAAGGTGACATTGTCTTGGTTGAATCTCAAGACAAAAAGAAACCTGTCCTAGTAATTGACGTTTCAAGGGAAGAGCTAGAGGAAACGGGGCGCTATTACAAGCGAGTCATCAAGATGCTGGATCGAGTAGATAAAAGGGATGAACAGCCTGCAACATCAGTGCGAGTATAATAGAAATAAACCCCATTCTCATTTTAAGAATGGGGTTTATTTCTTAAAAGGCTGGTAATAATTAAAGCAATAATTGAAAAATTCAATCTTCATTTAACAAATGGTCTAACATAGCTGTACGGTTTTCTAAAAAATATTTGGTAATTTGATAATGCTCAGTCATTTCATAGCGTATTTCCTCTATTTTCTTTCCATCAAAATTTAAAATGGTTGCTTCCGGATATCCTAACAAAATTGGAGAGTGGGTAGCTATTATAAATTGAGAGTTACTCTTTGTAGAAAGGTCATGAATAATCTTCAATAATCCTAACTGCCTTGCTGGAGAAAGTGGAGATTCTGGTTCATCAAGTAAATAAAGAGCACTTTTTCCGTTAAAACGATTATTAAACAAAGATAAAAAGGATTCTCCATGAGACTGCTTATGCAGTGGTGTACCTCCGTAAGGAGCATAAACATCTTCACCGCTTTCTTGATTTAAAGTATCTAAATATGCAGCGAAGTTATAGAAAGATTCAGCTCTTAAAAAGAAACCGTTTGTTAATTTAGGTTGCCAAGATAAACGCAAATAGGAACCTAGTGTAGTCTCATCTATATTATTAGTATACAAATTATTTCTGCCACCACCATTTATATTAAAACCACAACTATCTGCAATAGACTCTAGTAAAGTTGACTTTCCTGATCCGTTTTCACCAACAAAAAATGTTACATTGTTTGTGATTTTGATTTCATCTAAATTTTTTATTACCGGAACACAAAAAGGATATTCATTATAGGACGCCACTTTATCTTTAAGAAAAGTTATTTTTTGTAAAGTTATAATTATTCACCTCTTACTTTTCAAATTATGTAATCGTCAATGAAATCACAGTGATTAATGGATATATGTTTAATTTCTCATACATTTCGGTATCAAGACAAGAAAAAGCGTCCTTTATGTTCAAAGGGAGACTATTACGAGTAGTCTCTTTTTTAATGTAAAAATTCACTCAAATTTAACATGTCAATTGATCAGATATTAAAATATCCTTAAAATTCTAGTAATGTTTACATGATCCATATTAACCATTATTATGGTAAATGTGGACCACGCTAAAAAAGGAATTGGAGGTAATAATATGAAAAAACGAAACGTTATTGTCACATCCTTGTTGTCAGCATCTGTATTATTCACTGGGTTTGGATTGGAGGGAAATGCGCAAGCGAAAGAGGTATACCCTTCTATGAACAATGAAAGAGCCAAGCAAGAAATAGAAGAAATGAAAGCAGAGGGAATGACCTCTGAACAGATTAATGAGCTTTATGAGATGAGCAAAAAGGAGTATGACTCTGTATCTACGGAAGCAAAAGCAGAAGCTATATTCGAAGAGTCGCAGAAAGATATCGATCAATACATCAAAGATGGAGTGATCGACGAGTATCTACCTAAGTACAATGAAGAGAAAGATAAGATGAACGTCAATGCAAAAAAGTCCAAGGCATTAGGAACTAAAGGAGATGTGTTGGTTAGCTACGACTTGGACTCAGGTAGTTCGGCGATTGGCTTTGGACATGCGGCTGTTGTGTCGAGAACTAAGACAAATACCGTAGAATCTTGGCACAAAGCTTGGAGTCCTATTAAACAGCATGGAGTTAGATTCTATAATAATACTTGGGGAAATAGAAAAAAGGTATATGGGCTGTGGGTGAAGAAGTCTAATAATACCAAATATGTAAATGCAGCTAAGTATGCAGAAAAACAAGCTAATCAAAAGAAGCCATACAATTTGAACTGGCTTGACAAGAAAACTACAAAAAAATTCTATTGCTCTCAATTAGCTTGGAGAGCTTGGAAAAATCAAGGTCACGATATTGACCATTATAAAAACGATTTAGTCGTGTCCCCAATGGAATTAGTAAACTCTAACAACACGAAGATTTTTTATCATAAAAAAAAGTAAGTTGAAAGCAGTCGGGGAATTCCCTCGATTGCTTTGCTTGTTTAAGATTAAAAGGAGATGATTGAATGAAATACTTTAAGTTTTTTTTATCAGCTTGTGCCATAGCATTAATATGTACAGCATGTTCAAAGAAAGAAGAGGCTGTGGGAGACTCTTCTAAGGGAGAGCTGAGCAATATGAAAGATAGTAAATTTGCTGTAATTCATTCAAAGACGATGGATAGGGGATGCGAGATAGTAAACTATAACGATACAGGGAGTAAGCTATCAAGCGTGTCATTAAAAGACTGCGTGGGATTCACTTCGTCTACTCAGAGTGATAATAATATGTACTTCTCATCTAATAGGTCTAATTATCATGTATCGATAGATAAGAATAATGGAAAGGTAAAACATATACAAACAAAATCACTTTCAAAATCTACAGAAGACGAGGGTGCATTCTTTATTAACTACTCTAATGGGTATGTTCTACACGACATTAACGTTGGCTTTACAGAGGATGGCTTAGTAGGAGAATTAGTATACTGGAATGAAGATGACAACAATAAGAAGCAGGTTGAACTTGAAGGGTCGTTGACCTCGGCAGTATTTGAAGATGGGAGAATTTATGCCATTATTAATAATAATAATGATAGCGTTATAGCCTCCTCGATAGACCCCAAAAATCATAAAGAAAAACGAAAAGAGATAGACATGGACTCAGTTTTCTTCCCTGACAACAATGATTCTTTGAAGTCATTGAGCGATAAGGAATTGTTGGTTGCTGTAAACGATAATGTTGATAGTAAGAAAAATTCTATGTTGGTTGTACTCGACAAGAAAACTCTCGATACGAAAAGAAAGATTGTCATGGATGATAGATTCACTATCTACAAGACAAATATAGACAATGATAGAGTCACGATAGTCTCCTATGAAGGAGAAGTCAAGACTTTCAACAGAGAGCTCAAAGAGATATCTTCTGAAAAAATTCCACTTAATTTTAAATCAGATGACGAACGTTTAGAAGAGGTCAAGATTTTAGACGGCAAGATTTATGCATTGGTAAGAATGTTTGATAGAGATAAGGATGGAGTTATTGGCAGAATTATTGAATATAATATTGAAAGCAAAGACTCTAAGGAGATATCCCTAAAATCTGATAGAGACTGGGAAATGACCAGCATGGAAGTTATAAGATAACTGTAGAGGAGAGTGGAGTAAATTAACTTACATTATCTTCAACCCATGGGTCTTGTGTTATTCACATTGCCGTTGTTGTATTTAGTTTGGGGGATTATTGGGTATTTAATCTTTAAGAAGATTCATGTGGTGCTAATTATCACATTTATAACTTCAACCATCTTCATATTTGCCTATACTGGATTCGACCTGTCGAATATGTATTGGGTAGTGGCTATGACCTTTTTATGCATGTGTACCACTGTCATCACAAAAATCATTCGATATATGTATTATCGCTATAAAAGAGCATAATAACCAGTCAAAGCTTGTGTTCCCGAACATGAGCTTTATTTTTGTTTCATACCACTAAAATAACTCAAAATGCTTGTAATAATTAAAGCGATAACTGACGCAATCAGCAAAGAAACGCTGATCGCTCCTAACCCTAAACCTTCCCATCCTCCCACAAAAAAGCTTATGAGCAATAAGATGATACTTACCAGCATTAAAACTGATGGAAATCCATACTGGAAAGATGACTTCTTTTTTTTAAAGATTAAAGAAACACCTAGTATAATAACTGTAAGGATGGTTGTGAGTAGCCAGAAAGACATTTGTCTTGCCCCCTTGAAAGAAGAACCCTAATGAATAATTATATGTTTTTCAGTATCGTACCACTGATTTAAGTTGTTTACAAAAGCAGTTAGTTAAAAAAACGGTTCTATGACAATGGATGTCACAGAACCGTTTCTTTGATCTTATATTGTATTTCCAGCTTCTTTCCCTACACTCGATGTAATCACTTTGTCAGCCACTTCATGTGAGACAGCAGCAGAATGAAAAATTGGTAACGCTAATGCTACAGTTACAAGCATGATGGGAACAAAAATTCTACTCTTCAACATTTAACAATTCCCCTCCTTGAATTAACGACTTTGCTTCAAGTGCTCTTTCATAAAAAACGACAGCAATTTCCAACTGCCTACTTTTATTATAGTATTGCGCAGCTTCAAAAGCTAGTTGGTACACATCTTCGTAAAGATTTTTGCTTTGTATATTGTCAAGACAACGTTTTAACTCTGTGATCGCATTTGGTGTCTTAGATTGAAAATAAAGGCAATATAAAAATTTCATTTCTTCTTCATAAATTTTGTCATTCAGTTGTTGGGCTGCCGAGACTCCTTTCTCATATGTTTCGGCTGCTGGAACAACCTGTCCTAATTTCAAGAGGGTGTATAGCTTGTTAAAATAGGCTTTTGGAACATGTGATGTTTCATTCTTTTCAAAAAGTTCACAAGAAGTATCAAAGTGGGACAGGGCATCTGTATATTTTTCTAAGTGGAAATAACACTTGCCTAAGTTAAAGATCGTAGAGGATATAAGGTATTCGTTTTTCGTCTGCTGTGCAAAAGAATGGGATTTTTCAAAGTAAGTAAGTGCATCAGCGTATTCTAGTTTAGACAGATAATTTCCAGCGATGACTGAATAACACCAGGCTATTTTTTCTTGCATTAATGGTTGCTCTGTAAATAGACTCAATGCTTTATGTGCATACATGACAGAAATTTGATACTGATCTATGTGGTAGTACACTTCTGATAATTTGTAGTAAAATTCAGCCTTTTCAGTAGGGTCTTCAATATCCAGGAGAACTTTTTCAGCAGATTTATAAGAACTGATCGCCTCGTCAAATTGCTTTTTCCTAAATTCGTGCATTCCTTTAAAAAACCAAAAATAAAAATCTAACATCTTTTCAATTTGATCTTTGTCTTCATGAAGTGATTGATCAATCTTATGTTTCTGCTCATTGATCTGAACCATATATTCATCTAATTCTCGGCTAGATAACTTAGGTTTGAGGTAACTTAGCATTAAGTCATGTCGAAAATCCAGCAGACTAAAATATAATAATACGGTTTGATTTTCTTCCATACTGTCAAAGAGTCGTTGAACATCTGCTTTTAAAAATTCTGCATCAGTTATTTGATCTTTTTTGATGGTTGAATACCATTCATTCAGTTTGATCGCCACTTCGTCATAAGTGATAGAAGCACCCATATATATTCCCCCTTCAAATTCCTATAAAACCATTTATATACAATATTTTAACATGTCTAACTATTCTAAAATCGAACATATGCGCTCTATATGTAAATTTTCGGTATACCGCAAAATCAAGCCTACTTTAAGAGGAAAATGAGTGATTCAACATCTAATTCTTTCATATAGTTCTGAGTATCTTGTTCGATCGTTTTTCTTGTATATTTATGTTTATTTGCATTCGCTTTAAGATGGGTTGAATCAGTAAAAAGGACGCGCCCTCCAATCATATCGTGATTGATGGCTTGAAGCACAATCTCGTCAAAAATATCTTGAAAAATCGTTGTATCTTTAAATCGAGTACGACGATTCCAACTAATGGTCGAGTGATGTGGAACGGGGTCATTGATGTTTAAACCTAAAAACCATCTATACGCCATGTTATAGTAAATTTCTTTTTCAAGTTGTCTTTCAGAACGGATACCGTACAGGTATCCGATAAACATCATTTTGAACAAAATAAGTGGATCAAGAGAAGGACGACCTTTATTCTCGCTATAATACGGTTTTACTTTATCTACGATAAATGAAAAATCAATGTACTGATCAATTTTACGAAGCAGGTGATCCTCTTCGACCAGTTGATCTAGCAATACAAATTCGGCTTCGTGCTGAGAAGAATTTCTAGTGTGGAACATGAGAAAAAACACCTTCCTTTAGTATGCTTTTCTCTATTATAAAACGGGGGAATGGAAACTTTAAGGGAAAAAATAAAGCTGTCGAGATTTTCTCGACAGCCTGAGCATCGTGAGGGATGCTTCTCTTTCGTTTCTATTCTCAATAAGCTTTTGCCCAGAAAACCATATCAGATGCTGGCTTTCCGCAGCAGACACATGTATCAGAGACAGATTCCTGTTCAAATGGGATACAGCGTGAGGTCGCCCCTGTTCTTTCTTTAATGTCGTTCTCACAGGCTTCGTCACCGCACCACATGGCTTTAATCAATCGGTTTTCTTCTGAAAGAATGTACTCAATGTCTTCGATGGTGTGAGCTTTTGATGTTTTTTCATGTAATCGTTCTTTCGCCTTTTCGTACATCGTCCGTTGAATATCTTCAAGCGTGGATGTGATGGTTTGTTCAAGTGCATCTAATGTGACAGCTTGCTTTTCACCAGTGTCTCGTCTTGCGAGCATCACCTGTCCTTTTTCGATGTCCTTTGGTCCCACTTCGACACGTAGAGGAATGCCCTGCATTTCACATTCGTTGAATTTCCAGCCTGGCTGTTTATCGCTTGCATCAATGTCAGCACGTGCGATGCGGGTGAGTCGTTCTTTCAACTCGTAGGCATGATCGAGTACACCTTCTTTATGAGAGGCGATTGGCACGATCCGCACTTGGGTTGGCGCAATGTTTGGCGGAAGGACGAGTCCTCTGTCATCGCCGTGCACCATGATCATGGCACCGATGATTCTTGTGGTGAAGCCCCAAGAGGTTTGCTGGACATGCTCTAGCTTTCCTTCGCGGTTTAAGAATTCAATGCCAAATGCTTTGGCAAATCCGTTTCCGAAGAAGTGAGAAGTGGCCGTTTGCAGCGCTTTTCCATCATGCATCAGGCTTTCAACTGTATAGGTGAAGCGGGCACCAGCGAATTTTTCCTTCTCTGTTTTTCTCCCTTTAATGACAGGAATGGCAAGGAGCTCTTCGCAAAGAGAAGCGTAGATGTGAAGCATTCTTTCTGTCTCCTCAATCGCTTCTTGCTCCGTCTCATGGCATGTGTGTCCTTCCTGCCATAGGAATTCAAGCGTTCTAAGGAATGGACGTGTGGTCTTTTCCCAGCGGACGACATTCGCCCATTGGTTATAAAGCTTCGGTAAATCACGGTAGGAATGAATGATGTTTTTGTAATGCTCAGCGAACAGTACTTCAGAGGTCGGTCTGACGCAGAGCCTTTCCTGTAATTCGGATTCACCGCCATGTGTGACCCACGCCACTTCAGGAGCGAAGCCTTCGATATGGTCTTTTTCCTGCTGCAGCAGACTTTCTGGGATAAAGAGCGGCATATACACATTCTCATGCCCTGTTTCTTTGATTTGGCGGTCAAGTTCGTCGCGAATATTCTCCCAGATTTTAAAGCCGTATGGCTGAATGATCATACTGCCTCTGACGCTTGAATAATCGACGAGGCGTGCCTTTGTGACAACATCTGTATACCACTGGGCAAAGTCGTCTTCCATGCTTGTGATTTTTTCAACAAATTGTTTCTTTGACATTGCATATTCCTCCTTTTAAAATGCAAAAAAGCTGTGCTTTAAGTTAGGGACCATTCCTGGTGGTACCACCCTAATTTAAAGCACAGCTTTACACTCGATCATGATAACGGTATGAACCGCTGTATGAAACAGAACTAAATCGGCAGGTTCACTTGAAGATGTCAGTAGGAACTTCTCAGCACCGTTCCCTCTCTGTTAAAGGTCAATTCAAGCTACTATTCCAGATCTACGTTGATCAATGTTCGTTGATTTTTCATCAGTTTACCTGTAAATGCAGGAGAAAGCAAGTTGTACTGGGGTTTCTTTTCATGCTGTTCTGAGTGCTTTGTTTGATCGTGAATTTGCAGTCATTTCCTATTTTTATAGCTTGCCAGTTATGTAAGCATATGCTACTATATTTGAAGAAAAAATAGACTTGTATAACCTCAATAATATGGTTTGAGGGTTTCTACCAGGATCCGATAAATCCTGATTACAAAAGTGTGCTTTCCTTTTTTGTAATCAGGGTTTTTTGTTTGTCTTCACCCTGTATCAAAAGTGAAAGCGATGATATAGAGAAGGGATGTTAGACATGAACTGGAGAGTATATTTATTAGCCGTTTCTACTTTTGCGGTTGGATTAGTTGAGCTTGTGGTCGGAGGCATTTTGCCAAGCCTTGCAGAGGATTTGAATGTATCGCTTGCGACAGCTGGGCAGCTTATCACCGTATTTGCCATTGTGTATGCCATTTCAGCACCTGTGCTGCTGACTGCCACAGCTAAAATTGAACGAAAGCGTCTTTATTTAATCGCGTTATTGGTGTTTACAATAGGGAATGTATTCACATATTTTAGTTCGACCTTTGCTCTTGTCATGATCTCTAGGGTATTGATCGCAATGAGTACAGCGCTAGTGGTGGTGTTGTCATTGACGATCACTGCTAAGTTGGTGGAGCCAGCGCATCGTGCGAAGGCATTAGGTCTGATTTTTATTGGGATTAGTTCTTCACTTGTTCTCGGTGTACCGATCGGTATTTTTATTACAGAGAGCTTTGGCTGGAGAGTGATGTTTTTAGGAATCAGTATTTTATCAGCGATATCGATGGTGCTAATTTATTTCCTATTAGAGAAAATGCCTGTTGAAAAAGTGACACCTCTTAGAGAGCAAATTCGTGCTTTAGGGCATCCGAAAATTTTTAGTGCACACTTGATCAGTTTGTTTATGCTTGCAGGTCATTATATGCTTTATTCTTATTTCACTCCGTTTCTAATGGAAGTTCTGCATATGACCCCGTTCTGGATTAGTATTTGTTATTTGGTCTTCGGGCTTGCATCTATTGGCGGGAATGGGTTAGGCGGTTGGCTTAGTGACAAGCTGGGTTCAGGGAAAGCCATTTTGCTGGTGACAATTGCGTTTGCGGTTGTGTTGTTTATCATTCCTTATACAGCGGGTGTGTTTGTCCTCTTTATGATCATGGTTGTCCTATGGGGAGCTCTTAGCTGGGCATTAACGCCTGCCTTGCAGAGCTATTTGATTCAAACAGATCCTGTGACGTCTGATATTCAGCAAAGCTTAAATACATCGGCCTTGCAAATTGGTATCTCAATTGGATCAGCGGTTGGCGGTGTCCTATTTACGATGACCGGTTCATCTGTTGATCTGGCGAAGTTCGGTGCAGTGTTTGTACTGATTGCCTTTAGCTGTGCGGTGATTTCGTTGAAGAGACCACCACTTTATATGGATCGTCAGCATCGTGCTGAATAGCTGCCTAATGATAGGCAGCTTCAGCGTGTAGACAAACCCTCGCATTCGTTGTCAGTCCTGCGTGCTGGTGCTCACGAATGTCAAATTCGCTCCGCGCCAGTACTCGTCCTTCCTAGACTTCAAAGGTTTTCTATCACGCTGAAAAGAAGACAAAGGGCTAAAATAAAAATCATTTTAGCCCTTTGTCAACAATCTGTAGCTGCCTATGATAGGCAGCTTTTTTTATGTTCTATTTTACTCTATTCAAAAACAACCATTTCGCCAATTGGTTGAAAGCCGGCACGTTGGTAAATATTTTTGCCGTCCGCCGATGCTTGTAACAGGACGCGCTTCTGTTTGTTGTCTGTCTGGGTCAGAAGGTAATGAAACATGTCACTGCCAAGTCCCTTTCCGCGGTGATCTGCCCTTGTGATGACATCATAAATACCGTAGCTATCGGTTGCTTCGAGTAATAAGCCTGTTGTGACCGGTTTGTGGTCTGCATATCCGACGAACATGCGAGCGCGTGATTGTATAGCTTCAAGCGAAAAACGCTGGAAATAGTTCTCTAAGGCGATAGCCTCCGGTGACTCTTTGAATAGCTCGATAAAGATATTTTTGTAATCAAGCAGTGTCTGGTCATCAAGTACTTCTTTGATTGTAAGTGGTGAAGATGTAGCTGGGTCAATGCCTTCTGTCTGTTCAAGCATCATGATGGTATTGCGTTCAACCTCTTCAAGCTGATATTCCTTTAGTAAATCAGTCCAATCAGGATGAAGCAAGCGGTGATCCACCCATGTGCTAAATAATAGTTTCTGTGACTGCAAGTATTCGATGGTTGCTTTCACTTTTTGCGGATCTTTAATTTGCGCTGATGTCGGTAATAGCAAATTGAATGTGTCTGTCGATATGTGAGTATTGGATAGTACGAAATCGTCCGTTGCGAGGAAGGTTCCGTCCACAGCTGAAGAAAACAGGTGGATCTTTTCTTCTAATTGGCGAATGGCGATGTGTTGTTCGGTTTTCATTAGCTCACCTTTTTCATCAAAAATTGGATGTCATCCCTATGAATTATAGCAAATAAAAGAAAGAGGAGCTGTGACATCATAGATCATCTAGTAGAAAAGTACATATACCATTTTCAGGTCTGATGGCCTATTATTTTTATCACACTGACATTTCTTTTGACTCCTATCTTAATTATTAGTACCATTTTATTAACCAGTTAAGAGTGGAGGTTCAGATGGAGACTAAAGAGCAGATTGTATTAAAAGCGATTCAAGATCTGATTATTCATAGAGAAAAGAGAAGGAATGATCCAACAGATCCACTGATTACCACGACTGATACACTCAAGCAAGATTGGACACTCACACAGCTTCACATTTTATCGATGATTCAAGCCAATCCAAACGAATCAAATAATACATTTCTTTCTCAACAACTGAAACTATCAAAGCCCGCTATTACAAAGGCTGTGAAAAAACTAATTGATAAAGGCATGGTGGGCTATTGCCACCGGCAAGGGGATAAAAAATCTGTCTACTATTCATTGACAGAGAAAGGCACGCAATTGGCGGCACTGCATGATGAATTACATGAGAAAGCTGTCGCGTCCTACTTAGAATTTCTCCAGCAGTTTCATGAAGATGAATTACAAGTGATTGAGCGCTTTTTGAAGGCATGGAAAGAAAAAATATAGATTAAAAAAACCGAAACCATCGTAGAAAATGAGATGATTTCGGTTTTTTATATGGTAAAATTAACATATATTGACGTTATTCGTGATCATGTTAAAAGGGAGGGAGCTTCTTTGGGGAAAGAAATGATGGAAAATTTTAAAAAGTCCGCAACCATCATGCCGTTCGTGGGATTGTTTGTCAGCTTGCTATTATTTGTTTACTTTTTTGGTATCACAGGAGTTGAAGGGTCGATTTGGGCTGCTGCTTTGTATTGTGCTCTGCCCTTTTTAGGGTACACGATCTTCTATCTGCCTGTATGTATTTATTTTAAAGTCAGTAAAAAACGTTCAATCCATAAAAATGAGGAACAGACGTGATTGTGGTCAGCGCTTGTCTTGCTGGGTTGAAGGTCCGGTATAATGGTAGCCATCGATTAGATCAGCGAATCGAAGAGCTTGTGCAGGAAGGAAAGGCTGTGACAGTTTGTCCTGAACTGCTTGGCGGCTTTTCTACGCCAAGACCTCCGGCAGAAATCATTGGCGGAGATGGACATGATGTATTACGAGGGCAGGCTTCTGTTGTCGATGTTCATGGAACTGATGTCACAGAGATGTATGTAAAAGGTGCGAAAGCGACACTGGAACAGGTTCAGTCACTGAAAGCAACAGCGGTTGTGCTAAAAGAGTACAGCCCTTCTTGCGGGAGCCGGATGATTTACCAGGGAGAGTTTAACGGTAAGACAAAAGCGGGAGATGGTGTGACGTCCGCTTTGCTAAAACAGCACGGGATTCAAGTGTTCTCTGAGGAGGATGATTGGACTTCGGTGTTTCAATAGGCGTGGCGTGAATAGAAGGAGGAGTTAGGTTGAAAAAGTGGATCATTGGTGTAGTTGTCGTTATTTTAATCGGAATGGGTATTTATTTTATGATCAATGCCAAAACATACTCTTTTGATGATGTGGTCTCGATTGATCGAAACAAAGTGACATCCATACAAATTGAGCATGATAATGAACGTGCTGTTTTGAAGAAAAAAGAAGACATTCAAAAGCTGTTGAAGGAACTTTCAGATGTGAAATTAAAGAAAATGAACGAAGCTAAAAAAGCTTCAAAAGAATCTTATTGGATCAGAGTGTACGAGAATGAACAGGAAACTTATGGTCTGACTTTTTATGACCAAAGCTTTTTAGAGACATATGATTTTTCTAAAAAGAAAGATCAAACAAGCGAATACCAAATCGTTGACGCCAATCAAGTCGATATAGGACAATATATCAAATAACACAAGCGAAAATTCATGCATGATCAATAGAAAATTCGGGTATAGTGCTTGGTAAGCAAAAATGAAGCGGAGGTTTGTTTGATGAGTGGATTAACAGATACAGTCACATTAGCAAACGGAGTAAAAATGCCGAAGCTAGGCTTCGGTGTATGGCAAGTAAAAGATGGGGATGAGGCTGTAAATGCAGTCACAGACGCTCTTGAAGCGGGCTACAGCAGCATCGATACAGCAGCAGCCTATCAAAATGAAGAAGGGGTAGGCAAAGCCATTCAGCAATCAGGCATCTCTCGCGATGATCTGTTTATTACGACAAAGGTGTGGAATCGTGATCAAGGCTATGAATCAACACTTGAAGCCTTTGAAACAAGTATGAACAAGCTAGGGCTAGATGTATTAGACCTTTATTTAATTCATTGGCCAGTTGAAGGCAAATATAAAGAAACTTGGAAAGCACTAGAGAAGCTGTATAAGGATGGACGCGTTCGAGCCATCGGTGTGTGTAACTTCCATCAGCACCATCTAGATGATCTATTAGAAGAAGCAGAAGTTGTGCCAATGGTCAATCAAATCGAGCTGCATCCAAAGCTGACGCAGGAGCCTTTACGAGACTACTGCAAGGAGAAAGGGATTCATGTAGAAGCGTGGTCACCATTAGGCAGCGGGAAGCTGCTGAACCATCCTGTTCTTCAGGATATTGCGAAAAAACATGACAAATCCGTGGCTCAAGTCATTCTTCGCTGGGACTTGCAGCATGGCATTATCACCATTCCAAAATCTGTGACGAAGAGCCGAATCATCGAAAACACACAAGTCTTCGATTTCGAGCTGTCCGCACATGAGATGGGTGTCATCGATCAGCTTAATGAAGATGAGCGCACAGGTCCAGATCCAGATAACTTTGATTTTTAATCGAAAGAAAAGCACAGGTGGCATGCCTGTGCTTTTTATTGAACGATTTTACGAGGCTGATACGGTTTCAATGACTTGAATGGCGTCGACCATTTGCTCTTTGGAATAGTCTCCAATCAAGCAAAAAGTTTCATCTATACGTGCAGCATGGCTTGCCACTGTTTTTGCGGCTTCTTCTAGCTGAGCTGTGATGCCAAGCTCACGCATATTTCTAGGTAATCCGAGTGTTTCATAAAGCTCAAGTAATTCTTCTACTTCGCCCATTCGATTTTCTGTAGCAAGCTGAACAAGAATGCCGTATGCCACTTTTTGACCATGTAACATATGGTGCGTTTCCTCAATAAACGTCAATCCGTTATGGATGGCGTGGGCTCCTGCCATTCTTCCGTAGCGTCCTCCGTAGCCGCCGACCGTGCCAGCTAATGTAATAATGGTATCCGTTACATCTGCAAATGATTGCGAAAGTTGACCCGTTTGCAAACTGTGGACAGCTTCTTCGCTATGGGAAACAAGAATATCCCTCACGTATACCGCCTGTTTTAGTGCTGCATGCACCATGAGCGGCAAGGAATCCTTTGCATTTCGAATAATGGCTTCCGCTTCATACCATTTGGCCAGCGTATCTCCAATCCCACTTTGAAGGTAGGAAAGAGGAGAAGAGAGCAAAAATGTATGATCAATGAGCGTGAGGTAGCTGGACCGTTTATGGTAATCGACTCTCATGAAATTCCCCTTGTCATCATAAATGACGCTAAGCGGTGTAGATGCAGCACATGTCCCCGGGATGGTTGGAACCATGATCACTTCAATTTGAAGAGCCTCTGCTACTGACTTGGCGGTGTCTAAAATCGTGCCGCCTCCGATCCCAATGATCACATCTGCCCCGTGCAGTTCTTCTGCAATTCGGGTAATTGCATTGGGTGAACTGTATCCTTTGTGCTGGACAACAGGCCAATGAGACGGAAGCTTTGTGTACTGTGAAAAAGCATGAAATGAATCATATCCCGTCACGACAGCGGGTGACCGGAAGGATGGAGAAACAAGTGAATCGAGTTCATGATAAATGCCTTTTTGAGAAATAAATTGGTTTGGACCGCTTCTGACGATATCTTCTGGCTGTATCATTGCGTTCTGCTCCTTTACAACATCATATTTGATAAATCATCTCATTTTACAGAAAGTTCTGTCAAATATGAGAATAAAGACCCTTCCGTTTTATGGAATTGAGCCGCTGTCATTGCCTTTAGGTATGTATTTCCTGTATGATAAAGAACGGTATGTTTTGATTAAATTTAAGAGGTGTTTATATATATGGAAAAACAATATCGTGTCTTACTTTACTATCAATATGTCCCCATCGAGGACCCAGAGACGTTTACAGCAGAGCATCTAGCATTCTGTAAGGAGCTTGGTTTGTTAGGTCGTATCCTTATCTCAGCAGAAGGCATAAACGGAACGGTTTCTGGTACCATTGAGCAAACGGACAAGTACATGCAAGCATTAAAGGAAGATCCGCGCTTTGCGTCTATGCCGATCAAAATTGACGAAGCAGACGGTCATGCTTTTAAAAAAATGCACGTCCGCCATCGAAATGAACTAGTGAATCTGAGCCTTGAAGATGATGTGAACCCGTTAGAATTAACAGGTAAGCATCTTAGCCCGGTTGAATTTTACGAGCAAATGCAATCACCTGATACCGTTGTGATAGATGCACGTAATGATTACGAGTTTGATGTCGGCCACTTTAGAGGGGCAGTTCGTCCTGATATTGAGACATTCCGCGAATTACCGGAGTGGATTCGTGACAATAAAGAGATTCTTGAAGGGAAAAAAATCCTGACGTATTGCACAGGCGGCGTACGCTGTGAGAAATTCTCAGGCTGGTTAAAGCGTGAAGGCTTTGAAGATGTCTCTCAGCTTGACGGCGGAATAGTCTCGTATGGAAAAGATCCAGAAGTTCAAGGGAAGCTTTGGGATGGTCAATGCTATGTGTTTGATACTCGCTTAACAGTGCCTGTGAATCAAACAGAGCATGTGGTTGTCGGAAAAGATTTCTTCACTGGTGAGCCTTGCGAGCGTTATGTGAACTGTGCAAATCCTGCATGTAACCGCAAAATGATTGCAACAGAAGAAAGCGAGCATAAATATATGCGCAGCTGCAGCCATGAATGTCGTACAAGTGAACGTAACCTTTATGTGAAACAGCACAATCTGTCTGAAGAAGAAGTGCAAGAAAGACTAGCTGTGATTGAACAAGAACAAGCGATCTCACAAGGATAGAGGGAACCCCCCTTTATCCTTTTTTTTATTCATGATAGGGCTCAGAAGGAAGAGGGATTCATTTCCTCTTTCTTTTTTGTTTTGTTTTTTTCAAAATAAGGGTAAAGGTAGTTATTCAGTCTAATAGATTGAATCATTGAAAAAGCGCTTTCTTAAGAAATAAGCATGTTCGACTATTTCAGAAAATGGAGAATTGAGAGATAATAAAACAGGCGAAAAAATGAACAAGGGTAAAGATTTAGTTGAAGAAATATTTGTTAATTGAATGAAAAGTGAGCTGCAATGAAAGAAAGGTGCTTACTTAGGCACATGCTTTGTAATTTAATCGAAAGGTGTTATGAACATGAATCATTTACATCGTAGAATGGGAACTTTCGCTTTAATGATGGTAGGTCTTGGCTCAATCATTGGTTCAGGTTGGCTATTCGGTGCTTGGCGTGCCGCTCAAATTGCCGGCCCTGCTGCTATTTTATCCTGGTTGATTGGGATGGTCGTGATTTTATTTATCGCTTTGTCTTATAGTGAACTCGGATCAATGTTTCCAGAGGCAGGCGGAATGGTGAAATATACGCAATATTCACACGGCTCTTTTATCGGGTTTATTGCCGCTTGGGCAAACTGGATCGCCATTGTCTCCGTCATTCCGGTTGAGGCGGTGGCTTCTGTCCAGTATATGAGCTCATGGCCTTGGGAATGGGCAAAGTGGACAACCCATTTGGTCACAAAAGGGGTGTTGACGACAGAAGGGCTCATGGTCGCCAGTGTGCTTCTTGTGATTTACTTTCTGCTCAATTATTGGACCGTTGGGTTATTTTCAAAAGCGAATACATTCATTACCGTGTTTAAAATTGTCATTCCAGGATTAACAATTGGTGCGCTCTTATTCGTAGGTTTTCATAGTGAGAATTTTACTTCTGGAACAAGTATTGCTCCTAACGGCTGGGCGAGTGTGCTGACAGCTGTTGCGACATCAGGAATTGTGTTTGCCTTCAATGGCTTCCAAAGCCCGATTAATATGGCGGGTGAGGCGAAAAATCCAGGCAGATCCATTCCGATTGCTATTGTTGGATCTATTTTGATTGCGACTGTGATTTATGTGCTTTTACAAATCGCCTTTATCGGTGCTGTCGATCCGTCCATGATTGTGAATGGATGGGGTCATTTGAATTTTAATTCGCCATTTGCCGACCTTGCCATTGCGCTTGGGATTAACTGGCTGGTTCTGATTTTATATGCAGATGCGTTTGTATCACCTTCTGGTACAGGGATTACGTATACGGCGACGACATCCCGTATGATTTATGGAATGGAAAAAAACAAATACATGCCAAGTGTACTTGGTCGTCTGCACCCTATTTATGGCGTGCCTCGTCCAGCGATGTTTTTTAACTTAGCCGTATCGTTTATCTTTCTGTTTTTATTTAGAGGCTGGGGTGTACTTGCGGAAATCATTTCTGTTGCGACACTTATTTCTTATCTGACAGGCCCAGTAACTGTCATGACACTGAGAAAGACAGGGACAGATTTATATCGTCCGCTGCGAATAAAAGGACTCAGCATCATTGCTCCTCTCGGCTTTGTCTTTGCGTCATTGACGCTGTATTGGGCGAGATGGCCGTTAACAGGTCAGGTGCTGTTCATTATTCTCATCGGTCTTCCGATCTATTTTTACTATCAAGCAAAAGCGAAATGGAAAGGCTTCAGCCGCAACTTCAAGGCGGGTGCTTGGATGGTCGTGTACTTGCTTGTGATGATGACGATTTCCTGTCTGGGCAGTGACAAATTCGGCGGCTATAACGTCATTCATTATGGCTGGGACATGGCTCTTATTACAGTGGTTGCTCTGCTATTTTATATGTGGGCACTCAAAAGTGGATTTGAAACAGAATTTCTAGAGGATGCGAAAAAAATCAATGATGAGCTGCGTACTTCTTCGCAAGAAGCCGCATCATCCAAAGAATAAAGGAACGGCTGCCTGAATATCATGGGCAGCCGTTTTATTTTGATAAATGATGCATCACGTGCTGCCTCAGCCAAGTGGTGACACCGCGCAAAACGGCTGCTGTGACAAATGAGATGAGCACATACTTCCAAAGCAGATTCATACCTTGTCCACTAAGCAAAAACACGATTCCTAGAAAGACGAGTGTGAATAGAAGCACGAATAAAAATGATGCAGACCAGAAAAAAGCCTTCACTGAAGGTCACCTCCTTGGAGTATTGTATGCAGGCAATTGAAGGATCAGACCAGCTATGACGGGGTAGAATTATGGTGAAATCTATTGCAAAAGTCAGATAAAAACACCAAGTGATTTGACAGTTGTGTTAAGATGAGAGCATATTTTGAGTGAAGATTGTGGTTCATAGACGGAGGTGTTTGGGGTTGCAGATACAAAAAGTTCTAAACAATAATGTCATTAGTGTGATAGATGAACAAGGAAAAGAAATCGTCGTCATGGGAAGAGGTATCGCCTTCCAGCGGCGGCCCGGGGATCCGGTAGACGAATCGTTAATCGATAAAGTTTTCCGCCTAGAGGATCATTCCGTTCATGAGCGAATGAAAATGCTGCTTCTGGAGGTTCCGTATGATGTGGTCAAGGTAACCGAAGAAATGATTCAATATGCACATACAAAGCTGAACCGAAGATTAAACGAAAGTCTGCATGTATCGCTCGCAGACCATATTCATTACGCCATCGAACGACTGAAGAAAAATCATCTCATTGAAAATTCGCTCATTTGGGAGATTAAACGCTTATACAAAGATGAATTTCTTGTGGCAAAGGACTGTCTTGAGATGATTAGAGAGCGTCTTCATATTGAACTGCCTGAGGATGAAGCAGGCTTTATTGCCATGCATATCATTAATGCAGAGCTCAATGAGGACATGAATACAACGGTCAATATTACAAAAGAAGTAAACGCCATCCTCACCATTGTGAAATATCATCTCAATATGGAATTTGATGAAGACTCACTCAACTTTTATCGTTTTCTCACACATTTACGCTTTTTCGTCCAGCGTCTGATAAACGAAACAATGCTTGTCAGCGAAGATCAGGATTTGTATCAGCTGATCAAGGTAAAATATCCGAAGGCATACGAATGTGCAAAGAAAATCGCAGAATACGTCTATCAAACCTATCACCGAGATCTCACATCAGAGGAGATGCTGTATCTATCCATTCATTTGAATCGATTGATCAAACGAGAAAAATAAAGGTAGTTTTCAAAAGAAAGCGTTGACATGAGAAAAGCTGAGTGGTACTATTTGCTCATAAACATAAAAGAATACGGTTTCACAATGATCGTCTTAGAGGATTGTGACTGTTCGGCAGGCAAAACCTAAACGTTCACTGAAAAAGCGCAATAGCAAGTTGCGACTATTTTTGGTGCCCGTTTAGGTTTTTATTTTGCCCAAAAACGTATTTTTTTGAAAAAAAGGGGGTTTTTGTATGAGTTATCGTCAATTAGCAGAAGACATTATCAAACACATTGGCACAGAGAAAAACGTTCATTCACTGGTCCATTGCGCTACAAGACTTCGCTTCACATTAAATGACCGATCAAAAGCAGACAAAGCAGCCATTGAAAAATTAAATGGCGTTGTGACCGTTATGGAAAGCGGCGGCCAATTTCAAGTAGTCATTGGAAATACTGTACCAGAGGTTTATCGAGAGATTGGGGAGTTTACAAATCTATTAGAGGATTCCACTTCTTCATCTGAAAAATCAGGTGGAGAGAGCACGAGCCTTTTCGGAAAATTTGTCGACATTGTCTCTGGTATTTTTACACCACTTCTCGGTGTCATGGCAGGTGCTGGTATTTTAAAAGGTCTATTAGGTATCTGTATCAATGCAAAATGGTTATCACCTGAAGATACGTCGTATCAAATTTTATTTGCTGCGTCGGACAGCTTGTTCTACTTCCTGCCATTACTGCTCGCATTCACTTCGGCGAGGAAGTTTAAAGCAAATCCATTTGTCGCTGTGACGATTGCTGGTGCACTCATTTACCCAACCATTCAAGAATTGTCAAAAGGCGGCGGAGATGTGACCTTCTTCGGTATTCCAGTCGTCTTAATGTCTTATACATCAACGGTTATTCCAATCATTTTGGCAGTGTTTGTCATGGGATATATCGAACGTTTCTTTAACAAAGTCATTCATGAAAGTGTCAAAAACTTTATTACTCCACTGATTTTACTTGTCACGGTTGTTCCGCTGACACTCATTGTATTCGGACCATTTGGTGTGTATGCAGGGAACGGCATTGCCGCTGTCTTGCTGAAAGTATTCTCCTTTAGTCCTACACTTGCAGGTGCTTTAATTGCGATGGCATGGCAGGTTCTTGTGATCTTCGGTATCCACTGGGGTCTAGTGCCAGTCATTTTAAATAATATTGCCGTCCACGGAAAAGATCATATCAAGCCGGCGACTGCGCCAGCTGTATTTTCACAAGCCGGTGCTTCCATCGGTGTTATGCTGAAAACAAAGAATAAAAAGCTGAAATCATTGGCTGGATCGACAGCGGTTTCTGCCGTGTTTGGGATCACAGAGCCAGCTGTATACGGGGTCACGCTTCGTTTGAAAAAACCATTTATTGCAGCCGTTATCTCTGCTGGAGTCGGCGGTGCGATCATTGGTTATTCACAAAGTATTGCGATTGCGTCAGGGCTTCCAAGTTTACTGACACTTCCGATTTTCTACGGACAAGGGTTTACAGGGTTCATCATCGGAATCTCGGTCTCATTTGTTCTATCCATCGTCTTGACTTATTTGATTGGATTTAAGGATCCAGTAGATGAAGATGAAACCCCAGCACCGGTTGCCGCACCAACAATGGAAAACGAACATGGGGTCAAAGCAGCTCATGTGAAAAGTCCTTTAAAGGGTGAGGTAATCAAGCTGGAGGAAGTACATGATAAGGCATTCTCATCTGGTGCACTAGGAAAGGGCGCAGCCATCATTCCATCAGAAGGCAAGCTGTTTGCACCAGTATCAGGAGTCGTGACAACGGTGTTCCCAACAGGTCATGCGTACGGTCTTACTTCTGAAAGCGGAGCAGAAGTGCTCATTCACATTGGACTGGATACCGTACAATTAGGCGGTCAGCATTTTACCCCGAAGGTCGTACAGGGGCAAACCATCACTGAGGGCGAATTGCTTGCGGAGTTTGATATTGAAGCCATCCAAGCTTCCGGCCTGTCCGTCACAACACCAGTGATTATTACCAATTCAGGTGAGTTTAGCGATATCATAGAAACAGAAGAAAAACAAATCACACCAGGACAATCATTTTTACATCTCGTTTAATCAAGAGGAGGAAGAAACTATGAGATATTCAACACTAGCACCATTTCCAAAGGACTTTTTCTGGGGCGGATCTACATCCGCCTATCAAGTAGAAGGTGCGTGGAACGAGGATGGCAAAGGGCCATCTGTCATTGATATGAGAGCAAGTTACCCTGAAGGAACAACAGATTTTAAAGTCGCAAGCGATCACTATCACCGCTATAAAGAGGATGTGAAGATGTTTGCAGAAATGGGTTTGAAGGCTTATCGTTTCTCTATTGCATGGACACGGATCATTCCAAATGGAGATGGGGAGATCAATCAAAAGGGGATTGAATTCTATCATTCTCTCATCGATGAATTGCGCCGCTATGATATTGAACCAATCGTGACGATGTATCATTTTGATCTGCCTCATGCACTTCAAGTAAAAGGCGGTTGGTCAAATCGTGCGACAGTAGATGCGTTTGAACGGTATGCAGAGGTTCTATTTCAGGAGTATGGTGAGAAGGTAAACTATTGGCTGACCATTAATGAACAAAACATGATGATCTTACATGGATCAGCGCTCGGTACACTTGATCCAAATTTAGAAAATCCGAAAAAAGAACTGTATCAGCAGAACCATCATATGCTCGTCGCTCAGGCGAAAGCCATGACGCTTTGTCATCAAATGTTGCCTGAAGCGAAAATTGGACCAGCGCCAAACATTGCGCTCATTTATCCGGCATCTCCAAAGCCTGAGGATGTGCTTGCTGCGGCGAATTACAATGCGATCCGCAACTGGCTGTATCTTGATATGGCAGTCTTCGGCCGTTATAACAACCTTGCTTGGGCGTATATGAAAGAAAAAGACATTCTTCCTGTGATTGAAGAGGGAGATATGGATATTTTGAAAAGTGCGAAGCCGGACTTCATTGCCTTTAACTACTACACATCTCAAACGGTTGAAGCGAGTAAAGGAGATGGCAAGGATGAATTTGCGCGCGGCGGAGACCAGCATTTGAAATCTGGTGAAGATGGCGTATACAAAGGCGGCAACAACCCGTTCCTAAGTAAAAATGCGTTTGGCTGGGAGATTGACCCTGTCGGCTTCCGATCAACGATGCGTGAGATTTACGACCGTTATCAGCTGCCTCTTATTATCACGGAAAACGGATTGGGTGCTTTCGACAAGTTAGAAGAAGATGGATCGATTCAAGATGATTATCGAATTGATTATTTAGAAAAACATATCGAACAAATCAAATGGGCGATCACAGACGGCGTCGAGGTCTTCGGATACTGCCCGTGGTCTGCAATCGATTTAATCAGCACACACCAAGGATGCTCCAAGCGCTACGGATTCATCTACGTGAACCGCGATGAATTTGACCTAAAAGACCTGAAGAGAATTCGTAAAAAGAGCTCTTACTGGTATGAAACATTAATTCAGCAAAATGGAGAGAAGATCGGGGAGTAACAAATAAAAAAGCCAATCACCTTATGCGGGTGGTTGGCTTTTTTTCGTTCACTCTATTGGCAAGATTATATTGTTCGAATTGTTTTAAAAAGATAGCCTGATTTTAACAGCCTAATAAACTACTTTCTTTTATAATCCAAAGAAATTTTGCTGTTTCGAATGCTACATCAGGTGGAAGGCCTGCCTGTATAAAAATTGCGCTACTTTGTAAAAACCTGATTTAGCTTTCTTTGCATATTTCTTGTCTATTACTTTCAATAAAGGGTTTTTCTAAATATGTGCCTGACTTGTGAAGAGCCTGAACAGCAAGTTTTTTTGCTATTGTAGTGACGATATTTTTAGTTTGGGCTTCTTTAGATTGTGGTGGGAATATCGTGCACCATTGTTTAGGAACATATGCATTTCGGCTTGTGTCATTTGTCTACCACAGAAATTTTCATTAAAACGAAGTTCTAAAAAATAAAAAAATGATTGCGGACACCGCAACCAAAAAAGTAATTTTCTTAAATCTATCTTAAATACATTGATAGACTCATTTTGATTTGATAACCTTAATTTTGGAATTTAATACAAAAGGAGGAATATAAACAAAATGTTCAAAAAAACACTCTTAATCCTAATTACCCTAGCTCTTGTCATATCAATATGGTCTCCATTTTCATCAGAAGCATCAGCAAAAACACACTCTATCAATTCACAAGAATTAGAAGCGTTAGTAACACCAACAGTTCTACAAAATGAACAAACTACCAAAGAATTAGACGAACTTGAAATGAAAATGGGGGAATACATAGAAAACCTTCCATTTACAGAAAAAGAATTCGAAAACATGTCAGAGACAGAACAAAATAAAGTGATCGATCAATATTTCAACAATGAAGAATTTTTAGCTATAGAAAACCGAATGAAACAACTTGACTCCAAAAGTAATCAGAGTGAAATCACAACACAAGCACTACCAATATTCTTCATACCTATCGCAATGACCGTAGGAAGAGTTGCTTTAATGGCTATCAGATCAAAAGGCGCAAGAACTGCACTTAAATATCTAAAAAATCGAATAAAAGGATTCGGTAAAAATTACAAAATTAAATGGGATGTAAGAAATGATAAAGGACAACTTAGAAGTTTAGTTGTCGTCCTACACAAAGGAAAGAAAAAAACAACAAGAGTATTTGCTGTAGACAATGGAAAAATCCCTTTAATACCAAAAACCTCAACTTGGTATTGGCATTTCCATGTAGCTCCAAAAGATAAAATACACCATGCGCTCAGAGCATCAGTACCAAAGAAATACAAAGCAAGTCCAGGAGAAACAATATTACACTAAAAAACCCCTAATTTTCAGGGGTTTTTTTCTCTTCAAGACTTGTAACTATATCAACTGGATGTATCAAGTTTTCATCATCATTATCCTCATCAATGTAAGGCATAATAAGTGAATCCAACTCTTCTTTATCATCAACTAAAGCAACGTAAGTTGTATAATCCTCTAAATCTGATGGAAACAATTCAGCTTGACCAACATTACTTTTCAATGCTTGGTCAATAGCACTCTTTAATTCTATTAAACCCTCACGATTACCAATAATATAAGAATCCATATGCCAACTTTTTTGAGCATATATATGACAAATCTTATCTCTATCTTTCATCATCTCATTACACCCTTCCTGAAAAATTTAATTGATTATGTGCCAACACGCCAACCAGCTATAACATCAAACGTCTCATTGGCTACTTTATCCTCATCTTCTTCAATCCTGCTCAGAGATTCTTCCTAGGCATCAATACGCTATTTCCAAAACTGTCACCAACATTTTTTTGCCCTTTTTTCCTTCTGCTCCGTTGTCGCAATTAATTTTTTAGTTTCTTGTTTCTCTTATGGCTTCTAATAGCTTTTTATCTCTTTTAATAAGACTGCTTTGTATGTATTCTTGCTGTTTTTTAACTTTCTGGAGGTTACAAATCCCATCTTACTCTCTACTATCATTATACCCCGAATGTCATCTCATTTATAGACTGTTTTCTACCCAGATCAGGCCGTATACTGTTATACGCAAGTCAAAAACGATAAGGGGCGTGGCTGTATGAATGACAATGAGCAGGTTTTAGACCCTGGTCCATTTTTTCATGGGACGAAAGCGGAATTGAAGATTGGAGATCTGCTTGAACCGCAGTATTTATCGAATTATCAGGATCAAAAATCAAACCATATCTATTTCACCGGAACATTAAACGCAGCCAAGTGGGGTGCTGAGTTAGCAAGATCTGATGCGAAAGAGAGAATTTATGTTGTAGAACCGTTAGGCGAGTTTGAAAATGATCCGAATTTGACTGACAAAAAATTTCCGGGTAACCCAACACGTTCTTATCGGTCGAAATCCCCTTTGAAAATCGTCGCAGAATTAGGTTCATGGGAAAGACATTCCGATGAAGAAATCGATCATATGCTGAGCTCTTTAAAGAAATTAAGTGAAGAAGGGAAAAATGTCATATACGATTGATGATTCTCAATCACACGAAGGCCGCCTCATCAACAGCTGGGCGGCCTTTTGTTTGATCTTATTGAAACAACGCATTCATCAGCTCATCGAATGTTTTTGATTGATTCAGAGCGTGAATGCGGTTTGGATTATCCAGTAAATCAACGGCTTGTTCAAAGAATTGATTCATGCAAGCTGCGTCATCTTTATGAATGGCTAATAAAAAGACAAGTGATACTTGGTTTCCCTGCCAGTCAATCGGCTGTTTTAAGTGTGCGATGGCTACGCAGGATGTGCCTTCATTTGTGATGAGCGGGTGCGGCATGGCAATCCCTTTTCCAAGGTAGGTAGACGACATTTGCTCCCGTTCAAGCACCGAGGACCGAAAAGATGACGATACTAGCTGATACGTTTCTAAATGGCTGCATAGTGTGTCTAATACCTCGTCCTTACTGGATAGGTCAGCGTTCAATAAGGTTAATCGTTCTTGAAAAAACGCCATCAGTTCTTGCGAGGGAGTCCCGTGTCCATTTAATAAATGAATGACCTCATTCACCCGCTGTACATCATGTTGTTCAAAAAAGGCGCTAACCTGTATCACTGGTTTTCCCTTTGATGCGAGCGGGACGGTTGTAATGATGACGTCACAGGGAAGGGTGGTGCTCATGAGATAATCCTGATAGGAATAAAGCTCGACGATGTCCAGTTCGTGCTGAAAGGCTGCCTTCAATTTAATTTCAAGCAGTCTTGCCGTCCCTAGTCCAGACCCGCACACGATAATGACTTTCTTTTTTTGCGAGGTATCGAGCTGACTTCTTTCAAATGAAGCAGCGATATGCAGGGCAACATATGCCGCCTCGTCTTCATTTGGCGTCCGCACCAGCTGTAAGGCATTCAGTCCGCTGACAGCTAAATCAAACGGGTATGGATAGGACGCTTTGATTTCATGCAACAGCGGATTTTGTAAGGATACGCCATATTGGATTCGATTTAATAATGGCTTCATATGAAGCATCAAGTCTTGCTGCAGGATGTTGTCATCTGCAAAGTGGTGACCGCTCATTTTCTCAATGTGCTGTAGAAAGACCGCAACCGCCTGCTGAACTTCCACTGTCGTCTGATGCTGGGCGGCTTCTTTCCACGTTTGATTTGCCAATAGATGCATGACTAAGTAATCTGTTTCATCCTCTGATAAGGTGACATGAAAGGTGTCACTCACCTGCTGTATGATCTTTTGGGCAATTCTCATCAAGACGGGTGATCGTTGTGTACGAGTGGTACTGGCGGGTATCCGCTGGTTTTTTCGTGTTTGCTGAATCGCAATTGCTAAGTGAATGACTAAGTTTTTTAAGGCAATGTCTTTAATGAGCAATGACTCTTGATGCAGGTTCGTCAGGACAATAGATCGAATGGTTTCAAGAGAAATATCGGGAAAATGGAGCTGCTCCCGCTCGGTGATATGAGAAAGTGCAGGCTCTTCTTCAAGGAGTAAGTCTGCATAGCATGTTCTTTTTTGCAATTCGTCTCCCTCAATTTTTAAGCCAAATCCAGGCTTTGACACAAGGGTCATACCGTAACGGGCTAACAGCTCTCGTCCTTTTTTCAAATCACTGCTGACCGTCATGCGGCTGATGAACAGTTCTTCAGCCAGCTGGTCAATTTTTAAGTAATCCTGTTGAAGCAATAGCTTCCTCATGATAAATCGTACACGCTCTTCTGGCATGACGGGGACGAGAGAGCGGGCAGGAAGCTTTTGTTGATGAAGCCAAAGCAGGAAGGCATCTTGGTCACTCGTTAATAGGGTGTATCCCTTTCCGCGGATCGTTTTAATCTTGGCTCCAGCTTCCTTTAATTGCTCATTTGCTTCTTTGATTAAATGACGGATGGAGCGGTCAGATAAGCGAAAAGAGGCAGTGAGCTCCTCCAGCTTCACGAACCCCTTCGTTTCAAATAGCTGCTGAATCAGCTGATAGGTTCGAGGATCTGCCGTCATCATCATTGCGCGGCTCCTTGCGCCTGTAAGGCATCAGTACCAAGAGCGATGGCGCCCATTAAACCAGATAATCCATCAAAGGATGGCTTTGTGATAATTTCATTTAAAGGCTTTGGCAGTTGTAAATACCCATGAAGCCGCTTTTCTGTTTCATCAAGAATGAGCGGCAGCATAGCGGGCTGTTTCATCACACCTCCACCGAGAATGATGCGCTCTGGCGAAAGGGTGAGTAATAAATTGGCGGTCATCTGTCCGAGATAGTAGGCATGAAGTGACCAGGCAGGATGATCCTCTGGCAGTATTTGTGCCAGTGTATGATAGCGCCCTTCTATGGCAGGTCCTGATGCCAGTCCCTCTAAACAGTCATGGTGTATAGGGCAGCAGCCACCGTAGGAATCATGAGGGTGCCGCTGCACTGTGATATGACCCATTTCTGGATGCAGCAACCCGTGAATGAGGCGGTGTTCAATATAGGCACCGCCGCCTATTCCGGTTCCAACAGTGATATAGACCAAAGAAGCAGGCTTTTCTGCTTCAACCGAAAAGCGGGCTTCCCCGAGTGCTGCACAGTTCACATCTGTATCAAGCTTCATCGGGAGTCCAAGGGCTTGTTTTAAAGTAGAAAGGAAAGGGAATTGACGCCAGGCTGTTTTGGGTGTCTCTAAAATCGTCCCATAGCTTGGGCTTTGTTCTTTTACATCGACAGGCCCGAATGCCCCAATGCCAATGGCATCGACAGGATGCTTTGTAAAGTAATCGATTACTTGCCGGCATGTTTCATCTGGATTACCTGTTGCAAAGGAAGTCGTGTGTTCAATCGTTCCATCTGTTGTTCCGTAGCCGCAGACAAATTTTGTTCCGCCTGCTTCAATGCCTCCAATTCGCATGATCAATGCCCTCCATTAAAGAGGGGCGGAATCCAAATGGACCCCGCCCCTACATGTTCATTTTTTCTTTACAATGTAGGTTTGTACCTGACAAGGTGTGAGCGGTTCAATGTGTAATGATCCATGTTGTGCTTTGAGTATATGTCCTTCAGGTGTTTCGCCTAAATTCGCTGTTTCTCCGTGCTGTAGAGATGAACTATTGATTGAAGCGGCTGTTTGACGCGTTAAAAATGGATTGAAGAGACGGATGACAATGCCTGTTCCATGCTCTTCTTTTTTCAGAGCGCTTAGAATGGCTCCGTCTGTCTCAATGTCAAGCAGGCTATAAGTAGATTGTAAGTCTTCTTTTTCATCTCGGAAAGAGAAAATTAAACGACCGTTTAAAAAGTCTGCCCGTTCGTAGCATTGAACTGGGGTTGTATACCGCTTGGCAAGCTGCGCTAAGTGCCCCTCGCTGACAGCATCCTTGCTATAGTGCATGCCAAATGAGAACGACAGTGCACCTTGTAGCTGAGCGTCAGGTGTCTCAACAATTTTTTCACCAGATGCGCGTCCAGGACGGTAAAGAAGATTTTCTTTCCCCATTTTTCCGAAACAGCGGAAAAGCGTATACGCAATCGTTGTGTAGCCTTCTCCTGTGATCTGGTATTCTCTCACGCAGTCCGTCAATAGAGCGACACCATATGCTTCATCACGAAGTGCAGTAAAGGATTGCATCGGTTCAATGGTGATCGGTTTTTCTTCCCAATGCTCATTGCTCCACCATTCAAGCTCTTGCGTGAGCTCTGTCGGGCGTTCGATGGTTCCAAACTGCTGATCGCTCAGTGATACCTTTGATGCGATGCCTGTATCAAAGAGGACACGCAGACGATGGTCTAACGCATGATTATCGACATCGACATGAAAACGGATGACAGGCTCATCTTTATTTAATGCTACCTTCGCTGTAATCGGGAGTGAAGTCGTGACTGATTGCTGAGAGCGCTCTTCTAAGTCATAAGGGACAGTAAGAGTAAGCTGGACGGTGAGCTCTTCTTGCAAGCCGCTTTTAGATACTGTGATGTCTGCCGAAGAAAGATCCTTGGATGACACATACAGATCCTCACGCGGCGGTGAATAGTTGTAGGAATCCCCATCGTCTCCGTTGTCTTCAAAGATCATTTGCTCAGAGAATGTCCGGCCTGTTTGTTTATCTGTGATGTCCAGCGATCCGTTGTCATTTGCCGCAATGCGGTAATACGTATTTTCAATCGCGTGTCCTTCTGTTTGTTCCCATGCAGATTCGCTTGATTCATCGAAAACCATGCTGACTTGTGTATAACCAACGGATGGTAAGCTGGTGGCTTCGATCAGTAAAACGGCTTTCCATACTTGTTTTGGCATGTACACATCTTTACTTGGGTTAAGAGAAATTTGCTGTGCCAGCACATAATCTGTGACATCAGTTTTGCTTTTTACTGTGTAGTGAAGCGTTTTTCCATTGGCATCTTTTAGTGTAAAAGGACGTTCTGTGATAAAGGTTTCAACTTCAATAACTTCAGAACGCTTTGAAGGCAGTGTATTAAATAAAGTAAACGTGATTTCTTGCTCTGTTTGCAGTCGAATGGCGATGAGGCGCATGTGTAAGTCCACAAGGTTCTCAGCAATTTCCTTTGCCTGCTTGTAGCGGAAGAAGACATCTTGATTCGTCGTATCACTATTACAGCCGCCAATGCTGTCATGTGCTGCATTTTCAAACATGAGGTACCAAATATCACGAACCGTATCATGCGGATAGTCGTGTCCGAGTGAATAGCTAATCGTGAGGATAGGCTCCATCACATTGACGAGATAGTTTTCAATTTGATTGTTTAAGATTTTTAAATCAGCTCGTGTTGAAAAAATAGATTTGTGAATCCGCATATGCTTCGCATGAATGAGCTCTCCTTTTAAAGTTTCAAAAGACGTCCGCTCTTTTTTCACTGCTGCAATGTAATCTTCTAAACTGCTGATTTGATAGTGGTGCTCGTCCAGTTCATTGGCTTTTTCTAATAAGTCAGGCAGGTTTTTGCGGATCGGTGCCTGGTCAAATCCATTTGGGAAATAGACATTCTTTGTGGTTGCCTTTGCTTGCAGCGCACCGATTTTTTCAGATAAAAAGGCTTGTAAGTCCTCATCTTTTTCGGGAATATTTCCACCGTAGTAGTAGCCAAATGGCAGGTTCACCGCAAAGACTTCACTGCCGTCAGCCCCTTGCCAATTGAATTCAGTGTGATTCGTCATATGGTCTGAAACGCCGCGCCAAAAAGCTGTATCCACAATGCCGAAGCCGCGGTAAATTTGAGGCATTTGTGCGGATTGACCAAAGGAATCAGGGACATAACCGACTTTCATCACATGACCGAACTGCTGACAGCGTTCAATTCCATATTGCAGGTTCCGTACAATGGATTCACCTGAAATGACGAGCTGGTCGGTTTGGGTATACCACGGGCCGATGATGAGACGTTTGGCTGTGACGAGCTTTTTGATTCGATTCTCATCCTCTGGACGCCATTTGAGGTAATCATCCAGTAAGGATGCTTGGGCATCGAGCATGAAGTAATGGAACCTTTCATCTGTTTCAAGAGTGTCTAAAATGTCCATTACGCTTTTCATTAAGTAGATACGGGAGCGGGAGGTGGTGAAATACCATTCCCGGTCCCAGTGAGTATGTGGAATCACATGTACATTAACAGTCATTGAGTAACGACACCTTTCTTTGTTCAAATTATCCTTCTAGCACAAGGTCAAAATCGTCTTCTTCTTTCTGCTTCTGATCATGTTCCGGCGTTTTTGGTTCTTTTTTCTCAGAGAAATTGACAAGCAGGTTGGCGCCAATACCGATGACGAGTGCGCCAGTGAGAGCTCCAATTAAATAAGCCCACCAGTTTCCGACTGAGAAGAAGCCGTATAGCCCGCCAATTGGCGGCATGATGTCATGGACACCTAATAATGCAGCAACCCCGCTTCCAGCAGCACATGCGACAACATTGAGCGGAATCAATTTCAATGGATTGACGAGGGTAAAAGGGATCGCCCCTTCCGTAATACCGATAATGCCCATGACAAGGCCGCCACGTCCTGCTTCTCTAAAGGTTGGAGAGAAATTGCGTTTTCGAATCAATGTCGCAAGCCCGTATCCAAGCGGCGGAATGACAATCGCAATATTGACGAGAATGGCAGGGAGGTAGACGCCTGATAGGAAGAGCGCGTTACCTGCCATCCAAGCAGATTTATTCACTGGTCCGCCAAGGTCAAAGCCAATCATCGCACCTAGAATGAGAGCGAGTGCGAGTGTGCTTGTCCCGTCAGCGACCATGCCTTTGATCCATTCAATTAATGCTGTGTTCAAAGCACCTAATGGCCCGCCCAGCAGAACGGACATGAGAAGTCCAGTTAAGCCAACGGTAATGAGCGGTAAGATGAGCAGAGGAACAAGTCCGGCTGCGGAGCCTTTAATTTGAATTTTTCGTTTCACAAAAAGAGCGACATATCCTGCGAAGAAGCCTGCAATAACGGCACCGATAAATCCAGCATTCGTTGAGCTGGCAAGGGCACCACCGATGAAACCGGCCGAAAGCCCTGATTTATCCGCAATCGAATAGGCGATAAATCCAGCGAGCAGGACGTTCATTAAGCCAATCCCTGTCCAACCAACCTGCTCCATTAAATAGGCGCCGTGCAGTATGCCACCAGCATCCTTATAGGCGTTTAAATCTGAAACACCAAATCCTAATCCGACTAGTTTTGCTAAACCAACGATAAGGGAGGCACCGATGATTACAGGAAGAATATAAGAAATACCGGTCATGAGATGGCCTTCAATGACTTTTAATTTTGCTTTCATTTTGCTTTGCTCCTTTCTATATGGCATTGCTCACGTTTATTGAGATTCAGATTTTTTCTTTTCAACAAGTGCTACAGCTTTTGTGATGATTTGCTCGGCATTTTTTAAGGCGCGTCCGATCTCGACACGTACTGTGGGAATGCCTGAAAAACGTTCCGCATCGTTGATATGCTGATTGGAGGCAATGATACAAAGGTCTGCCTGTCTTGCTTCCTCTGCGGTAATGCCATTTACCTGTCCCATAATTCCTTGCTGCTCGATTTTGATCTCGTGACCGAGCTGTTTACCCGCATTCTCTAACGCCTTTGCTGCCATTGGTGTATGAGCTAACCCTGCTGGACATGAAGTGACACCGACAATTTTCATTGTGTAATCCCCTCTTTCAATTGTTGTTCAATGACTTCGTAATAATAGTCAGCGGTTTGACCTGGTTGTATCTTTTCGATGAAAGCCGGCTCCATGAGGCTTGTCGCAATGCCTGACAGTAATTTCAGGTGTGTGATATTTGCTTCTTCTAATGGAACGAGCAGTGTAAATAAATAGCTTGTGGGCAAATCGTCAAAGCTGCCCCATTCAATCGGTTGTTCTAGCTCTAAAAAAAGAAGTGAAGCCGTTTGAACAGCGGAGCTTTTTGTATGAGGAATGGCGAAGCCTTGCTGAAGTCCTGTTGAGACTTCGTCTTCGCGAGTCAACAAATCTGATAATAACCCCGCCTGATCGTTTGTAATCTGAAGGTCTTCAGCTTTCTCGGCAATGTATTGTAAAATCTCATTCTTTGATCGTCCGTCTACTTGTGTGAAAACATGATCTTTTTGGAACAAGCTGATCCCTTCTCTCTTGTTTGTTAAGCGCTTACAAGTTGATTGTAATGTACTTTTCGACATGGTTAAATAGCATCATTTTCCGTTTGAAATGGCAAAAAGTTTATGAAGCTATTCGTCTTGCTGTCTGTATATCTCAAATCCTAGCTTAAAACGAGTTTAATTATGTAAAAAACAGATTCTACTAAATGCATTTCTGTGATATTCTTCCAAGGTATTACAAAAGATAAGGGGGTCTTTTCATGTTCAAAAAGCAGGTCAAATCATGTGTGATCGTACTCATGGCCATCATTCTCTGTATGGCGGCATTACCTGGATACGAGGCAGCAGCTGCCAGTAAAGGAACAAATGTCAATGAAGCCATTGGGTTAAAAAATGGTGAAGTCATCTCAGGGACATTACAGAATGAAATGGAAGAGTCATGGTACCAAATCACGCCATCAGCACAAGAGGTGGCAAAACATACACATATGAAAATTTCTGTGAAAAGTAAACAAGTATTATCCGTATCGGTCTATCCAAGTAAAGACAGAGCGATGAAGGATGACACTTATTCGAGATATCGTGTGGACACTGCAAGTGGAGAGACAGAGATCGACTTCCCTCATGCATGGTCAGGTCCTTACTTTGTCAAAGTGCTCTATTTAGGGTCGGAGGAAGACAGCCGTGATGAGGAAGAGGATGCGGCTTATACAATCGGGTATAAAGGAGCTAACCTTCCGCCCTCTGAACCCGTTTTCCCTGAAGACGATGAGCCTGTCATCATTATTATTGAGAAAAAGTACGGGCGAGAAATTCTCCAATCGATTCGTACAATCGAAGATAAACGTTTTAATGAAACACCAAATGGTCAGAAGCTGAGCCGTGTGCTCCAAAAAACAAAGCCATTTCTCAAATCGAAGCTCATCAAACAAAAAAATGAGCAGCAAAAGGTATACAATCATCTGCTGACATTAAAGTCACTGCTAAATGACGTAGAGAAAAATGGTGCATTTAGCGGTCATATTGTGACAGAGAAAGAACAACAGGCGATCCGTTCCCTTTTTAATATGCTCAAAGAAGCAAGTCCTGCCTATTTAAATAAGGAATTAGAAGCAGTGAGTCAAAACATTGGAATCGATCAGCTTGAAGGAAAATCGATCGGTTATGTATTAGAGAAACAAAAGCTTGTAAAAGAAGAGAAGGTTAAAACGAATAAGATCATTTTTAAATTAAAGGATGGCCAAACACTTCAATCTGCGAAAAAGAAGATGAAAAGCTATGGCATCCAAGAAAACCGTGTGACATCACAGTCAGTCAGTCCTTTATTTAAAGGAATGTATGTCTATGATGTGCCAGCAGGGCAAGAATCAGCTGGAAAGACACTAAAAGCAGGCAAAGCGGTCATCAAAAGCACGGCAAGAAAGCTTTCCAGCATGCCGAATGTTGAATTTGCAGAGCCTGTTCAAACCTATCGCGCGCTAAGCAGCGACGCGCAGTATGGTTACCAGTGGCCGCTGAAAAACAGTGCGCAAAACAGCGGGAAAAAAGGCGCTGACGTCAAATTTGAACAAATGAATACACTGATTGGCACAAGCAAAATGAAGCAAACATTAATTGCTGTTGTGGATACAGGTGTAGACAGCCGTTTGACTGATTTAAGCGGGACTGTTCGTACGGACTTAGGTGCGAATCTCATTGGACGAAACAAAGATGCGATTGATGATAATGGACACGGTACGCATGTGGCGGGCATCATTGCCGCAAAAGCCGATAATCATTACTCGATGGCAGGTCTTAACCAACATACGGGCATCATTCCAGTGAAGGTACTGGATGCCTATGGCTTTGGCGATACAGAGCATATTGCACTTGGAATCAAGCATGCAGTGGACAAAGGCGCAAAGGTCATCAACATGAGCCTTGGCGGCTACTACAGCAGAGTGATTGAATATGCAATGAACTACGCGGCTCAAAGAAATGTACTAGTGGTCGTGGCGAGTGGAAATGATGGCGTTCCAGAAATGGGCTATCCTGCGACATCAAAATACGCAATGGCCATTGGCGCAAGCAACCGTATGGATATTGCCGCTGAATTCTCAAGCTTTGGTAAAGGACTGAGCATGTCTGCACCAGGATCTGATATTCCAAGCTTAATGCCAGATGGGAATGTCTCATACCTGAGCGGGACATCAATGGCGACACCATATGTGGCCGCGGCAGCAGGATTACTTCTTTCTAAAAATCCAACCTTGAAGCCGAATCAAGTAAGGAATATCTTGCAAAGCACAGCCGATAGCATCTCCTTTACTTCTGTTGATGGAACAGATGACGTTTTCTATGATGAAAACGATGAGCCAATTGTCGATCCGAAAATTCCAGGGATCGATTGGATGACAGGACATGGCAGACTGAATGCATTTGCTGCTTTAAGTGCTGTCGAACTGAACGCATCTGTGAGCAAAGTGGAGGATCAGCATCAAAAGGTGACAGGTAAAGCAAAGGCTGGCGCTGCTATTTCTGTGTATAGAGGCAAAACACTGCTTGGAAAAGGCACAGCAGGCAAAAATGGAACCTTTAGCGTGAAGATCAAGCATCAGAACAAAAACAAAGTCCTTCACATTAAGATTTCAAAAGGAAAGGCCGCTACAACGCTCAAAACAGTCGTCAAAAAAGGCAAAGCACCAGCTAAGCCGAAAGTGGGCAAAGTAACGGTCAAAAGTAAAACCGTCAAAGGGACTGCGGGTGCAGGATTGACCATTAAAGTGAAAAACAAATCTAAGAAAGTCATCCAAACGGTGAAAACGAATAACAAGGGCGCATTTACTGCCCAAATAAAACCGCAAAAAGCCAAAACGGTCTTGTATGTGACTGCTTCAGATGTGAGAAAAAGAGAAAGCAAAGCGGTGAAGGTTGTTGTTGTGAAAAAGTAAGAGGAGAGCTTCCCTTTCTAAAAAAGGGAAGTTTCAGCGTGTAGACAAACCCTCGCATTCTTTGTCAGGACTGTGCTCCGGTGCTCACGAATGTCAAATTCGCTCCGCTCCTGTGCTCGCCCTTCCTAGACTTCAAAGGTTTTCTATCACGCTGAAAAGAAGACAAAGGGCTAAAATGAAGATCATTTTAGCCCTTTGTCAACAATCTGGAACTTCCCTTTCTAAAAAAGGGAAGTTTTTTTGCTTGTTACTGGAAAAATACCAATTAATGTCGATAGTAATATAGCAGGAAAAAAAAGGAGGATTTATCGATGAAAAAAATCATGTTTGCTTTCTTTCTATCATTGCTTCTCGTATTCCCAACCTTTGCACATGCAGAGGAAACAGGGGCAGTACCAGCTTCCGTTCAAGTAACAAGTGTCACCGCAGCCGATAGTGGATTAGTGAATTACGGCTATGGCAGTAAATATCGCGTGGGTTCTTATTATCCAGCTACGTTTAAAGGAACACTAAAAGATACAAGTGGAAATCTCATGCCTAATCAGCCGATTCAGCTTTATTTTGAAGCAGCAATTAAATCATATGCTCAAACAGCGACAGGCACAACAGACGTAAATGGACAATTTTCACTGACGTTTCAAGTTCCTGCAGGTGCAGGCTACCAAACATACAATAATGCAGGCTGGTCTACACATTACTACGATATCGTTCCAGTGACGTTCACTTCAAACGACATCAAGCTATCTTCAAATGTCACAAGTGTGTACCATTTGGCATATACATCCCGTTACTAATCTGCTGGAAGAAGCGACTTGGCGAAAGCCTTGTCGTTTTTTTTCATAGAAAAAAGGATGTCTTCATGTGACATCCTTTTCTTTTTGTTAGCAAACCTGCTGGGCGGCAACCGAAAGAGTCGATAAACAAACACTCATGAGCCGTGACTCCCAGATTCGATCGAGCGTTTACCTTTTAATTCTGAGCTTTGATGGATAAGAACTTTTACACTTGAACGTTGATCCTTGAACGTTCAGCTTTGAGCTTTTATCAAGGATCATCCAGAGATGATCAGATGAGGAGGGAATGACCTTTCCCTCGGAGGTGTTTAGTTCTATCGATTTTCGGCTCACTAACAAAATTGATTAATCGATCTGTATTTTCGTTAGTGTATTGCTCTCTGACAAGGAAAAATCAACTTCCATTTGAAAATCCTCAATCTCGGTCGAAAGCTTTTCAATCTTCACTCGAAGACGAAGCGGATCGATGATCGTCGCCTCATTTTCAGCGAGGAACGACTTGACGATCTCTTGGTTGGCAGCTGCTTGTGTTTTTCCGTCTTTCCCAAACAAGGTTTCTAAATGCTGGTCGAGCCTCTTCTTTACCTCTTCATTGGTCTGTTCTGCTTTATCTACTAGCTCTGTGTACACCTTTTTCAATTTCCGTAAATAACGAATATCGTATTCTATCGATGTCTTCCGTTCAATCGCTTCTGCCACCGTCATGCTGACACCCGCTACATCAATCGTTGTCGTCGCATTCGACACAACGATGGCTGATTTAATGGCATTCCGGCGTTTGATTAATGCTTGAATCGATTGGTCATCAGCCTTCGCCTTCTTTTCGATTTCTTCTTGATGTTGAAACCCGTGCTGTATATGTTTCCCGATCATCAATCCACCAAGTACGGCTTCATCAATGGTTCGGTTGATTCTCTTATCTAACATTTTCAGTTCACTTAATGCTCTTGTAATGGTCATTTCCATATTAGTGACAACTCCCTTGATTCATCCTGAAAATCATAGATTCCTATCATATACCAAAGTGCGCTTCTTTTACTAGCGATATCCTTTTTTGTCAAATTGTTTTTGATAGAAAAAAACCTGGCGTTATACACCAGGTTCTTCACGTTTTTTCTGAATCCAAGCTGTCACATAATAGGCAGCATAGCAGAGCGCGATGAAAGGAATGCCGCAGATAAGGGCAATCCGCTGATTTGGATCAAAGGCAATGCCAATCACAGAGGCAAGACACAGGAAGAAGGCAGCAATCGGAACCACTGGATAGAGCGGGGTTCGAAAGGAAAGATCATGGAGCTGTCCGCCTTCCTGTAAAAAACGTTTCCGAAACATAAATTGTGAGGCAGCAATCCCCATCCACACGATCACAACGGCCAGTCCAGAGATCGAAACAAGGACAAGGTATACCGTTTCTGGTGCGATGACACTTGAGAACAAAGAAAGAATCCCACCGATCATACTTAAAATCAGTGCGTTCAAAGGAATTCCTTTAGATGTCAGCTTCGCCAGTTTCTTAGGCAGTGTCCGTTCCTCAGAAAGTGACCAGAGCATACGGGATGACGCGTATAGTCCAGAGTTTGCGGCAGATAAGATCGCTGTCAAAATGACAAAATTCATGAAATCTGCGGCATATGGAATCCCGATGCGATCAAACACCACAACAAATGGACTTTTGATCACCCCGGCTTCTTCCACTGGGATCAAGCCGGCTAAGACCACGATCGTTCCAACGAAAAACAAGACAAGACGCAGTACGGTTGTGCGAATCGCTCTTGGAATGGTCTCGTCAGGATTGACGCTTTCACCCGCAGCAATCCCAATTAACTCCGTACCTGAAAAAGCGAAATTGACGGCAAGCATCGTCATTAAAATCGGTAAAAAGCCGTTTGGGAAAAGACCGCCTTCCCCGGTGAAGTTAGAAAGGAACGGAGCGGCCTCACCGCCTTTTAACGGAATCAAGCCAAACATCGCAGCTCCGCCAAGAATAATAAAGAGAATAATAGCCATTACTTTAATGCTGGAAAACCAAAACTCTGATTCTGCAAAAAATTTCACTGTAAACGCATTGAGTAAAAAGATAAGAAGAGCAAAGACACCGCTCCACATCCAAACCGATGTGTCCGGGAACCAGCGCTGCATTAAAAGCCCTGCCGCTGTAAATTCCGATCCGAGCGCGACTGTCCATGTCAGCCAGTAGAGCCAAGCGACTGTATAGCCTGTGCCGGGTCCAATATACTTTGTTGCATACGTATGAAAGGCCCCTGTAACCGGCATTGCCACAGACAGCTCACCTAAACAGAGCATCACGAGATACACAATTAATGCCCCGACAAGATAGGCAAGGATCGTCCCCGCGGGTCCTGCTTGATTGATGGTATACCCAGAGCTTAAAAAGAGCCCTGTTCCAATGACGCCGCCTAGAGAAAGCATGAACAGGTGGCGGCTCGTCATTTTTCGTTGATATTGTTGTGACTGATCTTTTGCTTGTTCCATGTCTTCCCGCCCTTTTGCTTAGAAGTATGTGTGATGATTCATGGTGCTATGCTGTGGTAAGTTTTAAGATGTCCGTGATATCTTCTGGGGTTGTCCTGCAGCAGCCGCCGATGATATGCGCGCCGTCTTGATACCATTGATGCGCACATTCACCAAATGTATGCTGAGGCGTATCTCCGCTCCATACCTTTTCTTCAGGATCATATAATTCCCCTGAGTTTGGATACACGACAATCGGTTTGCTCGTCCCCTTTTTCATCTCTTGAATGAGAGAAGAGATAAATTGCGGCGGCGTACAGTTTACACCCACAGCAGCGATCTGTTCATAAGGTTCCAGTGCTTGTACACATTCTCTGAGCAAATCTCCTTCACTAATATGAAGGTCGTCCTTCGCGCTGAATGTAATCCAAGCAGATACACCACTGAATTCATCTTGCAGCAGCTTTGCAATGGCCGTTGCTTCAATGAGACAAGGGATCGTTTCACACGCAAGAATATCTGCACCAGCTTCTACTAATGCCTGAATCCTTGGTCTATGAAAATCAATGAGTGCCTGCTCTGTGAGTCCGTAATTTCCTTTATATTCTGAACCATCAGACAAATAAGCGCCGAATGGCCCCACAGATCCTGCGACAAATGGTTTTGTCCGCCCTTTGCGACGCGCTTCATCCTGCCAAAAAAGATCGCGTGCCTCTTTTGCTAAATTGACAGATCGTTTCATTAGTTCAATGGCTTCTTCTTTTGAATAGCCTTTTTCAGCGAAGCCATCAATCGTTGTTTGGTAGCTCGCTGTTGTGGCACAGTCAGCTCCGGCTTGGAAGTAATCCAAGTGTACTTGCTGAATCAATTCTGGCTGTTCAATCAGTATTTTGGCTGACCATAAACTGTCGTTTAAATTGCAGCCCTTTCGTTCAAGCTCTGTTGCAAGTGCACCGTCTAAAATTAAAGGTGCGTGAGCCTGTAAACGGCTTTGAATAGGATTCATCGAATGGAACACCCTCCTTTTTAGTCGGAAATGATGGATATGATATGAGGCAGTAGTTTAAATGACTAAAGTGTTTTTGTCAAGGAGAGGAAAAAGCATGTGACCGCGGAAAAACCCTGAAAACATGCGGGTTTCCATGCATAAACATGCAGTCAAAATAATAGAAAACCAAGTCATTGACAGCCTCTAAAAAGAGATATATATTATGGAAAGGTTCATTTCAGAAAGCTTCGTCAAAAGGCGCTGTCTTTTGATTTTTTTTGTTCAACGACTGTCTTCTTTCGTGCAGAAAGAGGGTTTTTTATATGCTTAAAAAAGGAGGAAAGAAGAAATTGAAAAAATGTGTAAAAGATATCGCAATGATTCTAATTGGTTCTTTTTTATTTGCCGCCGCAGTGAACATGTTTGTCATTCCGCTTGAATTTGGTGAAGGCGGTGTAACGGGGCTGTCCATCATTTTCTATTATTTGTTTGAAATTGCACCATGGCTGACGAACCTAGTGTTTAATGCCATTCTGCTGCTTGTGGGGTATAAATATTTGGACAAGAAGACGACGATTTATACTGTGGTTGCCGTCGCAAGTAACTCCCTATTTTTACACTTGACCACAACATGGGTCGTGAATGTTCACGAATTGATCATTGGGGCCATTTTCGCAGGAATCATTATCGGAATTGGGATTGGTCTTGTGCTAAGAGCAGGCGGTACAACGGCGGGTTCTGCCATACTCGGAAGAATTGCCAACAAGTATTTAGACTGGAACGTGAGCTACGCCATCTTGTTCTTTGATCTGATCGTCGTATTTGCTTCCTACTTTATTATTGGTGCGGAAAAATTAATGTTCACGATTGTGATGCTGTACGTGGCGACAAAGGTGATGGACTTCGTGATAGAAGGGCTTAACACGAAAAAGGCAGTGACGATCATTTCTTCATGCAAAGATGATATTGCCGAAGAAATCAATCACACCTTGGATCGAGGCGTGACGATTTTAAACGGACGCGGTCATTATTCAAAGGAATCGAAGGAAATTCTCTATGCAGTCATTCAAAAACAAGAGCTTATGCGTCTAAAGAAAATCATTAAGAAAATTGATCGAGACGCATTCGTTGTTGTCCATGACGTGCGTGATGTGTTCGGAGAAGGATTTGTGAATATATAAAAACGAAAGGATCCCAAAAGGGTCTTTTTTTTTATATTTATACCTCTTGTCACATGATACTATGTAATGTATAGTATAAATGGTTAGGAGTTGTAATCATGAATGCACAATTAAAAAAAGGTTTACTGGAATTCTGTGTACTGGCGGTATTAAAGAAAGGCGATTCCTATGGTTATCAAATGATTAAAGATATGTCCCATTGTATTGAGATTTCAGAATCGACATTATATCCGATATTAAAGCGATTAGAGCAAAACAATTATGTGGAGACCTATTCCCAAGAACATAATAGTCGATTAAGAAAATACTACCGGATGACAAAAAGCGGCCGTGAGCATATGGCGCAGTTTTTAGCGGAATGGGATCAAGTGATGGCGATTTACGACTTTATTTCTGGAGGACAGGGCAATGAATAAAAAAGAATTTTTAGCCAGCTTAGAGAAGCACCTGCATCGTCTAGGCGAAAAAGAAAGTGACCGGTTCATCGAGTATTACGATGAAATGATCGAGGATTATCAAGAAGATGGATACAGTGAACAGGAAGCGGTCGATCAAGTCGGGCAGCCTGCTATCATCGCTGAAGGGATTTTGAAGGAACAAGGAATTAAAACCGTTCAGGTGCCGACGTTTGGAGAAAAAGCCACAAGGCTCTCCATCCTCATTTTAGGCTTTCCATTATGGGGCAGTATTCTAGCAACAGTCTTCCTACTGATTCTTTCTGTGTATATGGTGATTTGGTGCATTCCGCTCGTGACAGGTACAGTGACGCTAGTTGGTCTGCTCGGAGGTTTTTGGAGCATCATTGGTTCTCCATTTATCTTTCAGGACGGTTTGCATGTGGTGGTGACGCAAATTGGCGTTGGTATTCTTCTATTAGGTGTCGGATTATTATGCGGCATGGCCACGGTGTATTTGACAAAGCTATTTGTTCAAATGACTGTTCAAACCACTAAGGCATTCATGGGAATGTTTAAAAAGAAGGTCGTGAGAATATGAATGTGAATGATTTAAAAAAGCAATGCATCAAATGGGGGATCATCTTCACCGTTGCCGGAGGAATGATCATGGCAATTGGTTTTGGACTATCGGGCTTTGACCTAGATGCATATCACAACAATGACCAGAACAATGTGTTCCGCACTATCAATTGGAGCAAGCCATAAATGAAAAACCCGCTTATGCGGGTTCAGCGTGTAGACAAACCCTCGCATTCGGTGTCAGTCCTGCGTGCTGGTGCTCACGAATGTCAAATTCGCTCCGCGCCAGTACTCGTCCTTCCTAGACTTCAAAGGTTTTCTATCACGCTGAAAAGAAGACAAAGGGCTAAAATCAAGATCATTTTAGCCCTTTGTCGACAATCTGAAAAACCCGCTTATGCGGGTTTTTTTGCTCTGGCTACAAAGAAGAAATAACAGCAAAGTGCACCTAGTTCACAAAGCATAATGATCAGGCCCATTGGAAAGGCTGTTTGGCTTCCGGCTAGTCCGACAAGAGGTGTCATGCAGGCGCCTAGCAGCATTTGTGCCACACCGATCAGGGCAGCCGCACTTCCTGCATGTGCGCCGTGATGCTGCATCGCAAGAGACGGGGCAGAGGTGCCGACAATTCCAACGCTTGAGACCACAAAAAAGAGCGGAATGAGAATGCCGTATAATCCAGCATCAATGGAGATCATCAAAAATAAGGTGATGCCGCCTAAGGCAGCTGTCAGCAATCCAATGCGAAGAACCTTCTCTTCGCCGATTTTAGCAGCGACGCGGGCAAATACTTGTCCAGCTGTGATGATCCCAAGACTATTCACTGCAAAGGCAGCACTGAATCCTTGTGGAGAAAGGTGAAAAAGCTCCTGAAGCACAAACGGTGAGCCAGAAATATAAGCAAACATCGCTGCGAATACAAGACCTTGCGAGAGGGCATACCCAACAAAGAGACGATCACTCGCTAAAATTTTCATGGCACTTACAATCTGTTGAAAGCCTCCTGTCTGTCTGCGCTCCGCAGGTAAACTTTCTTGAAGTGAAAAAATAGATCTCAGCAGCATCAAGGCCCCGAGGATGCCTAATAGAACAAATACACCCTGCCATGTGGTGAAGCGTAACATCTGTCCGCCCACAATAGGTGCCGCTGCCGGAGCAACCCCGTTGACCAACATGAGCAGTGCAAAGAATTTCGTCATTTCTGAGCCTTCATAATGATCTCGCACAATGGCTCGTGCAATGACAATGCCTGCTGAACCAGCGAGTCCTTGAATCAATCTTAAGAGGATGAACATCCAAATCGACGAGACCACTGTACATAAAAGAGATGCGGCGATAAAAATGATTAAGCCGATCATCAGCGGTTTTCTTCTGCCGATCGTATCACTAATAGGACCTGCAATCAGTTGTCCAAGCGCGAGTCCAATCAGACAAGCCATCAGACTTAATTGGGACAAAGCAGTGCTTGCTTCAAAATCTCGCGCAATATGAGGCAATGCAGGTAAATACATATCCATTGCAAGCGGTGCAAGGGCGGTTAAAGAACCAAGCAATGCAGCAAGGAGAAATCGGTTTTTTTTCGATTCTTGGGGATAAGATAAAGAACTCATATGACATTACACTCCTCGTATACTTCCTCAAAACAGCATAATGAATCGAGCGTCCCTTTTCAATGGAAATTTTCAAAGAGGATTCCGTGCAAAATAATTGATCTTTCGAAGGAGACTCTTTACATTGAATGAGTAGAGAAAAGAACAAGGTCATCGACATGCAGTATTTGCATGATACGTATATCTGGCAATTAAACAACAGGAGGTGCTGACATGGAGCAGCAAGAGCTGATCATTCGTCAAGCAGTCAAAGAAGATCATGAGGCCATTAGACACGTACTAATCAAATCCTATTCACAGTATGAGCCTCAATTTACAGAGGAAGGCTGGCAAAATTATTCTGCTGCGCTTGCAGCAGCTGTAGATAATCCAAACATGGAGCTGATGCTTGTGGCGGAGCTTGAAGGTCAGGTCGTAGGGACGCTTCAAATGTTCCGATCATCAGAGCAAGCGTATGACAAACCCGAAATGGGCATTACATCAGCCATCGTCCGGTTTTTAGGAGTAGATCCCGATGTCAGAGGAAAAGGAATTGCAGAGTCATTGTTACGTAAAAGTATTGAGCTCACGCAATCATGGGGCGAAAATGTTCTGTACCTTCATACCTCTGATAAAATGCAGGCTGCCATTCGTCTTTATGAAAGAATGGGCTTTGAGCGTGCACTAGATAAAGAATTTGTGAATCAAAACGGGACGCATGTTAAAAGCTATCAATATGTCATCCAGAAAGAACAACCAGCTGGTTCATCACATCACGCATAATAAAAGGAAGAGCACGTCCTCGATGGACAGCTCTTCTTTTTTTATTTACGCCCACAGTATAAGCGCCCAATATGATATCCCCCACGAGATTAAACCGAACATAACAAAGAATTTTAACATGTGCTCATAAGGAGATAGCCTTCGTTCTCTCTTCGTTTTCACCAGCCGCCTATATAGGGCAAAGCCGCAAAAAATGAGGATGATTTGTCCAAGCTGTGTAAGGTTTTCAAGAATCGTGATTCCGTTCATTTATTTCACCTCATCAATAGGTCTTCCATATGTGAATGCAGCAACCCTTTATTTTTTCAAAAAAAATCGGTGTATACTGGAAAGAGAGAATCTAGATGCAAGAGGGAGTTGTGACATGGTGTTTTCGCTACATGCGGATCGGTGGGATGAAGTAATCGAGAGAAAAATCAAATACGATCAGAAGATTGTGGAACATACTTGTCAGCTGTTAGACGCACAGGGACAGCAGGCTGTGCTGTTTCACAAGATTGAAGACACGTTTACGATGAGGGCAGGTGATCGTGCTCTGACGATTCCAAAAGGGAGCTATACGACCGCTTATTATTGGAAGGATCGTCCTTACAATATGTATTTCTGGAGAGATGATCAAGGGAAGGAACTGGGTTCTTATTTTAATATTGTGGGGAATACATCGTTCAACGGCCAGCTGGTCATGTTTGAAGACCTCATTGTTGATCTTCTCGTTCTTCCGAATGGTGATTTTTTTGTATTGGATGAAGATGAGTTGCCAGAGAGTTTAGTGGATTTTGAACAAGGTTCAGTGCACCGAGCATTAGAGAGTGTGATGGCTTCGTTAGAAAACATACTTGATCAAGTGAGGGCAGATGTTGATGGGAAATATCATCACAGCTTGTTTGCACCGCTGTTAAAATAGAAAAAAACGATTCCTTTCAGCGAGGAATCGTTTTTTCTGTTATACCTTGATACGGTTTAATCGTTTTTGTAAACTGGTTTTCGTTTTAGAAGCTTTTAGCTGTTTGACAGCGGTTTGCGCTACTGCTTTTGTTTTCTTCGTTCGTTTGGTTTCCGCTTTTTTGACCTTTTGTTTGGCGTCTGTCACTTTCTTTTGATAGGCGACCTGTTTTTTGACTTTGTCGAGCCGATTTTGCAGGCTTGTTTTTTCTTTGCCTTTGTTTAACTTTTTGATGGCCGCTTGTGCGCTTTTAATGGCGCCTTGTGTTTTGCTTTTTTCGGCTGTTTGAACCTTTGCACGTGCCAAGCGGATATCAATGGTTCCTTGTACCTTTTTCACCCGTTCAGTGAGTGCTGTTTTTTGCTTACTTGCAGTGAGTCGGCCAATTCTCGTTTTGGCTTGATTGACATCTGCCTGCTTTTTAGAAGTTTCGGCTGTTTTGACAGCGCTAGTCGCAGCCTTCAAAAAGCTTGATTGTGGTATATATTGCACGCGGCCATAGCCGAATTGTGGATCTTTTCCTTTTGCGCCAAGATCCACTGTATAGCTGCGCAATAAGGTGCGAAGCTGAACATTTGTTTTCTTCGGATGAAGCTGCTTCAACAGTGCCAGCATGCCTGTGACATGCGGTGCGGCTTGTGATGTACCTGTTGCATACCAATATTCATTTTTTAAATAAGTGCTGATGACGTTCTGACCAGGGGCAGAAAATTCAATACCTTTCCCTGTATTTGAGATAGAAGCGAGTTTGTCTTTGTCCGTCGTTGCAGAAACGGCAATGACGCTATTGTAGGCGGCAGGATAGCTGATATGATTCTTCTTCCCATCATTCCCGCTTGCAGCGACCACAAGCAGTCCTCTTTTGTATGCTTCATCCACTGCTGAACGCAAAATAGGGATATTGTCTTCAAAACCTAGACTTAAATTCATAATATCCATCTTGTTGCTAATGGCCCAATCAATTCCTCGAAGCAGACTGTACAAGTCGCCTTCTCCCTTTTTATCTAACACTTTCACAGCATACAGCTTCGCGCCAGAAGCGACGCCGACTGTGCCGTAATCGTTATTGAGGGCACCAATCGTTCCTGCGACATGTGTGCCGTGTCCTTCATCATCTTTATAGGAGGAAGTGTAGTTCACGAATGATTTACCGCCGGATATCTTTAAATCCTCATGTGGAGAAATACCAGTATCCAAAACGGCTACCTTCACATTTTTCCCCGTGACGCCTTCTTTTATCGCTTGCTTTACATTCAGTTTTTGCAAGTTGTAAGATTTTTGAACCAATGCATCCTGATTCGTAGAGGCAGCGGTTTTTTTCATCGTAGAAGAAGCGAGTTTGACCTTTATGTTTTTTGAGACATACGCGATGTTAGGGTCTTTTTTGAGTGACGTGACCGCTTGTTCATCTGCTGTCACAGCGACAGCGGGAAGATGTATGTACTGTGCGTTCACTTTTTCACTTTCTTCAATCGCTGTTTGCTTTCCTTTTTGGTTTTTATAGACGATGATGACATCTGTTTCTTTTGGCGGTGCAGCTGCCTGCGAATGGTAAGGCAAGGCAGTTGTCAACGCAAGAAGAAACGCGATGACTACGAATATTTTCTTTTTCAAGGCGATAGCCCCTTGCATACGATGACCTCCGTCTTTTTTTCTCTATTATATCGGAGAAATGAGAAGGATGGTTAGAAGAATCATATTGTTTGTCAGAAAGTTTTTTTTACAAGTAACCTGAAATTGAAATTCATACAAATCTAGTAGACAATAGAGAGAACATAATAAGAGAAAGTAGGATATGCTGATGAACGTAAAAGAGTATATGACGTATGATGCGATTGGCTTGGCGGCACTTGTACGGAATAAGCAGGTAACGCCAGACGAGCTTGTACAAGCTGCATTTGCTAGATTGAATGAGGTCAATCCTGAACTAAATGCGTTGATTCAGACAAGACAAGATCAATTATTAAAAGAAATCAAGACATTACATATGAATCAGCCGTTTGCGGGCGTTCCATTTGTACTGAAAAATATATCGCAAGGGCTGGAAAATGAACCGCTGACAGCAGGAGCTGCATTATTAAAGGATGTAAAGGCAAAAACGGACTCCCACTTTGTCCAGCGATTGAAGCAGGCTGGATTTCTCATGATGGGACATACAAACACACCAGAATTCGGATTAAGAAATGTAACAGAACCTGCTTTACATGGTCCAACGAGGAACCCTTGGCATCCTGACTATTCTCCTGGCGGTTCAAGCGGCGGGACGGCAGCAGCTGTTGCGAGCGGCATCGTACCTGCTGGTGGAGCAAGTGATGGTGGAGGGTCCATTCGGATTCCAGCATCCTTTACAGGTTTGTTCGGTCTCAAACCAACAAGAGGAAGAACGCCGGTAGGACCAGGCGCAGGAAGGCAGTGGCAAGGGGCATCCATTGACTTTACACTTACAAAAACAGTGCGGGACAGTGCAGCCCTTCTTGATCTACTTCAAGTCATTCAGCCTGAAGCGGCTTTCCAAACGCCATTATACGACGGCAGCTATCAAGAAGATCTAGAGAAACGTACATCTTCTATGCGAATTGCTTACAGTGTAGAATCTCCAGTTGGTACGAAGGTCAGTGAGGAAGCGAAGCAGGCGGTGCAGCAAACAGTGAAATGGCTGAGTGATCAAGGGCACCAAGTAGAAGAAGCAGGGCCTGCAATCGATGGAATTCATCTGATGCAGCAATACTACGTCATGAACAGCGGAGAAATGTCTGCACTATTCACGTCCTTGAATCGTTCATTAGGACGTCCAGTCAATCCGGAGGAAACAGACATCGTGGCATGGGTGTTGGCAGAGGCTGGCAAGAATGTAACCGCTGCTGCTTACACAGAAAGTCTTGATGCATGGGATATGGCGGCTGCACAAATGGCGTCATTTCATCAAACCTATGATCTCTTTGTGACACCAGCGACTGCCTATTCAGCTCCTAAGGTTGGTGAGTTGATGCATTCGAAAGAAGAAATCACAGAACTTTTACGTGTGTCATCTCTCTCAATGCAAGCGCAGCAGGATCTCATTTATGACATGTTCTTAAAGAGTCTGACCTACACACCATTTACACAGCTTGCCAACTTAACGGGTCAGCCTTCTATGAGCGTTCCTGTTCATCTCACTAAGGCGGGCATGCCTTTAGGGGTACAGGTCACAGCACCTAAGGGGAAAGAGGATTGGCTGCTTCGGCTTGCAGCAGAGATGGAGACATCCTCGATTTGGAAAGGAACAAATCAACTCATACGTTGAAACGACATTTGTCTATGGAGGGAAAGGAGTGTCACACGTGAGTACGAAGGATAGAATTATTCAAACGGCCGCACTTCTTTTACGCAAACAGGGGTATCATGCGACAGGATTGAATCAAATCATTAGAGAGAGCGGCACGCCTAAAGGATCTCTTTATTATTATTTTCCAAACGGAAAAGAAGAGCTAGCCATAGCAGCCGTTGAATATATTAGTCAAAAGGTCATCCATCGAATTGAAGAAAGCTTTGCCTATTCGGATGATCCTTATATCGCCATCGACCGCTTTATGACAAACATCATTCAGGGATTTATGGAACAGGAAAATGAAAGAGGCATTCCGATTGTCTTGCTGGCGGCAGAATCCAAGCCAGAACATACGCAGCTTCATACTGCATGTAAACAAGAAATGATCCGCTGGCAAAAGCTTGTGAAAGAAAAGCTCATGAACAGCGGATATGAAGAAAACAAAGCGGATGAGCTGGCTTCTCTCCTTCATTCAATGGTGATTGGGGGTCTATCGATGACCACCGCACTCAAACAAACGACCCCGTTAGAACATGTGAAATGTTACCTTAGACACTTATTTATGCGAGAAGAGTAAAATCTCTCGCATATTGTCTATCTATTATATCAATTGGTCTATATAATAAAGATAGTCAATTAGTCATGAGGAGTGATGGGATGTCGGAGCAACCGCAATCGATCAAGCAATCCGAAGGAACCTCTTTTTATACCGTGTCTGGTTCAGGGAAGCTGTATGGGCTGGAAAATCAGCTTGTTCATGTGCTGGCAGAAGTAAATCAAACGAATCAGCTGTTTGAGCTTGTCTTAATCACAGGTGGGAAAGGAGCTTATTTTCCACTTCACTGTCATGAGCACTTATTTGAAACCATTTTTGTGCTGGAAGGAAAGCTTGAAGTGATCTTGGACGGTAAAAAATATATGGTCACAGCCTTCGATTATATTCATATCCCACCCAAAACGATCCATGGCTACAGAATGCATAGTCACAAAACAAGATTTATTTCATATACGTTGGGCGGACAAATGACAGATGTCTATCAGCAAATTGGGAAAAGGCTTCAGCGGAACGAATGGCCGATGACCGATCATGCTTTCGATGCAGACAGCTTTGAACAAGCTGAAAAAGAAAGCGATCTCATATTGATGCATGGTATCCGGCAGCTGTCAAATACAACTAAGCCCTCCGTTTTATTTCATAGTCAGCTCCCTCAGGCGGTGCAGCCCTACGTATTAGAGGCTGGTGAAGGGAAGCAATACATTATTGATGGTCAGCTTCATGAGCTGATCGCAACAACAGAAACAACTGGAGGCGGGTTCAGTCATTTTGTGATTGAAGGCGCGAAGGGAAAGTATTTTCCTCCGCATTATCATCAAGTACATACAGAAGCACTCTATTGCGTTGAGGGAAAAATGAATCTGCAATTGAACGGAGAAGATATATGCCTGATGCCGGGTGACTTTGCCTATATACCGCCGGATACAATTCACTCTTCTGAACTCGTGTCCCATTCTAATAAATTTTTGCTATTGCTGCTTCCTGGAAAGATTGAGCAGTTGTATGAGCAGTTTGAAGAATCACAAAGCCCGAGTATATGTCCTTATTTTATTCAAGAAGGGAACTTGATGATTGATCGAGAGACTTCCTCTCAATATGATTTGGTCTTTATTGAAAAAGGATAAATAGGTAACGCGTTACACATGATTGTATAAGTGCCTGTCGAACCGATCGACGGGCTTTTTTGTTTTTTAATAATCCTGATCTGATGCATGAACCATCCATTCAAGGTGAAGCTATCTACAGATGATTTTCGCTAAAGGAGGAAATGCATGTGAGAGCTGTTACTTATCAGGGGAAAAATAGCATTGCAGTGAAGAAAGTAGATGCGCCATCTATTCAAGATCGGGAAGATGTGATCATCCGAATTACATCAACAGCAATTTGTGGATCTGATTTACATTTGTATCAGGGGAATTTCCCGCTTCCAATCGGCTATGTGATTGGGCATGAGCCAATGGGGATTGTGGAGGAAGTTGGCCCGGATGTCACGGCAGTAAAAAAGGGAGACCGTGTCGTTATTCCATTTACCGTTGCATGTGGTCAATGCCAATATTGTCATCACCACTTAGAAAGCCAATGCGACAACTCAAACCCGCACTATGATTCGGGTGGACTTTTTGGATATAGTGAGAAATATGGGAACTACCCTGGAGGACAGGCAGAATATTTACGCGTGCCTTTTGGGAACTACACTCCGTTTAAGATCCCAGATGATTGTGAGCTGGAGGATGAACAATTGCTGTTCTTATCGGATGTTCTTCCAACTGCTTATTGGAGCGTGGAGCACGCCGGTGTGAAAAAAGGTGATACGGTCATTGTGTTAGGCTGTGGACCTGTTGGGTTAATGGCACAGCAATTTGCATGGCAAAAAGGGGCAGACCGTGTGATTGCGGTCGATTACATTGATTACCGTCTGCGACATGCAAAACGGATGAGCGGCGTAGAAGTATTTGATTTTACAGAAGATCCCGACATGGGAGAAACGTTAAAGGAGCTGACCAAAGGTGGAGCCGATGTTGTGATCGATTGTGTGGGAATGGACGGGAAGAAGTCGCCGCTTGAAAAAATTGAGCAGAAACTTAAGCTACAAGGTGGAACGATCGGACCGATTCAAATTGCCACAAAAGCCGTCCGTAAATGTGGAACGGTGCAGATGACGGGTGTGTACGGCGGCCTATATAATATGTTCCCATTAGGTGCCTTTTTCGCAAGAAACGTCACCCTGAAAATGGGGCAGGCCCCGGCGAGAGGCTACATGTCAAAGCTCTATCAAAAAGTGACAACCGGTGAAATTGATCCTAAAGCGATCATCACACACCAATTGCCGTTAGATGATGCCGCTCATGCGTATCACATATTTAATGATAAGAAGGATGATTGTATAAAGGTCATCTTAAAGCCATAAAAAAGAAGGCTTAGGAATTCTCCTAAGCCTCAGCGTGTAGACAAACCCTCGCATTCGGTGTCAGGTCTGCGTTCCGGTGCTCACGAATCTAAATTCGCTCCGCTCCGGTACTCGTCCTTCCTAGACTGCAAAGGTTGAAAAGAGGACAAAGGCTTAGGAATGTTCCTAAGCCTTTAATGGCTCGTCCATCATTTTTTCGATTAATTCAAAAAATGTTTTTTTATCTTCTTCTGAAAGGTGGTTGAACAGCTGATTGACAAGCAGCTGGCGGTTGTCGATCATTTGTTTTGCAATTTGTTCACCTGATTCAGAGAGTTCAATCCATACAGTGCGGCGGTCATTATTATTTCGAGAGCGGATAATCATCCCTTCATCTTCTAAGTGATTGAGAGCGGTTGTTGTTGCAGAGGGAGATAATGAAACTTCCTGCAGAATATTTTTCACAGTACATGATTGATGACGATAAATGATGCGTAAAATAAACCCTTTCACATTCGTGACGTTTTTCGGAATGTTCTCTTCATCTATTTGTTTCGTCGCCTTTAAATACTTTGTCAGCGCATGGTCTAATAAACTTGCCTCTAGCTCGAAATGTTGCATTCTCCATACCTCTTTTCCTATTGCATTCGCATTTTCCGATCAATTACTAGGTCTATCTTATCATAATAGTTATCATCATTTAAACCAAAATGGAAGACGGCTATAAAATTACCTATATTATCAATTAATATAAAGAACAATTCCAAATTGAAATGATTTTACTTTCAGCTGGTTTTATTTTAGAATGTGAATGAGATAAAATCTGCCAACCCATTCACTGGAAATTGGCTATTGTAAATCAAACGTTTGGAGATGAAGATATTGAATACATTACAGGCATTACTTAACGACAGAATGGAACGCTCTTCACAAATTGAAGCGGTAACTGGCGGGGGTGTGTCTTATACATTTGAAGAATATGCAAAGCGTATTGACCAGCTCGCTCATTATTTACATCAAAAGGGGATTCGAAAAGGGGACCGTGTTTGCTTTATTTGTCAAAACCATCATCACTTTTCAACAATTATGCTGGCAGCCATTAAAGCAGGTGCAGTCGCAGTTCCGCTTAGCTGGCAGCTTACTTCTTTTGAGCTGGAAGGTATTTTGAAAAAAGCAGAGCCAAAGGCTTTATTTTTTGACCGTGAATTCCGTGACATCATTGCGGCAGTGAATGTGTCTTTAGAAGATTGTCTGATGGTGGAATCCGGTGCCAATGCGAATACAACACAGCTGTTTGAAGACATGTTGGCTTCAAATGATGGAAGTAACCTTGCTGAAGAGGTATCAGAAGAGGATCTAGCGATGATTTTATTCACCTCTGGGACAACGGGAAATCCAAAGGGCTGTATGGTCGGACATGGACGAATCTATCAATTTTTAACAAGACATGGGAATCGAGGATTCGATCTGAAAGGAAAACGGTACTTGGCGAGTCACCCTCTGTATCATATGAGTTCGATTAATCACCTGATCGCAGCTGCAATTGAAGGATATACGCTTGTCTTCTTACATGATGCAACACCGAAGCGCATTTTAGAAACGATTGAGAAAGAAAGAATTACGTTCATGATGGCTTTCCCATCAGCTTACACGTACATGCTAGAAGAAATGAAACGCGGTTCGTACGATCTCTCATCTTTTGAAATTGCGATTTCTGGCGGTACGAAGGTACCGGTACGCTTAATTAAAGATTACAAAGAAGTAGGCATTCAGATGATGCATGGCTATGGAAGTACCGAAGCATGGGTTGTGAGTGCGTGGCATCCAGCGATGGGCGAGGATAAAATGGGCTCTGCAGGTAAAGTGGATCCGGATGTAGAAGTGAAAATCATGCACCCTGAGACAGAGGAGACATTGCCAGATGGAGAAATTGGCGAAGTCGTTATGAGAAGCCCATTCTATTTTCTAGGCTACTATCATCAGCCTGACGCTACAGAGAAGGTGCTGAAAGATGGCTGGTTCCATATGGGAGATGCAGGCTATCTAGATGAAGACGGTTTTCTTTTCATCACAGGGAGATACAAAGATGTGATTCTGTACGGTGGGGATAATATCTACCCTGACCAAGTAGAAGAGGTCATTGATCAAATTCCAGGTGTGATTGAATCAGCTGTCATTGGGGTGCCAGACGAATTATATGGTGAAGTGCCAAGTGCGTATATCGTAAAAGACGATTCTGTCGATTTTTGCGAAGAAGATGTGGTGAACTATTGCCAGGAACGTTTGGCAGATTACAAAGTGCCCTCCATTCATTTCACACAGGAGCTGCCAAAAAACAAGCTTGGTAAAATCATGAAGAAAGATTTACGTGAATTGGTTGTGAATGCGTAGTACCTATTCTGCTATAATGAAATTTGAATGATTTTTTGTTTTTCTAACGTTTTGGAGGGAAAGGGTTTGCGACATATTCTACGTAAGAAACACATTCACGATTTGTTAGAACAGAGCAGGCAGCAAAAGGTAAAGAAAACGCTAGGCGGGCTCGATCTCACGCTCCTTGGTATAGGGGCAGTGATCGGCACGGGGGTCATGGTGTTAACCGGAATTACAGCGGCTAAGGATGCAGGGCCGGCTGTCATTTTTTCCTTTGCCATCGCAGCGATTGTGTGCAGTTTGGCAGCACTTTGCTATGCAGAAATGGCTTCAGCACTGCCTGTATTCGGCAGTGCGTACATTTATTCATATACAACGATGGGTGAGCTTGTCGGGCATCTAATGGGATGGACGTTATTGTCCGTTTATATGCTGACTGCTTCAGCTGTCGCCAGTGGCTGGTCGAGCTATTTCAACAGCTTGCTTGAGGGGTTTGGAATTTCGATTCCCCATCAATTTTTAGCGGGACCTGAACAAGGCGGATATATGAATCTGCCAGCCATTATCATTGCCTTACTGATTGCGTGGATCTTATCTAGAGGAACGAAGGAAAGTAAAAAATTCAATAATATCATGGTGTTTGTGAAACTCGGTATTATTGTTCTTTTCATTGTAGTAGGCGGGTTTTATGTACAGCCATCCAATTGGCAGCCGTTCATGCCGTTTGGTGCAGAAGGCGTCATTGCTGGTGCTGCTGCTGTGTTTTTTGCCTTCTTAGGGTTTGATGCGATTTCTGCTTCTGCAGAAGAGGTGAAAAATCCGCAGCGGAACCTGCCAATTGGCATTATTGGCTCATTACTCATTTGCACGATCATTTACATTGTCGTTTGTTTGATTATGACAGGTATGGTGCACTATACAAAACTGAATGTCACAGAGGCGATGTCCTATGTCTTGCAAAGTGTACATCAAAATAGTGTAGCCGGTATTATTTCTGTCGGTGCGGTCATTGGATTGATGGCTGTGATTTTCGCCAATAATTATGCAGCAACTCGAATTGCCTATGCGATGGGACGAGATGGTCTTTTGCCGAAAGTGTTTTCGAAAACAAACAAAAGCGATACGCCTGTTGCAAGCATATGGATGATTGGCGGCATGACAGCTGTTATTTCAGGGTTTATTGATTTAAAGGACTTGTCCAATTTAGCGAATATCGGTGCTTTATTGACGTTTGCAATGGTGAGTTTATCTGTCCTCATTTTGAGAAAGACACATCAGCAGCTTGAGAGGGGATTCCGGGTTCCATTTGTGCCGGTCTTGCCGATTATTTCAATGGGCTGCTGCTTGTTCCTTATGTTCAACTTACCAGGCCGGACGTGGCTTTACTTTGGTGTTTGGCTGTTAATCGGTGTTGTCATGTACGCAGCGTATTCAAACAAACATAGTGAATTAGCGAAATCTTCATGAGAAAAAGGTGCAAATCCGTTGACGATTTGTGCCTTTTTTCATACGATTTGGGATAAGCTATAAAAGAGAAGATGGACGGAACAAGAGGAGGATGAGGGGTATGATTAGTGTTAGTCCTTATATTGTGGTAGACGATGTGAAGGAATCTCTTCAATATTATCAAGGGATTTTTGGCGGTGATATTCATATTTTAAATGAACATCAAGACCGTGTGCTGCATGCAGAACTGCACCTTGGAGAATCGCTGCTTCACTTTTCAGATACGTTTGACCGCACACCAAAGCCCGAGAATCTCAGATTGATTATGCAGTTTGACAATGAAGAAGAACTAAAGGCTGTATATGAAGCGCTAGAAGCTGATGGAGATGTACTGGTCGAATTACAGGATACGTTCTTTGGCGCCCTTCACGGGCAAGTACAGGACCGCAAAAATGGGTTGATCTGGGTGCTGAATTATATGAAATAAACCAAGACCTTCACCTTCGTGAAGGTTTTTTTGGGAGTGCTTTTATTTTCTGAAAAATGGGAAATATGCTATGTTGGAAGAATAAAGAACAAGGAGAAAGGTGGCAAAGGGATGGAGCAAATTGAATTTCAATCAATCCAAACAAATGGTGTAACACTTCACACAGCAATGGCTGGACCTGAGGATGGCCCGCTGCTTATACTGCTACATGGATTTCCTGAGTTCTGGTACGGCTGGAAGAATCAAATTATGCCCCTAGCCGAGGCAGGTTATCGTGTCGTCGTTCCTGATCAAAGGGGCTACCATCTAAGTGATAAGCCAGAAGGAATTGAATCCTATGTATTAGATCAACTGAGAGATGATATCGTAGGGCTGATTAAGACGCTTAGTCCGAATCAAAAGGCGATTGTGGGTGGTCATGATTGGGGCGGAGCAGTTGCTTGGCATTTGGCATCCACACGTTCTCAATATGTAGAGAAACTAATCATTGTCAACATGCCGCATCCGCGGGTGATGATGAAGGTTCTTCCATTTTATCCTCCGCAGTGGAAGAAGAGCTCCTATATCGCATTCTTTCAGCTTCCGAATGTGCCAGAGGCAGCTCTTCAGGAAAATCACTTTCAAAAGCTGGATGAAGCCATTGGGCTGACTGCAAGACCCCATTTGTTCACGAAGGAAGATGTATCAAGCTATAAGCTGGCTTGGACGCAGCCAGGTGCCATGACCTCAATGCTGAATTGGTACCGCGCCATCAAAAAGGGCGGCTTTGAAAAGCCGATATCAAAGCGCATTTTAGTACCTGTTCGCATGATCTGGGGGATGGAGGACAAGTTTTTAAGCAGAAAGCTGGCGAAGGAAACGATGAAGATTTGCCCAAATGGACAACTAATTTTTGTTGATGATGCTTCTCATTGGATCAATCATGAAAAACCAGAAGTGGTGAACAAACTCATACTCGAATTTTTGAACTAAAGAAAGAAGCTCTGATCAGAGGGGGAAACTCACTCTTGTCCCCATAGAAAAAACACCTCCATGTTTTTTCGGATCACAACGATCCGTTTTCAAACTTGAAGGTGTTTTTTATTTGTCTCATCTTATGGGGTCAGTCCCAAGAGGACCAGAGCTTTTTTGATTTAACCGATTCGATTCTTTTTCAACGAAGCAGGTTCGTCGTCCCAGCATTCAATTTTCTCATTGTTTGGAACGACATTTTTATAGAAGACAGGATCCTTGCCTTCTTTTTTCTGTCTCGTATAATCCTTCAATGCTGCAAAGGCGACCTTAGACAGCATGGTGATGGCGATGAGGTTGACGATGACCATGAGTCCCATGAAGAGATCGGCTAGACCCCACACGAGAGGAACAGTAGCAACTGCACCGAAAAGAACCATTCCAATAACGGCAATTCGATAAATGTTAAGCCAAACTTTGTTGGCTCCAAGGAATTCAATGTTCGTTTCGCCGTAGTAATAGTTACCGATTAATGTACTAAAGGCGAATAGGAAAATCATGATAGCAAGGAATCCAGAGGCCCATGGTCCAATGTGCTGACTGAGTGAAGCCTGTGTTAATTCAATTCCTTGCAGGTTCGTTGTTTTGTATGCATCAGAGAACAGGACAAGGAAGGCTGTGCTTGTACAAATAATTAATGTATCTGTTAACACGCCAAACGCCTGAATTAATCCTTGTTTTACAGGGTGACTTGTCACAGCTGTTGCTGCTGCGTTAGGTGCACTACCCATACCAGCCTCATTCGAGAAAAGACCGCGTTTAATCCCTTGTAATAATGCGCCGCCTAATGTTCCACCAGCAAACTGTTCAAACCCGAAGGCGTGTTTCACAATCGTACTGATGACACCAGGAAGTTCAGTGATATTTGTCACAATAACAAAGAATGCAATTCCGATATAGGCTAGAGCCAGCACAACGACAATGTATTCAGAAGCTTTTGCAATGGCTTGGATTCCCTTGAAAATAATTGCTGCAAAAATAACAGCCATCACAATACCGACTGTTAAACGGTCTAATCCAAAGGAGTTTTCAAAAGCGACAGTAATTGTATTTGATTGCACCGCATTAAAGACGATTCCAAAAGAAATTGTAATCAGAATCGCAAATAAAATTCCCATCCAGCGCTTGTTTAACCCTTTTTCCATGTAATAAGCAGGTCCACCGCGGAATCCTGTTTTATCTTTCACTTTATACACTTGGGCTAATGTACTTTCAACAAAGCTTGAGGCAGAACCGATAATGGCTACGATCCACATCCAGAAGATTGCGCCAGGTCCACCAATTGCAATGGCGATGGCAATCCCTGTAATATTCCCTGTTCCTACACGTGCCGCCATACTGATGGCAAATGCTTGGAACGGTGATATCCCTTCTTTTTCTTTTCTTCCTTCTTTCAGGACACGCACCATTTCTTTAATCATTCTCACTTGCAGGAAGCGTGTTCTATATGTGAAGTAGACACCAACTCCAAGTAACAGAGCAATGACAATATAAGTCCAAATAAAATCATTTGTATGTGTTAAATAAGATAGCAAAGCTTTTTCGTTCATAACATCACCTCTTCGAATTCATGACTGTTCATTTTAAAAAATACTGAGATCCCACTCTTTTGCGAGCTTTTTCAGCATCATGACACCGGTAATGCTATTACCACAATCATCAATGGCGGGACCATAAATACCGATTCCACAGCCTGTCTGAAACGGGAATTCTCTTCTTGCGCTTGGCGGAACGCAAGCCATAATTCCTCCAGACACACCACTTTTGGCTGGTACGCCTACGAAAGCAGCAAAATTACCAGACGCATTATACATGCCGCATGTCAGCATCAATGCCTTTGTTAGTCTTGCGATATCCTTTGGAATGACTTGGACCTGTTTAAAGGGATGATAGCCATCACTTGATATAATCAGCCCAATCAAGGCGATGTCCTCTGTTGTAACCTCGATGGAACATTGCTTTAAGTACACTTCTAATGTGTCCTCGACATCTGATTCTAAGTAATTGGTTTCTTTTAAGTAATAAGCAAGAGCACGGTTGCGGTGCGCAGTTGCCCATTCTGATTGATAAACCTCTTCATTAACAGAGGGACGCTTACCTATTAAGTTTTCGATTAAATCGAAAATATATGCTAGCTTTTCTGTAGAAGTCTTTCCGGGAAGGATGGAGGATACGGTAATAGCTCCAGCATTAATCATTGGATTAAAGGGCTTCCCTGGTTTATGCATCTCAAGACGGTAGATGGAATTAAATGCATCACCAGTTGGCTCTACATCTACCCGATCCAAGACGTATGGTACGCCTCTTCCTAAACAGGCAGCTATAAAGCTGATGACTTTTGAGATACTTTGCAGGGTAAAGGGAACGTCCCAATCACCATATCGTACAGATGATCCATCTGGGCCTATCACGCTGATACCAAGTTGAGAGGAATTCACTTTTCCGAGTGCTGGAATGTAGCCAGCATTCTGTCCATTTTTGTAATACGGACGTATTTCTTCTGCCCATTGATCAACAGAAGACTGGCATGCGTGTTGTGTATTATTAGAAATTGCTGTTTTCATACGATTCCTCCAATCAAAAATCAAAAAGTACCCTATTGAATTGGCGGATGACAAAAAATGCGATCAAATAGGCACGAAAACATGTTACACATCTTCAAAGAACTTGTCATGCGCTGCTTGTACCACTCCTTTACACCTAAATATATGTTGAAATGAAGGCTTTGGCGGCGAAAAAACAAAAAGGGTTTTTAGTGAAAATTCAGAAAACGCTTACATATAGTTTCACTAAAATTGTTCATTCAATTTATCTTGGAAACTACACAATCTGACGAAAATCTACAGAAAAACTTACAAATAAAAATCGGTTTGTCGATCATTGTCTAAACAATTCCCATTATTGTAGACAATCACCAAAATGCTGAATAGCTGAAAGGTCACCATGGCGCCTCGGTGAATAGTCATAAAAAAGGATTTTGAGGAAAGAAGGAGCCGTGAAAATTATTTTTTTGTACGTTGTGAAGAAAAGAGTCTCCTTGTATACTGTGGCTATGCAAAAAGGGGAAGGGATGTCAGTCATTTGAGTTTAAACCAGCTTGTTAAAAAAGACGCATTCATATTAATTTTTATGGTGGTTATTGTGCCGCTTGCAGGAGAACTGAAGTTTTATCCTGTGAATGAAACGTTCCGGATCAGCTTTGGGGCACCTGCGTTTTTCTTTTGTTTATTACTCTTAAGGAAATCTAGACCGTTCTTGCCCGGGTTTTTAACAGGCGCAGCCATTGTGCTTTTTCGAGTAGGTTTAGATCTGATGCAGCATCATGCTGATCTCGCTGCATCATTTTATCAGCAATTCCCAAGTTTCTTTTTCTATTTTACATATGCATTCCTGTTCTTTGCCGTCCGTACGGGACGTTTTAAACAGCGTTCTATTTTTATTGGGATCATTGGTCTCATGATTGAATTAGTGGCTGATTTTGTTGAGCTGTTTGTACAATTTTTAGTGTTTGATACGACGATGACGCTATCAAAGCTGAGTGATATGTTTCTCATTGCGTTTGCTCACAGCTTTGTCGTAATCAGCTTTTTTAATATGATGAAGCTGTATGAGGCACAATCAAGAGAGAAGCAGATCATGAAACAAAATGAGCATATGATGATGGTCATTTCAAATTTATATGAAGAAACGGTTCATTTAAAGAAAACGTTAAAACATACAGAGCATATTACGCAAGAATCATACAGGCTTTATCGTCTCTTGCATGAACACGAAGCAGGGAAGAAAGTGAGTCAGGAGCTGTTGAAGCTCGCAGGAGAAATCCATGAGGTGAAAAAGGACAATCAACGTATTTATGCTGGGCTTTCGAAGCTGATTTCTAAGGAAAATATGCAAGACTATATGAAGGCGGAAGAGCTCGTTCAAATTGTCCTTCGCATTCAAGAAAAGTATGCGCTCTCTCTAGGGAAAAACATCTCCTTTACATCTGATATAAGAGGCATTCATTTGCATGATTATCATGTGTTCATTTTCTTATCGCTCATTAATAATTTAATGGCAAATGCGGTTGAAGCCATAAAGGATGACGGAATGATCTCACTCGTATTGAAAGGAAGTCATGATAAAATAGAGATTCGGATTGAAGATGATGGCCCGGGGATTCCTGAAAAAATGAGAGAAATAGTATTTGATCCAGGCTATACTTCTAAATTTGATGCATATGGAACACCATCAACTGGGATTGGCTTATCCTATGTGAAAGAGCTGGTTAAAGAGCTTGGCGGTACAATTAAAATCGAACAAAGAGAAACAAAGGGAACAGCTTTTCAGCTACTCCTTCCTATACAAAATTTAATACAGAGAGGGTGAGTGTATGCGATTTTTCATTGCAGATGATGATCGTGCAATACGCTCGATTTTAGGTCAAATCATAGAAGATGAAGATTTGGGAGAGGTCGTGGATGAAGCCGATGACGGAGTGGGATTAGAAGCACATTCATTGAACCTAAAAAAAATAGACATCCTTCTGATAGACCTTTTAATGCCTGCTAGAGATGGCATTCAAACGATTCGTCATATTCACCCTGAATTCAAAGGTAAAATCATGATGATTTCCCAAGTAGAGGCGAAAGAGATGATGGCAGAAGCCTATGAATTAGGGATCGAATATTATATTCATAAACCTGTCAATCGAATTGAGATCGTCAGTGTGATTCGAAAAGTCATAGAGCGGATCAAACTCGAGAAATCGATTTACGATATTCAAGCTTCCCTTCGCCATGTGCTGCCACTAGAGCCTGTGATTTCTCATGATACAACGGGCAATGGGTTGAAGAAAAGGACGATGAAAGAGGCGGGGGAATTTCTCTTATCCGAACTAGGAATTGTCGGAGAGAGTGGTTCTAAGGATTTACTTGAGATCCTGATCTACTTACATGAAACACAGTCAGCCAATTCTCATGAGGTCAATTTCCCGCCGCTAAAGCAGCTCTTTATCAAAACAGCGGAGAGGAAGCTGGATCATGGGGCGACCGATGTAGAAGTGATGAGGGAAGTGAAAGCGGCAGAGCAGCGGATTAGACGCGCTATTCATCATTCCTTGAATCATTTTGCTTCACTAGGATTAACAGATTTCTCGAATCCTAAGTTTGAGCACTATGCGTCGAAGTTTTTTGACTTTACCGATGTCAGCCAAAGAATGAAAGAAATGCAGAAAACCTCTTCATCCGCAGGATCAACTGGCAGAGTCAATACGAAGAAGTTTGTTCAAATCTTTTATTTTGAAGCAAAACAGTTATTTGAGGGAATGAGCTGAAGAAAATCTATTGGAATGATTGGAGAAAATAAACAGAAAAAGACCGCTATTCCTATGATCTGTCGTGATCTTCAAGTGTCTTTATTATTTAACTGATCATTCTGATTTTTCTTTTTTCTTGAAAATAAAACTCTCTTGTGCAATCGTTTGTTAAAATAGTGAGGTTAGACTAGAATGTCGGAGGTTTTATTTTGGGAAAAATTAAACGAAATGCGCTCTGCCCTTGCGGAAGCGGAAAAAAATATAAACATTGCTGTGGTCAAAAGTCAGGCGGAGAACAAACGTCTGAGCTTGTGTTTAAGGAAGCTGTACAAGTTCAAAAGGATTTAATGAATTACGCATTCTCTAAACATCAGAAAGCCATCAATCAATTCATTAATGAGTTTTCTTTTCTTGCAGATATGGATAAAGAAACGCAACAAATCTCAGTCTTTCATTTGAGTGTATGGGGCATCTTCTTCCGTCCATTAACGGATCAGAAAGAAACCATCTTCCAAGAATTCCTGACAAAGAAAGCGGAGGATATTACCCGTCCGAAAACAAAACAAGTGGTTCAATCATGGACAGACATGGAGCCATCATTGCTTTTATTAAATGAAAAAACGGACGAGTCTCTTTACTTTGAGAATATGGTGACAGCTGAAAAGGTTGAAGTAGATGTAAAACCGGATCAAACAGTGCTGCCTGAAAAGGGAAGTCTCGTGCTTGGATTCCCTGTTCAATTTGAAGAAAAAGCAGAGTTTTTCATTCAATATACGATGTTTGCGAAAGAGTTTACAGATACGCTTCTTCTTCAAGTACGTCAGCTTGTTGAAGCATATGAGGCAAATGGAGGAACGCGCAGCACATTTATGAGAGAATCATTCCCTGACGTGTTGAAGTGCATGTTTGCAAAGCAAGAAGTAGAAGAATCAGAAACATCTGCTGAAACAGAAGGCGATACAGGTCTAACAGCAGATCGAATGGACTGGGCAAATGACGTTCAACTGGAAACAGCTAAGCTGATTGAAGACGGAATGAAGGAACACGGGGACCAAAGCTTGACTGATGGCGCGTTAACTGTGTGGAAAGCCTATTGTGATCAGAAATCACCTGTGATCCGTAAAGCAGCATCATTTGCTGCGGGAATCGAATATTACATTCATTCACTTGCAAGCGATGCCCCGCTTTCTCAAGCACAAATAGCGAAAAAGTATGGCATTAGTGCGTCTACTGTATCGAGCCGTTTTAAAGATATTGAAAAAGCGGTGAAAGAAGAACAAGAGGCGACGGTATAGCATAAGAAAAGACGCGGCACCTTCATTGGGCCAGCGTCTTTTTTTAGTTCAAGATTATCTTGTTTTAATAAAACCGCTCATGTACTGTGATGTATTATAATCGTTAAGGTCAATTTTCCACTGACCATCCCCATTACGTTTCATTTTCACTTCGTATTCAGCCGGGCTGGAGACTGGGGGAAGCTTTTCGAATTCAGATGCGTACAAGTTTAAGCTTTTCTTATACAATTCTTCTTTAGAGCGGATCTTGCCGTTGTAAAACTCATCTCTTTGCTTGTCTAGCTTGTCTTTTAAGTTAGAGGCATCAATACCTGTTACTTGAGCGACAACCTTCGCCTCGTCATTAGAGATGGTTTTTACACTTGTTTCTACTTTGGTTTTATCCTTCATGGTGTCTTGAATCCGTTTGTACATCGACAGAATATCACGGTCACTTACTTCATTGCCGTACATGCCGGCAGTTCTTTTGAAGTCTTTTACGAACATATCGTGGTATTTATTCACGACGTCGGATTGGTTGTCACCTGTTAAATCTGCAAATTGATCGTTCTTTTTGTCAAATACAATGATATCCGTATAAGCGGATAGCGCTTTTGCAGGGTTATCCAGCTTTTTCGCTGTATCCAATATTTTGTTTCCATCTAGGTTGATTTCAATCGAATCACTGTTTTTCTTGATGCTGTCTTGGTACACGAACTGATATTTTTTCCCTTTGTCTACTAGGAAATAAAGAGCACCTGTTTGAGATTTTCCTTTGTTCAATGAACCGAGGTCAAGACGGTCTTTACTGCCGTAAAATTTTAAATCAGATACTTTGGCATCGTCCTGATAAAGGGAGAAGTCAGAGCTATATAATGATAGAGCTTTGTCACCTTTGTTTGTAATCGTCAGGTTGACTTTTAGCACCAATTCATTGTCTCTTAGCGTAGTTGTTGAGTCTTCTGGTAACGTATATTCGTAGCTATCGACTTTTACCTCTGCTGTTTTTGTTGATTTTTGATCAGCGTTACTTGATTTTGCTGAGCTCTGGCAAGCTGCAGAGATGATCATCACGAACGAAATCATGAGGAGTGCACTTATTTTTTTAAGATTCACAGTTGATGCTCCTTTGCTTTTCTTTCGTCATTTCATTCCCGCTATCTGACTATGAAAAAAGAAACAGATAGGATGGTATATTCGGGTGTTACAGGGGAAAATCTCCTTATGACGATTTGCACTTTTCATTCTATCGAAATTCAATCATGATGAGGAATAGGTTTTAGTCCCTATCTTTGAAAGGAATTTACACAAAAGCCAATAATAAAAGGAAATGCGTAAGTCTAATATACCGGTTAATAAGAATTAATTTGTAGATTTATTATCGGTTTTAAATGTTTTTTACGTAAAAATCTTGAAGTGAGGGTGTTGGTGCTTCAGAGAGCAGGATACTTGAATGTTGGAAAGGATTCATGGGAAAATAAGGATGATTAAGCAGATAAGGGAGATGAGCTTTTGAAAAAGGTAACGCTTGGACGAACTAATTTACAGGTGAATCCGATAGGGCTTGGTACGAATGCGGTAGGTGGACATAATTTGTTCCCGAACCTGAGTGAAGATGCCGGACGAGAGCTTGTGGAGACAGCTCTTGATCAAGGTGTCAATTTCTTAGATTCTGCTTTTATTTATGGGCTGGGCCGTTCAGAGGAATTGATCGGTGAGATTATTGCCAAAAGAGGCGGTAGAGAAAACCTTGTCCTTGCGACAAAGGGGGCTCATAAAGAAGTAAACGGACAAATTGAATTGGATAACAGCCGGGACTTTTTAAGAGAGCAGGTCGAACATAGCCTGAAACGACTGCAAACAGATTATATTGATTTATACTATATGCATTTCCCGGACGGCCGGACGCCGCTGGAAGAAGTAGCAGGCACATTAAAGGAATTGAAGGATGAAGGGAAAATCAGGGCCATTGGTGCATCTAACCTTGATTTTGAACAGCTTCAAGCCTTTAATCGAGATGGCTACTTAGATGTGCTTCAGTCAGAGTATTCTTTGCTGAAACGTGAGGCAGAGCAGGATCTTCTCCCATACTGCGTCGAGCATCGTATTTCCTTTATTCCGTATTTCCCGTTGGCGTCAGGTTTGTTGACTGGTAAATTTACGAAGGATGCGACATTTGATGATATTCGAGCAAAAGATCCGCTTTTCCAAGGCGAGGCGTTCCTTCAAAACCTCGAAAAAGTAGACAAGCTGAAGGCAATTGCACAATCAAAGAACGCCGAAACGGCACACGTTGCACTCGCTTGGCTTTTAGCACAGGACGGCATCGACGCCATTATTCCAGGTGCAAAACGAGCTGAGCAAGTTCAGCAAAACCTAAAAACAAACGAAGTTCAATTAACAAAAGAGGAAATCAATCAAATTGACCACATTTTCTCTTAATCAAAAAAGGTGCTTAGCTGCACCTTTTTTTTATGACATCGTGAGAGGGATTTTGATGACAAGCCGCAAATGTGGAGACCGGTAAGTGAAATCAAGAGTACCGTCTGCCTTTTCAACAAGCTGATGAATGATATACGTCCCCATTCCTTGATGATCCCCGCCTTTTGTCGAGCGGCCAAAGTTTTTAAACAAATGGTCTAACACGTGTTTTTCCATTCCTTTTGTGCTGTTCTCACAATGGATTAAAAAGAGCCCGCTCCGAATAGAGGTCGCAATCGAGATGCTGCCCTCTTTCCCGGCTTGCTTAGCTTCAATCGCTGCGTCTAGGGCATTATCAAGCAAGTTTCCAGTAAAACTAACCTGCTCCGCCTTAGAAAAGGGAAGCGATGAAAAAGGTGCTTGAAAATCTAGAGAAAGGTCAATGTCCTCTTTTTCAGCCCGTTTAAAAAAGGAATGCAGGGTTGAGGCCAAATAAGCATTTTCTCCTTTCATCCAAGGGAAATGTTTTACGTATTGCTGAATCAAATCCTTGATCTCGTGCTCGTCGTTCGACGCGGAAAAGGCATTTAAATGTCTAGCTGTTTCATGATGTTTACTGCGCAGCTCAAGCAGCAATTCATTGGTTCTTGATTCTGCATTGATCAGCTCTTGAAGCCGCCCGTTTAATCGTCTCTCCGTCTGCATCATCTTCAATGAAAGGATATCTGTTGTCATGAGGATGATCAAAACTAAAAGAAAGCTTAATCCATTTTCTTGCGTCAGAATAAGGGATAGACCTGCACAGGTAAAGAGCACAAAAGCGCCCAACATCACATAACCACTCACATGAGGCAAAAACCTTTTGTATATGAAAAATGTATAAAGACAAATCACACAAAAAGTGAGGAGCCACAGCACTCCTGATGATAGCGGCAGAAAAGCTTCAGCTGCCGCATGAAACGCAAGACCTAGCCATATGAGAGCATACATGCGGAATCCAAGATAGAAAGCGTTCACGTTCGTTCTCCTTAAAAATAATATTTCTTAAAGTATTCTAATTGCTGCTTGGTCATCATGGCTTTTTTATCTGTACCTTCAAAAGACACGATAAATGAATTTTTGGCATACGCCGAGAAGTTCTTAATGTAATGAATATTGATGATGAACGATCGGTGAGAGCGGATAAAATCTTTTTCAGCCAGATCGCCCTTTAACTCGTTTAATGTCTGATATGTTTGGATATCTCCTGTTGTTGTGACAATGGTGGTTGACCGGCCTGTTCGCTCAACAAAAATGACATCCTTCTTTTGCAGCACATGAATATCTGACTGCTGTTTAATGAGAAGCCGTCCATGAATGCTTTTCTCCTGCTTGGTGGACATGTAGCGTTCTAAGGATTTGGCAATTCGATCGGCTTGGTAGGGCTTCATAATATAATCGTGAACATTTAAATCAAACGCATGGACCGCATATCCGCTGTTTCCTGTCACAAAGACAACATCGACATTCAGTGCATGAGAGTGAATGAGATCCGCTAATTCATAACCGGACATTCCGGGCATTTCAATGTCTGCGAACAACAGATCAATATCTCCTTTTTTGACCTTCTCGTAAGCATCCTCTGCTGACTGCGTGACAAAGACAATCTCCACAGCCTCCATTCTGCCTACAATGGCATGCAGTTTTTCTAAATCTACTCGGTAATCGTCAACGAGACCTACTTTTATCATAAAAATCACCTATGACTCATCGTATTATTTGTCTATTTTATCATTTGTTTTTTAAAATAGATCATTTCAAGACAGAAAAAGGACGTTTCGCGACATTTTTATGTCAGGGAAGCGTTATTTTTTCTATCATAGACTTAGAAAGTTGAAAGGGGCGAACCACATGATTACTCTCAGCGATTGCAGCTGCTGGTTTAAAGATAAGAAAAAAGTCGTGAAAGCGATGAAACATATGACGTTCTCCGTGAAGGAAGGGGAAGTCGTTGGCATCCTAGGAGAAAATGGTGCAGGGAAAACCACATTATTACGCGCCGTAGCTACATTGTTAGAACCTACGCACGGATCAGTCACTGTCGCAGGCTTTGATACGGTGAAAGAATCAACGGAAGTGAAAAAGCGAATTGGTGTCTTGTTTGGCGGTGAGACGGGGCTTTACGATCGTTTAACGGCACGAGAAAACCTTGAATACTTTGGCAAATTGTATGGCTTAGATCAGCATGAAATCAAAGCAAGAATAGAGGATTTGGCAAAGCGTTTTGGGATGAGACAATATATGGATCGAAAGGTGAAAGGATTCTCAAGAGGAATGAAACAAAAGGTGGCGATTGCCAGAACCTTGATTCATGATCCTGACATTATTTTATTTGATGAGCCGACAACAGGCTTGGATATTACATCAAGTAATATTTTCAGAGACTTTATTCATCAGCTCAAGCAGCAAAATAAAACCATCCTTTTTTCAAGCCACATCATGGAAGAAGTCAGCCAGCTTTGTGACAGTGTCATGATGATTCATCAAGGAGAGCTTGTGTATAAAGGGACACTTCCAGAATTATATACACAAGAACAAAGTGATGACTTGAACTATATCTTTATGTCGAAGCTCGCTAGGGGGATTTCATAATGTGGAAAACCGTATTTTTAAAAGAAATGACAGATGCGCTAAGAGACCGAAAAACGCTACTCTTAACAGTGCTGATACCTCTTTTGACGATGCTTGGATTGGTGTTCTTTTATGAAAGCATGATTGCAGATCCAGGAAATGAAACCTATACGGTCGCAGTGAATGAACAGCTTCCAACTGAAATGAATCAAATGATCAAAGAGGTCAAAAACCTCACACTTGAAACATTTGATGACCCGCAGCAAGCTGTCAAAGATGGAAAGGCGAATGCTTATCTGGAAATGCCGAAAGAGGCAGACGACATGCTTCAGCATCAACAATCATTTGCGATTAAAATTCATGGGTACACAACAGATGATGATTCGGTGATAACGGTTCAAATGCTGCAATCCTTACTGGAGCAGTATCAAAACCAAGTCGTAGAAAAGCGTTTAGCCGCTGATCAAATCAATACATCTGTTGTTCATCCATTTCAGGTGCAGGCTGTTGATGTAGAAGAGGGCGATGAAGGAGAAAATGGCATGACCTCTATGCTTTTGTCGATTCTTCTTCCAATGATTTTGGTGACCTCCGTCATCTCAGGTGCTTTGCCAGCTGCGCTTGATATTGTAGCGGGTGAAAAAGACCGAAAATCCATTGAAGCGTTGTTCCTGACACCTGCCAGCAGACTCCAAATTCTCATCGGAAAATGGCTGGCTGTCTCCATGTTCGGGATTTTAAGTGGAATTGTGGCGATCGGCATGCTGCTTTTATCCACGCTGCTCTTTACAGAAAAGCTAAAACAAGCACTGAACTTTGGTGATCAAATGTGGAGTATTATCGGCGTCATGTTTGCGGCGCTCATCATCTTCTCCTTCATGGTATCGATGATTGAACTGCTACTCAGTGTCGTTTCAAGCTCAGTGAAAGAAGCGCAATCGTACATGTCCATGATCATTACATTAGGTGTGATCCCAATGTTCTTTACCATGAGAGCAGGTGCTACGCAGCTAGATACGTATTACTTTGCTGTCCCATTCCTCAATATTCATGCGCTCTGTAAGCAATTGATGTTTGGGATCATTGATCCGATGGCCGTCACTCTGACACTCGGCTCCTCAGCCCTCGCAGTCGTCATCTTGTTTGTCATCGTGAGAAGCTTGTTTATGAAAGAAAAATGGATGCTTGCAAAATAAAGAAAGTAAAAACTTGTAGATTTTATCTGCAAGTTTTTTATATCCAGAGATTTATATAAAAGAGATTCACGATCGGGTGAAAGGAATGGCATAATGGAAGGGGGAACTTACATTATTATCCTAATTTATTTAAAGAGGTGATTCGTTTATGTCTTATCAAACAGAAGACGATGATGTGCTAGAGCTATGTAATATATATGCTCAACAAACACACCATTTTGAAGCTTTTATTTTGGGAAACAGGAAAGGGTTATTGGAATTAAGAAAAGCGATAGATGAGGCATTAGAAACGGGTAGTTCCGTTGCACATTTATATCCATCTGATTTTGAAGGATATGAAACGTATGTTGCTTTAGTAGACGATGAGCAAAAGTTTGAGAAATTAATGGATCCTTATGTAGAGGAATACGCACAAGAGGAGGATGCGGTTGATCCGGTTGAGGTGATAAAAGAGTATGAAGCAGCAAAAGAAAATCCCTCGTAATAGACCGTATCTTACTTTCTTGGCTGTAATTATCAAACGAAAAACGATAAGAAAAAACCCCCGGCATCGGGGGTTTTTCATTAGTTCTTGATGAACTTTTCAACTAATGAGCTTGTTTTGTAATCGTTCAAATCAAGTTTCCATTGGTCGATGTCATTTTTCTTCATGTTGACTTCTACTGTTTCTTCAGAAGATGATGGTCCTAATTTTTTGAACTCTTCTGGGTAGATCGAGAGTAGGTATTTTTGAGCTTCATCGTAAGAAGCTGAACGGTTTTTGCTGTAGAACTCAGTCGCTTTTTCTTTTAAACGATCGACAAGCGGGCTTGCATCAATTGGTGTAAGAGTTACAGTCACAACAGCTTTATCACCACTGATCGCTTTTGTTTTTGTTGATACTTTTGATTTTTCAGCTAATGTTTCTTTTACAGCTTTTAGAAGCTTATCAAGGTTTTCGTCCTTCGCTGAGCTAGAAGAAATACCTGATGACGTGATGTAGCCTTGTTTGAATGATTTATCAAATTGGTTGACTACAGTTGATTTGTTATCACCTGTTAGTTTTTCAAACTCGTCGTTATTCTTACCGAAAATCATCACATCAATATAAGAAGAAAGAGCTTTTGCAGATGCTTGAAGTGTATCTGCTTTTTTCATTAAGTCCTTACCTTTAATATCGAATTCTAGTGTTTTGTCATCTTTTTTAGAACCACTACCTGGCTCATTGTACACAAGCTGATAGTCTTTGTCTTTATCAACAACAAAGAAAAGACCGCCTTTTGATACTTTGTCTGCATTTAGAGAGCTTGAAGATAATACTTCATTGTAGTCATCTGGAGAGATCGTAGACACCTGTGAGTCATCTTGGTAAAGCGTAAAGTTGCTTTTATCAACATTTAGAGGCTCTTTGCTGATATTTTTTACAGATACGTTCACTTTTAGTACATACTGATCATCCTGTACAGATGTATCGTATTGAGGTGGTAATGTGTACTCAGCACTTTCTACCTTTACCTCTGCTGCATCAAGAGATTTTGTATCTTTTTCCTTTGCAGCTGACTTTTCTTTTCCACCACTGCAAGCAGCAGCGACAACAGTGACACATAAGATCAGAAGAAACAGGGATAATTTCTTTTTAAACATGACGTGTTTTCCTCCTCGGGTTTATGATGAATATTATTGAAAAGCTTTAGTTCATATCATTCTTTTTGCACAAAAAGAAAAATACTGTATGTTTTTTACTGTAGAATGAAGCGAAAGTACTGTCAATACTTCAGTGCGTTTCTAAGGTCGCACAGCTTCAAGTAGTAAAAATGACACTAAGTTGAAAGGAGAAACTTGTAAAATATGATTTGATGTCTCCTGTAAAAACTCAATATTTTATATTTTAAGGTTTTGAGTCGGATTGTTGAATAGGTTCAAATGACTGTTTTTGATGCTGGTGTCGCAATTAGAAGGATTTTTATGACTTGTAAGTGAGTCTATAGTAATGAATATTTTTTCCTGTAATGTGCATGATCACTAGGTTTGTGTGTTGTTGGCAGAGAGACACATGTCCAGCAAAATGTTGAGGTGTTTAGACAGGCTCTCGACACGGAATGTGTCTTTTCCCTTCAAAATGGCAGTCATCTACACAGAAACCCTACATAAAATAAAAGAGAAACGAATGGAGGTGGATGTATGGCAGTGGTAAGAGCGACAAGCTCTGATATTGATCTCATGGCCAGACTGCTGAGAGCGGAGGCAGAAGGTGAAGGGAAGCAAGGGATGCTGCTTGTAGGGAATGTGGGCATCAACCGGTTGCGTGCCAACTGCTCTGACTTTAAAGGGCTGCGTACGATTCCACAAATGATTTATCAGGAGCATGCATTTGAAGCAGTCACGCATGGTTATTTTTATCAACGAGCACGAGAAACAGAAAAAACACTTGCACGGAGGAATATTAACGGAGAACGATTTTGGCCAGCAAAATTCAGCCTTTGGTATTTTAAGCCGCCTGGTAATTGTCCACCGACATGGTACAATCAGCCGTTTGTGGCAAGGTATAAGTCTCATTGCTTTTATCAGCCAACCGCTGAAACTTGTGAAAATGTCTATAACACCTTTTAGCTTGATGAACAGCACAATCCTCTTAGTCAACGATTGTAGAGGATTGTGTTTTTCTTTTTTTCAAAATGGGTAACCATTGTGTATCAACAAGATGAAGCACGTGATAGGAGGAAATACAGATGTATCAAGATTTAAAAGGGAAAACAGCCATTGTCACAGGTTCTTCAAAAGGAATCGGACAAGCCATCGCATTACGATTTGGACAAGAGCAGATGAATGTGGTTGTGAACTATAAAGGTGATGAAGAGGGTGCTGAAGAAACGGTCCAAGCCATTCAGCAGCGCGGAGGTAGGGCGGTGAAAGTACACGCAGATGTCTCCAAAGAGGAAGGAATTCAATCCATCATGGATACAGCACTGGAGCATTTCGGAACAGTCGATGTGTTCGTCAATAATTCAGGCTTTAATGGTGAAGAAGCGATGCCGCATGAGATGACGCTCAAGCAATGGCAAAAAGTCATTGATGTCAATATCACAGGCGCCTTTTTAGGGGCAAAGGTCGCAATTGCCTATATGATGGAGCATGACATCAAAGGGTCTATTTTAAATATATCCAGTGTCCATCAGGAAATACCGCGCCCGTTCAATGTTCACTATTCCACTTCCAAAGGCGGAATGAACATGATGACAAAAACGCTGGCTCTTGATTATGCAGAAGCAGGGATTCGGATCAATGCAATTGCACCAGGTACAATGGCGACCGAATCAAATGATGATTTGCAGGATGAACAGAAAAAACAAAAGCAGCTTGAAAAGATTCCGATGAGAGCATTTGGCGAACCGAAGGAGATTGGGTCCGCTGCTGCATTCCTCGTATCTAAGGAAGCTTCGTATATCACAGGCACCACTTTATTTGTAGATGGAGGAATGACGCTTTACCCTTCTCAAATCAATGATTAATCCAAAAAAACATCCGCCCAATTAGCCGGCGGATGTTTTTTGTTCGTAGCGGTGTGCGGCTTTGGCTGGTTTGCCGAGCAGCATCGGGTACTTGCTCAGGAAGGAGATACACGGCACCATAAGCAGCAATGTCCCAATCGTGTAAAAGAGAGTCCAAGAGAGCTGCGCTGTATCTGCAATATTGATGCCAAGTCCATAATAAACAAATGCTTTCATGATATCGATGCCGGCAAACTGCAAGACAAGAATGACAATGGAATTTCGTCCGAGATACGTCAAAATTGGGGACGACTTGAATTTGAAACTTAAATAAATCACGGCAGCTGAACCGAGCAGTGCACATGCATAGAAAAGAAAGAGATCACCATAGTCATTCACGCGCATATCGATCCGTGAATTAAAGCTTTGCATGTAAGCCGTCAGTACAAGCAGGCCTGTACATAGAAGAAGGGTTGGGTCTGTTTTTAATTCCACAAACCATTGCTTTGCCAAAAATCCGATTGAATAAAACACAACAGCCGTCAAGGCGACATTGGCATTCCACGGCAGACTTTGGTCTAAAAGCAAGGTTGAGGCATATCCAGCACCTCCGCAAAGGACGGTCAGTAAAATCAAGACAGCAGGTTTCCCTTTTGTCAGACGGTGCATAAAGAAAAAGATCATTTCCACTAAAAAGAGCGTCGTTAAAAACCAGATGGCTGGGTTATGCGTGAGTCTAGCTTCATCTGCATTGGATATAAAAATACCTGTAAACGGAACGAAAGGGTCAATATCCGTTTGTCCCTTAAAGGCAAAAAAACGAGTAACGGTGAACCAGAAAACATACGTAATGATGGAGAAATAGAGATAGGGCAAGAGTAAGCTCTTGGCTTTCTTCTGAATAAATGACAGAGCAGGGCGTGAGGATGATCGAAACATCATGCCTGATAGTAAAAAGAAAAGCGGCATATGAAAAGAGTAAATGAATTGCTTGAGCGGATCTAGAATGGGCACATGTGCCATGACTACGAGCAGAATACCAATCCCCTTAGCTGCATCGACCCATTCGAGTCTCTTATTCATGGCCTGTCATCTCCTTCCTTCTAGCGTCGTAAACGTGTCTTTCATATGTACCTCTACTATATAAAAGGTACACGCCTTATGCGTTTACAGTTCGCTAACGATTAGAAGACACATTTGCGATCAGATGACAGGCGGAAGGATTTTGACATCTTGATGTTACATTTCACATTTCAGATCGTTGACAAAGGGCTAAAATGATTTTATTTCAGCCCTTTGTCTTCAAAATAATTCGGCAATTCGTTTGAAGGAGCGCTGTTTTTCGATCGGATCAAATGAATTGTTTAAAATCATGATGTCATCCGTTTGATAGCGGTCCATCAAGCTAAGTAATTGCTCTTTCACCGTTGCCTTTGAGCCGACGATCATCCGCTGGCGGTTTAGTAACACTTTTTTCTTTTCCTGCGAGGTGTAGTGATAGGTACTGGCTTCTTCTATAGAAGGTACGCGGCTGTCTAGTCCTTTTTCAACACGCAGCAGCCATAAATCTGTACTGGTGGCGATCCGTTCGGCCTCTTCATCGGTTTCACCACAAATGACAAACACGGCAAACATTGCGTGCGGCTGTGTGGAAAAGACAGATGGAGAAAAGTGAAACCGATACGTCTCAAATGCTTGTTTGCCACGTGCAGGGTGGATAAAGTGACCAAAAATATAGTTGATCCCAAGTTCCGCTGCCTGCATGGCGCTATTTTCTCCTAGACCAAGCAGCCAAACTGGCGGACGAGCATCAACAAGCGGAGAAGCCTTGACCCCTGCATGCGGGTGCCCAGAAGGCAGGCTGTCTGATAAGTAAAATAGAAGATCCTTCAGCTGGCGGTCAAACTGAGACAGGTCTTTATGCACGCCGTCTGTCAAAGCAAGTCTCGTCCTTTCAATCCCGCCCGGAGATTTACCGACACCGATTTCAATTCGTCCAGGATACAGAGCCTCAAGCTGCCGCGTGACCTCTGCTACTTTCAAGGGGCTGTACTGCGGAAGTAAAATGCCGCCAGACCCGGTACGTAAGGTCGATGTATGAGCAGCAATATGTGCCATTAATATTTCAGGTGCTGTACTAGCGAGCCCTCTTGTGCTGTGGTGTTCAGCAAACCAATAACGCTCATACCCAAGCGTTTCCGCAAGCTGAGCCAGCTGCGTTGTGTGAATCAATGTCTCTTGCGCTGTCTGACCTTTGGGAATAGCGACTTGATCTAATATGTGAAGTGATGGCATCATCAACATCCTTTCGATAATACGTTGGATATAAGTATAAAGAAATCCACGGATGGAAGGAAACGAAAGGGTTTATCCTTTGATCTCATGCTTTATCTTTTCTATATCAACATATGAAACCACATCAATACGCTATTTATCAGCAAGAGCTGTGGACAAGAATTTTCGACAATGTTTCACATGAAACACTTCATTTACGACATGAACCATTTTCAACATGGATCTTTCGTTAAAAAAATATCATCTGTTTGAAACCTATCTTGAACGTAGATCGTATATACTAGTAAATAGAAAAAAGAGTAAGAGGCTCCAATGTCATTTCATGAATTTTGTCGAATTTTCATGTATGATGATTTTAATAGGGTCCATCGCTTAATAAATAGATTTTTATTATGCTGGAGGAGTGATTGATTTGGCGATTACATTAGAAAAAGGTCAACGTATTGATTTAACAAAAGGGAAGGCAGGACTAACGAATATCCTAGTTGGACTTGGCTGGGACCCTGTATCACAAGGCGGCGGATTTTTAGGAAAGCTGTTTGGCGGCGGAGGCGGCGCTGATATTGATTGTGATGCTTCAGTGCTCATGCTGAAAAATGATAAGTTTACGGAAAATAAAGATTTGATTTATTTTGGCAACTTGAAAAGCAAATGCGGCAGTGTCGAGCATACAGGTGACAACCTGACTGGTGAAGGAGACGGAGATGATGAACAAGTCCTCGTCAACTTGAGCAAGGTGCCGGGCAATGTGAATAAATTGGTGTTTGTTGTGAACATCTATGATGCACTAAGAAGAAATCAACACTTTGGTATGATTCAAAATGCGTACATTCGCATCGTGGATCGTTCAAACAATCAAGAATTAGTGAAGTATAATTTAAAAGATGAGTATGCAGGGAAAACATCATTAATCGTCGGTGAGCTTTATCGTCACGAGAATGAGTGGAAGTTTGCGGCTGTTGGGGACGGTACAAATGATGCGAAGCTTGCCGATATTACGAGAAACTACATTTAATTAGAAGGGAGAGGTTCCTAGTGGGAATTTCTTTAGCGAAAGGTCAAAAAATTGATTTAACAAAAACAAATCCAGGTTTAACAAAAGTGGTCGTTGGTCTTGGCTGGGATGTCAATAAGTATGACGGCGGACAAGACTTTGATCTAGACGCAAGTGTATTTCTTTTAGATGCGGCAGGTAAGGCAAGCTCACCATCTGATTTTGTCTTTTACAATCAAACAACTGGCGGTGGCGGCAGTGTCGTTCATACAGGCGATAACCGCACTGGTGAAGGCGACGGAGATGACGAGCAGGTCAACATCGACTTATCAGCTGTACCAGCGAGTATTGAGAAGATTTCATTTGTCATCACGATTCATGATGCAGAAGCGCGTAGTCAAAATTTCGGACAAGTCACGAACGCATATGTGCGCATTTTAAATGCAGCATCAAATGAAGAGCTCATTCGCTATGATTTGGCGGAGGACTTTTCAATTGAAACAGCGATTATTGTAGGTGAATTATACCGTCATGGCGGAGAATGGAAATTCTCGGCTGTTGGATCGGGCTATCAAGGCGGACTTGCCCGCATTGCAACAGACTTCGGTTTAGATATCGGGTAACGACCCGTTTTCATATTTTCAGGAGACAGGAGAGATACGAATATGGCGATTCAGCTTTCAAAAGGACAACGTGTCGATTTAACAAAAACCAACCCAGGACTGACGAAAGTGATGATCGGTCTTGGCTGGGATACGAATAAATATTCTGGCGGAGCCGAATTTGATTTGGACGCTTCGGCATTCTTAGTGGATGCAAACAATCGTTGTCAGCAAGACACAGACTTTGTTTTCTATAATAACCTTCAGCACCCAAGCGGCAGTGTCACTCATACAGGTGATAACCGGACGGGTGAAGGAGATGGAGATGACGAGCAAATTCTCGTTGATTTCTCAAAAATTCCTGCTAACATTGATCGTATCGGAATTACAGTGACGATTCATGATGCAGAGACGCGCAGCCAGAATTTTGGACAAGTCTCAAATGCGTTTGTTCGTGTTGTAAATGAAGAGGGCGGGGAAGAATTGATTCGCTTTGATTTAGGGGAAGACTTCTCAATCGAAACAGCTGTTGTGGTATGTGAATTGTACCGACACGAAAGCGATTGGAAGTTTAACGCCATCGGAAGCGGATTCTCTGGCGGACTTGCAGCTCTTTGTCAAAATTATGGGTTAGAAGTATAAACGAGAGAAACAAAATTCAAGAGGCGCTGCCAATGACTCATATGAGGGCCTTTTCCAAAGTGAGAAAGAAACAGCGATCAAGAATAACAGCAGGCGAAAGCCTGCTGATGCTTCTACACTTATAGGAGGAAAACCAGTTGGACATTTTGAAACATATGTTGGACACGTATGCCTCGTTTTTTGATTGGCATATGTGGGCAGAGGTATTAACAAACCCTGTCTCTTGGGGGCTCATTGGGACCCTTGTTGTGCTTGAAGGATTGTTATCAGCAGATAACGCACTTGTATTAGCTGTCATGGTGAAACATTTACCAGAAAAGCAGCGTAAAAAGGCATTAACCTACGGATTAATTGGCGCTTATTTCTTCCGTTTTCTATTCATTGGCGTGGGGATGCTGCTTATTAAGTTCTGGTGGATTAAGGTTCTCGGAGCTGCATATTTAGCATGGCTTGTCATTAAGCACTTCTGGTTAGGTGACGGCGATGACGAAGCGAAGGAATTGAAAAAAGAAGGCTGGATGATTCGCGTATTTGGCGTGTTCTGGGCAACCGTTATTTCTGTGGAAATTATGGACCTTGCCTTCTCGGTGGACAGTATTCTTGCGGCATTCGCTGTATCTGAGGAAGTATGGATTCTTCTATTAGGCGGAATGCTTGGCATTCTCATGATGCGTACAGTGGCACAGTTATTCCTTGTCCTCATTGACCGTATCCCAGAGCTTGAGAATACCGCGTTTATTCTCATCGGGATTATTGCTATCAAAATGGGCTTAAGTGCTGCACATATTGAAATTCCGCATCTTGCATTCTTTGCGATTATTATTCTAGCGTTTATCGGAACGTTTATTGTTCATAAAATCAATAAGAAGAAACATCAAGATGTGACAAACGAAGCTGCGGCTTCAAAAGAAGAATAGAATAGGACGATCAAAAAGGAATGGAGTTGACTAGCGGCTCCATCTTTTTTGAATCATCAGGTTATTGATTTTCTCTAAACAACAGGAGGTGGCACAGCATGCGGTATTTTCGTTTTTTATCAGAGGCGAGGCAGCACGATCTTTTTTTCAAGCGGCCGGAGGCGATGCATTCACTGACACCGAGGCATGTACTTGCGCATGCATTAGGTGCTACTTTGTATATGCCTGCGACAAGACAAGATATAGCAGATATGCTGCTGTCGCAGAAATATGAAGCGCTTTGCTCTGTTGTATTTTGCTTGGAGGATGCCATCGGTGATCAAGAAGTGGACATGGCTGAACAGAATCTAGTGGCACAACTGGCCAGTCTCAAAGAGAAAGTCACGCATGCGCCTGAAACGGCTGAACATTTGCCTCTTATATTTATTCGCGTTCGTTCGCCGAAACAGCTGCTCAAAATGGCAGACTTGCTCGGTTCCTCTCTTCAATTACTTACCGGTTTTGTGTTCCCGAAGTACTCGGTTCATAATGCGAAGGATTATTTGGACAGTCTGAAACAGGCATCGTCCCAAACGCAGACAACACTTTATGGGATGCCCATTTTGGAAACACCTGATTTACTAGAAAAAGAAACAAGATATACGGTGTTGTCAGAGTTAAAGCAGATCTTGCTGAATGACGAGGAATATATTTTGAATATTCGCATTGGGGCAACAGATCTTTGCGGTTTGTACGGGATTCGCCGTGATCGTGACACGACCATTTATGAAATTAATTTGATTGCTGATCTGATCACAGATATCATCAATTATTTTGGCCGTTCCTTTGTGGTATCAGGTGCGGTGTGGGAGCATTTTGGCCCTGCACGAAAGGAACAAAAGCCATTCATCCGGGCACTTTCTCATAAGAGTGGCGAATCGTCTTCATCTGAATTTGATGACGTACAAGGTTTACTCAAGGAGACAAAACTCGATGTGGCTAACGGCATTCATGGAAAGACGGTCATTCATCCAACACATCTCAAGCCGGTTCAAAGCATGTATGTTGTGACGAAGGAAGAGTATATGGATGCATTAAGCATTCTGGAACATGCAGACGGCACAGTTGGCGTAATGAAGAGTACCTTCTCTAATAAAATGAATGAAACGAAGCCGCATTACCGGTGGGCAGAGCACATTTTAATGAAGTCAGATATTTACGGGGTGTTTCATGAAAATAGAAGCTATATCGACATACTCACAGAAACAGAAGCCGCATACGCTGAGCATCTTGGAACATATGGAAGTTGAGCTTGTTCTCAAAGAAGGTGCGCTTCAGCTAGAAAAAGAGCATCTTTTTGACATGGCTGCAAGGGTGAACAAAAAAAGAGCCTTTTTATTCGTTAGTAAGGTGCTCGGTAAGCACATTCCTGTTCATCCAGTAAAACCGCTCCTTGTCTCGGGACTTTTAGCCATGGCGTATGCCAAAGAGCAAACAGGCAAGACGTCTCCATATCAAGAGCTTTTAGTAGAAGCACTCAAGACGGATGACCACACGGTATTAACTAAAGCCTACGAAGCGCTCAAAAAAGAGAAGCTTTCAACAGGAAAACAGCCGATCGTGATCGGCTTTGCAGAAACAGCCACAGCTCTTGGTCACGGTGTGTATGACGTATTAGAAGGAGCATCTTACATTCATACGACACGTGAACAGCTGCTGGATCTTGATCCTTCATTGGTATTTGAAGAAGAGCATTCGCATGCAACGGATCAGCTTTGTTATGCAGACGAAGCATTACTTCGCACAAACCGTCCCATCGTGCTAGTAGATGATGAAGTCACGACAGGCCGTACGAATATCAATATCATTCGGGACCTTCATGCAAAGCACCCACGGCATTCTTACACGATTCTTTCTATTTTAGACTGGCGGACAGAGGAGCACGAGAAAGCCATGTGTGAGCTTGAAAAGGAGCTTGGTATTCACATCACCTCACTGTCTTTATTAAAAGGGCAAATGGTTTTTCGAGGCAAAACGCTAGATGAACCAGCTTATTCGTATGAGATAGCTGAGCAAAAGGATCTGCCAAGTCTCTCTGTTCACTCCCTTCAATCTTTCTTTCAGCAAGAGCCATATGCACGTTCTCATGCAACCAATTCGGCTGGTCATTCGCCATATATACATGAAACGGGTCGTTTTGGTTTAAACGCAGCAGATACGGCAGTCATCGACCAAGCAGCTGCAGAGGCTGGGCTTCAACTAAAGCAGGAGCGCAAAGGAAAACAGACACTTTGTTTAGGAACAGGTGAGCTGATGTATGTGCCGATGAGAGTGGCTGCACATATGGGAGAAGGTGTTCTCTTTCATTCAACGACGAGAAGCCCAATTCATCCCGTTGAAAAGGATGGATACGCTGTTCAAAACGGGTTCACCTTTGTGAGTCCAGAGGATGCTCGAATCCAGCATTACGTGTACAACATACCAAAAGGTCAATACGATGATGTATTTCTCTTCTTTGAGAAAAAAGTTTCTCAGGAGGCATTGCTTCCGCTTGTTCATTTATTTGCCGAGCGGCATGTGAAGCATGTGCATATTGTGACTTTATCAGACGAGGTGAAGGTGAATGGCTAATGTGTATACAAAGATGGGAAGCTATCCAGAGCAGGATGTAACCTTCTTACTCAAAGATTTATCATCCATTGAGATGGAGAAAAGTACAGAGGAGCGGGAACGTTCGATTCAGAGTGGTGCGCATTATTCAGAAATGCTGCCGATTGAATATAAACCAACGGAATCTTATATGGATTTATTCTATGAATCTCTGAAAGAAAGTAAGGAGAAGGTAGCAGAAGCAGTAGCTGTTGTAGCAGAACAGATTGTGAAAAAGCGAGGCTTCCAAACGGTGCTTTGCAGTTTGGCTAGAGCGGGAACGCCGATCGGGGTACTTATCAAACGATATATTCGAAAGACATATGGTCTTGAACTGCCTCATTACAGCATCTCGATTATTCGTGATCGAGGAATAGATGAGAATGCGCTGCATTATATGCTCAAGGAACATCCGGGCTATGAGATTGCCTTTATTGATGGATGGACCGGAAAAGGTGCGATTTCGAGAGAGCTCCAAAAAGCGGTGATTGATTTTGAAAGAAAGTACGGTATTCGTCTTTCTAGTGAACTAGCTGTACTCGCTGATCCTGGCTATTGTACACATGTCTACGGAACGAGAGAGGACTTTCTCATTCCAAGTGCTTGCCTGAATTCGACTGTATCTGGACTTGTTAGTCGTACCGTACTAAACAACCGCTGGATCAATGCCGATGATTTCCATGGGGCAAAATATTATGAAGAGCTGCTTGAAGAGGATGTATCCAATCTGTATGTGGATACAATCGAAGAAGCATTTTCTAGCCTCGAACCGAATGTAGAAGAGAAAGCAGAAACCATCCTCACGCACGGAATGCCTGCGGATTGGCGAGGGATGGCGTCCATTGAAGCGATCGGTCAGGAGTTTCAAATTGAAAACACCCATTTGATTAAGCCGGGTGTTGGTGAGACGACTCGTGTGCTGCTGAGAAGAATCCCTTGGAAAATCTTGATTCAGCCTGGGTCTCAGGAGAAGCTAAAGCATATTTTGCTTTTGGCAGAGGACAGAGGCGTTCCTGTCATTGAATATGCCAATATGTCCTATACGTGCTGTGGACTCATTCGTCCGCTGGAGCAGACGTCATGAAGACAAGTGCGTTTGCCAGCGATTTAGACCGGACACTGATTTACTCACACCGAGTGCTGGAACAGTATGAGTATGAAGGAGATTATGATTTAGTTGAGATGCTGGATGAACGTCCGCTTTCCTATATGTCGGTTGAAACGAAGAAGTCTTTGCAGATGATTCATCAGTTAGGCTGGTTCATTCCAGTGACGACAAGAACGACCGCTCAGTATGAACGGATCACCTTCTTTCAGCAAGAGCTCAAACCGGAGTATGCCATCACGACAAATGGGGGCTGTATCCTTCATCACGGCAAGCCGCTTGAGAATTGGCAGGTCATCGTTGATGAGAGGCTCAAAGCGTGTATGTCAGTCAGAGAGATGCTAAGAGCCATCTCCGAACTTCCAGTTGCCGCATGGGTGAAGCGTACCCGGACAGCAGAGGGAAGATTTCTTTATTTGATTATGAAAGATGAGTATCTGTCTCGCATTCCACTTGCTGAATTGAAGCAGTGGGGCGAGGAGAGAGGCTGGCAGGTGTCTCTACAAGGACGGAAGCTTTACTTTATTCCGTCACCGCTCAATAAGTGGGATGCTGTTGCTTTTCTAAAGGAGCGGCTGGAGCTTGAATATGTATACGGTGCGGGTGATTCCCTCTTAGATGTAGGTCTCATTCGTCAGGCAGATATGGGCTTTGCCCCAAGGCATGGAGAAGTGCTCGACTTTGATCCATTGCTTGAGCCGACAGCAGCATCTGGCATGGCAGCAGCAGATGAAATCACCGCTTGTGTCATGAACCAGATGACGACCGCAAAAAAGCCTTCGATTCGATAGCAGAAGTAGAAGGGTGAATGATATGATAGTAGTAGCTTTCGAGAAAATATAGGAGAAAGGAAGGAGCGGCGTGAGTTATAAAGAAATCAATGTTAACCAAACACGGGCGGAGCAGGAAGCCTGGAAAAACGTGCTGAAAAAGCCGCTCCCTGAAAGAGACGGTTATGTAAAGGACGAGCATACATTGTCCTTGCCGCGTCTCGCCGCCCGGGTCCTTGGAACTCCGCATGATGCAACCGATTATTTTATTTATTTACATGAATTATATGAAACAGATGGCGTTCACATTTTAAGTGAAACGCTCAATCGTCATATTGAGCCGGAGCATTTTCAAGCGCTTCAACGCATTCATTTGATTAACCAAGAAGAAAAAGGATTATCTGTGAATCGCTTTGTGGCTTTCTTAGATGGTGAACAGCTGATTGTACGCCATCCAAACCCTGTGATGAACCGGCATATCCGCCTTTCATTGATCAAGGTGTTTGAGCATTTCAAACAGCTGCATGAAGGGGGATTTCAGCATCCCGATTTCCGCCGGGTACTCCTGGATGTAGTGAAGTTTTCAAATAATCATCTAGGTCCATGGCTGAAGGAAGTCAATATAGAAGAAAAAATGCCGGCTGTCATTTGGTATGGAGAGGCGAATAAAAGTCAGCTTTATTTTCTTTACTATGTCATGCTGATTGGCTGTGATGTTGTGCTATTTCATCCAGAGGGCGAGGATTCATTCCGCGAACTAGATCCAGAAGAAAAGCTGACTTTTATTGATCAGTATCCGGGGACTTCAAAGCTGGAACCGTTCCCTACTGAAAAGCCTGAGAGGAAGTCAACGGTGGCGTACCGCTCGACAAGAGAGCTTGAAGAGGTGCTCCACACGGAAGATTCAATGCTGTATAAGCCTTGGCAATTCAGAGATCATACTCCTCATTCTATTACGCTGAAGACAACGTATGATGAGCTGTTTTTAATTGCAAAGGAACGCTCCTTTATCCGCCCTAATTTTCAAGCAGACCGCGACACGATACAGATTCCGAACCTCTTTGCGAAAATGATGGGAGTCACACGAGACAAGCGTGAATACTGGGATCGTATCCACACGTTAATGGAATGGAAAGAGACGAAGACCATTCGCCATTTTCCTTTTACGAAAGAAGTGTCTTCGAATTATCAATTTCATTATCAGCATGCCCTTTCGTCTGCTGGAGAGATTGAACCTGAATTATTAATGAAAAGCAACGTGTGGCAGTTTTCTCATCTATATGAGGGGACGCAGCGTGCGATAGCAGAGGCGATATCTCGAATCTGTCAGCATCCGAAGCTATTAAAAGAAGGCAATGAGACTGAATTAGATGTCCGTATTTATTTATTCAAACAGGTACTGCATATCGGCCAGGAGCTCATTGAACTCATTCAAACCTTTGATTATGCACAAACCGTACCGAAAGTGATTTTATATCATACGGAATATAATGGTGAGCTGACTCGTTCTGATGCGGCTGCCCTGATTTTTCTAAATGAAATGGGTGTGGATCTCTTCGTGTATCATCCGGCGGGATACCAGTGTATTGAGCGGTATATAGATGACCAATTATTTGATACCCATTGGCTTGATGAGATGGTTATGAACCAGGAGTTTAAAGAGCCGTCCATCGTTAGAAAATTATTTCAATCCATTAAAAACAGATAAGGAGATCAAAGCTTATGACAAATACAAACGGAAATGACATCATTTCAATTGATAAAGAGGAAATCTCCATTGAGAAGGCAGACGATATTCGCGTTCAGCTTCGAAATGAACCAGAAGTGCAAAATATTGCGAGACAGATCGATGCGAAAAATCAGCTGGAGCTGCTTGAATACGGAAAACAGCCGGCCGTTGAAATCTCTAAGTTCTCTGATCGTATTCTTTCGATGATGCGTTCAACTAGTGTCACTGACTCAGGAACGATGCTGACGCAGCTTGGAAAAATTATGGATCGTTTTGATAAAAATGATTTTGACGAGCCAAAGGGTGGTTTACTGTCAAAAATCTTTAAACGCGGCGGCAGCATGATTGAAAAGATTTTCAGTAAATATCAAACGCTCGGTGCAGAGATTGAAAAAATTAATGTAGAGATCAGTAAATATAAAGACGAAATGACCAAATCGACTGTGACGCTTGAAGAAATGTATGAGCATAACATTCAATACTATATGGAGCTTGAAAAGTATGTCGTTGCAGGTCAAATGAAAATCGAGGAATTAAAGCAATTGGTTCCTTCTTATGAAGAAAAAGCAGCTAGTGGAAACCAGCTCGCACAAATGGAGCTTGATACACTTCGTAACGGCATTCAAGCGTTGGAAGAGCGTGTATATGACCTTGATATGGCACGGATGGTGGCTCTTCAAACAGCACCGCAAATTCGTTTGCTGCAGCGTGGGAATACGAAACTAATCGGTAAAATCAACTCAGCGTTCATTATCACGATTCCGATCTTTAAAAATGGCATCATTCAAGCTGTGACAGCGAAAAGACAAAAGCTTGTGGCTGATTCAATGAGTGAGCTGGATAGAAGAACAAATGAAATGCTGAAACGAAATGCTGAAAACATCTCAAGCCAAAGTGTAGAGATTGCCAAATTGTCTGGACGTCCAAGTATCGACATTGAAACGATCGAATCTTCCTTTAATACGATTGTACAAGGGATGAAAGAGACAAAACAGATCGAAGAAGAAAACAAACGATTACGCGAAGATGGAACAAAGCGTATGCTTGAATTGCAAGATAATATTAAGCGAGCTGCACTAGAGTCCTAAAAAATAAGCTGTCTGTAACTAAAGTTGCAGGCAGTTTTTTAATATTTTAATTAAAATTTGAATGAAAAAGGTTTCTATGTGACCATTTTCGGGTAAATCCTGTTCAGGGGAATGGTTCACCCATGTTTGAAAAAGTCCGCTATGGTGAGGATTTGAGTTATTTTTTAGCACAATTAGGAATTTCAAGTAAAATATTGTCTGATGAGAGGAAATACCCCGTAAAATATGTTGTTTATGAAGCATTCTATAGGATTTACGAGTAATACGGCGTATAAACTCTAATCACTAGACCTCTTATATGGAATTCATACATATTGTGCAGAAATAAGCGAATTCTAAAGATTGTTCGCATCATAACGCTTATGTTACGGTTATAAAGATGCTAATTTGGAGGGAAAATATGAATTCTGAAGAGAGAAATATCAAAATCAAGATAAATAATGTATCTAAAATTTTCGGTAAAAATGCTAAAAAAGCAACTCAAATGCTTGAAAAAGGAAAAACAAAAAGAGAGATCCTAAAAGAGACCGGCGCAACAGTTGGTGTCAATCGAGCAAATTTTGATGTGTATGACGGCGAGATATTTGTCATCATGGGGCTATCAGGGAGCGGAAAGTCCACACTTGTGCGGCTGCTAAATAGGTTAATCGAACCAACCTCCGGCGAAATATATATTGATGGGGATATGATAACAAATATGTCAAAGGATCAATTGCGTGAAGTCAGACGGAAAAAGATCAGCATGGTCTTCCAAAACTTCGCATTGTTCCCGCACCGCACCATTCTTGAGAACACAGAGTATGGTCTTGAATTACAAGGTGTAGACAAAGAAGAGCGCCACTCAAAAGCGCTTGAATCTTTAAAGCTTGTTGGACTTGAAGGCTTTGAAGAGCAATATCCAAACCAATTAAGTGGTGGGATGCAGCAGCGTGTTGGATTGGCACGTGCATTAGCAAATGACCCTGACATCTTATTAATGGATGAAGCATTCAGCGCACTCGATCCATTAATTCGTAAAGACATGCAGGATGAATTGCTTGAGCTTCACACATCTGTAGGAAAAACGATCATTTTCATTACCCATGATTTAGATGAGGCGCTTCGGATTGGCGACCGCATTGTGCTCATGAAGGACGGGAATATCGTCCAAATCGGAACACCAGAAGAAATTTTGATGAACCCATCGAATGAATATGTTGAACGTTTCGTTGAAGATGTCGACCTTTCTAAAGTATTAACCGCTGGTCATATTATGAAACGTGCAGAAACAGTCCAGCTCGACAAAGGGGCACGTGTTGCGCTCACGCTCATGAAAAACCTTGGAATTTCGTCAATCTATGCAGTTGATAAGAAAAAGCATTTATTAGGTGTTATTTCTGCACAAGCAGCGAAAAAGGCGGCAGAAATGGGAGCATCGCTTGAAACTGTTCTTGATAAAGAATTCACGACAGTATTGGAATCTACGTATTTGACAGAAATCTTTGATGCAGTGTCTGATGCGGCAAACATTCCAATTGCCGTTGTCGATGAGAAAAACAGAATGAAGGGTATTGTGGTCAGAGGTGCATTAATTGGTGCGTTATCAGGTAATGATGAGTATATCAACATGTCTTCTAACAAGCTTGAGGAAATTAAAACACAAGAGCCTTCTGCACAGGAGGTAGAATAAGATGTTTAGTATGAGTGATTTACCTAGAATTCCGTTCGCGGATTACATCGATCAATTTGTTGACTGGTTAACATTAACGTTTGGCGGTTTCTTTGATGGCATCACAAATGGATTAGCAGGTACAGTAAATGGAATTGTGGCAGTACTTGGTGTGATTCCATCCATTATTTTAACCCTTATTTTTGCCGGCATTGCTTGGTGGATCAGTACAAGAGGAATTGCTCTTTTCACACTTATTGGATTCTTGCTGATTGACTATTTAGGCTACTGGCATCCAATGCTTCAAACCCTTGCGCTCGTTTTAACAGCTGTGGTCATTTCCATCGTAATCGGGGTTCCGATCGGTATTTGGGCATCACAGAAGGAAACTGTGCGTAAAATTGTGACACCGATTTTAGATTTAATGCAGACAATGCCTGCATTCGTTTATCTATTACCAGCCATCTTCTTCTTTAACATTGGCGTTGTGCCTGGAGTTGTGGCATCGGTTATTTTCTCTATGCCGCCAACGATTCGTATGACGATTCTCGGTATTAAACAAGTACCAGCTGATTTAATTGAAGCAACAGAAGCATTTGGTTCAACGACATTCCAGCGTTTGTTCAAAGTTCAGCTTCCACTTGCAACAAAAACCATCCTAGCTGGTATTAACCAAAGTATCATGCTTGCTCTATCAATGGTCGTCATTGCGGCAATGGTAGGTGCACCAGGACTTGGTTCAGAAGTATATAGTGCGGTAACGCAGCTGAAAACAGGAATTGGATTTGAAGCAGGTATTGCCATTGTCATTGTGGCGATTACACTTGACCGTATTACACAAAACATTAAAACGAAAAAAACCAGGGGGAATGCTTAATGTGGAAAAAGTCTATCTACATTGGGATGACCGCCCTGCTTGTCTTTTTACTAGCCGCTTGTGGCGCAAAGTCGGACTCAAATGCGAGTGCAGCACAGCAGGTGAATAAAACCATTATCGGTATTGATCCCGGTTCAGGGATTATGGCGCTAACGGATCAAGCGAAAAAGGATTACGGCTTAGAGGATTGGACGGTTGTGTCTGCATCAAGTGCAGCCATGACTGCAACACTCAAGAAATCTTACGACCGTAAAAAGCCAATCATCATCACTGGCTGGAATCCACACTGGATGTTTTCTCGATATGATTTAAAATATTTAGAGGACCCAAAGAAATCTTACGGTGAAGCGGAAGAGATTCATACGATTTCACGTAAAGGGTTTGCAAAGGATCAGCCGGATGCAGCCAAAATGCTTGGTCAGTTTAAATGGTCTCAAGATGACATGGGCGAAGTCATGATGGATATCCAAGATGGTATCAATCCAAAGGATGCCGCCGTTAAATATGTGAAGAAACATAAAGACCAAGTAGCGAAATGGACAAAAGGTGTGAAAAAGTCGGATGGTGACAAAGTCAATCTTGCCTACGTTGCGTGGGATAGTGAGATTGCAAGTACCAATGTTGCTGCAGAAGTACTGCGTGAGCTCGGATTTAAAGTGACCTTGACTCAGGTGGAAGCAGGTCCAATGTGGACAGCAATTGCAACTGGAAGTGCGGATGCCTCGTTATCTGCTTGGCTGCCAAATACGCATAAAACGTATGCAGCGAAGTTTAAAGGGAAATATGATGATCTAGGCACAAGTATGAAAGGTCTTCGCATGGGTCTAGTTGTTCCGACATATATGAAGAACGTCAACTCGATTGAGGATTTGAAAAAATAGCCAATTATGATGAGGTTCCCTTATAATAGAAGGGAGCATATGAAAAAGCAGTCTGCTCAAAAAGCGGCTGCTTTTTTCTTATATATAAGGAAGGTGGACGAGTTGTCGATGATGGTTAAGCCAATCATGATTTTCCTGCATGGCGGAGGAGTAAGTAGCTGGATGTGGCAGGAGCAGATAAAAACATTCAAAGAAGCGTATGAATGCTATACGCCTGACCTCATTGGTCACGGGACTAGAGCAGATGAACAGTCCTTTTCCATGCGAGAAAGTGCTCTTGAAATCATCTCATGGATCAAGCAGCATACGCACGGACATAAAGTAATACTCGTTGGCTTCTCTCTAGGTGCACAGGTTGCCGTTGAGGTGTTATCAAAAGAGCCTGACATCGTAGACATAGCCGTCATCAATAGTGCTCTTGTAATGCCGCTGCCATGGCTTTACTTGATGGTGAGACCTCTTTTACCTCTTACGTATCCATTATTAAAGAAAGATTGGTTTATCGAGCTCCAAGCTGAAAAAATGGGGCTTCCAAACGATGTACTCAATCACTATGTGGCGGATTCGAAGAATTTGCAGAAGAAAACCCTTCTGACGATGTTTCAAGAAAATCTCCATTACAAGCTCCCAGACACGTTTCAACAAGCGAAGGCACGAATTCTTGTCACAGTGGGGGAAAAGGAAAAAGGCATCATGAAACGGTCAGCAAAGAAAATAACGAATTCACATCCGCAGGCAGCAGGTGTCGTCGTTCCCTCTATTGGACATACATTTACGTTTGAGAAGAAAGAACTGTTTATGGATATGGTTCAATGCTTTATAGAGGAACGGGCATTACCAGTGGAATTAAAGGAAATCAAGTAACCGAAAGTAAAGACAGGCATAAAAGAGGCAGCCAAATCTTAGAACCTATATGATAAAGGTATAAAACGCTTACAGATGAGCTACTGTCTGACTGAAAGCTCATGAGACGTAGAAGGAGGAGCTATGAGTAAAAACTATATCATATTCGGTGCAAGTCAAGGATTAGGGGATGCTTTTGTTAAAGGTCTTCCTTCAAGCGGAGATACAGTTTGGATTGTGTCTCGAAGTGAACCGAGCAGTTTGAAATTAGATGACGGTGTACATAGAATTTGGCTGAAAATTGATTTATCAAGCCAATCTCATATCCCATACATGATCGAAGCATTGGGGGACAAAACCATTGATGTCCTGATCTATAACGTCGGCTTATGGGAAAAACGAGGCTTTGAAGATGATTATTCATTTGATCACGATCAGCCAGAGGATATCGCTCATTTAATCAATGTGAACGTCACGTCTACGATTACTTACATCCAAGCACTGCTTCCGCACGTAAGAAAATCGGAGAATGGAAAAATCATCGTGATTGGTTCAACGGCGGGACTTGATCATACAAACCTACCGCAAGTTTCTTTTGTTGCATCTAAATTTGGCCTGCGCGGAATTGTGAATGCACTAAGAGAGCATGTGAGAAAAGATAAAATATCTGTCACCTGTATTAATCCAGGAGAGCTGGCGGCAGAGGTACCATATGAAGATGGTGCCGAAAAAGCCATCGCTCTATATGATGAAACGAGAATTCCTGTACAGGATATAGTAGAGCTTGCGAGATGTGTGATTCATTTATCAAGGGTATCCTGTGTAAAAGAAATCAACGTCCCAGCCATGACAGATTTGAATGCGTAAAACAATCAGACCACCCGTTTAAAGAAAAAACGGGTGGTTTTTTGATTTTATGATGAATGCTGCTGAAGGGTTTGATAAACAGCTTCAGTCAAAATCTCAATGCCTGTAAAAATAGCAGAGCGGTCGAATGTCATATACGGATGATGTAGACCCGGCTTTAGATCACAGCCTAAACCAAGCATCGTGGATTTGATATGCGGAACCTTTGCTGCATAAAAGTGAAAATCCTCTCCGCCTGTCGTTACGATCGGAGGATCAAGCTGTTCTTTCCCTAAAATCTTTTCAATGGCTTGAGACATCATCTGAACGGCTTCCTCATTTAAGGTAGCGGCAGGCAGACGATGATCTGTTGAAAGGGTAATGGAAGCGCCAAAGGCATCCGCTACAGCATGTACGGCTCTTTCAATTTCTTTTTCTAGTTCATCCATCACTTCATTTGTTTGTGCTCTGACATCTAATGTAAAAGAAGCTTTGCCAGGGATGATGTTTGAACTACCTCCGCCAGCATGTAGGTTGGTCATTTTCACAGAATGTGCAACTCTTGGGTCGACATGAATATGCGCGAGTCTTTGCACGAGGGTAGAAGCGACTTCAATGACGTTGACCCCTAGATGCGGGCGTGCACCGTGGGCTTCCTCACCAATAATTGTGCCGATGTAATGATTACTCGATCCATGTAAGATCGCAGGTGCGCAGCGTCCGTTTAATGTTTCTTGAATTGGGCGCACATGCACTCCGTATAAGTAATCAACGTCTGCTAGCACACCTTTTTCAATCATTTTCAGCGCACCGCCGCCTTTTTCCTCAGCAGGCTGAAAAATGAAGCGGATGGTGCCGTTTGGGAGCTCCTTTTCTTTTAATGCCATGAAGGTGCCGAGAGCCATTGTCATGTGTGCATCGTGACCACATGAATGATTGGCTTGAAACTCACCATCTACTTCCTGCCAAAGTGCATCAATATCGGCTCTCACAGCGACCACTGGTGAACCTTCTCCCATTTCACCGATCACTCCTGTACAGTCGTCAAATGTTCGAGTTTGACAGCCCATTTTCTTTAATAAGTCCTCAAGATAAGCCGTCGTATTCGTTTCTTCCCAGCTGATTTCAGGGTGGGCGTGCAGGTGATCAAAGATGTCTTTCACCGTTTGCTGCATGTCGTTTGTCAAAGTTGTCATGAATAGCCTCCTTGCTGACAGAAAATCTGTCAAAATATTCTTTTAGTGAAATAATATTGATCTTAAATATCATCAGTGTTTATAATATAACACATCATTTGATTATTCAGAAAATTAAGTGAAATTCCAATCGGGACAAAGGGGTTTTGACACATGAAAACAGCAGCAGTATTACCACCAGAGAAACAAAAAAGAAAACTTCAAATGCCGGATGCGTATGTTCTCTTATTTATCATTGCGCTCATTTGTACCGTTGCAACGTATTTTGTGCCAGCAGGTGAATTTGACCGAAAGACGTCAGGGGAAATTACAACAGCTGTTCCTGGCAGCTATCACCGCATTGATCAATCACCCGTAAGTCCAGTGGGCTTTTTTACAGCCATTCAGGAAGGGATGGTAGGGTCTTCTTCTATTATTTTTCTCATTCTATTTACTGGTGGAACCATAGCCATTTTGGAGAAAACAGGTGCCATTAACGGAATGATTCACCATGTCATCAGCAGATTTCAAACAAAGCAATTATTGTTTATTTGTATTGTTGGAGGATTATTTTCAGTGCTTGGAACGACCGGAATTGTCGTGAACTCTGTTATAGGATTTATTCCAATCGGGATCATTGTGGCAAGATCCTTGAAATGGGATGCTGTGGCAGGAGCTGCGGTCATTTATATCGGCTGTTATGCCGGGTTTAACGCAACCATTTTGTCTCCATCTCCACTGGGGTTATCTCAGACGATTGCAGAGCTGCCGATTTTTTCTGGCATTGGTCTTCGTGTCATTATTTATCTTTGTTTTCTTATATCTAGTATTGTGTACATCTATTTATATACAAGACGCCTAAAGAATAAAGAGAAGGGAAGTCTTCTTGGAGATGAATGGTTTCCTGCGAAGGGACTTGGCGGATCTGATGCAGAATCTGTGGACAAGCCTGCATTTACGGGCAGGCATAAGCTGATTTTAGCAGTGTGTGGATTGTCTCTTGGGGGCTTCTTATATGGCGCGCTTCAGCTTGGCTGGACCGATAAGGAAATGGCAGGAGTCTTCATTTTCATGGCCATTGCTGCTGGATTGCTTGGCGGATTAGCAGCTAATGATATTGCGAAAACGTTTATTGTCGGCTGTCAAAGCCTTGTTTACGGCGCACTCATTGTTGGGATGGCACGCTGCATTTCTGTCATTTTGGAAAACGGTAAGCTGCTTGATACTGTGGTTAATGGCTTGGCGAGTATGCTGACAGGATTTAGTCCAATTGCTGGTGCGATCGGGATGTATATTGCGAGTGCACTTCTTCACTTTTTGATTTCATCAGGATCAGGAGAAGCGGTTGTCTTTATTCCAATTCTTGCGCCGCTGGCTGACTTAATGGGCATCACAAGACAGGTCGCTGTAGAAGCGGTGATGCTTGGTGAAGGGGTGGTTAACTGTATCAATCCGACGTCAGGTGTGCTCATGGCTGTGCTTGCTGCTAGTGGTATTCCTTATGTGAAGTGGCTTCGTTTTATGGTGCCTCTTGCGCTCATTTGGTTTGTCATTGGCCTTGTCTTTATTTGCATCGGCGTGATGATCAATTGGGGACCTTATTAACATGTATAAAGCTGCTGACAATGGCTTGGCAGCTTTTTTCTTGTGGAAATATGCATGGAGACAGCGCTTTGAAAGCACAATAAGTGTGTTCACAAATTCGCTACATATTTTTTTTCAGAAACACCCTTGCAAAAGTTTGTGAAGTGTTGCACAATAAGAATGTGAAATACTTCACAAACAGAAAACAACCTAGTTTTACTCAGGAGGATGAGATAAATGACAAACGAAAAAGTAAACAAAGTAGCACTTATTGGAGCAGGTTTTGTAGGTAGCAGTTATGCCTTTACATTAATAAATCAAGTGATCACAGATGAATTGGTTGTCATCGATTTGAATCAAGATAAAGCAATGGGTGACGTCATGGATTTAAACCACGGGAAAGCATTTGCTCCGCATCCGGTGAACACATGGTATGGAGATTATGAGGATTGTAAGGATGCGGACATTGTGTGTATCTGTGCTGGAGCGAACCAAAAGCCAGGTGAAACGAGACTTGACCTTGTTGAAAAAAACTTAAATATATTTAAAGGCATTGTAGACAATGTGATGAAAAGTGGATTCGATGGTATTTTCTTAGTCGCCACAAACCCTGTTGATATTTTAACATATGCGACTTGGAAATTCAGTGGACTGCCAAAAGAGCGAGTGATTGGCAGTGGAACTACACTTGATACTGCAAGATTTAGATACATGCTTAGTGAGTACTTTGACGCAGCGGCACACAATGTGCATGCGTACATCATTGGAGAGCATGGGGATACAGAGCTTGCTGTTTGGAGTCATGCGAATATCGGAAGTGTACCGATTACAGAATTAATGAAGAAAAATGATCAATACAAACAAGAAGATTTAGATGAGATGATGGAAAATGTCCGTCATGCCGCTTATCAAATCATTGAGAAAAAAGGCGCTACTTACTACGGCGTAGCGATGAGTTTGGCCCGCATAACAAGAGCGATTCTGCACAATGAAAACAGTATTTTGACTGTCAGCACTTACTTAGATGGAGAGTACGGAGCAGAAGATGTCTACATTGGTGTACCTGCCCTTGTGAATCGAAATGGCGCAACAGAAGTGATAGAGCTTGCACTGAATGATACAGAAAAAGAACAATTCGCGCACAGTGTGAATGTGTTAAAAGAGATTTTGGCTCCTCATTTTTAATCAAAAGCAACCTATCTGAGCAGAAAAGGATGAATCACTATGTGGCAGCAAATATATAATCCGTTTGGTAATGAGTTCGTGAGTGCATTGGTAGCAATGCTTCCAATTTTGTTTTTCCTACTTGCATTAACCGTATTTAAGTTAAAAGGTGTTTTAGCCGCTTGTTTTACCTTAATCGTCAGTTTTGTAACAGCGGTTTTCTTCTTTCATATGCCAATTGAAAAAGCATTATCTGCTGTGCTGCTCGGTATATCTAATGGGCTGTGGCCGATTGGATATATCGTCATCATGGCGGTGTGGCTCTATAAAATTGCTGTGAAATCTGGTAAATTCGATGTTATTCGTTCTAGTATTGCAGGAATCTCTCAAGATCAACGTCTTCAGCTCTTATTAATTGGTTTTAGTTTTAACGCATTTTTAGAGGGAGCCGCTGGGTTTGGTGTACCGATTGCGATTAGTGCCGCTCTCTTAACAGAGCTTGGGTTTAAACCGCTGAAAGCTGCGATGCTCTGCTTAATTGCCAATGCTGCGTCTGGCGCATTTGGTGCTGTGGGTATCCCAGTCATTACAGGGGCGCAAATGGGCAATATGACGCCGCTGGCATTATCTCAAACCCTTGTGTTTACGATTCCGTTTATTTCATTCTGTATTCCGTTCCTACTCATTCTCATTGTGGACGGATTCAAAGGGATTAAAGAAACGCTCCCTGCCTTGCTTGTTGTGAGTGGAAGCTATGCCATTTTGCAAGCTGTCACAATGGTGACAATGGGTCCTGAGCTTGCCAATATTATTTCAGCTTTAGCAAGTATGGGGATTTTGGCTTTATTTCTTCGAAAATGGCAGCCGAAACATATTTATCGTGAAGAAGGGGCACCAGACATTGAACAGAAACAAACGTATCGCGGCGTTGAAGTGCTGAAAGCATGGTCTCCATTCTATATTTTAACTGCCGTGATTACGGTATGGAGTCTGCCAGCATTTAAAGCATTGTTTGCTGTAGGAGGCCCGCTCAACTGGACAACCATTTTAGTGAAAATGCCATTTTTGCATCAGCAAATTGTAAAATTACCACCAATTGCACAAACAGCAACACCTATTGATGCGATCTTTAAAATTGATGTGATCAGTGCAACGGGTACTGCCATTCTAATTGCGGTGATGCTGACAGGTTTGTTTAGCAGACATATTACATTAACAGAAGGCGCTGCCTGCTTAAAAGCATCAGTGAAAGAGCTTTGGGTACCAGTTCTCACTATTTGTTTTGTCATGGGCTTTGCCAACTTGGCGAACTTCGCTGGACTAAGTTCAGCCATTGGGCTTGCACTTGCCAAAACAGGCGATTTGTTCCCGCTTGTTAGCCCAGTGCTTGGCTGGATCGGGGTGTTTATTACAGGATCTGTCGTGAGTAACAACGCCTTATTCGGTAACCTTCAAGCAGTTACTGCTTCTCAAATCGGCTCTCAAGCAGGTTTGTTAATCGGAGCAAATACAACAGGCGGGGTCATGGCGAAATTAATTTCTCCACAATCTATCGCCATTGCTACAGCAGCAGTTGGAGAAACAGGTAAAGAATCTGAGCTCTTCCAAAAGACTGTGAAGTACAGCTTCATCCTGCTCGGCATAGTGTGTATATGGACATTCATTCTTGCTCAATTTATATAGGTTTAAAAAAAGACTGAGACAGCTCTCAGTCACAGCGTGTAGACAAACCTTCGCATTCTTTGTCAGGCCTGTGCTCCGGTGCTCACGAATGTCAAATTCGCTCCGCTCCGTTGCTCGTCCTTCCTAGACTGCAAAGGTTTTCTATCACGCTGAAAAAAGGAAAACAAAGGGCTAAAATAAAGATCATTTTAGCCCTTTGTCACCAAAAAAGACTGAGACAGCTCTTAGTCTTTTTTGTTTATGTCGATTCCCTTGTCACGAGCCGGGTAGGCAGCTGGATATGTTCACGCTGTAATGGTTTTTGGTCTTGCAGGATCTCGATTATTTGCTGCACAGACCGCTGGCCAAGCTCTACGATCGGGATGTCGATTGTGGTGATCGTTGGAGCCGTCACCTCGCAAATGTCTTGATTGTCATAGCCAATCACCGCTAGATCCTGAGGAATTTGATAACCATATGAAATAGCCTGTTTAATGAGTCCTGCTGCGACTTGATCATTACCGGTGAAAATGGCATCAGGTGCATTCTTCATGTCATGGATGACATCCATTAAGCGAAAACCGTCTTCAATGGTGAAGGCCTCGCCGAACAGCCAATCGTCATGCAGCGGCAAGCCGTGTGCAGAAAGAGCATCGAGATAGCCCTGTTTCCTTTGTTTCTGTGCTTCACTGCTTTCTGTATCAAAGCAAAACCCGATCGATTTCCGCCCCGACTGAATCAAGTAGTCAACTGCTTTATAGGCAGCTTCCCGCTCATCGTATCCAATAATCGGGATGTCTGCTGTTTGATGATATTCATTCGCCATGACAATAGGGCCGTTCGTTAAAAATGGCTCGATCTTTTCCCACGGATTTTCTAATGCCCCTAATATGACCCCATCTACTTCTCTTCTTTTTAATAATTGAAGCCCTTCAAGCTCTAATGATTCCTGATAAAACGTCTGAAGCACGATGGCTTTATAGCCTTGATCCAGTGCTTCTTTTGAAATTCCTTTAATGAATTGTGCAAAAAAAGGATGGTCCACAGCCGGGACAGACACAGCAATGGTTTTTGTCTGATGTGAACGAAGGGTGCGAGCCGCTGAACTCGGTGTATATTCCATTTCTTTCATCACCTGTAAAATGAGCTGGCGCTTTTCCTCTGACACATATGGATGATGATTCAGCACTCTGGAAACGGTGGTGGTTGAAACCCCGCAGCGTTTGGCAATTTCATAAATTGTACACATATTAACAAATCCTTTACACAAAGTTATTGTTCTGAAATCGATAACATCATTTACAATGTGAAACAAGTTAAATATTAACAAATGGAATTGATTAATTGGAGGGAATGGAATGCAAATATTGACGAAGATATCAGGTAAAAGCAAGGATTATCTTCCTTTGCTGGATATGATCAATCAAGGTGTTCAAGTAAAGTCTGATTCAGTTGAAAAGCACCTAGCAAATGAAAAGCTGGTGACGTTCCTCGAGCAAGATATAGGGCACACAGGATTGGAAAAAATTCTCTTCCATTATAAACAAAATAAGGAAAAAAAGATACCGTTCCTGCCAGTCGATAAACTGATTTCAGAGGATGAGATCGATGACATTATGCAGGTGCTGAAAGAAGTATTGAGTTCTGGCCGTTTTACTTCAGGGCCATATATCCCGGCGTTTGAAAAGCAGCTCGCTGAGTACTTAGGGAAGAAATATGTCATTGCCACGTCAAGTGGAACAGATGCCCTAATGATCAGCCTTATATCAGCAGGCGTCACTCCAGGAGATGAGGTCATTTTGCCAGCGAATAGCTTTGCTGCAACAGAAAATGCAGTGCTTGCGATTGGTGCTGTTCCAGTCTATGCCGATATTGATCCAGATACTTACTGCTTGGCACCGAGTGAAATAGAGAAGCATATCACAGATCAAACGGCATGCATTCTTCCGGTTCATTTATATGGAAAACAAGCGGATATGAAGGCCATTTCGGCGATTGCAAAAAAGCATGGGCTAAAAATCATTGAAGATGGCTGCCAGGCGATCGGGAGCACTGGCCTTGGAGCATATGGAGATGGGCTTGTTCTCAGCTTTAATCCATACAAAAATCTTGGTGTCTGCGGCAAGGCCGGAGCCATCGCGACAAATGATGAAGCCTTAGCGGAAAAATGCATGGAGATCAGCTATCACGGCTTTGAAGTAGGAAAGAAAAATGTCAAACGCAGTGACTATGGCTTTAATTCGAAAATTGATAATTTGCAGGCAGCGATCGGACTCGAACGTATGAAGTATTTAGGATTACAAAACTTTAAACGTTTCTACTTAGCAAAGCGATACATTGACCAGCTACAAACGCTTGAGGAAGAAGGATACTTGAAGCTTCCGAAGCTAACGGATGATCACGTCTGGCATCTGTTCCCGATTAGAGTGATGAAGGGAGAGCGAGATGAGCTTGCAGCAAAATTGCTGAAAATGGGCATAGAAACGGATGTTTATTACCCAATTCTATCGCATCAGCATCAAACAAATCTTGTTTCTCAAAAGTATAAACAAACGACACTTCCACAAACGGAAAAAGCAGCACAGGAATTACTTCACTTGCCGTTGTATCCAGGCATGCCGCTGCAAGATCAGGAGAAGGTCATCGAGGGGGTTCATCATGTTATCAAGTCTTCCATTCAATAAAAAGCTGCTGAATCAGCCGGATAATCCGAAGTGGATCGTCTTCTGTGACTTTGATGAAACCTATTATTCTCACAAAATGACCGATGAGCAGAGAGAGGATGTCAAGCGGCTGGAAGCCTTTGTGGCAGAAAAGAGTGAAGCAGGACAGCTCATGCTTGGCTGGGTCACGGGAAGTAGCCTCGATTCTGTCACAAGTAAAATGGAAACAGGCGGTTTTTATCAATTCCCGCATTTTATTGCGTCGAACTTAGGGACTGAGATTGTGTATACATCGTATGCTCGTTTTGGACAGCCAGATGCGGAGTGGATGAAGCGGCTGGATGCACAGGGCTTCTCAGATGAAAAAATTGAAGACATCCTCGAAACCATACGTGAAAAGGGAATTCATCTCAGACCGCAAACGCAGCTGGGCAGCTCAGGGTATAAGAAGAATTTCTATTATCAGGAGCAGGATGAACGGACAGATCTTCATCATCTATCATTCATCCAAACACTTGCCAAAGAGCGCGGGGTGGCGGTCAACATCAACAAATGCAATCCGCTTGCAGGAGACCCTGCTGATTGCTATGATGTCGATTTTTTACCAGTCGGCACAGGGAAGGATGAAATTGTCCGCTTTATGCTGAAGCAATATGATTTATCGAAAGGTCAAGGCTTTGCCTTTGGAGATAGTGGGAACGATTTGCGGATGCTTCAATCCGTCACGCACGGTTTCCTCGTCCAAAATGCGACGGCCGAAGCCAAGCGGCACCATCATCAAATTTGTCATCATGGGTATGCAAAAGGAATCTATGAAACACTGAAAACAGTGATGTATAAACATGAGGAGGCACATTCATGAAGAAAATTGGAATTGTTGGAGCAGGGAATATTGCAAAAGCACATGCAAGAGCATTATCAACGATCAAAGGTGCAGAGTTATCAGGTGTTTATGATTTACACGAGTCAGTTGCACAGGGATTCATTAAACAGTATGGCGGACGCGTGTATTCAAGTATCGAAACTTTAGCAGATGCATCTGATGGGTTGATCATTGCTTCCCCGAATTTTTGTCACAAAGACCATGCCCTTCAGGCACTAAGAGCAGGACAGCCCATTTTATGTGAAAAGCCGATGGCTGTGTCGCTGAAGGAAGCGAAGGAAATGGTGGAGACAGCCAAACAGTTCCAGGTTCAAGCCAGTATGGGCTTTAACTATCGTTACTTATCCTTTGTGAATATTTTGAAGAATTTGATTGCCAATGGTGAATTAGGTCGGATTTTAACTGTCAGGACTCATTTTAAGAAAAACAGTGCCCTCAGAAGAAAGACATTTTCATGGAGAGACAGCGGGGAGAGTCTGCGTACGAGCGGTGCATTAGGAGATCTTGGCATTCATTTAATTGATATGCTTTGGTACTTATTTGGCAGTGACATGAAGAAAGACTCCTTAAATACCAAGATGCTGACGCATGTAAAGGAAAAGGAAGAGAAAAAGGTACAGGTGGATGATCATACCGAAATTTTCGGTCAGATGGAGAATCAAGTGTTCTTTCATTTGGTCACATCCAAAAGTACGCAGCCGGAGGAATGCGGATTTAGTGTAGAAGTCGTTGGTCATGACAAGGTATTCAAATACCATACGAACATGAAAAACGAATATGAGATCAGCGATGGCTTGTGTGTGGAGCGTCATCAAATGCCGCAAACCCTGCTGACAGATCCGCCAAACGAATTTTACGGATGGTCTGATACGTTCCGTGATCAGCTGATGCACTGGGTGAATACAGATCCATATCCATCTCATATGAAAGTCGCTGATTTTGTAGACGGGTATCGCGCGCAAGCAGCGCTTAATACGTGCTTCGAGAGGGAAGAGGCTGTCGAGTCTGCCCAGACATATTAAAGAGGTGGAGCGGAGGATGTCAAAACTCCGCTCCTTTTTAGAGGAAGTGAAAAGATGAAAAAAGTATTTTATTTTGGCTGTGTCTTTTATTTTTTTATTGGGACCATTCATGTGTTTTTTGGCAGCTTAACTCCTTATTTACTGTCTAGTTACGATAAGGGTCCTGGGGAATTATCTTCTTTAATCTTTTTTCAGTTTATTGGTTTTTTGACAGGGGTTCTGTTATCCCCCATCCTTGTGAGGAAAAAAGGCTACGGCGCTGTTCTGACCATGGGTCTTTTGCTGATGATCGGGTCACTTCTGCTTGGGCTTTTGGTTCCTGGCTGGTCAACACTTGTGCTGGCAGGTTTTTTTCTTGGGAGCGGGGCAGGCAGTCTTGAGACAACAGCCGGAGCGTATGTGATTTCGATGGCAAACAGTGCGAAGCGAATTAGCATCATGGAGGTCTTCTTTGGGTTAGGAGCACTGTTATTTCCACTTGTGATTTTACTAACTGTCAATGAACAGACGTGGCACTATGTGTTTTTATTTCAAGTCGGTGCACTGACATTCTTCCTTATGCTCTGGCTTGCCTTCATGAACAAATTGCCTAGTGGACAGATGACTGCTCCTTCCAATGGGGTAAGAAAACCGTCCTTACTTGTTGATCGAAACAATCGAATCATTGTGGTGATCATGATTTGCTTTGCCTTTTTCTACGCAGGGATTGAAACGAACTTTGCGAACTTTTTGCCGTCGATCATGCTGGAGAAGGGAGGAGACAATTGGGGTCTCTTTGCGGTCTCTACCTTTTGGACAGCAATTGTTATCGGCAGAACCGTGATTGCGAGAAAAGCAGATCAGCTGCACCCGCTGCGTTTTTTAAAGCTAAGCGCAGCACTCATGATTCTGCTGCTCGTGGTCTTTGCCATGACAACCCACATTGCCGCCCAGCTGCTTCTCATCTTTTTCATCGGTCTGTGTGCAGCTGGTATGTTCCCAATCGCACTGACTGCATCTGCATTAATGATTGAAAATGCCATCGACGAGGCCACAAGCTACTTTATTGCAGCCGCAAGTTTAGGCGGAGCCTGCTTGTCCTTCTTGATCGGCTTTAGTCTTGAATGGGCAGGAGCAGCAAGTGCCGTCTTTGTTTTCGCCTTCTTAGCTGTTCTTCTGTTTGCAGCTGCGATTCAAATGAAACGTGCTACGAAAAAGGAAACGGTCCTGCCGCAACAATCGGCGCTGAAAGCCGATCGTTAAGCAATATCCAATGTCTCCTTGAATCCACCTGAAAAGATGGCAAAGGACTTGTACTAAACCATAGAACGTTTGAATAATATGTACAAGTCAGCATCAAAAGGAGGACGTCTATGTGGCGGTGTTTTTTGGTTATATCTTTTTAGGGTTGTCACTTTCAGCGCCTGTTGGGCCAGTCAATGCAGCTCAAATCGACAGAGGGATTAAAAGTGGATTTTGGCACGCGTGGATTTTTGGTGTGGGGGCAATGGCTGCGGATATTGTCTATATGCTCCTCATTTATTTTGGTGTCGCCCAGCTTTTGACCGCACCTCTTGTGAAAACCTTTTTGTGGCTGTTCGGCTTTTTTGTTCTGACCTATACCGGCATTGAGAGCCTGCGTAAAATCAATTTGCAGGAGAGTCCGAAAAAGGATGGAGGAAACACTTCGGTGGGTCAGTCATTTATGACGGGGTTTTTCATTTCTCTTTCCAATCCGCTCAGTATTTTATTTTGGCTTGGCATCTATGGCAGTATTTTGGCCAATACGATCGAAAAATATGGGACATCCCAATTGCTCATGTATAGTATGGCTATTTTTATCGGCATGCTGATTTGGGATTTCAGTATGGCACTGCTTGCTAGTTCGTTTCGGCGTTATTTAAGTGAACGTGTCTTACATGGCTTATCCGTGCTTGCAGGCTTATCTTTACTTGGTTTCGGCGCTTATTTCGGGTATCAAGGGATCATGGCGTTGATTGGGTAGAAAAGCAGACTCATGTCAGTCTGCTTTTTTTGTAAGGATTGACAGACATAACACATTCTTGAATAATGGTGAGATATAAAATGGATTCAAGGAGCTTTGCCATGCGTATTTTTCTTCCAGTATTCAACTATTTGTGCATGCTGATCTTATCAGTCATCACAGCAACATTCGTATATACCATGCTATTTATCCCGACTGAATCAGGCTTTGGTTATGTGGAAATGACAAGTCTGCTCATTTTAATCGCTTATGTAGTGTTTGCTACACCGATTCAGCTTGTTTTACACCGGTATCCTAGAAGGTTCCGAGGCCGAGACTTACTTATTTATTTTCTTGCGGCGTGGGTGGTTTGTTCTGCGTTAGCGTTATGGATTGATTATGGACTGGTCGTGTTCATTAGCTACAAAGTCTATCTGTTTAGCTTTTGCTCAGCCTTCATTTATTGGGTGCTCGATTCTGTCTTTTTGATGAAGAACCGATCATAGGGATGATACAAAAGTGCTCTATTAAAAGAAGCAGCATGGAGTGAAAGACGCACATACATGCTGAATTTGAATGAGAATATCCACCTCTGGAATGCGCAAGGAAAGTCGCTTAGGGACAGTCACCACAGCCTTTTTTTCTCATAGGCTATGGAGAAGACGCTAAAACGAGGTGGAAGGAAATGGCCCAGTTGTATGCAAAAAGTTGTCTTGATCAAAATCTACGATCTCTAGAAGAATGGAAGCAGGACGCTTTTACGCAATTTGGAGAGATGGTAGGGGATGAGGCAGATACATTCCCATGTGTACCCGGAAGACAGGGGTTTTTTCTTGATCATTTACGGTATGGGTTTGTTGGTGACCCGAGGGAAGAGGATGCGGTTGATGAATTGGCCCAGCTCTTGAGAGAATATCAAAGTTGTTCGAAAGAAACGGGTCAATATGCCTCATTTGTTTGCTTTTTTGAGACACCGCAGGATTTGAGGGAATATTCGCTCGAAGAGTATGAGGAACAGTTTTGGTCGCTCGTTCAGCAATTGCATGAAAAGGATGAAATGAAATGGCCAAAGGACATTCCGACAGATCCTGAGAATCATGAATGGGAATTTTGTTTTCATGGGGAACCCTATTTTATTTTATGCGCAACACCGGCTCACAAGCTCAGAAAAAGTCGTCACTTTCCTTATGTGATGTGGGCATTTCAACCAAGATGGGTGTTTGAGAAGATGAACGGATCCACCACATTCGGGCAAAAAATGAGCAAACTTGTTCGGAAAAGGCTCAAGGCATATGATCAAGTAGATGTTCATCCAGCGTTAAAGTGGTATGGTGATCAGAAAAATCTGGAATGGAAACAATATTTCCTCTCAGATGATGAGGCGGAGAAACCAGCCTCCGCCAAATGTCCATTTACTGCATTAAAAAACATGATGAAATTATGATGCGGTCTGATCCTGCTGCTTCCACTTTTTCCTCATAAATAGCACCATGATGGCAATCACTGCAATGATCCCAAGACTGATAAAAAAGCCAGGTCTTCCGCTTGCCTCAGTTAATGTGCCTGAAACGGCGGCTCCAATCAGGAGCAGTGCAAGAATCATTTCGCACGTTTGGCGAGTGGATGGCTTTGATAGCTTTTTACTTGAGAATAGAATGAATACCCATGTGTACAGAAGGGTAAGGCCGGCTGCTGTTGTGAGATGCTCGTAGATGTGTTTGGACAAAAAGAGCGCAAGCAAAATCGAGACAATTAATCCAGCAGCAGTTAAGATAATTGAAGACCATCTGACATGAGATGGGTCTTTTTGTTTAAAACAAGCAGGTGCATCTTGATGCTCCGACATCGTGCCAAGCAGCGTCGTGACTGCATAGAGTGAGGCAACCAATGTCGAAAAGCCAGCAATAATGAAAATGCCATTAAAGATATGAAGAAAGATTGATAAATGAAATGGCTCTAATGATGTAATAAATGGACTGCTGTTTTCATTAAAGGCTGTCACCGGGACAAGCAAGAGAGCAAGACCAATTGAGACGATATAGATGACCGCTAGAATGATCAGCATGACGCGTCCAGACTTTGCTGCATCCTTCGGGTCTTTTAAATGAACCGCCATCAGCCCCATGACTTCTATTCCCCCAAATGCATAAAACGCGTAAATCAATCCATTCCAAAGACCAAGCGGACCGAGCGGCATCCATTCGTGATCTTTGTTTGGGAGGTGAAGGGTTGGTTTATGATCTGTCAGAATACCGAATAACACAAGCACAGCAAGGATCATAAATAGAAAAATCGCCGCTGTCTTCAGTACCGCAAGGACATTTTCTGTCTTTTGAAAAGAAGAAAGCCCTATGATAATCACGAGTAGAGCAAGAGCGGAATAAATCGCAGAAAACACCCAAAGCGGAACAGATGGAAACCAGTGGCGGGTAAAAAGAGAAATTGCTGTTAACTGACTTCCTGTAATCAGCATTTCTGCAAACCAATACACCCAGCCATTGCTAAACCCTGCCCAGCGTCCATATGCTTTACGAGCATAGGAACAAAATGACCCTTTATCAGGATTATCGGCTGTCATTGCAGCCAAATGCTTAAAGACAAGATAGGTTCCGATCGCAGCAAGCAAAAAAGAAATGCAGACGGAATAACCGGACTTTGTAATGGCGATGCTGGAACCAAGGAAGAAACCGGTGCCAATTGTACAGCCTACTCCGATGAGAGAAAGCTGCCACCAAGATAGAGATTGTTCTTCTTTCAATGCATGTGCAACACCTTTCTGTTTCAATGACATTAGCTTGTGACCGGCTCCTTTTTTTATACATGATCAAGGGGACGTTTTGGGCATACTGTCAAGGAAAGGAGTGCAGGTGTTGAACGGAGAATACGTGATTTTACCAAAGGATGGACATGGCTTTCGTTTAGGAAAAGGCCAATGTATGCGGGTGGTTGATGTTGAAGGCCAGCAAGTAGCAGATGTCATGGCCTATCACGAAAAGGATTTTTATGAAAAATTTGACCAAGGCGCGACAATGGACAGCCTATTTTCGTCCAAAGTGAAAAAAGGCGATAAGCTCTATTCTAATTTATACAAACCGATGTTTACGGTCATTGAAGATACAGTCGAGTGCCATGATTTATATATGCCCGCCTGCCGGCAAGAAATGTACCAGCTTTTATACGGACGGACGCATTTAGAGGTCATGCATACATGCTACGATAATTTAAGGACTGCCTTCGAATCATTTGGGATTCCGAAGGAGGATATGTACTATCCTTTTAATGCCTTTATGAATACAGTCATTGATGAAAAAGGAAAGCTGTCTGTGGAGCAGCCAAAATCGCTTCCTGGTGATTACATTCGTCTGCGAGCCGAAATGGATCTCATTGTAGCCGTATCCGCATGCCCTGCTGATATTGGGAAGTGTAATGGCGCAAGCTGTACATCTATACGGGTAGAAATTGATTGAAAAAAAGGCAAGTCCGTATAGACGGGGTCTTTTTCATTTGTGAATGTTTGATCATTAATGAAATAGGGGAACGTCTTACAAAATGTTCTTCCTGAAAACATGGTATAATGAAGATTCAAAAAACGTTGTCAAATCAATGAATTTAGAGTAAAACCTGTTCTCTTCATGTAGAGGATGCTTAGGAGGAAAAGTGTATGAGTTTGCAAAAAAAGATCAGCCAAGAGTTGCATGTGCAGCCCTCAATTGACCCGAAGCAGGAGATCGAAAAACGGGTTGGATTTTTAAAGGACTACTTGAAAAAAACCGGCGCGAAAGGATTCGTTCTCGGGATTAGCGGCGGACAGGATTCAACGCTCGCTGGCCGTCTTGCACAGCTCGCTGCATCTGAACTGCGTCAAGAAGGAAAGGAAGAGGCAGTCTTTATTGCGGTGCGTCTCCCGCATGGCGTGCAGCAGGATGAAGATGATGCCCAGCTCGCTTTATCATTTATTCAGCCGGACAAGTCGTGGAAATATGATATTGCGCCTGCCGTGACGGCATTCAGTGAACAATATCAAAAAGACACAGGCGGACCGTTGTCTGATTTTAATAAAGGGAATGTCAAAGCACGCATGCGAATGATCGCGCAATATGCTGTCGGAGGAGAAGAAGGATTACTTGTCATTGGTACAGATCATGCAGCCGAAGCAGTCACTGGGTTTTTCACGAAATATGGTGACGGCGGTGCAGACGTTCTCCCGCTCACAGGTCTGACGAAACGCCAAGGCCGGACACTGCTAGAAGCGCTGCAAGCACCAGAGCGCCTATACTTAAAGAAACCGACAGCCGATCTGCTTGATGACAAACCTCAGCAAACGGATGAAACAGAACTAGGCATTACGTACAATGAAATTGATGATTACTTAGAAGGTAAGCCCGTGTCAGAACAAGCAGCAGAAGCGATTGAAAAGCGCTATGTTCAATCAGAGCATAAACGCCAAGTACCCGCTTCCATGTTTGATGACTGGTGGAAATAAAAAAGCGACCTCTCCAGTAGACGGAGAGGTTTTTTTATGTTGAATTTTTAAATGGGTTTGACAAAATAACCAAAAATTCATTAAATTAGTAGAACGATCTACTCAAGTCCATTTAACTAAATAAAGATTTTTTTGATCAAAAAAAACAATCATAATTAGTTCGATTCACTTAATTTCACTGCTATTTACAGTATTTTCAGAAAAAACGATTGACGAAGAAAAAGAATACGCTTACAATGAAACCACATTCCGAAAAGTGAAATTAGATTCCACTGAATGGAATAAAGAGGTGGTTCACCTCCAAATAAGAAGCTAAAGGAATGATTGACACAATGAAAAATCGAAGTGCACTGGAAATCTACAAAGAGGGAGGCGCTTGGTGGGAAACTGAGATTAGTCATATTCAAAAAAATTCAATTGAACTTCGAGGTTATCCGATTGAAGAACTGATTGGCGAACTGTCGTATCCACAAATGCTTTATTTACTGCTTGTTGGTGAATTATTGGATGATTCAAAAGCAGCTCTTTTTGAAAGTGTTCTTGTCGCAGGCGCGGACCATGGACCAAGAGCGCCATCTATTGCAGCTGCCAGAATGGCGGTGACTTGCGGCATTTCGTTTAATTCCTCTGTTGCAACAGGGGTGAATTTATTAGGTGATATTCATGGCGGAGCCGGAGAGAAGGCCATGCGTATGTTATACGAAGCCAAAGCGATCTACGATGATCAAAAGGATATACAGTCTGCGGCCAAGCAAGTATGTCACACATGGTTAACTCGCAAGGAAAAAATCCCGGGGATCGGCCATCAGCTTCATGATGATGATCCGAGGGTTAGACGTCTATATGAGCTAAGTCACACATATGTCCAGCAAGGTCTTATCAGTGGGATATATTTACGGTTAGCCGAAGCGATTAGACATGAGCTTGAACACCTGAAAGGGAAGAAAATCACGATGAATATAGACGGTGTATCTGCTGCAATCCAATGTGAATTAAACATTCCAGCAGAAGCAGCAAAAGGCATTTTTTCCTTATCCAGAGGAATGGGCATCGTGGCGCATGCATATGAGGAGCTGACAAAGGGAGCCCTCGTGAAGGGACCTTGTCCAAACGAAGAAAGATTGGTTCGTTATGCAGGACATGGAACGCGGCACTTGAAGGAGGGAGAGAAAATTTGAGCAGTTTGAAAGCGTTATCATATATAAACGGCGAGTGGATGGATACCGATCGTGTGAAAACAGATATCATCAATCCTTACTCAGGAGAAAGGATCGGTACATCATATCTCGCCTCATCAGAAGACATAGAACAGGCACTTTCTATTGCGCAGCATGCTAAAAAACAAATAGCGGGAATATCGGCAATCGAACGCTCAAAGCTTCTAACGAAAGCAGCCACCTTGCTTGAAGAACAAAAAGACCATTTCGCAAAACTGATTTCGTTAGAATTAGGCAAACCGCTTAAAAATACAAGAGATGAAGTCTCACGATCAATCGAGACGCTAGCGCAGTCGGCGGAAGAAGCGAATCGATTAGTAGGTGAGACCATTCCAGGCAATGTATCATCGCGTGGGCAGGGAGCAATGGCCATGACATTTAAAATACCAGTCGGAGTTGTGCTGGCGATTACTCCTTTTAATGCACCGCTCAACTTAATTTGTCACAAAGTTGGTCCAGCTTTTGCGGGAGGGAATGTCATTATTTTGAAGCCTGCACCGCAAACATCAGCTGTTGCTACAGCGTTTGTCAAACTCCTTCTCGAAGCAGGGTTCCCTGAGGCAAGTTTGCAGCTTGTGATTGGCGGGGTCGAGGCTGGGAAACAGTTAGTCACTGATGAAAGAACGAATCTCATCTCTTTTACCGGTGGGGCTGCCGGAGGAGAGCATATTACAACCTCTGCGGGATTAAAAAAAGTATTGCTCGAACTCGGAGGGAATGGCGCGACGATTGTTCATCACGATGCTGATATTGAACAAGCCGCATCCCTTTGTGCCAAGACAGGCTTTAGTAATTCTGGTCAAAGCTGTATTTCTGTTCAAAGAATTTATGTCCACCAGGAAATAATGCCGTCGTTTACTGAGGTATTAAAACAAAAAGTAGAGCAGCTTGTCGTTGGAGATCCGCTGTCCAGTGAGAGTGATATCGGCTGTATGGTCGATGCACAGGCCGCGCAGCGTGTTGAGACATGGATACAAGAGGCAGAGAGTATGGGGGCACAGCTTTTATGTGGGGGAAAAAGAAATGGAGCGAGCATCACACCGGCTATTTTGCTGAACCCTCCGAAACAGGCCAAGGTCGTCTGTGAGGAAGTATTTGGCCCAGTTGTCAGCATTCTCCCTTATGCGGAGCTGGAGGAGGCAATTAAAGAAGCAAATGATAGTCGATATGGTTTGCAGGCAGGGATCTTTACGAATCAGCTGGATGTTGCGTTACACGCAGCAAAAGAGCTTGAAACTGGCGGTGTTGTCATCAATGGGACATCAAATTTTAGACTGGATCATTGGCCTTATGGAGGAATTAAGCGAAGTGGTCTTGGAAGAGAAGGTCCGCGTTTCGCTATTGAGGAGATGACCGAAACCAAAATGATCGTGCTTCCACAGGGTCTGTGAAAGGGGCGTTTGGATGTGAATGCATTTCAGCAAAAGGTAAAAAGTGTGCAGACAGGCGGTCAGCCAATGATTTGTACGCCGCTCATCGGGCAAACAAAGGAAGAATTGTTTCATGAGGTCGAGGTATTAACTGAGAAGAAGCCTGATGTGATAGAGTGGCGGGCGGATTTTTTTCATCACCTTCATGACAAGGAACAAGTCATAGAAACCCTTAAGGGAATGGTAGAAAAGGCAAAGGGCATACCATTTTTATTCACCATCCGCTCTGAAAAGGAGGGCGGCGAAAGTATATCACTCTCAGAAAATGAGAAGGTTTCTCTGCTTGTCGAGCTTTGTTCCACACAGCTTGTGGACGCCGTTGATTATGAATTGATGCATGATGTGACACATTTACAGCAAGTCAGTCAGGCGGCTAAAAGTAATGGGGTCACCTTAATTGTGTCGTATCACGATTTCCAGCGTACCCCTGAGTTGGATCGTCTCGTGCAGCTATTCGTCAATGCAGAATCAGTCGGCGCCGACATCGCAAAGATTGCAGTGATGCCGCATTCCTATGAGGATGCATTAACACTGCTCTCTGCGACCAGCCATGCGAACAAGCAGCTGTCGATTCCCGTTATTTCGATGGCAATGGGGGAATATGGGGCTTTTACAAGAATGGTTGGTGGACTTTTTGGATCTGTCATGACCTTTGCTGTAGGGAAAGAAAGCTCAGCTCCCGGGCAAGTGGCAATACAGGATTTGAACAGCGTTCTATCTATTGTTTTTCAAAGAATAAGAGAGTAGCAGATTCATAGCTGCACCGTGAGAGGAGAGAAACATGAAGAAGAATATTTCTACACAGGTTATTCAGTATTTAGAGAATCGGGGAGTCGAGCATATTTTTGGTCTCTGCGGTCATACGAATATTGCTTTTTTATCAGCGCTTGAAAAAAGCTCGATTCAATTTGTAAATGTCAGACATGAACAGATAGCGGCACATGCAGCAGATGGTTATGCGCGAGCAAAGAAACAGACAGCTGTTGTTCTCAGTCATCTAGGTCCTGGACTCACCAATGCGGCAACAGGGGTAGCGAATGCAGCACTTGATTCCATTCCAATGGTTGTCATTGCAGGAGATGTCCCGAGTCATTACTACGGAAAGCACCCACATCAAGAGATCAATCTTCATTCCGATGCCTCTCAATACGAAATTTACCGGCCGTTTGTGAAAAGAGCATGGCGAGTCGATATTCCAGAATTATTTCCAGAGATTTTATCAAAAGCATTTCAGTTAGCTGAAAGTGGCCGTCCTGGCCCAGTGCTGATATCTGTTCCAATGGATGTGTTCTCAAAAGACCTAGATGTGTCCCTGTTTGAACAAATCAACCATCATACACACACCATTGAAAAGCCTTCAATTGATGATCAAACGGCCAATCGGATATTAGATCGATTGCTGCAGGCAGAAAGGCCGCTTTTATATGTAGGGGGAGGCATTTTACTAGCTGACGCAGCTGAAGAATTAAAGGCATTCTCTGATCATCTAAGTATCCCTGTCGCCCATTCTTTGATGGGGAAAGGAGCCATGCCAGATGATCACCCAATGACCCTTGGAATGACAGGATTTTGGGGGACAAAATTTATCAATGATCAGTGCAAAGCGGCGGACTATATATTGGCTTTAGGCACCCGTTTTGCTGAAGCTGATGCGAGTTCGTGGGAATCAGAATATACGTTCCGTTTCCCATCAACCAAGCTCATTCATATTGACATTGATCCGAATGAAATTGGACGTAACTATCCTGTTGACATTGGAGCAGTAGCTGATCTGAAGCAGGCCTTGACTGTACTCAATCGAGTGGCGAGAGAAAGACTGCCAGAAGGGCTGAATCGACCTGAATTGAAAAAGGAAATTGCGGCATATCGTAAGGATTTTCAGGCGAGCAACCTGACGAACATTCAAGATGAATCCTTCCCAATGAAGCCGCAGCGTATTTTGCAGGAAGTACGAGAAGTATTACCGCCAGATGCCTTTATTACAACGGATGTTGGCTGGAATAAAAATGGGGTCGGACAGCAATTTCCTGTGCTCACGCCAGGGACCATTCTAACACCAGGCGGCTTTGCAACGATGGGATTTGGAGCACCTGCCGCACTTGGGGCAAAGATTGCCCAGCCTGACCGTGTCGTTGTGTCACTCGTTGGGGACGGCGGATTCGGTCAAAATCCATCCGTTCTCGCAACAGCCGTTGAAGAGAACATTCCTGTTGTGTGGATTGTGATGAATAACAGTGCGTTTGGAACAATAGCTGGCTTGCAAATGGCGCACTATGAAACGACGTACGGTACTGTTTTCAGAAAAGGTGGAGAAAGCTATTCTCCGGATTTTGCTGCCATTGCAAGAGGTTATGGGATGAAGGGGATTAAAATCACCTCTGCTTCTGAATTCAAAGAAGCTTTAGCTGAAGCAATTGCATCTCAAGAGCCTTGCGTCATCGATGTAGCAATGAAAAATGATCCTGTCCCTACGGATGGACATTGGAATATTAATGATATTTATTCACCAAATTCAAAGCGCTCACATGTCAGCGTGAATTAAACATAACGAGGAGGAAGTAACAATGAAAATTAAAGTATTGAATCCGTTTCAAGATGGGAACCCATTATGGTTAGGTTTAGATCATCCAGAGGAGCAAATGATTCGAAAGGTATTTCAAACCATTACACCAGATACTGTTGGGTCCGAGCATATGATGGCAGGTCTCACCATTTTTGAACCGGGAGAAGCAAGTTCAGTGCACAATCACCCAGGTTCAGAGGAATTTGATTATGTGATTAAAGGATCTGGCGAAGTCATTTGTGATGGAGAAAGGCAGTCCTTTAAACAAAATGATTTCATGTTCATTCCAGACGGTGTCTCGCACCAGCATGTAAATACAGGAGATGAACCTTTATGGCTGATTTGGCTTTACACACCGCAAGGGCAGCTTCCGAAGGATTAACAAACTGCTCCGGTAAGCCCTCCTTTTGAATCATCAGGGTCTTCCGGGTCAATCAGAAAGATGACAAGGGCTAAAATAGAAAGTTATTTAGCCCTTCATCACTTGAATGAAAGGGAGTCAAGCAATGAATATGAATACACCGCTCGAAGGAATGAAAATATTAGACGTCTCTACGATGATCGCTGCCCCCTATGGCGCGGTGCTTCTAGGGGATTTTGGTGCAGAGGTCATCAAAGTCGAGATTCCTGGTAAAGGCGATACGCTGCGGCATGTTGGCCCTTTTGCAGAAGGTGAACCACTTAGATGGTCAGGTCTCTCACGGAATAAGAAATCTCTAACACTGGATCTGCACAAAGACGAAGCAAAAGACATTTTTAAAAAGCTTGCAGGTCAGGTCGATGTGTTGATTGAAAATTTTCGCCCTGGAACTCTCGAAAAATGGAGCGTGGGGTACGACGTATTAAAAGAAATCAACCCTCAATTAATTATGATTCGTGTATCGGGTTATGGACAAACGGGTCCGTTTAAGGACAAGGCCGGATTTGGAACACCTGCGACGGCGTTTAGCGGATTTACATATATTCAAGGGTTTCCAGACCGGCATCCAGTCAGTCCTTCCTTTTCTTTAACAGATTATATTGCAGGCATATATGTGGCGTTTGCTACTGTGACAGCGATGTATTACAGAGATACACATTCAGAAGGAACTGGGCAAATGGTGGATTTGGCCCTCTATGAATCTGTGTTTCGTATGTTAGAATTTTTGGTTGCAGAATATGACAAGCTTGGGAAGGTGCGTGAGCGTTCACCGGGGTTAAGCGGTCATTCAAGCCCTGCCGGCACCTATGTGACAAAGGATGGGCATTATTTGGTTCTTGTGACGAGTACGGATTCGACCTTCAATCGATTGGCAGAGGCGATGAATCGATTAGATTTATTAGAGAATGAAAAATTCGCGGTCAATGCATCTAGGCTGAAGCATAACAAAGAGATGGATGCGATCGTCTCTCAATGGATCGCGTCGAAAACAAGGGATGACGTATTAGAAATTCTAGATACTCATGGCGTTCCTGTGAGCCCAATTTTAAGTATTCAGGATATTTTCGAGCATCCGCAATTTAAAGCACGAGAGAATATCGTCGAGGTGCATCACCCCCGTCTTGGAAAAGTAAAGGTGCCTGGGATCATTCCAAAGTTTGAAAAAACACCCGGAAGTATCCGGCACATTGCACCTGATTTAGGCGAACATAATTATGAGATTTTAACAAATATGCTTGGCTTAACAGAAGAAGAGTGTAAACAATTGGAGGAAAAAGGGGTTATTTAAGGCGCTCAACCGAACCGCACGCTGCGGAAACAAAGGAGGATGGTTATGAAAGTGCATTCAGAACTGAAGGGGAATGAATTGCGGCCCGCTTATATGAAGCCAACGAAAGCCCGTTTTGGCATATTGATTCTGTTGTTTTTTATTACCGCCATTAATTATATTGATCGAGCCAGTGTATCCATTGTTGCACCTGCTATTCAATCTTCATTGCAATTAAATCCTGCCTTATTAGGCCTCATTTTTTCAGCATTTAGCTGGACATATACAGCGATGCAAATACCAGGCGGTTTTATTCTCGATAAATTTGGCTCAAAGGTAACGTATGGGATATCACTCATTACTTGGTCTATTTTCACAGGCCTGCAGGCGTTTGCGAACAGCTTTGCCTTTTTATTCGGCTGTCGTTTGTTTATTGGGATTACAGAATCTCCCGCATTTCCTGCGAATAACCGCATTGTCACCACATGGTTTCCAAGGCGGGAACGGGCTTTTGCGACAGGTGTTTATACTGCTGGAGAGTATGTGGGTCTTGCATTTGCGACACCTCTTCTTTTTTGGATCATGACGACTTTCGATTGGAGAACCGTCTTTATTACGGCAGGTGCGCTCGGTATCATATTTGCTTTCTTTTGGTACAAGTATTATCACGAACCGAAAGAGCATCCGAAGATGAATGAAGAGGAGTTAGAATTGATTCGGCAAGGCGATGGACTGACAGTAGCATCACAGGGGAAGCTGAAATGGGCAGACTTTGCCGCCCTTCTAAAATATCGTAAATTGATTGGGCTCTATATTGGCCAATTCTCTGTAGCGTCTACACTTTTTTTCTTTTTAACATGGTTTCCGACCTATTTAGCAGAGGCGAAAAATATGGCATTTCTTAAGGTAGGTTTTGCGGCTTCTCTTCCTTATATTGCTGCATTCTTTGGGGTATTGTTTGGAGGTTATGTGTCTGATTGGCTGCTTAAAAAGGGCGTATCCGTTAATGTAGCGAGGAAGCTGCCGGTAGTGATTGGCTTGCTTCTGACGAGTACCATTGTTTTAGCGAACTTTACAACGAATATTCCGCTTGTGCTGACCATTTTATCCATCGCTTCATTTGCACAAGGACTGTCTAATATCTCTTGGACGATGCTGTCTGAAGTGGCACCAAGGGAAATGGTTGGTCTGGCTGGCGGTGTATTTAACTTTTTTGCTAATTTAGCTGGGATCATCACTCCGCTTATTATCGGATTCATCGTGTCGGCGACAGGCTCATACAACGGGGGTATTTTATTCGTCAGTTTAGTCGCATTAGGCGGGGCATTGTCGTACATTTTTATCGTAGGGAAAATTGAACGTATTCAATTAAAACCAGAGTGAGAAAGCAAAAGAGAACTCAAACCAAGTTGAGTTCTCTTTTTTATGAATAAAAGATAATAGTGATGATCGTTGCACATGCGATACCCATGCTGATATAAAAGCCAGCAAACCATATATTCCAGCGAGTGATACGGTAAGGGTTGACCTTCATCAAATCAGCTAACAGGGAGACAGAAACATTAAAAGGACTAAACATGACAGTTGATGTTCCAGCAACGATAAGCATGATGGCAATGGGAAGAGCAGGAAGTTCTTGGATGACAGGTGCCATCATGCTGACTAACAAAGCAAGCGAGACGAGCGGGTGAAAACCGCAAAGAGCGGTGATCAGAAAATATAACCCAATGACACAATAAACCAAAATGGCATCGTCTGATATACTGACAATAAATGCTTGAATCGGCTGCATACTGTTTGTGGCAAGCAGCATATCGACAAAGAAGCCAGCACTTAAAAATAGACACATATAGTTGGAGAGCTGACGGGTTCTTTCTTTCCAATGAGGGACAGAGACGGCGATATATTGTTTTCTTTTTTTGATGACAGAAGAGAATAATAGAGCAAATGGAATAATGGTTAGCACAACAGCGAATAAATAGCCTTTCCCAATCCATGCATCGACAAGTGAGACGGCTGTCATAAAACTCAGCAGCATGAAAGCAAGCTGAAGGGTTTTTCGCTTAATTCGACGAGGATTGGAGTTTGTTTCTGCGGACTGAATGATGTTTGGGAATCGTTTGCTTTGACGAGAGAAGAGCATCCAATCTGTCGCCAGCACGATGACCATTAAACCAAAAGTAACGGGTGCGATTTGATAATATTTGAGTTTGGTTGCATCAATGGTGACGCTTACGAGCACTTCAACAGGACTCCAGCTTAAACATAATGCATATGACCTTAAAAGGTTACGTGTATAAAGATGTTGTCTCACTTGTTCTTTTAGGGAATCCAGCGACGGTTTGAGCGATGTATATAGTAAGGGGATCGTCGCGATATTTAAAAACATGCCAAGAATATGAGTGACAAATGAACTCTTGCGATAAAGCTGGTTTGTGCTCGTTGTATGCAGTGTGAGCAGTTTATTTAATTGTGTATCGAAATGTCCAACATGTATGAGAGAATGAATAAAAGGCAGCATGAAAAATAGAGAAAGCAAGCCTAGCATGGAATGAAAGTGAAGAAAAAACGTGTGCAATGGCTCGTCGGATAAGAAAAATAAGAACAAGCCAATCATGAGAAACATAGCACCTGTTTTCAAATAAAGCCCACTTGCTTTCTTAAAAGAAATGATGAGCGAAGCAGCGGCCAGCAGACCAACAAAATAGGAGAGTATGGGAGCGGGAAATAGTTGATGAACAATATATAGGCTAATAAGAAGTGTAAAAACGAGCAGGTACATTCAAATATCTCCTCCATCAAACCTCTCCAATCGTTTTTATTCCGACTGGTGGAATTTGTTTTCTTTTAGTGGAACGTTTAAAATGGATTATAGCAAAATCGATCGTTTATGTCGATAAGAAATCAAAGGGGAAAAGGAGAAAGTGAACATGGCTGATAAGAAGTCAAAAGAAGAATCAGGACTGCGTACGGTTCAGCGCGCTTTGGATATTCTTTATTGTTTTAGTGAAGAACGTCAAGAGCTGACGCTAACGGAAATTTCAAAAGAGATGAATTTAGCAATGTCTACTACAACGAGACTGCTCAAGGCACTTGAAATGAATCATTTTGTGGAAAAGAATCCAGACACAATGAAATACCGATTGGGTCAAAGACTTTATCTCCTTGGATACATTGCAGGGAAGTCCATTAAATTGAGAGAACTGGCTAAACCACTCATGTACGCACTTCGTGATGAAACAAAAGAAACCGTCAACCTGTATGTACTGGATGCAACAAGCAGGGTTTGTATTGAACAGGCGGAAGGGCTGCAATCGATTCGACATCTTGTCAAGGTTGGTGAGAAGCTGCCGTTATACGCAGGTGCAGGCGGAAAGGTATTATTGGCATTTCAAAGTGAAGAATTTCAACAAAAAGTATTAGCGTCTGAGGCTGATCATGTGATGAGAGATGACTGGCAAAAGGAATGTAAACATATTCTTGACACGTATACTTCTTGCAGCATCGATGAACGAGAGGTAGGATCTGCGGCAGTAGCGGCACCAGTCTTTAACATTCATGGGGAAGTGAAGGCTTGTTTATCCATATCTGGTCCAACCCAACGGTTTACTGAAGAAGTCATTCCCCAGCTGCAGCAAAAAGTGAAAGAACAGGCACAGAGGCTTTCTGAACAGCTCGGCTACGTCGTCAAACACAATTTTTAAGATTGCCTATCTTTTCGCGCTCCATTTATCATATAATAGAAACGTTATGTAGCATTCCTTGTCGTAAGGAGGACGTGTCACGATCATGAAAATCAATAGAGAAATCCCTGTAAGACAGCGGAATATTGTTCTCATTGGCTTTATGGGTGTTGGGAAAACAACCATTGGTCAGCTAGTTGCCAAAAAGCTATATCGAGATTTTATTGATGTCGATCAGGAGATTGAGAAAAAATACAACATGACGATTCCAGAGATGTTTCAGCAAAAAGGAGAAGCATTCTTCAGACAGGCTGAAAAGGATTATATCGTCGATTTATGCGAACATACACAACTCAAGATCGTCTCACTTGGAGGCGGTGCATTCAAACAGGAAGAAATCAAACGTGCCTGCTTGAAGCATTGTACGGTTCTTTTCCTTGACCTATCTTGGGAGAATTGGAAGCAGCGGCTTGATATTTTAATTGAAAACCGCCCTGTTCTTCACAACCGGACGCTTGATGAAATGAAAGAGCTGTTTGAAGAACGCCGGGAGATTTATTCTCTTCATAACTCCAGGGTGGAAACAGATCATTTAGAGGCTGAGGAAGTCGCCAATTATATTGTGGACACACTCAAGCTTGGCTGGGATTTATATTCGAAATAAAAAAAGTCTACCGTTTAGGGTAGACTTTTTTCTATTGATGTCTTTTTCTTCGTAGATAGGATGATGTTTTGACAGTAAAATTTATTTATCCTTTTTTTGGTGTATTGACGTTTGGGAAAAGAGGTATCATACTTCAACCAGTTCATGAAGATGAGGGTTTTTTTGGTTGATATGGTAAACAAAATTTATCCCTTATTTTATTTTTTGGAAAAATAAAATAGTATCTAAAATTCAACAATAGTTTTTTGAATTATTAAAATTTTAAAAAAATAATGTTGACACCTCCGGCAATATCATTCTATGATAGTTTACGTAAACGCTTACCGTAAACGTTTACTATAACGAATGGGGAGGAATTTGTTTATGAAAAATAAAGAAAAATGGAGCGGTGTATTCCCGGCTGTCTTAATTCCTTTTAAAGATGACTATTCAATTGATGAACCTGCTTTTCGTAAGCTTGTCCGTTGGGTGGCGGATCACAAAGGGATTAACGGGATCGTTGTCAATGGACATACTGGCGAGATTATGACTTTACTGCCACATGAACGAGCTGAAGCAGTGCGCATTGCAGCCGACGAATTAAAAGGGGAAGTACCTGTCATTTCTGGGGTTTCTGCAGAAGGGACAATTGAAGCGATCCAGCATGCAAAAGCCGTTGAAGAAGCTGGTGGTGAAGGTATACTTCTCATGCCGCCACATTCATGGCTAAGATTCGGTATGCAGCCTGAATCACCTGTCCAATTCTTTAAAGATGTTGCAGAAGCGATTGACATTTCAATCATTGTCCATCAATATCCAACATGGACAAAAACCTCATATACAACCAGTCAATTACTAGAAATGTCGGAAATTGAGAATGTTGTTTCGTTTAAAATTGGTCAAAGAGACATGGCACAATACGAGGTCGATGTACGGGCATTGAAAAAACATGCACCAGATGTATCGTTACTCACATGTCATGATGAATATTTATTGCCAACATTGGTTCAAGGCATTGATGGAGCACTTGTAGGTTTCGGCTGTTTCGTGCCAGATTTGATCGCTGAACTTGTGAAATGTGTGGAAGAAAAAGACCTTGTAGCGGCTAATAAAGTTTACGATAGAATCTTTGAATTAAAGCATGCTGTGTATAAAATGGATGAACCTTCATCTACTTCTCATCTGCGCATGAAGGAAGCGATGTATCAGCGAGGTTTGATCAGTAGCTCGCTTGCTAGGAAGCCGGTATTACCTTTAACTGATGAGGAAAAAGAAGAAATTCGCCAGGGCCTTCAAAGTGTTGGTTTGCTTAAGGAAAACGTCGGTAGATAACAGACCATTGATTTCATGATGAAGGTGAGTCAGGTTATAATAGTGTATAAAACAACAGACTCCCGGAGGTATGAAATGTGTCAGTAAGTATTAAAGATGTCGCATTGAAAGCTGGAGTGTCTATCGCCTCTGTTTCCAGAGTATTAAGTGGTAAACCAGGAGTAGGTGCTCAAACGGCTGAAAGAATCAAACAAGTGATTGATGAGTTAGGCTATCGCCCTAATTTAGGAGCTAGAGGGCTCGTTAAAAGAAAGACTGGCAATATAGCTGTCGTGGTTCCGCGTGGTTCATATATTTTGAATAATCCATTTTTTTCGACGATTTTAGATGGTATTGCGAAGGAATTAGATGAAACTGAATTCAATATGTTGATGTCATTTACATCTATACAGCAGCAGCGATTACTTGAAACACAGGCTGTAGATGGTGCCATTTTATTTTCTCCAAGAAATGAAGAATTGAGTATGGATTGGTTAAAAAGTTTAGCTATTCCCATTATTGTTGTTGGAAGTTACTTAGAGGATTCTCCTTTCCCATGTGTCAGGCCAGATGATGAAGAAGGTGTGTGTCAATCCGTAACGGCCTTATTTGAGAAAGGTCATCGAACCATTGGGCTGGTCAATGGTCCAATGAGTTCGATGCATAGTGTGAGGTACTACAAGGGATATGAGCGCACACTTAAAAATTTAGGGTTAACAATGAACAAAGAACTTGTGTTTGAGCTAGATGAATTTGATGGGGGAAAAGTAGTAGAAGTGGTTTCTCAATTTCTCCAAGGAAACCAGCACATGACTGGAGTTGTTTGCTCTTCAGATTTTTTGGCGATGGGGGTCATGAAAGCTGCAGATCACGCAAATGTGTCCATACCTCATGACTTGTCAGTCGTTGGTGCCGATGATGTGCCCATTGCAAGTTTTCTAACCCCTTCTTTATCTTCAGTTCATGTAGATTTAGTTGGAATGGGGAGAAAAGCTGTTTCTTTATTAACACAGGTATTAGAAGGAGAACAGTTAGAGGCGATGGAACATATCTTCCCTATGTACTACATAGATCGGGGCACCACGGGAACGCCAAAAAAGAAATGATAGATGCTGAAAACTCGTATGAACGCTCTAGAATGTCTCTTGATTTAAAATGTAAGCGATTTCTTTAGCGCTCTTCGGCATGTACTTTTGCATCATTTCCTCTAATAAGGAGGAGATATCATGACGTTAGAAGTCAGCGGAAATTCAAATTCTCATGATGGGCAAGTTGTTGATAGAGCTTCACAACTATTGACGAGAATGGAAAGTGTACCTTTTTCTAGATGGCATTTAAAGCCTCGTATCATTATGGGATCTGCCACCTTTTTTGATGCTTTTGATGCTCTGTCTTTAGCGTTTGTTCTCCCAGTTCTCATCGGCATGTGGAGTTTATCACCTGCTCAAATTGGTCTTCTTATTGGGTCTGGTTATATAGGACAAGCGATTGGTGCCATTTTCTTTGGATGGTTAGCAGAAAGGCGTGGCCGTGTTTTTAGTGCAAAGTGGACTATACTCCTCATGTCCGTCATGAGTATTGCATGTGTGTTTTCAGGTAATTTTATGGCACTGTTTATTTTTCGTTTTATACAAGGAATTGGGGTAGGGGGAGAGGTGCCGGTAGCAGCCTCATATATCAATGAGCTATCCCGGGCTCAAGGGAGAGGCAGATTTTTTATGCTTTATGAGATGATTTTTCCTTTAGGGTTAATGATCTCAGCTCAAATCGGCGCATTTGTTGTACCTAGCTTTGGGTGGAAGTGGATGTTTTTAATTGGAGGCATTGGAGGTCTAATCGTCTTTGTATTCTTTTTTATGTTACGTGAATCTCCAAGATGGCTTATTTCGAAAGGCAGATTAGATGAGGCCGAAAGAATTATTGAAGAAATTGAAGCTAGTACTGACAAACGAATGCCTGTAAAACAAGTATATAATAGTACTGAAAAGGGCGATTGGAAAGAGCTTTTTTCAACTTTTTACCGTAAAAGAACATTGATCGTATGGGGACTATGGTTTTCTGCCTACTTTGTATCGAATGGTTTAAATAACTGGTTACCAAGTCTTTATAATACGGTTTACAATTTGCCAGTTGGAGATTCATTAAGGGCAGCCTCTCTGACAAATATTTTACAGACCGTAGGTGTATTCGCTTGTGCATTTTTAATTGATAAAGTAGGACGAAAGCGCTGGGCAACCATTGCATTTATCGTAACAGGTGCTTTATTAACGGCTTTATGGATCAGCGGAGCGAGTTCTCCAGAAAGTGTGATCTATTTAGGGTCCGCTGCTTACGGAATGATGGGGACAATTACAGTTCTTCTCTATTTATATACACCTGAAATTTATCCAACACGTATGAGGGTGATTGGAACGGCATTTGCTACTGCTTGGCTTAGGCTGGCCTCAGCGATTGCTCCTATTATGATAGGCTTTATTTTAGAGGTGAGCGGTGTTTCAACTATTTTTATTCTTTTCGCAAGTGTGACTGTAGTGGGAGCAATTCTTGCTTTTAAAATGATCGAAACGCGTGAGAAAGTATTAGAGGATATTGCACCGTGATTGACGCACGCAGTGAAGAACTTATTCCAAAGAGGGTAGGTTCTTTTTTTATTCAGAGGATCTACGTACAATTTTTAAAATGCCTAACCTATCTCCGTTCTTTTATCTTATAATAGAAACACGATGTAGCACTCCTTGTTGTGAGGAGGGACGTGTCACAAACATGAAAAGCAATACCTGTGAGACAGTGAAGATGTATATTCGAAATAAAAAAGTCTACCGACGAAGGTAGACTTTTTCTATCAGTTTAATTCTTGATTCCTTGAATGAGTGCAGCTTTTAAGCAGAAGGAAATAGGCTGCTGCTGTGCATCGAATTGAAGCTGAAATAGCTGCTTTGTATCAGGGTCTGCGGCTTGAAGATGGGAAACGATCTCCTGTTGGACATTTTCTGGTGTGCGTCCACGTGTGATCCAGTCCTGATAATCAATTTGCAGATCCCAGTAACGAACCTCTTTTTGAGTCAGTTTGTTGGCAGCGAAAAGCTCTTCCCATTCTGATAATGAGCTTTCTCGCACATGAGAAGGATCTCTAAGTCTATTTAAGTGATTAATGAATGAATCCTGTGCCGCATTCTCAGGTGCATAATGGTCGACGAGCAGAAATGCGCCGCCTTTTTTTAAGACCCGGCTGATTTCGGACATGGCTGCGGGAAGGTTTGGAAAGTGGTGAGCGGCAAACCGGCACGTCACGATATCAAATGATTCATCAGCGAATGGCAATGCTTCTGCGGCTGCCCGTTCAAAAGTAATATGTTCCAGCTGGCGTTCTTTTGCAAGTGCTGCTGCAACCTCGATCATTTTTTGCGTGACATCAATGCCGATGCCTTTAGAAATTGTGTTTGAAAAGGAAAAAACGGTATGACCTGCCCCGCAGCCGATATCAAGTAAATGCTCATGACCTTTCGCATTTACTGTCGCTTTCATCCATTCCAGCTCTTCTCCGGCTGAAAATATAGGTGAATCTCGATAGTTCTCGGCATTTTGTGAGAATTGGTTTTCAGCTTTAGCATATGGATTCATTTCTTCTCCCCCTTTTGTTGTCTCTGTATCGTAAAATTCCTTTTGTTATTTGTCTAAGACATAAAAGATATGACATGAATAGTTAAAACCTATGAGGTGATGTAAGTGGATATACGAATGATGGAATATGTCATGGAAGTGTACCGGCAGAAAAGTTTTACAAAAGCAGCGGACCAGCTTCACATTGCACAGCCTTCTTTAAGCCAACAAATAAAGAAACTGGAAGAGGAATTAGACACCCCCCTATTTATTCGAAAGTATGGACAAGTCACACCCACCCCTCAAGGGAGTCGGTTCATTAAAAGGGCTGAGAACATTTTGAAGGAAAGAGATGATTTGCTGCGTGAAATGGGAGAAGCAGCTTATGAGGTGGGGAAAGAGCTGAACATTGGAGCGCCAGCTGTCACAGGGGGATATGTCTTGCCTGGTTTATTAAAAACCTTTTGTCAAACGTATCCCCATGTTCACGTTCAACTAATAGAAGAATCACCTCGTGAGCTAGAAAAACTTCTATTGGCTGGTCAGCTGGATTTGGCTATTTTATCTATGCCTGTCGAGCATGAATCATTGAAAACGAAACACATGCTGACAGAGCCGCTTCTTCTTGCAGTACCGCCATCTGCTCAACCTTGGTTACAGGCGGAATTGAACGATATCATCAATCAAGCAAATCAGAAAGGGGCTGTTCCGTTTCGCCTTCTGGAAGACGCAGCATTCATTATGCTGAAAGAGGGATACGGCTTTCGGCAAGTGGTCACGGAACTATGTCTTCAACATGGTTTTCAGCCGAAGATAACCTTTGAAACAAGTCATATTCAAACAGCGCAGGCATTGGTCAAAAATGGACTAGGTGTGACAGTTGTGCCGAAAATGGTGGCACAAGAGGACAGAAACGAAGTCACTTATTTGAAAATTGATTCATGCCCAACCCGCACTCTTGTGTTTGCATATGTGGAAGAAAGGTATTTAACGAAAGCAGCTCAAGCCCTAATGGACCTTTATCAAAAAGCTTAAACAAACGTTTAATTAAATGCAAAAAGCAGGGGAGCACCCTGCTTTTTAATAAATATCCAGACGCTGATCTGTCATCACAGGAATCTGCTGTCTCACTTCATCCACTAGCTGAAGGTCAATGTCCGCATAATAAATGTCTTCCTCATGGTTTGTTTCAAGTAAAGTACGGCCAAGTGGATCAATCACCATGGAGTGTCCAGGGAATTCAGTGTCTCTGCTTGTGCCTGTTCTGTTAACAGCAATCATAAATGACTGATTTTCAATCGCTCTTGCGATAAGCAAGCTGCGCCAATGATCCACTCTTGCTGACGGCCATTGCGCCGTATTGATAAGCACCTTCGCCCCTTTGTTGACAAGTGTTCTGGAAAGCTGCGGAAAGCGAAGGTCGTAGCAAATCATCGCCCCGATCTTCACATCCTCATCATAGTCAAATAAACCAAGCTGATCACCAGCGGTTAAATAGTTGTGCTCATCCATTAAGCGGAACAAATGAATTTTGTCATAATCGACTAAAAGCTCACCTTGGCGGTTAAATCCATACATCGTGTTGGTGATCCTCTCATCTTCTGTACGCTTGTTCAATACACTTCCTGCAATGAGAACGACTTGGTGCTTACGGGCAAAGGAAGAGAAAAGCTGTTTTGTTCGTTCACCGTTTACATCCGCCAGCTGATCGGCTTTTTCAAGAGCGTAACCAGTATTCCACATTTCGGGTAAAATGATCAGATCAGGCTGCTCGCGGATCGCTTCTTCTAAAAATGCTTCTGCTTTTTGAAAGTTCACATCAGGTTCTCCAATTTGTACGTCCATCTGGACAAGGGCGATTTTCATACAGGTTCCTCCTTTATTCATGATTACGAATGTGAAATCCATGAATGGATCGATCGATTTTTTTGACTGAGAATCTCTAGTTTTCAAGCCAGTTTCTTTATCATAAAGGTTTCAATCTTCTTTGCCAATAGAAATGTCAGAAGGTTTTGTCTTTTGTAATGAAAATGTCTTTCTTCGTCAAGAAAACAGTGATATGATACACACAACTAATAAAACAAAGGGGGATAGTAGGATATGCAATTGTTTGATTTACCGTTAGATGAGCTAAAAAAGTATAAACCGAAGAAAACAGCACGTCCTGATTTCTCAGACTTTTGGAAGGCGTCGCTTGAAGAACTGAACCAAGTGGAGGCAGAGCCAGCACTTGAACCTTATGATTATCCAGTAAAGGGCGTTAAGGTGTACCGCCTGACGTTTCAAAGCTTTGGTCAATCTCAAATTGAAGGCTGGTATGCGGTACCAGATCAAACAGGTCCGCATCCAGCACTCGTTCGTTTTCATGGCTATAATGCAAGCTATGACGGCGACATTCATGACATCGTCAATTGGGCACTGCATGGCTATGCGACATTTGGCATGCTCGTCCGCGGTCAAGGCGGCAGTGAAGATAAGACAGTGACACCAGCAGGGCAGTCTCTGGGATGGATGACAAAAGGTATTTTATCGAAAGAGACCTACTATTATCGGGGTGTTTATTTAGATGCGGTTCGAGCGCTCGACGTGATTCAGTCCTTCCCAGAAGTGGATGAACACCGAATCGGCGTGGTGGGCGGCAGCCAGGGTGGTGCACTAGCGGTTGCAGCTGCAGCACTTTCAGACATTCCGAAGGTCGTCGTGGCAGATTATCCGTACTTATCAAATTTCGAACGTGCGGTAGATGTGGCATTGGAGCAGCCTTATTTAGAAATCAATTCATACTTTCGCAGAAACAGCGATCCAGAAGCGGAAGAAAAGGTATTTGAGACGTTAAGCTATTTTGATTTAATCAATTTAGCCGGATGGGTGAAACAGCCCACGTTGATGGCAATCGGTTTGATCGACCAAATCACCCCCCCATCTACTGTGTTTGCGGTATACAACCATTTAGAAACAGATAAAGATTTAAAGGTGTACCGCTATTTTGGACACGAGTACATCCCGGCTTTTCAAACAGAGAAGCTTGCCTTCTTACAAAAGCATTTAACGAATTAAAAGAAAAGAGGCCACTCTCTAGGAGGCCTCTTTTTTAATAGCTCGTATTCTGTCTCGTTTTTTCATCAGGCACTAACGCGGTGATAATGAGAGCAAGGGCAGTGATGATATGAAGAATGAATCCGAGAATCGGAATCCATGCAAGACAGGATGTGACAATTCCAATGATACTTCCAATCATTGGTCCCTGGTCTCGCTTCGATAAGACGAGTGTGATAATATGCAGAATAAGCATGACCATGAGCGGTGAATAGCCATTACTGATAACGAATAGACCTCCGATCACAGGGATAGCAAGGCAGGCTTCAAAAATCCCAGTGATCCATTTCATAATGCGAGATATAGACATCAGATCCAACTCCTTTTTCATATATGTCTTATTCGTATTTTCCCAAAACGTGAAGAAGTCATGCAGAATTCTATAGAAAGAGTTGATGGACGCTTGAGAGAGAGAATTAAGGAAGAGCTGAAAAACATTGAAAAAACGTATGACGTAAAGATTTGCCTCGCGGTCGAATCAGGCAGCAGGGCATGGGGATTTCCCTCGACCGATAGTGATTATGATGTTCGTTTTTTATATGTTCCCCGGAAAGAATGGTATTGGGTGATGGAAGAGCATCGTGATGTCATTGAACGGCCGATTGATGACATGCTTGATATCAGCGGCTGGGAGCTTAGAAAGGCACTGCGCCTATTCAATAAATCAAATCCGTCCATTATGGAATGGCTGTCTTCTGATATCATCTATGCTGAATCTTTCTCTTTGGCAAAGCAGCTAAGAGAATTAAAAGATCGAGCGTTTTACCCTGCGGCTTTGATGTATCATTACCTCAATATGGCGAAGCGGAATGAGAGTCGGCATTTACGAGGAGAGCAGGTGCGAATCAAGAAGTATTTCTATGTGCTTCGTCCGCTGCTTGCCTGTCAGTGGATTGAGCGTTACCGGACAGTTCCACCAATGGACTTTCATGAATTGCTCAAAGAGCTAGTGGAGGAAGGCCCGCTTTTAGCAGAAATTCACGAACTGCTCAAACGTAAAATGGACGGAGAAGAAATGGATGTAGAGAACCGTCTCGCTCATGTCCACCCATTTATTGATAAAGAGCTGGCGCGTTTTGATGAATTGGTGAAAAGCTACAATCAACCGAAAGATAATCTGATGCAAGAATTAAATGAGCTGCTGCAGTCTACCCTTGATGAGGTATGGGCGTAGGAGGGAAGAGCCAGCCGGATAGCGGCAGGCTCTTTTTTATCTCTTATTGTGATAAAACCACAAAAAAAGTCAGAATTTTTGTCATCTTCAAATATTGTAGCGGACAGCTTATGAGCCTTACAATAAAGACATAGCTTACAAAGAGTGGGAGGTGCCCTTTATGGAGTCGGTCACAAGAAATTTCTTCTTGTTTTTGTCAAAAAGCAGTCTCTTGAACCATATTGCTCGTAATTGGGGAAGTGCTGTTGCATCTAAGAAAATCATCGGTGGGAAAGATTTTGAGAGCGCTATCTCTGTCATTAAACGATTAAATGATCAAGGAATGGCTGTAACAGTCGATCACCTTGGTGAGTTTGTCACAAAGGCAGAGATTGCAAATGAGCGGACGGATGAGTGTATTCAAACCATTCAGCGGATTGCAGAGGCCAAGCTCAATTCCCACGTGTCACTCAAAATGACATCACTCGGACTGGATATTGACGATGACCTTGTGTATCGCAATATGAAACGTATTTTAGATACGGCAGAAAAACACCGTATCATGGTGACAATCGATATGGAGGATGAACAGCGCTGTCAAAAAACGCTGGACATTTTTAAAGAGATGAAATCTCAATATGAGTATGTTAGTACGGTCCTGCAGGCGTATTTGTACAGAACAGAAAAGGATCTTGATGACCTCAATGAGCTGCAACCATTTTTACGACTTGTAAAGGGTGCCTATAAGGAATCCGCCGAAGTGGCGTATCCGAACAAAAAAGACGTTGATCAGAATTACAAGAAACTGATCGAAAAGCAATTACTTACAGGGAACTATACAGCCATTGCGACACATGACGATCAAATGATCGAGTTCACGAAAAATATTGTAAAAAAACACAATATACCGACAAGTCAGTTCGAATTTCAAATGCTGTATGGCATGAGATCAGAAACGCAGCAGGCACTTGTGAAGGAAGGCTATCAAATGAGGGTCTATACCCCGTATGGACGAGAGTGGTATGGCTACTACATGAGACGTCTTGCAGAACGGCCGGCAAACATTGCCTTTGCTTTAAAAGGAATGACGAAAAAATAATTTGAAACGGGAGCGTGACAAAGATGACAACACCTTACAAACATGAACCATTCACGGATTTTAGCCAGGAAGAAAACCGTAAAGCGTTTGAACAAGCATTAGCAAAGGTAACAGAATCACTGGGTCAAACCTATCCGCTCGTGATTAATGGCGAAAGAATCGAAACGAAAGACCAAATTGTCTCGATCAATCCAGCGAAAAAGGATGAAGTTGTTGGAACCGTATCAAAGGCCGGGAAAGAAGAGGCAGAACAAGCGGTTCAGGCTGCGGCGAAAGCATTTGAAACTTGGCGCTATACGTCTCCAGAAGAAAGAGCCAGCGTCATATTCCGTGCTGCGGCAAGCATTCGCCGTAAAAAGCATGAGTATTCAGCCCTTCTTGTCAAAGAAGCAGGTAAGCCTTGGAACGAGGCGGACGCAGATACAGCAGAAGCGATCGACTTCCTTGAATATTATGCTCGTCAAATGCTGGAGCTGGTGAAAGGCAAACCAGTGAACAGCCGCGAAGGGGAACACAATCAATACGTATACACACCAACTGGCGTGACGCTCGTCATTCCGCCGTGGAACTTCTTGTTTGCCATTATGGCAGGAACAACAGTAGCACCAATCGTTACAGGGAACACAGTTGTCTTAAAACCTGCAAGTGCAACTCCTGTCATTGCGGCACGTTTTGTGGAAGAGCTTGAGCAAGCAGGTCTTCCAAAGGGTGTGGTGAACTTTGTACCAGGAAGCGGAGCTGAAGTTGGAGATTACTTAGTCGATCACCCGAAAACAAGCCTGATTACATTCACTGGCTCAAGAGAAGTAGGGACACGTATCTTTGAACGTGCGGCAAAAGTACAGCCAGGTCAGCAGCATTTAAAGCGTGTCATTGCTGAAATGGGTGGTAAGGATACAGTGGTTGTAGATGAGGATGCAGACGTCGAATTAGCGGCTAATGCCATTTTCACATCAGCCTTCGGTTTTTCAGGTCAGAAATGTTCAGCTGGATCTCGGGCAGTCGTCCACGAGAAGCTGTATGACCAAGTGATCGAGCGAGTGAAGGAAATCACAGAAACGAAAACAACAGCGAATCCTCTTTCTGCGGATGTCTACATGGGACCTGTCATTGATCAAGCGTCCTTTGACAAGATCACGGATTATATCGAGGTTGGCAAACAGGAAGGCCGCTTAGTCACTGGCGGAACGAGTGATGATTCAGAAGGATATTTCATTCACCCAACCATTTTTGCAGATCTTGAGCCAACATCTCGCTTGATGCAAGAAGAAATCTTTGGACCTGTCTTGGCCTTCTCGAAAGTATCTAGCTTTGATGAGGCACTTGAAGTAGCCAACAACACGGAATATGGTTTGACAGGTGCTGTCATTACCAATAATCGTGATCACATCAACCGTGCGAAGCAGGAGTTCCACGTAGGGAACCTCTACTTTAACCGTAACTGCACAGGAGCCATCGTGGGATACCACCCATTCGGCGGATTCAAAATGTCAGGAACCGATTCAAAAGCAGGCGGTCCAGATTACCTAGCTCTACACATGCAGGCAAAAACGATTAGTGAAATGTTTTAAGTTGGAAAAGCATGAACCTGTGCACACGGGTTCATGCTTTTTTTGCTTGTCTACGACTTGTTTCTATGCAAATCTGTCCGGAAAGAAGTATGATAAATGTATTACTTAATCAGGGAGCAATCGGGATGGAAGAGATATTAGAAAAGCTTCATACATTTTTTGATGTCGATAAGTTAATTGCATTTATTAGCGGGTATTTAAAAAAACCAGTCATTTTAGAAAGCACAGAGTGTCAGCTCCTTGCTTATAATTCTTACAGCATTCAGCAGTTTGACCCAGTCAATCAGCAAACGATTTTCTCAAAGGAATGTCCGGGGTCTGTAGTCGATTGGTTAAAGAAAACAGGGGTCATCGAGCGGCTTCACAAGGAGTCAAAGCCTTTTTATGTGAGTGGTCATGACGAGCTCGGGTTTAATCGGCGGGTGGCTGTGAGCGCCAAGCACAAACAAGAGGTTGTAGGCTTTATTTGGGTGCAGGACATTGAGGATTCCCTCACGCAGGAGGAGCTGCAATTTTTGCATGAAGCTTCCTTTCAAGTGGGAAAAGTGATTTATAAGAATAAGAAACAGCTGGAGAAAAAGGAAGGCAAGATTGAAGAATTTTTCAAAAAGGTCATGGATGATCATTTTTATACAGAAGAAGAACTGAAGTGGGAGGCTGAGAATTTAAGCATCCCGCTGCCAGCGGTATTTACTGTCATGGTCGTACACGCTGCCGATAACAAAAGTGAGACGGCAGAAGATGTAAAGGACGTCATTCGGACGTATTTGCAGCTAGAAGACAAGGTGAATCACGTATACTCCGTTCAAGCCGACATTGTCGTGATATTGGGCAGCTTGTCAGACCGGCACTCACCGAAAGCGACTGCGGCTGACGTCATCGCTCACCTGAAATCGAAAGCGCATGCCCATCCTTCTCCATTGTATATTGGGATGGGAAGAGAATATCGAGATGTCATGAAAATGAGCACAAGTCGATTTGAAGCGATAGAGGTCGTGAAGGCTGTGAAAATTGTGGGGGGACAAGAGCTGATTCCATATGATTACGAGAATCTGGGGGTTTTCCGGTTCTTAGACTCAATTTACAGTCATCAAAAAAAGAAAAATGACTTCAATCCAGATTTATTACGTTTGAAAGAAAAAGACCGTGACAGCCAAACCTCATTTTTAAAAACGCTTGAAGTCTACTTATTGAATAACTGCAAGCTAAAGCCAGCCGCGGAGCAGTTGTTTATTCATCAAAATACATTAAATTATCGAATGAAACAAATCTTTGATATGACCTCAATCGATTTAAGTCACTTCAGCCAGCGATGTGAGTTATTTATTGAATTAATGCTGATGAAAAAAGATCAATAGTCATCGAATCCGCAGGTGCCCGGGATCACCTGCGGGTTTTCATGTGAAAATGGCATACACCGGCTGTGTTTCGTTGTATGATAGATAAGGATTTTATGAAAGGGGGGCCACCTTTGGGAGCAGTCACCTTGGCCATTTTGATTTTCATCCTGACCCTCGTCCTTGTCATTTGGCAGCCAGGACGTTTAACCATTGGATGGTCAGCATGTGGAGGCGCCATTCTTGCACTTGCCTTTGGTGTCGTTCATCTGGGCGATGTGTGGGAAGTGACGCAGATAGTATGGAACGCAACATTTGCGTTTATTGGCATCATTATTATTTCGTTAATTTTAGATGAAATTGGGTTTTTCGAATGGGCTGCACTGCATATGGCAAAAGCCGCAAGAGGGAACGGTGTCCGCATGTTTATTTATTTAACATTGCTCGGCGCTGTCGTGGCTGCTTTTTTTGCGAATGATGGAGCGGCACTGATTTTGACCCCGATCGTCTTGTCTGTAGTGAGAGCGTTAAAGCTGGATGAGCGGATGATCCTGCCTTTTGTGATGGCGAGCGGCTTTATTGCAGATACAACCTCTTTGCCATTTGTTATTAGTAACTTGGTCAATATCGTATCAGCCGACTATTTTCATATTGGGTTTCTAGAATATACAGCAAACATGTTCGTGCCAAACCTTGTGTCGCTTGGAGCAAGCATGCTAGTGCTTTATGTGTTTTACCGAAAGCTTATCCCAAAAACATACGATGTATCACAGGCGAAGGAACCGGCATCAGCAATCCGGGATATCCGCATGTTCCGCTTGTCTTGGTATGTACTTGGCTGTCTGCTTGTCGGTTATTTTGCAGGGGAACTCATTGGGGTTCCGGTCTCCATCATTGTGGGCGGTATTGCCCTTGTCTTCTTGTGGCTGGCGAGAAGAAGTCCGCAAGTGGCGACAAAACGTGTCGTAAAAGAAGCACCGTGGTCCATTGTCTTTTTCTCAATCGGCATGTATGTCGTCGTATATGGACTGAAGAATGTCGGTCTCACAGAAATATTGGCGGCATGGATCGAACAAGGAGCATCGCATGGCTTGCTTGCGGGAACGATGTTTATGGGCGTGCTTGCCGCAGTGCTGTCCTCTGTCATGAACAATCTGCCTACCGTATTGATTGATGCGATAGCAATCGGTCATACAGATACAGCAGGCGTCATGAGAGACGGACTGATTTATGCCAATGTCATCGGCTCCAACCTTGGTCCGAAAATGACCCCTATCGGCTCATTGGCGACATTGCTGTGGCTTCATGTTCTTAAGAAAAAAGGCGTCCATATCTCTTGGGGTGCATACATGAAAGCCGGAATCATCCTGACCATCCCAACCTTGATCCTTACTTTACTGGGGTTATATGCGTGGTTATGGCTAATACATTAAAGCTGAATATAAAAAAGAGCAGGTCGATTGGATCTGCTCTTTTTTGTTACAGATATTTTGCATAGTGTTTTTCTAAAAAGTCCTGAAGCAATGAGACTACGCTGCAAATGCCCCAGTAAATGAGGGCGACCAAAATATACATGGTCATATAATCGAATTCGCGCCCACCTACGATCTTTGCTTGCTGGAAAAGCTCGGGTACAGTAATCATCGCAGCCAGTGAGGAGGCTTTGATTAAATCGAGCATGACATTGGTCAATGGTGGCAGTGCGATGCGGACGGATTGAGGCAAAATGACACCGCGCATCGTTTGCCAATAGCTGAGCCCTAGTGATTTGGCAGCTTCCACCTGTCCACTTGGAACAGATGAGAGGGCCGCCCGATTGATTTCTGCAATATAGGCAGCGCTATTGAAGCTGAATCCAATAATGGCAGCAGTGACCGCTGTAAACTCAATGCCGATATAAGGAAATCCAAAATAAAGAATAAACAAAATCACCAGAATGGGCACGCCACGCATGAATGAGATATACAGCCGTGCAGGCAGCCAAAGCATCCACGTATTCGCCATTCTGGCAAGCGCAATAAAAAAGCCAAGAATGGTGCCAAAAAACATGCTCACAAAGGAAATGAGCAGCGTCAGCCAGATGCCTTTCATGACAAATGGAAATGACGCCTTTGCCAGTGCAGGATTAAATATATATTCTAAATGAATATCTCCCACGCTTGTGGCTCCTTATTTAGAAATGTCGACATCTTCGACATCAGCATTTATTTTCTTTGAGACGTCTGCATGATTAAAGAATTTTTCGGAAATCTTTTTCATGGTTCCGTCTTTTTTCATTTCTTTTAAGACACGATTTAATTCTTTTTGAAGCTCTGTGTTGTCTTTCTTCATCACAAAACCTTGTTCGTTTGGCATGTATTTTAAGTCAGGGTGAATCGTAATATTTAATTTCGGGAATGCAGCTAGAGCTAGTGTCTGCAAGTAATAATCATTTAGAATGACATCTGTACGACCGTTAGCGACATCCTTTAAGTATTGCTCGTTTGTCGCATTATCATAAATGACTTCCTTCGCACCGTACTTGCGAGCGACATCCATGTAAATCGTTGTGGCAGCACCAGCTGCTTTCTTTCCTTTTAAATCTTTTAACGTTTTAATGCCAGACAAATCATCTTTTCTTACGATCGCCGTGCCATAAGAATATTTATAAGGAGTTGAAAAGGCGAACTTATCTTTTCTGTCATCTGTGATGTCAATGTCATTTGCAGCGGCATCCACTTGACCAGAATTAATGGCGCTCAGCATGCCATCATAGCCCATTTCTTTAAATTCTACTTTCACATCAAGGCGTTTAAATGCTTCTTTGACCACTTCCACTTCATAACCAGTCAATTGATCCTTGCCATTAGCGGTATCATGATATGACGTTGGATAAAGGGTGCCTGAAGTAGCAACCACGATTTTCCCTTTCTTTTGAATCTCATCCCACTTTGAATCTCCAGACTGAGAAGAGCCTGATTGACTGCAAGCAGACAAGACAAGTATGAAAGCAGACACAACAAGCATTACCCAGATCGATTTTCTATGATAAAAACGACTCATTTAAGAATCCTCCTCTATTTTTTATACAAAACAAAACATAGCACGCTTTTTCTGTTAGGACAACGTTTTCAGAAGAAAAGCGAAAAAGTAAGAATATTATGTGCAATTTGTGTGTTGGAATATGTATAAAAAAGGAAAGTGTGCACAAAATAAATGCGAATAAAGGAGGGAATAAAATGATGAAAAGAATAAGTGGATTGATCATATTATCGATGATGCTGTTGTCTGGTTTTTATATGGAAACAGCTCATGGAGAAACACCCCAAATGGAAAAGCGTCCAGTAACGCATCAAGTAAAACTAACGACAGAACAACAAAAACAAATTGAAACGCTTGAGCAGCAAATTCTTTCTAAACGAAAAGAAGTGATTGAGAAGTACGTCCAATATGGTGTGTTAACAAAGGAACAAGGTACACATATTACGAAACGGATGGATGAGCATTACAATCATTTGAAAAACAACGGATTTGTGCCATTGCTGAAAAAACCACAGCACCATCGACCATAAGGATGAAACCGGCAGCGAGGTGCCGGTTTTTTATTGTTTATCAATCTATTCAGAAGGAGAGACTTTCACCATCGTTTGGGACAAAAATGGCTTGTGCTGCTTGATGCTCCTGAATGTAAGCTTGTAAAGAGGCTCTTGTTAGTAAGCAATGATTCACTGCCTCAAGGTGAGTAGCGACAATTTGTGCAGTTGGGTGAGAACGGTGAACGTCTAAAATGTCTTCCTTCGTCATCGTAATCGGATCGCCCTCTAAAAATTGAGCAGCTCCGCTATTGACCACAATGACATCTGGCTTGCAAGTATTGATAACCTCCTTCGGCTCATCACACCAAATGGTATCACCTGCAATGTAAAGGGTAGGTTCATCAGGGTGAGAGAAAACAAAACCGCTGACCTGTCCCATCCGCTTTGCAATTTCTCCTGTCCCATGCTGTCCACCTGTCCGCTGAATATGAACACCATAAATGTCTATTTCATCTTCAATGCATGTGACATGCTGGAAACCAGCCTCTTCAACTTCTTTTTTGTCATTATCCGATTGCGTATAAATGGGTTGGTCTTGGTCTAATTTTTGTTTCGCCTCGTCATCAAAGTGATCCACGTGCAAATGAGTGAGTAAGACAGCATCTGGGTGTAGCATGTTGTCTATGTCAATGTTTACAGGCAGATCAACAATCGGATTGTTCAAATGTTGATTGGCTGTATGAGGAAACGGTGGATATGTTCCTTTTGCTGCTAAAAAGGGATCAATGAAGAAAGTTGCCTGACCATATTCAAGGTAGAAAGTAGCATTCCGAATGAGTGTGATTTTCATGAAAAGGCCTCCTTTTTTTCTGCTTAAGTTTACAGTATATTAAAAGAGTTCCATGTGACAGAGGGTAATGAAAGTCTTTCATCAGAAGGACTTGATTTTTGAAAGAGGTGAGCCAATGTTAGACCAAACCGATTTGGATATATTAAAAGAGCTCTCAAAAAACAGCCGATTAACTATGAAAGCGCTAGGTGAAAAAGTTCATTTAACGGGTCAAGCTGTTGCAAATCGTGTGTTAAAGCTTGAAGAAGAGGGTGTGATTGAAGCATATACCATTTCGATTGACTGGCGGACGCAAAAGACCATTCAAACATTTATGCAGCTCTATACCCGCAGTCATCATCACGAACCGCTTCTGTCCTTTCTCGACCGACAGGAAGAGATCAAGAATTTATTTAAAATAAGTGGTGAGGGCTGTTATATGGCTGAAGGTCATTTCTCCAGTCATGATGAACTGGATCTGTTTTTAACGGAGCTGACAAATTACGCAAATTATAAACTGTCTATTGCGGTTAAGCGTCTCATTCAGCAGTAAGAAAAGAGACGCAGGAGGATAAGGAAACGATGAAAAAATTAATCGAAAATCAAGCTGGACCGGTGACAAAGGAAAAAATCAAAGCAGACTTGGTTCAACTTGGTGTGAAAAAAGGCATGATTTTATGTGTTCACTCATCTTTATCATCTATTGGATGGGTAAACGGAGGCGCTGTTGCCCTCATACAAGCATTGATGGAAACCTTAACAGAAGAGGGGACACTAATCATGCCGGCACAAACGTTAGAGCTTTCTGAGCCCGCTGATTGGATCGATCCGCCTGTTCCTTTTTCATGGTGGAAATCGATCAAAGACACGATGCCTGCATTTGATCCAGCTTACTCGATGCCAACAGCAATGGGAAAGGTAGCGGAAACGTTTTGGAAATACCCGGGCGTGGCGAGAAGCAATCATCCTCATTTTTCATTCACGGCCTGGGGGAAAAAGAAACATGAGCTTCTGAAACACCACGCACTTTCTTTTGGATTAGGAGAACATTCGCCTCTAGCCCGCATGTATGATGTTCAGGCTCAGGTGCTGCTGATTGGTACATCTTTTGAAAGTCTGACAGCTTTCCATCTGGCTGAATATCGCATCCCTCAGCAAGACCTCATGACAAGAGGAGCTCCCATCTTAGAAAATGGATGGAGGGTATGGAAAGAATACCAAGATATTATCACAAGAGAAGAATTATTTGAGCAGATCGGCCGTGACTTTCTTCTATCAGGAGGCACTCATCATCACGGTCAAATCGGGCTTGCCAGTTCATATTTATTACCGGTGAGAGAATCAGTAGACTTTGCGGAAAAGTGGCTTGATTTGTACGATCAGTCGTGACCTACACCGTTTGGAAATTCATATGATAAAGGTCTTGATCAGCCTGCTGAGAAGTATAGCAGGTGAGCTGATAGTCTCCCTTTGGAATAGGGAAAGACAGCACCTGAGCCATGACGCTTGTGATATAAACTTGATCGCTTGCATGCGTAAAAGGCACTGTGACCGTTCTATCAGCCGAAGCTGGGGGCATATTGCTATTTAAAGTTACGGTAACAGATGCATTTCCGTTGTTGACCCCTTCAAAGGATACACCGTGATCTCCTATGGCGAAACCTTGAAGAATGTCATCATCTGACCAGTCAATCACAGGTGGTGTTTTGCTTCCGGTGTATACGGTGATTTGGTGATAGGAGATAGATAGGGAATAGGCTTGGTTTAAGTTATTCATTTAAAAAACTCCTTTATACATAGATTTTCGTTGGAATGTGAATGGTTGAAAGAGTGATTCTTGAAGAGAATGTTAGGCAGCAAGACGATTGTCGCCGTCTTGCGCTTCTATAAGAGGAATCTAGATGTGAAATTGTGAAACCATTGCTTTTAAATCTCCTGCTAAATGGGCAAGAGCTTCTGATGAAGCAGTTACTTCTTCCATTGCGGCAAATTGTTCTTCTGTTAAACCGGCTACTTGTTGTGAATGTTCACTTGTTAGTTTAACCCCTTCTGTAATAGTGGCAAAGGATCGTTTCGCATCGTTTGTATAAGCTACGATTTTTTGTGATGCACTAGATAAATGCTTGATACCATCTGCCATTTCTCTCATTGACTGCTGAATATCAATAAATGATTCTTCTGTATGAGAAATAAGTACAGTCCCTTGAGCCGCTTCCTCTCTTACTCGTTTAATCGCATTAGTTGAATGAGTCATCTCTTTTTGGATTTCAGAAATGAGATGGGAAATCATATTTGATGATGATTGAGATTCTTCAGCGAGCTTTCTTACTTCGTCTGCGACAACTGCAAATCCTTTCCCATGCTCGCCTGCTCGTGCTGCTTCAATTGCTGCGTTAAGAGCAAGCAGGTTGGTCTGGTTAGCGATGTCTGTAATAACATGGGAAATATGATCAATTTCAGCCGAACGTGTTTCTAATGCTTGAATGGCTGTCCCATTTTCCTCTATTGATTTTGCAATAGATGTCATTTGTGAGTTTACTTCCCCAATATTCTGTACACCTTTTAGGGCGATTTCTTGTGCAAATTGACTTCTTGAAGCCATTTGCCCCGCATTTTCCGTGATGTTTGCCAACTCGTTAGATACTTGAATCATCGTGTGCTCACTTGTTGTCATTTGAGCTGACTGTTCTTCTGATGATTGAGCGACTTCCTGAATACTATGGGTGATTTTTTCGGATGCTGCACTTGTTTCTTCTGCACTAGCTGACAGCTGTTCAGATGAGGTTGCCACTAATTCAGACGTGTTCATCACATTAAGAATGGTGTGATTTAGTTTTTCCCGCATTTTATTGAAATGATCAGCCAGATCAGACAGTTCGTCGCCTGCTGTATCTGTCACATTGATGGTTAAATTTCCTTCACCTGCACTTTTAATGGCAGAAGCCATACGCTTGAGACGGGTTTGAATCCGCTTTGTGAAAATAGAAACAATGATCACAGCAACGATTAGGCTTAACAACAGAACTATGAAAAATTGAATGTAGAATGACTGAAGCATTTGTGAAATCATGCTTTGGTTGGCGCCAGTATAAAAAATACCGATCGTTTCGCCTGCATCATTTTTGATCGGCATATAAGCCGTTTGGTAGTCTTTCCCTGCAACATTTGCTGTGCCGTAATAGTTTTCACCTTTATCTAATACAGTGGCCTTCACTTCTGGTGAAACTTGTGTACCGACAGCTCGTTTTCCGTTTAACATGACATTTGTTGCGACACGGGTATTTCCTTGGAAAATTGTGACGGTATCATCAGTGTATTCTGCTAAATGGTCGACCAATGTATCATGATCATTGATTTGGGTATTTCCTTTGTAAAGCTTTCCATCTTTTATCTGCCACGAGCCTGCTACTTTTTCATCTAGGTAGGCATAGCCTAGCTTTAAATCACCTTTTGCTTTTTCAGTGGCCATGTGCTTGATGTTTTCTGTCATTTCGCGATTCACCACATAACCAACAATTGCTGAAAAGATGATGATGACACTTAAAAAGATCAGCAAAATTTTGGCACCAAGCCTCAGTTTTCCCTTTTTCTTCATGCTTTTTGACTCCTTTAGGTATAAGGTAGGATAAACCTCCTTAAGGATTATCGGCATGAAAAAAATGTTTGAAATACCTGAATGCAGTTACGAGGAAATTTTTTTAGATAGAAAAGGGAAATGGCGTTAATCGATGATAAATTGTATTCTTGTGCCGTCAGGATCATCCGATAATTGATGACCGACCCATGAGCCGGCTCCTCTATTATCTGAAGGACTAATATATTTGACTGAAGCTCCTGTTCCTCCTTCCTTACACATCGCCATCGGCCATTCGTCCCGATCATACCCGCGCTTTGTTGGGATGCCATGAAGTGATTGTTCTCTTTGTTCATCGCTATGTTTACGGTCAATCGTGCATACGGATGAATGCCCTTCATCAATTGCCTCTTCTATGTGCTTCGCGGTTTCAGGGTAACGTTCTGATGGGAAGTGAATGGTCTTGTCATAAGATGAATTCGTCGTCTCTTGTTTACTTTGCTCCAGCTGAATATAGCCTGTTGCTACACCAACGACGATCAGTAAAAGCAAGAGAATGATTTTAAGAAGTTTCATAGATGCTAGCTCTCTTTCTTGTTTGCGTATTTTGTAAACAGAAGTATAGCAGAATTAATTACCAATTTCTCCTGGTTTTGAAAAAACGCCTTTTAAAGTTCGAAAAACGGTTTTTATTCGTTTTCTTGCTTTTCACATTTGTAAAAATTCATAAAAATTTTAATTTTTCAGTTCATAAAAAGATTATGCTTTATCAAAATGGCTTTATCACTGCTTTTTGGGCTAATTTCAAGAATTTAACACACAGAAATTTTAAAAAAATAAAATTGACTAGACCGATATGCTTTAATAATATGGAGTCAAATATCAAAAAATGTCGTAATTTATCAAAATATCGTTCTATTTACATTGTAGGAGGGAAGTACAAATGGCGGATGTCTCTTATCGGCTTGGCATAGACATAGGCGGAACATTTACTGACTTATCGCTGATGAATGAAGCAACAGGGGCGCTAACTGAACTCAAAACACCCACAGTGACTGACGACCCAGCTCAGGGAATTATCAATGGGCTAAAACTTCTAAAAGACAGAGGTGTTGATTTAGCTAAAATCCAATATCTCGTACATGGCATGACAATCGGTCTTAATACATTATTGCAGAGAAAAGGAGCAGATTTGGCCCTTTTTGTGACGGAAGGCTTTCAAGACATATTGTCACTACAGCGTTTACGATTACCCATTCCTTATGACTTCAATTCTCGTTTGCCAGAACCATTGATACCACGAAAGCATGTATATCCAATCTCTGAAAGGTTGATACACGATGGTACGATCAAAAAACCTCTCCATCTGCAGCAATTAGATCAGGCTGTCCAGCAGGTCATGTCTAAAGGGCTAGCAGGTATTGTCATTTCTTTTTTACATAGCTATCAAAATCCAGTTCATGAATTACAGGCAAAAGCCTATATCAAACACCATTATCCGCAATTAGAAGTCCTTACTTCATCTGAATTATGGCCCCAAATGAGAGAATACGAGCGTACTGTGATGTCTGTTGTCAATTTGTATATCCAACCAAAGGTGAAACAGTATTTACAAACATTGAAAAGCCGTTTGAAAGAAGAAGGTGTACCAATTTCTCCATACATTACACAATCAAATGGTGGTTTAATGGATGCAGAAAGTGCAGCAACTTCACCTGTTAAAACACTTTTTTCTGGTCCGGCAGCTGGTGTCATTGGTGCGGCAAGAATTGCAGCCGCTGCAAATGAATCCAATCTGATCACGTTTGATGTGGGAGGGACGAGTGCAGATATCTCCATTATTCAAAATGGACAGCCTACGATGGCTCAGTCAAATCAGCTTTCAGGTTTTCCGATCATTCTTCCATCTGTTGCGATGTATTCAATAGGGGCAGGCGGGGGTTCTGTTGCATGGATTGATCAGGGAGGGCTTCTCAAAGCAGGACCAGAATCAGTTGGCTCACAGCCGGGACCAGCTTCGTATGGAAAGGGAATGAAAGCCGCCTTAACTGACGCGTTCCTCATATGTGGTTATCTCAATCAAGAGCGTTTTGCCGGAGGACATTTACAACTACAGCTGTCCGCGGCGGAAAAGGCCTTTCAGCCAATTGCTGACCAGCTCAACAAAACGGTAGAAGAAGCGGCTGACCAGCTGATTCAAGTAGCTGTCGCCAATATGTACACAGAATTAAGCAATGTCATGGAGCAGCAAGGGTTTGACCCAAGAGATTTTAGTTTACTAGCGTTTGGCGGAGCAGGACCGGTTGTAGCGAATTTCCTTGCGCGAGAAATTCATGCGAAAAACGTGGTCGTTCCTCCAAGTCCAGGAACATTATGTGCATTAGGTGCCCTGAACGCTGACTTTATTCATGATGCGGTACTGTCGAAGAAAATATGTTTACAAGACTACTCGATAGATCAACTAAAAAAAGATTATGAGATGCTTTCTCGAAAAGCGACTGATTGGTTCAGTCAGCAGAACATTCAGCATATTAAACAGACATCCATACTATTATTGGCAGATGCACGTTATCAAGGACAAGCCTTTGAGATTGAATTACCTTTATCAGCTGAATGGCTGAAGCAAGAACAAGATATCCATCAACTCATTGAAGCCTTTCACAAACTACATCAGCGTCAATATGGTCATAGAGATGATCAGGCGAACATCGAGTTTACTCATTTACGAGTTCGAGTCATAGGCGAGACGCCGCCGCTGCCTTTCACAACTGTTCATGAAAGCAGCGGACAATCTTTGAAGCCACATGAATTTAGGCGAATCTTTATGGAAGAAAAAGAATATGAAGCAGCTATTTATTACAGAGATACTTTGTCAGTAGGCTCTGTCATTAATGGACCTGCCATCATTGAGCAGGATGATACGACAATATTGATTCTGCCAAATTGGGCAGGCAGCATTGATCAATCAGGGAACTTGGTGATTTCAAGGGAGGCGGCTTTACATGAGAACTGATCCAGCAAAGCTTGAGATGATGCGTAGTTATTTTAATGCAATTGCATCTGGCATGGGACATGTCATTGAGCGGACGTCTTTTACGACTTTCGTCAAAGAATCAGCTGACTTTGCGACAGCGTTAGCCACGCCTTCTGGAGATTTCTTTGTTTATCCGAAGACAGTGGGTGTCACGATCTTTTTAGGGCTGAGTCTTAAAAAAGCGATTGAAGAGAGCGGACCGATGCAGCCAGGAGATATTATCATCACAAATGACCCTTATACGACAGATGGTTTAGCAACTCACCTGCCAGATGTCCATATCATTAAGCCGATTTTCGTAGATGGTGAAATTGTCAGCTATGCTTGGTCTTTTGTTCATGTAAGTGATGTGGGCGGACTTGTGCCCTCAAGTATTTCACCGACAGCGACAGATGTTCATCAAGAAGGATTAAGAATACCGCCAGTGAAAATTTATGAAGGCGGAAAAGAGAATCAGGTCGTTCGTACTTTTTTAAGAGCCAACAGCCGAGCCAGTCATTTAAATGATGGGGATATCAATGCAATGATTGCTGCAGTAAATACAGCAGAAATTCGGTTAAAAGAAATGATCGGGAAATTTGGAATAAATGAAGTGAAACAAGGAATGATGGACCTCCTGAAACAATCTGAGGTTCGTGCAGGAAAGGTCATTGAAGCCATTCCGGACGGAACGAGTGAATTCGCTGATTATTTAGATGATGATATGATCTCGGATGTGCCGATCCGGTTGAAAATCAAGTTAACGGTGAAAGGAAAGCGGCTGACACTTGATTTTTCTGAGTGTGACCCGCAAGTGAAAACAGCTTTTAACCTTGTCACCAATGGTCAGAAGCATTCCTTCCTATATCAAGGATTGATTAATTACATTATTAGTAAAGATCCCTTTATACCGATTAATGGCGGAATCACATATCCGATTGAAGTGATTTCACCTAAAGGGACGTTAGTGCATCCAGAATACCCGGCTTCTGTTGGTATTCGGCATTCAATTACGATGCGGCTGTTCAATGTCGTGCTAGGCGCCATTGGTAAGCTGTTACCTGAGGCGGTGCCGGCAGCAGGTGCAGGTCAATCAGCTATTGTTGTTCTCTCCGTTCCTGATAATCAAACAGGTGGCAGGAAAATGTCTGTTGTTGAACCATTAGGCGGAGGCGGCGGTGCTCAAAATGGAACGGATGGAGTAGATGGCATCGATCATTCGTCTGGTTTTTTGAAGAATACACCCATTGAGAGCTTAGAACAGCATATTGATATTCATGTTCACCGATATGAGCTTTTGCCAAACACAGGCGGAGCAGGAGAAAACAGAGGCGGACATGCGATTGGTTTGGAATTTGAAATGATCAAGCCTGAATCCATGGTGACCGCACGAGGGATGGAACGGATGAAGTTTCAGCCTTGGGGGCTAATGGGCGGCCGCGCGGGAGCTATCGGTGAGGTCAAGCTAGTCACAGCAAAAGGTGAAAAACAAGACCAGCCGAAAATAGATGTTCTACGTCTTGAAAAAGGCGAAATTGTGCAATTGATATCACCAAGTGGAGGCGGCTGGGGAAATCCATTTGCAAGAGAGAAAGAAAAAGTCCTTCATGAAGTGGAAGCAGGTTTATTAAGTGAAGAAAGAGCGCTGCAGCAATATGGCGTTAAAGTGTATGTAGACCAAAATGAATGGAAGATTGATGAGGAGCAAACGAATCAGCTTCGTGAAAAGGGTAATCATCCTGCTAATACCATGTGGGATGTTGGAGAACACAGAGAAGCTTATGAGAAAGTATGGACGGATGAAGCCAGCAGCGAGCTTGCTGTGCGGCTGCGTTCCTACCCAGCCAATGAACGTACACATTATAAACATGCAGTTCATCAATATTTCAGTCATAGAAATGAGCCGTTAACAAAGAAAGATATTATTCAAGCACTTCGTCATATGGATGGACAAAAAGGGGGAAATGAATCATGAAAAGAAGATTAATCACTATTTTTGCAGGTGCTCTATCAATGATTCTACTGCTGACAGCTTGTGGTGGGAATGGACAGGATCAAGGTAAACAGCAGCAGACTGTAATCGTTGGCGTATACGGAGGCGATTGGGAAAAGAATATCAAACCGATCCTCGAAAAGTTTGAAAAAGATACGGGAATTAAAGTCCAAACCGTCTCTGGTGCGGATTCTGAATGGTTTACAAAATTAAAAGCGTCAAATGGTAAAAATCCACCGTATGACCTGCTTATTTTACAGCCTGATACGATTCAAAGAGGCATTGCAGCAAACGTTCTTGCGCCTATCGATGAAGATCAAGCACCGAATGTCAAAAAACTTTACCGTTCTGTTCAAAAGAAGCTCACTGTTGATGGAAAACAATATGCAGCAGGCTTTAGTATGGGTCAGCTTGGAATTGCTTATCGAAAAGACCTCGTAAAGCAGGAACCAAACAGCTGGACAGACCTATGGAGCAGTCAGCTAAAAGGGAAGGTAGCGATTTCATCCCCGACTTATTCAGCCGGGCTGCAATTTTTCTCTGCGCTTGTCCATGCTCAAGGGGGGACAGAATCAAATCCTAAGGATATTGATAAAGCCTTTAAAAGCCTTTCGCAATTAAAAGGGCATGTAGCTGCTTTTCCAGACAATCCAGGGTCTATTCAAACCTTGTTAGAACGTGGTGACGTCGCAGCAGTTCCATATTGGGATGGACGAGCATTTGCACTTGAAGAAGAAGGAATGAATATTGGTTTCTCATATCCGAAAGAAGGCGCTGTTGCAGCAGTTGCGAGCTGGGCTTTAACGAAGGGAAGTCAGCATGAAGAAGCGGCTTACAAACTATTAAACTATTTAAGTGGAAAAGAAGCTCAAGAGGCTTTCTCGGCAGTATCTTATTATGGCATGTCGAATTCTGATGTGAAATACGGTGACAAGATTAAGGGGAAGGTCAAGGTTGGAGAGAATTATTATAGCAAGCTGACTTGGGTAGATTACGAAACAGCAACTTCGGAGCTGGGCAATTGGACAAATCGATGGAACGAAGTATTAGGCGGAGGAAAATAGGTGATCGTATGAGTGGAATCCATTTAGAACATATTAGCCAGCATTTTGGCGAGCAGATTGCTCTTAACGATGTCAGTCTTACGGTGAATGAGGGAGAGTTTTTCTCCCTTCTTGGTCCGAGCGGCTGCGGGAAATCAACGTTATTAAACATCATTGGCGGTTTTTTAGAGCCAACAGAAGGTGTCGTCTATATTGGTGTTCAGAATGTGACGAATTTACCGCCTTATCAAAGAAAAACGGGTATGGTTTTTCAAAGCTATGCACTCTTTCCGCATCTGACCGTATTTGATAATGTGGCGTATGGGCTAAAGGTTCAAAAGAAAAAGAAGGCAGAAATCAAAGAGAAGGTAATGGAGAGTTTGTCTCTTGTGCAATTAGAAGCATTTGCGAAACGTATGCCGCATCAATTAAGTGGTGGACAGCAGCAGCGGGTAGCGATTGCAAGGGCGCTTGCGATTCAGCCATCTGTTCTTCTTCTTGATGAACCGCTCAGCAACCTAGATGCAAAACTAAGAAAAAATATGCAGACAGAGCTTCGAAATATTCAAAGGAATGTCGGAATTACCACCATTCTCGTGACCCATGATCAAGAGGAAGCATTAAGTCTTTCTGATCGGGTTGGGATTTTAGGAGAGGGGAAAATCCAGCAGATTGGGACGCCTTTAGAGGTGTACCGCCAGCCGAACAATCGATTTGTTGCTGAATTTATCGGACAAGTGAACCTATTTGAGGCGGTCTATGATGAAGCGAAAGCTGCTTTTATCGTTCCTCATTTAATCCAGTCAAACGGGCAGGAAGTTCAATTAAAGGCAGCGTCACACCAAGAGAAGAAGGAGAAGCATTTACTCATGCTCCGTCCGGAAAGAATCAACATATCTTCTGAGCGGGAAGACATTCAGTCCAACCATGTATCAGGTGTGCTGACTGATGTCAGTTATATTGGTCACTCATTACGTTTGGTGGTGGGGCTCGATAGCGGTGAAATGATTGTTCATGCTTCTGATGCAGCATTTCCAGAGCTGCCGAAAGCTGGAGAAGCTATTCATATCAATTGGCAGCCTGAAGATATCGTTTTCCTAGATTCGAAGGTGCATACGTGATGCGTATCAAGAAAAAGAATCAGCGATTTCATTGGTTCATGCTGCTGCCGGCGTGTTTGTTTCTTGTTGTATTTCTTCTAGCGCCGCTTGTGATGATGTTCGTGCTCAGTTTTCGTGATGTGGATTCAATGATGAACACATTACAAACGTATAGCTTTTCTCAATATATTCATGTGTTCACGACAGATGCGTATGTGAAGGCGATTGGAAGTACAGTGTGGGTAGCCTTACAGACAACGGTGATTTGTTTATTGATGGCATACCCTGCGGCATACGTGCTCGTCAAGGCACCTCATCCGCGTCTGCGGGCATTTTTCTATATCTTACTTGTCTCGCCGCTTTTGACAAGCGTTGTGATTCGGACATTTGCATGGATTGTCCTTCTTTCACAAAATGGTCTGATCAATGGCATGTTATTAGATTTACATGTGATTGAGAAGCCGCTCTCTATGCTGTGGAATATGAATGCGGTGATTATTGCTTATGTCCAGGTCATGCTGCCTTTTGCAGTGCTGCCTATTGCGACGAGCTTAACTGATATGGATCGTCATTTACGATCGGCTTCTATGAGTCTAGGAGCTGGACGAATTCGAACCTTCTTTCATGTGACCTTTCCATTGACCATTCCAGGGATGGTGACTGGGGCTATTATTGTCTTTTCGCTGGCGGCTGGGAGCTATATCACTCCGCTCTTAGTCGGCGGAAGAATGCAGCCGCTGCTACCGCTGTCTATTTATCAGCAGGTCATGCAGGTGTATAACTTGCCTCTTGCTGCAGCGATGTCCTTTACGTTATTGGTTTGTGTGCTTGTGGTGGTCAGTTTATTAAGCTATCTATTGAAGCGCTGGGAGGCGAGGATGCATGCGTAAAAAATCATTAGGTGATCGCTTGCTTTCCATCCTGATTTGGACTGCTGGGTCATTGGTTTATCTCTTTTTGACCATACCTGTTCTTGTCATTGTCCTATCTGCTTTTAGTCCAAATGCCTTTCCTGAATTTCCGCCGACTTCGTTCTCTGTTCGTTGGTTTCAAGAGGTCGTGTCGAATCCAGAATGGATGGAGTCTCTGCGTATCAGTGTGATTTTGCTATTCATCGTAACGCCTCTCACGGTTCTTTTAGGCACGATGGCTTCGTATGCTTTAGCAAGGCTTTCCTTTAAGGGAAAAGAGGCGATTCAAGCCTTCATTTTGTCACCTCTTATGATTCCTCAAGTAGTGTTAGGGATTGCCATGCTCTATTTGTTTACGGCTATGGGGTTTACGGGATCTTTGTGGGCGCTTGTCATAGGTCATGTCATCATTGGCTTTCCCTATGTGGTTCGAACAGTAGGTGTCAGTGTCTCGAATTTGGATCCGCGGCTTGAGCTAGCTTCAATGAATCTTGGCGCAGGACCCATTCGCACATTCTTTCGAGTGACGCTGCCTTTGATAAAGCCAGGAATTATTGCAGGTGGGGTATTTTCTGCCGTGACGTCATTTGGGGAAATATCGATCAGTTTGTTCGTTTCCTCTCCCCAAACGATTACGATTCCCGTCAGGACGTTTAATTACATTGAGCAAACCTTTGATCCGAGTGTCAATGCGATATCTGTCATATTTATTATCATTTCTATCATTGCGTTGCTCATTATTGAAAAAACAATTGGCCTGTCTAAGGTGATGTAAATATAATGAAGAAACAAGGGAGCTGTCATTTGAAATGGCAGCTCTTTTTGTGTTGTTTTTACGGTAAATATTTTCAATTTTTTAGGGAATATAGTTCTTAAGATTTAAGAAATTGTGGAGGGTGGAAGGAGACCTCTATCCTACATTTTCGGTCATATTTGCAAAATTTAAGGGAAAACATGAAATTTTTGCGGTATTTAGTCGATTCTTTTCGGTTGAACGCAACTATTATTAGTTATTTTCGGTAAATATCGTAAATTATTATGTGATTCATTCGGCATAACGCATGAATCTTTACACCCATTTTTCGGTGAAAAAAACAATAATTTCATATAAAGTGGACGTAATATAGAAAATATTTAAAAAGAAAAGAAGAAAAAGGCAAATCTATGGAAACGTAGAGACGCAAAGCCATGTCCTAAGGTAAATGTTGCTTTTTTACTAAGGTCGCCAGGTTACCGAATCAAAATGGGAGTCCCTCCGTTTTATTCGGGGTGGGCTTCTTTCCGTATTCTGTCTATTTTAATGAAATAGACTTGGTTCTTTTGATATAGAGGGTGCTGGGTGTCACATTGGTGGAGAAAACATAGAAGAGGCGGAGGATGAAAATGAATACAGTTTATTACCCCTTAACACATGCGCAAAAGCGAGTATTCTACACGGAAAGATTTTATCCAGGTACAAGTATTTCTAATTTGGGTGGATTCGCCAGATTGAGATCGGTATCAGGTTTAGATCCATCTTTGGTCGTTGACGTGCTTCAAGCGTACATTCGCCAAACTGACTCCCTTCGGTTGAGGCTGGTGTATCGACATGAGCAGGAGGAGCCTGTTCAATATATCAAGCCTTATGAAGAACAGCCGATTCGCATGGAAAAGGGCTGGAGTGAAGAAAAAGTGAGGGCTTGGGCGAATGAGCAAATCCGTGAGCCGATGCCGTTGATTGACAGTCCCTTGATTGAATTTACGGTCTTTCAAATCAGTGATCAAGAGTGCTGGCTGTTTTGTAAAGCACATCATATTGTGGCGGATGGCATCTCCATTATCTTAATGGGAAATCGCATCATCGACTTATACCAGGACATGCTGCAGGGGGTAGACATCTCACCGGTTGAGGAGATTTCCTTCGTTGACCACATCATGAGTGAGCAAAGCTATGAAACTTCTAAACGATTTCAAAAAGACCAAGCTTTTTGGAATGAGCAATTTGCCAATATTCCAGATTTCGCTTCATTAAAACCGCATAAGGGATACGAGATGAGTTTACATGCGGAGCGATTTTCAGGGGATATTCCAGATTCTTTGAAGGAGAAACTTCGTGCGTTTTGTGAGGAGCAGAAAGTCAGTATGCTCTCGATGTTTATGTCCACTGTTTATGTATATTTACATCGTTTTAGCGGCATGGGGGATGTTGTTCTTGGAACCTTTATGGGCAACCGAACAAACGCCAAAGAAAAAAAGATGATTGGTATGTTTGTTTCCACGATTCCGATGCGTGCATCTGTTCAGGGGTCGCAAACATTTCTTGATTTTGTCAAACAGGTCATGGCGGATCAAATGAAGATCTTGCGTCACCAAAAGTACCCTTACAATCTCCTCATGAATGATTTGCGAGAAAGAGAAGGGTTTACAGGACGCCTTTTTGATATTTCTTTAGAATACCAGGTCATGCAGTGGCAGAAAAAAGAGAATCTGTCTTTCATTACTGAACCGATCTTTAGCGGGAGCGGAATGAATGATATTTCCATTCATGTAAAGGACCGCTGGGATACTGATACATTGACCATTGATTTGGACTACCGTACAGATGTATTCACCGAAGAAGAAATCAGTAAGATGTTTGATCGATTCTTAATCATACTAGAAGCGGCAGTCTCCCAGCCTGACCAGCTGATCGGCAAACTCCCTTTACTTCCACCAGATGAACAAAAGGAACTGCTTCAATTATCTGAGAGAAAACCTTTTGAAAAGCCAGCTGAAAAGCCGGTTCACCATCTGTTTGATGAGACAGCCAATAAGTATGCAAAGCGAACAGCTGTTGTAGCAGAAAATGGAGCATTTACTTATGGAGAACTGTTTCAAAAGGCAGAAAAGCTGGCGCGTTTTTTACAAATGAAAGGTGTCTCGCGTGATGTGCCTGTTGCTGTCTTAATGGATCGGAAGGCAGAGGCTATGGTGTCGATCTTCGGCATATTAAAGGCTGGCGGGGCGTATGTACCGATTGATCCGGCATTACCTGAGGAGCGTATTAAATATATTGTGGAGGATTCTGGTGCTTCCATTGTGTTAACTGAGGAATCGTTCGTTTCAACATACCGTGCCCTCTCGGAAAAAATGGTCGTGCAGCAGCAAATCGCATTAGATGATGAACTGCTGCCTCAGCTTGTAGATCAGTCGGTACCAGAGGATTTGGCTTATATGATTTATACATCGGGGACGACTGGAAAGCCGAAGGGCGTCATGATTGAGCATTTTCAGCTGCATCATTTGGTCCATGCCTTGCATCATGAGATTTATGAAGAGGCGAGTGAGCTTCAAATGGCGCTTCTTGCACCATTCCATTTTGATGCATCGGTGAAACAAATCTTTGCTGCGCTATTATTTGGGCATACGCTTCATACCATCCCGCGAGAAACAACGAGAAATGGTGTTCAATTAGCGGCTTATTATAAAAAACATCAAATTGAGGCAGCGGACGGAACACCGGCGCATGTGCAGCTTTTACTTGCAGCGGAATTAGATGGGCTGTCCTTGAGGCATATGTTAGTTGGGGGAGAAGCATTGCCTGCGAAAGCAGCATATTCTCTTATCGAAGCGGTTCGGATGAGTGAGCCTGATTTTACTTTGTGGAATGTGTATGGTCCGACTGAGACGTGTGTCGATGCGGCGGTTCATCGCCTAGAACTAAGTGAGCTGCGCGAATCCTCTGAACAGCAGCGTTATGTGTCGATCGGAAAGCCGCTCGGTCATCACCGTCTTTACATTTTAAATGACCATGATCAATTACAGGTACAGGGGGCTGCTGGAGAACTGTGCGTTGCAGGGATAGGTGTTGGACGAGGCTATGTGAATCAGCCTGAATTGACGGAGAAAGTATTTACGGCAGATCCATTTTCTCCAGATGAGCGGATGTATCGAACAGGGGATCTAGTCAGATGGCTTCCGGATGGCACAATTGATTATCTTGGCAGAATGGATGATCAAGTGAAAATAAGGGGTTACCGCATAGAAACAGGCGAAATTGAAGCAGTGATGGAGCAGGTAGATGGAGTGGATCAAGCTGTCGTACTTGTTGTCGAAGAAGCGGACGGGGAAAAGGCGTTAAGTGCTTACTATCAAGCTCGTCATGAAAATGTGTCAGTTGACATACTTCAAGCCGCTATCAAACATCAGCTACCAGCTTACATGATGCCGCTCTATTTCAAAGAGCTCGATGCATTTCCACTCACAGTCAGCGGCAAAGTTGATCGTCGTGCACTTGCTGCCCTAAAAGGAGATAAAGCCGTTCAAGCTGTTTATGCTGCGCCTAGAAACGGTCTCGAAACGAAGCTTGTACGTTTGTGGGAAGAAATTCTTGGTCAAGAGAAGATTGGTATATATGATTCCTTCTTCGAACGAGGGGGGCATTCACTGAAAGCAATGACTGTACTCACACATGTGCAGCGAGATTTTCAGGTGGAGGTGCCGCTGTCCGTTTTATTTGAACAGCAGACCATTGCCGCTTTGGCTGCCTACATTGAGCAAGCGGAAACATCTTCTGAAACGGTGATAGCTAAAGCACCTGCCTTAGACCATTACCCATTGTCACCTCCACAGCAGCGCGTTTATATGGTGAGTCAATTAGAGCAAAGCACTGCATACCATATGCCAGCTGTTGTGAGGTTAAAAGGAACACTGCAGCAAGAGAAGCTGACGGAAGCCTTTGAAAAACTCATCACACGTCATGATATGCTGCGTACGTCTTTTCATACGTTGAAAGGTGTTCCGCGTCAACGGGTAGCTCCATCCGTGCCTTTTCAAATAGAGCAGCTAACAGGCGGTACGATGGAAGAAAATATGCAGCAATTTGTCAGACCCTTTGACCTTGGGTGTGCACCACTTCTTCGCATTGGCCTGAAGTCATTAGATGATCAGGAGCACCTGCTCTTTTTCGATATGCATCACCTGATTTCAGATGGTCTTTCGATTGATTTGATGCTGCGTGAGCTGTCAGATGCTTACGAGGGATCGGTCAAAGACCCATTGAAGCTTCAATATCAGGACTATGCTGTTTGGCAAGAACAACAAGATTTTCAAAAAGAAGAAGCATTCTGGCTGCAGGAATTTTCGGGTGATCTTCCTGCTTTACAGCTGCTGACCGATTATCAGCGCCCAGCGGTCCAGTCGTTTGCAGGGGATCGTGTGATCAAAGAAATCAATGAAACGTTAAAGCGGCAATTACAGGAGCTAGCGGCAAAACACCATACGACACTGTATACGGTTCTGCTTTCTGCTTACTATACATTGCTTGCGAAGTACACGGGTCAAAAGGAATTCGTGGTTGGAACACCGGCGGCGGGGCGTGTGCATGCAGACTTGGATGACATGATTGGCATGTTTGTCCAGACACTTGCTTTGCGGTCCGAGGTTGATCCGAATGAAACCATGTCGCAGTTGATCGAGCAAGTGAAGGAAAAGACGATGCATGCATTTGAGCATCAGCAATATCCATTTGAACGACTGCTTGAAAAACTGAATGTGCCAAGGGATTTTAGCCGTCATCCATTATTCGATACCGTTTTTACACTCATGCCAGATCATGAATCAGCCCAGCATATAGGAGAAATGCAAGTTGAAATCGAAGAAACCAATTTCCATATTGCAAAGTTTGATTTAACGCTGCAAGCGATGGAGTCAGATCAAGGGTTATCCTTTGTCCTCGATTACAGTACGGCGCTATTTAAACGAAGTACAGCCGAGCAGATGCTTCATCATTATATGTATTTGCTGAAGCAGATGGTTCAAGCGCCGGAGGAGGCAATTCGATCTTATCGATTACTGTCTGAACAAGAAGCAGAAGCTCAACTGAATCTGTGGAATCCGTTACCGACGCCTTATCCGTCAGAAGAAACCATTGTGACGCAGTTTGAAGCACAGGTGCAGGCGCACGGTCATAAGTCTGCCCTCCAATGTGGAGGTGTGATTCTTTCTTACCAAGAACTAAATGACCGTGTGAATCAGCTGGCTCATTATTTACGTGAACATGGGTTTGAAAGAGGGATGAAAGCAGCCTTATTCTTTGAACGGTCTAATGAGATGGTACTCTCTGTTCTAGCTGTACTTAAGGCGGGCGGCGTCTATGTACCAATTGATCCTGATTTCCCTGATGAACGCGTGAAGCACTTTTTAACAGACAGCGGTGCGCAATTCTTACTGACACATCAAGTGCTGCGCCATCGTTCGGTGCTTGCTTCTTTCGAGGGAACCATCATCGAAACAGAAGATCGTGGAATTGTTCAGCAATCAGACAGCAATATAGACATTCGGGTATTGCCAGAGGATTTGGCGAATTTGACCTATACATCTGGTACAACTGGAAAACCTAAAGGAAATATGGTGACACACCGGAACATTTTGAGAACAGTGAAGCAATCAAATTATCTTGCCATTCATCATGAAGACACGGTGATGAGCCTATCAAACTATGTATTTGATGCTTTTATGTTCGATGTGTTTGGTGCTTTATTAAACGGTGCGAAACTGATTGTTCTGCCAAAGGATCATATCTTAAACATGAATGAGCTTTCTGGAGCGATTGAGAAGGAGAAAGTCAGTATTTTAATGATCACGACAGCTCTTTTTCACTTACTTATCGATATGAAAAAAGGCAGCCTGAAGAACGTCAGAAAAGTTCTATTTGGCGGAGAACGTGCTTCCGTACCTCATGTCATGACTGCACTTGAAACGGTAGGGGAAGGCAAGCTTGTTCATATGTACGGTCCTTCTGAAAGTACGATTTTCACTACGTATTATCCAGTGAATCACATTGAGGAGCAGGCGTTATCCATTCCAATCGGAAAGCCAGTGAGTCAAACGGCTGTTTATATTGTAGATGAATTTGGACAGCTGCAACCGCCAGGTGTAGCAGGAGAGCTATGTGTCGCTGGTGATGGACTGGTCAAAGGATATTATGGGCAGCCAAAACTCACAAGTGAAAAATTCGTGGAAAATCCTTTCCGCTCTGGTGAGGTCATGTATAAAACGGGTGATCTTGCCCGCTGGCTGTCAAATGGAGAGATTGAATTCATTGGACGAATCGATCATCAAGTGAAGATTCGTGGTCAGCGTATTGAACTTGGAGAAATTGAGCATCAGCTGCTGCGCCATCCGCAATTAAAGGAAGCCGTCGTCATTGCAGCCCCAAATGACACATTATGTGCATATTTTACAGCCGAAGGATCCGTCTCATTAACTGATTTGCGCGAGCAAGCAGGACGTGAACTGCCTGTGTATATGATGCCGTCATTCTTCATGCAATTAGACGAGCTTCCGCTGACGAATAACGGCAAGGTAGATAGGCGGGCGTTGCCGGTGCCTGACCTAAGTGAGCAGGGGATAAATGAGTATTTCCCTCCTCAAACCGAAACAGAGCATCACGTAGCGCAGATTTGGGAGGAAGTTCTTGAAGTGCCGCGAATCGGCAGGAACGATCATTTCTTTGAATGCGGCGGCCATTCGCTACGCGGCATGAAAATGCTGAACAAGCTGTATGAAGAGATGCATGTGGAGCTCACTTTGAAGTCTTTATTTGAATCACCAACATTAGAGGCGTTTGCCTTGGCGGTTGATCAAGCGGATCAAACGGAGATCAAGCGAGTGGAGATCGCAGAAGAAGCGGCCTATTATCCAGTGACATCTGCTCAGAAAAGACTGTTTGTATTGGAGAAAATGACCGATGCGGAGCAAAGCTATCATATGCCGGCTGCTTTAAAGCTAGAAGGTGCTTTTGATGAAAAACGATTTAAAAAAGCGATTGAACAGCTTGTCCATCGTCATGAAGCATTCCGAACGAGCTTTGATTTTGTTCAGAATGAACCTGTTCAACGGATTGAACCAAACATCTCCGTAGACATTGAGACAATCGAAGGGAACGGAAGAGACATACAGGAATTGATGAATGATTTTATCCGTCCTTTTGATATAGAAAAGGCGCCTCTACTCAGAGCAGGTCTAGTTTCTGCTTCCGTAAATGTCCATTATTTACTGATTGATATGCATCATATCATTTCAGATGGTGCATCTGTGGGCATTTTAATTGAAGAGCTTTCAGCCTTGTATCGAGGAGACAAACTAGAGGAATTACCTGTTCAATATAAGGATTATGCGGTTTGGTCAAAAAGCGAGACGTTTGCTGCACAAAAAAGAGCTGAAGAGGCGTTTTGGCTGGAGCAATTAGAAGGAGAACTGCCTGTACTGGCACTCCCAGAAGATTTGCCAAGACCAAAAGTGCAAACATTCGCAGGAGATCGTGTCTCATTTACAATCAATGGGCCGCTTAAAGCGAAATTGGATGAGCTGGTCAGAGCACTCAACAGTACGACGTATACAGTGCTGCTCACTTGCTACAGTACCCTTTTAAGCAAGCTTTCGAGACAAGAAGATATCATCATCGGTTCGCCGATTGTAGGCAGAACTCATCCTGATATTCAATCTGTCATTGGTATGTTTGTGAACACGCTGGCACTTAGAACAAAGCCAGCAGGACATCTGACAGCCGCAGAATTTGCGTCAAATGTTCATCAGCTTGTGTTAGAGGCAAATGAGCATCAGTTGTACCCATTTGAAGAATTGGTAGACCGAGTACAAGCGGTTCGAGACACTAGCCGTCATCCAATCTTTGATGTGGTGTTCTCGATGGAAAATGCGGATATCCGTAATTTAACGATGGATGGACTTCATATTGTTCCGGAGCCATTCGAAGAGAATATCGCCAAATTTGATTTGACCTTAACTGGAAACGAATCGGCTGATCACATTGAGCTTGTGTTCGATTTTAATTCTTCTATCTTTCAACAGTCGTCGATTGAAAAATGGAAGGAGTTTTTCCTTCATTTATTGGAACAAATGGTATCAGCGCCAGAACAATCGCTAGATCAAATGCAGCTATTATCACCGAAGCAGCAGCAAAAAATGTTCAACGAATGGTCAGGTCCTGTCCTAGACGTTCCGTCAGATCAAACGGTTTATGAACTGATCGAGGCTAAGGCATTTGAAGCACCTCATCAAAAAGCGGCGACCTTCTGCGGAACGAGCTGGACGTATGAAGAGCTGAACAGCCGGGCGAATACAGTCGCTTCAAGACTCATTTCAAACGGCATAACACGAGGTGACCGCGTCGGCATTCTCACTCGTCCGTCCCTTGACATGACGGCAGCTGTCCTTGGCGTTCTCAAGGCAGGTGCGGCATTCGTTCCAATTGATGCGGATTATCCGGATCAGCGTATTGCCTACATGCTGGAAGACTGCGGGGCAGAGGTGCTTCTCATGCAAAAAGGATTAACTGCACCAACTTCCTTCACAGGTCATGTCCTATTGATAGAAGATGCGGTAGAAAGCGAAGCACAAGACATTCATGTTTATGTCAAACCAACTGATCTCGCTTATATGATTTACACGTCTGGAACAACAGGACAGCCGAAGGGTGTCATGGTTGAGCACCAGTCCCTTGTGAATCTTGCGTTCTGGCACAATGATGCTTTCCAAGTGACCAATGCGGATCGAACCGCTAAATATGCCGGCTTTGGCTTTGATGCTTCCATTTGGGAAATGTTCCCGACATGGATCGCCGGCGCAGAGCTGCACATCATTGATGAAGCGATTCGTCTCGATATGATCAAGCTCAATGCGTATTTCAATGACGAAAATATCACCATTGCATTCCTGCCGACTCAGCTATGCGAGCAGTTTATGTCGATGGACAATCACTCCTTGCGTTACTTACTAACAGGAGGAGACAAGCTGAAACAGGTAAAGCCTGTTCCATATCAACTCGTGAATAACTACGGTCCAACTGAAAACACAGTCGTAGCGACAAGCGGGATCATCGAGCCAGATCAAGGCACGCTTCCGATCGGAACAGCGATTGCCAATACTCGTTTTTACATTATGGGTTCGTTATATGATCTCTCGCCGCCAGGCGTACCGGGTGAGCTTGTGATCGCAGGAAAAGGACTGGCAAGAGGGTACTGGAATCTTCCAGAGGAAACAGAGAAAAGCTTTGTCCCAGATCCATTTTATCCAGGTGAGCGCATGTACCTGACAGGCGATTTAGTGAAATGGACGGAGGATGGTGAGCTGATCTATCTCGGCAGAAAAGACCATCAGGTCAACATCCGCGGCTTCCGGATTGAGCTGTCAGAAATTGAAGCTCAGCTTCTTGAACTGAATTCAGTCAAAGAAGCAGTCGTGACAACGGTCAAAGATGCCAGCGAACAGGATGCCCTTGCCGCTTACGTCATCACAGATGAAGAAACGACCGACCTAAAAGAAAGTCTAACACGAACGTTGCCAGACTATATGGTGCCTTCATGGATCATTAAGCTTGACCAACTGCCGATGACGGCAAATGGCAAGGTCGATCTGAAAGCATTGCCAGCACCTGATAGAGAAGCGAACCAAACAGCATACGAAGCGCCAAGAGACGAAGTCGAAACGCTTCTATGCGGCATTTGGGAAGACGTGCTTGGCGTCAGCCAAGTCGGCATTCACGATCACTTCTTCTTCCTTGGCGGAGATTCGATTAAAGGCATTCAAATGGCAAGCAGGCTCACACAAGCGGGCTGGAAGCTTGATATGAAGCTATTATTCCAGTATCCAACGATTGCGGAGCTGCGCCCATATATCGAAGAAGCTGATCAACTGACAGCCGACCAATCACCTGTCGAAGGGGAAGTCATTTTCACACCGATTCAGCGCTGGTTCTTCGAACGAAACTTTACGAGTCAGCACCATTGGAACCAATCAGTTATGCTCCAAGCGCCAAATGGCTTGGATGAAACCATCGTTCAGCAAGTGTTGGAGCAGCTCATGATCCATCATGATGCCTTGCGAATGGTGTATCCGCTTGAAGAAGGACGCGTAATCCAGCGTCATCGAAAAATCGAAGAAAATTTGGTGGCTGTTGATGTGGTAGAAGTACAAGGGGAACTGTCGCAGCAAATCCAGCAGGTAGAAAACCTGGCAAATGAAGTGCAGGCGAGTATATCGCTAGCGGAAGGACCTTTAGTAAAGCCAGCCATTTTCCGAACGGATCAAGGGGATCATTTACTGCTCGCTGTACATCATCTTGTCATCGATGGTGTGTCATGGCGTATTTTCCTTGAAGATTTTATGGCTCTTTATGAACAGTCGAAGCGCGGGGAAATCCTGACACTTCCTGAAAAAACACACTCTTTCCAAGAATATGCCCAGAAGCTGACGGAATACGCGATGTCAGATGAGTTGCTGTCGGAAAGAGCTTATTGGAAAAAGGTACTTGCGCATTCTGTTACACCGCTTCAAAAGGATCATGTGACGGAGGATCAGCGGATGCTTCATACACAGACCATTCGTTTTACATTGTCTGAGGAGGAAACGCGCAGTCTGCTGACAGATGTACATGAAGCATATCAAACAGACATCAATGATATTTTGCTGACAGCACTCGGATTGTCCATGAAAGAGTGGACTGGTGAAGACAGACACTTTATTCATCTTGAAGGACACGGAAGAGAGAACATCCTCCCTGCGGTCAATGTATCACGGACGATTGGCTGGTTTACAAGTATGTATCCTGTGTTACTGGATATGTCGCATGCAGACGATCTTTCTTATCAGATCAAGCATTTAAAAGAGGAACTCAGGCACATCCCGAACAAGGGAGTCGGCTATGGCATATTAAAATATTTAACCCCTGACAAGATGAAGGACGATATCTCATTTGAGCTCGCGCCACATATCAGCTTTAACTATCTTGGTCAGTTTGATGAACAGATCAGCGGTGAGTTAAGCCGCTCAACGTGGCATCCAGGACAATCGCTGAGTCCTGAATCAGAGAAACCTCATGCAATTGATATTGTTGGTTTCGTCGAACAAGCCATGCTCCATGTGACGATTTCTTATCATCATCTTGAATTTGAAGAACGTACGATGGAACAATTCAAGGACCTTCTTGAAAAGAATGTGAAGGCGCTGATCTCACATTGCGTATCACAGGAGGAAACCCAGATGACACCTAGTGATGTAGGGGATGAAGATCTCACGATGGATGAACTTGAAAAGCTAATGGATATATTTTAAGCAAACGAAGAGGTGGACATATGAGCAAGCAGAAGATTCAAAAGGTATATCCTTTAACACCCATGCAGGAGGGCATGCTGTATCATGCCATGCTAGACCCTAATTCCTCCTCTTATTTCACACAGCTTGAGCTTGGAATAAGCGGAGAATTTGATCACGCTCTTTTTGAAAAAAGTCTCAATGAGCTCATACGGACATATGACATTCTCCGTACAGCCTTTGTTTATCAACAATTACAAAAGCCTCGTCAGGTTGTACTTGCTGAACGTCATCTCGATGTGTATCGAGAGGATCTATCACATCTGAATCATCAAGAGCAGCAAAAGGTATTGGATCAATATAAAAAACAAGTGAGAAAGCAAGGATTTCATTTAACAAATGATCTGTTATTGAAGGTCGCTGTTTTTCAAGTAAATGAAACAAATTGGCATCTAATTTGGAGCAACCATCACATCATCATGGATGGTTGGTCCATGGGTGTTTTAATGAAAAAACTGTTTCATTACTATGAATCTTTTCGGAACGGTCGAACGCCGGATCGCTCACAGGGTAAGCCTTATGCAGATTATATCCAGTGGCTTGGAAAGCAAAATAAACAAGAAGCGGAAAGCTATTGGCAGGAGCGTCTAGATGGAGCGGTTCAGCATCAAGGGCTGCTGCAGCAAAAAGAAGCGAACGGACAATACGACCATCAGGAATGGACGTTTACATGGGATGCTCAAACGGTACAAGCCATTCAAAATGTAGCAAGACAATGCCAAGTGACAGCCCCGAACCTGTTTCAGGCTGTCTGGTCTGTTCTTTTAGGCACCTATCATGCAGCTGATGACGTCACATTCGGCACCGTTGTATCGGGCAGACCTCCAAGTGTATCTGGAATTGAGCGCATGGCAGGGCTGTTTATCAATACGATACCCGTTCGAGTGACATTGGATCAGAAACAGACGTTTAAACAGCTGTTTCAAAAGGTTCAGCAGCACGCACTGGAAGCGGAAAACTATGATTTTATGCCGCTTTATGACATTCAGCAGAAGACAGCTGCTGGAGGGCAGCTTTTTGATCATTTGGTTGGGTTTGAGAACTATCCTTTAGATCAGGAGCTGTCTGGTGACACCATGTCTGCACGTCTTGGTTTTTCCATTGATGTAAAGGACGGATTTGAACAAACGAATTTCGACCTAAATATCCTTGTGTATCCAGGTGAAACATGGACATTGAAAATCAAATACAACGCCATAGCTTTTGAAGAAAAGATCATTGAAAACATATCGAAACATCTAACCAATCTCATGAAGCAAATCATCCAAAACCCTGAAGTACGCCTTCAGGACGTGACGTGTATCACGGAAGAGGAGAAGCAGCAGATCAAAGCGTGGAATCAGACGGAGCGAGATTATCCGAAGCATCTGTCTATTCCTGAGCTGCTCAATGAACGTGTGAAGGCGCAGCCTGACCATCTGGCATTAGTTGAAGGCGATCAAACATTCACGTACGAGGAGCTCGGACAAGAAATCAGTCGTTTAGCTGGCAGTCTTATTGAGAAAGGCGTACAGCCAGGAGATGCTGTTGCAGTGTATATGAACCGATCAGCTGATGCGGTGATTGCCATTTTAGCAGTTCTGCACGCAGGGGCAGCTTATGTGCCGATTGATCCTTCGCAGCCTGAAGAAAGAATCCGATTTATGCTTGAGGACAGTGGCGCATCCATTTTGCTTCATGCTGATAGTCAGCCGCCAGTTGATGAACAGATCAAGGCTGTACATGTGACGAGTCAGCCTCATCACTCACACATGGATGTATCAGTCAGGACGTCTCCATCTCACTTGGCGTATATCATGTATACATCGGGATCAACTGGACAGCCAAAAGGGGTTCAAATTGAGCATCAGCATATTGTGAGATTGGCTTGCTCTCAGGAGAAATTAGGCTTGAATAAGTCGGATCGTATGGCTCATACAGGGGCCGTCAGCTTTGACGCCATTACCTTTGAAATCTTTACCACGCTGCTGGGTGGGGCGACGCTGTATCCTGTTGACCGCGATACTTTATTGGATATTCATCGATTTGAACAATTTATCCAAACACATCAGATCACGACGCTCTTTTTAACGACTGGATTATTTAATCAGCTCGCTCAGCAGCGGCCACAAATGTTCAAAGGATTAACCACATTAATTACAGGCGGTGACGTGATCAATGTGAAGAGTGCGGAGCTTGTGAAACAGCATCATCCAGCACTTGTTTTGCTGAATGCCTATGGTCCAACAGAAAATACAACCATCTCGACCATTTACGAAGTAAGAGGAGATGAAACGGGTCCAATTCCAATTGGCCAGCCGATTAACCATTCGTCGGCTTATATTTTAGATGATGATCAACGATTGCAGCCAATTGGAGCGCCAGGAGAGCTGTATGTTGGCGGGGATGGTGTCGCAAGAGGGTATCTCCATCGTCCAGATTTGACCAATCAAGTATTCATGGCAAATCCTTTTAAGCCGTCAGGCCGTTTGTATCGAACAGGGGATTTGGCTCGGTATGGCGCGGATGGCCAAATCGAATTCCTCGGCCGGACAGATGATCAGGTGAAAATTCGAGGCTTCCGTATTGAGCTTGGTGAAATTGAATCAGTGCTTCAGCAAAAAGAGGGCATAGATGATGCGGTTGTGCTTGTCCATTCGTTTTCCTCAGATGAAAAGGAAATCACTGCTTACTTCACAGGGACAATGACAGAAGAAGAAGTGCGAGATTTATTTAATCAAGAGCTCCCAGCTTATATGGTGCCGCACCATGTGATGAAGCTGGATGCTTTTATGCTCACATCGAACGGCAAGGTAGATCGAAAAGCTTTACCAAAGCCGGACGAAGCGTATCAGGAGAAAAAGGAAATCATTCCGCCTGAGACAGAGACAGAAAAGGCACTCGCTCAAATTTGGGAGGAGCTTCTTGGAAAAACGGTAGGAGTAGATGAACATTTCTTCATGGCTGGCGGGCACTCTCTTAAAGCGATGATGATGTCCGCGAAGATTCAAGAGGTGCTTCAAAAGGAAATGCCGATTCAAGTGATTTTTGAGAAGCCGACGATTCGTTCATTAGCAACATATATCGATCAGGATGGTCAAGAAGAAATGGGGCATCCGATTTTACCAGCAGAGCAGGCGGACGAGTATCCGGTATCACCAGCTCAGCGCCGTTTATACATTTTGCAGACACTTGAACCAGACAGCACGAATTATCATATTCCAATCGTCTTAACGCTTGAAGGAACGCTCGAATATCAGCGGCTCAAATCGGCGTTCGATCAGTTGATCCAAACGCACGAAATTCTAAGAACGAGTTTTCATATGAATGGAGAAGATATTGTTCAAAGAGTGAATGAATGGACGGGATTTGACCTTCCTGTTCATGATATCAAGGAAGAAGAGGCGGAGGCATTTCTTTCTGAACATCAATCACCATTTGATTTAACAGCTGCGCCTTTATTACGAGCCCAGTTGTTGAAGGTCAGTGAAAACCGTCATCTTCTCGTCTTGGAAGCACATCATCTCATTACAGATGGCAGCTCCATGAAGACGTTCATACAAGATTTGGCGAAGGCCTATGATGGCGAAGCTCTTGCAGAAAGAGCCATTCATTATAAAGATTACGCTGTCTGGCAGTTAAGTGAAGAAGATACGGAGAAACAGAAGGAGCATGAAGCCTATTGGCTGAAGCAATTCGAAGGAGACTTGCCAGTATTAGAGCTGCCAACTGATTTCTCGCGTCCAGCGGAACGTGATTTTTCAGGAGAACGATTCATGTTTGGCTGTGATCAAGCGACGACTCAGCGGATTCATGACCTGCTTCAGAAAACAGATACGACCATGTACATGTTCTTGTTATCTGCTTTTCAGGTGCTGCTTGCCACCTATAGCGGTCAGGAAGATATCATCGTTGGTTCCCCTGTTGCAGGACGGACACATCCTGATATACAGGACATGCCGGGGATGTTTATCAACACCGTTGCGATGCGCGGAAAACCAGAGCAAACAAAGACATTTTTACAGCTGCTTGAAGAAATAAAAGAAACGAGTGTTGATGCTTTTGCTCATCAAAGCTATCCGCTTGAAGAGTTAATTGCACGTCTTCCGTTAGATCGTGATACAACCCGAAGCCCGCTCTTTAGCGTGTCATTTAACATGCAGAACATGGAGGTTCCCGCGCTAAAGCTCGGCGACCTGCACATTTCGCCTTATGCCATACAGCATCACTCAGTCAAATTTGATTTGTCTCTAGAAGCATTTGAACGAGAGGGAGCATTAAAGCTGAGCTTTGACTATGCAGCGGCGTTATTTAATGAAGAGACGGTCCGCAGATTCGGAACGCATCTTCTTGCGATTATTCATGAAGCGGTCCAACACCCGGAGGAACAGATCGGCTTGCTCCCTATTCTTGAACAGCATGAGCAAATAGAGCGGTTGGAGAAAAAAGACGAAGTGCAAACAAATCATCATGAGCCTTTCCACGTCCAATTTTCACGTCAGGCAAAGGAAACACCAGATGCCATTGCGGTGATGGATGATCAACGGAAGCTCACTTACCGCGAGCTGGAAGACATGTCAAATGCGCTTGGCAGTGAACTGAAGATACGTGGCGTCGAGAAAGAAAAGACTGTAGCGCTGATTCTTGATCGCTCTGTCTATGTCATCGTTTCAATGCTTGGTGTGATGAAAGCAGGAGGTGCATTTGTGCCAATTGATCCGGCCTTCCCTGCGGAACGTATCAATTACACGTTAGAAGATTCAGGTGCACAAGTGATCGTAACAAATGAGTCTCTTGCAGGGTCCTATCAACATCACAAGTCGATTCAGGTCGTGCAGGTTGAAAAAGCAGTACTTCAAAGCCGCATGTTAGATTTACCGGAAGCATCAGCCAATCAACTTTCGTATGTGATTTACACATCTGGGACAACAGGAAAACCGAAGGGTGTTCAGCTCACGCATCGTAATCTATCACACTACGTTAACTGGCTGACAAATGAGGTGACATTGCAAGAATGCGATCGGACGGCACTTCTTTCTTCTTATGCATATGATCTTGGTTACACAAGCATTTTCCCTGTCTTAAAGGCAGGAGGAACCCTGTATGTGCCTCGTGAAGATGTGTATACAGACCCGGTACGACTCATGCGTTTAATTGATGAACAAGAGCTGACTTATATAAAAATGACACCATCCTTATTTCATATGATGGCAGATTCGAAGGATCATGCATTTAACGCTTTACGCCTTGTCATACTTGGAGGAGAACCGATTGTCTCTGAGGATGTGGAGACATTTATGGAACAGCATCCATGTGTGGCTGTGATGAACCACTACGGCCCGACAGAGACAACCATTGGAACTGTGACCAAGCTGATCACAAAACAAGAGCTAGGCACACTCAAGGATCGCTCTGTGATCGGACAGCCAATTGCTCACACAAGAGCGCTCGTACTCAATCGGCAGCAGCGCCTCGTTCCTTATGGCGCACCTGGAGAGCTTTATATATCAGGGGAAGGTGTATCGAGAGGGTATTTGAATCAGCCTGAATTAACGGCAGAGCGTTTTCTAGAAAATCCGTATTTTTCTGAAGAACGGATGTATCGTACAGGAGATTTGGTCAGACAGCATGCAAATGGAGACATAGAGTTTCTCGGAAGAATAGATGATCAAGTAAAAATCCGCGGCTATCGTATTGAGAAGCAGGAAATTGAGCATGCCGCACGTGCACGATTATCCATTCAAGAGGTGTATGTCAAAGTACTTCATATGTCCCGTTTACCAGAGCTTGCACTTTATTACACGTCGCCTGAACCGATTGGAACACTGACGTTTAGAGAAAAGCTTGCGGAGACACTGCCGGATTATATGATCCCAACGTACTTTGTCAAAGTCGACCACATCCCGCTCGCGCAAAACGGAAAGGTAGATGCGAAGTCTCTGCCGCTTCCGCACGAGGTGCATATGAATCGCGCGGTGCATGTAGCACCAAAAACGGCACTTGAGCAGACACTTTGCGATATTTGGTCAGAAGTACTTGCGGTTGAACAAATAGGTGTGCATGATCACTTCTTTGAATTGGGAGGTCATTCCCTCAAAGGCATGGTGCTCATTTCAAAAATGCAAGCCAAGCTGAACAAGCATGTGCCGCTCAAAGCCCTTTTTGAAAAGCCAACGATACGCGCGATGGCAGCTTATTTAGAAGAAGTGGGTTCCTCGGACATGACATCCATTCAGCCGGCGGAGAAGCAAGATTTCTATCCTGTCTCTTCTGCTCAAAAGCGGATGTATGTGTTGCAGCAGCTGCATCCAGAAGCAGTGACTTACCATATGCCTGCCGTATTGATGATGGAAGGCAGTCTAGATGTAAAGCAGCTAGAAGAAGCGCTGCAAGCCTTGATCGAACGACATGAATCATTGCGGACAGCCTTTGTAGAAATTGACGGCGTACCCGTTCAAAAAGTGTATCGCCGAGTGCCGTTTACGTTAGAGGTTGTTGAAGTAGAGAAAGGTCATGAGCAACCTGTCATAGACGCATTCATCACCCCATTCTCATTACATCAAGCACCATTAATGAGGGCAAAGGTGGCGAAGTTTTCTGAAGAAAAATATGTGTTCATGATGGATATGCACCATATCATCGCAGATGGTGTCACACGCAGTCTGCTCATTCAAGAATTGGCAGAGCTGTATGAGAAAAAGACGTTACCGCCAGTTCAGCTGCACTACAAGGATTATGCGGTGTGGCAGCAGGAAGAAAAGCAGCAAGCGCTGCTCCAGAAACAGCGTCAATATTGGCTGGAGCAATACGCAGAGCCACCTGAAGATTTGGCACTGCCACTTGATTTTCCGCGCCCTCATGTCCAGTCATTTGAAGGAGACCGAGTCGATAGATGGTTATCTCCTGAGAAGGTGCAGACCATTAAAGCACTCATGGCTGAAAAAGGTGTAAGCATGAACATGGTCATGCAAACGGCATTTGCTATTTTCCTTTCCAAATTAACTGGGCAGACAGATATCGTCATAGGCGCTGTCACAGCAGGACGTACACATGCTTCAATCGAACGGGTTCCAGGCATGTTTGTGAATACACTGGCTCTTCGACATGAAGTGCAGCTCGAGGAAACCACAGCACAATTGCTTGAAAAAATGAAAGATCGAAGTCTATCAGCCTATGAACATCAAGAATTTCCGTTTGAGGAATTGGTAGCACAGTTAGATCTTCCGAAAGACACTAGCCGCAACCCATTGTTTAGTGTCATGCTGACAACGGATGACCGTGATATGACGTTACCGAAACTAAATGGATTCAAGCTTTCGCAAAAACAGCAAGAGACAGTTCATGCAAAATTTGATGTAACGCTCGGTATATTCGAAGAAAAGAACAAAGTGGGCTTACGCTTTGAATATGCAACGGCGCTGTTTAAAAAGAAGACCATTCAGCGTTGGAGTCGATATTATGAACAAATCATAGACGAGATGCTGGCGAAGCTAAATGAACCAATTTCATCGCTTTCGATCTTAAATGAAGAGGAAAAACAAGAACTGATCAATGAATGGTCAGGCCCTGTGCTACATGTACCGTCAGATCAAACGGTTCATGCACTGATTGAGGCTAAGGCATACCAGACACCTCATCAAAAAGCGGCGACCTTCCGCGGAACGAGCTGGACGTATGAGGAACTGAACAATCGGGCAAATACAGTCGCTTCAAGGCTCATCTCAAACGGCATAAAAAGAGGAGACCGCGTCGGCATTCTCACCCGTCCGTCCCTTGACATGACGGCAGCCGTCCTTGGCGTCCTGAAGTCAGGTGCGACATTCGTTCCAATTGATGCGGATTATCCGGATCAGCGTATTGCCTACATGCTGGAAGACTGCGGGGCAGAGGTGCTTCTCATGCAAAAAGGATTAACTGCACCAACTTCCTTCACAGGTCATGTCCTATTGATAGAAGATGCGGTAGAAAGCGAAGCACAAGACATTCATGTTTATGTCAAACCAACTGATCTCGCTTATATGATTTACACGTCTGGAACAACAGGACAGCCGAAGGGTGTCATGGTTGAGCACCAGTCCCTTGTGAATCTTGCGTTCTGGCACAATCATGCTTTCCAAGTGACCAATGCGGATCGAACCGCTAAATATGCCGGCTTTGGCTTTGATGCTTCCATTTGGGAAATGTTCCCGACATGGATCGCCGGCGCAGAGCTGCACATCATTGATGAAGCGATTCGTCTCGATATGATCAAGCTCAATGCGTATTTCAATGACGAAAATATCACCATTGCATTCCTGCCGACTCAGCTATGCGAGCAGTTTATGTCGATGGACAATCACTCCTTGCGTTACTTACTAACAGGAGGAGACAAGCTGAAACAGGTAAAGCCTGTTCCATATCAACTCGTGAATAACTACGGTCCAACTGAAAACACAGTCGTAGCGACAAGCGGGATCATCGAGCCAGATCAAGGCACGCTTCCGATCGGAACAGCGATTGCCAATACCCGTTTTTACATTATGGGTTCGTTATATGATCTCTCGCCGCCAGGCGTACCGGGTGAGCTTGTGATCGCAGGAAAAGGACTGGCAAGAGGGTACTGGAATCTTCTAGAGGAAACAGAGAAAAGCTTTGTCCCAGATCCATTTTATCCAGGTGAGCGCATGTACCTGACAGGCGATTTAGTGAAATGGACGGAGGATGGCGAGCTAATCTATCTCGGCAGAAAAGACCATCAGGTCAACATCCGCGGCTTCCGGATTGAGCTGTCAGAAATTGAAGCTCAGCTTCTTGAACTGAATTCAGTCAAAGAAGCAGTCGTGACAACGGTCAAAGATGCCAGTGAACAGGATGCCCTTGCCGCATATGTCATCACGGAGAATGAAACAGAAGACTTAAAAGAAAGCTTAAAACGCACGTTGCCAGACTATATGGTGCCTTCTTGGATCATCAAGCTTGACCAACTGCCGATGACGGCAAATGGCAAGGTCGATCTGAAAGCATTGCCAGCACCAAATATGGAAGCGAACCAAACAGCATACGAAGCCCCAAGAGACGAAGTGGAAACACTACTTTGTGGCATTTGGGAAGACGTGCTTGGCGTCAGCCAAGTCGGCATTCACGATCACTTCTTCTTCCTTGGCGGAGATTCGATTAAAGGCATTCAAATGGCAAGCAGGCTCACACAAGCAGGCTGGAAGCTCGATATGAAACTGCTTTTCGAATACCCAACGATTGCGGAGCTGCGCCCATATATCGAAGAAGCTGATCAACTGACAGCCGACCAATCATCGGTTGAAGGGGAAGTCATGTTGATTCCAATTCAACGCTGGTTCTTTGAACGAACATTCACTGACCAGCATCATTGGAATCTCTCGATGATGCTTCATGCGCCAAATGGATTTGACCTTTTGATGACAGAACAAGTGATGCAGAAATTACTTTCACATCATGATGCACTGCGCATGGTATACAGGCAAGAGGATGGCGGCATCCTGCAATACAATCAGCGGGAGCTCACTGAACCGATTGCGGTTATTTCTCATGATGTATCTAAAGAGCACGACGTGAAAAAAGCCATTTCCATCTATGCCAACGAGTATCAGCGTCAGCTGAACCTCGAAACAGGTCCGCTCATGAAAGTGATCTGTTTCCGTGCAAAAGATGGCGATCACTTACTTATCGTGACACACCATCTTGTGATTGATGGTGTCTCATGCCGAATTTTACTAGAGGACTTTATGTCTCTTTATCAACAGGCAGCCCAAGGACAAACGCTCGTCCTACCGCCTAAAACCCACTCCTTTAAAGAATGGGCAGAGGCGATCGAACGATACGCACAGTCCAAGCCGTTAAAAAGCCAAAGTGAGTACTGGAATGAGATTGACAGGACGCCAATGACCACTTTACCTGTTGATCATAAAGTAACGAAAAGAAAAGTGGCTCAAACAAAAGCAGTACAGATGCAACTTTCAGAGTCTGAAACCGAGCATCTTTTAACAGACATTCATCTACCGTACACAACGGAAATGAACGATATTCTTCTATGTGCGCTCGGTCTTGCCGTTCAGGAGTGGACAGGTGAATCCCATGTACATGTGCAGCTTGAAGGTCATGGAAGAGAGGATATTTTATCAGGGCTGGATGTCTCCCGCACGGTTGGATGGTTTACGAGTATGTACCCAGTCGTACTGAAAGCAAAGCCGGATCAGACCGTAGCTGAGGCTATTAAAGGAACGAAAGAGATGCTGCGGCGTGTCCCGAATAAAGGGATCGGCTACGGGATTTTAAAATACCTCACAGCCACTGAATCGTCAGGACAGCATGTACAGCCTGAAATCAGCTTGAACTATCTTGGGCAGATTGATCAGGAAGTGACGACTGAACTCTTTGGACCGTCCGCCTATGATATGGGACGACAAGCAAGCCCTGATTCAGAAGCTGTCTATAAGCTGAATCTCAGTGGTCTTGTTCAACACAATCGATTCATGTTGTCGTGTTCCTATTGTACAGATGAATATGAAGAACAGACGATACAGCAGTTCATGGCATTGCTAAAAGAAAAAATCCAATCCATCATGACTCATTGTTTAACGCAGCACGAACGAGAATTTACACCAAGTGATTTCTCTGCTGGTGACCTTGAAATGGATGAAATGGACGATATATTTGACATGCTTGAGGAGAAATTGACCTAACAACATGAGATCAGTCATAAAAACGGGAAGGGAGGATGAAATAGATGAGTTCATTTAAAAGGGATCAAGTTCAAGACATGTATTATCTGTCACCGATGCAAGAAGGCATGCTGTTTCATACCCTCCATCACCAAGAAAAGGGCTTTTATGTAGAGCAAATGGATATGAACGTAAAGGGCACACTGCGTCATGACTTACTTGAGAAAAGCATGAATGTCATCGTGGAGCGGTACGATATTTTTCGTACCGTATTTCTCCACGAAAAAGTGAAGCGCCCTGTCCAAGTTGTGCTGAAGAAACGTCCTTTTACGCTTGATGTGGTGGACATGCAGAATCTTTCTGAAGACGAACAGCTTGTACGTCTTGAGACATTTAAACAACAGGATCGTCTGAGAGGATTTGACCTTTCGAAGGATGCTCTCATGCGGGCAACAGTTTTCCAAACGGGCCCTGCCAGCTATCGCTGGATATGGAGCTATCATCATATCCTTCTTGATGGCTGGTGCTTTGGGCTTGTGGTGCAGGAGTTATTTGCGATTTATCATGCCCTTTTACATGACATCCCTTACAAACTGGAACCGGTTAAACCGTACAAAGAATATATTCAATGGCTTGAAAAACAAGATAAACAAGCATCACTTCAATATTGGCAGCAATCATTAGCCGGGTTTGATGGGCAATCTACCTTTAAAGAACAGAGAAAGCAAACGAATGAACATGAATTAGGCGAATTGGAATGGTCGATGAGTAAGGCAGAAACGGCTGCTTTATCAGAGTTAGCGTTCCAGCAAAATGCGACGTTAAGCAGTGTGCTGCAATCGGTCTGGTCAATTCTGCTGAGCAGATATCAGCGGTCAAATGATGTGCTGTTTGGCACGGTTGTGTCGGGACGTCCGGCAGATTTAGCTGGTGTTGACAGAATGGTTGGCTTGTTCATCAATGTCATCCCAAGAAGAATTCAGCTGACAGATGATATGACATTCCGTTCTCTTCTGTCAGAAACGCAGCAGCAGTCTCTTGCAGCCGAGCCGCATCAATATATTCCGATTTATGATATTCAGGCAAAGACAGGTCATCAGCCACTCATTGATCATATTGTCGTGTTTGAAAATGTCCCAGCCGCAAAGAAGGACGAGCAAGAGGCGCGGTTAGGATTTACTGTGGAAAACATGAATGTGTATGAAAAATCGAACTATGATCTCAATTTGCTGGCATCACCAGGAGAACAATTGCAATTGAAGCTGGCCTTTAACAAAAAAGCATTTGATCCTCAATTTGTTCAACGGTTAAAGGAGCAGCTGAGTTTATTGATGAGCGAGGCGATCAAGCATCCTGATCAATCGGTTCATACACTTACACTTGTCACGAAACAGGAAAAGCAGCTGATTCTTGAGGAATGGAATGCGCCCGAGCTTGAGCATGACCAGCTATATTTGTCGAAATGGTTTGAGCATAATGTCCGCAAACAACCGAATGCGGTCGCATTATCAGCAGGTGAGCACACGATGACATATGCGGAGCTGAATGAACAAGCTAACCGATTGGCAAGACATTTGCAAAAAAATGGGGTCACGCATCAAACGGTCATCGCCATTTTAGCGGGCCGCACGCCTGAACTGATTGTCAGTCTACTTGCTGTCTTAAAAGCAGGTGCAATCTATGTGCCAATTGATCCCGATTATCCAGAAAGCCGCATTCAATACATGCTTAAAGACAGCGGGGCAACGCATCTACTGACTCACTCATCCTTTATCGGTCAAGTGAAGGGACTTGCGTTTGATGGAAAGTATCTGTTTGCAGATGATCAAGAAATTTCACTGATGAGCTCAGAGAATCTGCCGCTTGAAGCAGGCTTACACGATACGGCTTACATCATGTATACGTCTGGTACAACAGGTCAGCCAAAAGGCATCATGACGACCCATTCCAATATTGCCCGGGTGGTCAAAAATACAAACTACTTAACCATTTCAGAAACAGATACACTGCTGTCATTATCCAACAGCGTATTTGATGGCTTTACATTTGATGTGTATGGCGCACTTTTAAACGGAGCGAAGCTTGTCTTGCCGAACAAAGAGACCATTTTAAACATGGGCGAGCTGACGGGATTGATTAAAAGGGAAAACATTTCTGTCATGTTTGTTCCAACGGCATTATTTAATCTCCTTGTTGATGAAGAAACCGACTGGATGCGTAGTGTGCGCAAGGTGCTATTCGGAGGAGAGCGGGCATCGGTACAGCATGTGAGGAAAGCCTTTGCTGTCATGGGGAAAGGCAGACTCATCAATGTCTATGGCCCAACCGAATCAACAGTATTCGCCACTTATTATCCAGTCGATGAGGCTCTGCCGATGGAAGCCCGTTCGATTCCAATCGGAAAGCCGCTCAACCAGACGGGTGCGTATATATTGAGTCAGCACAGGCAGCTTCAGCCGATTGGAATGGTCGGAGAGCTTTGTCTGAGCGGCAAAGGGCTTGCGAAGGGGTATTTGAATCGTCCTGATCTGACAAAACAAGCCTTTATCGCGCATCCATTCGCTGCGGGAGAAAGGCTGTATCGTACAGGAGACTTGGCTTATTTTCGAACGGACGGTTTGATTGAGTATGCAGGCAGAGTGGATGATCAGGTGAAAATTCGCGGTCACCGAATTGAGCTGTCAGAAATTGAAGCCCACCTTCTCATGCATCCAGGTGTAAAACAAGCGGCTCTTATAGCTGATCAGCATAACACGCAGCATACAAGGCTGCTCGCCTATATGACGTGTGAGGAGGAGTGGAAGGATAAACTGGATGTGATCAAATCAGGGCTGAAGGAAAAACTTCCGGCTTACATGCAGCCTCATGACCTGATCAGACTTGAGAAAATACCACTTACGCCAAATGGAAAGGTTGATAAACGTCAGCTGCCAAAGCCAGCGTTGCCTCAAGGAAACCGTCATGTGAAGCTTCCGGTAAATGAGGTAGAACAAAAGCTACTTGTGATGTGGCGGGAAGTGCTTGAACGAGAAGATATCAGCACAGATGACCATTTCTTTGAGCTTGGCGGGCATTCATTAAAAGCGATGTCGCTTTTATCCAAGATGTCGAAGGAATTCGATGTTCAGGTGCCTATTCACTTGCTGTTTGAGACGCCTACCATTGAAGCAATCAGCCGTTATATTCAACAGCAGGATCAGGAAGCAGCCGGCTATCTTGTATTCAATGAATCTCAAACGCCAACAGTCTTTGCTCTACCCCCATTACCAGGCTATGGCTTTATCTATCAGGAAGCCGCAAAAACGCTCGATGGTGTTCGTTTGATCGCCTTTGACTTTATTGAAGCTGATCACCGAATCACGCAATACGTTCAGCATATCCAGCACCTTCAGCCTGAAGGACCGCTGACTTTGATGGGTTACTCTGGCGGGTGCTACCTAGCCTTTGAGCTTGTTCAATCGCTCGAACAAGCAGGGCGGACCGTCGAAAAAGTCATCATGATCGATTCCTATAAGAAAATAGGAGAAAGTGATTTAGAAGGACGATCCATTGATGACGATATTGCAGCGATCGTCCATCAGTCGAAGCAAAGTGAACTTGCCCAAGCGGAGCTCATTCAAGACGCGCTTGCTCAAAAAACGAGGGCTTACTATGAAACTTTTGTTAAGGGGGTGAACCAAGGAGAGATACAAGCAAACATTGATTTCATCCAATCCGAAGAAAACATTGCGATACCAGAATGGATGGAACATTGGGAAACTGCGACGACCGGCGCTTATCGACAATATCAAGGCTATGGTCAGCACGCCGATATGTTCAAAAACAAAGAATGTGCCGCCCGAAATGCACAGCTAATTAAAGAAATAGTCCATCATAAAAATAGAGAAACAGTCTTGTGAACTTTAGATGAGGCAGGGGTGCACATTGGCAGCCCTGCCTGACAAAAAAGGGAAGGAACTCATATGAAACCATCAACCATTAATCAATCGAATGTACATGAATCAATGGATACGATTTTACAAGATGTACAGAAAACCATTTTACAAACCAACGAAATCGAACGCTTCGCTGTTTTTTCTCGTGAAAAAACCATTCGACCACGGCCATATCACCTCTCTCATTTATTTCTAGACCAACACATGGAGCAGGAGGCCGCAGCTGAATGGATACAAACGCAAATGGCTTCACCTGCTTTAGCGGACATGCCCCCAGCCATTTCCTATGGAGGGGATATAGATGTTCGTGCAGGAGCACAAACCTTGCAGGACGCTCTAACTGAGGCAGCCAAAACAACAAATGGGCTGACTTATATCATCAATAGTGAAAACGAGCTCACGCAATCCTACGCGCAGTTAAAGGAGGATGCCGAGCGGGTGTTGACGGGTTTAAGGGCAATAGGGCTTGAGCCAGGAGATCCTGTGTTCTTTCAATTTTCATCGAATCATGCGATGGTCACGGCTTTTTGGGCATGTGTGTTAGGCGGATTTGTCCCAACACTTGTGTCGGCAGCCCCGACCTATCGGGAAATGAATGCCTCAGTGAAGAAGCTTCATCACGCTTGGGACCTGCTGGAGCATCCGCTCATTCTCACGGATGACTCGCTGATTGATGAGGTGCAAGGCTTGGCTTTACTGTGGCATACAGATCAATTACGTGTGGCAGCCGTTGAACCAATGCTTACTTTAGAAAGAGGTCTAGAAGCACACCCAGTCACGCCCGATGATTCCGTCTTTTTTATCTTAACGTCTGGAAGTACGGGGATGCCCAAATGTGTAGAGCATTCTCATAGAAGTGTGCTGGCGAATGTCAAAGGAACAGTGGCAGCCAATGGGTTTACACAAGAGGATGTCTCGTTAGACTGGATGCCATTAGATCATATTGGCGGCATTGTCATGTTCCATCTTGTCAATGTGTACACAGGCTGTGAGCAAATTCGAGCAAGAACAGATGACTTCATCGCTCAGCCGCTGCGCTGGCTTGACTGGATGGACCGCTATCGTGCAACGAAGACATGGGCACCTAACTTCGCATTTGCGATGATCAATGATTATGAGAAAGAAATCTCTTCGGGATCGTGGGATCTTTCTGCTATGACTTGTATGATCAATGGGGCAGAAGCGGTCGTACCGAAGACGATTCACCGGTTTTTACACCTGCTCGCTCCGCACGGCTTAAAAGGAGACGTCATCAGACCAGCTTTCGGCATGTCAGAAATCTCATCAGCCGTGGTCTTCTCTTTTGCGATTGAGCGGGGAGATGAAAACAGCGGGGTACTGACCTTTGAGGAAACATCGCTGACAGAGCAGCTAAGACCAGCAGAGGCACGCGAAACTGGAACCGTCAGCTTTACAGAGCTCGGGAAACCGATTCCGGGTATCACGATTCGTATCGTCAACCATGAGCACGAGCTTCTTCCCGAAGATCATATTGGCAGCGTGCAAATCAAAGGGCCGACGACAATGAAGGGCTATTACAAGAATGACGAAGCGAATCAAGAGGTTTTTCAAACAGAGGGCTGGTTCCACACGGGTGATTTAGGTTTTCTGCATGAAGGAAGACTGACATTAACCGGTAGAGAAAAAGACATGATCATCATCAACGGGAAAAATTATCACAACTATGAAATTGAAGCCATGGCAGAGGAAGTACCCGGCGTAGAAACAAGCTTTGTGGCAGCTTGCTCCGTTCGGATGGAGGCATCTGCATCCGATGAACTGATTCTCTTTTTTACACCGAAGCTGTATGAGCCTGCTTATATCATGAGGGCTAGCCAGCACATTAAAACCCATATTGCGACAAAAATGGGTCTTTATGCATCAAGGATTATTCCTGTCCAGAAGCATGCCTTTCCGAAAACAAGCTCTGGAAAAATAGAAAGGGCACAGCTCAAGACAAGGTGGCAGGAAGGTGAATTTGACGAAATCATCAAGGAACTGGACATCAGACTTGAAAATGAACACACCTTGCCTGATTGGAGTTATCAAAAGAAGTGGACACCCGCTCCGCTTCATGAAACGGAAAAGCAAACAGAAGGGGACATGGTGATCTTTGCTGATGAGTTAGGGCTGGCAGATCAATTGAAATTCCTCTCAAACCATGAACAAACCTATATCACGGTTGAACCGGGTCAAGCATTCACACAACTCACACCCACTCACTTCATCATCCACCCGAATCGGCCGTCAGACTACGAACAACTCTTTGAGACGCTCCGTTCGTATGGCGTTTCGGTGAAACAAATCATTCACCTTTGGAACTACACAAACAAGAAAGACACACTTCAAGCGGCAATGGCGAAGGAAGCGCAGAAAGCTGGCAGCATGAGTGCATTGTATGTAACAAAAGCGATCGCCGCCTATGAGGAACCTGTAGAGATGACCTTTGTCTCCGCTCATGCGATGAATTTGCCAGAAGACAAAGTACATCATGTGGAAAAAGCAACAACAGCGGGATTGATGACAGCTGTTCAGCATGAATGGCCGTTTATCAAGGTGCGATGTCTTGATTTTTCTCTCACAGAATCGGTTGGTCATTCTCATGTATCGGCGATCATGACAGAGCTCATCCATGGCACAAGTCAGCATGTCGCTGCTTATCGTGAAGGTGTTCGTTATATTCCTCTTATAGCGCCGCTTCATCTGGAAAGGGAACAAAAGAGGAAAAAACCGCCATTTGAATCATCGGGGCTTTACGTGATGACAGGCGGGCTTGGCGGAATAGGACGGATGCTAAGTGAACATCTTCTAACATCCTATCACGCGCATCTTGTGCTGCTTGGAAGAAAGGCACGAGAGGTTTTAAGTGCGGAGCAGCAAGACGTATTGACCTCACTTGAGAAACAAGCGGAAAAACGCGGCGGCACTGTTCATTATGAAGAAGTGGACTTGACGGATGCAAAAGCCCTTGAAGCCCTTATCTCGAGACAAGAGGTGGCTCATGGAAAAAGGCTGCATGGTGTGATTCATTTCGCTGGCATCATTCAAGAAGAGCTGCTTGCGGACATGACGTCTGCGTCCTTACATGCGATGTACGAAGCAAAGGTATATGGCACGATTGCGCTTCATGAAGCGGCTTCTAAACGGCATAATGTCTTATTTCTTTCTAGCTCATCAGCACGAACGTTAAAGGGCGGGATGACCGTAGGCGCTTATTGCGCTGCCAATGAGTTCGTTGAACAATTTGCTCATTATCAGAGGCTGACATCTACCGTGAAGCCTTACTGCTTTAGCTTTAGCATGTGGGATGAGATCGGCATGAGCGAGGGTTCAATGATCAAAGGCATGTTAAAAGAAAGAGGCTATCTTCCGATTCCGAAGCGGGCGGGCTTGCAGACGATGCTGGCATGTTTGATGACTGATGCACCTCTCATTTATATGGGATTAGATCGGTCGAAGCAGGACATTCAAGAGATGCTCCATGCGAAGAGCCGAACAGAGAAAGCCGTGTATGTCTTTTTCAAAACCGACAAAACAAAAGCCATTGAAGAACGGCTGTATCAGTCCATTTATACGTCTTTGCAGTCTCATCTATCTGGTGAATATTCCGTCCATCTATTTCCTGAGGAATATTGGAAAGAATCAGAGGATGGCATGCCGGATGAAGCGCATTTCAAAGCACTCATTGAGGATAGTGGACAGGAAGCCGAGGACAGAGCGCCTCAAACGGAGACGGAGAAACTTTTGGCAAGCATTTGGTCCGAGCTGCTTGATGTCTCAAATGTCAGCTGTGGTGATCATTTCTTTCTACTCGGGGGTCATTCGCTCAAGGCGACGCAAATGCTGTCTGCGGTGAGACAAAGAATGGGATTTGATGTGCCTCTCACTGTTCTTTTTGAGCATACGAGACTTGGGGAATTAGCGGCATGGATCGATTCGCATGCAAAAGTGGATGAAGCGGTACAGGTGCGGAAAATGGCAAAGGGTCAGAAGATTCCGATGTCCTATGCCCAGCAAAGACAGTGGTTTCTCTATCAATTACAGCCTGATCTGCCATTTTACAATAATACAATTTCCTTTCGGATGAATGGATCTTTAGATGTGAAGGTGCTTCAGCGCAGTCTTCAGAAATTGGTGCAAAGGCATGAGGCGCTTAGAACTTCCTTTACCATGAGCGGCGATGAACCGGTGCAGATCATCCATGAGCATATGACCCTTCCAGAGCTTGAAGTGGTGGATCTATCAGATCTGACGTCACAGGAAGAAAAAGAACAAAAAGCGGCTGAGTGGGCAAAAAGAGAGGCAAGCACAGTTTTCCGCTTAGAGCATGATCCGCTCTTTCGGGTAAAACTGATTCGCCTGTCGGAAACAGATCATTTGCTGCTAATGTCCATTCACCACATTGTGTCAGATGGCTGGTCTGTTGGGATTGCCGCAAGAGAGCTGTCTGAATGGTATACAGCGATGATTGACAAGAGAGAGCCTGATCTTTCGCCGCTGCCAATACAATATGCGGATTACGCCCTATGGCAGAAGGAGTATTTGACTGGAGAGACGCTGCAAAAGCAGGTTTCCTATTGGAAGGAGCAATTTGCTGTTCCTGTAGAAGATTTGGTTTTGCCATATGACTACACGCGGCCAGCCGTTCAATCCTACAAGGGAAAAACGAAAAAATACCACCTGTCGCAGTCGCTGTCTGAGCAGCTGGCAGCTCTTTCTAAAAAAACAGACAGCACCCTTTATATGACGTTACTGACTGCCTTTTCTACCTTGCTGCACCGTTTGTCTTCACAGGATGAGTTTGTGATTGGGTCAGTCATTGCTGGGAGAAATCGGACGGAGATGGAGCAGCTCATCGGATTTTTCGTCAATACGCTGGCACTTCGGATCGATCATAGCGGGAATCCTGCTTTCACTGACCTATTAGAACGGGTGAAAGAAACAACAATGGGCGCTTATGCGCATCAGGATGTGCCGTTTGAGATGGTCGTAGATGAGCTGAATATTGTACGTGAGGCTGGCAAACAGCCGCTGTTTCAGGTCATGTTCGTTTTGCAAAATCTGCCTCTTGAGGCTTCTCCGATGGGGGAGGCGACATCTGTTTTAGCCATTGAAGATAACGATACCGCCAAATTCGATCTATCCCTGTTTGTTTTTGAAGGAGCGGAGGGTCTTCAACTAAAACTGGAGTATGATGTGGACTTATTTTCTGACGATACGATGGACCGGTTCCTTCGGTACTACGAGCAGCTGCTTGAGCGTATTTGTGAAAATCCAGCACAGCCGATTAGACAAATGAATTACCTGCCAGAAAAAGAGAAGCATCAGCTGCTCTATGAATGGAGCGGCAAAACAGATCAGCCTGCAGGCCCGCTTCTCATCACGGAACGGTTTGAAGCGCAGGTGAGAAAGTCACCCGATGCCATCGCTCTCGAATTCGGGGAAGAGCAGTGGACGTATCGTGTGTTACAAGAGAAAGTCGACCGGCTTGCGGCTTCTCTACAGCAGCGAGGTGTGACGCCGCATGAACCAGTAGGGCTGCTTATCGACAGGTCGCCTGAAATGATTCTTGGGGTGCTGGCGATTGTGAAAGCAGGAGGCGCCTATGTGCCAATTGATCCTGAATATCCAGATGCCCGCATTGATTATATGCTGAGGGATACAGGTATTCAGCTGTTACTGACAAAAAATAAATGGCTGAAAAAGGTGTCCATCAGTCAAACCGAACTCATTTGTCTTGATGAAGGATATGAAGAATTTTTATCAGAAGCAGAACTCATACCTGCTGCCTTAAAACCTGATGGACTCGCTTATATCAATTACACCTCAGGATCAACTGGACAGCCAAAAGGGGTATTGATCCCGCATCAAGCAGTCATCCGGCTTGTCTGTGAAACAGATTATGTCACCCTTGATGAACATACACGTATTTTACAAATCGCTAGCTTCTCCTTTGATGCCTTTACGTATGAAATATGGGGAGCCCTGCTAAACGGGGGAAGACTGATCCTGACCGATCGAAATACAGTTTTATCAATGGATACACTGGCTGATACACTGACATCATACAAGATCACAACAGGATTTCTGACGGTGCCGCTGTTCAACCGATTGACAGAAGAACATCCAGAAGCTTTATCTGGATTCGATGCATTATTGGTCGGTGGTGATGCGCTCTCAGCTGCTCATATCCGCAAGGCACTGCCGTATTTACCGGAAGGGCTTTTAAACGGCTATGGACCAACTGAGAATACGACGTTCTCCTGTGTGCATCACATTCGTTCATTAGACGAAGGGCAGACGACCGTTCCTATCGGTCAGCCAATTGCTTATTCACAAGCCTATGTATTAGACGACCAGCTGCAGCCGGTTCCGCAGGGTGTCATTGGAGAAATCTACGTTGGCGGAACAGGGCTGGCACTCGGCTACCTTGGAGATGAAGAAAAAACATCGCAATCATTTATCCCGCATCCTTTCCATAAAGGAGAGCGTTTATATAAAACAGGTGATATGGGCCGCTGGCTCCCAAATGGCATCATCGACTGCCTTGGAAGAATGGATCATCAAGTGAAAATACGCGGACATCGCGTCGAATGCGGAGAAATTGAAGCCGCTATGCTGAGTGTTGAAGACATCGTAGAATGTGCGGTTATTCCGCATCAGCACGAGAGTGGTCATAAGCGCCTGATCGGTTACTTTGTCCAAAAAGGTGAATGGACTCAGCAAGACCTTCGACGCAAGTTAAAAGATAGACTGCCAGATTATATGGTACCGAGCCTATTCATAGAGCTCGAGGAACTGCCGCTCACGCCAAACGGCAAGGTAGATCAAAAGCATCTCCCGCCGCCAGTGTGGAGACAGGAAGAAGCAGACAAACCAGCAGATCAGGCACTCAGTGAGGAAGAACGAGTGCTGGAAAAGGTGTGGACTCAGCTTCTTGGCACTCCTTCAATCGGTGTTCATGATAACTACTTTGAGCTTGGCGGAGATTCTATTATTGTCATACAAATGGTGGCACGCCTAGCACAGGAAGGCTACATCATACAGCCGAGAGATGTATTTGAAAAACAGACCATTTCACAGCTGGCACGCGCTATGAAAAAAGCAGATGTATCTGTGTCCTATGATCAATCACCTGTTACAGGAAATGTTCGTCTGCTTCCAATCCAATCTTGGTTCCTTGAACAATCGATGACAAACCAAGATTATTGGAATCTATCAGCGCATATTGAATTCAAGCAATCGATACAACCCGAGCAGTTAACACAAGTTCTTTCAAAGCTTGTCGATCATCACGATATGCTGAGAGCCATTTATACAAAAGCGGCAGACGGTACATGGATTCAAACCGTTCGTGCGCCTGGCATCATTCCTTGTGTCACTTTCGTTGATTTGACGGATATTTCTCACGAGGAAGCGCTAGAGCAAATTCGCTTGGAGACAAGCGCTTGTCAAGGAACATTGTCATTAGAGAGAGGAGAATTGATCAAATTTATTCTTTTTCAGACAAGTGATCGTACGTCTGAACTCTTTATCGCAGCCCACCATCTTGTGATGGATGGAATATCGTGGCGCATCATACAGGAAGATGTATTAAATGGGTTAAAGCAGGTTGCGGCAGGGCAGGAGATCACGCTTGCAAAGAAAACCGCTTCCTATCAGCAGTGGGCAGAGGCACTCTATGGATATGCACAAACCGATCAATTACAAGAGCAGGTTCCTTTTTGGGAAAAGATCATGAATCAAGAGGAAGAAGGTTCTCCTTTTCAACCACCTGCGCTTTTCAATATAGAAGAACATGCAGAGATCCTGACTATTCAATTGACGAAGGATCAAACAGACATTTTACTAAGGCACGCATCACAAGCGTACCGAACAGAGGTCAACGATTTACTCCTGTCAGCACTTGCGCAAGCTGTTGGAAAGCCACTACTGATTACGTTAGAAGGACACGGACGCGAGGATTTATTTGAACAGATGGATTTGTCACGGACAGTCGGCTGGTTTACAAGCTCTTATCCTATTTTTATTCCTTTTATTCAAACCGATGTTGAGAGACAAATTAAAGATGTCAAAGAAACCTTAAGAGCTGTGCCGCAAAAGGGGATCGGCTATGGCTTACTTCAATACATGACCGCATCACGTTTACTTAAAACGGCAGCGCCGCAGGTGAGCTTTAATTACCTTGGACAATTAGATCAAATAGATGGTGAGGCAAATCTGTATATAGCAGATGAACGAAATGGACATGTACATGACCCAAAAGCAGAAAGACAGCATTTGATCGATGTGTACGGATACGTTGTCAGTGGTCAGCTTCAGATGAATTTTATGATCAATCGTGAACTGCTTCAGGAGGAAGAGGTGCGTCAGTTACCTGAACGATTTAAAGAAAAAATGGAGGGCATTTTGACGCATTGTGTAGAGGCAAAAGGCGGCTTTACGCCATCTGATTTTCCAATGGTCCAGCTGACGCAAAAGCAAATAGATGAGCTTCCAGACAATGTGGTAGATGTGTATCCATTATCTCCGATGCAGCAAGGGATGCTGTTTCATGCACTGTTAGATCAAGCATCACAGGCGTATTTTGGTCAGGTGCATATGACACTCGAAGGCTTAACGGACGGCGAAGCCTATGAAAAAGCATGGAATCTGCTTGTGGAACGTCATTCGATTTTACGGACAAGATTTGCTTGGGAGGGGCTAAAGGAGCCTGTCCAATTGATTCAATCAGAAGGAAGCATTCACCTCACTCAGCACGATGTGCGCCACCTGAGTGAAATGGATCAGAAGAAAACTATTGAGCGTTATTTACAATCCGATCGTTCAAAGGATTTTGATTTGGAAAATACGGCTGAACCGCTCATTCGTATCGCTTTGTTCCATCGTGACGAGAAAACTTGCACGTTTGTTTTTAGCTTTCATCATATTTTAATTGATGGCTGGAGCCTGTTCGGCTTGATTGAGGAATCCTTTTCAATGTATCGCTCGCTTGTGGATGAACGAGAGATGAACCTTCCTGCTGTGCGTCCATATAAAGATTTTATTGAGTGGCTGCAAAAGCAGGATCAAGAGAAGGCACAAGAGTTCTGGAAACATTATATGTCAGGAGTAGAGGAAGCCACACCACTTCCAGGAGACGGAGAGCAAGCCTCGGATGAAGGAGCAGGTATTGATCAAATTAGTATCAAACTGACGCCTGACATGCAGCAGAAGCTGGAGAAAATGACAGGGACACAGAAGGTCACGATGAGCACACTGATTCAGGCGGCATGGGGTCTGCTCTTGCACCTTCATTCAGGCTCAGAGGATGTCGTGTTCGGTGTCACAGTATCTGGCCGGCCGGCGGACTTACCAGAGGTTGAAAGCATGACAGGGCTCTTTATTAACACCTTGCCGCTTCGTTTGCCGATCACACCAGACAGGACCATTGCCGAACTGCTTACGCAGACGCAGGAAACGGTTTTTCACATGCGAGAATTCGAGTATACCGTACTCCCAGATATTCAGCAGATGACCCAAATTCCGAATGGAGAATCATTGTTTAACAGCATTGTCGTGTTTGAAAACTACCCGATTGAATCTGTAGAGCCGTATGGTGTACGGATCTTAGACATAGCTAGTCATGAAGAAACCAACTATGACCTGACCCTTGTGGCTGTCCCGGGAGATACGCTGGAGCTTCGGGTCACATACCGCTTCAATCAATATAAAGAAAAACAAATACAATCGCTGATGCAGCAGCTGGTCCATACACTTGAAGCCATGACAGAACAAGTGGAGACACCACTCTCTTCCTTCACGATCGTGACAAATAAAGAAAAAGAGCGGATGATCACCGATTGGGCGAAAAATGCACAAGTCAGCGTGCTGTACCCAGATCAAGAAGAGGTCTATTCAGTTATTCATGATCCTTCGTGTGAGACGGAAATCTATGTTCTGAGCGAAGAGCATCAGCTCATGCCGGTAGGATTTCCTGGAGATATTTTTATCGGTGCAAAGGATATCAAGGCACTTTGCGGAGAGCTTGCCGATTGGATGGAGACGCATAAAATTCCGCATCCATTCAAACATCAAACAGGCGAATACCTCTATCCGACAGGGGATGTCGGCGTTTGGACTGAAAAAAACAAGATTCAGATTTTGGATTGGGTGTAGGAGGAGAAGAACGATGTTAATGAGTAGAAGAAAAGGACATGCAGCAAATCATATCGTCAGAATCAACGGAAAACGAATCGATCTCAAAGCATTAGAACAGGTCGTGATGCTTCATTTTCCGTTAAAGGAATGTGCATTCATCCCGAAGAAAAATGAAGAAGGTAGCCTCTCGCTTGTGCTATTTGCACAGGCGAAGGACCCTTCGCTAGCAAGAGAGGATCTAATGACAGGCGCGCTTCACCCTGATGAAGTGCCAGCCGCTCTCGTCTTATTGCCTTCCTTGCCAAGGACAGAAAGTGGAGCGGTCGATACAGAAGCACTGCTTTCGATTGACATCATTGATGAAGAGAGTTTGAGAAAGATAGAAGATCGTACGAAAGCTATAGATGGAGTAGAGGAAGCGGCTGCTCTCATTGAAAGTCAGACAGAAAAACAAACGCCTTATCACCTAGATGATCTGTTTCCTAATCGGCAGCGTGCGCAAGGGAACGAATCGATCTCGAAGGATGAAGAGGGCGAAACAAAGCAAGCATCTTCTCATGAAAAGCCGCCTGCACTTGTGTATGGCGGGGATGTCATCAAAAAACCAGGCACACCTGTCACACTGACAGAGGTGTTGATTCGATCAGCCTTTATGTCACCTGACCGCGGGGTGACCTACATCAAAGAAGGCGGGCGCACGTTGACCCAATCCTATCCTGAGTTACTCACAAACGCAGAACGGGTTCTGTCTGGTTTAAGGAAAGCAGGCCTGACAAACGGCGATCAAGTGTTACTACAATTGAAAGATCATCAAGATTTCATCACTGCGTTTTGGGGCTGTATTCTCGGTGGTATCATTCCGACTCCGGTTTCTGTACCGCCTGTTTATGATGAAACGAATCAAGCTGTGAACAAGCTGAAAGGCGTGTTTCGGCTGCAAAATGAACCGTTTATTATGACGAATGAAGCAAGTGCTGAGGACATTGCTGGGCTGCGTGAGTCATTTGAGGCAAAAGACATACCTATTTTAACAATCGAAACCTTGCTCTCGTGTGAACCTGATGAACAGCATTATGAGCCAGAGCCAGATGAGCCTGTGCTTCAGCTGCTCTCTTCAGGTAGTACGGGTGTGCCAAAGTGTATTCGTCACAACCATCAAAGTATTTTATCTCGAATCATCTCTTTTGAGCAGACAAATGGCTTTACGCATGAGGATGTGTCGCTTAACTGGATGCCGCTTGATCATGTAGGAGGCATTGTCATGTTTCATGTGCATGACGTCTACTTTGGCTGCCAGCAGATTAGTCCATCCATCGATCAATTTATCGAGCGGCCGATGGTGTGGCTGGATTGGGTAGAAACATACGGCGTCACAAGGACATGGGCACCGAATTTTGCTTTTGCGATGATGAATGAATATGAGGACGACATTCGCAAGGGGAGCTGGGATCTCTCCACACTGACTTATATCATGAATGCAGCCGAAGCGGTTGTGCCAAAAGTGACGCAGCGCTTCATGCATATGATGGGCCAGCACGGATTAAGCCGTCATGCGATGGTGCCGGCGTACGGCATGTCTGAAACATCCTCAGCCATTGTTCAATCAAAGAAATTCATGCGGCATGGTGATCAGGATGGACAGCTGACGATTGATCAGACTTCGTTAACAGGTGAAATTCAATACGTGGCGCAAGATCATCCGCACAAAATGACGTTTACCGAAGTCGGTGCACCGATTCCGTCTGTATGGATTCGGATTGTAGACGAGCATCATCATGTGCTGCCAGAAGATCAGGTCGGGCGCTTGCAGGTGAAGAGTCCGACGATTATGATGGGCTATCATCAAAATGAGGAAGCCAATCAAGAGGTATTTGCGGAAAATGGCTGGTTTCACACGGGGGATTTAGGATTTATCCACGAAGGGCGTCTTGTTCTAACAGGCCGGGAAAAGGATATCATTGTCATCAATGGAGCCAACTATTTGAATTACGAAATTGAAGCAGTTGTGGAAGAGGTGGACGGGGTGGAAGTCACCTTTGCCGCTGCGTACGGCATCTACAATCCCGAATCAAGCAACGACACGCTTGCCGTCTTCTTTGTCACACAAAAGGATTCGCTAGAGGAACAAATCACGATGATTCAGCAGATTAGAGAGGCCATCATTCGTAAAATTGGCATAGAGCCCGATCACATCATTCCAGTGAAAAAAGACCAATTTCCGAAAACAGAAAGTGGAAAGATCCAACGTGCTCAGTTAGGCGCGGCGCTAAAAGAAGGGATATTCCGTGACATTGAAAGGGCACTGGACCTTGCTTCTGAAAATGAACAAACACTGCCAGATTGGTTTTTCAAACGCACTTGGGTAAAGGAGCATATTGGTCCGTCTCAGCCTGCTGCTGATCATGTACTCGTTTTCGAGGATGAAAAAGGGCTTTACCAATCACTTTACGCCCATTTTGAAAAAAGAAATCAGCCCTATGTTTCTGTGAAAAAAGGACATGAATTTTTGCGTCTCTCCAAAGGGATGTACCAGATGAACCCGAGAATCAAGGGGGATTATGTCAGGCTCGTTGCAGCACTTGAAGCAGATGAATTAAAGACAGGGTGCATACTCCATTTGTGGAATGTGGCAGACAAAGAAGCCATTGTTGAGCCTGCGCAGTTCACAGAAATGCATGCGAGGTCCAATCAATCGATTTTGTACTTGTATCAAGCATGGAGGCAAGAAAACAAAGAGCCTGTCCGGCTTGTTGTGGTGACAAAGGGTGGTCAATTTGTAAGGCCTGAAGACGATCTTCATGTGGAGAAAACGTCGCTCGTTGGTTTATTAAAAACCATCCCGCAAGAATGGGAAGGAGCAGAGGTGTCCCATATTGATATTGAAGCGGAGCAAGTGGAGCAGGATGCAAAGCACATTGCTGATGAGCTGTCGGCGATTCATATAAAAGCAGAGGTGGCATACCGAAAAGGGCACAGGCTCGTACCAAAGCTGGAAAAAGTCGATATGATGAACGCACCTCAAACAGAAGGATTTTTAGAATATGAAGGACTTTATTTGCTGACCGGAGGACTCGGCGGTATTGGATTTGAACTGTCTAAGCAGATGCTCCAATTTGGCCTAAAGCTTGTATTGATTGGAAGGACTTCTTTGGAAGACAGCTTGGAAAAGAAAGAAGCGTTTTTACAGCTAAAAAGTCTCGGTGACGTTATCTATGTACAAGCGGATGTGACCGATTTAGCTGACATGGAGCGGGCGATTTACAAAGCAGAAAAACATTTTGGTCAAACCATCCGGGGTGTGCTGCATTTAGCCGGTGCTGGCAATGTGTCAGAGCATTTTCAGCATGCGGATAAGTATACATTGGCGCATACGTCAGAAGTGGATTTTACAAAGGAACTGTCAGGGAAAGCAGACGGAGCGTTTGTCCTGCAGGAAGCCTTCAAGCATGATCCGGCAGTACCACTCGTCTTTTTTGGATCAGTAAATGGCTTTTTTGGCGGTACAACATTCGGGGCTTACTCTGCGGCCAACAGCTTTTTAGATGGGCTTGCGCACACGCTCACCTTTCAAGAAGGAAGACGGGCGATCTCTTTAAACTTTAGTATGTGGGATAATCTCGGTTTGTCTAAGGGACATACCGGCGCAGCCCTTACCGTCCGCAAGGGATTTCAATTGATTGGAAAGAAGCAAGGTCTCCATTCATTATGTCTAGGTGCTCGGCTGAATGAAGCGCATCTATTTATCGGACTAGATGGAGCCAATCCAGAAATCGCAGCGTATCTTCAGCCAGCGCCAATACCGACTTTTGAGAAAAAGCTTTTTTACACAGTTCAGCCTGGCAAAGAAGTGCATGTGGAAGATATCGCAGGCGGAACAAAAGGTGACTGGGATATTCAGCAAGTACAGGAAATACCGAAAAAACTAGATGGCTCTATTGATCATGAAGCCGTTAAGCTGAATCATCACAAAAATGGACAACCCCTTGAAAAACAATTGCCAGAAACGAAAACAGAGCAAATGCTTGCTGCCATATGGGAGGACATTTTAGACGTTGATCGTGTGTACAAAGAGGATCAATTCTTTGACCTTGGCGGACATTCATTAAAGGCGACTCAAACCATTTCTCGGATCAATCATGAGTTTTCAATCAAGGCGCCTTTAAAAATATTATTTGAAAGCAAGCATCTGGCACATTTGGCGCAAATGGTTGATGACATCAAAGAGGCACCTGCTGTTCAGGAAGCCAATATTCCAAAGCTGGAAAAGCGAACAAGCTATGAGCTGTCACATGCTCAGAAGCGTATTTGGTTCTTATCCACATTGGAAAAGAGCCATCATTACAATATATTAGGTGCTTGGAAGCTGACAGGACAATTGCACATTCAAGCGTTAACAAAAGCGATTGGTCTCTTAACGAAACGTCATGAAGCACTACGCGCAACTTTTCAATCGCTTGGCGGCAAGCCGGTTCAACTGATACGTGAAGACCTTCCACCATCTGTCACAGTTGCGAACTTCTCATTATTTAATGAAAAAACAAGAACGAGAAGACTCAAGCAGCTTATTCAGCAAGAAGCGAACCGCATTTATGATTTAGAAAGAGAGCCTCTTGCGCAGTGGACGATTGTGGATATGGGCAATGAAGAATTTTATCTTCTTTGCGCGCAGCACCATATCATTTCAGATGCATGGTCGCTCAGTCTGCTCATTCAGGAATTAGAAGTAGCATATGACGGGCTGCTTGCAGATGAAGCGCCGCAGCTCCCAGCGCTAGAAATCGAATGGACAGATTATGTCCATTGGGAAAATGAGCAAGTAATGCATCATCAAGTAGACCAAGCCTATTGGCTCGATCATTTACAAGATGATCTTCCGGTGTTAGAGCTGCCGTTTGACCGTCCTCGCCCGCCAGTTCAAACATTTAACGGCGCTACAGAGCAAATCGTCTTGGAAGATACGCTTATCCGCCGTTTGCAGGCTTTGTCCAAGCAGCAGGGCACAACGCTGTTCATGACGATGCTGTCAGCGTACTACGTCCTGCTTCACAAGCTGTCAGGACAGACAGATATCATCATTGGTTCGCCGATCGCAGGGCGAGGTGCCAAGCAATCAGAGAAGCTTGTTGGAATGTTTGTGAATACACTCGCACTGAGACAGGATATCTCCACAGCAGATACGTTTGCTGATGTCATGGAAAACGTGAAGGAGATGACATTAAAAGCCTTCGAGCATCAGCGTTATCCATTTGATAAGCTTGTCGATGATCTTTCATTAGATAGAGATTTAAGTCGATCGCCTATTTTCCAAGTGGCGATGGGTTATGTAACAGATTCGCTCCATGTCAATCTCAAAGGGCTGACAAGTGAACATGTGATGGTTCATCATACAGTGTCTAAATTTGATCTCACCTTACATGTATTTGAACAGGGGGATCAGCTGTCGATCCATGTGGAATACAATACAGATTTATTTGATCAAGAGACCATTCATCGTTATATGAATTATTATCTTCATCTGCTAGATGGTATGACAGCTCAGCCTGAACGTACATTTTTTGATTATTGCTTAATGGACAAAGCGGAACAGGCTGCGATGATCATAGGGAAAAACCAAACGGCTACGCCATATCCAAAGCGCACCATTCAAGAGCTGTTTGAAGAACAGGTGCAGCGTGATCCGCACCGCATTGCCTTGTCTTATTTGGAAGAGCACATGACGTATCAAGAGTTGGATGAGAAGGCAACACAGCTTGCTGCTTACTTGCAATCAAAAGGAGTTGGACCAGGTTCACTTGTACCGATGCTTTTTGATCGTTCCTTTGACATGATTGTCTCAGTGCTAGGCATTGTCAAATCTGGTGCTGCATATGTTCCAATGTCACCAGAATATCCAGATGCGCGAATCCGCCTCATTGTTCGCGATACGCAAAGTGATGTGATCATCACTCAATCTCATTTAATAGAGCGTCTAGTAGACTTTACAGGTACAAAGATTGAGATGGACAAGCCATTACCAGTAACAGATGCAGTGTATCAAAGAGAACAATCAATCATTGGAGAAGACCAGTTAGCCTATGTCAACTACACATCAGGCTCAACAGGTACACCAAAAGGCGTCATGCTCCCCCATGCAGGAGTTGTCCGTCTGGTTCGAAAAACAAACTATATAAAACTAGGTCCAGATGATAAGATGCTTCAGCTCTCAAACTATGCTTTTGATGCCTTTACATTTGAGTTGTGGGGCATGCTGCTGAATGGCGGTCAGCTCATTCTGATTCCGAAATATGCCGCACTGAATATGGATGAATTATCACGGCTGATCAAAGTGCATCAAGTGACAGCCAACTGTCTGCCAACCGCTTTATTCAATCGGCTGGTGGAGCACGATCCAAAAAGTGTAGCAGGCTACCGCACATTACTCGTTGGCGGAGAAGCGATGTCCAGTGAGCATGCACGAAAGGCACTGCCACATATGGAGGGTGTACTCATCAATGCTTACGGTCCTACAGAAAACACGACCTTAGCCACAACACATCAAGTCACGCACATGCCAGAGGGAGCAAGGTCAGTTCCGATTGGTGTCCCAGTATCGAATTCAACTGTTGTCATACTAGATGATGCGCTCAACCCAGTGCCAGCAGGCGTCAAAGGAGAAATTTATATCGGCGGCACAGGGCTGGCACAAGGCTACCTTCATGATCCAGAGCGGACGCATGAACGGTTTATAGACAATCCATTCCCTGAACTAGGGGGAGACAGGCTGTATCGTTCAGGTGATCTTGGTACATGGCGTTCAGATGGCACCATTGAATATCTCGGCCGAAAAGACAATCTCGTGAAAATTAGAGGCTACCGGATTGAATGTGGAGAAATAGAGACAGCTCTCCTCAAGCATCCACAAGTAAAAGAATGTACAGTCATCGCCAAAACGTATGGCAGCTCAAAACGGCTGGCGGCCTACCTTGTCACAGACGGAGAGAATCCTGTTTCAGGCTGGAAAGCATTTTTACAGGAAAGCCTGCCAGGCTACATGATTCCAAGTTACTTTGTTGTAATGGACGAAATGCCAGTCACAACAAACGGAAAGGTTGATCAAAAAGCACTGCCAGACCCAGCAGAAACGATCTCTCTTTCTCAAGGGGAGGACAAACCAGTCACCGAAACGCAGCAGCTGATTGTCACAGCTTTCAAGGACGTGCTTGGTGTCAAACAAGTAGGCATACATGACTCATTTTTTGATTTAGGCGGCGATTCAATTATGAGTATCCAAGCTGTTGCCAAATTAAAAGAACAGGGGATTCATGTGGATCCAAAATGGATTTTCATGCATCCAGCGCCGGCTCAGCTAGCCGCACATGTGGACGCAATGCCAGAGGCCGGAGAGCACGTCGAAAGGTCTCCAAAGGACTACGTGATTGAGCTGAAAAAAGGCGATCCAGCCGTACCGAGGATTTTCTTTGCACCGCCTGCCGGTGGAACGGTGATGGGCTATATCGATGTGGCTAAGCTGATGACACATCAAGGCGCTGTGTACGCCTTGCAGTCTCCTGGCTTATATGAGGATGAAGAACCGCAATTCCTCCATTACACAGAGCTTGTGTCCATATTTGTTGAAGCCATTGAGACCTTCTATCGACCTGGTGTTGACTATCTAGCAGGGCATTCAATGGGCGGGCACCTTGCCTACGGAATGAATCAGCGGCTCTGCCATGCAGGAAAAGCGCCGAAAGGACTCATCATTTTAGATACCGTCCCTGTGTTAAGAGATGAGGCAGATCAGGCGCTCCATGCGGATATGAACGAAGAAGAAGTGAAAATGCTTGCGCTTGTCCTTGGAATGGGGAATCTTGTCGGCATCCAGCCAGAAGCATTACAAGGGCTGAGCTTCCAAGAAGTGAAGCAAAAAATACTCAAAGAGGCAGAAAAGGATGAAGTGGTTCATCAATTTATGAATGATCAGTATTTAGATAAATATTTGCAAATGCAAACGCATAATACAATCATGTCACAAGCCATTGAATTAGAAAAAGAACCATTCGATGTGCCGTTTTATATTGTACAAAGCAGTGATCACGCCATTGATTTTCAGAAGAAGTTCTCAGACTGGGAGGCTTATACGAAAGGATCATGTTCGTATTATCACATCAAAGGAGACCATGTCACCATGATGAAAAGGCCGCAGGCAGATGAACTGGCACGGATTCTTCAAACGATGATAAAGGGGTAAGAACATATGAACCATTTATTTAAAACCTTTGAAAAAAAATCAGACCTTATTCAACTTATTTGTTTTCCTTTTGCAGGCGGTTATTCCGCCTCGTACCGCCCGCTTTTTGAACAGCTAAAAGGCACTGCCGAAGTAACAGCAGCAGAGCCCCCAGGTCATGGAACCAATCTCATGCCGCTCGAAACGAGCATTGACCGATTGGCTGAGCTATACAAAGAAGGGCTCTCGGGCAACTTGAACCGCCCGTTTATCCTGTTCGGACATTCCATGGGAGGACTTGTTGTGTATAGACTGGCTCAGCTGCTAGAAAAGGAAGGAATCGATCCTGCAGCAGTCGTGATCTCTGCTATTCAGCCGCCGCAAACAAAACGACAGATCCTGACCCATTTATCGAATGAAGCATTTGTTCAGCATATTGCCGAAATGGGCGGGATTCCAAAGGAATTATTAGAGAACAAACCAATGATGGATTACTTTACGCCGTCCTTACGTGCAGACTATCAGGCGCTGGAAACCTTCCAGCACAAAGATCAATCCATCATCGAAACACCCGTTTATTTATTCAATGGAACAAAAGATGAAAAATGCATGAAAGATGCAAATGGCTGGCTGCCATGGGCAAAAACCATCGAACGCACCAATTTCGAAGGAGGGCACATGTATATCAACACACACCTCGAGCCCTTCGCAGAACAGATGAGACATGTGATTGACGTTGCAAGCAAACAACAATTAATGAAACTTTAAAAGAAAGCGGTCCTGCTTAAAGGGACCGCTTTTTCTTATGAATTCCGCTTTTTCACCACATTCCCGCCAATCACTCCGCCAATGACCAGCACACCTCCGATGAGATGATACCAATCGATTGTTTCATGTAAAATGAGAACCCCAGCGGCAACTGTAATAAACGCAGATAAATTGTTAAAGATGCTGACCTTTGCCGCTTCAAGCTGAGAAAGGGCATAGTTTGATAAATATGCCGTGAGAAGTGATGAAAGAATGCCTAAAAAGAGCATTGACCATACAAAGGATGGTTGTGTAAATGGGCTGAAAAATTGCGGCATTGTCCCGTTTACTGAATGCTGGATGAGCGCAGCGGCATTGAAGAAGACAAATCCAAAGAATGTCATCACGAAAGTGAGTTCAATCACATGGAAGCGCCGTGTAATCACCCGGGCAAATACACTGTATGCACTGGAGGATAAGGCTGAAAGTAATATCAGTCCATAGCCGATCATGTGTGAATGCTTCACATCAATTCCCTTCATGACAAAGAGAAGCATCACCCCGCACACTGAAAGAATGGTAAACAGCACTTGGATCCATGTCGCGCGTTCCTTTAAAAACCACGCGGCAAGCACCATCGTCAGAATGGGGATCGTTGCCTGAATAATACCAGCCTCTGACGAAGAGGTATACATCAGCCCCCATACTTGAAAAGCAAAAAACAACACAGGATAAAGCAAGGAAAACGGTACGATGTAGAGAAGATCACGCCATTGAATGGAGAGGCGGATCTTCTTTCGTAAAAATGGATAAAGCGATAGTGCGGCTGCAAAAGAAACTGTAAAGCGGTGTGCCAATAAATCAATCGGATTTGCTGATTCTAATGCAACTTTGACAAACAAAAATGAAAAACCAATGATCGTGGCGTAGCCTATCGCGGCAGCATACGCTTTCTGTTTTGAAATGTCCACAATTTGACTCCTTATACGAGCATGCATGCTTCAGTTGAATTGACCGGTTCTGTTCTTCTATCGTAATCGGATCATCTAAAGTGTACAATAAGAGAACATGATATCTGTACCGGTACAAGGAGGAAGTGGTGTGAGGAAATATGATCAGCTTGTTCTCAGCTTAAAAGAGAAGATGACGTCTGGTGAATACCATGCAGGCATGAAGATCCCCTCCATTCGCCATTTGGCGGCTCAATATGCAGTGAGTAAAAGCACTGTCATCAAAGCACTAGACACATTAGAACGTGAACATCTGCTGTATTCTGTAGAAAGAAGTGGCTATTATGTCGTGAAAACAAAGCAGTCAGCGGGGAAACAGGATAGCACATGGATTGATTTTGCTTCATCTGCACCTGATCCCGTCGTGTTTCCATATGTTGATTTCCAGCACTGCATCAACCAAGCCATCGATTTGTATCAAAATGACTTGTTTATATACGGCACATCCAACGGATTACCCTCGCTGCTGCCAGTCATTTCTAAGCGATTAATGGATTATCAAGTGTTTGCAAATCCAGAACAGATCGTTATGACTTCTGGTATTCAGCTGGCGTTATCCATTTTAAGCACCATCCCTTTTCCGAATGGCAAACAGACCATATTAGTCGAACAGCCAGGCTATCATCTATACCTTCAATATTTAGAAAAAAATCAACTGCCTGTACGGGGGATTCAGCGGACGGAAAAGGGGATTGATCTTCAAGAATTGGAGCGTATCTTTCGAGAAGAGGAGATTCGTTTTTTCTATACGATGCCAAGGTTTCAAAACCCGCTTGGAACGAGCTTGTCAAAGCAGGAGAAAAGAGCGATTGCAGCTCTTGCCGAGACATATGACGTCTATATCGTTGAAGATGATTACATAGCCGATTTAGAATTCGACGCAAAAAGAGACCCGATCTATTCGTACGATCAGGCGGGGAAGGTCATTTATTTAAAAAGCTTCTCCAAAATCATCTTTCCAGGACTTCGAACAGGAGCGGTCGTCTTACCTGAGGAACTGATTAGACCTTTTAGCGAACACAAACGGCTCATTGACATCGACAGCTCCATGCTGTCACAGGCAGCCTTAGAAATATATTTAAAAAGCGGGATGTTTGAACGGCATCGAGACAGAATGCGGGCGACCTATCGCAACCGATCCAAACAACTAGTGACATGCCTGAAAAGCGATCAAATCGCTTATCAACTGGGAGAAGAGGAGCCAGCTGCTCATACACATGTACGTTTCGATCGGTCAATTCCGATGAACCAGCTCATTCAGCAGCTGAAAAAGGCATCTGTTTCCATTCAGTCAATCGACCGCCATTATCTGTCGACTTATCAAAAAGACCCCATTCTTCAGTTGAACATTTGGCATGTGAAAGAAGAGCAAATCACACGTGGAGTCGATTTGATAAAGACAGCATTTCAGCAAATTGGGCGATATTAAAGACGAGACAGTACATCACTACAAGAGAGTATCTCAACACGTTCAGCCGCAGAAGGCTTTCGTGTACACACCGCCATTTGGTAGGTAGGATCGAGTGAGTATGTTTGAACAAAGCAGGGCGCTTCATGATCAGGTAATGCAAGCGTCGCCTGTCCATCCTCTGACAGGCGGGCTGTAAAGGACGAAAGACCATAAGATAATCCCTTTCCAGTCAGCTTGATAAAGGCCTCCTTCATTGACCATAAATGAAAGAAGTAGGCTTCCTGCCGTTCTGCCGGTTGTGAAAGTAAATCCTCATACTCATCTGCTGAAAAAAATCGTTTAGCAATCGCTAGATCAATCGGTTTGATCTCCTCAATATCAATACCTACAGGTGCATCATCTATTGCGCATACGACCCAATCACCAGAGTGAGAAAGATTAAAATGAAAAGAAGGAATGTGACGGACGACAGGCTTACCATTGCCCTCTGTTTCAAAAACGATCTCATCAAAAGGCAGATCGTACATATCATGGATCATCTGACGAACCAGCACCTCACCTAACAAGGTCCTTCTTGCATCGACCAAAAAGCGAAAGCGCTCAGCCGCAGCACGTTTTTCAGCTGAAACAAAGGGTTTCAATTGATCGATTTGTTTTCGTGCATGGATGTCATCTAAATGTTGTAATTGGATAGCGAAAATCTTCATAATGAACCTCTAATTTTTTACATTGATTGTACCATTGGAGAGCGCCGTACAAAAGGGAAACAGACCTCCTTTTCAGCGAAAGCTCAAAATGACAGGAAGTGGAAGGGTTGGGTTGATTTCCTCTTATGAATATAAGAATATTCTGTTTATTTATTTTAATACAAGAAAAGCCATTCCTTATGTAGAATGGCTTGTTCTTATCGGATAAGCGTCTGAACAGGTTTCTCTGCTGTTTTTGTAATAAGCAGCTGCAGGAGCCGTGTCGATTGCGGTAAGGAGAATCGAAGGACGAGACCTGTAAAAATAGCCGTCAGAATCGTGCCAACGCCAATCGGCCCGCCGAGCATCCATGCAAATAAAAGCACTGTTAGCTCAATGCCATTTCGCACCCACTGCACGTTCAATCCTGTTTTCGCTGAGATGAGCAGCATTAATGAATCCCTTGGCCCGGCGCCAAGATTCGCTGAGACATAAATGCCAACACCATAACCTGAAACCACAACGCCCGTAATAAACACATATAAAGCGGGTAAATACCCATGTGGTGCAGGCAATACCGCATTAAAGAAATCTATAAACATACCAATCAGCACCATGTTCAGTAATGCGCCGATCTTTGGAAATGATTTCGTAAAAACAGATGTTAGTGTCACAATGAGTGCACCAATAATGATGGACCACTGTCCAATCGTGAGTCCAAAGTGCTGAAACAGTCCGTAGTGGAAAGCGTCCCAAGGACCAATGCCTAGAATCTTTCCTTTCACTGTCAGCGATAGTCCAAAAGCTAGTACGATCAATCCAACAAAATAAAAAAACCAACGTAAAAGATGTTCCCGCTTCAAAAGCTTTCCCTTCTTTCTTAAACACTCGAATTCAATCGTAACATACTCCCACGCCCCTTTAAATGGCTTTGCTCAATTGTAATCGCTTACTTATAAAAAGAATTTTTCGCATCGTAAAAGGTCAAAACAAGAGCAAGACTTTCGACTTGTTTTTTTTAACAAAGTGAACCAATCATTCCCTTTTTTTAAGATAAAATGAAAAAAATTCAATATATACTGACAAAAAAATAAGCATCACCCAATTAAAGAATATTTATCTTTAAATAGAAAGGATTGTATGTAATTCACATTATAAGACCTGTTTGGAAAATAGATGATGAGGAATTTCGGGATGGAAAAAGGTTATTTTATTGGAAAAACATAAGCAAATCAATCATCGGGAGGTATTTAGTTCAAAATGTCTATTTTTGTCGAAAATAGTCATTTAGTCCTGTTGAGGCTTTTGAAATCTTACTGATATTCTTTACCAAAGTGTGGGAGGTGAACTGGTACATACCATTATGATTAAAGCAGGGAAAAGGGGATGTCAAAAAATGAATATATTAAAAAGAACGAGTCAATTATTTCTTATATTGGTGTTGATTGCTGGAAATTTATTAACAGTCTCACCACCTGTTACGAAAGCCGCTGGGACGGTGGTTGTCAATAACACAGATTCCTACATGATTGGAAATGGTAAGTTAGTTCTTTATCAGCTTGATGGGCAAAACCCAACAAACGTAAAGGCTAGTGTACAGGTGAAGGGAATTAATTCGTCTGTAGTGAACGGTGTTGCTGTGAATGATCAAGAAAACACAGTGTATGCAACTACGACAGCAAGTGGAGAGCCAGTTCTTTATAAAATAAATGCGACCACTGGACAAGCAGAGCGTGTAGGTGTTTTAGGCGGAAGAGCGCCAAATGCCGTTGTTTATAACGGTAAATATATTCATTCGTATGCGGTTGGTGGAGAACCCTACCTTGCAACGTACGACTTAGCAACTGGTCAAAAAACGGCCAAGAAAATTGCCGGTTATGACGTTGGCCCTGGCATTGGCGGAGACATTGGCGGAGACCTTGTAGTCGATAAGGATGGCTATCTTTGGTTCGCATCTAATACCAGTGGGTCCATTGCGCAAATGAATCCTGAAACAGCTGAAGTAATTCGAGTGATTCCAATCACAAATGCAGATGGTAAACCTATTGAGGGAGGAGTACGAGGAATTAGCTTTTTGCCAAATGGACAAATGCTATTACAATCAGGAAAAGATGACTCTATCGGTCATTCTACTCTTTTCACACTTGATGCGAAAACATTAAGTACAACATATATGGGCACTGCAGGTGATTCATTATCTTACGACTTAGCTTCAAGGGTGAAGCCCGAATTTGATCCATATCCTCCTAACCTTGAATCAGAAAAATCTGTTGCCTTACAGAAAAAAGCAGAAGGCAACACAGATGAAAAGAATCCAGAAGTAGGCGACACTTTGCTTTATACAATTAGAGCAAAAAATACGGTGCAATACGGTATTCTTAAAAATCTGACCATATCAGATAACCTTCCGAGCAGCTTAGCCTATGTTCCAGGTTCACTTAAGGTGGATGGCGCAGGCGTAACAGATGCAAAAGACCAAGACAAAGGTGATTTTACAAACGGTACTGTTACAGGTCAAATAGGTGATGTGAAAGACACCGATTGGCACACCGTGACATTTGAAGCGAAAGTAGCAAAAGGTCAAGCTGGCAAAGATATTCAAAATACAGCCAATGTCAAAGGGGAAAACACACCGCCAGACAAACCAACAACAAACATAGAAATTTATCCTCGTGATCCAAAGCTTGAATCAGAAAAATCAGCGGTCTTACAGAAAAAAGCAGATGGTAATACAGATGAGAAGCACCCAGAAGTAGGCGACACATTACTGTATACCATTCAAGCCCGTAACGCTGTTGAAGATAGTGTGATTGAAGACCTTGTGATTTCTGATAAGTTACCTCAAGGATTATCTTATGTACCAAATTCTCTTCAGATAGATGGGAATCCAGTTACAGATGTAAAAGATGATGACAACGGTGATATGACAGGTGGAACTGTCACTGGAACGTTCGGTGAAGTGAAAGATGCGAAATGGCATACCGTGACATTTGAAGTCACAGTTGAAAAAGGTCAGGCAGGCAAAGACATTCAAAATACAGCGAGTGTCACAACCGGCAACACACCGCCAGACGAGCCGACAACGAATGTAGAAATCTATCCTCGTGACCCGAAGCTGACTTCTGAAAAATCAGCCGTCCTGCAGAAAAAAGCAGATGGTAATACAGATGAGAAGCATCCAGAGGTCGGTGATACCCTTCTTTATACGATTAAAACAAAGAATACGATAGAAGACAGTCTCGTTAAAAACTTAGTGATCTCAGATGAACTGCCAGAAGGATTAGCATATGTGCCAAATTCACTTGAAGTAGACGGACAAGCGGTGACAGATGAGCAAGATCAAGACAATGGGGATGTCACAAACAGAACCGTATCAGGACAATTCGGTGACATTAAGGATACAGATTGGCATACCGTGACGTTTGAGGTCACGATTCAAAAAGGACAGTCTGGTAAAGACATTCAAAATACAGCGAGTGTCACAGGTGAAAATACACCACCAGACGATCCAACAACAAAAACAGAAATCTATCCGCGTGATCCAAAGCTTGAATCAGAAAAATCAGCGGTTTTGCAGAAAAAAGCAGAAGGTAACAAAGATGAGAAACATCCAGAAGTAGGGGACACCCTTCTTTATACGATTAAAACAAAGAACACGATAGAAGACAGTCTTGTTGAAAATCTAGTGATCTCAGATCAATTGCCAAAAGGGCTGAAGTATGTCGCTGGTTCTCTTGAAATTAATGGAGAATCTGTCACAGATGTGAAAGATGACGATAGCGGTGACTACACAGATGGAAAGGTCACAGGTTATTTTGGTGATGTGAAGGACACGGACTGGCATACAGTGACGTTTGAAGTCACTGTTGAAAAGGGACAGGCTGGTCAAGACATTCAAAACACAGCCGAAGTAACAGGTGAAAACACACCGCCAGATGAGCCAACAACAAAAACAGAAATTTACCCTCGTGAGCCAAAACTAGCATCAGAAAAGGATGCAAGCATTCAGAAAAAAGCTGAAGGTAACACAGATGAAAAGACACCTCAGGTAGGAGATACCCTTCTTTATACGATCAAAACAAAGAATCTTGAAGAAGACAGCATCGTTAAAAATTTAGTCATCGCAGATCAACTGCCAGAAGGTCTTGAATACGTCGAAGGATCATTAAAAGTAGATGATCAAGCCGTCACAGATGCAAAAGATGACGACAACGGAGACTACACAAAAGGCACAGTAACTGGTCAATTTGGCGATATCAAAGACACGGACTGGCATACGATTACTTTTGAAGCGAAGGTTGCTAAAGGCCAATCAGGTAAAAGCATTCAAAACACAGCGAAAGTAACAGGCGAAAACACGCCGCCAGATGAGCCGACAACCGAAACAAAAATTGAACCAAGAGATCCAAAGCTTGAATCAGAAAAAACATCTGAGATCTCTCAAAAAGCAAAAGGTAATACAAATGAAAAACAAGTTCAGGTAGGCGACACCCTTCTTTACACCATCAAAACAAAAAATAGTGTAGAAGACAGTGTCATAAAAGATCTAGTCATCGCAGATCAACTGCCAGAAGGTCTTGAATACGTCGAAGGGTCATTAAAAGTAGATGACCAAGCCGTCACAGATGCAAAAGATGACGACAACGGAGACTACACAAAAGGCACAGTAACCGGTCAATTTGGCGATATCAAAGACACGGACTGGCATACGGTTACTTTTGAAGCGAAGATCGCTAAAGGCCAATCAGGTAAAAGTATTCAAAACACAGCAAAAGTAACAGGCGAAAACACACCGCCAGATGAGCCGACAACCGAAACAAAAATTGATCCAAAGGATCCAAAGCTTGAATCAGAAAAAACATCTGAGATCTCTCAAAAAGCAAAAGGTAATACAGATGAAAAACAAGTTCAAGTAGGCGACACCCTTCTTTACACCATCAAAACAAAAAATAGTGTAGAAGATAGTGTCATCAAAGATCTAGTCATCGCAGATCAACTGCCAGAAGGTCTTGAGTATGTCGAAGGGTCATTAAAAGTAGATGCACAAGGTGTCACAGATGCAAAAGATGACGACAACGGAGACTACACAAAAGGCACAGTAACCGGTCAATTTGGCGATATCAAAGATATGGACTGGCATACGGTTACTTTTGAAGCGAAGGTCGCTAAAGGATATGAAGGTAAAACCATTCAAAATATCGCAGTTGTGAAGGGTGAGAATGTGGACGAACCAGACAAACCTGAAAACTCCACAACGGTAGAACCGCCGCATGTGCCAGAGGTGCCAGGGAATCCAGAACAGCCTTCTCATTCAGAACCGGATACACCTGGTCATCATCTTCCGAACACTGCAACAGCGATGTACAACCTTTTACTAGCAGGATTTGCACTTGTGCTAATAGGTGCCTCCCTTATTGTATGGAAAAGAAGAAAAAGAAACGAATAATTATCCATGTTTCAAAAAATCATCTCAACTCTATTGATCACAGCAGGTATTTGTCTTGTGATGATAGGATATATGAGGATCGTTGATGGGCAAAGGCAAGTAGATCAATCTTTCCAGTCTGCACAAGCAGCCATCCAGCAAAAGGGGCAAACAGATTCCCCTTTTGTCCCGAAGGCTGGTGAAACCATTGGGCTCTTGCACATTCCAAAGTTAAATGCTGAGTTACCAATTGTAGAAGGAACAGAAGCGGAGGATTTAGCAAAGGGCGTTGGTCATTATCACGAAAGCTATTTACCTAATGAACAAGGACAAATCGTTTTATCTGGGCATCGTGATACTGTGTTTAGACGAACAGGAGAACTGGTGAAAGGGGATCAACTCGTCATTGAACTTTCATATGGACGATTTACCTATGAAATTGAGAAAACAAAGATTGTGAAAAAAGATGATCAAAGTATTATTACATTGCAACAGGAAAAGGAAGAACTTATCCTCACCACATGTTATCCTTTTTCTTTCATTGGTCCTGCACCAAACAGATATATCATATATGGGAAGCGTGTTTAGCCACTGGATCAGCCTGCAACTTATCCTTTCACTAACCGATTAGAGCGCTTCATTCCTTGATAAAAAGGGAATCGCCTATATCTAGAGATGCAGGAGGGGGTCAATTTGTTAAATCAAGACTATGTAAGATATATAGATAACTTTGGAAGAATTGTTCTTCCGACAGATATAAGAAAACGGTTGAAAATTCATCCGCGCGATTTTATGGAGATTTATCGAGAAGAAGACCAAATTGTCATGAAGCCGTATTGGCAGGATAAACCTTGTATCGTCACAGGGGAAGTGACAGGCTCCAACAAAGTGCTATCGGGTGGAGTGGTTATCAGTCCAGAGGGAGCGAGACTGCTCCTGCAAGATTTACTGGCGCTTCGCTTGCAAAAGGAAATATAAAAAAGGCTGTTCTCATCACGTGAGAACAGCCTTTTTTCATCATACTGGATTCAAAATCCGGTTTAAGAATTGTTTTGTTCGTTCTTCCTTTGGTCGTTTGAAGATTTCCTCTGGAGGACCTTGTTCGACGATGACGCCGCCATCAATAAAAATCACTTCGTCCGCCACTTCTTGGGCAAACTTGATTTCATGTGTGACAACTGCCATGGTCCAGCCTTCTTTCGCTAAATCCTTCATGACCTTTAAGACTTCTCCGACAAGTTCAGGGTCAAGCGCAGAGGTGGGTTCATCAAAAAGCATAAGCTCTGGCTGAATGGCAAGTGCACGGGCAATCCCGACACGCTGCTTTTGACCGCCTGACAGCTGGAATGGATACAGGTCTTTTTTATCTTCAAGACCGACCTTTTGCAAGAGCTGGATGGCTTCTTTTCGAACCATTTCCTTTGGACGGCGCTGTACTTGGACAGGACCTTCCATCACATTTTCAAGCACGGTGCGGTGTGGAAACAGGTGATAATCTTGAAACACCATTCCCGATTTCCGGCGAAGCTTCAGCAGATCAGCTGACTTATTTTTTTTCGAAAAATCAATCGAGAAATCATCGAAGGTAAAGGAGCCGCCATTTGGTGTTTCAAGTGCATTTAAACAGCGAAGCATCGTTGTTTTTCCTGAACCTGATGGGCCAAGAATGGCTACAACCTGTCCTTTGTTGATCGTAAAATCTATTGACTTTAAAATCTCATTTTCACCAAAGGATTTCTTGAGACCTTTGACTGTTAGCATGTCGTTCCCTCCTTACCTTGCGACATATCGATCAAGTCGTTTTTCAATTTGATGCTGAACGAGCGATAGAATGAAGCAGAATACCCAATAGATCAGGGCTGCCTCCATATAAATGAACAAGATCTGATCCAAGTTCGCCGCAGCAATTTCCTGTGATTTACGGAAAAGCTCTGCTACGAGGATTTGGGAGGCAAGAGATGTATCCTTCACCAAACTAATGAATGAATTAGATAGCGGTGGAATCGATACACGCACAGCCTGCGGTAAAATCACGCGGACGAGCGTTTTACGATGCGTCATCCCGATTGAATAACCAGCTTCCCATTGACCTTTAGGAACAGATAGGACGGATGCACGGATAATTTCCGATGCATACGCACCTACGTTTAATGAAAAAGCGATAATGGCACTTGGATATGGATCCAGTGTGATATTAAATGTCGGAAAGAAATAGAAAATAATAAACAATTGCACAAAAAGCGGCGTTCCGCGAACGGCCGACACATAGATGGAAAAAATCCATCTGAGGGCTTTGATTTTAGACATTCTAGCAAGTGCTGTCACAAGCGCGATAAAAATACCAATAATAAAAGCAATGATGGCGAGGGGGATTGTGTAATAAATCCCCTGCATCACCATTGGCCAAAAAGATTGCTGAAGAAGATCCCAAGGAATGACGACTCCTAGGGTATTACTTTGTAACATCTTCACCAAACCATTTCTTAGAAATCTTAGCAAGTGTACCGTCTTTTTTCATTTCTTTTAATGCGCCATTCACTTTGTCAACGACTTCGCCGCTGCCTTTTCTGAACGCAAAGTAAGTTTCTTGAGGATCTCCTGTTTCAAATGCAACTTTTAGGTTTTTGTTCCCGCTTGTTTTCAAGTAATTCAATACAGCCAGCTTGTCATTGAACGTCAGATCAGCACGTCCTTGCTGAATCAATTGAATCGATTGTGCAAGACCTTCAACGCCTTCAATTTTAGCACCAGCATCTGTAGCTAGTTTATTGTAGTTACTTGTTAATGATTGTGCTGCTTTTTTGCCTTTTACATCAGATAGTTTCTTGATGTCGTTGTTATCTGATTTTGTCACAACAATGGCTTGAGACGTTGTGTATTTATCAGAGAACTCGTATTGATTTTCACGTCCAGTTTTACCAACTTGGTTCGCTACCACGTCAAAACGTTTTGAATTCAGTCCAGCAAACATGCTGTCCCATTGTGTTTCTTTGAATTCAGGTTTTAAGTCAAGACGTTTTGCTACTTCTGTGATGACTTCTACATCGTAGCCAGTTAATTTATCTGTCTTTTTGTCATGGAATGTGAAAGGAGCATAAGTTCCCTCTGTTCCGATCGTCAGAACACCTTTATCCTGAATGGATTTCCAAAGGTCGCCTGATTCCTTAGACCCAGATTGTTTATTCGCGTTGTCGCTTGCACCAGATCCACATGCCGTGATCAATGCAACACAAGCGCCTAACATAATGGCAAAGAACATTTTTTTCATTTTATTCCCCACTTTTCTTGTTGGTATTTACAACATATGATCTTACAGAGAAGCAACCTAAAAGTAAAGCATTTGAAACTAGCTTGAGCGAATCTCACCAACTTTATGCCCGCAACCCGTTTCTTTCAAACCTCTCATGTCTACAAAGCCTTTCATCTTTTATTTGTGCGAACATTATTAAAATAAAGACTTTGAGACAGTGACCATAGAAGGAAGCATATTTATTATAAAAGATGTATAATTAGTAGGTTGTTTTGAAAATGGAATGAATCACATGGAGACATGTTTTGATAAGTTATCATCTTAGAAGAAGGAGGGCATCATTGTGGATGTTGGACAAAATCAGCCCGAGCAATTGAAAAGGGCGATGACCTCCCGTCATTTATTTATGATTTCACTTGGCGGTGTCATTGGGACAGGCTTTTTCTTAGGAACGGGCTATACGATTGGACAAGCAGGGCCAGTTGGAGCCGTTCTTTCTTATATTGTGGGCGGATTGATTATGTATTTAACCATGCTGTGTCTTGGAGAGCTGTCGGTTGCACTTCCTGTGTCCGGGTCGTTTCATACGTATGCGACGAAATTTGTCAGCCCTGCAGCGGGTTTTGCGGTCGGCTGGATTTATTGGCTTGGCTGGGCAGCAACGGTCGCCCTGGAATTTTTATCAGCAGGACAGCTGATGAGGCGCTGGCTTCCACAAGTGGATGTGTGGATTTGGTGTCTCGTATTTGGACTGTGTCTTTTCTTATTAAATGCCCGGTCGGCGAAAGCGTTCGGGGAGTCGGAGTTTTTCTTTTCAACCATTAAGATTATTGCGATTTTACTCTTTATAGGTGTAGGCGGAGCGGCGATGTTTGGTTTTATTGAAACAACGAGCGGTGAACCTGCCCCTTACTTCAGTCATTTTGTGAGTGATGGGCTGTTTCCAAATGGATTGCTCGCCGTTGTGGTCACGATGATCACCGTGAACTTTTCATTCCAAGGAACAGAGCTGATCGGGATTGCGGCCGGAGAAAGTGAAAACCCTGAGAAAACCGTTCCTCGCTCAATTCATCAGACTGTTTGGCGTACACTCGTCTTTTTCGTCCTATCTATTTTCGTCTTAGCGGGTATGGTGCCTTGGAAGGAAGCGAGTGTGCTGCAAAGTCCGTTTGTTACTGTATTTGAGAGAACGGGCATTCCTTTTGCGGCAGATATCATGAACTTTGTCATTATCATCGCTTTATTATCTGTTGCCAACTCTGGCTTGTACGCATCGACGAGAATGCTCTATTCCTTATCGAAAGAAGGAATGGCAGGAAAAGCATTTAGACGCGTGAATCAGCGCGGTATTCCGATGAATGCCTTACTGCTCACGTTCTTGTTTACAGGGATTTCGCTATTATCCGGGTTCTTTGCAGAGAAAACAGTTTTTGCCTGGATCGTGTCCATTGCCGGCATGAGTGCCCAGACTGGCTGGATCACCATTACCTTATCACAAATGCTATTCCGCAGAAGATATCTTAAAGCAGGCGGAAAGCTGGAAAACTTAAAATTTAAAACCCCTCTTTATCCGGTGCTGCCGATTATTGCGATCACACTCAACACCATTGTTTTGGTCAGCCTTGCCTTTGATCAGGAGCAGCGCATCGGGTTATATGTCGGCGTCCCTCTCATGATCATTGGGTATGTCGTCTATCACCGCTATGTGAAAAAGCATCAGGCGAAAAGTGAACCGCTTAAGCTGCAAATTCATGGAGATGATGAGATCCGGTTTTAAACTAGAAAAAAGAAGCCAACCCAATGGGGAGGCTTCTTTTTTTATTTAATGAATACCTTTCATCGCTTTCTTAATCACTGGTGTTAAGAGCAGCATCACACCGCATAAAACGATGGCGAGCAATCCAATGATACCGAAATAGACGGTTTCTGGCACTTTATCAAACAGTTTGACCACTTGGGCATTGATCGCCTGTGCCATCGCATTTGAAAGGAACCAAAGGCTCATTGTTTGCGCTGAGAAGGCAGCAGGTGCAAGCTTTGTTGTCGCTGACAGCCCAACAGGTGATAAGCAGAGCTCTCCGATCACGACGAGGAAGAAGCTCAGAACGAGCCATAATGGGCTCACAAGTGTATTCGGACCAGACATGTAGGCAGGAATGATCATGATGATAAAGGATAATCCTGCAAACAGAAGGCCAAGTGAGAACTTAATCGGGGTAGACGGCTGTTTCTTTCCAAGTCTAATCCACAACCAAGCAAACACAGGAGACAGCAGCACAATAAAGATTGGGTTCAATGATTGAAACCACGAAGAGGCAAGTGTCATCCCAAGGAAATTCAAGTTTGTTCGTTGATCTGCATATGTGGCTAGAATGTTTGAGCCTTGTTCTTGAATCGCCCAGAACATCACCGCAGCAAGGAACAATGGAATATAAGCGAGAACCCTGGATTGCTCCACTGGGCTCGTCTTTTTACTGAAATACATGACGATGAAATACACAATCGGAATGAGCACACCAAGGACACTGACAAACCAAGTGAATAGATTAATCGTGAGTGCGCCTGTTTGAATGCCAATGACGACAAAAACAGCGAGCACAATGGCAATTAATGTTCCGAAAATTTTGAAGTTCTTGCGTTCAGTAGCTGATAACGGATTTGTTACATAAGTACCGGCAAGACCAAGATTCGGTTTTTTCGTGATCACAAATGTAATCAGACCAACAAGCATCCCAACGGCAGCAAGTGAGAATCCGAGGTGGAAGTTCACTTTTTGACCGAGTGTTCCGACAATTAATGGGGCAATAAAACCGCCCATGTTGATCCCCATGTAGAAAATACTAAAGCCAGAATCCCTGCGTGGGTCTGTTTTGGAATACAAGTCGCCAACAATGTTTGAAACATTCGGCTTCAGAAGACCTGTCCCAATAATAATCAGCCCCATACTAATAAAGAGCGCTGTTGCACCGCTTGGCAAAGCCAAAATGACATGTCCAAGCATAATGAAAACCCCGCCATAAAAGACCGTACTGGACGAACCGAATACTCGGTCGGCGAGCCATCCGCCAATAATGCCTGACATATAGACAAGCGCACCGTAGACAGACATGATCGAATTGGCTGTCGTCTGATCAAAACCAAGACCGCCCTTTGTCACCTCTGTGTACATATAGTAAATAAGCAGTGCACGCATGCCGTAATAAGAGAAACGCTCCCAAAATTCAGTGAAAAACAGTGTGTAAAGTCCTTTAGGATGTCCAAAAAAACCTTTTTGAGGAACACTTTTAACAATTTTATCGTGGTCAATTGTTGACATGGCATAGATCCTTTCTTAAAAAAAGAGATATGAGAAAAATGATATTCTTGTATAGTTCTTGTGTCAATATAAAACTATTCTAAAACAGGAAAATGTTAGTTAAATAGGCGTAAAGACTCAAAAAACGAAAAATTCTTTCAAGTAAGAATGGTCAGAAAGTTATATTGGAAGAATTTATTTAAAATTTGAAGGATTGTACAAGCAAACCTTTTACACATGCATAGGATGACAAGAGGACATGTGTGAAAAGGAGGGGTTTAGATTGGGGGAATTGAATGAATCTGATCTAAAAAAACCTGTTGTCAATGTTCAAGATTTTGGTGTAGTGGCGGATGGGAAAACGGACTGTACAGCGAGGCTTAATGAATGCTTAGAATGGACGAAAGCACAGGGGTATTCCCATGTCTGGCTGCCGAGCGGCACGTATGTCATCGATGCTGTGTACAGAGGTGATCAATTTTTTCCTTTCCGGGGTGCGGGTATACGTGTGCCAAGTCATATGACCATTGAGATGGCGCCGGATGCCGTAATTAAGGTGAAACCAAATGATTCGTGGGGGTATGCGGCCTTTTATATAGGAAAGGTTCAGCATGTGACCATCCGGGGTGGGCGAATCGAAGGGGATCGCCATGAGCATGTGTACAAGTCGCTTCCCCCTGAACGAAAAACCCATGAATGGGGCTTTGGGATATGTATTGAAGGGGCCTCTGATGTGGAAGTGAATCGTGTACAAATCAAGAATTGTACGGGAGACGGCATCATTGTCAGTCCTCACGGTTTATTATCACAAGCTGAATCGTACTCGCCTGCTTCATCTATTCACATTTCTGGCTGCCACATCACAGATTCAAGACGAAACAATATCTCGATTACAGGCTGTGATGGAGTCATTGTGGAGGACTGCCTGCTGGAGAGAGCAGGAGTTGACGGAGTCGAGCCGAGAATGGGCATTGATATTGAAGGCTACGGAGAAAATGCGGTTAATATGGAGGAACCACTGAATATTCAAATTCGAAACAACATTGTAAGAGGTGGTGCCGCAAGCTCCATTTATAACTTCAACGGCTATGGTGTCATCATTGAAGGCAATCACACAGACAGCAGTATCTCCTATGGCTTTGCCACCGAAACCATCATTGCCAACAATTTGATCCGTGCAGTAGGAGGAGGCGTCACAAAAGCTGGGATTACGAGCTTAGGAGTCTCTTTTGGTCAAACGGAAAACAATGTGATCATTATTGGCAATATGATTGAGGGATTTGAAAAAGGGATTGATGTGAGGGGCGATAGTGTTCACATTACAGGGAATAAGATCAGTCTATTTGAAGATGCGGCTTTGTCCGTTTATATGGCGAACCGTATTCTAATAGAAGGAAATCATATTGAATCGGGGACGAATATAGGGCAAAGAAGCGCAGCGCTGCGTATCTATCAGTCGGATAGCGTCGTCTTTTCAAACAATACGATTTACTCGGTGATTGATGGAGCGATGGTGAGAGGAACGAATATCCTGATCCAGCACAATCAATTTAAAGATTTCAGCAGAGGGATCTGGGTGCAGGAAGGAGAAGCTGGAGTTAACGGCAACCTCTTTATTCAAGAAGGACACCCAGAGCTAGGGTCTTCGTATACGATCAGTGTCACTGGAAATGCAAAGGCTTTCATTTGGCAAAATCGCTTTAAGCACTACCAAAACTACGCCGTATACAGCAGCACGACGGGTCCATTAGAAATCAAAGACAATTCCTTTGAAGAATCATCTTTATATGTCGTGATGTATATTAAGAACGGTTCACCACAAATCGGAGATAACCGCTTTTATTTAAATCGTTCGATCGGACAGCCGACGGCGATCTTTATCGATCAAGCCGCCTCAGCCCGTGTGCTGCGGAATAACATCATTAATTTATCTCCTCAAAAAGCGATTGCCGTCCGCACCATATCTTCCACTCATTCCGTGATCGCCCATAACATGCTGGAACGCAGCCAATTGATGACACATACTACAGATCGGCTCATTGGGAATATTGAAATCGATACATCGTGATAAACGGGTGAAATCCCTAATTTTGGAGGTTCAGAAGGCGGTTGACAATCCTGTAAAAAGGGCATATAGTAATAATTATTTTTCATTTTTCGCAACATTTGCCCTTTTTTTATTGATAAAACCGATTAATTCAATCAGAAAAATGTATCTTACGAGGACTTCAGTTTGATACATCAGGATATAGAAAGGATGAAGAACAAGTGTCACAGCCGAAAAGGAAGCTCAAGCTAGGCGTATTCATCGCAGGAACTGGACATCATGTTGCCTCTTGGAGACATCCGAATGCCGTATCAGATGCAGCCATGAACCTGGATTATTTTAAACAATTAGCGAAAAAAGCAGAGGAAGGAAAGCTAGATTTACTCTTTTTAGCCGACAGCTTATCCATTAACCAAACCTCTCATCCGAATGTACTGACGAGATTTGAACCGCTTACCCTGCTTTCGTCCATTGCTGAGTCTACTTCATCAATTGGTTTAGCAGCAACAGCATCCACTACATACAGTGAGCCTTTCCATATTGCAAGACAGTTTGCCTCCCTTGATCATTTATCAGGCGGAAGAGCGGCATGGAATGTGGTCACATCTTCTATTGAAGAAACAGCGAAAAACTTTAGCGGAGAAGAGCATTTAGCCCACCATAAACGATACGAGCGAGCAGAAGAGTTCGTCGAGGTCGTGAAAGGTCTTTGGGATTCTTGGGAGGAAGACGCCCTTGTCAGAAACAAGGAAACGGGAGAATTCTTTGAATCTAGTAAGCTTCATGAGCTCCAGCATAAAGGAGAGTTCTTCTCAGTACGAGGTCCTCTCAATGTATCACGCACGCCTCAAGGGCAGCCAGTGATCATTCAAGCAGGATCATCCGAAGATGGTCAAAAGCTTGCAGCAAAAACAGCTGAACTCATTTTCACAGCACAAAACGATCTCAAAAAAGCGAAGGAATTTTATCAAAGCTTGAAGGAGAAAGTAGAGGCTGCTGGCCGTGCTAGAGAGGACGTCAGCATTATGCCGGGCATCTTCCCGATTATTGCTGATACAGAGGAAGAAGCCAAAGCGAAATATGAAGAATTACAGGAGCTGATTGTTCCTGAGATTGGGCTGAGCATTCTGCAAAACTACTTAGGTGGGATTGATCTGTCTCAGTATCCTTTAGACGGACCGCTTCCAGAGATTGATCCAAGTACGTCAAATGCGGTAAAAAGCCGTTTTGATCTCGTGATGAATATGGCGAGAAAGGATCACCTGACCATTCGCCAGCTCTATCAATCGGTTGCCGGCTCTCGTGGTCATAATATTTTCATTGGTACACCGCAGCAGCTCGCAGATGTGATGGAGACATGGATCAATGAAGAAGCAGCAGACGGCTTTAACGTCATGCCGCCGCTATTGCCAGAAGGGCTGGATATGTTCGTAGACCGCGTCATCCCAATCCTTCAGGAAAGAGGCTTATTCAAAACAGAATATACAGGACAAACTTTACGAGAAAATCTAGGATTAACTGAGCCAAAAAATCGCTACACGACATAAGGGTGAGGTGACTAACGTTGGGATACACGTTTCGTCTGGCAACAGAGGCAGATATAGAGGCACTGCTTGAACTGACAACAAGAGCCTATGAGCCAATTCGTGAGCTCGGCATCCAGTTCCAAGCAGCACATGCTGATTTTGCTCTCGTTCAGAAAAATGTACAAAAGAATCTTTGCTATGTGATGGAAGAAAACGGAGAGCTTCTATCCACCTTGTCGCTCCGTATGCCTTGGGGAGAACAGCCAGGCCCGTTCGGCGTCCCTCACATTTGGTGGTTTGCCTCAGAACCATCCGCCAAAAAAGGGACAGGCTCTGTCTTGCTGGAATGGGTGGAAACCGAAGTGTTAAGGGATACCTTGAAGGTGCCATACGTATCTCTAGGTACAGCTGATAAGCATCCGTGGCTCATAGACATGTATGAGCGCAAAGGCTACGTCAGAGCAGGAGAAAAGGATTTAGGCAAGGGGCACATCACGGTTTATTTTAAAAAACAACTAAGATCAGATGTCACACAACCATAAAAGGAAAGAAGGGTATACGAACATGAAAAACAAAAAGTGGCTAGTCGTTCTATTTGCAGCAATGCTGGCAGTTTTAGCAGCTTGCGGCGGGGGCAATCAGGGTGAAGGCAAAGATGAAAAAGTATTAAAGGTAGGTGCCACAGGACAAAGCTATCCGTTTGCCTATAAAGACAATGGCAAGCTTGTTGGCTTCGATGTCGAAGTAACTGAAGCGGTTGCGAAAAAGCTCGGCTACAAACTAGACTGGCAGCTGAGTGAATTCAGCGGACTCATGGGACAGCTGACGTCTGGTAAGCTGGATACAGTGTCAAACCAAGTCGCAGTCACAGATGAGCGTAAACAAACGTTTAATTTCACTGATACGTACGCTTATGCAGGAACACAAATCATCGTGAAAAAGGACAACAACGACATCAAAGGTCTTGATGATTTAAAAGGAAAAACAGTGGCGGCGGTTCTTGGCTCTAACCACGCCAAAAACTTAGAAAGCAAAGATCCGGACAAAAAAATCAATATTAAAACATATGAAACGCAAGACGGTGTCTTAAATGAAGTGGCAAATGGCCGCGTAGATGCTTATGTCAACGGACGCAGTGTATTACTTGCTCAAATTGAAAAAACAGGTCTGCCACTCAAAATCGTTGGCAACCCAATTGTGTATGAAGAAGTAGGCTACCCATTTGCCAAAGATAAAAAGCATGACAAGCTAAGAGAAGAATTTAACAAAGCGATTAAAGAATTAAGAGAAGACGGGACACTTAAGAAATTGTCTGAGAAGTATTTCAAAGACGATGTCACAGTGCCAATTAAAAAATAACGACAGCGGCGGTGAAGAGCAGACATGAACAAAATTGATTGGCAGTATATGGTGACCGTTTTTCCGACATTGATCCAATACTTGCCGATAACGATCTTCATGGCGATTGTCTCCATGGTATTTGCCATTATCATTGGTGTGGTATTCGCGCTCATTACGAAAAACCGGATACCTGTTTTATACCAATTTGCCAAGCTGTATATTTCTTTTTTCAGAGCGGTTCCAACCTTGGTTCAGCTCTTTCTCATTTATTTTGGTCTTCCGCAGCTATTCCCTGCGATGACCTCAATGGATGCCCTAACAGCGGTCATTATCGGATTAAGTATTAAAAACTCAGCATACTTAGCAGAAATTTTCAGAGCGGCCCTTAATTCTGTAGATGAAGGGCAACTGGAAGCTTGTCTATCTGTCGGCATGACAAGATGGCAGTCTTACGTCAGAATTATTTTCCCGCAGGCAATTAGAAATGCGATTCCAGCGACGGGGAATACCTTTATCGGTCTTTTAAAAGAAACATCTCTTGCCTTTACGATTGGTGTGGCAGAAATGTTTGCACAAGGGAAGATGATTGCATCGGCGAACTATAAATACTTTGAAACCTATTTAGCCGTAGGGATTGTGTATTGGGTGATGACCATCATTTATAGCTTCCTTCAAGACCTATTTGAACGAAAAATTAGCAAACCTTACCGGAATTAAGGAGGTGTGGACATGATCAAGCTCACCAATTTGAAGAAATCATTCGGCGACCTTGTCGTCTTAGACGGAATCAATCTCGACGTGCAAAAAGGGCAGGTTGTGGCCATTATCGGACCTTCTGGCTCCGGTAAATCCACCTTGCTGCGCTGCTTAAATTTATTAGAAATACCAGATGAAGGCACGATTGAAATTGGCGATGCGAAGCTCGATGCGTCTAAATATACACGAAAAGAAGCCCATCACCTGCGTCAACAAACGGCCATGGTGTTTCAAAACTATAATCTATTTAAAAACAAGACAGCACTGCAAAACATCACAGAATCACTGCTTGTGACGAAAAAAATGACGAAGCAGCAGGCAAATGAGATTGGAATGAAGCTGCTGAAGCAGGTAGGGTTAGAGCAAAAGGCTGACAGCTATCCAGTCACGTTATCTGGCGGACAGCAGCAGCGAATTGGGATTGCCCGCGCATTAGCCGTTGATCCACATGCGATTCTACTCGATGAACCAACGTCAGCACTTGATCCAGAGCTTGTCTCAGGTGTGCTTCAAGTCATTAAATCCATTGCGATTCAAGAAACAACGATGATCATCGTCACACATGAAATGACGTTTGCAAGAGAAGTGGCAGACCATGTGATTTTCATGGCGGATGGTCATATTATTGAACAGGGCACACCAACTGAGTTATTTGATGAAACGAAGAATGAACGGACAAAACGATTTATCCAAAAAGAAGCAGCGGCTGAAGAAGCATAAGCTGCTTTTTACTCTTTAGAGGGGTGAGTATCAGTGAAATCAAAAGGAAAAGAAGCATTAAACAAACGTTTAATTAACATTCGCCGAGCGCTTCATGAGCATCCAGAGCTGGCATTTGAAGAACATGAAACGACTAAAAAACTGCGTGGCTGGTTAGAAGAGGAAGGGATCACCGTACTCGATTTTCCAGCTCTTCAAACAGGTGTTGTCTGTGAAATCAAAGGAGAACAAGAGGGGCCGACAATTGCTTTGAGAGCCGATATTGATGCACTTCCGATTGAAGAAGCATCTGGCGAACCATTTTCTTCAAAGGTACCGGGCAAAATGCATGCATGCGGACATGATTTCCATACAGCTTCTATCTTTGGAGCGGCTCTTTTATTAAAAGAACGGAAACACGAGATCAAAGGAACGGTCCGCATTTTGTTCCAGCCGGCTGAGGAAGTCGCGCAAGGAGCGAAACATGTCATAGAGGCAGGCGTTTTAGATGGAGTGGATGCGATTTTTGGTATGCACAACAAACCTGACCTGCCAGTTGGCACTATAGGCATTAGAGAAAAAGCGTTGATGGCAAGTGTAGACCGGTTTGAAATCAATATAAAAGGAACGGGTGGTCATGCAGGTATTCCGAATCATACGGTGGACCCGATTGCCATCAGCGGGCAGATCACAAGTGCTCTTCAGCAAATCGTTAGCCGCCGCATCAGCTCATTGCATCATGCAGTTGTCAGTATCACACGCATTCAAGGTGGTACATCATGGAATGTGATTCCTGATCGTGTTGAGATGGAAGGAACCGTTCGGACGTTTGAGCCTGAAGTAAGAGCGATGATTCCAGAGCTTATGAAACAAATCGTGAGTGGGATTGCCGAGGGATTTGGGGCGAAAGGTGAAGTGAAATGGCATCCGTATTTGCCTTCTGTGTTGAATGACGATCGTTTGACAAAGGTGGTCGAAGAAACGGCAAGTGCGCTGGATCTCACAGTCGTTCAGGCAGAGCAGTCACCGGGCGGAGAAGATTTTGCCCTTTATCAAGAACACATTCCAGGCTTTTTCGTATGGATGGGGACAAGCGGTACGGAGGAATGGCATCACCCTGCCTTTACATTAAATGAAGGCGCACTCCCTGTTGCCGCTGCCTTCTTTGCCGAGCTTGCTGTTCGGGCATTGGAGTCACGATCATGGAACTAACAAAACAACTGGCAGAGGTTGTACTGTCTGCTCATCCACTTCAAGACCAGCGGGCGGTAGAAATGGCTCGAAATGGTCTGTTAGATGCTGCGGCAGCAGCGCTTGCTGCGAAAGAGGATGAAGGAATTCAAAAGCTCATGGCACTGGTGGAACAAGAAGGCGGAGCAGCTCAAATTCCTGTCATTGGACAAGGGAAGAAGGTCAGCCGTCAATCCGCAGCGATGCTGAACGGCTACCTGATCCACGCCCTTGATTATGATGATGTCCATTCAGACGTGAGAGGACACCCAAGTGCAGTCATCATTCCAGCATTGCTATCACAGCTATCAGACGGCAAAGGGTTTGGCGATCGATTTTTAGCAGCCTACATCACCGGTGTTGAAGTGATGGCGAGGCTTGGCGAATCCATCGGCAAGGCGCATTATGAACGGGGCTGGCATAATACCGGAACCCTTGGAGCCATTGCGGCAGTATGTGCCATTGGGTATTTAAAACAAGTTTCTCAGGAAGAGCTGACGAAGGCAATCGGCTTTGCCGGAGCGCAATCGGCCGGAATGCGAAAGCAGTTCGGCTCTGATATGAAACCATTACAAGCCGGCTTAGCGGCTAAAACAGCTGTCTGGTCTATGGATTTAGCTTGTTCAGGTTTCGGCGGGAATGAAGCGGTTCTTGATGGCACGCTTGGTTTCTTTTCTCTCTATGGAGATCAGGAGCGTGCGGAAAGTCGTTTACTAGAGGGGTATGGTACAACGTGGCGTATTGTCTCGCCGGGGCTGTGGTTCAAAGTATACCCGTTCTGTTCAGCTGCGCATCATGCAGCCGATGCGATCCAATCCTTAATGAAAGAGCATCCTTTCTTACCGGAGCAGGTGAAACAAGTAGAGGTCCTATTCCCGCCTGGCGGAGATGCAGCGCTTATTGAGCGGGCACCTTCGACTGGAGAAGAAGGACGATTCAGTGTTGAATATGTGATCGCACTTGCCGTGTTTGGACAGACGCTCACGCTGGATCACTTTACGAAAAAAACCATTCCATCACACATGCGCACATGGATGAAGCGGGTGAGCAGAGGATATGATCAAACGATAGAACCCCATCCAGACGCTGTCCCAAAAGATCGCTTTACGATTGTGAAGCTTACCTTATCTGATGGCACCATCATTAGCGAACGAGTCGATATTCCGCGGGGCGCACCAGGCCACGCATTATCGAAAGAAGACATCATGCAAAAATTAAACAGTGTCACTGACGAATCGCATGCACAGGAGATTTTACAAGTTATTGAAGACGGAAACGATTCTTCTTATTTGCAGCAGTTGGCATGATTTAAAAAGAAGAAAAAGGGCTAAAATAAACATCATTTTAGCCCTTTTTGTATATATCATTTCTTAATCCATTTTGGTAAACGTCAACCCAATATGAGCAAGTGCCTGCGGCAAGTCTTTCCGAATGGTGATGTCTTTAAATGAAATATTCGATTGAATCGCACTTAAAGCAAGATCTTGCTTAATCCCTGTTAAAACAGCCGAAATCCCTAAAAGTCTCAGCGTTTGTGCATAGCTGACCAGATATTGAATGCTCTGTTCATTCAGGCGTTTTGTTCCCGATACATCAATGACCAAATGAGAGAGCGACAGCCTATAGCTTTCCTGTAAAATGGTTTCTAATATATGCTGAGCACGTGTCTCCTCGATATCACCAAGTAGAGGAAGCACAGCGACACCGTCAACAACTGGGACGATCGGTACAGATAATTGCTGAATCTGCCGGTTGGCACGGTCTAGTTCGAGGACGTAGCTTAATAGAGAAGCCATCGTTTCAAACATATGCACATGCTCTTCTGTGAATTGCTGCGGTCTTAAATCAAGCCCGCAAATCGTTCCGTAGTTCGTACCATCTGTAAAATCAATCGGCACTCCGATGAATGATCCGCCTTGAAGACGTTTCGTAACTTCTAAGTATTTAGAACGATCATCCAATGATATATCAGGGATCACAAGCGTATCCTGATGATCAACCGCCAGCTTGCAAAATGTCTTCTCGTAAGGAATTTCTTCTCCTTCTTCAAGAAGCTGCTCGTCATGATTTAGCACCTTGACAATCTGATTGGTGGTTTGATCGTTTTTAGCAATAAACAGTGTATTCACATCAGTGAATTGACTCATCATATTTAGAATACTCGTAGAAGCATCATGAAAATTGCGAAACTGTTTTAATAGTTGTTGACGAGGCATTGTTTTAGGACTCCTTGTAGCTCCGATCATAGGCCGGAACAATAGTTGGTTTGTCTCTATCATACAAAATCAAACGAGAAATAGATATACTTTAATGCGCGAATCCATGTGAATCGGGTGAGAACAAAAAAGACTGCCGATCCTGGGATCTGGCAGCCTGCTGATTAAAGAGAGACAGGGACGGTAGACATAGAGAAAAATTCCTCATACAACGCTTGAACGGCTTCTTTTTCTTGAGCCGCTTTGACGCCAAACATCATGCTGACCTCTGAAGATCCTTGATTGATCATTTCAATATTGACCTTCGCTTTTGACAGCGCCTTTGCTGCTCTTGCTGTGGTGCCAACATTGTGACGCATCGCTTCTCCTACAATCATAATGAGGGAGAGATTCGGCTCTAACACGACCTCATCTGCATCAAGCACGAGCTTTAAGCGATCGAGTAGCTCTTGTTCAATATGCTGCTCCTCCAGCTGATCCTGCCTTAAAATAATGTTCATATCATCAATGCCAGAAGGGACGTGCTCATACGTAAGCCCATATTCCTCTAATGTTTGCAGCACCTTACGCCCAAATCCGACTTCTCGGTTCATCAAATATTTGCTAATATAAATGCTGCAAAATCCGCTGTCTGAAGCGATTCCGACAACGGGTCCATTTGTATGATCCCGCTGGTTCACAATTTTTGTGCCTTTTGCCGAAGGATTATTGGTGTTTTTAATCTGTACTGGAATGCCTGCACGGAAGGCCGGAATGAGGGCTTCATCATGGAACACAGAAAAACCAGCATAGGACAGCTCGCGCATTTCCCGGTACGTCAGCTCTGTAATCTCCTTTGGCTCATGAACGATCGTTGGATTGACAGCGTAAACAGCATCCACATCTGTAAAGTTTTCATACACATCTGCCTTCAAACCGTTTGCCAAAATGGAACCGGTAATATCGGAGCCGCTGCGAGAAAAGGTGACAATGTCTCCCGATAGACTAAAGCCAAAAAAGCCAGGGAATATGATGATGCCAGAGCACTCTCTTAATTTATACAAATGATCATATGACTCCGGTAAAACTTGCGCTTGACCAGGCTCATCGCTCACAAATAAACCAGCTTCCTTTGGATTCACATAGTGAGCTTCGACACCTTGATAGCGGAAATAGGCGGCAATGAGTTTTGCGTTATTGTCTTCACCGCTAGCTTTGATGGCATCAAGATATCGCTCAGGATGAGACGTATCAGCCTGTAAAAGAGCATCTAGATCTTGCCGGATGGTGTCAATCACGTTATGACTTAAGCCGAGTTCATCCGCAATCGAGGCATACCGCTTGATGACGGCTTCCTGTAAATCGTGTGCTTCGCCTAAACGTAAATATTGCTCACCACAGCTAATTAATAGATCGGTGACCTTCGTATCCGTTGAATGCCGTTTTCCTGGTGCGGAAACAACGACTGCTTTTCGAGCTGGATCTGCTGTTACAATGTCAAATACCTTTTGCAGCTGCTTGCCAGATGCAAGTGAACTGCCACCAAATTTAACGACCTTCAATGCATACATCTCCTATAGTAAAAATTTTCTCACAAATTGAATAGTTCCTATTATCAACTCTTTTCTTCAAATTATCAAGGTTTTTCTTCACTAGAAATACAAATGTGTTTTCAGAGAGGACGGTATAGCGTGAGTATATGAAAAAAGAGCCGGCAATATGCCGAGCTCTTTTTCTTATGAAGAAGATGATGAGGAAGATAGCTCCTGCTTCATCACTTTATTATTGCGTTTTTCCTTTAAGAAAAAGGAGAGGACAAGCCCAATGACCGCAATCAGACCAGAAATGAAGAATGACGTATTCATTCCATGAACGGCTGATTTTAATGGGCTGGCTAATTCTGCATTTGCAGCAGAGCTGCTCATGATGGAGACAAGCACAGCCGTCCCAATGGAACCGCCCATTTGTCTCATCGTATTATTCATCGCTGTCCCATGCGGGATCAAATGAGGCGGTAAAGAGTTGATACCTGCTGTTGTCAGCGGCATCATGATCATCCCAACCCCGATTAAGCGAAGCGTGTAAGCGACCGTAATGAGGGCGATCGATGAATCAAGGGTGAGCAGCATAAATGGCAAGGTCGTCACGGTAAGTATCGTAAACCCGCCTAATGCCAGCCCTTTTCCGCCGACTTTATCAAAAATCCGTCCAATAATTGGTGAGAGGAGCCCCATAAAGAGAGCACCTGGCAATAAGATCAGTCCTGTATCAAGAGCAGACAACCCTCTGACATTCTGCGTATAGAGCGGCAGAATCGTCTCTGTCCCAATCAATAAAGCAAAGACAAGCATCCCAAGAAAGGTCGTCAAGCTAAAGATGGCAAACTTAAAGACACCAAATTCAAGCATCGGTCTTGTCAAATTCGACTGGCGTAGAATAAAGAAGAACAAGCTCACAGCACCGACAATCAGCGAAATGAGGACAGTGGCACTCGTCCAGCCATATGTGCCAACACTAGAAAATCCGTAAAGCAGTCCGCCGAAACCGAAGGACGACAAGATGACAGATAAAACATCAATACGTGTCTCTCTTTGCTGCGTTACATTTTTCATTAAGAAGAAAGCAAGAATGAGATCAATGATACCGATTGGCAGAACAATATAGAACAAGAACTTCCAGCTGAAGGAATCAACAATCCAGCCGCCAAGTGTCGGTCCAAGAGCTGGTGCGAAAGATATGACAAGTCCGACCATGCCCATTGCCTGCCCGCGTTTTTCTTTCGGGAAAATGGTTAAAAAGATCGTTTGCATCAGCGGCATTAAAATTCCTGCGCCAGCTGCCTGCACAATACGCGCTGCAAGTAATACAGGGAAATTCGTTGCGAATGAAGCAAGAATTGTACCGGCTGTAAAGATGCTAAGCGCTGTTAAAACTAAAGAACGGCTTGAAAATTTCTCGATTAAGAAAGCCGTGATCGGGATGAGAATCCCGTTTGTCAGCATAAAGGCTGTGGTGAGCCACTGTCCTTTGCTGACATCAATATTGAATTCCTCCATGATATGTGGGATCGCTGGTATGAGCAGCGTTTGGTTTAAAATCGCGACGAATGCCCCAACGAGGAAAATCCCCACAATCACAGATCGATTATACGATGTTGTAGATTGGTTCATGTTATCCCTTCTTTATCTATAAGATGATGCTTTTCAGCTGTGACACGTTTTGTGATAAAATGCTATTTTTGCCTAAATAATCGAGTAGTGAGCTGATTAAAAAGGTTCTCGGTTGGTCCTTTGATAATTCTTCACTTAGCAGTTCAAACGCAGAGAGGAAATCGTCCTTTTCTTCCCCGTTTACCAGTGTGTGAAGCTCTTGTTTAATCTTCGTTAAGTACGAGATGATAAGCTTTTCTTCATCGTATTCGTCCTGTGTGGAAAGCAAATAAGAGTCCATCAGCTGATCTGTTAGCACAGGCTCAATAGAGCAAGGCTTTTTCGACACACGGTCCATCACGCCGATAATCATTTCGGCGGCATTTTCTAATTGGATGTTCTTGCGCTCAATCGCCAGCATTAAAATGAATTCTCTCATTAATCCGTTGAGGACAATGACAAGATCCCAGACGTAAGGCGCAACAGATTCACCATATGTGCTTAAAATAATGTCTCTGTGCCGCTGCATGATAATGGATCGTGTCTCACGTAAATGCTTAATCACAATGGGTGAATGCTGTGAAAAAGCTTCAAAGGACAGCATATTCAAAAATTTATGATTCTCTTTAAACTCTTCAAGCTCAAGCTTGATCTTCTTTGTGAATTTTTCCTTTTTGGACAGCGTCGTTTCTGAATGAATGATCTGAGAAATCTCTCTCATTTTGCACTGATTGTATTTAATCAGTTCTAATAGAAGATCTTCCTTTGAATCAAACAGCTTATAAATAGACGCTTTTGATATTTTACAGGCATCGGCAATTGACTGCATGGAGACACTCATATAGCCTTTTTGAGAAAATAATTTCTTCGAAACCCGCAAAATCTCTTCTTGCTTTTCATTCATCTTCATAAGTCCTTTCCGAATCGGCAAAACCATATGGTCACAATGGAAACCGAGTGGTCACTTTTGCAATGATAACAAAACCAATGACCTATGACAAGAAAAGAAACTTAAAAAACACCTATCTTATGACAGGTATTTTATCCTTCTGCATGTGCGGCATATATGATGATCTGTCCGTTAAGTTCAGCGATCAAAAGGTCTTTTCGCTCCTTTACAGAGTAAATCGCTGTCCCTTTTTTCAGCTGGGAAGCTGTGCCGTGATTAAAATGTTCGGCAGCTGTTTTCTGAATCACACCTAATTGCTGATCTTTAGTGACGGTTAGTTGATGGGTCCAATCTACATTTGCTTCATAGACAGTTTTTTCCCATTGAAATAAATCTGCCTGTTCATCGAGAGCTAATAACTCTTCTGCACTAGGTGGTTTAGATTCGGCATACCGGACGGATTGGCATCCACATAAGCAAATGGCGAGTAACATCATACATAAGTAAGTCCATATCTTTCGTGTCAAATGAGGTCCTTCCCTTCAAGAAAGCTTGTATATGGTCATAGTCGTTTGCGAAGGATGTATCGTTACTTTATGAGGCGAGTAAGAAAATTGTATGTTGGCACAAAATACGATACATTTATCGTATGAATAATCCAATCTATCCAACCCAAAAAGACATGAGACTGATTTCTGTGCTGCACGCTTTGGCTGATCCTGTCCGTTTAGAAATTGTCCGCTGTTTAGCGGAAACGGGGGAGAGGACATGCGGCACATATGAAATGAACATTGCCAAATCTACGCTTTCCCATCACTTCAAAGTGCTGAGGGAGGCAGGCATCGTGAAAGTGAGAATTGACGGAAAACACCGCTACTATTCTTTAAGAAAAGAAGACATCGAGACCGCTTTTCCTGGACTCGTGTCATCCATTTTAGCCGTAGATAAAGAGCGGTGGTAAGCCAGCTGTCTAGTAAAGCAGCTGGCTGTTTTATTTTCCATAAATCGACTCATACAGTCGTTTTACCGCTGGCTTAATATCCTCTGGTCGCATATGAGAGAAGCCAAGAACGAGTGGAACAAATCCTTCCTGATGCCCCGGTAATTGCTCATCAAGGGTAAAACGGTCCATTCCATACATTTTCAGCTTTCTTTCTTTGGCTCGCTGTAAAATCTCATGCTGCGTGCGGTTTGAACGGAACTCTGCGATAAAATGAAGTCCAGCATTTTCCCCAATAATCCGCACGTTGTCAGCAAAAACCGTGTCGAGCTCTTCAATGAGCTGCTTCCGCTTTTCCTCATATAAACCATTCATTCTTTTAATATGCCGCTGATACGCCCCATCCTTTATAAAATGAAGAAGGGTGTGTTGTGTAAAAAGGTTGGCCGTTTGAATGAAAAAGTGCTGTTCTTCCTTATAGCGTCTTAATAAATGCTGCGGGAGCACCATGTAGCTTAGCCTTAAGCCTGGTAGCAATGATTTTGAAAAGGTCCCCATATAAATGACTTTGTCATATCGATCCAAACTTTGCAGCGCTGGAATGCTGTCAGTCCCATACTTGAATTCACTGTCATAATCATCCTCAATGATATAACGGTCATGCTCATCGGCTGCCCAGTTTAAGAGCTGAATCCGCCGGGAAATTGGCATAATCACCCCTGTTGGGAATTGATGTGAAGGGGTAATGATCAACACATTCGGCTCTTTCTTCTGAATGTCACTCATCCGCACTCCTTTTTGATCAATGCCTATCGTTTCAATTCGGTGATGATTGTTTTTTAGCATTTGATAGAGCCGGCGATAGCCAGGGTTTTCTAACCCGTATACTTGATCGGCTGGAAGAATACTTGATAACGAATGGATAAGCGACTGCGTGCCTGCACTTAAAATGAGCTGTTCTGGATAGCATTTGACTCCTCTTGCCAGCCCGATTAACCGGGCAATCGTTTCCCGAAGCTCGTACACACCTTGTGGATGCGGAAGCTCGCCAAACGCTTCTTGGTGGAGGCTGATCGCCTTTTGTTCACTTTTCAACCAGCTTTTAAAGGGAAAATGAGTGGTATCGACTGAGATATGTGAAAAGGAATACCAATCGTCCCGTGCAATCGGCTCTTCCTTTAAATCTGCTGGGAGTGTAGAGGGTTTCAGCTGACCTGATTCATGAAACGTTTCTAGTGATTCCACGAAAAAACCTTTGCGTTCAACCGAATATAAATATCCCTCGGCAAGCAGCTGCTGATATGCGCCATTCACTGAATTGACGCTGACATTTAAAGTATCGGCTAACTCTCGTTTGGAAGGTAATTGATCATGCGGCTGAAGGTTTCGATTTAAAATTTCACCTTTAATTTTCGTGTAAATTTGATGATAAATAAATCCGTTTGCCCCTGTTTGGTCTAGTTGAATTGTCAGCATCTTGTCATTCCTTCCTCTCTGGTACCATGAAAAAAATGATATTGGTACTTTCTATCATACCAAAAAATATTCAGAATAATAAAAAAGACATAAAGGGGATGGATGACAATGAGTCAAACGACAACAAACCGTTTTTCAACAGAGGAATGGCAGGGGAAAAGAGATCAATATGTCGCAAGAGGCGTGAGTAATGGCAACCGTCATCTTGCAGCAAAAGGGAAGGGAGCCGAGCTGTTCGATATCGATGGGAAACGTTTTATCGATTTTGCCGGTGCTATCGGTACGTTAAATGTAGGGCATTCACATCCAAAGGTTGTGGAAGCCGTCAAAGCACAGGCAGACAGTCTGATTCACCCAGGATTCAACGTGATGATGTACGAATCGTATATTGAATTAGCTGAAAAGCTATGCCGCCTCACACCAGGCGATCATGACAAGAAAGCCATTTTTCTCAATTCAGGCGCAGAAGCCGTTGAAAATGCGGTGAAAATTGCACGTAAATATACGAAAAGACAGGCCGTTGTCTCGTTTACAAGAGGCTTCCACGGCAGAACGAATATGACGATGAGCATGACGAGTAAGGTCAAGCCATATAAATTTGGGTTCGGACCATTTGCGTCAGAGGTGTATCAAGCGCCATACCCGTATTACTATCAGAAGCCAGAAGGGTTAAGCGATGCAGCCTACGATGAGTACATCATTGATCAATTCAATCAATTCTTCGTCGCTGCCGTTGCACCAGAAACCGTTGCGTGTGTGGTCATGGAGCCAGTCCAAGGGGAGGGCGGATTCATTGTACCATCGAAGCGTTTTGTTCAGCATGTCGCTTCATTCTGTCAGCAGCACGGGATTGTCTTTGTAGCAGATGAGATCCAAACAGGCTTTGCGAGAACAGGGAAATATTTTGCGATTGAGCACTTTGATGTGGTGCCTGACTTAATCACGGTGTCAAAATCACTTGCAGCTGGCCTGCCGCTGAGCGGTGTCGTCGGCAGAAAAGAACTGCTTGATGCGGCAGATCCAGGGGAGCTAGGGGGAACATATGCAGGAAGTCCATTAGGCTGCGTGGCAGCACTAGCGGTTCTTGATATTATTGAATCAGAACAACTAAATCAACGATCTGAGCACATCGGACAAGTCATTGAGGACAAAGCGAATGAGTGGAGAAGTAAGTACTCATTCATCGGGGAAGTACGCCGATTAGGGGCAATGGCGGCGATTGAAATTGTGGAAGATCAAACAACGCGTACACCAGATAAGAAAACAGCCGCAGCGATTGCAGTCTATGCAAACAAGCACGGACTACTCTTATTAACGGCAGGGATTAATGGGAATATTATTCGCTTTTTAACACCACTTGTCATCACAGATGAGCTGCTTCATGAAGGACTAGGGATCATCGAGGACGCCTTCAAAGCACGCTAAACAACAAAGGGGGATGGTTGTATGCAAAAACAACAAATGGCAAAAACCATGTCGCAGTCTGACGTACTGTTTTTATCCATTGGTGCAATGCTTGGATGGGGCTGGGTTGTACTTTCGGGAGATTGGATTTTAACAGCTGGATTTTTAGGCAGTGTGATTGCCTTCGTTATAGGCGGTATTCTCGTCATTTTTATTGGACTGACGTATGCTGAGCTTTCGTCTGCGATTCCAGAGACAGGCGGAGGGCTCGTCTTTGTCCAGCGGGCATTTGGGATGAAATCAGCGTTCGTCTCAGCATGGGGCGTATTGTTTGGTTATGTGTCCGTCATTACGTTTGAGGCTGTTGCCTTGCCGACAGTTATTGATTATGTGATTCCAACAAAGCATGTTGGCTTCCTATGGAATATAGGGGGATGGGACGTTTATTTCACATGGGTATTGATTGGTTCTGGCGGTGCACTGTTTTTAACAGCACTGAATTACATTGGGGCAAAGCCCGCAGCCATTTTTCAGTCTGTGTTCACAGTAGCGATTATTTTGACAGGCTTTCTCCTTTTAGGCGGCGCGACTTTTAATGGAGATTTTGCAAACCTTGAGCCAATGTTTCAAGGCGGGGTTGGCGGGCTTATGGCCGTGTTAGTCATGATTCCTTTTTTATTCGTTGGTTTTGATGTGATTCCGCAAGTAGCAGCAGAGATTAATGCGCCAAAGAAAATCATTGGGAGAATTTTAATTATCTCCATCGTGAGTGCGGTCGTATTTTACCTACTTATTGTCTTTGGGGTAGCTGCGGGGCTATCAAAAGGACAGCTTGAAGCCTCTTCATTGGCGACAGCAGATGCCATGGTGCAGCTTCTCGGTCATCAAGCATTTGGGACAGTGCTTGTCATTGGCGGTGTAGCAGGGATTGTGACGAGCTGGAATGCTTTTATTATCGGTGCAAGCCGTATTCTATACGCGATGGCGGAAAGAGGCATGATTTCCAAATGGTTTGCGTATATTCATCCAAAGTATAAAACGCCGACAAATGCCATTTTATTTCTTGGTGCTTTGGCCTTTTTCGCTCCATTATTAGGGCGCCCTGCTCTCGTATGGATTGTCAATGCAGGCGGTGTTGGGATCATCGTCGGTTACTTAATTGTGTCCATTGCCTTTATGAAACTTCGTAAAGCAGAACCAGAACTTGAGCGTCCGTACCGCATTAAGTATTGGCGAACGACAGGCGTTTTAGCCATCGGGCTGAGTCTCCTGTTTCTTTCATTTTATTTTCCAGGGATGCCGGCCTCCTTATCATGGCCAGCTGAATGGATATTGCTTTTAGGTTGGGCACTCATTGGGTATATACTATATGTAATGAATCCAAGAACGAAGGAGACGGTAGAGCATGACAAACGAACTCAAAGTGTATAATCCTGCAACAGGAGAAGAAATTGCTTCAGTTGCTCAGCATACAAAAGAACAGATCGAAGACGCCATTTCTCGCTCACATCAAGCATTCAAAGCATGGGCAAAAACGTCAGCGCATGAACGTGCCAATATCATTCGCAAGTGGTTTGATCTCATGATTGAACATAAAGAAAGGCTCGCAAAAATCATCACGGAAGAAAACGGGAAGCCGTATCAAGAAGCATTAGGCGAAATCGTTTATGCGGCTGGATATATTGAATGGTACGCAGAGGAAGCCAAACGAATCTACGGCAGAACCATTCCGTCACATACGACGAACAAACGCCTTTTTGTCACAAAGCAGCCAGTTGGACCTGTTGCGGCCATTACACCGTGGAATTTCCCAGCAGCCATGATCACGAGAAAGGCAGCACCAGCACTTGCAGCGGGCTGTACCTTTATTGTGAAGCCTGCCGAAGATACGCCGCTGACGGCTATTGAACTTGTAAAATTAGGCCACGAAGCCGGAATTCCAGAGGATGCCCTGCAATGGGTGGTTGGAGATGGAAAAGAAGTCGGTGAAATATTCACAGATAGTCCATTGATTCGCAAAATCACGTTCACAGGCTCAACGCCGGTCGGAAAGCATTTGATCAAAAACAGTGCAAGTACAGTCAAGCACGTATCAATGGAGCTTGGTGGTCATGCCCCGCTCATCGTAGACAAAGATGCCAATCTTGAACTAGCTGTCAAACAAGCAGTGGCATCTAAATTCCGTAATGCAGGACAAACCTGTGTCTGTGCCAACCGCTTAATTGTGCATGAAGACATTCATGAAGCATTTGCTCAAGGCTTCAGCAAAGAGGTCGAAAAGCTGAAAGTGGGAAATGGCTTTGAAGAGGGCACATCCATCGGCCCAATTATCAACAAGCGTGGCTTTGATAAAATTGTCAGCCAAATTCAAGATGCAGTCGATAAAGGGGCGAAAATCCTTGTCGGCGGAGATACGCATTTCGATGATGACAAGTCGTATTATTTTGTCCAGCCAACGGTTCTCACACATGTGGACCCTTCCATGAACATCATGCATGAAGAAACCTTTGGACCAGTGGCACCGATTACGACGTTCAAAACGCTAGATGAAGCGATTGAATTAGCGAACGATACACCTTTTGGTCTTGCAGCTTATTTCTTTACAGAAAATTATCGAAACGGCCTCTACATCTCAGAGAATCTTGATTACGGGATTATTGGCTGGAATGATGGCGGCCCATCGGCTGTTCAAGCACCATTCGGAGGAATGAAAGAAAGCGGAATTGGCCGTGAAGGCGGCATCGAAGGGATCGAACCTTATTTAGAAACCAAATATGTATCCATTGGTTTAGACGAATAGACGTGAAAAAGACTGTCCGAATAAGGAATCTCGGCAGTCTTTTTTATGTTAAACAGCCGGCGGAAAAAGCTGCTCCACCGTTTCTTTTGTTTCTTTCAGAATGTCGTGGATGTAATCTGCTGGTGCCTGCTCCATGCTGCTGAACAAAAGTCGTTCAACAGGCTCAACACCAATAAAATTGAAGACTTCTGTATCTGATGTCATTCGGTGGGAAGCGGAAACGATCCGGTTAGAGTCAAGAAAGGTCCTTGGAGCATCGTGCGTGTTGATAATGACACCTTTTTTGTGCCGAAGCAGGTTTTCAATAGCCCCATGCTCATTGATTTGATAAGCGAAGCCCTCAGAAAAAACGCGTTCTACATAGCCCTTTAGCATAGCGGGTAAGCCTGTCCACCAAATGGGGAAAATAAACGTTAGGACATCTGCTTGCTGAATCAGCTTCTGCTCTGTTTGAATGGCAATTGGGAGATCACCCCGTTTGATCGCAGCCTTTTCCAAGATGCTTAGTTCTGGTGAAAAACCAAGAGCATAAACATCACGAACAGTCACTTTATGACCATTGTTCAAAAGAGTGCTGACAACAAGATCTAATAAGGTTTGATTTAAGCTTTGCTGGGGATGAGCAAATATAATTAGATGGTTCATCTTATAGCCTCCTAGGTGGTCATGTGTCTCATTATGGCATGCGTCATCATCCTATTCAATCCTATATTGGTAATAATAGGTTGGGAAAATGGAGGTTGATCGTCCAAGCTTGCAGGCAAAGCCTTGCATCTCGTGTTCAGGCAAGGTGGAAAGAAACAAAGCGATCGTTTCCGTGAAAACGATCGCTTACGAATCAATTATTTCTTTCTAAAAGCAAGCACAAGCGCAATCAGTGCTACGACTAGAGCAGCAATGGACAACCCTAGCACAAGTGGTGAAGAAGAATTGGAGGCTGTTTCAGATGCCTTTTCTTCTTTTGGTTTTTCTTGACCATGTGAATCCGTTACCGTATTAGATGCGACAATGTTTGTGATCGAATGCGGCTTATCAGCATCTTGATCGCCAGTCCATTCAACGACCGTTCCATCCTTATAATATTGATACGCATCCCATGCAGCTTCGCCTGCTTTTTCAGGGTTTTTCGCTACAAAAACGAATTGCTGGAACTGTCCGGCAAGCACGCCTTTACCCGTTGCTTCCCAAGTCACTCTTGTTACCTTGCCATCTTTTTCTTCAGTTGACGTTTTCCATCCAGAGACTGGCTCATATTGTTGGAATTCGACGCCTTTAGGTATTGTCAAGACAACCTTAGTCGTTGGGCTGTCACTCTCAGAAGGAACTTTTAACGTATAGGTTTCCCACGCATTTGTCGCAGACGTATCAGGTTTGACTGTGACGTGAGCACTTACAGGAATCGCCAATAAAAATGAAGCGAGAAGCATTGGTAATAAAGCTTTAACGTATTTTTTCATATGGTATGAACTCCTTTTAGTTTCTTCTAATAAATGTGGTATCAATATTTTCAAAAGAACCAGTTAACGCATGGATGTCAATTTTCCAAGTGCCTTTTTCATTTAACAAGAGGTTTTCAGCAGAGTAATGACCATTTTTTAATCGTTTCAGCTGAAATTCACTCGGTTTCTCTTCACCGAATAAGGTGACTTTATGGATCTTGGCTGACACAGATTGAATATCAGTAATCGTTTGTCCATCCTTCTTTGTAAATGCGACCTCGAATGTGTTTTTGCCCGGGGCATTAGGGGTAATGCTCATGGACACAATGTCACGATGCTCCACTTGGTTTGCGCCGAAGAACGGCTCAGGTGCAGGCGGAGGAGGGCTCGGGATATTGGTGAATACAGCTGTTAATAACAAGATAGCGATTCCGATGATCCACTCAGCTCGTAACGAAACGTTTTGTTTCTGTTTCTTTTCCCATCTTAGCATCAAGTAATGGACAAGCCCAAGAAGGCCCATCAAGATAAATAAGCCAAGCTTGATTAAAAAGGTTCGTCCGTATGCTGATTCGAAAAGAGCATCAAACGATTGCAAAATAAAGATCGCATTTACAAATCCTGAAAACACAATGAGTCCAACAGAGAGCAGTGCCCAAGGGTGAAACGCTGTTAACGTATTTCGTAAGAGCGGCTGATCTTCATTTGGCAGCTTCTTCAACAATAAAAGCACAATGGCTGTTAAACCACCGACCCAGATTGATGCAGAAACGAGATGGATGAAATCAAGTGACGTTGTCAGTATTTTATTATCCGTTGCTGCTGGATGTCCGATTTGTGCCTTCAGCCAGAGAAGTACTGCGAATAGGAGCAGTGGAAACAACCATACCCGAAAAGAAGTGAAATCCCCTTTTTTCATCGCAACTAGGCTCCAAATGGTTAGAAGAACAAATGACACCATGAGCATCATCCACAAACTACCGCCAGAAGTCGATGCAATGGTTTCTTGTAAAAGCGCTGGCTGAAATGCTCCCCAAAAAGACACGTCTGCCGCTGATTTTGTTTGAATCGGCAGCTGGAACATGAGTGCTCCGCCCATCATGACCAGTGACAATGTCAAAAGCCATTTCATTCGTTTCGCTAATACAGGTGAAATGGCTGCTTTAAACCAAAACAGTCCAAACAAAATGGTCCCGAGAAATAAGCTAAACGACGTATAAAGAAAGGCTTTGTCAATGGTTGAGGCAACATCGATGGATTCATTCGTTTGACCTTGATCTAATTGGTCAAAACCGCCATCCGCTTTGCCAATACTAAACGGGATCATGCCAGAGACAGAGTGCCCGTCTGCTGATACCGCATTCCATTGAATGGTGTAAATTCCCTTTGGTAAACCCTTTTTTAAAGCAGCTTCCATGATTTTTTGATCTTTGATGACCGTATCACCTTGATCCACACGATCACCTTTTGCATTTAGCACCTTAATGGCATGAAATCCACTTTCGATTCCTTCACTAAATGTGATAGAGACCGAAGGAGGCTGCTTCTCCAGCTCTTCATTTGCTGCTGGATTCGAGCTGACGACGTATGCATGGGCAAATGCTTCCTTTGGAATGAAAAAAGCAAACGTAACGATAAGGAGCAGAAGCCACTTACTATGTTTCAACAAGTGTATAACCGCCTTTCTACCTATGAAAATGTCTCATGTATCAGAAAGAAAGCGGCAGTAAACTGTGAGTCACAGAAAAAACCGCTCCTCCTATTGTGCCGCTCACTCTAAAAGGTAAACGAAACAAACAGCAAGATGGTTCACTTTTTCTGTGTCATGTCTGCGCAGACATTTCTTGATTGAATAGGTTTGATCATGTATAAGCCTATTCGATTTAAGAAGAGGAAACAAGAAGTGACGATTTGAAAGTTGTGAAATTCCAATGAATTTTGCGTCAAAACCACGGCACATCAACTTTTTTACTCTATTTGTCCTATGCTCTGACAGAGAATTCACATCATATTTCAATTTTGTCACACACTAAGTGACAAAGTGACATTTAGTTTCAATTGAAGGGAAAGTGAAAGCGTTTTACGATAAGGTTAAGGGCTTCACTGACACTTGTTCTTATATCTTTTGACCTATAAAGCCCTAAATAAAGGGAAAGAAGAAAGGAGTTTTCATAGATGCAGGAAAAAAGCGGATTCCGCGTAAAAGTACAGCGCTTTGGAAGCTATTTAAGCGGCATGATTATGCCGAATATTGGAGCATTTATCGCTTGGGGACTCATTACGGCCTTATTCATTCCGAGTGGCTATTGGCCAAATGAACAATTAGCTTCACTTGTTGGCCCAATGATCAACTACTTACTGCCGCTCTTAATCGGTTACACAGGCGGTAAACTCGTATACGACCATCGAGGCGGGGTACTCGGTGCAACCGCGACGATTGGGGTCATTGTCGGTTCGGACATTCCAATGTTTTTAGGTGCCATGATCATGGGACCACTTGGCGGTTACTTGATTAAGAAAATTGATCAGCTCTTCAAAGATCGAATCAAATCGGGCTTTGAAATGCTTGTGAATAACTTTACGGCAGGGATTTTAGGTGCCATTCTTGTCGCGATTGCCTTCTACGCCATCGGACCAGTGGTACTTGGTCTAAATAAAGCCCTTGCGGCAGGTGTAGATATCATTGTGAATGCACATTTGCTTCCGCTGGCAAGTATTTTCATTGAACCAGCGAAAGTCTTGTTCTTAAACAATGCGATTAATCAAGGGATATTAGGTCCTTTAGGAGTAGAGCAAGCGGCGAAGACAGGGCAGTCCGTTCTGTTCTTGCTTGAAACAAACCCAGGGCCAGGTTTAGGTGTTCTACTTGCATACATGTTCTTCGGAAGAGGGAATGCAAAGCAGTCTGCACCGGGTGCGATTGTCATTCAATTTTTAGGAGGAATTCATGAGATTTACTTCCCGTACATCTTAATGAAACCAAAGCTCATTTTGGCGGTGATTGCAGGGGGAGCGAGCGGCGTTCTGACCTTTACCCTGTTAAATGCAGGCTTAAAGGCTGTGCCGTCACCAGGAAGTATTATCGCTCTCATGCTGATGTCACCAAAAGGCGGACATCTTGCTGTTCTAGCAGGTGTTGTCGTGGCTACCGTCGTCTCATTCCTTGTCGCTTCTGTGATTTTAAAAGCTTCAAAAGCAGTTGCCGAAGACTTAACAGCAGCAACAGAAAAAATGCAGGACATGAAAGGGAAGAAAAGCGCAGCCGCCTCTGCTCTTACAGCACAAAAAGAAGACGCTGAAGCAAATGAGCAAGCAGCATCTCCAAGTGATGTCAATCCAGATGATGTGAACAAAATCATCTTTGCCTGTGATGCAGGAATGGGCTCAAGTGCGATGGGCGCATCCATCTTAAAGAATAAAGTCAAAAAGGCAGAGCTTGATATTGATGTGACAAACACATCCATCAGCAACATTCCAAATGATGCTGATGTGGTCTTCACTCATAAAGATTTAACAGACAGAGCCAAGGCAAAATTGCCAGGCGCTGTGCATATCTCAGTTGATAATTTCTTAAACAGCCCGAAATACGATGAGCTAATTGAGAAATTGAAAAAATAACATGGCGAAACGGGTTGAGTTCAATTTTTCTTCATTGAACTCCCCGTTTTGGTTGTTTTCCTGATTTTCCATTCTAAAAAAAGGTGTGATCATTCATGAAACAAGTACTATCAAAAGACAATATATTTCTAAACGAACAAGCAGGCTCGAAAGAAGAAGCCATTAAAAAAGCAGGCGAAGTCCTAGTGGCAAATGGCTATGTCACAAGTGATTATGTTGACAAAATGTTTGAAAGAGAAAATATCTCGTCTACATTTATGGGCAACGGGATTGCGATTCCTCATGGCACAGAGGATGCGAAAGCAGCTGTCCTTCATTCTGGGATTTCCATCATTCAAATTCCAGATGGCGTTGAATACGGCGAAGGAAATATCGCCAAAGTCGTCTTTGGCATCGCAGGTAAAAACAACGAACATCTCGATATTCTTTCTCAAATTGCGATTGTCTGTTCAGAAGAGGAAAATGTAGAACGCATCATCCATGCAAAGGATCAGGATGAATTGATCGCCATCTTTAACGAGGTGAACTAACATGAAGGCACTTCATTTTGGAGCAGGGAATATTGGCAGAGGGTTTATCGGTTCTTTGTTAAAAACATCAGGCTTTGAGCTTGTCTTCACTGATGTAAATGAAGCGGTCATCAACGAGCTGAATGCAAGAGGAGAATACACGGTTGAACTCGCAGCACCAGGTCAGAAGCAAGAAGTAGTCGGTCCAGTGACAGCGATCAATTCTGCACAAGACCCAGCGGCATTAACAGAGGCGGTGGCATCAGCCGATTTGATTACAACAGCTGTTGGACCAACCGTTTTGAAGATCATTGCTTCATCGATTGCTGAAGGATTGAAACAGAAAAAGCCTGACCATATCATCAACATCGTGGCATGTGAAAATATGATTGGAGGCAGCTCTCATTTAAAAGAAGCCGTTTTCTCTCATCTAACAGAAGAGGAACAAGAAGCGTTATCAAAAACAGTTGGTTTTCCAAACGCTGCTGTGGACCGCATTGTGCCGATTCAGCACCATGAGGACATTTTAAAAGTATCAGTCGAGCCATTTTTCGAATGGGTCATTGATGAGACTGGCTTTATTGGGGACGTTCCTCAAATTGACGGAGCGACCTTTGTACAAGATTTGACGCCGTATATTGAGCGCAAGCTCTTTACTGTCAATACAGGACATGCACTAGCGGCTTATGTCGGGTATCAGCAAGGCGTTCAAACGATTAAAGAAGCCGTCGATACACCAGAGATTCGCCAGGTGGTTGAAGGTGCACTGCACGAAACGGGCAGTTATTTAATCGACACATATGGCTTTGAAAAAGAAGAACATGATGCGTATATTCAAAAAATCATCAAACGATTCGAAAATGCTTTTATCTCCGACGAAGTCACTCGCGTCGCACGCTCTCCTCTTAGAAAGCTAGGAGCAGATGACCGTTTAATCGGACCGGCGAAAAAGATCAAGCAGCCAGTGTACTTAATCAAAGGCATTGCTGCAGCTCTCGCTTATGACTTCGCCGAAGACGAAGAAGCGGTTCGTTTGCAGGCATTAAGAAAAGAAAAAGGCATTGAAGGTGTGCTGGAAGAAGTATGTGGCCTCACGCCAGCAGATGATCTCTATCAAGCCATTCTTAAAGAAACAGATCGATAATTAGAAAATCCCTTTCCAACGAGTGAAAGGGATTTTTTGATGACTTTTTAATACTTTACCCCGTTTGTCGATATATGAAGTAAGGGGGAATTTGTATATGAAAAGGAAAATGTTTGCGTCAAGGAGTGTCTTTTTTCAATTAATGTCTGCCATTATCGTCATCACGATCTTAACCGGCGGACTTGTTGGGACAACGGGGTATTTATTAGCGAAACATGTCTTAATTGATGCGGGGAAAGCCGATTTAAAGCACATCGTCAGCGGTGCAATGGCTACACTTGAACAGTTGAATGATCGTGTAGAGAAAAAAGAACTGACGATTGAACAGGCACAGGAACAAGCCCGCATTTACTTGAGCGGGCCAAAAAATGACAACGGGAAAGGGTACCAATTTCAAAAGTCAGATTTTATCTATAAAAATAAAGGCTATCTTGTCGCATATGGAGCAGATTATTCCTCTCAAGTCCATCCTGTCAATGACATTGGCGTCATTCCAGATAACACGACCAATCGTGAAAAAATGGTCGCTGGAGCCAAATCAGAAGGCGAGGATGCACACTATGTGACCTATTTAGATAAGGACGATGCCACTGGGGAAGAAAAGCAAAAGCTTGCCTATATGAGCCAGTTCACGCCCTGGAATTGGAGTATCGGCATTGCCGTCTTTCAGGATGAATTTTATAAAGAATTAGAGCAGATGAAGCTCTATATCATGCTCATTACAGCAGGTGTCGCTCTTCTCAGCCTTGGCGTCTTTTATTTAGCTGCTCGAGGAAAGGTCAGACTGCTCAAGCAAGTCACTGCTGCTTCAAAAGAAATTGCGGCGGGGAATATTGAACGCACGAGTTTAAAAGAAACAACAGATGAAATTGGACAGCTGGCAAAAGGCTTTAATCATATGTCAGGAGAACTCCGGACACTTGTAAGCGGTCTACAGGAAACGAGCAGTCAACTCGTCGAATCAGCCACAGATTTATCAGCAATATCTGAAGAAACCTCAGCTAGCAGTGAAGAGATTGGCCGAGCGATTGGTGACATATCGACTGGAACGCTTCATCAGGCATCTGACCTTGATGTAGCCAATCAACAAATGACCCAGTTCAATCAATCGATTGAGAACGTCAAAGAACAAAGTGACCAAATTAAACGAATCTCTGACCAATCGAATCAATCTTCGCAGCAGGGCCAGCAAATTGTTCAGCAATTAAAACAATCAAATGAACAATCCATTCAAGCGTCTCAAGGCATTAGAGCAGGCATTGAGCAATTAAGTACAAAAGTACAGGATATCTCTAAAATTACAGATACGATTGAAAGTATTTCAAATGAGACGAATTTACTTGCGCTGAATGCCAGCATAGAAGCAGCACGCGCAGGAGAGCACGGCAAGGGCTTCTCGGTTGTGGCGAGTGAAGTGCGGAATTTAGCAGAGCAGACAAAACAATCAGCTGTGCAAATTCAGCAAATGGTACAAGGCATTAAAGAAGAAACGACGGCAACAGCCGACATGATGTCAAACACAATGGATCGTTTCGCTGAGTTAGATGACGCGGTACATGCAACAGAACATGAATTCAATGCCATCTCTACGTCGATTTCACAAACCATCGTTGAAACAGACGCAATGGCAAAAGAGCTGAATGCATTACTAGAGCAAAACGACCTCATCACAAAAGCCATGCAAGGCGCAGCCCATATTTCTCAGGAAAATGCCGCTGCGATCGAAGAGATCACCGCATCCACAGACGAACAAGTGACAGCCATCTCTAATGTGGCAAAAGCAGCAGAAAGGCTCAATGAACTAAGCATACGATTGAATCACGATATTGCGCGCTATCGTCTATAAACCATTTTGACTGAACGTCTCGTTTCAGGTACTATATAGTTAATCAAAACCTTGCTCACGCAATCAAAAGGGAGTGTTCCGGTCATGAAAAAGAAAATATTGATGTTCTTACCTTGTGGCTATGGATACTCCACTGCTGTTTTCTTTTAGGATAGATAGAAATTGGTGAAGTCTGTCTACATGAAGAGAAATCTAGCAGAAAAATCAAAGTGAGTGAGGGAAATCATATGGAAAAAATCACAAGAAAAAACCCAGAAAGTATGCCGAAGCCCGTTGGCAGCTATAGTCATATCACAAGAGTACCAAAGGGCGCGGGATTATTTGTTACATCGGGTCAAGTCGGAACAGATATCGATGGACAGGTACCATCAAGTTTAAACGACCAGGTAACCAATACGTTTGAAAATATCAAAAAAATCCTTGAATCAGAAGGATTGAATGAAGAGCATGTCATCAAGGTCAATATATGGGCAACAGAAGAAATCGACTGGGATCATCTATATCCTCAGTGGGATACGATCTTCAAAACAGCTTACCCATCAATGACGGTTGCTTATGTATCAGCTTTAGGATGGCCTGAGCTGAAAATTGAAATTGAGCTATGGTGCGCCGATATATGATCAAAAAAAGAACAGTGCAAACTGTTCTTTTTTACTTGAACCGAAACCGCTTTGTCATCCATGCAGCGATCAACGTAAAGACGGTGTAGATGATGACCCAAATGAGAAAGGATTCATCCCCGCCAATGTATGTGTACATGAGAATGACGCTGGCTAACAGGACAATCAAAGTCGGCATCCAAACATTCTTCAAAAGCATTGTGCCAAAAATGCCAATCAGCACAGAAAGAATAGGGAAGCCAAATACAACGAATAAAATAAAAACAGCCATATGACGAACTCCTTTTAACAAGTGTTACATTAAAAAATAAAAGATCGACACTGCCATGTGCGGAAGTGCAAAGATCATCATGAGAAAGGCCGTATCCAGACGCCACATGCGGTGTTCTTTCGTTTCAGAATGATAGGCGGCTCTTGTTTCATCTCCGCTTGTCCAAGCCCCCATTAGAAGCCCAGACATCATGATCCCGATAATAGAGATTCCACCACTGACCCATCCTATCCACTCATGGTGCTGCAAAATAATAGCGGCACTGCAAATCACAATCATTGAGCAAACACCGGCGATAAAGGCATGTTTTTTTCTCATACTGGTTCACTCCTTTAAACAGGATTAGGAGACGGCATCACATATTTCAATGAAATGACCATCAGGATCAGCGACATAAGCGACGGTTTGACCCCATGGTTTTTTTGCAGGTTCTTTGATGATCGAAACCCCTTTTTTCTTCATTGATGCAATGGTTTGTTCCACATCATCCACAACAAATCCAATCTCAAACGTTTGCGAGGATTGATTTGCTTCAGGGACAGGCAATCCAAGTGCATCTTTGACATCCTGACGCGAGTTAATCGATAATGTCACGTCCCCCGTGTCAAACTCAACATAGGATTCAACCCTAAGTTTCATAGGAAAGCCAAGTACATGTTGATAAAAATGAATACTTGCCTCAACATCGTTTACATATAGAATGGTATATTTCATTTTCATGTGAAAAACTCCTCTCTTCATATACGTGTCAAAACCGGAAAGGTTTCCCACTCAGTGTACCATATAGGATATAAAGCATGTTTTATTCCAAAAAAATCAATATATTTAGCTCGATAGTCTTGAAAAACAAAAAGTGGTGACATATGATAAAAATGTAAAAATAGAAAAAATAGGGGGATTCTACATGTTGAAAAAAATCATGGTGGCTGTCTTGTCCTTAGGTCTTTTACTAAGCGTTACACAAGTCGACACCCACACTGCAGATGCAAAAACAGTCAAGTCCTACAAAAACTGCAAAGCGCTGAACAAAGTCTATAAAGGCGGCGTAGCGAAAAGCAAAAACACGAAAAACAAAGGCGGCAAAACAAAGTACAAGCCGTATGTGTCAAAAGCACTTTACCAAAAAAATAAGCGACTTGACCGTGATAAAGACGGGATTGCATGTGAACGCTAAGCCAATGCGAAGAGACCTGTAACAAGGTCTTTTTTCTATGGGATCAAACTCGTCCCTTTGTGCCATCTCCCTCTTTATATTAAAATAAAGATAGTTACAAAAAATGATACAAAGAGGGGTACTCAATTTGTCCATTCAAGCTGATAAGAAAGACATCCGATTGATTGCCATTGATATGGATGGCACGCTGTTAAACAGTGAACACGTCATTCCAGAGGAAAATAAACAAGCCATTAAAGATGCTGAAGCAAAAGGGGTCCATGTGGTGATTAGCACAGGGCGGACGCTGATGACATGCCGAGAGCTGGTTGAGCCGCTCAAGCTGTCCTCTTACCTTGTGACAGCAAACGGAAGTGAAATCTGGGATTCAAACTTCCAGCTGATCGAACGAGATCTATTGCATCCTGATCATGTCCAAATGATGTGGGATCTAAAAAATAGGTACGAAACCGATTACTGGGCTTCCACTGTGGATAAGGTGTGGAGAGGTGAATTCCCAGAACGAATTCATGACCATGAATGGTTGAAATTTGGCTTTGATATTCATGATGATGACGTTCGAGAGGAAGTACTCAATACATTGAAAACAAACGAGCATCTAGAAATCACAAATTCAAGTCCAACCAATATCGAAGTCAACGCAGCTGGCATTAACAAAGCGGCAGCTCTTGCAAAGGTAGCAGAACGCATTGGCTGTACGATGGACAATGTCATGTCACTTGGCGACAGCCTAAATGATATGGCTATGATCCAAGAAGCCGGATTAGGTATTGCGATGGGAAATGCGCAAGAAGTGGTGAAAGAAGCCGCTGATTGGATTACAGCTCCTAACACAGAACACGGTGTAGCAAAAGCCATCCAGCATTGGGTGCTGTCTAAATAAAGAACATGATGAAAAAGCGAGAGGCGATATCCTCTCGCTTTTTTATGTCCTAGTTCTATTGTTATGTTTTCTGACAATGTCATGTGCAATCTATCCAAAATTGATATAATCAATATAAATTCGAATATTCGGACTTTATGTTCCGTTATTCGGAACAACAAGGAGGGATCCTATGTATCAAGTAGATATCAACTGTGATTTGGGAGAAAGCTTTGGTCAATATACTATCGGTTCGGATGAACAAATTTTAGAATATGTCACCTCAGCCAACATCGCTTGTGGTTTTCATGCAGGAGATCCAACAGTCATGAGAAAAACCGTCAGAATGGCACTGGATAAAGGGGTCCGAATTGGCGCGCATCCGGGTCTGCAAGATTTAGTCGGATTTGGCAGACGTCCAATGGCGATTTCAGCAGAGGAAGCCTATGATCTCGTCGTCTATCAAATTGGCGCTCTATCAGCCTTTCTCAAAGCAGAAGGCGGCACGATGCAGCATGTCAAGCCACACGGCGCCCTGTACAACATGGCAGCTAAAAATACTGAATTATCTGAATCGATTGCGAAGGCTGTGTATCATGTCGATCCAAGTCTTGTATTATACGGGCTTTCAGGCAGTGAACTTGCGATAGCAGGTGAGAGAATGGGTCTTCAAGTGGCGCATGAAGTATTTTCTGATCGGACCTATCAATCAGACGGGACGCTGACATCCCGCCGCGAACCACACGCACTCATTGAAGACGATGAACTGGCCGTTCAGCAAGTCGTTCGTATGGTGAGAGAAGGGAAGGTTCATACCGTTCAAGGGGAAGACATTTCGCTTAAAGCGGATACTGTCTGTATTCACGGAGACGGCATCCATGCGCTCCAATTTGCCAAAACTATTACATCAAAGCTAAAAGAAGCGAGCATTCATCTCAAAGCCTTTCAATAAAAATCGTCATCAAAGGGGGAAACAGCATGAAAAAAGAGGAAGTCAAGCACACGAAGGCACCAAAGGGGAACCGGTCTATGCTGATGGGCGCAGCCTTTTTAATGGCGACGTCCGCCATCGGACCGGGATTTTTAACACAAACGACTGTCTTTACACAGCAGCTGGCGGCTAGTTTTGGGTTTGTCATTCTCATCTCTATTTTGTTAGATATTTTTGCGCAAACCAATGTATGGCGCATCATCGCTGTGTCAGAAAAACGAGGGCAGGATATTGCAAATATGGTTCTGCCGGGTCTCGGCTATGTCCTGGCCGTTTTGATTGTCATTGGGGGACTTGCCTTTAACATCGGAAATATCGCTGGTGCTGGTCTCGGTTTTCAGGTCATTTTCGGAGTCGATCCGCGAATCGGTGCAGGGGTCAGTGCTGCTATTGCTATTCTGATCTTTGTGATCAAAGAGGCTGGAAAAGCGATGGACCGTTTCACACAGATAGCGGGTTTTGTCATGATTGGTCTGATGCTGTATGTGGCGATTTCAACAGCACCGCCAGTTGGAGAAGCGGCAGTGAGAACATTTGTCCCAGAGAAAATTGATATTTTATCCATTGTGACACTTGTAGGCGGAACAGTAGGCGGCTATATCGTCTTCGCTGGCGGACACCGCTTGCTGGATGCAGGTATTAAGGGGAAGGAAGCATTGCCCCAAGTGACGAAAAGCTCTATTTTCGGTGTCCTCATTACGTCCATCATGCGTGTAGCACTCTTTCTTGCTACATTAGGAGTTGTCGCAAAAGGCTTGCAGATTGATCCATCTAACCCGCCTGCCTCTGTATTTCAACTAGCTTCAGGAAATATCGGATATAAAATGTTTGGCATTATTATGTGGGCTGCGGCAATTACGTCCGTCATTGGAGCAGCATATACATCAGTGTCCTTCTTTAAAACCTTCTCGCCAAAAATTGAGCAAAATCAACGTGGCATTATCATCGGCTTTATTGCCCTCTCGACCATTTGTTTTATTACGATCGGAAGACCTGTGAACATATTGATATTAGTTGGGGCAATCAATGCATTGATCTTACCGCTCGCGCTTGGCACCTTGCTGGTAGCGGCTTATAAGAAAGACATTGTCGGGGATTATCGACATCCATTCTTTTTGACAGTATCAGGCGCATTTGTAGTTGTCATCATGGCAATGATGGGCGGATATACCATCATCAATGAAATTCCAAAACTATGGAGCTGAATCGAATGAATATCTATCAAACATATGAGCCTTCACAGATCAGAGAGTTGATTCGTAAAAAAGAAATCACAGGGCCAACGGCAGGCCTAGCAGAGGGATATGCTCAAGCCAACTTAATGATCGTCAAAAAGGAACTTGCCTTTGATTTCCTGTTGTTTTGTCAGCGCAATCCGGCTGCATGCCCCTTGCTTGATGTGCTGGAGCCGGGTGATCCAGTGCCGAGACGGTCTGCACCTCAAGCGGATATTCGTACGGACTTTCCTAAATACCGTGTTTACCGAAAAGGGATTCTTCAAGAAGAGGTGTCAGATATCTCTGCTTATTGGGAGGACGATATGGTTGCCTTTCTCATCGGCTGCAGTTTTACGTTTGAGCATGCGCTCATGCTGAATGATATCCCTGTTCGCCATATTGAAAACGGCCATAACGTTCCGATGTATCAAACGAATATCGCTTGTGAAAGGGCGGGGGCATTTCATGGCCCGATGGTCGTCAGCATGAGACCCATTCCGGCGCATCAGATCACAAGAAGTGTACAAGTGACGTCTAGGTTCCCGTCAGTTCATGGTGGCCCCATTCATATAGGTGACCCAGCGATGATCGGAATTGACAATGTGGATCAGCCGGACTTTGGAGAACCATCTGTGATCAAAGAAGGAGAGGTCCCGGTGTTTTGGGCATGTGGTGTGACGCCGCAAGCCATTGTCATGCATACAAAACCAGACATTGCGATTACCCATGCACCTGGGCATATGTTCATCACAGATCAACGAGATCAACAGCTTGGTGTGCTTTAGAAAGAGAGGGGTCCTCAAGTGGCATTTTCAACAATAAAAAATTCTATCACCTTCCACCCGTTAGGAGATGCAGCGATCGTTATTCAAGCAGGAGCAGACATATGTGAAGAAATTCATGAGCGTGTTGTGCAGCTGTTTTCTTGTATTGAACAGCATCCATTTGCCGGATATGTGGAAGCTGTTCAAGCCTTTACAAACGTGACTGTTTTCTACGAGCCTTATACCGTTTATCAATCTGCCCATCTTCAACAACAAGATTTGTCCCCCTATGAATGGGTGAAAAGCTATATTGAAACACTCCTTGAAGAGAAATGGCAGGAGGGGGTTCAGGCTAAGCGCCGCACCATCGACATACCGGTCTGCTACGGGGGAGAGCTGGGTCCTGATTTAGAAGAAGTCGCCCGGATCAATCATTTAACACCAGAAGAAGTCGTGCGTATTCACACCGCAGGGACGTATCTTGTCTATATGATTGGATTTGCCCCAGGGTTTCCGTTTTTAGGCGGGCTGTCTGAAAAGATCGTAGCCCCGCGCAGGGAAACACCGAGAATGTCCATTCCAAAAGGATCTGTCGGCATTGCGGGAAAGCAGACCGGCGTTTACCCCATTTCCACACCTGGCGGCTGGCAGCTCATTGGACAAACACCGCTGCCACTCTTTCGACCAGACGAGAAAGTCCCGAGTCTATTGAGAGCAGGGGACGAGGTCAGATTTGTCCAAATGTCTGAAAAGGAATTTTTCAGCATGAAGGAGGCAGAACGTTGAGTATTCATGTCATCAAGCCAGGAATGTTCACAACCATTCAAGATAAAGGGCGGAAAGGCTATCAAAAGTATGGCGTCTTAACGAGCGGCGGCATGGATGCGCTCTCGCTTAGAATTGCCAACATTCTCACAGGCAACGAGGAAAACGAAGCCGTACTGGAAATCACATTAATGGGGCCGGGTCCTGTGTTGACATGTCACAAGGATGCGCTTATTGCAGTGACTGGCGCTGATGTGGAGATCGACATCGATGGAGAGCCAGCCCCTTTATGGAAGCCGCTTTTTATTCGAGCAGGAAGCACGATCACCTTTGGACCTTGTAAAAGAGGCTGCCGCGCTTACTTTGCTGTGGCAGGCGGATTCGATGTAGAGCCGGTGATGGAGAGCAAAAGCACTTATGTGAGAGCAGGAATCGGTGGACTGAACGGACGTCCGCTTGAAAAAGGAGACATCCTGTCCATTGGAAAGCCTTTAATCGTAGCGGATCGATTGTCTGATAGACTCAAAAGCAATCTGAAGCAGTCGGCGTACAGCGCACCCGATTGGACTGTAAGTCATACACATTTTTTGCCGCTGCGGAAATCGCCCGTGATTCGGGTGCTGCCAGGGAGACACCTTTCTTTTTTTCAAGAAACATCTCAACACACCTTTTTTGAACAGCCTTACCAGGTCACGCCTCAATCAGATCGCATGGGCTGCCGCTTGAAGGGGGAGCCGGTTTATTTAAAAGAAAAGCTTGAATTGATTTCAGAGGCGGTTGCCTTTGGTTCTATTCAAATTCCTCCTGACGGTCAGCCGATTATTCTGCTGGCAGATCGGCAAACAACAGGCGGATACCCGCGGATTGGAGAAGTTGCGACGGTCGATCTGCCGCTCATAGCACAAGCGATGCCCGGGGCGAATTTGTATTTTAAGCGAATCGACCATCAGGACGCGGAGCAGGCGCTATTTAAGCAAGAAGCAGAACTGAAGGAGCTTGCTGCTAGAATCAAGCTGGAAGCATTCGTTTAGAAAAGGGGATGGCCATGCAAAATACAAATAAAACCGTCGTGAAATCAATGGAGATTTTGCGGCTGTTTATCGCTCGTGACCAATTAACGTTAAATGAAATGATCGAGCTTTCCAGCATGCCGAAAACGTCTGTGCACCGCATGGCGAGCTCTTTAACCGATATGGGGTTATTAGAAAAGCAAGATTCAGGTGCTTATCGGTTAGGACTGATGTTTCTAGAATACGGTCAGCTTGTGGCAGATCGCCTTGATATTCGGAGAATTGCAAGACCATTTATGGAAGGCTTGCGGGATGAAGTGGGAGAAGCTGTACAGCTCATCGTTCGTGAAGGAGACGAAGCCATTTACGTGGATAAAATTGAAGGGACGCAGCCTGTTCGTCTCTACACCGCCGTCGGCAGGCGCTCTCCTTTATATGCGGGTGCTTGTGCAAGAAGTATTCTCTCCTTTTTGCCAGAGAACGAGAGACTCGCCTATATCGATTCGATTGAGCTAGGGAAAATCGGAATCGGAACCATTACAGATAAAGAGGTTCTTCGAAACATACTGGAAGAATCAAATGAGCGGGGGTATACGTTAAGTTATTCGGAGCTTGAAAACTATACAGCTGCGGTTGGAGCACCTATATTCAATCACCTTGGGGAAGTCGCAGCAGGAATTAGTATTGCTGGGTTTGAAGCAGGTTATCAAAAGGAACGTCTTCCATACTTAATTGAACAAGTCAAAAAAGCCGCGAGCGGTATCTCCAGAGAATTAGGCTTTCATCTAGATAAATAAAAAGCCAATGACCGTTAAGATCATTGGCTTTTCGCGTTCAGTTTATTAGAAAGTTTTACCTAAAGCTTTTGCACGTTCGATTGCATCTGCTTTAATTTGCTCTGCTTTCGCAGGTTCAGCATTGTGACCTTCAACGATAAGACCTTCGAAAGAAGGAATTCCGAAGAAGCTCGCAATTGTACCAAGGTAACGGTGGCCTGCTTCAAGTTCAGCAGCAGGACCTTCAGTGTAGTATCCGCCACGTGCTTGGATGTGTAGAGCTTTTTTGTCTGTTAATAATCCAACAGGACCTTGCTCCGTGTATTTGAATGTTTTACCAGCTACAGCAACAGAGTCGATGTATGCTTTAAGAACTGGTGGGAATGAGAAGTTCCAAAGTGGTGAAACAAATACATATTTGTCAGCAGAAACGAATTGATCGCTTAATTCGTTTAGGCGAGCAACTTTCGCTTGCTCTTCAGCTGAAAGTGTATCGAAACCAGCACCTGATTGCAGCTTGCCCCAGCCAGCGAATACATCTGCATCAATGTGAGGGATGTTTTCTTTGTACAAATCGATATGTACAACCTCGTCACTTGGATTTGCTTCCTTATAAGATTCGATAAATGCTTTAGCAGTAGCCATACTGTAAGAAACTGTTTCATCATGCGGATGTGCAGTGATGTATAAAACTTTTGCCATGTTCATTCAATCCTTTCTGTTTCAGTGATTTTTTTAGCGTATCCCAAAGATACACTGAATATGTGGCATCTTTAATCATAGTGGAATGCTACGAAAAAGATGTAACAAGCACAGTTACATAAAAACTGATATTTTTATTGTAATCACAATGTAGTTTGAAGTCAAGGTATAAAGTCTCGAAATCAAGATAAAAAGTTTGTCAATTTTTCTGGAACGCATGCAGGTGCAAATTTCATGATCTCAACCTATTCTTATTGAACAAAAAATCAGTCGATCTCGCAAGTAAAGAGTTTGTAAAGACGTCTCATGAAAAAAATGAATGCCTCTAAGTCATCTGCTACAAGCATCTGTTCTCCGATTTCGTATATATAAGAGAAGGCAGGAGAGAGTGAGGGATAAGAGTGGGACGATCCTATGTTGCGATTGGAGATTCCTTAACAGTTGGAGTGGGGGCACGTTTATTTGGTGGAGGCTTCGGAGAGCGGTATCAGTGGATGCTTGAAAAAAAGACACGTGCGCCAGTCGAGCTGTCTGTATTTGCAAAGTCAGGGTTAACAACAGATCAGATTTTACAGCTGTTCAAACGATCTGATGTGAGGCGTGCTATTGCAGCAGCTGACATCATCACCATCACAGGCTGTGGGAATGACCTTGTTCAAGCGATTCAGCAGTATGAAAAGGGTGAAGATGAAAAGAAATTGCTGCAAGCGACGCTGCATTGCCAAGCAAATTTCAGCAAAATGATTCAAGAAATCGCTCAGATCAAAAGAGGGCAGAAGCAGCCCTATTGCGTGTATCTCATGAATTTATATAATCCTTTTCCGCAAATACCTATAGCCGGGCGGTGGCTTCAGCAATACAATCATCAGCTTCGCTCGCTTGCTGCAAATCCGCATGTAGAGGTTGTGGATGTGTACCGGGCGTTTGAAGGACATGAAAATGAGTACTTATCGATTGATCAATTTCATCCGAACCATAAAGGATATGAAGCAATGGCAAAAGCATTGTTTCAACAATCCTGTAAACAGCTGTAATCCATTGGGATTGCAGTTTTTTTCATCCTTTTAAATGAAGGAGGGTTTCGATATGATAAAAGAAACGAAAGCGAAAGAGGTGTGCAGGCATGGAGGAAATCAGTGCATATTTTCAAGAAATGACAGGAACCGCTTATGAAGTGGGAAAACAGCAGGCTGTCTGGATGAAGAAAAAGCAATGGCTACAGACACAATACATTCGAACAGAACCGCTTGCAAAAGAGGCTGTGAAAGAAACGAAGCAGCTGATGCGCCCTTATCTTCCTCAGTTAGAAGAAGAGATTGCTGGATTTTGTGATGAACTGCAATTAGATGAGCGCTATTTGACCTTTTTCTATTCATCTCATCTACAGCCAGGCTGTTCCCACTGCGTGAGGCAGGGGAATATGGCGGCAGGTCAACAAACGGTCATGCTGCGTAACTATGATTTCTCTCCGATATTTGATGATATGCGTCTTGTGACGACACATGTGAAGGGCTTGGCATATCATACAGGCTCGTCGCTGCTTTTGTTTGGCAGATCTGATGGGATGAATGAGCATGGTCTTTCTGTCACATTCTCTGCATGTGGTCCGCCGGTTGGAAATGAACCCGGTTTAAAGCCTCCAGCAGTTGCCGGCTTGCAAGTGTATCATGTGATTCGATCTGTTCTGGAAAACTGTAGAACGGTTGAGGAAGCCATTCGCTCTATTCAGGAAATGCCCGTTGCCTCAAATGTCCACCTCATGCTTGCCGATCGAAAAGGAGAAGCGGCTGTGATTGAAATCATTGATGGCCGTAAAATGGTGAGAAGACCGGAGGAAGGTTATATTGCAGCCACAAATCATCCAATTGCTGATCAAACAGCAAAAGGGGTGACGAAACATCATTCTGTTGTCAGATATGACATGCTAATAGAGGCATTAAAAGAACAACAAACAAGTGATTCTCTTGTTAAGCTGTTTCAGACAGAATATCCTGATGGTCTGGCTGTGCACAATTATGAGGAGCTGTTTGGAACAATGCGAACCGTCATCTTCCGTCCGGAAGAAGGAACAATGGATTATTGCTTTGGCTCTCCAATATACAATCCGACGTATTCTTTAAAAGCTGGGGGTTCACTGCCTTTTCATGAACAAAAGGTTCAATTTCATCAAAAGGATTATGGACCGTCATTTTGGAGAAATGTATGATCAGACGTTGTATTTAATTTTGTCACAGCTGATGTGCCAAAGTCAGATCAACTTAAGATTGCATCTTTTGTTGAAAGCGTTTTATATTAGGGTACGACAATAGACCTATTTTTGCAGAAGGAGGCATTTCATGTACATAACGGCACGAGAACAGAAGATCATCAAATACATCATTCAGCAAAATCGTTATGTCACGATTCGTGAGATAGCCGATTCTGTTCAGGTGAGTACAAGAACGATTCATAGAGAACTAAAATCGATTAAACTCATATTAAAGAATTATGATCTTTCACTAGATAAACAGCCGGGGAAAGGCTTGAAGGCAGTCGGTGAACAGGAGGATAAACAGCGGCTTCTTGCTCATATGTCAAATGAGGATCAAATTGAATATAGCTCTGATGAACGGAAGCTCTTAATATTATGTGCGCTGCTTGAAGCAAAGGAACCGGTGAAATTATATACACTCGCTTCCGATTTGCAGGTCACAAATGCGACGATCAGCTATGACTTAGATGAACTGACGGAGTGGATCGCGCCATACGATTTGCAGCTGATCCGAAAACGCGGGTATGGCATTGAATTAAAAGGACCGGAGGAAGCAAAACGAAAGATTGTCGGCAACCTCATTGTCGACCGGCTTGATATTCAATTATTTTTAGAAACGATTGAAATGAATATCAAGCAACGAACGAAAGCGACGGAAAAAGTGTTTGGCGTTGTCAGCAGAGGGCAGCTGCTCAAGGTAGAAAGACTTCTCTTTCATTTGAAAAATCGACTGTCACTCTCTTTATCTGATAGTGCCTATATTGCGCTTGTTGTTCACTTAACCTATGCTATCGAACGGATTCAGCTTGGCGAAACCATTCGAATGGAAGAGGAAGAGCTGCTTGAACTAAAGCGGACGAAAGAATTTGAATCATCACTGCGAATCGCAAGAGCACTTGAACGCATGTTTAATGTCGAAATCCCTGAAGCAGAGGTCGGATATATGACCATCCATCTGCGCAGTGCAAACCGCAGCTTTGGGGCAGAATACCGTATTGATGAAATCGAACTGGATATCGCGATTAGAACGAAGAAGCTCATTGATTTTATTTCAAATAAAACCGGCTACCATTTAAATGAGAATGATTCATTGTATGAGGGACTCGTTTCTCATCTTGAACCTGCCATGAACCGTTTAAAGGAAAAGATGAGAATCTACAATCCACTTACACAACAAATTAAAAAGGACTACTTTTTACTTTTCATGGCGATTGAAGAAGGAGTCGAACGTTTCTTTCCAGAGATCGAATTTCCTGAGGATGAAATCGCCTTTATTGTGCTTCACTTTGGCTCAGTGCTTGAGATCAAAAAAGAAGAAACGAACATTCATGCATTGGTCGTGTGCTCAAGCGGGATCGGTTCCTCTAAAATGCTCGCATCTCGGTTAAAAAAAGAATTGCCAGAGATCGCCGAATTCGATCTGTCTTCCTTGATGGAACTAAAAGAAATCGATGCATCAAGCTATGACATGATTGTCTCGACCGTCCCTATCCCATATGAGCATATCGATTACATCATGGTCAGTCCGCTCTTAAACGAGGATGATGCTATGCGTGTGAAGGCTCATATTAAACGAAAGATTCCTTATATGATCGAGAAAAAAAGGATGAAAGAAGCTGCCAAAGAACCGGTACAAGAATCCATTAATATGATAGCGGTTGCAGAGCAGGTGACGAATTACATGTCTGTGATTCGCAGCATCTTGTCCCATTTCACCATCGACAATAGAAAGGCGATGCCGCAGCATGAGGCAACAATCAGTCAGCTGCTTCGTCAGCTTGAAGAGGAAGGATTTATCACACATGCGGATGAGGTAGCAAGTGGTTTACTAGAACGTGAACAGCAAGGTGGTTTAGGGATTCCTGGTACAGAATTTGCTCTTTTTCATTTAAAGCATACGTTCATCAAGGAACCCATCTTTCATATTTATGATCTTGATCAGGCATACGAGGTCAAAAGCATGGACGGCGGGCAGCAGCAGATGTCACGAATGCTCATGATGCTGGCGCCGCTAGAGCTAGGCAAGGAAGGGTCAGAAATGTTTAGTCTGATCAGTTCATCCATCATTGAAAGTGAGGAAAGCATGACGCTTTATGGTCATGGGTTAAAGGAAGACATTGAACAGAAATTGCATCAGCTGTTCTATCAATTTGTCAAAGAGGCAAAGTGGTAAGAAAAAAGCCGAGAGCTTATTCGCTTCTCGGTTCAGATTGTAGACAAAGGGCTAAAATGATTTTTATTTTAGCCCTTTGTCTTCTTTTCAGCGTGATAGAAAACCTTTGCAGTCTAGGAAGGGCGAGCACCGGAGCGAAGCGAATTTGACATTCGTGAGCACCGAAGCGCAGACCTGACAAAGAATGCGAGGGTTTGTCTACACGCTGGGCCGAGAGCTTATTCGCTTCTCGGCTTTTTGGCTGTGACACAGATAGCAAGCGTTGGACGAATTTCCTCATACTCAACAGAAAAATGGTCAAACCCCGCAAACTGTAAATCATTCAATATGTTTTCACCCATCTCTTTTGTCCGGCTCGCATCAGCACCTTTTTCTCTTGGCTGCATCACAATGACGAGTTTTCCGCCGGGTTTCAACGTGTGATAAAGGTTGAGTAGGCCAGTCTTTGGATCATCCCAAATCGTAAAGTTGTTCACAGACAGTACTTTGTCATACTGCTCTCCCGGCAAACGTGTTTTCTCGATTTTTCCTACATACAGCCGGACTTGTTTGTCTTTTGACCGTTTGCTGACGCGGGATTTTGCTTGCTCCTGCATGGTGGAGGAAGCATCTAGTCCATCTATATGGAGACCTTCATAATGCTTAAGCATATGCTTGATGCTGTAGCCGGGTCCATAGCCGATTTCCAAAATGTTTTCACCATCTGACAAATCTAAATGTTGGATCGCCCACTGATTCAGTGCTTTATTTTCATTTGCCATAATGAAACCTGCAATGCTTCCGAGCCAGCCTTTTGGTTTGCTAAAGGTTTTCGAAATGGTTGACAGCATGTGAGAACGCTCCTTTTTAATGATCTAGTAACCGATTTTATCCATCTTGAAACATGCCGTTTTTCAAAACGCATCTGTGCCGCACCGGGATGTTTGAGTGAAAAAGTGAGGTGGTAATGAAAGGATACATCAACAAATCAAGGAGGAGCTTACACATGGATTTACGTGAATATTTAACAAATGGCATTCCGCGCCAAACACAGGATCAGCAGCCAGGCAGTGAAAGGGAAATGAATCCTGCGCCGATCTTTGAGGATGAATCATATCAAGGGTCTGGCAAGCTCAAAGGGAAAGTCGCACTGATTACAGGCGGAGATAGTGGAATTGGACGTGCTGTATCTGTTGCCTATGCAAAAGAAGGGGCACACGTCGCCATTGTGTACTTAAATGAACATGAGGATGCAAAGGATACGCAAAAGCGCGTAGAACAGGAAGGCGTCAAATGTTTAACGATTGCAGGAGATGTCGGTGACGAAGTCTTTTGCGAGAAAGCGGTAGAAAAAACAGTTGAAGCCTTTGGGCAATTAGATATTTTAGTGAATAATGCGGCTGAACAGCATCCGAAAGAACGGATTCAGGATATATCTAGTGAACAGCTTCACCAAACCTTTAGAACCAACTTCTATTCCTATTTTTATTTTACGAAGAAAGCACTGGATTACTTAAAACCAGGAAGTACAATTATTAATACAACATCCATTAACCCATATCGAGGCAACAAAGTGCTGATTGATTATACGGCGACAAAAGGCGCCATCAATGGCTTTACGCGTTCTATGGCTCAGTCGCTTGTGAAGGATGGGATTCGGGTGAACGGTGTAGCGCCAGGTCCAATTTGGACGCCGCTCATTCCATCTACATTTGATGAGGATCGTGTGGAAAGCTTCGGGGCAGAAACCCCAATGGGAAGACCAGGACAGCCTGTAGAGCATGTCGGCTGCTATGTGCTGCTTGCTTCTGACGAATCGTCTTATATGACAGGACAAACACTTCACGTCAACGGTGGTTCCTTTATGAATACATGATCAATAGCGCACCGCCCACCTGATTGGGCGGTGTGTTTAGTATTTCTTGCGATTTTTCTGCACAGATGAGACAGACCATACGATAATGCCCACAACAACTGCCGCAATGACAAGTGAACTTAAATGGAACATCGTTTCATGATGCATGTTCAACTTCTCCCTTCATTGAGCCTGTTTTCTATAGCATCAGCCAGAAGATCTCTTTTTATGAAAAACACATTTCTTTGTTTAATGAATGGATTGTCGTGGAAACCTAAGAGTACGGATGAAATTTGAAGGAGTGAAACGATATGTCACAAGAAGAATTAAAACAAAAGGTACTCAATCTATTAGATGAACAAAAGGTCGGAACACTGGCGACCGTTGAACAGGATAAGCCGCATACCCGCTACATGACTTTTTTCCATGAGGGACTGACATTATATACACCAACGAGCAAAGAAACACATAAAGCAGACGAAATTGAAAAAAACCCGAATGTCCATATTCTCATTGGTTATTCAGGTGAAGGATTCGGTGACACGTATGCAGAAATCGCAGGTACCGCCACATTAACCGATGATCCAGAACTGATCGACCGCCTTTGGTCTGAGGAGATGGAGAAATGGTTTAAAGGAAAAGATGATCCGAACCTAGTGATTCTGAAGATTGATCCAACATCTATTCGTTACATGAATGAAGGAAACCGTACTCCAGCTGAATTATCACTTTAACACTTGCGTAAGATGGGGGGATGTGTTATAGTTTTATATTAAGTGTTGAAATAAGCAAATAAATAAAGAAAGTAAACTTTCTTTTTTCTATGACATAATGAGAAGCAATAGAGCTTCTACTAGATAAGAACGAGACGCTGTCAAAGCGAACAAACTTATTCTTTTCCTTCTGCACCCGCCCCCTATAAAAGCGGAAGAGTGGAAAAAAGACGTTTTGATTTACAATTCACACTGGCACGGCTTCGGAGCCGTAAGGACGAATGAGAGGTAGGGCTTTCGTTGTCTTGTTATCCAGAACTTCCATGGCGTTTACTTTCAAACGTAGGTTCACTCGGAACACATATGACACACTGATATGATCGAATCTTAATTCATACACTCCGTAACGGAGATCACACATTGATTATTTATTTGCATGAAAAAAGCAAGAAAAAGGCTGCCATCTATTTGGCAGCCTTTTTCATTGGATTCATTTCATGATCACTCACTTCTTCCTTTCTTCTGATAACGCCAAATCTTCTGAATAAAAAAGAACATCACCGCAAACAAAATAGAAAAAATGAACATGTCCAAGAGTGTCACGCCTCTATTTGGGTGCACAATGCCAAACCAAACCAATTGCAGAACAAAAGAGATAGCAAAATAACTAATGGATTCTTTCATGATTTTCCCCCTTTCACTTATTTTTTTGACCTTTTAGCCATAACAGCCAAATGAAGAAAGAACCGATGACACATGATAGTAAAGTGATGGGCGGCAAGGTATGCCAGCTAGTCAGCCCCTTTACAAAACACATATAAAAAAAGAAAATGGAAATGGATACGAGCACCCATTGCTTGAACCAACGGGGAACACGCAGCCAAGCCGCTAGAATGATCGATGATAGCTTACTCATTGTGATAACATCCTTTTTTCGAATCTGATTAGATTTTATCGCAAACTACCAAGTTTGTAAAATATGGAACTTAAAGGCTGGAATGGTATTCTTCTAGCATGAAACATTCTCGTTGCACTGACGTATAAGATAAAGGAACCTCATGAAAGGAAGCGATCAAGTGAAAAGAATACCAGTGATTTTTCTCAGATATATTGTCTTCTTTATTCCAGCGATCATTCTTAGTGTCTTGGTGTGGAACCATTACCAAGATGATTTGTCAGCAGGGAAAGTGACGGAATATGACGTCAAACGAATATTTACATTTGATGAAGGAAAACGAGTGGTGAGTGCTGTATCAAAAGACCAGCAGCTCCATTTTGGAATGTATGATCCTCAATCAGGAAAAAGAATCAGTGAATGGACGACAGCAAGCGATTCGTTTAATGAAATGCTGCCATCCATTCAAGGTAACAATCTCTTACTTGCTTTAAAAAATAAAGACGGGCAGCTGTTGATCGAGAAACTAACGCCAAGCGGAGAAAAGAAAGAGCTCGTTAAGCAAAATCTACAGATACCCTCGTTTTTAAAAACGAATACATATCAATGGAATGGACGGCTTGTGTTTACAGGAGAAATGGAAGGCGCCGCTGCAGTCCTTGGTGAGCTAAAGGATGGTCAGTTTCATGTGCACAATCTAAGCGAGCTAAAGCTGCCAGCAAGGCCAGTCTCTATGGATGTTGTCATGAATTCCTTTAGAGGACAGACGCCTATTCCTATATTTGAATTGACTTTGAAAAATGACCAGAAGGCATATGTCAGCGGAGTCTCAAACGATAAGAATCAGCTTGGGGTCTATGTCTCCAAAAACGCTGAACCGTTTAGCCTCATTGAAGATAAAGTGGAGCAGCAGCTGGAAAAAACGATCGGAACATCCCAAAACTTTGCAGTCGCTGTCGAATCTAACTATCCAAAAAGACCAAGGAAAGTGAATGCAGAGGGAAGGCTTGGGGAAGTCGTCCCAACACCAAAACCGATTTATCAAACCCTTATCTACCAGCTTAATGAGGAAGAAGTTCTTCTTGCAGGCTCTACAGCAAAGGACGAAGCAAAAGGCAAGCTGACTGGTTATATTTATAACCACCGCACGAATAAGACAACGTCCGTCAGCAAGCTTTTGCAGTCGTTTTTATATGAAACGTTACAAAGAGAAGGACTCTCTTTCAATAAAAATGTGAAAAGCGATTGGATCTATTATTCAATCGACAATCAATTAACGGGTGCATTTGAGACGAAGAGCAAAGAGCTAAAGGAATTTCCTTTGAAAAAAATGATCTCAATCGAAAACGCCAGTCCTGCTCACCAAACGTCTGTTGACACCTTTATGCAATATGTCATGAAAGGCGGACCGCTCATTCTTAACTGGGCGATATGGCTGTTTATTCCACTGCTGTTATTTGTGCTAGCCATCTTCCTGCCGCCGATTTTGAGACTGGTGAGAAAGAACAAGATGAAAGACAGTGTCACATTAGAAGCCAATATTGTATCTGTCAAAGAAACGGGTACCTACATCAACGAACAGCCGCTTGTCAAAATGCAGCTGCAATTTCAATATGATGGGGAAAATATCGAGAAGGCAGCTAAAACGGTTGTATCCTACACCCAAATACCGCAGCCGGGTCAGCGTATCGCCATTCTCTACAATCCGAAGAAGAAAAAGGCGATGCTCTTAAAAGAGGGGGACTTCTCACAGACAAGTGAGCCAAAGTTCATCAAAGGCGCTGTTTTAAGAAATATAGAATCATATGGAACCGTAGGACGAGGCACGGTCTTATCGCTTACATTTGAAGCAGATCAGGAAAGGTATACCATTCCGATGATTCAAGCCGCTGGTTTTGAATTTAGAACAGGAGAAAAAGCCGACCTCGTCGACATTAGCGGTCAGTTGAAAATGGCAGCCTATGGCCATGAAGTGCGGAATCGATCGGGGAAAGACGCGACATTAACAGGAACCATCCAGCGGGTGAAGCAATATCCAGTCACGATTCATGGTCAGAAGCCGATCATGCTAGATGTGACGGTTTCTAGCGGAGATCAGTCCATCACAAAAACGGTCAGTCAATTCATCCCTGATCATATGGAGGTCGCGCCAGGAACTCAAATCACGATGCAGACAAAACAAGAAGAGCTGGATAAAGAAATCAGTCTCATGCAAGAGAAACAAGGAAGTGCAAAAGTGACCCATGTCGCATTTGCTGGTGTCATCGGCAACCAGCCGCTAGCGATCATTCAGATTGAGCGAGATGGCATGATGTATGAAGTGAAACAGCCAATCGATCCAATCACTAGCGTACTGCCGGGTGATGAATTATGGGTGGCATATCACGAAATGACGCGTCAAGCAGCCATAGTGAAATATGCCTCGATTTAAAAAATAATTCAGTGTGTAGAAAAAGGGCTAAAACGAATTTCGTTTTAGCCCTTTTTGATTAAGCTTTTGTATCATACTGGCGGAGCACCTTATCATAGGCGAAGTTGCCGAAAGGAATGAACGCCGCAAAAAAACCAGCGATCGACCATTTCAAATGCCAGCGAACTTTAAAGGTCACATATGCCAAAATCAGCATATAGATGACAAACAATGCGCCATGAAGAGAGCCTACAATGGTGACTGCCATCGGAATATCCGCAAAATATTTCAGAGGCATGGCAATTAAAAGAAGGGTTAAAAGAGACATACCCTCAATAAAACCCGCCTTTCGAAGACGGCTAATACTTGTATGCATAAACAAATCCTCCTGTATAAAAGCTAGTTTCTCATCTTCTAATATAAACGAAAGATCGTCTGGACATGCTAAAATCTACGAAAAATTCAAAATATGTTCATGTAATGCTTAAAAAATGGGAAAAAGGAAAAATCACTTAATCCGTGTTTGTTTCAGAGAGTACTTGCTTTAAGTGCATCACATCATGTAACAAATGATTCGTCATCGCTTGAACGGCTTCTGTGGAGCGGCGCTCTTTCATTTCAGAATAAATGGCAGCATGCTCTGTTTGAATCGTCTCAGCACGCGCCCCGCCGCTAAAATGAAAGATGCGGCAAAAATGAATGAGTGCATTCACATGATTCAATTGTTTACATAAGCGGTGATTGTGACTCGCTAGAATGATTTTTTGATGAAAGGCTTCATGTAACTGGACGATGTCTTTAGATGCCAGCTGCTGCTTGATTGCTTCGTCTGCCTGCGTGAGAACATGCCCAATTTCCTCCAGCTCTCTTTGCGCGGCTTCCTTGCATGCAAGCTCAACAGCAAGCGTTTCTAGGGCGATCCGAATTTGATAAAGCTCCTCGACATCTTTTTCCGTTAACGTATAGACAGAGTAGCCTGACCGATGATCAGCGATCAAGAGCTCATCTTTTTCTAAAAGTCTCATTGCCTCTCTCACTGGTGATCGGCTTACACCAAATTGTTTGGCAAGCTGTGTCTCATTGATGCGTTCCCCTGGCTGAAACTGTCCATCAAATATCATTTGCTTCAGCTGTTCATAAAATTGCATATGGTATGGTGCTGGTCTTTCCATCTCGAATGAATTCATCCTGTCATTCCCTCATTTACACATCATCTTTTGTCTCATGTTATCCAAGTTTTTCCCTCTAGGCAAGCCTGCATCGGAAAAGTCAATATCGTACAATTCAAGAGAAAAAGGGTGTGCTACACTGATGATCAGTTCAGTGAAAGAGGTGATCGACATGAAAACACAAGAGGAACGAACGGTACATTTTGATCAGGACTTGCAAATAGAGGCGTATCGCTTTCATGGCATCATGCAAAAGTTCCCGAATCATTTTCATACATACTATGTGATTGGATTTATTGAGGATGGTCAAAGACGTTTGATCTGCCAAAATAAAGAATACATCATTGAAAAGGGAGACATTCTTCTTTTCAATCCATATGACAATCATGCATGCGAGCAGATTGATCACAGTACACTAGATTATCGTTGTTTAAATATTGAAGCAGATGTGATAGAGAAGATGTTTCAGCACAAGCCGCATTTTAAAGCTCCTGTGTTTTCACAAAGTGAACTGACAAAGCCGTTATATGATCTTCATCAAATGATGACAGAAGAAGCCCCAGCTTTGAATAAACAGGAAACGTTCTATTTCTTTATGAAGCAGCTGATTGAAGCCTACGCTGATACATCAGAGGAAAAAGCGTCAGTAGTACATGCCGCCGAACAAAAAGTCCAAGACGTACAGCAATATATTGAAACACACCTTACGGAAAATATATCGTTAGACGACTTAGGAGAGCTTGTCTCCATGAATAAATACTCACTTCTGCGCGCTTTTACAAAGTACAGAGGGATCACGCCGTATCGTTATTTACAAACAGTGAGAGTGAATTATGCGAAGGAGCTTCTCGCCAAAGGAGTGAAGCCTGTAGATGCGGCAGTCTCCACCGGTTTTTCTGATCAAAGTCATTTGAGTCATTTCTTTTCAGAATTTATTGGGCTCACACCAGGGCAATATCAGCAAATTTTCACAAAGCAGGTAACAGCAGATGAAAAATAAACAGCTTCTTGGTCATCTAGCGGCCATGTTCACCATTTTTCTATGGGGATCAACCTTTATCTCAACCAAAATATTGTTAACGGCTTTTTCTCCAACAGAAATATTATTTTTCCGCTTTTTTATTGGATATCTCGCTCTGATGATGATCTATCCGGTCACTATGAAGGTGCAGCGTAAAAAGCATGAAGCGATGTTTGCGCTCGCAGGGTTATGTGGTGTGGTCTTATACTATTTTTTAGAAAATGTCGCACTCACCTATACGTTTGCTTCGAATGCAGGTGTCATCAGCTCAGTTGTACCATTCTTCTCATTTTTATTGGCTTATTTTTTATTGAAAGATGAGCCTTTGCATCGCCGGTTTTTCATAGGCTTTTTCATCGCGATGACAGGAATTGTCCTGATTAGCTTTAATGGAATGACGACGTTCCAATTGAATCCAATCGGTGATGCGCTAGCATTAACGGCGACCATTGTCTGGGCCTTCTATTCTATTTTATCGAAAATCATCAATCAATATGGATACCATATCATTCAAGTGACGAGACGTGTCTTTTTTTACGGCTTACTCTGGATGCTTCCCCTGATCTGGCACTTTAAAATTCGTATAGACTGGGAGCGATTGACGAACCCGTCGTTTGCCTTTCACTTATTGTTTTTAGGCCTGTTCGCATCAGCTATTTGTTTTCTCACATGGAGTTTTTCAGTGAAAACACTCGGTGTGGTGAAAGCGAGTGTGTATATTTATGGCGTTCCTATTATTACGATGGTCATTTCAATGATCGTTCTTCATGAGAGATTGACCCTCATGTCTGTACTTGGAACGGCTCTGACCTTAGGCGGACTGCTGCTTTCAGATAAAAAAGGTACGAAGAGGAAGAAGGAGAAACTCTCGATGCTTTTGCAGGATAAACAGGCGCTTTGATCAAAAAAGCGCCTTTATCCATTGAAAGAACATGCACTCTCTAGTAAACTCAAACTTAAACGGTCGACGGTCGACCGACAATAAAGGGGGAGAAATAAATGAAGCATGTTTCAATTGCGGCGATACCAGGTGACGGGGTTGGGAAGGAAGTTGTACCTGAAGCCATACGAGTATTGAAAGCGGTATCAGAAGTGCATGGCGGTCTGTCTTTTACCTTTCAGGATTTTCCGTGGAGCTGTGAATATTATTTAGAGCATGGCGAGATGATGCCAAAGGATGGATTACATCAATTGAAAGCCTTTGACAGCATTTTCTTAGGGGCTGTCGGAGATGCCAATTTAGTGCCGGATCACGTATCACTTTGGGGACTGCTTATTAAGATTAGGCGGGAATTTGAACAGGTGATAAACATCAGACCTGCAAAACAGCTGAGCGGCATTCGCTCACCGCTTGCTCAGCCAAAGGATTTCGATCTTCTAGTTGTCAGAGAAAACGGTGAAGGTGAATATAGTGAAATTGGAGGCCGTATGTATCAAGGGGAAGATCAGCTTGCTGTTCAAAATGCAGTGTTCTCAAGAAAAGGGACAGAGCGTGCGATGCGTTTTGCCTTTCAATTAGCAGAAAAAAGGCGAAAGCATGTGACGAGTGCAACCAAATCGAATGGGATCGTTCATACCATGCCTTTTTGGGATGAAGTGTTTCAAGACGTAGCAAAGGATTATCCAGAGGTGAAAGCAGACTCGCAGCACATTGACGCGCTCTCAGCCTTCTTTGTAACAAGACCAGAAAAATTCGATGTGATTGTGGCCAGTAATTTGTTTGGTGATATTTTGACAGACCTTGGGGCCGCCATTATGGGAAGTATTGGCGTAGCGCCTGCCGCCAACATTAATGTAAATGGTAAATACCCATCCATGTTTGAGCCTGTACACGGATCAGCTCCAGACATTGCGGGAAAAGGAATCGCCAACCCAATCGGTCAAATCTGGACCGCTAAACTCATGCTGGATCATTTCGGAGAGGAAGAACTGGGCACACATCTGCTCGAAACCATCGAATCAGTCACAGGAGATGGCTTTTTAACGGCAGACATCGGTGGCGCCTATCAAACGCAAGAAGTCACAAACGAAATCATCACACGATTGAAGAAATAATCCGTCATTAGAACCGCATCTCCACGTCTGCTATAATAAAAGGATGGATAGAAGAAAGAGATGTGAAATCTAGTGTCAAAAACAGTTGTATTAGCAGAGAAACCTTCAGTCGGACGTGATCTTGCACGTGTACTGAAGTGTCATAAAAAAGGAAATGGCTTTTTAGAAGGAGATCAATACATTGTGACGTGGGCGCTTGGCCATTTGGTCACACTGGCTGATCCAGAAGGCTACGGAAAAGAATTTCAATCCTGGCGTTTAGAGGATTTACCAATCATTCCCGAACCGCTTAAGCTTGTGGTGATGAAAAAAACAGGCAAACAATTCCAAGCAGTGAAAGCGCAGCTTGCGAGGAAAGATGTCAAAGACATTGTCATCGCAACAGATGCTGGACGTGAAGGGGAGCTTGTCGCTCGATGGATTCTTGAAAAAGCGCATGTGAAAAAGCCTTTGAAACGATTATGGATCTCATCTGTCACGGACAAAGCCATTCAAGAAGGCTTCAAACGATTAAAAGACGGCAAAGAATACGATAACCTGTATCGCTCAGCCGTTGCACGCGCAGAGGCAGACTGGATTGTCGGCATCAACGCAACAAGAGCGCTGACAACGAAGTTCAATGCACAGCTTTCCTGCGGACGGGTGCAAACACCAACGATCGCCATGATCGCCAAACGAGAAGAAGACATTCAGCAATTTCAGCCGAAGCCGTTCTATGGATTGACTGCACAAGTAGATGGACTGACTTTGACATGGCAGGATGCCAAAACAAAGCAAAACCGGACATTCCAAGAGAGTGTGATCAAAGAACGCTTGACAGCCTGCGAAGGAAAACCAGCAGTGGTTGATGCGTTGAAAAAAACAGCGAAAAAAGCTTTCGCGCCGGGACTGTACGATCTGACTGAATTGCAGCGTGATGCACATAAACGCTATGGTTTTTCAGCCAAAGAAACATTATCTACGCTTCAGCGATTGTATGAGCAGCATAAGCTCGTAACATATCCACGTACAGATTCACGATTTATTTCAGCGGATATCGTTCCTACATTGAAAGATCGTTTAAAAGGAATGAACGTCAGACCGTACGCCCAGCATGTGAACCGGATTTTACAATCAGGTGTGAAAGCGCACAAAGGCTTCGTCAATGATGCCAAAGTGTCAGATCACCATGCGATTATTCCAACCGAGGAAGAGCTGTACCCAGGAGTATTAAGCGATAAAGAGCGTAAATTATATGACCTCATTGCCAAACGTTTCCTTGCGGTACTCATGAATCCTTTCGAGTATGAGGAAACAACGGTCATCACCAAAATAGGCAGTGAAACGTTCACAGCAAAAGGGAAAACCGTGCAAGCAGCTGGCTGGAAAGCCGTGTACGATGACTCATATGAAGAAGAGGAATCAGCCGAGGCAGATCAACATTTGCCGCTGCTTTCAGAAGGACAGTCACTAGATGTACGACAGCTGAAAGAGACAAGAGGAGAAACGAAGCCTCCTGCACGTTTTAATGAAGCGACCCTATTATCTGCTATGGAAAACCCAGCGGCATTTATGCAGAACGAGGAAAAGGACTTAGTGAAAACCCTTGGTGAAACAGGTGGACTAGGAACAGTAGCAACAAGAGCCGATATTATTGAAAAGCTGTTCAATAGCTTCTTAATCGAGAAAAAGGGCAAAGACATTTTCATCACATCGAAAGGGAAGCAGCTGCTCTCGTTAGTGCCTGAGGACTTAAAGTCTCCTGCATTAACAGCGGAATGGGAACAAAAGCTTTCTAAAATCGCCAAAGGGCAATTGAAAGCTTCTCAATTCATGAGTGAAATGAAGTCATATGCCAAACAAGCTGTATCTGAAATCAAACAGACGAACCAGACCTTTAAGCATGACAATGTCACTGGCACCCATTGTCCAGACTGCGGTAAACTCATGCTGAAAGTGAATGGAAAACATGGCACGATGCTCGTTTGCCAGGACCGAGAATGCGGCCATCGTAAAAATGTGGCGAAGAAAACAAACGCACGCTGCCCGAACTGTCATAAAAAGCTCGAGCTGCGCGGAGAAGGCGATGGCAAAATCTTTGCTTGTGTATGCGGCCATAGAGAAAAACTGTCTGTCTTCGAAAAACGCAAATCTCAATCCAATCAAAAGAAAGCCAGTAAGCACGATGTGTCTAAATATATGAAGAAACAAAAGAAAGTGGAAGAACCAATTAATAACGCACTAGCTGAACAATTAAAGAAGTTAAAATTAGATCAATAGTTCTATAAAAACCCGTGCGGAAACGCATGGGTTTTTCAGTATTATTAAGTACATAGACATATTGTTTTTCTGAAAATGGGAATAAATATGCGAAAAGGCTCGTAATTTGGCATAAAATATTCATTTAAATTTAAACAAAAACGCTCTATAATAAATCGTTAGATGCTTAGAGAACGCGGAATTGAAAGGGGACACGAATGCATACACGCATATATCGTACAGCAATTGTTTTACTCATTGTCATTCTACTAGGCGGATGTACCTGGGAACAGCAGAAAGAATCAGCTGATCCAGTATCATCTCAGCCCGTTTTGCCTGGAGAATATTTTATCACTCACCACTTAATGACAGATCAAGGCTTGATTCGCACCTCTTTTGCAGAGCAGCACATCTACTTATCTGAATCACTTGGACTTTGGATGGATTATCTTGTTCGAAAAAAAGATCAAAATTCATTTGACCAACAATTTGATGTTCTGCAAGATCAATTTTTACTAGACCATCATCTTCTCAGCTGGCAAATTGAATCCGATCAAAAAAATAAGGCCAATGCTTTAGTCGATGATTTACGTGTAGTGACGGCACTTCAAAAGGCAAATCATTTGTGGAAGAAGTCAGCGTATCAAACGACAGCAAAAGAAATCGCTCAAGCGTTAAAAGAAAAAAACATGTTCAAAGGCATATTGTCCGATTATTATGATGCATCAACCAATCGAACTTCACATACAATCACACTCTCATATATAGACCCAAAAGCAATCAAAGAATTGGAATCCCTCCAAATATTCACGAAACAAATGACCAGTAACCAATTAGCCATTCTAAAACAAGCATCGAGAAAAAAAGGATTCTTTCCTAAATCCTATGACATAAAGAAAAAAACCTATTCATTCGATCAAGAAATCAATATGATCGATCAACTTTATACAGCTTTACATGCATATCATGCAAAGGTGAATACGTCCGAGATCATGAAATGGCTTAAAACGTCGTTTAAACAAGAAGGCAAACTGTACGGAAGATACAAACTGAGCACATTGAAGCCATCTGTCACATATGAATCGCCTTCGGTATATGCACTCGTCATTTTGTATGCCCTTAAACAAAACGAGCTGAAATTCGCAAAGACTGTCTATCACCGCATGAAAGAATTACAAACTCAAGATCCTCTCAAGCCTTATTACGGAGGATACATGAACGAAAAAGAGACACACTCATTTGATAACTTATTGCCTTTAATTGCAGAAAGGGAGCTTCTAAATGAATCGGTTGTTCAGTAACACGTATCGCTTGTACTATTCTCTGCTCCTCACGTTTGCAGGCCTTATTTTGTTTATGGGCTACCTTAACGTACAAGATGCGGAGAGCTTTATGATCATCGCACTGACATTTGTCGTGTTAGGCTGTGGTATTTTATTTGGTATCCTACCAGCATTAATTTTCACCTTACTGTTTTTGTTCTTTATAGGAAGCGTCATGTTCTTTACAGAGCTTGGTCATGAAAATTCCCTTTTTTCAAATCAAACATTGCAAGATGTAGTAATTTGGGGCGTAGCACTTCTTTTTTTCGCTATTTCAGCGGGAAGCTTGCATGAAAGGATCAATACGCTGCGTCACACCATTGAACAACAAAAGCAGGCCATCAAACAATTTGTGGCGATTGACTCGACAACAGGATTTGACAATGCTGAGCGGATGAAGCTCGAATTATCCGAGGAAATGAAACGGGCAGAACGGTACAAACAGCCATTTGTCTTTATCCTTCTTCATATGAATTACGCAGCGGAATTCAAATCGTTATATGGAGAAAAAGAAATGCAGCATCTATTTCAGCAATTAAGTCTCAAGATACGCGAAAGCGTAAGAGAAACCGATAAAAAATTTCGGTTATCTGAAGAACGAATGGGCTTGCTGCTAACCCATACACCAGAAGAAAATGTGTCAGTTGTCCTTGATAAGCTAAAGGATAAACTGCAAACGCATGTCCTATTAAACGGTCGTGAAGTGACCTTGACATTTCATGTCTGTCATTTAACAAGCAGCTCGGATTATCGTACGCCAGAGCAGTTTTTAGAAGAACTAGAAAAAGAGATGATGATGAATGAACTTTAATTCTTTGATGAAATGTTGTTTGATGATCACGCTTTTTTCGATTCTTTCGTTTAAACACATGGCTTCAGCCGATGCGCTCGTCACGCAGCCAAATACACTGATCGTTTATTCCACACCATCGGGGGAAGTGACTCCAGCCGTTCATATGCTGGAGCTACTCGCCGGTCATTTTTCAAAACAGATGACGATTGTATCTGATGAACATTTGGCTGAAAAGAGGATGAATGAATTTCAGCAAGTCATTTATCTTGGAGAAATAAAGAGAACCCTGTCAAAACAAACCATTCGTGCGATGAACGAATCACAGCAATTCATCGCCATTGGATACAATGCGGAACAGCTTCGCCCATTCTCCAAGCTTACTTTTCACAAACAAGATCATATCAGTCAATTGAAACATACACATGATCAGACATACCGTCAGCTAGAGAGAAGGATCAATGTGTTAACGGTTCGAGGGACAGACTTGGAAAATGAATTTCTAGTGAAGAAACGTCAATCTGATCTGCCATTTGTGACCCAGACAAAAGAAGGTACGGCATATATCGGTATCTTAGATGTCGTGCAACACAACAAGCTTCTTGCAGAAGTGCTAGAAAAATACATGCCATCTTCTGTGCAAATGAAGACAAAATACTTAATGCTCGGGAACATCAGTCCAGCAAGTGACGAGAAGAAGCTACTAGAACTTGGACAATACGTATCCGCACAGCATATTCCTTATCAAATTGCAGTGACCCCTGTTTGGATAGATCGAGCAACAGGTGATGAAGTCACACTGAGCGACCGCCCGAAGCTCGTGAATGTGTTAAAACAATTGCAAGAAAATGGAGCGAGTATCATTCTTCATGGCTTTAGCCGTACGTATCGAACGGAGGAATCTGGTCAGGGATTTGAGTTCTGGGATGCAAAATATGATCAGCCCATCACGACAAATGATCCAAAAAATGCAGAGAAGAAACAAAGTAAAAGCCAATTCCCAAATGAAAAAGACTTTCATACGTATACCAAATTGAATCAGCAGCAAGAAGTCGCCTATACAGAAAAGAAACTGACAAAGGGCATTGAGCTTCTTGCTAGGCAAGGCTTATATCCTCTTGCGTTCGAGGTGCCGCATGATGCGATATCACAAAAAGGTTATGAAGTAATTTCAAAGCATGTGTCCAGTCTATTTGGACAGGTGCAGCTGTCAGACCGCACTTGGAAAACAGCCGGTGCATCGCCGCTCGTGACGTCTCCTGCCATGTTACACGGCATGACCTTATATCCTCAGCAGCAAGTTGAGCAAGTGTCTGACAAAGAAGGTTCAAATGTTTTAACTGAACAGACGATTCAATCCGTGCAGCATCTGCAATCAGCCGCAATCGGGCTGTCCTATGACGTGGAGTTAGGGATAGCAGGGTTACAGGATTTGATCACACAGATGGAGGCAATCCCTTCTAGCGAATGGCTGGATGTAAAGAAAACAAAACAGACGGTCCAAACTGCACATGTAAAAATCCAAACATCTGGGAATGGACATATTCAAGTAGAGGAATCCAACATCGCCGAAACAAAAACAGTCAAACGAAGTGGCATGGAAAATATGCTGAGAATTCTCACGGTCGTGGTCATGCTGTTTATTGCGGCATTTGCTTTATACACATTGTATTTAAGACTGACAATGAAAAAACGAATTTTTAAGGAGAGAAAATTAGGTGGCTGATGTCTTATTTTATCTTTCATTAATGCTCATTTGGATCATGCTTCTATACCACATGTTTCTCATGCAGGGCGGCTTTCAGCATTACCTCACCTATGAAAAAGTGCTGCCTAAATGGACAAAACAAGGGAAAGAGCTGCCGACCGTCAGTATCCTGATTCCTGCTCATAATGAAGAGGTCGTCATTCGGCAGACATTAAAAGCGATGGTTCAGCTATCTTATCCTAAACACCTCCTTGAAATCATTGTGATTAATGACAATTCTTCTGATCGCACAGGAGAGATTGTGCAATCATTCAGTGAGCAATATGATCATGTCCATATGATTGAAACGAAGCCGCCATTTGCAGGGAAGGGAAAATCCACTGCACTGAATGAAGGCTTGAAGGCTTCAACAGGAGAAGTGATTTGCGTATACGATGCAGATAACATGCCTGAACCAAAGGCTGTCTATCATTTGGTTCTTGGATTATTAAATGACCCAAAAGCAGGCGCTGTTGTCGGGAAATTCAGGGTGATCAATGCAACCAAAAATTTGCTGACCAAATTTATTAATATTGAGACCATCTGTTTCCAATGGATGGCGCAGGGCGGGAGATGGAAATGGTTTGGTATTGCAACAATACCAGGTACCAACTTCGCCATCCGCCGGCACATTTTAGAAGAGCTCGGCGGCTGGGATGTCCAAGCTTTGGCCGAGGACACCGAATTAACGATCCGTGTGTATAACCTGGGATATGTGATTCGATTTTTTCCAGCTGCGATCACATGGGAACAAGAGCCTGAGACATGGAAGGTCTGGTGGCGGCAAAGAACGCGCTGGGCTAGAGGGAATCAATATGTTGTCCTTAAATTTTTAAGGCAGTTTATGAAGCTGAAACGAAAACGAATGGTTTTCGATTTGTTTTATTTCTTCTTTACGTATTTCTTATTTTTCTTCGGCGTTCTGCTCTCAAATGGCATCTTTATTGTAAACCTATTTGTTGATCTTCATTTATCTGTAGGGGCTGTCGCACTAATCCTTTGGGGATTAGCCTTCTTCCTCTTTCTAACAGAAGTGATGATTACATTAAGTATTGAGAAAACAGAGCTCACCAAACAAAATATTCTCATTGTGGTCCTCATGTACTTCACCTATTCTCAAGTATGGATTGCGCTTGTCGTGTACTCCTTATGTGTAGAGGTGAAGAGCCGATTATTGAAACAAGAAGTGAAATGGTACAAAACAGAGCGTTACGATCAACAACAAAAGAAAAGCGGGTGACAAATTGAAATCGGTCAAATGGATGTTTTTAATATTAGCGCTATCCCTTGCCATTCAGCCTTTTTTCATGGCAAGTCAAGCAATGGCGCAATCCAATCGAATACAAGTGAAAGACGATTGGGTTCACTCATCAAAAGGAAATCAAACAGAAACGCAGCATCTATCAGAAGATGTGGTGACCTTGTATGGTCAAGAAGACCGCACTGAATTTTCCTATCAAATGGAGAAAGAAAAAGTAGAGTCTAGCACTCTTACATTAAATATAGAGGCTTCACCATTACTAATATCGCCATCATCTTTCACAGTGATGATCGATGGAGAGATTGAAAAAACGATCCCTGTATCGGGGAAAAACCCAAAAAAATCGATTCAAATCAAATTGAACAAAACGCAACTGAAAAAAGGATCTCATCAAATTCAGCTCGCATTTTATGGTGTGTTAAAAGAAGGTGTGTGTATCAACCAAGAGACGCCTGCCAATTGGCTGAAAGTATATCCTGAAAGTGAGCTGGCGTTCAAAGGAGTTCAAACGAAAGACGTGACGTTAGACAGCTTCCCTTCACCATTTATTCCATCAGGTGATCAGGAAGAACAAACAGATATTGTGATTCCAAATAAACCAGAAGCGGCTGAATTAGAAGCGGCTATGAAAGTATATCGTACGTTGAAAAACAAAGACCGCCTAGCAGACCTCAAACTCGTTCAAGAAAAGGACGTCGAGCAAATTACGCACCCAACTATTGCTGTTGGAGCAAAAGGAAGCTGGAATGGACGAATGAAATCGCTCGAGCAAGCGGCTGGAATTAAAACAGAAGGCGATCAACTTACGTTAGCGGTGAGAACCCTGACAGCAAAGAAAAAAGAACAGCCCATTTTATTTGTCACTGCTAAGCAGCCAAAGACAATTGCTGAAAAAATCAATGTCTTGACTCAGCCAGAACTGACAGGTCAGCTCACTGGAACCGACTTGCTGCTGCAAAAGGTGACAGCTAGTGCTTCTAAGCCATCTCATCATATTTCCTTAATAGATTTTGGCGCAGATGATGTCAAAGTTGGAACCAAAAAGGCAGCATCTGATCATTACTATTATCCGAAAGCATTAATGGCTCAACAAAAATCAGGTGCAAAACTAAATCTATCATTTAAAAAATCAGATCCAGCGAACAAAGCAGAGCGTCTAACAGTGATGATCAATAACGAACCGCACGACGTACCGTTAACAAAACTAGGAAACAAAGATGAGAATGGGTTCTACCATGTGTCGATTCCAGTAGATTCACAAGTGCTTCAAAAGAACGAATATGTGGACTTACAGTTTGTCACAACAGGTTTTAAAAACATGGAATCCTGTAGACATACAGATGAAGAAGGCTGGATTTACATTGATAAGAACAGCTCTCTTCAAATACCAGAAGGAACAACTAGTGATACACCGGACTTAGCCGCATGGCCGCTTCCTTACACTTCAGAAACGGAGCAAGGAAACACATTGATCATTATGCCAGATCAAATCAATCAAGCCTCAATCAATCAAATGGCTATGCTGACCGAATCATTTAGTCAGCCGGAAGCTGCTCAATATCATTTAATTGAAGCATCGAATGTGACAAATGAACAATTGAAAAAGAACTCTCTCATTTTCATCGGAGGCATCCAAACATTCTCTCTTTTAAAAGAAAAAGCAGATGATCTCATCGTTCCAGCGAAAAAGGGTCAATATGATGTATCCTCATTTGGCATGATCAACGAAACAACAGCTCGTATTGTATGGACGCAGCCATCCGTATGGAATAAAGAACAAACCATGACCGTTTTTTCAGGAATGACGGCAGCTGACGCTGATATATCAAATGAAGTGATTCGATTCCTTCAAACAAATACTGAGACCGCAACAGTTGCAATAGAAAGCAAAAACAAAGATGTGTTCTCTAATCACCAAACAGTCAGCAATGCAAAAAATGATCTTAAAAAAGGTGAAAAGCAAGGCGTCGGTGATTCTTGGATTTACTTTGCATGTATCGCTGTACTGATCATTTTTGTCGTTGTGATGATTGTTTATTTCGTACGAAAAAACCGCAAAAAGACTGATTAATAAACGGTCAAAAGACCTCGAAAAAATCTCTTTACTTTGGTGTCAAACGGGAGTATGATCTCTTTTATAAAAGACCAATCGCTGAATCATTTCGATGAGCGGGGGAACCAATTTTGGTGGTATAAAACACCATGTGGGGTGAATCCTTTTAAGGTAGGGCAAAGTCTCATGCGCCCGAATCCGTCAGCTAACCTCGTAAGCGTTAAAGAGAGCAAAGACCAACCTGTGATCTAAACAATAGACACAGGGGCATTCTATTGCCTCTGTGTCTTTTTGGCGATCCATCTTTTGCAACTTAAATCGTTTGACACTAAAGGAGCGGGCATCACATGTACAGTTTGATGAAGCGTATTTTAATTGGTAAACCATTAAAATCACAGGCAGCAGGAGAACAAAAACTATCAAAAATCAAAGCGTTGGCATTATTGTCATCAGACGCATTATCATCAGTTGCATATGGTACAGAACAAATCTTAATTGTTCTTTCTGTCGTTAGTGCAGCAGCATTTTGGTATTCACTCCCGATTGCAGGTTGTGTATTAATTCTTTTAATGGCGTTAATTCTGTCTTACCGCCAGATCATTTATGCTTATCCAGAAGGCGGCGGGGCATATATCGTCTCTAGCAGAAACCTAGGTGAAAAACCGGGATTGATCGCTGGCGGATCATTGCTTGTAGACTATATTTTGACTGTAGCAGTGAGCATTTCAGCGGGGACCGATGCCGTCACATCGGCTTTTCCAACACTATATCCATATCATGTCTTGATCTCAATTGTATTGGTCATCGTGATTATGGTGCTCAACCTCCGTGGATTAACAGAATCGGCATCTATTCTGGCTTATCCTGTATACTTGTTTGTATTTTCACTCCTTATATTAATTGGAGTAGGCGGTTTTAAATTATTAACAGGCGGCGTACCGCCAGCACCTGAACATACAGCGGTAGGCACACACGTACAAGGCATTACATTATTTTTGTTATTAAAAGCTTTTTCATCTGGCTGTTCTGCTCTGACTGGAGTAGAAGCCATTTCAAATACGATTCCATCCTTTAAAAAACCAGCTGCACAAAACGCAGCGAGAACATTGTTGATGATGGGTGGATTGCTAGCTGTTTTATTTGTGGGAGTCACATTGCTTGCATTTGGTTTCGGCATCTCGCCAAAGCCAGAAGAAACGGTTGTATCACAAATTGCGTCAGACACTTTTGGACGTACGTTTTTCTATTACGTGATTCAGGCAGTCACAGCGCTAATTCTAATATTAGCGGCAAATACCGGCTTTTCAGCCTTTCCGTTATTGGCTGTCAATTTAGCAAAGGATAAATATATGCCGCGTATGTTTACTGTAAGAGGAGACCGGCTTGGTTACTCTAATGGCATTATCTTTCTAGGCGTAGCCTCTATGCTGCTCATCTGGTTGTTTGATGGGAAGACAGAACATCTCATCCCGCTATATGCTGTCGGTGTGTTTATTCCATTTACCCTGTCGCAGACCGGCATGTGTGTGAAGTGGATTCGTGAAAAACCGCAGGGCTGGAAAACGAAAATGCCAATCAATATTGTCGGAGCACTGATTTCTTTTACAGTTTTTATGATTCTCATTTTGACCAAGTTCCATCTCGTATGGCCAATATTTGTTTTCCTGCCTATTGTTTTATTTATCTTTCATTCCATTAAAAAGCATTATTTGTCTGTTGGAGAACAACTGCGTTTATTGAATGAAACAGAGCCAGTTGAGATTAAAGGAAATGTGGTCATCGTACCGATAGCAGGAGTCACACGTGTTGTTGAACAATCTGTTCAGTATGCAAAATCTTTATCAGAGCAAGTCATAGCGGTTCATGTATCCTTTGATAAAGAAAAGGATAAGAAAATTGAAGAAGATTGGGAAAAACTCAATAGCGGTGTACGGCTTGTGATGCTGCATTCGTCCTATCGAAGCCTCATTCACCCACTAGATAAATTTCTTGAGACAGTTGAGACAAAAGCAAATGCCCATCAATATAAAGTGATGGTCCTCGTGCCACAATTTATACCGAAAAAAAGATGGCACACCATTTTGCATAATCAATCTGCCTTTTTATTAAGATTCCGCCTATTATGGAAGCGGGATATTGTGGTGGCAACCCTGCCCTATCATTTTAAAAAGTAGCAGAAGCAGGTTGAAACGTTTGATCAAAAGGATGCGGTGGTATGGAGTAAGAAAAAAGGAGTTTTCTCACATGCCGCAAAGAACCGCAGGAAAAGAAGTAACAGTGCTACTGGAAGAGTGGGGCGTGAAACATATTTATGGAATGCCCGGCGATAGTATAAACGAATTGATTGAAGAACTTAGGCATGAATCAAGCCAAATAAAATTTATCCAAACGAGACATGAAGAAGTGGCAGCACTATCAGCGGCGGCTGATGCCAAACTAACAGGTAAACTTGGTGTCTGCTTATCAATCGCTGGGCCGGGTGCTGTCCACTTATTAAATGGGCTGTATGATGCAAAAGCAGATGGTGCACCAGTTTTAGCAATTGCAGGGCAGGTTGCTTCGGCCGAAGTAGGCAGAGACGCATTCCAAGAAATCAAATTGGAGCGAATGTTTGACGATGTCGCTGTCTTTAATCAGCAGGTACAGACAGCAGAGGCGCTGCCTGACTTATTGAATCAAGCCATCAAAGCAGCTTATACCCATAAAGGTGTGGCAGTTCTCACCGTATCGGATGACTTATTTTCTCAAAAAATAAAGCGTAAACCCGTCTATACATCTCCTCTTTATGTTGAGGGAGAAGTACGGGCGAAGAAAGATCAATTGCTAAAGGCAGCTCAGCTGATTAACAATGCGAAGAAGCCAGTCATCTTAGCAGGTAAAGGATTAAGACATGCAAAAGAAGAGCTTCTTTCATTTGCAGAAAAGGCAGCTGCTCCTATCGTCATCACGCTTCCTGCAAAAGGGGTTGTGCCAGACAGGCATCCATACTTTTTAGGTAACTTAGGTCAAATTGGAACGAAGCCGGCATATGAAGCGATGGAAGAATGTGATCTCTTAATTATGCTTGGCACCTCCTTTCCATATAGAGACTACTTACCAGAGGACACGTCAGCCATTCAACTAGATATTAAACCAGATCAAATCGGCAAAAGGTATCCGGTAGATGTGGGAATTGTGAGCGACAGCAAGAGTGGTTTGCATGAACTAACTTCCTACATTGAATATAAAGAACAGCGTGGCTTTCTTGAAGCTTGTACAGAGCATATGATGAAGTGGCGAGAAGAAATGGATAAAGAAAAATCTGTTGCTACTTCACCAATTAAACCACAGCAAGTCATTGCTAGACTAGAAGAAGCAGTCGAGGACAATGCCATTCTTTCAGTTGATGTTGGTAATGTGACGGTATGGATGGCACGTCATTTTGAAATGAAACAGCAGGATTTCATTATCTCCAGCTGGCTTGCCACAATGGGCTGCGGTTTACCTGGTGCGATTTCAGCTAAATTGAATGAACCGAATAGACAAGCCATTGCCGTTTGTGGTGATGGAGGATTCACAATGGTCATGCAAGACTTTGTGACAGCTGTAAAATATAAGCTGCCGATCGTTGTCGTAATCTTAAACAACAACAATTTAGGGATGATTGAATATGAACAACAGGTAAAAGGAAACATAAATTATGGTATAGAGCTGGAGAATATTGATTTTGCTAAGTTTGCAGAAGCGTGTGGCGGCAAAGGAATCTCCGTGTCATCACATGAAGAATTATCTCCAGCCTTTGATACAGCTCTTCAATCCGATAAACCAGTCATTATTGATGTCGCTGTCGCCAATGAACCTCCGTTACCTGGGAAAATCACTTACACCCAAGCAGCAGGCTTCAGTAAATATTTATTGAAAAAATTCTTTGAAAAAGGTGAGCTGGATATCCCTCCACTCAAGAAAAGCCTCAAACGCTTTTTCTAAACACAAAGTAGTCGGTCTTCTGAAAAGAGGGCTGACTTTTTTTGTGATGATTAGGAAAAACATTTCAATTGTCACTTGCCTTCATCTCTATTAAAATATTTGGAAATTATTTTTGTAACTTAAAGCCTATTTTTCCAATTCGCTGAGAAAGGTAAAATAGACTTTATGATCAATAATGGAGGGAGTGACTTCTTCTGGGCAAGATACTTGATGCAAAAGCACTAACAAGTGCCATGGATGCAAGGGCAAAACACTACCAGGAACTCCGTGAACAAATGGTAGATTTAAAAAAGGCACTTCAAGGCGTGGCTAACCTCGGTGATGATTTCACTGGAAAAGGTGCCGATAACATTAAAAGCTTTTATAAAGAACTGGCTGGAAATGTAGATATGTTTATCAGCTTCATTGATAAGCAAAAAGCCTTTCATGAAGGTGTTTCTGGGACACTTGATGATACGAGTTTTGGCGGCGAAACCTTCGTAGAAGAACACTTTTTAGACAACGCTGTACATATGGGCATCAAAAATGCCAAAAGCATTGTGAAGGATCAAAAAAAGGCGCTTAAAACGATTTTTCAAGACATCGACGACCTTATTTCTTTAGAAGTATTTGATAGTCAAACCTTTGATGAAAAAATTGCAGATGCGGAAGACGAGCGAAAAAAGACAGTGAAAGACCTAAGAGAGCTTGATCAAAATTTAAAAGATGAATATGCTTTGTCAGAAACGGAGCAGCAAGCTACAATGGCATTGTATACGGAAATGATGAATGCCACAAATGATGGAAAAGCGATTTCTCCGATGAATTTTGACAAGAAAGCGTATCAAAATAGCGAAATCTACAAGGCAAAAAGCGATATTGAGAAGCAAACTTCCGAATATCTCAACATTAAAAAAGAACAACAGAAAGCCCGCGAGATCGCAAAGGAACAGGAAGCACTCGCCAACCGTCCTTGGTATGAAAAAGCACTTGATTATGGCGGAAATATCGTCAATGAATTGACAGGTGTGAACGATGCAAAACGTGCCGCAACAGGTGTTGACCCGATCACAGGTGAAGAGCTCACCGCAGGACAGCGCGTCGCCGCAGGCGGCATGGCAGCAGCAGGTTATATCCCAATCGTCGGATGGGCAGGTCGTATTTTCAAAGGTGGAAAAGCCGTCTATAAAACAACTCAAGCCACATCAGCCGCAGTCAGAGCAGTCGACATTTACAAGACATCGCAAAAGTCTTTTGATGCGTTGAAAACTTCTCAAAAAGGCTTATATGGTCTCACCGCCACCAACGGCTTCAGCGAAGCGATTACAGGGCGTGATATGTTTGGGAATAAGATCTCAAAAGAACAGCAGGAAGCGAGTATGAATGCGGCTCTGGGAATGCTTTTGCCGTTTGGGGCGAAGGGGTTCAATGGGAAGATGGGGATTAAGAGAACAAGTGGTTTAAATAAAATACCTGAAAATAGCATTAATCATTCTAATAAAGGAGATTTCACAACAAACCCTAAAACAGGTGATATTTCAAAAATGAAGGGTGGGGGACATGGACAAAGCAATATAAAATTCTTACAAGAAAATAATATAGAATATAATATAAATAAAGTATATGAGAACGGTGTTAGGATAGGGAATGTACCTGATCATAAGGTGAAAGCAAAACGAACAGGCTCCAACCAATCTTGGTTCCCAGAAAACTGGACAGAATCTGATATTGCGGCAGCGGGTGCCAAAATTGTTAAATCACCTGATTTTTCAAAAGTGGAAAATGGAGTGACTATTTTTGGTGAGTATAAAGGTGTAAGGGTTGGAGTTATTAAAACCAATGGAGAAGTAGGAACTATTTTTCCTGATGCTACAAAACAACCTTAATATGGAGGAACAATATGGATATTGAGAATGCATTAAGGACAGTATTAGATAAAAGAAAAAAATTAGATTTAAATGATGATTATGGTATACAGAAAAGTTGGGATGAAATAATAGAAATTCTTGGGGAAAACGAAGAGAGAACGTTAGAATATTTAGATCGTTGCAGTAAAGAAGATTTATATTGGATAAGTGAAGTGTTTGAAGACATATCAGAAGTTTTACAAAGTAAGGAATTAATTAAATGTTTGCGTAAATTGGATGAAAAATATCCTGAATTAGAGATGACACAAGATATTGATCTAGCAGAAAGCTATATTGAAGATTAATTTTTAAATAACTAGAGAGCTTAAATAGAACGATGGATTAATGGTCCATCGTTTTCTTTAAATGCATGTAAAGATTGATATGATAAAAGAATAAAGTGGATTTGTTTCTTTTTTTTTGAAAGCAATGGAGGAGAAAAAAATGAGTGATCATCTAATAAGCATCATGTCCGAGAAATTTGAAAATGAAAATCCGGGTGAACTCGTAGAAGGAATTACGTTTATATTAGATGGTAAATTAGAAAGTATTACAATCAATACCCGGAATTAATAAAGGATTTGATATTTTCAGGCATTCAGCAATACATTGAGAAATATAATAAGCCAGAATGAAACACTCACCTTGATTTTTCTAATAAAATCAAGGTTTTTTAAACTGCAATTGCAGTTGCAAACCAAATCACCCCACACATAATTGGAAATCATATGTTAAACTAATCCAACCACCACAAAAAAGGAGAAACAACCATGCTATGGATCCTCACACAAAACCAACAAACGCTGATTCATGTCCAAGAAGTCTCAGTAAGCGGCAAAAAAATTGAAGGGATGATCTTGGGGAGTACTTCCTGGGCAAAGATGCTCGGCAAGTATGACTCAAATGATCGCGCAGCCGAGATCCTTCAAGACATGATGAAGACGATTGAAGAACATCCAAATGCCACAATGACATACCGAATGCCTCTTCAATAAAAAGAAACCACCTTTCCATCGTGAAAAGGTGGTTTTTGTTTAGGATGGTGTTTTTCCAAAGGCTAAGAATAAGGGAATGCCTGTGCCAACAAGGGTGGTGGCAAATAGGAACATACCGCAAATAAATAGAAAATGGCTGGCTGAAAAGACGAGTGCCAGAATGAGAAAAACGATGCTGAGTCCTATCATGCTATAGGATGGGACAAAGCGGCGTTTGTAGGTGGCTTTCTTTGTTAGGAAGGAGAAGAAAATACCAAATAACAAAGGGACAATCCATAAGTAAAATAAAATAATAAGAGACATACATCATACCTCGATTTTTCCTTCTATTTTATCAGATGCCGATCACAACGGATACTACAAAGCTTCACTTTGTAAAATAATTCATGCAATCGACACAATTAAGTGGGCTGATTCATCGAATGCGTTTTTTGTTTCATATATTCAGGCTGTAAAAGGGCGTACACACAATGATCGGTAAAGCGATTGCCCAGCCATTCACATTGTCTTAAAATTCCCTCAAGCGAAAAGGATAATCGCTCTGGGATGCGTCTGCTTTTCTGGTTATCGACAGCAGCCCTAATCTCAATACGATGCAGCCCGCACTCTTCAAATAAATAGCGAATGACTGCTTGGCATGCTTTTGTCATGATGCCTTTTCCTTGATGGCCTTCTCCGAGCCAATAGCCGACTGAAACGGTTCTATTGATCCAATGAATTTGATGGGTGCCAATGATGCCGACAAGTTCTCCATGTGACCAAATGCCCGCTTGAAAACCGTTGTTCTGCATCGCTTGCTGCATCGCACCTTGGATAAACGCCATACTGTCTTCCTCTGTTTGCGTTGAATCCACCCAAAGCATCCATTCACGTAAATGCTCTCTCGACCGCTGGATGAGCAAATACAGACTTCTTGCGTCTCTTGGCTCAAGCAGCCGCATGGATATCTCTTGATCCTGATAAACAAACATGTACCCACATCCTCTCAGGGGAATTCTACCATAACCAAATGGAAAGAAAAAGACAGCTCAACACGCTCTTTTACATAAACGTATCTACAATTAAGAAGAGATTAAGTGCTACAACAAGAGCTGCTATCACCCAAGATATTCCTGTCACCCAGCGGGCATTCGTTAATTCACCCATAATTCGTTTTTTACTTGTAAATAAAATGAGCGGAATTAAAGCAAAAGCAATCCCAAACGATAAGACGACCTGACTCATCACAAGCGCAGAGGTCGGATTCACTCCAGATGCAATAATCGCAATAGGAGGAATGATGGTAATCAGCCGGCGAACATACAGCGGGATCCGGTATTGAATAAAGCCCTGCATAATGATGTCGCCTGACAATGTACCGACAGAAGAGCTGGATAGTCCTGCTACAAGCAGACCTACACCAAATAAGATGGCTGATACAGGCCCTGCGAGTGTACCAAAATGCTGAAACGCAACATCCAAATCTTCAACAAAGAGACCATTTTTATAAAATAAAGCGGCTGCCACAATCAACATGCTGGCATTGATGGCCCCGGCGACGATCATCGCAATGAGGATATCTAAAAACTCAAAGCGAAAAATCTGCTTTTTCTCCTTTTCCGTTCTGCCGACGACTCTTCTTTGGGTTAAAGCTGAATGTAAGTAGATTGCGTGAGGCATCACAGTGGCACCTAAAATTCCAGCTGCAAGCAGCACGCTGTCTGCGCCATCAAATTTTGGAATGAACAGTCCACCAGCGACACTTGCGATATCTGGTTTGGCGACAAAGGTTTGTACAGCGAAAGCGATCACGACAACGAACAACATGCCTGTGATACCTGCTTCTAATGCTCGATATCCTCGTCTTTGCAGCTCCAATATCGCAAATGAACCGATAGCCGCGATAATGGATGCTTCAAGCAGCGGGATTCGAAAGAGCAAGTATAAACCAAGTGCCGCACCGATAAACTCAGCTAAATCCGTGGCAATAATGACGAGCTCTCCCTGAATCCATAAACCGATCGAAACGGGCTTTGGAAACTCTTCACGTGCGATTTCAGGTAAGTTTTTGCCTGTCGCAATTCCAAGCTTTGCGGATAAAGACTGGATGAGCAAAGCCATGAGATTTGATATGAGAATGACCCATAAAAGGAGATATCCATATTTGGAGCCAGCCGCAATGTTGGTGGCGAAATTTCCTGGATCAATATAAGCAATGGCTGCGATAAAAGCAGGACCGAGAAAAGGAAGGAGTCTTCTAAATCCCTTGACTTTTCCTTCAAGTGCACGCTCAGCTGCCTCTGACATGTGTGCCTGTGCCTCGATGTATTTGTTTGTCATATGTCATCACCTAGATTCTACAAAGTTTTGCTTGGGCACAAAATGTTTCCTTGATGCAATTTTTAATCATCATATGCCCATCTTCATGAAAAGTCAACTATCTGAACTAATAGGTTTGTTTATCATATGTAAGTGAAAAAAATAGATACCTTGTCAATCTAACACAAAAACACCGCCTTTATAGACGGTGTCCCTACTGCTTCCTCTGTTATTTGTTTTTTTAAGATACCCTTGATCCCACACTACGGAAGATCAGGCTTAAGATGATGACAAAGATCGCTGCACCTAAGATTGCTGGAATGATCGCAAAGCCTGCCAAACTAGGACCCCACGTTCCAAGTAATCCATGACCAATCCAAGCACCTGCAAGTCCTGCAATCATTGAACCGATCCATCCTCCTGGTACACTACCTCCAGCGAGTGCACTGCCAATAAGGCCGATGACAATCGCCACAACTAATGAAATCAGAAATCCTAACATGTTGATCACTCCTCTTTTTGTTTGTGTATTAAGCAATAACCGTTTTGAAAAAGTTTCAAACCTTTCGAAACCGATTCAATGTTCTATACGTATGATGGAAAAGGATTGTGTATAATAACAAACAAATACTTCAGCAGCATCTAAGGAGGAAAAAGGCATGGAGGAAAGAGAGTGGCTAAAAGCACAATTAAAGCAGATTGAACAGTGGGAGAAAGATCAGCAAAAGGTATGGTTTTGGGAGAAACTCAGCCGCCTGCCATTTCAAATGCTGGACAAGCTGACGCCTGCCTTTATCCAGAAAAAAATCGGTGTGCTGCTAGATGAAATGGGGCATTACATTCAATCAGGCGGTGCCTATTTGACATCAGAAAAAGGCATCATCCATCAATTTCAAAAGAAATGTGCCGACGAATCGATTCAGCGTATAGAAGATATAGAAAAAGCTCCAATTGAAATCATGGATGCGATTAGTGAACATATGGGGAAAAATAGGACGAATCTCGCCACGGTACAAGGGGCGACAACGGGTGTCGGTGGTATGTTTACACTGGCTGCAGATATTCCTGCGGTACTTGGTCTCTCCCTTAAAACACTACAGGATATTGCCGTCACCTATGGCTATGATCCTAAAAACAAGGAAGAGCGGGTCTTCATCATAAAATGCTTACAGTTGACCTCTGCTGATGTGGTTGGGAAGAAATCGATATTAAAAGAACTCAGGAGCTATCATGCTTCCGAAGGGAAACACGAAAACATGTTCTCACAAATCCAAGGATGGCGTGAGGTAGTCTATAATTACCGAGATTCATTTGGCTGGAAGAAACTGTTTCAGCTTGTTCCCGTAGCAGGGATTTTATTTGGCGCAGTTTCCAACCGCTCACAACTAAAAAGTATTGCCGAAACAGGCATGATGCAATACCGAAAGCGAAGAATTGTCTCAAGATTAGAAGAGCTCACGCAGCAAGAACAGAGTGAATCTGGTGCATAAAAAATCCCTTTCTCAAAGGGATTTTTTATTTGGTCTTATCCTCTTCTTGAAAAGCATGGATCGGAGAATGTTCATAACGCGCACGCAGCTCACGTATCTGTTTGATTAGGGTAGAACCAATGGTTTTTTCGGCTTCCTCATACAAAGGATCGAGGGCTTTCATCCATTTTTGTCTTTCTGCTGGCGTCAATTCATGAATGGCAATCTGCGATTCCCGTTTAATGTCCTCCAGCTGATCTTTGTTCATCTGTTCTGCATGTTTTTCATTCCAAGCTGTTGTTTCTTCCATCGCTTCAAGTAAAATTCGTTTCGTTTCAGGTGTCTGGCGATCAAAGAAGGATTGATCTGTTAAGACCACATAGCCTAAATACCCGTGATTACTGATCGTCATATAGTCTTGTATATGATAGAATTTTTTTGAATAAATATTTGAAATGGTATTTTCTTCACCATCTACTTTTTTTGTTTCTAATAGCTGAAACGTCGAATTAAACGATTCCTGATAGGGCTTTGCGCCAAGAAGTTTGAATTGTTTTTCAATCATGTCGCTTTGCATAATGCGGAGAGATTGGTTTTTTAAATCACTAGGCTGTTTGATTGGACCCTTATTAGAGGTGATTTGCTTAAAGCCATTTGTCCAATACGCCATTCCCTTTAGCCCGTCTTTTTGCAGGGTGCCAAACAATCTTTGTCCAATTGCACCGTGCAAGCCTTCTTGAACCGCATCATAATTAGAAAAAGCAAAAGGAAGGTCAAGTGCCAGCCACTCAGAGGATAGCATGCCGAGCTTCGAGGTAGATGGTGCGATAAATTGAACTTGATTCTCTTTGAGTGCATTAATTTCTTCTATATCAGAATAAAGACTTCCGTTGGAGAAAATTTGAATGGTGATCTTCCCATCGGATTTTTCGTGCACAAGCTCAGCAAATTTCTTTGCGGCAAGTCCTTTTGGTGTATTATCTGCCACGACATGGCTAAATTTGAACACAAGCTGATCCTTCAGCCCTGTTTGTTCATCGTCAAAGGTCGTCGCTGCCTTTGGCATCATATGATAAAAACCAAAGTATAAAGCGGTTACAAAACCGATCAAGAGCAATAGTGTATAGGCGAGTAAATTCTTCATGCGTCCGATCCCCCTTATGTCAAGCATACTTGACCGAGGAAGAATTCGTAAAGATACAGGTGAAAAAAATGATGAGAAATCGATTGAAATTACAACAATTATCTATTAGATGGAAGCTCACCATCCTCACATATTTCGTTGTCATTTTCGCCCTTTTAATCGGAGGAATTGTCCTTGTTGGGGGAATCCAGCAAACAGAGGAACGAGAGCTTCGAAAAAGGCTCATGAACACAGCGAGAACAGTTGCGGAGATGAATGAGGTAAAGCAGGCGTTAGCTGATCAAACAAAGAAACGTGACCGATTACAGCATGCCATCGAAGAGATTCGGATTATTCAAGACGCTGACTACATTGTCGTCATGGATATGGAGCATGTGAGATTAACGCATCCAGTGAACGCAAGGATTGGCCAGCGTTCGGAGGGGACAGATGAAGAGCCTGCTTTTGCCGAGCATATTTATTTCTCAGAAGCAGAGGGAGAGCTTGGGACAGCCATCAGAGCCTTTTATCCAGTGAAGGATGACCAATTTAATCAAACAGGGGTCGTCCTTGTAGGGAGAACGCTGCCAAGTATGATCGATATATTAGGAGAAATGAAGCGGGATATCCTCATGATCCTTTTGCTGACGCTCAGCTTTGGGCTTGTAGGTTCATTTTTACTCGCTCGTCATATTAAACAGCAAATGTTTAAGCTGGAGCCGCATGAGATTGTCAGAATGCTAGAGGAGCGCACCGCAACCTTTCACTCTATTAATGAAGGGGTCATCGCCATTGATAATCAGCACATGATCACCATTTTTAATGAAAAGGCGAAGCAAATCTTTGGCGTGACAGGGGATGTCGTAGGCCGGAATATTTGGGATGTGCTGTCTGACACAAGACTTCCAGAGATCATTGATCGTGCTGAGCCTGTCTATAATGAAGAAATTCATATGAGCGGAAAGCGGATTATGAGCAGCCGGATTCCGATTGTCATGAAAAAGAAAATTATCGGAGCGGTCGCCATTTTTCAGGACCGGACAGAAGCGGCAAAATTGGCAGAGGAGCTAACCGGAGTTAAGAACTTTGTTGACGGTCTGCGGGTACAAAATCATGAGCATATGAATAAGCTTCATACGATTGCCGGGCTAATTCAGCTTGGTAAACCCGATCAGGCGCTCGATTTAGCCTTTCAAACGACGGAAGAACAGGAACATGTGCTGGACTTTCTTCACCGCGTCATACAGCATGATGCCGTTGCGGGATTATTGATGAGTAAAATCAGAAGGGGCAAGGAGCTAGGCATAAAGGTCGAAATAGACGAACATAGCTGTCTGTGTGATTTCCCTGAGCGGCTGGATCAGCATGATATGACAAAGCTGCTTGGCAACCTGATCGAGAATGCTTTTGCCTCTTATGATACTGTTGAAAGAGACACAAAACGCATTTCGATTAGTATTGATCAAACCGAGGATGTCCTCGCGATTTTAATTGAAGACAATGGCTCCGGGATTGAAGAGGAAATGATTCCTTCTATTTTCGATAAAGGCTTCACACACGGCAAAGAAGGCGGAACAGGCTATGGCCTGTATATTGTAAAAACGATTATCGACAAAGGGATGGGAAATGTAGAAGTCACATCAAGCATCGGCATTGGTACCACCTTCTCAATCGAATTCCCAATGATCATAGAGGAGAGAGACAGATGACTCAGATTAAGGTGCTATTAATTGAAGATGATCCGATGGTGCAAGAAGTGAATAAGGAGTTCATTAAGAGTGTTCCTGGCTTTCAAGTGGCGGCAATCGCAGGTAATGGGGAGCAGGGCATCCAGCTCATCAAAGAAATTCGTCCAGACCTTGTTGTCCTCGATGTATATATGCCAAAAAAAGATGGCGTAAAGACGCTTCAAGACATTAGAAAGCAAAAGATACAGGTGGACGTGATCGTTATTTCTGCGGCAAAGGACAAAGAGACGATTGGCACCATGCTTCAAAATGGTGCACGAGATTATATCATCAAGCCATTTAAGTTCGAACGTATGAAAGAATCACTTGAAAGCTATAAAGCGTTTAAATCTAAAATTCGTACAGCAACAGAATTTTCTCAAGAGATGCTGGATGATATCATACGAAAGCCTGCTGTTAAGCAGGAGGATACTTGGCTCCCTAAGGGGCTGAATGTGCATACGATGAATGAAATTAAAGCCTATATGGGCATGCAGGAAGGTCCGCAGTCTGCAGAGGAAGTTGCCAATGCACTCGGCATTGCACGTGTCACGGCACGCCGGTATTTAGACTTCTTAGTGAAAGAAGGCGAGCTGAAATTAGATATGCAATATGGCGGGGTAGGCCGGCCTGTCAATAAATATATCGTACATTCTGACTAAGAGACCAAAAAGACCAAAATGTACGATATGTTCATAAGCTTCACAGCCTTTGATGAAATCGCTATCATTTAGCTACAGATAACAGTTAAGCGTTTACATCAAAGGGTGAGGGAGTTGATTTTTTATGAAGAGGCTTTTGAAGAACCTGACATTTCAGGTGATTGCAGCTGTCATTATCGGGATCATTGTCGGGATGGTTTGGCCAAACGTCGGAAAAGAAATGAAGCCGCTTGGTGACACCTTTATCAATGCCGTTAAAATGGTCATCGCACCAATTATTTTCTTAACCATTGTTCTTGGTATTGCCAAGATGGGGGATATGAAAAAGGTTGGAAAAGTTGGGGGAAAAGCTTTTATTTATTTTGAAGTCGTCACGACGCTTGCTTTGGTCATCGGTCTTTTTGTCGTCAATATCATGAAGCCAGGTGCAGGTCTGGACTATAGCAAGCTTGAAAAAGGGGATGTTTCACAGTATACCCAAAACGGGGGACAGGGTATCGACTGGATGGAATTTGTCACACACATTGTGCCATCTAACATGGTAGATGCTTTTGCAAAGGGTGATATTTTACAGGTCTTATTCTTCTCTATTTTATTCGGTGTTGCGCTTGCTGCACTTGGCGAGAAGGGGAAAGGAATCATTGAGTGGCTTGATAAGCTGTCACTTGTTTTCTTTAAAATCATTGGATATATCATGCGTGCAGCTCCGCTCGGTGCATTTGGGGCAATGGCCTATACAATCGGTCACTTTGGTTTGGCGTCGATTAAACCGCTCGCAAGTCTGATGCTCTCCGTTTATTTGACTATGTTCCTGTTCATCTTCGTTGTGCTGAATATCATTTGTAAAATGTATGGCTTCAGCCTGTTTGGTTACCTGCGATTTATCAAGGATGAAATTTTAATTGTTCTTGGCACAAGCTCATCAGAATCCGTGCTGCCAAGAATGATGGATAAAATGGAACGCTACGGGTGCTCTAAGTCTGTTGTGGGTCTTGTCATCCCAACAGGGTATTCCTTTAACTTGGACGGAACCTCGATCTACTTATCGATGGCTGTGGTCTTCTTAGCGCAAGTGTTTGGTGTAGACTTGTCTATCGGCCAGCAAATCACCATTATCCTTGTTCTAATGCTCACATCAAAGGGAGCGGCTGGGGTGACAGGAAGCGGATTTATCGTGCTGGCTTCTACACTCGCTGCACTACAGGTCATTCCGCTAGAGGGGCTTGCACTTCTGCTTGGAGTAGATCGATTCATGAGCGAAGGAAGAGCCATCACAAACCTCATTGGAAATGGAATCGCGACAATTGTTGTGGCGAAAAGTGAAGGTGAATTTGACGAAGCGAAGAGCAAAACAGCCCTTCAAGAAATGCGCAATATGAAGCAAGCTGTATAGTATAAAAACAACCAAAAACCGAAACCTTATGTCTACATGGGGTTCGGTTTTTTCTTGTGTAAAAAAAGAAAAAACATGAAAGCTTGATAAATTTAGTGCGAATCGTAAGACCTCATTGACCTTTTGTTATATAATTTACAGAAAGATCCGATATAATGTATATCAGATCCAATGAAAAATAGACTTTAGTCCTGGCAGGTGTATAACGAAATGGCAGCATTTTTAAAATTGTTCGAAAAACCCGGTGTTAAGCGGTTTTCTGTATTTGTAGTATTAGCCACAGCCTTATATTTATTAAGAGGAATGATGAATTTAATTCTCTTGACCTTCATATTCACCTTTTTGATGAATCGGTTAGAAGAGGTCATTAGAGGCTTTTTAAGTCGCTTCCTGAAAATAGGGCAGAAATCGGTTATTACCATTTTGTATATTCTTTTGGCTGGTGGATTGACGGTTGGCGGATTCGTGTTTGTGCCAATCATCGCCAAACAGGTGGAGCAGCTATTTCATTTAGGAAAGAAAATTGCAGATCATCCACAAGATTTACCCTTCATTGATGTCATCACGAACGTATTCGGAGATTTTAAAATATCAGCTTACTTTGAGAAAGGGTTTAATTTCCTCTATACATACTTAACTGATTTCAGTACGTTCAGTATCCAGGTCATTATGTCCTTAATATTAAGCATGTTCTTCCTGTTCGAAAAGGAACGCCTCATTCAATTCATGAACAAGTTCAAAACGAGTAAAATCTCTGTGTTCTATAACGAAATCGCCTTCTTTGGACGTAAATTTTCCAGAACGTTCGGAAAGGTACTCGAAGCACAGTTTATTATTGCAACTGTTAACTGTGTTTTAACAACCATTGCGCTAGGTATTATGGGATTCCCGCAATTATTTGGATTAGCGGTCATGGTCTTTTTGCTAGGCTTAATCCCTGTGGCAGGTGTGGTTATCTCACTTATTCCACTCAGCATCATTGCGTATACGCTTGGAGGCGGCATGTATGTCCTGTATATCGTGCTTGTGATCGTCATCATCCATGCCATTGAAGCCTATTTCCTAAACCCGAAGCTCATGTCAGCAAAAACAGAACTCCCTATCTTCTTCACATTTGTTGTGCTGATCTTCTCTGAACACTACATCGGCATTTGGGGACTGATTATTGGTATCCCGATCTTTGTGTTCATTTTAGATATTTTGGAGGTCACGAATAAGGAAGAAAGTAATTAAAAAGTTCATATGAACCTGTTTACAATTTTCCGAAAATAAGGTATAAATAGTATGAAAATATCATAATAACCACACGCTTAATCCTTCTAAAGGAATGGGGGACCCATGTTTTTGGGGTGAATTTTTCTCTGTGGAGAAAAAAGGACATCTCTTCGTCCTAACCCGTCAGCTAACCTCATCGGCGTGAAGAGAGTAAACGGTGGTATATGTAAGGAACGCAGACCCACGAGAAAACTCTCTCGTGGGTCTTTTTGACGAGGAAGGGGAGATTTTATTGAAGCTAGCGACGAAAATTATTATTGCCTTGTTTGTAGGTGCAATCACAGGACTATTGCTTAACATTTTTGCTCCAAATGTATTCAAAGTGTTAGACCCTTATCTATTTACGCCTCTAGGTCAAATCTTCTTAAACCTGATTAAAATGTTAGTGGTGCCGATCGTATTCTTTTCCATCACACTAGGTGTAGCAGGTCTAGGTGATCCGAAAAAGCTTGGCAGAATCGGCGTAAAAACCATTACTTATTTCCTGCTTACTACTACTTTTGCCATCATCATTGGCATTTCATTAGCCTTATTAATCAAGCCGGGAGCATTCGGTCATTTTGATACGAAAGCAGCTGATTATTCCGCAGAGGAAGCCCCATCAATGGCAGAAACACTACTCAACATCATCCCAACCAATCCAGTCCAATCTTTAGTTGAAGGAAACATGCTTCAAATCATCGTCTTTTGTGTATTTTTAGGTCTTGGCATTGCCATGCTTGGGAAGAAGACGGAAGGTTTGCTAAAGCTGTTTGAACAAGGAAATGAATTAATGATGTACCTTGTCGGCATAGTGATGAAGTTCGCACCGTACGGAACATTCGGTTTGATCGCAACTGCCATTGGCAGTCAGGGATTTGATGCGATGAAAGCGATGGGCCTTTATTTCTCGGTCGTGTTAGTTGCGCTCGTGCTGCATTTCTTCCTAACTTATGGGTCAACTGTCGCCATTTTAGCGAAGCGAAATCCGATGGCATTTTTCAAAGGATTTTCTCCAGCAATGGTTGTCGCATTTAGTACGTCAAGTAGTAACGCAGTCCTCCCAGTCTCGATGGAAACAGCCCAGAAACGTTTGAAGGTGCCGGAGCCGATTTCAAGCTTTGTACAGCCGCTTGGTGCAACCATTAATATGGATGGCACAGCGATTATGCAAGGGGTCGCGACTATTTTTATCGCGCAAGTGTATGGAGTTGAACTGACGCTTGTCCAAATGCTGACGGTTGTCTTAACGGCTGTCTTAGCAAGTATCGGTACAGCTGGTGTGCCAGGAGTTGGGCTCATTATGCTCGCTATGGTACTGAACTCTGTGAATCTGCCGGTTGAAGGCATTGCGCTCATCCTTGGCATAGACCGCTTATTAGATATGGCAAGAACCGTTGTCAATATTACAGGTGACGCCGCATGTGCGGTGATTGTGACAGAAACGGAGAAAAAACACGAGACAGACGCAGCATCACCGAACCTATCCATGTAATGTAAAAGAAGGGCTGACTCGATCAGCCTTTTTTTCATGGAGTCCCTTGTCTTGCGTGATATACTTTTAACAGAATGAGCGGTCTTATTTGCCGCTTTAGGTTTTACATCAGAAGGAGGAACCACGTTGGAATCTGCTGTTCTAAAAGTAGAGAAAGTCGATAAACGAATTGGCCGGAAAATGATCTTACAAGATATATCTATAGAAATAGGGAAAGGGGAAATCGTCGGCTTACTAGGACCAAATGGGTCTGGAAAAACAACCTTGATTCGTTTGATCGTTGGCTTGATGAAAAAAAACAATGGCCGAATCATGATCAATGGATATTCACAGGATGAGGATTTCCTACATGCGATGTCATCTGTTGGTGCAATCATAGAAAATCCCGAATTTTATTCTTATTTAACAGGCTTCGAAAACCTTGAACTGTATGCGGCGATGCACGATGGAGTGACAGAGGAACGAATACAGGAAGTGGTGAAAAGAGTTCGTCTGGAGCACGCCATTCATCAGAAGGTGAAGACATATTCACTGGGGATGAAACAAAGGCTTGGGATTGCACAAGCCATATTACATCAGCCGAACCTGCTCATTTTAGACGAACCGACAAATGGACTTGATCCTGCAGGTATGAAGGAATTCAGGGAGCACTTGCAAACGCTAGTAAGAGAAGAAGGAACGTCCGTCTTATTCGCCACACATTTATTGCATGAGGTTGAAGAGCTATGTGACCGCATGATCATCATTCAAAAAGGACAGATCAAAGCCAGTGCCATGCTTCGAGACATAGAGGGGAAAGAACAGATGCTCATGAATATTCAGCCAGTGGAAAAGGCGGCTGCGTGGCTTGATACACATGCCTATACATATGAACGAAACGGAGCGCATGTATTACTTCAATTGAACAAAGACCAAGTGCCTGAGCTGAACAAACAGCTTGTTCTGGCTGGATTTGCTGTACTTGAAATGACGCCTCAAAAGCCATCAATTGAAGAGGCATTTATGAAATGGACGGAAGGCGGGACGGCAGATGCTTCAACTCATCAAGAATGAGCATAAGAAAATTACGAGGAAAAAGATCACGTTCATTGCACTTGGATTGATTGTTGTGTTTCAATTGGCGATGGCTCTAGCGTTGAAACGAGTCATCTCCAGCTTTGGTGGACAAGACACTGTCGCCAACTATTTTGCTTATTCCACAAACGTCGTGTTTATTTTACAGGTGCTCGCGGTTGTCATTGGCGCGACCTTGATCTCAACAGAATTTCAAAAAAGAACGATCAAGTTTTTATTGATACGGCCCAAAACAAGGCTGCAAATTTTCCTGTCAAAATACATCACACTTGTGCTGACGGTCATCTATTTGTTTGTTTTTTATTATGTCATTGCTTTCCTATTTGGCTTTATTTTCTTTGGTACTGCATTTGATGAAAGTACGGGACGATTATTTGAGCATACATTTGCTGTTATCGGATCTCAGTGGGTGGAAGTGATCATGATGGCAAGCTTCGCTTTTATGTGTTCCAGCTTGTTTAGGAACAGCCTCGTTGCGCTTGTGACCTCGTTTTTTGTTTTATATGCAGCTAAATCACTTGTGCCTATTATGTCTCTTTTAGAAAATCAGTGGGGGAAAATCCTGCTTTTTGCTAATACAGACTTTACTCAGTACAGCTTTCAAGGACCGCCGCCGTTCCAAGGCATGAGCCCTTTGTTTTCTCTATTTATGGTAGGGGCGCATTTTGTTTTCTTTGTTGGCACGGCTTGGGTTCTTTTTTGGAAGCGTGATGTAAATGTGTAAAAATTGTGTCAAATAACAAGAAAAATTCGTGACATCTTTGTGAAAACGAGTCTGCATTTCACGATAACCGGCTGATTTTGTCTTATAATAAGAGGGAGTCTTGGAGGTGGCACTATCGTGAAAAATTTCATTACGGCTTTACCCATTTTGTTGCTGCTGTCGTTTTCGTTTGTGTCTTTTGCCTTCCAGTTTGATCATCTTATTTATTTCAGACTAGCGCTGGGGATCTTTTCGTTAGCGGGTCTTTTCTTTCTGTATACACTTAAAAGAAACATGAAATGGTTCATGGTTTATTTATATGCGAGCTGGATCATACTTGCAGCTGTCACAACATTTGAGGAGCCTGTCTTTTCTCAGTTCTTCTTCGGTGGTTTAACAATGACTATGGGTTATCTCACATATATGCTCATTTATTTAGGAATGAAGCAGGACCGTGTAGCGAAATCACATTAAAACAAAAGCCGATAAAATCACAGCATAGATTTTATCGGCTTTTTTTGTTGAAAAAGACAAAAGAGAGGAGCAGCCAGCTTTGACTGCTCCCCCTTATGTTTATGATTCACGTCCAGCAGCTGCAAGCTGCTTCTGATGCTTTTTGTCGATGGTTTCGTATATACTTTCCATCATTTTAGGATCGCGCATGATGGCTTTCTTGTTTTCTTCAATCAATTGCTGATACGTTTTGATTTTCTTCTTAGACATGTGACTCATCGCTCCTTTATAAGAATAGACGTCTATAGGATTCTACATAGATGAAATTGATAATCATTTTCAATTAGCACCTCTATTATACAAAGCACAATGCCGGAAGTAAAGATTATATTCAGAAAATTCATGTAATCGACAAATTCGAAGCCTAGTCGACGCTCATTCTTTCCCAGGAAATAATTTCTGTCATTTCTTGTCGTAAGAGAAGCCTCTATATAAAACATTCTTTCGCTCATTGAAACGTTTTGACTGAACAATTCGTCTTATGAAGAGATTTGATGTAAGAGATAGAGAAAAAAAGACACCAGCAAGTGTTTGCTGATGTCCTTCGTTTCACGATTTAAGAAACGTGCCCTTGAAGAAACTCTGTCACTTCTTCAGGTGATTTTGCGTTTGCACTGTGTAAATGACCTGTTTTTTCGCCATTTTTGAAAATTAACAGGCTTGGAATACCCATGACCTGATACGTTTCTGCTAATTCAGGGAAATCATCTTTGTTTATTTCAAACCATTCATGGTGAGCATACGCCTCTAAGATGTCTGGAATGAACATGTCCATTCTTGTACAGTCAGGACACCATGTTGCAAAGAATTTAACGATGACTTCTTTGTCAGATTGAATGATTTCATTGAATTGTTCAGTACTTGTGATTTTTTTCAATTTGTCACAACTCCTTTTCAATGACATTTTAATATAAAATAAAGGCGAATGACATACAAATGCTCGGGAGGCGCTTACAACTTTACAAATCATTTCAATTCCGTAACAACAAAAATTAATTAGAGCATTTTTGCTTGAAAGTGATAAGATAGTAAAGATGAATTTTAGTGGGGGGAGTATCCATTGAAAATAAGTTTAGGATTGATTTACGGCGGAAAGTCAGCCGAACATAATGTATCACTGCAAACAGCCCTTGCAGTTACAAAAGCACTTAACACTGAGAAGTTCGATATACATCCAATTTATATTACAGAAGAGGGCGAATGGCTAAGAGGAGAAAAACTCACTGAACCAGTATCAAACGTCAGAATGCTTCAATTTGAACAGAACGCAAAGACGTTTTTACCAACTTCTTTAAATGAGAGCATGTTTCCACAGCCTACATCCGCTGATGAGAAGATTGATGTTGTCTTCCCATTGTTGCACGGGCCAAATGGTGAAGATGGAACGATGCAAGGATTACTTGAACTGCTAAATATCCCGTATGTCGGCAACGGCGTTCTTGCTTCTGCCGCGGGTATGGATAAAGTCATGATGAAAGATGTTTTTGCTCAAGCAGGACTTGCACAAGCAAAGCACCTTTCCTTCAATAAAAAAGACTATGAGAAAGCCACAGCAGACAGCTTAGAACAGGTAGAACAAGTACTTGGCTATCCATGCTTTGTGAAACCTGCCAACATGGGATCAAGTGTTGGAATAAGCAAATGCCGCAGCAAAGAAGAGCTGCAAACCGCATTCGACTTGGCTTTCCAATATGATCGTCGTGTGGTCGTAGAAGAAGGCGTCGTAGGAAGAGAAATCGAGATAGGTGTATTAGGAAATGACGAGCCGAAGTGCTCTGTCGTTGGTGAAATTGCACCTAAAACAGATTTTTATGACTACAAAGCAAAATATGAAGATGGCGATACAGATTTGATCATTCCTGCGAGTGTGTCAGAAGATGAATACAAGACGATTCATGATATGGCGATTAAGGCATTTAAATCCCTAGATGGTTCTGGTCTTGTTCGTGCAGACTTCTTCCTCACAGAAAAAGGCGAAGTGTTGATCAATGAAGTGAATACAATGCCTGGATTCACACCATTCAGTATGTTCCCGCTTCTTTGGAAGCACACTGGTGTAGAGTATCCAGAGCTAATTGAAAAGCTAGTGTCACTTGCAATTGAACGCCATCAAGAAAAACAAACCATTAAAACGACTTTTTAATGTGAGCAACAAGCAGACACTATCCTTAGGTAGTGTCTCTTTTCCTTCAAACGTGAAATGAGAAAGAGAGGCGAAAAAATCATGATCAAACGTACAGTGAATCAAATCGCCCAAATGGCTGGTGGGACACTATCTAATCAAGCTTTTGGCGAAGAGCAAATTTACGGAGTGACGACAGATACACGAAAAGTATCAAAAGGTGCATTGTTTATCCCCTTAATTGGAGAACATTTTAACGGTCACACATTTGCTTCTAAAGCAGTGGAGCTTGGAGCCGCAGCCGTTCTTTGGAATCAAAAAGAAGCCAATCCACCGTTCGGTGTACCTGTCATTCTTGTCGACGATACACTGGCAGCACTGCAGCAATTGGCAAAATCATATTTAAAAGAAGAAAACCCTCGTGTTGTCGGTATTACAGGAAGTAACGGGAAAACGACAACGAAAGATATGATTCATTCCGTCTTACAAACAACGTATCAAGTTCATAAAACAGACGGTAACTTTAATAATCATATCGGTCTTCCGCTCACTATTCTTGCGATGCCAGAAGGTACAGAGATAGCTGTCTTGGAGATGGGCATGAGTGCAAAAGGCGAGATCGAGTTCTTGTCAAACCTAGCTGAGCCTGATGCAGCAGTCATCACCAATATCGGAGAATCTCATATGCAAGATTTAGGATCAAGAGAAGCCATTGCTGATGCAAAATGTGAGATCACAAAAGGGCTAAAAAAGGATGGTACCTTTTATTATTTAGGAGATGAACCTTTGATCCGCGAGAGAGCGACTGCACTTTCGCAGCAAGTGAAAACCTTTGGAGAAGCAGAGGACTGTGATATCAAGGTAACGCATATCAACCAGCTTGCAGAAGGAACTGAATTTCAGGTCGAAGGGTATGCCCAGGGGTTTCTCATTCCTGTATTAGGGAAACATAATGTAAAGAATGCCCTTGCTGCCATTGCCATAGGCCAGCATTTCGGACTGAATGAAAGACAAATCGCCCAAGGACTCATGCAAACAAAGTTAACAGGAATGCGTCTTGAACTGTTTAAAACAGAAAAAGGAATCACTGTTATCAATGATGCGTATAATGCAAGTCCTACTTCCATGAAAGCTGCCATTGATCTTGTAGGAGATATGGACGGCTTTGCAAATAGGATTCTTGTCCTTGGAGACATGCTCGAAATGGGCAGCGAGGAAGAAACGTATCATTATGAACTAGGCCGCTACATCAAGCCTGAATTCATTGATCATGTGATGACGTATGGCCGCCTAGGTGCATTCATCGCTGAAGGAGCAAAGAAATCATTCGGTGACGCGCGCGTGTCCTCATTTATGGACAAAGAGAAACTGAAGAAAAAACTTGCTGATGTAGCAGGTCCTGACGATGTTGTTCTCATCAAAGCCTCACGCGGCATGAGATTAGAAGAAGTCATTACTGCGCTATAAAAAGTGAGCGGCAAAGAAGGTGACAGAATGATTGGCTGTCTATGTATACATGGATTCACTGGCGCCCCCTATGAAGTGGAACCGCTAGCGCAATATTTAAAGCAGAAGACAGATTGGAACGTTCAGTCTGTCACGCTTCCGGGGCATGGAGATGAACTTCAGCTAAAAGGTATTCTCTATCAAGAATGGATTGCGACAGCTGAATTAGAACTTCTTTCTCTTTACAGAACATGTGATACCATTTTTTTGATCGGGTTTTCCATGGGAGGAATGATTGCTTCTTATCTTGCAGCGAAGTATCCAGTTGCTCGTCTCGTCCTTTTAAGTGCTGCGGCGAAATATGTGAATCCAAAACAAATGATTCAAGACACAAGGCAGTTGGTGAAAGAATCATTGTCTGGGCTGATTGATACGAACCCTTTGTATGATAGATACCGTCATAAGCTAACGAGCACACCGCTGTCAGCCGCTGTTGAATTTATGAAGCTGGTGAAGCAAACGAAGAGCTCCCTTGAGAAACTACACCTCCCTGTGTTAATTGTTCAAGGGGAAAGCGATGGGATTGTGCCAGCTTCAAGTGCACAATTTATTGATCATAAAATCCCGTCTCGTCAGAAAGAAGTGTTTTATTTACCTGACTGTAAACATCATGTTTGTCACGAGCCGTGTGCACAGCAATTGTTTGAAAAAGTAGAGCAATTTCTAAAAAAAACAATTTAATCTATAGAAAAGCGAAAATGTGGCTAAACTAATATAAATTGAATCCCACTTGTTAAAAATTGCATCATTTTTGTCGAATGAGTGACAAGCCTATGGTACAATAGGAAAGAAAAGGTGGCTGATTCGGTTGTTTCAATACGACGGAAAAACCTTTGTCCCGCAGTCTAATTCGAGTAACGGAGAAGTATCGGCAGGCACCATATTTCAATATCGTCAGGACGGGAATATATTAACGGGCACATATCAAGGCGGCAGTATTGTATCTGGTGTACTTGTAGGAACTGTAAATGAGGATGGAACACTTCATTTTAGATACCACCATGTCAGCAAAGACGGCAGCATGAGAAGCGGGTCTTGCAATTCTACACCTAAGCAGTTGGATAACGGAAAAATTCAACTGTTCGAAAAGTGGAAATGGATGGATGGCGATCAAAGTGATGGTGAATCTGTCATTGTGGAACAGTAGATATATCCATTTCTGTCTTGTTGAAAAACAAATAGTGTAATGGTAAGATATAAGGTAGGGTAATTCGGGCTTTGTATATAATGGACCTGTCCTTTCGGGTAAGGGCAGTTTTTAATGATCATTCACGAGATTACTGAAACAGCAATTAGAAGGAGTTTGAATAATTTGACTATAACGTTTCAAGATTTTCAATTAAGCGAAAGTCTCATGAAAGCTATTAACCGCATGGGATTTGAAGAAGCAACACCGATTCAAGCGGAAACAATTCCTCTCGGTCTTCAGAATAAAGATGTCATTGGACAAGCACAAACAGGAACAGGAAAAACTGCAGCGTTTGGTATTCCTCTTGTAGAAAAAATTGACCCAGCGTCTCCAAATATCCAAGCGATTATCATTGCGCCAACAAGAGAATTAGCGATTCAAGTATCTGAAGAGCTATACAAAATTGGCCAAGACAAGCGTGCGCGTGTACTTCCGATTTACGGTGGACAAGATATCGGTCGCCAAATCCGTTCGCTCAAGAAAAATCCTCATATCATCGTAGGGACTCCAGGACGTTTACTCGATCACATTAACCGTCGTACAATGCGTCTTCAAAATGTTGAAACTGTTGTGCTTGATGAAGCAGACGAAATGCTAAACATGGGTTTCATCGAAGACATTGAATCGATCCTTTCAAATGTACCAAGTGAACACCAAACACTTTTATTCTCTGCGACAATGCCTGCACCAATTAAGCGCATTGCAGAACGTTTCATGACAAACCCAGAACACGTAAAAGTAAAAGCGAAAGAAATGACTGTCTCTAACATCCAACAGTTCTACTTGGATATCCATGAGCGTAAGAAGTTTGATACATTGACTCGTCTTCTTGACATTCAATCACCTGAGCTTTCAATTGTCTTCGGCCGTACGAAACGCCGCGTTGACGAATTGACTGAAGCACTTAACCTTAGAGGTTATACAGCTGAAGGAATTCATGGTGACTTGACTCAAGCGAAACGTATGGTTGCGCTTCGTAAATTCAAAGAAGGTTCAATCGATGTGCTTGTAGCAACAGACGTTGCAGCACGTGGACTTGATATCTCAGGCGTAACACACGTGTATAACTTTGACGTACCACAAGATCCAGAAAGCTACGTACACCGTATTGGACGTACTGGACGTGCTGGACGTACAGGTATGGCGGTGACATTTATCACACCGCGTGAAAAAGATATGCTTCGTGCGATTGAGCAAACAACTAAACGTAAAATGGATCGTATGAAAGAACCAACACTAGATGAGGCAATCGAGGGACAACAACAAGTAACCATTGATCGTCTGCGCACAATCATCAGTGAAAACAACTTAAACTTCTACATGACAGCTGCTGCTGAATTGCTAGAAGATCATGATTCTGTCACAGTGGTTGCGGCTGCCATCAAAATGATGACAAAAGAGCCAGATGCAACGCCTGTTCGTTTGACAGATGAAGCACCAATGGTTTCAAAACGCAATCGTAACAACCGCAGCTCTTCTAAACGTAGAGACGGTGGCGGCGGAGGCGGCTATCGCGGAAAAAGTCGTTCATCTTACGGTGATAAAAAGCGTTCTTCAAATGACCGCAATCGTTCTTCTAGCGATCGCCGTCAAAAGAAATCTTATAATAGCTAATTTAAAAGCGAATCCTTTGCAGGATTCGCTTTTTTTAACAGGTTTACTGAAACTTTTTAGGCTTTCTTTCGTAATATATTGATAGAAAAGTAAGAGAATGGGGGAAGAATGTGAGAAAACAGCCGCAACGTCAAATTAGTTTAAATGGTTTAAAGGTATGGCGTCTTCAAAATGGAATTATCTCATTGATTTTCTTACTCATCATCATTGGGGTATTTGTTGCTAGTTATTATCTACAGTGGCCATATTGGATTGGCGCCATCCTCGCCGGTTTATGGGTCTTACAGGTTATTTTTGGCATTTGGCTTATACCGAAAATACGTCATCGCATCTGGCGCTACGAAGTATTCGAAAATGAAATTGAAATTCAGCATGGACTCATTCGCGTTACACGTGTGATTGTACCGATGGTGCGTGTCCAGCATGTCGATACATCACAAGGGCCGCTCTTAAGGCGCTACCGTTTGGCATCTGTTCAAATATCGACTGCTGCCACAGTTCATGATATACCGGCGCTAGAATTAGAAGAAGCAGATGAGCTTCGTGATTACATATCTCGTTTAGCAAGGGTGACGGAAGATGATGTCTGAACCAAAACGTGTACATCCAATCTCGATGTTCATTGATTTTATATCAGATGCCGTATCCATGATTAAAAACTTCATTATCCCTTTTTTCGTGCTTATTTTTGTGAACTCGAATTCGAGCATTCGTTTTTATGCATTTATCTTTCTTGGTGTGCTTCTTTTATGGAAAGCTGTTTCAACCGTTTTAGCATGGAGGCGATTTACCTACCGGATGGAAGAGGATGAATTTCGCGTGGAATCGGGCGTCATCACAAAAAAGAAAAAATATATTTCGTTAGAGCGAATTCAAACGGTGAATACAAGTGAAGGTATCTTCCAACGGATTTTTGGTTTGGTGCGGGTCCAAATCGAAACAGCTGGCGGAACAGACGGTCCGGAAGTGAGTCTGACGGCGATTACAAAAGCAGAAGCGGAACAATTAAAGCAATCGATTTTCAACCGGAAGAAAAGCTTGCAGCAAGAAGAAATGGATGAAAATGGGGATGTCCCGCATGATCCTCTGACAGCGCAGCAACCTGTAGAAAAAGAAATCAATGTTTCCTACCGAATGGGTGTACCAGAGCTGCTTTTGGCTGCGACCACTTCCAGCGGGATCGGAGTCATTATTTCTGGGTGCCTCGCCATTTACACACAAATAGATGAAATTCTTCCTTTGGACGGTTTCCTCAAGCGGTTTTCTTTTTTAAGTCATGCGAGTGTTGAGATTTATGCGATTCTCATATTTATTGCCGTATTGATTGCTTGGATTCTTAGTGTTGGGGTAACAGCCCTTCAATATGCGAATTTCACCGCGAAACGAAAAGGGAAAGACATCATCATCACAAGAGGGCTCATCGAGAGGCACCAAATGACCATTCCGCTTGCGAGAATTCAAGCAGTGAAAATCAAAGAAAATATTCTTCGTGAACCCTTTGGCTTTGCGACGGTGATGCTTGTGAGTGCAGGAGGTTCTATTACAGAAAAAGAAACCTCTTCCGTCTTATTTCCACTGATTCGGAAGAAAAAAATCAACGAACTGCTATCTCAATTCACAGATGATTATCATTTGGCGCCAGAAGCTGAACTGAAAAAGGTGCCAAAACGTTCGCTCAAGCGCTACCTGATCTCTTTCGGTTTTGTGCCATTACTTGTCGGCGTAATCCTATCTGTCCGTTTTCCGCCATGGGGGTATTTGGCACTTATTCCGCTGCCTATTGCTTTGTTTTTTGGTTATTTAGCTTATAAACAATCAGGCTATAAGATCAAAGATCCATTGATTCAACTGACATCAAGAGGCATTGGCAAAACCACTGGCATTGTCTTGAGAAAACGAATGCAAAACTATACGATGACGCAATCTTTCTTCCAAAAGAAAGGCCGAGTGGCGAGTATTCACACCTTTGTGAAATCCTCTGCGCTGCTTGATTCCTTTGGTGTGCATCACCTTGAGGAAGAAGATGCAGCACGTGTAATGGATTGGTATTCGTATGAAAAAAATAAATCTTCTTAAACAAAAAATGTCGATCCGCTTCCTGTTCATAGGAGTGATCGACATTTTTTATGAGGTTAGTAGCGTCTTTTTTTTGAATGGAAAAATAGCGTAAGAGGTGCTAGGAGCATGCCACCGATTAATCCAAATAAGTGAGCCATGATATTGATGTTCGAGTTGACGAACGTCATGATGACAGAGACTGCAAGAATCGTTAAGATCACCTGAGAATTGCCGCGGTCCATCATATGCGGTTTAAATAGAACAAGGTATAAATAAACGCCAAACAAACCGAAGATCGCACCAGACGCGCCGACATGTACATACTCTAAAGGCTCCACCCAATAGGTTCCGAGATTGCCAATGAACCCTGCACCAAGATAGATAATGAGAAATCGAACCTTCCCAAGCAAATGCTCAAGCGCTGGAGCGAATAAGAACAAAGACATAGAATTGAACAAAATATGGGTCAGACTTCCGTGGAGGAAAATAGGTGTGACGAGCCGCCACCATTCTCCAGCAGCTACACCATAATTGAAACCGACGAGATGGTCGTGACCAAGCTGTATAAGAGGGATAGGAAGCGCAAATAGAAGCCATAGACCAAATTGCAAAGCAAGGATCGTTGTGACGATTGGATACGATCTAATAAATTGTTGAAAGCTCTCCGTTCGAATAAACATAACAAACCCCTTTTGACTAGATAATGGTAAGTTTATAGTAACACGTTTATGAAGAGAACATCCAAATTAGTACGAGTCTCATAGGAGGTACCTCATGATCAAAGGAATAGGTATTGATATAGTAGAGATCAACCGGCTCGCGCGCGTGCTTAGTAGACAGCCTCGTTTACCAGAACGGATTTTAACGTTAAGTGAACAGGACATCTTTCACACACTCAGTGGAAAGAGGCAGCTGGAATTTTTGGCAGGACGTTTTGCAGCAGAGGAAGCTTTCGCTAAAGCATACGGAACGGGAATCGGCCGGCATTTAAGCTTTCATGATATGGAGATCCAGAAAGACGAACTTGGAAAACCTTTCATCAAAAGCGAAAAGACGAAGGGTGACCAGGTTCATGTGTCCATCACTCACACGAAAGAATATGCTGCTGCACAAGTTTTAATTGAAAGGTTGTCAAGCTAGTCTGCATATTGTTTGTCCCCCCTTCATATATTGGGTAGTGCGATAAGGAAGGGCGAGTTGCTAACAGGCTTTGATGGTTCGCGGTACGCAGTTAACTCTTGAGGCGTACTGTTAAAGTCAAACAAGCGGTTTCTTCCTTTTAACACAATTAACGAAGGGGTTGAAAAGGGTGAGAAAAAGCTTTGTTTTGCTTGTAACGGGAATCCTTTTTGTACTGATTCTCTCCGCATGCGGTCAAAAATCTCAGCAGGATATCGTTGGAGATTTAAACAAAAAGGCAGGGGAAATGACATCATACAAAGCCAAAGCAAAAATGACCATTGAGACAGGAAATGACCCGCAGGAGTATCAAGTAGAAATTTGGTACAAGAAGCCGGAACTTTACCGTGTCTATTTAGAAAATCCGAAAAAGGATCAGAGTCAAGTCATTTTAAGAAATGGCAATGGTGTGTTTGTGCTGACACCTTCATTGAACAAGAGCTTCCGTTTCCACAGTGATTGGCCAAATAATAGCAGTCAGGTCTACTTATTTGAGTCACTCGTGAAGGACATTAAAAATGACAGTGCCGCTCAGTTCAAAGCGAAAGATTCAAAGTATGTGTTTGAAACCAAAACTAATTATCAGCACAACCAAATGCTGCCTACCCAAGAGATTACCTTTCATAAAAAAACAATGGCGCCTGCCAGTGTGAAAGTACTGGATAGCGACAAAAAGCCAATGGTGAAAGTGGAATTCTCTCACTTTGAATTCAATAAATCCTTTGACAAAGATGCATTTGATGAGAAGAAAAACATGACACTCTCTCAAATGGATGTTGCCACAAGTGCAGACCCATCTGACAGCTTTGCGGTGAAAACGCCAGTTGACATGCCAGAGGGTGTGAAGAAGATGGAAGAGAAAGAAATGATGACAGATGCAGGTAAGCGTTATGTCATGACGTATGGCGGAAAGAAATCCTTCACACTCATTCAGGAAAAAGCGAGAGTCGCTGAAGCATCTACGCCTGTGACAATGAACGGTGAGCCAGTCGACCTTGGCATGACAGTTGGGGTTCTCACAGATCAATCCCTTTCATGGACATCTGACGGAGTGGACTACTTGATTTCTTCAAGTGATCTATCGAAGGAAGAGCTCTTGATGGTTGCAAAGAGTGTAGAAGGCCAGTCAGCTAAATAAATACCTCAGGCGAGAGCCTTAGAAATGAAACATCAGCCCTATGCATGGGCTGATGTTCTTTGATTTGTTTCACATTATTCTTGATTTTTAGTATCATATGAGGGGATTGAATCATTCAATAGGGAAGTGTGACGGATGGACACAAATGCCTTTTATAGAGACACATGGGCAGAAATTAATTTATCAGCAATCAAGCATAATGTTTCACATATGAAAAATCATATCGGTCAAAGTGTTCAACTGATGGCTGTGGTGAAAGCCAATGCATATGGACATGGAGATATAGAAGTGGCGAGAGCTGCTCTCAAAGCAGGAGCAGACGTATTAGCCGTCGCCTTTTTAGATGAGGCGGTTTCTTTAAGAAATAAAGGCATCAAAGCACCAATACTTGTACTCGGCGCAGTACCGCCGGAATATGTCAAAGTCGCCGCTCGTTACAATGTCATCATGACCGCTTACTCCATCGATTGGCTGAGAGACGTCACCAAAATGGTGAAAGGGCAGATGGGACAACCGATACGTTTTCATTTGAAAATAGACAGCGGAATGAACCGATTAGGTGTGAAAACGATAGAGCAAGTGAACGAAGTGAAAAAGCTTGTCAGCGAGCACTCTTATTTACAGCTGGAAGGCGTATTTACTCACTTTGCGACAGCAGATGAAAAGGATGAAGCCTACTTTGATCGGCAGGTCGACACCTTTCAAACACTGCTTGAGCCGCTTCATACGGACAAGCTGCTCGTTCATTGCGCCAATAGTGCTGCAGGTTTAAGGTTTAAAGACGTTTTGTTTAATATGGTTCGCCTCGGCATCAGTATGTACGGGCTGTCACCGTCTGAAGAAATCAAAGATGAATTGCCTTTCAAGCTCGAAGAAGCCATGTCTCTTCATACAAGGCTTGCCCATGTAAAGCATATTCAAGACGGTGAGAGTGTCAGCTACGGGGCGGCGTATACAGCCAATCAAGATACGTGGATCGGCACGGTTCCAGTCGGCTATGCAGATGGGTGGATCAGGAAGCTGGCAGCAACGGAAGTGCTTGTTGGCGGAAAACGCCGGAAGATCGCAGGAAGGGTTTGTATGGATCAATTCATGATTGAACTGAATGAGAAGCTTCCAGTAGGCGAGCCGGTCGTTTTGATTGGTAAGCAAGGAGAAGACATGGTATCAGTCGATGAAATCGCCAAAAGGCTTGAAACCATTAACTATGAAGTCACTTGCTCGATTGGCCACCGCGTCCCAAGAGTATATTTAGAGGACGGCGAAAGAGTGCATGTGCGGAATCCGCTCCTTCAAGGCGGGCCAAGTTTTTTATAAACAACATTCAAAAGAACGATAGTCAAACTGACTTCGTTCTTTTTTATTCGACAAAAGTAGGGTAAACATTCTCCCTTTTTTAGAGATTTTGGAAATACCGTATGATTTTCGGAAAAAAGCGTATAATGGGAAAGAGGAACTCCATTATCATCTTGATTTACGGGTGGCGAGCCGCTTCATGTTCTAATAAGAATTCATGAAAAAACAGCTTTGCTTGTGCATTGAATAATGGTATGATTAGTCTTGGAATGGATCGATACGGTATCCGTAAGTTTTGTGGAGGTGTATGTTTTTTGTCTGAATCCAGCGCAACAAATGAAATGAAGATTCGACTGCCGGAGGCTTTAATGTCTGAGATCGAACGAGTAGCAGAGCAGGATAAGGTAACAAGAAATGAATTGATCTACCGAGCGACAAAAACGTATATTCGTGAACGTAATATTCGACAAAATCGTGAATCGATGAGACGCGGCTACATGGAGATGGCGAAAATTAATCTGAATATCTCTTCAGAGGCACAATACGCAGAGTTTGAGGCTGAGAATACAGTTGAGCGATTAGTCAGCGGGGGTTAAACATTTGATTGTTAAACGCGGTGATGTTTACTTTGCTGATTTATCTCCTGTTGTTGGCTCCGAGCAGGGCGGGGTTCGCCCGGTATTGGTGATTCAAAATGACATTGGAAATCGCTTTAGCCCGACTGCTATCGTTGCAGCCATAACAGCCCAAATACAAAAAGCGAAATTACCGACTCACGTCGAAATTAATGCAAAGCGCTACGGCTTTGAACGAGATTCTGTCATTCTTTTGGAACAGATTCGTACAATCGATAAACAAAGATTGACAGATAAAATCACACATCTTGATGATGAGATGATGGAGAAGGTTGATGAAGCCTTACAAGTTAGTTTGGCTCTTATTGATTTTTAATATGGTGAGATATGGTTGCTCTACTGGGAGCAACTTTTTTTGTGTTCAATTTTTATTAACGTTATAATGAAGACAGACTAAAGAAGAGTTTTAAATGTAAGTAGGGGGTAAAACATGTCGAATCATATCGTGTTAGCTTTTGCAAGAAAGCATCAAAAGGAATTAGAAAATGAGTGGACGGACATTTTAAAACGACTCGGAGAAAAAGAAACGGACATGATGCTGAACGACAAAATGTATGAAACCATCTGTTCGGAATATGTTCAACTAATCATTACATCTCTTTCAGAGGGGTATAGTGAGGATTTTGAAGAAAAAGTGCAAAATTTTGCTTTAAAAATTGTTCAAATGGGTATATCACTTAAGTTACTGGCAAACGGTCTAACGGAAATCCGTACACATTTATATGAAAAAATGAACGATGACAAAGATACAACACAAGAAAGTCATGACCTCATTTGGCAAATCGATCGATTCATCACACCCATCCATAACGAGATCTTAAACCAGTACTCCATCTCATGGGAAAAAACCGTCAGCCTTCAAAAAATGGCGCTACAGGAACTTTCTGCCCCGCTTATTCCTGTATTTGAGCACATCACCGTCATGCCACTTGTTGGAACAATTGATACAGATCGTGCGAAAAAAATTATGGAGAATCTGCTCAATGGTGTCGTCAAACATCGCTCACAGGTCGTCTTGATTGATATCACGGGGGTACCTGTCGTAGATACAATGGTGGCCCACCATATCATTCAAGCGTCAGAGGCTGTGAGATTAGTAGGAGCGAAGTGTTTACTTGTCGGTATTCGCCCAGAAATAGCCCAAACGATCGTTAACCTTGGAATTGATTTATCTCAGGTTACAACAAAGAATACCCTTCAAAAAGGAATTCAAACTGCTTTGGAAATGACAAATCGAAAAATTGTTTCATTGGAGGGATAACCAATTGAGAAATCACCCGAAGATTCCAATCTTAAAATTATATAATTGTCTTCTGATCTCAATACAGTGGGAGCTTGATGATCAAACAGCTCTTCACTTTCAAGAAGACTTACTGAATAAAATTCATGAAACAGGAGCAAACGGTGTTGTCATTGACTTAACATCCGTCGATATGATTGATTCATTTATCGCAAAGGTATTAGGCGATGTGATCACCATGTCCAAGCTCATGGGGGCAAAAGTTGTATTAACAGGAATACAGCCGGCAGTCGCTGTGACGCTTATTGAACTTGGTATATCGCTGGAAGAAATTCAAACAGCACTAGATCTTGAACAAGGGCTTGAGACACTGAAGCGGGAATTGGGGGAATAGATATGAAAGACCAATCCTGTGTGAAAATATTGACGGAATGGGATATAGTCGCAGCAAGACAATTGGGGCGCAATGTTGCAAAAGAACTTGGTTTTGGAACAGTTGACCAAGCAAGAATTACGACGGCCATTTCAGAATTAGCTCGAAACATCTATTTATACGCTGGTAAAGGTCAGATTTGTATAGAAGAAGTGATGGAGCGCGGAAAGCGTGGACTTAAGGTCATCGCAGCCGATGAGGGGCCTGGCATCATGGATATACGTAAAGTGATGGAAGACGGATTTTCTACATCAGGCGGACTCGGAGCAGGCTTGCCGGGCGTCAGAAGACTGATGGATGAATTTAAATTAGATTCTGCACCAGAACAAGGAACGGAGATACAAGCTGTTAAGTGGCTTCGCTAGGAGGGAAACCATGGATTTTAAGGAGGTAATGGAGCAGCGGTACCATCAGCTGCTCAGTCGTTATATCAGTGATTTAACTGAAACATCGCTTTATCAAGCTCAAAAATTTAGCCGTAAAACCATTGAGCATCAAATACCTCCTGAAGAAATAGTGAGTGTTCACCGAAAAGTGATTCAGGAGCTTTACCCTGATTTGCCGGAAGATGTTTTTCATTCACTAGACTTCTTAATTGAAGTCATGATTGGGTACGGACTTGCCTATCAGGAACATTTAACACTTAGAGGCATTCAGCAAGAAATTAAATCTGAAATTGAAATTGCTGCAAATGTTCAGCAAACCCTTCTGGAAACGAAAATTCCAGAAGGAGATACGTTCGATATTGGGGCGATCAGTGTACCGGCAAAACAGATGAGTGGAGATTATTACCATTTCGTCACTGATCACGATACGATTAATATTGCGATCGCAGATGTCATTGGAAAGGGAATCCCAGCTGCGCTTTGTATGTCGATGATTAAATATGCGATGGATTCCTTGCCAGAGTCAGGGAGCGGTCCAACTAAAGTGCTGAAAACCCTTAATCGTGTTGTCGAGCAAAACGTAGACCCAAGTATGTTTATCACCATGTTTTATGGCAGTTATAATAAAGAAACGCATGAATTTAAATATGCATCGGCTGGTCATGAGCCGGGCTTTTTCTATTGCAATAAAGAGAACAAATTTTACGATTTAGATGCAAAAGGGCTTGTACTTGGAATCGCACCAGATTTTGATTATAAGCAGTATGAGAAGCATTTGGACGTAGGAGATATGGTGATCTTATTCTCCGATGGTGTTACAGAATCTAAGTCGGAGGACGGCTTTTTAGAGCGGGAGGATATCAAAGCGCTTATAGCAGAGCACCTACCCTACTCAGCTCAGGAAATGGTCGATGCCATCTATGCCAGCTTACTCAAGCTACAAGATTTTCAGCTTCACGATGACTTCACTTTACTTGTGCTCAAAAGAAAGGTTTAGAAAGTGAAGATGCGGGTATATAAAATTCTAGGAAACAAGAATTTCGAGGTGAATGCATAATGAATATGACAGTGAAAGAGCATCAAATAGATCAAAAAACGAAAATTAGTGTCAGCGGAGAAATTGATGTGTACTCTGCTCCTCAGCTAAGAGAAACACTCATGCCTAAAGCCGAGGCGGGAGAGCATCTTGAGATCTGTTTGAAGGATGTTACGTATATGGATAGTACAGGATTAGGTGTATTTGTTGGGCTGTTTAAAGCGGCTCAAAAAGCAGGTGGAACACTAAAGCTTGAGAACTTGTCAGATCGGCTTGTAAGGTTGTTTGAAATTACTGGACTAAAGGACATCATTGACATTTCTGCAAAGACAGAGGGTGGGGTACAATGAACGAATCAGTAGATCTAATCGAGATGAAAATCCCAGCGAAACCAGAATACGTAGGCATCATCCGCCTGACTCTTTCAGGCGTAGCAAGTCGAATGGGTTATGCCTATGAAGAGATTGAGGACTTAAAAATTGCGGTCAGTGAGGCCTGTACAAATGCAGTTCAGCATGCCTACAAAGGTGAAAATGGCGAAGATGGAGAGGTAGCTGTTCGCTTTCTTGTCTACGAAGATCGTCTAGAAATCATTGTCGCGGACAAAGGCGGTAGCTTTGACTTTAAGCAAAAGCAGGAAGACCTAGGGCCGTATACATCTGCTCATACGGTGGATCAATTGGCAGAAGGAGGTCTTGGTTTATACTTAATGCAAACATTGATGGATGAAGTCGAGGTGCAAGCAAACTCCGGAGTTACCGTTGCGATGACAAAGTTTTTAAACAGGGAGCGAGTTGACCATGACACAACCATCCAAAACTATGAAACTAACTAAAGATGAAGTGGATCGCCTTATCCAAAGCTATCAATCCAACCAAGATGAGCAGGCGCAGCTCACGCTGGTCGAATGCTATACAAACTTGGTTGATATGCTGGCAAAAAAATATTCAAAAGGAAAAAGCTTTCATGAGGACCTCAGACAAGTTGGAATGATTGGTTTACTTGGCGCCATTAAGCGATACGATCCGCTAGTCGGTAAATCATTTGAAGCCTTTGCTATTCCAACCATCATCGGGGAAATCAAACGCTTTTTACGAGATAAAACATGGAGTGTCCATGTACCAAGGCGAATCAAAGAGCTTGGACCAAGAATCAAGATGGCTGTTGATCATCTAACAACAGAGACGCAAAAATCACCGCAAGTCCAAGAAATTGCAGAATACCTAGATGTGACAGAGGAAGAAGTACTGGAAACCATGGAGATGGGCAAAAGCTATCAAGCACTGTCTGTTGACCAAGGCGTAGAGGCTGATTCTGAAGGAAGCACAGTCACCATTTTAGACGTTGTTGGCTCACAGGAAGAGGGCTACGAACGTGTAAACCAAAAAATGATGCTTGAGAGTGTGCTTCATGTTCTGACAGATCGGGAAAAAGAGATTATCAATCTGACTTATTTGCAAAATAAGAGTCAAAAAGAAACAGGCGATTTACTAGGGATATCCCAAATGCATGTATCGAGACTGCAACGGAAGGCAGTTAAAAAGCTACGAGATGCATTATCAGAAGATGCGTCTATGGAGCTAGGGTAATGAAGCAGATTGAACAGCATGAGCATGTGAATGCCATTATCTATCAATCGAATAAAGAAGGGAAATCATGCTGCGGGGACAGTTTTTTTATTAAAGCAGATGATGAAGAACTAATTTGTGCTGTGGCAGACGGATTAGGCAGCGGTCAGTTCGCCAATGAATCATCTTCTTTAGTCAGCGAAATTGTCGAAGAATATGGACATGAGGATATGACGACCCTCATCGACAGATGCAATCAGGCGATGAAAAATAAACGCGGAGCCACTGTAGCCATATTAAAGGTGAATTTTTCCCAGCAGCAGTTTACCTATTGTTCGGTTGGTAATATTCGGTTCATCTTGAATGCCCCTTCTGGCGACTATATTTATCCACTTCCGACATCAGGATACTTATCAGGGAAACCTAGAAAATATAAAACATACACCTATTCCTACGAAAAAGGATCGACATTCATTATGTATTCAGACGGACTGAATGTGCCAAACATGAGAATGTGTTTAAAGCATAGTCATTCAGTTGCAGACATTGCCAAACAGCTTGAAACATACACACAAGACAAAAAGGACGATCTCACCTATGTACTTGGTCAGCTCACGTAAAATAGCTGACCTTTTTTCTGTTTTGCCGATTTTTTTGATACACTAAAAGAGAAGACACAGTGAGGGGATGCAAAGTATGAAGACATCTGACTTTTTATTGAAACAAATTGCAACAGAATTAAAGCTTTCAACAAAACAAATTGAAAGTGTCATCAAGCTCTTAGAGGATGGTAACACCGTCCCGTTTATTGCCCGTTACCGGAAAGAGCAGACAGGCTCTCTGGATGAGGTGCAAATTCAAACCATTTCAGAGCGCTATACATATATCCAAAATGTCATGAACCGAAAAGAAGAAGTCATTCGCTTAATCGCAGAACAAGACAAACTGACGGATGAATTAAAACAAAAAATTGAACAAGCTCATAAACTGCAAGAGGTCGAAGATTTATACCGACCATTCAAACAAAAACGTAAAACAAAGGCGAATGTAGCCAAAGCAAAAGGGCTCGAGCCGCTGGCAGAATATATACTCACCTTGCCAAGCGATGAGATCGAGAAGAAGGCCGCTTCTTTTATCAACGAAGAAAAAGAAGTAACAAGTGTAGAAGAGGCACTTGAAGGCGCGCAGCACATCATTGCTGAACAGCTGGCAGATGATCCTGATATGCGGAAATGGATTCGCAGCGAAACGTACCAAAAGGGAAGTCTGGTCACATCAGGAAAAGACATCGAGAGCGATGAGAAAAATGTCTATGAAATGTATTACGATTATCAAGAGCCCATCAAAAAGATAGTGCCTCACCGCGTACTAGCGGTCAATCGTGGAGAGAAAGAAGGCATCTTAAAGGCAGCCATCGAGCCACCTGCTGAAAATATTCGTTTCTATCTCGACAAACAAGTCATAAAAGGCAAACAGACGACGGCGAGACCGTTTATCGAAGCGGCAATTGACGATGCGTATAAACGCCTCATTCAGCCTTCCATCGAACGAGAAATACGCAAAGAGCTGACAGAAAAGGCAGAGGAACAAGCGATTCATATTTTTGCTGAAAACTTAAGAAAACTGCTGCTTCAGCCGCCGATGAAAGGGAAGCGTGTACTTGGAGTGGACCCTGCGTTTCGTACAGGCTGTAAATTAGCCGTCGTGGATGATACAGGAAAAGTCCATCATATAGGCGTCATTTACCCGCACCCGCCTGTACAGAAAAAAGCGGAAGCGAAACAAAAAGTGAAAGAGATCATTCAATCATCTAACATTGAAGTCATTGCGATTGGAAATGGAACAGCCTCAAGAGAGACCGAACAATTCATTGCAGACCTCATTCAAGAGCTGGATCAGCCGGTCTCCTATTTGATTGTGAATGAAGCAGGGGCAAGTGTATACTCTGCGTCTGCACTGGCGCGAGAAGAGTTTCCAGACCTGCAAGTCGAAGAACGAAGTGCTATATCCATTGCTCGAAGATTACAAGATCCTTTAGCAGAGCTCGTGAAAATTGATCCGAAGTCTGTCGGAGTGGGCCAATACCAGCATGACGTGAGCCAAAAACAATTAAACAGCTCGTTAACCTTCGTGGTAGAGACGGTCGTCAACCAAGTCGGTGTGAACGTCAATACGGCCTCACAGGCGCTGCTGCAATATGTGTCAGGTCTTTCAAAAGCTGTCGCAGGGAATATCATCAAGCGCCGCGAAGAGATTGGAAGATTCACAAGCAGAAAAGAGCTAAAGGACATTCCAAGACTTGGGGCAAAGACTTATGAGCAGTGTATCGGTTTCCTGCGCATTGCAGACGGACAAGATCCACTTGACCGGACAGGCATTCACCCAGAGAGCTATAAAGAAACAAAACAGTTCTTACGCATGATCAAGATGACACCAAATGATCTTGGCACAGACCAGTTAAAGGAGAAAATCGCAGAGGTCAAGCTGGACGAAGCAGCAGAGCAGCTTGATATTGGTATCATTACACTACAAGATATCGTCGATCAGCTGACAAGACCTGAGCGTGATCCGCGCGATGAAGTACCAAAACCTCTTTTAAAAACAGATGTGTTGAAATTAGAGGACTTGAAGCAAGGAATGGAGCTGCAAGGTACAGTGAGAAACGTTGTAGACTTCGGCGCATTCGTTGATATTGGTGTAAAACAGGACGGGCTTGTCCATATTTCCAAGCTCAGCAACCGCTTTGTGAAGCATCCGCTTGACGTTGTATCAGTTGGTGACATTGTGACTGTATGGGTGGACTCCGTTGACCAGACAAAAGGCCGCGTTGCCCTCTCCATGCTGAAACCAGAGTAAACAAAAAACGAGGCGCACCTCAGGATGGGGTGTGCCTTGATGCGACTGAATGTTTTTTTCTGTAGAAGTACCAGCATTGATTCAACAACTTGATTTGGTAATGATTTTTTTCGAAAAAAGCCTTCTGCATCTGATTTTTCAGCCAGTTGGGCATCGCCCATTCCTCCTTTGATCGAAACAGTGGGTGTACCTTCAATGTATGCAAAGGGGAAATTGTCCCGTTCGATGTTTTTATAGAAAGGAACGATCTTGATTGAAGGAGAGAGAGTTACAGCAGTTAACAGAGCATATTTCTGAGCAGTTCTTTGGTAAGGCATTCCGCCATCAGGCTGTTTTTAATGACCGTCTCAAAACGACAGGCGGGCGGTATCTACTTGGAACACACAATATCGAACTGAACCGCCGATACCTAGAGGAACATGGACGAGAAGAATTAATCGGGATCATCAAGCATGAGCTGTGTCATTATCATCTGCATCTTGAGGGAAAAGGCTATCAGCATCGTGACCGTTCCTTTAAAGAGTTATTAAAACAAGTAGGAGCCCCGCGTTTTTGTACACCGCTAAAGACCGTACAAAATAAACGGCGTGTACAGAAACGGCAAGAATATGTCTGCACAGGATGCGGTCAGTATTTTATCAGGAAAAGGCGAGTTGATACCTCTCGTTATGTGTGCGGCGTCTGCAAAGGAAAATTAAAATGGCAGCGTACAATCGGTTCAGAGTGATAAGCATACCTTTATGGGATGCTTTTTTTGTGAGATGAAGTAGACATATTGAGACAAATAGAGACGCAAGTCTCATTTTGTCTCTTTTTTGATCGGTGTGAATCGCTCAAAAACCCAAGCTTTCAAGCGCCATGATGTTGGCACGCTTTTTGCTTGTATAGAAGTGCAAGCAAAAAAGATAGGAGGTTTTATCATGGAAATGGCACTCACAAAAGAAAAAGCCGTTTGGATGTATCGAAAAATGCAGGAAATCCGCCAATTTGAAGATCAAGTACACACGCTTTTTACAAAGGGGATCTTGCCAGGTTTTGTCCATCTTTATGCTGGTGAAGAAGCTGTTGCTGTAGGAGTCTGCGCTCATCTGAATGAACAAGACAGTATTACAAGTACACACCGTGGCCACGGTCATTGTATCGCTAAGGGCTGTGATCTAAAAGGAATGATGGCAGAAATCTATGGAAAAGCCACAGGCCTTTGTAAAGGAAAAGGTGGATCTATGCACATTGCAGATTTTGATAAAGGAATGCTCGGTGCCAACGGAATTGTTGGAGGCGGCTTTCCACTTGCGTGCGGGGCAGCCCTCACAGCTAAATATAAAAAGACAGATAATGTAAGCGTTTGCTTTTTTGGGGATGGTGCTAACAATCAAGGGACTTTTCACGAAGGAATCAATCTCGCTGCCATCTGGAAACTGCCAGTCATTTTCATCGCAGAAAACAATGGTTACGGGGAAGCAACGCCATTTTCCTATGCTTCAAGCTGCAAATCGATTGTGGATCGTGCCGCCAGTTATGATATTCCGGGTATTCAAGTAGATGGAAAAGATGTGACAGCCGTTTATCAAGCAGCAGAACAAGCGATAGAACGAGCAAAAAATGGAGAAGGTCCGACATTGATTGAATGCATGACATATCGGAATTATGGTCATTTTGAAGGAGACGCCCAGCGCTACAAAACCAATCAAGAAAAAACCGAACATCAAGAAGAGAAAGATGCCATCACTCTTTTTAAAAATGAATTATTAAAGCAGCAGCTGCTAACGGATCAAGAGATATCAAGTATTGAAGCGGCTGTAGCAGAAGCGATAGATGAGGCCGTGAGATTCAGTGAAGAAAGTGAATATCCAGATCATACTGAATTGCTGACTGATGTGTATGTTTCGTATTAATAAATCTGAAAGGAGAGAGGGAAATGACAAGAGAAATCAGCATGTCTAGTGCTTTGAATGAAGCGATTAAACTGGCAATGAGAAGAGACGAAGATGTCATTTTAATGGGGGAAGATGTTGCGGGTGGCGCTCATGTAGATCACTTACAGGATGATGAAGCATGGGGCGGTGTTCTTGGTGTAACGAAAGGAATCGTTCAGGAGTTTGGACGTGAGCGTGTCCTTGACACGCCGATTAGTGAAGCTGGCTATGTAGGCGCGGCTATGGCAGCTGCTTCAACAGGGCTAAGACCAATTGCGGAGCTTATGTTTAATGATTTTATCGGTACTTGTCTGGACCAAGTCCTGAATCAAGGCGCAAAATTCCGATACATGTTTGGCGGAAAAGCAGAGGTGCCAATCACGATTCGAACGACACATGGGGCGGGTTTTAGAGCAGCTGCCCAGCATTCGCAAAGTTTGTATGCACTATTTACAAGCATCCCTGGATTGAAAGTAGTTGTGCCTTCTTCACCTTATGATGCCAAAGGGCTGCTGCTGGCAGCCATCGAGGATCAGGACCCTGTCATCTTTTTTGAAGACAAGACGCTTTACAATATCACAGGAGATGTGCCGGAAAGGTATTACACACTGCCGCTTGGTAAAGCAGATGTGAAGAGAGAAGGATCTGATGTAACCATCTTTGCAGTAGGCAAACAAGTGCATACAGCACTCGAAGCGGCAGAGCAATTATCTGCTCAAGGTATTGAAGCGGAAGTGATTGATCCAAGAAGCTTGTCGCCGCTCGATGAAGAGGCCATTCTGACTTCAGTAGAAAAAACAAATCGACTTGTCATTGTCGATGAAGCAAATCCAAGGTGCGGAATTGCCGCAGATATCTCTTCTTTGATTGCAGATAAAGGATTTGATTTACTTGACGCTCCAATCAAAAAAGTAACGGCTCCTCATACACCGGTACCATTTTCACCACCTCTTGAAGATATATATCTGCCAACACCTGATAAAGTTGTGAACACCGTATTAGAGATGATTGGCAAGAGCCATGACAAGATCTTGAACTAAAGAAAGGAGAGAGGGAGATGGCTGTCGAAGTTGTGATGCCTAAATTGGGCATGTCGATGAAAGAAGGAACGGTATCTGTCTGGAATAAGGAGGTCGGTGAGACCGTAAATAAAGGGGAAAGCATTGCAAGCATCAACTCCGAAAAAATTGAAATGGAGATCGAATCACCTGCTGAAGGAACCATATTGGATATAAAAGTGCCCGAGGGAGAAGGTGTACCGCCTGGCACGGTCATCTGCTATATCGGTGAAGGAAATGAACAAGTGGAGGAAAAGAAAGATAGAGACATCCAGTCAAAACCAAAGAAAGAGAGAAAGAAAATCTCACCTGTTGCCCGTAAAATGGCTATTAGCGCAAACCTAGACATTGATACGCTCGTGGGGACAGGACCAGGTGGAAGAATTACGAAAGAGGATGTGCTTCATGCGCTTCCTGAACGGAAAGAGAAAAAACAAGAAGAGAAAAAACAAAACGAAACAGAGCATCAACCTATTAACATGATGCGGAAAACAATTGCCTCAAGAATGATGGAAAGCCTGCAAACAAGTGCACAATTAACTATTACGATGAAAGCGGACGTGACAAAACTTACAAACTTACAACAACAGCTGAATGAAACAGCCATAGCACGTTACGATACAAAGTTGACCATCACCGATTTTGTAGCCAAAGCAGCGATCCTTTCGTTGTTAGAACACCCTGCGATGAACAGTCAATATCATAACGGAGTTGTGGAAACCTTTGAGAATGTTCATCTTGGGATTGCTGCTGCGTTAGATAACGGATTGGCTGTACCGGTCATTCGGCATGCGGAGCGGTTAACGCTGATAGAGCTGGCGAAGAGCATTAAATTGTATGGTCAAAAAGCACGTGAAGGAAAGCTTCTTCATGATGAAATTCAAGGTTCAACCTTTACATTGACCAATCTTGGAGCGTATGGTGTAGAGCATTTCACGCCAATTTTGAATCCGCCGGAAGCGGGGATCCTTGGCGTCGGAACAATGTATGACACCCCTGTTTATCGAGAGGATGAATTGTGCAAAGGGACCATCCTGCCTCTCAGTCTTACGTTTGATCACCGCGTACTGGACGGAGCACCGGCATCCGCATTTTTATCAACGGTCAAAGCACATTTAGAAGAACCAATATCCATTCTTTTATAGGAAGAAGGTGAACGTACCATGACACTGGTCATTATAGGAGGCGGACCAGCAGGTTATGTGGCGGCCATAACAGCCGCCCGTTTTGGCAGGGAGGTTGTGTTAATTGATCAAGGTCAGCTGGGAGGTACTTGCCTCAATGAGGGCTGTATTCCAACCAAAGCACTTTTGCAAAGCGCCGATATGTATGAGCATGTGAAATCGGCTGGACATTTTGGAATTGAGCTTCCAGAACATGAGCCTACCATCCAATGGGATGCTGTCCAAAAACGGAAGCAGTCTGTCGTCAAGCAGCTCACTGATGGTGTTCGCTACTTGATGAATAAAAACAAAGTCACCGTGGTAAATGGGAAGGCTTCATTTCTATCAGCACATGAGCTATTGATAGAAAGTGAAGGAAAGTCTGAAATCATTCAAGCAAAACAAATCATTATTGCATCAGGGGCAGCGCCTGCTGCTTTACCGTTTGCACCTTTTGATGGCGAATGGATTATTCACAGCAAGGATGCTATGTCACTTTCTTCGATTCCAGATTCGCTTTGTATCATTGGGGGCGGGGTGATCGGCTGTGAGTTTGCGAGCATCTTTAGCAGAATGGGATCAAAGGTTGTCATGGTTGAACGGGCAGTGCACATTTTACCTGAAGAAGATCGTGATATTGCACAATGTCTTCACGAGCAGCTCGAAGAAACGGGTGTAGATATTTTGACGTCCGCCGCAGTCAAGCAGCTTGATTCCTCTTCAAGTAAAGTAGTGGTGGAGAATAATCAAGGCGAGCAGTGTGAAATCCAGTCGGATCTTTGCTTAGTGGCCATTGGCAGAACTCCGCGGCTTGGAGAGTTGAATCTTGATCAGGTTGGTATTGCATTTGATAGAAACGGTATCTACGTCAATGAACATATGCAAACCAATCTCCCGCATATCTATGCGTGCGGTGATGTGACAGGTGGGGTCCAGCTTGCTCATACTGCCTTTCATGAAGGAACGGTTGCGGCATCCCATGCATCAGGTGAGCATGTAAAGGTCAATGAGCAAGTGATTCCGAGGTGCATATACACCTCTCCAGAAATAGCCAGTGTTGGTTTAAATGAAGAGAGTGCTAGAAAACAATATGAGGAGATTCGGATAGGGACATGTGCATTTTCTGCAAATGGAAAAGCATTAATCTTAAATCAACCAGCCGGTCACGTAAAGGTCATTGTAGAACCGCAATATCAAGAAATATTAGGTGTTTCAATTATCGGACCGCATGCAACAGAACTGATTGGACAAGCGGCGGTGATGATGCATACAGAGCTGACCGCTGATACATTAGAGCAGTTTATTGCGGCACATCCGACACTTTCAGAGGCGATACACGAAGCCTTGCTGCAAACCATTGGACGAGCGGTGCACTGCTGAAAAAGGCTTCTTTTCTATCCGATTGACTTCTAGGGTTAGCTAATGATAATTGAAAGCGCTTTTATAATTATCTATAATGAATAAAAAGCCCCTAGAGGAGAGGATGGAATGAGTCCGACGCCTTGTTATTTAAATACGTGGAAACGTTTTGTTCGTGAAGGTTTGCTTGATCAGTCTCGTCTGAATAAGAGAGTGGTAGAATCATGGCACAGGTGTAAACAGGCAAATGTGAATCCGTATTTAGATAAAGGACAGTCGTTGTTAGAAAAGGAGCGTTTCAGTGCCCAAAAAAAGAAATATTCATTATTCCTAAATGCGGCTCTTCCTTACTTAAATAAAATCAGTCAGCAATTAAAAGAATCTGACATGCTGGCCTTACTCATCGATGCAGACGGTTATGTGCTAAGTCTGACAGGAAGCGAAAGAACGATGGTGGAAGCAAAAAGAATTAATTTTATGGAGGGTTCACGCTGGACTGAAACAGATGTAGGGACAAACGCGATCGGAACGGCACTCGTCATCGGAGAAGCAGTGACGATCAATGGAACTGAGCATTTTTCTATCGCCTCTCACCATTGGAGTTGTTCAGCCGCTCCTATTCGCGATGCAGGCGGTACAATCATAGGGGTGATTGACATCTCTTGTATGACGGATAACAAGCACCCTTTTATGCTTGGAATGGCTTCAACGGTTGCTTATGCCATCGAGAGAGAAATTCAAGTCCAGCAAAAAAGGAGAGAGCTGGAGCTCATCACTCATTGTCTCCAGCAGGTGGAAACAGACGAACCGTATGTGGTCTGTAATGAAAAAAAGCAAATTGTTTCTGCCAGCAGGTCGATTAGAGAACGATTTTCAGACTGGTATGGAATGGATGTCGAGCGGCTTAAGGATTATCCATTTGTTATCCGGGGAAAGCAGATCATTCAATCAGAGCAAGACGGAAAGATGCTAGGCATGTCACTTTCCCTTGAAGAAGCAGCGAAAAGCAGCATCACCGTTTCTTTTGCTCAATTTCCCGGGGAATCAGGAACAAGTAAGGTATTTCAACAGACGCTTAACGCGATGAAGAGAGCAGCACAAACAGATGCTCATGTGTATATTTGGGGAGAAACAGGGACAGGGAAGGAACTCGCCGCTAGAGCCATTCATTCCGCCAGTGAAAGGCATAAAGGGCCGTTTATTGCTGTTAATTGCGGAGCCATTCCTGAAAGCCTGTTAGAAAGTGAGCTGTTTGGCTATGCTGAAGGGGCATTTACAGGGGCAAAACGTCACGGAGCTAAAGGCAAATTTGAACAAGCTCATAAAGGAACACTCTTTTTAGACGAAATTGGTGAAATCCCATATGCGATGCAAGTAGCGCTTCTTCGGGTGATAGAAGAAAGGGCAGTCGTACCGCTCGGCGGGACACACGAAATCCCTTTGGATATTCGAATCATTACAGCGACTCACCGTAATATGAACGAACTGCTGAAGGAAGGAAAAATACGAGAAGACTTGTATTACCGTCTTCATGTCTATCCGATCAATATCCCGCCGCTTAGAGAAAGAAAAGAAGACATTCATGATTTATATCGTTATTACCAAAAGAAGCACCACTGGAATGCGGCGTTTCCTGAATCATTTTTTCAGAAATTGCAGGAGTATCATTGGCCAGGAAACATACGAGAGCTTTTTAACCTGTTTGAGCATCTAAGGGTCCTCTTTCCTAAAGGCGGATGGATTGGTGAATCACAATATGCTTCAGTATTAGAGGCGATTGATCAGAAAAAGCAGAAGCTGCATCCAGCAGAGTGTACCGAGACTCCAAAAGAACTCACATTCAGGGAACGCATTCAAATGCAAACAGTGATAGACGCACTGCATAAAACGAAAGGTCATGTGTCAGAAGCAGCGAGGCTAGCAGGGGTGCCAAGAAGTACTTTTTATAAGTGGATGCGAAAGTTTCATCTGTCTTAATCTCATGGAAGGCTGCATCAAGGCCCTTGGTCTACTTGAAGAGGTCGGGGGCTTTCTGCCAAGTTAAACAAATGGCATGGAAAAAGGCTTGACTGTTATATTAGTATATGTTAAATTATAAAAGCCGTCGCAAATTGAGCAGGAATGAAACGCTTAAAAATTCTTGACACATTTTTCTGGCATATATATAATGAAACATGTCTTATTATTCCGCAGTAGCTCAGTGGTAGAGCTATCGGCTGTTAACCGATCGGTCGTAGGTTCGAGTCCTACCTGCGGAGCCATAATGGAGAAGTACTCAAGTGGCTGAAGAGGCGCCCCTGCTAAGGGTGTAGGTCGCGCGAGCGGCGCGAGGGTTCAAATCCCTCCTTCTCCGCCATTATTTTATGGCCCGTTGGTCAAGCGGTTAAGACACCGCCCTTTCACGGCGGTAACACGGGTTCGAATCCCGTACGGGTCATGTTTTGTTTTTTGATTCGTTGGGCTATAGCCAAGCGGTAAGGCAACGGACTTTGACTCCGTCATGCGTTGGTTCGAATCCAGCTAGCCCAGCCATTTTTTTATATGTTTTTCTGCATAGCAGATGAGCCATTAGCTCAGTTGGTAGAGCATCTGACTTTTAATCAGAGGGTCGAAGGTTCGAGTCCTTCATGGCTCACCATTGTCACGCGGGTGTGGCGGAATTGGCAGACGCGCTAGACTTAGGATCTAGTGTCTTTATGACGTGGGGGTTCAAGTCCCTTCACCCGCATTGTTTTTTCAAACAGTGCACTTATGAATATATGAGCACATCATACACGCGGTCGTGGCGGAATGGCAGACGCGCTAGGTTGAGGGCCTAGTGGGTGAATAACCCGTGGAGGTTCAAGTCCTCTCGGCCGCATCAATGATACCAAGGGTTGTAGACCTTTGGTATTTTTATTTTTTATAACTTCTAAATGAATCTATCCAAAATTTGTCCACTCACCTTAAGTAAGTGGACTTTTTTGTTTGAAATCGATATTTTTATATAATGTCGTCCAATTTTTCAGCCATAGCCTTTTGTTTGTTAGGAAATAAGTGTCCATATACATCTATTGTTGTCCTAATAGATGCGTGTCCTAGTCTTTCTTTTGTATGATATTCTTCTCCTTGATCAATTAATAAAGCGACATGAGAGTGTCTAAGATCATGCAGTCTAATAACTTTTAAATTTTCATCTTTACTACAGAAATATTTAATTGTTCGCAGATGGTATATACATCATTTGTTTTAAAATCTTTTAATAACGAATTACCTTGTGTTTAATTCCTTTAATGGTATAGATTGAGCGGATGATTAAGGTTTACGGCTATTTCAAATAGGATGTTTATGTTCATCATTTGGTTTTATTTAGCCTTGCCATGATTACAACATCAGAGAATAGTTGCTTTTTTTTAACTAAACCATCTATAATTTTTAAAAAAAGTTGCTTTTGTCAACTTCTTAAAATCTTCTTATAAAGCGCGATAATCTTTTTATTTTTGCTTTCCCACTCTTCATTACGTACCATTGGAATATTGAACGCACGTTTTTAAAATCAAAGAAGTCATGGATGATACAGAACGTACGTTAAACCAGTTCTTAAAGCTTAGATAAGGGACACACATTTCCATGGCATTGAGGGCTTAGTGAGGTTAAACTCATGGAGGTTCGACTCCTCTCAATTGCAGACAAATAAATAAGATGACAAGTATCTTAGCCATAAGAGCTTTGGTGCTTTTTTATATTAGGTGAACATGATTACATTAAAAAAGCTAAGTGATATATTTCCTCACTGAGCTTTTTATAATGTCCTTAAAAATGGATTGAAATATTAGAACTTCTATTTTTAGACTAAACTATCTAAAAATTGACTTGCGTCGCTGTTGAATTTCCACATAACTCCGAACTTGTCTATTAGCATGCCAAAACTAGATGACCATGGTACAGAAGAGATCGGCATAATAACCGTTCCGTCTTTAGAGAGGTTATCAAAGTACATTTTGTTCGTTTCTTGGTCTCCATCAATTACGCTTATAATAACATTCGTTCCTTGTGTTACTTCACCTGTTACAGCTTGCATAGAAGGTAATACATCAGAAATCATTAATATGTTTTCTGAAAACTCAATGCGAGATTCCATAATCATGCCTTGTTCTTCTAACGAAAGTGGTGCAGATGGATTTTGAGGAAGTGCACCAAAGCTGACCTTTTTTACTGTTCCTTGTAATGCTGTTTCATAAAATTCTAACACGTCTTGTGCAATTCCATTAAATTGTAGATAAGCGATTGCTTTCATATGCTGTTGCCTCCTTATTGGTATATCAGTAGTATAATAGAGGATAGGTGACAACAGTATGTCGTATATGGGAGGGTGTTATGCAAAAAATTGAACGACTTATTTCAATTCTTATGATATTGCTACAAAAAGACGTAGTTTCAGCATCAGAGTTCAGTCGTCTTTTTGATGTAACAAAACGTACTATACAACGTGATATGGAAACACTGAATTATGCCAACATCCCTATTTATGCAAAATATGGTCATGAGGGCGGTTATGCACTTATGGAAGAATACAAATTTGATAAACGTTTATTAAATCACAAAGACATTGAGAATATTATTGTAGCTCTAGATGGATTTGAGCAGTTGACAAAGAATGATGACATTCAAATGACGATACAAAAAATTAGAGGGATGAGTCAAGCGGATTTATCACCTAAACTACATCTAACCTTTTATGATTGGATAGGAAGAAGCCAATTACATGAGGAAATGTCTTTAGTCATTCAAGCAATCGAAAATTATTGGTTAATGGAGTTTGATTATGTGGATCAAAAAGGGAATATAACGCATAGAGTAGTCGAACCTTATAAGTTACAGCTAATTGAGATGCACTGGTACTTATTTGGATATAGTTTAGAACGTGAAGACTATCGAACATTTAAATTAACGAGAATAACAGATATAGTGAAGAAAGGATTTTTTACACCTAGACCTGATCATGCCATTAAAGAAAAAAACGAAAAACAACCCGTTGTAAAACCGACTATGGCAAATGTAAAATTACAAATAGATATTAGTGTTAGAGATCAATTTATTGAAAGGTATGGAAGACATTCTGTCGTAAAGAAGACTAAAAGGATTTACATGGCGAACATAGAATTACCTGAAAATCAATTTGCTTATCAGTTTCTCTCAGGGTTCGGTAACAAAGTAAAAATTATTGAACCAAAAGGTTATATTAATAAATACACATCCTTTTTAAAGGAAACATTAATGCTTTATCATTAAGATACCAAATTACTTTGGTAACTGTTTTTATCTCTAATAGTTGATTAGACGCCCATTATCATTCCAAAGACCATATAGTTTATTTTCTCTCGTATTTTTTATAAACTTATCTAATCTTTTATAGTAAATAACAGGGGTATCTTTATAACTTTGTATCGTATCAATTCTAATTCGTCTATAGAGTTCAGGAAGTTGAATGAAATTTTTGTATACTTCTTTGTCTATTTTTATAAAGGTGTTAATTTCTTCATCTATAATGAAAGATTCGGGGCTCATGTCAGGAAGAACAAGCAGTCCTCTTTTTTTCTTTCGTGGAGAAAGCCTTTGAGCCAATTCGGTGTCTGAGATTTTTTTCTTAATGCCATCGATCCAACCAAAACATAAAGCTTCTTCTACGGCATCTAAATATAGGAGGGTATTTGGTTGTTCCGTCATACTAACAATAACCCAACAATATTCATCCGTAGTTGAATGTTTCTCAAGCCAATCTCTTAAGTCTTGTCTGTTATGTAAAGTAAGCAAATTATTGATTTCCATGTTAGTTTAACTCCTTTCAAACTCTTAACTTACAGCATTATCATTTAAGACTATATAATATATTAACCCAAGTATATAAAATTTATTAGGATACCAATGAAATTATTACGAACGTTTAATAGAATAATACGTATTTATGTTCATTTAGGTAATATTCGCATATAGGTTTTAACTAGCGTAATATAAGGGAGAATATAGGTTCACCAAATTTTCACCACGATATTTGAAAATAGACGATTTTATGTGAATGTGGCGCAAATGAGTGCAAGTGATGTGATTGTTTGCAGGAGACAACCCGTTTCCACGGCATTGAGGGCCTAGTGGGTGAATAACCCGTGGAGGTTCAAGTCCTCTCAGCCGCATCTAAGAAACCAAAGGTGGTAAACCTTTGGTTTTTTAATTTTTTATCACTTTTAAATGAATCTGTCCATTTACCTTAAGTAAGTGGACTTTTTTAATTATCGAGGTTCAACTGTAATCTTAAAAATGACGTAATTATCGTTTATATCATAGGCATAAACCAACGCCGTGCCAAGTGATGAGTAAGAAGATACGACACCACTAGAACTAATGCTAATAAGGTGACTGCCAGAGATGATTTCCCATCTTGTATAGCCATACAGCAATCCAACGTTTGAGTTTCTTAGCATATGGAAATCGACCGTTCCAATTTCATTTGTAGGCTTTGCTATATTGTGAATTTTTGCAGGTTCTTGCGCAGAAGCTTGATTTGTTAAAGCTGGAAGAGCTAATGAAGAAATTGATAATACTGAAACAATTAATCCCTTGTAAAGTTTATTCATAATACTTCCCCCTCAGTTTGGTTTTATTACAAATTCATCATAACATGTAAAATATTTGAATTGTATGGATGTCAAGTATATTTCGAAATTTAACATTCTTCAAGGTCTGTATTTAAAAGAAGATAAGCATTTGTTAGACCGATGTTTTGGGTTCTTAAAAAGTAGGAAAATGTATAGTGATATTGAAGACTTTGCATTAGAAGCAGCTGAATACTTTAGAAGAGCTGGAAGATTTGAAATGGCTAGTGATTATTATCATATTGTCAACCTAGCTAGAACAGAAATTAAAAAAGGAGAAATCATATATGAAAATAAAAATGATTATCTTGGCATTGATGATAGTCGGGAGTGTAGCTATATCGGGTGAGCTAAACAAAAATGAAAAAGCTAATTCTGACAGCTCATTTAGAGAAGAAATGCAAATACTAGCTGAACGTGTAGGGAGTTAAGAAAACTCTGTGGGATATGGATAGTTATATGATGAAGGTTTTGGTGTGTGGTTCTAGTAAAAAACAATGTGAAAAAACACTTACAATTAAACAGAAATTGCTGTTCTGCAAGTATAAAGAGGAAAGGAAAAATTCCATTCCTCTTCTTTAAAATAAAAGTATGCTAATTTAAATTTTGATATTGGTGATAAATAGGGTATTTCATCAATTCTTTTCTTTCTTCTTCTCCAATATTGTTTAATTTTCTTCTAGCCTTCTCCTTAGATCCTAATAAGACTTCACAGGCAAACATCAAAGTTGTATCCTCAGCACTCTCGGCTCTTTCTCCTATATCTATGATGTCAGTTTGTTCTTCTGCTGAAAGTGAATCTCCTCTTAAAATTTTTATTAGATAAGTATTAATTTTGGGAATATGATTTTCTGGATAATGCAAGAGATGTCGATTATTTAGATCAAGAGCGAAATCTAAAAATTCTTCATTATGATATTTAATATAGTAATTTATATAAACTAATGAAATAACTATTGTTTGATGAGTCTTGAAGTCATGATAAGTATCAGAAAAAGACGATTTTACAACTTCAAAATTAAAGTTTGCATCTTTTTCTATATCCTCTACATCTAGTATTGAGAAAAAACTTACTTTCTGATAATAGTTCTCCCAATTTTCATGTAATGGAAACTTACCTTCTTTAGGTAGCTTTCCTTTCGGTATTAAGCCTCCTACTTTAGAGAGTATTTCATTATTATAAAAATTATAGAATTTATTTTCAGAAAACAATAATCTGACTCTTACGTAATCAGAAAGATCAATTGCATATACTCTCATGTCTAGCAATTTTTGTTCGTTTTTAATTTTTAACAAGTTATATTTTTTATTCTTAAATATATCAAGGATACCGTTAAATAGAGATGATAAATTTTCTTCTTTATTAAATACATAATTTTCGTTTAATCCTATTTGTTTGCAAACGGTTATTAACTCTTGATGATTTTTTATGTGTTCCTCAATATTCTTGAATTTTTTTGGATTGTCTAAACTCATTTCTAGATCGAACGAATGGAATGGAAGTTTTCCATGTAAAATAAAATAATTTATAATCTTTAAAGACTTCATATATGAACCAAGAGTTTGCAATCTTCCTAATTTAAAAGATCCGCCCTTTTTCCCTTTTTTTAAATTAATACTTAAAGTGTTTTCTACTAATATTTCATAAGAGCGTTCCGTTTCGACTATTTCATAGTAAATATTAATTTCTTCATTATTTAATGCAATATTTTCTCTGTATCCTCTTTTAATTTTGTCTAATTGGACCACGCTGATAGGAATCTCTAAATTGTCTGTTGTAAATCCATAAACATAGGCAGTGCTGTCAAATAAATCAGAAGAATCGCTGTTGATATCACTGATGTCTATTTTATAATTTGTGAAATTCCTATGCTCACTAAACTCAATGAAGTGGGTAGGTTGTTTCCTTACGAGTTTTATAAATAATTTGCATAAAGATTCTAAAGAACCCTTTTCTAATTTTTTAAACTCTACTGAAATGGAATTTTTTTTATTATTATCAAGTTTCAGTAAGAGGGCTTTTAGATCCAATGGAGCTAAAATCTTATAGTATGCCTGTCTTTTATTTGTTCTTTTATTTATTGTTACGACGAAGTATAAGACTCCTCCCCCAAACTTATAATAATTTTCTAAATCTGATTTCTCGACTTGATGTTTTATGTTACTTTTTTTATGGACTTTTTTATAAGTTGTCGTTCCTTTAATTTGAATTTTAACTTCGCCAACAGCATTTTCTTTGGTTAAATGATTACTGTTATAAACAAGTATTTCACCGTCATAAGAGATTCCTTTATCATTTAGAGCAATATTACCTACTAAATGGAAGGGTGGTTGAAGTATTAATTCATTAATTTCCAAACAAGCCAAATTTTCAATAATTAGTCTATCCATTGATTCTTCATCTCTATGAGGAATTTCTTCATCTATTATTTTTGAAACCATTTAAATATCTCCTTACCTTAGCGTAATTTCCAAGTACATCAACATTTACGTTTATGACCTTATTTATATAGGCGGGAGAATTTGAGCTTTCCCCTATAAATTTTTCTTCATAATACTTATAATAACAATTATTTCTTTCATTTGGGATTTTTATTTTATTGAAATCAAGGCAAATAAGCCATTGAAGAGAATGGATTAATATATTACAATAGATATTTATTTGTACTGAATATGTCCTTGTTTTGCCCAACTTTTTTTGGAATTAATGATATTGAACATAAAAAGCCTATTGTTGTAATTGTAGTGAAATCAACTTTTCGTAAGAGGAATAAAATTTTTTCTAGGTTGAGGGCCTAGTGGGTGAATAACCCGTGGAGGTTCAAGTCCTCTCGGCCGCATCTAAGAAACCAAAGGTTATAGACCTTTGGTTTTTAACTTCTAAATAAATCTGTCCACTCACCTTAAGTAAGTGGACTTTTTTGTTTGAGATCGATATTTTTATATAATGTCGTCCGATTTTTCAGCCATAGCCTTTTGTTTGTTAGGGAATAAGTGACCATATACGTTTATTTTTGTCCGAATAGATGCATGTCCTAGTCTTTCTTTGATTGTATGATATTCTTCTTCTTGATCAATTAATATTTCAAAACTTCGCTTTTAATGTTCCATTAATCATTACAAGTTTTTAGTGTGGTATTTTATTTTTCATCATGCTTACAAAAAGATTTATTATAGGAAAAAACACACGCATGATATTTTCTAATAAGTTTTGTAAGTTGAAAAGCGTTAATATATTTTAGGGAAAATAACCTATTATACAAATTATTTACATGTTATAATATATTTTGATCAAAAACCAAATTTTAGGGAGGATATTATGAATAAACTTAACAAGGGATTAATTGTTTCAGTATTATCTATTTCTTCATTAGCTTTTCCAGCTTTAACAAACCAAGCATCTGCCCAAGAACCTGCGAATGTACAGCATAATGTACAACCTGCCAATAAAATCGATATGGATTACCACATGCGATTGAATCGAAGTATTACATTGCTAAGCGGCTTTACAAGATGGGAAATCATCCACGGCAGTAATATTATTAGCATTAGTTCTACTGGAGTTGTATCTTCTCATTCTTCAACTGGCGTAGCATTGGTTTATGCCTATGATAAAAACGATAAGCGTCTCATTTATAAGATTACAGTACACCGTTCATAATTTTTGTTTAGAAGGAGTGTTTATTCACTCCTTTTAAACTTTTCTTTAATTTCATCGATTTTTAGAATTTGATCTCAATCCATCTAAAGCCCCGCTTGATAACGCCTTTTACAAGAAACTAGCGTCCATTTTATCCTGAAATGATGGTTTGTTTTTTATCAAGTAAATTTATGATACGTTTTCCTCGTCCACCTCCAGTTTCTAAGGAATGATGAGCTTTGGCAACATCAGATAAAACATAAATGCTATCAACAACTGGTCTGACCTTGTTGGAATCTACATAAGATGCTAATTCTTTTAAAAGTTCATTTTTGGGGTTTGCGCTGAATGTGCGAACTCTACGAGAACCGAAAGTAGTTGAAGCTAATATATATATGAAAGACGAAAAACTAGGAAATCCAATAGTAACCATTCTTCCGTTCTTTGTAAGCAGGCGCCTATAATGTTTGAGGTCAGTTCCAACTGTGTCCATGACTACATCAAACTTTTTAAGATCAGTAGGATACGTCTTTTTATAATCAAGTACTTCGTCTGCACCTAGCTCTTGAAGAAAAGTGAGATGTTTTTCGTTTGCAAGAGCAGTTACATGAGCACCTAACATTTTTCCAATTTGAATCGCAATGCTTCCGACTCCTCCACTTGCACCACGTACAAGTAAATTTTCGCCTCTTCTAAGTTTAGCTTGATATTTTAAGGCAATAATTGCAGTAGCACCTACGCCAGGCAATGCCGCGGCTTGTATGAGATCAATCTTTGTAGGAGTTTTAGATATTTTCTCAGGTGATATAGCTACATATTCAGCGGCACTACCAATTTGGCTCCTGAGATTCATAGGAAGAACCCCCCACACTTTATCACCTAATTGATAACTTTTTACGTTCGATCCTACTTCAACAACCTCTCCAGAAAAATCTGCTCCTGTCCCTTTAGGGAATTGATTACCCGTTAATAGTTTTAACTTACCTGATCGAAACAGTGTATCCATAGAGTTTACACTCGACCCATGTACACGAATGAGTACTTCTCCAGATTCTATAACAGGTTTTGATATAGAATCTTCAAAAAGAACATTCGGTGATCCATATTTAGAATATTGTGCAGCACGCATCTTTTCATTTTTCATTTACTCACTCCATCTCCTTGAAAAAGTATTAACTTGAAGGGTTTTATAATCAATTTTGCTCTCTATTACATGGATGACACGGTTTACATATTTGATTATAATAAATGGAATTGATTTAACAAGTACGCAATATAAACTGCTTAAGGAAGGAAAAACTGACTAAGGGGTGGATAAAATATGACTGAAAGTGAGCTGAATAAAGCGATAGCTCCAGCGAGTTATGCATTAAATATATTAGCGGGAAAATGGAATTTGAAAATCTTAGCTGTACTATGTAGTTACAAGGAGATTCGATATAATGAGTTAAAGCGTAAAGTGTATGGAATTACAGGAACAATGCTCAATCAATCATTAAAGGACCTGATTGAAAATGGAATTGTTCAACGAGTTCAGTATAATGAAGTTCCATCAAGAGTAGAATATTCATTGACTGGGGCAGGACTAGAGCTGATCCCTATATTTGAACAACTTCTTTTATGGGGCGAAAACCAATTAAAAAAATCAAAGTCATAATAAAATCCATCTACGTGAGAAGTTCGTTAGGGAATCATAGCATAGCTTCCTAACAAAGATTTTATTCACTTTAAGCTATGATGAAGAAAAACAACAAAAAAGCTTGAGATTACTAGGAAAGCGCTAGAAAAGGGGATGCAAATACATGTCAATTTACCATAAAGTCATTGGAGAAGGATTTCCAATTGTAATATTACATGGTTGGACACTTGACCATCAAGTGATGTTACATGCATTGGAACCGGTATTTGAAAAACAAAGCGGTTGGAAAAGAATATACATAGACTTACCGGGGATGGGACGTTCCGAGCCGCATCCATCTATTCAGAACTCAGATGATATGTTAGAAGCGGTATTGCGTCTTTTGGACGAGATTATTCCTGATGAACAGTTTATTGTTTGTGGTTATTCGTATGGAGGGTACATAGCTAGAGGTATTGTTCATTCACGCCGGGAAACCGTTCGTGGATTACTGCTTGTGGCCCCAATGACTATACCTGTATTCGATAAAAGAGTCGTGCCAGAGAAGACCGTTCTAAAAAGTGACAGCAGCTTGATATCACAACTCTCTCCAGAGGAGACGGATGAATTTTCCTCCATGGCAGTTGTGCAAGGAAAACCGGAATGGGAGAGGTTTCGAGATGAAATTTACCTTCCTTCTAAACAAACAAATCATGAATTCATCAATAACATTCTTCAAAATGGATATGGCTATACCTTCGACATTTCATCTGAATTTCAGTATCCCACGCTCATTATCACAGGGCGTCAAGACAATGTAGTTGGATATCACGATGCGTGGCGGCTGATCGAAGACTATCCAAGGGCAACCTTTGCAGTGCTTGATATGGCTGGCCACAACCTGCAAATCGAACAACCCGATGTATTTAACTCATTAGTTCATAACTGGTTAATCAGACTTGAGTCGGAAAATGTAAAGAAATAGATTAGGTTTTGTGCAAAATATGTGCAAATCGGAGTCAGGGGTGAATAACCCCGTGGAGGTTCAAGTCCTCTCGGGCATCTCTAAAAAATACCAAGGGTCGTGTACCATTGGTATTTTTTTTGTGTGCTCTTTTATTAGAAAGAGATCACAAGATACATCGATTGTATGCTAGCTGTGAAATCTTAATTACTATCCTCTAAAGAATAGTTGTCAGTCATGATGTGATTGTTGTCCATAAAAGAACTGAATAAGCTCTTTTATTCAGCTTTTAGTTTCCTTGCATCTTTCATATTGTTAAATAAAGGTTATAATGAGATAATTTGATAAAAAGAAATTAAGTCGCATAAGATCAACCAAAGGAGTTATAACATGATAAAAAGGTTTTCTCTAGTTTTACTTACTCTCATGATGTCTATAGTTGTTTTGCTAGTGGCTGCCAAAAATTCCCCTGGGGATCATGTCATTTCATTTGATCAGCCTCACATTTTAATAATATCAATTGTAATAATGGTATGTTTATTCATTCCTCCGTTAGTGATGTCCTTTTTCAGTCACTTGATTGTGAGAACTATATCTAGTGTATACCAATGTTTTATTGTTCTATCTTTTCTGGGGCTCATTCCAATAGGATTTCTTATTCCAGATTTTTTAACAATTGTTGTTTCTGTTGTAGGAACTTTAGCCAGCGTAGCTAGTCTTATAGTAACTTTAAGAATTGATAGAAATAAAGATGCTAACCTTAACTAAAATAAAAATGACATCAAATTTCTAAGAGTACAGTAATGTTTCGTTATTCCTTACTTTTAAATAAAGCTGAAAGATGTCTGAAAAATGGATTGACGTTATAAACTTGTTTATTCCTTTCGGATTGAACACCCTTTTTGCAAAAAAATAGTTTAAAGTCAGAGAAGAACAAAATTGAGTATGATCGTTGATTTTGCTCTTTTAAATCCTAAATTGCAATTATTTCCGAATCATGTTACAATAAGATTAATTATTTTTGTTCGGCGTAAAGGATAGCATGAAGAAAGACTTTTCGTCTTGAGGATACTTTGGGCAAGGATAGTATAATACATTGTGTGATAACGCACTAGGAGGCAACAAACATGGAACAAGGTACAGTAAAATGGTTTAACGCAGAAAAAGGTTTTGGATTTATCGAACGTGAAGAAGGCGACGATGTATTCGTACATTTCTCAGCTATCCAAGGTGACGGATTCAAATCTTTAGACGAAGGTCAAAAAGTAACATTTGACGTAGAGCAAGGTTCTCGTGGAGCTCAAGCTGCTAACGTTCAAAAAACTGCTTAATCTTCATTTTTTAAAACAGGTTCTCTGTAGAGAGCCTGTTTTTTTGTGTTTTCATTTATTTCTTCAATAAAAAACCCTACTCAGCGTACAAGTAGGGAGATGTTACAAGGTAATCGTAAAAAAATTCATGCTTCAAAGGTTTATCAACAGTATAGCATATTGGATTTACAATATGCGGAATTTGCCTAAATAAATTCTTTTTTCTTTCATTAATTGAAGGGTGGGTCAGAGAACTTGAATTCAAAAATGGTGAGGGATGCCCAAAAGACGGCAGAGTTCTTAACAGAAACTTTTGATTTGTTTTTCTGTAATCCCTTTGATGACCTCTAATTCACTTAGCAAAAATTCATGGGCATCATCTAGCATTTTCTTTTCACTTGCATTTAGTGCTTTCTCTTTTTTCATACGCATCAGGTCACGTACAACTTCAGCACCGTCTTGGATGCTACCCGTTTTTATTTTGTTTGTATTAATTGTATGCCGTTCTTTCCATGTCGGTATTTGATCTGATTCGCCATGCTGGAAAATGTCCATCACATTGTTTAATGCCAGTATATCTGTAACAGGTCTAATGCGTGAACCCGATATTTTCCGTGTTGGAATCATCACTTTCATATGACTGATTGACATATTAATCACATAATACTGTTGTTTTTCATCAGAAAATTCTTTTTCTTCTATGGCTTCAATTATACCTGCTCCGTGCATTGGATAAACAATGTTATCACCAATTTGAAACATATCATCCGCCTCCATATCATGTATCTACTTTAAGGGTACCACACTTAGAGATAAAATAATCAAATTTTTAATAATAACATGTTTATTTATTTTTTGTCAATAAATTTAGTTCTAAAAAAAAGAGATGATTTCATGAAAATGTTGGATGATTTTTGAACATATCCTCTAAAATCTCACTACAAGAAAAACAGGATATCCACCATTAAAAAAGACCAGCCATTGAGCTGGTCTTTCCAGATAGAATCCGATCATAATGTCGAAATATCAATGACAAACCGATAACGCACATCACTTTTCAGCACACGTTCATACGCTTCATCAACTTGACTTGCGTTAATCACTTCAATTTGTGGTGCGATATGGTGAGCAGCTGCGAAATCGAGCATTTCTTGTGTTTCTTGGATGCCGCCAACGAGTGAACCAGCAATGCTACGGCGGCCGGAAATTAATGAAAAGACATGGAATTGATCTGGATTAGGCGGTGCACCGACATTCACTAAGGTTCCATCCACGCGAAGTAAGGATAAATAGGCGTCTACATTGATATTGGCAGAGACTGTATTGAGAATGAGGTCATATTGACCGGCTAATGTTTTAAATGTATCGGGATCACTTGTGGCAAAATAGTCTTTTGCACCAAATGACAGTGCCTCTTCTTTTTTATTCATAGAGCGGCTCAATACCGTGACTTCAGCGCCAAGTGCACGTGCGAATTGAATGGCGACATGACCGAGTCCACCCATCCCGACGATGGCCACTTTTTTACCCGGGCCTGCCTTCCAGTGCTTTAACGGAGAATAAGTGGTAATGCCAGCGCAGAGAAGAGGACTTGCGGCATCAAGGGATAATTGATCTGGAATGCTGACGACAAAGCGCTCTGTCACGACAATCTTCTGACTATAGCCGCCATAAGTTGGTTCTCCGTCATAATCAATGCTACTATAGGTTTGGACGACTCCTTTCGTGCAATATTGCTCGTCTCCGTTTTGGCAATATTCACAGGTGCCGCAGGAATCAACAAAGCAGCCAACGCCTACACGGTCTCCAATCTGAAATTTCGTCACAGCATCACCGACAGCCGCAACAACTCCAGTAATCTCATGACCCGGAACCATTGGGAAAATACCGCCGCCCCATTCATCAAAGGCGCTGTGGATATCTGAATGACAGATCCCGCTAAATTGAATATCAATTAAAATATCATGTGGACGAAGCGCTCTTCGTTCAATGGTTGTCCGTTCAAAATTCGCTTTTGCATGTGAAACACTTAAAACGTTTGATTGGTGCGTCTGACACATTCTGGATCATCCTTTCAAAAGTAAGATTCTGTTCTACTTCTATACTGTACGTCTTAAAGTAAACTCTAAGTCAATAGAGAACCCTCTTCAGGCTTTTCAACATCCTTAAATAAAGAATTGAGCCAAAAGGATCTTGCGTTCTCTATCAAATTGGAGATGATAAAAATAAGGAATTTCATTTTTCATAAGGTGAGAGAAGAAGAGAAGGGTGAAAACAATGAAAATAGCACAAGCCGCCAAGCAGCTTGATTTATCTACTGCTACGCTCAGATACTACGAGAATATTGGGTTAATTCGACCGATCCGGCGGGATGAAAACGGTGTTCGTGATTATGCAGAAGAGGATATTCAGTGGATTGAATTTATAAAATGCATGAGAAATGCGGGTCTCTCAATTGATGCACTTCGAGAATATACGGCTTTATTTATCGAGGGCGAGGATCATACCCTGTCCTCGCGGAAAAGTATTTTGGTCAATGAGAGAGAAAGACTTGTAGAAAAGCAAAAGGAAATCGAAGAGACGATTAAGCGGTTAGATTACAAGATAGAAAGTTATGAAGATGTTATCCACAGTTATGAACAAAAGCTCGTTCATCAACTAAAAACCAATTCCATTTGAATGAAGAAAACCTGTGACAAGTCACAGGTTTTGTAATGTGGTTATCTTTTTGTGTAACGCACCCAGTTATAATGCGCATGGAGTGGTGTAACACCGTTATAGGAGCCGAGCCATTCATCGACACCTGCACCATTCCACAGGTTCATCATAATTTTTCCTGGGGTTTGAGGGATTTGAGTAGTGGCAGTATGTTTTAATTGTCCGTCTACATACCATTTAATCGAGTTAGGCTGCCAGTCAAATGCATACGTGTGATAAGAGTTTGCTGCATCAAAACCAAGGTTGACGATCTTTTCATGATTCCCTACACCATTGGTATAGTAGTTAAACTGAACCTTTGTCGTATCTTTTCCTAGAAATTCGATGTCAATTTCATCCCAAGGCGTACCATCAGTCGGTCCTGTATAAGTAAAGAACGAAGACACGATCCCAACATTTTTGGCTGGTTTCATGCTGACTTCATAAAGCCCGTAGCCATATGTTTGAGTGGAACGATTTTCTCCGCAGTCAAACTTATTATAGGAAGGACTTGTAAGCGATAACCGCATTTCCCCTAACGACGTCATGGAGACATTGTTTGCACGCCACGTACAGTTAAACATGTTTCCATTCGAGTACCCATCGGCTTTTTGCCATAACCCCGTATTATAGTTGTTAAAAGGCTCATAAAACGACCCGCCTGTTTGAGCCGAGGCACCCGCAGTAAATGTGGACAAACTCAAGACGATTCCAGTGACAAGCAGCATTAACATTCGTTTCACACGGTAAGACATGTAGGCATTCCCCTCTCTTGTTTTGAAAGCGTTTTCTTAATTGATCATACATGATTCTCTCGAAATGGAAAATCGGTCTAATATATGATATTAAAGAGGATATTTTACTAGACTCTTCTATTTTTTTATAGGAAGTTATGAAAGAAAATGATCTTTTTCAGGCGATTTACTAAAGAATGATTGACAAAGCGGACAGTTGTCCGTAAGATAATACCGGTACAATTGTCCTAATGAAAATCAAAAAGTTTTGATTGAACACATAGAGAGAAGTGCAATATGGATGAAGGTAAAGAAGGTGAAGCATCATGGAAAAGGATATTGGGAAGGAAATTGAAGAAGTCGCTTTTACTTTGTTTCAGGAATTTGGCGTGGAAAATGTCAGCATGCATAAAATTGCCAAAACAGCTGGTGTTGGGCAGGGTACTCTTTATCGCCGTTATGCCAATAAAAGTGATTTGTGCCTTTCGATCCTTGGAGAAAGATTTGAACAGCTGATCCCTGCTTTGCATCTTTACTTGAGCAAAATCAGTGACCAGCCAGTTCGTGAACGTTTGCGTTATGTGCTCGAAGAAATTCATCTCATTGTCGGTCATCATTTAGACTGGATTCGGATGCTTACGATATCTGGGAATTTAGAGCAGACAAGCAAAGTGTATGACTGTCATTACAGTCAATCGCTTAGGCAAATGATTCGTGATTTGCTAGAAGAAGCAGATGAAAAAGGGGAAGCGAACATACAGGATATTGAACTGACGACACTTTGTATGTCCTCTCCGATGACGCCTGAACTGATGTTTTATATTCATGAATCTGGTTATTCAATCGAAAAAATCGCTCAATTCGCTGCAGAAAAACAGATTTTATCTGTTTTCAATAGACATTGAAGTGGCTCATTTCTGACCGTCCTTACTTCCTATGATTGATTTAAATTGAAAAAGAAAAGGAGCCAACCTACTATGAACAAACAGCAAGCAGCAGCTTCTCATATTCGAACGCTGCCCATTATTATCTCATTTATCACAGCCGGTTTTATTGGCCTGTTCAGTGAAACGGCACTAAATATGGCGCTGAGAAGCTTAACGTTAGACTTTGGAATTGAAGCGACGACAGCTCAGTGGCTGACAACAGGATATTTATTAACACTTGGTATTCTCGTACCAATTTCAGGACTCATTCTTCAATGGTTTACAACAAGACAGCTTTTCATGACATCGCTCGTCTTTTCGATCATTGGAACTTTTATCGCAGCAGTTGCGCCAGTCTTTAGTATTTTAATGGTGGCACGTGTCGTACAGGCAGTCGGAACAGCATTGCTTCTTCCATTGATGTTCAATACGATTTTGGTAATCATCCCGCCTCATAAACGAGGTAGATCTATGGGGATTATAGGTCTTGTGATCATGTTTGCACCAGCTGTTGGTCCAACAGTCTCTGGCCTTATTTTGAAATCGCTGACTTGGCATTGGATTTTCTGGATTTCACTTCCGCTATTAATAGCTGCACTCGTCTTTGGTTTTATCTTCATGCAAAATATTACAGAACCAACAAGACCGAAAATTGATATCTTATCGATTGTGCTTTCAACCATTGGTTTCGGAGGAATTGTGTATGGCTTTAGTAGCGCCGGTGAAGGCGGCGGCTGGAGCAGTATGCATGTGATCGTGGCAATTGTAGTAGGTGTCATTGGGATTCTTGTATTCTCTCTCAGACAGTTGAATATGAAGGAACCGATGCTGAACTTAAGCCCGTTTAAATATCCGATGTTTGTCATTGGGTTACTGCTGATCTTAGTGTGTATGATGGTGATGCTGTCTGCCATGATGATTTTGCCATTGTATTTGCAAACATCCTTGGCACTAACGACCTTTACAGCAGGTTTAATGCTATTGCCAGGTGGAATTATCAACGGTCTGCTATCTCCTATCATGGGTGGTTTATTTGATAAGTTTGGACCGAAATGGCTTGTGATTCCAGGGCTTGCGATCGTCGCAGCGACGATGTTAGGTTTCACCAATCTAAGTGTGAATACATCAATTGGATACATTGTGACTCTTCATATTACATTAATGGTCGGCATCGCGATGATCATGATGCCTGCACAAACAAATGGATTAAATCAGTTGCCGCCAGAGCTATATCCGCATGGTACAGCGATTATGAATACATTGCAGCAGGTGTCAGGAGCCATTGGTACTGCGGTCGGTATTTCAATCCTTTCATCAGGAACCCGCAGCTTTATGGAAAATGTGGCTGATCCTGCAAATCCGATGAACAAGCTGCTCGCCTTTACAAATGGCGTCCAGCATGCATTTATCTTTGCTGTGATCATGACAGTCATTGGTTTGATCATCGCTTTCTTCATTAAACGAGTGAAGGTAGAACAGCAAGTTTCATAAAACAGATGAAAAGCACTGAGGACTTAGCGCCGCAGTGCTTTTTTTATTTTCTCAATACTTGTTTCAAAGAGGGCGAAAATGGGGAGATAGATAAAAAGTGAACCAATGTGAATGTGCTGCTGATTCAGTAGAAGGAAAAGAGGAAAAAGAAACGAATGAGTTAAGAAGAAATAAATAAGACAGGAGACTGAGATCATGAACTTAGAAGAACAAATCAAAATCGCTGAGTCATTACGTCAACCATCTGAAGGTTCATTACCGAGTCAATCGGAACTAAAACCAGTCCATCCACCTGAAGTGAACAAAATGGAATATGACATTCCAACAAGTGCTGGCGAAACAAAGGTATGGGTATTTAAGCCAGTCAACACATCAAAGCAGCCGCTTCCTGTTTTTGTGAATTTACATGGCGGAGGATTTATTCTAGGCAGTGCTGAAATGGATAACCACTGGTGTCCGGTCATTGCAGACCGAGCCCAATGTATCGTCGTCAATGTCGAGTATCAGCTTGCTCCAGAGCACCCTTTCCCAGCCGCTCTTCATGAATGCTACGATGTGCTGAAGTGGCTGTATGAACACCCTGATGAGCTTCAAATAGATCCCAAAGCAATAGCCATTGGCGGACATAGCGCAGGAGGAAACTTGGCAACGGCTGCTTGTCTCTTAAATATTCAAAAAGGGAACCAACTCCCGATTGTCTATCAAGTGCTTGATTATCCGCCACTTGATTTAGCCACTGATCCAGCACAAAAGCCAGCATTTGAAGAAGCGATCCCAGTTGAAATGGCGAGGCTCTTTAATGCCTTCTATCTGCAAGGCCAAGATCCGCGCAATCCGCTCGTTTCTCCAATCTTTGCCGATCGTTCAGCCTTGGCACAAATGCCACCAGCTCTCGTTATCACAGCTGAAAGAGATTCGCTAGCTCAAGAAGCCGAACAATATGCGGAGAAGTTAAAAGAAGCAGGGATAGACGTCACGTACAGACAGTTTAAAGGAGTTCCCCACGCCTTCACGCATGCCGGAGATTTAGAAATAGCTGAAGAGGCTTGGCATCTCATGAGTGATCAATTGAAGAAGGCGTTTGAATAAGAAAGAAGCATTGATAGAAAAGCACAGAACCCAGCGGGTCTGTGCTTTATTGTTGTGAAGTGAATGAAAAAAATCAGATATATGCCTTCATTGTCGATATAATAGAAAGATAGAAGACGACTTAAAAAGGAGCGAATCTAATGGAAAAAGAGAATCTACAGGCATTTTGCCTTTCTTTAAAAGGAGTCACCCATGATTATCAGCCAGAATGGCAGGCAGATCGATATCATATTGGTGGAAAGATGTTTGCTATGATGGGCGGAGATGCGAATCGAAAGCCTGTGATCACTTTAAAATGTGACCCTCAACGTGCTGAAGAACTAAGAGAGATGCATGAGGGGATTATTCCTGGCTATTATATGAATAAGACTCATTGGAATTCCATCTACCTTGATGCAGACATTCCAGCTTCATTTGTAGAGGAGTTAATCGAACATTCCTACCAATTGGTTTTTCACAAATTAACAAAAAAATCTCAACATGACATCCTCCAACATGATGAATGAAGATAGACAAGCTAATCACCCCTGTGATTCTCTTCAAAATTGACTAGAGCGAAGTGCTGTCGTTATAATTTAACTAGTTAGAAGACGTTCATAGGGGGATATAAAATGAGCTATACAGTCATTACAGGAGCAAGTTCAGGTATTGGATATGAGGCGGCACTGGCCTTTGCAGCACGAGGCAAAAATCTTATTTTAGCTGCACGCCGGCTCGAGAAACTCCAAGAACTGAAGAAGGAAATTCTTGATCAATATCCCGATATCGAAGTAAATATACAGTCTGTCGATTTAACCGACATGGAGCAAGTGTATTCATTTTATGAATCATTGGCTGAATATGAGCTCGACACCTTCATTAATAATGCAGGATTCGGCCATTTCGGCTCGATAGGAGAACAGGATGTAAGTAAAATTGGAGATATGCTTCATCTGAATATCGAAGCCTTAACGATTTTATCCACTTTATTTGTTCGTGATTATGAGCAAGTAGAAGGGGCTCAGCTGATCAACATTTCTTCAAGAGCGGGCTATACAGTCGTCGGCAATGCCGTCACCTATTCGGCCACAAAGTTTTACGTGAGTGCCTTTACAGAAGGACTGGCACTAGAGTTGAAAGAAAAGGGAGCTAAGTTACAGGCAAAAATATTAGCACCTTCTGCAACAGAATCGGAATTTGCAAAGCGTTCATTAGATGTAGATCAATTCGAATATGAAGGCAATATCAAGAAATATCATACATCAAAAGAAATGGCAGCTTGTCTGCTCGAGCTGTATGATCATGAGAAAACAGTCGGTATTGTTGACGGCAAGACATTTGATTTTGAATTGAAAGATCCGATTTTTTCACATGCTGGTCCAAGTATGAAATAGAAATGACACATCACTGAGGGAAGATGTCCTCGGTGATTTTTTTATGGCATGATTGACTGTGTGGTAACCACATGGTTTAGACTATGTACACAAGGAGGGAATCTAGTGACGTATGTAACAAGTGGAGAAGTATGTAAGCTATTAAACATCACAAAGTATACGCTTCGTCATTATATAGAACAGGATCTCGTCCGCCCTGCGAAGGTCGCTCAAAATGGATACCAATTATTTGATGAAAAAGAAATTTACACCCTTTATCAAATCCTCTTCTTAAAAAAGGCGGGGTTTTCTTTAAAAGATATCAGCGAGAGCTTTTCGAAAGAACCCGGTATGACTCTGTCCTATCAAGGTATGCTGGATCAGGTCGAGAAGCAACTACAGGAATTGAGCGAAGTGAAACAGCGTCTGGAGCATATGCTGTCGATTCAAAACAGCCTTCAGCTTAATCAAACAACGACTCAAGATCGGCCAATTCGTTATTTAAAACAGATCCCAGATCATCTTCTAAAGAGTGAAACAGAGCTCGACTTTAAACAAATCGTTCACCAAAAGGAGCTGGATCTGTCTCTTTTTGAGGAGAGATATTATGTGATCAATCTGCAAGATGACTCAACCATTTCTTATTATGTATCAAATGAACAGGATTACGATGTGAGACTGGATGCTGGTTCTTACGCGGTCAAAAGTTTTTTAGCCGGGGATGAAAAGAAAGTCATTGAAGAAATTGAGGCTTTTCTACACGAAGCTCCGTTTGACCAGCCTTCTTATATGATCTTATATGAGAATGTACCAGTCTCTGTCACGTACCAAGATTCCATGGTGTACACAGTTGAACAGAGAGCGGGGAATAGAAATTGAAAAAAAGGATTTGGCTGATCATCGCAGTGGCGGCCTTCATTTGTATCACAGCATTTGTATTTTATGAAAACAGCTTCGCTATGAATGAAAAGGAAGTCGTCATGGAGACTGCGGATGGGACATTATCAGGTATCGTCACAACACCTAAGAAGGAGTCAATAAAAGGAATTGTCCTTTTTGTACACGGAGATGGTCCACAAAATGCCACATATGACGGAGGATACAGACCTTTAATGGAACGCTTTGCAAAGCAAGGCTATGCGTCTATATCATGGGATAAGCCCGGGGTGGGTCAATCAGAAGGAAACTGGCTGCATCAATCCATGGATGATCGTGCAAAGGAAGTAGAGAATGTGATCAAATGGGCGAAGAAAGAGCCCAATCTTCAATCAAAACAAATCATCTTATGGGGAGCAAGCCAAGCGGGCTGGGTGATCCCAAAAGTAATGACAGATCGAACCGATATCACAGCCTCCATCCTTGTCGGGCCTGCTGTCAATTGGATGAGACAGGGAAGGTACAATACACTTCAAACATTAAAAGAAGCGGGTGCATCTCAAGAACAAATTCAAAAAACACTCAAAAAAGAAGATGAGCAAAACAAATTATTAGAAGAAGGCGCGGCATTTCGCACATATCAAAAGAAAACGGACGATCAAGAGATGACAAAAGATCGTTATGAATTCATTCAAAAGAACATGAAAGCCGATGCCACTTCAGATATCAAGCGCATCCAATCACCGATCTATTTGGTTTTGGCACAAAATGACCGAAACGTAGATTCCGCAGAAACAAAAAGGATCTACGAGGAAGAAGTAGCACCTCAATGGTTGCATATTCAAACAATAAGAGACGTAGAGCATTCAATGCTGAATCCGCTCATTCATCATTCCAATGCCCTGATCACATTAGCAGCGATCGCCGCACCGAAAGACTTCCTGCTTAGCCAAGCGTACTTGGATCATTGTGAGCATATACTCGAGCAGCTAAAAACACCTTCACATTAGGTGTTTTTTTTATGCGTTCTTTGATAAAGCAAAGAATCAAAGATCCAGTAGATGAGACTGCTCATGATAACGATAGGTATAGATACTGAACTCCCAATACCATCGATCACAAAAAGCATGACAACCATTGCGATCAGTAAATAAGCAGCAAGATAAAGTGGATGGAAAGCCTTTGGCTGCAAAGAAAACAACAACTGCAAAGGAACCGCAAAGACGAAATAACAAACAAAAAAGATGGGAACGTAAAATACCATGAACGCAGGCTCTCCCTGAATCGGTGGATAGAAGCATACGAACAGACTGAGTAAAATCGAACTAAGGAATAGTGTTATTAGGATTTTGTGAAATGATTGAAGCTTTTGCAATATGTAAACTCCTTTTTGTAAAATTTACTATATTTTATCATAAATTGATGATCTAGCATCGTTTACTGTTAATAATTGAACAACCTCAATATTACCTTTTTAAAAAAATAGGTATTTAGATGTAAAGAAATGATTGTGATAATGACCTTTTTTCCTTTATTTGGTTCTGTAACTTTCGCCTCATGCTGATGAATGAAGGAATGTTATAAAGTAAACCCTATAGAAAGAGATCTAGCTTTGAATCCATCATATTTAAGAAAAGAGATGATCGAATGAACGTAACAAAATGGTTAGGTGCTGTCCTTCTTTCAGTTTTATTAATGTCGACAGCAGCTTGTGCCAATACAAGTACCCAAGAGAAAAATCAAAGCGAAAACGAAACCGCATCTAAGGAATCAAAGGACAAAACGACAGCCGTAGAAACAGGGAATAAGTCCTTGTCTAATATTAAGGTATTAGCGACAGGCGGGACGATTGCTGGCAGTTCAGACAGTGATACAGATACGACAGGATATAAATCTGGTTCACTTGGCATCGATAAAGTCATTGCTTCAGTTCCTCAGCTCAAGGATATTGCAAACGTAACAGGTGAGCAGGTGGCGAACGTAGGTAGTGAAAATGTGGATGATGCTCTTCTTTTAAAATTAGCTAAACGAGTGAATAAACTCTTAAACGATGATCAAGTCGATGGGATTGTCATCACACATGGAACAGATACACTAGAAGAGACCGCTTACTTTTTACATTTGGTTGTCAAAAGTGATAAACCAGTTGTAGTCGTTGGCTCAATGCGTCCAGCATCTGCTATCAGTGCGGATGGCCCGCTAAACTTGTATCATGCTGTCAAAATTGCCTCTACAAAAGAAGCAAAGGGCAAAGGGGTCATGGTCACATTAAATGACCGAATTGCATCAGCTCGTTTTATTACAAAGACAAACACGACGACAACCGATTCCTTCAAGTCTCTTGAGCAAGGCTATATTGGAGAAATTGCTGGTGAAGTGGTTTCCTTTTATAACGAACCAACAAGAAAACATACGTCTGAAAGTGAATTTGATGTATCAAAAATAAAAGAATTACCACAAGTCGATATTTTATACGGCTATCAAAATGATCAAAAATACATGTATGATGCAGCAGTAAAATCGGGGGCGAAAGGGATAGTCGTTGCCGCAGCAGGCAATGGAACGATGTCAACAGAAGCCATCAAAGGGGCAACAGATGCCGTAAAGAAAGATGTAGTCGTCGTGAGGTCAAGCCGTGCAGGAAATGGGATTGTGACCCATGAAAAAATGGATGATGAACATCACTTTGTCTCATCAGATTCATTGAATCCACAAAAAGCTCGCATTCTGCTTATGCTCGCTCTAACGAAGACAAAAGATCCAAGTAAAGTGCAGACATATTATGAAAAATATTAATGAAGAAAGGGACCCGAAGCTTCGGGGCTTTTTTATGCGTGCTCCTGATGATGCTCTTTTGCACGTGTTTTTAAAGAGAGTAAAATATCTCGCCAAATATCGTCTACATCTGTAAGAAAATGTCCCGCTTCATCGATATAATAGGTTTTGACGTTTGGAATGCTAGGCGCCATTTTTTCTATTTCGGCAAAAGGAGCCATCGCATCTTCTTTTCCATGCCATACATCAACAGGGATTTGTATATCCTTCATATCAAATGCCCACGGACGCGAGAGCAAATCTGGTTCATGAATACATTCATCCACCGATTGACGAGTGGCTTCGTGTAAATGTGTCATCATCATCTCTAATTGCTCTTCGGTTTGAAGAAATTGACGGTCCCATGGATGTAAATGCTTGTTCCCGTTTTTGGCCAGCTTCTTAAATTTCTCTGGTTTGTTCTCAATCATTTTTTTCTGAGAACGGTAGCTTGCTTTCAATAGCCAAGGGAACTTCTTACTGAGGAAAAAAGCCAATTTGTTTTCTTTGAGCATACTTTTAGGCGGTTTTCCGTCCTGAAATGGCGTTGTACTTGAAATCAGAGCGGCTGAAAGGACTCGGTTCGGCAATTGATAAGCACAGCCAGCAGCGAATGCGCCCCCTCCAGATACACCCATCACTGAAAAATGGTGAACGCCAAGATGATCTGCGACTTCCAACACATCTTTTGCCCAATCTAAAATCGTACGTTCAGGTTGAGGGGTAGATAAACCAAATCCTGGTCTGTCTAAACAGATGAGACGAACACCGAGCTCTTTAGAAATGGGGTCATCATCTAAAAACATCACTCTTGATCCAGGAGTTCCATGAAAAAAGAATACTGGAAACCCTTCAAGATCCCCGTATTCACACAAACCAATATGACGTCCATCTTGTAAATGAATACTATCCATACTTTCATCCCCTTAATAGTTTATCTAACTTAAATGTCGGAGAAAGAAACACCGGATTAAGGCGTTTCTTTGGCAATCTGATAGATTTTTTCGTATAGAGACAATAATGTTTTTAAATCTTCTTTTGGAAGCTTTGCATAGTATTTTTGAATGAGGTGCAATTGAATTTCTTCTGTATTCTTGTGAAAGTCATGACCCTTTTCAGCAAAATCAACAATGATTTCCCGCCGGTTATGTGGATTAATTTCTCGTTTGACATAGCCAAGTTGTTCAAGCTTTGATACAAGCTGGCTGGCGGCACTTGCCGAAATGGAAAAGTAATCAGCTAGTTCGTTGATTGTTCTTGTTTTTGTCCGTAATAATTCAAGTGTCAGCTCTTGTTTGGCTGATAAATCTGCATATTCATGTTTTAAAAATCGTTGATACTCTTCTACGTAGATGGAGCCTAGTGCATTCGAGTATTCAATGATTTTTTTACTGTAATGAATGATTTCTGCATCCAATGACATCACCTCTACTCCATTATAGGCAATGTTTATAGTTAAGTGAAGTTAAATATTAAGGGAATTTAAATGAGGAGATGGCATGAGTGATTGTTTCGACGACTTTTTCATTGTATTTTGAAAAAGATCCATTTATAATAAAAAAATAAACCAACTGGTCGGTTTTGAATTGTCCTGATGAAGAAAAGCAAGATAGAAGGGATTGTGAAAGATGACAAGTACACAAAGCGGGGCTGAAAAGAGCGAGAAGACGAAGCGAAAAATCGTCATCGCTTCACGTGATTTATTTGCAAAAAAGGGGTACTCAGAAACATCTGTGCGAGATATTCTAGAGGCGGCTGAGGTGAGTAAAGGCAACCTTTATCACCATTTTAAAGGAAAAGAGTTTTTGTTCCTTCATATCATGGAAGAGGATCACCTCTTGATGATGGAGACGTGGCATCAGGAAAAACAAACGATGCAACAGGCCATTGATCAGCTCGCAGGATTTGCAGAGCTGCTCAGTCAAATGGGCATTAACTACCCATTAATGAGAGCAAGTGAGGAATTTTGTGCAAGTGCCTTTACATCAGACGAGGTCATGGAACGGCTAAACAAGATTGACGCCGACTTTGATGATGTGATGAGAGACATCATACTTGAAGGTAACAAAGATGGCAGCTGGTCGATCCAGCATGTCGAGTCAACGGTGAAAATATTATTATCCGTTTTTTACGGATTAGACGTGTTGTATAAAAATGATCCAATCGAAGAGAAAAAAGAATTACAAAAACAAGCGATCTCATTGATTATTCACGGAATCAACCATCATGAGTAACAATTGAATCAATAAAGGGGAAACAAACATCATGCAAAAACCGATTCGTGAGCAAAAAGCTGTACTCGTTATTTTATTAAGTAACATATTTATTGCGTTTTTAGGCATTGGTCTTATTATTCCTGTCATGCCGCTATTCATGAATGTGATGCATCTAACAGGGAGTACGATGGGATACCTTGTGGCGGCGTTTGCTGTGGCTCAGCTCATTGCATCACCTATTGCAGGGAGATGGGTAGACCGCTATGGAAGAAAGATTATGATTGTGTCAGGACTATTTCTATTTGCGTTATCAGAACTCGTCTTCGGTCTTGGGACACACGTGTATGTGCTGTATTTTGCAAGGCTGCTAGGCGGTATTAGTGCGGCATTTATTATGCCAGCTGTGACTGCTTATGTCGCAGATATCACGACCGTTCAAGAAAGATCAAAGGCAATGGGATATGTATCAGCGGCCATTAGTACCGGCTTTATTATCGGACCTGGGATTGGCGGATTTATTGCAGAATACGGTGTACGCCTGCCATTCTTCTTTGCAGCAGGGATTGCCTTTATAGCCGTCATTTCGTCTATGCTTTTGCTGAAGGAGCCATTAACAAAAGAAGAGCGAGCGAAGCAGATGGATCAAGTGAAGGAATCGACCTTCTTTAAGGATTTGAAAAAATCGATCCATCCAAGCTATCTCATCGCTTTTATCATTGTGTTTGTCCTCGCGTTTGGACTGTCTGCGTATGAAACGGTCTTCAGCCTGTTTACAAATCATAAGTTTGGATTTGGTCCAAAAGATATTGCGGTGATTATTACGGTCAGCTCGATTGTGGCGGTTATCATCCAAGTGCTGGTGTTTGGGAAACTCGTTAATACCCTTGGGGAAAAAAGAGTCATTCAGCTCTGCTTGATTGTTGGAGCGGTGCTCGCTTTTGTTTCAACTGTCGTGTCAGGTTTTATGGTGGTGCTCATTGTCACATGTGTAATTTTCTTAGCATTTGATTTATTGCGTCCAGCATTAACGACCTTCTTATCAAAAATCGCTGGCAATCAGCAAGGATTTGTCGCAGGGATGAACTCTACCTACACAAGCCTAGGTACGATTTTCGGCCCAGCCCTTGGCGGGATTTTATTCGATCAAAATATACATTTCCCATTTCTATTCGCAGGTGTTGTCTTATTTCTCGGATTAGGCTTAACCCTTATTTGGAAGGGGAAGGCGACGGTTGTATCTAATTAAGGGCTCTAACTAGGGCTCTTTTTTTTGTTCCTGTGGATAGAGTATTGAAATAATCACAAAGTCCCTGTTGATGAGGTGTTATTCATGTTAACATGATACATATTTTTCCAAAATGCTAAAGGAGGATTTTTAATGCAAATTAAAGAGATTTTTTATATTCGGTGTATCTCGTGTTTGAGTGTTGTGCTCATTCATGCAATAGCCATTTTATCTAGCCCACAATCATCATCTATTCTTGTAGCACTACTCATGTTCAGTACACCGAGTTTTGTTTTCATTTCTGAGTTTTTATTGGCGCATTCTTATCCAAATGGTACACCTAAAGGATTTATGTGGAAGAGAGTGAAAGCCATCTTTTTCCCATTTGCATTTATTGGGATTGTCGATGGGTTTTTGTATTCTGCATCGTTAAATGGAGGGGCAGCTGACTTCTTTAAAAGAGCTTCAGCAAATGTCTTATTGGGAAATTATATTGGTTATTTTGTTCTGATTATTTTTCAATTTTACTTTTTGCATATGTTTTTTCACAAAATGGCTAAGCGTACCTCAGCCAAATGGGTATTGCCGATCTCCTTTATCATCACAGTTGGTTATTTAAGTGTCATGAACCTCGTCAAAATCCCACAACCTCAATTACCTAATCCAATGTTCGGCTTAGAATGGATTCCATTTCCAGGTTGGTTATTCTATTTTTGTTTAGCCTATTATTGTGGAGTGAATTATCAGCAGTTTATCACAAGAATTCATCATTTTAAGTATGCTGTGTATGGACTTGTTCTGATTTCAGCAGTGACCCTTCTAAGCAATACATATGTAGGCTTTTTCGAGCCTTCTTCTAAGAGGCCAGATGTTGTTCTTTATACAATCAGTATTGTCTTCTTATGCTTTCTCTTGTTTTCTAAAGTAAAAAGCGTTCCACCTTTCGTAGCTGTCATTAGTCAATATTCATTCACCATCTATTTGCTTCACGGGTATTTTCTAGGTATCTCTGTGTTACTATGGGGACAATTAAAAGATTATCCATTCTTTGTGGGGACATTCATAATATCAGCACTTGCAATTGCTGGACCTATCCTATTGTCTCGGTTAGCAAATCATTATAAATATGGCTATATGTTTGTCGGTAAAATCAACAGAACGAGACGAAAAACAGTCGCCTCATAAACGATTTAAAGGGGATCTTAAGAAGATGCCCTTTTTTTGTTGCCTAAAAGTACAGTGCTTTTTGCCCAAAAGTACAATTTTAATCGATCATCTCATTGCTTAGAATAAAAAGATGAAGTTCATGAAGTTGAAGAAAAAGGAGTAAGTGAATGGCAAAATTTTTATATCATTTAGGAAAAAGTGCTTTTTCTAAGCCGAAACGGATGATTATCGGTTGGTTACTTGTTTTAGTAGCTGTTGTGGCGGCAACAATAGGGACAGGTGTTTCATTTAATGGAGATATGTCGATTCCAGGAACAAAGTCAGAAAAGGCAATGGATCTCTTGGAGAAAAAGTTCCCAGCAGGTGATGATGGCGGGACCATTCGTCTGATCTTTAAAGCACCTAAGGGCGAAACATTAGAAACAAAAAAAGTAAAAAATAAATTGAACGAAACGATCAAAGAAGTCAAAAAGGATAAAGCAGTCAAGCAAGTGACGGATTTATATCAGACATTTGCTATTAGTAAAGATAAGAAAATAGGGTATGCGGATATTACATACCGGGTGAAGGCGGGTGAGGTAAAAGCATCCTCAAAAGAGAAAGTATTAGATAGTATTAAGATTTCAAGAAAGGCTGGCATCCAAACAGAATTAGGAGGCTCCGTCACATTCTCAGAAATTGAGGTAGGCGGGATTTCGGAAGTCATAGGTATTGTCATGGCCTTCTTTATTTTAGCCTTTACCTTCGCTTCATTATTGATTGCAGGACTACCGATCTTGACGGCTGTCATTGGTTTAATAATCGGCGTGATGGTCATATTAATTACCTCAAACTTTGTTGATATGTCTGCATTTAGTCTTACATTAGCTGTGATGATTGGACTTGCCGTAGGAATTGATTATGCATTATTTATCATTTCTCGATATCGACAGTTATTAGCAGAGGGTTACGAATTGAAAGAAGCAGCTGCTAGAGCTGTTGCTACAGCAGGCAGTGCTGTATTGTTTGCAGGTGTCACCGTCGTGATTGCACTATGCGGACTTGTATTAGTCGGTATACCATTTTTAGGCGTGATGGGTCTTGTAGCTGCATTCATGGTACTATCAGTTATGCTTGTGTCTCTGACAATTGTTCCTGCGATACTAGGGATTCTTGGTGATAAAGTAAGCCCTTCAAGAAAGAATAAATGGTTCTCTAAATTACAATCTCAACAAAAAGAAGAAACAACAGCTTGGGGAAGGTTTATCAAAAAGTATCCAGGTAAAATCATCCTAGGTGTCATTGTATTGACTGGTCTATTTAGTTGGCCAGCACTTCATATGGAGTTGGGTCTTCCTGATAACGGTATGAAGGGGAAGGAAACAACTGAACGCAAGGGCTATGACCTGTTAGCAGAAGGGTTTGGCAAAGGGTTTAATGGACCACTGGCTGTTATCATTGATGCCTCCCATGCAAATAACGCAATGAAATCTATTGAGAAAACAACAAAAGTATTAGAGAAGATGGATGGCATCAAACAAGTGGCACCGGCTGTTCCTAATCCATCGGGTAAGTACGCCATGCTGACCATCTTACCGAAAAGCGGTCCAGAAGATAAGGCGACAAAGCAATTAGTCAAAGATATACGAAATGAATCTAGTCAGACTGCTGCAAAGTATGATACGAAATTACTTGTTACTGGTTCTACGGCAGTTAATATAGATATTTCAGATAGACTCAGTGAAGCGTTACCGAAATTTGCAGGAGTCATTATTGGATTTGCTTTGATTTTGATGATTCTTGTGTTTAGATCCTTCCTTGTTCCATTAAAAGCGGTTTTAGGATTCCTTATGACATTGACCGCTACACTAGGTTTTTCAGTCTTTGTTTTACAGGATGGACACCTTGCGCCATTGTTTGGAATACCAGCAAATGGCCCATTGTTAAACTTTATGCCTGTACTAGTGACAGGAATATTATTTGGTCTTGCAATGGATTATGAAGTCTTTTTAGTCAGTCGAATGAGAGAAGATTTCCTTCTATCAGGTGATGCGAAAAAGTCCGTTGTATCAGGTTTGAAGCACAGTGGAAGAGTAGTGACTGCCGCAGGCTTAATCATGATCCTCGTCTTTGCTAGTTTTATCTTTGCAGATGACTTGATCATTAAAACAATGGGATTAACGTTGGCATTCGGCGTTCTGTTTGATGCATTTGTCATAAGAATGACTTTTATCCCAGCTTGTATGATGCTGATCGGACGAGCTGCTTGGTACTTACCCAAATGGCTCGAAAGCTGGCTTCCACGTATAGACATTGAAGGTGAGTCTATTTCTCAGAAAGAAGAGAAAGCAGAGAAAGAAGAGAAGGTGATTTAGTCACTGATAGTCTTACATGGTATGATTGATGATACCGCCATTACCTCGATAAAGGGTGGGCGGTATTTTTTGAGTGAATATGAGGCTCGGATGGTGATTATTTATGGCGAAACGACGGGTAGACCCTTTTAATGAAATGATCTATTCGCGGATTCCAACATTATTATGGGTCATTCTTGTTTATATTGCAGCAATGATATTTCAGTTTATAACCACCCCAATAGCAATTTCCGGCCTGTTTTTTTCTGCACTTATTGCCATACATCTGATTCTGCATTGGTGGGCATTTTACTGGTTTCAGCAGAATCCATGGGTATATTTTCTGATTCAAGGAATTGTGATTCTACTTTGTGTTTCAGTCATGCAGGCGGCTTCCCCTGTGATCTTAATTGGTCTGTTACCGGTACTAATTGCGCAAAGTATTGGGGTATATTATCATACATTGAAGGTGATTTTGACAGGGCTTAGTTTTTATGTCCTTTTTTTTCTTGCCCTTATTTTGGTCAATGATACAGATGATTTGACGGTATACATTCCTATTTTGTTTTTGATTCTGATTGTAGTCATCGCATACTCCATTTTATTTTTTAGACAAGTCAAAGCTAGAATTCGTACACAAACATTTTTAAAGGAACTTGAATTGGCACATCAACAAGTGGAAGAGCTGACACTTGCAAATGAGCGTCAAAGAATGGCGAGAGATTTACATGATACCCTTGCACAAGGACTGGCAGGTATTATTATGCAGCTAGAAGCGGCCCATGCACATTTAGAGAATCAGAATGTTGAGCGTGCTCAAAGCATTATTAAAGGTTCAATGAGCCATGCGCGGACGACATTAGGTGAGGCGAGATTGGTCATTGACGACCTTCGAACATATAGCCAGGATCAATATGACTTAGCTGATTCTGTGAAAGATGAAGTGAATCGGTTTATGACGGCGACGAATATTCCAGTTCATACAAAAGTGGCTGTCTCCTATCAAGTGTCACCTTTTCTCATCGAACATACCGTATACATTGTCAGTGAATGTTTGACGAATATTGCCAAGCATGCCAAAGCAAGTAAAGTCGAATTGATGATGGAGCAAAAAGGTGATCACATCTCCTTGCAAATCACAGACAATGGAGTGGGTTTTAATGAGAAAAAACAAGAATCCACTTCCGGGCATTACGGTCTAATTGGTATGTCAGAACGTGCCCGACTGCTTGATGCACAGCTACACTTAAAAAGTGAAAAAAATGAAGGTACACAAGTGACGGTAACCATACCTTTGAAAAAGGAGTAAAAACAATGTCTTATCAAATTGTGATTGTCGATGATCATTTTGTTGTTAGGGAAGGATTAAAATTAATTCTTGAGACAGATCAACGATTTGATGTTGTTGGTGAAGCTGAGGATGGGGCAAAGGGGTTAGATGTCTTGAAAGAGAAGGCTCCAGACCTTGTATTACTTGACCTCAACATGCCTAACATGAGTGGGCTTGAGATGCTAAAAGAGATGCAGTCTCTTCAATTAAAAGTACCGGTCCTGATTCTCACTACCTATAACGAAGAGAAATTAATGATTGAAGGGCTGCAACTTGGAGCAAAGGGCTATCTTTTAAAGGATGCCAGCAGGGAAAATTTATTTTATACAATTGAAGCAGCTATCAGAGGAGATATTCTTCTTCAAGCAAACGTCGCTGCTAAGGTATTTGAATCAACAGAGCATCAAGTGACTCCGAACCATTTGAAAAAAGAAATAAACATGCTGACTGAAAAAGAGATGCTTGTCTTGCAAGCAGTGGCTAGAGGATTACGAAGTAAGGAAATTGCATTTGATATGGGGATTTCCGAGAGAACTGTCAAAGCTCATTTAACAAATATTTATCAAAAGCTGGAGGTCACTTCAAGAGCGGAAGCAATTAAAACAGCATTAGAATTAGGGGTGATTCATTTTTAGAGAGAGAGAATGATCATATGAGAAGATGACAAGAAACATTGCTCTGTTAAGTTTCAGCGTCAAGTGATTTATTATCTCTTCCACTGCGGTTTCAGTATGTGTAGGAAAATGAACTCTGCCTACATAAGTAATGGTACGATCTTTGACCCGGCACTTGGCGGCATATTATCCGATCAAAATATTCATGTCCCATTTTTATTCGCAGGTAGGCTTACCCCTTATTTGGAAGGTGAAGGCGACAGAAGAGACAGCAGCAGAATAATGAATGAAGAAGTAAGAGACCTTTTAAACGAGGTCTCTTTTTTTAAGACTGCGGCTTCAGGTGTTTTAATGCCTGTGCCATGTGGATGGTTGATGACGTTTACTTATGTCATAACCTTTTCTTGTTTCTAAATAAAACCAAACCCTCATTCATAAACCTCCTTTCACAATGAGCATAGCAATAGAGGAAAGCAAATGAGAAAGAATTTTATTAGTTGCAAAGAGTCACTGCATGCGCGCATTTTTTTATATATAATGGAAGGTAAGAACATGTTTGGAAAAGGGGAGCGCCATGCATCTTTTGGAAAAGCAAAGGACAGCATCGATAAAAGAAGGGATTCGCCAGATCGATCCGGCATATCCAGTGTTTGTAGATGCGGTCATGGATGGTTTCATACAAGGGAATCTTTATGTAGATGATGCAGTGCACCCTCGTATTTATTTTCTCGAAACAGCATGCGGCATTTATTATGTTGCAGGCAAGAGAGAAGAAGAGCTGTCACACTTCTCGGCGTTTATTGTGGATATTTACGAAAGGCAGAAAAGACAAAACGGCCGATTTACCATATTTTCAGCGAATCAATCGACAGATGTGATGATGAAAAATTGTCTTGGATCACATCTGAAAGAGATGGAAAGACATGCGTACGTTTTTTCGCAAGCACAATCTTATGTTTCTGCGTCTCATCCAGGCTACAGAGTAGAGCGGACAAAAGAACAGGTGATCAATGCAAGCAGGGCTTTCACGCCTAGCTATTACGAAGCCTATTGGGGGAGAGCGGCGCGCTTTCTATCAAAAGGAATCGGAGTTGCCATCTTAGATGGTGAGAACGTGGTGAGTGAATGTGTCTCCATTTTTTTAAGTGAAGATCGTGTAGAGATAGATATTTGGACAGAAGAAGCCTGCCGGGGGAAAGGTTTAGCGCAGCTGGCGGGTCAGCATATGATCAAGAGTTGTCTTGAAAATAAGAGGACACCGCATTGGGATTGCGATGTCCATCACCTAACTTCGATCAAACTGGCAGAAAAGCTAGGCTTTCAGCGGACAAAAACCTATCGATTGTTTTACAGCTCATGATGAGAAGGTTTTGAGATACCAAGCATCCATTGCAGAATGCTCAGAGCCTTCAATCGGCTCTGAAAGAAGAGAAAAGCCATATCGCTGATAAAGGCCGGTGGCTGCAGTTAATTCCTGGCGGGTTTCTAAATAACATGCTTCATAGTATGTAGAGGCATATTGCAGCGCTGTATCCATCAGTTTTTTGCCAGCACCTTTTCCTTGAGCATTTGGACTCAGATAAAGCTTTTGTAATTCACATATTCCGTTAGTAAATGGAGCAATGCCTACGCCGCCCAGAATATCGCCATTCTCTTCAGCAATCCAATAGGCTGCATGAGTCAATGATTGATAGTATTCGAACAGCTGGTCAAGGTGGGGATCAGTGTAGGCGGTTCCTTCAATCGCCAGATTCGCCGATTCTAGTGACTGGCGGATAATCGCTGCGATATACGGGTTGTCTTTTTGCTCAATGGGTCTCATGTTCATTGGAAGTACCTCCATCGTCATAAAATAAAAAAAGAGAAAGTGAGTTGAAACAACATGTTTTGGCTGCAAACCGCTATTTTTACAATCGTTGTATTGTGTCTCTCATGGTGGGCAGGGAAAAAAGGCAGAAACCGTCATGCGGGTCTGATCCTCCCTATATGCTTTATTCTATTTGGATTGGTTTTATTGCTAGCCAGTTTCTTCATTGGCAGATGGGAAGGCATGGCGCTTAGTATATCAAGCGTCTCTATCGTTCTCTCTTCCATGATTTGTTTGATCATCGTCACAGCGATTCAAATTTTAAAAAAAGATGTCCCTTCTTAAGCAGGGGCATCTCCACTGTTCATCTGATTGTATTCTTCACGAAGGATGCCCATGATGATCACATCTGAGTAGGTACCATTGAAATAAAGCGCTTGGCGCCTTTTTCCTTCATATTGAAATCCGGCTTTCTCATAGCTTCTGAAGGCTCTCGGATTGTGGGAAAAGACTTCGAGCTCAAGGCGATTGAGTTCTAATGTCTCAAAGGCGAATGCTTGAACCATTCGGACAGCTTCAGTGCCATAGCCCTTTTGGAAATGTTCTGGTCCATGAAGCGCAATGCGGAAGCTTGCCGTATGATTGATTGGATCAATATCCACAATCGCCGCATCCCCAATCATTTCTTTCGTGTCTAACAGACAAATGGCGAAATCTCGTCTGCTGTCATCTTGTAAAAATCGGGTGTAGGCTGAACGAATTTCTTCTAGTGTGAACGTTTTTCGTGTGCCAGTCATGTAAAGTGTTTCTTCATGCTGGCATCCTCTTTGAATACCCGGATAATCCTGTTCTTCAATCGGTCTCAAAAATAAGCGGGTCATGACGGATCACCCTCCTCTATATATCGAGATATTTCAATTAAATTCAGATCAGGATCACGGATATAAACAGATTCAACCGGACCTAATGTACCTGTGCGCCTGACGGGTCCCTCTTCAATAGGAACTACTTGCTTGCGAAGGTGCAGCAGCAAACTGTCCATATCTAAATCGGTGATAAAGCACAAATCACTAGAGCCTGGAAGTGGGTGAGCCGCTGCCGGCTCATATTCATGACCAGCTTCATGAAGATTGATCTTCTGTAAACCAAAACGAAGCGCTTTACGGCCTTCTCCAAAGGTTTCTTCCTTCATTCCTAATACGTTTGTATAAAAGCGAATGGTGTCCTCCATATGTTGTACAGTCAACACGATATGATCAAGTCGTCGTATCATCAGTTTCTCCTCCAAGTATGATCATTGATTGAACTGATTTTATTATATCATTACTTGAAGAGGATACCTTAGTGAATCACGGTGTTGAAGGCATGAAAACGGATGATGAAAAATCCATATATACTTTGTCTTTTCTTTCTGATACAATCGAAATAGAATGTATGTTCCCATTTAAGATAAGGGAGTGATGGAATTGAGTCAGAAAAGGAAGCTGCTTTTTTATGGGGCAATGAGTATCGATGGCTATTTAGCGAGAGAGGATCACAGGCTCGATTGGTTAATAGGAACAGAGGGCGAAGAAGAAACGAGGTATGATGACTTTTATGCGTCAGTTGATACGCTGATCATGGGGCGAAATACATATGAGCAGGTTCTACAGCTGTCACCAGATGAGTTTCCTTATGAAGGAAAGACATGTTATATCATGTCACGTACTTTACAAGACAGTTTGAAAGGAACCCATATCATTCGTGAAGATATCTTATCTTTTATGAAAAAATTAAAACATGAAGAAGGTCAGCATATCTGGATTGTCGGCGGCGGGGAACTGCTTCAGTTTTTCATAAAAGCAGGATTGGTTGATGAGCTTTATCTTCAAATTGCTCCTGTCATGATTGGGAGAGGCATTCCCCTGTTTTCCCCAGCGGATATAGAATCCAGGTTTTCTTTAAAAGAAGTCAAACAATACAAGCAGATAGCTGAATTGCATTTTGTCTTAAAAGAAGAAGATCACTGATTTGAGGTGGTCTTTTTTTTATGAAACAAACTCGTTGACAATCATATATCCTAGTGTTAGGATAAATTTATCCTAGTTTTAGGATTTCTTAAAAAGGGAGTAGTTGCCATGGTGCAGCATGAACATGAATTAGACTTAAGGCTATTCCGCGTGTGGATGAAAGCCTATCAAGCTCTTTTTACAAATATTCAAACAGACATTGAACGTTATGATATCGGATTTGAAAACTTTCAGATCCTTGAATTGCTTTATAGTAAGGGGCCACATCCCGTCCAAAAAATCAGCGACATCCTGTCAATCCCAAGTGGAAGTATGACATATGTCGTGAACAAACTAGAAAAACAAGAGCTCGTGAAAAGGCAATGTGCGCCCTCTGATAAACGTGTATTTCATGTATTACTGACGGAAAAAGGAAAGCAATTGTTTGACGACATTTTTCCTAAACACACAGATGTCATTTCACAAAACCTATCCTTTATTGAAAAAGAAGAAAAAGAACAGCTCATTGAATTATTAAAAAAAGTCGGTTTAGGTGCAAAACAACTTCACGAAAAGGGGAAACAAGATGACTCTCAGCTTTGATACATTGGTACGTGAAAGACGATCCGCATCAAATTTTTTGCCAAATATCTCGATTTCGAGAGAAGAGCTTAACAGCATTTTTGAAGAGGTCAAAATGGCACCATCTGCTTTTAACTTACAGCACACACAATATGTCGTCGTCCAAACAGAAGGTCTTAAAGAACAAGTAAGAGAAGCTGCATTTGGACAATATAAAGTGCATTCCGCCTCAGCAGCGATCATTGTACTGGGAGACACAAAGGCTTATCAGCAAGCGGCGAACATTTATGAAGGTCTGAAAATGCTTGGCATTTTAAACACGCAGCAATACGAAGAAATGGTCAGAGAGACGATGAGCTTTTATGAACAGAGAGGATCGGATTTTCAGAAAGAAGAGGCAATCCGCAATGCTTCATTATCTGCGATGCTGTTTATGCTCGCCGCCAAAAACAAGGGCTGGGACACGTGCCCAATGATCGGCTTTGACCCTGATGTCATGAAAAAGGTGCTCAACATCGAGTCGGATTTGGTTCCCGTGTTAATGATCACACTAGGAAAAGAAAAAGTAGAGAGCAGACAACCGAGAGGCTACCGAAAGCCAGTCTCTGAATTCGTAACATACTTATAAGATAGGGGGTTCCACTCATGGAACTAGGAATTAGTACATTTGTAGAAACAACACCTGATTTTCAAACAGGAAAAACAGTCAGTCACGCACAGCGTATTCGAGAAGTAGTCGAAGAAATTATTTTAGCAGATCAAGTTGGCCTTGATGTATTTGGCGTAGGTGAGCATCACCGTGAGGATTTCGCAGCATCGAATCCCGCTGTTGTCTTAGCGGCTGCGGCAACACAAACAAAGAATATCCGCCTGACAAGTGCAGTGACAGTCCTTTCATCAGCAGATCCTGTTCGTGTCTTTCAGGATTTTGCAACGCTAGATGGACTATCAAACGGGCGTGCAGAAATTATGGCAGGCCGTGGTTCATTTATTGAATCATTCCCGCTCTTTGGCTATGACCTTGATGACTATGAAGAATTATTTGAAGAAAAGCTTGATTTGTTGCTCAAATTACAGCAGTCTGAGCGTGTCACATGGAGCGGAAAGCATCGCCCAGCTATTCAGGATGTTGGGGTGTACCCAAGACCTGTTCAAGATCCGCTTCCAATCTGGATCGGCAGTGGAGGAAACCGTGAATCTGTCGTACGTGCTGGATTATTGGGACTGCCTTTAGTACTTGCCATCATTGGCGGAAGTCCTAGACAGTTCGCACCGCTCGTTCAGCTGTACAAGCAAGCGGCAGTGCACGCTGGACATGACCCTGAGAAATTAACCGTGGCGTCACATTCGCATGGATTTGTTGCGGAAGAAACAGAACTGGCAGCAGACCAATTCTTCCCTTCCACACAGCATGTGATGAATACGTTAGCAAGAGAGCGAGGCTGGGGACCATATACTCGTTCTACATTTGATGCAGCGAGAACGTTAGAAGGCGCGCTGTATGTAGGAGATTCAGATGCAGTGGCAGAGAAAGTGATTCACCTAAGAAAAAATGTAGGAATCACGCGTTTTATGCTTCATGTACCAGTTGGTTCAATGCCGCATGATCAAGTATTAAAAGCCATTGAGTTATTTGGAAAAGAAGTCGCTCCTAAAGTAAGAGAAGAGGTTGCCCGCTGGGAAGCAGAGCAAGCATAACGAAAAAGGTCGATCAAGTGAATAGGCTTGATCGACCTTTTTGATGCTTAAGGATCAATGACACAAGGTTTCACTGTAGGGCATGAAGCAGCAGAAGCAAGTGGTGTGGTCGTCAAGGTGAAGAGAAAAACAAGTTGAAAACAGATGAGCCATTTTTTCATGAAATCACCTCCGTTCACAATTGTTTGACGGAATGAGATGAGGATAAAAGCACAGAAGTATAAAACACTCTCTATCCAACATAAGACAATCATATCATAATTTTCAAAAAAATGAAAAAATATCTTATATAAGTACTGAATTATGGTATGGTTATTATGTTCTACAAAAAAAGGGAGGGATTTTTTTATGAAAAAGGTCATGTCTTCTGTTTTAGTTGGAGCAATTGTCTTAACGGGTGCTGGGGTCACAACTGCTCCAGTGGAAGCAAAGGAGCAAACAAACAGTGAAATAACGGCTCAGGCCAGTCGAACTGTTTCAGTAACAAGAACATATACGACATCAAACATCCCAGAAAGTATTGTATATGCAGAGGATGGCTGGGTCGGTATTTTAAAACAAACCTCTATTAAAGAATTGGGATTAGGAAAATATAGTGTCACATTTACTGGAACAGTGGTACGCGATCCAGGATTTAATTAAATAAAATGCAAAGCTGACAGGTGGACAAGCCTGTCAGCTTTTTTCATGAGGATAATAAAGAATCATTTGCAGCCGGACCATTTGTTCTCCGGTTTGTTTATATGCATGCGTACGGTCCGCTTTAAAACGAATGGAGTCGCCGGCGTTTAAGCTGTATTGCTCATCTCCAATGGATATATCAAGCGCTCCCTCAAAAACGGTAATCAATTCCTCTGTCCCGCCAATGTGTTCATTTGCATGCAGCGACCCGCCAGGATCAATTTCTACTCGGTACACTTCAAATTTCCCCCGGTCATCAAAAGGAAAAGTCGTATATACGCGATATCGCCCATCATCTTCCGTTAAAATCTGTGCATCTTCATTGCGAACTACTTTGATTTCAGGCTGTGGTGCGTGAATGAGCTCACTAAAAGATACCTTTAATCCGTTGGCGATTTTCCATAAAGTCGTGATGGTAGGGGTTGATTCTCCTCTTTCAATTTGTCCAATCATGGTTTTGCTGACACCTGTTAATTCTGCCATCTTTTCGAGGCTTAATTTCTTTTGGTCTCTAAGAAGCCTCACATTTTTAGAAATAATCGATTGTACATCTTCCATGAAAAAAACTCCTTTCTCTATTTACTTTATAAAGACCGAACGTTACAATAAAACGTAACATACGTAATAAAGTAATTAAAGTCTTAATAACGTACAAGGGAGGCGGCAACTATGATTCTTTCTATGTTGATCTATGCTTTTGTGAGCAGCTTTACCCCAGGGCCAAACAACATCATGGCCATGGTCTTTACGAATAAATATGGGGTCAAGCAAACATTTCGATTTTGTTTAGGTGTGGGTATCGGATTTCTCGTTATTTTGTGTTTGAGTTGCTTCTTTAATATCATTCTTTATCAAGTGATGCCGAAAATAGGCTGGGTCATGGCGTTCATCGGAGCTGCATACATGATTTATTTAGCGGTCAAAATCATGAAAAGTAAAGGCGGGGATGACGAAACACTTGATCGTTACAATCATTTTGTCCCAGGTATGATGCTGCAATTTATCAACCCAAAAGCGATCTTGTATGGATTGACTGTGATTTCAACATTTGTTTTGCCATATGGACAATCGAATATGCAGTATGTCATATGGACGCTGATTCTCGCACTTATTGGATTTCTCGGTACATTTAGCTGGAGCCTATTTGGCTCTTTGTATAAGCGCTTTTTGACTGCTTATGAAAGACCGTTCCAGTATGTCATGGGGCTGCTTCTAATATACAGTGCGATTTCAATGGTATGGGGTTATGTGATGTAAGTAGTCAGAAGCTTGGCCGCTGCCTGCCCATCACAACAGTATTGTAATAAAGTCCATCTGCCAGACGTTTATCCTTTTTTAATACCCCTTCAATCAGAAAGCCATGGTGCTCATATAACCGAATGGCTTTTTGGTTCGTTTCTAGCACTTGAAGTGACATCTTCTGGATGCCTTGCTGATCAGCCCAGTCAATAGAAGCGGCTAAAAGCTCTTTGCCAATGTGATAGCCCCAAACATCCTTTTGAATGGCGACCCCAAAAGTCACTTTGTGAGCAGAGCGCTTGAGTGAATGTCCCTCACATCTGGAGAAACCAACAATTTCTCCTTCAATATCAGCGACCAAAAATAAATGCCTGCTTTTTTTGGTATCATCTTGAATCAACACCTCAAAATCTTTTTCATGAAGAAAGGCTTCGCCTGGTTCACGGTCTAAATATTCTGTTTCACCATCAATTTTCAGTCTGAGCGCTGATAACTGCTTGGCATCGCCAATTGCAGCAGACCGAATACGATAGGTCAAGTCACGAACGGTGAATATGTTTTCAGAGATAATCATAGAACACCAACCTTTCTTTCCATTATGTCTATCATACCTGAAACGTGTACATAGCAGGTGAAAGCTTTTAAGTCTGTCTTATAGATCATTATTTTTTAATCCAGCTGACCCTGGCTGGATTTTCATGATTTAGACTGAGAACTTAAATAGGCTTCTCTCACAACTGTTAAAAAGTGGTCAGCGACGGTTGATGTTTCATCTTGTCTCCATGAAACATATAAATTTACTTTTGGTGTAGTTTCTTGGATTTTTCTATAAACAACCCCTGAACGTTTTACGCTTTCTACTGAGGATGGAACCACAGAGATTCCCATTCCTGCAGCAACTAAATTCACAATCGTATGCATTTGAATAGCTTCCTGAACTACGTTTAAACTTATGCTATTTTCCCAAAAGTAGCTGATAATTAAATCATAAAATGCTGCACCTAGATGACGTGGGAACATGATAAATGGTTCATTGGCTAATAAATGAATTGGAACTTTGGGAAATGAAGCTAAAGGATGATTTTCTGGCAAAACCAAGCTTAATGATTCCTCACAACAAATTTCTGAGGTAAGTATCTTATTATTTTGGTTAGAACGAATAAATCCTATTTGAATTTCTTTCTTATATAGTGCTTTTAACTGCTGTTCTGTAGCCATTTCACATAAGACAAGTTGGATGTTAGGGAAACTTTCTCGAAACCTTTTAATAATATCAATCACAATATCAGTAGAATCAACGAAGCCGATCGTCAAATGACCTATTCTTCCGTCATCTGCAAGCTGTGTTGCTTTAATCGTTCTATCTACTTGAAGAAGCGTACGGCGGGCTTCTTCTAAAAATACTCTCCCCGAATCTGAAAGTTCAACCTGTCTTCTCGTTCTATGAAAAAGCGTAACACCTAACTCTTCTTCTAATTTGCGAATTTCCTGACTTAATGGAGGCTGTGCCATTTTAAGACGTTCAGCTGCCCGGCTAAAATTTAGTTCTTCAGCAACCATGATAAAATAACGTATTTGTCTCAGATCCATTTTTTATGCCCCCTATAAATTTCAACATTGCTTATTGTGTTTTTTTAATGGAAATATTTTTAGTTATATAATATATATATATATTTATCTTAATATATATATTATACATATTAACGGCCTCTTTTTATAATGAAAGTATTCTTTCAAAAGGAGGGCATTATTATGGAGTATAGTAAACTTGGAAATAGTGGATTAACAATTAGTAAACTTGCATACGGAAACTGGATTAATCATGGTGGTAAGATAAATGAAGAAACTGCCCATGATTGTGTGAAAGCTGCTCTTGATGTTGGTATTACGACGTTTGATACTGCTGATGTTTATTCAGACACCAAGGCTGAAGAGATACTAGGCAGGTCTTTAAAAGGGATCCGGCGGGAGAGCATTGAACTATGTACAAAAGTATGTCATCCAACCGGTACTGGGAAAAACGATAGAGGATTATCACGCAAGCATATTTTGGAAAACTGTCATGCCTCTTTGCGACGTTTACAAACGGATTATATTGATATTTACTATGCACACAGGTTTGATCCAACTACACCTCTGGAAGAAACGATGTTAGCTTTCGCAGATTTAGTAAGACAGGGGAAAGTGAACTATATTGGTGTAAGTGAGTGGACAGCAGAACAAATTACTCGAGGGGCAGCGCTTGCACGAGAGCTAAAAGTCCCCCTAATTGCCAGCCAACCTCAATACTCCATGTTATGGAGAATCATTGAAAGTGATGTAATACCGACCTGTCAGCGCGAAGGACTTGGCCAGGTAGTATGGTCGCCTTTGGCCCAGGGAATCCTTACTGGAAAGTACCTCCCAGGAAAATCACTTCCGACTAATTCGCGTGCTAACTCACCTGCTGGAAAACCCTTTTTTAAAAACCTTGCTCAACGCTGGATGAATAATAATACCTTAGAGGCGATCCAAAAGCTTAAGCCCATCGCACAAGAGGTTGATCTTACTCTCGCTCAGCTTGCAATAGCATGGGTACTGCAAAATCAGAACGTTTCTGCAGCAATTATCGGTGCATCTAGTCCAGAACAGGTGAGGGAGAATGCTTTAGCATCTGAGGTGAAAATTGAAACTGAGATGATGAATCAGATTGACGAAATTCTAGGTGATCTTGTTGAGTACGATCAGAGTAAAACAGGTTAAAGCTTTTAAGTCTATCTTATAGATCATTATTTTTAATCCAGCCGACCTTGGCTGGATTTTCTTGTTGCTGTAGTTTCTTGGATCGCACACTCAGATGTTTTGTATCTGTGAAAAAGGCTAAATGAATAGTATCAAACGTGGAGGTGGAACAAATGAGTGAAGAAAAAGGACATATGGATAAAGCGAAAGGAAAAACAAATCAAGCCAAAGGTCAATTGAAAGAGAAGCTTGGCGAAGCAACAGATCATCAAAACCTGAAAGCAGAAGGGAAAAAGGATCAAGCCAAAGGAAAGCTTCAAGATAAAAAAGGGGATTTGAAAAATCACCTGAACCAGTAAATCCGAAAACATGGCACTGCTTCATGTCTCCATCATGACATGTCTTTCATCAATAAAATGAATAGATGTGTGAAAAGAATTGATTATACGCGCTCGCTATCATCATGTAGACTTGAGACAGAAGACATGATCAAGGGAGATGGTTGAGATGAAGCAAGTGTGGGAGAAAGTTGACGAGTATATCACAGACAAGTTGATTCCTAAAGATGATGTTTTGGAGCAAGCTCTTACTCATAATAAGCAAGCAGGCCTGCCAGAAATTGATGTGTCACCAGCTCAAGGGAAAATGCTTTATTTATTAGCAAAAACCAAGAATGCAAAGCGCATTTTAGAGATCGGGACACTTGGTGGATACAGTACCATTTGGTTGGCGCGTGCTCTTGAAGAGGATGGAGAACTCATCACATTAGAGGCTGTCAGCCACCATGTACAGATTGCGCAGCAAAACATTAGTAGAGCGGGCTTATCGGAACGGGTGAGCATTTTGCAAGGAAAGGCATTGGATACGCTATCTCAGTTAAAAGAGAGGGATGTGCTTCCATTCGATTTGATTTTCATTGATGCAGATAAACCGAACAACCCGAAATATCTAAAGTGGGCGTTACACTTCTCAAAAAAGGGAACAGTCATTATTGCAGACAATGTCGTGAGAAATGGAGCAGTCCTTCATGACTCTGATGGGGATGAACGAGTGCAAGGAACTCGTGAATTTTTCAATTTACTCAAACAAGAGTCAAGAATAGAGGCTACAGCCATTCAAACTGTTGGTGAAAAGGGTTACGATGGATTTGTATACGGAATCGTAAAATGAAACAAAGCTTAACCGCATGCGGTTAAGCTTTTTCTTTTAAAAAAACCATCTGGCAGTCCCCATCAGCAGGACGCCTACAAGAACAGTAAGTGATAAGCTCTTTGTCCAAACAGCGATCACGACGGTCGGAACCAAGACAGCAAGGTACATCCAGTGAATGGTGACACCTGTTGTGGTATGAATAAACAAATGCTCTGCAATCAAAGCCGTAAAGATACAAATGGGAATAAACGATAACCACTTGAGCACCACTTCAGGAAGCTCGATACTTCGTACAAATATAAAGGGAACGACCCTTGGAATCACAGTGACAATCATACAGCCGAGAATGAGCCACATCATAAAACTGCTGATCATTTATCTGTCACCACCCCAATGGTTGCGACAATTATGGTGGCTAATAGAACAGCCACGTGTGATGGAACAAAATGAAGCAGGACAAACATCGCAACGACCATATACAAAACAAGTGACAGGCGATGGGTTAATTTACTTTTAGGCACAGTTTGCAAAGAAAGAACCAGCAGTGCAGCAAACATAGCGGAAAGAGCAAAATCAAGACCAAGTGCTTCAGGATTTGAGATCCAGTGTCCAAAAATGCCGCCAAGTATACAGGCAGCAATCCAGCACAAATAAGCCGTTATGTTCAGCCCGTGCATCCACCGGTTATTCAGCTTTCCATGCTGAGCTAATTTATTCATGGCTACGCCAAAGGATTCATCAGTCAGCAATAGACCGAATCCAATATTTTGTTTTAAAGAGTAGCGTGTAAAATGAGGAGCCAGCGTCAGGCTTAGTAATAAATGACGCAGATTCACAATAAATGTAGTGAGAATAATAGCGGAAAGGGGGCTTCCCGTGACAAGCAGTGCACAGATAATAAACTGTGAAGCACCTGCGTAAATAAAGATTGCTAGAAGCGCAATGTCCCATAGGCTCAACTGTGCGCTAATTCCAACAATTCCAAAGGCAAACCCGATACTCATATAACCAAGCAGGGTTGGCACACAATCTTTTATTCCCTCGAGAAATGGTTCATGTTCCGTGCTGGGAATATGTTTTCTAGCTTCAATATCCAACGACCTCTACTCCTTTTCTGCGTGACGACCTATAGTTTTACTTACTATATGAAAACGAATTTAGCATGTCAATATCCCCTTATCTTCTATTATATAAAGAAAAAAGGTGTAAAAAGGATTGAAGTCATCCAGAATATGTTATAAAGTATCAGAAAATAAAAAAAATGGAGTGACGACAATGCTGTGCAAACCTTTGTTTGAACATGATGTTCCAAATGCCCTCCGTCCATAACGGAGAGTGATCTCCGTTTGTGGATATGGTATTCAAAATATCCAATAACGGAGGGAAAATGATGAATGAAAAATATATAGGCGCCCTTTACCTAGCAATCGCAGCAAGTATTTGGGGTGGCATGTACGTTGTTGTCAAAGTAACAGTAGCGGTTGTCCCGCCACTTGAGCTCGTCTGGATGAGATATGCTGTAGCAGGAGTCGTGTTGGTGATCACCATTTGGCGCTTGGGCTATTCCTTTCGATTAGATAAAAAAGATATCCCCCTTATGGTGTTGATTGGGCTGATCGGAAATTTCCTTTCAATCGTGACCCAAGAAATTGGGACGATGTATACCTCTGCACAAATGGGGGCTGTTATTACATCTGCAACTCCTGCGTTTATGGTGCTGTTTGCTTTCTTTCTATTAAAAGAAGCCATGACTGTTCGAAAGTGCGCATCCATCCTGCTTGCTACAGCAGGTGTATGGCTCATGATTGGACCAGTTGCAGTACAGACAGATGAATTTGTCGGTGGTCTTTCATTGGTCTTCGCTGCTTTAACATGGGCGCTGATGTCTGTTTTGCTCAAACGTGTTCCAGGAAAGTATCCTCAGGTGGTGACAACCACATATGCGATCATCATTGCATTCATTGTTTTAACACCGCCTGTATTATTTCGTTTACCTCACCTAGATGTGGAACAGATGGCAAGGCCGGAGATTTGGGGCGGTATTCTTTATCTAGGCATCATCTCAACAGCTCTAGCATTCTTTTTATGGAATAGAGGGCTTCAATTAATGGATGCCTCAAGCGGCGGTTTGTTCTTTTTCTTTCAACCGATCGTAGGTGCCGTTCTTGGCTGGCTGCTTTTGGGAGAAGAAATGGGATTACGCTCATTCATTGGCATTCTATGTATCTTTGCAGGTGTCTATACTGTGCTGCGTCAAAAGGAATAAAAGAAGATGTCCCTTGTAATAGGGGCATCTTCTTTATAAATGAGAGATTGAGAGAGGATGGAGGGAAATAGGATGATACAATTTCCACAATTACAAAAAGGACAAACAATTGGCGTCACAGCACCTTCCTCAGGTGTACAGCCATCTTTGCATGACATGTTTCAGCTCTCATGCGAGCGAATGAAAAAAAGAGGCTATGATGTCATATGTGGAGATACGGTATGGCACCAGGAAAAGGCAAAATCAGCTCCTGCCGTAGAACGAGCAAAGGAGCTTCAGTACATGATGACCTGTGATGAGATTGATCACATCATCCCGCCATGGGGAGGGCAGCTTCTGATGGAGGTGTTAGAGCACCTTGATTTCTCATCGATGCAAAAAAAGTGGATTCTTGGTTACTCGGATACGAGTGCACTTCTGCTGGCGTTAACTTTAAAAACAGGCATTGCCACTGCGCATGGACCGAACCTAGTAGATCTTCAGGGAGAAGAGCTTGATCAAACGACTGTCATGTGGGAAGAAGTACTTTCAACAAAAGGGGAAATGGACATCAGCCAATATTCTTCATCAATGTATCAAAAGGAATGGCAGTATGACAATCCGATTGAACATGTTTTTCATTTAACAGAACCGACCGCATGGCATACGGTTGATCGACAAGAAAAGATGGTAAAGGGGAGGCTAATGGGCGGCTGTATTGATGTCATACGCCACTTAGCTGGGACGCCTTTTGGAGATGTCAAAGCTTTTCAAAAAACATTCTTAAAAGATGAACCAATTCTTTGGTACTTTGAAAACTGTGAATTAAATGCTGTAAGCGTGAAGAGATCGCTTGTTCAATTGAAACTAGCAGGATGGTTTGACCATTGTTCAGGTATTATGTTTGGGCGAAGTGCAGTAGATGTGCCTGTGGAAGGGTATCAGTATCATGATGTATATGAAGAATTACAAAAGGAATTACAAATCCCCATTTTTTACGATATAGATTGTGGGCATGTCCCGCCGCAAATGACGCTAATTAATGGCGCATATGCAGAAGTGCAGCTGCAACCTCAAGGCAAAGCAGTCCTAAAGCAAGCATTTTTATCATAAGAAAAGGAAAGGGGAAGCCCTTTCCTTTTGTTTTCTTTTCAGCGTGATAGAAAACCTTTGAAGTCTAGGAAGGACGAGTACCGGAGCGGAGCGAATTTGACATTCGTGAGCACCGGAGCGCAGGACTGACAACGAATGCGAGGGTTTGTCTACACGCTGAAGGAAAGGGGAAGCCCTTTCCTTCATATAACACTACATTCCTTTTGTTTCTTCACCTGCTTTTGGAACTTCCCAAGCAGACTCGCGGAATACTTTCTCCCATTTCGATACGACAATACATGCAACGGCATGACCTGGAACATTCACACCTGTTCGTGCCATATCCATAATTCGATCGACACCGGCGATAATGGCGACGCCTTCTGCTGGAAGACCTACTGCATGGGCGGTCGCCAAAAGGACGACGAGTGAACCGGATGGCACCGCTGCAATCCCTTTACTCGTTAACACAAGAACAAGCATCATCAAAAGCTGCTGTGACAAACTCATGTCGACACCAAACGCTTGTGCAAGAAACACACAGGAAACCGATAAATATAAACTGGACCCATCACAATTGAGAGAAAGACCAGATGGAATGACAAAGGAGACAATTCTTTTCGGACAGCCGTATTTCTCCATTCGTGACATAAGCTGAGGAAGGACGGTTTCTGTACTTGTAGTAGAGAAGGCAACCAAGAACAAATCCCAAATCATTTTTAAAACTTCGAAGTAGTTAAAACGGAAGATCAGTGCGACCAGAGGGAACAAAGCAAAGAGAATAATGAATAAACCTAAAAATACAGTCCCAACAAGCTTCATCATTGGAATTAATAACACAATGCCATATTGACCAACGGAAGCAGCCATTAATGCAAGCACTCCAATAGGTGCTGTCACCATGACCATCTGCGTTAGCTTAAACATAATTTGTGCCACTGATTCAAAGAAGTTGAGAACAGGAGCGGATGCCTTACCGATACCGCTAGCCGCTACACCAAATAATATGGCGAAGAAAATGACAGCTAGTAAATCATTTTGAGCCATGACATCGACGATATTCGTTGGAATGATATCGAGTACCATTTGTTTAAAGTCGACGACTTTCTGCGTATAGCCGTCTAATTCACCAATATCTTTCTTAGCTAATTTAGAGAAATCAAGGCCAACGCCAGGCTTTAGAACATTAGCCAGCAATAGACCAATTCCTAGAACGATGGTTGTGATGACCTCAAACCAAATGATCGTCTTTAATCCTAGGCTTCCCATTTTCTTCATACCACCACTGCCGGCTGCACCAATAACAATGGTAGAGAAAACGATAGGAACAACAATCATTTTAATCAACCTGATGAATCCATCTCCAATTGGCCTGAGAGCCATCCCGAAGTCAGGAAAGAAATGGCCGATAAGAGCTCCTATCACCAAAGCGATCATGATTTGAAAAGCGACGAACTTTTTCATCATCTCCTACCCCCTTTAAATGCTTGGAAAATTTTAAGAATTTTCCAATAAATAAAAATTCTATGTGACCATGTTTTGTCCTCCTTTGGATTTAGAAAGATTTTATTTAAGAATCATTGGAATTATGAAGAAAGGGAAGAAAATAGGGCTATTGCATTTCTATTTATCTAAGAAAAAACGACTTCTTAAAAAACATGAAACTTTTTTAGAAAAATGTATTGACCCTTTTATGTGATCCATGGTATATTTTTATTCGTCGCTGATGACGTATTTGAAACAAAGACATTCAAACACATGCGACAAATAAATCTCAAAAAGATATTGACTTGATAAAAACGATATGTTAAGATAATTAAGTCGCCTGATTAAGCGCCCGTAGCTCAATTGGATAGAGCGTTTGACTACGGATCAAAAGGTTAGGGGTTCGACTCCTCTCGGGCGCGCCAATACAAACCACGCGGGTGTAGTTTAGTGGTAAAACCTCAGCCTTCCAAGCTGATGTCGTGAGTTCGATTCTCATCACCCGCTCCATTTTTTGAAATATGATCTTTGAAAACTAAACAAGACAAAACGTACCTGTTAATTCGAGTTTTTATAAAAAAATCCTATGTTATATCATAGGTAGTCAGTCAAACACTGACGAGGCAGGAAATGATCACATGCTAAGTTCGCTACATCGTGTAGCAACGCATGTGTGATATGCATCCTGCATACCTCGGAGAGTTTGATCCTGGCTCAGGACGAACGCTGGCGGCGTGCCTAATACATGCAAGTCGAGCGAACAGAAGGGAGCTTGCTCCCAGATGTTAGCGGCGGACGGGTGAGTAACACGTGGGTAACCTGCCTGTAAGACTGGGATAACTCCGGGAAACCGGAGCTAATACCGGATAGTTCCTTGAACCGCATGGTTCAAGGATGAAAGACGGTTTCGGCTGTCACTTACAGATGGACCCGCGGCGCATTAGCTAGTTGGTGGGGTAATGGCTCACCAAGGCGACGATGCGTAGCCGACCTGAGAGGGTGATCGGCCACACTGGGACTGAGACACGGCCCAGACTCCTACGGGAGGCAGCAGTAGGGAATCTTCCGCAATGGACGAAAGTCTGACGGAGCAACGCCGCGTGAGTGATGAAGGTTTTCGGATCGTAAAGCTCTGTTGTTAGGGAAGAACAAGTGCGAGAGTAACTGCTCGCACCTTGACGGTACCTAACCAGAAAGCCACGGCTAACTACGTGCCAGCAGCCGCGGTAATACGTAGGTGGCAAGCGTTGTCCGGAATTATTGGGCGTAAAGGGCTCGCAGGCGGTTTCTTAAGTCTGATGTGAAAGCCCCCGGCTCAACCGGGGAGGGTCATTGGAAACTGGGAAACTTGAGTGCAGAAGAGGAGAGTGGAATTCCACGTGTAGCGGTGAAATGCGTAGAGATGTGGAGGAACACCAGTGGCGAAGGCGACTCTCTGGTCTGTAACTGACGCTGAGGAGCGAAAGCGTGGGGAGCGAACAGGATTAGATACCCTGGTAGTCCACGCCGTAAACGATGAGTGCTAAGTGTTAGGGGGTTTCCGCCCCTTAGTGCTGCAGCTAACGCATTAAGCACTCCGCCTGGGGAGTACGGTCGCAAGACTGAAACTCAAAGGAATTGACGGGGGCCCGCACAAGCGGTGGAGCATGTGGTTTAATTCGAAGCAACGCGAAGAACCTTACCAGGTCTTGACATCCTCTGACAACCCTAGAGATAGGGCTTTCCCTTCGGGGACAGAGTGACAGGTGGTGCATGGTTGTCGTCAGCTCGTGTCGTGAGATGTTGGGTTAAGTCCCGCAACGAGCGCAACCCTTGATCTTAGTTGCCAGCATTTAGTTGGGCACTCTAAGGTGACTGCCGGTGACAAACCGGAGGAAGGTGGGGATGACGTCAAATCATCATGCCCCTTATGACCTGGGCTACACACGTGCTACAATGGACAGAACAAAGGGCTGCGAGACCGCAAGGTTTAGCCAATCCCATAAATCTGTTCTCAGTTCGGATCGCAGTCTGCAACTCGACTGCGTGAAGCTGGAATCGCTAGTAATCGCGGATCAGCATGCCGCGGTGAATACGTTCCCGGGCCTTGTACACACCGCCCGTCACACCACGAGAGTTTGCAACACCCGAAGTCGGTGAGGTAACCTTTATGGAGCCAGCCGCCGAAGGTGGGGCAGATGATTGGGGTGAAGTCGTAACAAGGTAGCCGTATCGGAAGGTGCGGCTGGATCACCTCCTTTCTAAGGATATATGGAGCAGCGTGCGTTTTCGTCTTGTTTAGTTTTGAAGGATCATTCCTTCAAGACATGTCTCTAGCGAGACAGGATTGTTCTTTGAAAACTAGATAACAATAAGTAATACATTCACATTGAATGCAATGCAAAGTTCATCACACATAGTGATTCTTTCTAAAGTAAGAAATGGTTAAGTTAGAAAGGGCGCACGGTGGATGCCTTGGCACTAGGAGCCGATGAAGGACGGGACGAACACCGATATGCTTCGGGGAGCTGTAAGCAAGCTTTGATCCGGAGATTTCCGAATGGGGAAACCCACTGCTCGTAATGGAGTAGTATCCATACTTGAATACATAGAGTATGAGAAGGCATACCCGGGGAACTGAAACATCTAAGTACCCGGAGGAAGAGAAAGCAAATGCGATTCCCTGAGTAGCGGCGAGCGAAACGGGAACAGCCCAAACCAAGAGGCTTGCCTCTTGGGGTTGTAGGACACTCTATACGGAGTTACAAAGGAACGATATAAGCGAAGAGGTCTGGAAAGGCCCGCCAAAGAAGGTAACAGCCCTGTAACTGAAATGTTGTTCTCTCCAGAGTGGATCCTGAGTACGGCGGAACACGTGAAATTCCGTCGGAATCCGGGAGGACCATCTCCCAAGGCTAAATACTCCCTAGTGACCGATAGTGAACCAGTACCGTGAGGGAAAGGTGAAAAGCACCCCGGAAGGGGAGTGAAATAGATCCTGAAACCGTGTGCCTACAAGTAGTCAGAGCCCGTTAAAGGGTGATGGCGTGCCTTTTGTAGAATGAACCGGCGAGTTACGATCCCGTGCAAGGTTAAGCAGAAGATGCGGAGCCGCAGCGAAAGCGAGTCTGAATAGGGCGCATGAGTACGTGGTCGTAGACCCGAAACCAGGTGATCTACCCATGTCCAGGGTGAAGTTCAGGTAACACTGAATGGAGGCCCGAACCCACGCACGTTGAAAAGTGCGGGGATGAGGTGTGGGTAGGGGTGAAATGCCAATCGAACCTGGAGATAGCTGGTTCTCTCCGAAATAGCTTTAGGGCTAGCCTCAAGGTAAGAGTCTCGGAGGTAGAGCACTGATTGGACTAGGGGCCCCTACCGGGTTACCGAATTCAGTCAAACTCCGAATGCCGATGACTTATCCTTGGGAGTCAGACTGCGAGTGATAAGATCCGTAGTCGAAAGGGAAACAGCCCAGACCGCCAGCTAAGGTCCCAAAGTATACGTTAAGTGGAAAAGGATGTGGAGTTGCTTAGACAACCAGGATGTTGGCTTAGAAGCAGCCACCATTTAAAGAGTGCGTAATAGCTCACTGGTCGAGTGACTCTGCGCCGAAAATGTACCGGGGCTAAACGTATCACCGAAGCTGCGGACTGTTCTTACGAACAGTGGTAGGAGAGCGTTCTAAGTGCTGTGAAGTCAGACCGGAAGGACTGGTGGAGCGCTTAGAAGTGAGAATGCCGGTATGAGTAGCGAAAGACGGGTGAGAATCCCGTCCACCGAATGCCTAAGGTTTCCTGAGGAAGGCTCGTCCGCTCAGGGTTAGTCGGGACCTAAGCCGAGGCCGAAAGGCGTAGGCGATGGACAACAGGTTGATATTCCTGTACCACCTCCTCACCATTTGAGCAATGGGGGGACGCAGGAGGATAGGGTAAGCGCGGTATTGGATATCCGCGTCCAAGCAGTTAGGCTGGGAAATAGGCAAATCCGTTTCCCGTAAAGGCTGAGCTGTGATGGCGAGCGAAATTTAGTAGCGAAGTTCCTGATTCCACACTGCCAAGAAAAGCCTCTAGCGAGGTGAGAGGTGCCCGTACCGCAAACCGACACAGGTAGGCGAGGAGAGAATCCTAAGGTGATCGAGAGAACTCTCGTTAAGGAACTCGGCAAAATGACCCCGTAACTTCGGGAGAAGGGGTGCTTCTTAGGGTGTTAAAGCCCCGAGAAGCCGCAGTGAATAGGCCCAGGCGACTGTTTAGCAAAAACACAGGTCTCTGCGAAGCCGTAAGGCGAAGTATAGGGGCTGACGCCTGCCCGGTGCTGGAAGGTTAAGAGGAGCGCTTAGCGTAAGCGAAGGTGCGAATTGAAGCCCCAGTAAACGGCGGCCGTAACTATAACGGTCCTAAGGTAGCGAAATTCCTTGTCGGGTAAGTTCCGACCCGCACGAAAGGCGCAACGATCTGGGCACTGTCTCAACGAGAGACTCGGTGAAATTATAGTACCTGTGAAGATGCAGGTTACCCGCGACAGGACGGAAAGACCCCGTGGAGCTTTACTGCAGCCTGATATTGAATGTTGGTACAGCTTGTACAGGATAGGTAGGAGCCTTGGAAACCGGAGCGCTAGCTTCGGTGGAGGCATCGGTGGGATACTACCCTGGCTGTATTGACCTTCTAACCCGCTGCCCTTATCGGGCAGGGAGACAGTGTCAGGTGGGCAGTTTGACTGGGGCGGTCGCCTCCTAAAATGTAACGGAGGCGCCCAAAGGTTCCCTCAGAATGGTTGGAAATCATTCGCAGAGTGTAAAGGCACAAGGGAGCTTGACTGCGAGACCTACAAGTCGAGCAGGGACGAAAGTCGGGCTTAGTGATCCGGTGGTTCCGCATGGAAGGGCCATCGCTCAACGGATAAAAGCTACCCCGGGGATAACAGGCTTATCTCCCCCAAGAGTCCACATCGACGGGGAGGTTTGGCACCTCGATGTCGGCTCATCGCATCCTGGGGCTGTAGTCGGTCCCAAGGGTTGGGCTGTTCGCCCATTAAAGCGGTACGCGAGCTGGGTTCAGAACGTCGTGAGACAGTTCGGTCCCTATCCGTCGCGGGCGCAGGAAATTTGAGAGGAGCTGTCCTTAGTACGAGAGGACCGGGATGGACGCACCGCTGGTGTACCAGTTGTTCTGCCAAGGGCATCGCTGGGTAGCTATGTGCGGACGGGATAAGTGCTGAAAGCATCTAAGCATGAAGCCCCCCTCAAGATGAGATTTCCCATTCCGCAAGGAAGTAAGATCCCTGAAAGATGATCAGGTTGATAGGTCTGAGGTGGAAGCGTGGTGACACGTGGAGCTGACAGATACTAATAGATCGAGGACTTAACCTATATTCTAATGTGAAGTTTGAACATTGTTATCTAGTTTTGAGAGAACATTCTCTCCATCAGGTTTGGTGGCGATAGCGAAGAGGTCACACCCGTTCCCATACCGAACACGGAAGTTAAGCTCTTCAGCGCCGATGGTAGTTGGGGGTCTCCCCCTGTGAGAGTAGGACGCCGCCAAGCTTGTTATATTTATATCGTCGCGGGGTGGAGCAGTTCGGTAGCTCGTCGGGCTCATAACCCGAAGGTCGCAGGTTCAAATCCTGCCCCCGCAACCAAAATGGTCCGGTAGTTCAGTTGGTTAGAATGCCTGCCTGTCACGCAGGAGGTCGCGGGTTCGAGTCCCGTCCGGACCGCCATTTTTATGACTTGTAAACGAAAACGTATAGTTTCGTTTTTTTTTATGTCTTTTTCTTTTCATACGTATCCAATATACATTGAATGGCTTTGTGTTTGGTTACACGTTATGTAAAAAGAAAAGATAGATCACTTCAACCCAGCCTGGTTTTTTCATACCAGGCTTTCTTTATATCATTTTTAATTGAAACTGAAACTCATATTGGCTTACACTAATACTAATTATGTCTGACATCGTGTCTATTCAATCAATTGATTGCATGAAGGGGCTGTCTTTTTATGGATGAATTTGATCTTATTCGCCGAATTACACCAAAAGAAACACATCAGCGTTCTTTGGTTATGGGTATCGGAGATGATGCAAGTGTTTATCAACCTCATTCACATTGTGAAGAGGTCGTTTGTGTTGATACAATGGTGGAGCATGTTCATTTTCGCTTTGATTTTTCCACACCGTTTGAGATTGGCTTTAAAGCACTAGCGGTCAATGTCAGTGATATCGCCGCAATGGGAGGAACCCCAAAGTATTATCTTGTATCAATTGCGATCCCGCCTCATGGTGATGAGACGATCGTTTCAGCTCTTTACGAGGGAATGAGAGCATTGGCTGATAATTATCATATGGATTTGATTGGTGGAGATACGGTTGCCACTCGCAGTGACTTTGTCATTACAGTGACGGTCATTGGCGAGGTACCAAATGGAAAAGCTTGTTATCGTCACAGTGCTCAGACAGGAGACGTCGTCTTTGTCACAGGTGAGCTTGGTTCATCAGCTGCTGGCTTATCACTTTTAATGAACGAAGTAGCCCCTCCCAAGGCAGTCGACACAGCCTTTTTTCTTGAGCGTCATAAAAAGCCTCAGCCCCACATTGCTGCTGGCCTCATTTGCTCAAGCTTCCCGCGGGTCACCTTGAATGATGTGAGTGATGGATTAGCGAGTGAGCTGAATGAGATAGCTGAAGCGAGTCGTGTGACGATAGAGATAGAAGCAAACAAGCTCCCAGTACATCCAAATTTACCAGTGCTGCGTAAAGACTGGCTGGAATGGGTGTTATTTGGCGGGGAAGACTTTGTATTAACTGGTACAATTTCAGAGGCTGATTGGGATAGCTTTGAAATGCAATGTAGAAAAAAAGACATTCAAGTCAAACGCATTGGACAAGTCAAAGGTGATCAAGCAGCAAGCGTACTATTAAAAGACAATGAACAGCAAACAATGTTAATGAAAAAAGGATATAATCATTTTAAGAAATGAGGTGACATCCACTGTGAAATTAACGTGGACGACAAAAGGTGCGGATGAGACGAAACGAATTGCCGCTGCATTGGCCAAACTTGTGATGCCAGGCGATGTTTTGACATTAGAAGGAGATTTAGGCGCAGGCAAAACGACTTTTTCAAAAGGTTTTGCAGGAGGCTTAGGGATTACCCGTATCGTCAACAGCCCTACCTTTACGATTATTAAAGAATATACCGATGGCAGACTGCCACTTTATCATATGGATGTGTACCGCATGGAAGATGCGGAAGAAGATATCGGGCTCGAAGAATATTTTGAGGGCGAAGGTGTATGCTTGGTTGAGTGGGCACATCTCATTGGACCTCAATTGCCTTCCTCCTACTTGAAAATAGAAATGCTAAGAACAGAACGTGAAGAAGAACGTCATCTCACGTTTAGTGCAAAAGGGGAACGCTATGAGACCCTTTGTAAGGAGATGAAAGAATTTGACCATACTGGCAATTGATACGTCAAACCATACACTAGGAATTGCCCTTGTCAAAGATTCCACAGTGATTGGTGAGAGCATTACGTATTTAAAAAAGAACCATTCCGTCCGAGCGATGCCGACTGTTGAGGCATTGATGAAAGAATGTGGTGTAGCCCCGAGTGAACTAAGTAAAATTGTTGTAGCAAAAGGACCTGGTTCCTACACTGGCGTCCGAATTGGTGTGACCATTGCCAAAACACTCGCATGGACGCTGTCTATCCCGATATCGGCTGTTTCGAGTTTAGAAACACTTGCGGCAAATGGTCAATACTTTGATGGATGGATCTCGCCACTATTCGATGCGAGAAGAGGACAAGTATATACTGGGCTATATACGTTTAAAGAAGGAAAAATCAAAGAGATCAAACCAGACCAAAATATCTTGCTCACGGATTGGCTTCATGAGCTGAAGCAGACAGGAAAGCCTGTCCTATTCCTTGGACAGGATGTGCATCTTCATGAAGAAAGCATTGGCTCCATTTTAGGAGAAACGGCTGTGATAGCGGAGGGAGCTTTTCATAACCCAAGACCTTCAATGCTTGCGTTTTTAGGGGCAGATCGTCCTGCTGAAGATGTCCATCAGCTTGTTCCTAACTATATTCGTTTGGCAGAAGCGGAAGTGAAATGGCTTGAAGGACAAAAATAATCTCAACATAACCGAGATTCGAAAAATGACGGTAGCGGACATTCCAGAGGTATATACGATTGAAGTGCATTCGTTTACTGCGCCTTGGAAAAAAGAATCATTTGTCTATGAGATTCTCCATAACCAGTACAGCCATTATTTCCTCATTGAAGAAGATGAGCAGCCTGTTGGCTATTGCGGGGTCTGGATCGTCATGGACGATGCACAAATTACGAACATTGCGATTCTCCCTGAGCATAGAGGAAAGGGTTACGGGGAAGCGTTGCTGCGATATGTCATGGAATTTTGTAAAGAAAAAAAGACAGATCATCTTTCTTTAGAGGTGCGGGTGTCGAATACACCTGCACAATCCCTTTATGAAAAGCTTGGTTTCAGACCAGCTTCTATTCGAAAGAATTATTATACGGATAATGGGGAAGATGCATTGGTCATGTGGGTGAATATAAATGAGTGAACAAACAGATCGATTTATATTAGGTATAGAGACAAGCTGTGATGAAACAGCTGCATCTATTGTGAAAAATGGGAAAGAAATTGTAGCGAATGTTGTCGCATCGCAAATAGAAAGCCATAAACGATTTGGCGGAGTTGTCCCAGAAATTGCTTCAAGGCATCACGTGGAGCAAGTCACCATCGTGTTAGAAGAAGTGATGGCACAGGCCAATATGAGCTTTCAGGATTTAGATGCCATTGCTGTCACAGAAGGACCGGGCTTAGTTGGTGCTCTTCTGATCGGTGTCAATGCAGCCAAGGCACTGAGCTTTGCTCATCAAATTCCTCTTGTTGGTGTACATCATATCGCGGGGCATATTTATGCAAACCAACTTGTAGATGAATTGCAGTTTCCATGTTTGGCTCTTGTCGTCTCTGGTGGACATACTGAGCTTGTACTAATGAAAGAGCACGGGTCTTTTGAGGTTATCGGAGAAACATTAGATGATGCGGCTGGAGAAGCATACGATAAAGTGGCCCGGACGATGGGGCTCCCGTATCCAGGCGGACCTCATATTGATCGGTTAGCACATGAAGGAGAGCCAACGATTAAGCTTCCACGTGCATGGCTTGAAGAAGGTTCTTATCACTTTAGCTTTAGTGGATTAAAATCAGCTGTTATTAACACACTACACAATGCATCTCAAAAGGGAGAAACAATTGCTCCAGAGAATTTGGCAGCAAGTTTTCAAGCAAGTGTCATTGAGGTGCTTGTTGGGAAAACATTAAAAGCGGCTGAGGCCTATGGCGTCAAGCAGGTTGTCCTAGCTGGTGGAGTCGCTGCCAATAAAGGACTGAGAGAAGCCTTAACGATAGCATTCACGAAGCTTCCTGACGTGAAGGTCATTATTCCACCATTATCTCTTTGTACAGACAATGCAGCCATGATCGCTGCTGCTGGAACCATTGCGTTTGAAAAAGGTATAAGAGGCGATATGGCGATGAATGGCCAGCCGGGCTTACCGCTTGTCTCATATGAATGAAAACTCCTGTGGATACACAGGTTTTTTTCATTTTTAATGAAAGCGATTTATTCACAAGTAAACGTGATATATCCACAATTGTTAGAAAATTTCGTTTTAAAATGAAGTGGATGTGCACAAATACGTTCTTTTATGTGGATATGTGATTAAATCTCTGTGGATAAAGTGGATAAGTCCGATTTTTAAAAGAATAATAAAGAAGTTATTGTGGATATTAATGTGGATAAGAAATTTTCACTAAAAGAAAAAAGAGCACCCATTAGGGCACTCTTTACGATTCGGATAGCTCTTCCCACTCTGCGAAAAGGGATTCCAGCTCTTGATGAAGTGTATCGTTTTCTGTTTGAATGTTTTGGACCTTCTCGTGATCTTGAAAAATAGCAGGATCACATAGAAGCTCTTCATTTTCACCAAGCTTCGCTTCAATGACAGCAATCCGTTCTTCAATTTCCTCGATTCTGCGCTGCTTTTGTCTCTCTTTCTTTTTCAGTTCTTTTTCTTCCGCATAAGAAAGCTTTGCCGTTTCAACTGGCTTGGCTGCTTGTTTTTTCAGCGCTTCATTTTCTTGAATCGCTTCAAGCTCTAATTGTTCATTTTTCTTTTCAAGGTAGTAGTCATAATCACCGAGATACTCTTTTGTTTCTGTAGGCGACAGTTCGAATACTTTCGTTGCCAGACGGTTGATAAAATAACGGTCATGAGACACAAATAAGATGGTTCCTGGGTAATCAATCAGTGCATTTTCTAAAATTTCCTTACTATCTAAGTCTAAATGGTTCGTAGGCTCATCAAGTATCAGGAAATTGGCTTTTTGGAGCATCAGCTTTGCCAGGGCAAGGCGCGCTTTTTCTCCACCGCTTAATGCATGAACGGGCTTTAAGACGTCGTCACCGGAAAAGAGGAAGTTCCCTAAACATGTTCGAATTTCTTTTTCATTCATATGAGGATAGTCATCCCAAAGCTCATTCAGCACTTTTTTGGAGGATGTCAGTTTGGCTTGTTCTTGGTCATAGTAGCCGATTGTGACATGAGATCCAAAGGTGATGTCGCCTTTTACAGGCTTTATTGTGTTCGTTAACGTTTTTAAAAGGGTTGATTTCCCGATCCCATTAGGACCAATGAGTGCCACGCTATCCTCTCGTTTGATCTGAAAAGAAAGAGAGGATAGGAGCGGTGTTTTTTCATCATAACGAATGTCGAGATCATGTACCTTCAGCACATCATTGCCGCTTTGTCTCGTAATATCAAAATGAAAGTTTGCAGATTTTTCATCACCTAATGGCTTATCTATACGATCCATCCGTTCCAGCTGCTTGCGTCTGCTCTGAGCGCGCTTTGTAGTTGAGGCTCTTGCTAGGTTGCGATCTACGAAATCCTGAAGCTTTGAGATTTCTTCTTGCTGCTTTTCGTAAAGCTTCATATCGCGCTCTAGCTGCTCAGCTTTCAGATCAAGATACTTACTATAGTTGCCTGCAAACTTTTTCATGGCAGTTCTTGAGACTTCATAAACATGGTTCACCACTTTGTCTAAGAAGTAGCGGTCATGGGACACGATCAGAATGGCGCCTGTATAATTTTGCAAATACTGCTCCAGCCATGATAAGGTATCAATATCTAAATGGTTGGTCGGCTCGTCCAGAATTAAGAGTTCTGGTTTCATTAATAAGAGCTTTCCAAGCGCTAGACGGGTTTTCTGGCCGCCGCTTAAGGATTGAACGGTTGTCTCATCTTCAAAGTGACTAAAGCCGAGTCCATGAAGAATGGAGCGGACGTCTGCTTCGTATTGATAGCCGCCTTGGTCTTTAAATTCCTGCTGTAGCCTGTCATAGGTTTTCATGAGGGAATCTAGCTCAGAACCTGTAGAGGAAGCCATTTTCTCCTCGATGGTTCTCATCTCTTGTTCCATCTTTTTCAAATGATCAAAAACCGATAATAATTCGTCTTTTAACGTACGTGTAGACGTCACATCGGTATGCTGTGCTAAATAGCCGATCGATAGGTCTTTCGGTTTGATGATCTCACCTTGCTCGTAAGACAATTGACCGGCAATGATTTTCAAAAGGGTGGATTTGCCTGCGCCGTTACGACCTACAATGGCAATCCGATCCCTTGCTTTGACTTCCAATTTTATATTCGTTAAAACGGTATCAGCACCAAACGATTTGGACAGCTGATTCACTTGTAGAATCATCATGTAACTTCACCTCTGCTATAATATGTTAAGTGTAGCTTATCAGCAGTAAACCAGCAAATGTTACATACAATCGCCATATTCAAATGAAAGACAGATAGGAAAAAATAGTGTATCATTTGAGTGAGGGAGCGTTGAAAAGATGAGTCAATTTAGCCACTTTAACGAACAGGGAAGAGCAAAGATGGTCGACATTAGTGACAAATCGTCTACCGTGAGAACCGCCGTTGCTGCTTCTAGCGTTCGTATGATAAAAGAAGTGTTTCATAAAATAGAGCAGCGTGAAATTGGAAAAGGGGATGTCCTGTCTGTTGCACAGGTTGCTGGCATTATGGCAGCAAAGCAAACATCTACCATCATTCCAATGTGTCATCCGCTTGCACTAAAAGGTGTGGATATCTCCTTTGATTGGGAGGAAGACGGAAATGCGCACATTCTGAACATACAAGTACAAGTGAAAACAAAAGGAAGTACGGGTGTGGAGATGGAAGCGCTCACTTCTGCTTCAGTATGTGCACTGACTGTTTACGACATGTGCAAAGCGATTGATAAAGGCATGATCATCGGTCCTACCTATTTAATTGAAAAGACAGGCGGGAAAAACGGTGATTTTCACAGAGCATCTGATATTTAAGTTGGAGGACCTTATATGAATATAGATCAGTCAAAAATTCCACAAGCGACAGCCAAACGTTTGCCGCTATATTACCGTTTTTTAAAAAATCTGCATGCATCAGGAAAACAAAGGGTGTCATCAGCAGAGCTTAGTGATGCAGTCAAAGTGGATTCTGCTACCATTCGCCGAGATTTTTCGTACTTTGGTGCACTTGGGAAGAAGGGCTATGGCTATAATGTCGATTACCTTTTGACCTTCTTCAGAAAGACCCTTGACCAAGATGAAATGACCAATGTCATGCTCATCGGTGTCGGGAATTTAGGGACTGCTTTTTTACACTATAATTTCATCAAAAACAATAATACAAAAATTTCAATGGCTTTTGACGTCAATGAGAGTAAAATAGGAAGTGAGATAGGCGGCGTGCCTGTCTATGATTTGGATAAGCTTGAAGAGCATGTTCAAGAGGTAGGAGATATTCCTGTTGCCATTTTGACAGTACCTGCCGTAGCAGCTCAACCCATTACAGATCGTTTGATTGCCCTTGGCATCAAAGGAATCCTTAATTTTACGCCGGCTCGATTGAATGTGCCGGAACACATTCGAATTCATCATATAGATTTGGCGGTTGAACTTCAGTCACTTGTGTATTTCTTAAAGCATTACTCTGTTACACAGGAGGATTGACGAAAAGGGGTAAAGGGGGTGGAGCAAATGGGTCCGATCGGTCCTGGAAGTTTGGTTCTGATTGCGATTGTTGCGCTCATTATTTTTGGGCCGAAAAAGCTTCCTGAATTAGGAAGAGCAGCAGGAGATACATTACGTGAATTCAAAAATGCCACAAAAGGTTTAGCTGATGATCAGGAAGAAAAAAAGAAAAAAGAAGATCAGTAGAATAGGATGAGCTTCATGAATGTCAAAGATATGCCGCTTATGGAGCATATTGTGGAACTGCGAAAACGTTTAGTGATCATTGCGATGTTTTTTGTCGCCTTTATGGTGGCTGGTTTTTTTCTTGCTAAGCCGGTCATTGTGTATTTACAAAATACCGATGAAGCGGCCACACTGACACTGAATGCATTTAAGCTCACAGATCCGCTGTACGTGTTTATGCAGTTCGCATTTGTCATCGCTTTGGTTTTGACGTGTCCCGTGATTTTATATCAGCTTTGGGCGTTTGTGAGCCCGGGCTTATATGAAAAAGAAAGAAAGGTGACACTTGCTTATATTCCGATTGCACTGCTTTTATTTTTGAGCGGTGTGGCTTTCTCTTATTTTATTTTGTTTCCGTTTGTCGTTGATTTTATGATGCGAATGTCGAATGATTTAAATGTAGAGCAAGTCATTGGGATTCATGAGTATTTTACATTTCTGATGCAGTTAACACTTCCATTTGGCTTTTTGTTTCAGATGCCCGTTGTGTTGATGTTTCTCACAAGACTTGGCATCATCACACCGATGTTTTTATCAAAAATACGGAAGTATGCCTATTTTGTCCTCCTTGTCATTGCCGCACTCATTACACCACCAGAGCTTGTTTCTCACCTCATGGTTACCTTGCCGATGCTCGTTTTATACGAAGTGAGTATCGTCATTTCGAGAGTGACCTATCGCAAAATGCAGCAAACAGAGGAGAAAGAAAGTTATGATGTCACATAAAAAAGCATCGTGATCCAAATAAGGGTCACGATGCTTTTTCTATTATGAAAGGAATTGATTGATCGCTTGAAATAGATGCTGATAATAGGCAGTCTCATGCGGGACAAAATCTTGTATACAGACTACTCGGCTTTTCTCACGTCGTTCTCCGAATTCATCAACTTCAAAGCCATCAAGCTGCATGTTTTCACATTTTCTTGTGAAAAGCTGCTGTGCATCCATTAGCTTTGCTCTGTAAAGTCCAGCGACTTCTTCCTTTTGTAATTGAATGTTCATCTGCTCTTCTTGATGGACGTAAAGATAGACATGGCAACATTCACGATCAGTAAAACCGGGTAGATGGATTTCATCCTGTATAACACCTGCAAAGGCTAGATCTTCAAAAGGGACAGTGAGACCAAGCTCTTCTTCTACCTCTCTCACACCGTCAGAAGGCTGTTCATTTGCAAGAAGATGACCTGCTGCGGTGATATCAAAAAGAGAAGGGAAATCCTTTTTTGCGGGACTTCTTAGCTGAAAATAGAGATAGATGGTGTCATGTTCCTTTTTGAGAAGCCAAAAATGAAAGGTTTCATGCCAAAGGCCTTGGGCGTGGATATCTGATCAGGCAGCGACTCCAATCGTTTCATGCTGCTCATTTAAGATGTTCAGTTTTTCTTGTTCCATGAAAACTTGTCCTCCATAAAAAAACCATTTTCCAAGTACGGAAAATGGTTTTTGATTTATTTTTGCTGCTGTTTTTTGAGTTTGACTGAGAAGGCAAACATTTTAAGCGCGATATTAATATTATAGGCCGCAAACACCATCAGCAAAATGCTGTAAAATGACCACATGTCACCTGGATTTTGAATGGCCATATAGGTGAAAGCCACACCTACGGCAAAATAAATGATGCCCCATACAACAGGGTTTCTCATGAGAAAAAGCCTCCAATAATCATTTGCATTGTTTGAGATTGTTCTTCAATCATTTTTCTTACTGGCTCAATCTGCACAAGAATAACGAGTGAGTTCATCAGCATATGAGCAACGATTGGAACAATGATTCGTTTTGTTTTCGCATATAAAAAGGCAAAGGTAAAGCCCATTGCGGTATAAAGTAAGATATGAGCAAAATCGTTGTGTACAGCTGCGAATACGACTGAACTGACAAGCGCTCCAATGAAGAAATTTGTTTTTTCATAAATCACACCAAAAATGATTTTTCGAAAAATGATTTCCTCTAATATCGGTCCAATCAGGGCGATGACGATCACAAGCCATGGAACTGCATCCATTATGGCTAAAATGTTTTGAGTATTTTCGGATTCACGGCCAATGCCAAATGCATATTGTTCAATCGCTCCTGCAATCGATTGTGCAAAGAGGGAAAGAAAGAAACCACCAATGATCCAAGCGATTGCCGCGCCGACTGAAGCCGGTGCCTCATTTCGAAGTGAAGCTTTTGGCACAGTCCGAAGAATGAGCAGAATAATGATTAATCCGACACAGAAGCTGATAATTGTCCATGTACCTGACAATTTAGAGAGCTCTGCTTGTGTCATCGGTGTCTGAATGTAACCTAACCACTTCATGATGAATACATACGGAAACGCAGAAAACTGCACCAATATATACGTTAAGATGATGTACCAATATTGTTTTTTCAAGTAACGAAAACCCCTTTACTAAAAGAACTAGATTTATTGTAACACAAGTCTTCTTTTTCGATGAAAAGGAAAGAATCTGAGATGAAAAAAGATCATGAAAGCGTAAAAATTTTTAAAGGTTTTTACTTGAAATTGCAGAAGACATTCTTTATTATAATAAATGTGTTAGCACTCACTGGTGATGAGTGCTAAAAAAAGACTACATATAAAACTTGAGGAGGTTGTTTCTTATGTTAAAGCCATTAGGCGATCGCGTAATCATTGAACTCGTTGAATCTGAGGAAAAAACCGCTAGCGGTATTGTGTTACCGGATTCTGCAAAAGAAAAACCGCAAGAAGGTAAAATTGTTGCAGCAGGTTCAGGTCGTGTACTTGAAAGTGGTGAGCGCGTTGCGTTAGAAGTAAACACAGGCGACCGCATTATCTTCTCAAAATATGCAGGCACTGAAGTGAAATATGAAGGCAAAGAATATTTAATTCTTCGTGAGAGCGACATTTTAGCTGTTATTGGTTAATCACATAAAAAACATTGAGATACATTTTTAAAAAGACTGAGGAGGTTTCGTTATTATGGCAAAAGATATTAAGTTCAGTGAAGAAGCACGTCGCGCGATGCTACGTGGTGTAGATGCACTTGCAGATGCTGTAAAAGTAACTTTAGGACCTAAAGGACGTAACGTGGTTCTTGAGAAAAAATTCGGTTCTCCACTTATCACAAATGATGGTGTAACGATCGCAAAAGAAATCGAATTAGAAGATGCATTTGAAAACATGGGTGCAAAACTTGTGGCTGAAGTTGCAAGCAAAACAAACGACGTAGCTGGTGACGGTACAACGACTGCAACAGTTCTAGCTCAAGCGATGATCCGTGAAGGTCTTAAAAACGTAACAGCTGGTGCAAACCCTGTTGGCGTTCGTAAAGGGATCGAAGAAGCAGTGAAAGTAGCACTTGAAGGCTTGCACGAGATTTCTAAACCAATCGAAGGCAAAGAATCAATTGCTCAAGTTGCGTCTATTTCTGCAGCAGATGAAGAAGTTGGAAGCCTGATCGCTGAAGCAATGGAGCGTGTAGGTAACGACGGCGTGATCACAATCGAAGAATCTAAAGGGTTCACAACTGAGCTTGAAGTGGTTGAAGGAATGCAGTTTGACCGCGGATATGCTTCACCATACATGGTGACGGATTCTGATAAGATGGAAGCGGTTCTTGAAAATCCTTACATCTTAATCACTGATAAAAAAATCACAAACATTCAAGAAATCCTTCCTGTACTTGAGCAAGTTGTACAACAAGGAAAACCATTATTGCTCATTGCTGAAGATGTAGAAGGCGAAGCACTTGCAACACTTGTTGTGAACAAACTTCGTGGAACATTCAACGCAGTGGCAGTAAAAGCACCTGGATTCGGTGATCGTCGTAAAGCAATGCTTGAAGATATCTCTGTTCTAACTGGCGGAGAGTTAATCACAGAAGATCTAGGACTTGACCTAAAATCAACTGAAATCGGTCAGCTTGGCCGCGCTTCTAAAGTCGTTGTGACAAAAGAAAACACAACCATCGTAGAAGGTTCAGGAGATTCTGCTCAAATCTCAGCACGTGTGAACCAAATCCGTGCACAAGTAGAAGAAACAACTTCTGAATTCGATAAAGAAAAATTACAAGAACGTCTTGCAAAACTAGCTGGTGGCGTCGCTGTCATCAAAGTTGGTGCTGCAACTGAAACAGAACTAAAAGAGCGTAAACTACGCATCGAGGATGCACTCAACTCAACTCGTGCAGCAGTTGAAGAAGGTATCGTATCCGGTGGTGGTACAGCACTTGTGAATGTATACAAAAAAGTCGCTTCAATCGAAGCTGATGGTGACGTTCAAACAGGTGTAAACATCGTTCTACGTTCTCTTGAAGAGCCAATCCGCCAAATCGCTCACAACGCAGGTCTTGAAGGATCAGTCATCGTTGAGCGCTTGAAAAACGAAGAAATTGGCGTAGGCTTCAACGCAGCAACAAACGAATGGGTAAACATGATCGAAAAAGGAATCGTCGACCCAACAAAAGTAACTCGCTCTGCACTTCAAAACGCAGCTTCTGTTGCAGCAATGCTTCTAACAACTGAAGCAGTCGTTGCTGACAAACCAGAAGAAGGCGGCTCAGGCGGCGGAATGCCAGATATGGGCGGCATGGGCGGTATGGGTGGAATGATGTAAAAACGGTTTTAAACCCTTGATTAATAAGGGTTTAACCGTAAGTCACATTGATTTTGATGCTAATTAAAAATAATAGGAGCTTTTCATTAGTTCATTGAACTTTTGAGAAGCTTCTTTTTTTAAATTCTATTATGATATGAGGGTAAAATGGAAAATAATTAACATGCTATTAAAGTGAACTTTTGAAAATATGCATAAAGTTAGCAAAAAGCTTCTTAGAATTTGATGGGATTGTCTAATAGAGTTTAAATTCATTTTGTGAATTAGAAAATTTAAAGGGTTAATTAGAACATTATTTCAGTACAATGATGGAAAAATATGAATAAGTATACAAATTTAGATAAATATATTATATTATTATTATAGACCTAGAGAGAAGGAGGCGTTTGAGTTGGATTTAACGGAAATTTCAAGAAAAAGTGGTAACTTTATAACTTTAAAAGGTGTAAGTGGAAAACAATTTAACAACGAGGTTATCTCTATTCAATGCACTGCAAATGAGGTTCTGAAATTCCTAGACATAGATAGAAGTGTTCAAAGAGAGGCAGACGAAAGAAAAATTTCAAGCATAAAAAAATATATTCAGTATGGATTAGAAGGCAATAACATATATTTTCCACCTCTTATATTTTCTGCTAGAGGACAAGGGTTTTTTGATCAAGAGCACTTTCAATATAAATTACCTTTTGGAGAGAAATTAGTAATCTTAGATGGACAACATCGTATAAAGGCTTTTGAAATTTTAATAAGGCAGCTTCAATCACAAAAAGATCTATTGAATTTGGAAAAAGTTAATGAATTTCCGCTTACTATTCAAGTTTTTGTTAATTTATCTATACAACAAGAACGTCAACTTTTTACAGATATAAATTCTAACTCATCGCCTGTTAACAATACCTTATTAATTATGTATAAAGAAAATGATCTTTATGGTCAATTAGTAAAAGAAATTGTTTATAATCATCCAACTATACCAGAGAATCTCTTTGAAATCAGATTAAAAGCCACACGATCTAAACTATTAACGGCAGCAACATTATATGTAGTTTCTGTAGCCTTAAATGATGGTGGTTTCAAACAAAATTCGCGTAAAACTATAAATGATAAGAATTTTAAGCAATATAAATTAAAAACTGAAAAGTTTCTTACTCTTATGAGAAAACACGCTCCAATTGATGCTTTAGATAGAGATAAATATGTGATTTATTATCCTAATGTAATATTGGGAATAGCTAAATTTGTTAATACAGCATTTAAAGAATATCCTGATGAAACTATGGAGAGTCTTTTTGAAAATGTAGTAGGGAAGATTAACTGGTCTCACAAAAATAGGGAGTTTGATCAATTAGCTTCTCATTACATTACACAAACTAAAAAATATAAATTTGGTTCAAGAGGAAAGTCAACAATTAATATTTCTGAGTATTTATTAAATCTATACCGAAATTCAAGGGGACGATAAAATGTCAACAGTTAGTATATATGGAACTATAGATATTATAAATAGTAACAAAGAAAAAGGAATACTATCTTCTCAAATGAAATTAAAAGATGTTTTAAAGCTATATAAAATTGATAAAGAAATTAATAGGGATATTTCTTATGGTAGAATCCCTAAAATTGTTAAATATCTTGAGAATCAGGATAACGAGCTAGGTATATATTTTCCTGCATTAGTTTTTTCATTTAGGGGAAATCCAGTTAATTATTACAGTAAAGATTTTGAGTTGAAATTACCGTGTGATAAAAAGTTGATTGTAATTGATGGTCAACATCGAATAAAAGCAGTAGAGCGATTCTTAGAAGAAATAAAAGATTTAAATCAGAAGGAAAAAATATTAAATTCTTTACTTACAGTTCAAATATATTTTGGTTTGCAAACTATCGACGAAAAAAATTTGTTTGCTGATATTAATTCAAATGTAAAAAAAGTTTCAATGTCTTTAATTACAAAATTTGATACAAGAGATGTTTTGAATGTGTTAGTAACTGAGCTTTTTCAAGTTTGTGATGCCCTTCAAACTGCAAAAATAGAATTTAATAAAAATAGATTGGCTCGACCAGTAAACGATTATTTTTCAACCAGTTCTCGACTCAAAGAATTTATTAGTTTAATTTTATTTGGTAAAAAATCTCCTAATAAGAAAGAAACAATAACTTTAACACAGCAATATGATGATATTATTGTTTTTTTAGATAAATTATTCTCGGAACTTTTTATTAATTTACCATCTAATCCAGGAAATGTTTTAAAAAGTATCCTAGGTCACTATGCAACACAACAGGCTATTGGTTATTATATACATGATAAAATAATTATTGAGGGGATAAAGATCGAATGGATAACTAATTGGGAAGAGGAAATTGAATTCCTTTCTCTTATTAGTTGGGAAATAACGAATCCATTGTGGAGAAAGTTCCTTGTTACAACCAGAAAAAATACTTCACTTGAATATTTAACAATTGAAGAATATCAATCTAATCATTTATTTAATATATTAAAAAAAGAAATTGATTCTTAATTTTTTAATAATCATTTAATTGACCTAGAAACCTTATATAAAGATTCTATTGTCATTAAAATCTTATATTCTCAATTCGATTTTTCGTTTGTTTAAAATTACATAAAAAAATCCACTTTTCCCATAAAAAATCAGATTCATTCCTTATAATAAAAGTATCTGAGAAATGGGGAGTGAGTCGAGATGGACCAAAACTTGCTGCAAATGAATCAAGTGAGATCAGAGGATGAATTAGCGGTTGTGAATATATCTTCTACAGAAATTGGGGCGCTGTCAAAGGAAGCGGCTGAGCGGATTTTACAAATGAAGGATACGGATCATATTCATCAACTGATGTATGTTCCGATTGAAAAGAAAGCAGATTTGCATTGGCTGATTCAACGTGTTGGACAGGCGTTAGAAGTTGAGGATAACGATATCGTTGCGCTTGAATTGGTTGATTTGCTCTATTTCTTTGTCATTCCATTTTATAAGGAGTATATTTTGAGGGAACATCATTTGTATGAGTGTATAGATGATTTGTTGGTACGATTAGCATCATGGACTCACTCAGATATTCACACACTGGTCGATGCGATGAGAGACGATTTGTTTGTATAAACTTGAAAAAAGCTTGTAGAGCGATCCTCTACAAGCTTTTCTAAATTATTGGGCTCTTTCCCAAGTGATCTTTGTTTCATTTGTTTTTTTCTTTCCCTTTGCCAGCACTTTGCCGTTTTCTTGTTTCACGGTGATGTTTAGGTCGTAAAAGGAATAGAGAGCACCAAGGCTGTCATTTTCCGGTTTGTGCAGGTTGTTTTCTTTTTCAGTTGAAGCTCCAATGGCCAGTGTCTTGGCAAAGTTTAAACCGATGACTTCAGCGTAATCACTATTGGTGTCAGAGGAAGCGATCACGTTTAATGAAATGACTTTTTTCTTTTGATCAACGGTAATCGCTGTGTCTTTTATGAGTTTAGACTGTTCCATGACTTCTTTCGTTTCTTTTTGAATGCGTTCATTGATCGTTGGAAGTGCCTTCGTTTCTGTTTTTTGTTCGTTTGTTGTATTTGAGCAAGCTGCTAGCATGAAGAGACTTGCTACTAGGCTCATGAAAACAAGTAGACTTTTTTTCACGTTCGTTCTCCTTTTTTCTTCGAAGTATGTATGTTTATGTTACCACGAATCCTTGTTTTGATTAAAAGAGAAGTGTTGATAAGCTGTGAACAATAAAAAGCACCCAAAAAGGGCGCTTCAGCGTGTAGACAAACCTTCGCATTCGTTGTCAGGTCTGCGCTCCGGTGCTCACGAATGTCAAATTCGCTCCGCTCCGATGCTCGTCCTTCCTAGACTTCAAAGGTTTTCTATCACGCTGAAAAGAAGACAAAGGGCTAAAATAAAGATCATTTTAGCCCTTTGTCAACAATCTGAAGCACCCAAAAAGGGCGCTTTTTTCTTATTGTGCGGAAAGGCTTGTACTTAATGGAACAGAAGAAATGACGGTGAATTTAGGAGCTGCAGCACCTGATTCTAAATTTTTACGTAAAAGCGATGATTTGATGGACCCATCCCATTTTTTATAGACGCTTCCTGATGTATCTGCACGAAGCTGTACATTCGAGAAGCTTGCTTGTGTGTAGCTGTTTGCCCCATTATCCTGAACACCGTGTACCATTTTGACGACATCGAGGTTTTTCAGACGGCTAGGTTTGTAAACAGGCTGTTTATAGCGCAATTTCCCATTGACGTATAGTGAGACTGTGCCATCACCATTGTTGATGAGCTTTAAATTGACACGTGCACCATCCTTAATGCTCTTATCATATTCGCTGTTCCAATATTGACTGCCACCTTGTGAGCCGCTGCCAAGAAAGACCTTATAGCCAGAAGACGTTTTTGAAATACCGCTCTCTATAACGGCAGAGCCGAGACCGAGGTACCAGTCCGCATAGCCATTTTTAATGGTAGCTGTTTTCGGCAGCACAATATCAGCCGAGATACCTGACCATTTGGCCTCATCCGTTTGTGTCACAATCGCACCGTGACGAGGACTAGCTGCTGAGGCAGGTAGACTTGAAAGCATCAAAACCAACGCTAAACTCACACTTAAAACGATGAACCACTTTTTCATAAAAATCCCTCCTTATATTTGATTCATTTTTATTATATAAAATGAAAGAGAGGAGTTGCTTACATTGTTCTGGCTGATTTTGGTAATTTTTATGAACAAAATCGGTCTTAAAGTGGTCAATTTGTATTCGAATTGTAATGTGACTGTAAAATAACTGGGGGCATCTTCATGTATAATAAGTGCAGAAACCAAATACGGAGGATTTTTTAATGAATAAAAAGCTTATCGCGACAATCGTAACAGTAGCTAGTTTATTTTTGGCGTTTAGTTTCTCACATGGAGCAAGTGCAAAAAAAGTAAGCGGCAATATTACTTGGTATAATGGTGTCGGTAAAAAAGGCGCAGATGGAAAAAAACTCGGTCATTGGGATGCAGCAACTAAAATGGGATTTGACGTGCCAAAAAAAGGTACAAAACTAAGAGTGACAACAAAAGCGAAACCACATAAAGTGATTACAGTATATAAATATGATGTAGGTAGAATGCCAAACGCTGTATTAGACGTCAGCCCAAAAGCATTCAAAGCACTAGGGTTTAAAACAAGTAAAGGTGTCGTAAAAGGACATTACACTTATTAATACATAGGCTTGCAAAGAAGCGGGAAAAGTTCATTTTCTGGCTTCTTTTCTTGTAGAGAGGGTCTGAAAGGCAATGAAAAAATCAACATGGTGGATCATCACGGTCATCGGAGTCGCAGTGATTGCGGCCATCATTTTCTTTATGATGAAGCCGGGGCAAGAGCCGAAGCATGCGGTAAAAGTGAAAACAAATCAGGATGCAAAAGACGAATTACTCGTTTCATTTACAGATCAACAGTTAAACAATACGTATTACTTGCATGACCGGGCGCTTCATACGGAGAAACTGACAGCCTATCCTTCGATTGCTTATGATTCTACGAAACAGCTTTTATATTACACGTATACGGATGAAGACACGCAAAAAGTGAGTATTCGAGAACTGAATGTAAAAACGGATGAAGAAAAAACGCTATTTACGAGTGAAGATTCCATCGACAGTATGAGGCTGTCTGGAGACGGGAAACAGTTATATCTTAGGTATAATAAGGATTCTGGGGAACAATTTTATGTCGCTATGTTTGATGTAAACACACACAAAGTGAAGGTATTATATCCAGAAAAAAGCAAGGATGACACGGTAAGTTCTTTTGCATATGATCCTGCGTCAAACCTTCTGGCAATCCAGCATTATTCCTTAAAAGAAGATTACAAGAAAACCGATGAAGCGAATGAAAAGGGAAGAGACCCTGAACCAACGACCATGAAGATCACCCTTCAAACAGGCGTGAAGGGGAAGCGAATTGCACGTATCTCGCAAACGATCAATGATATTTCATTTTCACCAGATCATAAGACATTGATTTATACAGAAGTGAAGGTGCGAAACGAAAAAGAAGTAGCCTCTATTAAAATGCTTGATGTAGAAACAGGAAAACAGGCGACACTCGTTAAGAACAGTAAGGATGTGCATATTTTAAGTGCAGCACAGCCGCAATTTTCTACGGATGGGTCTTCTGTTTATTTCTTAGGTGTTGCTAAAAGCGCAAAGGAATTAAAGGATGACACCGGACGAAAAGCAAAGGTAAGAACGATATTTGAATACAATATCAAGAAGAAAACAGTGGAAGCCGTTTGGGAGAAGGATGGCGGGATTGTTAACAATTTCACTGTCAATCGATAAAAGGTACGTTCAGTTATTTTTATATAACTGGACGTTTTTTTATTTTGCTATTTGACATGTTACAGAAATTAAGGAATTTATGTAAGGAAAATCAGTTTTTAAGGTGGGAAACGTGTGGTATTTTCATATTTTGCTTAAGTGACAGAGGAAAGGAAAGAGAGTAATATGAGTGGACATAAAAAAACGAGAGGACAGATGCTTCTCGTTTTCTCTGATTTATTTGGTGTTATTGTCTAATAAGTTTTGAAAGATAAACAGGGCATTAATGGAGTGAGGGAATCCAGCAACTTTTGTACAGTGCTTAATAATCTCCATAATCTCTATGACAGAAAGTCCGATATGTAATGCTTGTTCAAAATGAGTCTTTAATTCTTCATCACAATCGCCTTTTGTAATGAGGGCAGATAATGTACTGATGGCCTTTTGTTTTTCATCTAAAATGAAGTGGTTGAATTCTTTTTGTTCACCGAGTTCAATTGTTAGCTGTTCAATATTTGACCGAATGCTCTCGTTTTTCTGAATTGAAAGCTTCTCTATGTTACCTGCCGTTGTTTTTTGTGTGATCTGGCAAGTCTCTTTTTCTTCATTCAAATTGAACTCCTCCGTTTTTTATCGCAATTTTCCATTTGTTCGTTCAGTGTGGCAAATGTGCCTTTTGATAGATGCAATGGGTATATAGTAGTATTATCGGTTTGCTGCGTCAATTTTTTAAGTGTTGAATGTACAAATAAATGCCATTTCAAGTCATGCATTGTTTTATTTTAGAATGATTCAATGAAAAGAAAGGAAAGGGCTAATATAACGCTGTCTGTTAGCCCTTCGCAATGATGTAGTCAATATATGTGTTTACGCATGTGACGGGAGATCGGTTTCATGTTACTTAATAATATCCATCGGCCGCATCATGTCATAATCCTCGTGCTCTAATATATGACAATGCCACACATACCTGCCGCTGTATGGAACAAAGCGAGCGATGATCCGAATGACTTCACCGGCATGCGCTTGAATGGTGTCCTTGTAGCCTTGTTCATGTAAGGGAGGTGCTTCGTTTGGTCCTGTATATACAATGTCCCCTGTCGATTGATAGACCTCAGTATCAAATGGTCTTCTGTCTATCACTCTGAATTGAACAAGGTGTAAATGAATAGGATGTGTGACTCTTGTTGGATTGACGATAGACCAAACCTCCACACTGCCAAGACGAGGATTTTCCGTGACAGGGTCATTCCAAAATTGGTTATCTAGCAATAAAATGGGGCGGCCGTATTTATCCTGTGTGCCGCTAAGTGTGAGCGTACGTTCTTTATCAGCTCGACTAGGACGAAGCGGTGGAAGCGGTTTGAAAATAGGCCGTAATGTTTTAGGTGCTCTCCCTTTTAGCGGACGTGTGACTTTAAATTGCATGATGTTCGCATCTGTTTCAGGATTCACTTCCTGTCCGCAGCCGGCTTTATTTTTAAGGATGATCGTTTTGTTTTCATAAGCTGAAAAATCGATGATGACATCAAATCGCTCAGCAGGAGCAATGCTAAAGGATTGATGGTGAACAGGTCTTGGTAAAAAGCCGCCATCAGATCCAATTTGCAAAATCGTCGCATCGTTGTCTAGATGCAGCTCGTAAGTTCTTGTATTGGACGCATTTAAAATACGAAAACGGTATTTTCGCGGCTCTACTTCTAAATACGGCCATACTTTTCCATTGACCAAAATGGTTTCTCCGCAAAAGAAGGGCACGATAGACGGATCTGGTATGTCACTGTCTTCTGGCGTGTTGTTTGGTCTGCTTGGATAAAACAGCGCGCCATCCTCCTGAAACGTACGGTCCATGATCATTAGCGGAATATCATACTCACCCTTCGGTAATTCTAGCGATTTTTCAAACGCATCTGAAATCAAATAAAATCCAGCTAATCCGGCGTACACATTTAATCGTGTCAATGCCATCGCATGATCGTGATACCACAATGTGCAGGCTTGCTGATGATTTGGGTATTCGTACACCTCTCGTTCAAAGAAGGGGCCGGTTGCTTCAAAGTCTCGTGAAAACCAAGCCTCTGGATAGCCGTCACTGCTTGCTGGTGTGACGCCGCCATGTAAATGAACGACGGTTTTGACTTCTGGTTCATCATGATGGCCTTCGTGAATGGTATGATCGACCGGTAGAAAATGCTTAAGTGGCAATTTGTTCATCCATTTCACTTTGACTTTTTCATTTCGATTCGCATGAATGGTTGGACCAGGCAAACTGCCATTATAGGTCCATAGCTTGGTTGGGGGCAGGTCTCTATGAACTTTTAGAAATACCTCCTCCATAGCGATTTCATAATACGTTTGTCTTGGGTTCTTTTTGACGGGCTTCGCAACTTCTGGAATTGGCAGCTCGTCAACAAATTTTTCTAGGTTCATGTTATCTAATCCTCACTTAAAATCCAATTTGATACAGTATAAGTGCGGACATCAAAATAGGTGAATAAAATAAAAAACCCGCTTTTCAGCGGGAGCATTACGGATGTTTATTTTCAAGCGCTGCATTTGCAGGCACTTTTTTATTCGGTTTAAAGAAGAAATAAGCGGCAAGCACACCGAAGGTAATGATACTCGTCAAAATGAGCTGCGGTCTCATTGATTCGATAAACAGCATTGATGCCAAGATGGCGCAAATGACCAAAATGGTAAAATACGTGAGGTATGGGAACAGCCACATTTTGATTTTGAGCTGTTCTGGATTGTCTTTTTCGATTTTACGGCGCATTCTTAATTGTGAAACAGCAATGACCAAGTAGACAAGAAGGGCAATCGCGCCGGATGCGTTGACTAAGAACAAAAAGATGGTTTCAGGATAAAAGTAGTTCATCATGACGGCAATGTAGGAAAAGAAGGTGCCTGCGACTGTAGCCGCTACAGGAACACCACGTTTGCTGATTTTCATAAAGCGTTTCGGTGCTTCGCCTCTTTCTGCCAATGAATAAAGCATTCTGGACGTTGTGTACAACCCAGAGTTTAAGCAAGATAGAACAGCTGTTAAAACAATGACGTTCATCACTTGAGCAGCCGATGGGACACCGATGTATTCTAATACCGCAACGAACGGGCTTGTTAAAATACTCGCTGAATTCCATGGAAGCAAGGTCACAACGACAGCGATGGAACCGACGTAGAACACGATGATACGCCATACAACAGAGCGGGTAGCTGTTGTCACAGACTTGACGGGGTCTGCTGATTCTCCGGCAGCTATTGCCACAATCTCGGTTCCCATGAAGGAAAAGATGACGACGACAATTCCGAGTAAAACAGAGCTGAATCCATTTGGAAGGAAACCGCCGTTCCCCGTTAAATTGGCAAGACCTACAGTATGATGACCACCAAAACCAAAGATAAATGCAAAACCGATGAGTAGAAAGAGAATAATGCTGACGACTTTTATTAATGAGAACCAATATTCAAATTCGCCAAAAGATTTAACAGAAAAGATATTTGTTAATGTTAAGAGGATAGTGAGGATAAGACTTGTGAGCCAAACAGGTGCATCTCCATACCAATACTGAATAATGGCAGCACCGGCAATGGCTTCGATCGCGATGACAATCACCCAGAAGAACCAATAAAGCCAGCCAATTGTAAAACCGGCCCATGGACCGATGGCATCGCTCGCATATTGTGAGAAGGATCCGCTTGTCGGATAGGCGCATGCCATTTCTCCAAGCATTCTCATAATAAAGATCACGAGAAGTCCTGCAAAAGAATAGGAAAGAATGGACCCAGGCCCTGCAGAATGAATGACAGCGCCGCTACCAACAAATAGCCCTGCGCCAATAACCCCAGCAATGGAGATCATTGAAATATGTCTTGTTTTCAGATTTTTTTGAAGACCGTTTGTCATGTTGGACATGTCTTTACCTCCAAACATTTCTCCTTATAGAGAATTTGTTTTTAGAATATTTTAAATTTTATCATACTGAATTGTCATTCAGCATTGGACAGGTTATCAAACTGACATTTCAAACCTCTTAACATGATGTTAAAAAGTATAAAGGATTTGAGAGATTATGTTCCCTCTTTTTCCTCTGTTCATTCTTAAAAATAGCATAAGATCGGATGGGGAGAAGTTGTGTCTCAAAATAAAATTATTCTGATAATTTCTCAGAAAGAGTGATATTGCCAATATGATCATCACAGAGTGAATTGGAAAAAGGTTGATGGGAGTAGGTCTTGAGGTCAATTGACCTTATAAAAATAAGTTTACTTAGGTCAACACATTTCTATGTATCCTATTTTGCTGACACAAGCGAATCATGTTGCTGTAGACCCACACGGGCTTTGCTTTGTAAGATAAATAATAGAAAAGTGATGTGTGAGGAGGCGCGGTTCGACATGGAGCGCTATAACGAATTAAGACAAGGTGAAACAGGTGCTTGGGTCAGCATCATTGCCTATGTGATCTTATCTGCGGTGAAACTTCTGATTGGGTATACGTTTCATTCAGAGGCTCTTTCGGCAGATGGATTGAATAATACGACGGATATTATTGCATCCCTTGCAGTGTTGATTGGATTGCGTATTTCTCAAAAGCCGCCTGATGAAGATCATCCATACGGTCATTTTAGAGCAGAGAATATTGCGTCACTTGTGGCGTCCTTTATTATGATGCTTGTTGGACTTCAGGTTCTGCTGAGTGCAGGCCAGTCGCTCTTCTCATCTAAGCATCAAACGCCCGATATGATCGCAGCTTGGACGGCAGCAGGAAGTGCTGCGGTGATGTATGGTGTGTATATTTACAACCGCAATCTGTCCAAACGGATCAATAGCCAAGCTCTTCATGCAGCAGCAGCTGATAATAAATCAGATGCGTATGTGAGTATCGGAACATTTGTAGGGATTATCGCCTCTCAATTTCAACTGGCATGGATTGATACGCTTGCAGCGTTTGTGATTGGCCTCATTATTTGTAAAACGGCGTGGGAGATTTTCAGAGATGCCTCTCATTCGTTAACGGACGGTTTTCATATAAAAGATATGTCCAAATATAAAGAGACCATTGAAGCAACACCTGGGGTGGGCGATTTGAAAGATATTAAGGCACGGTATCTCGGAAGTACGGTCCATGTGGATGTAGTAGTGGAGGTCGAGCCGCACTTGAACATTGCAGAAAGCCATGATATTGCAGATGAGATCGAACGTAGAATGAAGAAGGAACATGATATTTTACACTCTCATGTTCATATGGAGCCAGCAGGTGAGCCAAAAGAAGAGAAGAAGTCTTATCCATCGTGAGAAGGCTTCTTTTTTTCTACGTGTTGATGTTTTATGCTATTGCACGTTGTATGGTAAAGTTAGACTATATGAAATTTAACGGAAACGTGATAGGAGGATCAGGATGGCATTTGATGAACCGATGCATTCAGATTTACAAAAAATCGTAGATAACATCAATAAAGTCATGGTTGGGAAGAAAGACATTGCGATATTAAGCCTTGTTGCGATTTTGGCGAAGGGGCATGTGCTGCTAGAGGATGTGCCTGGTGTTGGGAAGACGATGATGGTTCGTGCTTTGGCAAAATCCATTGGCTGTGAGTTTAAGCGAATCCAATTTACTCCTGACCTTTTGCCTTCAGATGTAACAGGCGTGTCGATTTATAATAAAAAGACAAATGAATTTGAATTTAGGCAAGGACCGATTATGGGGCAGATTATTTTGGCTGATGAGATCAACCGGACCTCTCCCAAAACACAGTCGGCATTGCTCGAAGCGATGGAGGAAGGCAGTGTTACAGTGGACGGAGAAACAATGCTGCTTGCTGATCCTTTTTTCGTCATGGCTACGCAGAATCCAGTTGAATATGAAGGGACCTATCCACTGCCAGAAGCACAAATGGACCGGTTTTTATTCAAGCTGCAAATGGGGTATCCGACCATGCTGGAGGAGCTGGAGGTACTCAACTTGCAGGAAAAGCAGTCCCCGATTGATACGCTCCAAGCAGTCATGACAAAGGATCATATCCATGCGTTGCAGCAAGCGGTTCAGACTATTCATGTGGATGTATCCATTAAAGAATATATTGTTGAAATTGCACAAGCGACGCGGCAGCATCCATCTGTTTATTTAGGTGTGAGTCCAAGGGGATCGATCGCCCTCATGAAAGCGGCTCAGGCGTATGCCCTGTTGAATCGGCGCGATTATGTGATTCCTGATGATGTACAGTATTTAGCGCCATATACATTACCGCATCGTATGATTTTGACTTCAGAAGCGACGTATGAAGGGAAGAAGGCGGAGACACTGCTGCGACAAATGCTTGAGCAAATTGGCGTGCCAGTTCAAAAGTCGATGACTCAATGAAATTAGGTCATCGTTTCGCTTTTTCATTATGGTTACGGGTGATGATGCTCATCATCCTCACTGCGGCAGTCTTTTGTTATGCCATGTTTCAGGGAGGGTTTGTGAGCTGGTTCCTTTTTTATGCATTTTTACCATATACTTTGTATGCTTTGCTGTTTGCGCTCGTTCCGCTGAGAGTGACAGCGAAAAGGACTTTACAACAAACCCGCTTGAAGGCGGGAGACGTGCTGCCTGTTGATCTTGAAATTAAGCGGACAAATCTATTTCCATACGTTTACGTCTTGATTGAGGATGATCCGCCGGACACCTTTCGTTTACAGGAACAAATTGAAATGAAGCAAATGCTGTTTCCTTGGTTTCGGAAAACGTGGCGTTTTTCCTATCAATTGAATGATGTCATGCGCGGAGAACATCATTTGTCAGCAGTTCGAATCAAAACGGGTGATATGTTTGGTTTTGTGGAGAAAGAAGTCATCATTCCGTTAGAAAAAAAGCTGCTTGTTTATCCGAAAATGCTCGATCTTCAGGTGGAGTCTGCTGAGTCATTGAATGAAAATGGAGGCAAAGCGGTTCACTCGTGGTTAAATGAACCGACCCATGTGACAACAGGCGTAAGGGAATATCAGCAAGGAGATCGTTTTGCTTGGGTGGACTGGAAGACGACGGCTAGAAGGGGTCAGCTGATGACGAAGGAATTTGAACAGAATCAAACAAAGGATCTTGTCGTGTTTGCTGATTTTACCGATGAAGCAGTTTTTGAGACCGTCGTGTCTATTGTAGCATCTGTCCTACAATCGGCAGTGAAAAAAGGGGTGCCGTCAGGTCTTGTACCTCTAGGAGATCAGCATGCCTTTCGAGTGGATCAAGGAGAACTTCATTTGCAGGACATGCTTTATTATTTAACAAGAGTGCAGCATCACCCTTCTCGCGTACAAGAGTATAAGGCGTTAGCAGCGAGTGAGTATCAGCATTCTGGAAAATATGTCATCACGGGTCAGCTGCAGGAGGAGCTTGCTGCGAGCCTCTTTGGAAATCGAAACAGAAAGAACATCACTGTTCTTTTAGTGAAGAGAGCCGTGGATCGATTCACGACAAAAGAAAAACAGCTTGTAGACCGGCTTAGGGCATCTGGAATACGCATGACCGTTTTATTTGAAGACCGGCTGTACGAAAGAACTGTGAGGTGACAAACATTTATGCTGCATACGCATCAGCGGCAAAGCCGTTTTGAGTTGTTCATCTATTATGCTGTAGCATTTCTGCTGCTTTGGGAGTGGCTTCGACCGCTTCAAGATTTTACAGAGACGAGTCATACGTCTTATTTCATCATTTTTATAGGGCTTACATGTTTGTTTACATTCTTTCGTTTGAAATGGTATGTGACGTTTCCTATTTGTACTGGCTTGATTTTGCTCGCTTTATATTTGATCTTTTATCAAGCAGAGCCAAGCTATCCGGCTGCATTATTAGGTGATATTAAAGATAATATCACCTTGATGAGCACAGGCATGTGGAGTGACATGTACCCCTCCTTCCGCACATTATTGTTTTATATTTTGTTATGGCTGCTTGTCTACTTGCTTCATTATTGGGTGGTCTATCAGCAGCGTATCTTTTTCTTTTTACTCATGACGATTGTGTATGTCACGATTCTGGATACGTTTACGCCATATGATGCAACCTTTGCGATCGTTCGTATTATGGTATTTGGTTTTTGTCTGCTTGGGTTGCTGTATTTCGATCGACTGCGTTCGGCTGAAGGCATTCGGGTGACGCAGAAGGCGCGCCTAAAGTGGTTTTTGCCCATGCTGGCGCTCGTTCTTCTGTCAGCGACACTTGGTGCTTCTTTACCAAAGTCTGATCCGAAATGGCCTGATCCTGTCCCATTTTTTAAGGCGGTGACGAATCAAGATAGCTCTGCCGGACAGAATAAGGTGGGATATAGTACAGATGATTCGTCGCTTGGCGGACCGTTTAGTGAGGACCGCACACCGGTCTTTAAATGGAGCGGAAAAGAGCCGTCTTACTTTCGTGTTGAAACAAAAAGTATCTATACCGGAAAGGGCTGGGAGGATGCCTCAAATGATACGAAGCCTACGCGGCTAAAAGAGAACAGTGTGCGGAATCGTTGGTTTACCGAGCGTGTAAAAACAGAGGTGCACGAAACGAGAGTCGATATGGAATCAAACTATCGATTTAATCATGCCGTCTATCCGATTGGGACGATCATGCTGATGCCAATGGAAAACATTCCGCTGCAAATGATGGGGAAAACGGAGAAAATTGTCCCATCCATTCAAAATCCGCCGAAAAATTTAGGGAACTACCAAGTCAGCTTCTTATCGCCTACATTTATCCTTGAGGATTTGCAGAGCATCAAAGTACCGACGAAGCAGAAGGTCAATCAGGAGGTTGGCCGTGAATACTTGCAGCTTCCTTCCTCATTGCCAGAGCGAGTGAAAACATTGGCAAACAGCTTAACGGAAACGAAGGATAATATGTACGATAAGACCAAAGCGATTGAGGACTACTTAGGGTCAGCGAAATTTTCATATGAAACGCAAAATGTCGCTGTGCCTAGTCGTAATGAAGATTATGTGGATCAATTTTTATTTGATACGATGATCGGCTACTGTGATAATTTTTCATCCTCTATGATTGTGATGCTCCGTTCGATCGGGATTCCGGCGAGATGGGTGAAAGGGTACACGTCAGGTCAATTATATGAAACACAGATGGATGGAAACAATGTGTATGAAGTAACCAATAACAATGCGCATTCATGGGTAGAGGTGTATTTTCCAAATAGAGGCTGGGTGACCTTCGAACCGACAAAAGGGTTTACGAACCCAGAGACCTTTACAAATGAATCGGTTTCTAGCGATCAGACAGATGATAATCAAAAGGAAGAAGATCAGCCTAGCTCTAATACAAACGAAGATCAGCAGGCAGAACAGCCACAGCAGCAGGAGACAGAGCGACCGGTAGAACCAAAGAAACAAACAGCGCAAGCGAAGCCTAATATGGTACATGTTGGTTCAATCTTGGGTTTCGCGGCAGGAGCTATGATCCTTCTAGGCTTGATAAGCTGGCTGCTTTATCGATTCAGAGCAAGATGGCTGCCATTCTTTATTGTGAGAAAGGTGAAACGTCTGCCAGAGGAGGAAGCATTCTTTTATGCGTATGCTGCTCTATTAAAGCAGCTGAAGCGCAGGGGAATTGAGAAAAAACCTGGCATGACGCTAAGAGAATTTGCTTCTTTAATCGATGACAAGGATGGAGATCATCGCATGTCAGAGCTGACGCAGCTCTATGAGCGGGCGCTCTATCGACGAGAAGATGCATCGGCGCTTTGGCGGCAGTCGGCGAAGTTATGGGAAAATTTAATAAACAGGAGATAGTCTTGACCGCGTACCTTCCTGTTGTTAGAATAGGTGAATATTAAAACCTTCTAAAATACATGAAATTGAAGCGTTCGGATGTGAGTCTGGGCGCTTCAAAAGCGTGATTCACACTGAGAGCAGGTTTTCTCCTCTCATTTTTTCTGTGCGTTTATAAAAACTATATTGGACATAGAGGTGACACCATGACAAATTTAGTAAATGAAATGATTTTGGTTCTAGATTTCGGCAGTCAGTACAATCAGCTGATCACACGCCGTATTCGTGAATTTGGTGTGTACAGTGAGCTTCATCCGCACACTTTAACTGCTGAAGAAATTAAAGAAATGGCGCCTAAAGGAATCATCCTTTCTGGCGGACCAAACAGTGTTTATGATGAAGGATCTTTCCGCTGTGATGAAAAGATTTTTGATCTAGACATTCCGGTTCTAGGCATTTGCTACGGCATGCAGCTCATGACTCACTATTTAGGCGGGAAAGTAGAAGCGGCAAGCCAGCGTGAATACGGAAAAGCAGATATCCACATTAATGGAACGCCTGCTTTATTCAAAGACCTTCCGACTGATCAAGTCGTATGGATGAGCCATGGTGACCTTGTTGTTGAAGTACCAGAAGGCTTTACTGTTGATGCAACAAGTGCACATTGTCCAAACTCAGCGATGAGCTTAGCTGAGAAGAATTTCTATGGCGTTCAGTTCCACCCAGAGGTTCGTCACTCTGAGTACGGAAATGACCTATTGAAAAACTTTGTCTTCGGCGTGTGTGACTGCGATGGCAAATGGTCAATGGAGAACTTCATTGAAATCGAAATGCAGAAAATCCGTGAAACAGTAGGCGACAAACAAGTATTGTGCGCACTAAGCGGCGGTGTAGATTCATCTGTTGTGGCGGTATTGATCCACAAAGCAATCGGCGATCAGCTGACATGTATTTTCGTTGACCACGGTCTTCTTCGCAAAGGCGAAGCAGAAGGGGTTATGAAGACATTTAGCGAAGGTTTCAACATGAACGTGATTAAAGTAGATGCGAAAGATCGTTTCTTAAACAAGCTAAAAGGTGTGTCTGATCCTGAGCAAAAACGTAAAATCATCGGTAACGAATTCATCTATGTATTCGATGATGAATCGGACAAGCTAAAAGGAATCGACTACTTAGCACAAGGAACACTTTACACAGATATCATTGAGAGCGGAACAGCAACGGCACAAACAATCAAATCTCACCACAACGTAGGTGGTCTTCCAGAAGACATGCAGTTCGAATTGATTGAGCCACTCAATACGCTATTCAAGGATGAAGTCCGTGCCCTAGGTTCAGAGCTGGGTATTCCTGACGACATCGTCTGGAGACAGCCATTCCCAGGTCCAGGACTAGGTATCCGTGTACTAGGTGAAATTTCTGAAGAAAAACTAGAAATTGTCCGCGAATCGGATGCGATTCTACGCGAAGAAATTGCCAACTTCGGCCTTGATCGCGACATCTGGCAATACTTCACGGTACTCCCAGACATCCGCAGTGTAGGTGTTATGGGTGACGCAAGAACATACGACTACACAATCGGTATCCGTGCTGTTACTTCGATTGATGGGATGACGAGTGACTGGGCAAGAATCCCTTGGGATGTCCTTGAAAAGATCTCTACTCGTATCGTGAATGAAGTGAAGCATGTTAACCGCGTGGTGTATGATATTACGAGTAAGCCGCCTGCTACGATTGAGTGGGAATAGTTATAAAAGAGCTAGAAACCTTTGTGTATCAAGGGTTTTTAGCTCTTCTTTATTTTTAATTGCACTTTTTCCTTCCTTTTTAATGTGTTAATGAATCATTCCATCCCTTACACACATCAATCCATTGTGAATAACCGGAGTATTTTTCTAATTGTTTTATTGTTAGTTCAATCGCACTGTTACTGCTCCCGCAGGCTGGATAAACTGTCTCAAAACGTTTTAGTGAAATATCTAAATAAACAGAAACGCCATTCTTTATAGCAAAAGGACATACTCCGCCAATTTCATGACCGACCAAGTCAACGACCTCATGAGGAGGCAGCATTTTAGCTTTTGTTTTAAAATATTCCTTGAATTTTTTGTTATCAACTTTTGCATCGCCAGAGGTCACAACTAAAATAGCTTGTCCATTTACTAGAAAGGAGAGTGTTTTTGCGATTCTTTCAGGTTCGCAGCCTAATGCAGAAGCAGCCAAGTCTACGGTTGCACTAGATACTGAAAATTCCTGAATTCGAGTATCCATATCATATTGTTTAAAATAATCTTTTACTTTCTTGATCGACATGATGATTTCTCCTTTTTATTAGTATTGATTTGAAGTTTGCTCGACTTTATTATTTAAACGATATTGATGTGGTGTTAGGTGAAACTTTCTCTTAAATAAACGAATGAAATGCTCTACATTTTGATAACCAACAGCTGTCGCAATATCATCTATTTTTAAATCACTACCAGTGATCATTTCGCAGGCTTTTTCCAATCTTATTTCTTGTCGAATTTCACTAAATGATTTGCCAAGTTTATGAGCTATATATTTAGACAGATAAGATTGTGAAAGGTTAAATTCCTCTGCCATCTCCTGGATTGTTATATGCTCACAACATTGCTGAATATATTGGAGCATTTGAATAATACGTATATCACTATATTGTTTGACCTGATTTACGTTCATATGACTTGGTTTGAATCTTAATAAGAGGCATAATAATATCTCAAACAAATTATTCATAATCAATTGGTAACTAGGAAACCGATTATAATTTTCTGTAAATAGTTGAAGAGAGCAGTCTAGCAAATTTTTATCCAAGCGACTATGGAAAATAAGAATATTTTTATTTTCTTTTATATACAATGCATTCAAAAAGAACTCTGAAATGACATGATTGCCTTTTAACATTTTAAAAAACACTTTTTGAAAAGTACTTTTACGGATCATGATTTGGATTGCGATTGTATTCTCCATGACAATTGGCTTGTGTATTGTATCAGGTGGAATAAAGGCAATATCTCCTGATTTTAAAGTCATTTTTTTATCTTCCACTTCTAAATACATCTCATTTTCCAGAACATAGATCATCTCAAAGAAATCATGGATAGCCGACAATGGAGGCATAAAACGGCTATACTTTCTCACTTCGATATCTTTCTCCTGACCTAACCACATGGTATCCTCTTTTTCAAATTCGTTCTGCCCTTTAAGCAAAAATTCTTCTATATATATTTGCTTATGCATGAAAGTGTTTTGATCATAATCCTTCAAAAATAATTGCAATGATTGATTGTCATGCTTTTTCTGTTGGTATTGTTGATAAAAGATTTCTTGCTCGTTATATTCTCTTAAATATTGCATCGCTTCATGTTTTTCAAGTTTATCTTTTTCCATCTACATCCAAACCTCTAGTCTATTTACTGCAACCACCAGGGCTTTCACTGTTGCTTCAATAATATCTTGATCAATTCCAGCACCCCAATGCATTTTTCCTTGATATGAAATACCAATCTGTGCACAGGCTTTTGCTTGAGAATCCTTGCCCAAAGAATTCTGCTCATAGACTTCCAAAACATACTCGAGATTAAAGTAAGCTTTTAACGCATGACTGATTGCATCTAAACTTCCAGTGCCAGTTCCTTGTATTTCAATTTGTTGATGATCTCTCAGCAAAGTTAAGGTGACTTCCTGCTTCTCTCCTTTATGAAATTGATAATCAAGCACCTGGAAATGAGGGTGAAAATCAACATACTGTTCTTCAAATACATGATATATTTCTTCGACAGACAATTCCCTATTTGTCTGATCAGATACTTTCTTCGCTTCATATCCCATGGCTTCATTCATTTGATAAGGAAGTTGAATGCCATAATTTGTTTCTAGTATATAGCCTATGCCGCCTTTTCCAGACTGGCTATTGATTCGAATCACATCCGTTTGATAATTCCTCCCCAAGTCAACTGGATCTACTGGGATATACGGAACGTCCCATTTATCAACATGATTTTCCTTTCTATATTTCATACCTTTAGATATAGCATCTTGATGTGACCCAGAGAATGCGGTGAAAACCATCTCGCCAGAATATGGCTGTCTCTCATGAACAGTAATTTTGGTTAGTTTTTCATATTTTTTCCGAATCGCTTCTAGGTTATTGAAATTCAATTTTGGATTATAACCTTGTGAATACATATTCATTGCCAAGGTAATCAAGTCTACGTTCCCTGTACGTTCACCGATACCAAATAATGTACCTTCGACTCTTTCTGCGCCAGCCAGAACACCAAATTCTGCATCACTCACCCCAGAGCCGCGGTCATTATGAGGATGAACAGATAATGTCACACTGTCTCGGTAAGACAGATTTTTGTGTATATACTCAATCTGACTTGCAAAGATATGAGGCATTGAATATTCAACTGTTGTCGGAATATTGATGATTGCTTTATGAGTTGGTGTCGGTTTCCAAATATCTAAAACACTATTACAAATATCTAACGCATAATCAACTTCAGTTCCTGGAAAGCTTTCTGGACTATATTGAAAATAAATATCACTATTTGTTTTTTCGGCAAGTTCTTTTACTAAAATAGCTCCATCAATGGCAATTTGTTTAATTTCATCTTTTGTTTTCTTAAATACCTGTCTGCGCTGCGCTTCTGAAGTCGAATTATATAAATGAACAATCGCTTTCGGTACCCCCTTAATGGCTTCGAAGGTTCGGCGGATAATATGCTCTCTCGCTTGCGTGATCACCATAATCGTTACATCGTCTGGAATCATATGATGATCAATCAGTGTCCGTAATAGCCTAAACTCCGTATCGGAAGCAGCTGGAAATGCGATTTCAATTTCTTTAAAACCTATCTCTACTAGTAACTGAAACATTTCCAATTTTTCTTCTAAGTTCATAGGAATAGGTAATGCTTGATTTCCATCCCGTAAATCCACACTGCACCATATCGGAGCACTTTCTAATGTTTCTTTCTTCACCCAATCATAAGTAAGGTTCGGTGGCAAAAAGTATTTCTTTTCGTATTTTTTGTGGTTAAACATCATCGGTTCCTCCTGTAATTGGAATATAAAAAAAGCCTATCATCTCCAAGATTTAACTTGGAGACGAAAGACTTCATCTTACGCGGTACCACCCCTGTTTCATGATAACCATACATTATCATGCCCTTATTCGGATACAGATTGTTATATCTTATATCCTTCCCATATAACGGTGGGGTGCCGACCTTAACTACATCAATCCTTTTCACTTCACTAAGGCTACTCTAAGGCGAGTTCCCTGCCTTCTTGTTATTGCTTCTCATCAACCAGCAACTTTCTGAAAACATTTCGGCAAGTACTATTCCTTATCATCGCATTCTAATTTTTTTGATTTTTTCTATTATACCAAGATGACAAAAAAGAGATAGTGGTAGGGATATCTTTTTCAATTGATTTTTTTTGTCCTATTGGTGTCTTATCTTCATTTTCAATTTTATTTATTTTACTTCTGTTTTAATGTGGTAGCCTCTTCAACAAATAAAAATCCGAGGCCACAAATAAAGGTGAGTGAATTAATAGCGAACAATAAAATCGTACCAATTTTTTTCATGGCAATCAACCTCCTCTTAAATTCAGTCTGCTAGCCTTCGAAATTTAAATTCACTGGTTCATCCTCTAAATGATCCACAGTATTTTGTTCTGTCACTGGCACACTTTCATCTGCAATTTTAAAACTAAGTTCGTCCATCCAAATTTGACCTGGACCTTGTAGTAATATGCCAAACGCAATGACTTCACTTTTTACTGGAACATCTAGTACGACACTAAAATGATTCCATCCATTTGTTCCTGTAATAGGACGGTTCATCATATTGTCAAACGCAAGAATTTCACCTGAAGAATGGTCTATCCTCATCCATAAACCAGCGGAGCCTTTCACATCTTCGCTTTTAACAAAAGCAGAAAATTGAAGACGTTCCCCTCTGTAACGCTCAGATTTAATTTGCTGCATCAATGTTGCGAAACCTCCAGCTTTTTCATCTTTTGATTTCAAATAAGCGGAGTTAGTCCCACTGTGTACAATTCTGTTATCCAAACCTGTTTCATAGTCAGATGGGGTATCCCCCGTCATAATCCAGCCAGTAGGTGTGTTCTGATTCTTAGCCATATTTGTTTCCTCCTCATTAATCACATTCCTTAATAATTTCCGATAACGTGCGGGTGACATGTCATATGTCTTTTTAAAGGCTCTAGTGAAGGATTCCTGTGAACTAAATCGATACTGCAATGCGATGTCAATCGCCCTTTGGTCTGTATGAATTAAATCCTTCGCCGCTTGGGTCATCCGTCGTTCCCTTATATAATCAACCACTGACTTCTTAATCACTTTTTTGAACATACGGTGAAAGTGAAACCTAGAATAACCAGCGTGTTTCGCTAGAGTTTGAAGCGGTAAATCGTCTTTCAGATGTTGTTCAATATAATGTAATGTTTCTTGAATCGTTTTTTCATGTTCTTGATAGGACAACCGAGCACCTCCTTGCCTTACGAGTTTAGTATAGCGGAAATCATCTTTTAGAAACTTGACTTTTTGTGCTATGTTGCAATATCAAAGAACAGAGGGACAAGCATTTTAAGAAATAAATAAGGAAACTTTCTGTTAGAGAAATTTAATGATTATTTGTGGAAGGCTATTAATAAATAAACAATTAGCATAAATGATCAAAAAAAGGTAAGGGAAGTAATAAAATAAAATGAAGGGTTTGTAAAAATAGTGATTCCTGAAGGGAAATATGCAGAATTTAAAGTGAGTGGCTCTCATGAAATGGCGCAAAACACTAGAAGATATATCTATGGTAGCTGGCTTCCAAATTCTAATTATGAAAGAACGAGTGGACCAGATTTTGAAATAACAGATGTCTTACATTCGAATGGCCCGAACGATATCAAAATGAAAATCTATATTCCTATCGAGGAATAAGGGGGATTAAGAGATGATAATAGAAAGTCTTTTTGGCACTTTTCCTGTAGTTGCGTCAAAGAATGTATTGTTAAAAAAGGTGGAAGAGCGTCATTTGCCAGAGTTATTTTCAATTTACGACAATGACACAGTCTTTCAGTATTGTGGGATCATTCCCAAACATAATCTCCAAACGGTAAAAAAAATGATTGGACATTTCGAACGGGATTATACGAAGAAAAGCAGAGTGAAATGGGGAATCTTTCAAAAGGATAATCCTCATACGCTAGTTGGTATCATCGAAACAATGGACCTCAATCAAAAAGTGAATGCGGTGACGATTGGCTATTTCTTTGCGGAGGAACATTGGGGCAAAGGCATCGCAACAGAAGCTGTCTCTACACTATTGAAATTTCTGTTTGAAGAGATTGATGCCAATAGAATTCAAGCGGAGGTGATGCCGGCAAATGAGGTATCAAAAAAAGTCCTTTTGAAAAATGGTTTTATCAAAGAAGGACTGCTTAGACAAGCTGTTTTATGGTCAGGCAAAGGAGTTGTTGATTTAGAAATATACAGCATGCTGAAAGAGGATTATATGCATGATGAATAAGCTAGATCACATGATGCTGATATGGCGTTTAGGATATCGGCTTTTTGTTACGATCTCATTTTTCTGTATTTCGGAATTCCTTTTAGAAAATAAAAAAGCGAACACTGAGCTCGCTCCTTAAGGTTTATTTCATTTCGTTTGAAAATCGAATTTGTCTATCTTTTAGTTCATCATAAAATGTGAAGTGTTGTAACTCTAATTCTTCACAGACTTTTTTGATGATCCATTTGCCTCGTTCTTCAATCCTAAGATTTACTTTATGTAGGTACTCACTTAATTCTTGTTCATTTTGAGGTTTTAAATGATTGTAATTTCCTATGCTATCAAAATGACCTTTCCAAAATTCACTCACTGTCCATTCTTCATCATTATTCACATAAGGTTGAAGAAAATATCGTTCGACGAACTGTTTCCAACATCCTAATGGTTGAAAGAATTCAAAAAGTGAATACATCGTCACATCCCAATAATCTTGAGAAAATAAATAACGGCCCGAATTCATCCAATGTGGTAATACGGTGAAATTTCCAATGTAGTGGGTGGCAGTAGCGAATTTTTCAAAATCATGGTTGAGATGATTATCAGAAGTTAGTTTTTTAGAATGATTGAAAGTCGTAATGAACGAATTCATTGTTTCTCCACGGAGCAAATTGTGACGATCTAAAGAAAGCTGTGATTTAGGCTTTGGCTCATAATCAGTACTCCAAAGTAATTGATAAATATAAAAAGGTTCTTTATCACAGTCAGCTTTGCGACCAGCTTTTTTGGTGACATTACAAATTCCAATTTCTTTGAGTTTACGACTTTTATAATCTAATATTAACTCAATAGATGATTTATCTTTTGGTATCGGTTCTTTGATATAACTTTGTTTAAAATCCCATTCCCAAGGCTTTATTTCAAGTCCTTCGCACTTTTGAAACCATTCTATTATCCAAGTGTGCTCCTTCATTTCTTTTCTTTCCTCCTGTTCTACCCATCTACCATGATTGAAAATTCAATTTAGCATTCTTAATTTTCTCCACAACACCACCGAAATAACAAGCAAGATGATACATTGAATCGAAAGTAAAAGCATTTGCATTGCCACAGGCGTTTGCCCACTTGTCATTTGATCCACGATATTATGCACCGCATGCCATATGATCACCCATTGCAGGCTGCCAGTGAGCGCCACGATTTCAGCCGCAACAAATCCAAATAAAAAGGCGAATAGGATTTGTGCCACTGTTAAGGTCATGCTTTTTCCGCTTAATAGATTAGCAGAATGACCGAGACCGAATAATATGGCGGAGCCCCAAATGGCGGTGCTCAAGTTGATCCGTTTTAAATATTGGAACAGAATGCCGCGAAAAATACCTTCTTCAAAAATACCGACACACACCATGAAGAAACAAAGTGCCATAAAGGATGACAGGGAGATGTCCTTGTTTAGTCCTGCGATAAATGGGACAGCTTCTATGAAAAGAAGTGGAAATATCCACAAGCCAAGAGTCCCTTTTCGAAACCCGATCTCTTTGAAGTGAAAGCGGCTTTTTTGAATGATCAATAGAAGAAAAAGACAGCCAGCTAGCATGGCACAGCCATTGATGATATAAATGCTCGTTGGATCAGTTACTTCTTTGATGGATATATAAACACCTGCACTCGTTGGGATGATTAAAGAAAACAGCAGTAAAAAAATGACGTTTCGAATGATTGTAATAGGTTTCATTGATTGATTCCTCCTCTAACGTCAGAGTAGTGGAATCAATGAGGAGCTTCAAATAAATCTCCCTAACATGTAGATTTTCGACCCTAAGATGCACATTATGATGATGTTGGGTTCTTTCTTTGATGTAACATCTCATTAATTTCCGCAGCGGTAGCTTGATCTTTTTTATACAATAGATACTTGATCAAAAAGAATAAAGCCATGACCACAAGGAAATTCACGATGAACGAAAGGAGACTGATTTCACCGCTGACGATGATGATGGTTGTCATAATCATACACATCACAAGGACGATATATAAGATTTGTTGAAAAAGAATCCGTTTGTGGCTGTACGTTTGTTTTGGGTACAACAAAAAGGTAAGTGCGCTTGAAATAAAGGAACTGCCAATGATCGCTTGTAAAATGTAGATGGGCATCGATCCAAAAGTGAAACAGTAAATCAACACGAGGGCAGTAAAGATCATACAAAATGTGATCAAAAGGTTTATGATGTAACGTCTCATCCTGTTCACTTCCTCCGTAATCCAAGCTTCTCTTTTAATTTTTGAATATAAAAGCGTGAAATCATTACCTTTTCTCCATTCATAAGGCTTGCTTCAAAACGGCCACTCGTTTTAGGAGAAATAGCGGCGATCTGATCAATATTAAGAATCATCGATTTAGATACCCTCAAATAATCATGCGCCTCAAGTTGCTCTTCGAGTTCAAATAACTTTTCTTTTATGAGAAACACCCCATCTGTCGTATACAAAAACGATCTTTTATCGACGCTTTCTATATATAAAACCTCGTGATAATAGACCTTCTTCACTCTTTCTTTCGTGGGCTCTTGCGCTAGGAAATAGGGTGATGATTGCTCCACTTGTTGAACTAGCTTTTCAATAGTAGGATTTAGTTCATAAATGTGAAAAGAAACATACTCTGATTGCGGCTTTTGGATGAAATGAATATCCGTTTTCATTTGTTTCTCCTCTGTCTATTAGGATTTTTCGTAATCTCTCTTTAAAATCGAATACATATACACATCATCAAACCCCTTTTGTCCCAATTCATACTCTCTCAATAATCCCTCTCTCACAAAATCAACCTTCTCCAATAATTGAACAGACGACGTATTTTTAGGATCAATAATTGCTTCAATTCGATTCAGATTCATCTCCTGAAATCCATACCGTAACACCGCAGCAATCGCTTCGCTCATGATGCCTTTTCTCCAATGATCGTGGTGTAATTCATAGCCAATTTCGGTACGGTAGTGCTGTTTTTCTAGATTGAGAAAGCCGCAGCTGCCGATGATCGCAGGATCTTCTTTTAAAGAAATGCCCCACCGGATGCCTGTTTGTTCTTTGAAGATATTGTCATACCACTTGATTTCTCCTTTTGTGTCTTCGATGGATTCATGAGCATCAATGCTCATATAGCGGCACACGGTTTCATTGGATAAATAGATATGCATATCCTCAGCGACTTCGATCGTTGCTTGTTTTAAGATTAGTCTTTCGGTATGTATAGTTGGAAATGATTGTGGAAAGTTGATTTTTTTCATTTGATTATCCTCCATGCGATGACTTTTGTTCTGTACATGCCTGACAATAAAAAACCCCTTCATTCCTTAGCCAAGCCTTCACTTCTGTCATTCCTCGTCTTTTTGGGTAGATCAGCTTGACGTACACTTCTTCGTTTCCTTCTATTTTTTTCTGACAGCTAGCACAAGTGGGTTCTTCGAATTGAAACAATCAATATCCTCCTTTTTGTAGATATTTCTTCCATTATATCAAATATCCAACTTGTTCTTTCGACTCTAGTCTTCACTTTCTCTATTTTTATCCGACATATGCTAAGTAAAAGAAATTTCCGTTTGTTGAAACCGTTTGAGAGAAAGCGTGCTCTAACAGGTGTAGGAGGTGTGAGTGAGATGAAGCAAGTGCGTCTAATTAAAAAAGCACAAAAAGGGAATGTCCCGGCATTTGAGAAATTAATGCTGATGTATCAGGAGCGTTTATATAAAACGGCTTTTCTCTACACAAGAAATAAAGAGGATTCGTTAGATGCTGTTCAGGAGACGGTATTTAAAGCGTTTAAGCATCTATCTGGCTTGAAAGAACCAGCTTATTTTTCTAGCTGGCTGACTCGGATTTTGATCAATACGATTTTTGCGATGAAGAAAAAGCAGCAAGATGTTGTGCCGTTTGAACAGCAGCACGAAAGCGTTCAGCGGAATGATTTTTTGGAAGACAAGTTAGATTTAAAACATGCACTTGATGTGTTAGACGAGCAATACCAGATTGTGATTCAGCTATTTTATTTTCAAGATTATTCGATTTCAATGATTTCTCAGCAGATGGGCATGCCTGAAGGAACGGTCAAAACTCATTTGTATCGAGCAAGAAAGTTATTAAAGCAAACGTTGGAAAAGGAGGAGAGTGTCGATGGAACGAAAAGAAATGAAAAAGCTTTATGATGAGATTGAAGTACCAAAGGTTGAAGTAACCTCTGCAATTTGCCAAGCAATAGGAGATGTGAAAGCGGAAAAGAAAAGACGTTGGTTCACATGGAATTGGAGAACACCAATATACTCTGTCATCGTACTGATCGTCCTTTATTTGTCATCAGGCTTCCTTTTTCCTTCTCTTAATACAGCGATGGCACGTGTCCCGATTATTGGACAGTTTTATATGATGTTTCACGATAAAGTAGGAATGTCTCTTTTTCAGAGTGATTTGGTGAAGCATGTCAATGAGGGGGCTGAATCAAGAGGGGTTACTGTGAAAGTAAACAGTGTGTACTATGATGCCGGGCGGCTTGTTTATACGTTTACTGTGGAGAATTTCTATACAAAAGAAGATGTTGTATCGTTTAGAGTGAATCCAGAAAAAATCGATGGAAACTTTCAACTGAATTTTGATAAAACAGAGTTGAAAAAATTAAAAGATGGCCGCTATGTTGGGCAGACGGAAGTCTATACAAATGGACAAACGATCAAACAAGGTCAGCAAGTACCGCTTGTTATTTCGAAGATTGGGGATATTGTAGGAAATTGGCGCTTCAAGTTACCTGTGGTCAAGCAAAAAACCACTTTATTAGCGGGGCAAAAAGACGTGTCTATTTTAAATGGACGTTATCAAATAAGAAACGTAAAGGTAGAAAATGGAGTGAAGGGCTCTGCTATTCAATATGCCATTGATTACAATGGTTTTGCCAAAGATGATAGAGTTAGTATTGATGGAATGAAGGATAATTTAGGGAATGAGTATGAGCTTGAGATTGGAACCGTTTTAAGAAAAAAACAACTGACTTCTGACAAAACTAGAAAAGATCATTTGACGATTTTGAATCAACCGATTAATCCAAAGGCGACTGAATTGACATTTTACACGGATGTGAGAAACGAACGAGAATACAGCCACATTATTCCTCTTCAGACAAAGCTGCCTGTTCAGTTCAAAACAAAACACCATGGCATCGGAATCAAAATCAATAAGATAGAGCAAAAAGACCGTTCTGTGATTGTTGATTATCAATTTACTGGAGTAGATCAAAAAGAATTAGATCAGGATGTGATGGAGAATATAGGTGAATTCATTGGATTAGGCGATGTTGAAAAGATGAAATCATGGCCCGATCCACAAGCAGACTATGAAAGCGGATATTACTTGAAGGGGAACCATGCGAAGATGACGAATTTAAAGACAGCTTCTATGCAATCCACCTTTGATTTAGATGTGAAGGAGTTAGACACATTATCATTAAACCATTTTTCATTTAAGGATTATGGGCTTTATCTTGATTTGTCAGTTCTGAATACGTTGGCACCACACAAAGATATACTTGTAACCATTCCAGTCAAAAAAGAAACATCAAAAGCTAGTCGATAAATAAGAGAGCGAACATGATTACACATGTTCGCTTTTTGTCTGCTTTTGGACCAGCCGATTACGATGGAACGAGTACCGAATCAACATGAATGCGACAAAACTGGCTAAACCGCCAATCCAGCTTAAGTTCGTGACATTTGTATATTGTATAATCACACCGCCCATTGACGATCCGAGCATCATGCCGATGTTCATTATCGCTGTATTAAAGCTCAGCACGGTTTCTGATGCTTGGGGTTTTAGAGAGATGAGGTAAAACTGCTTCGCCGGAGTTGTCGTCCATGTAGCGATGCCCCATATGGCAAGCGTAATCAAGATACTTATTGTAGAGAATTGCGTAAAAAATAAAGCAAAGAGAGCTAGCATCTGGATCATGATGCTGATCGAGATGGTTCGGTTTGGTCCCCATTGATCAACGGCGAAGCCGCCAAATCGTGAGCCTATAAAAGCAGCGATTCCTAAAATGAGTAAGGCGATACTTGTCATTTCAAGAGAAAAGCCAGCGGTCTGTCGTAATAAAGGCGAGATATAGGCGAATACCATTGTGTAGCCTAAGATCCAAAAGACGGTCGTGGCTAATCCGCTGATCACCCTGCGATCTTGAAGGAGATGTAATTGCTGCTTCAATGGCAGATGTGAATGTCCTTCCATGCGTGGAAGTAATTGATAAAGCAGTAGTAAAAGACAAGCAGTACCTAGTGCAATGATGAGAAAAATATAGTGCCAATCCACATGACCTGATAGAAATGTGCCAATAGGGACACCAAGTACGAGTGAAACGGTAAAACCAGTAATGACCGTTGCCATCGCACTTCCCTTTTTTTCTGGAGGGGCGATCTGCGCTGCATAATTCGTGGCGACGACAATATATAAGCCGCCACTCATCGCCATGATGACTCGGGATAGCAGGAGCAGCACAAAGTGATGGCTAAAAAAGGCGACCACATTGCCTAAAATAAACACAAAAATACCAGCTAACAGAACCTTTTTTCGGTTCAATCTCGATGTTGCCATGACTAAAAAGAGAGCACCTACTGCATAAAAGAGAGAGTACACGGTGATAAGCTGTCCGGCAGCAGGAATAGAGATATTTAAATCAACAGCAATCATATCTAGAATGCCTGACACGACGAATTCTGACGTGCCTGTGACGAATGAACCGACAGCTAAAAGAATAATCAATAGCTGATGTGATGTGTTTTTCATTTTTGAACCCTTCCTTCAATTTGATACGTTGTTTTTAGTTTAAATTCCGTGCTAACATAAGTAAAATTGATGTTTTTCATGAAGGAGATGAGTGAATACTCATGAGCTTTGTTCGCTTTGATATTATTGCAAAAGTGGTCGAGCTTGGCAGTTTTACCGCAGCAGCTGAAGCATTAAATATGACGCAGTCCGCGGTGAGTCATGCGGTGGCGAGTTTAGAAACGGAGTGGGGGGTGTCCTTATTCATTCGTGATCGAAAAAAGGGCATCATGCTGACAGATATCGGTCAAACGCTTCTCCCGCATATTAGAGAAGTGTTAAATAGGGTCGAGAAGATCCAGCAGGAAATTGCGTTAACGAAAAATATCGAAACGGGCTTGATTCGTATCGGAACTTTTGCCAGTGCATCAGCTTGTTTATTACCTAAGCTGCTTGTGAGCTATCAGAAAAAGCATCCGAAAATCGAATTTAAATTTTATGAGGGAACGTATGAAGAAATATTGGAGTGGCTGGACTCTGGCATCATTGATGTTGGTTTTGTTGTGAAAGGCCATGCAGATGAAGCTTTTGACTTGCTGCCGCTGATCAAAGATGAGATGGTGGTCGCCTATCATCCAAATCATCGTTTTCACCAGCAGTCCATTGTAGACATCACAGATTTGGCGGATGAACCATTTATTATGCCGACTGGCATGTATCAATCACATGTAGAGGATATTTTTTCTGACGCTCAATTGAAGCCAGCTACTTTATTTGAAGTACACGATTGTACGACCATTGCTCGTATGGTTGGGGAAGGGCTTGGTGTCACGATAGGTCCTGAGCTGTTTTTAAAAACGCAGCAGCTTGTGCACATTCGTCAGTTGAATGTCTCTCATCATCGTGAGGTTGCGCTCGCCTGTCCGTCTCTCTCCCAAGCTTCTCCGGCAGTGAAAGAGTTTTTTCATGTAGCCGAGGCAGTTTTTGCAAAAGAGAAGGATTTGGAGAAGGGTGTATAAAGAACTAGATGTGATTTTCCAAATTCGTGTAATAAGACGAATGAAGCGGACATTTCTTTGAAAAATGTTCGCTTTTCGTATTGTGTTTTAAAAATGAAGTTGGTATTTGGTACAATAGACAAAGGAATCAAAAAGATGAAGGAAATATTGTTCAACGAACTGTTTCCAGCAGCCTAATGATTGAAAGAATTCAAGTCGTAACATCCCAATAAACTTTGAGAAAATAAATAACGGCCCGAATTCAACTAATGTGGTAATACGATGAAATTCCCAATATTAGCTAATTTTTCAAAATGGTTGATGTGAATATCAGAGGTTAGTATTTTAGAATCATTGAAAGTCGTAATTAACGAATTCCTTGTACAACCAGGTATTAATTTTTTTCAAAGTGATTGTGATGTAGCATTAGCTAGAAGTTTTAAATGTTTAAAAGATTATACCAATAACCGTTACTGCTCAACTAAAAATAAAAGTACAGCCGGCAAATGTTCTCCTAACATTGCTAAGCATTCAAGGCTCTATCATAAACATACAGGATGGTTCTCACCTAGTAAGTAAAGAAGGGGGGGTATTAGAATTTTGGGAGTTACGCTAATTATGGGTGTATTATTAATATTATCAATGTTTTTTTTAATTTTTTTGCTTTTAAAGAAGATTATAGATTTGAAATTAATCATTATAATAGGTATTCCTTTTTTAATAATAATAATTGTTTTTTCTATATTAATTTTTGTGAATTTCCATTCAGTTTCACTTGAAAATGAATCTTTAGGCAGTTTTAAAATTGGTGAAGAGATAGATAACAATGAACTCGAAAAAAATGATCAGTTTTCGTTTGAAAATGAAGTGGTATATTCCAAAAAAGGAAATGAAGATTTTTTAGTAACATCTAATAATAAGCAACAAATTATCTCTATTATTAATGAATCACAAAATGGAAATATTAAGACATCAAAAGGTATTAAGGTTAACGATACGTTTCAAGATGTAGTAAAGGCGTATGGGAAAGAATACAAAAATCTTTGGTTTGTAGAAGGGTATGAAACAGGTATTCAGTATCAAGATAAAGATGAACAGCTTCTCCTAGAATTTTTCTTTAATGAAGATAAATTGTACCGTATTGAATTAATTAAAAAGTGATGCGCTAAATTTTTGAAATAGTATAGCTTGATTTTTTTCCTGTTAGAAAGTTTATATTTTCTTGCTTTCTCTATGTTTCTTAGCAATTTCGAATATTTAGATAAGAAGTAACAAGAACTAGATGTGATTTTCCAAATTCGTGTAATAAGACGAATGAAGCGGACATTTCTTTGAAAAATGTTCGCTTTTCGTATTGTGTTTTAAAAATGAAGTTGGTACAATAGACACAGAAATCAAATAGATAGAAGTCGTATAATAGCGGGGATATGGCCCGCAAGTTTCTACCAAGCTACCGTAAATAGCTTGACTACGTCAATTCACACTCGTTTGATATAAATCATGCATTGTTCTTGTTTTATGTCACCGTCTGAATTCACATATGTAGTCAAGCGTCCCAAAATTGTTGGGGCGTTTTTTATTTGACTTGTGAATGGGGCAGACTAAAGCAAAAGGACATGAAGGGAGTCAGTTGGCTTGAAACAGTTTTTTCAGTTTGATGAGTTAGGAACGAATTACCGCAGAGAAATCATCGGTGGTTTAACCACATTTTTGTCGATGGCTTACATTTTGTTTGTCAATCCGATCACACTTGCTTTAGTGTCGGTACCGGATTTTCCAGATAAATTACGAATTGATCAGGGCGCTGTCTTTACTGCGACGGCGTTAGCCTCTGCCGCAGGGTGTATTCTGATGGGGCTGATTGCTAGGTATCCGATTGCGATTGCTCCAGGTATGGGCTTGAATGCCTTTTTCGCCTTCTCGGTTGTTCTTGGCATGGGCATCACATGGGAAGCAGCACTTTCTGGTGTATTTGTTTCAGGATTGATTTTCGTTGCCCTTTCTTTAACAGGTTTCCGTGAAAAAATCATCAATGCCATTCCGGCTGAGCTAAAGCTTGCGGTTGGTGCAGGTATTGGTCTATTCATTACATTTGTCGGTCTGCAAGGATCTGGCATTATCGCTAATAATGATAATACGCTCGTTTCGATTGGAAACATTCATAGTGGTCCTGTCTTATTAACGGTGTTTGGTATCGTGGTGACTGTCATTTTAATGGTTCTTCGAGTGAATGCAGGTGTCTTCATTGGGATGCTTGTGACAGCTATTGCTGGAATGATTGTTGGTCTTGTCCCAGTACCGACGCAAATTGTGGGAAGTATTCCAAGCTTATCTCCAACCTTTGGACAAGCCTTGATTCACTTGCCAGACATTTTCTCGATTCAAATGCTTGTCGTGATTTTAACGTTCTTATTCGTTGGGTTCTTTGATACAGCAGGAACGCTTGTGGCTGTTGCAACCCAAGCTGGTTTAATGAAAAATAATGAGCTGCCGCGTGCAGGAAGAGCACTTCTAGCGGATTCATCTTCAATCGTTGTAGGTTCTATTCTTGGAACATCGACGACAACATCTTATGTTGAATCTAGCTCAGGTGTTGCTGCTGGTGCACGTTCTGGATTTGCAGCTGTCGTGACAGGTATTTTCTTCTTGCTTGCGATGTTCTTCTCGCCGCTTTTATCCATCGTTACTTCGAATGTGACAGCACCTGCTTTAATCATTGTTGGTGCACTGATGGTCGCTCCGCTTGCGAAGATTGCATGGGATCGTTTTGAAATTGCCGTACCAGCGTTCTTAACGATGATTATGATGCCACTCACATACAGTATTGCAACAGGGATTGCGGTTGGCTTTATTTTCTACCCGATTACGATGATCTTTAAAGGGAAAGCCAAAGAAGTACATCCAATTATGTACGGATTGTTTGTGATCTTTATTCTCTACTTTGCTTTCTTAAATCATTAATAGTTCACCTGAAACAGCAGCTCATGGAAGCTGCTGTTTTTTTGTTTTGCCCTAATTTTCTTGCCATTTTAAAACCTCTGCTGTCTTTTATCCGTCTATTCGTATGAACGTCAAGGAATCTTGACTGAACAGAGAGACTCCGCTACTTTAAGAGGAGTCATCCTTACAGGTCATTCGTATGAGCCTGTAAGGATTGTGCTGGATAGGAGTTGATATGAGATGTTAGAAAAAGATGAAGAGCAAAGTACATCAGACGTAAAAAATGAAGAGCCATCAATAGATCAAGAAACGAGACAATCCCGTCTTAGCAGAAGCGCTGCAAAACGTGGAAGAACGTCGAAAGTCAAAGTGGCAGCCGATGATGAGCGTTCTGCCATTCAGCGTATGCTGCAAGGTGTAGGAGGCGCGTTTAAGCGCTATGGCTCATATGGACTTGCGATGTTAAAATCACCGAGCCGGGCCATCAATCAAGCGGAAACATTACGGATGAAGTACGCCTGGATCTCGATTGTGTTATTCAGCGTGTTTTTTGCTTTAGGCAACTATGTTCAATTAAAGGCGTCAAAGACTCGTTTATTAGGCTTTGGCATTCATTACTCTTTTGGTGACGCCTTTTTGAGGGTAGCGGTCTTTACACTCATTCTGCTCACATTGATGATGCTGACCGTCTGGTTACTCGGTAAGTACATGCTAAAAGGAAACATATCACTGAAAGAAGTGATCATGAAGTTTGGTGCCGCACTTGTACCGGTTTTGGTTTTATCCATCCTTTGGCTTGTATTTGCCATGCTGAATATTCCATATGTGACGGTCATTTTATCTGTGATGATGTTTTTTGGTCTCCAGTTGATTGCGGTCGTGCTGTTTCGCTCGATTCAATCGGAGCATGAAGCGGTGCGCGGTGATTTGATGTATGCTGGCTGGATCTTTTTATTGGTGGAGCTTGTCATCATTGCACTGCTCTGGGGCATTGTCGGAGAGTATTTGATTCCTTCACTTGTGCCTGTTCGATTTGGATAATACACACACTGAAAACCTCCTTTTTCAAAAAAGGAGGTTTTCATGTTGAGAAGAGGAAAAAACGGGTAAACTCTTGGTAACAAAGACCACCGTTCTTGTCGAAAGATATATGTGTTTTTCTCGCGCAAATTTGATTGTATCAAGGTATGTTCTCTAGTAGAATATGGGGTGCTTTATTTGATTTTTTAGTGCAGGGGGTTCGAATCGTGCTTCAACAACTTTTATCCAATGCGTTCACCATGGTTTTGATCATTTTAGTGATTAATATTGTCTATGTTTCATTTTCCACCATGCGTTTGATTTTAACAATGAAAGGCAGACGGTACGCAGCAGCTTTTGCTGGTACGATTGAAATGCTGATTTATGTGATTGGATTAAGTATCGTACTTGATAACTTAGATCAAATCCAAAATGTCATTGCGTATGCGTTAGGCTATGGGATGGGGATCATTGTCGGGATGAAAATTGAAGAGAAGCTGGCACTTGGCTACACAACTGTTAACGTGATCACAAAAGAATTAGATGTCGATCTCCCAAGGCAATTGAGAGAAAAAGGATATGGTGTCACCAGCTGGGTAGCAGGCGGTCTTGAAGGAGACCGGACAGCATTGCAAATTTTAACACCGAGAAAATATGAACTGCAATTATATGAAACGATTAAAACGCTGGATTCAAAGGCATTTATCATTTCATATGAGCCCAAATCGATTCACGGCGGCTTCTGGGTGAAGGCTGTGAAGAAAAGGAGAATTAAAGAATGACCGCAAAACCAAAGAAGAAGAAATTCTATGTGGAAGACGACATGACGATCGATCAAGTGTTGTCCCAGATGGCAGCGGAAGGCTACGCGCCTGTCCGACGAATGGAGGAGCCCATTTTTCAGGAAAAGAAGGAAAATGGGTCGATTCAGATCATTCCGATTGGGAAAAAAATCGTATTTGAAGGAAAAACAGTCTAAATCCGAACATTAAAACGACGACTTCATAGATTGTTCGATAAATCCGTTGACATCATGAACATCCGTTGTTAAGATAAACATGAATTCAAAACACGAACCTCATATAATCTTGGGAATATGGCCCATAAGTTTCTACCCAGTTACCGTAAATGACTGGACTATGCAGGATAGTGAACAAAACTGACATGGCGTTTCAAAAGCGAACAGCGCTTACCATGGCCCGGTTTGTGTTGCTTCCTAACAATGCAATGCAAATCGGGCCTTTTTGTTCGGCGTTTGACAAGCTGCTTAGGTTTGGGAAGCGTGTCAAACGATACAAAATCGAATATCAGCTTAAAGGTGGGGACAAAATGAAGCCGCTTGTAGGTGTCATCATGGGAAGTACATCTGATTGGGAAACAATGAAGAATGCGTGCGATATCTTAGAGGAATTAGACATTCCGTATGAAAAACAGGTCGTATCCGCACACCGGACACCTGACTTGATGTTTGAATATGCGACAGAAGCAAGAGGTAAAGGACTAAAAGTCATCATTGCCGGTGCTGGAGGCGCAGCACATTTACCGGGGATGGTCGCAGCGAAAACGACACTGCCGGTCATTGGTGTGCCCGTACAATCAAAAGCACTAAATGGACTGGATTCCTTATTATCCATCGTTCAAATGCCAGGCGGTGTACCAGTTGCGACAGTGGCGATTGGCAAAGCCGGTGCAACAAATGCAGGGCTTCTAGCTGCACAAATGATTTCAGCATTTGATGAAACAATCGCTTCTCGCCTTGAGGAAAGAAGAGAGCAAACAAAACAGACTGTACTAGAAAGCAGTGATCAGCTTGGCTAAGCAGACCATTTTTCCAAACGCAACCATCGGTATTATCGGCGGAGGACAGCTTGGCAGATATATGGCCGTCAGCGCAAAGCAAATGGGATACCGGGCAGCTGTCTTAGACCCAGTCGCACAATCTCCTTGTGGACAGGTTGCTGATATAGAAATCACAGCTGCTTATAGTGACCTCGATGGGATTCGACAGCTGGCAGAAATCAGCGATGTCGTGACATATGAATTTGAAAATATTGATTATGATGCACTTAATCAATTGAAGGAAGAAGCCAATTTACCGCAAGGAAGTGAACTTCTTCTTTTAACTCAAAATCGTGAAACGGAGAAAAAAGGGATTGTAGATGCAGGCTGTGAAGTCGCACCTTACCGCATCATTCATGATGAAAAAGAGCTGGAAGACGCAGTAACCGTACTTGGTTTGCCAGCCGTGCTGAAAACATGCAGAGGCGGCTACGACGGAAAAGGGCAGTATGTGATCAAGGAAAAGGGACAGCTTCACGAAGCAGCTGAATTGCTCACACATGGAGCATGTATTTTAGAAAGCTGGGTCCCATTTCAAATGGAGCTCTCGGTGATCGTCACTCGTTCTATTCACGGGGAGATTGCGGTATTTCCAGTCGCTGAGAACATTCATAAGCACAACATTTTGTTCCAGAGCATTGTGCCTGCAAGAGTAGGTGAAAGCATTCAGGAGAAGGCAAAAGTGCTGGCAACGACACTGGCTGAAAAGCTAGCGCTAGTTGGTACACTTGCTGTAGAACTGTTCCTGACAAACGAAGGAGAGCTACTCGTCAATGAACTGGCGCCTCGCCCGCATAATTCTGGTCATTATACGCTCGATTTATGTGAGACGAGTCAGTTTGAACAGCATATTCGCGCGATATGCGGTTTGCCGCTTGGCGGTACAGCCCTTTTATCAGAGGGCATGATGGTGAACTTATTAGGCGATGAAGTAGACATCCCAAAAGAGCATCCTGAGCTTCTCAAAGAAGCGAAGCTTTATCTATATGGAAAGCATGAAGTAAAAACCGGCCGCAAAATGGGTCATATGACTTTTATGAAACAGCTTGATGATGAATGGATGACAAACATCACAAAGATATGGACTGAAAGAGATGGAGGAAACGGGAAATGATCGAACGTTACGCACGACCAGAAATGTCAGCAATCTGGACAGAGGAAAACAAATTTAATGCATGGCTTGAAGTAGAAATTCTCGCTTGTGAAGCTTGGGCAGAGCTCGGCGTTATTCCAAAAGAAGACGTTGTGACCATGCGCAAGAATGCAAGCTTTGATATTGATCGTATTCTAGAGATTGAACAAGACACGCGCCATGACGTGGTTGCCTTTACGCGTGCTGTATCTGAATCTCTAGGAGAAGAAAGAAAGTGGGTTCATTACGGGTTAACCTCTACAGACGTAGTGGATACGGCGCTTTCATATCTATTAAAGCAGGCGAACGATATCTTGCTCAAGGACATTGAGAGATTTGTTGACATCCTAAAAGAAAAAGCAAAAGAGCACAAATATACCGTCATGATGGGCCGTACACACGGTGTACACGCTGAACCGACAACATTTGGCCTGAAGCTTGGTCTTTGGTACGAAGAAATGAAGCGTAACCTAGAACGTTTTAAACAAGCAAAAGCTGGCATCGAATACGGTAAAATTTCTGGAGCTGTTGGCACATATGCGAACATCGACCCGTTTGTTGAGCAATATGTATGTGAGAAGCTTGGTATCAAAGCTGCACCAATCTCAACCCAAACCTTGCAGCGTGATCGTCATGCAGATTACATGGCAACTCTTGCACTCGTCGCAACAAGCATTGAGAAATTTGCTGTTGAAATTCGTGGACTTCAAAAGAGTGAAACACGTGAAGTAGAAGAGTTCTTTGCAAAAGGACAAAAAGGATCATCAGCAATGCCGCATAAACGCAACCCAATCGGCTCTGAAAATATGACGGGAATTGCCCGCGTCATCCGTGGATATATGCTGACAGCTTATGAGAATGTACCACTTTGGCATGAGCGTGATATTTCTCATTCGTCTGCTGAGCGCATCATTTTACCAGACGCAACGATTGCACTGAACTATATGCTAAACCGTTTCTCAAACATTGTGAAAAACTTGACGGTCTTCCCTGAGAACATGAAACGCAACATGGACCGCACACTTGGCTTGATTTACTCACAGCGCGTACTTCTTGCATTAATCGATACAGGCATGGCACGTGAAGAGGCATATGATACGGTTCAGCCGAAGGCAATGGAAGCGTGGGAAAAGCAAGTGCATTTCCGTTCATTAGTAGAAGCGGAAGAAAAAATCACATCACGCTTAACACCTGAACAAATCGCTGACTGCTTCGATTACAACTATCACTTGAAAAATGTCGATATGATTTTCGAACGTCTAGGTCTTGCGTAAGAAAAGGGCCACCTGCTCGTCAGGTGCCCAATCCTGAAAATTGCCAACATTCAAATTAGGAGGCCAACCTGAATGACTGTGAAACAAGAACTTCTCTACGAAGGCAAAGCGAAAAAAATCTATCAGACCGATGACGAGCAAATTTTATATGTCGAATATAAAGACTCAGCGACAGCATTTAACGGCGAAAAGAAAGCTGAAATCGAAGGCAAGGGCAGACTGAATAACGAAATTTCAAGCTTAATCTTTCAAATGCTACATGAGAAAGGAATCAACAATCACTTTGTGAAACGACTTTCTGAAACAAAGCAGCTCATTCAAAAGGTGCAGATTGTGCCGCTTGAAGTCGTTGTACGAAATGTGGTGGCTGGCAGTATGTCAAAGCGCCTTGGCATTCCAGAGGGAACAAAACTGGATACACCATTGATCGAGTTTTACTACAAAGATGATGCACTCGGCGATCCGCTCATTACAGAAGATCATATTCGCATTTTAGATGCAGCGACACCAGAGCAGGTCGAGGAAATGAAGCAGATCACAAGACAAGTAAATGAAGAGTTAAAGCAAATCTTCTCAGACTGCCACGTGAATTTAATTGATTTCAAGCTTGAATTCGGAATAGATCACGAGAATCGTATTTTGCTAGCTGATGAGATTTCACCTGATACGTGCAGGCTTTGGGACAAAGATACAAACGAAAAGCTTGATAAAGACGTGTTCAGACGAAACCTGGGCGGCTTAACAAATGCATACGAAGAAATTTTCAAAAGACTTGGAGGCCATAAACATGTATAAAGTGAAAATTTTTGTCAGCTTAAAAGAGAGCGTTCTTGATCCGCAAGGAAGTGCCGTGCAGCACGCCTTGCACAGCATGTCTTATCAGGAAGTAAAGGATGTCCGTATCGGGAAATACATGGAGCTTGTCATTGAAAAATCAGATCGTGATTTAGATACAGTCGTCAAAGAAATGTGTGAAAAATTACTGGCCAACACGGTGATTGAAGATTACCGCTATGAGGTGGAGGAGGTTGTCGCACAGTGAAGTTTGCAGTGATCGTCTTGCCTGGCTCTAACTGTGATATCGATATGTACCATGCGATTCAAGATGAGTTAGGTGAACAAGTTGAATATGTATGGCACGACGAAACGAGTCTAGACCGATTTGACGGTGTACTCGTACCAGGCGGTTTCTCTTATGGGGATTACTTAAGATGCGGTGCGATTGCTCGCTTTTCAAACATCATGCCGGCGGTGAAAAAAGCAGCTGCGGATGGAAAACCTGTTCTCGGTGTTTGTAACGGGTTTCAAATTCTTCAGGAGCTTGGTATTCTTCCAGGTGCGATGAGACGAAATAAAGACTTAAAATTTATCTGTCGTCCAGTTGAACTCATTGTAGAGAACAACGAAACGCAATTTACAAGCGGCTATCAAAAAGGCGAATCCATTTCGGTTCCTGTAGCGCACGGTGAAGGCAACTTCTACTGTGATGAAGACACTTTAGCGAAACTGATTGAAAATAACCAAATCGCTTTCACTTACGGAGACGATATTAACGGCAGTGTCAATCGAATTGCAGGTATAACGAATGAAGAGGGCAATGTACTCGGCATGATGCCGCACCCTGAGCGCGCGGTTGATAGTTTACTAGGCAGCGCAGACGGACTTAAATTGTTTCAATCTATCGTGAAAAATTGGAGGGACACTCATGTCACTACTGCTTGAACCAAGTCACAAGCAAATTAAAGAAGAGAAATTGTATCAGCAAATGGGATTGAGTGATGAAGAATTCGCTTTAATCGAATCCATTATTGGCAGGCTGCCAAACTACACAGAAATAGGCATTTTTTCTGTCATGTGGTCAGAGCATTGCAGTTATAAAAACTCAAAGCCTGTCTTAAGCAAATTCCCGACAAAAGGAGAGCATGTTCTTCAAGGTCCTGGGGAAGGCGCTGGAATCGTTGATATTGGAGACAACCAAGCGGTTGTATTTAAAATCGAATCACATAACCATCCATCTGCGATTGAACCGTATCAAGGAGCAGCTACTGGTGTCGGCGGAATTATCCGTGATGTATTCTCCATGGGTGCGCGTCCAATTGCTGTACTAAACTCTCTTCGTTTTGGTGAACTGACTTCACCGCGCGTGAAGTACTTGTTTGAAGAAGTAGTGGCAGGGATCGCAGGCTATGGAAACTGTATCGGAATTCCTACAGTCGGCGGAGAAGTTCATTTTGATCAAAGCTATGAAGGCAATCCGCTCGTGAATGCGATGTGTGTTGGATTAATCAATCATGAGGACATCAAAAAAGGGCAGGCAAAAGGTGTTGGCAACACGGTAATGTATGTTGGTGCTAAAACCGGACGTGACGGTATTCACGGTGCAACATTTGCGTCTGAAGAATTTTCTGATGAATCAGAAGAAAAACGTTCAGCGGTTCAAGTCGGTGATCCATTCATGGAAAAACTTTTGCTTGAAGCGTGCCTTGAAGTCATCAAAAACGATGCGCTCGTTGGAATTCAAGATATGGGAGCGGCTGGCTTAACAAGCTCAAGTGCGGAAATGGCGAGTAAAGCAGGTTCTGGGATTGAGATGAATTTAGACCTCATTCCGCAGCGTGAAACAGGCATGTCCGCATACGAAATGATGCTGTCTGAATCACAAGAGAGAATGCTTCTAGTCATTGAAAAAGGCCGTGAGCAAGAAATCATTGATATTTTCGAAAAATACGATCTTGAAGCGGTATCAGTCGGTCATGTGACAGACGATAAAATGCTTCGTTTACTCCATCAAGGTGAAGTGGTGTGTGAGCTTCCTGTTGATGCTCTTGCAGAAGAAGCACCGGTTTATCATAAGCCGTCAAGCGAGCCTGCATACTATCGTGAGTTTTTAGAAACGAAAGTGGAAGCTCCAGCGATCACAGATGCAGCAGAGACATTAAAGCAGCTCCTTCAGCAGCCAACGATTGCAAGTAAAGAATGGGTCTATGATCAGTATGACTACATGGTTCGGACAAATACCGTCGTTGCACCTGGCTCTGATGCAGGTGTACTAAGAATCCGCGGAACGAAAAAAGCCCTAGCGATGACAACAGATTGTAACGCACGTTATCTCTACCTTGATCCAGAGGTCGGCGGGAAAATCGCCGTCGCAGAAGCAGCACGTAACATTGTCTGCTCAGGCGCTCGTCCACTTGCAGTGACAGATAACCTGAACTTCGGTAACCCAGAGAAACCAGAAATTTTCTGGCAAATTGAAAAGTCTGCTGACGGGATTAGCGAAGCATGCCGCACGCTAAGCACACCAGTTATCGGTGGGAACGTCTCTTTATATAACGAATCAAATGGAACAGCGATTTACCCAACACCAGTCATTGGGATGGTTGGTTTGGTCGAAGATACTGCTCATATTACGACTCAATCGTTCCAGCAGGCTGGCGATGTCATTTTCGTCATTGGTGAGACGAAGGAAGAATTTGCAGGCAGTGAGCTTCAAAAGATGACAGAAGGTCGTATTTACGGAAAAGCACCGGAAATTGATTTGAACGTAGAGCTTTCGCGTCAAGAAGCCCTGCTAGCCGCGATTCAAAACGGTCTCGTTCAATCAGCACACGATGTGTCTGAAGGCGGACTTGGTGTAGCACTTGCTGAAAGTACATTTGGAACTGACGGGCTTGGTGCAGATATCCAAATCGATTTAAACAGCGAAGCTTCATTATTCAGTGAAACACAGTCACGTTTTGTCGTCACAGTTAAACTGGAGCACCGCGAAGCGTTTGCTGCGGCTGTCAAAGATGCGAAAGAAGTCGGAACGGTTACAAATGATGGTGTGTTTACTGTCAAAAATCAAGAAGGACAACAATGGATTCATGCAGCGGTCAACGAGCTTGAACGTGCATGGAAAGGAGCGATCCCATGCTTGCTGAAATCAGAGGCTTAAATGAAGAGTGTGGTGTCTTTGGGGTTTGGGGACACGAAGAAGCCCCGCAAATCACATATTACGGATTGCATAGCCTTCAGCACCGAGGACAAGAAGGTGCGGGAATCATTGCAACAGATGGTGAGAACCTCACATCACACAAAGGCCTTGGACTGATTACGGAAGTCTTTCAAAACGGTGAGCTAAAGGATTTGAAAGGAAAAGGTGCGATCGGACACGTTCGATATGCGACAGCAGGCGGAGGCGGCTTTGAAAATGTGCAGCCCCTCTTCTTCCGTTCGCAAAACAATGGCAGTCTTGCCCTTGCTCATAATGGAAACTTAGTGAATGCAACGCAGTTAAAGCAGCAGCTAGAGAACCAAGGGAGCATTTTCCAGACCTCTTCTGATACCGAAGTGCTGGCACATTTAATTAAGCGCAGCGGGCATATGGAATTGAAGGAACAGATCAAAAATGCGCTGTCCATGCTTAAGGGAGCCTATGCTTTCTTAATCATGACGGAAACAGAAATGATCGTGGCGCTTGATCCAAACGGCTTACGCCCGCTTTCACTTGGTATGCTTGGGGATGCTTATGTTGTCGCTTCTGAAACATGTGCATTTGATGTCGTCGGTGCCACGTATTTACGTGATGTGGAGCCTGGCGAAATGCTGATCATTAATGATGAAGGCTTAAAATCTGAGCGCTTCTCGATGAATATTAACCGCAGCATGTGCAGCATGGAATACATTTATTTCTCAAGACCTGACAGCAATATCAACGGCATCAATGTGCATAGTGCGAGAAAGAGTCTTGGCAAAAAGCTTGCTGAGGAAGCGCATGTCGAAGCAGATGTTGTGACAGGTGTACCAGATTCCAGTATTTCTGCAGCGATTGGATATGCCGAAGCAACAGGTATTCCGTATGAGCTCGGTTTGATTAAAAACCGTTATGTTGGCCGGACGTTTATCCAGCCGTCTCAAGCATTGCGTGAGCAGGGCGTACGGATGAAGCTGTCTGCTGTGCGCGGTGTAGTCGAAGGAAAGCGTGTTGTGATGGTGGATGATTCCATCGTACGCGGGACAACGAGCCGCAGAATTGTCACGATGCTAAGAGAAGCGGGTGCGACGGAAGTCCATGTACGCATTAGTTCACCGCCAATCGCACACCCATGTTTTTATGGAATTGATACATCCACACACGAAGAGCTGATTGCTTCTTCTCATTCAGTGGAAGAAATTAGACAGGAAATCGGTGCGGACACCATTGCATTTTTATCTGTAGACGGTTTAATGGACGGGATTGGCAGGAAGTATGATGATCCGCAGCGCGGTCAGTGTTTAGCATGCTTTACTGGGAAATACCCGACTGAAATATATGAAGATACGGTTCTTCCGCATGTGAAGGAAACGGTCTTGACGAAATAATCGAATAAAGGAGCAGCAGTCAAGATGAGTTGATATGCTGCTCTTTCATTCTGCCGAAAATACATGGAAAGCAGCAGCTAAAAGGAGTGAATGGGATGTCAGAAGCATATAAAAACGCCGGTGTCGACATCGAAGCAGGGTACGAAGCCGTCAAACGAATGAAAACACACGTAGAACGTACAAAACGAGCAGGTGTCATGGGCGCTCTAGGTGGATTTGGCGGTATGTTTGATCTATCTGAGCTGCCATACAAAAAGCCCGTTCTTGTTTCAGGAACAGATGGTGTCGGAACGAAATTAAAGCTTGCCTTTTTAATGGATAAACACGATACGATCGGCGTCGATGCCGTGGCCATGTGTGTCAACGATGTGCTTGCACAAGGGGCAGAACCGCTCTTTTTCTTAGATTACTTAGCCGTTGGAAAAGCAGATCCGGTAAAAATTGAATCCATTGTCAAAGGTGTGGCTGACGGATGTGAGCAGTCTGGTTCAGCACTTGTCGGCGGTGAGACAGCCGAAATGCCAGGTCTTTACACAGAAGAAGAATATGATATTGCTGGTTTTTCAGTAGGTGTAGTTGAAAAGGATGAAATCGTAACGGGAGAGGGCATCAAGGAAGGGCATTTGCTTATTGGACTCAGCTCAAGCGGAATTCATAGCAATGGATACTCTCTCGTTCGTAAAGTCTTGCTGGAAGACGCTGGTCTTGACCTGCATCAAACGTATGAACCTTTTACAAGACCGCTCGGAGAAGAGCTTCTTGAACCGACAAAAATTTATGTGAAGCCCGTACTCAAACAAGTGAAAGCCGGCAAGGTTGACGGCATGGCACATGTGACAGGCGGCGGTTTTATTGAGAATTTACCACGTATGCTGCCTGAAGGTCTTGGTGTTGAGGTAGATAACGGCTCATGGCCAGTTCCCCCTATTTTCTCCTTTATTCAAGAAAAGGGTCAGTTGAAGGCAGAAGAGATGTTCAACGTGTTTAATATGGGCATTGGCTTTGTCCTAGCTGTCAAAGAGGACGATCTTGTGGATGTGATTAGCGAGCTTGAACAGGATGGAGAGAAAGCATTTCTCATCGGACGTGTTCAAAAAGGAGAAGGTGTCACATTCGGCGGTGGAAGCCTCTCATGAAGAAGTTTGCGATCTTCGCCTCTGGAAGCGGGACGAACTTTCAAGCCATTATAGATACGTTAAAAGAAGAAAAGTGGCAGGCAGAGGCCGCCATTGTGATTTGTGATAAACCGGGTGCAAAGGTGCTGGAGCGTGCTGAGAAAGAGGGCATTCCCTCCTTTGCTTTTACCCCGAAGGCTTTTCCGAATAAAGCCGCTTTTGAACAAACAATCATCGAACAACTGAGGCTTCATGAAGTAGAATGGGTTTTCCTTGCGGGGTATATGAGACTAATCGGCCCGACATTACTTGAAGCATACAAAGGGAAAATCGTGAATATCCACCCATCCTTGCTGCCAGCTTTCCCTGGTCTTGATGCCATCGGACAGGCGCATCAAGCAGGCGTCAAAGTGGCAGGCATCACCGTCCATTTTGTTGATGAAGGGATGGATACAGGTCCGATTATTGACCAAGCCGCGATCTATATTGAACAAGGCGAAGAGCTTGAATCAATTGAAAAAAGAATGCATGAACTAGAACACACACTATATCCAAAAGTGATCAAATCACTTTTAGAATTATCTTAATGAGGTGACGAAGGCATGACGATCAAACGCGCATTAATCAGTGTTTCTGATAAAACGAATCTTGTACCTTTTGTGAAAGAATTAACAGAACTTGGTGTTGAAGTCATTTCAACTGGAGGTACTCATAAGCTTCTTCAAGAAAATGGCATTGATGTCATTGGGATTTCTGAAGTCACTGGATTCCCTGAAATCATGGACGGACGACTCAAAACGCTTCACCCGAACATTCATGGTGGATTATTGGCAGTGAGAGAAAACGATGAGCATATGGCACAGATTGAAAAGCATGGCATTCAGCCGATTGATCTTGTTGTCGTGAATCTCTATCCTTTCAAAGAGACGATCTCAAAAGACGATGTAACGTATGAAGAAGCAATTGAAAACATTGATATTGGCGGACCGGGAATGCTTCGTGCGGCATCGAAAAACCACCAAGACGTCACAGTGATTGTCGATCCTCGTGACTATGATACAGTCGTTCAGCAAATCAAAGAAGGCGGCGTGTCACTTGAGAAAAAACGTGAGCTTGCGGCGAAGGTATTCCGTCATACAGCTGCTTACGATGCCCTCATTGCAGATTATTTAACGAACTTTGTTGGCGAAACAGAGCCAGAGCAGTTCACCGTCACGTTTGAGAAAAAACAATCCCTTCGTTATGGAGAAAACCCGCACCAAGCGGCGACTTTCTATGAAAATGCTCTTCCAAGCAAAGGCTCTTTGGCAACAGCTACACAGTTACATGGAAAAGAGCTTTCCTACAACAATATTAAAGATGCAGATGCAGCTCTTCAAATCGTACGTGAATTTACGGAGCCAGCGGCTGTGGCTGTAAAACATATGAACCCATGCGGCGTTGGTACAGGAGAAACGATTGCAGAAGCGTTTGATCGTGCCTTCAAAGCAGATGAAACCTCTATTTTTGGCGGCATTGTGGCGCTGAACCGTGAAGTAGACAAGCAAACGGCTGAGGTACTGCATACGATTTTCTTAGAAATCGTCATCGCTCCATCGTTTAGCCAAGAAGCGCTTGACGTGTTAACAGCGAAAAAGAACCTTCGTCTATTAACATTAGATGTAGAAGTAGATCTTGAGAAAAAAGAAAAGCAGCTGACAAGTGTTCATGGTGGACTGCTTGTGCAGGATATTGATACGTACGGCTTAGAGGAAGCAACGATTTCTATTCCAACGAAAAGAGAACCAACAGAAGACGAATGGAAAGACTTAAAGCTTGCTTGGAAAGTCGTCAAGCATGTGAAATCAAATGCGATTGTCCTTGCAAAAGATCAAATGACAGCAGGGATCGGCGCTGGTCAGATGAACCGCGTGGGCTCAGCAAATATTGCGATTGAGCAAGCAGGTGAAAAAGCGAAAGGAAGCGCACTAGGCTCTGATGCATTCTTCCCGATGGGCGATACAGTGGAAGCTGCTGCAAAGGCAGGCGTCACAGCAATCATCCAGCCAGGTGGTTCCATTCGTGATGAAGAATCAATCCAAAAAGCAGATGAATACGGCATCGCCATGGTCTTCACTGGCGTTAGACATTTCAAACATTAAGGGGATGACAGTGTGAACGTATTAATTATCGGCAGAGGCGGAAGAGAGCATACCATCGCATGGAAAGTGAACCAAAGTGAACTTGTCAGCCAAGTATTTGTCGCACCTGGCAATGATGGAATGGCAGACGCTGCGAAGCTTGTACCGATCGACGAAGGTGATCATGAGGCATTAATTCGTTTTGCAAAAGACAATGAAATCGGCTTAACGATTGTCGGTCCAGAGGTTCCTTTAATTGCAGGTGTCGTCGATGCATTTGAAGAGGCAGGTCTAAAGGTATTTGGACCAAATGCAAAAGCCGCAGTCATTGAAGGCTCAAAGGAATTTGCAAAAGACTTAATGAAAAATTATGAGATCCCGACCGCCGCTTATGCCACTTTTACATCGTTTGAAGAAGCGAAGGCATATGTGGAAGAAAAGGGTGCGCCGATTGTCATTAAAGCAGATGGTCTCGCAGCAGGAAAAGGCGTGACAGTTGCGATGACACTTGAAGAGGCGATCAACTGTCTGCACGACTTTTTAGAGGATGAAAAGTTTGGCGATGCAAGTGCATCGGTCGTCATCGAGGAATTTTTAACAGGTGAGGAATTTTCATTGATGGCCTTTGTCAATGGAGAAAAGGTGTACCCAATGGTGATCGCGCAAGATCACAAACGGGCATTTGAAGATGACAAAGGACCGAACACCGGCGGGATGGGCGCTTATTCACCAGTTCCGCAAATTTCAGATGAAGTCGTCCAAAAAGCGGTGGAAGATGTCGTCAAACCAGCGGCTCGCGCAATGGTGCAGGAGGAGCGTCCGTTTACAGGCATTTTATATGCTGGCTTAATGCTGACACCAGAAGGCTCAAAGGTCATTGAGTTCAATGCACGCTTTGGCGATCCTGAAACGCAGGTGGTTCTTCCTCGTCTTGAATCAGATCTAGTTCAAGTCTTCCTCGACATTCTAGATGGAAAAGATGTGGACTTGCAGTGGAAAGACACTGCCGCTGTCAGTGTCGTTCTTGCTTCTGAAGGATACCCGGAGGACTACGCAAAAGGCACGCCAATCGGCGCTTTGCAAACAACGGTCTCTGATGTAGTGACCTTCCACGCAGGAACAAAAAAAGAAAACGACCAATTCGTCACAAATGGTGGCCGTGTAGCAAATGTGACGGCATTTGACGACACATTTGAAGCGGCAAGATCAAGAGTGTATGAAGCGGTTGAAGAAATCATTCAGCCAGGTCTATTTTATCGCCGTGACATCGGTGCCCGTGCGCTGAAGGCTGCGGGGAAATCCGTTTAATCAAAACACCTTTCTATCTGATGAGATGGAAAGGTGTTTTTTGTTCATGAGAAGGGATGCCGATTGAAAATGAAGAAGTAGTATGGGATCACGAATAGATATAGGGAGGAAACATGGAAATCAAAGCATTTATTATCTTTGCAATCGTCATGCTCATTTTATTTTTAGTCGCTTCAAATCACATCATGCGGGTAGCAATCAAGCAAAACAAAGTCAAAAAAGGTTCAGCCCTTCGTTATATGGTCATTTCCATTTTTTCTGGCATTGTCATTGTTTCGTTTTCTATTTGGACATTCTTTATTAACTGATTCATTAGAGAGGAATGAGTGTATGGTGCAATTGAAGAAACTTGCAAACGAGCGTTTTTCTGCCTTGATCTGTATTGATTCATTTAATGAGCGAATCCGTTTAGATGATTATAGTGGGAGGGTGCGGGATGTCATTCCATCCGTTCTTCAGGAAGCGGCGGACTGTAAGGCTTCTAAGATCATTGTGAAAGTAAGACGTGAGCATGTGCCGCTTTTTTTAGAAAAAGGCTTTCGGCTTGAAGGGGTGTTTTCTCATTATTTTCTTGGAAGTGACGCTTACGGTATGTCGCTTTTTCTCACTGCGGATCGAATGAACAGTTCGTATTGGCTGGAGGAAGATGAGATCGTCGCATCCATTCAAGCAAAAGAAATCAAAAAAGACCAGGGCACATGGCAGGATGAGTATGTGATGAGAAAAGCCGATCCAAAGGATATTCACAAGCTGGCAAAGCTCTATGATACCGTCTTTGAAACGTACCCTACGCCAATGAACGAGGCTGATTATATCAAAAAGGTAATGGAGGAAGGGACAATTTTTTATGCTGTTGAACATGACGGACACATTGTGAGTGCAGCATCCGCTGAGATCAATGCGCCGTATGGTCATGCAGAATTAACAGACTGTGCGACCCTTCCTTCATATAGAAAACTAGGATTCATGCATCATTTGATTCTAGCCCTTGAAAAGGAACTCCAGTCGATGCATATCTATGTCTTTTATTCTCTTGCCCGTGCTTTGTCCTATGGAATGAATCAAGTGTTTTATCAGCTTGGCTATACGTATACCGGTCGCTTTCAAAACAACTGCTATATTTTTGACAAAATTGAAGATATGAATCTATGGGTCAAAACGCCAAATGAATCATGAAATGGTTCTCATCTGATCAAGCAGACCAGATAGGCGGTACGCCATGATACTGAGCTGCAGCTTCATCCGATCATCAGTGGATTTGAGGCTGCAGCCTGTTCTCGTTTCAATTTGTTTCAGCCGGTAGCTTAACGTATGTCTGTGAATAAATAATTCTCCCGCAGATTTTTGAATATTTTCATTGTGCGCCAAATACACTTCGAGTGTATGGATCAGGTCAGCCCCTTGTTTTTTCGTATAAAGCAAAGGACTTAACAGCTCCACGTAAAAATCATGCAAATTCATACCGGCTTCATTCATTTCAAGAAGCATCCCATATAAGCCGAGCTTTTGATAATGAATGATGCTTTCGTCTGTTTTTAAAAGCGGAAGAAGCCTTGCTGCATACTGCGCTTCCTTCGCGCTTTTTGCAAAGAGACTGATTTGGTCATAGGCTCTCCCGATACCAATGACAATCGGGTGGACGGGGAAAAAATAAGACCAAGTGCTCCGGCATTCCTCTGCTGCGCGATACCACTCCGCTTCTTGAAACGCTTTTTTTCCTGCTGGTGTTAGGACAAAAATGGAATCGAGCCTTGTCTTTAGTAAAAAAGGAATATGTCTGCGTTCAAAGATCGAGGTGAGTAATTGCGATAGACGCTGCATCATTTGGTGATCGAGCTGTGTGTGCTGATGCTGAAATTGAAAGTAGATCACCACCTGCTCCTCGCTCATATCATATTGCAGCTTTGTTGCTTGTTCGACCACGTAGCTTTCTTCTGTATATTGCTGCTGCAAAATATCATCTAACAAATGTCCCTGCATTTGGTTTTCTGTATCTTGAATGGCTTTTTGCTTCAGCCATTCAATCGCATACACGGCCCCGGCATGCTCGATCGCAATCGCGTCGAGATGATGCCACGTATCCTTTTTCTTTAAAGACACAATAAATCCAAAAATATCACCCATCGCAATCACCGGACATGCGGCGAGGACAAATGCTCCGCACGTGTCATAAACGAGCCGCCCTTTTTCTTCTGCCTGCTTGAGAAGGGGCATGGTTTCAATTGGTTCATGATCTGTCAGAAAGCCAAAAGCAGGAGAGTACGTCACTTCATCTTTTATGAGATGAGCCGCTGTTTGATGTAAAAAGACATCAAGAACGACAATGTTCGCTGCAGTGAGATGTGCCAGTTCCTCTGTAATTTGCGTCACATTTTTATTCCTTACATTTAATTGGGTCAGTCTTTGATGAATCGCGGATGAATATTTAAGCTGATGAAGCTGGCTGCTCACGATTTGTTCTAAGACGGCTTTTGTAATGTCCGAGAAATTGATGTGCGGGGGAATCTCGATGAGCGGAATGCCGCTATTTTTCGCCGCTTGAATGAGTGATGCTGGAATGTCGCTTAAGTATACACCTTTATAAATAGCGATGGCTGATAGCCTTTTAGATTGAATCAATTCTTCAAGCCGGTCGCGTCTTTCTTGATTGTCTGCGAGTCCAAATCCGGTTGTGACGAGCAATTCTCCTTCGGAAAGCCTCGACGTGTCTTCGATGATTTCCACGATGGTCACCCATTGAATGAGTCGGTCCAGTCCATTTTCTCCAGCGAGCAGCTTTGTTCCCTTCATGATATCGAGCGAAAGTGCATCTTTGACGAGAATCGCCATAGACTCATGACCTCCTTTTGAACACTCTTATACACGATGTATAAAAAATGCGTCTGAAATTCGGGCATGTGGCGAATGGAGGATGACTGCCCTCTTGATTAAGCTAATCTTATAACAAGTATACAAAATTTTCTTGCGATTCATGAAAAAGAAAGAGGCAGCTGCTGACGAGAGAGGGAGGAATGGCAAAGTGGAGACCCGGGATTACTTAATCAAACCGATGTTGAATCAGCATTATCCTGTGGCTGTGAAAGGAGAGGGAATTTATTTATATGATCGGGACGGAAAAAAATATATAGACGGCTCATCGGGGGCTGTCACGGCAAGTATTGGACATGGCATACGTGAAATCGTTGATGCCATGACCGAGCAAGCGGAAAAAGTGAGCTTTACGTACAGATCACAATTCACAAATGAACCAGCAGAAGAACTTGCTTATGAATTGAGTACGCTTTGTCCAGGTAACCTGAACTGGTCTTTTTTTGTCGGAAGCGGATCAGAGGCAACGGAAACGGCTATGAAAATTGCAATTCAGCATTGGCAGGAGCAAGGAAAGGCTGAGAAGAATCACATTATCTCACGATGGATGAGTTATCACGGCATCACCCTCGGTGCACTGTCGATGTCCGGACATATTGCAAGGAGAGAGCGCTTTGAACCATTGCTCGAAAAGAACCCAGTGCTGTCTCCGCCATATAGCTATCGTTCATGGCTGCCGAAGGAAGAGGGCAAGCAAGTCGAATGGTATGTCCAGGAATTTAAAACCGTCATTCAGCGTATAGGAAAAGAGAGGATTGCCGCTTTTATTGCAGAGCCGATTGTTGGAGCATCGGGAGCGGCGCTTGTACCGCCAGATGGATATTTTGATGCAATGAAGCGTGTCTGTGAGGAAAACGATATTTTAATGATTGCAGACGAAGTCATGACAGGCTTTGGACGAACTGGGAAAATGTTTGCGATGGAGCATTGGGGCGTTGTACCAGATATTATGGTTCTCGGCAAAGGGATGAGTGCTGGCTATTCACCGATTGCGGCAGCCGTCTCAGCGGATCATGTCATCGCACCAATTCTGAGCGGTTCCGGCTCTGTGATGGCAGGTCACACCTATAGCGGCAACCCGCTTTCAGCAGCCGTCTCACTGGCTGTCATTCGATATATGAAAAAACATCAGCTTCCTGAACGAGCGGATCTGTCTGGCCGCTATTTAATGAATGCTTTAAAGGATGTGCAAACAAACCATTTCATCATAGGAGATGTGAGAGGAAAGGGACTGCTCATCGGCATTGAGTTTGTCGCAGACCGTTTATCGAAAACACCATTTCCTGCCCATGCTCAAATGACGCATTTAGTCGTTGAGACAGCGAAGCAAAATGGCTTGCTCGTTTACCCAGCAAGCGCTGGAGAGGATGGAGTGGGAGGTGCAGCGGTCATGATCGCTCCGCCGCTTTCTATCACGCAGCAGGAGATGGATGAACTCATTCAATTATTTGAGCAGACAATCACGCAGGTCGAACAAGAAGTCATCAACCGAGGGTTTTTCCCATCTGCGATGTAGGGAGGAAAGATGATGAACAAAACAGTGAATGTAGATGAAGTGATCACGCATTTTAGGGACGGCATGACCATCATGTTTGGCGGATTTGGCGGCGTAGGGTCCCCGCCATCATTGATCGATGCCATCCTAGAAGCCAATATCAAAGATCTGACATTGATCGGAAACGATGCAGGCTTCCCGCAAATAGGTGTTGGCCGGCTGATCACAGAAGGAAGAGTCAAGAAGATCATTGCTTCTCATATTGGCTCAAATCCAATAGCCGGACAGAAAATGCAATCAGGTACACTAGATGTTCATTTTTACCCGCAGGGCATTCTAGCAGAAAAAATACGAGCAGGCGGGATGGGCTTGGCAGGCATTGTAACAGATGTCGGCATGGATAGCCTCAATCTTGATGAGAAGCAGCTCGTGCCACTAAACGGAAAGACATATATCCTTGAACCTGCGCTGACAGCGGATATTGCCATTGTGAATGCCTTCAAAGCAGATGAAGCAGGAAATCTGATATTTGATAAAAGTGCACGGAATACAAACCCGATTGTGGCGATGGCAGGAGACTGGACCATTGCGGAAGTGGAAGAGATTGTGCCTGTAGGTAGTCTTCATCCAGAAGAAATCGTGACACCAGGCGTATTTGTGAACCAGATCGTGCAATCAAAAGGAGTGAACTGGACATGGGCATGGGAGACAACGATATAAGACACCGCATAGCCAAACGGGCGGCGGAGGAAATTGAAGATGGCATGATCGTCAATCTTGGGATCGGCATCCCAACCCTTGCGGCTGATTACATTCCAGCGCATTACAACGTATGGCTTCATGCAGAAAACGGCATTATGGGGGCAGGCGCCTCACCAGCACAAGGAGAAGAAGATTCGAACTTGTGCAATGCCGGTGGTTTTCCTATTACGTTAACAAAAGGCGGCTCATACATGGACAGCACGACTGCTTTTGGCATCATTCGAAAAGGCATGCTGGATATGACCATTTTAGGTGCACTTGAAGTAAGCAGTCAGGGTGATCTTGCGAATTGGATTGTGCCAGGCAAACGAGTACCCGGGATGGGCGGAGCGATTGAGCTTGCGCAAAAGGCGAAAAAGGTTGTGGTGGTGATGAGCCACCTCGATAAACACGGTGAATCAAAGGTGAAATCTGCCTGCACACTGCCCTTAACTGCTAAGTCTTGTGTGGATCTGATTATAACGGATATGGCAGTCATTGAGGTAAAATCGCAGCTGCTCATTTTACGTGAAGTCATGCCGCCGTATCAGCCGGAAGATGTCATAAGGGCGACAGAGGCACCTTTAATTTTAGCGCCTGATGTCAAATCTGTTGTGTAGAAAGGATGAATGACTTGCAGCCAATCACACGTATCAGAAGCTGGATGAGAGAGCACCAAGATGAAGCGATTGCGCTTCTTCAGCAAATGGTGCAATGTGAGAGCACCCAAGGGAATGAACAAGGTGTGCAGCAAATCGTAGCAAATAAGCTGTCTGCCATTGGTTTTGATGTAGATGTATGGGACATTGGCGGAGAAGACTTGCTACAACACCCGTATTTCTATTCCCCGAGACGTTCCTTTAAAGGAAGTCCCAATGTCGCCGGACGATTGAAGGGAAAAGGGGGCGGCAAATCCATTTTATTAAATGGGCACGTCGATGTTGTGCCAGCAGGAGATACGAAACAATGGACATATCCGCCCTACAGCGGGCATATCATAAACGGGAGACTTTATGGACGCGGGGCAACAGATATGAAAGGCGGAAACGTTTCTTTACTCTTTGCACTAGAGGCACTGCATGCACTACAGATTCCGCTGAAAGGAGATGTCGTGTTTCATAGTGTCGTCGAAGAAGAGAGCGGCGGTGCCGGCACCCTTGCAGCCATACTGAGAGGGTATACAGCAGATGCGGCCATCATTCCAGAACCAAGTCATATGAAAATCTTTCCGATTCAGCAGGGATCTAAGTGGTTCAGACTGCATATTAAAGGAAGGGCAGCTCATGGCGGAACAAGATATCACGGCGTTTCCGCTATTGAAAAAGGTATGATCGTTCTTTCACATATAGCAGCACTTGAAGAAGAACGAAATCAGCGCATCACCGAGCCGTTATTTCAGCATATCCCGATTCCAATCCCCATCAACATAGGGAAAATTCAAGGCGGTGATTGGCCGTCCTCTGTAGCAGATCTGGTCACAATGGAGGGAAGACTTGGTGTGATGCCAGTTGAGACGGTTGAGCAGGCAGAGAAGGAACTAGAAAATTGGATGATGGGACTTGGGGAAAAGGATGAATGGTTCAAAGAGCATCCTGTTGAGGTCGAATGGTTTGGTGCAAGATGGCTTCCAGGCTCAATTGATACGGACCATCTACTTTTAGGTCTATTGAAGGAACAATATGAAGCGGTCAAGAAGGAGCCGCCAAAGATCGAAGCCGCTCCTTGGGGAACAGACGGCGGATTACTGTCACAGGCGGCAGGTATCCCGATCATCGTCTTCGGACCTGGAACAACGGAGCTTGCCCATTTCCCGAATGAATCCATCGACATTGAGCATGTGATTGAAGCAGCGGAAATTATCGCAGGTACGATGGTGGAATGGTGTGAAGCAGCGGAGTGATATGAAAACGATCACAAAAAAAGAAGGCTGTCTCACTCAGCCTTCTCTTTATGTGTGTCTTGCTGCTCACACATATACGTCACTGGACAAAAACGAAGAATGCCAGATGCCAGTTTCATTCCGCCGAACATGATGCTGAAAAGCAGCATTTTACTCCATGGTTTTCTAGCATATAAAGAACCAGCTACAGTACATATTGTCATTCCACAGGCAATTCGAATGAGCGCTTCCATTAAGCCGAGATTAGGTTTCATTGAAGGTAAATCTCCTTTTTAAAATATTTTAAGTGTGATTTCAAGAAATTGTAACGTTTCATTAATGCGTAACGTGGTTCGTTATGTTACGATAGGGCTAATACAAATGAAGGAGAGTATGTGAATGTCCGAACGTACTTTTAATTGGAGAAACAATGACATCCGCACACAAATCGATGTAGTCGACTCAAAAATAGTTCCAACACTCCTTTTAACGAATGGACTCGTGCTAAACCCGTTTTTAAAACAATGGGTGAAGGCAAATATTTGGATACATGATGATCGAATTGTTTATGTCGGAGCAGAGCTTCCTCAAAATAAATCAGCTAAACGTGTGATTGATTGTGAAGGGAAATACATTGTGCCTGGGTATATAGAGCCTCACGCGCACCCGTTCCATATTTATAATCCCCAATCACTTGCAGAATATGTGTCTCAATTTGGCACAACAACGATGGTCAGTGATAACTTATTTCTTCTTTTGCAGAGCAATGAAAAGAAAGCGCTTTCCACTCTGTGTGAATTAAAACAGCAGCCATTTCAGTATTTCTGGTGGTCTAGATATGATCTTCAAACTGAAGTCAGATATGAAGATGAGATGCTTCCTATCAACTACCGGAAGGAATGGATTGATCATCCTGATGTCCTTCAAGGCGGCGAATTAACAAGCTGGCCAAGATTGATGGACGGTGATGATCTCATTTTATATTGCATGCAAGAAACGAAGAAGCAGCGGAAACGAATTGAAGGGCATTTCCCCGGAGCTTCTGAGAAAACGCTAACAAAAATGAAGCTGTTTGGCGCGGACAGCGATCATGAAGCGATGAATGCAGACGATGTGCTCAAACGCTTGTCCCTTGGCTACCATGTCTCACTTCGTCATTCTTCCATCCGCCCAGATTTAGTGAACATTTTAAGAGAGCTGCACGAGCGTGATTTTAGACACTATGATCACTTCTTCTATACAACAGATGGAGCAGCGCCTCATTTTTATGAGGAGGGTATGATTAATCGTTTGATTTCAATTGCCCTTGAAGAAGGCGTGCCTATCATCGATGCATACAATATGGCGACCTTTAACATTGCGAAATACTATCAAATTGATGACCTATTAGGTGTTGTCGGTCCAGGACGTCTGGCTTCATTGAATGTGTTAGATGATCCAATGAATCCAAATCCGGAAACGGTGATATCTAAAGGGGTTATCCTCAAATTAGATGGAGAGAACCAGCATCAATTTCAAGAAACTAAATGGGAAAATGGCGGGCTTGTTCCATTAGATTTAGGCTATGATCTGACGACGAGTGATTTGCAATTTTCCATGCCGCTAGGTGTCAAAATGAGAAATGCTGTCATCATGGAGCCTTATACAGTGGAGATTGATAACTCTGTGAACCAGCTGTCATGTGATCATGATCAAAGTTTCTTTAGCCTGATTGACCGAAAAGGCGAGTGGCGTGTGAATACGATGCTCAAAGGCTTTGCAAACAAAGTGCAAGGGTTTGTCAGCTCATTTTCGCTCACGGGTGACATTTTAGTGATCGGGAAAAATAAAGAAGATATGATGCTGGCACATAAGCGAATGAAAGAAATCGGCGGGGGGATCGTCCTCACAGAGAACGGGAAAATTTTGCACGAAATCCCGCTGCAATTATCAGGCTGTGCCTCTGCTGAACCGTTTGAGACAGTTCTTCAGCAAATACAAACCTTGCGTGAGCTGCTCATTGAGCGAGGCTATCCATTTGATTGCCCAATTGATACACTTGTCTTTTTCCAAAGTACCCATTTGCCGTATATTCGAGTGACACCAAGAGGAATATTTGATGTCATGAAAAAAACTGTACTCTTTCCGTCTATAATGCGTTAAAATATAACAGAGTGGAGCTGTATCATCTTTGCCACATTTCTGACAACTGTTATAGGGCAGACGTGAGCAATGGATCTCTTCACTGCCATGTAAGTGAAAATACTTATGTGGAGTTGTTGAAGCAGAGGGCTTTGACATGACGAGTGAAATGGCCTGATTGAAAAATGAATCTGTCGGTTACGCTGACCGACCAACATATTTTGAATAATTGAGCGAGGCGGGGCGCATGTTTGTGGTCTCGCCGAGCTTTCCGCACAACCTGTATTTTTAGGGCAGACCTAATCAAGCAGAAGTGTTCTTGATATCGGAAGCAAACAAGTTTGTCAGATTGTCGAACAAGGAAAATGACAGAACTTGTCGATTTTGTATACGATAAAGAAGCTTCGGCTTACGAAAGAACTGACGGCATTTCCAGCGTATAACCAAACCTGTCATGATTCGTTCAAAGCTCATTGCTGAGGTTGAAAAAAAATAGTCAGGAAAGATACCGCTTTCTCCGCAGAATATCGTGCGAAGCGGTGCCAATAGTAAAGGAGAAGATGTATAAAGATGCAAATTGATAAATTAAGGGGCAAAAGCTTAGATCAGTTATTCAACTCCATCTTATCCCTTAAAGACCTGGAAGAATGCTATCGATTCTTTGATGATTTGTGTACCATCAATGAAATCCAATCTTTATCACAGCGTCTTGAAGTAGCACGTATGCTTCGCGAGGGGAACACGTATCATAAAATTGAGACGGAAACAGGTGCGAGCACTGCAACCATCTCACGTGTCAAACGCTGCTTGAACTACGGAAATGATGCCTACACAATGGCACTTGACCGCGTAGCAGAACAGCAGGCAAATGACGAAACAAAATAAAGCAGACTTCACTGTAAACAATCCTATTCAACAAGAATGGCGTTGTTTACAGTTTTTTTATGAAGAGCGCTGAAAAGACAAGCAAGGACTGGCTTGAAAGAAGCAACAAACGGGTCATTTAACCGAATAACTTTATCAGAAGGTTGTGGAGAAGAAAAAATGAGATTCAATGCTTTGATACCAGAGTTATCTGTAATAGACATCGAAAAGTCTAAATGGTTCTATATAGAATTGCTTGGTTTTAAATTGGAATATGAGCGTGAAGACGATAAATTTATATTTGTTTCGTTGGAAGAGGAAACACAAATGATGTTAGAAGAAATCAATGGCCATTGGGACACTGGGGAGTTAAAATACCCATTTGGACGGGGAATCAATTTTCAAATAGACATTGAAGACGTACAGCCTGTCATTGACCGTTTAAGAAAGCAAAACATTCCACTATTCAGAGAGCCAACTGTTAGCAAATATAAAAGTAATGATACTACGTTTATACAAAAGGAATTTCTTGTTCAAGATCCTGATGGATATTTACTTAGGTTCTCGCAAGAAATGGCAGGTTAACATGAAAGTCTCTTCCAGAATAGGGCGCTATTGTTGAATAAGTAAAATTAAGAGTGGCTGCGGCTACTCTTTTTTATTTTGAGATACATGAGTACAGATACAAAAAATTGACTATTGCCGAAAAGGACAACGGTTATTTTTAAATTTGTGTTACTGCCATTCCCTTTGAATGTTTCTCGCATCGGAAAGAGGCAGCCAACTCTGATCATCATCATGTCTATTGAAAAAGTCTTTAACATAGGAATCTCCTTTGTGATCCCCATCATTCAGTGGCATCTACTACAACCACGACACGATATACTTCTCCATCAATTGGCTTCAAATCAATGAGATGTTCAGCTCTATTTATCAGTGTCTGGATGGACAATTGCTTGATTTTTTGAGGTGTTTTGTTTGTACAAATAAAATCATAAGCAACTGGTAGAGGAAGATGCCAATACCCTTGTTCAATATCTGCCGGGAACTCTCGTGTACTTTCCTCAATTCTTGTCACCATCTCATTCGTCTTCCGTTTCATCCCGCGAACCTTTTTCTCACGCATCCTCCATCTCTCCACTTCCTGGTCATTTGCCCTAAGTTCTTTATACGCGATTGAGCCAAAATGGCAATTGAAAAAAAGGTGCAAAAACGCACCTTTCTCAAACTAGACGGATGGCTGTGTCCCTGTAAAAATAGGCACTTCACTTGTCTGACCATTTTCTTGTCTATAGACAATATGTTTCTCATTAAAATGAATGGGAGATTCAATACCAGCGGCTGCGGATAAGTTAAACAAGCCTTCTCTTAGAGAAAGGATATAATTGCAGACTCGGTATTTCTTTTCTTCAATTGATAAACCCTTTTGCAGTTTTGGATCAGTTGTGGCGACCCCGACTGGGCATTTATTCGTGTGGCACACTTGGGCGCGAATGCATCCGACTGAAAACATGAGTCCCCGTGCGATATTGACAAAGTCAGCACCCATGGAAAGGGCAATTGCAATTTTATCTGGTGAGAGAAGTTTGCCAGAAGCAAAGAGTTTGACCTGATCTCTGACACCGTATTCCTTCAATATTTGATGAACCATTGGGAGTGCCGTGAAAATCGGCAGCCCTGCGGAATCTGCCAATTCATGAAAAGATGCGCCAGTGCCGCCTTCTCCGCCATCCACTGTAATGAAATCAGGGTGCTTTCCGCTTTTTTTCATGTACGTTGCAAGCTCTTCAATGTTTTCTTTATGTCCGACCACAAGCTTGATGCCGACAGGCTTTCCGCCTATACTTCGCAGCTGTTCAATGAAATCAAACATATCCGGAATGGAGTGGAACATCTCAAATCGGTTTGGGCTGTCAATGGATTGATGGGGCGGCAATTTACGGATGTTCGCAATTTCTTCGGTGACCTTTTCGCCGTCAATATGACCGCCGCGTGTTTTAGCTCCTTGAGCCAGCTTCAGCTCAAAGGCTTTGACTTCCTCATGCTCGCTTTTTTTCTTAAATTCTTCAAAGGAAAAAGCGCCATCTTCTGTTCTCACGCCGAATAGACCGGGCCCAATCTGGCATATGATATCGGCTCCGCCTTTGAGATGATAGGGAGAAAGCCCGCCTTCACCTGTGTTCATCCACGTACCGCCAGCCATTTTTAATCCCGAGGATAGTGCTGTAATGGCCCTGTCGCCTAAAGAGCCGTAGCTCATGGCAGACTGCCCAATCAGGCCTTTTACACGGAATGGCTTTTGACATGTGTGCTCGCCAATCACTTGTACATCGTCTTGATGGAGATAGTAAGGTTTTGCTTCGACCTCTTTGGTATGTTCACTTCTTCGTAGTAAATTGTCTTGATCAATCTGATACACTTTTGTTTGGATTTTTTCAGATTGATCGATGCGTAACTCATCTCGCTGCTTTGGAAATAGAACATTGCGAATGTAGTAACCAGGCTTGTCAAAATCACGTTTTGATCCAAAGCCCATCGTCCGGCTTTTGTACTTTCCAGACATGACAGCTTGCTCGTATTCTCTTCTTGAGAAAGGAAGCTCCTCGCGATCATTCAGAAACAGATATTGACGAAGCTCAGGTCCTATTTTTTCAAAAATAAACCGCAGCTTTCCAATGACCGGATAATTTCGCAGGACAGAATGCTCTTCCTGTTTTTCATCTCTCATCCAAATCCAGATGAATAAAATGATTGGTATGATGAAACAAATCACTAATAGTGCGCCAACAATGACAATGAAAGTTGTTGTCACGAAGATCCCCTCTTTTCTCTATCATTGTTGTTGTTATTCCACTTTTCATTGAAAGAGAAACCACTTCAACATATTGTGACGTTTAGAAATAAAAAGGCGGGGTAACTTACAAATAAGATCATAAGGGGAGGGAACATACATGAATAAGCGTCCGAATGCGTATGTACTTGCAGGATTAGGGGTTGGTGGTGCAGTGTTATTAGCAGTGAAAAATAAACAGCATCTCAAAAAATGGGCAAGCATGTTCCGCTCAGATGAAAAGATTCCTGAAAAAGCCGGACACCCTGATCCATTAGATATTCAAGACAACAAGATGGTCGATGAAGGGGCCATGACATCCGTCCATTATTTCAATGAAGTGAGACAATAGCTTGGAAAAACCGTTTTGACCATTCAAAACGGTTTTTTCTTGTCTTTCTTTTGACGTTATATCGATGAGGATCGACAATCGTAAAACCGATTAGCCCTTTGTGATCAGGCGTCGAGAAATGAAATTCAATGCCTGATAAATGATAGGTTGAGAGAACGTCCTGATCTGTAAAACGTAAAGAAAGCTCGTCCTCATACACGGGTGCATGCTTTAAAACTTCGGCTTCTTCTGCAAATAACTCCAGACCAGCTACTCGTCCCTCTTTGTCGATATCTGCGTTCATACATTCATTCACATTTAATTCAATGGTTTCTTTGATTGTCCCGATTCCCACAGGCAGGAGATAGATGTATCCGATGTTGATCGTTTGATCATATGTGATGGTTCTTTTCATGTGGGTCACCTACTTTATGTATGGTTTTTTGATCAATAGTAAAATGTGCCTTTATTGTATAATAACATGTGGTGATACAAAGCTCTTCTATCAGTGAACGGTCAAAGATCATCCCTCTCAGCTCCTAGATGTTTTCAGCATTCTAACCGAAAGTCACGCACCCCATTTTCAAAAGAATGAAACTTTTAGCTGAAGGAGGTTACCCATTTTTTGCGGTCACTGATTTTGTTATAATATTTAAATGGAATGAAACGAATGGAGGAACGTTTTTCATGTATGATGTTACCGAGTGGAAGCATGTCTTTAAACTCGATCCAAATAAAGAAATATCCGATGAACAGCTAGAGGCAATTTGCGAATCTGGTACGGATGCTATATTGATTGGCGGCAGTGACAATGTGACAGAGGACAACGTGCTTCAATTGATGTCAAAGGTCCGCCGGTTTCTTGTGCCATGTGTACTCGAAATCTCAACACATGAAATGATTGTGCCGGGCTTCGATCTGTATTTCATCCCGACTGTCTTAAACAGTTCTCATCCTGATTGGATTGTTGGGCTTCACAAGGATGCGATGAAGGAATTCGGTGATTTGATGTCGATGGAAGAGATCGTGCCTGAAGGCTATGTTATTTTAAATGAAGAGTGTAAAGCGGCCAAGCTCACAGAGGCAAATACAGCACTGGACATCGATGACGTAAGAGCATATGCAAGAGTGGCAGAGCATTTGATGAAGCTGCCCATTTTTTATCTAGAATACAGCGGAACGCTTGGAGATATAGAGCTTGTGAAAGAAACGAAAGCAGTGCTTTCTGATACGGTTCTTTTTTATGGCGGGGGCATTGAAAACGCAAAGCAGGCGGAAGATTTTGCGCAGCATGCGGACGTGGTTGTTGTAGGAAACGTCATTTATGACAATTTCAAAGAAGCATTAAAGACAGTGAGCGCAGTCAAAAAGTCATCATAGTCAAACAAGACGAAAAGGGTTAAAATAGAACATAAGTTCGAATTGGCGGTGAATGAAATGAATGAAATATCGAATCATCTATTAGAAGGGCTAAATGACGCGCAAAAAGAAGCGGTCAAAGCAACAGACGGTCCGCTACTCTTGATGGCAGGAGCAGGAAGCGGGAAAACGCGGGTGCTCACACACCGAATTGCCTACTTAATGGCAGAAAAGCATGTGGCTCCGTGGAACATTTTAGCGATTACGTTTACAAATAAAGCAGCACGTGAAATGCGTGAGCGTGTCCAAGCCATTTTAGGACCTGGTGCGGATGACATTTGGATCTCTACGTTCCACAGCATGTGTGTGCGTATTTTACGACGCGATATTGACCGTATTGGTGTAAATCGCAACTTCTCTATATTAGACACATCTGATCAGCTTTCAGTCATTAAAAACATTTTAAAAGAACGAAATATCGATCCTAAAAAGTTCGATCCTCGCAGCATTTTAGGATCAATCAGCAGTGCAAAAAATGAACTCATTGACGCAGAGGAATACGCCAAAACAGCCAGTGATTTCTATGATCAAGTGGTTAGCGACGTCTACACAGATTACCAAAAGCGATTACTTAAGAACCAATCACTCGATTTTGATGATCTTATTATGATGACGATTCGTCTGTTTGAGCGCATCCCTGAAGTATTAGAACACTATCAGCGAAAATTTCAATACATTCATGTCGATGAGTATCAAGATACGAACAGAGCGCAGTACATGCTTGTGAAACTGCTTGCTCAGCGTTTTCAAAATATATGTGTGGTCGGTGACTCGGATCAGTCCATCTACCGCTGGCGCGGAGCGGATATTACAAACATTCTCTCCTTTGAAAAAGATTATCCATCCAGTGAAGTGATTCTGCTTGAGCAAAATTACAGATCGACGAAACGTATACTGAATGCCGCAAACACGGTGATTCAAAACAATTCAAACCGTAAGCCGAAAAACCTTTGGACAGAAAATGATGAAGGGGCGAAGATTGCCTATTACCGTGCAGATAATGAATTCGGCGAGGGTCAATTTGTTGCTGGAAAGATTCATCAGCTTCATCAGAGCGGTAAGCGTAAATTATCCGATTTTGCGATTCTTTATCGGACCAATGCCCAGTCTCGTGTCATAGAGGAAACATTATTGAAGTCAAACATTCAATACAACATTGTCGGCGGCACAAAGTTCTATGACAGAAAAGAGATCAAGGACATTTTGGCGTACTTACGCCTAGTAGCTAACCCAGATGACGACATTAGCTTTGCACGAATTGTGAACGTACCAAAGCGCGGAATCGGTGCGACATCTGTTGATAAAATCGCAGCATACGCGGAGATGAATGACCTGTCTATGTTTGAAGCGCTTGGTCAGGTAGATTTCATTGGACTCAGTGCAAGGGCAGCCAATGCACTTGATGAATTCAAACAGCTCATTGATCAAATGACAAATATGCAGGATTATTTATCTGTCACAGAACTAACAGAAGAAATTTTAGAGAAAACAGGCTATCGTGAAGCACTAAAGGTTGAAAAAACGATTGAGGCACAGAGCCGTCTAGAAAATATTGACGAGTTTCTCTCTGTGACTAAGAACTTTGAAGAACAAAATGAAGACAAGTCCCTTGTGACCTTCCTGACAGATCTCGCTCTTGTCGCAGACATTGATAAGCTGGATGAGAATGAGGAAGAAGATCAAGATGCGGTCATTTTAATGACGCTTCACGCCGCAAAAGGTCTAGAATTCCCGGTTGTCTTCTTAATGGGCATGGAGGAAGGTGTCTTCCCGCACAGCCGCTCATTAATGGAAGATGCAGAGATGGAAGAAGAGCGCCGCCTTGCTTATGTAGGCATCACACGGGCGGAAGAAGAGCTTTATTTATCAAGTGCCAAGATGAGAACACTCTTCGGCCGGACAAACATGAACCTTGAATCAAGATTCATTCGAGAAATACCAGCCGATTTATTGGACAACCTAAATGAGAAAAAAGAAACGAAAACACCATTTGGCCAAACTAGAGAAAGACCACAAAGACGGGGACCTGTCTCACGTCCGCAAACTCAAACCATTCAAAACACAGGCGGCGGAAGTATTGGCTGGGCTGTGGGCGATAAAGCGGCTCATAAAAAATGGGGCGTTGGAACGGTTGTGAGCGTAAAAGGCAGTGGAGACAGCACGGAGCTTGATATTGCTTTCCCAAGCCCTACAGGCATTAAGCGTCTTCTCGCAGCATTTGCGCCAATTGAGAAGCAATAAACCGATAGGACATATAAAACGGATGAATTGAAAGGAAGAAGCAGATGGATAAAGAAGCAGCGAAACGCCGGATCGAGGAACTGCACCAGATTTTGAACCAATACAACTACGAATATCATACACTGGATCGTCCAAGTGTTCCTGATGCTGAATATGATGCGCGGATGCGTGAGCTGATCTCTTTAGAGGAAGAGCACCCTGATTTAAAAGCAGCGGATTCTCCCTCACAAAGAGTCGGAGGCGCTGTGTTAGACGCCTTCCAAAAAGTGCGCCACGGCACACCGATGCTCAGCCTCGGGAATGCGTTTAATGAACATGACCTTCTTGATTTTGACCGCAGGGTTCGTCAAGCAGTCGGTGACGATATTGCATACAATGTCGAGCTGAAAATTGACGGACTCGCTGTTTCTCTCCGTTATGAAAATGGCCTGTTTGTCCGAGGTGCCACACGTGGAGATGGGACAACGGGTGAGGATATTACAGAAAACCTCAAAACCATTCGATCCATCCCGCTCAAAATCAAACGTCCTTTGTCAATTGAAGTGAGAGGCGAGGCATTTATGCCAAAACCTTCTTTTGAAGCATTAAACGAAAAAAGATTACAAAACGAAGAAGAGCCGTTTGCGAACCCGCGTAATGCGGCGGCAGGCTCGCTTCGTCAGCTTGATACGAAAATTGCGGCGAAACGAAACCTTGATATCTTCGTCTACAGTATAGCGGAGCTTGATGAAATTGGTGTTGAATCGCAAAGCGAAGGACTTGATCTTCTCGACGAACTTGGCTTTAAAACAAACAAAGAAAGACGGATGTGCCAAACGATTGAGGAAGTGATCGAGCTCATTGAAACACTAAAAACGAAGCGTGCCGACTTTTCATATGAAATCGATGGAATTGTGATCAAAGTCGATTCGTTAGCTCAGCAAGAAGAGCTCGGCTTTACAGCAAAAAGTCCCCGCTGGGCTGTTGCGTACAAGTTTCCAGCTGAAGAGGTGGTGACAAAGCTGCTTGATATTGAACTAAGTGTCGGGCGTACAGGTGTCATCACACCAACGGCGATCCTTGAGCCTGTCAAAGTAGCAGGAACGACAGTGCAGCGAGCTTCCCTTCATAATGAAGATTTGATCAAAGAAAAGGATATTCGCCTTTTTGATCAAGTGATTGTGAAAAAAGCGGGCGATATTATTCCGGAAGTCGCAGGTGTACTGATCGATCAGCGTACAGGAGAAGAAAAGCCGTTTCACATGCCGACTGAATGCCCAGAGTGTCATAGTGAGCTGGTGAGAATTGAAGGCGAAGTGGCTTTGCGTTGCATCAATCCAGAATGCCCTGCCCAAATACGTGAGGGACTCATTCACTTTGTTTCCCGCAATGCAATGAACATTGATGGGCTTGGCGAGCGGGTCATTACACAGTTTTTCCAAGAACAGCTTGTCTCTCGTGTGTCTGATCTTTACCGATTAACGAAAGAAGAGCTCATTCAGCTTGAGCGAATGGGCGAAAAATCTGTCGACAATTTACTGCGTTCGATTGAGCAATCGAAAGAAAACTCTCTAGAGCGTTTACTATTTGGACTCGGTATACGATTTATTGGCTCTAAAGCGGCGAAGACCTTGGCGATGCATTTCGGTGATATCGATCAATTAAAGCAAGCGACGAAAGAACAATTACTCGAAGTCGATGAAATCGGTGAAAAAATGGCTGATGCTGTCGTCACGTACTTTGAGAAAGAAGAAATACTCAATCTGCTAAATGAACTAAAAGAGCTTGGGGTTAATATGACCTACACAGGACCAAAACCGGTGAAGGTTGAAGAAAGTGATTCCTATTTTGCAGGCAAAACCATTGTGCTGACAGGGAAATTAGAAGAAATGGCTCGAAACGATGCAAAAGCAGCGATCGAAGCACTAGGCGGTAAACTGGCAGGTAGTGTGAGTAAGAAAACAGATTTAGTCATAGCCGGAGAAGCAGCGGGAAGTAAGCTGACAAAGGCAGAAGAACTCAATATAGAAATTTGGGACGAAGCTAAAATGCTCGAGGAGCTAAAGAAATAAGAGGAGTGTTTTCTATTGAAAAAGTTGTTATTGCTGCTGACAATGCTCACACTGATATTGTCAGCGTGTGCACCTTTTGGGGGAAAGGAAGAGGAAGAGGTCACACAAAAAACGGATGAAACGAAGGAAACAGCCATCATCCCGATGTACAATATCTCTGACTCCTATTACAAAATGGTGCTGCCGTTTAAACAAGGGGCTGCGAGAGGATTAACAGCAGAGCGTCTCAACACACGCTTGGACATCGATGAATTTGAAACAGGACTCATGCGCCTTGCAACAGAGTCATTTAATACAAACGACTACCTTTTCCAAGAAGGACAGCATTTTGATGAGGACACCGTTCTAGGCTGGCTGGCGCGCAAAAAAACAGGCAGTGATCTGAAAAAGGCAGAAAAAGAAGATAAAGACTTTAAGAATCTAGGCTTAAACCCTGCTCTTCCGAACTCAGGTTCAACAAAGTCTAAAAATGAAAGTAGTCCAATTTACTTAGCTTCGATGCTAGAGCATAATTACTTAATTCGAAAAGATAAAAACAGCTTACAGCTTGGCGGAGTTGTCATTGGGCTTGCGCTGAACTCTGTTTATTATTACCGTGAAAATATCGGTGACCCGCAGCAAGAAGTGACGATCGATTCTTCGAAAAATTCAAAGAAACTTTTGGCAGAAGGCGAAAAAATTGCTGAACAAGTGATCAAACGAATTCGTCAAATGGATGGGCTGCAAAAAGTGCCTGTCATGATTGCCCTTTATAAGCAAGCACCAAAATCATCTATCGTTCCAGGAAACTTTATCGCCAAAACGGATGTGAAAGCGGGCTCAGCTGATATCGGCAATTGGGATACGATCAAAGAGGAGAATGTCTTCTTCCCTTCAGATAATGCGAAAGGCAACTACAAAGATGATTCCGAGCGATTTGACCGCTTCAAAACAAAAGTCGAAGACTACTTTCCGAATTATACTGGTGTCGTAGGAAAAGGGTTTTACAAAGACGGCAACCTGCAAAAAATGAAAGTCGAAATTCCAATGCAGTTCTACGGAAAAACGGAAGTCGTAGCCTTCACGCAATATTTAACAGGTGAAGTCATGGATTACTATAAGAGTACGAATATCGAAATTAACATCACATCTTCAGATCAACAAGAAGCCTTGATCACGAAAAATGCTGAAGACAAAGAACCAACCGTCCATATATATGACTAAATAAAAACCGCCTTTTGGCGGTTTTTTAAATTAGTCATAATGTATCAAATTATGAAAATATTGTTATAAAAAGTAGAAGTGTAGAAAATAATGTATTATTATGGGTGATAATGAAGAGAAAATGGAGATCACTATGAAAAATAAATCATTTTACTTTTTATTAGGGGGACAATCCCTAGCTAATTTTGGGGATTCGCTATATGTCCTCGTATTGACCATCCTGACATATCAATTAACAAATTCTACACTGATCGCTTCAATGGTGGCTGTCTCACAGTTTGTTGGACAAGCACTTGGAGCGGTACTCATTCCTTTCTTTATGTATCAATTTAAGCTAAAAAGACTCATTATCTATTTACAAATGTGTCAAATTGCTTTCTTCGGTTGCTTAATTTTCATTTATATTCTACAACTATCAACTTTTACTATTCCTCTCTTTTTTATCATTGTATTTTTCCTTTCTTTGATAGATGGAGGAACCATTCCAGTTCGAAATTCGATGATCCCACGTCTAGTAGAAAAGAACTTTTTACTAAAAGCAAATAGCTATATCTTAACTTCTGATCAAATGGTCCTTTTACTAGGCTGGCTTTTAGGAGGGCTGTTTATTGGCATTCTTGGACCACAGTTTCTCCTATTGACGACACTTGTTTTATACAGTTTGTCACTCATATCTATGCTCTTTATCATTGATACTGGGGCTGCAGCTAAACAAGAGCAACAGTCTGAATCATTTGCTACAAGGGTCTTTTCAGGGTGGAAGCTCATGTATGAAAAACCAACTATTCGAACATTAACGATTTTAGAAATGCTATCCATGAGCGGTAGAAGTATTTGGACTGGTGCCATTATCCTTGTGTATGTCACAGAAGTTTTACATCAGCCTGAAACATGGTGGGGCTTTATTAACGCAAGCTATTTTGGCGGAACCATTCTAGGCGGCCTGCTTGTGTTGCGGTTCGCAAAGCATGTGGAACAGCGTTTGTTTGATCACATTTTTTACAGTTCGGTGATCGTAGCTGTGCTAACCCTTTGCTTAGGATTGAATCATTCTGCATGGATGAGTTTGGTGTTTGTCTTTTTATTAGGACCAGCCTTTCAGCTTCGCAGTATTTCCATTCGAACCTATGTACAAGATACACTGAGTGAAATTGAATTGCCCAAAATACTATCAGCTCAACATACACTATCAACTTTTATATACGGAATGTCCATCCTCGTTATGAGCACCATGACCGATCTCTTTGGGGCAAGAGTCGTCTTTTTTATAAACGTTGCCCTGTTTACTGTGTCGGCTTTCCTAGCGTCTAGATTAAAAAATGAACAAATTTAGACATTTTATCTCAATTATTTACAAAAATACCATTATGTGATTTAATATGTTGGTAGAAATGTTAACTATATGAAAAGTAGAGGTGGCGTAATTGACTAATAGTTTAGTATATTGGCCATTAACACATCCGCAGCGGCGCGTGATGAACATGGAAACATTTTATCCAGGAACACCGATCAATCATATTGGCGGTATCATTTTCGTCAATGGGCCATTGCATCTCGATAAACTGAAGCAGGCCATTGCATCTTGTATCATGATGACAGAATCTCTTCGTCTCAAGCTAGTAGAGAAAGATGGTGAAACGCTTCAATACGTTGATCCAAACGCCGATAGCCCTATTCCTACCTATGAGTTTTCCACACATGAAGACATGCTAGAATGGGCCGAAAAAGCCTTCAAAACACCATTTCAATTAACAGAAACCTCTCTCGCCGAATTTGCGGTACTAAAAATCAGTGAACAACAATCCGGTTATTTCATCAAATGCCATCATACAGTAGCAGATGGATGGTCGATGAAAGTAATCATCGATAAAATTAGCCAGCTTTACACTGCTCTTACCCACAGCTCCTCTATCGAACAAGAAGCAGACAATCACTCTGTATTTATTGATAAAGAATCAAAATATATGAACTCCCCAAGATTTAAAAAAGATCAGCAATTTTGGAAAGAAGCATTATCTGATGTGTCTGATAGTTATTTGGTACAGGGAACTGACCAAATCAAAGGCCATCGGCAAAGCCATTATCTTGATCGACAACTCTCAGAACGAATCTATGAATTTATAGATGTCCATCATTGTTCAATCAACTCTTTATTTACTTTAGGACTCTTCGTCTACTTGCATAAAAGATACCAGCAAAAAGATTTTATTATTGGGACGCCAGTTCTCAATCGTTCCGGACAAAAGGAAAAAGCCACGTCCGGTATGACCGTAAGTACAATGCCATATCGAATGAAGATCGATCCTCATCTCTCTTTGTTAGAAAGCTTAACAGACGTTCAAAAAAGCTATAAGGCTTACTTCCTGCATCAGCGTTATCCCTATGATGCACTTGTCAAAGATTTAGAGCTTGCAAAAGCAGGGTATGATCAGCTTTTTCAAATCTATATCAACTCCTACAGCACAAATATGGTGCAGGAGATGGAAGGATACAAGGTTGAATACATAGAGCTTTACAATGGCTTCCAGCCATATGGCTTACAAGTTGCTGTGAAAGAATGGGATGAAAAAGGGCAAATCGAGCTTCAATATGATTACAAGATCTCAGATTACAGCAATGAAGATATCGACTTTCTACACGAAAGAATGATTCTCTTTGTCGAAACGATACTCGCTCAGCCAAAGCAGCTGTTAAAAGACGTACTTCTCATGACAGAAGTCGAGACACATCGAGAGCTATATCACTGGAACGACACAGGCATGCTGTTTCCACAGAAACAAAAAATCCATGAATTGATCACAGACATGTCAACGTCTTCTCCTGATCGAATTGCACTTCAGGACGGATCTCATAGCATGACATACGGTGAACTTGAGAGAAAAACCAATCAAATGGCGCATTTTCTACAAACACATGGCTTACAAAGACATGACTTTGTTGCCGTATGTATGAATCATTCACCAGAACTTATTGTGCTGCTGCTGGGGATTTTAAAGGCTGGAGGCGCATATGTGCCGATTGATCCTGAGTATCCAGAGGAACGTATTCAGTTTATTTTGGATGACAGCCAGGCAAAGCTGTTTTTCACAGATGACGCATCTGCATACCATTTTAATGGCGATACGTACAATATCTACAACGTGTGGGATCAGTTGGCTCAGTATAATGCGGAACATCCATTCATTGGAGATGCTGAAGATGTCGCATATATGATTTATACGTCTGGCTCTACAGGACAGCCAAAGGGAGTCATGATTGAGCACCGAAGCTTAGTGAACTATATCATGTCTGCCAAAACACACTATACTGATTCATCAGATGATCATTTTGCCTTGTATTCATCCATTGCGTTTGATTTAACCGTGACATCCATTTATACGCCATTGGTCATTGGCAGTACCGTGATGATCTATCGTCAAGAGGATCAGCCAGGCTTTTTATTAGAACATATTTTGTTTGATCAAAAAGCGAAAGTCATCAAGCTGACACCAGCTCATATGGCACTGCTAACAGATGCTGCACTTTCTCAATCAGTTGTGAAACGGATGATTGTGGGCGGAGAACAATTATCGACCGCTTTGGCTAAAAGAATCACAGAGGCAAGTGATGGAAGGATATCTATCTTTAATGAATATGGACCAACTGAAGCAACCGTTGGCTGTATGATTCATCAATTCCATCAAGATGATGAAGGGGAAGGGGCATCTGTGTCAATTGGTGTGCCAATGCCCAATACAGAGATTTACCTTTTAGATGAGCATCAGCAAGCCGTGCTGCCTGGGACAGTAGGAGAAATCTATATTTCAGGTGCAGGTGTTGGCAGAGGGTATTGGCAAAGACCTGATTTGCAGGAATCACGCTTTCTGCCCAATCCATTTGTAAATGGTCGCCGCATGTATCGAACAGGTGATATCGCCAAACGAGCAAATGATGGAAAGATTGATTACATTGGCAGAATTGATCATCAAATCAAGCTGCGAGGCTACCGGATTGAGCTCGGTGAAATTGAACTTGCACTGATGGCACTTGAAGAAGTAGATAAAGCAGCGGTTATTGATCTAACCGATGAATCTGGAGAAAAACAGCTGGCTGCCTATATTGAATTGAAAGAAAAACAGATGACGTCCTTTTTACTTAGAAAGAAATTATCAGATCAGCTTCCAGCTTACATGGTACCTGCCTATTTTGTTGTACTAGACGAGCTCCCGCTCACTCAAAACGGAAAAATCAATCGGACGGCACTGCCTGATCCATTGCTGTCTCAAGAAACAGCTGTTGAGTGGTCCAAGGAAACAGCGGACATTGAAGAGATCATCGTAGATACAGCAAAAGGCATCTTAGGGCATGAAACAATCGAACCGGCTGATCATTTTTATCAGCTTGGCGGAGATTCCATTAAGGCGATTCAATTTATTGCGAAATTAAAAGACAAAGGACTCTATTTAAAAACCAAGGATCTTTTTACTTACCCCATTTTTAGAGAAATGGCACAAGTCGTTCAGCAGGAACCTGTCATACATATCTCACAAGAGCAAGCTGTGGGTGATGTGAAATCGATTCCAATTATCGAATGGTTCTGGTCCCAGCGGTTAAAAGATGAACATTTCTGGCATCAATCCATCATTGTTCATTCAAAGAAAAAGATGGATGAAACCATCGTGCAGGATGTTCTCAAAGAGCTCGTCATTCACCATGATGGACTAAGGTTAAAAGTACATGAGGCAACAAACACACTCTATTATGATGAAGACATTCAAGATATTCCGCTGATGATACACGATTTCACGGCATTGTCAGAAGAGAATGTGGAAGAAGCGTTACAAGAAGTAGGATATCAGATCAAGCAAAGGACTCATCTTTATCAAGGACCATTGATTCAGGCTGCGCTTTGTCAAACTGATTCTCAATCACATCTCATCTTTGCCGCCCATCATCTATTAGCTGATGGTATGTCTTGGCAAATTTTTGTGGAGGACTTGATTCAATTATTGCATGCAGAGAAGGTTACAGCAGAAGTACTTCCGTCTAAAACCCATTCCTATCAAACATTTGCCGAGCGGGTGAATCAGTATGCAGTATCAGAGAGTGTAAAAGAGTCGGTCAGCTATTGGCAAAAAGCGGTGCAAAATATACAGCCTCTGTATCCAGTTTCCTCAAATGAGGGATATGTCAGAGACGAAATCAAATTAACCAACGCATTATCAGTGGAACTCACGAATCAATTGCTCAATCAAGCGAATCAAGCGTATCAAACGCAGCCGCATGAACTGTTAATTTCAGCCTTGACGCAAGCCTGTTATCAGCAAACGAATCAAGAGCAGATTTCTTTGGAATTAGAAGGTCATGGCAGGGATGCAGTAGAGGATGAGATCGATGTATCTAGAACGTTTGGCTGGTTCACCACCATGTATCCTGTGAATGTTCATGTGTCTGAATCTCTCTCGGATCACATACGAACTGTCAAAGAAACGATACGTGAAGTGCCAAATAAAGGTGCAGACTATGGGCTGTTGTCACTCATCAATAAGCAGCTTTCTCCTCATTCAGCGCCGCAATTACGCTTTAACTATCTAGGTGAAATTGATCAAGTGCTGAAACAATCATCTGATTATGAGATGTCTTACTTTACATCGGGGATGGATTCGTCATTGGATAATTCATTAACAACCGTCATCGATATGGTCGCTACCATCAAGGGCGGTCAGCTGATTTTTCATCTTTCTTTCAGCGAAAAACAGCTGTGTGAAACAGACATGATGCAGCTATTGCAAGCGGTAGAGCAGCAAATTGAGCGTCTTGTACAGCATTGCTTAGAGAAAGAAGGAATCGAATTTACACCGTCTGATTTTGAAACAGTGGATATGTCTCTTGAAGAAATGGATTCATTATTTACATGAGGAAAAATCAGCATGTTATCTACATTTCATTTTTATTAGCGGTCTTATGGATAAGCAGCTTTGCCGGGGGGACACATGCAAAAGCAGTGATTTCATCTAAAGCCGTTGATCAAGTGATAGAGGAACAGATGGAGCTTGGACGCATTCCAGGCATGTCCGTTGTGGTTGTGAAAAAGGACGAAGTGGTGTACCAAAAAGGCTTTGGTTATGCGGATCGAAAGAAAAAGAAGCAAGTGACAGCCAGCACTTTCTTTGAAATTGGATCTACATCAAAGGCGTTTACCGCTCTTGCGATTGTGGAGTTAGAGAAGCAAGGGAAACTTCATTTAAAAGATCCGGTGAGTAGCTATATTCCAGGTTTTTTTCCAACATACAATGGAAAGCCTCAGCGTTTAACGGTGGAGCAATTAATGCATCACACAAGCGGCATTCCCTTTCAATCCATTGCGCTTATCCAGCCAGATACTACAAAGGATGCGTTGAAAAAAACAGTTGATCAGCTGAAATCAATCGAGCTTAATCGTAAGCCAGGCAGTTCCTTTGAATATGCGACCATAAACTATGATGTCCTTGGTCTCATCATTGAAAATGTAACAGGAACATCGTATGAGGCTTATATGAAAGGACTGTTTAAAAGGCATCATCTTGACCAAACGGAGGCTGGGCTAAAACGGATGAAATCCGGCGCTATCTCAGAAGGGTTTAAATTGCAATTCCTTGCTCCGCATGCTTATAAAGCACCAGAATATCGAGGCAACACTCCGGCAGGCTATATTGTGATGAATAGTCAGGATGTGGGGACTTGGCTGCAATATCAATTGACCGATTCAACTTGGTCTCGCTTTGTAAAAAATCCTGATCACTTAACTGTGAATGTCCCAGAAGAAGGGAAGCATGTCTATTACAATGCCGGCTGGTATATAGAAAAGGCACATGAGCAGGTAGACTCGCTTTTTCATGCGGGCTCTAACCCTAACTATTCATCATTTTTTCTGATCCAGCCAAAAGAAGAGGTTGCGATCGGAGTGTTAGCAAATATGAATAGCAGCTACACAGAGCAAACAGCACGTCTTATTGCCAAAACGATCACGGGTACAAATGAGGAAGTAGAGTCATCAATGGACCCTTTTCAGCTCATTGATCAGTTGAGTCTTGGTGCCACATGTCTTTTTATTTTGCTGCAAATAGTGTCTATCGTTCGTTTTATCAAGTGGAAAAAGCGTGTAAGAAACGGCGCTTTCGTTCGCAGGGACATGTCACTTCGCGTCTGGCTGAAAAGTAGCGGCTGGGTGCTACTGCTAATTGGGATATTGATCCTGCCAATCATTGTTGCGCAGCTAGCCTTTAATGGGCTGCCTTGGAAAATGACTTTTGTATGGGGACCTTCCTCTCTCATTGAATTAGCGATTTCTTATTATTTGTTTTTCATTTGGTTTTGTACGATTGGTTTCATCAAAGGATTTATGGTGACATCTCCTGCTGGAAAGAGAGGAAAAAAAGATGACCGTCAAACAGATTTCGGGCATTCATCCTTATAATGATTTGTTTTATCGCAGCTGTTTTTTCAATTGTTTTTTTCCAATTGTGAAGCTGCATGATCAAGAAGTTTCTCCATACTTATTAAATGATCAATTTGCCTACGGGCTTACAGAGCAAGGCTTGCTGCAGATTGACTGGATGTCGGCACACGATCCAGAAAAGATTATGAATTTACAAGGCATTCAAGTAGAAAAAATGACGTATTGTCCCAACCTCATTGAAAAGGTCAAGCAAGATGTGACGTGTGACCGCCCGGTAATTGTATGGGTAGACCCTTACGTTCAGCGAGGTAGAAAAGAGTATTTGACAACCCATAGCCGTCATTCCATTTTAATTACGGGATTCGATGAAAATCAGCAAATCTTTCACGTATTAGAGAATCGGCATTTAGATAATTTGTCTTATGAGCATCAAGTGCTGTCATTTAAAGATGTACAGAAAGGGTATGACACCTTTCATGATCATTTTCAGCCGAATGATCAATTTCATTCCTATGCGGCCTTCTACTTTGATCCGAACAAGCTCTCGACTGAGTTATTTGATCAAAAAACGACTTATTTCCTGAGAAATATGCATGGTCAGATAGACGTAATAGAAAAAGGAATCGCAGCTCTTGAAACATTTTATGAGCAGCTTCCGCAATGGGATGATATCGAGAAGCTCGTGGCGTCGTTCAATCAGATCATCAATACGAAGAAAGTAGAGCTGTATCGGCTGAATCTCATCAAAGGCGATCTACCTGAGCTGGTGGGATGGATGGAACGTATTTTAGCAGAATGGGAGAAAGCAAGGCATCAGGCAGCAAAACTCCTTTTTTCAGGTGAGATGTCTAGTAGGTACCAAGCCAATATCAAAGCTTCTTTAGAACAGATCATCCAGGATGAAAAACACTGGCTGGAAGCGTTGGCAATCAAATGCAAAAGGGAGTGTGGCGTGTCGTGAAGTTATTTTGCTTACCGTATGCAGGTGGAGCCAGTACCGTATTCAGTACGTGGAAATCTTATATAGACCGGTCGATAGAAATTCATGCCCTTGAACTCCCTGGGCACGGGACAAGAATGACAGAGCCTGTACTAACCGATTTACAGCAGGTCGCAGATGATCTTTATGTACAGGCGTCCTCCTCCTTAAAAGAAGGAGAGCCCTATGCCATTTTCGGTCATAGTATGGGAGCCGTCCTTGCATATGAATTACAAAAAAGAATGAAAACAAGGTTAAACAGAGAGCCTGTTCATGTCTTTTATTCTGGGCGCTTCCCGCCACATATTCCAGAAAAGAAAGTCTATCATCAGCTGTCAGATTCCAAATTAAAAGAAGCGATCATTGCGATGGGAGGCGTTCCTGAGGAACTTGCTGATAACCATGCAGTGCTTGATTTCTTTCTGCCGATTTTAAGAGCAGACTTTCAGCTTTTGGAGACCTATTTATGTGATGAAGTCGTTCCAGCTGCTTGTCCAATTTCTATTTTTTATGGTACACGTGATTTGCCTTCTGTGCTGTTTGATTTAGACGATTGGGATCAATATACAAGTGAAGATTGTGCGTTTTTCGAATTCGATGGAGATCACTTTTTTATTCATTCATTCACAAATGAAGTCGTTGAAAAAATCAATGTCATTTTAAAGCGAATTGGAGTGTTGGAGAAATGAACACGAAGCACGTAGGCGTGATTGGAGCAGGTGTCATGGGGGCTGATATGGCATTAGACCTTTCAGCAAATGGCTATCAAGTCACATTAGTTGATGTCACAGAAGAAAAGTTAAACGAAGCGCTAGAAAAAATTAAGAAGACCTATCAATTGGTTCAATTTGTGAGAAAGAAGAAAATCTCATTGTCTTTAGAAGATGTATTGTCTCAAATCCAGCTGTCAACTTCACTTGAAGGACTACATGACACGCATATCGTCATCGAAAATGTGACGGAAGATTGGGAGATTAAAAAACCTATTTATGAAGAGCTACGAGATATTTGTGCGAAAGAAACCATCTATTTTGTAAACACAAGCTGTATCTCCATCACAAAGGTAGGGTCTCTTATGCATCACCCTGAGAATGTCATTGGGGCGCACTTTATGAACCCTGTTCCTCTTAAAGCGCTAGTTGAAGTCATTAGAGGTAAAGCAACTTCTGATGACACAGTGGAAACGGCAAAAGATTTCTTGAAATCGTTTGATAAAACACCAGTTGTGGTGCATGATTTTCCGGGATTTGTTTCCAATCGTGTGCTGATGCTGACAATCAACGAAGCGATTTGGGCGGTGCAAGATCAAGTCGCTACGCCAGCGGATGTCGATAAAATTTTCCGCGGAGGTTTCGGTCATAAAATGGGACCACTTGCGACAGGAGACTTAATTGGGCTTGATACGATTTTGAATTCATTGCTTGTTTTATACGAGAGCTACAAAGATCCGAAGTTCCGTCCATGTCCTCTGCTTGTCAAAATGGTTGATGCAGGCGAGTACGGCAAAAAATCAGGCAAGGGCTTTTTCCAATATGACATGTGAGAGGAGAATAACCAATGGCTAAGCAAATTAAGTGTGTTGTCTGGGATTTAGATCATACATTATGGGATGGAATTTTACTTGAGTCAGATGAAGTGACGTTAAAACCATCGATGAAGGAAGTACTAACAGAGTTAGATGAGCGCGGCATCCTTCTTTCTATAGCAAGCCGGAACGATGAAGCAGCCGTGAAGGAAAAGCTTTCTGCCTTCGGAATCGAACATTTCTTTCTCTATCCAGAGATTCATTGGAATGCCAAATCTAGTTCATTAAAGAGAATTAGTGAGCGCCTAAATATTCATAAAGATACCATTCTCTTTATTGATGATCAGCCATTTGAACGAGAAGAAGTGAAGGCTGTTCATCCAGAGATTACGTGCTGGGATGCAGTGGATTATCTGTCATTACTCACTGATGATCGGCTGCGTCCAGTCTTTATCACAGAAGATGCTAGACGACGCAGAAGAATGTACTTAGAAGCGGACAAAAGGCAGCAGGAAGAAGAGAAATATGAAGGGCCGCCTGAGAAATTCTTGGCGTCTTTACATATGAAATTCGTGATATCAGAAGCAGGAGAACAAGACCTCCAGCGCGCTGAAGAATTGACTGTCCGTACCAATCAATTAAATGCGAGCGGGAAAACCTACGATTATGAAGAGCTTGATTTCTTCCGTCAATCAGATTCTCACTTCCTGCTTGTCTGTGAACTTGAAGATAAATTCGGTTCCTATGGAAAAATTGGACTCTCATTAATAGAAGAAACAGGTGACACATGGCATGTCAAACTGCTGCTTATGTCTTGCCGCGTCATGTCTCGTGGTGTCGGGACCATCTTACTCACAACGATTTTGCAAGAAGCGAAAAAGCGAGGAAAGCGGCTTGTCGCTGACTTTAAACAAACCGACCGAAACCGCATGATGTACATCACATATAAGTTTGCGAATTTCAAAGAAATTGAGAAAGGGGAGGACGGCTATATCTTGTTTGAAAATGATTTAAGCATGATTCAGCCTTTCCCAGAATACGTAGATGTCAATATTGAATTAAATCAGAAAGACCCAGCCAAACAATAAAAAAGCGAAAAGCGAGGAGATTAAATCATGAACCTACACGAACAAGTAAGAGCCTATATCGAGCAAAACCTAGTGGTATTTGATGAGGAAATTGAACTTGGAAATGATGATCATATTTTTGAACAAGGCTTTGTGAATTCTCTATTTGCGATGAAACTAGTGAACTATATCGAGCAAGACTTTCAATTCCAATTAGATAACGAAGACCTCGACATTGCTCATTTTAGTACGGTCAATCGCATTGTCGCCTTAATTGAGAGAAAACAACAGGGGGCGGCTCTTCATGAAAACAGCTGAACAAACGATCAATGCCGTTGAAGAAATTCGCCAGTATTGCGATGAACATATCCGTCCGTTTGCCAATGAATTCGATGAGACGGAACATTTGCCAGAGTCACTGATTCGAGATATGGCAAAAAGAGGCTACTTGGCAGCAGGTATCCCATCTTCCTATCAAGGGCTAGGGCTTGATCCAATCGCATATGGACAGTTCACGGAACAAGTGGGAAAAGCTTGCTGTAATGTACGCACATTATTGACAGTGAATTCACTTGTAGGAGAAGCCATTCTTCGTTATGGAACAGAAGACCAAAAACAAGGCTGGCTCGTTGAATTAGCCAAGGGAGAAAAAATCGGAGCCTTTGCTTTGTCAGAGCCGAATATTGGTTCAGATGCCAATCATGTTGAAACAAGCTATCAAAAGGAAGGGCAATCCTATGTATTAAATGGGAAGAAAAAGTGGATTTCCTTTGGAGCGATTGCCGATTTCTTTATTGTGATTGCAAGAGACGGTGAACAAGTCACGGCATTCCTTGTCGATCGAAATCAGCCGGGTGTAGAGATTGAGAGGATTACAGGAATGATGGCCAACCGAGCGTCATATTTAGCGGAAATCACCCTCGATCATGTTCAGGTTCATGAAGACTGTGTCTTAGGACCAGTTGGAGGTGGGTTTAACCATGTGGTGTCACTCGCATTAGACCATGGAAGATACAGTGTCGCTTGGGCAGGACTTGCCATCGCACAAGAAGCCGTTGATTCTCTTGTCACGTATTCGCGTAAAAGAACACAGTTTAATGAAAAATTGTACAAGCATCAAATGATCAAAGGCATGATTGGAGATGCGGTGACCCAGCTCCATGCAGCGAGAGCCTTATGCCTAAAGGCTGGGGAAATGAGAGAAGCGAATCATCCTGATGCGATCACAGAAACATCCATTGCAAAATATTTCACCTCTAAAATTGCCGTTGACATTACAAATACAAATGTCCAAATTCATGGCGGAAGTGGATTTAGCCGGGAAAACTCAGCTTCAAGACTATATCGTGAAGCAAAGGTGCTTGAAATTATTGAAGGAACTTCGCAAATTCAGCAGCAGGTTATTGCTAACTATGGTTTACGCCATTATTTTGTGAAACATTCTTAGAGAGAAAGGAGATGATCCCATGGCTTTACAGCCGCAGAAGCTGGATAAACAGAACATTGAAAATATGTTAGGTGTCACTACGATCCAAGAAGGACTGCTGTTTCATCATTTAATGGAACCGAACGGAACAGCTTATTTTGAACAACTGCTGATCGAAATAGACGGACCAATAGATCGAGACATTTTTGAACAATCATGGACGAATGTCACCAAACAGCATGAAATGCTTAGAACATTGTTCAGATGGCAGGAACTGGCAAAGTCAGTACAAATTGTGCTGAAGGAGCATCAGCCAGACATTCGATATCGTGATTTCACGCAAGCGAAGGAGCCTCTTCATGTGCTGAAAGAAGAGGTGACGGCACAGAACCGAGAAGAACGCTTTGATCTGCATGAAGTCCCATTCCGCCTGACGTTATGTGAAGTGAATGATGAAGTCAGCTGGGTTCTCATTAGCTTCCATCACATTTTATTGGACGGATGGAGCCTTGGGATTGTATTAAGCGATTGGATGAGTGCATATGAGCGCTTATCGAATGGGGACAAACCTCTTCTGGAACAAAGACCGTCCTACCAATCCTTTGTCAAATGGCAGCAGAAAAACCTTCAACAGACAGAAGCACAAGCCGCCTATTGGAAAAATGTTTTCAACGGATGGAGTTATGCAGAACTGCTTCCGAAGTCAAGCGGCGCATATGAACCTTCAGAAGTGTTTCATCAATATGAACATCAAGTGGATACTTCCATTGCGGAGAGCTTGAGCAAATTCACAAATCAATATGACGTGACGCTGGCATCTGTGATGTATACGCTGTGGGGAGTTTTACTATCTAAGTATGCGAACCAAGATGATATTGTCTTTGGGACAACAGTATCAGGGAGAAATGCGGATGTCCCTCATATTGAAAAGATGACTGGGCTGTTCATTAACACTTTACCGCTGCGAGTCTCATTCGAACAGGAGCGGCCAATTCTTGAACAGATGCAGGAGGTGAGCCGTGAGATCGCTGTAAGAAATGAATATGAACATACCCCACTATCTGACTTAAAAAAATATGCAGGAATGACTGCAGAGCAATCATTATTCGATTCAATCGTCGTCATTGAAAACTATCCACTAGATCAAATGCTCACGAAAAACGATCAGCCAATTCGTATTCGTGGATTTGAGATGACTGAGCAGACAGAATTCGATCTCACGCTTAGTGTTCAGGCGTTTGATGATCAGCTGCACTTTTCATTGGTGTATAACCCTGTCAGCTTTTCAGCTGAGCAAATCGAAAAGTGGTGTCAGCATTTTCTTCATCTCCTGTCTGATGCCTGTGCACATCCGCACAAATCTGCTGCTCAACTACAGCTGCTATCAGAAGAAGAGAAAGAAAAGCAGTTAGCGGTCTTTCAGCAATACGGCGGAGCAACACCTAGCCATGAGCCAACGGTGATTGATCTATTTGAAGCACAAGTGGAGCGAACGCCAGCGGCAGTCGCAGTTGAGTTTGGCGATACGACGGTTACATATGAACAACTCAATAAGAGAGTGAACCAGCTCGCACATTATTTACAAAACAAAGGGGTCAAACAGGAGCAGCGTGTCGGCATTTTAGCAGAGCATTCCATTGAAATGGTGATAGCATGCTTAGCGATCTTAAAAGCTGGCGGTGCATACGTGCCGATTGATCCTGAATATCCGCAGGAACGAATAGAATATCTATTAGAAGACAGCGGAGTAGAATGGCTCTTAACTCATCCAATGAAAGGGCTCACCTATGCCTATCATGGAGAAAAAATTGATATCACGCAGCCGGATCTATACACCGGACCATCAGACAACTTGGCACAAGCCATCACCTCAGACCAAACAGCCTACTGCATTTATACATCAGGGACGACCGGAAGACCAAAAGGAGTACTCATTCATCATCTTGGCTTAGCCAACTATATTGATTGGGCGAAGCAAGTATATGTTCGAGGAGAAACAAGGCATTTTGCTTTGTATACCTCACTGTCCTTTGACTTGACGGTTACTTCTATTTTCACGCCGCTCATTTCAGGAAATACCATCATGATTTATCACCATGAAAACCGGCAGCTACTTGTCGAAGACATCATAAAAGACAACCGTGTACATGTAATGAAACTGACACCATCTCATTTACAGTTTATTAAGCATTTGTCTTTCCCAGACAGCCAAATGAAATGTTTCATTTTAGGCGGAGAGCAACTGGAAACATCTTTAGCGAAATCCATTCAGCAGTCCTTTCCGCAGCCAATTGAAATTGTGAATGAATATGGACCAACTGAAACGGTCGTTGGCTGCATGATTCATCGATATGATCAGGATCTTGATCAAGACGTGTATGTACCGATTGGAAAGCCAGCACAGCATACAGATATTCTTCTGTTTGACAGACATATGAATCTCATGCCGGAAGGGGCCGTCGGTGAATTATATATTGGCGGAAAAGGTGTCGCAAAAGGCTATTTGAATCGCCCAGAACTAACCGAAGAAAGATTTGTCGATCACCCTTTCCAGCCAGGAGAAAAAATTTATAAAACAGGTGATGCAGCGCGCATTCTCCCTAATGGGCTCATTCAATTTTTAGGTCGAAATGATGATCAAGTGAAGCTGAGAGGCTACCGGATTGAAACTGGTGAAATTGAATTTTGGTTGAATGAACAGCCAGGAATAAAAGCAGCAGCTGTTGTTGTAAAGCCAGATGCTTCTGGTACACCATGTTTGGCCGCATATGTTGTCACGACAGCCATACTTGATCAAGCGGCAATAAAACAAGCGTTGGCTGATCAACTGCCGGATTATATGATCCCAACTCACTTTGTTCAATTAGACGATATGCCGCTGACTGCCAATGGCAAACTAGATAAACGAGCTTTACCTGCTTTAAAACAAGCGCAGCAAACGAAAAAACAGGCGGGCTCTGACTATCTTTCTGATACGGAGAAAGTCATTCAAGCCATTTGGAAAAAGGTCCTCGGCTTAGATGAGGTAAGTGTTCATGACAAATTCTTTGACATTGGCGGGCATTCACTCAATTTGATCCACGTCAATCAACAGCTCGCTAAGCAATTGAATCAAAGCATTCCAATGGTCGAAATGTTCCGCCGCCCAACGATTAGAGAGCTTGCCGCATATTTAAGCGGCGATTCAGAGCAGACAGCGGCAGACACGCAGCCTGTAAAACAAAAGATAAGAAAAGCCAATGAGCCGATTGCCATTATTGGAATGGCTGGTAAATTCCCAGGTGCGAAAAATGTTGAGGCATTTTGGCGAAATTTGAAGAATGGAGAAGAATCAATTTCCTTCTTTTCCGATGAAGAACTGCTTGAAGCTGGTATTGACCGCCAAACCTTCGAGCGATCCGATTATGTGAGGGCAAAGGGTGTCATTGATGGACCTGATTTATTTGATGCATCCTTCTTCGGCTATTCGCCAGGTCAGGCAGAAATGATGGATCCTCAAATACGTCTCCTGCATGAATACGCCTATAAGGCGCTGGAAGATGCGGGGTATGTACAAGAAGATTATACGGGGAAGGTCGGGTTGTTTACTGGGTCCACTTCGAACTTCCAATGGATTCAGCGTTTTGCCGCTTCCCTTGATAGCAGCATGTCAGAGCTGTTTGAAGTGGGTTCACTCAATGATACGTATACCGTAAGTACAAGAATTGCCCATAAATTGAATTTGAAAGGACCGGCGCTTACGCTGCAAACCGCTTGTTCAACTTCCTTGGTCGCCTTGCATTTGGCCTGTCAATCCATTGCAAATGGTGATTCAGATGTAGCTCTTGCGGGAGGTGTGTCGATCCTGCACCCAGTGAAATCAGGCTACGTTTATCAGCAGAATATGGTGAAATCAAGCGATGGCCACTGCCGCGCCTTTGATGATCAAGCAGATGGAACTGTTGGCGGAGATGGTGTTGGTCTTGTTGCTTTAAAAGCACTTAGTGAAGCCATAGAAGATGGTGACCATATTTATGCGGTTATTAAGGGCTCTGCCATCAACAATGATGGTGATCAAAAAGTTGGTTTCAATGCTCCGAGCGTCGAAGGACAGACACGTGTCATTCAGGATGCCCTGCATCAAGCAGATGTTTCACCAGATACGATTGAATATGTGGAAACACATGGAACTGGCACATCACTTGGTGATCCGATTGAAATAGAGGCGCTCACAAAGGCTTTCGACACAGAGAAAAAACAATTTTGCCGCATTGGGTCTGTGAAAACAAATATTGGACATTTAGATGCAGCGGCAGGAGCAGCTGGCTTGATCAAAGCTGTGCTTTCGCTTCAGCATCACACATTTGTACCTAGTCTTCACTTCAAAAAAGCCAATGAAAACATTGCATTTGAGCACAGTCCTTTCTTTGTAAACACTGAGTTGACCGACTGGAAGCAGCCAGTTTCCCATTTGCGGCGGGCGGGGGTGAGCTCATTTGGAATGGGTGGAACGAATGCACATGTCATCTTAGAAGAAGCACCACAAAGAGATCGTCAGCAAATGCCTCGTTCTGCTGAGCTGCTTGTTCTTTCAGCCAAGAGCAAAACGAGCTTGGAACGAATGAAAGACAAACTCGCAAGCCAAATACAAAACACACCTTCTATCAATTTGGCAGACGCAGCTTATACGCTGCAAACAGGAAGACAATCCTTTGGTTTTCGTCAGGCATTTGTTGCGGCAAACAGAGAAGATGCTCTAAGAGTATTAACAGAAAAGCAAGGCAAGGGCATTGGAAAGCTCATGCATTCGCATGTGGAAAAGCAAAAGATTATTTTTATGTTTTCTGGACAAGGCAATCAATATCTCAATATGGGATTAGATTTGTACCGGGAAGAGCCTTACTTTAAGAAGCAAATGGATGCTTGTTTTCAAGCATATGAAGAAGCAACGGGACGAAGTCTTGCCCGTATTCTGTACCCATTAGCAGCTGAAACAGAAAAGGCACGTGAACAATTGGCAAGTACTCAATATGCACAGCCAGCCATTTTTGCCATTGAATATGCCTTATCCATGCTTTTCATTGAATGGGGCGTTCGTCCTGATGCAATGATCGGCTATAGCTTTGGCGAATTAACGGCAGCCGCCATATCAGGGCTATTCAGCTTAAAGGACGCAATGTCCATGGTCGCCTATCGTGCGAATGCGATGCAGTCGTCACCAGCTGGCGTCATGATGAGTGTTCCATTACCTGAGGCAGAGCTAAAACCGATGCTTCCAAACGATATTTCTCTCGCGGTTGTCAATGATTCATCATGTATCGTGTCAGGTCTAGAAGAGGCGATAAGTGAATTTGAACAAGAGCTAAAAAGCAACAGATTGATGTGTATGCGATTAGGTGGAACCATTGCCGCCCACTCACATGTCATGAAGGAGGCAGCGGAGCAATTCGGAGAAAAATTAACGCATATTAACGCCAAGTCGCTTCGTATTCCATTCATTTCGAATCTGTCAGGAGATTGGATGACAGATACGAGTGCGAAGGATATGTCTTATTGGAAAAGGCATATGACCGATACAGTTCGCTTTGCTGAAGGCATCACAAATATTTTACAAGAGGACAATATTCAATTAATTGAGATTGGTCCAGGACAAGATTTAAGCGTGATGGTCAACCGGTCGCTGAACGGCCTGAACCAGCATGTATGTCATGTGTTAAGACATGCAAAACAAGATGTGACGGATACTGAATTTTTACTTGGTCAAATCGGACGTTTATGGACAAACGGATTATCCATTGATTGGGACAGGTTCCATCTAAACCGTCAGCCGCGGAAAATGCCGCTGCCAACGTATGCATTTGATCAAACTTCCTATTGGTATGATGCAGCAGATCGTGTGAAACAAGAAAAACCAAAGCAGTCTGGACGAAAGCAGCAAATGGATGAATGGTTCTATACCCCTCATTGGGAAGCGGATCTTTTACCTTGCGTGCCATCAGAAGATACGTCTGGCGGAGCCTTGCTTTTGTTTGCAGATCCATCTGCTTTTGGAGAGAAGATTGCGGCTGAGCTCCTGACGAAACGGAACGAGTCCGTAGTGGTTCGTAAAGGAAATGAATTTACGAAGCATGACAAAAAAAGCTATACCATTCGGTCACATGAGCCATCTGATTATGAAAGGCTCATGTCAAATCTGGCAGATGATGAAATCAACGTGTCGAAAGTTTGTCATCTATGGGGGCTTTCAGAACGACAGCTATCTCACACGGAAGAAGAATGGGTGAAGCAAACGCAGCAAGATGCTTATTACTCCTTGCTTTATATCGGCCAGGCACTGAAAAAATATGTGTTGGACCAAAAGGTATCGATTACAGTTCTTTCCTCATTGACGTATGCCGTTGGCGGTGAGCCTGTACTTTATCCTGAAAAAGCGATCCATCTAGGGCCTGCGATGGTGATTTCACAGGAAACACCGAACTTACGTTACCGCATTCTTGATATTGATCGCCCAGTGGAAAATGGGGTTCAAGAAAAGAGATTGCTAAAGCAAATAAGCGATGAGCTAGATCGAGCGTATGGACAGCTTCTCACGGTCTATCGACGAAATAAGCGATATGTGAAAAAGTATGCGAATAGTTCAGTTCCTGAAACAGGACAGGCTCATTTGGCTAAAAAAGATGGTGTATACATTTTAATTGGCGGACTTGGGTTTATTGGATTGAATATCGCCCAGACTTTGGCCAAGCAAACGAAGGGAACATTGATCTTAACGAGCAGATCTGGACTCCCTGATAGAAGCAAGTGGCAAGAATGGCTGTCTGCGCATGATGAACAGGATCCAACAAAGAAAAAAATCCAAAGGGTAATGGCGCTGGAAGAGACAGGTGCAGATGTTCTCATTCAGAAAGTAGACGTTCGTCACAAGGAAGATATCCAGCAATTGTTCAACACAGTGGATGCATCATATGGGCAGATCGATGGCGTGATCTATGCAGCTGGAGTGACAGGCGACCAATCTTTCCAGGTGATGGAGCAAACAGATGTCACTTTTTCGGAGCCGCATTTTGAAGCGAAGATGAATGGTGTGCTTCATCTTGATGCTGCCTTAAGTGATCGATCCCTTGATTTCTGTTTTGTCCTGTCATCTTTGTCACCGATCTTGGGCGGACTCGGTTTTACAGCCTATACAGCTGTGAATCATTTCATCGATGCGTACGTGTATGAACGCAATCTACGTTCAGAAACACAGTGGTCTGTCATTAGCTTTGACGGCTGGGAATTTGAGCAGGGGAAGCAGCTTGATCTTCCAATCGGAGATGATGTCACCGAAACGTTAATTACAGAAAAAGAAGGAAGAATGATCTTTGAACGATTGCTTTCGCTGGATCAAGTGGAACAAATGGTTATTTCGACAACATCTTTACATGATCGTATTCACCGATATGTAGACCGTTTATCCCTTGAGGAAGAGAGCGGCGGAGAGCATGAACAAGATGGCAACCTGTATTCTCGACCAGCGCTTTCCACGAATTATGCGGCACCAGAAACGGAGCTGGAGAAGGCATTAAGTCAACATTGGCAAGCATTCTTTAAGATTGATGAAATTGGCATAGATGATCATTTCTTTGAAATGGGTGGAGATTCTCTAAAGGCGATCACCTTCATTGGCATCATTCATCGTGCATTTAGTGTAGAGTTGACGCTGCCACAATTTTTCCAAATCCCTACGATACGATTAATGGCAGCATATATCGATCAAGCAGATACTGCTGCTTATCATGCGATTGAAAAAGCCGAAGTGAAGGAGCATTATCCTCTGTCGTCTGCGCAAAAACGGTTGTATCTCATGCAGCAAATGGATGTAAACAGCACAGGATACAACGAGTTTAAAGCGGGACGAATCAAAGGGAAACTCGATATTAGCAGGTTGGAATGGGCATTTCAGCAGCTCATTAAGAGACACGAAAGTTTGCGGACAGCGTTTGTACTAGAGAATGGCGTCCCTTATCAAAAGATTGAAGAAGAGGTACCATTTGCAGTCACATTATTTGACCTCACTAACGGATCGACACAAGGATCTGAGGAAGATCAAAAACAAGTGATTGAACAATTTTTGACTGCCTTTACGTTAAGTGAGGCTCCATTGATGAGAGTCGGTGTGATGAAGCTGGCAGATGAGGAATTCGTACTCATGCTGGACATGCACCACATTATCTCAGACGGTCTTTCTCAAGATATTTTGGTCAATGACTTTATGCAGTTATATGACGGCAGGACGCTCGAGCCTCTTGCTCTGCAATATAAAGATTTTTCAGAATGGCAAAATGACCTGCTTGCATCAGAAGCACTGAAAGAATCGAGTGATTACTGGAAAAACCGGTTAGAAAGTGCCCCGCTACTTGATCTGCCAACAGATTTCGATCGGCCAGAAGTGAGACAATTCCGCGGCGGACATTATACGTTCCGTATAGAAGAAGCGGAGCTGAACGCGTTTAAGCAGGTGATTTTACAGGAAGACGCCACACTGTTTATGGGCTTGTTAAGTGTATATCAGATTTTACTTCATAAATTAAGCGGACAATCAGATATCACGGTCGGGGTTCCGGTAGCAGGGAGAAAACAAGAAGAGCTGCAGCAAGTGATCGGTATTTTTGTCAATATGCTGCCACTTCGTTTGTATCCTACAGCAGAGCTGACGTACCAGCAATTCCTGCAGGATGTGAAAGCACATGTCATCGATGATTTCGGACATCAAGACTATCAATATGAACAAATGGTTCAAGACCTCCAGTTAAGCCGGAGTGTCAGCCGGAATCTATTGTTTGATGCTGTGTTCGCCTTGCAAAATATGAATCAGCCAGAACTGAAGGTAGGCGGTTTAACCTTTAGTGATTATCCGTATGAGACAGGAACGTCACGCTTTGATTTACTCTGGATTGCGTATGAGCAGGAAGACGGTCTTTCTTCAACGATTGAATATAATACTGAGCTTTTCACAGAGGAAACCATCGAGCAGATTGCGGGCTTGCTGAAAGACATCATGAGGGCTGTTTCAGTAGATGCTGTAAGAATAGAGGAGATCGAACTGACTTCTTCATTCAAGCAATTAGATGACGTATCTCTTTTCGAATTAGATGACTTGAAAATATAAGTAAAGAGGTGAATGGAAGAGTGATTGAACATGATGATTTTCAACTGAAAGCAGCGGCGAAGGAAAGGGTGTTAGAAAGAGCCTACTGGACATCGATCTTATCAGGTGTCCAGCTTGATGGCCGCATTCCTCATACGGTTTCACATGCCAAGCCTGCTGCAATGAACCGATCGCTTCATTCGTCCTTCCCTGTGGCTATGAATCATTCGTTAAAGCAATTATGTGGAGATTCTGATTTGCGCCTGTTTATCGTGCTAACCACAGCAGCTTTTGGCTTGCTTCAACGTTATAGCGGAAAAACTGAGTTGATGGTGACTGTTCCTACAATGGAACAGTCTGCTAATCAATCCGCCATCAATCATATGCTGCCGCTGAAGGCAGAGATTGAGCCTCATATGAGCTTTAGCGCAGGGCTAGAGGCAGTGAAACAATCGTTTCAGGAGGCAGTGCGTCATCAAAACTATCCTGTTTATATTTTAATGGATGAGCTTTGGCATTCAGCAGGAGAAGACAAGAAGCGTGTCAATCTGGCATGTGCATTTGAGACATTGCATGGGCAAGTTGACAGAGAGCAGCTGCATGCGGATGTGCTTATTGTTTGGAAGAAAGAACAAGATCACCTTCATGCTGAAGTTCACTGGGATGCTTCCATTTATGATGACAACATGATGGAGCAGTTCTCCAATCATTTCATGGGATTCACAGAGCAATGTCTCGAAACGTCTGAGCAAACGATGAGCACACACTCATTTTTATCTGATATAGAGAAAAATCAGCTGTTTGATTCGTTTCAAGGGGAGTCGCTCGCTTATCCAGTGGATCGTGATATTGTGTCGTTATTTCAACAACAAGTCCAATTGCATCCAGCGCGAACGGCTGTTGTGTTTGGCACCACCTCCTATACATATGAAGAGGTTGATCATTTATCAGATCGCATTGCGCTTAGACTATCTCAAAGTCAGATAACACGTGAGGCTCCTGTTGGACTCAGAATGTATCGATCTGCTGAACTTGTCATTGCCATTCTTGGCATCTTAAAGGCTGGCTATGCTTATTTACCGATTGATGTTCATCTGCCGATTGAAAGAATTCGGTATATGCTCAAAAACAGCGGCGCTACAGCTATTGTCTCGGATGCAGAAGGACACGAAGGATTGGATGTCGAGGTCCATGTGATTCAAGACATGCTTCAAGAACCATCAATAAAAGAGAATATGACTTGGTCTATCTCGCCTTCGGATATGGCGTATGTCCTGTATACATCAGGTACGACAGGGCATCCGAAAGGTGTCGTTATCGAACATCGTCATGTCATTAATTTGGTATATGGAATGAAAACGCGCTTTTTTGATCTGCTCCCTGATCCTTTGCAAGTAGGGATGCTGGCTTCTCACATTTTTGATGCGTCTGTTCAAACATTGTTTCCGGCATTGCTCCTCGGACATACGCTGCATATTGCCAAAGATGAAGTCCGTATGGATGGGCATGCGTTATGGTCGTTTTACCAAGAACATCACATCCAGCTGTCTGATGTGACCCCCTCTCATTTAAAGCTGATGAACAAGGCAGCAGCGCAATCAAAACAAGACTTGCCAGCGTTGAAGATGATGCTGGTGGGCGGAGAGGTGTTCACAAAAGAGCTGATGGATCAATTTTTACAGCATATATCAGGTGAAAAACCAATCATGATAAATGCGTATGGGCCGACTGAATGTACGGTTCAGTCATCATCCTTTTTGATTCCCCAAGACTGGGATGAGCAAGTCATTCCTATTGGGCAGCCGATGCCGAATGAGCATATTTTCATATGTGACGCGCAAGGAGAGCCAGTTCCGATTGGCGTCTTTGGAGAGTTATATATAGCAGGCGATGGTGTAGGTCGTGGGTACATCAATCACCCTGATCTGAGCAAGGAGAAATTTATCAAAAAACCAGAGCTGAGCAGCGGGATGTTATACGGTACGGGAGATCTTGCAAGATGGCGGTTTGATGGTTTATTAGAATTTGCCAAGAGAAACGACGGTCAAGTGAAAATTAGGGGATATCGAATTGAGCTAGAGGAAATCCGTAGAGCGATTCTTGATGACCCGCATATGCAAGGACTGATTCAAGATGTCATTGTCATTCCTAAGGAAACGCAGGATCAGGACCAATACATTTGCGCATACATGATGGCAAAACAAGTGATAGATCAGCGTGCGCTTCGTCAGTCTTTAAGTGAAAGATTACCAGGTTATATGGTGCCGAGACATGTCATCCAAATAGAGCAATTTCCTTTGAATCTATCAGGGAAATTGGATATCCAAGCACTACCGAATCCAGAAGATCAGCTGTCAAACAATCAAGAGCCTGTGACCATTCAAGCACATAATGAAACAGAGCAGAAGCTTGTTCGCATTTTCGCCTCTATTTTACAAGTCCCTGCTTCGCAGATTCGTATAGATGAACCGTTTTTTGACTTAGGCGGGAACTCTTTTAATATCGTTGAGTTGTCCAATAAAGTGAAAGAGGAATTTCAGCAGGAACTGACAGTGATGGAGCTGTTCCAATATACAACTGTTTCGCAAATAGCTACGCAATTAAAAAACAAAGCATCAGGGCAAGAGAAACAGATCGAAGATGATGGAGAAAATGAAGCGGATGACTTAGAAAGTGCCGCTCAACTGTTAGGCGGGATGATAGATGAGTAAGTTCACAGGATTAGAGGTTGCAGTGGTTGGGATGGCCTGCCGTTTTCCCGGAGCAAAGAATATTCATCACTTTTGGGACAACCTTGCAAATGGAAGAGAGTCCATTACGTTCTTTTCGAAGGAAGAGCTGCTTGAGGCAGGGGTTGAGAAAGAAGCATTGGATCATGAGCAATATGTACGTGCCAAAGGAGCAGTTGATCAGCATGATCATTTTGATGCAGATTTCTTTGGTTATTCACAGCGTGAAGCAGAAGTAATGGATCCGCAAATCCGCATGTTTCATGAGGTGGCGTGGGAATCTCTTGAAGATGCAGGCTATAACCCTGAAACCTATCAGGAACCGATTGGTTTATTTGGAGCCGCTTCTGCTAATTTATATTGGCAAGCTGCTTCCATGCTGATGAGAACGAATCACTCATCCGAACAATTTGCGGCTGTTCAGTTAACAGATAAAGATTTCATGAACACAAAGGTATCTTATAAATTGAATTTGAAGGGGCCGAGCGTAGCTGTTGATACAGCTTGTTCTTCCTCTTTGACTGCCATTCATATGGCGGCGCGTGCCCTGATTACTGGAGAATGTAAAATGGCACTCGCCGGCGGCGTCACCATTACGACCCCTCACAAAAAAGGATACATGTATCAAGAAGGCATGATCATGTCGCCAGATGGGCACTGCCGGGCTTTTGATGAACAGGCAGAAGGCACTGTTGGCGGTGAGGGCTGCGGTGTTGTTGTGCTCAAATCATTAAAGCAGGCACTAAAAGATAAGGACCATATCTATGGCGTGATTAAAGGGTCAGCCTATAACAATGACGGCGGGCGGAAGGTTGGCTACACAGCACCAAGCATAGAAGGACAAAGCGAAGTGATTAAAAAGGCACTCAACATCAGTCGTGTAGAAGCTGAGAGTATTTCTTATATTGAAGCACACGGCACCGGTACAACTCTTGGGGATCCGGTTGAAATTGAGTCACTAAAGAAAGCCTTTCAAACGGATAAAAAGCAGTTTTGTGCGATTGGGTCTGTGAAAACAAATATTGGTCATCTTGACTCAGCCGCAGGGATTGCAGGTTTTATCAAGACAACGCTTAGTCTGTACCATCAGACGCTGCCGCCTAGCCTTCATTATAAAAAACCGAATCCGAAAATTGATTTTGAATCAAGTCCATTTTATGTCAATACAACACCCGTACCATGGATGAAAACAGAGCAGCCGCTGCGTGCCGGAGTTAGTTCGTTTGGAGTCGGTGGAACGAATGTACACCTGATCATGGAAGAGGCACCCGCCGCCGACAAACCGTCAGTAGAAAGAGATCATGAACTAATGGTGATTTCTGCAAGATCGAAGCAGGCGGTTCAAAAATCTGCTGAACAAATGACATCTTATTTAAAAGAACAAAAGCGTGTCACATTATCCGAGGCTGCCTTTACCCTGCAAGAGGGAAGAAAGCATTTTCCTTATCGACAAGCTTTTCTTGCAGGGCCTGACCGCACATTCCAGTCAGCCGGACAGCCGCAAAAGGCCTTTCAACAGCCGGCAGTTGTCTGGATGTTTTCTGGACAAGGTGCTCAGTATGTGAATATGGGCAAGGATTTATATGAGAAAGATCCTGAATTTAAACAAACGCTTCAGAAATGTTTTGCCATCATTTTATCTTTATCAGGTGTTGAGATCGAGAACGTGTTATACCCAACAACCGAAGAAGAGTTCATAAAAGCAGAACAGCTCATGCAGCAAACATCATATACACAAATCATCTTGTTTAGTTTTGAGTATGCGCTCGCATCGAAGCTGATGGGACTAGGCATACGTCCGCATTATTTCATTGGTCATAGTATTGGAGAAATAACAGCTGCCTGCGTGGCCGGTATTATTCACCTTGAAGATGCAATCCGTATCGTTTTAAAAAGAGGCAGTTTGATGCAAAAAATGCCTCGGGGTGAAATGGCCGGAGTGTCACTCTCTGCCGAAGAGATTGAACATGATCTTCCTGAGGGTGTCGAGCTTTCTGCGGTGAATAGCTCACAATTATCTGTTGTTTCCGGTCCTCCAGAACGGTTACAGATCTATCTCGAACAAGCTGAAAAAAGAGGAGCTTCTGTCCAAACATTGAAAACCTCTCACGCCTTTCATACGAGTATGATGGCTGAAGCGTCCGTACAGTTTAAGAACGCTCTCTCAGAGATCACCTATCAGCAGGGCGAGGTTCCGATCCTTTCGAATGTGACAGGAAGCTGGTTAACAAATGAGCAAGCCTCATCGCCTGATTACTGGGCATCTCATATCAGGCAGCCTGTTTTATTTAGTCAAGGATTAGAGACGTTACTTGGACTTGGTGAAGTGGTTTTCATTGAAGTGGGACCAGGTCATACGTTGACTCAATTTGTGAGACGACATGATGACTATGATGTGAACAAAGCAGCGGCTTGTTCATTGGTGAGACATCCAAAAGAACAAGGTGCTGATGATGAATATATGAAAAAGGCTATAGGGAAGCTGTGGAGTTTTGGAGTGGAACCGAACTGGAGCGCTGTCAGAAAAGAAAAGACCCCATATCGAGTGTCACTGCCAACATATCCATTTGAGCATCAAATATTCCCCTCTCCGCAGTTTAAAGCGGATCAGCTGATGAGCAATTTAGCACCATCAGAAATGGGGGAGACACTCTCCGCTGATTTTCAAGACTGGTTTTACATTCCGGTATGGGAGCGCTCTGCACCTGTACTAAAAGAGCAGCATCATCAAGGGAAGCGTATCTTGATTTTTGAGAAAAATGGTCATATTGCCGCTTATTTGAAAGAGCGGCATGCAGAGGTTGTCAGCGTCTGTCAAAGTGATCATACGATCAAAGAAAATGACCAGGTGATGAAGGCTGACGTTCATATGCTGTCACACTTAGAGTGGGTGATGGCTGAACTGCAGCAATCTGGATTTATACCGGAAGAGATCATCTGGATGCATGATGAACTAACAGAAGATACAGGTGATCAGCCGAACTACTTATCTGTACTTGATCTCGTCAGGCTGATCAGTCAGCATCATAACACAACCATCCGTCTTCATCTTGTGACAAATCAAGCGCATGATGTTATCGGGATGGAGAAGGTCAATCCTCTTCAAGCAACATGTACTGGATTAGCTCTGACCATTCCTCAAGAATATCAGCATATTGCGTGTCAGCACATTGATTTATGTCAGGAAACAAAGGCGGACTGGCCGCTATTTCTTTCATATGAGGTTGCAATGCACGATCAAGAGGCAGTCGTGGCGTATCGGGGGAACAGTAGGTGGGTTCGAAAAGCTTCAAGTACACCTTTAAGCAAAGAGGAATCGTCCACACAGCCTATCAGGACTCATGGTGTTTACCTCCTGACCGGCGGTATGGGAGGCATTGGTTTCACACTAGCTCAACATTTAGCAGAAACGTATCAAGCAAAACTTGTGTTCCTCAGCCGATCACAAATACGTGAACGCTCTGCATGGCATGAACTGCGTGATGCGGATGGGAAAGAAGCTGAAACCGTGAAAAAGCTGATGACTCTTGAAGAGTTAGGAGCTGATGTACTAACTGTACACGGTGATGTGTCAGATAAAGACGCCGTGCAGAAAGCGATCCAGCTGGCTCATACATCATTTGGTGATTTACATGGTGTCATCCATGCGGCAGGAGAGGCAGATGGGAAGATCATCCAAGCAAGAACAGCAGACGATGAAATTCGCATGTGTCTGCCAAAAATCAACGGGACCTATGTGCTGGATGAAGCACTCCAGGATGAAACGCTCGACTTCTTTTTACTTTGTTCATCCCTAGTGTCCTTTCTTGGAGCGGCTGGACAAGTGGCTTATGCCGCTTCCAATGCTTTTATGGACAGCTTTGCTCATGAGAAGAGGCAGGAAGGAAAGCCAGTGATTTCTTTAAACTGGGATCGATGGGAAAAAGTCGGTATGGCACACAACTCAGCATTAGCGGCCAAAGTCAATGACATGATGACGCTCGAGGAGCAGGCGGGAATTTCACCAGATGAAGGAATCAAGGCCTTTCAGGAAGTGCTGCGTTTAGATTATCCGCAAATTCTTGTTTCTGTTCGAGACATGGGTGAGAGAATGAAACACCGATTAACACCTATGCAGCAGGAAGAAGAGTCGACTCAACAAATATCGCAGGTCATAGATGATCGTCTAGAAGCATCATTGTGTGATGTACTCAGCTCCTTTTTTCCTCATGAACCGGATGTGAATGAGAACTTCTTTGAAATGGGTGCGACATCCCTTGATTTACTGCAGATGAGCGGTCATATTAAATCAATTTATGGTATAGAGGTTCCAGTGGTCATGATGTATAGTCATCCAACGATTGCGTCATTGGCTGCAGAACTGAAGAAGATACATGGAGTGAAGGAAGAAAAGCAAGCTGTCACTGAGTCATCTAATCTCCGCAAACAGGCGATGGCAGATGGGAAGAACCGCCGTAAACAGAGATTAAAACGAAAATAGATGGGAGAAATGCAGCGTATGTCTGATCAAGAGCAATGGAGCGAATCTGGACTTGAAATTGCAGTTGTAGGATTAGCAGGTACGTTTCCCGAGGCACCGAATGTGCAAGCGTTTTGGGAAAATGTATCGCAAGGGAAAGAATCCGTTACGTTTTTCACTGATGAAGAATTAAAGGCAGCGGGTGTAGATGAAACGCTGCTAAAACGTTCTGATTATGTCAAGGCAAAGCCATATTTACAGCATGCATCATCATTTGATGCAGACTTTTTTGGCTACTCTCCGCGAGAGGCATCTATTATGGACCCGCAAATTCGATTGATGCATGAATGCACATGGCATGCGCTAGAGGATGCAGGCTATGAGCCCGAGCAATACGAAGGATTAATTGGACTTTATGCCGGCGCATCTAGCAATCTATCGTGGATGGGGCAGCATATGTCGTCACTTGCAAAGAACGAAGATGTGTTTCAAATCATGCATCTCAATGACCCATCCTTTGCTTCTCGGATTGCCTATAAATTAAATCTAAAAGGTCCAAGCGTATCGGTGCAAACGGCTTGCTCCACATCGCTTGTTGCTATCCATATGGCCTGCCAAGGATTAATCGGCGGTGAATGTGACCTTGCGTTAGCAGGAGGTGTCACACTCCATCAGCCGCAAATCACAGGCTATCAATACCAAGAAGGAATGATTTATTCTCCTGATGGTCATTGCCGTCCGTTTGATGAAAAAGCAAAAGGAACCATTTTTGGTGAAGGTGCAGGCGTTGTTGCGCTAAAACGATTAAAAGATGCGATAGAAGATGGAGATTTTATTTATGCTGTCGTAAAAGGATCTGCAACGAACAATGATGGGAGCAATAAAGTCGGTTATACAGCCCCAAGTGTGAGTGGACAGGCAAGTGTCATTGAATCTGCGTTAGAAATGGCTGAGACAGAACCAGAGACGATTTCTTATATCGAAGCGCATGGAACGGGGACGCCTGTTGGAGATCCGATTGAGATTGAGGCGCTTACCCGTGCTTTTCAAACAGATCAACAAGGCTATTGCCGAATTGGATCAGTCAAAGCCAATATTGGGCATTTAGATGCCGCAAGCGGTGTAGCTGGTTTTATCAAAACAGTCATGATGCTACATCATCGTCAATTTGCCCCGATGCCGCACTTTGAGAAACCGAATCACCGCATTTCTTTTGATCAAACCCCATTTTATGTTGGGACAGACAAAGAGGAGTGGAAGACATCTCAATTGCCAAGGAGAGCGGGTGTCAGTGCCTTTGGTATAGGGGGAGCAAATGCTCATGTCATCTTAGAAGAGGCAAAGCCGAGAAAAGCAAACAGCAACGCCTCGTCCAAAGAATTAATCGTGCTGTCAGCTAGATCAACGCATGACATGAAGAACGTGACAAAAAACTTAAAGGAATATGTCTCCTCACATCCTGATCTCTCACTTGGTGAAGCAGCTTATACCTTACAAAGTGGAAGAAAGGCTTTCAAATATCGAAAGGCGTTTGTCTGTTCCACGCGGGATGAATTATTAGAGCAGCTGCAATTGCTGAATGAAGAGACAGCAGGCAGAGAAAGTCATTTTTATAAACGGATCAGCATGAAGCTGACGGGGTATCATGAGTCAGGTTTACGTGATTACATCGAGCTGTATGAGAAAGATTCTTCTTTCAAAATAGAAGTGGATCGAATCATAAGCCTCGTCCAATCCGCGGTACCTATCAAAAAAGATGAGCTGTTCCATCCTAAACAAAGCAGTCAATCAGAAGTGGCGATGCTGATCATGACATCGGCTTTTGCCAACATGGTAAGATCACTCGGAATTGAACTAGATGGATGGGGTGGAGAAGGTAGCGGCGTCTGGACAGCTTTATATGCAGCAGGCGGCCTTGAGCTAAACGATGCGGCATCTATTGTGTACCATCTTCATGATACCGAGACGGTTAATCAAAGGCTGGCTTCCCTGCCTCAGAGGACACTCCAAGAGCCTGTTTACTTGCAGCAAACTGGGGAGGAACTAACCACTTTCGATCCATCGTCTGTAAAGGGTCTTCTTACTATGGATCAGCCTGTAAAATCACCAATAGTTGAGCAAGAATCACCAGCTTTGATCATTGACCTTTCAACGAAACAAGGGATTGTAGTTGAAAAGGGAGCAGAAAAAACAACCGAACCACTTGATGGAGACATGCTTCAAATCGCAGGTGTTCTTTGGGAAATGGGGGTCGGCTTAGCTTTCCCAATAACAGATGAGAAGAACAGACAGCGTATTCCGCTACCTGGGTACCCATTTCATAAAACTGATTTCTCTGCACAAACAAATACGATGGCAGCCATTGAACCGCAAAAGCCGCAGAATGAACAGCGTGTCTTTGCTTCACTCGCTTCTTTACAAAAAGACATTCATGACATTGTGCAAACTCATTTTGGGTTTGATCAAATAGATGATGAATCGCCATTTTTTGAATTTGGTGCGACATCCCTTGATATTTCTCAGCTTGCAGCGAAAATATCTGAGCATGTGGACAAGCAAATTGACACTGTGCAATTGTATCGGTTTGCGACAGTGGCAAGTCTTGCTGAATATTTGTTTGAAGAACAGTCAGAACAGATTCAAACGCCTGCTTCTCGCCAAGTAAAAAACACGTCCCAGGAGCAAACGGATATTGCGATTGTCGGAATGGCTGGAAGATTCCCGGGAGCTTCATCGCTAGAAGACTTTTGGCAGCGTCTTGTGAATGGCGAGGAAATGATTCACTTTTTCACAGAAGAAGAGCTCAAGAAAGCAGGGCTGGATGCGTCTGTCTACCAGCATCCGAATTTCATTGGAGCAAAAGGTCGTTTACAAGAAATCGAAGGCTTTGATGCAGACTTCTTCAACTATTCTGCTAGAGAGGCAGAGCTAATGGATCCGCAGTTCAGGCTCTTACATGAATGTGCTTGGGAAGCGCTGGAGGATGCTGGCTGTGACCCTGATCGAATGGCAGGGAAAATTGGCGTTTATACAGGAACGAGTCCAAATCATGAGTGGCTGACGCGCTTTGCCCATCAAATGGAAGCAACTGAGCAATTCAGCGCCATGCTGTTAAATGATCGTGAGTTCTTTAGTACACAGCTTTCTTATAAATTGAATTTACACGGGCCTAGTGTGACCATGCAAACAGCTTGTTCGACCTCACTTGTCAATATTGGCATGGCCTGTCAAGCATTATTGAATCAAGAATGTGATGCAGCACTGGCAGGCGGTGTGACAGTTAGTTCTCCAGAAAATATCGGCTACATCTATCAAGATGGGATGATTCAATCAAAGGATGGACATTGCCGACCGTTTGACCAAGAGGCGAGCGGAACCATTTTCGGAGATGGAGCGGGGATTGTTCTGCTAAAACGTTATGAAGATGCGATGAGAGACGGTAACCCGATTCATGCGGTCATCAAAGGGGTTGGTGTGAACAATGATGGCAGCCGAAAAGCTGGTTTTACCGCTCCGAGTGTGGAAGGACAGGCAGAGGTTTTAAAAGAAACGTATGAAAAATCAGGTATCGACCCCGCGTCCATTGGTTATGTAGAAGCTCATGGTACGGGGACAAACATGGGAGATCCAATTGAGGTATCTGCTCTTAGTCAAGTGTTCAAAGGGACAGATCCGCTGACGATTCCGATCGGTTCTGTGAAAAGTAATGTCGGACACTTAAATAGTGCGGCAGGGATTGCAGGTCTGTTTAAAGCCATTTTGGCTCTCCAGCATAAAACGATTCCGCCAACCATTCATTATGAATCACCCAATCAGGAGATTCCTTTCAAAGATACACCGTTTTATGTGAATCAAAAGGCGTTGTATTGGAAGGAAGCAGATGGTCCGAGAAGAGCGGGAGTTAGCTCTTTCGGTATCGGCGGAACGAATGCCCATATGATCATAGAAGAGGGCATACAGGCGAAGCAGAAGCCAGCTTCTAACCAAAAGCAGCTGCTCGTCTTATCTGCAAAAACAGATACTGCTTTGGCGGAAATGACAGAGCGATTAAAGCAGTATGTGATCCAGCATCCTCAAGTCCCGCTTGAAGATATTGCTTATACATTACGGTATGGCAGAAAGCAATTTCCATACCGAAAAGCGATCGTACTCGCGTCTGCTGATGAATGGATGCAGCAGAAACAGCTTGAAACGAGTGTGTTCCGAAGCAAAAAATGGCGTAAAGCGACCTTTATGTTTTCGGGTCAAGGCGCTCAGTATGCTGGTATGATGCGCGGATTATATGATGCAGAGCCAGTGTTCAAATGGGAAGTAGATAGATGCTTTAAATATGTAATGGAAACGGAGCAAGTGGATTTAAAGAGCATTGTTTTTTCCGAGAATGAAACGAACGAAGACATCACAAAAACGTCAAATGCCCAGCCGCTTCTATTTATATTTGAGTATGCATTAGCCAAATTGCTTCAGCATAGCGGTGTTGAGCCAGAATCAATGATTGGACACAGTATCGGCGAATACGTTGCCGCTTGTTTGTCAGGGGTCTTTTCTCTCGAGTCTGCATTAACACTCGTGATGGCAAGAGGAAGATTGATGCAAGACATGGAAAAAGGCACGATGCTTAGTGTGCAATTACCCGAGGCGGAGCTCATCTCAATGATCGATGAATCGCTTTCTGTTGCTGCTGTCAATGCAAAAGACCTTTGTGTCGTTTCTGGAAGAGAAGAGCATATCGCTGCATTTGAAAAGAAACTGCAAGACAAAGGAATTATCACAAGACAGCTCCATACTTCTCATGCCTTTCATTCCTACATGATGGAGCCGATGCTTGAGGCGTTTCAACAATTCGTAGAGAAAGTAGAATTGCACGAGCCGGCAATTCCGTTTATATCGAATGTGACAGGCACCTGGGCGACAAGCGAAGAGGTGATGACAGCATCTTATTGGACGAACCACCTGCGTGGAACCGTTCGTTTTCATGAAGGTCTATCTCAGCTGTTAACCGATGAAGTACGAGCACTCATTGAAGTTGGACCTGGAAACAGCTTGACGGCATTAGCGAAACGTCATGAAAACAAAGAGTCTCATCATGATGTCCTGAATATGGTGAGGCATACGAGAGAACAAGCGGATGACCATGCATATTTCTTAAAGAGAATAGGAGAGCTATGGGCAGGGGGCTACGAGGTCAAAGCGCAGCAACATCCAACTCAAGAGGAACGTCAGCTCGTATCGCTACCGACCTATCCATTTGAGCGGAAACGATATTGGATTGAAGCAGGAAAGCCCGCGTCTCCGCAGCTATCCGCGCCTAAGGAAACGAAGAAAAAAGAGATGGAAGAATGGTTCTACCTGCCTTCATGGGAGCAGCAGCCGCTAAAACCAGTTTTCAAAAAAGAAACAGAAGAACAAACGTGGCTCATTTTCAAGGAACAGGATGCTTTTCATGAACTGTTTACCCATTCATTTACGCAACAAGGTATCAAGGTCATTTCTGTCACAAAGGGTGAAGCTTATCAAGAGCAAGATCAGTCGTTTACGATCAATCCGGCAGAAGGCCAGCACTACCGAAACATGCTAGATTCATTGTCTAATAGGGGCATCAATATTCAGCGGATTCTGCATTTATGGGAAGCTGCGAAAGAAAATGACAACTCGAATCGTCAAGCCGCTTTTCAGGCGCACATTGAAAAAGGCTATTACAGCTTAATTTTCTTATCTCAAGCGATTGCTGCCCAAAAAAATATTCGAGAATGCCGTCTGTTTACGATCACTAGCGGAATTCAGCCAGTTACAGGCAATGAGACGATATGTGCAGAGAAAAGTGCAATGCTTGGACCATGTAAAGTCATTTCACAGGAATACCATCATATTAAGTGCTGGAATATCGATGTGGAAGACGTGCCAGAAGTCATGTCTTGGAAGGAACAAGTCCTTGTCGATCTTATTTTGCAGGAAATCATGCAGCCTGGAAAGGACCAGCTTGTGGCGTATCGTCATCGAAAGCGCTGGGTGCAAAGCTACAAGCATTTGCCGCTGCAAAAAGAAGATGGACTTCCGAAGATGATCAGGCCAAATGGTGTTTATTTGATCACAGGAGGTTTAGGCGGTATTGGATTTGTTCTATCAAAGATGCTGGCAAAGGAAGGAAATGTACATCTTTATTTAACTGGCAGAACGGCATTGCCGCCAAGAAATGAATGGGCGTCATATGTTCAACAAGCAAATGCCGATGAAGCGCAGCGCACGAGAATTGAGAAGGTGCTTGAGCTCGAACGATTAGGTGCAACAGTAGAAGCGGTGCAGGCGAATGCAGGAGATCTGGATCAGATGAAACATGTATTTGATGCCATTCGCAAAAAGCATGGCGGCGTTCATGGTGTATTCCATGCAGCAGGATTACCAGGAAGTACATCCTTCCGTGCAATCAAAGATATCCCTTCTACACTGGCGCAGGGAGAGGATCAATTCCAATCAAAGGTGAAAGGGCTCGATGTGCTAGAGCAGCTGCTGGAACAAGAACAAGCAGACTTTTGTCTTCTCTTTTCTTCCATTAGTGCATTGCTTGGGGGCTTAGGATTCTCTGCTTACTCAGCGGCTAACTTATATATGGATGCATTTGCAGCTAGACTTAATCAACATAGTCAAACCCCGTGGATGTGTGTGAACTGGGATGCGTGGAATTTCTGGGGTGAGCTAGAATCCACAATAGGTGAATCGATCAATGAGCTTGCGATTTTACCAGAAGAGGGTGCTGAGCTGTTCCAGTATGTTCTGTCTAGCCGGCAGAATCGACACATGCTCGTGTCTACAGGAAATCTTGATGAACGGATAGATCAATGGCTGTCACTAGAGCCTAAGGGCGCAGCGGATGAGGATTCGTATGAAGTGTCTAAGCACGAAAGACCAGAGCTGGGCAATCCATATGTGGCGCCTCGAAATGAAACTGAAAAAGCGATCTGCCAAGTATGGCAGGATTTTATGGGCATGGAACAAGTGGGCATTCACGACAATTTCTTCGATCTCGGCGCAAGCTCACTGGATATTGTCCAAGTCACCAATCGGTTAAATCAAGCACTTCAAACAAATGAAGCGGTTGTGACGTTGTTTACGTACCCTTCTGTTGCAGAGCTTGCGAAATATATCCAGCCTTCTGAGGACTCGAAGGAAGAAGCGATGGAAGAAGAACTAGCCGTCGTCACTTCAGGTGATCGAAGAGCTCGTTTTAAACAGCAACGGAATAAAAGATTGAGAGGCGGAATCGAGAATGAATGATACAACGAATCACTATCATGGCGCAGAAATTGCTGTTATCGGTCTTGCAGGTCGTTTTCCAGGGGCCAAAAATGTAGATGAGTACTGGGAGAATCTGAAAAAGGGAAAAGAAACAATCTCCTTTTTTACAGAAGAAGAATTACGGCGTGAAGGTACAGATGAAGCTTTATTAAAAAATCCCCGTTTTGTTAAAGCAAAAGGGATGCTAGATGATGTTGATTTATTTGATGCAGATTTCTTTGACTATACACCAAAGGAAGCGGCCATGATGGACCCGCAGTTTAGACTGTTTCATGAATGTGTGTGGACAGCGCTTGAAGACGCTGGGTACGATCCGTTTGAATATAAAGGGCAAATCGGTCTTTATACAGGTGCAGGGATCAATACAGAATGGGTTATGAGAGCACTTCAAGGGGCGGCTCAAGGTGAGGATTCGAAAACACTGGAAGCTGCTGTTCTGAATATGCGTGATTATTTAGCGACAATGATTTCATATAAATTAAATCTGAAGGGACCGAGTATGGTGGTGCAAACCGCCTGCTCGACCTCGATGGTGTCGATTCATTTAGCCGTTCAGGCTTTATTAAGCGGCGACTGTCATATGGCTGTTGCAGGTGGCGTGTCCATTCGTCTGCCGCAAAAATCGGGCTATCTGTATCAAGAAGGCATGATCCATTCATCTGACGGGCATTGCCGCGTCTTTGATAACAAAGCCGATGGAACCGTTTTTGGTGATGGTGCAGGAGCCGTTATTTTAAAAAATTTAGAGGATGCCATTGAAGACGGCGATCACATTTATGCTGTCATCAAAGGGTCATCTATTAATAATGATGGAAATAGAAAAGTAGGATATACAGCGCCGAGTACGAAAGGTCAAGTTTCAGCGATTAAGACAGCACTTCGAATGGCTGAGGTGGAACCTGAAACCATTTCGTACATTGAAGCACATGGAACTGGGACAACCCTCGGAGATCCGATCGAAATTGAAGCGCTCAAGCAAGCATTTGATACAGATAAAAAAGGCTTTTGCCGCATTGGCTCTGTCAAATCAAATGTTGGTCATCTGAATGATGCATCAGGTGTCGCGGGCTTTATTAAAACCGTTTTAAGCTTAAAGCATCAAGTGATTCCGCCGACCATTCATTTTGAAACGCCAAATGAAAAAATTGAATTTGCCAATTCGCCTTTCGTTGTAAACACAGACTTGACGCCATGGAGCACGCAGGAATCTCCTCGCCGAGCAGGTGTAAGCTCATTTGGGATAGGTGGAACAAATGCTCATGTCATTTTAGAAGAAGCACCTGCTACACGTGTTGCCGCTGATAGCCCTGAGGATAGTGAACTTCTTTTATTATCTGCCAAAACACCAGCAGCTCTTGAAAAAATGACGGATCGCCTTGCGGACTACTTACTTCAGCATCAGCAGCATGTTCGTCTAAGTGACGTTGCCTATACGCTGCAAACAGGGCGCCATCATTTCCCGCATAAACGTGTCATTCTTGGAAGTAACACGGCGGATATGTTACAGGCGCTGAATCAAAGGTCAAAAGAGGTGGTCAAGACGGCCAGCTCCCAAACATCGAGCCGTCCAGTCGTCTTTCTTTTCCCAGGCCAAGGATCTCAGTATGTAGACATGGGGCGTCAGCTTTATGACAAATATCCAGTCTTTAAAGAAGCGCTGGATCAATGCTTGAATCAATTCAAACAGCATGTCTCAGTTGACCCATTTCGTATTTTATTCTCAACAGAAGCAAGTGATGATCGTCAGCTGATCAATCAAACAGAATATACGCAGCCGCTTCTGTTTAGTGTGGAATATGCTTTGGCTAAATTGCTGATTCATTTTGGCGTCAAACCGCAGGCACTGATCGGTCACAGTATTGGAGAATATACGGCTGCTGCGGTATCTGGTTTACTATCTGTTGAAGATGCTGTAGATCTTGTGGCTTATCGCGGACAGCTCATTAGCCAGCTTCCAAAAGGCTCTATGCTGAGTGTTCCTTTGAGTGAACAGAACGTGCTGCCATATTTAACAGATGATCTTTCACTTGCAGCAGTAAATGGTCCTGAATTGTGCGTAGTGTCAGGTGAGACCGTAGCCATTGATGCACTTGCTGAGAAGCTGGAGGCTGCTGGACATGGGTGCAGGAAGCTTCACACCTCTCATGCCTTCCATTCTAAAATGATGGATGACATCCTGCCATCATTTAAAGAAAAGGTCGCCGAGTATCAATTGAATGCGCCGTCTATCCCGTATATTTCTAACGTCACAGGTACGTGGATTGACCATGAAGCAGTGCAAGACCCGGCATATTGGGCTAATCATTTGCGGCAAGCGGTTCGTTTCCGTGATGGAGCAGAGATGTTATTAACGGAGCTTGATCCTATTTTCGTTGAAGTCGGGCCGGGGAATACGTTAAGTGCCTTTATTCGCCAAGCTTCAAAGGAACATCATCAGCAGCCGATTCCATTGATGCGTCATCCAAAAGAAGAGGCAGCCGACGACCGCTACCTGCTGGGAAGATTGGGTGACATCTGGCTTCAAGGGGTGCCGGTTGACTGGACAAAATTGCGAAATCAGACATTAAATCAAAAAGTATCCTTGCCGACCTATCCGTTTGAACGACAACGATATTGGATTGAAAAGGTAGATACATCTGCATTATCTTCATCCTCAGGTGTGCAAATGGTGGTGCCAAAGGATAACAAAGGGCAGGAAATAGAAGAAAACAATCAAGTCCATGCCGCCGCATCGAATGACATTGAGGCAACGTTACAGCGGATGTGGAAAGACATTTTAGGAATTGAAAAAGTGGAAAGAGACGACCATTTCTTTGAGCTTGGCGGACATTCGTTAAATGCCACCGGTCTGATTTCTCAAATTCACAAAGAGTTTGGTGTAGAGCTAACGCTCACAGACATGTTTAACAATCCGACAATTGAAAAGCTCCAAGCATTCATCGAAAAGGCAGAGAAGCATCAATATTTCAAGATTGAACCAGTCGAAAAGAAAGACACATATCCATTATCTGCTGCTCAAAGACGGACATTCCTCATTCATCAGCGTATTGGTCAAGTGACCTCTTACAACATGCCGATGGCACTGAGATGTAAAGGGGAAATTGTCGTCGAGCGCTTTGAGCAGACCTTCAAGCAATTAATTGATCGTCATGAAACCTTGCGAACGACCTTTGAATTAAAAGATGGTGAACCAGTTCAGCGTGTCCATGATGACTTCCAATTTGCTGTTGAATTGACAGAGGCTGATGAAGAAGGATTAGAAGCACAAATCGATGAATTCATTCGTCCATTTGATTTAAAGGCTGCACCATTGATCCGTGTGCGTTTTGTGAAAATCGCAGCTAACGATCACCTCTTATTAGTCGATATGCATAATATTGTGGCGGATGGAGCGAGCATGAACATCTTTATTAAAGAATTTACTGAGCTCTATCGAGGGGAAACTTTGCCGGAACTCACTGTTCAATATAAAGATTATGCAGAATGGCAAGAAAAATATTTCCGTAGCGAGATGTTTCAAAAGCAGCAGGATTATTGGAAGCAGCAAATTGGCTCAAATGTGCCAACTTTGACAATGCCATATGATTTTGAACGGAAGGAACAATCCTTCTTAGGAAGAGCGATCAAATTCAATATTGAACCGCACATCGTTGAGAAAATTGAACAGCTTGCTGAACAGTATCAGCTGACAAATAACGTTATCTTGTTCCAGCTCTATGGGCTACTGCTCTCACGTTATGCAGATCAAGAGGAGCTGATTGTCGGTTCACTTGTGGCTGGACGGCGTCATGCAGATATCGAGCATACAATTGGCATGTTTACAAACTTCCTGCCAATTAAACTAGACATGGTACAAGAATCAACCTTTACAGAGCAACTGGCGCAGACAAAGCAAGTATTGCTGGATGCGTATGACCATCAAGAGTACCCATTTGACCAAATGGTTGAGCATCTGAATCCAAAAACAAGACCGCATCGCAATCCATTCTTTGATACAATGCTCATCTACCATAATGAGTACGATCCGAATATTAAAATCGAAGCCGATGGACTAACCTTCGAAACACATGAGTTTGCAAAGGGAATATCCAAACTCGATATGAAAATGGATGTTGTCAGAGAAGTAACGGGGGAGTTAAAGTGCGTCCTTCAATACAATCTTGCGCTGTTTAAACATGAGACAATGCAAGCGTTCGTCAAGCACTTCGAGCACTTGGTCGAACAGGCTGTTCAAACACCTGATCAACTGCTCAAGGATTTCGATGTGCTTACAGAGGAAGAAGAACAGGCAGCAAAGGAGAAAAGGGAGCGTGCAGAGGAAAAAGCACCGCTCGTACTTACAGTTAGCTCGACATTTACAGCAGATCCAATCGCACCTTACATTCAGTACTGGACCAAGCAGTTTGATGTGCAGCTTGATGTTCAATTTGCACCGTATGGGCAGGTATATCAGGAATTACTAAATGAGCGCAGCCTTATCTCACAGAAGAAAAACGGTGCGAACCTTCTGCTCATTCGATTAGAGGATATCACGGGTCCAGCTCATCTTTCACTGGAAGAAAAGAAAAAACTGGCTGCAGAGCATGCTGAAGAACTTGCAAACGTTCTGAAATCAAAAACGAAACATAACCTATATTTTGTTGGGATTCTGCCGATAAGTGCTGCTCTTAAAGACACGCTGCAAGATGTGGAACGAGAGTGGATTGCTCAATTATCTGAGATAGACGGTGTTCAATTAATCGACTGCCGTCAGCTTGCGAAGCACTATCAGATAGATGACATCTTTGATGCAAAAGGAGAGCAAGCCGCACATCTCCCATTCACTGAAGTCTTTTGTGGAGCCATCGGTACAAAAGTCGCACGCGAGTTCATTGCATGGCAAGGTGCACCATTTAAGGTGGCGGCCATTGATTGTGATCACACGCTTTGGAGAGGTGTCGTTTCAGAAGACGGTATAGAAGGCATCGATATTACGCCAGAACATCAAATGCTTCAGCGCTTTTTAAAACAAAAGCAAAAAGAAGGTCTCCTGCTTGTCTTAAGCAGCAGGAATAATGAAGAAGATGTGTGGCGCGTGTTTGAAAACCACCCAGATATGATCCTGCAAAAAGATGATATTGTCGACTGGCGGATCAATTGGGAAAGTAAACCGGCACATCTCAAAGAGATGGCAGATTCACTGAATCTTTCATTATCTCAGTTTATTTTCTTAGACGATGATCCTGCTCAGTGCTTGCGTATGAATGAAGAGCTACCTGAAGTGATGACACTGCTACTACCTGCCAATGAAAAAGCGATCCCATTATTCGCTCAGCATGCTTGGGCATTTGACCGCTATGATGTCACAGATGAAGATAGAGGACGAACAACGAGCTACAAGGCTGAAAAAGCTCGTCAAAAAGAGAAAGCAGAATCGCCGTCAATGGAGCAATTTTTACAAGATTTGAATTTGAACATGAGTGTAACAAAGTGGGGAGAAAAGCACCTTGCCCGCGTGGCGCAAATGAGCAGTCGCATTAACCAATTCCGCTTAAATGATCAGCGCTTTGATGAACAGCAGCTGAGAGAGCGGATGGAAAATGAGCATGTTCAGGGCTGGATTATCGAGGCAGCGGATCGCTTCAGTCATGAAGGAATTGTAGGGGCGATCTTGGCTCATCATGCAGGCGACACCTTGATCATTGATGCATGGATGCTAAGCTGCCGTGCTCTAGGGAAAGGGATTGAGCAAAAATGTCTGACATGGCTCGCTGAATATAGCCGTCAGCACCAGCTTTCTTCTATTGAATTCACATTTGCATCGACTGGACGTAATGAGCTATTCAAGTCATTTATGAAAGAAAACAAGATGCAGGAGATGGGGGAGCAGCAAACATACCGGATACAAGTGGAAGAAATCGGTTCACTGAGCGATCACATTCAGATCGTCGACCACCTGTCACCTCGTCAGCACCCGGCTGAAGAAATAGAGGGTCAAAGGGTGGAGACAGCAAGTCATTCAGCTTCTGAAGGTTACACATGGGAAACGGTTCAAACAGATCAAACGCTGCACAGCGGGTATGTAAAAGCCCTTAAGGTACATGATCAAGAAGGTCTTCGTTCATTATTAAAGACGGAACTAACGCAGGATCAGGGACTTTACGCACAGCCAACCAATGAACGCGAGGCATTGCTTCTTGAGATTTGGTGTGACATTCTTCATGTGGAAAAAGTAGGAATTGACAACGACTTTTTCGATTTAGGAGGAAATTCTTTACTTGCTGTCAAAATGGAAGTAGAGATTGAAAAGAAGGGTTGGTATGTTGATGATTTGAATTTTGCTGAAAAACACACCATTCGAGAATTAGCAAAATATATGAAGAGGGAGAATCAGCATGCATAAAGATGTAAAAGCCATATATGAAGAATCAAAAATTTTAGATGAGGCCACTCATTTATACGGAGTCCAGCGAAGTGACATCCACTTTATCGCAGATGCAGAAAACTATGTGTATGAACTTAAAAAAGACGGAGAGTTTTTCATTTTAAAAATTACCCATACCATCCGCAGATCACCTGATTATATTTTAGGTGAAATGGAATGGCTCCATCACTTAGCGAAGGGCGGACTTTCGGTTGCAAAACCAATTGCTTCATTAAATGGCCGTGATATCGAGCAAGTAGACGATGGGCAAGGCGGTTCATTTTTACTGCGGGTCTATGAAAAAGCACCGGGTCATAAAGTCGAAGAGGCAGACTGGAATGATGAATTATTTTATGCCCTTGGACAGTACACAGGCCGCATGCATAAACTGACAAAAAGCTATCAGCTGTCAGATCCGCGATATAAAAGACAAGAGTGGGATGAAGAGGAGCAGCTTAAATTACGTAAGTATGTCCCAGCCGATCAGACGCTTGTATTCGAACAAGCGGATCGGTTGATGGAAAAGCTGGCAAAGCTTCCGAAAAATCAGGATACGTACGGATTGGTTCATGCGGATCTTCATCACGGAAACTTCCACTGGGATCAAGGCAAAATTATGACCTTTGATTTCGATGATATCGGGTACAACTGGTTTATGAATGACATTAGCATTTTGCTATACAATGTGTTGTGGTACCCAGTCATTCCATACGAAGACAAAGCAGCTTTTGCAGGAAACTTTATGAAGCAGTTCCTTAAAGGCTATCGTGAAGAGAATGAGCTTGGGGATGAGTGGCTTGCCCACATTCCTGACTTCCTTCGCTTACGTCACGTGCTAATCTATGGCTTGCTGCATCAAGCATTTGATTTGGCTACCATCGGAGAAGAAGAGAAGGCCATGCTCGCTAGCTTCCGCTCCGACATTGAGCAAGCAGCACCGATTACGACGTTTGACTTTACAAAGCTAAGTCAATCTTAAAATCAAAATCCCCGCCTATGTGATGAGGCGGGGATTGTTTTTTTATGGGCGATAGGTGGACGGTGATTCAATGATATGAAACAGGTTCTTTCCTTGCTTTGTATTATCGATCCAGCCTTGAAATGCTGCTTTACCAGGTCCATATGCATAGACAGGGACATCCTCACCTGTATGAGCAAAGGTTGTCCAGCCTGAGAAAGAACGCTGATCAAAGATGTGTTGAATGCTGAGTTGAATTGTACTGGCCTTCCCTGATTGTGCCGCTTTCTCCACCTGTGAGATTTCCTCATTTGTGAGCGAGAAATCAATATGGGTGTGAAGGACATCACGTACCGATTGTCCGCCTGCGATTTTCTTTGCCATATACACAGGTGTTTTCTTAGCAGCTAAAATAGGTGCTGGGTCCCATTTATAGCCAGTTTCACTTGTCATGCCGTCTGCACCAAACGAAAAGCCGCCAGTCGCATGATCTGCTGTGATGACAACGAGTGTTTCTTGATCCTTTTTAGCGAATTGAAGAGCCGCTTGGACTGCTTCCTCAAAATCCTCCATCTCACTCATTGCGCCGACCACATCATTTTCATGTCCAGCAGAATCAATGGTACTACCTTCAAGCAGCATGAAAAACCCATGCGAATTGTCTTGATTTAATTGGGCTAATGCTGACTGCGTCATGGCTTTTAAAGTAGGCACATGCTTTGGACGATCGATGGCTCGATCCAGCTCGTCCTCCTGGAATAAGCCGAGCATTTTCGAAGATGATTGGGAGGTTAAATCATCTTTTGACCTTAGTATGGAATAACCGCTCTTCTCAAATTCTTTCACAAGATCACGGTCTTTTCGGTCAAAATATTGCATGCCGCCACCTAGAAGGATATCAACTTTGTGCTCTCCGCCTATTTTCTCATCATAAAAGTGGTCTGCAATTTGTTCTTTGTTTTTTCGGGAGACGTTATGTGTGCCAAAAGCGGCAGGTGTAGCATCGGTGATGTCAGATGAGACAACAAAGGCTGTTTTCATTTGTGCTTCCTTTGCTGCTTCAACGACACTTCTAAGAGGTTCTTTTTCTTGGTTGACGGCGATGGCATCATTGTATGTCTTTTTTCCAGTCGCCATGGCCGTGGCTGCGGCAGCTGAGTCGGTAATATTATCTCGAGGATCATCTGGGTGTGTGGTCTGCATCCCGACTAAATACGGGTCCCAGACGGTTTGTGCTTTTGGAGAACCAAGCTTTTCCTGCTTGAATGTGCGGTAGGCTTTGATCACGGGCATCCCCATTCCATCGCCAACGATAAAAATAACATTTTTTGGTGTTTTCGTTTGTTTCTTGTCTGCTGCATTTGTTGAGACGGGAGTGACATAATGTGAGGTCAATAAAGCAGCGAATACGAGTACCGCTAGAATCCCACTCATAAGAAAAATACGTTTTTTACGATCCATAGAGCCCATGAAAAATCCCCTTTTATCATTTATTTCATAATTTGTATTTTATTTGAATGAGGGCAATGGTTCAACCCCTTTTCCCATAAAAAAAGGGATGAGACTTTTGCCTCATCACCTTTTATACCGTATCACACTTGACGCCAACGACGCCTTCTAGATCTTTAATATCAAAATACACATCGGTTGTATAGCGATCTTTATGCACGCGTACACGTACTTCCATAATCGGATAGTTCTTTTCTGTTAAATCATCAATACGAACAGAATGAATGCGAATGTTGAGGGCTTTCATTTCTTTTAAAATATCCGTCATACGGTTTCGATCAGAAAGAGACATTCTGATGCGGATTTCTTTTTCCTGTAAGCGAATCGGTCCGATCCGCTGGAAGAGCCATGGTAGAAATTCGACACTAACCAGAATAAAGAAAAGACTGAGGAAGGCTTCTTTATAAAATCCTGCACCTGTTGCAACCCCAAGTCCTGCTGCTCCCCAGATCATCGCAGAAGTCGTAAGACCTGAGATGACATCATTGCTTTTTCGCAGAATCACACCTGCTCCAATAAAACCAACACCAGATATAATTTGCGCCGGTAACCTGAGTGGGTCCATTTGAAGCCTAGAGACTCGAGGGAAATTGTAGGCTGCATCAATGCTGATGATGGTTAACACGCAGGAGCTGACAGCAATGACAATACACGTTTTTAAGCCGAGTGGCTTTTTCTTCAGCTCGCGTTCAAGCCCAATAATCAAACCGATTAAGGTGGCCACGGCTAATTTTAAGACTGTATCCCATTCAATTGTCCAAAACATGCGTATCGCTCCTTCACTTCATGTACGTTTCACATCATGTATATGATCTTCTCACAGCCCATATGGCTGCACAACTCTTATTTTATTCAGAATCGGAAGAAAGAAAAGCTTTTTATTTAATTTAAAAAGAGAGTCATCCGCATAAGGCAGACGACCCTTCATGTTCTTTATTTTGTTTCTTCTTCAAGATGATTTTCCATTTTGTTAAATAGCTGTTTTGATGCTTTTGACGGCTTACTTGTCAATAAGCTCACAATAATGGCAGCTAATCCACTTAACGTAAAGCCAGGAATCATTTCATAAATACCTGTTGCATGGTTAAGGCCTGTCGTGATCCATGTGAGAACGACTATCGCCCCAACAATCATCCCGACAAGGGCACCATGATGATTCATTCGCTTCCAGTATAGGCAAAGTAAGATGACTGGACCGAATGAAGAACCAAATCCAGCCCACGCATAACCGACAAGGTCAAGAATGGTATCACTTGGATTAAGTGAAAGGCAAAGGGCAATTACAGCGACAACGAGTACAGACATACGGCCAATCATCACGAGCTCTTTATCAGATGCTTTTTTTCTAAAGAACGTTCTGTATAAATCCTCTGTCATCGCACTTGCTGTGACAAGCAGCTGAGACGAAATTGAACTCATAATCGCCGCTAAAATGGCAGAAAGTAAAAATCCAGTGATATATGGATGGAACAGCACCTTAGAAAAGACGATAAAGATCGTTTCAGGGTCAGCAAGGTTCATACCCGTTTCATGAACATAGGCAACACCGACTAAACCGACAGATAGTGAACCAATTACTGAAATAATCATCCAGCTCATTCCGATGCGGCGTGCTGGTTTTAAGTCTTTGACGGACGTAATCGCCATAAAGCGCACGATAATATGCGGCTGTCCAAAGTAACCTAGTCCCCAAGCGAGGAAGGATATAATGCCAATGACGCTCGTTCCTCTAAAAATATCAAGCAATTTAGGATCAATCTGTTGAATATCTTGGAATGTGGCAACAGGTCCACCTAATTGTGTAAAGGCAACGATCGGCACGAGCACTAATGCTAAAAACATGATAGCTCCTTGGACAAAGTCCGTTAAGCTCACTGCCAGGAATCCACCAAACAATGTATACAAAATAACAATACTTGACGTCAAAATCAGTCCAAACATGTAGTGTGCACCAAATGCTGACTCAAATAAACGTCCGCCTGATACCATCCCAGACGATGTATACAGCGTAAAGAAAATTAAAATGATGACAGCTGATACAGCTTTTAATAAAGAAGATGATCCTTTGAATCGTTTATCAAAGAAATCAGGAATTGTAATGGCATCATCAGCAATTTCTGTATAAGAACGTAAACGGGGTGCAAGAATGAGATAGTTTAAGTAAGCACCGACGATGAGACCAATCGCAAGCCAGGTAGTCGATAAACCTGTTTTATACATTTCACCTGGTACACCCATCAGCATCCAGCCGCTCATATCCGCAGCACCTGCTGAAAGAGCTGTAACGAATGGACCAAGTCCGCGTCCACCAAGCATATAATCATTTAAATCATGTGTTTTCCTGAATGCATACCAACCGATGGCAAGCATCCCGATAAAATAAATAGATAAGGAAATTGTAACTTCAATACTCATTTTGTGTTCTCACCTTTTTCGTATAAATTTGACATCACCTCAATCAAAATATCCAGAAGTGTCAGGGCTAGTTTTTTGATTGAATGCCCTTCTCACTGCTATGGTTACTTAACCTAACAGAGTATTCCCAAGTGATCAACCTTCTTAAACCTCCTCATTTTGAAGAAAAAATGGACAGATCGGTGATACGAATCAGTTTGTATACGCTTACAAAAGTAAATAAAAGTAAAAATTTTCTGAAAATAAAAGGTGGTCTGCATGACTATTTTCTTTATCTGTTGGATCACTATGATGCTTCGAGAGAAAAGGGCTCTTGCTGCGCCTGTGTAAAGTTGCTTTAGAACAGTAAAATTTGATATGATAAAGTGTATATGACTTATGATCATGACCACGAACACGTATCATTTTTGGAGGTGAACCTGCATGTCTAGAATTTCAATAGAAGAAGTAAAGCACGTGGCGCATTTGGCACGGCTTGCAATTACAGAAGAAGAAGCTGAAATGTTTACTGAACAGCTTGATAGCATCATTTCATTTGCAGAGCAGTTAAACGAGGTAGATACGGAAAACGTTGAACCAACAACACACGTATTAAAAATGAAAAACGTCATGAGAGAAGATGTTCCGAATAAAGGTCTTTCCATTGAGGCAGTCATCAAAAACGCGCCTGATCATAAAGACGGCTATATTCGTGTGCCATCAATTTTGGACTAAAGGAGGCCTGAGGCATGTCACTGTTTGATCACAAAATTTCTGAATTAAAAGAGCTTTTACATAAAAAGGAACTGTCTGTTTCTGATTTAGTGGACGAGTCTTATAAACGAATCAATGAAGTAGACGGGAAAGTACAAGCATTCCTTGCACTGGACGAAGAGAAAGCTCGTGCGTATGCAAAGGAATTGGACGAGGCAGTTGGTGAAAAGGACGAGCTTGGTTTATTGTTCGGTATGCCAATCGGTGTGAAAGATAACATCGTCACAAAGGATTTACGTACAACAGCATCTAGTAAAATCCTGCAAAACTTTGATCCTATTTATGATGCAACGGTTGTCAATCGTCTAAGAGATGCGGAAGCAGTCACAATCGGTAAATTAAATATGGACGAATTTGCAATGGGATCTTCTACAGAGAACTCAGGCTACAAAGCAACGAAAAACCCTTGGAATTTAAACACTGTTCCAGGTGGATCAAGTGGTGGCTCAGCAGCTTCTGTTGCAGCAGGTGAAGTACCATTTTCACTTGGATCAGATACGGGCGGTTCGATTCGCCAGCCGGCATCATTCTGCGGCGTTGTGGGTCTGAAGCCGACGTATGGCCGTGTATCTAGATACGGCTTAATCGCATTTGCTTCTTCATTAGATCAAATCGGACCGATAACGCGTAAAGTAGAGGACAACGCATATGTTCTTCAAGCGATTGCTGGGGTCGATCAAATGGACGCAACGAGTGCAAATGTCGACGTCCCAGATTTTCTTTCTTCATTAACTGGAGACATCAAAGGCATGAAAATTGCTGTGCCAAAAGAATACCTTGGAGAAGGTGTTGGCGAGGAAGCAAAAGAGTCTGTTCTTCAAGCATTAAAAGTATTAGAAGGGCTTGGTGCAACATGGGAAGAAGTGTCTCTTCCGCATTCTAAATATGCGCTTGCGACTTACTACTTACTGTCTTCTTCAGAGGCATCTGCAAACCTTGCGCGTTTTGACGGCATCCGTTATGGCTACCGTACAGATAATGCCGACAACCTGATTGACTTATATAAAAATACTCGTTCTGAAGGCTTTGGAAACGAAGTGAAACGCCGCATCATGCTTGGCACATTCGCTCTTAGCTCAGGATATTATGATGCATACTATAAAAAGGCGCAAAAAGTCCGTACATTGATCAAAAAAGACTTCGAAGATGTTTTTGAAAAGTATGATGTCATTGTAGGACCAACCACACCAACTCCTGCATTTAAGATTGGTGAAAAGACAAGCGATCCACTGACGATGTATGCGAACGATATTTTAACGATCCCTGTGAACCTTGCAGGCGTTCCAGGAATCAGTGTGCCTTGTGGATTTGCAAACGGTCTTCCGTTAGGACTGCAAATCATTGGTAAGCACTTTGATGAAGGAACGGTTTACCGCGTGGCTCACGCTTTCGAGCAAGCAACAGATCATCATAAAGCAAAACCTGAACTGTAAGGGGTGAATCAGAATGAACTTTGAAACGGTAATTGGACTTGAAGTCCACGTTGAGCTAAAAACACAATCAAAAATTTTCTCCAGCTCGCCGACACCTTTTGGTGCAGCTGCCAACACGCAAACAAGTGTCATCGACCTTGGATATCCTGGCGTACTGCCTGTATTGAACAAAGAAGCGGTGAACTTTGCAATGAAAGCAGCAATGGCGCTAAACTGCGAGATCGCAACAGATACAAAATTTGACCGTAAAAACTACTTCTATCCTGATAACCCAAAGGCGTATCAAATTTCTCAATTTGATAAACCGATCGGTGAAAACGGCTGGATTGAAATTGAAGTAGAAGGCAAAACGAAACGAATCGGTATTACGCGTCTCCATTTGGAAGAGGATGCAGGTAAACTGACACACACAGGCGACGGATATTCACTTGTTGACTTCAACCGTCAAGGCACACCGCTTGTTGAAATCGTATCTGAGCCAGACATTCGCACACCAGAAGAAGCGTATGCGTACTTAGAAAAACTAAAATCTATTATTCAATATACAGGCGTATCTGACTGTAAGATGGAAGAAGGCTCACTTCGCTGTGATGCCAATATTTCACTTCGTCCGATTGGCCGTGAAGAGTTTGGAACGAAAACAGAGCTCAAGAACTTGAACTCATTTGCTTTCGTACAAAAAGGTCTTGAATTCGAAGAGAAACGCCAAGAGCAAGTATTGCTTTCTGGCGGCTTGATCGAACAAGAAACTCGCCGCTATGACGAAGCGTCTAAAAAGACGATCCTCATGCGTGTCAAAGAGGGCTCAGATGATTACCGCTACTTCCCAGAACCAGATTTGGTGGAGCTGTACATTGATGACGAGTGGAAAGAACGCGTAAGAGCATCGATTCCAGAGCTTCCAGACGAGCGCCGCAAACGCTACATCGATGAGCTTGGCCTTCCTGCATATGATGCGATGGTGCTGACGCTGACAAAAGAAATGTCTGATTTCTTTGAAGCAACCATTTCAGAAGGTGCAGAAGCAAAGCAAGCTTCAAACTGGCTGATGGGTGAAGTATCTGCCTACTTAAATTCAGCTCAAAAAGAGCTGGAAGATACAAAGCTAACGCCGCAAGGCCTGGCTGGCATGATCAATCTCATCGAAAAAGGAACGATTTCTTCTAAGATTGCCAAAAAGGTATTCAAAGAGCTGATTGAAAATGGGGGAGACGCAGAAACAATCGTCAAAGAAAAAGGACTTGTCCAAATTTCTGACGAAGGTGCCCTGCTCAAACTTGTCACAGAAGCACTTGATAACAACCCGCAATCCATCGAAGACTTTAAAAACGGAAAAGACCGCGCGATTGGTTTCTTAGTCGGACAAATCATGAAAGCATCGAAGGGACAAGCAAACCCGCCGATGGTCAACAAGATTCTCCTAGAAGAAATCAAAAAACGCTAAATAGCAAAAAACCGCCTCATGAGAAGAGGCGGTTTTTTTTATTTGAACTGACAGGGTCTTATCATAGATTCAGACCACCGCCGTATATCAATTCGGGGATTCTTTTCTTATAATGAAGCGTAAGCGAAAGTGCACATTCGAAGGGGGATAAAGGTGAACGAATCGGAAAAACAGCGCGTAAAGTTATGAAAGAAACAGCTTCAATTGTTCGACTACTCTTATGACAGCAGGGTCCTCACACTTTTCTAAATTCGTCAGCATTCCTTGAATGACTGGCTTACGAGGCTCAGCTTTCGCCAGTTCTTCCTCAATGACTTCAATGGATACAAGGGTATCATCAGAAAGTAAATGCTCAAGCTTTAACAAACGAAGCTCCTCTTCTAGGGATGCAGCACTCGGCGCTTCATCGTCCCAAATGGTTGGCTTTAAGATTGGTTTTGTCTGAGAACGAAGCATACCTTGAACCAAATCATCTAATCGTTCGAGTATAAAGGAAGAGAGCTCATCAAATGATAATTGCATCTGATCTTGTAAAAGCAGCACCTGCACATACGATTGGATGATTCCTTGAATCATGACTGACAGGTCAGTTATAAATGGTTCGATCTCCTGTCCATAAGTGGTCAAGATGGAAATTTGAATTTCATCATTCATTTGCTTTTTCACAGTTTTTGAATACTTTTTAATTTGCTGGTTTTCTGGAATAATGTTCTCGCTGAGGATCAAAATGATAAAATCCTTGTTCTCAGCAAAATGCTGAAACTGTTCAGCGATTTGCTTCTGGAAGATCTCTCTCGGTGCGAGATGCTGATTCTCTTTTCGAATCGTTTCAATACTTTGCATAGAAGTGTCGATATAATATTCGAACGCTCGGTTGAAAAGCTGTTCTTTTGATTTGAAATGCAAATAAAACGCGCCTTTCGATATTCCGCACTCATCTGCTATTTCCTGAATGGTCGTAGAAGAAAAACCCTTTTTCGCAAACAACTGGATGCTTGCTTTAATGATTTTTTCTTTTTTTTCGTTCATCAAATAAGGCCCCTTCAGCTTTAGAATGTTACGTCAAACGCAAGAGAAATGGTTGACGGCATTGTATATCACCGTTTATTATGATATAGAATGACCAGTCAGTCAATACATAAAGGAAAATGGAGGACATAATGAATTCGATTATCAATTTTGTATTAAAGAATAAGTTCGCTGTATGGCTCATGACAATTATCGTAACAGTTGCTGGTCTATATGCTGGATTGAATATGAAACAAGAATCAATCCCGAATATCAACACTCCAGTCATTACGGTTTCTACAACGTATCCTGGCGCAACGCCGGACGAAGTATCAGATAAGGTGACCGATCCAATTGAGAAGTCTATTCAAAACCTAAACGGAGTCAATGTAGTCACATCCAATTCTTTTGAAAATGCTTCATCGATTCAAGTCGAGTACGATTACAACAAAGACATGGATGAAGCAAAAAAGGAAATTGAAGATGCGGTTAACAATATCAATTTTCCGGAAAATGCAGAAAAACCAAAAATCGCACGCTTTAGTATCAATGCGGTCCCAATATTAGCACTCAGTGTATCTGGTGATAAAGAATCATTAGAAAACCTGACGAAAAAAGTGGAAGATGACCTTGTCCCTTCACTTGAAGGATTAGACGGTGTATCTTCCGTCGAAGCTTCTGGACAGCAAATCAAAGAAGTAGAATTTTCGTTTAAACAAAAAAAATTGAAAGAATACGGTTTAGATGAAGAAACCGTCCAAAACATGATCAAAGGCTCTGATGTGAATGTGCCATTAGGTTTATACACATTTGGCAACAAACAAAAATCAGTTGTCGTGGACGGCAATATTTTAAGCGTCAAAGATTTGAAAAACATGCGAATTCCTGTCACACCAAGTGCAAGCAGTGGAGCTGGAGCACCATCTAGCGGCGCTGAAAACCCAGGTGCGCAAGGTGCGGAGCAGCAGGCTGGAAATGCAAGTCAGCAGCAAGCAGCAGCCCAGCAGCAACCTAGTGGAAGTGCAGCGAGCGGTCAATCTGTAGAGCTGCCGACAATTAAGCTTTCTGAGATTGCGGATATTAAAGTCGTCAAGAATGCAGAATCGATCTCTAGAACAAATGGAAAAGACAGTATCGGTCTGCAAATTGTCAAAGGCTCTGATGCCAACACAGTAAGTGTAGCAGAAGCAGTCACAAAAGAACTTGAGAAGTTTAAGAAAGATAACAAAGGAATCAAAGTAAGTACCACATATGATCAAGCAGAACCGATTAAAGAGTCCGTTAGCACAATGCTGAATAAGGCTATCATCGGAGCGATTTTTGCGATCATTATCATTATGTTGTTCCTTCGAGATATCAAATCAACCTTAATTTCGGTCATCTCCATTCCGTTATCTCTGTTGATTGCTGTTTTAATATTAAATCAGCTGGATATCACACTAAATATCATGACACTTGGTGCCATGACCGTCGCCATTGGGCGTGTTGTTGATGACTCCATTGTTGTCATAGAAAACATATATCGACGAATGGCATTAAAGGATGAGCCATTAAAAGGAAAAGAACTCGTTAAAGAAGCCACAAAAGAAATGTTTATTCCAATCATGTCTTCGACGATCGTCACAATTGCGGTCTTCTTACCGCTAGCACTTGTGGGTGGAATGATTGGTGAACTATTCATCCCATTTGCATTAACGATTGTGTTTGCTTTAATGGCTTCACTCCTTGTCGCCATTACGATTGTTCCAATGATGGCACACAGTCTATTTAAAAAGAACCTGTACGGCACAGCGAAAAAGGTAAAAGAACATAAACCAAGCAAGCTTGCTGGCGGTTATAGACGTGTACTCAATTGGACATTGAACCACAAATGGATCACATCAGGAATTGCCATTCTTATGCTTGTCGGAAGCTTATTCTTAGCACCACTTGTCGGTGTCAGCTTCTTACCACAGGAAGCAGAGAAGACGGCGATGGTGACTTATACACCTGAACCTGGACAAACGAGAGAACAAGCTATCGATGAAACGAAAAAAGCAGAAGAATATTTGATCAAACGTGACCATGTCAATACTGTTCAATATTCACTAGGCTCTTCAAATGCCCTGACAGCAAGTGTAGGCGGCAATTCTAACGGTGCGTTATTCTTCGTACAATATGATGAAGACACACCAAACTTTGATAAAGAAAAAGATAAAGTGGTCAAAGCTCTGCAAGACAAAACGTCTAAAGGGGAATGGAAATCACAAGACTTCTCATCTGCTGGCGCAAGCAATACAGTAACGTACTATGTCTACGGTGACAAAGTAAGCGATATTGAAGGCACAGTAAAAGATGTCGAGAACATCTTAAAAGATGAGAAAAACCTGAAAAATGTCAGCACAAGCTTATCTGAGAAATACGACGAATATACGTTTAATGCAGATCAAGAAAAACTGGCGAAACTGGGTCTAACTGCTTCACAAATCGCTCAAGCGATTGCTCCTCAAAATAGTGAAACAACACTGACGAAAGTAACTGAGGACGGCAAAGAACTTGATGTGAATCTTCAAACGGAAAAAGATGAATATAAGAGCAAAAAAGATTTAGAAAATAAAAAGATCACAACACCAACAGGGCAAGAAGTCCGAATTGGTGATGTCGTAAAAGTAAGAAATGGTACGACAGCGAATACGGTGACAAAACGTGATGGAAAAATCTACGCAGAAGTGTCTGGAGACATGACAACAGATGATGTCTCAAGTGTGACACAGGATGTTCAGAAAAAAGTCGACAAGCTTGATCTGAAATCTGGCGTAACGATTGACACAGGCGGCGTAAGTGCGGATATTGAGGAATCCTTTACACAGCTTGGGCTCGCAATGCTCGCAGCGATTGCCATTGTGTATCTCGTTCTCGTCATCACATTTGGCGGAGGTCTTGCACCATTTGCAATTCTCTTCTCGCTTCCATTTACAATTATTGGCGCGCTCGTTGGATTATTTTTAGCAAAAGAAACCATCAGCTTAAACGCCATGATTGGATTGCTCATGCTGATCGGAATTGTTGTGACAAACGCGATCGTCTTAATTGACCGAGTCATTCATAAAGAGAAAGAAGGACTCTCAACAAGAGAGGCATTACTGGAAGCTGGTACAATAAGAGTACGTCCAATCTTAATGACGGCACTTGCGACAATTGGGGCACTTCTTCCATTAGCATTAGGATTTGAAGGCGGAAGCCAAATTGTTTCAAAAGGACTTGGCGTCACAGTCATTGGTGGTCTCGCAAGTTCAACATTGTTAACACTGGTTATCGTACCAATCGTATACGAAGTGTTAAGCAAATTTAAACGCAAAAAGAAATACGTAGAAGAAGATTGAGATGGGGCCCCGCTTTGATGGCGGGGCTTTTTTATGTTGAAATCTGACAAACAGCTCTTTTCATAAGCTCTTCAAATGCTTGGAAAAATGCGTCACGATCGACATGGTCAATCACTTGAATTGATTTTCCATCTGTTTGCTCTTCGGTACGTCCTTGCTTTGGCGTTTCGGTGTAAACGATCGCATTCATTTCCTTTGAACGAGTAAATGATGAGGAAGCAAGAGTGATCGTTGTCAGCACGTCCCATAAGTAGTAAGTCGAGTTGGTTTCGTGATGAATGAGAGGCGGGCAAAAGGCGTAACACTGCCCAATAAAATCAATCCCGATATGAGAACGAAGGGAAGCCCACCGCTGACGAATATCAGGTGTAAGCGGAACTTGATTTGTGCTCTCAAGTGCGACCATTTCAATAGGAAAGCGTTCCTTGAAGACAGTGCTGACAGCATAAGGGTCCCAAAATGCATTCCATTCTGCTGTCCCATCATGCTCGGGTTCCTCAACATTGCCTTTTTCAAGAAACGTACCGCCCATCCATACCAATTGTTCAATTTTATTAGAGATTGAAGGATCTTCTTCTAAGGCGCGTGCAAGGTCTGTGAGCGGACCTGTAAAGAGCAGCGTGACAGGTTCTGCAGACTTTTTAACAGTTTCGATTAAATGAAGATGTGCTGGAAGCTTGGACACTTTTGTATCAACAGTGCCTTTCTCGTTTAAAATAGGTAAGGCGTCTACATAAAAAGCATGCATGCGCCACTCTTTTGGAAAGGGATTGACGCCTCTAGAATTTGAAGTAGCGACTTCAATTTCATATGGGCTAAATCGATCAATGATTTTTTGAGACGCACTGAGAGCAGGCTCTAAATAACAATCAGCAGGAATCACAGACGTCCCAATCACTTTCAGATGTTCCATTTGAAGGAGAAGAAATAACGAGACGAGGTCATCAACACCGCCATCATGATTAAAATAGACAGGCTTTTTCATCGCAAACCATCCTTTACAGCGTTTTCTTTTATCTTATCAGAATGCTTTCTTGCTGAGGGAAATGTGGCAGGAGATTTGTCATATTAGGGTGTTGTTCTGTTGCCATTTTCAAATCTCATAGTATAATTAAAGGTTGTTAGTGGTGAAAATAGATTGCATAATGAATATAGGATGATGATGAATGAAACGTGCTCGAATTATATACAATCCGACATCTGGGCGTGAACTCTTCAAGAAGAATTTGCCGCAGGTTTTGCAAAAATTTGAACAAGCTGGCTATGAAACATCTTGTCATGCAACGACATGTGCAGGAGATGCGACACAAGCAGCTGAGAATGCCGCACAGAGAGACTTTGATTTAATTGTAGCAGCAGGTGGAGACGGCACGATCAATGAAGTCGTCAATGGACTAGCACCGCTTGAAAAAAGACCAAAACTAGGAATTATTCCGGTTGGAACAACAAATGACTTCGCAAGAGCACTTGGAATTCCACGAGAAGGTGTTTTAAAAGCAACAGATGCCATTATAGATGGTGTAGCGAAGCCGCTTGATATCGGTAAAGTCAATGGCCATTATTTTATTAATATTGCAGGCGGCGGCCGGTTAACAGAGCTCACCTATGAAGTGCCTAGTAAGCTGAAGACAATGCTTGGACAGCTTGCTTATTATTTAAAAGGCATGGAGATGCTTCCTTCTATCCGCCCGACAGAAGTCGAAATTGAATATGACGGCAAATTGTTTCATGGAGAAATCATGCTGTTTCTTGTTTCACTCACAAACTCAGTAGGCGGCTTTGAAAAGCTAGCGCCAGATTCTGTTTTGGATGATGGCATGTTTGACCTGATTATTTTAAAGAAGGTCAATTTAGCAGAAGCCATTCGAGTAGTCAGCCTTGCACTGCGAGGCGAGCATATTCATGATAACAATGTCATCTACACAAAAGCGAATCGCGTGAAGGTAGATGTAAAAGATAAAATGCAATTAAATTTAGATGGCGAATTCGGCGGCATGCTGCCAGGTGAATTTGAAAACCTGTATCGTCATATTGAATTTATAGTGCCAAAAGCAACAGCTGAAAAAATAGGGTAGAGATTGAACTTGGTTCCTTATGGCACCAAGTTTTTCTTTGCAAATGAGGTGATAAAATTGGTGAAAATGAAACCGCCTGTTGAAAAGAATGAATACTACAATGTAACCTTCGAAGACTTAACGCACGAAGGTGCAGGTGTAGCGAAAATTGAAGGATTCCCTGTCTTTGTACCGAATGCACTGCCTGACGAACAAGGGAAAATCAAAGTCACACGTGTCAAAAAAGGATTTGCTTTTGGGCGACTCATGGAGCTGACAAAGGAAAGTCAGCATAGGCAAGATGCGCCATGTCCTATCTATAAGCAGTGCGGCGGCTGTCAAATTCAGCATATGAGCTATGAAGGCCAGCTGCTATTTAAACAGAAACAAGTAAAGGACGTTTTAGAGCGGATCGGCAAGCTTGATATGAGCCGTGTAAAAGTTCATCCTGTACTCGGCATGGAAGACCCTTGGAATTACAGAAACAAAGCACAAGTTCCAATTGGCGAACGCGAAGGCGGACTAGTTGCAGGATTTTATCAGCAGCGTACCCATGAAATCATCGATATGGAAAAATGTTTGATCCAGCAGTCAGAAAATGACGAAGTGGTACAGACAGTAAAAGACATATGTAATGCGTTTGGCATCAAAGCATATAACGAAGAGCGGCACAAAGGCTGGCTGCGTCATGTGATGGTTCGCTACGGCATTGCAACAGGTGAAATGATGGTTGTGTTTGTTACTAGAACGGCTGACTTTCCGCAAAAGCAGCAGGTGATTGAGCAGATTATAGCACGCTTCCCACACGTTCGGTCAATTGTGCAAAACGTGAATTCAAAGAAAACAAATGTTATTTTCGGAGACGAGACGACTGTTTTATGGGGAGAAGAATACATTTATGACACGATTGGCGACATCAAATTTGCCATTTCAGCCCGCTCGTTTTACCAAGTGAATCCAGCTCAAACAAAAGTGCTTTACGACAAAGCGCTTGAATATGCCGAGCTACAAGGAGAAGAAACTGTTATTGATGCGTATTGCGGAATCGGGACGATCTCTTTATTTCTCGCACAAAAAGCAGGCAGAGTATATGGCGTAGAAATTGTGCCAGAAGCAATTGAAGACGCAAAACGCAACGCTGCCTTAAACGAGATCAACAACGTCGAATTCGCAGTCGGCGAAGCAGAAACCGTCATCCCAAACTGGTACAAAGAAGGCATCAAAGCAGATACCCTCGTCGTCGATCCACCAAGAAAAGGCTGCGACGAAGCACTGCTTGACACCATTTTAAAGATGAAACCAAACCGAGTTGTTTATGTTTCCTGTAATCCAGGGACGCTTGCTCGTGATTTGCGCATTCTTGAAGATGGTGGGTATGTGACAGAGGAAGTGCAGCCTGTGGATATGTTTCCGCATACGAGTCATGTGGAGTGCGTGGCAAGTCTTGTAATCAATCATTAATTGAGATATCCCGATTTCGTGAAAAATATCGATATCGGGATATTCTTATTTTTGCTTCCCCTCCGTTAGAATGAAAAATTCGCTTGAAATGCTATTAAAATAAAACTCTATAGACATATGAATATAGATAGAAAAAGCTATGAAATGAATAAACCCCTTCTCCATTATTGGATAGGGGGTTCTTCTTCTATATTTTGATTCTTTTGATCAAGCGCAGAGGATATGATATCAAGTCCGATGTATAAAAAGCTAACAAAGAAAGATAAAATCAATACCCCATTTCCCCATATAGAAACTTCAATTATCTTCAAATTTAGTACATATTTAATCGTGAAGTAAATAAGAGCCCACGAAGCAAAAAATTCTAAAATATAAGTTATCCAATTTGGGACCTTCAACAAAAAAGTGATTCCTTTCCCTATAAATAAAACGATAAATGACCAAAAAATCACAATGATGCTAACTAACAACGAGAAGGTAATCATAGAAAAAAATGAATCATAAGTGATGTATTCACCGAAAAGAAAATTTACTCCCAATGATACTAGATAAAGCATGACAGTTGGAAGGGCAATAACTAAACTTAGGGAAAAAAATATAAGCAAAATAAGAAGAACGGCAGCAATAGCGCCAGGGGCTTCATCTACAACGTTTTTCTTTCTTAAAAAAGTATAGAGTATGATAGACACTAAAAGGAGTATTAAAAAAGTCAATGAAATCACGTAAGAAAAAGACATGAAGACCCTCCATAAAAAAGCACTATTAGAAACTAATAGCCCTTATTTTTATATTTAGATAAGAGTAATGATGAATTTTGCCAATGTTTTAGCAACATCTCGAGGGGCACCCATCTTAATAAAAGCATTTGTGAACTGTTTTTCTGTCCATTTTTCCCCTTTATCCATTACTTTTGCGATTTTGGCAGAATGTTTTCTGATCCAAGCGGCAGCTTTTAAGAAAAGCACTTTTATCTATGCGATACACAAAAATTGTAACAAAAACCATATTAAGAATAAATTGTATCTTAGTACTGTATTTTATATAACCTGATATATTTTGAATAAAGAATATCTAAAGATGATGAAGTTATTTATCAATTTAACAATTTTTTCTGTGTTATTCGCTGCCGGTTGGTCACTTGATAAAATTATTACTTCTAACACTTATCATGTAACAGAAAAGGCAATTACAATTTAAAAAGTCCCTGCATAGGGCTTTTTTATTTGAATATCTTTTCATTAGTTTGCCGGATGCTGTACCTGCTGCCCGTCGCGTGACACGTTTCCCAGAAGTAGCTTTTGAACGGCGTTTACGTCTCCTCAAATTTTTGATATTTTATAAAGTGCTGATAGTATTTTGTTCATTTTATACTCCTTTTGCGTTGAATCCTTACAAAAGTATATAATGATAAAAATTGCTGAAAGACTTTATAGAAGGACATGCCCTTTAGGCGCTATGTCATGAGAGGAATTGGATGAAAGATGAGTAAAAATTTCTGGCGTGATTTACCGCGGCCATTTTTTATATTAGCACCAATGGAAGAAGTGACAGATGTTGTGTTTCGTCATGTTGTGAGTGAGGCGGCGAGACCGGATGTGTTTTTCACAGAGTTTACGAACAGTGAGAGCTATTGCCATCCTGATGGGATTCAAAGTGTGAAGGGGCGTTTAACTTTCACAGAGGATGAGCAGCCAATTGTTGCTCATATTTGGGGAGACAAACCTGAGAACTTTAGACAAATGAGCATTGGAATGGCGGAATTAGGGTTTCAGGGGCTTGATATTAATATGGGCTGTCCTGTTCCGAATGTCACGCAAAACGGGAAGGGCAGTGGATTGATTCTTCGTCCAGACGTTGCCGCAGAACTGATTCAAGCTGCAAAAGCTGGGGGACTGCCTGTCAGTGTAAAAACAAGACTTGGTTTTACAGAGGTCGATGAATGGCGCGATTGGCTCAGACACATTTTGGAGCAAGACATTGTGAACTTATCGATCCACCTTCGTACTAGAAAGGAAATGAGCCAGGTGGATGCGCATTGGGAGCTCATTCCTGAGATTGTAAAACTTCGTGATGAAGTAGCACCTGATACGCTTTTGACGATCAATGGTGATATTCCTGATCGTCAAACGGGCTTGAAGCTCGCTGAGCAGTATGGAGTGGACGGTGTGATGATTGGGCGCGGGATTTTCCATAACCCATTTGCTTTTGAAAAAGAGCCGAAGGAGCATACGAGTGATGAACTGCTTGGTCTTTTAAGATTACATCTTGATCTTCATGATCAATACTCATCACTAGGCTTGCGTCCATTCAAGGCACTGCACCGTTTCTTTAAGATTTATGTAAAAGGGTTCAGAGGAGCGAGTTTCCTAAGAAATCAATTAATGAATACATCATCAACAGATGAAGTGCGTGCAATGCTGGATGAATTTGAAGCGAGAAATCAAGAACAATCATGACCAACAAGAGGAGGGGGAACCCTTCTCTTTTTTTATTAAATAGGACTATTAAACTAGTTCGCTTAAATGGTAAAATGAGATAGAAATAACAATTGGAGGTATTTTATTTGAAACCATTTTGGGATACAGACAGAGAAAGTGAAGAGACATTTAAGAAAATCAATGAAAAAGGCATCGCAAAAGCGGAAAAGAAGCTAGGCGTCATCCTGCCTGATACATATAAGAAACTTATCCTCGAACAAAATGGCGGGTATACCCTGCATAACGCTTTCCCAACGGACCAGCCGAATGGATGGGCAGAGGATCATGTGTCATTTGATCATTTAAGAGGAATTGCCAAAAATGAAGGCATCATGGATAGTGATTATTTAATAGAAGAATGGGAATTGCCTGAGGGACTTGTGCTCATTTGTGGGGATGGTCATACGTGGATTGCATTGGACTATAGAGAAACAAAGGAACATCCGCCAATTCATTACTTTGATCTAGAATATGAGACGGATTTTAAATTAGCGAATTCGTTTGATGAATTGATTGTGGGGCATTATACCGCAGAAGATAGCGAAGAAGATGAAATGTCAGATGAAGAGTGGCTGGCTGAATATGAAAAGCAGAATAAACCATTATCAAAAGAAGAAGTGAAAGATATCTTCTTAACCAAAGACCCTGAGCAGCTTTCAAAAATCGCGAATTTCCAAGTAGAACAAATTGATGATATCAAGTGGATTTTTTCTGAAGTAGAAACATATATGGACACCCTTCAGAACGAAGAAATGTTAACGACTGCTGGCTGGGCAATCAATACGATCTTTATAATGAATGATGAAATGATTAAGCAGCATGCTGATGTTGTCGAGCATGCACGTCGTTTTGCGAAACAATTGAGTCAATCAGAAATAGATGAGATGCATAACATTGCCATTAATATATCAATCGCATTTGAATTTGATTTAGAGGAATAAGTATTTATCATTTTTAAAATAGACCCCCTCACCAAAAAGGGGGTCACCATTTCCTTACTCCGCACTCTCCTCAACCTCACGGCTATCCTCTGTTTCACCTATATAAATAGGGCCGTTTGCGTGGTCGAGTCGGATTGGCCATTCGTATGGAACTTGCAGGCGTCTAGCAATGGCTCTCCAGAATTTTGTTGAATCCAATTCGAATTCTTGGAAGTCTTTTAATAAGTCTTTGTAAGACGAGCCATCAAATTGAATGAACATATCTTGAAGGCGCATGAACGCGACATGTCTCACTTCTAATGCTGCCGCAGCTTCCATTTCTTCTTCTGTTGCTTCTCCAATGATTGTTCCTGCGGGCGGAAGCATGTCGTATACGTTAAATTCCTCTTCTTCTTCGTGTGCTGCATTGTGCTGTTGATCTGACATTTTCTTCACTCCTTCTACTATTCATCATTGCTACACTTCTATTATCGGAAGAAAATGCGAAATGTGGAATGAATTCAGGAAGGAGATGCACGACACTTGCTTTTTCTTCTTGAATCTTTTATGATCAATTACAGATATAAAAGGTCTGTAATAGATAGAAAGGGATGTTCCTATGAAATATTCTAAAGCGACCAACTATGCGCTGCATACGATGGTGTTTTTAACTCTTGCACCAAAGGGGAAAGCAATAGGCGTTGAGGCTCTCGCCAAGATGCAAGACCTTTCACCCACTTATTTATCCAAAATCTTAACAAAGCTTGTGAAGGCAGGATTGATTGAATCAACACCTGGCGCAAAAGGTGGTTACACCATTCTGAAAAAGAAGGAGGACATTTCGTTTTTAGATGTGATTCAGTCGGTAGAAGGACAAACCAATTTATTTCGTTGTTCCTTAGAACATGATTCTTTCATGCCTCATGATGGCTGTTTGATTGAACAGGTCATGCAGGATGTTGAAACGAAAATGCAGGAAACGCTAAGTCAAAAGCGGTTAGTTGATATCGCAAGTCAAATAGAGCAGACAGAAAAAAATCCATTTTTCAACATGTGATTTTTTTGAACCAATTATAGATATTAAGAGTCTTTAAAGTCTTGAATAAAAAGGAGAGATTGACATGTTATTAGATTGTGCCATTATTGGAGGCGGGCCAGCCGGATTAAGTGCAGCACTTGTTGTGGGGCGAGGCAGAAAACAGGTCATTGTATTCGATGACAAGATGCCAAGAAATCGAGTGACCCAGGAATCACATGGGTTTATTACAAACGATGGGATGACACCGTTTGAGATCAGACAAGCGGGTGAAGCAGATCTTCAAAACTACTCCAATATCCAAATCAAACGAACTAGAATTGTTGAGATACAAAACAATGAGGTCAACTTTGCGTTACTGACACAAGAGGGAGAAAGATTCGAAGCGAAGAAAATCATATTGGCAACAGGACTAGAGGATATACTGCCAGAGATCAAGGGGATGCATGAAGTGTATGGAAAGACGTTGTTTAGCTGTCCTTTCTGCGATGGCTGGGAGCTAAAGGATAAGCCACTTGCTCTCATTGCTGAGAATCCACGCGCCTTGCATATGGCTAAACTTCTTTCCAATTGGACAAAGGATTTGATTGTGTTTACGAATGGGCAGCAAGTGTTTGCTGAAGAGGAGAAGGCATTGCTATCAGCACATTCTATCCAAGTCATTGATGTACCGATTATGTCCATTCATCATGAGAATGGGCAAATGCACTCTATTCACCTTGCGAATGGGGAAACGGTGAATAGAGAAGGCGGATTTGTCGCAAGTGACTTCAAGCAGTCAGCTCCATTTGCTGAAACACTAGGCTGTCAAATGACGAAAAATGGCGGTATCGAAACAGATATTCTTGGTCGTACAACAGTCAGCGGTGTCTTTGCATGCGGTGACAATTTAGGCGGCCCTGCTCAGCTTGTCCTTGCAGCAGCAGCTGGAAGCCAGGCAGGAATGGGCGTTATCCATGAACTTGTGCAGGAAGAATTTCAACAAAAAACATCTCTATGAAAAGAGATGTTTAGCGATGAACGGTTTTCCTTTTTGCTAAGACGTGAGCTGTCCATTCAAAAAGTGCGTAGATGACAAAGAAGATCAGAATCCAGCTGCTGACATCGACCCATACATTGGTGATATGAATGATGTTCGCCTGATCAAGTCCAGCCTGTATCCACATGGTGATCAATGCTGTGAGGAACACCTGTAAAAACCATTTTTTCAATTGGTCACACCTCCATCTCTTTCTATCATATAAGAAATGACAGTTTATTTCCAATTATGTTTCCATCAGTTTCAACGGTAAAATAAGAAATAAAACCAATGGAAGGATATGACATGAGCGATCAAACCGATAGTTTTTTAAAAAGTCATTTTCCTGATCTTGTCCTCACGCCGCCTCTTTTTTATGGGTGGCCTTTTGGGCTTCGCTTTGAAGTGGCAGATTGGTCATTAGGAGAAGAATCAGTTGTATTAGAAAAAGCAGGGGATCGTGCTTTGAAAGTTGTCAGATATGCTTTTGATCTACAGTACTGGCTATTAGACTATGACCGCTCTCAGATGGATCAGTTGTTTACAGAGAAATAAGAAAACCGCACTTGTCGACAAGTGCGGTTCTGTTTTATGCTTCTACTTTATTGAAGAACTGTGGTAAATATTCTTTGTGTGCTTCTAGCATTTCATCTAGGATGCTTTTTGCAATGGCATCTGATGGGACGAGCGGGTTGATCGTCATTGCGACAAGTGCTGTGTTGTAATCGCCTGTCACGGCTGCTTCAGCGGCAACACGTTCAAAGGATTTAATTTGAGAAATAAGTCCTTTGACTGCGACTGGCATTTCGCCAACAGCGATTGGTTTAGGGCCGTCTTTTGTGATGACACAGTTCAGTTCAACAGCAGAATCATTTGGAATGTCACTGATGGCACCATTGTTGATCGTGTTCACAGGCTGAATGTCATGCTTGTCGTTATAAATGGATGCAATCAAGTTACAAGCCGCATCACTGTAGTAGGCACCGCCTCGTTTTTCAAGCTGTAGTGGCTTGATATCAAGATCAGGGTCTTTGTACAGCTCGAACAGGTCATTTTCTAGTGCACGAACGACTTCTGCACGAGTGCCCTCATTCTCTGCTGCTTTCTTTTCTTCAGCCAGCATATCACTTGTTTTGTAGTAGTAGCGGTGATATGGACATGGAATCACGCCAAGCCCTTTTAAGAAATCAGCATCCCACGGAATGGCATGAATGTTGTTCATCGACATCGTGGAGTTTGGATCTGCCATGTCTTCGATGACTTGATCCATGATACTTTTGCCATCTAAGAATACATTGAGTCCAAAGACCATATGGTTCAATCCAGCAAAGCTGACCTCGACTCTGCTTGCGTCGACATCAAGCCCTTTGGCAATTCCCATGCGAATGCCGATTGGCACGTTGCATAGTCCAACGACTTTGCGATGGTTTGAATAGCGAAGTACGGCTTCTGTAACCATACCCGCTGGATTTGTGAAGTTCACAAGCCATGCGTTTGGGCACAGTTCTTCAATATCTTTCACAATATCAAGAATGACTGGAATGGTGCGAAGCCCTTTGAATAGACCTCCTGGACCATTCGTTTCTTGACCAATGACATCATATTTTAAAGGAATGCGTTCATCCTTCATACGTGCTTCAAGAAGTCCGACACGGAATTGTGTTGTGACGAAATCAGCGTCCACAAGCGCTTTCCGGCGATCTAATGTTAAATGGACCTCGATTGGAAGTCCTGCCTTTTTCACCATTCGTTTTGCAAGATCTCCGACGATTTCAAGCTTTTCTTTTCCCGCTTCAATATCGACAAGCCAAAGTTCGCTAATCGGGAATTCATCGTATCGTTTAATAAATCCTTCTACAAGCTCTGGTGTATAGCTTGATCCTCCGCCAATTGTGACAACCTTTAATCCTTTTGCCATGTTCTGCACCTCCGAATAATGTAACGCGCAATGTTATAATAGAGAAAAGCCAATTCTTTTGTTTGTACATCTATAGCTTATCGTGAGAGCAGCTCGTGCGTAAATGACTTCAGCGTCTTTAGGCAAGGGTGCCCTATTTAGAGATTTGTTACATAAAAGAAACACATTGTGACATGCTGTTGGAGAAAGGGGAAGTCAGATGTTTTCAAGTGAGGTTATTTCCAGCTTTAATGAACTAGAAAGCGCTTTATACCGATACATCATGGAAAACAGTGAAAAGGTCGTGTATATGAGAATTCGGGACTTAGCAGATGCTGCCCATATATCCACCTCGTCTGTCCTTCGCTTTTGCCGAAAAGTAAATTGTGAAGGCTTTTCAGAGTTTAAAGTGAAGCTTAAAATGTATTTAGAAGCAGAGCAGACACCTACTTTAAAAAGCACCCAGCACTTTCTGTATGAATTTATTGAACGAACACTAAAAGGGGACTTTGAGGGGAAAATTAAAGAGGCAGCAAGACTCATTGCCGATGCAAAAAATGTGCTGTTTATTGGCACTGGCAGCTCTGGTATTTTGGCGCAGTATGGGGCAAGGTACTTTTCAAGTCTTGAGAAATTTTCATTTTACATCAATGATCCGTTTTTCCCGATGAATATGCAGTATTTAGACAATAGTGTCACCATTGTGCTGTCAGTATCAGGGGAGAACAGTATTACAATCGACCATATTTCGAAGTTAAAAAGAGAAGGCAGCAAAATCATTAGCATTACAAACAATCAGCACTGTACGGTTTCGCGCATTTCTGATTTAAATATTGCTTATTACGTGACAGACGAACGGGTTCACAGAGCTAATATTACGACACAGACGCCCGTTGTGTATATTTTAGAAGCGATGGCTCGTGATATGTTCGCGATGTTAAAGGAAAAGTAAAAGAGCCGCTGCATGAATCAGCCGCTCTTTTTTTTCTGCCTCATAAAAGCGAGGATGGCAATCCCGGAACAGATGAGCACAAACAAGCCGCCCAGCAAATACACAGTCCTCGCTCCAAATGCATCTGCAATCAATCCAACAAAGAAAATAGATAAACCGACAGATACAGAGGAAAGGACGTAATGAGCCGAGTACACCTTAGATAAATCTCGGACGGGCGTTTCCGTTTGAAGAATGGTTTGCTGTGAAACATCACGAATTTGATAGGCAGGCCCCATCAAAATACAAAGCAGCAAAGCAAGCCACGGCAGGCTGTTCAGTGAATAGACAATGGTCAGCACTGCATAAATGAATGAACCAGCTGCCATAAAGAGAAGAAGCTGCTTTTGAATGAACCGGCTTATCCACGCAGCCAAGAGCCCGCCTAGAATGGCGCCGGTATAATAAGCGGCATTGATAAATCCCCACCAATCCTCACTTTCGTTTAAATCTTGTGTGACAAAGGCAAGCGTAATTGCCCCAATCCACACAGCGCCTGCTATATTTTCACACACATCCATAAAGGTCAGGGTGCGAATTGTTTTATTTGTCCAAATGATCGTCCAGCCATCCTTGAAACTGTTCATCTTATTTGCTTTTCGAACGGTGTCTTCTTGCTTAAGAAGAGGAAATAAAGGGATGAAAAATAAATAAGACAACACAATCATCAAACAAGTGATCCACATTAAATAAAAGGGACCAATGAACAGAACGAGCATTCCAGTAAACGAATAGCCGGCAATTTGAACCGTTTGTTGAAAAATGGAGGCTGTACTGTTCGCTTTCACAAGCTGATTTTCTGGCACAAGCATCGGCATGATGGCCTGCAATAAAGGGCTAATGAACCCGCCTGTGATGGAAATGAGAATGAGCGCACCAAACAGCCAAATCATATGCTGCTGAAAGAAATGAAATTGAGCTGTAAACACGATGAGCATCCCAAGACGTAAAAGCGGGACCCATTTCAACAGCCGGCCCGCTTGATAGTGATCTGCCAAAACAGGAGAGATGAGCCCAGCTAATAGCTGGCATAGCGTTCTTATTAACGGAAATAAAGCTGCATACGCAACAGATTGTGTATCTTGATAGATCACAAATGTGATCGTCATGACAAATAGAATATCACTTAGCATGAGAAGGCTTTTACTGCCTGTATAACACCAAAACTTGTTTCCCATATCCAATCGACTCCTTCTTTTCCAAAAACAAGTTCAGTATAGCATGGTGAAGAAGGACACAGTGGCTTTTCATTGAAAAATACATCTTAAGGATGAGAGGATTGTGATAAGCTAAATGAAAGACATCGTAAGGAAAGGGGTTCAAATCAATGAAAGTACTGCCAGCACATGAATTCTTGAATCAGCACAGCATCCCATATGAAATCAAAACATTTTCTTCCGAAACAGAGAAGGGAGCCGCAAATGTAGCAGCAGCCCTTGGTTTTCGCGAAAGACAAATGATCAAAACATTGATTTTTGAAACAGGGGAAGGGGAGCAGCTGCTTGTGATGGTTGGCGCAGACCAGCATATTAAGTCAGGGAAACTAAAGAAAGCGGCCGGCTCTCGTAATATTAAAATGGCATCACCAGAGAAGGTTCTAGAAGTGACAGGCTACCGAATTGGCTCAATACCGCCGTTTTGCTGGCAGCCAGAAGGCTTCCGCACCATCATCGAAGCTTCGCTATTAGAGGAGGAAATATTAGGCGTTGGAGCAGGTGAATGGGGAAATGAAATACTGATCACACCAGAACAATTAGTGAAAGCCTCAAAGGCTGTACCGTATGACATCGTGCAGCCAGCAGAATAGAAAAAAGTGCCTGTTTCTCATGCAGGCACCTTTTTAATTTGCAGCCGGCTCCTTAAATGGACCGATATCTTTCATTTGCAGGAAGGCATCCACGGTTCTATTTTCTTCAAGGTCATTCGCCCGTTTGCAGATCACAACAGGTCTGACGATTTCTATGCCTTCGATATATACACGTCCAATCTCTTTCCGCGTGAGACTGCCTTGAACCGCATCACGGGGAACAAGTGTGATCCCATAGCCAGCTTTAATCATTTGAATCGCTTCATGAACACCGCTGAATTGTAAATCAACAGTCGGTTTTTTAATTCCTTTCGAGGTGAACAGGGAAAAGAGCTTATCTCTAGTGGAGCTGCCTTCTTCACGCATTAAAAAGGGCTCCTGACTCAGGTGCTCTAGCGGAACGGTTTTTCCGTTCAACAGATGGTCTGCTGGCACAATAAAATCATAGCTTAAATTCGTCAAATGAGAGGTAACGATCTCCTCATGATGCAAATCTTCAATTACAGCGATGGCGACATCTGATTCATATTGAAGCAGGCTCTCTATCACTTGAGCGGAATTTCCGCTTTTTAATTCGATTTCTGTCTGTGGTGATGACGTTTTAAAAGCAGCCAGCCAATCAGGCAGTAAAAAGTTGAGTGGTACATAGGTAGAACCGATGCGGAGGCGCCCCTTCTTCCCGTTTTGTAATAGCGTGATCTGATATTCTACTTCCTTTTCAGCCTCAAACACTTGCCGGGCATAAGGATACAGCATCTTTCCCATTTCTGTGAGCGCAATGCCCCGACCGTTTCGTTTAAAAAGGCGAAACCCGATCTCTCGTTCAATGCTTCTAAGCTGAGCCGTCACAGCTGGCTGTGTCAAAGATAGTGCGTCGGCAGTTTGTGTGACGCTTTTTGTCTCTGCGACCTTTGCAAAAATCCGAAGGGCATGTAAATTCAACTTCGCACCACCTATCAATTATTTTGATAAAACAATCAAAAACATTCATTAGATTTATTATAAGGCATCCCTTATCGTAAAGGTAGCGAAGGGGGAAGAAAAAATGGATCGTCGTCAAAAGCAAGTTGTGTCAATATCGCTTATCACAGCATTTGCACTTATTGGGGATTCAATGCTCTATATTGTTCTCCCGGTCTATTGGAAAGAGATTGGTTTATCATCTATTTGGGAGGTCGGGTTACTGCTGTCCATCAACCGATTCATTCGTATCCCGCTAGCACCTGTCGTATGGTGGCTCTATCGCTATATCCCAATGAAGACGGGTGTATTGATCGCGATTTTGATCGCGTCAGTGACCACGATATTATATGGGATGAGCGGCTTTTGGCTGCTGCTTATCTGCCGCTGCGCATGGGGTCTCGCTTGGACATTACTCCGAATGAGCGGGATGAGGGTTTTGGCTGAAATGGACGAAGGCTCACAAGGACATTTGACGGGGCTTTATAATGGGCTTTACCGGCTTGGTAGTTTATTTGGCATGTTATTTGGCGGAATCTTTGCTAGCTTGATCGGCTTCCAGTCCATGACGCTAGTCTTTGGTTTACTTACATTGATGGGATGCATTTTTTATGTATCGTTGGATGAAATTGAAAAGAGAGAAGGCACGCAGGTGTATCATGGCATCAAACAAAAGTGGTTTACACGAGATGTTGTAAAAGTACTGATAACAGGCATGCTGATCGCACTGATCATTCAAGGTTTATTCGCATCCACGCTGAGTCATGTCATTGAAGCAAAGATTGACCAGGATCAATTGACTCTGTTTGGCTTTGTCATCGGAGCTTCGGCTTTAAGCGGTGTGATTCAAGCAATTAGGTGGGGATGGGAACCATTTGTAGCACCGAGAACGGGCAAATGGTTTGATCGGCTTGTGATGAAGGAACGAATGCTATGCTGGATGTTTCTTTCATTTGGAGGGCTCAGTTTTCTTGGGGTCATGCTGAAGGTAAGCGGCTGGTTCCTATTGATGCTGCTTTTGATTCAGCTGCTGGCAACGATTGTCACAACGTTCACCGATACACTTGCCTTTCAAAAAGCCTCTGCTCAAACAGATAAGAACCGCTTTCTCGCCAGCTATTCTTTTGTTCAAGATATGGGGGCTGCTTTAGGGCCTTTGTGCGGGTATACGTTGATTCAGTTTTTCGGAACAAACAGCGTCTTTTGGTTGATGCTCATCATAAGCTTAATGCTTGTCAGCATGTGGATAAGAGGCGGGCAGCATGTTTCTTCTAGTGCAGTGTAAAAAATAAAGCGTCATATAAAAAAACTGCCTCATGCAGCTGATCGCAGGAGGCAGTCATATTCTCTTATTCTAAGTCTGAATCGTAGGCTTTTTGCGTGAGCTGGCTGACAACCTCTTTTAATCCATTTGGTTTATGGAATTCTACAGGTGTGCTTCCTTTTTCGAAGACAATTTGGTCTGCTTCGACGAGCACGACATATCGATTGTTGACCTTCGCAATATGGATCGAGTGGCCAAAGTCCGCTAGAAGCCCTTTGATTTCTGTTTCACCTAGACGCATTTTCATTGTGATATCAGGGGTTTGTTCCACAATGTGAGAAGCTGCTAGTGTGACCTGTTCTGTATTGAGTGTTTCTCTAATTTCTCGTTTTTCACTCGCTTCCCATACTTCAAGATCCTCTTCGAACTGCTTTAATTCTTCACTTTCATCCTGTAATGTTTCAAATACTTGTTCCTGCACCATGTTCATGACCTGTGATTTCATGATTTCAGGCATAGATTCTCCGTATTCGACGAATTTCAGAAAGTCCTCAAAATAACGAGCATGTGAGGATTGGTGAATTTTCACTTCAGCTTCCTCTGTCATGCCCTCTTCTGGCATAAACGGGTATTGAATCGATTTCATATTTTTTGTCGTAATCGCCATTTCTACTTTTTTGATCAAGGTAGATGTATCAGCGATAGAAGCGACTTTCTGTTCAAAATCGCATTTCATAATAAAGACAAAGGAGTCATCGAAGTACTTTTTAGGAACGGCAGACGCAACTAAAAAAACGCCGCCTCTGACAGCACTTGTATCTAAATACGTGCGAACAAACTGTTCACTGCATTCATTAAATACTTCTTTTGTATCGGCAAACCTCGTCTGATGAAATAAATTGTAGTTTGGATTTGAATCGAGTTCATGACCGGGTTCGACAATGAACCGGCCAATTTTGGTTGGTACTTGTTCAGATTTAGGGTGTCTGTCCACTTTTCGTTTGACGATTTTTTTTAGCTCACCATCTAAAAAGTCCTTCAGCTCACTTTGTTCAAATTCCTCTTGATCTAATGTTTGATAATGCTTGAACCGTTTATTTGCTTGTTCATCTTTGCCTTCGATTTCTACGACAAAGAATGATAGAAAACGTATCGTAAAATCCATTGATTGGTCACCACTTTTTCTTCTTCGGATATGTTGAGTATAGAAAAAGGAGTGAAAATCGTCAACGAATGGAGAAATATCGTGTCATTATTTCCCGAGAAATGTTTAATGAAAAACACTTGATAATAATTATCATTCTTGATAGAATGATAAAAGAAAAGAAGGAACCTGCTAGTTCCTTCATCTCAGAAAAATCACTTATTTTGTTTCAAATGTTTCGCAATCAGTTTCAGCATTGCGAGTCACATCAGTCATTGTGTTTTTACCAATTTTAATGGTAGAAGCTGTACAGCTGTTATCCGCCCAAAAACGGCAAGAGTTCACTTCACAAAGTACGTTTTGTGCCATGGGAATTCACCTCCGTGATTCATATTGAGAATGAAGCAAGCTGCCACTTGAATTCATTCCATCTAGTAGTCTCTTGATAAAAAGAGGCTGTTTGTGCTGTTGATGCACATGTTTATCATACCATCTACCCTGATAATATACAATTTAAACTTTGAAAGAGCGAGAATACAAATCTCGCTCTTTTTTTATTTGTAAAAATAGTTAAATGCTAGGTGGCACCCTCTCTCATTTCGACATATGAATAGAGTAGATTCAAAACCTGATGTCGGACAAAGTATGAGGGTACATGTACTGATTTTCCGCATAAAGATAAGGTTTTCAATCAAAAATTTTTCATAGAGAGATGAGGGGAGAAGATGAAAGCAGTCATTCTCTGCGGAGGAAAGGGAACGAGAATGAGTGAGGTCACACAAGCGCTTCCTAAACCACTTGCTATGATCGGAGATCGGCCTATTCTATGGCATATTATGAAAATCTATCAGTATTACGGAGTAGATGAGTTTATCTTATTGCTTGGATATAAAGGAGAGAAGATCAAAGAGTATTTCCTGAACTACGACTGGCGGCATCATAGCATGAAGCTAGATATGGCGACAGGGGAGATGAAGCTTTTAGGAAAGTCAGAGAACTGGAAAATCACCTTTTTAGATACAGGCGAGAATACGATGACAGGCGGACGGTTAAAGCAGGCACAGGACTACATTGGGGATGAGACATTCATGATGACGTATGGTGATGGACTTGCCAATGTCAATATGTTTCATTTGCTGAAGCGTCATCAGGATCTTGGGGCAGCTGCGACTGTCACAGGAATTGAAAAGAAGTCACAGTACGGGACGTTGAAGGTATATAACGGGATGGCACAATCCTTCTCTGAGAAGACAGACAGTATCGGGATGATCAATGGAGGATTTTTTGTGTTGTCTCCAAAGGTATTTGACTATTTGACAGACGATGATCAATGCGTGTTTGAAGCGGAGCCTCTTCAAAATCTGGCGAATGATGGAGAGCTAGCGGTTTATGAGCACCACGGATTTTGGACAGCGATCGATACGTATAAGAACCTGAAGGAAATCAATGGCATGTGGACAAATGGAAAACAACCATGGAAGGTTTGGTGACGGCATGAGCGGATTTTGGAATGGGAAAAACGTATTTGTGACTGGATGTACAGGACTATTGGGAAGCTATCTCGTCAAGGAATTGATTGATCAAGGGGCAAACGTGACGGGACTTGTGCGTGATCAGGTGCCAAGGTCGAATTTATATCAAGGCAGTCAATTTGAAAAGATGAATGTGGTGCAAGGTGCATTGGAGGATATGCAAACGATTGAACGTGCGTTAGGAGAATACGAAATTGATACTGTCTTCCATTTGGCGGCGCAGGCCATTGTTGGGGTCGCAAATAGACACCCTGTTTCTACATTTGAAGCCAATATTTTAGGGACATGGAATGTACTCGAGGCGTGCAGAAGACAGCCGCTGATCAAACGAGTCATCGTGGCATCAAGTGACAAAGCATACGGCGATCAGGAGCAGCTTCCATACGATGAAGACATGCCGCTAAATGGGAAACATCCGTATGATGTATCAAAGAGCTGTGCAGATTTAATTTCTCACACGTATTACAACACATATGGTCTTCCAGTTTGTATTACGCGCTGCGGCAATTTATACGGGGGCGGGGATTTAAATTTCAACAGAATCATTCCGCAAACCATCCAGCTTGTGCTAGAAGGAGAAGCGCCGGAAATTAGAAGTGACGGGACATTTATTCGTGATTATTTCTACATTGAAGATGCGGTTAAGGCTTATTTGTTGCTAGCTGAGAAGATGGAGGAAAAAGGGCTCGCTGGAGAAGCCTTTAACTTTAGTAATGAAATTCAGCTGACGGTTCTTGAGCTCGTGGATAAGATTTTAAAGGCAATGGGCAGTGAACTGAAGCCTCGTATTTTAAACCAAGGAACGCATGAGATAAAGCATCAATATTTGTCGGCAGAAAAGGCGAGAAAGCTGCTTGATTGGAAGCCAGACTACTCGATTGATGAAGGTTTAGAGAAGACGATTGAATGGTACCGCGAATTCTTTCAAAAATAGAGGTGTAAGTAGATGAACAGCATATATTGTACGGTTCTATCAAGTGGAAGACTTTATCAAGCCATTGCGTTTTTCTTGTCATTGAAGCAAGTAGAAGATGATGCTGTCATCAAGACGTTATGTATGGATGATGCTGCATTTGATCTGCTTCATCAAATGAATTTTCCTCATGTTGATCTTGTTCATGTACGGGAGCTCGAAACGCCGGAGCTGCTGGAGAAAAAAGAGGAACGGGATGCCTCGGAATATTGCTGGACATTAAAACCGATGTGGATTGAGTGGTTATTTGAACAGGAGCAGGCAGAAGGAGTAACCTATCTTGATGCGGATTTATTTTTTTATGAGAGCCCGCAAGTGATTTTTCAACATCAGCCGGATGCCTCTGTTTTACTCTCGAGAGGGGATATTGTGATTCCGAGCTTTGATCCTGAGGAAGTGAAGATGCTTCAGAAGCTTTTAGGTCGCTATAATTCTGGCTTCCTGCATTTTAAAGGAGATAAAGCCGGACGAAAATGCCTCAGCTGGTGGAAGGAAGAATGCTTGAAGGAATGCAAAAATGCACCGGGCGAAGGCAAGTTTGGAGATCAAGGATATCTCGATCATATGCCGAAGCTGTTTGAAAAAGTGGAGGATATCCAAACAAAAGGCGTGAATATTGGTCATTGGAACTATGGGCAGCATTCCTATCGGGAAGAAAATGGACGGATTTTGCTGGAGGATGGGCATCCGCTCATTTGCTATCATTTCAGCGGCTTTCGCATCGTGAGCAAGGATGAGATGCAGCAAATTCATGAAAAGGGGAGAGATGATCTGCCGTTTTTCCAAGAAGCCTATCGAAACGTGCTGCGCCATGTGATTGAATCTGTTGAGCAGGTCGATCCGCTGTTTAACGGCTATGCCAAATTGGAGGAGGATGACGCATGAATGAGAAGCCAAAGGTAAGCGTCATTATTCCGAGCTATAATGCCAAGGAGCGTTTAGAAGGGAGTCTTTTTTCCTTAACGCTTCAGGATACGAATATTCCGTTTGAGGTCATTGTCGCCGATAATGGGTCAACGGACGGCACGATGGAAATGCTCGAGAACATTGAGGTGAATTTCCCGTTTAAAAAGGTGCGTATTCCTGTCAATCAAGGGATAGCCAAGGGGCGCAATCATGCCATTCGCGAGGCGGAGGGAGACTTGCTGATATTCCATGACAGCGATATGCTGGCAGAGCCGCAATTTATTCAAAAGCATGCGGAGGCACATGCTGATCATGAGGACCTTGTCATTTGTGGTGTATGCTGGAAGCGGATTTATCGTTATTTTTACGAAGCATTTGATCAGGATCATATCAATCGGTTGAAAAAGCAAGGCCTGTATAAGCGGAAAATGAATGATAAAACGCCTCTTTTATCAATGAAGGAAGTTGAAAATGGTGCATTTCTAGAGAAAAGCTTCGATTTGCAGTCTGAGTTTATTGATATCCTCAAAGACATTTTGCGCACGTACAACTATGATTTAGGCTCTTATGAGCTGCCGTGGCGATTTTTTATTACGAATAACTCCTCTGTCAAACGCAAGCATGTCATCGCGCTCGGGATGTTTGATGAACAGATCGTTCGGTACGGGTTTGAGGATTATGATTTAGGAATTCGTCTGCATCAGCTTGGTCTCTCTTTTGAATTGCGAGAGGATATCATGAGCGTGCATCAGGAGCATCCAAGTAATTTAACGTCATTTGATGACATCAAATATAACATTTTGTATATGTGCGAGAAGTACAACAATATTGATGCCATTGATGTCCATTTGGCTTTCTCTGGTCCATTTTCTCACACCGTCACAAATGACATTGTGAAAGAAGTCCGGCAGCTGCGTGAAAATCCGGTATTCGATGGTCTGCTCTCTTATTTTTTAGAGCTGCTTCATTTGATCACAGAGCGGAACGTAGGCGTCAAACGCGATAATAAAGATCAGCTGACCGCTAGACATGTCCCTTTGAAAAAGCTGTCAGAGGCAGCGCAGCTTGCACGGCAGGAATATGGCTGCACAGTGCTTGTAGAAGCCATTCAAGGGCTGACAAAAGAGCTATTACGCGTTGATTTGTTTCAAGTGGATGTGTTGTAGATGGCATCTTATCATTTTACAACCATTGTGTCGAATACACATGTTTTTAAGCTTTTGGCGCTGATTCATTCTCTTGAACAAACCGCTCATTCATTCAAGCTGTCTGTTCTATGTGCAGACCCTTTGGCTTACAAGGTGTTAAGTGAATTTCCTCATCCGCACGTTCAATATGAACAGCTTGAAGATATTGAAGATGAGACGCTGCGAAAGGCAAAGGATGATCGGACGTTCCATGAGTATTGCTGGACGTTAAAGCCCGTTTTTTTGCTCAAAATCCTTGAGTCCTCAGAAGCGGATTATCTCGCCCATTTGGATACGGATTTGTATTTTTATCATGATCCAGAGGCGATATTTGCAGAGAATCCACTCGCTCATTTATTTTTGACGGATCATATGAATTCCAAGCGGTTCTATCACTTTTATGAGTTATCTGGCCGCTTCAATACTGGATTTGTCGGCTGCCGCAACACAGACGTTGCCAAACGGGCGGTCACACAATGGAAGGAAAACTGTCTTGCACACTGTACAGTCGAAATGGATACAAAAAATAAGACGTATGGAGATCAGCGGTATGTTGAAAGATGGATCGATGATTTTGAAGAGGTCCATGTGGTGACATCTAAAGGAGCCAATGCCGCGATTTGGAATATTGAAAACTACAAGCTTTCAGTTGTGAAAGGGGAAATGTATCTCGACGAATGTCCACTCTTGTTCTATCATTTTTCTGCCTTTACGATCATTGATGAGAATACCTTTAATCTGAATTGGTATTACTATATGACAGAACAAAAGCTTGTGGATCATTTATATATTCCGTATGCCGATTTGGTTCATCAAAAAATCAAACAGGTGCAAAAGGTCTTTCCAGAATTCCAGCAAGGGTTTATTGCAAAGAAGCATGTACCTGATACGCATTTTTATGAAATGTGAAAAAACCGCTCAATCACTGAGCGGTTTTCTCCTTTTTATGATTCATTCCATTTGGAGATGGTTTGATCGCTAGGTAGTAAGAAGGCTAGGATCCCTAATATCGGTAAAAAGGCGACTCCGATCATGGTAGGCGTTAAACCGAAGGCATCAATGAATGAGCCTAAAGCGACCGATCCGATGGCACCCATACCAAACGCAAGTCCAACCGTTAAACCAGACATTGTGCCAATTTTCCCGGGAAATAGTTCTTGAGCATAAACGACTGTGACAGAGAAGCTTGACGTCAGAATGACTCCAATCAGTCCAAGTAAAACATAGGCAAAAACAGGTCCGGCAAATGGCAGCAGCAAGGCAAGTGGAAAGGATGCCAATAAGGAAATTAAAATCACGGTTTTCTTGCCGAAGCGGTCTGCAAGCGGCCCGCCTAAAAATGTCCCTATTGCACCTAGAATGAGAAATAAGAAAATATAAGTCTGTGATTCTTTAATCGTCAATCCATATTGTTCAATCGCATAAAACGCATAGAAATTTGATATCGCATTTCCATACCAAGAGCGGGCAAAGATGAGAAAGACGATAATGCCAAGTGCTGTGAGTGCTGACTTACGGTGAAGTTCAGATCTTGCAGCTTTTGGTGGAGCTTTTTTCGCTTGAGCTCGAATGGTTTGAAGTCTTCCTGCGTACCATCTTGAAATATAAAGAAGGAAAACGACAGCCATCATTCCAACAATCGTAAACCAAGCCACGCCTGGCTGACCGAGAGGGACGAGCATGAATGCAGCGATTAGCGGAGCAAAGGCTTGACCTGTATTTCCGCCTACTTGATAGATAGATTGTGCAAGTCCTCGTCTTGGACCAGCTGCCATATTGGCAACGCGGGAGCCCTCTGGATGAAAAATGGCAGAGCCGAGTCCGATAAAGACAACGCAAAGCAAAATGGTGGCAAAGGAAGGCGCAAACGCAAGCCCGAATATACCGATAGCACTAGAAAATAAAGCAACCGGGAGTGCATAAGGCAACGGCCTTTTATCTGTGTACCACCCAATAGCGGGCTGCATCACGGAGGAGACCATATTTAATGTAAAGGCAATCAGCCCTAATTGTGTAAAGGTCAGCCCCATTGAGCGTTCTAAAATAGGGAACATGGCAGGAATAACGGCTTGCAAAGTGTCATTGAGCATATGGCAAATGCCAATAATCAATAAAATGGGATAAACCGTTGATCCAGTGACAGAATTTTGAGGTGTATCCTTTGTACGAGCAGCAATAGCCAATGAGACTTCCTCCTTTCATTCAACTGTTTTCTATTTTGCATTCTTCTCATTTTATTCATAAGGTGAACTATAAAACAATAGCAAATTGTCATGATTTAGAAAAAAGAGACACAAGCGCTTGTGTCTCTAAATGGTTACTTATAAAAAGTTGCGATGACAGGCTTCATTTTTTGAATGACGAGTCCACTACCACCGCGATTTTTTACACCTTCAATCATGCCGACGAGGACGTAATCTTCTTTTTTAGGATTAAATGCAAGTAAAAATCCATTTTCAGAACCGTCTGTCGCTCCTTGTTTGCTTTTCAGCTCTGCTGTTCCTGTTTTAGCGGCAATGTCAGCTCCTTCAATTTGTAAGGAGTGAGCTGTACCGTTTGGACTCGTCACGACCTGAGTGAGCGCGTCTTTCACTGTATTTGCCGAGTCTTCTTTGATGATTTGTTTTGGTGATGCTGTTTTCTCATCTTGAACGACTCGAGGATAGACAAGCTTGCCTCCTGTTGCAAATGGAGAATAGGCATGTACTTGTTCAATCGGTGACATGAGTAATTCGCCTTGACCATATGCTGAGTCAGCAAGTAAGATGTCCGATTGAATGCCGTCGTTTGATACTTGTGCTGGTTTCATTGTAAATGGCATGTGCAAATCTTCGCCAAACCCAAATGCTTTCACTTTTTTCTCATAGGTGTCTTTGCCAATTTCCAGTGCTTCCTGTCCGAAGTAAATATTATCTGAGTACACGAGGGCATCAACCATATTTACGTTTTCTTTATCGTGAACCCGTGTAATTCGATAATTGCCCCAAGATTGATCCTTTTGCCATTTCAGTCCATGGATGGTGCGTACTTTATTAGGCTTTGTGACACCTGTTTCCAGCCCGATGGCTGCTGTAATGGTTTTGAATGTAGACCCTGGTGCATACCGGCTCGCATACCGGGCTTGGAATGGGAGATCTGGGTTTTCACTGTATGCCTGATATTGCTTAGGTGTGATCCCGTTTGTCATGAGATTGACATCATAGGAAGGGGCGCTGACAAGCGCTAATAGATCCCCCGATGATGGATTCATGATCGTGACGGCTCCTTTTTCACCTTTCAGCTGTTCATAGGCTTTTTTCTGTAAAGAGGCATCAATGGTCAGCTTCACTGTTTTTCCATCTTGTCGATCTGACTTTTGCAATGTTTCTTCAATGCCTGTTTCATCATGGACGATCAAAATGCTTCCGCCATCTTGTCCGCGCAAGTTTTTGTCAAATGTGAATTCAAGACCGGTTTTGCCAATGATTTGATCTGCTTTTAATGCCGGATTTCTTTTGATATCATCTGCATTTGCTTTCCCGACATAGCCGGTGAGATGGGCGGCGGCTTCGTTATAAGGATAGTAACGCATTTCCTTCGATTGATAGGTGACGCCTTTTATATCCTTTGGAATCGGCTTCTGTTCTAACATTGATTTGAGCGGGACAAACGTGTCGTCTGTGACCCATGCTTGTTTCAGCTGATTGTCGATTAGTTCTTCATCTAAATCAAACGCCTTGCTGATTTTTTTGATATTGCGTTCTTTTTCTTCCCCTGTGCCAAGCTTTCCTGGGATGATGCCAAGTGCGCTTCCACCAGTTGTTTCTGCTAGGGTACGCCCTTTTCGATCGACGATGTTTCCACGGACAGCAGGGTCTGATTTGACCTTGATGGTATCTCCCTTCTCCATTTGCGGGAAGATGAGATTTGGCTTCCAGTCGACTTTCCATTTGTCATCTTCTTCTGAGAGAACGCCCTTGTAAGAAAGCTTGTGCAGCTTGCCCAATGACGTTTTCATTGTCACATCATAGGAAAATTGATACCCATTTCCTTTGTCCTGTTTTTCAACATTGAGCTTTGATATGTTCAGATCATAAGCACCAATTCCGTTAAAGATATTGTCGTATTTTTCGGCTAGTTGTTTTTTTGAGAAGTCATTGGCTTTCAAAGACGCACTTGTTACCTCATCAGCCAGCCTTGTAAAGTCTTTCTTCTCCATTTGTTTCGTAAAGGATTGAGCCGCTTTTAAAGCTTCTTTTTCTTTTGAAAAAAGAGAATCTTTTAAGAAAAAGAAAGCAGCAGCAACTACGATGATACTAAGAATGGGGATCATGACTTTTTTCTGTTTCCAAAATGATTTTCGTTGATCCGTATACAATGAAAACACCTCAATTTTTGATTAGATCCTCTATATTTTACAGTGATTGGTCGTGATTTGTATAGTTTCTCCTATGAAAATAGACCAAGGCACGATGTCATGGTTTTGGGAAAGGGACGAAAATGATAGCTTGTTTCTATGAAAGATATCTTCATTTTTTCTTATGATTTAAAGGATTTCTTAAGAGATCATCGAATGTGAAAAAATAGAAAAATATACAAACGCTTTCAATAGGGGGAATTGTTATCGTTTATAAAAAGGTGAATGTGATTGGACTTGTTCTTGGACCGGCACTCTTCTTGCTCATTCTTTTTCTCATACCTGAAAATGAATTGACCTATGCTGCGAGGGTAGTCTTGGGCATTACCGCTTGGACGGCTACATGGTGGGTGACAGAAGCACTGCCCATACCTGCAACATCTTTATTGCCCATCATCCTACTGCCGACACTTGGCGGGCTTTCTATGGAACAGACATCAAGAGCTTATGGAGATCCGATCGTTTTTATGTACATGGGAGGATTTATGATTGCAATTGCCATTGAAAAATGGAATTTGCATAGAAGAATGGCCTTACACATTTTAAGGGTGATTGGCACACGAAGTGACCGCATTGTATTAGGTGTCATGATCGCGACTGCTTTTTTATCTATGTGGATTTCAAATGCAGCGACAGCCCTGATGATGCTCCCGGTGGCACTGGCTGTGATTAAAGAGGTCAAGGCTAATGACATCTTAGCTGGTCCATCTCTTGAACGATTCAGTAAAAGTATTTTATTGTCGGTTGCGTATTCAGCGTCAATTGGTGGTTTGGCAACACTTGTTGGGTCTGTGCCAAATGCTGTGTTTGCTGCAATGTCAAAAAAGCTATTAGATCGGGAAATTATGTTTTTTGAGTGGTTTTTGTTTGGTTTTCCTGTTGCGATGATTCTGCTCATTCTTTTATTTCTGTATTTGACCAAGGTACAGTTCAAAGTAGAGCACACAGGTGAAATGAGTGTAACGTTCATTCGAAAAGGATTAGAGAATTTAGGGAAAATGAAACAAGAGGAGAAATGGGTGTTTGGTGTTTTTCTTATGACGGCGTTTTTGTGGATTTTTAAGCTCTTTTTGTTTGGAGGGATCACCGTATCTGATACATCTATCGCCATTTTCGGTGCCATGCTGTTATTTCTCATTCCAGCAACAAACGGAGAGAGAATATTAGAATGGCAGGATATGAAACAGCTACCATGGGGGCTGTTGCTTTTGTTTGGAGGTGGGCTTTCACTCGCTACGGGCTTTGCAGAAACCAATCTAACAGGATGGATCGGGGAAAATCTACAGCATTTAAATGGGCTTTCGTATATCATGCTATTGATCATTTTAACGGGAGCGATTTTGTTTATGACTGAAATTATGTCAAATACAGCTGTTGCCAATATGATTATTCCGATTACGGTAGGGCTTGGGCTTGCGATTGGCATCGAGCCCTATGGGTTAATGGCTGCGGCTGCTTTGGCTTCCTCATGTGCGTTTATGCTGCCGATTTCCACACCGCCAAATGCTGCTGTCTTTAGTGCGGACGTGCTGAAAATATCTGATATGGTCAGGGCAGGCTTTTGGTTAAATATCATGAGTATTGTGGTGATTGTCCTTGCGGTGTATTTCTGGCTCCCGATTGTGCTTAAAAGCTGAGCGGGTTAAGATGATGGCTTTGATCGAATCGAGACTGTCGGTGTTTTTGTTTCTTTTGGCTTCGGTGGAGGTGCTGATTTTTTGATGTGCGTGTCCTTTGGCGTATAATAGGTTGCCCCAATATTGAGCCTGCCTTGAAGCTGATCAATGGAAAGCTCCCCAAACTCTAAATGGTAATCAATTTTGTCCACATGCAGGGATTCGATATGAATGTGTGTATCCTCTGAGACAGGAGAAGCTGGTGCGGACATTTTTTGCTCGAGAGCGGTGAGCCTTTTCTCCAGCTCGGTGACAGAGGGGGATGGACTGGATTCAGTTTTTTTAAAGAGTGATAGAATGAAATGTTTCAAGTAGACCACAACCTTTTCTTCTGCCTTGATCTAGTCTATGGAAAAGCTGTGAGATATATACTTATAGAGATGACAAGAAAGGGGAGACGCACATGCTGCCTACTCAGATTCACATTGCTCATATGAAAACGAATTCGATTGGCACAGGATCATCTATGACGTTTGGCTCGACGTTTGTTCGCAATCATTGCAGTACGATCAAAAGGAACAATGGCTTTGGGGAACAGAATGCTGATGGCGTGATCACGATCCTTCCGATTGAAGCGATTGATGATCGTGATCAAATCGACGCCGTGAGTATCAATATTCGTCATCTATGATAATAGCAGTCGCTTTTCCTTCATCCTTTTGCAGCCTGATATAAAGTACACCGTCTTTAAAGGCCGCATTCATTTGTCCAAGAATCATTTCTGGAAGCCGGATTTTCTTTTCAAACGGACCATACTTCCCCTGCTTTTGGCGAAAATCCTGCTCATTAAAAAAGGAAAGACGCTGTCCTTTCACAACCAAATATTCACCATATGATAACACTTGTACATCTTCCTTTCGGTAGCCAGGTAAATAAAATAAGTACTGAATTTCTGTCGCGGTTTCCACCATGTCGATTGGTGGAAACGACGCGTCTGGGCCGCGCTGATCCTGCTGAGTGAATGTAAAGGGAGATGGACCATTTGCCATAAAGGGAGATCTTTGCTCATCATCGAAGATCATTTTCCAAAAATCATCCCCATGCATTTGCTGGGCAATATCCATCCACTGCTTCATTTTTTCGAAGTCCATGTGAAGACCTCCTGTTAACATACTTGATGGGTGCTTGCATATACCTATAAAAAGGAGGTTTATCTGTGGTTCAACCAACTCCGTATATCAATATTAATATTTTCATGTTAAAAATTAATTCCTTTGAAAATGCATCGGCGGTGAATGTCGGACAAAATTTGTTAGCAGAGTGGCAAAACTCAGATAAAAAAAATCAGGGGTACGGACAAAATTTTGGAGATGCCAGTGGTTTTGTCGGGACAAAAAGCCATGTAGATGATCGAGATCAAGTGGACTCACCTGCCTCTTTTTCACCAGCAGCTAAACCCATTCAAAGGAAGTGACGTGTGATGTTATTCTCACCCTCAGTCGTCAATGTCGGTGCTTTTAAAATCAATGCAATGGATCGGGGTGCATCACTGACGCTAGGTCCTTATCAGCAGATCGATTATTTTCTCTCAATGAAATTGAACCAAGGATTTGGAGAGGACAATGGAGATTGTTCACCGCTTGTCATACCGATTTCAAGCGTGTTAGATCCAGATATGGTGGACTCAAATTCAGTCAAAAACAGCGTGGTTTAAGCAAAAAAAAGAGACCGGGAATCCCGTGTCTCTTTTCTAATTTGTTTCATTCAGATGGCTTTTTCGTCTTGCATAGGTGAAATAGACAACGACACCAATGGCCACCCAGATCAGGAAGGCTCTCCATGTCTCCCATTTCAGTGTAGCAGCCAATATCATACAAATGACCGCACTAATAATGGGAAGGTAAGGTACAAAAGGTACTTTAAAAGCTGTCTTCATATTCGGATGTTTTTTCCGTAGTACGATCACAGCGATAGAGATCACCGTAAAGGCTGCAAGTGTACCGATGCTGACTAAATTCGCTAGCGTAGATAAGTTAACGAATCCAACGATACATGCCGCAACAGCACCTGTGAGCCAAGTGTTGGCAACCGGTGTTTTCGATTTTGGATGAACGTTTGAAAAGATTTTCGGCATGAGTCCATCTCGGCTCATGGCAAAGGTTAAGCGAACTTGAGCATAAACAAGTGCAATTAACACTGTCGTAATCCCGATAATAGCACCTGCGGATATAATGCCCGCCACACTATTCAGGCCAACAACTTGAAGAGCAAATGCGACAGGGTCACTGACATTCAGCTTCGTATAGTGAACCATGCCTGTTAAGACGAATGAAACACCAATGTATAAAATCGTACAAACACCGAGCGCACCGATGATTCCGATTGGCATCGCCTTTTGAGGATTTTTGACTTCTTCAGACGCATTAGCGATTGCATCAAATCCAAGGTAAGCAAAAAAGACAGTCGCCGCTCCAGCAATCACGCCGTGAAAGCCCATCGGCATAAAAGGTGTCCAGTTTTCAGGTTTGACGTAAGCAAAGCCAGAAATGATAAAGAGAAGGACGATGGCAATTTTAATCAGCACAATGATGTTATTCAGCTTCGTGCTTTCTTTGACGCCTCTTGAGACGATAAAGGTGATGAGCAAAATAATGAGTGCGCCTGGAAGGTTAAAGACGGCTCCATCAGCGGCTCCAGGTGCAGCTGATAATGCCTTCGGTATGTGCAGACCGAATCCACTGAGCAGTGATTGAAAATAGGACGACCATCCGCTTGCTACAGCAGAGAGCGCAATGACATATTCAAGCATGAGATCCCAGCCCATTAAGAAGGCGAGAAATTCCCCAAGTGTTGCGTAGGAATACGTATAGACGCTTCCTGACACAGGAATGGACGAGGAGAATTCAGCGTAGCAAAAAGCAGCAAGGGCGCATGCGATCGCAGCTAAAATAAAAGATATAATAATCGCAGGTCCCGCATCTTTCGCAGCAGCAACCCCCGTAATCACAAAGATACCAGTCCCGACCACGCAGCCAATGCCAAGCAAGATTAAATCAAACGTATTTAACGATCGGCTGAGCCGCTTCGTTTGACTTTCAAGCATGAGCTGGTCGAGAGACTTTTTTCGAAATAAAGAACTCATGTTGACCTCCTAATGGATAAATCTTTTCGTAAGACGAGTGTTAGTATATGCTTAAATGATAATTTAGTCAATTGGTTGGAGAACGCTTTAAATCACTAAAGTATTAAACGCCACAATCGAATTTGTGCTTAAAAAGAGACATCCGCCAAGAGATGGAAGGCGGATGTGGCGATAGATAGTCTATGTCTATTTAGTAAATATTTTTTCATTATACAGCACACTTGGATGAGTGGGGTTATGGGCGGCGGAGGCAAGGTGATGTGTTTTGGCTTTCTCCAAATTGCCGAGCTGATAATAACAATAGCAAAGCTGAAGGTGAGGATACCACGTTTTATACTGTGTGAGTGTGAAGGCTGCTTCGTTTTCAGGAGCCTTCAGCGCCTGCTCATACCAAAAGATCGCTGCCTGATGTTTATTTTGAATTTTTAGATGATCCCCGATCCGGCAGCAAAATTCTGGCCGAGGCTGATCATATAAGAAAGAACGTAATAATGAGGATAAAGCCGCTTCCTCGAAACCTACCGCATAATAGCAGTCGGCTAAATATTGGCATGCGCGAATTTCATCCTCAATCCAGCACTGTTTTGTCGCTAAAAATTCATGATAAAAACGAATCGCTCTGACATGCTGCTTGTTATCTCTTAATTCATTGGCAAAGTAAAAGAGATCACGGGGTGTCATGTTCTCTCCCTTTGCCAGCATATCTTCATAAATTCGCAAGTTGCGCCCAGGCTCACCAGCGGTTGTTTTCTTACGCTTTTGGTGTGTGACGGCGATATCGGCTGGAAAGATGTTGCCATACACTTGAAGATACTCATGAACGGCTCCGTACCATTGAAAGTTTAAGGCACGCTTCACTAGGCGATTTCTTCTATATTTAAAATTCACCCGACCGTCTTCATCAAATCCCACATGATAAAACATCGAGACGGCATCTACCGAAGGATCGAGTGTCTCTTTGAGCTGAAGAAATTTTTGACGGTCTTCTTCTAGCAGAACATCGTCTGCATCAAGCCATAAAATATACTCTTTCGTTGCACGTGAGAAAGCGAAATTGCGGGCTTTGGCAAAATGCTGAACCCATTCGAAATCAAGTACCTGTGCTGAAAAGGAGTGAGCAATCTCCTTCGTACGATCTGTTGAACCTGTATCAACGATGATCATCTCATCGACAATGTCTTGAACAGAGGAGAGGCAGTCCGCTAACACCTCCTCTTCATTTTTCACGATCATACATAAGCTAATGGTTACCATCTTTAGATCACCTCTTCATAGTGTATCGAGCAGCAAAAGGAAACATTCTTTTCAGCAGCAGGTTTTTTAAAACTAGTTTTCTGCTACTGGCTGATTTAGAATAAAGGAAGAATCTATGTAAGGGCTGATAAAAATGAGTTTATTGAATGTTGAAGGATTATATAAAACCTATGGCGAGAAAACGCTGTTTGATCATATTTCTTTTCATATAGAACCAAAGGAACGCATCGGATTGATTGGACCAAACGGAACAGGAAAGTCAACGCTCCTAAAGGTCATTGCAGGACTTGAATCGTTTGAGGAGGGTGACATCACGAAGGCAGGGACACTTGATATCGAATTTCTTGAGCAGGACCCTGAAATGAACGGGGATGAAACGATTCTCGATTACATTTTTTCTGGAACAGCACCCATGATTCAAACGATGAAGGCATATGAACAGGCACTCGCTGATTTAGAGCATGATCCGCAAAATGAAGCAAAACAAGAGGCGCTCATGCGCATGCAAAATCGAATGGATCAGGAAGACGCATGGGATGCGAACCTGTCAGCCAAAACGATTTTGACAAAGCTTGGCGTCAAAGATGTGAGCCGTTCTGTTCATGCCTTATCAGGCGGACAGAAAAAGCGTGTCGCGATTGCTAAAAATTTAATTCAGCCTGCGGGATTGCTGATTTTAGATGAGCCAACCAACCATCTCGATAATGCAACGATTGAATGGCTCGAAGGATATTTGAGTCAATACAGCGGTGCTGTCATTCTGGTGACGCATGATCGTTATTTCCTCAACCGGGTGGCCAATCGGATTTACGAATTGAATCAAGGACAGCTTTATACGTATAAAGGAAATTATGAAGTCTTTTTAGAAAAAAGAGCGGAACGAGAAGCAGAGGCTCAGGTAAAAGAAACGAAGCGTCAAAACTTACTCAGACGCGAGCTTGCATGGCTGAGAAGAGGGGCAAAAGCAAGAACGACGAAGCAGAAAGCACGCATCGGCAGAGCCGAAGAGCTGATGGATCAAAAAGGGCCTGATGCGAAGGGAGAGCTGGATTTCGCCATCGGTTCCCATCGCCTAGGAAAACAAGTCATAGAGGCAGAAGACTTATCGATTTCATTTGCTGGCCAGATCCTTGTGGAGCGGTTTACAGACTTAGTCGTACCGGGCGACCGGATTGGGTTTATCGGACCGAATGGAGTCGGAAAAACGACGCTTCTCAACTGTCTAGCGGGTAAAATTGAACCGACTTCAGGACAATTGACGATTGGACAAACCGTTCGTATTGGCTATTACACGCAGGATCACAAGGAAATGGATGAAGAGCTGACGATCATTGAATACATCAAGGAAACAGCTGAAATCGTTAAGACATCTGATGGCGCCATAGTGACAGCAGAGCAAATGCTGGAACGGTTCCTATTCCCAAGATCCATGCAGCGGACGTTTATTCGCAAACTGTCAGGGGGAGAACGCCGCAGACTGTATTTACTGAAAGTCTTAATGGAAGAACCGAATGTTCTCTTTCTAGATGAGCCGACGAACGATCTTGATACGGAGACACTTAGCATTTTAGAGGATTATTTAGAACAGTTCCCTGGCGTTGTCATGACCGTATCGCATGATCGTTATTTCTTAGACCGAGTGGTTCACCGTCTGCTTGTCTTTGAAGGAAATGGCCGCATTTCACACTACCAAGGTGCTTACAGCGATTACCTGGAGCAAGAAAAAGAGGCGAAGCGGACAGAGACAAAGCCTGCTGAGAAACAAGTAGAAGCGGCGCCTAAAAAGAGAAAAAAACTTTCTTATAAAGATCAGCTTGAATGGGACGGAATTGAAGACCGGATTCAGGCATTAGAGGAAAAACATCAGCAGCTTGAAGCCAGCATTGCAGAAGCAGGCAGTGATTTTGGGAAAATTCAAGAGCTGATGGACGAACAAAAAGCCGTTGCTGAAGAACTAGAACAAGCAATGGACCGCTGGACAGAACTGTCGATCATGATTGAGGAATTAGAGGGTTAATCCTAATATGAAACCTGTAGAACATTCTACAGGTTTTTTTGCTTTACATCAAAACATGAGAGAATCAAGAACTCAAACATTTACGTTTACGTTAAGGTTATAAAGGTGTATAATAAATCATGAATTGATGAGCAGGAGGCACTGGCAATGGAATGGATGAAAATTGATCAAGTGGCGAAAAGAAGCGGGCTGACGAAACGGACGATTCGTTTCTATGAAGAGATTGGTTTATTATCAGCACCAAAGCGGACAGAGGGCGGTGTCAGACTGTACTCAGAGGACGACATGGAAGAACTAGAGAAAGTAATGCAGGCAAAAGAGGTACTCGGCTTTTCTTTACAAGAGCTTCAATCGTTTATGGAAATAGGAAAACAGCTAGAGCTAAATAAAGAAGGCTATTTGCTGTCGCTTGATCCGAAGGAACGATTAGAGAAGCTGTTAGATATGGATGCGCAGCTGACTGTGCAGCATCAATTGATTACAAAAAAGCTTGAAACGATTCAATCCTTTAAAAAGGATCTTGAAACGATGAAAGATAAAGCGGCTCATGCAATTGAGCAATTACAAAAATAAACACCTCTGTGTGTTTATTTTATTTTGTCAACATTTGAAGGAAAGGTTCTGATGGAATGAAGGAAGAAGAAGTGTTAAAACAGCGTACAAGTCTGCTTAGACAGCCGAAGGCCGTCTGGGCTGTTGCCTTTGCATGTGTGATTTCATTTATGGGGATAGGACTTGTGGACCCGATTTTGCCGGCCATTGCATCACAATTAGATGCATCTCCAAGTCAGGTCTCTCTTTTATTTACGAGCTACTTACTTGTGACCGGCTTTGTGATGTTTTTTACCGGCTTTCTCTCTAGCCGGATTGGTGCGAAATGGACGTTATTAATCGGACTTATTTTTATTATTGTCTTTTCTGCTTTAGGCGGTACCTCTTCAACGATTAACGAATTAATCGGCTTTAGAGGCGGATGGGGCATCGGGAATGCCTTATTCATTTCAACGGCTCTCTCTGTCATTGTTGGCGTGTCTGTTGGAGGAAGTGCGAAGGCCATTATTTTATACGAGGCTGCACTAGGTCTTGGGATTTCGGTTGGACCACTGCTTGGGGGAGAGCTTGGGACGATCTCTTGGCGCGGACCATTCTTTGGCGTTGCGGTATTAATGCTTGTTGCTCTTTTAGCCATTACGTTTATGCTTCCACCGATGCAAAAACCTCAGAAAAAGGTGAAATTATTCGAGGCTGTCGGGGCGTTAAAATATAAAGGGCTTTTAACGATGGCATCTGCCGCTTTCTTATACAATTTTGGTTTCTTTGTGCTTTTAGCGTATTCGCCATTTGTGCTTCATCTGGATGAGCATGGTCTTGGTTATGTCTTTTTTGGATGGGGACTATTTTTAGCTGTGACATCCGTCTTCTCAGCGCCGGTCATTCATCGCAAGCTTGGGACATTGACTTCTCTTGTGGTTCTGTTTGCTTCGTTTGCTGTGATTTTATTCGGTATTGGGATCTGGACTTCACATGTAGTCGTCGTCATCTGCGGAATTGTCATTGCTGGGGGTATTCTTGGCATGATCAATACTGTGCTCACGACCGCTGTGATGGGATCAGCACCGGTTGAGCGTTCCATTGCTTCATCCTCTTACAGTGCTGTACGGTTTATTGGGGGCGCGATTGCTCCTTGGATTGCCGGCGTACTTGCTGAATCTTATACAGCAAGCACCCCTTACTATGTTGGGGCGGCTGTCGTTCTGTTAGCCATGATCATCCTGCTTATTGGTCGTAAGCATCTCATCAATATTCAAGCAGGTCATTAAATAGAAAAAGCCATATATCTGCATCACATATATGGCTCAGCGTGTAGACAAACCCTCGCATTCTTTGTCAGGACTGCGTTCCGGTGCTCACGAATGTTCAATTCGCTCCACTCCGGTACTCGTCCTTCCTAGACTTCAAAGGTTTTCTATCATGCTGAAAAGAAGACAAAGGGCTAAAATAAAGATCATTTTAGCCCTTTGTCAACAATCTGAAGCCTATAATACTTTGGTCGTCCAAGATTCGCAATTCCAAGTTTCAGTGGCTACATCTTGATAAAATTCAGGTTCGTGAGAGATCAATAAGACGCTCCCTTTGTATTCTTTTAATGCACGTTTTAGTTCTTCTTTCGCATCCACATCCAAGTGATTGGTCGGCTCATCGAGAACAAGTAAGTTGGTTTCTTCGTTGATCAGCTTGCAAAGACGGACTTTTGCTTTTTCTCCTCCGCTTAATACAGACACGCGGCTTTCAATATGTTTTGTCGTTAATCCGCATTTTGCAAGAGCGGCTCTCACTTCATATTGCGTGTAAGAAGGGAAGGTGCCCCATACCTCTTCAATACAGGTGTTGCTGTTTTGCTCTTTTACTTCTTGCTCAAAGTAGCCAATATGAAGGAATTCTCCGCGTTCCACCTCACCCGAAATTGGCGAGATTTCTCCAAGGAGACTTCGCAGCAATGTCGTTTTTCCGATCCCGTTAGCGCCGTATAACGCAATTTTTTGCCCGCGTTCCATTTTCAGATTTAATGGACGAGAGAGCGGTTCATCATAACCAATGACCAAATCTTTTGTTTCAAAAATCAATTTCCCAGAAGTCCGTGCCGTCTTAAAGTGGAATTCAGGCTTTGGCTTTTCTGCTGCGAGTTCAATCATATCCATTTTATCCAGTTTCTTCTGACGGGACATGGCCATATTTCTTGTGCTGACACGTGCTTTGTTTCTTGCAACAAAGTCCTTTAATTCAGCGACTTCCTGCTGCTGCCTTTTATAAGCTGCTTCAAGCTGCTGCTTTTTGACTTCATACACTTGTTTAAATTGATCATAATCACCAACATAGCGCGTGAGCTCTTGATTTTCAACATGATAGATCAAGTTAATGACGCTGTTTAAAAACGGAATATCATGTGAAATGAGGATAAACGCATTTTCATATTCCTGTAAATAGCGCTTCAGCCACTCAATATGCTGCTCATCTAAATAGTTGGTCGGCTCATCGAGAAGGAGAATTTCTGGCTTCTCTAACAGCAATTTCGCAAGCAATACTTTTGTACGCTGCCCGCCGCTCAGCTCCGTCACATCACGGTCCAGCCCAAGATCCGTTAACCCAAGACCTCTGGCTATTTCTTCAACCTTGGAATCAATGATATAGAAATCATTGTTTGTGAGCGCATCTTGAATGACACCCACTTCCTCTAACAGCTTTTCCAGCTCATCAGGATCGGCTTCACCCATTTTGCCGTAAATGTCATTCATCGCTGCTTCCATGGAAAATAAATAGTGGAATGCATCCTGAAGGACTTCGCGGATCGTTCTGCCCTTTTCTAGCACAGTGTGCTGATCAAGGTAGCCAACACGGACATTTTTTGCCCATTCGACTTTTCCTGCATCTGGCTCCAGCTTGCCAGTAATAATATTCATAAACGTTGACTTCCCTTCACCGTTGGCGCCAATTAAGCCGACATGCTCGCCTTTTAATAAACGGAAGGAGACTTCGTGAAAAATGGCTCTGTCGCCAAAGCCATGGCTTAAATCTTTAACAGATAATATCATTTTTTACACCTCAAATAGATTCAAAACGGCTAGTGCCTCTCATGATTATATCGAACTGTCCGGCTCGATAAAAGCATCAAAAGAAAAATTGCGTTTCAAAGCTGATTTTGAGATACTAAAGGATAGATTGAATGAGGATAAAGGAGATCGACATGATAGAAAATTGGGCATTTTTGAAAGAAGCAAAGCCATTTATACAAGAGAACTTCCAAGCGGCTGGCTTTGAAAAACCAACAGCTATACAAGAAAAAACAGCAGAATGGATTACGGAGAAGCGTGATGTGATTGCAGAATCGCCTACGGGAACGGGGAAGACACTGGCGTATGTGTTGCCGCTTTTAAATAAAATCGATGTGAATATCAAGCACCCGCAAGTCTTAATCTTGGCACCTTCAAGAGAGCTTGTGATGCAAATTTTTGATGTCGTGCAAGAGTTCAAACAAGGATCAGACATCAAAGCGATCTCCTTGATTGGTGGAGCGAACATTAAAAAGCAGCAGGAAAAACTAAAGAAACACCCGAACATCGTTGTCGCAACACCTGGCCGTGTACAAGAATTAATCAAAATCAAGAAACTGAAAATGCACGAAGTCAAAACGATCGTGCTAGATGAAGCAGATCAGCTTCTTGTGCCAGAGCATATGAAAACGATCCAAGCGATTATTAAATCCACATTAAAAGAAAGACAAATTCTTTGTTTTTCTGCAACCCTGAAAGACGAAACGGTTCAACTGATTAAAGAAATGACAACTGAACCAGAAGTATTGAAAATTGCCAGAAGCGAGGAAGAAGCGCAGAAAGTAGGACACTATTATCTGTTATGTGACCAGCGTGACAAAGTGAAACTACTGCAAAAGCTATCACGGCTTGAGGACATGCAGGCGCTCGTTTTTGTGCGTGATATTACGAATTTAAGCATTTATGCAGAGAAATTAGCATATCACCATGTCGACCTCGGTGTCCTTCATAGTGAAGCGAAAAAAGCAGAGCGTGCTATCATCTTAAAGGAATTTGAACAGCGTGAATTCCCGCTTCTTCTTGCAACGGATATCGCAGCAAGAGGCATCGATATTGACGATCTGCCGTATGTGATCCATGCCGACCTGCCAAACGAAGAAGGCTATATCCACCGTTCAGGCAGAACCGGTCGCGCAGGAAAAGAAGGGGCTGTCATCAGTCTTGTCACACCTCAAGAGCAATCAATGCTGAAAAAAATGGCGAAAAAGCTGAATCTTTCGCTTCAGGAAATTGTTTATAAGCAAGGCCAGCTGCATCTTGCGCCAAAGCAAGCATAGAAAAAGGACCCTTCCACATGGAGGGTCCTTTCTTTTTATGAAATTTTGACAAGCTGTTTTCCGACATTTTCCCCTTTGAATAGTCCGAGGAATGCATCAGGAATGTTGTCAAAGCCTTCAATGATTGTTTCTTTGTAAGTCAGTTTGTCTTCTTTTACCCATTGTGCGAGATCTCTTGCTGCTTCTTCAAAACGATCTGAATAGTTGGCAACAATGAAGCCTTGCATCAATGCGCTTGTTTTAATGAGTTTTGTTTGCACACGCGGTCCGATGTCCTCGCTTGCGCTAATATTATAAGACGAAATCGCGCCGCACACTGGAATACGTGCGAAGCGGTTCAAATGATTCATCACAGCATCAGATATTTCGCCGCCTACATTGTCAAAATACACATCGACGCCGTTAGGGCATGCCTTTGCAATAGCATCATCTAAGTCATTTGTTGTTTTATAATTAATCGTTTCATCAAAACCCAGTTCTTTTAAATAAGCCAGCTTATCATCAGATCCCGCAATCCCAACGACGTGAGCGCCTTTGATCTTAGCAATTTGCCCAACAACGGAACCAACAGCACCTGCGGCCCCAGAAATGACAACGGTCTCGCCTTCTTTTGGCTGACCAATCGCAAGAAGACCGAAATAAGCGGTTTGTCCTGGCATGCCTAAAATGCCTAAATAATAGGACAATGGCGCAATGGATGGATCAATTTTAGTCAGAGATTCAGCTTTGGCTGTAGAATATTCTTGCCAGCCAAGGAATCCAAGAACAAAATCACCTTTTTCAAATTGAGACGATTTAGACTCGACAACTTCTCCGACAACACCGCCCTGAATCACTTCATTTAGCTTGAATGGAGGTGTATAGGATTTTGTATCCTGCATTCGTCCTCTCATATAAGGATCTACAGAAACATATTTCGTTTGAATCAAGACTTCACCATCTTGCGGCACAGGTATATCGACTGTTTCAAAATGAAAAACATCTTTTGTAGGTAATCCTTGTGGACGTTTGGCTAATTGAATTTGCTTTTGTTGACTCATGTCAAATCCTCCCTTTCACTTGCAACCTAGATTTACATTAACATGATGCTTCTTTTCATTCAAAACATACGGTCTATTTCAAGCACATACAAAAAAGCAGCCGCCATCTCAGAGATGAGGACTACTTTTTTGGAAGTCAACAGAGAGGAGCGGTGGCAGACAGCCAAACAGCTGATACACGTCCGCATCACGTTCTTTTAATAAATATTCGTTCGCATTTTGCATGGAGGCTTTCATCATATCGCGCGTCACAAAAGGAAAAAGGATATTCAAGTATGAGGACAACAGGTCTTGTGGATCTTGTTCAATTGACTCGATATCTCCAATGTTAATAATGATGGAAAAGAGATAATCAATGGAGATGCGAAAGTGCTGTTCAGCAAACAATGTAAGCGGCTTTGCTTTTGCTTCTTCAGGATTCCACTTTTGAAAAAGCTGTTTCACCAAATCACTGACAACCCAAGCATTAAACTGCTGCTCCGCTGAAAAGTAATACATCAGCTCTACCTCATTTCTAGCCTCCAGTACAAGAATTGTACACCAAAATAGCAGGGATGAACATAATATTTCTGAAAATTTAGTCATTTTTACAGGGTTTTTGTCAAAAATAAGTCAATAGGCATGGCTAGTACACAATGTAAAATGGATGTGCTCAAGGAAGGTTTAATGATAAAAGTGACGGGTAAAAGATTCGTAAGACGCTAAAGGAGGAATATAAAATGAAACCTGTTGTAAGAGAGTATTCAAATGATGAAACACTTCAAAGAGATGTAGAGCAATTAAAATCACTCGGTGTTGCAAGAGAGGACATTTATGTTCTGTCCCATGACGATGATCGTACAGAGCGTATTGCTGGAAACGCAGATGCCAATACGATAGGTCCAAGAGAAGTTGGACTGAAACATGCTGTTGGGAACATCTTTAGTAAAAAGGGCGATGAGCTCCGAAATAAAATCCATGAAATTGGTTTCTCTAAAGAAGAAGCTGAAACATTTGAAGAACATTTAGACGAAGGGAAAGTCCTTCTCTTTGTGACAGACCATGAAAAAGTGAAAACTTGGGCATAATCGCCAACTGAAAAAAGTCTCTTACTTTCGTAAGGGGCTTTTTTTCATGCCTTCATCTCTGAAGGAGAGGATGCATCTTTTTTCCTATATTAAGAAAAAACAGCAGATTGGAATAAACAGTAAATCATCTAATTGAAAATGCAGATATACCAAAGAAAATGATAGGAAATGAGAAAGGAATAGTCAAAATATCACAAAAATCTATTCGGGAAATAATTATTGTATCTTTCAATTTTGTTTCAAAATGTAATGGGAATCTTGTGTAATTTAGTAGATAAATTTCTTAGTTCTATTGGTTTATGTTGTGTTTTTATGTAGAAATAAGTGTTTTGAGGTCAAAAAACCACGAAAAATACCTGTATTTTCAATTAGAAAATTCATTTTAATGTTTAGGAAATAATTTGTTGACAAAATAATCTAAAAACAATATATTTGGCTTATTCCAGTTGTTATGGAAGTAGTTGTTAAATTTCTGATGGGTTTATTCTAGGCACACTCTAGTGATAGGTGGTGGCATAAAACCAAGGTAAAAGCACTCGGGAAATTTCTACTAAAACACAAGAAAATGGTTTTTTACATGAAGAAGAAATGATAGTCGATTTAAACAGTAGATGATCTTTCTAATATGATCACTTTGCAAGAGATAATTAAAAGACGTCGTATTCCTGCACAATAGAGAAAGCGTTTTCAAGAAAGGCAGTGAGTTGATCGAACGGTGAAGGAGGTGAACTCATATGAAAAAAAGAGAGAACAAGCTGAGGCGCTGCAGCTGTCAAATGGCTGCATATGAGGATGCATGCTGAAAAAGAAGAGTGAACATGTGGGATGCTTCTCTTCTTTTTCAGAAAATAGATTTCCTAAAAAATCCATCTTTCATTTTAACATAAGGTGTTTGGCTTGAAAATGACCTTTGCCCGGAAAGTCGATTTTAAATAGAAGGAGGTCCTGTGATGAAAAAGGCTTTATACCATGAAGACAGTGGGTTGTATCTAGAAAAAATGCGAATGGCATTTCAAGAACATTATGAGAAAAGAACAGATATGTGGTCTACTGATCCATCTTTAACAGATGCAGCCGTGGTGTCACTAAAGGCATGGCGTTCAAGGGAAAAGAATGCACTTGCTTCTGTGCTGGATATCGGGTGCGGGAACGGCCGGGCACTTGAACATTTAAGCGGGCTTTCCGCATATGTCGGCATCGACCTGTATGAGCATGAGGAGTGGGTAGGATTACAGAAAAGAGAAACGGTTCCTGTCCATTTTGTTCATCAAGATTTTATGTCCTGGTCGATGGGCCAGGGTCGAGGGATGCAGTTTGATTTAATTTTAGATCATGGCTGCTTTCATCACCAGCACCCTGATGATCATGAGCGTTATTTAAAACAGGTTTCCTCTTTGCTTCATGAAGGCGGCGTCTTCTCACTTGTTGTATGGGGAGAAGAGTGGAGAACAGGATTAATCGGAGAGGATGGCCGTTTCCACTTTTCGTTTTCAGACTCTCAGCTTGGAGAAAGAATTTGTTCATCAGGTCTGGAGCTTGTATCGATTACACCATTAAAAGCAAAAGCCGGCATTAGCCAGCATCATGTCATTGCCGTCAAAATCTAGTACAAAGGTGAACACTCAAACGTAGCAGAGGTGTTCATTCTAAGAAACAGCCTGTGCGCAACATGTAAGGGAAAGGCGTTATGAACCAAGAATTCTGCTCCTTTGTACTGGAAAAGACCTAGATTGACATATCGCTAGAATAGGTGGAATCAAGGTTTGAACGATGAGAGGAAACGCACATCCATGTTCTTTTAAGCTATTAGTGCAGGCACATATTCATCACCATCACTGCGCTACCGGAGTCGATTTGGGTGCAGCGATGAATAGGGGGGAGACAAATGAACAAGTTTGTAGATGAATTGCAATCAATGATTCATCATTTTACCTTTCAAGAAAAAAACTATTTGCTCGTGGGGCCAGTGAACCTGCCAATCTCCATTCAACATGAAGAAGTGCCATTTAAATGGTATGCCTTCGCACCTGTTGAAGGGGAGACAAAACCAACGATCGAATCTATTGTCCAAATGAGTACCGCGCAGCAAACCTTTTCCTCTTGTCTCTTATTTGGCGACTTTGAAAATGAAATGCCGCCGCTTGTGCGAATTCATAGTGTCTGCCAAACAGGGGATGTGTTTGGGTCACTGAAATGTGACTGCGGTCCACAGCTTGCGTTATCGCTGAAGAAAATCACCGATTACGGAAAAGGCATGCTCGTCTATATGGCCAATCAAGAAGGGCGGTCAATTGGGCTAATGGCGAAAGCATTGACGTATAAATTACAGGAAATGCAGCTGGATACTTTTGAAGCCAACCGTCTGATTGGCTGCGGAGATGATGACCGGATTTACGAGGAGGCAGCGGCTGTTCTGCACTATTTAAACAAAGGGAAACCAATGCATCTCCTAACGAACAATCCAGATAAAGTCGATTCCATTGCTGCCTACGGTCTTCCTGTTTTGCGGTTTGATCATACGGTCGAAGCCTCTCTCTATAATGAAGCCTATTTAAAAGCAAAAGCAGCCTCAGGGCATATGGTCGATGAGAAAAAATTAATTAATCAGTAGATGAGTTTACTTTAAAGAAGGCGGGAGAAAAGCGTGAAACCTGAAATCAATTGGATTCAAATCCCAAGCGGCTATGCAACAATCGGAAGTAATGAAGAAGATATGAAAAAGGCATCAGAATTCTGGAAGGACAAGCTTCTCAATCCAACTTACGGCCGTGAGAAAAAATTTCAAAAATGGCTGTATAAAGAATTTCCATCCTATCAGTCGTATATCAATGAATTTTTCATTTCAGATACGGTCGTCACCAATGAATGGTATCAAAGCTATTGTGATGAAACAGGCCAGTCGTACCCAGAGAGCTTAACGAATCAAGAGCTTGGCGGCGGGAAAGATCATCCGGCGTGGGGCATGGAGATCGAGGAAGCCTTCTCATTCTGTCAGTGGCTGAGCGGAAAACTCGGGATAGACGTGTCGATTCCTACTGAAGAAGAATGGGAATATGCTGCCCGGGGTAACACGAGAAATCAATACCCATGGGGAGATGAGTTTGACCCTTCTTCCTGTAATACGTACGAATCAAATATCGAAAAAACGACGCCTGTCCGCCATTACGAAAAGGGCAGATCCTTATTCGGTCTTTATGATATGGGGGGCAACGTCGAGGAATGGGTCAACACCAAATATCATGTGTACGAAGGCGGCATTGAGGTCGTAGATGATTTAACGGAAACGCTTGGCAGTGATTACTACATTTTAAAAGGCGGCTCCTTTGCAAGAGGCGGAGATTTATGCAGAGTCGCCAGAAGACACGGAAAGCACCCAGACCCTGTTTTTCGATTTACTGGCTTTCGTGTAATGACTCGTCAAAAACAACATATAAAGGTGGGAGTGTAAAACTATGCATAGAGGACCAATTACATCTGTTTTATCAACTCAGCAGGACCAAATTGTTTACACTGGCGGCTATGACCGCTGTATTTATCAGTGGAACCGGGCGACAGGAGAAGGAACGTTTATTGGAAGTCACGAGCATATCATTAACTCTTTATCTCTTTCTGAAAACGGAAAGTATTTAGCGAGTGCATCGTCAGACTATACCATTCAATTGTTTGATACAAGTACTCATACTCAAATTCGCACCCTGTTTGGTCATGCGGATGATGTAGAAGCCGTTGCTTTTGCGAAGCAGGATACGTTGCTTGTATCGGTGTCTAGAGATAGAAGATGCTTAGTCTGGGATATCGAAACAGGAGCCATCCTAAGAGAATTTCATGGACATAGCAAGGATGTATTAGCTGTATGGATACATGGCGATAAAGCTTATACAACAGGTGATGATGGCTATGTTCTTGTGTGGCTGTATGATACAGGAGAAATTGTAGGGGAGATCGGTCCGTTTGATTATGAGCTGGACACAATCAGCGGCAGCAATCAAAAAGAAGTGTTCGCACTTGGCAGAGACGATGGCACCGTTATTATTTATGATGCGGTGACTTTACAGGAGAAAAAAATCATCAAAGCTCATTTACAGGGCGTCAAGCGTGTGAACTTTTCTCCAAGCGGCAATTACTTGCTGACAGCAGGCTATGACCATTTAATTAAGCTGTGGAATTACGAAACAGGGGATTTGGTTGATACTCTTCTCCCTCATAAATATCAGTGGGAGCGCTCGCTTGTCTGGACGGAGGATGAGAAATCCATCCTAGGAGCCAGCTTTGGAAAAACGTATTGTGAATGGTCTATTGAAAAGGGGAAAGTGGTATCAGATGAGATCGAAATGGCGACACCATCTATTAATGATATTGCACTGACTGATGCGGGAGATATCATCACAGCATCAGATGACGGAAAATTCAGAAAGAATGGGATTGAAATCGCTAAATCGACAGGCGTTTTAACAAATGGAGTGGCTGTCGCACGAGATGGAAGCTATTATGCTTGGGGAGATCATGCAAGTCAGGTGCATATTGTTCATGAATCATTACAGCAAATGGTTTCGTTTGATCTCAATACAGGGCCGGTCAACAGTGTGTATTTCCACGAGGAGGATCGGCAATTTTATATTGGAACTTACGGCGGCTATGTACATGTCATTTCGACGGAGCATTTAAAGGAAGTTGGTCGTTCCAAAGCACACGATTGTGCTGTGAAAGCACTAAAAGTAGAAGGAGATCATATCATCACAGCTGCGGTAGAAGGAACCATCTGTCTTTTAGATAAGAAGAGCTTGTCTTTAAAAGCGAAATATATCGGGGCGACTGAGCTATTAAATGACGTATTCATTGATAGCAAAAGAGATCGTATTGCCATTGTCAGCCGTGACAAGAATGTGAGATTGTTTGATTTGCATACAGGAAGAATTTTAGACCAGCATAATGAACACCAGTATTCGATTAAATCGGTCTCTGTCACAGACTCTGGCTATATTGTGAGCGGAGATTATTGGGGCTATATCGTTGTGTGGAATCCAGAGCTTGGGGTCAATACCGGCCCAATTAGAATTGCCAAGAATGGAATTAGTGCCATCAGACAATTAGGCAATGATGTATACGCAAGCTCGTATGATGGTGGGATTTATCATATTCGAGAAGATGGCACGTATACCGAAGTACTGCGCTTATTTGAACAATTTCCAAAAGAAGTAATCTCTCATTAAGAAAAAGAATGTAAGCGGGGGATTCTCATGATAAGTGTTTGCAAGGAACATATGAAAAAAGGTCTGACTGTACTCAATTGTCCGCATGTGCTCCTCATTAATAAATATGAATGTCGCAAATGCTGTTTTTGTAAACAACGAGCATCATATAAACTTTTTTATTCCTTGCCTTACTATGATCGTTCTGAAAAGAAACGGATGGAAAAAATATGAGAATAGAACTCCTTCATTTCCTGAAGGAGTTCTTTCCCTTGAAAGAGAAGAAAGGAGACTCACATGAAAGACGATGTGTTTTATATGAAACTGGCGATTGCCAACGCAAAGGCAATGAAAGGGCAAACTTCCCCAAACCCGCTTGTCGGTGCAGTCATTGTGCAGCAAGGTGAAATTGTTGGAATGGGTGCTCACATGAAGGCGGGCGAACCTCATGCTGAAATTCATGCACTGCACATGGCAGGAGAAAAGGCAGAAGGAGCTCATCTGTATGTAACGCTCGAACCTTGTTCGCATCATGGGAAAACGGGTCCTTGCACAGAAGCGATTATCAAAAGTGGTGTGAAACGAGTAGTCATTGCGACGCAAGATCCGAATCCGCTTGTAGCAGGGAAAGGGATTACCGTTTTGAAACAAGCAGGGATCGAAGTAGATGAAGGAATATGTAAACAGGAGGCGGATCGCTTAAATGTGCCTTTTTTCCATTTCATTCAATCAGACCTTCCCTACGTCATCTTAAAATCAGCCATTTCATTAGATGGGAAAATTGCCACAGCTCAACTTGAAAGCAAATGGATCACAGGAACAGAAGCGAGGCAAGAAGTGCAGCAATTGCGCCAAGAAGCAGATGCTGTGATAACAGGTGTCGAAACGATTATTCAAGATGATGCAGGTCTTATTGTGAAAGATTCAATCATGACCCAGCCCATTCGTGTCATTTTAGATTCCACATTAAGAATTCCGCTTCATGCCAAATGCTTAACAGATCACATGGCGGAAACCATTATTTGTACATCACAAAACTACGATCAAAAAAAGTATCATCAGCTGATACAAAAAGGACATCAAGTATTTGTCACAAGCGGAGAACATCGGACAGATCTTCAGGATGTGTTACACATGTTGAAGAAGCGCTCTGTGATGTCAGTGCTTGTTGAGGCAGGAGGCAGTGTGAGTGCGTCATTTTTAGAAGCATCATTTGTGAACGAAGCCGTTATCTATATGGCGCCTTTATTGATCGGAGGGAAAGACGCACCTACTTTCTTTGAAGGAGAGGGTGTGAAAAAACTAAAAGAGGCGATCCGTCCAGCGAATATTGAATATAGTATGGTAGGAAAAGATTTAAAAATGACGATGAGATTTCAATGAAACAAAGACCTTGTGTATGGAGCGCAAGGTCTTCTCAACTTTTCCAAATAAAAATAAAAATGTACATACACCTTTCACTATGAGGTTGAATACGATGGATGGGGGTGATTCTATGAAAAGATGTAGACAATGTGGAAAAACCTATCCAACTCATTCGAAAGGCCACTATCAAAAAAAGAGCTGGTATGATGGGTATAAGGATGATGGATGGGAATGTGATAGTTGTAAGAAAGGAAAAACAGGGAAAAATCCTTGCTGCGGAAAGGATCCTTGTGTTTGTGTCATTCAAGGTCGGCCAGGCAGAAGAGGTCCAGCAGGTCCAGCGGGCTCAGCAGGTCCAGCAGGCCCAGCAGGCCCAGCAGGCCCGATAGGTCCAACGGGAGTAGGCTTAACTGGCATCGTGGCATTTGATCCAGCGGTAGCCCCAACCTATCCAGTAGGTCAAGTGGTGACATTCGAAGGTGGGACGTATATCGTGAATACAGCACCACCAACAGGTACGCCAGGTACGTCGCCAGATTATACCTTGTTAGCAGCAGCTGGTGAAACTGGTGCAACCGGTGCTACAGGAGCCACAGGAACAGGAGCGACTGGCGCCACAGGAGATACGGGAGCGACCGGAGTAACAGGAGCCACGGGAGCGACCGGAGCAACCGGTGCTACAGGAACAGGAGCAACCGGCGCCACAGGAGATACGGGAGCAACCGGAGTAACAGGAGCCACGGGAGCGACCGGAGCAACCGGTGCTACAGGAACAGGAGCAACCGGCGCCACAGGAGATACGGGAGCAACCGGAGTAACAGGAGCCACGGGAGCGACCGGAGCAACCGGTGCTACAGGAACAGGAGCAACCGGCGCCACAGGAGATACGGGAGCAACCGGAGTAACAGGAGCCACGGGAGCGACCGGAGCAACCGGTGCTACAGGAACAGGAGCAACCGGCGCCACAGGAGATACGGGAGCAACCGGAGTAACAGGAGCCACGGGAGCGACCGGAGCAACTGGTGCTACAGGAACAGGAGTGACCGGCGCCACAGGAGATACGGGAGCAACCGGAGTAACAGGAGCGACCGGAGCAACCGGTGCTACAGGAACAGGAGCGACCGGCGTCACAGGAGATACGGGAGCAACCGGAGTAACAGGAGCCACGGGAGCAACCGGTGCTACAGGAACAGGAGCAACCGGCGCCACAGGAGATACGGGAGCAACCGGAGTAACAGGAGCCACGGGAGCGACCGGAGCAACCGGTGCTACAGGAACAGGAGCGACCGGCGCCACAGGAGATACGGGAGCAACCGGAGTAACGGGAGCTACAGGAGCCACGGGAACCGGAGTAACAGGTGCTACAGGAGATACTGGGGCGACCGGCGTCACTGGAGCGACCGGAGTAACGGGAGCTACAGGATTGACCGGCGCCACGGGTGTAACAGGAGATACCGGAGCAACCGGAGTAACAGGTGCAACAGGTGTCACTGGAGCCACAGGATTGACCGGGGCCACAGGTGTAACGGGAGCTACAGGATTGACTGGGGCCACAGGTGTAACAGGAGATACCGGAGCGACCGGAGTAACGGGAGCTACAGGATTGACCGGGGCCACAGGTGTAACAGGAGATACCGGAGCGACCGGAGTAACGGGAGCTACAGGATTGACCGGGGCCACAGGTGTAACAGGAGATACCGGAGCGACCGGAGTAACGGGAGCTACAGGATTGACCGGGGCCACAGGTGTAACAGGAGATACCGGAGCAACCGGAGTAACAGGAGCCACGGGAGTAACAGGAGCCACAGGATTGACCGGGGCCACAGGTGTAACAGGAGATACCGGAGCGACCGGAGTAACGGGAGCTACAGGATTGACCGGGGCCACAGGTGTAACAGGAGATACCGGAGCGACCGGAGTAACGGGAGCTACAGGATTGACTGGGGCCACAGGTGTAACAGGAGATACCGGAGCGACCGGAGTAACGGGAGCTACAGGATTGACCGGGGCCACAGGTGTAACAGGAGATACCGGAGCGACCGGAGTAACGGGAGCTACAGGATTGACCGGGGCCACAGGTGTAACAGGAGATACCGGAGCAACCGGAGTAACAGGAGCCACGGGAGTAACGGGAGCCACAGGATTGACCGGGGCCACAGGTGTAACAGGAGATACCGGAGCAACCGGAGTAACAGGTGCAACAGGTGTCACTGGAGCCACAGGTGTAACAGGAGATACCGGAGCAACCGGAGCAACCGGAGTAACAGGTGCAACAGGTGCAACAGGTGTCACTGGAGCCACAGGATTGACCGGGGCCACAGGTGTAACAGGAGATACCGGAGCGACCGGAGTAACGGGAGCTACAGGATTGACCGGGGCCACAGGTGTAACAGGAGATACCGGAGCAACCGGAGTAACAGGAGCCACGGGAGCCACAGGTGCCACAGGTGCTACTGGATCGAGTGCAATTATTCCGTTTGCATCAGGTTTACCTGTCGCTTTAACAACGATTGCAGGCGGTCTAGTCGGGACATCTAGTTTGGTCGGCTTTGGTAGCTCTGCAACTGGTGTCAGTATCTTAGGCGGTGTCATTGACTTAACAGGTGCAGCAGGTACGCTTTTAAATATGGCATTCTCTGTACCAAGAGATGGTACCATTACTTCATTTGCTGGATACTTTAGTACCACGGCAGCATTGGCTTTAGTCGGCACGAATATTACAGTAACAGCAAGTTTATTTGCTTCACCGACACCAGATAACAGCTTCACTCAAATAGCAAGTGTCACGTTGGCACCACCATTAACTGGGATTCTCACTATTGGTGCTATTTCAAACGGCATCGCTACTGGTCTGAATGTGCCAGTTACAGCAGAAACAAGATTACTGGTTGTTTTCTCTGCGACTGCAACAGGATTATCCTTAGTTAACGCTGTAGCAGGCTATGCGAGTGCTGGTTTATCCATCACGTAATAGACACAAAGGGATGACTCGATTTGAGTCGTCCTTTTTGTTTGAATGAATTTTCTCTCAACTTCGTAAGAAAAAATGATATGATTTTCTTAGAGTCTATTCGATGAATCTACTTGAATTAGGGGTTGTGGCGGTGAGGATGGGCAAAAGGAAAGTCACTTTACAAACGAAAATTTTGGGATTAATTATCGGGCTTTTGCTTGTTGTCATTGCGTTATTGACCATTTGTTTTGGTTTTTTGCAGACCTCAGAAAGGCAGCGGCAAGCAGAACAGCTGGCGGTGCAAACCGCTAGAACAATCTCATATATGCCGCCCATTAAAACATCGGTGGCCACATCTGCATCGAAAAATGAAGAACAGGTAGTACTTGAGCAAATGAAGGATCAAGTTAGAGCACATGCCATCTTCATTACCAATCAAAAAGGGAAGATCCTTTTTCATACGAACCATGAGAATGTAGGAAAAACCATCAGTGTATTTAGAGGAAGAAGTACCCTGCTTTTTGGGGGAACCTCCATATCATCGGGTGATTCTAATGGTGAAACCGTTGTCAGAGGCAGTGCCCCGATTATGAAAGAAACAGGCAAGCATGAAGAAATTATTGGCACAGTCACCGTCGAATTTTTAAAAAAGGAAATCGATCAAGCGACAGCCCATCAACTATTCAAGCTTAGCTATATTGCTCTTCTTGTGCTCTTGCCTGGTATATTCGGAGCGATCTTTTTAACAAGAAGTATTCGTAAAGATACATTAGGTCTTGAACCGCATGAAATTGCTTCATTATTTCGAGAAAGAGAAGCGATGCTGCTTGCGATAAAAGAAGGGATTATTGCGTTTGACCGTAAAGGCGCGATTACGATGATGAATACATCTGCTGAACACATGCTGCGCGTTTCATCCGAGCTGCGGCTTCATATTGATCAAGTCTTGCCAAAAGCCAATCTCCTTGTCTATTTAAAGGAAGAGACAATTGAACCGAACATCGAAACCGTCGTCAATGATAAAACCTATGTCTTAAATGTGAAAAAAGTGGTGCAGGACAACCGTGTCTTTGGAGGGATTGTGAGCTTCAGGGAGAAAACAGAGCTGACGAAGCTGTTGGATACATTAACAGAGGTCAGCCAATATTCAGAAGACCTGAGAGCGCAAACACACGAATTTTCAAATAAGCTGTACGCCATTTTAGGTTTGCTTGAGCTGAAGCAAGTGGATGAAGCCATTGACTTAATAAAGGAAGAATATACGCTGCAAAACCGTCAGCACGATTTACTGATGAAGCAAATACGATCTCCTAAAATACAAGCCATCCTACTTGGCAAGCTAGGGAAAGCCTCTGAGAAGAAGGTACATTTCCACATCGATGAAAATAGTTCATTGGAGCCGCTACCAGCACATTTAAGTCTATCTCACTTTATTACCATCATCGGCAATCTCGTAGACAATGCGTTTGAGGCTGTATTGAATCAGGAGAAAAGAGAAGTAAGCTTGTTCATCACAGATATTGGATTTGATATTATCATAGAGGTGTCTGATTCAGGGGATGGTGTCAATGAAGGAGCCATTTCACAACTTTTCACAAGAGGACATTCATCAAAGGGAGAAGGACGAGGCTATGGACTCGCCAATGTCAAAGAAGTATTGGACGAACTTGGGGGCTGGATTGAAATAACGAACCAAAAAGAAGGCGGTGCCATCTTCACTGCATACATACCGAAAGGCACAAAGGGGGAATAAATGGTGATGAAGGTACTCATTGCGGAGGATGATTTTCGAATCGCAGCCATTCATGCATCTTATATACAACAAATAGAAGGATTTCAAGTCGCCGGAAAGGCAAAGAGTGCAAAGGATATGTGGGAGGCGCTTCAAAAGGAACAAGTCGACCTCATCTTGCTTGATGTGTATATGCCCGATGAGCTCGGCACAAACTTGTTGCCGCTTTTAAGAGAACGCTATCCAGAAATAGATGTGATTATTATCACAGCGGCAACGGAAACGACACTTTTAAGAGATGCCCTTCAATACGGAGTGGTTCATTATTTAATCAAACCAGTGACCGCACAAAAGTTTGCGCAAGTTTTAACTGAATATAAAGAGAAGAAAGACATCATCAATTCCAAGGATGAAGTCAATCAAACGATGATTGATTTGTTTTTTGGACAGATGCAGGAAGAGCCAAAGGAACAGGATGACAGAGACCTGCCTACAGGCATCAATTCGCTGACTTTGGACAAGGTGAAAACATTGATGGCATCAGAGAATAATGGAATTACAGCAGAAGAACTAGGAGAAAAGATGGGGGCATCACGTACAACAGCGAGACGGTATGTTGAGTATCTCGTGACAACAGGAGAATGCCGGGCAGAGCTTGCGTACGGAATTATTGGCAGACCAGAGCGAAAATATTATCCTGCCAAAAAGCAAGCGGAGTCTTAAAAGATGAAAAAAGCAATATGCCTTGTCGTGATCATAATATGTCTTTGTATGACGCTCACCTTTAATGAAAAAAAGGGAGGTGACTCTTTCCTGCAGCACAGCCCATTATATATCGTGGTGTCTGGTGTCCCTGACGGCGGCTTTGACCAAACAGCTCAAGTGATGAAATCAGTGCTCGAGAAGGAAAAGCTGGTGAAGCGGCCGGTGAATATCCTTTATCAAAGAGGCGGAACGGTGGATAAAGGATGGACATATATGCTGGAGCGAGATACCAACTATATTAGTTTAAATTCAAGCTTATTGTTAAGCCGTAATTTGCTTGGCAGCAGTAACATGACAATGAATGATGTCACGCCACTTGCGATTCTTGCGGAAGAGTGGCAGGTCGTCGCAGTCCCAGTGGATTCTCCCTTTTCAAATGGGAAGGAGCTATTAAACACACTAAAGAAGAAACCGGATTCCTTAAAAATTGGATTTGCCCCAGACTTTGGAAATGATGATCAAATCTCATTCGCACGAGCGGCAGAAATGGCAGGAATTGATCCATACCGCATTCAATTTTTAAAATTTGACAGTGCAGATGATTTATTTCAGGCGCTCATTGACCATGAGGTGGATGCAGCAACAACAACGATTACAGAGGTTCGTCATGATTATGAAAAGAAGAGGCTAAAACTCATAGCGACCACAACCAATCAGCGTTTAGAGGGATTTGAAGATGTGCCTACTTGGAAAGAGCAAGGCATCCCGCTCATCTTTTCTCATTGGCGTGGTGTCATGGGACCCAAACAAATGAATCAGCACGAGATTCGTGAATGGGATCAGCTTCTTCAAAAAATGACACAGACTAAGTCCTGGAAAAAGCAATTAAAGCAAAAGGGCTGGACAAGTCGTTATATGAACAGCAAAGAGGCAAAGATCTTTATGGAAGAGCAATTAAGGCGATATGAGCAGTTTATTCAAGGAGAACAAGCGGTCGAGTGAGACCGCTTTTTTTCATGGAATCCATCAAAACCAAGGTTTGAACAAAATGAACAAAAAGCATTTATCGCCCGAAAAAGAATTAAAATTCATAATATTTACTTCAATTCAGGCGTCAGATATCATGACAGAAAGGGTTGGAAATGGGATACCAATATTTAATGAAAGCGTATACAACATAAGGGGTGAACAAAGTGTTAGCAATCTTAGGATTTCTTATGATGGTTGTATTTATGGTTTTGATTATGACGAAACGTATGTCTGTTTTAACGGCATTGGTGTTAACACCAATTGCATTTGCTCTTATTGCAGGTTTTCATTTTACTGAAATTTCAGACATGATTGTCAAAGGTGTGCAGCAAGTCGCACCGACAGCGGTCATGATCATGTTTGCGATTTTGTACTTTGGCATTATGATTGATGCAGGTTTATTTGATCCGATGGTGGCGAAAATTTTAAAAATCGTCAAAGGCGATCCATTAAAAATTGTCGTCGGAACAGCTGTCCTGACTATGCTTGTTGCACTTGATGGTGACGGAACCACAACGTACATGATTACAACAACAGCGATGCTTCCGTTATTTACGCTGCTTGGCATCCGTCCGATTATTTTAGCGGGAATTGCCGGAGTTGGCATGGGGATTATGAATACAATTCCATGGGGAGGAGCCACACCTAGAGCGGCGAGTGCACTTGGCGTTGATCCATCACTTTTATTTGGTCCGATGATTCCAGTTATTGGTGCAGGGGTTTTGAGCATGATTGTGGTGGCATATTTTCTTGGGAAGTCTGAAAGAAAGCGGCTTGGTGTCATTGAGCTCGAACAGCCGATTCATGCAAATGAAATGGCAGCGGCACTACAGGACGACATCAAGCGGCCGAAACTTTGGTGGTTTAACCTGTCGCTTACGTTGTTATTGGTGCTCCTTCTTGTCTCTGGAAAAGTCAGCTTAACGGTTCTATTTGTTCTTGCTTTCTGTGTGGCAATTATCGTGAACTATCCGAACCTTGAACAGCAGCGTGAGCGGATTGCGGCTCATTCAACCAACGTTTTAGCGATTGCTTCCATGATATTTGCGGCAGGGGTTTTTACAGGCATCTTAACAGGCACAAAAATGGTCGATGAAATGGCGATTTCGATTGTATCTGCCATTCCAGAGCAGCTTGGCGGCTTCATTCCAGTCATTGTGGCGTTAACGAGCGGAATCTTTACGTTCTTTATGCCGAATGATGCATACTTTTATGGGGTCCTGCCGATCCTATCAGAAACAGCGGCAGCATACGGTGTTGATAAAATTGAAATCGCGAGAGCCTCTATTATTGGCCAGCCGATTCATATGTTAAGCCCACTTGTTCCATCCACTCATTTACTTGTTGGACTTGTTGGAGTATCACTGGATCAGCATCAGAAGTTTGGCATGAAATGGGCTGTGCTTGCAGTTGTCGCCATGACGGTCATGTCGGTACTCATTGGGGCCATCTCCATTTGGTAAATAAAAGAGTGTCTGCTACGTGAGCAGGCACTTTTTTTAGGTCATATTGCCGAGCAGGCACAATTCATTTGCCCTATACAAAAACACTCTTGTTCCTCCAAAAGATATATTTTTGAAAAATACTGACACTTTTACTGTTTTTTTCTTTATAATGCAAATCAACGAAGGGAGAGGATAGCATGTCCAACCGAAAAGGCACGATTCTTTTTGCTGCTGTATGTCTCATAGCAGGAAGTTTGTCGATGGTGAGCCCAGCTTCAGCTCATGCAGATACCCCTTATTATGGAAAGAGTTATGAACAGCCAGCCTCAGTGAAGAAGCTATACCCTGAGCCTGACGAGACGTTCGATACCCCCGCATTTCAGAAAAAAGGAGAAGCCTTCACCACACAAGAAGAGCTTCAACAATTCTTACGTGATATTGTCCGCAAAAGTCCTTACGCTACGCAGAAGCAGATTGGAACATCCATTGAAGGACGGTCCATTCCAGCCCTCTACTTTACAAAGGATCGTCATATTTCTCCACTTTCAAAAAAGCCAACGATCTGGCTTCAAGCACAAATACACGGAAATGAACCAGCCTCCGGTGAATCGGCTCTCGTCATCGCAAAACGATTAGCTGGTGAAGAAGGAGAGCGTATACTCAATCATGTCAATATCATCATTGTCCCGAGAATCAATCCTGATGGTGCTTATGCGTTTGACCGCAGGCTTGCAAACGGAATGGATGGAAACCGTGATCATATGACATTAGAATCTCCAGAGCTCACAGCCCTGCATCAAGAATTTAATCGGTATACACCAGAAGTAGTCATTGATGCCCATGAATACGATGTGGGTCAAAAGCAGTTTGAAGATATCGGCTCAGCGGGAGCCCTCAAATATCACGATTTACTGATCTTATCAGGGAAGAACTTGAATATTCCAGAAAGCATCCGGCTCACGTCAAATGAATTATACGTGAGCGGCGTCCGTGAAACGCTGACAAATCAAGGATTTTCAAATGATTTATATTATACAAGCACAAGAGGAAAGGATGGAAAGATTGATCTCTATGAAGGTGGAACGGATGCACGAATTGGTCGAAATGCTCTGGCACTCTCCCCAGCACTATCCTTTCTTGTAGAAAGCAGAGGGATTGGCATTGGAAGAGAGGACTTTACCCGCCGCGTCGCAGCACAAGTCACCACACATGAAAAAATCATTGAAACAACGGTGAAACATGCAAAGCAGGTGAAGCAGCAAATGGTGACGGAGCGTTTGAAGCTGGTGAAAAAAGGTCTCCAATCGAATGATGACGATCAAGTGGTCATTCAAGATGATTTCAAAGCGCCGGTGGATGATTCGCTTGAAATGGTAGATATTGAAAAAGGACAGACCATCAATGTCCCTGTACGCTTTCACAGTGCGAGCGATGCTACTCCTGTCATGTCGAGAGAGCGACCGACAGCTTATCTTGTTTTACCTGGACATGAAGGGGTAGAACGGAAGCTTCAAACCTTAGGGTTAAAAAGTTTCACATTGCCTGCCAGTGTAAAAGTACCGGTACAAGCCTATCAAGTAACAAAACGAGATGAAAAAAGCAAAACAGATATTCAGCTTGAAACAGAACTCACCCAAAAGAAACGTCAGCTGCCAAAAGGGACAAAGGTATATTTCACGGCGCAGCCGCAAACGAATTTGTTGTCACTTGCCCTTGAGCCAGAATCAAAAGACAGCTACATGTCATCTGGATTTATTGCTTCAAAAGTAGGCGATGAACTGCCAGTATACCGGTTCTTGCTATCTAAAAGGACGTTGGGCATTAAATAAAAAAGGGCTAAAATCAACATCATTTTAGCCCTTTGTCTACAATCTAGAAGCGGCACAGTGCGTGCTGCTTTTTTATTTTCGTCCTGCTCTTATTTCATCAGTCAAGCCTTCATATGGTGCTTCGGCGATAATGGTTTCGTCATTTACACCTGCATGATGGATATACGTAATGTCCGCAAATTCTGGAACAACATATTTCGGATATGTTTCGTACTTTTCACGAGATTCTTTCATGAGATCGATGTAGTCATTTTGATAGCAAACTGTGATATCTGGACGTTCATGCACCCATTTTGGGAAGAAGATGACGCCATGCATGCGCTTTTCTTCAGGCATAAAGTTCAGAGAGACGTCTGTCCCAGTTGGCTCTGTCCAAGAAACTTTGTAAACGCCTTTTGTTAGCTTCACAATATTCACTTCTTGATCACGGACCCAGCGGCCTCCAACCATTCCGCTATGAATGCGGTAATCAATGGTGTGATCGTTTTTAATGTAAATCTCATATTCCCAGCCATTTTCATACGTATAAATCATATGAAGTCCAACGAATTGTTCCATGTTGATTCCTTCTTTCATTAGAATGATGTTGTTTCAAACATGTCGTGATTTACATGTTTATTTTAAAGCCTGTGGTATACTATTGTCAAAGAATAAACGTTGGAGGCACATCATGAGAGTTTTGAAATATGCCATTCTTGGTTTACTAGATCAGTGTGAGCTGACTGGATACGATATCACCAAACATTTTAAGGATTCCCTTGGACAGTTTTGGAGCGCGAAGCATAGCCAAATTTACCCTGAGCTAAAACGGCTCACAGAAGAAGGGTTTATTGAATTTGATGTTCGTATACAAGGAAAGAAGCTGGAGAAGAAGGTTTATCAAATCACAGAGGCGGGGCAAGCAGCATTGCATCAGTGGTTAAGGACAAAAGACCCGATCCCAGAAACAACAAAGGATGAATTCATGCTCAAAACATTTTTCATCTCCTCCATGGACAAAAAAGAAGCAGCTGATCTGTTTACACATCAACTGCTAGAGCGCACGAAGAAAGTCGACATGCTAAAGCAGAAGCTGCATGCGTTAACAGAGGAAGATCCTGGGGCTGAATCGCTTCATTCAGCGCAATTTGGGCATTACTTAGTGCTGACAAGGGCAATTGAAAGAGAAAAAGGCTATGTCCGCTGGCTCGAGCAAACCTTAAACGGATTGATTCATCCTCGCTCTAAGGACAATGGTCGGATGATATGATAAAAAATGGTTTGAAACTAGTGAATTTATAAATAGAAACCGCTACAATGGATATATTCGTATTAAAGTGAGGCGAGTATGTTTGAGTAATCAAGAAGCGTTGTGGAATGAAGCAGAAGCTTTTATTTCTGTATGCTATGAAGAATTGGGCAAGTCAAATGAAGAGAAAGCAGCACGTCTGCATGAAATAAAACAAGAAATTAACTCTAAAGGGACGTATACTCACACACAAGAGGAATTGGCGCATGGAGCGAAAATGGCGTGGCGCAACAGCAACCGCTGCATTGGCCGTTTATTTTGGTCAACCCTGCATGTTCACGACTGCCGTCATGTGAAGACAGAAGAAGAGGTGAAAGAGGCACTCTTTCATCATATTGAGTATGCGACCAATGATGGGAAAATCAAACCATCCATTACGATCTTTCCTCCAGAAAATCATGCGCAAAAGGAAGTCGTCATTTATAATCATCAGCTCGTTCGTTATGCAGGCTATGAGACGGAGTACGGCATCATCGGCGACGAGGCTTCTCTTGAATTAACAAAGTTGTGTGAAGCCCATGGCTGGAAAGGGGAAGGCACGCATTTTGATATCCTGCCTCTCATGTTTCAGCTAAAGGATCAACGGCCAGTTTTGTATGAGCTTCCGAAAGAAATCATCCAAGAAGTCGAGATTACCCATCCTGAATATGAAGGATTTCGTGATTTAGGACTGAAATGGTACGCCGTTCCGATTATTGCTGATATGAAATTGGAGATTGGTGGTATTCATTACAATGCTGCGCCGTTCAATGGCTGGTATATGGGCACAGAAATTGGCGCACGTAATCTAGCCGATGAAAATCGCTACAATATGCTGAAAAAAGTCGCTTCGATTTTAGGACTGGACACAACAAAGAATGCGTCGCTTTGGAAGGACAAAGCCATTGTTGAGTTGAATGTGGCGGTTCTTCATTCTTACAGAGAAGCAGGGGTGACCATTGTTGATCACCATACAGCAGCACATCAATTCAAACAGTTCGAAAAGCAGGAAGAAAAGGCTGACCGTAAGCTGACTGGGGACTGGACTTGGCTGATTCCACCGGTATCACCAGCTGCTACCCACATCTTCCACAAGCATTACGACAATACCATTGTGAAGCCGAATTATTTTTATCAGGAAAAGCCCTATCATGGAACAGAAAAAGCCTAGCGAAAGCTAGGTTTTTTTTATGAAAACTTCATCCCTTGATGCGAAAATCCTGATAATGAGCGAACTCAGTGAGCGGCTCCATCTGCATATCTGTGACCTTTGAAAAAGGGCTTCCTTTCCGGACAGTCTTTAAGAAATCAAGCACTTCCTGCTGCTCACCCTCTACCTTTAACTCGACATGCCCTTCATCTGTGTTGCGTACCCAGCCTTTCATCCCGCGATTGACGGCTTCTCCTTGTACAAAATAGCGAAAACCGACTCCCTGCACCCGTCCTGTGACAATGGCATGATAATGAATCAATGTCATCTCTCCTTTTTTCTCATCGTACCATAGCATCTAACTGACCTTCACGCATCGACTATGATTTCATTGTCTAACGATGTAAAATAATAGCCATGAGACAATCAAAGGAGATGGTCATCGTGGGACAGAAGAGATACGACATAGTAGGAATTCAAGTAGGACAACCCATCACGACCTATGCAAACGGAAAAGAAATCAAAACAGCCATCAACAAAAAGCGAATTCATGAGCCTGTCTATTTGAGTAAGGTCAATTTTGAGGGAGATGGTCAAGGTGATTTGGTTCATCATGGAGGATATGATAAAGCCGTCTGCGTCTTTCCATACGATCATTATGCTTATTTTGAGCAGTTTTTAGGGGTTCCGTTACAGGAAGCTGCCTTCGGTGAGAATGTGACCGTGCACCAACTAGTTGAAACAGAAGTGCGGATTGGCGATGTATTTCAGCTTGGAGAAGCACTTGTTGAAGTGAGCCAGCCAAGACAGCCGTGTGTGAAACTATCTTTTAAGCATGGCAACATGAAGCTTGTAAAGGAAGTACAGCAAACGGGGTATACCGGCTTTTATTTACGGGTGCTGAGAGAAGGCTTAGTGCCTGCTGATGCTTCTCTTGTATTAGTAGAAAAAGCACCTCATCACATTACAGTCCATGAAGTGAACGAGGTCAAATATCGTCAAACAAGTCCAGAGAGGCTAAAAGCCGTTCTTGAAGTAGATGCCTTAGCAGATGTCGTGAGGAAGTCTTTAGAAAAACGAATTCAGCCCATTTAAAAAAAGCCGTACATCAGCATAAGATGTACGGCTTTTAAGCGCTTATGAGCTAGGTTTCTTTTGCTCAAGAAGATTTGCAAGGAAATATGTTTTTAAGCTTTGAAGCTTTCTTCCTTCATGCTTGGTCACACCAAGCTTCTTTAATTCTTCGACATACCAGCCTTTGCTACCATAATGCATGATAGAAAACTCCTTTCAATTGAAACTGCCTGCATTGTAACATCTCAAAAAAGGACGTGAAAAGTGTGCAGGTATGAATAAATGAAAACTGATTCTATCTTCCTATGATCCATGTATATGCTGGAAATGATCATTTATGAATTGGGCGGGTTGAGGGTAACGATGATCATGCCGACCGTCATAATCATGATGACAATACCAAGATAAGTCATCATGGATTGTTTTTTCTTAATACCTACAACCGTTAAGATAATACTTTCAATCAAAAAGATAACGCCGATGATGATGAACCACATATCAAATAAGACCCCTTTCGCATATCTTTGCCTATTTTACCACAGGCATTTTTGTTTAGTCGTGACAGATTCGTGAAAGGGAAACGAAAAGATCCCCTCCAATGAAGAAGGGGATTAGCTGGCTTATAGCTTCGTTAATATAATCGGTTCGTCTTTTGTGATGACAATGGTATGTTCAATCTGTGCGACTAGGCTTTTATCTGGTGTTTTAAAGGTCCAGCCGTCATCAGCCTGATAAATCGATTCAGCATTTGTTGAAATAAAAGGTTCGAAGGCGATCACGGTGCCATTCTTAAACAAAGCATTATCGAATGGATCATAATAGTTCAAAATATGGTTAGGTGCTTCATGCAGATTTTTCCCAATACCATGTCCTGTCAGGTTTTTAATGACAGTAAATCCTTGTTCTTTTGCTGTATTGTAGACCGCACGGCCAATTTGGTTTTGTCTTTTACCGGCTTTTGCATGCTTTAATCCTTCAAGGAATGCATCCTCTGCACACTGGCATAATGCTTCAAGACGAGCATCACCTGTACCTAATACGAATGAAATACCGGTATCGGAATAATAGCCGTCCAGCTCTGCTGAGATATCAATATTGATGAGGTCGCCCTCTTGTAAAATGGTTTTTTCACTTGGAATACCGTGAGCAACTTCATCGTTCACGCTGATACAAGTCGTCCCAGGGAAGTCATATTCCTTTTCGGGTGCTGAATTCGCCCCATGTTCTTCTAATATTTTTTTCCCAATCAAATCTAGTTCTTTTGTAGACATGCCTGGTTTCGCTTGGCTTTTCATTTCTTCTCTTGCCAAAGCGACAATTCGGCCGACTTTTTTTAAGGCTTCTAACTCATGATCATGTTTGACAATCACTGTTCATTCCCGCTTTCTATAACTTCATTCTATTCAATAGCTTACCACATTTTACGCAAAAAGAGTAAAGAGCGGAATTCAAATGAATGTGGACAAATTGGTATAGATAACTAGATGTGCATATGATATATTTTTTATGAGCATCATGGACGTTTAGTCATGATGATGACAAAGGGGGAGAAGGCAAATGGTGTTTCAGTTTTTTCAAAAGCTAGGCAAATCTTTTATGCTTCCAATCGCTGTACTTCCAGCAGCAGGGATTATTTTGGCTATTGGGCGGGAGGATGTATTCGATATCCCGTTTATTCATGCGGCTGGAAATGCCATTTTTGCAAACTTGGCTTTAATTTTTGCAATGGGGATAGCGATCGGCATTGCAAAGGATGGTAACGGGGCAGCGGCATTATCAGGTGCGATCTCTTATTTTATTTTATCAGCTGGTACAACGTCGATTAATTCAACGAACAATATGGGGGTATTGGGCGGTATTTTATGCGGGCTATTGGCAGGTTATGTGTACAATCGCTTCAAGGATACGAAGCTGCCCGAATACTTAGGTTTCTTTAGCGGAAGACGGCTTGTGCCGATTATGACCGCACTTTTCACCATTTTATTAGCAGCCGTTTTCGGATTTGTATGGCCTCCGATTCAAAGCGGGATCAATGGTTTAGGAGAATGGATTTTAAGTCTTGGTGCAACGGGTGCAGGGCTGTTTGGTTTCTTTAACCGCTTGCTCATTCCATTAGGGCTTCATCATGTGCTGAATAACTTATTTTGGTTTCAATTCGGGGAATTCAGCGGGGCAACAGGAGATCTAGCGCGATTCTTTAAAGGAGATCCAAGCGCGGGTGTCTTTATGACTGGTTTCTTCCCAGTGATGATGTTCGGTCTGCCAGCGGCATGTTTAGCCATGATTGTGACCGCAAAGCCTGAAAAGCGAAAAGCAACGGCTGGCCTGATGATTGGGATGGCGCTTACGTCATTTATTACAGGGATTACTGAACCAATTGAATTTTCATTTATGTTTTTATCTCCACTCCTATATGGTGTCCATGCTGTACTAACGGGTCTTTCGCTCTTTATTGTGAACATTCTCGGGATTCATAGCGGCTTCGCTTTTTCAGCAGGAGCAATTGATTATGTTTTAAGCTTTGGCATTGCACAAAAACCACTCATGCTGCTTGGGGTTGGGGTGCTTTATGGCATTGTGTACTTTGTCGTTTTCTATTTCCTCATTAAACTGTTAAAGCTCAAAACACCGGGTAGAGAAGATGAGGACATTGAAGATATTGCAGCCGATGATACGAAGACGGCAGGTGCGAGTATACTTTTAGAGGGACTTGGCGGCAAAGACAATATCACCGCCATTGATCATTGTGCCACCCGCCTGCGTTTAACAGTAGAAGATACACATTTATTAAATGAAGGCACATTGAAAAAAGCAGGTGCCAAAGGGGTACTGACTTCAGGGAAAACCTCCGTACAAATCATCATTGGAACGAATGTAGAATTTGTCGCAGATGATCTTCGCAAGGAAGTCGATCGAGATTAAAAAAAGCGTTCAGCCAGGTCAAATCGGCTGAACGTTTTTTTGTTTGCGCTGTTCGATGACGAGCACAATACTGATCACAACAAGTAAAAACCAAGAACTGATTTTCCCAAGATGGACGAGAGACCAAGCGTGCTGTTGATTTGGATATTGCCATGCCCCTAAAAAGGTGGTGACATTTTCGGCAATCCAAATAAAGAAACCAATCAGCAAGAAAGAGACGACAAGCGGCATTCGGAAGGTAGAAGAGCCAACCTGAAACGAGACGGACGTTTTTCGAAATACGACAACAAGCAGTAATGTCAGCCACCACCTGACATCATAGAGCCAGTGATGCGTAAAAAAATTGAGATAAATACACAAGCTAATCCCAATTGAAAGAAACGGATGGGGCCATGAACTGACCTGCACGTGAAGCCGGGACAGTGCCTGATAAATATAGCTTGCTACACTCGCATACATAAACCCGCTATAGAGCGGAACCCCAAATACCTTCATATAAGCCTCTTCAGGATAGGACCAAGAACCCATATGAACTTTATACAATTCTAAGCCAATACCTATTATGTGAAATAGACAGATCACCTTCAATTCATTCAATGTCTCCAGCCGAAGCGTCAGCATGAGTATCTGGGCAAGAAGGCAAAGCAGTAGAATGAAATCATACCGGTGTAGAAAAGGAATCGTCACTATCTTTGATAGGGCAAGCGCTGCAAAGATCATGACGGGGAATAGACACGACATCGCCTGTAAGTAAGCAAACTGGAATAATGTTTTCATACAAAATGAAACCTCTTTTCATTGTCTGAAATGACTAAGACGGATTTAGCAAGGGAAAAGTTACCTCAACTAGATATTCATGAACAATTTGTGAATACGTATGTGAAAAAGATCACAAATTAGTTTTAACATAGTATAATAAGATCATAAAGAAAATGTGAAGAAATTCACATAAATTAAAGGGAGGCATCATCATGTTTACAAAATTCTTACAAACGAATGTATGGGCAGCGGTTATCCTTTTGGCAGCAAGACTTTATATCGGTTGGACTTGGCTCACATCTGGTATAGGAAAACTAACAGGCGGATTCGATGCATCAGGATATTTACAATTTGCGATAGCTGAACCTGTTGTCAAAGATGGAAACCTTGTGTATCCGTTCTATGTATGGTTTTTAGAAAATGTCGCTTTGCCGAATGCTGGACTATTCAGTGCCATGGTCATGTGGGGAGAAATTTTAGTAGGTCTAGGATTAATTGTTGGATTATTCACAACAACCGCAGCGTTTTTCGGAAGCATGATGAATGTCTCTTTCTTACTAGCTGGTACCGTCTCTGTCAACCCGCTTCTTCTGCTCATTGCCATCGTCATCATGGCTGCGAAAGGAAATGCAGGCAAATTTGGACTTGATTATGTCGCAGGTCCCGTCTTGAAACGAACTATGAAAAGAAAGCCGCATTTAGAAGTGGCTTCATAATAAAGAAAAAGCATCCTCAGCTTCTGCTCAGGATGCTTTTTTTATTTAGGAATCAGCTTTCACCAGATTAATATGCAGGACGGTGAGCTTCTGCTGATTTATATCTGGGTCATGGCCGGCGATAAATTCCAGCTCATAATCTCCAGTACGATACACGTATTTTTTCTCTTTTGTCTGTGGGATGGTGCTGACCGAATTGGCTTGTCCAAGTTGTTTCTTTAATAGGGAAGGGGTCATTCCGCCGATATTCGTTTCTTTTTCTACATTTGTACCGAAATAACGGATTTCGTCAATTTTGCCTTTTGCATCATAATGAAAAGCAAATCCCGGATTCCCCATTTCAGCATGATACAAATCAAAGCTGCTTTGACCTGTTTCTGGATATGGATTTCCTAGTTTATGATGGACATCCATCTTTGTTTGAACTCCAATTTTAAGACCTTTTGCATAATACGGCATTTGTCCTTTATGTGCCAGCTCATAAATGTTGTTTAGTGCGGTTTTCGGACCTTGAGGAACGGATTGTTCGACTGCTGTTTTGGTCATGGCGTGTGCTGAGACTGCAGGACTGAATCCAATGAGGCAGGACGTAGCGAGTGAAGCAGTCATGACAAAAGCGGTTGTTTTTTTCATCATAAATCCCTCCTTCTTCTTTCTATACCCGGTGCAATAGGGGTCAAACATAAAAAGAACCAGCTGATCATGGATCGGCTGGTTCTTAAAATGAGAAAGTTATTTTGATGAAGTGCCGGATTTATCTTTGGCGGAAGAGGAATCTTCTTCATCCTGTACTTTCTTTGTATAGTCATATTGATTGCGGTCAATCGGTGTAAAGCCTTTAGGCTTGTAGAAACGGAGTAAATCTTCGGTGACGATCTTATCAGATGTCTCAAGCATCTTTTTCACCGTTTCATTTTCTTGTGATGCCTTATCAGTCGGCTCGATTTTCTCGCCTGTTTTGTTGCTGTAATAGTTATTGCCTACTTTTGTGTAATCCTTAGAGACGAAGTCACCATTTCTAAATGGCACTAGCTCCTTGAAATTTTTCGATAAGATATCAGAACCAGACATTAAATAGTTCTTCGTATCATCACCAAGCAGGTGCAGAAGGGTTGGTGCGACATCGACTTCACCAGAGTATTTATGAATCTGTCCGCCTTTTACGCCTGGTACATGAATAAAGAGCGGTACGCGCATGAGCTGCGCATTTTCATAATCTCCGATTTTTTGTCCTGTCACTTTTTCCATCGCTTCATTGTGGTTTTCAGAAATGCCGTAATGGTCTCCGTACATAATGACGACTGTATTGTCATAGAGTCCAGACTTTTTCAGGTCGTTGAAGAACTGTTCAATCGCTTCATCTAAATAATGAGCCGATTGGAAATAGTTATTGACGACAGAGTCTCCGAAGTCACCAGGTTCAAAATCGGTATCCCCTTCATCCATTCCAAATGGGAAATGGTTCGATAACGTAATAAATTTCGAATAAAACGGCTGCTTCAAGTTTTCAAGCATTGGCATAGATTCTTTGAAGAATGGTTTGTCTTTCAGCCCATAGTTCTTCGTATCTTGCTCGTTCATATCGTAATACTCAGAATCGTAAAATCTGTCATATCCAAACGACTTAAACATTTCATTACGGTTCCAGAAGGTTTTTGTATTGCCGTGGAATTCTGCTGACGTGTATTGATCCTTCTTCAAAATGCCAGGAAGTGCTTGATACGTGTTTTGCGCTTTGTTAATAAAAACAGAGCCTTGGGATAATGGGAAGAGCCCAGTATCCATCATAAATTCAGCATCAGACGTCTTTCCTTGTCCTGTTTGATGGAAGAAGTTATCAAAGTAAAACGTTTTGTTGTTGTGTGCCAATGAATTAAGGAATGGCGTTACTTCTTTTCCGTTTACTTTGTAATCAATGACAAAGTTTTGCAGAGATTCAAGAGAAATCGTAATCACGTTCATGCCTTTCGCTTTCCCGTAATAAGCCGGGTTAGGATCAGCGCTGTTCGCTTTTAAATAGTTCTCTACATCTGTCACGTCATTTGAATTTGCCAGAGCGCGCTGGCTGTTTGATTTCACATTTTGAATGGCATCAAACACAGTAAAGTTATAAGCACCTAAATATTTCACTAAATAATTGCGGTCAAATGATCTTGATAAAAGCTCTGGACGATCAATCTCTGCAGCGACTAAATTCATCACAAAGATGACAACAGAGGACACAAGGACGAGTCTAAACGATTTTGACTTTTGAACAGGTACAGTAGCTGTACTTGTTTGCTGCTTCTTTTTCATGCGGACTGCGAGTACGATCAAAATGATGGTATCCATAAAGTAAAACATATCAGTCCAACGCATGAGTGAAAATGCACTATCACCTAATTGTCCGCCATTCGTTCCTGCCTGCATCACGGTAGGCAGCGTGATAAAGTCATTGAAGAATCGATAGTACACGATGTTTGCGTATAGTAAAAAAGACATGAAAAAATGAATCACAATGATAGCGGCAGGCTGCCATTTTTTCTTGAACAATAAAGCAAAGCCAAGAAAGAACAAGCTGGAGCTAATAGGATTCACGAAAAGCAAAATATGCTGAAGCACATTTGATATACCAAGTTTAAATTCAATTAAATACGCTGAATACGTTTTGAGCCACAGTAAAATGACTGCAATAACAAAGAAGCCGAGGCCTCGTTTTTGAATAAATGTTTTCATAAAAACACTCCTTTTCTCCGATACACGGAAGAGGCGGAACGAAAGAAAACGAACCATTAGAATATACCATGAAATGATCAAATAGAAAAGTGATAACCGGCGAAGAGTGTCTAGCAGCTCGTCCGCGCAATAAAAGGGTGGAAAACGAAAATATTCGCTCTTCGAAAAACTTTTTATGAAATTCATCCTATTATTAACAGAAAATTCAGCCGTTTTCCAGTTGCTATATCAATAAAACAGGTAAAAAGGCACGAGTCTAAAGAATTAATTTGGTTTCTACAATGATGATTTAGAGTGTATTTCCAGTGTTTCTTAATGTTTATGCAGGTTAAGTAAAAAAAATGAGAAGAAGAATGGAGAAAGGACATGGATGAAATTTCCTGATATAAGATATATCGATATATTTTTTTGTTTCATCAACATAATGGTTTTAATGTGTTTTGTAAGGGTTTTATTTATTTTGATGAATGAACAAATTATCTAAATATACTTAAGTGAACATTTCGAGACTATAAACTTTTGAAATGGGGTCGATATAGACTTTGACAGGAAATCTTCCATTGAAAGGATTGATAGTATATGACTGTACGAGCAAACAACCTCGTTCAGAACTGGTTTCCGAGTGAGGACGGAAATGCAGCAGAGCGTAAAGAACTCATCAAATTGATGGAGCAGATTGTTTCAGGGGTCGATCACCTGAAAGATCCGAACCGTGCACACCTAAAGGGTGAAAAGAATCGCGAGGAGGATTTTTACCAAAAGCTCACTGAAACAAGTCAAATTCCGTTGAACGGCCAACAAGCGGAACTTGTGAATGAAGAATTACTGAAGCTTTTACATAACCATCCTTACCACACAAAGTATTTCTTCACGAACATTTTGCCGATGGCAAGTACACCAGGAATTCTAGGCATGCTGACGGCGATGCTGGTAAATGGAAACAACCTATGGGATGTTTACGGACCAGCAGGAGCGGAAGCTGAGGTCAGAGTGGTCTCAATGATGTCTAAGCTCATCGGATATGATCCAAGTGTGAGCGGGGGATATACAACATGGGGAGGTCAAGGAGCCATTTTCTCAGGACTGCGTTTAGCGATTGCAAAAGCTGCGCCGGAGTCACTGCGAAAAGGTGTTCCACAAAACCTTTATGCGTTTTGTTCTGATGCGGCACATTACAGCTTATTTAAGTCAATGGAAGCAACAGGACTTGGCACAGACAACTTGATCAGAATTAAAACGAATAAAGATCATTCGATGGATATGGAAGATTTGCGTTGTCAAATGGAACGTGTTGCACAAAATGGCGGAATTCCCGTTTATATTGTCGCAACAACCGGAACAACAGATGCCATTGCAATTGATGATGTAAAAGGGGTACGTGAAACAGCGGAAGCCATTGCTGAGGAGTATGGTCTAAAGGTGCCGCATATTCATGCGGATTCAGCGCTCGGCGGATTCTTTGCTTTCTTTAATGAGTATGATCTAGCTGAAAACCCGCTGCAATTCTCAGACGGTGTTCTTCGTATGCTAAAAGAAATCAAAGCGAAATTCCAGCATCTTTCTCTTGCTGACACGATGTGCTTTGACTTTCAAAAGCTCGGCCAAACACCTTACACATCTAGTTTATTCTTAGTGAAAAACGCGGCAGACCTAAAGCGTTTAGATCTGGAAGAACAAGAGACACCATACGTTGGTCATAGAGGCTACGGCGAATACCATACAGGTTATACGCTGGAATGCTCAAGAATGGGAAGCTCGATCAGTATGCTGAGTGTGCTGTTAACGTTTGGAGTTGAAGGCTACCAACGCTTGCTCGGTCAATTCTTAGAGGTGAACCTTGCCTTCAGAGAAGCACTCAGTCAAGAAATTCCGCAAGCAGAAGTCGTAAATGATGACAATGTCGGAATGGCTACATTATTTAGAATTTACCTAGACGGCTCACCGCGCTTTCAAGAAGAAATTTCAGGCGAAGCGACGGCAATGGAAATTGAGCGGAACAATGAATTGAACAAAATGCTGTTTGAAAAGCTTGGAGAAAAAAGAGACGAAATGTTCTTTGGTGATACAACGAAGTTTTTACTTGTAAATGCAAAAGAAGGACAAGAATTCTATCTAAGCGTTAGTAAGTTTTTTGTCATCTCACCTTATACGTTACCAGAGCATATCCCACATATCGTATCTTATTTAAAAGATGTGATCGCATCTGTTTGTGGACAATTTGAACATGTACATGCTTAAATCAAATCTGAGAGTGGAGATGTAGGAAAAAATGGCGAAACAAAGGAAATTTGGAGGATACACCATATCCTCTAAAATCATGTCAGTCGTTGTCGTAACATTACTCGCAACCGTTGCACTATTCGTTCTAACATTTTATCTAGTCAGCCAGGATTTATCATCCCAGTTATTAAAGCAATTTGATTATCGATTAACAACAGATGTTGATACAGCGAAGAAAGAGATCGATAATCTGGATGGGAACGTCCTTGGTATTAGCGGGAAAGATGACCCCCTTTATGTGGAGGTCAAAAAGAAATTCACAGAGCTTCAAGAAGATCATACGCTTGAGAACTTATACGTGCTATCTAATAAAGGCGGCAAAGAAAGAATTATTATATTAACCGGTGAAGAAAATGACTTTGATCAAGATTATGCTTTTTCAGATGAGATGAAACAAGCGCTCTCTGAAGATAAAATGGTCAAAAGTGATATTTATAAAGATTCATTTGGTACACATAAATCAGTCTTTTTGCCAATCAAGGATTCAGGCGGTGAGCTGACAGGGATTTTAGGCATTGATTTAGATGCGTCTGTCGTGCCTCAAACAACGCAGAAGTTGATGATCTATATCACAGTGGCATCTGCTATTGTGCTCATCGGTGGATTACTCTTCTCATTCTTTATGGGAAGAAGAATTGCGAAACCAGCACGTTCCTTGATGGAATCAGCAAACCGAATTGCTGACGGTGATTTAACTGGTATGGTAGAGGTTGAAAGTAAAGACGAGATCGGCCAGCTTGCCGCATCCTTCCAAAAGATGCAGGGGCGGATCAAAGAGCTCATTTCGAAAATCTCACACTCATCTAGTGAAGTGTCGAAAATGTCTTCACAGCTTCGTACAGTGACGACCGAATCAAGTCAAAGTGCGCAGCAAGTATCAGAAGCTATGACGAATATGAGTGAAGGAATCAATGATTCTGTCGCAAATATTACGGATTGTACGACATCCGTTGCAGAGATCGATACTCAAATCGAAGGCGTCACAAAAGAAGTCGATGAAATGAAATCTGTTTCATCTGACGTACAAGAGCAGTCAGAATCTGGTCAAACATTAGTGAACCATGTGCTTGATCATCTGAATATGCTTCATGACAAGATGACCAACTCAAAGCATGCAGCAGAAGAATTACAATCTCATTCAACGGAGATTGAAAGTGTCATCTCAATTATTACAGACATTTCGGCCCAAACGAATCTGCTTGCACTGAATGCTTCAATTGAAGCGGCACGTGTTGGAGAAGAAGGAAAAGGCTTTGCTGTTGTGGCAGATGAGGTGCGCAAGTTAGCTGAGCAATCAGCGGATGCGGCTAAAACTGTTTCAGACCTCGTCATCGGCACACAGGAAAACAGTCAGCGCGTTCTTGAAAGCGTAGAGGAAAGCAGTAAAGCAGTGGAAGAGGGACGCGTACAAATGGAAGGCACGTCACAAAATTTCGCTTTGATTTACGACGGTGTGTCTCAATTTGCAACAAGAACGAACAATTTGCTTGCTTCTATTAAGCAAGTAGAACGAGCATATCAAACGATTTCTACATCGATTGAGCAAATTTCTGTTGTATCGGAAGAACATGCAGCCAGCTCTCAAGAAGTAGCGGCAGCAACAGAACAGCAAAGTGCTGGCATGCAGCAAATTTCAAGTGCGATTGAACAGCTCTCTGATATGTCAGAGGACTTAGCACATATGGTTTCTACTTTTAAAATCGACAATAAATAACGAGAAAGGGCTAAAATGATCTTGATTTTAGCCCTTTGTCTTATGTTCAGCGTAGCTGATGCTGACTCTTGTGAGAGAGTCAGCTTTTTTGCTATGCTTAATCAAATCGTTTCAGACGAAAGGAGAACGCCATGGATTTTGCGCAGAGATTATCAGAAGAACGGATCAAAAAAGCGATGGATAACGGGGCTTTTGAAGGATTATCTGGCTTTGGCAAACCTCTACCTAAAGATGACGCTGCTCATGTGCCTGAAGAACTAAGAATGGGCTACCGGATGTTGAAAAATGCTGGCTTTGCTGGGGAAGAAACAGCACTGAAAAAAGAACTCATGACCGTCAAAGACCTACTTCACTCCAGTATAGACGGAGAGGAAAGAAAAAAGCTTTCTCTCATATGTGAAGAAAAACAAAAACGACTGGATGAACTCACATCTAAGCGCCAAACTTTTGCTCGTCCAGCCTCCTCCTTTTATAAAAACAGGGTCTACGAAAAATTAGTGGAGCATAAAAAAAGATGATGACACGCAGCCTCTCCTGAGCACATTGAGGGGGCTTTTTTTATGAAAGCGCTACATTTTGTTATTGACTACATGTATATACAAATATAAAATAAGAATCAAACATGTATATACAAGTTTTTTGGTTCTTTTTTCTTATAAAAAACGATCTCGGAGGGGATAGCATGGCTGATTATCAGGCAGCAGCAGATCAGATTGTGAAAGCCATCGGCGGCAAAGAAAATATTGATCAAGCGACACATTGTGTGACAAGGCTGCGCTTTGTGCTGAAGGATGAAGGAAAGGTTGATGAGAAAGCACTTGAACAAATAGAAGAAGTGAAGGGATCTTTCTCAGCGAACGGTCAATACCAAGTGGTGATCGGCCAAGGGGTCGTCAATCGGGTATATGCCGAAATGGTGAAACAGACAGGGATTGGCGAAGCCTCAAAAGAGGACGTGAAGCGTGCCTCTGATCAAAAATTAAATCCATTGCAGCGTGCTGTGAAAACGCTTGCGGATATTTTTATTCCCATTCTTCCTGCCATCGTCACAGCCGGTTTATTAATGGGGATTAATAATATTTTAACAGCTCCTGATATTTTCTTTGATCAAAAATCGATAGTCGATGTGTATCCGGCATGGGCTGATTTAGCGAATATGATCAACTTGATTGCAGGCACTGCCTTCACATTCCTGCCCGCATTAATCGGCTGGTCAGCCGTGAAGCGGTTTGGGGGAAATCCGCTTTTAGGGATGGTCCTTGGACTCATGCTCGTACACCCGGACTTATTAAATGCGTGGGGCTATGGAGCGGCTGAAAAGTCCGGTGAGATTCCAGTCTGGAATTTGTTTGGACTTGAAGTGCAAAAGGTAGGGTATCAAGGACAGGTTCTTCCGATACTCGTCGCCTCGTATTTACTAGCGAAGCTCGAATTGTTTATCACAAAACGAACAGCTGAAAGCATTCAGCTATTAGTGGTTGCACCGATTACGTTATTAGTTATTGGCTTTTTATCCTTTATCGTCATTGGACCTATTACATTTGCAATCGGCAACGTGTTAACATCTGGACTTGTTGCTGTATTCCAGCAGTTCGCAGCACTTGGTGGTCTATTATACGGCGGTTTGTATGCGGCGTTAGTCATTACTGGAATGCATCATACGTTCCTCGCTGTTGATATTCAATTGATTAATTCAAAACTGCACGGCACGTTTCTATGGCCGATGCTCGCACTGTCTAATATTGCACAAGGATCAGCCGCACTTGCGATGATGTTTGTTTTGAAAGATGAAAAGCAAAAGGGTCTCTCGCTCACATCAAGTATTTCTGCTTACTTAGGAATTACCGAACCAGCGATGTTTGGCGTCAACTTGCGCTACCGATTCCCATTTATTTTCGCACTCATTAGCTCTGGTTTAGCTGGTATGTTTATCGCCTCTCAAGGGGTGCTGGCAAGCTCAGTTGGTGTTGGGGGCATTCCGGGAATCTTCTCTATTATCCCGAAATATTGGGGCGCATTTGCGATAGGGATGGTCATTGTCCTCATCGTCCCATTCATCGGAACCCTTTTGTATGCAAAGCTGAAAAAGAAGAAAGATGTTTCACAAGAACTTAACTAGTGGTGGTGGATGAAATTGAAACAACAAACGAACGAACCGTGGTGGAAAAAAGCGGTGGTCTATCAAATTTATCCGAAGAGCTTTTTAGATACAACGGGCTCAGGTACAGGCGATATCAATGGTGTGACAAAAAAGCTCGATTATATCAAAGAGCTTGGGGCGGATTGTATTTGGCTCACACCAATGTATGAGTCCCCGCAGTATGACAACGGCTATGATATTAGTGATTATACAAAAATCCATGACATGTACGGTACAATGGCAGATTTTGAACACATGCTGAAGGAAGCCCATGATCGAGGCATACGAGTCATCATGGATTTAGCCGTCAATCATACATCCATTTTCCATAAGTGGTTTCAAGCATCACGCGAGTCAAAGGATAATCCTTATCGAGATTATTATATTTGGAAGGAGCCCAAGGCGGACGGATCACCGCCGAATGATTGGCAGTCAAAATTCGGCGGTCCAGCCTGGGAGCTAGATGAAGAAACGGGAGAATATTATCTTCATTTATATGATGTCACCCAAGCGGATCTCAATTGGGAAAAGGATGAGGTGCGCAGGCAAGTATATGACATCATGCATTTTTGGTTTGAAAAAGGAATTGATGGATTCAGGCTGGATGTCATCAACAACATCTCAAAGGATCAACGCTTCTTAGATGACGCCGGACAATCTGTACAAGGAGACGGCCGGATGTATTATACGGATGGCCCAAGAATTCATGAATTTCTGCACGAAATGAACCAAGAGGTTTTTTCGAAATATGACAGCATGACAGTTGGAGAAATGTCTTCAACGAATATTGCAGACTGCATTCGGTATACAAGATCGGATCGGCAGGAGCTGGATATGACGTTTAATTTTCATCATTTAAAGGTCGATTATCCAAACGGAGAAAAATGGGCCCTCGCACCATTTGATTTTCAGGAATTGAAGTCGATTCTGTCTGAGTGGCAGACGAAAATGCATGAGGGCGGCGGCTGGAATGCGCTCTTCTGGTGCAATCATGATCAGCCGCGTATCGTCTCAAGATACGGTGATGATGAAACATACCATCAGCAATCAGCGAAGATGCTGGCGACCACCATTCATCTCATGCAAGGGACTCCATATATTTATCAAGGGGAAGAGATTGGCATGAAGAATCCTCAGTTTGAGGACATCTCATCTTACCGCGATATCGAATCACTCAATATGTATGAAGTTATGCTTGAAAAAGGGAAATCAAAGGAAGAAGCGCTCGCCATTTTACAGGTCAAGTCAAGAGATAATGCGAGAACACCGATGCAATGGACCTCAGAAAAGAATGCAGGTTTTTCAAAAGGGACACCTTGGATTGAGCCAGCCAATAACGACATTTCGGTCGAAGCTTCGTTAAAGGACCCGTCGTCTATTTTCTATCATTATCAAGCCCTTTGCAGGCTGCGTAAAGAACTTGACGTGATCACATATGGAAGCTTCACCTTACTCTTAGCAGAAGATCCAAAGATTTTTGCTTATGTGAGAGAAAGCGGTGAGGAGAAGCTTCTTGTGATCAATCACTTTTATGCAGAAGAGACGGACTTTACGCTTCCTGATGAGCTTATGCAGGCTGTAGATGAGATGGAGGGGCAAGTGCTGTTATCCAATTATGAGGATGCACCGGCAGATATGAAGGGATTTACGTTGCGTCCATACGAGTCAATCGTTTATCATTTAACCAAACGCTAGAAAATGGGGCGGAGGGAAAATGAAAGAGAATAAGTTTCGAGTGATTTATGATCAGCTCGCAAAACGAATTGAACAAGGTGAATGGCAGGATAAAGGCATTCTGCCATCAGAGCATGAGCTGTCCTTGATGTATGACACATCCCGTGAGACGGTAAGAAAGGCATTAAATATCCTTGTGCAAAATGGCTATATCCAAAAAATCCGCGGCAAAGGCTCTGTCTTGCTGAATCGAGAGAAAATGCAATTCCCAGTCTCGGGTCTTGTCAGCTTTAAAGAACTTTCCCAAACGCTTGGCCGAAAGACCGTTACGACGGTTCACGAATTTGGTTTAATCAAACCGGATCAGTATATTCAGTCTCAGCTGAAAATTAATGGGCAGGAGGATGTCTGGGAAGTCATTCGATCTCGTAATATTAGCGGAGAAGAAGTGATTTTAGACAAGGATTACTTTTTGCAAAAGCATGTGTCGGTCTTGTCGAAGGACATATGCGAAGGATCCATCTACGAGTATATTGAAGGAGAGCTCGGTGTATCAATCAGCTATGCCCAAAAGGAATTTGTGGTAGAGCCATGTACAGAAGAGGACGCCAAGTATCTTGATTTGAACGGGTTTGATCATGTCGTCGTCGTGAAGAATTACGTGTTCTTAGAGGATACAAGTTTATTTCAATACACAGAAAGCCGTCACCGATTAGACCGCTTCAGATTCGTCGATTTTGCAAGAAGAGAAAAAGTGGACAGAGCATAGGCTCTGTCCTTTTCAGGTTTTGGGAGAAGTAGACGACGAATAGATCACCATTTTCAGGAGGAAAGATGATGAGATTAAATAGACCACTAAAATTAAGGGACTTAGAAATATTCAGCGTGATGAAAGATCATCAGATTTTATGTTATGTCATCATTGAAGATACGCGAAAACCGTTTACGGCAGAAGACAGAAAGCTAGAGCCATTATGTTATATGGATGAAGAAGATATACAAGCGATTTTGAATGTTTTTCATATTTCCATTATCAATGATGAAAAATTAAGTGAAGAGGATTTAACTCTTGTAGAAGATTATTTTGCAGACTTTGTGAATAATACAAACTTAACGAATTTTATTATAAGAGATTATGTTCAAGAGGATTTATATGCCGTCGATGATGAAGATGACATCACGTTCTTTAATAGAATGCTGCGTCATATAGGGTCAGATGATGTGAAAGAATTTGATAAGCGCAATTGGATTTATTTATCCCAAGATTGAGATGAAAAAAGGACAGAGCATGGGCTCTGTCCTTTTCCTTTAGGATGATACATTTTTTCTTGTACGCTTGCGCTGGTAGTAATATAGGATACCGCCAGCAGCGAGCATGAGCACGCCAATCAGTACAGCTGTATACATCATCGTGGCTGTATTCGGCAATGTGCCGCCAGGAAGGCCTGTTCCATCTTGGTTTGGATCTGTACCCGTGCCTCCGCCTGGTGCTGTTGTTCCGCCGTCTCCGCCAGTTTGATCTGGCGTTGTTCCAGCTGCCCCGCTTTGGTTAAGGACCGTGTATTCGCTGAAGTGCTCAGTTTGACCTGATACGACTCCGTTTTCAAATGATCCATTACTAGTTTTGGTGTAACGATTTTTCTTGCGATCCACATAATATACACTAGGTTTTTTCGCCTTTTGAGGCTCGTCTAGTGTAAAGGATAGTGTGACAGGGTCTTTAAAGGTCGAAACCTTTTTCTTGTCTTGTTTGATTTGGAAATCATACGTATCCGTTAATGCGTTTTTCACTTTATCTTTCTTTGTCATCCATATATCTGCGCTTGTCTCGGATAAATTTGAGAGCGGTAATGCGAGTCCCACTTTGTCATGATAGATGGTGACGTTTGGATCTTGCTCTCTTTTCTTCAGCTCGGCTACTTGCGCTTTTGATAGAGACAATTGAACGTTTTTCACTTTGCTTGCTTTGTCTAAATAGAGCAATGCTTTGTTTGTATGCTGTACATACGTTTGGAATTTCTTATCATCTTGAATGTCATAAGCGCCTTTTCCTTTCGCACGAGGAAGGAACACTTCTTTCACCCTGTGATCGATAACAGGCGAAATTTGACCGTCTGCCTTTTCAATTTGCTCTTTGAAAATTTCATAGTCGACATACCCTAAGTCTTCACCGTGAGAGGCTTCTGTAAAGACGCTGTAGCCGTCGCCACCTGTGCCAACAAATGCGTTTGTGGCTACGCGGTATGTTTTCTCATCATCAATGTTTGTCAGTTGACCTTTTTGATCTTTCAGTTTCACATCAATCAGTCTGCTTCCAGCTGGTTTACTGAGCGTAAACGTATATTCAATGCCGGCTACATGAGGGAATGCACCTCCGCCTTCCTCAATGCCTGACAGCCCCTGTTCAAGTGCTTTTTTAATTTGACTGCCTTTTAAATCTGCGACATAAAGCGTATTTCCGAAAGGCATCACCGTTAAAATATCACCTAACGTGATATCACCTTTTTCGATGCTTCCACGAATACCGCCGCCGTTTGTGATGGCAAGGTCAGCTCCAGCTGATTCTTGCGCTTTCTGCAGCATGCCGTCAGCAATAAAGTTCCCAAGATTCGTTTCCTTCGCACGGACATGCTCACGTTGACCGTCTAAAAGGACATCTGTATGGCCGACTTTTTCTGTTTTTAAATCTTGAATATCTGCTTTGTATCCATCAAGGATCGCTTTTGCCTCTGCATCTTCTTTGACAGAGTCATTGATGGGAATCAGGTCAAAAGAAGATTCTTTTGGCTGGATGACACCTTTTTTGTCAAAGGCTACGTCTACTTTTCCTAAAAATTGTCCGTAATCTTTCACTTGAGCGACAATCGTAGGTTCTTTTTTATTGATGACCTTTAATTTTTCTACAAGTGTGTGCGTATGACCGCCAATGATTAAATCAATCCCATCGACTTTTTGAGCGAGCTCAAGATCACGGTTGTAGCCAATGTGTGTTAACGCAATGATTTTATTGATTTTTTCTTCTGTTTGAATGGTGTTGACTGTTTCTTTTGCTTTCTTGTACGCATCTTTAAATTGAATGTTAGGACCGCTGCTGGAGGTAATGGCTGTGTCTTCAGTCGTTAAACCGAATACGGCCACCTTTTCACCGTTTACATCGAGCAGGATGTAAGGGTAAATCCCGGCTTCTTTTTTCTCACCAGCTTTAAATGAGGCTGGTTTTTTCACTAAGTCACTCAATTGTTTTTCCTTCGAGACATCCACGTTGGATGACACGACCGGGAATCGAGGCTTTTCAAATTGATGACGGTTTTTCGGATCGACATCTGATGCATCACCTGTCAGGAATTGACGGAGTACAGAAGGACCTTTGTCAAATTCATGATTACCAAACGTCATGGCATCGTATTTCATTAAGTTCATCAATTTCAGATCGGCAAGTCCTTGCCACTTTGTGAAGTACAGGTCACCAGAGAAGACATCTCCAGCGTCTAATAAAATATTGTTCTTATTTTCAGCACGGACTTCTTTGATCTTTGTTGCGCGTCTTGCCGCATCATCAAGGTGTGCGTGTGTATCGTTCGTATGCATCACTGTTAAATTCCAGTTGTCTGATGTAGGCGGTTCTGTTGTGCCATCGTCTTTAAAGGCTAGCTTATACACACCAAGACCATCTGTGCTTGCGTTACGAATAAAGTCTACGCTGCTGGATTCTTTAGCAAACGGTTTGGCTAAAAGAGAAGATTCAAAAGTGACTGTTGCGCCTTTGATCGGTGCGATAGACCAGTTTTGATCTGCACTTGGGTTGATCGTTTTTTGTTCGATAATATAATCCATCAGTACTTGACGGTTCTCATCTGCTGAGGCAAGCACTACTTTATCTTGCGTCAGATGAGGGAAACCTCCGCCGCCAGAAGCACGATAGTTATTTGTTACGACTAAAAATTCTTGATTATCAGAGACGGTTTTCCCGTTGTAAGACAGGTTTTTGATGCGGTTGGCATTGGCGTTGAGAAGTGTGCCTGTTGTGCTGTATTTAGCAGGCTGCGTCACATCGACTTGGTATGTCACGCCATCAATTACATCAAAGTTATACGAGCGGTATTCCTCGTTTAAAATCGGCTGTTCTTTTGCATCGTTCGGTTTGATCTGATTAAACTGGCCAGCAGACATTTCTAACCAGTCTTTCACTTCACTGCCTTTCAGTTTCACAATCTGCACAGTGTTATCGTAAAGATAGAGATCGCCGATATTCTTAATCGCTAAATCTCCTTTTGCGATATTTGTATAATAGTTTACACCGTTTCGGCCGCCTGCTTTAAACGGAGCACCTGCAGATAAAATCGGTAAATTTTTATACGATGTGTCCTTCATTTTTTCTTGTGCATACCATTTTTGGGCATCTGTCACAATTTGAATCGAAGGGTCATCCATCACTTGAGCGAAAAAGCTGTTAATGTCTGCTTCTGTTTTGCCAACAGGCTTTCTCACGTAATCAAGTGTGTTTTGATGCGTTGTTTGAATGGCGTCTTTTACGGTACTGTTTTGAGATGATACTCCGGCAACAGATTCGATCTTGCCTGTTCCGTCTGTGACCTTCCAGTTGCTGCCGTCAGGCTCTAGTGTTAAATCAATGACCCCGAGGTAGCTGCCCCAGTTTTTTGACATGACGACTGGGATGCCGTTGATGGTTCCCTTTGAGACATTGAATTTGTCGACGCCGTTATATTCAGCGCTTGGGAATGTGCCATGCTGGTGGCCTGATACAATGGCATCGATGCCTTTTGTTTTCGTGGCAAGGTCAAAGATCATATTTTCTGATCCTTTAGGTGAAGCGGTTTTTTCAATTCCTGTATGAGCAAGAGCGACAATGACATCTGCGCCTTTCTCTTTCATTTCAGGAATGGTTTCATTGGCAGATTCGACGATGTCCTGCACTTGGACTTGTCCATCTAAATGCTTCTTATCCCACGTCATAATTTGTGGTGGAACGAATCCTATGTAACCAACTTTCACAGTTTGTGAGGCTCCGTTTGCATCTTTAAAGGTTTTATCTTGGATCACATAAGGTGTAAAACGGTGTTCTCCATTTAGCTTTTTGACGTTCGCATTGACAATCGGGAAGTTGGCGCCCGCAATGGTACCGTCAAGGAAGGATAATCCGTAGTTAAATTCATGATTGCCAAGTGTTCCTGCATCGTATTTTAGTTTGTTGAGTGTATGAATAATAGGGTGAACCTTTGTTTGATTGATGATGCTGTCTTTCTCATGTTTGTAAACGTATTCTCCAAGAGGGGTTCCTTGAATCAAGTCTCCGTTATCCACAAGGAGTGTATTTGGGTTTTGTGATCGGTGCTTGTCGATCAGCTCGGCTGTTTTTGCCAAACCAAATTCATTTGTTTCTTTGTCGCTGTAATAATCATAATTCATCATGTTCGCATGAACATCGGTTGTGGCTAAGATGCTGACCTTTACGGCTTTGCCGTTTTCTGTTTCTGCATGAGTAGGTACTGCTGGGAGAATGAGACTAATCATCATAATGGAAGTGAGCAGAATAGACAGGTTTTTCCTTCGTTTAGACCTATGTGCTTGCTTCTTCACCTGATCTCCGCCTTTCTAATTTTTTTGACCACAATACCTATTGTAGAAATGTTTCGTTAACTTTTGTAGTTATTTTTTGAAGATTATTGTAAAGATAACATAAATCATACGAATTACCTTGTTGAGGTAATGTGAATGAGTCTAAATGCTTATTTTTATCATAAGGGGTTTTCTGATAGGGATAGGATGTTTGATTTCAACATGCCCGGGTATAGTGTGTAGTGTAAACGATAATCAAGCAGGAGGGTTTCTACATGGGTAAGAAAATTGCAGTTGTATTAACAGATTACTTTGAGGATGTTGAATTCACCGAGCCTGCAAAAGCCTTTAAAGATGCAGGTCATGAGTTGACAGTCATTGAAAATGAAAAAGGGAAAACAGTGAAAGGGAAGCAAGGAGAGGCAGAAGTAAGAGTGGATGCGTCTATTGACAACGTGAAGCCTGAAGACTTCGATGCACTTCTCATTCCTGGCGGTTTCTCACCAGATATTCTGCGTGCAGATGATCGTTACGTCCAATTCACTAAAGCATTTATGGATGAGAAAAAACCAGTATTTGCAATCTGTCACGGACCGCAATTGCTCATTACAGCGAAGACGCTGGAAGGAAGAGGGGCGACTGGGTATACATCCATCAAAGTCGATATGGAAAACGCAGGCGCTAAATTTAAAGACGAAGAAGTCGTCGTTTGTCAGAATCAGCTTGTGACAAGCCGTACACCTGATGACATTCCAGCCTTTAACCGTGAATCATTAAAACTGCTTGAGAAATAAACCGCAGTTGTAAAAGAATAAAAAAGCCAGCACCTTGCGGGGTGCTGGCTTTTTGTGTGCATGATGTAAGAAAACTGCGTGTAGACCATAAAAACAGTTTCCTTTTTCACCATTATTTTCTTAAGTTTTTTAGCTCGCTTGCGATGGCTTGCATTTCACTTGGGCTGAATGAAGATTTTTTCATCACCATTTGGTGAAGAAATTCAATATCTTCGTACTTGTCTGGACTGAAGTCCTCTGCTTTGATGACTCCAATGTTCAGCATATTTAACTTTTGCGAAATGTCTTCAATCAGCTGATTGACTTCAGCCGCTTTTTGCTCTGACAAGGGCGGCACGTCCTTTCCTGCATATGTGTCGAATAATATGTCTATTTTAACAGAAATGCAAAAGAATAAAAGGGCTATTAAGATGACACCGAGATGTTTTTCTCCTTTTTCTCCTGCTTCATCTTATCAATGATTCGTTTGGATTCAAATACGACAACCCCTGATAAACCGATGAGCCCGATTAAGTTTGGAATCGCCATCAGTCCATTTAGCATATCTGCCACACCCCAGACGAAGTCATTCTTGAAGATGGCACCGAAAAAGACAGCGATGACAAACACAACACGATAATACATCACATAAGAGTCTTTCGCCAAATAAGTAAAGCATTTTTCGCCATAATATGACCAGCCAATAATGGTGGAATAAGCGAACAAAAGTAAGCCGATGGCCACAATGGTTGAACCGATTGGACCGAGGAAATGAGCAAAGGATAACGAGGTGAGTGCATCACTTTTTTCTGTGACATACATATCTGCCATGACGATCGTAATACCTGTGATGGAGCAAACAATCATCGTATCAATGAATACTTGCGTCATCGACACAAGCGCTTGACGAGCGGGCATATCCGTTTTTGCTGCGGCCGCAGCGATTGGAGCAGACCCGAGACCTGCTTCATTGGAAAAGACCCCTCTCGCCACACCCCAGCGAATCACCGTACCGATAGCACCGCCTGCAACCGCTTGACCAGTAAATGCGTCTGAAAAAATGAGCCCGACTGCGCCTGGGACAAGGTCGGCATTCATGACAAGAATGATCAGTCCGCAAATGACGTAGAATAATGCCATGACTGGTACAAAAATAGACGTCACCCGGCCAATGCTTTTAATTCCGCCTAAAATCACAAGGGCAGTAAAAACAGTAATGATGATGCCTGTGACCCATGTTGGGACTTGAAAGGTTGAATTCATGACACCAGAAATCGAATTTGACTGTACGAGATTCCCAATTCCAAAGGCAGCCGTGGCGCCAAAAATAGCAAACAGCACCCCAAGCCATTTTTGCTTCAAGCCATGCTCCAAATAATACATCGGCCCGCCAGACATTTCGCCTTTTTCATTTTTTACACGATATTTCACGGCAAGAACAGCTTCAGCATATTTTGTCGCCATGCCAAAGAATGCAGCAAACCACATCCAAAACACGGCGCCTGGTCCGCCGGCAATGACAGCAGAGGCGACCCCTACAATATTTCCCGTTCCAACCGTTGCAGCTAGAGCTGTCATTAATGCTTGGAAGTGAGAAATATCACCTTCTGATGTCTTGTCTTGCTTTGAAAATGCAAGCTTGAGTGAATAGGGAAGCAGCCTAATCTGAATAAAAAGCACTCGAAAGGTCAGGTAAATCCCTGTTCCCACGATCAAAAGCAAGAGTGGCGGTCCCCATAATACGTCATTGATATTGCTGACAATCTGTTCAACCCATCCCATATGTATCCCCCTTTATTTGTGAAATTCTCCTAAAGTGTCTCCTTTTTTTGTATAATGTGTCAATGCCGATGAGAGTTTTTCTTGCAAAGTTTTCAAAAGAAAAAGGGCTTGATATGATAGAGAAAAGGTTTTCGAAAAGAACTCTTAGGGAAAAGATAGGAGGAGAATGAAGGATGATTCATGTGTTATTCGTGTGTCTTGGCAATATTTGCAGGTCACCGATGGCAGAGGCCATATTTAGAAAAAAAGTAGAAGATGAGGGGCTTAGCAAGCACTTTGTGATTGATTCAGCAGGTATTGGCGGCTGGCATCAAGGCAGTCCTCCGCATGAAGGAACGCGAAAGCTGCTTGATGAAAAAGGCATCAGCTATGAAGGAATGTCCGCAAGACAAATCATGGATGAGGACATCACAACATATGACTATATCATTGCGATGGATGCTGAAAATGTAGGGGCACTTCGCAGTATAGCTGGCTATGGGAAACATCACTTTATTGGCCGTCTTCTTGATTTTGTAGAAGACGACGATCGAGATGATGTGCCAGATCCTTATTACACTGGAAACTTTGAGGAAATCCATGAATTAATTGAAACAGGAATTGACCGTTTTTTGACGTATGTAAAGAAAGAGAACCACCTTTAACTGAAAGGAGATCAGACGAGATGGAAGAAAAAAATCAAATCGTGCTCCGAGGAGCTCTCTTAGGTGCAGCTTGCGGCGCATTGCTGACTTTATTTCATCGGCCAACAAGAATTGCACTCAAAGAAAAATGGAATGACTGCCAGCAAAAGCTCGATGAGTACCGTGAGGAGCCAGGCAGAATATCGGCTTGCATGAAAGAAAAGATGGAAGAAACGAAGCAGCTGATGCGAACAGTCTCAGATGATTTGTCATTTTTAAATGAACAGGTCAATCAGTTAAAGGAAACAACCCCAAGGGTATTAGAAATTATTGAAGAAACAAAGGATCACTTTCAATCGAAACAGACAGATTGATCATTGGAGATGAGGCGTATGGGTTTTATTAAAGCGTTAATTGAACGCTTTTTGCTGCATGAAGGACCGGCAAAATCTGCTGAGCTTGCCTATTTCTTTTTGCTTTCATTATTTCCGTTTCTCATCTTCGTACTGACACTCGTTGGGTATTTGCCGCTGACGTCAAAGGATGTCCTAAGCGTCATTTCTGGCTATGCGCCAGAAGGAGCGCTTTCGATGATTGAATCCATCGCCGAACAGACGCTGAATAATCGTAATGGCGGGTTATTATCGTTCGGGATTATTGCCGCCCTTTGGTCAGCATCTAACGGCATTAATGCCGTCGTCAGAGCATTTAACCATGCTTACGAAGTTGAGGAAAATCGTTCCTTCATTCTCGTACGTTTAACATCGATCATTTTAACGATCGCGATGGTTTTGACCATTATTTTTGCCCTGATGCTACCTGTCTTTGGCAAAGAACTCGGTTTATTTGTCGCTAAATTAGTTGGGCAGTCAGACGCCTTTCTCACCGTATGGACTGCAATGAGATGGATCATTAGCCCGCTGATTTTATTGATTGTTTTTACATCCTTATACTATTTTGCTCCAAACATTAGGCTGAAATTAAAATTTGTTCTGCCAGGTGCCATTTTTGCATCGATTGGATGGATTTTGGTCAGCATGCTATTTTCATTTTACGTAGGCGAGTTTGCTAACTACAGTGCGATGTACGGAAGCATTGGGGGAATCATTATTTTAATGATCTGGTTTTATTTAACCGGCATCATGATTATCCTTGGCGGCGAGCTCAATGCGCTTTTACATAAGCGTAAAATCGTACCAGGCAAACTATAAAGAAATCCGGGCATCCTAAAGAAGAACGATCAAGTTCAAATTGAATGGATGGGGGAAACCACATATGTCCAAACAATCGAAAAAAGGCGGAAGCAATACGAAACAAAACAAAGGCCATCAGCCTAAGCACAAAACAAGCGGCAGTGCGAACGGGCAAAATGGATATCACTAAATGAAAAAAACTCCTCTGCATGGGTGCAGGGGAGTTTTTAATTCACAATCGTATATATCGTTTAAGGATAAAAGCGGCATCAGGCTTTGACTCATAGTGAGGATCTAGCTCGAATCCGGCATTCATTGCTACACGTTCACTTCGAACATGACCTACGGGACAAAAAATTTCAAATCCATCGACTTTTGAAAAAAAAAGTTTCTGTCATATATTTCACGATCGTTGTCACAATGCCCCGACCTTGCGCGTCTTGACGAATCCAATAACCGATATTGCCTATTTTCTGATTAAATGTCAGGCGGAACACCCCGATCATTTGGTCGTTCAGTTTAATGCCAGCTTCCAACCCTTTTTGTTCATTGTAGATGGTTTGAGTCGATTGAATAAACGTTTTGACATCCTCTATGCTTTTGCAGTGATGAACCCACGGTAGCCATTCCCCTAAATGAGCCTGATTCTCTTGAATAAGCTCCAATAATGTGTCCGCATCATCTAATTGTAGAGATGCCAAAGTCAATTCATTTGTGACGTCGTATGAAAACAAAGATCGACCCTCCATTTTAATGACTTTCCACCACTGCCGCCGTTCGCCCAAATCGAATGCAGAAAAACACGAATAATATCACGATGCTGACAAGGTAAAGTAAATTCATTCCTTCAAACGTTTGCACAAAGATTCCACCGAGAACAGGCCCGAGAATACTTCCCGCACTAAATGCCATTCCGCACATCAAATTTCCAGCAGGAAGCAGATGCTTTGGCAATAAGTCGGTCATATAACTGATGCCAAGTGAGAAGGTAGAGCCTACAGCCATTCCGGCAATAAAGAAACAAATCGCCACAGCCAAAACCGATTGAATGAAAATCCCTGCTAGTAGGAAAAAGAAAGACCCGACGAGAGTCACACATAAAATGATGCGGCGCCTGCCAAACCGGTCGCTGAGCATCCCGAGAGGTAGCTGAAAGACAATACTTCCAATGGCAAACGCAGGTAAAATAAACGCCACTGCATCTACGGTCACCCCGCTTCTGAGTGCATACACAGGGAAGTTGCTATTGAGTGTCGTTTCTAAAAAGCCATAGCAAAAAGGCATCATAAAGGCGACCCAACCAAATTGAAAAGCTTTCTTAAAGCGCTTCAAACTGTTTGTCTGCTCTGACGTCTGCACTTCGCCCGTATCTGGATATGTATTTTTCAAAACAAAAACAAGCAGCCAAATACATAAACTAACAGCACCGGAAACAATGAAAGGTAAAGATGGATTGATTTCGATGAGTGGTGTTAAAAAAGGTCCAGCGGCAAAACCAAGTCCAAAGGATAACCCATACAATGAAATATTTCGCCCGCGATTTCTCGATGACGACGCATAGGTCACCCACGTCTGTGTAGAGAAATGCAGCATATGATCGCCAATCCCGATCATGAGCCGCAGGAAAAACCAGACAACATAAGATTCAAAAAACACAAAGCTGAACAAGCTTAAAAAAACAGCGGCGCCTCCAATGACAATTAACGGCTTAAACCCAAACCGGCGAAGCGGCGCTTCCATAAAGGGAGATGCTAGCAGCACGCCGAGATATAAGCCTGTGGCATGCAGTCCGTTTAACGTAGGAGAAGTCCCGGCATGTTCAAAAATAATCGAAATGACAGGCAATAACGCTCCCTGCGAAAAACCAGATACAGATACAAGTAAAATTAAAATCATAAAATGAATTCTCGACATAAGATGCTCCTTACAAGTTCATGTTTTCATCGTACAATGGAACCATAGGGGTTTCAATAGAAAGGTGGGAAAGGAATGAAACTGATATACGAATCAGGCGGGTGGATCGCGGGAATAGATGAAAGGCAGCTGTATATATCAGCAAATGAAGAAACGGGGTACAGACCATCTCAATTATTCACCTCAGCTATTGCCGGCTGTTTTGGAGAAATGCTCATTCATGTATGCCGGAAAAAGCGAATATCCTGGGAAGGGCTGACGATTACACCTGAAACGACAAGAGCAGGAGCTGTAAACAAAATCTCCCGTATTCATTTACATATTTTATTTGAAGGCGTCCGTACATCTGATGAACAAATAGAGAAAAGCATTACACTGGCATTGAAGCATTGCGCGATGGTGCAGTCTGTGAAAGGTAGTATTGAAATCACCTTCTCACACGAGAAAATCTAAATGTATATGAAGCCGGCACTCACGAAAGAATAACAGTCAGACATATGTAAAGGAGAATGGCTGTATGAATCGTTTGTTTCTTGTGATTGTCGCAATTGGTGTGCCGCTATCGGTGATTGGCAGTTTTCTTCATTTTCCGCAGGTCATCATGTTTGCTGTGTATTGTATCGCCATTATTGGTCTTGCTAGTTTTATGGGAAGAGCCACAGAAAGTCTTGCCATCATAGCAGGTCCCAGAATTGGCGGGCTTTTAAACGCCACATTTGGAAATGCGGTGGAGTTAATTATTTCGTTTTTTGCTTTAAAGCAAGGACTGACAGCCATCGTCCTTGCGTCGTTAACTGGCTCAGTGATCGGAAACTTACTGCTTGTGGCGGGACTGTCTTTTTTCGTTGGCGGATTAAAATATAAGCGCCAAGTGTTCAATGTCCACGATGCAAGGCACAACTCGGGCTTGCTCATGTTTGCCATTATTGTGGCGTTTGTCATTCCAGAAGTGTTTTCGGTGGAAATGGCTGAGGAGAAGCAATTTGTTTTAAGCATTGGCATTAGCATTGTGATGATTTTGCTTTATGTTGCAGCGCTCTATTTCAAACTGGTGAGCCACCGAGGTGTCTATGTTGCCAAGCAGGAGAGCTTGGACGGAGAGGCGGAGACGGAAGAAGAAATACCTGAATGGTCTGGTAAGTTTGCCACTTTGATTTTGCTGCTTGCAACGATGGCCGTTGCGTACATTTCAGAGCGCCTCGTCCATACATTTGATACGGTGGGGGAACAATTTGGCTGGAGTGAGCTGTTTATCGGAGTCATTATTGTGGCCATCGTCGGCAATGCGGCAGAACATGCCTCTGCTGTCATCATGGCGTATAAAAACAAAATGGATGTCGCAGTGGAAATTGCTTTTGGTTCCACACTTCAGGTTGCGATGATGGTCGCACCAATCCTTGTCATCAGCTCGCTTTTTTTCAATACGCAGATGCCACTCATTTTCTCCTTACCAGAGCTCATTGCGATGGCATCCGCCGTGTTACTCACAGTCATTTTATCTAATGACGGAGATACCAATTGGTTTGAAGGCGCCACATTACTTGCTGCCTATTTCATTATGGCGATTGGATTTTTCCTTTTATAATCTTTTGTGGATAAGGGACGTCTTTGCGGAAAATACTATGGAAAAATGAATGAGAAAGAGTGATGATATGAAAAAGATGCCCCGCATCATGTTTGTTGTTCTCTTATCCTTAAGTTTTCTATACAGCTTTCCAGCGGAGGCGGCGAAGCCATTTAAGGTGCCATCGTCTGTCGCCAGTATTTCTAAGGAGAATACGTATCCGAATGCGTCACAGGATCAGCCATTGCTCCAACCGAGCGAGCTGACAGCCGAATTGTTTAAAACAACGAATGTGCCGATTGAGAATACCCATTTGATCAAAATGCTGAATGAATCCAGCATTTCAGGGACGCCATTAGCTGTTGGTTACCGCGCGACCATTTTCCTTGGAAGATGGGCACTGAGCTATGATTCAAACGAAACGGTTGCCAACTGGGAATACAAAAAAGTGAATACGAATCATATTGATAACAGAGGCGGCAACAAAACAGCCATTGGCAAATACGTTCAAAAGCAGCAAGTTAAAGTGAGCGGCGGGCTCACAGCAAAGGTGCCAAGCCCGGAAGATGTGAAAACATTGATGATGCAAAAAGCCATTCAAAAAACAAAGCTACCCCTCGCATTTGACACAGTCATTGGCGCAGGAACAAAACGAGATCAGTCGTACCATGTCTCTCCGAAAAAAGCAGCTTCACTTCATGCCTATGCCCCGGCCATTAACGAAAAAGGAAAGGTGACATACGGAGAAGTGTACCTTGTGCTTAAAGGAAATAAACGCAAACTCGTCGTGAAAAACGTGACTTCACAAGGAATCGGCGCTTGGATTCCTGTTCAGGATCACCTGACATTTGGGTTTCAAGGGATGAATTAAAACAGTCATCTCCTCTTATCAATAGGGGAGATGACTGTTTTTTTGCTATTCGGGTTTCTCTTTTTTTCTTTTTAGCTCATTCATGTAAAAGTCAAAGGCGTTATATAAATACCATACGATAAAAAGAAAGAAGATCACTTTAGTAAATATCGTTAAGTTGTTGAAATTAAAACATAGGCCAAGATAAGGGATGATCATAAATCCATAATAAGAAAACCACCATGTTTTAAAAATGAAACTCAGCTCCTTGGAAATTGTATACATTAACACCTTATCCATATATTACATTTTTTCAGGGAAATAAAAAAGCCTTAGTAGAAGTTGATGAACCTAACGACTACTTTGGCTTAAGTTTTTTATTCCCCTAAATCCACATTATGATAAACCTGCTGCACGTCTTCAAGCTCTTCTAATACATCGATCAGCTTTTCAAATTGTGCTTTCGATTCATCATCTAATGTCACTTCATTTTGAGGAAGCATTGTGATTTCAGCGACAGTGAATTCTTCTACGCCGGCTTGTTTGAATGCTTCTTGTACTTGATGGAATTGATCTGGTTCAGCGTACACAATCACTGTTTCATCTTCTTCCATGATGTCACGTACATCAACGTCTGCTTCCATTAAAAGCTCAAGCGTTTCTTCTTCACTTTTTCCTTCGACACCGATGACAGCTGTTTGGTCAAACATGTAGGCAACAGAGCCGCTTACGCCCATGTTTCCACCATTTTTTCCGAAAGCCGCACGAACATCTGACGCTGTGCGGTTCACGTTATTGGTGAGGGCATCAACGATCACCATTGATCCGTTTGGACCAAATCCTTCGTAGCGCAGCTCATCGAAATTCTCTTCCGCACCGCCTTTGGCTTTTTCAATGGCACGGTCCACGATGTGTTTTGGGACACTATATGTTTTTGCACGTTCTAGGACAAAACGAAGTGCTTGGTTTGATTCTGGGTTTGGCTCACCTTGTTTGGCAGCCACATAGATTTCACGCCCGAATTTTGCGTAAATACGACTTGTACTGGCATCCTTTGATGCTTTCTTTTCTTTAATGTTGTTCCACTTACGACCCATCTTATTCACTCTCTTTCACTTAGAAAATACACAGTATGAGGGTCCCCATGCTGCATGAAATCATTCTGCTTTCTATTATACATGAATTAGTCAAGAGGATAGAAGTTAGAGGGGCTGAATTAAAGCGAATTCTTAACGGATATGTCCAAGCTGTTCAAGCGTTTCATGTTTTTGGAGAGCCCGAGTCAGCTCGGCGCACCTAATAAATAAAGAAATAAGAGCCGATGATATAAAAAATAACCCCATCACAAATGAGGTTATTTTGCAGGCTGGGGATAAACGAGATCTTCAAGCAATTTGACATCATGCTGATGAAGTTGTTTGATCATTTCTTTTCGGACAGCGAGGGCAGCATCGAAATATTTTTCATCTTCGACCATTCCTTTCACTGTGATCTCAATCCCGCGGTTCAGCTTGTTCAGACCCATAATGCCATGGACTTGAAACGGTTCAATGGCATGCTGGAATTCATCTTTTTTAAGAAAATCATGATGCATTTGATTTAAATTGTCACAGGCCGTTTCTAGTGCTTGAAAGGCTGTATCTGGGTTTTGATTCGCACTAATTAATACAGACTCCGTAATCCGCATGTAGTGCATGTTATAGTTTTGAATTTGCCGGATGTCCCCGTTAGAAATGGTTAACAGCTTGCCGCTCCATTCTCTAATTTGCAGAGAGCGGAGACCAATTTCTTCAATCGTTCCATTAAAGAGGTTATTCACTGTCACATAATCCCCTTTATGAATCTGACGTTCATAGATCAGGAAGATGCCTGCTAAAATATCACGAATTAGCGTCTGGGCGCCAAAACCGATGACGATCCCTGCAACACCAGCACCTGCAAGAATTTTTCCGAAATCATGAAAGAAGAGAGAAATGACATAGAATACAAAGCAAATTGAAGCTGTGTACTTCGTCACAGATTTGACCAAGCTCTCGATCGTTTTCTTCTTCTTATCTTCAATAAACTCCGTTCGTTTAAAGAAAATCTGAAGGGCTTTGTTGATGATAAAGACGGCAAGCCAAAGAACAAGTCCAACAATTAGAATTTCAATGTATTTGTTCTTGACCACTGTCAGAAATGTATCGTCCATCTATCGGTTACCCCCTGGCTGTACGAGAAGTAAAATCAACATCTTGATAATAGCTGTTTTTCACAAGAACATTCGGACCGAGGCATTGTACGCTTGGACAATGACAATTCAGCTCTTTTGCTAATTTTGTGTCCATCCAGCGAGTATAAGCTGATTGCAATGTATCGGTCGCAATATTTCCAAGCGGCGGTGTATCACCAAAGTCCGTCACAATAATATTCCCATCAAAAATATTCACATTCAACCGTGAGCGTCCGTCAGGGTCATTTCGTACCGTGACATGCTTCTCCTGGCGTAATCGTTTGAGGAGGCGCTGGTCTTCTTCATCTGTACTGCAAGAATAAAATGGCAGGGTGCCAAACAGCATCCATGTGTCTTGATCACGAATATCAAGCAGCTGATGAATCGCATCACGCATTTGCGGAAGCGTCAATGATTCAAGGGCGCTGGCAAAATCACTTGGGTACATCGGGTGAACTTCGTGGCGCTGGCATTTCATTTCCTCCACAATTTGCCGGTGGATGTGTTCAATATATGGAAGTGTGCGTTTATTAAGCATGGTTTCAGCAGATACGGTAACACCTGCTTTGACAAGTGCCCGGCTATTTTCAATCATGCGGTTAAATAATTTCTCGCGCTGCTCAAAGGTTGGTTTTCTGTCCATCATCGCAAAACCGACCGTTGCAAACTCTTCGATAGTTCCCCAGTTATGTGAGATGTGAAGAACATCTAAGTATGGAATAATTTCTTCATATCGCGCCAAATCAAGTGTTAAGTTTGAATTGATCTGTGTACGGACGCCGCGTTCATGGGCATACTTTAATAAAGGGACGACATATTCCCGCACAGATTTGAGAGAAAGCATCGGCTCTCCGCCTGTAATACTGATGGACCGCAGAAGCGGAACTTCATCTAAACGGCGAAGCAGTAAATCAAGCGGCAGTGCATTCGGGTCTTTTGGCTGCAAAGTATAGCCGACCGCGCAGTGCTCACATCTCATGTTACACAACGTCGTAGTTGTAAATTCAATATTTGTCAGCTTCATCTCTCCGTAATCCTGCACATCAAGATAGGCTTCCCAAGGGTCATATGCAGGTGTAATCGGACGAAGTGCTGTTTTTTGGTTCATGGTATCTATCTCCTTTTCATTCGGGCAAACGTGGACCCGCCAACAGTTAATTTTAAGCCCCATCACCGTTATACGCAAGTGGGGTTTCATTGATTTACAAGGGAAAAAAAGATAAGCTAGAAACAAATGCTAAAGGGAGTGTATCTATGGGCAAGGCAGCAGACAGCAAAGAGCAGCAGGTTGATTATTTAAAGAACCGATTAGATATGTTTATGAATGTGATTGATTCATTAGATCCAGAATCAACAGATGTTGAGGATATAGACAGACTGATCCAGATGATTGACGACCTAGAAGCAAAATATGAACGCTTTAAAACCGATTGGAAGGAAGAATAGCTCGCACAGTGCGGGCTTTTTTCTTTAAATTGGCAGGTGAATCAGTGTATGAGTCTCGGTCTTATTCTGCACAATAGAAGAAAAACCGGGAAGTGACGTAAATGAAAAAATACATGCTCATCTGTTTATGTGCGCTTTTTGTATCCATGCCTCTCTCAGAAGCGGAAGCCGTGTCTAATCAGCCCGTCCATTGGGGATTTGCGAAAAGCAAAGAACACAAGCCAGCGGATGCGGGTAAAGAACTGAACGCCCTTTTAAAAAAGTATGATGCCTTCTATTTAGGAAGCACGAAAAAGAAAGAGATTTATTTTACCTTCGACAATGGCTATGAAAATGGGTACACGCCCAAGATCTTAGATGTGCTGAAAAAACATCAAGTGCCAGCCACCTTTTTTGTGACAGGTCACTTTGTCAAGGATCAGCCTGAGCTCGTTAAACGTATGGCGGAGGAAGGTCATATCATCGGCAACCATTCCTATCACCATCCAGATTTAACAACAAAGAGTACGAAAGAAATCAAAGAAGAGCTGGGGCGCGTCAATGAAGCCGTGTACAAAATCACTGGAAAACAAGACAACCTCTATCTTCGTCCGCCGCGCGGTGTATTCAGTGAAAGAGTGCTGAAGGAAACAAAAGAGCTCGGTTACCAAACCGTTTTCTGGTCAGTGGCGTTTGTGGACTGGCATATTCATCATCAAAAAGGAAAACAGTATGCTTACGATCAAATGATGAAGCAGGCGCACCCAGGTGCCATTTACTTACTTCATACCGTCTCAAGAGACAATGCCGAGGCATTGGATGATGCCATCACGTCACTGAAAAAACAAGGTTATTCCTTTAAAAGCCTAGACGATCTCATGCTTGAAAAAGTATGGCATCTGCCTCAGCTATAGAAAAAAAGCTTGCAGAAGACCTGCGAGCTTTTTCTTTATCCTTCTCTTATTTTACGCTGAAACAAAATCGGATGATGACGCGTGAAAGAGTCAATCAAGCCCTCACCGAAAATCGTGATACTTTGCTCCCAAGGATGTCCTAGCAAGCCCCAATGCATCTCTTTTGATAAAAAGAAATAATAATTCCCGTTCGGAAGCGCAGGCACTGTCCAATCTCCGAATTCATCTTTTTCAAATGAGCCGTATGGTGTGATCCAGTAGCATTCGTGCTGCCAATCAAGTGCCAGCATATATTCGTCTGTTCTGACAAGCTCCTGAAAAACAAGTCATGCTTTCTCTTCAAGGTCTTCATCTGCATGGAGAAGGGAAGAGTCCTCAAAATAAGCAGAAATATCATATGTAATGAAAGGAGAAGGTACGCGAAATGAGGGAAAACGAGAGAGGCTCGGATTAAATTTGAAATCTCGATAGAGCGTCTCCCATACGAGCTTTAGTTCTTGATGAGACAAAGGAATCCAGTTTTTCATCTAACCGCCTCCTCAGTCATTCACTCTACACATTATTTGAATATGCGGAACCATCCTTTATGCTTAAACCACAAAAGCATACCCGAGACGAGCAGACCCATGAAAATCAGTACGCCAAAATAGCCATACTTCCAGTGTAATTCAGGCATGTTATCAAAGTTCATTCCGTACACTCCAACAATAAAGGTCAATGGAATAAAGATGGTCGATACAATGGTCAGCGTCATCATGATTGCATTCATTCGGTTAGAATTCAGCGTCTGATAGCTGTCTCGTAAATCGGCTGTCATATCACGGTTTGATTCGACAATCTCTGTTAATTTCAGAAGGTGGTCATAGATATCATTGAAATAGGCTTGTCTATTTTTATCGTTTTTCATCATATTAATATTCACGATACGATATAAGAGGTCTCTCATCGGAATAATTGTCCTTCTTAGCTTTAACAAGTCTGACCGAATTCCGAATACTTCGTTCATTAAAGTACCGTACGTTTTATGACCTTCTTCATCTTCGATCTCATTTAACCTGTCTTCAATTTGATAAATAATCGGGAAATAATCATCAACCAGATCATCAATCAGCATGTAGGCAAGATGCTCAGGTCCGCTATTTCGCGCGTGTTCAGATTCTTTTAGCTTTCGCATCACACGATCAATGTATGGTGCTTCCTTTAAATGAAAGGTGACAATAAAACTTTCCCCAACAAACAGGTCCACTTCCTCTGAACGAAGTGTTTTTTGATTGAGAGCATGAAGAACGAAAAATAAATACTCTTCATAAAAATCAAGCTTAGGCCGCTGTAAATAATGGAAGCAATCTTCAATTGAAAGCGGATGAAACTGAAAGAATTCCTTCAGCAGCGCTGCTTCCTTTTCCGTTGGCGCATGAAAGTCAATCCAATACCAGGCGATATCGGGGCTTGAAAGCTGGTGCAATGTTGCATGTTCAATCAAGTCTCCGTTCTTTGTCACTGCAAGTTTTTTCAGCATATACACCCCTCCAGACTTGCATTATATCATGAAGCAACGCCAGTGAACTTATACATTCTCTCCATAAAAAAGCCGATCTCATCACTGAGATCGGTCCATTGTGCGTGTATGATTGATGGATAAAACCGAGAATTAAGGACGATGGAACGTAACAAATTTATCTTGACGGTCAAACCAGCCTCTGAATGCCCAGTTATCCCAGCCGCCATCGCCGTTGTTTTTAAAGGTACCACTTTCAAATACCCAAATACCGTAAACAACGTTACCAAGATTAGCAGTTGCAAAAGTTTTCACGCCGTTAAAGCGGTCTTCATAATTTTGGCTTAGGTTAAAGACCATGACATTATATCTGCCACCAGCAGCATAGAATGTGCTTTCCATCACGCCTTTAACGAACCCAGGACGGTTTGCATTTGCGTTTACTGCGTTAACAATCGCATTGGCAATCCCAAGAACATCGAAGTTGACGTTAACATTAGGACTAGCTGTCGTTCCAGCTTTTCCTTCAGCAGCTTTGTTTAATACAGTTTGCTGTAGTGTAGTAGAGACGGGTGCTGACGTTTTTTTCTCAGCAGCGTCAGCAAATACTGGCAGAGTCGAAGAAACAGCAGTGGCAAGGGCAATAGAAAGAATGGTTTTTTTCATTGGTCGGATCTCCTTTGTTTTAAAATGTTTGGGTCTTCCTTTTCGTAAAAAGTGAAACTAGGTGAAGCCGGTTATCAATGAGGTAAAATATGTTCCTGCAAGATAAAACAAATGATTGCCTAATCAGCTAATTCCTTTGTCACCTCCTTGATATGTCATAATTATACAAATTTTTTCGGGATAGAAGATATCACCCAGAGGTTCTATTTCTAATTTAAGGAAAATGATCCTAAAATATTGGAGGATCATGTCGAATATTAGCTGAATTCGACCAAAAACTTTCATCAGACCAAAAGGAGAATGACCACAAATAAGGAAGATATAACTGATAAATTCTTGTACTCTTTATATTCAAAAGTATTTAATATAGAGAATCATTCAAGCAAAATGAAACAATTGCATCTGCGCGTATTTGCAGAAAGGAAGAGGGAAAACATGTGGGAAAAACAGCTGGTGGTTGAACCGCCATATCACTTCGATCAAGTGCTAAGACGCTTATCAAATGATCCATTAAAAGCAGTCGATTTGAATAAAAGAGAAATCAAAGTACCAATCAGATTAGAACAAACACCATACGTTGTCGTCGTTCAAGCCACGGGAACAAAAGAAGCACCCGCGTTTCGGGTGAAAGGAAATGGTCCTGAGGAACCTCTCATATGCGAGATGAAGCGGATATTTGGCATGGAGCATCAATTAGACGCTGTGCATGAGCATTTTTCTCAAACAAATCTAGCGCCCGTTTTTGAGCGTCATAAGGGAACACCGCTCATGCTGGATTTTCACTTATATCATTGCTTGATGAAATGCATCATTCATCAGCAGCTCAATCTGGCGTTTGCCTATGAACTCACAAAACGGTTTGTTCATACGTATGGCGAGCAAATAGAGGGGGTTTGGTTTGATCCTTTACCAGAAACCATCGCCTCACTTGAAACGGAGGAATTGAGAAAGCTCCAATTTAGTCAGCGGAAAGCGGAATATGTCATCGATGTCTCGAAGCGAATTGTGAGCGGCTCTCTTTGTTTAGAAGAATTACATGATTTAACTGATCTGGAGGTGGAAGAACGTCTGCTTCCGATTAGAGGGATTGGACCTTGGACAGTTCAAAATGTGCTCATGAATGGACTTGGAAGACCGAATCTCTTTCCGATGGCAGATATCGGGATTCAAAACGCCATCAAACGGCACTTTGACCTGCCTGCAAAGCCGACAAAAGAAGAGATGGCAGCATTAAGCAAGGATTGGACTCCTTATTTAAGTTACGCTTCTTTATATTTATGGAGAAGCATTGAGACAGATAAATGAAAGGGATTTTCTCTCTTTGTCCAAGTCATGGTATACTAATGAGATGGAATAAAATGAAGACAACCTATCAACGGTTCAGATAGAACGGAGAGAATGAAGTGAAGGAAAAACAGCAAGGTGCCCTTTTGCAAAAGGGACAGCAGTTTCCGCTTACCATTAAACGCCTTGGCATTAATGGTGAAGGGGTCGGTTATTTTAAAAAGCAAGTGGTCTTTGTCCCAGGTGCGCTTCCAGGCGAAGAAGTGGTTGTGGAAGCAACGAATGTCCAAGCAAAATATGCAGAAGGTACGGTTAGAAAAGTTAGAAAGCGCTCCGAGCATCGAGTGAAACCGCCATGCCCAGTTTACGAAGAGTGCGGCGGATGTCAGCTTCAGCATTTGGCGTACGAGCAGCAGCTAAAGGAAAAACGAGATATTGTCATTCAATCAATGGAACGCCATACGAAGATATCAGTTGAAAAGTTAGATATTCGACCAACGATCGGTATGGAAGATCCTTGGCACTACCGGAATAAAAGTCAGTTCCAAGTAGGGCGTTCTCATAGCGGCGACATCATTGCGGGGCTATACGGACTGAACTCTCATAAGCTTGTCCCGATCAAGGAATGCATCGTGCAGCATCCAAAAACGAACAAAACAACGGGCGTTGTCCGCAAAATTTTAGAGAAATTCGGTGTATCGGTCTACAATGAACGGACGAGAAAAGGCGACGTACGCTCAATTGTCGTGCGTGTCGGCTTTGAAACAGGGGAAGTGCAGGTCGTTCTTGTCACATCAAAGCCGGAATTTCCAAAGAAAAAAGAAATCGCCGAAGCCATTCAAAAACGTCTGCCAGAAGTGACGTCCATTATGCACAACATCAATGGTGAAAAAACGTCGGTCATCTTTGGCCATAAGACATCTCACCTAGCTGGCAACATGGTCATTCAAGAATTTTTAGGAGACGTCTCCTTTGAACTGAGTGCACGTGCTTTCTTCCAATTGAATCCGAAGCAAACGCTAAAGCTTTACGACGAAGCGAAAAAAGCGGCAAAACTAACTGGCAAAGAAAAAGTTGTCGATGCGTATTGCGGCGTTGGAACGATTGGGATGTGGCTTTCAGATGGCGCCAAAGAAGTACGAGGAATGGATGTCATCAAAGAATCGATTGATGATGCCAAGAAAAATGCCAAAAAACACGGCATGAAAAACGCGACCTATGTGACAGGAACAGCTGAACATTGGCTGCCAAAATGGGTCAAAGAAGGCTTCCGTCCTGACGTCATCGTCGTGGACCCGCCAAGAACAGGCTGCGAGCGCACTTTCTTAGACACCGTCAAACAAGTCAAGTCAAAACGCCTTGTCTACGTCTCTTGCAACCCATCAACACTAGCAAAAGACCTTGAATACATGTCAAAAGACTACAAAATCGAATACATGCAGCCAGTCGATATGTTCCCGCATACATCTCATGTGGAGACTGTTGTATCGCTTGTGAAAAAATAGACTTTAAATCAAGGCTTGAAAATCAATATTAGATTTTCGAGCTTTTTTTGTTTAGCGGGCATTTCTTTCATCAGACTTTTTCTAAATGAACATAAATACTTGCAATGTGTAAATTAGTACTATATAGTTCTAATTATGAAAAAAGTAAAATTAATGAATCAAAAACGTGTGCTTGAAGTAGCTGCAACTTTATTTTTAGAAAAAGGATTTGCTTATACAAGCATGGATGAATTAGTACGTGTAAGCAAAGTGTCAAAGTCTAATGTGTATTATCACTTTTCTAATAAGGAGGAATTATTAGAAGGGGTCGTTGATTATTGGATTGACATGTATCAATCTGCAATTGATGACGTACTATCTCAGAACCAATTTTTAGTTGAAGAACGTATCCAACTGTTTTTGAAGCAATTATCACAAGGAGTTCAATCGAGAGACTATAAAGGGAGTTGTCCATTTATTACTCTTTATATTCAAAGTCCTACACAGGCCACACAAATAAAAGAAAAAATAGGTCGGTTTTTTACAGGATTACAAAAGAAGGTTTCTCTATTACTGAAACAAGGAGTAGAGAATGGAGAATTCAGAAAGACGATTCATATTGATGAGGTTGCATCACTATTTATTACCAATCTTGAAGGCGCGTTATTTATTTCAGAAACATTGAAGGATGCCACTGTCATTACGAAAACAGCCGATCATATTTTTAACTTGCTTCGATAAAGAAGCTTTTTTTTCACACTAAATTAGTACTGATTAGTACTAAAAGGGAGATGTTTATATGAGAACAGTATTATTAATTGGTGGAACGGGCTTTATTGGAAAGGAGTTAGTAAAAGAATTAGCCAAAGAGGATGTGAACATTCTTCTTTTAGTGAGGTCGAAAAGTAAAGCAACACGCATTTTTCAAGAAAGAGGTATTTTAAAAGAGGCAGTGATGCACTTTGTTGAAGGTGATTTGACGAAAGTCGATTTGGGTCTAAGTGTTGAAGATAAGGAGAAGGTGTTGAAAACGGATGTGATCATTCACGCAGGAGGACCCATGGATATTCAAACGACAAGTAAAAAGGCAGCTTCCGTCTTTTTAAATGGCGCCAAACATATGAGTGAATTAGCTAAAAGTATTCATCAATCGAAGGGCTTGCAGCAATTTATTCATGTTGTCGGTTATATGAGTCCCTTTGATGATCAAAATAGCAAGATTGCAATTGATGTGTTTAAAGAAGGAAACCATTATTTGAAAATAAAAAATCCATATGAGAGAACAAAGTTTTTAGCAGATCTTTATATTCGTCAACAGGCATCAGCAGTAGGTTATCCGCTTTCTGTCATTAATCCGCCGACTGTCATCGGCAGTAGTCAAACGGGGAGTACAGAGCAAATAGCAGGAGTAGGTTTGCTTGTGAAGAGTATGCGAAGAGGGCTCATGCCGGTGATTCCTGGAGGTAAGGACTATAGGTTACCACTTATTTCAAACGATGAGTTTGCGAGGTTTATTGTGCAGGTTTTCAAACTGGAGCAACCGGCTATTCAAACATATACGCTTGTTGAAGACAAGCAGCGCGATCAGAATATTGGTGAATTATTGAGTGTGATGTCAGAAAGTATGAATATGAGGGCACCAAAAATCTCTGTCCCAATGCCACTGATGAAAGCTATGATGAATAGTGGCGTAAGTAAACTCACAAACATTCCTTCTGATGGACTGAACTTTATGACAAAAAGAACATTTTCAAATGTTGCAGCGAAAAAAATAATGGGAGAAGATTGGTTTCAGAAGACGAGTGTCATGAAATTTTTCCCTGCTGTAGTAGCTGATCTGGATTATCGAATGATGAATCAAAACGGTAAGGATGATCATTTATTTAAACGAACACTATGTGATAACACGACCCTTTACCAATTAAAAGGAGAGGGTAAACCGTTTATTTTATTACATGGTTTATTGAGTGATGGAGAGGATTTATTCCCCTTAGCACAAGAGCTACATGAAAAAACGGGTCAACCTGTATGGATCTTGGATCTTCCAGGTTTGGGACGATCTCCTTTTAAACGAGAGAAACATCTTCTAGATATCTATTTGAATGTCGTGAAAAAGGTATTGGAGAAAGCGACGAATGGTGCACATCTAATCGGCCATTCATTCGGTGCGTATATTCTCTTGGAAGCATTGGTACAAGAGTACATCGATAAGAAGTATTCAATCACTTTACTTCAGCCGCCTGTTGATAAGAAAAATGCTGCATCGCGACATGTTCCTCAATTGATGAACAAATGGACATTGAAATGGGCAACGACTAATATGATAGGGCGTTATGTATTAAGGAATGGTTTGTTTGAAAATACGGAGAGCATCCCTGAACATTATATTGAAAAAGTCAGAAATAGTTTTACGTCTCCTAGAATATTAAATACGACGGTTCAGCTTAACCATTTACTACAGAAAACCAATCAAGATGATTTCAATGAGGTCACAAAGGATCATCTTCATATTATTTGGGGGGATTATGACAAAGGCTATTCTGCCCCGTCACATCTTGGCAAGGTTGATTTTGTTCCATATGGTCATCATTTTCCACTTAGCCATCCGAGTGAAACGGCAGCATTGGTCATAAGGCAGATGAGGGTATGGGATAAATAAAAGGTTTGAGGTAGACCAGCCTGGCTAAAAAATTTTAATAGTAGGATACTTGATGAAATCGTGAGAAACAAAGTAAAACGTATGAATGAAATAGAGGAGGATGAGAATGAGCCAATTCGATATTCTAACAAAATACATACCGCTGCTTCAGGAAGATCCTATTGGAGAATGGGTGATAGATCAAGAAAATGATGGAACAGCTGAACATCCGATTCAAATGCCTTTTGTGAAATATTCCGAAACGGTCCGTCACTTGATTGAAGATATTTATACCTTTGCAGAACAACACGAAGAGATGGGGCTTATCCGCTACAGAGAGATCCTTAGAGAAAATGGGATTGAATCGGGAATGAATGATATGGAGAATGTGGACATTTCAAATTTAAATGCGCAGTGTGTGCTTGCTCTTATGATGGAGGTTGTGAGAGCCGAACGATTTAGCGAGGGTGCCATACTCAATTTCTTTAAAAGCGGAGCTATTGTAAAGTGCCTAGAAAGATTGGATTGTTTAGAGTGATCAAATGAAAAGTAAAACAGATGCAGCCAACACTTTTCCTCCTATGAAAATAGAAGAAATCGATAACATTTTATTAAATGATCTTGATGCAGTAAAAATGGAAAAAGAAGATGAGCGTATAAAATTCATTTTACAAGATCCCTATTGTCCTGATAAAAGTGATATTCACAGTGTGTATGTCATCTATAAAAAGTCTATACTCAATTTACTTGAAGGTAGGATACGTTCTATTCATAGTCATGAATTCATGAATGCTAAGAAAAAGGATCGAACGATTTCTAAAGAAGATATTGAATATGTACTAGAGATGGCTACAGTTGTGGTTCTTGCAAGTGAAAATAATGGAATATTAACAAATTATTTTTATAGCGGAGTCGGTGAAAGGTTAGATCGTATTTTTAATCTATGCTTAGGTTATTCTTCAGATTTACAGAAAAAAGAGAACAAAGTAAGTTTGCAACGGTTTATGAATGATATAAAGATTGTTGAAGAGATGGGCTTGTTAGAAAAATTTTAGAATAATGAGCAAAACCTAGATGTTAGAGACATCTAGGTTTTTTCGCGCTTTTGAAAAATTTATTCAACTTCATGTTGACCTTCCCCTTAACTGAAAGGTTTATACTTTGATCAGATCAACAAAACGGAGGAGATGTAGGATGTTCAAGATCGGCGATTTTTCTATGTTAAGTAAAGTGCCTGTTAAAACCTTAAGATATTATGACCAAATTGATTTATTAAAGCCTAAGCAGATTGATCAAGATTCAGGATACCGTTATTACTCAGCTGAACAGCTGCTTGAGGTCAACCGAATTTTTCTGTACAAGGAATTGGGCTTTACGTTAAAGCAAATGGCTCAGCTTCTTCGTGAAGATATATCAGTAGAGCAGATTCAGGGCATGTTTCTGCTGAAAGAAAGTGAAATTCAGCAATTGATCGAGAGAGAACAACAGAAATTAGCGCGTATTAAGGAGCGGATGCACCTCATCAAACGAGAGGGATGTGTTGAAAAAGAACAGGAGGTCATCATCAAATCTGTTGAAAGCAAACGCATCATGTCTTTTCAATCCAACGGAACTGTTGACGACATTCCTTCATTCTTTCAAATGTTTCATCATTTATTACTTAAACATCAACAAGAATCGATCTCGGGACCACAAGTGGTGCTATGGAGGGAATCATTCGAAAAAGAAAGTGAGTTCGAATTTGAGGTGGGGTATTCCGTCAAAGCGTTAAGGGGCACTCTACCTCAAGGGATCACGATTCGCACGTTACCTGCTGAAGAAACCATGGCGACATTATTATTTCATTCCCATTCTCCATCTGCACAAACAGCTTGTATTGACCTAGCGACATGGATCGAAAATAATGGATACCGCGTGAAAGAAGACCAGCCAGGCCGAGAGATTTATTACCCATTGTCTGAAAATGAAGAAGGCAGACTCATTGAAATTCAAATTCCTATTATAGATGAAATCAAATCGTAAGCATTGTCCAAAGGAGAAACGTCACGATGAAAAATAAAACCGTTGTCTATTTACTTGCATTAGCAGCCTTTTTAATCGGAACAATCGAATATATCATTACAGGCATTATCCAGATGGTCGCAAATGATCTACATGTCACGACGTCTGCCGCTGGATTATTGGTCACGTCTTTAGCGCTCTCAGCGGCAATCGGCGCACCGATTGTCATTGCACTGACCATCAATATAGACCGCAAAAAAATACTGTCATGGATGTTAATTATTTTTATTTTAAGTAATCTCATCACAAGTGTCAGCCATTCGTTTGAAATGGTGATGATGACAAGGATTTTACAAGGAATCAGTGGGGGAACGGCTATTGTGGTGGCAATGGCTGTTGCGACTCGTCTTGTAGAACGTGAAAAAAGAGGAACAGCTATTGGTATCATTTTAATGGGACTCAGCAGCTCCTTGGTTTTAGGCGTTCCAATCGGGACATTTCTAAGCAGTATGATCGGATGGAAAGCATTATTCGCAGCCATTGGATTGATCACGCTTATTCCGCTGATTGTAGTGTATAGGCGAATTCCTTCTATGAAAGAACAAGAACCAGTGACGCTTCGTATGCAGTTATCGATTTTAAAAGACAAGCGAATATTACTCGCGGTGGCAGTGACGCTATTCTATGTAGGTGGATATTCCACGTTATTTACCTATTTAACGCCCTTCCTGCAAGCATCAGCAAATCTTAGCATCACAGAAATTAGTGGCATTTTGTTACTAGCAGGAATATGCAGCTTTTTGGGCTCCAGCCTTGGAGGGATGGCGGCAGATAAAAAAGGCCCAATATTTACGATTTTCTCAGGAATCATTTTGCAAATCATCATGCTCTTGCTGCTATCATTTGTCACAGGTAATCTCGTGCTCATGGTGGCTGTCATCATGATATGGATGATCGCTACATGGAGCACATCACCAGCTCAGCAGCTATATCTTGTCACACTTGTACCAAAATCTCCTGATATCGCATTAAGTGTCAATACATCATTTATTCAATTCGGATTTGCATTAGGCTCTGGTGTAGGAGGGATTGTGCTAAGCGAAACATCTATATTAAACCTAAGCTGGATCAGTGCTGGCACTGTTTTTCTCGCTCTACTCATGACCATTCTAATGGTAGCATTTGACCGATTTTCTCAGCGCAAGAGTTTGAAGGTGATCGAGCAAGGAAGCTAACTTACATTCAATGTTGTATGAAAGGAACTACTTATTTCGGGTAGTTCCTTTTTGATTTGAAGAATGCACCAGTGAAGTTGTTTATTTGCTAAAATAGGAGTCAATATCCAAAGATTGAAAGCATCAACAAATTCCTTTTAAAAACAATGAATATCAAACAAAAGAACCACTAGACAAGGAGAGAATACAGAATGCCAATAAGTGAGGAAATGATCAATCGAAAAGGCGCTCGAAAGGGGACTGATATCCCTCATGACGTCTTGACCCTTTTGAATCAGGGAGAGATCGAAAGTGTGAATTTAACTGAATGGCTGGCTGTCAATCATATGACGCTAATACAGCATGTTTTGTCGTCCATTGGTTTAGACCATCGTTTAGGGGAAGTATCATCTGAGATCGCTAAACAAAAAGCTGAATCAGGAATGAAAGCCATTCGGCTCATTGGTCAATTGTTAAATGACGTGCTGCGTGAAGAGAATGAAGAAAAACAAGCGGAAGTGCTGCAGGTATTTGCTCACCACGTATCTGATAGCGTTCGATGCTGGGCTGCTTATATGAACAAACAGAGTTTATCAACACTGGAAGAGAAACTTGCGTACATTCAGCCATTTGCAGCTGATCATCATTTTGGTGTTCGAGAAATTGCGTGGATGTCAGTGAGAGAAAGTCTAAGTCTTCAGCTCGATCAAAGTATAGAGCATTTAACAGAATGGGCAAAAAGCGAGGATGAAAATATTCGCCGGTTCTCTGTAGAGTCGCTCCGTCCGAGAGGGGTATGGACAAAGCATATTGAGTTATTAAAACAAGAGCCAGAGAGGGCACTGCCTATTCTAAATTTACTCAAATCCGATCCATCCATATATGTTCAAGATTCTGTAGGAAACTGGCTCAATGACGCAAGTAAAACACAACCAAATTGGGTAACAAACCTGTGCGACCAGTGGTCAAAGAATTCTGACACAAAAGCAACTAGCAGAATTGTTAAGAAAGCCAAGAGAACGATTGTGAAGGGGAATTTGTGAATAAGAATTTGAACTAAATGAAGGGGGATTCTATCAATCATTCAGAGAGAAAGTTTTAAAGCGAGCTCAGTAAACAGATTGCCCCATTTCATGGGATATAGTCTCTTCAATTCTGCATTCTATATATATCTTAACCTCTCATTGTCATACTTTTGAATGAAATTGACTCAATAGAATTGACGAGGGAACCATGAATAGGTGAAGATGAAGTAAACTGTAAGATAAAGGGAGACGACTGATGATACATATCGTATTTGGAGCAGCAGCTGCCGGTAGTTTAAAACAAGCATTGCGCGAAATGAAGCAAGACCAAGTAAATGAGATCATCGCCTTTGATGACATTTATTCGATTGGACCCCTTCTGCATTTACATGAACAAGAAGGACAGGAGAAACGTATAGAGTGGCTTCGTCACGTGATGTCAAATGAATATGGCTATTTTGATGACATGATCACCAATCAGCATAGAATGTTTCAGCAAATAAAAGATATAAAAGATGGTACGAGTATCCTCATCTGGATAGGCAATAATGCCCATGAGCAAATTGGTTTGCGATATGCCATCTATTTATTAAAAGAGAAAAACATTGAATTGTCTCTCATCAATACAACGACTGCATTTGATCAGCTGTTCAATACAAATACAAGACGAATGGATATTCGACATGCCGGGGAAATCACAACTGAAAAATTGAAGGTTTTGTACAGATGTAAAGAGCATATTCATGCAGTGTCAAAAGAAGAAAGAGAGAATTTACAAAACGAATGGCTATCATTTGCTAAAGAAAACCATACCCTGAGGATATGGCAAAAAGGACAAACGATCAGTGTACCAGAAGATGAATTTGATGCTTATTTAGTGAAAATGGCTAAGCGGCTTCATCAGTCAGATCCCGAAGAGGAGTACATCAAAACTCCACGTTTAATTGGGGAAGTCCTCGGTCATTTAGAACAGTATATCGGTGATGATTTTATTGAGCATCGACTCAAGACATTAATTGATCAAGGAATTTTTGACATGATAGGAAGGCGCACTTCCATGCGTTATTACTCAATTAAATTGACAGACTTCGGTCAGCACTTTAAAAAATGGGTGTGCTGTCGAGAATTTGAGGATCATCCTTTTGTGAAAATTGAAGGATATTACGGTGGTGAACCTTTTCATTGTGGGCATTGTCAATGTCATTTAGAAAGAGACGATGTACCAATAAGCGATACCCTTTTCTCGAAGATTTGGAATTGGGCTATACAGTATGGCCGCTGGTTTGACGAAGAGACAGATGATTTGCTGCCAAATGGTGCAGACATGGAAAAGAAATTCAATCAAGAAGGAGAGCGTATCACTGAAGAAGTGAAACGAGCCCTATCTCCCGCGTTTAAAATTGAATACAGCCCAAGTAAATACACGCAACATATCATTTAAAGAATGAAAATTCAATTGCACTGCAAAAAAATAAAGCTTTACATGATCCATCACCTTCATGTAAGATATGGAGAAATTAAAAGCGAAGAAAAGGACATGAGCCATTTTTACTGGTTACCAGAGAGGGAAGTCACGCTGAAATCTTCCTAGCGCAGAAAAGTGTCTTACCACCTTTGAGCTGTATTGGGGAAATCATAGTATCCAATATCGTCTACGCCACGTTACGGCACCAGAGCCATAAAGCGAATACGCGTTATGGGAATTTGGGTGGAACCACGGATTACACATTCGTCCCTTTATGAGGGATGGGTGTGTTTTTTTGTTCTCTCAACGATTATCATTGCTTTGAAAAGGACATGAGCCACTTTTATCGGTTACCAGAGAGGGAAGTCACGCTGAAATCTTCCTAACGCAGAAAAGTTGTCTTACCACCTTTGAGCTGTATTGGGGAAAATTGAAGTATCCAATACCGACTATGCCACGTTACGGCACCAGAGCCATAAAGCGACTATGCGTTATGGGAATTTGGGTGGAACCACGGATTACACATTCGTCCCTTTATGCGGGATGGGTGTGTTTTTTTATTTTTAAAAAAGAAAGGTGTGTCAGTCATGAGAGAAAACATGGTGAAGATTCAATTTCCAGATGGAAAGATAAAGGGGTTCTCTGCAGGTACGACTGTCGCAGATGTTGCCTCCTATATTAGCCCGAGCTTAAGGAAGAAAGCAGTGGCAGGAAAGATCAATGAACAAATGGTCGATGTAAGTCATCAGCTGGAAAGTGATGCTCGGCTGTCTATTGTCACACTCGATTCAAAAGAAGGGCTTGAAGTACTGCGCCATACATCGGCACACGTATTAGCCCAAGCTGTGAAAAGGTTATTCGACAATGTCACACTTGGAATCGGACCTGTTATCGAAAATGGATTTTACTATGATATGAAGCTGAATCAAACATTAAGTGTAGAGGATTTGGCTGCAATTGAAAAAGAGATGGAAAAGATCATAAACGAGAATCATCTCATCCAAAGAAAGGAGGTCACTTACAAAGAAGCTGAATCGTTGTTTGCACATGATCCATATAAGCTGGATATTTTAAAACGACTCCCATCTGAAGAAGCCATCACAGTGTATCAGCAGGGTGAATTTATCGACTTATGCCGCGGGCCTCATTTACCTTCTACTGGGTTCGTAAAGTCATTTAAGCTAACACGTGTTGCAGGGGCTTATTGGCGGGGGGATAGTCATCAAGATGTATTGCAGCGAGTGTATGGTGTAGCGTTTCAACATCCAAAACATCTAGCTGAGTATCTTCATTTCATAGAAGAAGCAAGCAAACGTGATCACCGGAAATTAGGGAAACAATTATCTCTGTTCACGTTTTCGGAAGAAGCGCCAGGTATGCCGTTTTATTTACCAAAAGGTCAGATTGTGAGAAATGAATTAATGGCCTTTTCAAGAGAAGTGCGAAACAAAGCGCAATATGAAGAAGTGAGCACACCGTTTATGATGAACCAAGAGCTATGGGAAAAGTCAGGTCACTGGGATCATTATCATGAAAATATGTATTTCTCAGAAGTAGATCATACAAGCTTTGCTTTAAAACCGATGAATTGTCCAGGGCATATGCTCATGTTTAAAAATAACTTATATTCATACAGAGACCTTCCGATCAGAATGGCTGAGTTCGGTCAGGTGCATCGTCATGAATTTAGCGGAGCATTAAATGGATTGTTCAGGGTCAGAACTTTTTGCCAAGATGATGCCCATATTTTTTTGAGAGAAGATCAAATTGAAGCTGAAATCAAACGGATTTTCCAATTAGTTGATCATGTGTATCGGACATTTGGGTTTGAGTACTCTGTGGAACTATCCACTCGTCCAGAAAAAGCGTTAGGGGATGATGCCATTTGGGATATCTCTGAATCAGCGCTAAAGAATGTGCTTGATCGGCTAAAGGTCGATTACCAGCTAAATGAAGGAGATGGGGCATTTTATGGACCGAAGATCGATTTTCATATAAAAGATGCCTTGCAGCGGAGCCATCAGTGCGCCACAATTCAGCTAGATTTTCAAATGCCTGAGAAATTTGATTTAACATATATCAATGAAAAGAATGAAAAGGTACGACCAGTTGTCATTCACAGTGCCGTTTTTGGTTCTCTAGATCGTTTCTTTGGGATTCTCATCGAGCATTTTGCAGGTGCCTTCCCGTTATGGCTGGCACCAGTGCAAGTACAAATCATTCCTGTCTCAAAGATTCACCTTGATCATTGCCTTGAGGTGCAGCAGCAATTAAGAAAGATCGGAATCAGAGTCACAATCGATGAACGGGATGAAAAACTCGGCTATAAAATGAGAGAAGCACAAATGCAAAAAATCCCTTATATCGCTGTCATTGGTGATACAGAAATGCAAGACAAATCGCTAAATATTAGACAGCATGGAGAAAAAGCTTCGAAGCAGCTGTTTATCGAGGACTTTAAACATTTGGCAGTTCAGCAAATACAAAACAGAACGGTTGCCCAAGAATTGGTGTGATGCTTGTCGTTGTCGTCATCTAAAATAAGAAGGATTAGACGAATATTGAATTAAACGTCTAATCTTTTTTTCATTTATGGAAAAGTAGAAAGGGAAAATATTGAAACATTTATTCGATAAAAACGTAATACAGATAGAGCGTTTATCAAAACCATTTGAAACGGAGAGGAGTTTTGTATGGAACAAGCCGCACTCAAAAAGATGAGAACAAAACAATTAGCCGCATGTAATTTAATAGCTGGCATCATGATCGTGACGTTTTCAATCTTTTTTCAAACCTTACATATTCAATTAACTCATTTGTTTTTTTGTCTAGGACTTGTCATGCTCGTTCAAAGCATCTTAGGATTCCTTAAAAAAAAATCAACAAAATCTTTCATTCCCATTTTTGAGCAGGTAGCTATTTATGAAAAAGAGAAATTAGGGAAAGAGTGGGAAAAAGAACAGAGAACAGAAAATATTTCGAGAGTAGTATTGAGTGGTCTGATGTTTCTACAGTCATTTAGTTTCCAAGATGTAACGAACCCATTCTTTGAAATACAACCTGCATTTCTATTTTTCTTATTGGCTATGTTTCTCGTAATTATGAATGTAAGCATGCTTTTCCGTTTTAGAAAAATTGATCGATCTATTGAAGAACATGAATTACAAGGTTACACAAAGGAATCAAATATGATGGGATTGGCTTTAGGCCTTTTGTCAGCTATCATCATATTCGGCTTTATTGTCATTTTCGTGCTTCCATAAGATGAATCACTTAACATATTGAGGTGAAACAAATGAATGAAACTCTACAGCATCTGATAGATGATACAAGAAAGAAGTTTGGCTTAGATCATTATCGTTTAAAAAACTACGAGTATTATCGAAATGTCAATATGTTCAATGAGACAATTTATAAATTGTGTATGGAGTGGTTTCCTCCACACGAAACTGAACCTGTGGACGATGATTTAAACCCGGATGGCACAGCCGTGATAGAAGTGAATTTGAATACGGGAAAGATTGAGAGTGCTGTTTTTGTCATGGGTAAGACATATGCAAAGGAGGGTGTGCAGTTTGATAGCGCCCAGCCAAATGTTGTCATCAAATGGATTGAACAAGAAACAGATTTGATTTATGGAGAGCATTTTCACTTGCAAAAGGAGGAAAAAGGGGAGCTTACTTTTGAAGAAAAAATTGCTGGTGTACCAGTGACCCCTTCGGGCATGATTGAGGTGAAATGGGATGAACATGGACAGCTCATTTACTTTGTTCATCACGGCCCATTTGTTGCTAAAAAAAAGCACAGGGCTGAAAAATATACGCTTCTCATTGAGATGATTGAAAGCTTAGCCCAGCAGCAAGTGCAAAGAATCGAATGGCCTTCCTTTGATCAGAATAAAATCCGTCCAATTTATGCGTTAGAAGAAGTGTATGTAAAGAATGATGGGACCGGAATCCTCTCGTTTGAAGGTACGATTCAGGAACATCAATGTTTCAATATCAACCAAATCATAAAATGGGATGAATCCATAACTGAACCTTTTGTAAGAAAGGGATTGAATATTCAGGAAGGCATCTCAACTGATCAAGCCTTTTCACTTGAACCTTCACCAGATACAATGCCAATTTCAGAAGAAGAAAAGGATAAGTGTTTGAAAGCAGTTCAAAACTTATTGAGAAAGGAATATCCTAACGACACCGGAAAATGGGTCTGCATATCACTTCACCGTGATCATGGTTACATTCATGCAACAGTAAAAGCAAATAGACAAGACAGAAGCATGTTTACAGGTAAAATCATGATATTCATTGATGCCTATACATTTGAAGCCGTCAATTACATAAATAGACAAGAAATATTTAAGATGTGTGGGATGTTGGATGAACTCCAATCTCCTGGTAAAATCACCATTTCAAAGCAAGAAGCCTTCGAAAAATTAAAAGATCGTTTAGAGCTGATCCCCATTTATGTATATGACTTTACGGAAAAGCAGTATGTTTTATGCGGAAAACTGGATTGTCATGATGGAGTGGATGCAGCGAGTGGGGAAGTCATTCCATTACAGGATATTTGAATCGGCACTTTACGCTTTTGAAAGAACAGTGAGAAGCTGTTCTTTTTTGTCTCATTGCACCAATTTTTTGAAGAAATTTGGAATTTTGTAGCAGGAAGTTGTCGTTTCATCACGAAAGAAACAGATAAGAATATGATCATAGGTCCATCGGTTGGAATATTAGTAGACGTCATACATATGAAACACTCATGACAGTAAAGTTGATCTACAATGCTTTTTGAAAAAAATGAAATCGTGTCTCTAGTAGTATACGACATTTGGTGGGCTGACATCATAGGATGACTTTGAACATGTTTGATTTAGGTAAGCTTGAAGCCATGATAGAAGAAAGTGAGGATGTCTACCTTGAGTACATTGGAAGTGTTTCGTCAGTTTTTGGTTGACCATTATCCTGCGTTACAAGATGAACTTTGGCTAAAAGATGTTGATACCCTTCGAATCTCTCCTATTCTTCATCCTTTTCTGAAAAGCAAGCTGCCAGAGGGGATCGAAAAATTCACTTGTGTCCTATTCACGCAGCAGACAGATCAAACCGCTGCACCGCTCAAAGTATACCTTCTATTAGATGAATATGAGCAATCACTTTATGCCATTGATTTGATGAATGAACAAATAGTGCTTCATTAATACAGAAGCAAAAAGCTGCTTGAGAGCTCCTCAGCAGCTTTTTTTGATGAACATTAGCCTGTCATATCAACCAATCTTGAGTGCAAGTTGTCCAATTCTTTCTTTGTTGGAAAAGAGCTGATCAGCAGCGTAGATTGTCCGAATTGAAGAGGCAGCTCGGTATCGGTCACAATCATATCGATCCCAAGTTCCTCCATCGTGACATCATTTAATGTATTCTCTGGACTTGTAAAAATGTGAATGAGAGGAGGTACGCTTAATTTAATTAAATCCGCAATAAACAAACTATGATAATAGCCTAATGTTGAAATAACAAATATGTTCAACACGTTTCTCCGTTCCATTTCCAATTGAACAAGCCCTCTCCAGGACGACGTAATCATACGAATCAATTCCCGTTCATTTTTCACAAAAGGACCGAGGATATCGTCTGTTTTTAACTCTTGGATGATATGAGTAATCCTCGAATAGAAATAAGGAAACTGTTTTTTCACCTCTGATAAATAGCTCGATTTCTTTTTGAAAAGGAATCCATCTCTCACGGTAATTTCATTGGAATACACATAATATTGGAGAAGAACGAGTGTCATCACCTTGCGATTCGCTATTTCTTGATGAAAAATCGACTCCAATTGGTTGATAAATGAATGAATGGCATCATAAAGTCGTGGTGTATGTGATTGGAAGAACGTCAATTTTTCTTCGACAGTTTCAATTGATTTAAAGTGTCCAATAGCTGGTTCGATCAATAGCAAAAAGACAAATTCATGATGATCCAGCGTCACATCAAATACGTCTTTGGTCATTCGGCAAATATGCTCTTCCCATGTTTGGATTTGATCATAGATCCCTTTGGCTACAGAAGTTTGTTTTTCCTCTTTCATTGAGTACGTATATTTACGGCTTATTGTGAAATTTTTCCTCATTCGGTGAATGGAAACGGCGAACCATAGGCAGTATTTATCTATCGCCACATCTGGCACATTGACTTCTAGCACCTGAAATAGCTCCTGTAGTAAATCAACTGCATCTTGCTTATGAATATCATCGAATGGCCAAAGCCGGCTTCCATACACTTCAAACAAAAATTCAACAAAGAATTGACGAATCTCCTTCTCATTTCCATGGAACTGCATACTATCTGGGCGTAACTCAATGTCATAAGAGATAAGAATGGAATTGATTTTATGAATGGTGTTATACAATGTGGATCTACTGATATTAAGCGTGTCCATCCATTCATAGAAGGACCTGTTTTGTTCGAAAAAAATGCCGTCAATCAATCGAATTTCAATCGTATCTTTTAAAATTTCCTTGATATAGTAGTCCACTCGTATCGTCTGTGTATAACAAATGGATATGCCTTGTCTCGGCTTTATGTGGATTAACGGCTCACCGTTCTCTGTTTTGAACGATTTCATTTGTTCTAAATCGCTTTGAATGGCACGAACCGAACCGATATGTTCATTCGATATCTCTTGAAGGCTCCACCACTTATTTTTGGATACAAGTAGTTTTAAAATGTTTATCCATCTCTTTGATTTATTATCAATGAGCTCCATCAAACAACTAACTCCTTCCTTTGGCTTGCCTCTATATTATGAAGTTCACTTAAAGAACATTTGATACTCAAAATAGGCATGAAATGATTGTAATGTTTAGGCTAAATCGTTTTGTCTTCACTTTTCATGATAAAAGAGAAAAAAATTAGACGAAAACAAATGTTATGCCCTGATTCTCCATATTTTTCATTTATAAAGTGGTAAGTAAGCCATGAATCCTATAAAAATGGATCATTTTAGATATTTCGTTTATTTTTTTGCTGTTGAAACGGTAAATGTAAGAATAAAACGCAGCAACTTTTTGATTACCATATGAAAGGGAGTAGAAAGGAATGCGATTTATATAATGCTGAACTGTCTCACCTTACATACGATATGATACATGCTTGTTTCATATGAACGAACCATATGTGAATACATGCTTATATATGCATGTACACATAATTTATTGTTCATTCCAGTATAAATAGAAAAATTCACTTTTATTCTTTCATGATCTCTTTCACTATTCCCCATTTCTATAGACCCCTACCCAGTTATTATATCCACTACTCATGATTCCCTTTCAAGCTCATGATTGATCAACTCATTTTATTCATAGGGTCTTAAGGTGCAAATTTTTAGAAAATATTTTGATCAGAAGCGGAGTGATTGATCTGACAGTATACAAATGATTTTTTTATCATGGTTGAAAATTAATTTTAGAAAAGGGTGGATGTATTGAAAAGAATATTGTCATTGGCTCTCATCGCGGTGTTAGTCATACAGTCTAGTATATTAGGAATCTTGCCTTTAGCAGGGGCACAAGCAAAAGAAATCCAAGAAAACATTTATGGAGATATTGAGTTTGCTGATAGCGAAGGAAACAAGTTATCAAACATGGAAGATCAGCAAGTCAGAAAGGCAATTGTCCATTGGTCGATAAAAGGAATCGATCTAAAAAAACAATATCCGTATGTTCTCACTCTTCCTTCAGCCATACAGGTAGAGAAGGAACAGAAGGAACCCATTACTGTGGGTGACATACTTGTTGGTGAGTATACCGTTTCAAAACAAAATGAAGTAACGGTCATATTTAAAGAAGATGTTGATCTTGATCCAAATTTAGAAGGATCAATAAACATAGATGTCACCAGTATAGCTGAGCCAAAAGAGAAAACAAAGCAAAACGAGCGTGAAGAAAGCCTTCCAAAAGATGACTCAACCTCATCTGAAAAAGACGATAAGAATCAAGAAGCCGCTCAAACGAAACAAAGCGATGAAGATGAATTACTAAAAAACAAAGTGAACGTATCTAAGCGTGTAGGGCTGCAAAGTGTTTCAAAACAAATGCTGATACAAGAAAATCTCCTCACTGATGCGAAATTAATATTTGAAGATCAGGAAGGAAATTCAGTTGATAAGCCTGACATCAACTCGCTTATTTCCATTAACTATGAGTGGGCGATCCCAAATGGTCATAGCTATAATGGCGGGGATGAATTCCATTTCAAGGTTCCAGAGGAATTAGTGATTTATGAAAAAATCGATCGTCTCGAGATGAAATTTAATCAGGTAACCATTGGTTATTTTTCTGTAGATGAGAGCGGAAATGCCTCCATCGAATTCACTGATTTTATCAAACAATATTCAAATATCCATGGAACACTCCAAGTATGGACGCAATTAGATCAAAAAACAGTCATTACTGAAGAAAAAGAAGTGGTCATAACCCCGATTGAAGGCAAAGATACGATATCGATCCCGATTCAATACATTCCAAATGGTCCAAACGTCTCTAAAAAGGGAGAACCAAATCGATCTTACAATGCTGAAACCATTCAATGGACAGTCGATTTTAATATGGACTTAGACGATGTGAAACAAGCGAGACTTTTAGATCCGATTCAAGAAGGTCAAGCGTTAAAGAAAGATTCAATCAAGCTTTATCGTGTTGATACAAAGCTAAATGGTGAAACATCGCTTGGTCAGCTGCTTGACGAAAACCACTACACAATTGGCCAAACAGCAGATGGTCAAGATTTCACGATTGAATTTAAAGATGACGTGCATCTAGCTTACCGTTTAATGTATGAAACGGACATTACGAATCAAGATCAGTCTGCGTTTCGTAATAAAGCGTCCCTTGTCTCTGCTGATAAAGTGATTAGTTCAGCAGAAGGAACAGTGAATGTGACAAGAGGCAGTCCTTTAAATAAAAAAGCCGCCCACTACGATCCAGTCACACAAACAATTACGTGGGAAATTCGTTACAACTATAACGAAAAAAAGATTGCTGAAAAGGATGCTTTGTTAGAAGACTTCTTTAATGGCACACAGGCGCTGATTTCTGATTCATTTCAAGTCAAGGAAGTCACAATTGATCAGAATGGCAAAGAATCAGGAACAAAAGCATTTGAACATTATGTGGTTCAACCTCAAAAAAAGGATGAACAAAACGGGTTTACCTTGCAATTCAATCAAGATATTCAATCGGCTTATCTCATCACATATCAAACAAAAGCAACCGAGCGGATTTTCGAAGCTGAAGAGATTATCAATACTGTAACAGCTGGCAAAGAGAGCAAACAAGGGAAGCAAAGAATTGATCAACAAATCCTAACGAAAAATCATGGAACACCGAATTACAAGAACAAGACCATTCCATGGCGTATCACCTTCAACAAAGATCAACAAACCATGAACAACCTGATATTAAAAGATACGTTTACAAACGAAGGATTGACGCTGCAAAAAGATAGTTTAAAAGTGACGACAGGTAATACAGTGCTTGAAGAAGGCACAGATTATCAAATAGTTGAACATGCAAATGGATTTGATATTCAATTTACGAAAGAAATCAAGACAGAACATACCGTCACATATACAACGTCTTTTGATTATGAAAAAAGAGCAGATAAAGATCAAAAGAACCTGCGTAATCATGTAAAGCTTGAATGGGTAAATGAAGATGGCAAGGATTTGACGAAGGAAAATCAGTCTGTCTTCACGCCTGACACATACACGCAGTCAAATGGTTTCAAGAACGGAACATATGATGCAAAGAAAAAAGAGATCACATGGAATATCGGTGTGAACTATAACTTGAAACATTTAGAAGAGGCGAAAATCGAGGATTTCATTCAAGGAAATCAGCGTTTGCTAAAAGATTCAATCACCGTCTACTCGCTTGATTTACAAGGCGGGGAAAATGGAGCGGAAGAAAAAGAGGTATTAGCGAAAGAACATTATGACATCAAATTCCTTGAAAATGAAAAAGGAGAATCAGGCTTCGAAGTCATTTTCAAACATGCCATTGATTCCCCATACAAAATCACGTATCAAACAAGTGTTGAAGGAATGGATTTAGTACAGAAAACCTACGAAAATAAAGCGACTCTTTTTGATGGAAAGACGAAAGAATCAGACGTGAATGCTGTGGTGTCCATTCCAAATGGAGGGAAATACACGAGCAAATCAGGAAATCAACAAGGGAAAGTCATTGATTGGAAACTGAATATCAACTTTGGTCAATCAACAGTCCAAGATGCGACGATTATAGACCATCCGAGCAGTAACCAAGCGATAATAGAAAACTCATTTCATCTCTATTCGACGACAATAGATGAAAAGGGGCAAGTGACCAAAAAGGAAGAGCTGGAAAAAGGGAAGGATTATGAACTAGACCTTGAATTCGATCCAGATTCTTTTCAAATCAAATTTAAAGAAGAAATCACGAGACCATATATTTTAGAATACCAATCTCTCATTTTAGATAAGGTGGGAAGTACACTTCAAAACGAAGTAACGTTTAGAGGTGAAAATGTAAAAGAAATCAAAAAGGAATCCGAAGCCTCAATTGTGGTCAAACGCACCGCTGGTATGGGAGATGGCACAGGAGCGATTGGCGCTTTAACCATTAAAAAGGTAGACGCGAGTAGTGGAAAAGCGCTAAAAGGAGCAAGCTTTTCTCTGACAGATGCTGCGAGCGGTATCGTCATTGGAACAAAGACAACAGATGAAGAAGGAGCTCTTCGATTTGATCGTCTTCTGTATGGTGACTATATCGTGACAGAAGAGAAAGCACCTGATGGTTATATTAAGACGAAGGAACCAATCAATGTAACGATTGATCAGCCCTACGAATCAGGAGATCAAGCGAAAACAGGAAATAGCATGACGGTGCAGAACCAAGAAATCCGCCAGCATGTCAAGTTAACGAAAAAAGACAAAGAGACGGGTGCGGCATTAGAGAGTGCAGAATTTGAACTGAAAAATGAATCTGGAGATACCGTCCAAACCCAGTTGAAAACGGACGAAAAAGGAGAAATCCTTTTCAAACATCTTGAGCCAGGTTCCTATTATTTTGTTGAGACAAACGCACCGAAAGGCTATCAATTAAATCAGCAAAAATGGCCGTTCACAATCAAAGAAAATCAAACAGAAACAACGATTGTCACTGCAGTAAATGACATCATCAAAGGCTCTGCTGAATTGAGCAAAATAGGTGAAGGTGGAGAGAGACTAGAAGGTGCACAGTTCAAGCTCTTAGATCAAGATGGGCATGAGCTAAATGGTTCGCTTGTTACAGGAGAAAATGGCAAGATCACGATAAACGAACTAAGACCGGGTACGTATCAGCTCATTGAAACAAAAGCACCTGATGGTTATGTATTAGATGAAACACCAATCAAATTTGAAGTACCACTCGATCCAACAGAACCAGTCATCATTTCACAAAAGAACCTATATGAAACAAGTGCATTAGAAGTGGTGAAAGAAGGGGAAGATGGCAAGCAGCTTCAAGGTGTTCGATTTGAAATCACGGATCAAAATGACGAAGTTGTGCGTAAAGATTTGACAACAGATAAAGATGGGAAGCTTTTGGTCGATAACCTCAAACCGGGCAAATATCAGCTTGTAGAGACAGAGAGTATTGATGGTTATCAAAAGAAAAATAAACCTTATCCGTTTACCATCGAAATCGCACAAAAAACACCGGCAGAGATCAAAGTGATCAATGATCTCAAAACTGGAGCTGTCCAGCTCACGAAGCTTGGTGAAAAGAATGAAGCGCTTGAAGGAGCAGAATTCAAGCTTGTAGATGCAAATGGAAAAGAGATGAAAACAGGTCTCGTCACTGATCAGAACGGGGAAATCATCGTCAACGATCTTAAACCTGGAACCTATCAGTTTGTTGAAACGAAGGCTCCATTCGGTCATGAGCTTGACGAAACACCTGTCACTTTTGCTATTCCATTTAACCCTGAGAAGCTGGTTAGTGTGACAAAAGAAAATAGCCGCACAACAGGCGGAGTGCTGTTACACAAAAAAGGCGAAGATGGGAAATCATTAGAAGGGGTTGTCTTTGATCTATCTGATGCCAAAGGAAAGTTAGTGGCAGGAGGAGAAGGGATTACAACCAATCAGGATGGAGAAATCACCTTCACAGGTCTAAAACCTGGAACCTATCAATTTGTTGAAAGAAAGAGTCTTGAAGGCTATGAATTGAGTGCGAAACCACTTGTCTTTCAAGTTGAATTAGGTCAAAAAGAATGGATTCAAGTGGAGGCCATCAATCAGCTCAAGAAAGGTTCTGTAGAACTAACAAAAATAGGGGAAGAAAAAGAAAGATTGAAGGGCGCAGAATTTACACTTTTCAATGACGATGGTAAAGAATTGATGTCAGGTTTAACAACCAACGAGAAAGGCATCATCACTGTCAACGATTTGAAACCAGGCGCTTACCAATTGGTTGAAACGAAGGCTCCTTTTGGACATAAACTTGATGCAGAACCAGTAGACTTTAAGATTGATTTCAATCCAAATCAACTGGTGAAAGTGACAAAAGAAAATATTCGGACGACAAGTGCTGTGAAGCTTCAGAAAAAAGGGGAGGATGGTCAGTTGCTCGCTGGCGTGACCTTTGACCTGATTGATGCGCACGATCAGCGTGTGAAGAAAGACTTAAAGACAGACAAAAACGGTCAACTGACAGTCGATCAACTGAAGCCAGGAACCTATCAATTTGTCGAAACAGCAAGCATTGCCGGCTATGAATTGGATCAGACACCTGTCTCATTTACGATCCGTTTAGGTCAAGACAAACCAGCAAAAGTAGAAATGATCAACAAACTGACGCCGGGAGCAGTGGAACTGACCAAAGTGGATGATGAGGGACATACGCTCGAAAATGCAGAGTTTGCTCTTTTGAGTAAAGAAGGGAAAACGTTGAAGAAATCACTTGTAACCGATCAAAAAGGAAAGCTTCGCATCAACGATCTAAAACCGGGAGAATATCAATTCGTTGAAACGAAAGCACCTCATGGCTATCAATTGGACCATAAGCCGATCCTGTTTACAATTGAAAAAAATCAGCAGAAGCCACTTCAATTAACAGCGAAGAATCACTTGATCTTAGGAAGTCTGCGTATCATAAAGGTAGACCAGCAGACAGATAGAACTTTAAAAGGTGCAGCCTTTGACATTCGTACAAAAGCCGGGAAAACCATAAAATCTGTGACAACAGGAAAAGACGGAGAAGCCATTGTCAAAGGGCTTAAACCTGGTGAATATACACTCACAGAGACGAAAGCTCCAAATGGTTATGTAGCTTTAAAGAAACCACTCATCTTTACAATTCAAATGGGCGAAGTGGAGATCAAGACATTGATTGTGAAAAATGCTCCAGTGAAGAATGAAGAGGACCACACGAATCCTCCAGCCTCACCTAAAGGGGATCAACATCCACCTCATGACTCAAACGGTGAGCTGCCAAAGACTGGAGAAGAATGGCTGCGTTATATGATGTATGCAGGGATTTTACTAGTAGTTTCTGGAACTGTTCTTCTTGTTCTTAGAAGAAGAGCCATTCAGTAAAAGGAAGGAACGAGTATATTGATGAAAAAAAGAACCTTATTAGGCAGCTTTTTGGTGGTCGCGGGGCTAATGCTCATCTCCGTTCCTTTTATATATGAGTGGCGAACTTCTCAAGAGACAGCAGCAATGGAACAGGCATTAAAGATGATTGAAGAAAATGACAGTGATGCCCTTTCTTCTATTCCACATCTAACTGTGTCAGAAGAAGACCTTCGAGATGTGATGGAGCTAGAAATCCCGTCAATTGATTTAAACGAAAAAGTGCTTCCTGTTACTTCAAAAGAAAATTTAGGTATTGCACTGACTCAGATCAAATCTCATCAAATGCCAGGTGAAGGAAATTTCACGATTGCAGGCCATAGAGGGTATAGAGGCGATCGGCTTTTCAGGCAGCTGCCAGAGGTGCCGAAGGGAGAAAAAGTCGTCTTACATCATCAAGCTGAAACATATGAATATAAAATTGTCAGCTCAGCTACGATTGAACCGACGGATGTTGATGTACTAAAGGATCGCGGGAAAAATGAACTGACATTGATCACTTGTACTCTTGATGGTCAGAAACGATTTGTCTTAAAAGGAATACGAATCAATGCTTCAAAGGGTGAGCAACCGTCGGATGTATAACACCAACATAATAGATGATGGATACGATGGAAAAGCAACGCTCACGATCGACATGTTACACCAATTGTTATCAGAGCATTATCCAACATTAAAAAACGAACGTTGGGATGTTGATGTAGATACAATTCGGACTTCGCCTATTCTTCATCCTATATTAAAAAGAAAGCTTCCAATTGGTATCGAAAAATTCACCTGTGTGTTGTTTACGCAGCAAACAGCAGCTTTTGGAGAGCCTTTGATAGTGTACTTTTTATTAGATGAGAAAGGCGAATCGATTTACGCAATGGATCTCTTGCTCGAGCAGCATGATCCACATTAAACGAGAACTAAAAAAGGAAGGGGCTTTGACTCCCTTCCTTTTTTGTCATTCAATTACGCAAATAACTTCAGCCCAACGACGCCAATCACAATCAGCAGCAAGCTGAGTATACGAATCATGTTTTTCGGTTCTTTAAATAGAATCATATTAAACAAGACAGAGCCCGCTGTTCCAAGTCCAATCCAGACCGTATAGGCAACGGATACTTGAACGGAAGAGAACGAGGCATATAAAAACAAAAAGGATAGGGCAAATCCGCCGACAAATAAAATACCTGTCGTGATTTGCTTTTTCTTACTAAACATATTGAGGCCAATGGTTCCGCCGATTTCGCAGGCAGAGGCTAATAGTACAAAAAACCAGCCCATTTATACCGCTTCTCCTTTCTGCTCATGTGCATCTCCATCAGACACTTTTAGTCCAATAATGCCGAGAATTAAAATGCCCATAAATAAGAGCTTTTCTAATGAAAACGAACCGCCGAACAGCGCGTAATCCATCAAAGACGTACCAATCGTTCCAACTCCGGCAAACACGGCGTACACGGTCCCTGTCGGCAGCTTCTCGCAGGCTTTCATTAAAAAATAAAAATCAACCGGGATCAGGCAGATAATGATCGCCCACTCCCACACCGCATCAGCTCTATTTAAACCAAACACCCAAAGTAATTCGAATAAACAAGTGAGTGCGACATACATCCAGCTTTTTTTCATCGTATTTCCTCCTAAAACTCAAAACTGACGATTCGTCATTTTAAAACCAAAAAAGAACATACAGCAAGTGCTGTACTCAGATTGTTGACAAAGGGCTAAAATGAACTTTATTTTAGCCCTTTGTCTTCTTTTCAGCGTGATAGAAAACCTTTGCAGTCTAGGAAGGACGAGTACTGGCGCGGAGCGAATTTGACATTCGTGAGCACCAGCACGCAGGACTGACACCGAATGCGCGGGTTTGTCTACACGCCGTACAGCAAGTGCTGTACTAAGTTAAGGTGTCTCTATGCCAAGTGCGTAAAGAAGAAATTGCTTCACCTCTCGCTTTTGAATCAGAACCTCTTCTGTATCTGTTTCTGTAAATAAGTACATTTGCTCAGCAGACGATTCAAGTAAACCGATAATGAATTTGGCTGCATATTGACAGTTCAAATTCGCACGGACCCTTTTGTCCTGCTTTGCTTTTTCTAAAAAAGCAGCGACCCATTTGTAAATCGGCTCATAAATATCTTCCCATTCCTTTAAATGCTCCGTGGCAGCTAAACCTGAGTAGGTTAGAGCAAGGACGTCACGGTATTGTCTTGTAAAAGAGAAGATGAATTCAACAAGCGCATCTGCTTGATCGAGGACATCCGCATGCTGAGTCAGTTCCTTTTCAATAGCGGGAACCATCTGCGAGATGAGATGTTCTGCGATAGCAGGCATGACAGACAGCTTTGAAGGAAAATATAAATAGTACGTTCCTTGCGCCACTCCTGCTGCTTTCACAATATCCGAAATGGTCGTTTTTTCGATTCCTTTTTCTTTAAACGCATCAATGGCAGCAAGCATAATCTTTTCTCGTTTCGACACATCATCACCGACCTTAAATGACTGAATGTCAGTCAGTTTAGCGGAAAACTGACGATTTGTCAATATGGGGGTCTCGTCATTGAATAGGAGAATAAGTGATGAATAGATGAGGGCAGGCCTGAATAAGCTGTAAATATGGTCAAGCATCATGTGAGAAAGGGGCAGCTCTCCGTATGACATTCAGTGCGATGTTTTCCATTACTTATTTTCTCTTGCTCGTCCCGCTCTATTTACATATGAGATACAGACAGGCGAAAAAGCAAAAACGCTTTATCTATTTACGAACAGAAATCGTTCTTGCCTGTCTGTTTATGTATACGAATGTTTTATTGTATTTGACGGTCTTTCCAAATCGTTTTTCCGCACCAAGGGATCAGGTGAGTGTCAACCTCATGCCTTTGCAGTCCATTTATCAAAATCTCCATGCCTATCATCACGGCTATCCCAATCTTGTTTTTTTAAATTTGGCAGGGAACATTTTGTTATTTGTGCCACTTGGTTTTTTTCTCTATCAGGCATTCCGAACCTTGCGCTGGCAAAAGGCGATTCTTGCTGGCTTTTTCTTGTCAACAATGATTGAAGTGCTTCAATGGGTATTCTCGCAATCTGGTATGATTACAAGAAGCAGCGATATTGATGATATTCTATTAAATACACTCGGCACAGCGCTAGGTTGTATGTTGTATCGAATGTATCGACGAAGGAAGGAGAAAATCAATTGAAGCGAGTATGTATCATTCCATGTGGGGCGAAGAAAATTTGGGACGTCCATCCAGAGGCAGGGAGCCAGCCAGCGAACCTCGTTTATTTAAGTCCGCTGCATCAGCGTACGAAAAGCTATGCCCAAACGTTCTTTTCAGACTGGCTGATCATATCAGCGAAGCACGGATTCTTAAAGGCAGATGAAATCATTCATGAGAATTATGATGTAGCTTTTGGTACACCGCATGCTGATCAGATAACACGTGAAGCATTAAGGCAGCAATTTCATGAAAAACATCTCACTGCATATGATGAACTAGTGATACTAGGTGGAAAGAAATATCGAAAGGTGATCGATCCTTTATTACTCCCTCATCAAACAGCGATTTATCCGCTAGCTCCATATAAAGGAATTGGCTATATGCTTCAGGCGTTAAAGCAAGCCGTTGAGACAAAAGTAGAACTTCCGCCGCATATTTAACGCATTCACATCTACCGGTAAGCAGGGGTTTGATCATTAAAAAGAGAATGAATGAAGTAGCGATGCTGATTGTTTCATATCTTTTCAGCAGCCACTAGGATGTCCGCATCGCTTATAAGAGTGGCTATATGAACAAGGGGGCGTATGAACATGACAACCATCTATTTAGCTGGTGATTCAACCGTTGCATCTTACCCGGATCGTCCTGTTCAAGGAGGATGGGGAGAGTTTTTACATCGCTATACAGCGCAAGGCGTGAGCGTCGACAATCGCGCAATCGGTGGAAGAAGCTCAAAAACATTCATTGAAGAAGGACGGCTTGATAAAATATTGGCTGACATTCAGCCTGGGGACTGGCTGCTTACACAAATGGGGCACAATGATGCTTCAACGGAGAAGCCCGAACGGCATACAGATCCTTTCACGACGTATAAAAGCTATTTGTCTCAATATATTCACGGAGCAAGAGCGAAAGGCGCTACACCGCTTTTATTAACGCCAGTCGGCCGCTTTCATGAAAAAGACGGAGAATATATCAATGATTTCCCTGATTACTGTGCCGCTATGAAAGAACTAGCTGATGAAGAAGAAGTCCTTCTTGTTGATTTAAATACGGCAAGCCTTCAATTTTATCAAATTTCCGGCATAGAGAAAACGACTTCTTACTTTATGCTGTCAACAGGCGTAGAGGATCGCACGCACTTTACAAAAGAAGGAGCAGATGCGATTGCAAGACTTGTTTCGCTTGAATTAAAAGACCTTGGATTAACGATTGTGTGATGGATGACAGGACGAGAAAGCGCTCGTCCTGTTCTTTTTTTGCAGAAAGCTATTGATTCCCTTCACCAGAGTAGACTACAATAGGTACATATGATAATGAGAATCAATATCACTTGTAAATAGATCAATCGATGAAAAACTGGAGGGACTCAAATGACAGAGCAGCTTGAATTGTTTGACGTCACCATTATTGGCGGCGGTCCAGCAGGAATGTACACCGCCTTTTATAGTGGGATGCGGGATTTAAAGACAAAGGTACTGGAGTATAACGAAAGCCTTGGTGGGAAAATCCTACTGTATCCAGAGAAAGTCATTTGGGATGTAGGTGGATTAGTGCCAACAAGAGGAGAGCAATTAATTAAACAGCTTGAACAGCAAGCCAAAACATTTGAACCTGTCATTGCATTAAATCAAAAAATAACAGACTTTCATCGCTTAGAAGATGGAAATATATTGATTACGTCCGAAAATGGTGATCGCCATTTAACCAAAACCTTGATTTTGGCAATGGGGCACGGTATTCCAGTTCAAAGAAAGCTGGAGGTTGAAAATGCAGATCGCTATGAAGTAACAAACCTTTATTATACGGTTCAGGAGCTCAAAACCTTCGCGGGAAAAAAAGTCGTCATCTCTGGGGGCGGCGATTCTGCGGTGGATTGGGCAAATGCCCTTGTGCCAATTGCGAAAAGTGTCACTGTTATACACCGCAGAGATATGTTTGGTGGACATGAAAAAAACGTGGCGAATATGAAAGCATCAAGTGCACGTATTTTAACCCCACATGAATTAACTGACCTACATGGTAACGGAAAAGAAATCGAAGCTGTCACTGTTCAGCATTTAGAAACAGGTGAAAAAGAACGTATTGAAACAGACGCAGTCATTGTCAACCACGGCATGAAAGGCGATTTAAGTGTTCTTGCAGAATGGGGATTAAAGCAAGGTGAATGGGGACTCATTGAAGTGAATGAGCAGATGGAGACCAATTTACCAGGTGTGTATGCAGTAGGTGATTTATGTACACATAAAAGCAAGGTCCGCTTGATTGCAGGAACGTTTGTAGATGGTGTGAACGCACTAAATAGTGCGAAATTATATATCGAACCAGATGCGGAGAAAGTGGCGTATGTATCTTCTCATAATGAACGTTTTAAGGAAAAAAACAAAGAATTGCTAGCAGCCGGTGCGAATCGCTAAAAAAAACAAAACAAGAAGGGTGGTGCCGCAACGGCATCACCTTTTTTATCGCTGAAAGGAGGTATCTGAAGATGAACGCACAAATGGAAACGATGCTACATATGAAAAAGAAAGTTCAGATGTGTCTGAAAGCAAAACAAACGAACAGATGGCAGACAAAATCTCCAAGCGTTTTAACAGCTGATGGTACCGTTGTCATTCAGCTAGAAGGAATGGAGTACGAGCTTGACGGTGGGGATAGCCTGTTTATACGATCTCACATCCCCGTTGTCATCCGTTCTTTATCTAATCAGCAAGTCACAATTTTTGCTGTTTCATTTGAACATTACATGCTCACAAATGATGCTGATGATGAATTAATTTATAAAATCAATTATGATACCCTGCCTGATAACGGGCAAGTGGTGATGGGCTCACCGGTATTATTTCATCATATTAAACGTTTAAGTGACCCCTCTTATTCAGAAAGTAGCCAAGTGAAGCTACTAAAGCTAGTACTGCAAATATTCCAGCAACAAAATGAAAAAACAACTGATGCTGATCATTATTCAATTCAAATGATTCTTCAATACATTGCAGAGCATTACCAACAAGAACTGACCCGTAAGGACTTAGCACATAAAATGGGCTTTAATGAAAGCTATTTCTCTACTTTTTTTAAGAAAAGCGTTGGAATGAGTGTCACAGATTATATTGCACAAATTCGAATGGATGAAGCAAAAAAGCTATTGTTCAAAACCGATGAACAGGTTCAGGCGATTGCACAAAGAGTAGGCTATACTGATAGCCTCTATTTCAGCAGAAAATTTCGTCAAAAAACGGGCAGATCGCCTAGTCAGTATCGACTGAGCCGCCAACCAAAACGAATTGCCGCTTTTCAGTTTGTAGGCTCTTTGCTTGCGCTTGGAGTGAAACCAATTTGCATGGAAGAAGATATTGCTCTTTATTCAGATGTGCTTCAAGGTCAACTCAGTGATGTTATCGTCATTCATGAGCATACACCTGACGACGTTTTGAAGGACATGAACTTAGACCTCATTTTAATGCCTGATTATTTCTATACAAACATAGAATGGATGAAACGCATGGAGAAAATCGCTCCTGTGCTTGTTTTTCCATATAGTCGTCTGAGTCCTGTAGAGGAGGTACTTTGTTTAGGTAGCCTCATCGGAAGGAGCGAAGAAGCAAAGCAATGGGTGGAGCGTTATGAGAAGCAAGCACAGAAGGAAAGAGCTCGCTTGACGCCATTTTCTAAAAAAAAGGAAACAGTTGCTTTATATGAAGTAAGGGGACATGACAAGGTGTATATGTGGTCTTTTCATGCGAGAGGAGCAATCAACCTATATAAAACGTTGGGGTTGAATCCCCCTGAAGCCATTCAAGAGGAGGTGCTGAAACCGGATAAACATGTTGTGATTCCGCTTGAGCGTTTAGCAGATTATGCAGCAGATCATATGTTTTTTATTGTGGCTGTTCGGAATGGATGGTACAGACATATGGACAAACGTATGAAGGAAAGTGATGTCCTGCGTAATTTACCCGCAGTGCAAAATAATACATTCTACCTGTTAAAACTAGAAGAATTTAGATTTGGTGAAGGGGAACGGGCGATAGAAATCATGAAACGATTCTCTCAATTTTTAATAAAAGAATAAGAGTATCTAACAATTGTCCATAAACAAGTTATGACGATTATCCATAGACCGATAGACAAGCGGTTGATAGAATACGAGAGACAAATGATAATGATTCTCAGTGATTCATCATGATATGGAGGAGAAAAGAAGTTATGAAAAAACAAGGCATATTTCTTAGTTTAATAGCTTTAGTGTTGTTATTCGCACTAGCAGCCTGCGGTCAAAAGGAAGAAAGTAAAAAAGCCGAAGAAAAAACAAAAACGGTTGACACAGTGAAAGGCAAGGTCGAGATTCCAGCAAATCCAAAGCGTATTCTCGTAGATGGCTATTTGGGTAGTGCTGTTGCACTAGGGGTGAAACCGGTTGGTGCCACAACACAAGATTTAAAAAACATACATCTCAAAGGCAAAGTGGATGGTGTGGCAGACATTAGTGATGAACGCTCCGCCGAAAAGGTGGCAAGCTTAAAACCAGACCTCATCATTTCAGCTGTAGACGATGAAAAGGTACTTGACGTCTACAGAAAGATTGCCCCAACGATTGTTTATCCGTTCGGTGTATTTAAAAATTCACAAGAAGAGATCACTACATTAGCCAGCATCTTGAATAAAGAAGAAGAAGGAAAAGCGTTTTTGAAAAAATTTGATCAACGTATAGAAGCTGCTAGAAAGAAAGTGAAAACAGTCATCAAAGAAGGCGAAACAGTGTCAATCTTGGGTGCATTTAAAAATGATGTCTATGTGTATGGGAATGGTATCTATCGAGGTGGACAAGCACTTTATGAACAATTGCAGCTTCAGCCGCCAAAAGATGTTGCAGACACTGTTTTAAATGGAAAGTCAGGATTTGAACATATTTCATATGAAGTGCTACCAAAATATGCAGGTGATTATATATTTGTTGATGAAGCCAACGGAGGTACGTTCGATAAGAACAATTCAATATGGAAAAGCTTAAAAGCGGTGAAAAAGAATCAAGTACATGACTTGGATATTACGTATTTCTGGCCATTTGATCCAATAGCTATCGCCAATCAAGCAGAAAAATACGTTGAGATATTGACAGAATTATCTCAGAAGTAAGGGGGCTGCTTTTTGTTAAAACGATTTTTCTCCTATTACAAGCCATATATGGGGCTGTTTATATTAGATTTTTCCTGTGCCGTCATAGCGGCACTACTTGAATTATCATTTCCACTCGCGATCAGTATGGTTGTAGATGACCTTCTCCCAAACAGAAACTGGGAAATGATTCTCATCTGGAGTGGAATTTTACTGGCAGTCTATGTCGTCAGCTCAGCAATGAATTATGTGGTGACATATTTCGGACATAAGCTAGGTATCAATATTGAAACAGATATGAGAAGTCAGCTATTCACCCACGTACAAAAAATGTCTTTTCGATTCTTTGATCAAAAGAAAACAGGAAAGCTTGTTTCACGCATGACAAACGATTTAATGGATATTGGTGAAATCGCTCACCACGGTCCTGAAGATTTATTTATTGCAATGATGACTCTTACAGGTGCATTTGCCTTGATGCTATCAATCAATTGGCAGCTTGCCGTCCTCACGTTTCTCATTGTCCCATTCTTAATAGGGCTATCGGTTTATTTTACGAAGAAAATGTCGATTGCCTTTGATCACATGTTTTCAAGTATTGGTCAATTCCATGCAAGGGTTGAGAATAATGTGAGCGGAATTCGAGTAGTGAAGGCATTTGGGAATGAAACGCACGAGGTGGATCGCTTTATTGAACACAATGAACAGTTTAAACAAACGAAATTAACCACATACAAAATGATGGCATTACACGCTTCAATTAGTCACCTGCTTATGAAGGGCGTCACCATCTTTGGACTTGTATGCGGGACATGGTTTGTGATGCAAAAGAATATGACCTATGGCGAATTCATTTCATTCGTCCTGCTGTCTGGAATCTTTTTAGGACCTATTCAACAAATTAATTCAGTCATTGAGACGTATCCAAAGGGAGTCGCAAGCTTTAAGCGATTTGTTAAGCTCTTAGATCAAGCCCCAGACGAAAAGGACGTCCCTGATGCGATTCATGTCGATGGGCTAAAAGGTGAAATTACATTTCATGATGTCAGCTTTGGTTATGAGAAGGACAGTTTGATCCTTGAGCATATTAATCTGGAGATCAAACAAGGGGAAACGGTTGCCATAGTAGGTCCTTCCGGTGCTGGTAAATCCACGCTTTGCAGTTTATTACCAAGGTTTTATGAATGGCAATCTGGAACCATTACGATAGACGGAATTGATAGTAGACAGATGAAGCTGTCTTCACTGCGCCAACAAATTGGAATAGTCCAACAAGACGTCTATTTATTTAATGGGAGCATTCGAGAGAACATTCTTTATGGAAAACTTGATGCAACTGAGGATGAAATATGGCAGGCAGTGTCAAAAGCAGAGCTAAAAGAACTCGTCGAATCCCTGCCCGAAGGTCTTGAGACAATGATTGGTGAAAGAGGCGTCAAGCTGTCAGGTGGACAAAAGCAGCGTGTATCAATTGCACGTATTTTCCTGAAAAATCCACCTATTTTAATACTGGATGAAGCGACCTCATCACTAGATACTGAAACAGAGGCTTCGATCCAACGATCACTAGAAGAGCTTTCAGAAGGTAGAACGACGCTAGTCATTGCGCATCGCCTTGCAACTATTCAACATGCAGATCGAATTGTGGTTGTGACAAAAGGTGGCATTGCAGAGCAAGGAAATCACAAAACATTACTAACGCAAAATGGCTTATATAAGCGCCTTTATGAAACACAATTCGGGGCATAAAAAGTCCATTAGAAGAAATGTGAAAGCCGGCAAAAGAGCGCCGGCTTTTTTCTCATGACATGTATTGCAATCTTTTTCCCTAGTTTCTAGGGGCAAAGAGCATCATACTCACACCTATTAAACAAATAAGAGCGCCTACCCAATCGTACAAATCAGGCGTTTTTCGATCGACCCACCAGCCCCAAAACACAGCAAGAACCACAAACACACCGCCATAGGCCGCATAAACTCGTCCGAAAGTCGGGAACTGCTGGAAGGTAGGGATGACCCCATAAGCGACGAGGATGAGGCTGCCGGCGATTCCATAGCTGACAGGTCTGGCTTCGCGCAGCCAAAGCCACACAAGATAGCCACCGCCAATTTCTGCTATTCCTGCTAATAAAAAAAGAACGATCGTCAACATCATGTAAGGACACTCCAATTCATTTCGTTACCTTCTATTATGACATGTTGACATTGTGAGGGACATGAGAGTTTGCTAAAATCAACTGAACAGAGAATGGAAACACATGGATTCTTGACTTTTCAGATAGAAGTGATCCAAATGGCCTTGCTTTTCGTACAGTAAGTACATTCTCATGAGGAGCACACTTCCTTTTTCGGCGCTCTTTTTTTCTCCTTTAAAAAAGAGTAAAGTACAAAGTAGGCTTATTTCAGCAAATCGAGTGATAAGCAATACGTGAAGGATTTCATGATGAATGCAGCATGCTCTTTCTCATGAAAAAGGAAGGAGATGACCATGGATACACTGAAAGATTCTGAGCTGTATCACAAGATCAAATTTGATCGTCACAAGCCTTCACTTGAAGTGCTGTATGATCGCTATGAACGTGTGTTATATTCGTTTATTTATAAAATGACTGGAAGTCGTGAGCTTGCGGAGGAAGTGCTGCAAGAAGTCTTTATCAAGCTCTGGCGCGGTATAGGAGAATACCATACGGATAAAGGCAAATTCTCCTCGTGGTTATTCATGATGTCACGCAACACAGCCATCGATCTCCTAAGAAAGCACCGGAACGAAACGGCACTAGAAGATGAGCATATTGAATATTTAGCCGATCATCAAGAAGATGTATCAAAGGAAGTTGAATGGAACGAGGAAAAACAAATCATACGTGAAGCAGTATCTACATTGTCAAAAGAACAGCAAACTATCATAGAAGATGTCTATTTTAAAGGAATGACACAAAAAAGCATTGCTGAAAAACTAGGCATCCCCATTGGAACGGTGAAGGGAAGAGTTCGATTGTCATTGAAGCACTTACGGACGAGACTGTCTCGCGGAGGAAAGGAGGAAGAGGCATGACTCAGTGTAAACATCAAGTGATTGATTATTTCAACGGGCATGTACAAGGAGAAGAAAAAGCACAATTTGAAGAGCACCTCAAGAACTGCTCAGCTTGCAAAGAAGAGCTTGAAGAATTGACATCGCTCATGTCTGACATTCCATTTCTAGCAGATGACCAAACACCTCCGGCAGGGATGAAAGACCGTATTTTATCCCAGGTGTTTGAAGAAGAGACGGTCGAAGAAAAGAATAGCCATAGGAAAGAGCTCAAGGCAGCACATGAACCAAACGAGATGAAACCACTGCAAAAGAAACGTAACCAATGGCTATTGCCACTTGTTGCCGCACTGCTTCTTATTTCAGCAGCTGGAAACGTGTATTTCTTATCGAATGGAAAAGAACAAGCGGAAGAACCTGTCAGGGTTGTAGCGACAAAATCACTGGCATCAGCCGCATCACCAAAAACAACGGGTGCTTTTTCAGTGATTGAGCATAACGGCAAAAAAGAGCTGGTGGTGAGTGCAGACGGATTAAAGGATCAGCTTGATTCATCTGCTGTTTATCAAGTGTGGCTCATTAAAGGAGATCAGCCGGTACCAGCTGGTGCCTTTAAAACAGATAACAAAGGAGAAGGAACCGTCACCTATGCATTATCAGAAAAAGAAGCGAGCGAATCATGGGATACCGTGGCAGTCACCCTTGAACCAAAAAAGGATAACAAACTGCCGCAAGGACCTGTCGTACTAAGCGCTGCATTTTAAATGTGATTCAGGAAGGATGCCTTTGGGGCATCCTTTTTTGATAGGCAAAGGGAACTTTTTGGCAGATAAGACGTAGTACATATGGAGGTGAAACAGATGAAACCATACATAGAAAAAGAACTATTTCTCTTATCAGTGAGACACGCATGTATGGCCATTTATTTTCTTGTCATCCCATTTTTGATCCCATTCTTTTATTACCCATCGCTTTTATTCATTACGCTCATTGCATTTTTTATCACTCATAACTTAGCGGAAAGTATCATTTGGTTTTATAAATCGAGAAAGATCAGAAAGCATCAGTCTGGTGATCTATCGAAACGAGGACATGTCTTGACCCAGATCGTGCAAAGGCTTGAACAGCTGATGATGATCAGTTTTGTGCTGTTTTTTATAAACGAATGGATACAGGGGATAGCAGATATGTCTAACCTCTTCTTCATTACTTTTTTCTTCATCCTTGTTTTCCTTCAGCACATCCAGCTTTATTACGTTCAGCTATTTTTTAAATCCAAAAGCTGGTTCTCCTATGTTCCTTCATTGCAAAAGGCTCGTCCTTCATATATAGCGAGGGAGCGAAAGGCTTTGAAAGGGTCCTAAATGTGCAATCACTCGTTTGATCTATCCATAAACATCAGAAAATTATGATAAAATGTGGAAAAGAAGCATGGTGAAAGGGAGTGCGAGCGAGTGAAAGCTGTTGGACTATTGGAGTACTTACCGATTGAGCATGAGCAAAGCTTGATGGATCAGGAAGTAGAAAAGCCTAAAGCAACGGGCAGGGATATACTGGTGAAGGTAGAGGCTGTGTCAGTGAATCCAGTTGATACGAAGGTGAGATCACCGAAGGATCAGAAGGAAGAAAAACTGAAAATTCTTGGCTACGATGCAAGCGGTACGGTTGTTGAAGTTGGCGAAGCGTGTACATTATTTCAGCCTGGTGATCACGTGTACTATGCGGGAGATATCACGCGTCAAGGCTCAAATAGTGAGTATCAGCTTGTGGATGAACGGATTGTGGCAAAAAAGCCTGTTAATCTCTCCTTTGCAGAAGCAGCCGCGATGCCTCTGACGACAATTACGGCATATGAAGCGTTATTTGACCGGATGCATATGAAGCGAAATGCAGAAGGGGCAACACTGCTCATCATCGGCGGTGCAGGCGGAGTAGGTTCTATTGCCATCCAACTAGCCAAATTAGCAAATGCCACTGTAATCGCCACCGCATCAAGACCTGAAACAAAAGAGTGGTGTCTATCATTAGGTGCTGATCATATCATTGATCATCATGAGCCGCTTCTCGCGCAGCTTCAGAAAAAAGGAATAGGCGAAGTGGATTTCATTTTATGCCTAAATGATACAGATGGACACTTCAAAGGCATGGCAGAAGCCATCAAACCGCAAGGCACGATCTGTACCATTGTCGAGAATCAGCACAACCTAGACATTCAATTACTCAAAAATAAAAGTGCTGCATTTGTATGGGAGTTCATGTTCACACGCCCTATGTACAAAACAGCGGACATGATCAAACAGCATGAGCTTTTAACAGAGGTGGCTGAGTTATTTGAACACGGGACATTAACGCATACGTTAACAAAGGTTCTCAGTCCGATCAATGCCGCTCATTTGAAGCAGGCACACCAAACCCTTGAACAAGGAAAGATGATTGGCAAATTTGTACTAGAAGGATTTGAGAAAGGGGAGAGGGTATGACGTCATTACAATATCCGATTGGGTTATATGAACCGGTTGAAAATAAAACAAAGGAACAGCTAGAGTCATGGATTGATCAGTTGGGTGCGATTCCACAAGAATATGAAACAGTCACCAATCAATTGACAGATGCTCAGCTGGATACACCCTATCGGCCTGGAGGGTGGACCGTCCGTCAGCTCATTCATCACGTAGCAGACAGCCATCTGAATGCATACTTACGATTCAAGCTTGCGCTCACAGAAGAAATACCGCACATCCGTCCATATGATCAGGCGGGATTCGCCGAGCTTCCAGATAGCAAAGCGCCCATCAGCCTATCACTGCCCTTAATCAGCAGTCTGCATCGCAGATGGGTTACATTACTTCGAGGGATGTCAGAGGAAGACTTCACTGCATCCTATTATCACCCAGCCGATCAACAAACGGTGTCCTTATATGATGCAACAGGTATGTACGTCTGGCACTCAAAGCATCATCTTGCCCATATCACGGAATTAATCAAAAGAAATCAATGGAATTAAAGGAGTCATGACATGTCTGGTAGAAGAATTGTCGGCGCCATGTTTATTTGTATGGCGGCATTGTTTTATATAGTAAAATATGTGCTTTTTGAGATACGCTATAGTAATAGCTTAGGCTCAGAAAGAACGATTGAGGAACTTGAACAGATACTGCCTGGCGGTACGTGGATCAGTATCTTTTTTCTTATCATCGGTTTAGGTTATCTTTTATGGGACGACAGGGAAGTCATTCGTAAAAATCTCTTCACCCCAGATCGACAAGTAGAAGAACTAAAAAAGACGGATCTCAAGTGACCGTCTTTTTTCCTTTTCATGTTTAGCCGCGTTCAGGACGCAGTGCTTTTTCTAAAATAGCCAGCCCTTCGTTGACTTTTTCTTTTTCCTCGTCATTGAGCCGTTGCAGGGAGTTTTTGATTTTTTCGTGTCCTTTTTGATAAATGCTTCTAAAAATATTTTTCGCTTCCTCTGTTAGTTCGACGACAATGATTCTACGGTCACGCTCAGAGTGTTTTCGTTCAACAAAATGAGACTGTTCTAACCGGTCAAGCAGGCCTGTCATATTGGACAAAGAAGCGCCCATTTTTTCAGCGATTTCGGATACCTTGAGAGAGCCATGGTTATTGAGTAGCATGAGTACCTTCATTTGAGGCATACTCATATCAAGCTTCATCCATTCTGACACATCTCCAAGACCTGCAGCTGTGAGTACTTTCATATAGAGCACCCATGTCTTTTTTTCCTCTGGAGATAGAATCTCTTCTTTTAATACGGTGGTGTCATGAATATTATATTCCACGCTCGTTCACTTCCTTTAAGCGGCTCTTTTCTCTATATTACTGATTTTTACTTCTAATTGAAAGGTTCGACAAGCTTTTGAATGTTAAACTGCATGAATCAAGTGGTATTTGTTGTATAATAATGGTCAGTCGAAATAAATGAAGCAACTTAGAAAGTTGGGAAAATCATGTGGAACAAAAAAACGGGTATGACGATCTTAAAAATGCTTTTTCCGATCGTGATTATCCTTGTCTTAATTTTCGTCGCCAAAAAGGAACTGAGCGGCCTTTCCATTAAAAAAACGTTTTATATCATTGACAGCTTGAATCGGATGGACTTGTTTATTCTTGTTTTTCTTGGACTTGTCGCAGTGTTATCGATGTCCTTATATGATTTTATTTTACGAAAAAGCCTGAATATGCCCATCAGCGGCTGGAAAACGATTCGCATTTCTTGGATTGCGAACTCCTTTAACAGTGTCCTTGGGTTCGGCGGTCTATCAGGAGCAGGGCTTAGAACACTTCTATATAAGGAGTACATAACCGATACGAAAAAACTGCTCAAAGGCATTGCCCTTTTGACTTCCTCGGTTCTTTTGGGCTTATCTATTTTCAGTGATCTGATCTTGGTGAGGGTGCTTCCTGTTGAAAGTATTATTAGCCAAGAGCCGTGGCTATGGGCCTTTGTGATCATCTTTGCTTGTATTGTGCCCATTTACATCATTATGGCGTCCGTACGAAAAAGCTCGATTGAGAGCGGTGAAAGCGGACTGAAGCATCCGATTTACGCTTATATCGGAGCATCGTTTTTAGAATGGCTGGCAGCTGGTCTCGTCATGTACATGGCTGTCGTCTCTATGGGGATGAATGTCGATGTCCGAATTGTATTAGGCGTATTTGCGATTGCGTCAATCGGTGGTTTAATCAGTATGGTTCCGGGCGGATTTGGTTCATTTGACCTCATCTTTTTACTGAGCATGCAGTACATTGGGTTTGATAAAGAGATGGTGCTGACGGCGCTCGTTTTGTACCGCTTCGTGTACTCGATCTTCCCGTTTATCCTTGGGCTTTGTCTAGCTGCTTACGATTTAACGGGAACGACGCTAAGACGTCTTGAAGGCAATCCGAGAATGGCACCTGCCATAGAAACAACGAACGTCTTAATTGTGTTGCACCGTGCTTTATTAATCCGTTTATTGTACGGATCTTTATCGATTTTAACCTTTGGAAGCGGCTTGCTCATTATGGCGTCTGTTGTGCTTCCTGTCGATCGATTAGGCGTGATTACAAGCATTCCACGCTTTCTATTATCAGGATTTAATGGTCTTTCTTTAATGTTCGGCATCATCCTGATGATTTTGTCCATTGAAGTGTATAAACGAACAAAAAGATCGTACGTGCTGACGATGATCGCCCTAGCAGGCGGCTTTGTGTTTACTTTGTTAAAAGGATTTAACCTGAGTCTCATCTTTATACTGCCAGTCATCATGGCTGTATTTTTCTCTCTTCGAAATCAATTTGTGAAGCAGCAGGCCCCTTATTCCTTGTATCAGTTTGTGGCGGCTGCCGCTGGATATTTACTCGTGCTGTTTAACTATAATGTCATCGGCAACTTTATTTGGACAAAAATTGGACATTTCTTGAGTAGGGATTACCTCGTGCATAATGAACGGCATATCACAATGACAAGCATGATTGCTCTCATCGGTGTACCGCTTTTTTTCTTCATTAGCAGATTGATTTTTAATAAAAGAGCATTTCCGATTGGAGAAAAAGCAGATGAGGAAAAATTAAAAACGTTTTTAGAAGAAAAGGGCGGAAATGCCCTCAGTCATCTTGGCTTTTTAGGCGACAAAAAACTATTTTTCTCAAGTGATGGAGAGGCGATGCTTCAATTTGGGCGCATTGGCCGCTGCGTCATTGTGCTTGGAGATCCATCCGGACGTAAAGCATCCTATCCACTTGTACTTGAAGAGTTTCTACAGCAGACAGAAAAAGCAGGCTATCGCGTTGCTTTTTATCAAGTAGAACGGGAAGGGATGGCGCTCTACCATGACTTAGGCTTTCACTTCTTTAAGCTTGGAGAAGAAGCCATGGTCGATTTAGAAACGTTCTCTCTTTCCGGTAAGAAAAAATCAAATTTACGGGCTGTGGCCAATAAGTTTGAACGAGAAGGCTATACGTTTGAAATGCTGGAACCGCCTTTTTCAGATGAGCTCATCTCAACCTTAAAACAGATTTCTGACAGCTGGCTCGGAAAGAAAAATGAAAAAGGGTTTTCGCTCGGCTATTTTCAAGAAGATTATCTTCAAAAAGCACCGATTGCGATTCTGAAGGATGAACAAGGGGAAATCATTTCTTTTGTATCACTAATGCCGATGTATCAAGAAGGGGAGATTTCCATCGACCTAATGCGTCATATGCATGATGCACCGAACGGGATGATGGATGCGCTGTTTATCCACCTTTTTCAATGGGCGAAAGAAAAAGGCTACAAATCCTTTAACATGGGAATGGCGCCTTTATCGAATGTAGGAACATTTCATCAGTCCTTCCTCACGGAGCGTTTGGCGAGTGTTATTTTCAACAACGTCAGATTTATGTACAGCTTCAGCGGATTACGGTCGTTTAAACAGAAATATAAACCTGAATGGCGCGGAAAATACTTAGCGTATAAAAAGAATACATCATTACCTGTCACAATGGTGCTTGTCACCAAGCTGATAGGGATGGACCCAAATCGCAACCGGCGTCCATAGATCAAAAGCCTTTACCTTTCACTAGGTGAAGGTTTTTTTAGACAAAAGAATAGCAAAAGTGGTAAAGTTGAAGAGTAAGGGGGATGTAAATATGACATTAAATGAATGGTTTAAAAAGGGATTAACTGAACGTACATATGTACACAACATGGAGAAAAACCGAGAAAATCTACTCACGGTGTACAATCAGTACGCAATTCATCAAAAAGAAAAAGAGCTGCTTCAAAAGCTGCAAAAGAAAAAGCTCAGAGCGCTTGTCATCACAGCGGATTGGTGCGGAGATGCGATGGTCAATGTACCAATTTTCATGCGTATTGCAAGTGAAGCACTCATTGATGCGCGCTATTTCATTCGGGACGAGCATCTAGACCTGATGGATCAGTATTTAACGAACGGGACCGCAAGATCGATTCCGATTATCGTGATCATTGATCAGGACGGGAATGAAGTAGGTAAATGGGGACCACGCTCAACAGAAGCACAGCGATTTGTTGATGAGAAAAAACCCGACAAGGATGCACCTGATTTTGAGGAAGCTTTTCAAGTATTTGCGAAAGAAGCCGCACATCACTATACGACAGATCGTTACTTATGGAAAGATATTGAGAAAGAAATAGTAGAAGTTTTGGAAAAAATATAAACCAAAAGACTACTTCGCCGCAACGGGAAGTAGTCTTTTTTTATCTTGTTTTTGCGTCTCACCTACAAAACACCGCATAAAGATGTAGAAAAACCGCAGAATTCTACAAAAAACCGCAGAAAGCCGCAACGCATCACGATTTTCCCAACCATTTTTAGTTGAAAAACCTCATATGTGCCATGAAAACCTTAATTTTGCCCTTATCTAAAGGCTCATATAACGCACGTTGGTTTGCTTTTTCCCAATACAAGAGGCCCAGCAACTATAGTAATCTAGTTGTAATCTCCTTTGAACGAACTAAAAAACAAATGACGGAAAAGGGCTGGCGATCAATCTATGAAAAAAATCATTTATCTCGATCAAGAAAGAAAGAAGCTCGCTGAATCGAAAAAAAGAGAACAGCGTTCCATCAAATCACTTAGGCTGCTTGTGTTTTATGACGGGCAAAGTCCTTCATGTGCAAAAGCGATGGACTTGTTGAAAGCTCTCGATTGGAAGAACCGTATTCATTTTGAATCCTTTAGACACTCGCAGCTGCTCAAACTGAACAAAATAAGTGAAGAAAAGGCAGAAAAGCGAATCGTGTCAATTTCCTTAGCCAAAAACCAAAAAAACTCAGGGATCTATACATGGCTGAAAATTGCTTGCAATATCCCTGCATTATGGGGAACGATCCCATTCATCGTGCTCAGCATTTGGTTAGGCTTTGGTCAACATGCGTACGATTACTTTGCGAGAAAACGGTATGTTCATTCAGTCAAACAAGTCACCCGTCCTGATACAGATCAACAGAAGACCATTTAATGAATAGGAAAAGCATGACCTTCGATCGGCAGAAGGTCATGCTTTTTTGTAATAGGGGACATATGATGCAAGGTGATGAAGCAGCGTTCTCGTGTAGGACATATAGGTACGTTCGTCAAGCTCAGAACCCGCATAGGAAAGCAAGGTTCTAAGAGCAAACAAGTACTCACTGTGCAGCTCATTTTGTTTAAAGTAAGGAAGAGCTGCTTCGATCAGATAGGTTTTCAAATCAAGAGGGTTTTCCTCAATCATCAATTTATAGATTTTGATCATATATAAACAGTTTGGCTGAATGCGAGGCTGTTTTAACAGCTCATGTATGTAGGGAAGGGCCTTTTTGCGGTCGTATTCAGCATATAAGGTCGCGATTTCATACAGAGTTTCACAATAACGGTCTTCTATCTGTTCTTGATTAAAGTAATTGAGTGAATCTAGTAAATAAGGCACAGCTGAAGAAAAATCGCCTTCCCGTTTTAAGAGCACCCCGTAATAAAAATAAGCGGTCATTTTAATATAGGCATCAGGATAAAGGGACGTGTGCAAAATCACTTCTTTTAAATATTTCTTCGCCGTTTGAAAGGCTTTTAGTTCCAGTGAGATCACGCCATGAATGAGTGTACAGTGAATGATCCGCTTGAAATTGTTCTTTTGTCTATATAAATCCATGGCTTGATGGGTTGCTTCAAGCGCATCGCCAAGAAGTCCCATGTTTCCAAGTGCTTTTGCATAGTGATAATACAGGTCACTTTGTTCAACAGACGCGTAAGAAAAGCAGCTCTCAAGTTTCTTTATCCCTTCTTCAAGCTGACCATTTGTAATGAGATGAATGCCATCTAGATATTCAAATATTTCTTTTTCCGTTTCAATAAAGGTTTTTTCAAACTTTTTAAGCACGCGGTGTGTTTTTAAGGCAAGTGGCTGCTTGTCCGATAATAAATAAAATTGAAATAGGGACAAATGATACTGAATGCCTAAATCTAGCGAAAAGAACTGTTCCTCGTGCTGAATGATCATTTCTGCATTTTGTTCAGCTTGATCAAGTGCATAGAAATACATATTCATTTGAAACTCATCCAAGAGTGACAGCAGGTGACGTGCCTTTTGTGACAGAGTTTCTTGACTGATGCCTAGTCGTTCAAGCAATAAATTGATCGTATCTTGATTGGCCTCCTTTGAGCCATTTTCGATTTTACTTAAATGAGAGACAGAACAAATTCCTTCTGCCAATTCAGATTGGGTCATATTTTGTTTATACCGGTAGAGCTTAATGATTTGCCCGATATTGATTTTCATTCCATCCAGAAGCCTCCCTTCCAATCATGGTTTGAAAGCCTTTTGACAAAATAACCGCATTAGACAAAATGGGAATAACTAAACCTATTTCATCATCTTGGGTTTTTTATCAAAATTTGTTTAAAACGTAATATGATTGTAACATTACTTGAAAAACTCAAACAACTTTTTAGCAGAAGGGATGGGAAACATCATTTGCAACTGCTCGCAATGATGTTTATAATGTGAATGAGAATCAATTTCAATTAAGATTGATTGAAAGGATGACACATATGCCAGAAATCAAACAACAAACAGAAGCGTTAACGGTTCGCGACGCTGTCAGATATAGACGATCCATTCGAAAATTTAAAGAAACGCCGGTGACCATTGAGCAGCTTCAGCCGTTATTAGAGGATGCGGTCTATGCACCGAATCATAAAATTACGGAGCCTTGGCGCTTTCTATATGCGGTGACGGAGGAAGCGAAAGCGACATTTATTGATCGCTTCATTGCGTTCTTCAAGCGCAACAATCCAGATGCAAAGGAAGAAAAGATCAATCAATATAGAGATTACTTTTCAAAAGTCCCAGCCCTTTTACTTGTGGTGTTAAAGGAAGACGAGAACCCAGTGGTAAGAAATGATGATTTTGCCGCTGTGAGCGCGCTCATTCAAAACTTCCAGCTGCTTGCTTGGGATCAAGGAATCGGTATGGTCTGGAAGAGCGGCCGCATCTTATACGACAAAGGCTTTCAACAGGACATGGGCCTAAAGGAAAACGAGCGGTTTGCTGCCATCCTTCATATTGGTTATCCAGAAGAGGTGCCTGAGGAAAAATCACGTCAGAAAGCATCAAGTCTTCTTACTGAAATTCAATAAAAGAAGAAAAGCAGACCGCAAAAGGGTCTGCTTTTTTTACTTATTGTTTTTTGGCGCGCTGATCGGCTGCTTTCATACGTGCCATTGCTTTTACGTCATTCGGATCTGCAAGTTCTTTGGAAAATTCAACATATTCGCCATCCGACTCTTGTGCTGCAAGTTCGTGATTGGCTTTTTGGTGTTGGTCTTTTTTCAAAGCCTTTCCCTCCTTTACAAGATCACTTTAGTTATGTGCTTGTTGGAGTGGAATATCCATCTTATTTGTTTCTTTTTTCTGCTGCTCTTTCCGCTTTTTTGAATTCCTGCTGATACAGGACTTCCTGGGTTTTCTTCAGCTTTGAAGTTGGCTGGTGTTCTTTTTTCTTCATCAAAATCGCCCCCTCATCTCATTTCTAATAGGATGGGTGTTTTTGACAAAAATTATTCCTTTGAATGCAAAATCGCTTCTTTTAATTCAGGATGCAAAAAGTCATAAGAAGAAAGCAATGCCTTCTTCGGCAGCGCACGCTGACCTTCTAAAACAAGTAATGACATTTCGCCAAGTGCCGTTCGAATGACAAAGGATGGGACCTTCAGCCAGTGAGGGCGGTGAAGAGCAGACGCTATCGTTTGTCCAAGCTGCTTCATTTGAACAGGATTCGGTGATGTGACATTGAGTGGACCTGAGATGTCGTCATTGTGTATTGCATAAGCAATGAGATGTGCTACATCTTCGACATGAACCCATGAAAGCCATTGCGAGCCGGAGCCAATCGTTCCGCCGGCAAATAGTTTATATGGCAGTGTCATCAGTGGTAGGGTACCTTTTTCCCCTAACACGACGCCGAAGCGTGTGTAGACGGTACGAATGCCGAGTGCTTCAATCTTTTGCCCCTCAGCTTCCCAACGCTTTGATGTATGACTTAAGAAATCAGTATCCGCAGGAGGTGATTCCTCTGTAAAATCTCCTGTTTGAGACGTGCCATAAATTCCGACAGCACTTGCTTGAATGAGCACAGATGGTTTCGATTCCTGCGCTTCTATAATGCGTCTCACTTCTTGTGTGGATTGAATACGGCTAGAGAGGATGCCTTCTTTTGCCTTGTCTGTCCAGCGGGTGAAAATGGATTTTCCAGCAAGGTTAATCCAGACATCAATCGCAGGAAGTTCATGCTCAGGCGCAGCACCTTCTGTCAGCCACTGCACATAGTGTAAATAATTTTGTTCGGATTCCTTTGGATTTCTTGTTAAAATATATAGATGATGTCCTTCAGCAGCGAGCACTTTCGTGACGTGCTGGCCGATAAAACCGGTTCCTCCGGTGATGGCGATATTCAATTGACATCTCTCCTCTCATATACATACCTATATCTTTCACGATTTTGAATCAGAAGAAACATCCTGACTGTTTTAAAAAAGGAGTGATCACAGGATGCCCTATATTACAAAAATCTCCGCTCAGAAAAACAATACAGAGCGGGTGAACATTTTTCTAGATGAAAAATACGCCTTTAGCGTTGATCTAGATGTGCTCGTCCAGCACGATTTGAAAAAAGGGAAAGAGCTGGACGAAGCAGATATCATCGACATTCAATTCGGTGATGCTGTGAAAAAAGGATTTCAGCAGGCCGTCGATTATTTATCATACCGAATGAGATCGGTGAAAGAAGTAACCGATTATTTGACGAAAAAAGAAATCCCGGCACCTGCTATTAGTGAAATTATACACAAATTAAAGCAATACAAGTATGTAAATGATCTTGAATTTGCGGAAGCCTATGTCAGCACCCACCGTAAAACGAACAGCAAAGGGCCGTCCGTCCTGAAAAAAGAGCTAAAGCTCAAAGGGATAGATGATGACAACATTGAACAAGCACTATCGCAATATCCTGATGACTTACAGCTGGAGGAAGCTGTGAAGCAGGTTCAGAAGCTTGTGAGAAAAGAAAAAAATCGTTCCGCAAAAGAGATCGAGCAGCGCATCAAGCTGCAGCTGCAACGAAAAGGATTTTCGTTTGGGATCATTGATAAAGCCCTTCAAGAAGCCTATGATGGACAAGAAGAGGAAAAGGAAGAAGAAGCCCTCCTCTATATGCTGGAGAAGGCAAAACGCAAGGTAGGATATGACGGATCATTTGAAAAGAAGATGAAAGTGAAGCAATTTTTATTCAGAAAAGGCTTTGATCTCGACACAATTGATCACGTTTTAGACAAAGGGGAATGACAGATGGACAAACGTTATAGTGAGATGACGGAATACGAATTGAAGCAGGAGATAGCCTCTCTTTCTGAAAAAGCACGTAAGGCTGAGCAGCTTGGCATTGTGAATGAATATGCCGTCTTAGAACGGAAAATCGATATGGCAAAAGCCTACTTATTAGATCCAGCCTTGATTCAAACGAAAACGACTTATCAAATCAAAGATACAGACGAAGAGTTTTATGTGGAATATTTAAATGGTGTATTTGCGTGGGGACACAGAGTATCAGCCCCAAATAAGGAAGATGCACTGCCAATTTCAATGCTTACGAAAAAGGACTGATCCGAGAGATCAGTCCTTTTCTTTACTTCGAACGTTGTTTACGGACGTTGTTCTGAAGTACGATGTCGTGCTGCGTTTGCTGCGTTTCTCCGTTGACCTGAGAGGCAGAATGCTTTGCATTCGCCCATGGTTGAGGGTAAGCGGTTGTCCTTAATTGAACAAAGTCTTCCATATACGATTTCCCATTTGAACTCATATCTCAAGCACTCCCTTTGGAAAAATTAGCGTTTCCCTGATGCCCTCATTCGTTCCTGTGGACGTGTATTCGTCTCACCATTCGGCCTTTTAGACGCATAAGCATCTGTGGCGCCTGGCTCGCCTTCAAATTTGTGATTCACTTGATTTGGAAAGCCTTTTGCTTTATTACGCATATCGATTCCCTCCAAACAATACAAATCATTTGCGTCTTTTGAAGACGTAAGGGTAGTATATGAAAAAAGAGGTTTTTTTAAAAAGGCACTTTCTGCTAGATGAAGGAGGAACCGACATGGAACAATACTTTGAGCGATTAACAGAACAACTGATGGAAAAAAACAATATGCTAACATATGACGAAGCACGTACATGGGTGGAGCTGCTTTGGAGTGATTTTGAGACAACTTATGCAAAGGCTGGCCACAAGTATAAAGGACAGGAAACAACTGAACGGATTGTCCAAGAGTGGATTGAGAGCTACGGTGCGCAGCTGCATTTATTCCAAAATAAACAATCGAAGGCAAACGAGCATCTACAAGAGCAGAATAAAGGGCTGCTTCATTAAAAGAAGTGCCCCTCATCTTTTTCAAGAAATAGGAAAATATATAAATGAGTAAACAATTTTATGATACAATACCCAGTCTGTGATCGAAATTACAGGCTTTTTACAATGGTTAAACTTAAAATTACATTAAATTCATCTTACTGAAAATCACTGGAAATAAAACTTTGATATAATGGAACGATTAAAGAGACATGTAATTTATGGATAATAAAAAAGGGTTTCGTTTCCTGACAAAAAAGGAATAATGAACATATCAGACTATGTGAAAAAAGTGAAGAGAAGGTGCGATATGGAACGAGAATTGCTCTCTGTTATAATTCCTTCTTACAATGAAGGTGAAAACATCAGACGAATCTTTGAGGCACTCGAGGAAGAGTTTCGCGATTTTCATTATGACTTTGAAATCATCTTTGTGAATGATGGAAGCAAAGACAACACACTTCAATATATGAGAGAGCTCTCTCGCAAAAGTGCAAAGGTTAAATACATTTCCTTCTCACGTAACTTTGGGAAGGAAGCCGCTATTCTGGCAGGACTTGAATATGCGAAGGGAGTAGCTGCGATCATCATGGACGCCGACTTGCAGCACCCAACGTATTTGATTCAGGACTTCGTCAGAGGATATGAAGAAGGCTACCATCAAGTCATTGCCAAACGGAACCGTAAAGGAGACAGCAAGCTTCGCTCATATTTATCATCCATGTACTATAAAGTGATGAACAAGGTAGTCGAAGTGGACTTGCGTGATGGCGTCGGAGATTTCCGTTTAATTTCGCGCCAAGCAATCGATGCATTGCTTCAGTTGAAAGAAGGAAATCGTTTTTCAAAAGGACTTTTTTGCTGGATTGGGTTTGAAGAAAAGGTCATCTATTATGAAAATGTAGAAAGACAGCATGGTGATACAAAATGGTCACTAAAGAAGTTGTTTAACTACGGCATAGATGGCGTCATTTCCTTTAACAACCGCCCGCTGCGTATTTGTTTTTATACTGGCATACTGATCTTATTCCTTTCTTTGATTTACATCGTTGCCACCTTTATTCAAATCGTCAGAACGGGCGTGATGGTACCTGGTTATTTCACTTTAATATCGGCTGTGCTTTTCCTCGGAGGTGTCCAGCTTTTGAGTCTAGGTGTGATTGGAGAATATATTGGCCGCATTTATTATGAAACGAAAAAGAGGCCACATTATTTGATCCAAGAATCAAATGTCATGCAACAAGAGACAAGCTCAAAGGAACAAGACCGAGTGTTAACACAGTTATTTAAATAACGTGGAGTCAAATAACCGGCAAGCACGAATCGCTTGCTGGGTTGTTTTGTTTCAAAGAACAATGGATCTTTTGTGGAAAGGATTTAGATGATGAAACGTAGATGGATAATCATTGGAATGTGCCTCATTCTCGCATTATTAGGCCACTCCTTTTTCTTATATGAATATACGCAAGGCCGGTACATGACAGGAGATGGGGATGGCATCTCGCAAATGCTCCCATTTAAAAAGCTGCTGTACGACGAATATGTCAAAGGGAATTTCTTTTATTCCTATCAATTCGGTCTAGGCGGCGGTACATACACGCAATTAGGGTATTATTTCACTACGTCGACGGTCTTTATGGTGACAGTCGCTGTCGTCTGGCTGATGAATGCGCTCCATCTCATACAGTCAACGGACATTCATTTCTGGGCAAATGCCGTGATTTGGCTGAGTGTAATCAAGCTGACGCTTATTCTTTTCATCGCTTACCGTGTGCTTCTTTCAATGGTTCAAAATAGATTGGGTGCACTGACAGGTGCCGCAATCTATGGATTATCTATTGTATATTTCCGGCATCAAACGTTTTGGGAATTTTTCACCGACAGCATGATGTGGCTTCCGCTGCTTGTACTTGGGGTTGAGCGGATATTCAAAACGGGTAAGCCCGCTTGGTTTATTGCGAGTTGCAGTTTGATGCTGATCAACAACTTTTACTTTGCTTACATTCACTTTATCTTTTTAGCGATATATCTTGTCTTCAGATATATGATCAAGCTGCGAAGTGAGGAGCGCGGGTGGAAGGTGTTTTGGACGCTTGCGATCTCTACACTGTTATCCTTTGGGATCAGTGCCGCCTTTTTTATCCCGTCTGTTTATGGCTTTCTTAACAATATAAGACCGCCGTATGAACAGGCCATTCCTTGGTTCGAACTGCATGATCATCTGCTGTTTACGAGCAGGGTGTATTTATTACCCGTGATTTTTCTGATTTGTCTGTTTCTCGTACCGCTTTACCGGAACAGATGGTTTTTCATGTTCACATCCATCAGTATGCTGCTCATTGTTTTTCACTACAGTCCAAAGATGGCGAGCGTGTTTAATGGTTTTTCAGCACCGCAATACAGATTTGAGTACATTCTTGCCTTTACAGTTGGAGCGGTCGTTGCCATCACGATCAAGCATTTCTCACAAATCGAGTGGAAGTGGAAAAAGCGTGCGGTCTTAGGCGCTTGGATCGTGTTCCTTCTTGCTGTCGTCCTTTCAGAACGAGCAAAGGGAAACATGGATGTCGTTGTGTTTACGGGTATAGGACTGGTTGTGATCAGCTTGTTCTTCCTATGGATGCATGCCGAAAAACGTCAGCACCTTCGTCTCTTTTCAGCTGTGCTTATTGCCATCAGCTTACTGACAGCAGGCGTGTATCAGCAGGGATACTTATCTGAAAGAAGCAATATTAAGAGCGTATCAGATACGTATCTGAATAGTGAGGCATATGCTGGACATGAACAAATGAAGCTCATTCAGCAAATTCAAAGCCGCTCAAAAGATCCGCTCGCTCGGATTGATTGGATGAATGGCGTGCGCAACAATACCCCATTATTTGAAGGCTTTCAAGGCATGAGTGTGTATTCAAGTATATTGAATCAGCATTTGCTCAATTTCTATTGGAATGACCTGCAAATCGATATGGGACGGGAAAGTGTCAGCCGGTATGCAACAATGGGGGACAGGGCGAATTTATACAGCTTGACCTACGGAAAGTATTATATGAGAAACAGCATGATGCCTTACTCACCACCAGCTTATTTTAAGCCAATCTTGAAAAGTGAGCATTATGAGGTATATGAAAATACTCGGTCACTGCCATTTGCAAGAACAACGAGCACCGTTTATTCAGAACAATCCTTAAAGGATGCCTCAGCACTTGATAAAGAGCATGCGATGCTGCAAGGCGTCATTTTAGACAAAAAAGGAAACGCTGAAATCGAGCGCGCAGCAGATCGACTCAAAGATACGAATATTCATACGGAACAAGCTGTATACGAACATGGCGTGCTTGATGTATACGGAGAAATGGGCGGGCTGAATATCACCCTTCCAGATGATATCGCTCGTGCCGGGGATGTGTATGTGAGTTTTTATGTGAAGCGGACAGACCGTAATGAAGGGTTTCAGTTATCCATTGACGACTATGTTACATCTCGAAAAAGCAATACATCCATCTACAAAACAGGTGTCAATGAAGTGACGATTCGGGTCCCTGCGGAAAAGATCCTCTCCATTCGAGTACCAAAAGGGACATACGAGCTCAATCAACTGAAGCTGTATCAAGAACCTTACCGCGTCCTAGAGAAAGCATATGAAAAAGAAAAACAGGATGATGGCAACCAGCAAGTAAAGCTAAAAAATAACCGCTTTACGATTTCGTATGATAACAAGCGCGGTGATGACTACATGATTCTGCCTGTTCCATATGAAAAAGGCTGGGAGCTCACGGTGAACGGACAGCAGACTGATATTGAACAAGCCAATTACGCCTTTATCGGTTTTCCAATAGAAAAAGGGAAAAACGAGATTGTGCTAACCTACTATCCGCCTTATATCAGAATTCTTGCGTTGATTTCACTCGTCAGTTTGATTGGGGCGATCCTATATGCACGGAGACAACACAAGAAACACCACTTTCCATCATAAGTGGTGTTTTTTTGTCTTTCATCTCATACGTAAGTTTCTTCATCCCATTCAATCGTATATTCGTTCATTTTTTTATCAATATCGTTTTGAATACTTATGTGCTGAAGTAGCGCGTTCAATTCTTCTGTCCTCTTTCTTCGATCCTTTTCATAATAATAGAACGCATCTCGATCATCATGATCCCTTAGCATTTTTGCTAAGACCATGGCATCTTCTAGACTATACGATGCTCCTTGACCAACAAAAGGATTTGCTGTATGTACAGCATCACCTATAAGAACAACTCGTCCTTTTGACCACACAGGAAGATCCTTTATTTCATAGATACTTCTTGGAAAGAACATGTCTGTATGATCGATGATGTCAGATAGGTGTTTTGGAATGTTCCAATGTTCCATTTGTTTATATAATAACTGTCGAATGGTTTCTTTATTGGCTTTCTCAAAATGTTTTGTAGGTAACTTCTCAGGACACTGAGAGAAAGCTTGCCATAAAATATTCATTTTATTTGTTGGATGCGCTTTTCCAAAAATGAATTGAAAGTTTCCGTCATTGTAAAAATAACTTGTTGCCTCATCCAATACAAAATCCTTCACAAACGATACTCCTTGCAGTCCCCAAAAGCCGCTATAATCTAATTTAGCATTAAACGCAATAGCCTCTCTTGTTTTCGAAAAAGTTCCATCTGCTCCTATTACAATACAACCTGTTATCACAGTTTCATCTTCAAAAAGAACCTGAACGGAATGAGGCTGCTGTTTGATCGAGGTTAACTTTTTGTTGTATTTCACTTCTATTCCTTGACGGTGAACTTCTTTTAAAAGTGATTTGATGATTTGGTCTCTCATGACGTTCAGTAAAGGGGCATCATAATATTTTTCACTATAATTGTGAAAGATCGCTTCTACTTCATTTTCACTGTTTATTTGCTGGATCTTCTTTATCACTGTTGCATTTGCTATCACTTCATTTTTACACCCGATTTCATCCAAAATCTTTACCCCATTCGGAGACAGTAAAAAACCTGCTCCTGTTTCTAATTCTTCATCTGACCTGCTTTCATAAATCGTACTTTCCATCCCAGCCTTTTTTAAAAATAAAGAAGTAGCCAATCCTGCTACACCACTGCCGATAATGATCACATGTTGAGATTTCATTATTTCCCCTCCTCTTTTATAAACAGACCAGTCGGTTTATTTTAGTGCAAAAAAATAAGCTTTTTCATATAGGACAGCGTATCACAATTCCCCCTTTTCATTTGGTAATTAAAGTATATGATAATATGTTATAAATGATTTCGCAAGAATGAAACTAACCAATTTTTGATCAACTTCTTTTAAATAAAGTTAAAACCAACATGAAGGGGATAACAAAACATGAGCAAAGACACCGTGATAAAACACTATGAACACACCCTTGAATGGGTACAATCGCTAACGGAATTAACAGACAAAGAATGGCGCCGCGCCATTGCTGATGGGAAGTGGAGTATTGCTGAGATCATCGCACATTTTGTTCCGTGGGATGAATTTATTTTACATGATCGCCTAAAGGAATTTTGGAACGATCGGGCGTTATGTAAGGCACCTGATGTGCATGAAATGAATATACAGTCAGCCGAAAGGGCAAGACACGAAGAGAGAAGCGAGACGATCGGGCGATTTATTGCTATCAGAACAGAATTGCTTCAAGAAATGAAGAAAATCGAAGCATCTCGCTGGAATACATCCTTTTTGATCGGTCAAACCGAGCTGACGTTATCAAGTTATTTTCAAGGTTTAATTAAGCATGATCTTCATCATATGGAGCAGGTCAAACAAGCGCTCTCTACAAAAAGACGATAGAGAGTCACGAAGCTTCTTTCTCAAATGGAAACGTCGCATAATCAAATAAAAAATGAAATAGCCAAAGACTTAGCGCAAAGAGAATTTCTTCAGAAGTATTCAGCAAAATGCCGTCAACCAATTCGTCTGATAAGTAGACAGCACCCCAAATAAACAAAAGGTGAAGTAAAACGGCATAGAAAACGATGGATCGTTTTTTGGACCGGCATTTTCGAACAAACCGTATGAGCACATGTTCCAGATGTTCAAAAGAGATCCCGAGTACAACATAGATGCCCATAAACAGTAGCAGCGATAAAATCGATTGATAAAAAGCACCGGTCAAATGAAAGAACAGCACACAAAACAACAAAAATATGTAACAGATAGCTGATAGCGCCATGAGCCATTTCAGCCCTTGCCATAAAGCGTGAACAGATTGCTGCATAGGTGAACCAACACTCCTTTACATGAAGATACCTGCAAAAAGGACAGCCTTTTTGCAGGAAGGTTGGAATTAATCCTCTTTTTTAGGTGCAGCGATGACAGGATGTTTTTCAGTATCAAGCAATTTCAAGAATTCTTCGCCTTGATCTAAATGATCCAAAACAAGCTGTTTCGGTGTGACCGCAAGCCACTGATTGAGTGAAATGTCTGCATAATGATCGCTCTTAAAGATTTCTAAGAAATAGAGCGGTTCGTCGCCTGTATTTTCTACATAATGCCCCATCGCAAATGGCACATAGCCAACGTCTCCCGCCTGATAGTTAAAGGTTCTCGCATGTCCATCAGAAGCAAAGACCGTCATTCGTGCCTTTCCAGATATGAAATATTGCCATTCATCCGTATTTGGGTGCCAGTGCAGCTCACGAATGGCACCTGGATCAACTTTCACAAGAGCAGAGGCAATCGTTTTAGAGGCTTTGAAATTGGTAGAATCCGCAATCCACACTTGTCCCCCGCTTGACGTAATCGGCTCTTGCTTTAACAGCTCATATTTAAAGGAGTTCGGGACTTCTCCTTGCTCTGTTTTCACCTTGTCACACTCAAGGGAACCAGGAATTCCTTTTTGGAAAATATACTTCTCTTTCTCTGGCAGTTTCTCAAATTGCTCCTTTGTCATTCCAAAGTTTTGGAGTACAACTTCCTCCGGCGTATGGGCAAGCCAATCAGTCACTTGGAACGTACTATTTTCAGAGAAGGAACCATCATCAAACACAAGCAAGAATTCAGCTCCCGGTTCAAGTGCTTGAATAGAATGCGGCAAGCCTGAAGGGAAGTACCACAAATCCCCCTCGGTCACATCCTCTGTAAAATTGCGCCCCTCTGCATCAACCGATGTAATCCGGGCTTCCCCATAAATCATGTACGCCCATTCCGCTTCCTTATGCCAGTGCAGCTCGCGAATCGCACCAGGTTTTAGCCGCATGTTCACAGAGGCAAGACTTTTAGAAATTGGCAGTTCACGCACCGTTACCTCGCGGGCATAGCCGCCTTTTTCTAAACGGTTGTGCGTATCAGAAAAAGAATATTTCATGTTGGGAACCGTTCCATGATCGGTTTCTGGCGGCGTGAGCATATCTGGGTTTTGTCTGTCCCGCTCGAGATTACGTGGAATTTTGACCGTTGCTCCTTTTTCTCCTCGAATCGGCTGTGGTACACCATTTTGCTTTTCACTCATGATAAAATCCCCTTTCAACATCGTATTGTGTGAGGTGACAAAAGGCCTTTCATTTCGCCCTCGTTTTCATAAGGTGAAACGAATCAAGAAGATGTCAATCTGATTCATCATTTTTTTGAACAGCGACCAATCGTTGGATGAGTTTGCTTAATTCATCAAACTTTCGTTCAAAACGTGTCAGCAAATAAACCGTCAAAATGGCAGGAAAGCCAGCCTGACCGAGCTGCTTCAGCCATTCCTCCGAAAAAAAGGTCTCCATTTGTCTCACCTCCCAGCGGATGCTCGTCATCTTTATAAGTGGTATGAAAGAAGAAATTGGAAATCAAAGGGGGAGAAAATGAACCATTAGACCCGTTTTACAAAGTTTACTTTTTTTAACTTTTGTCCACTTAATGCAAGTAGAGAGAACAAAGGGGAGGATGCACATGGATTATCGGCTGTTATTGAAAGCAAAATGGAATGAAATCGTTGATCACCCGCTCATTCAGCAATTTTTAAGTAACCCTAAAAACCAGCAGCTGCTTAGGCAAGTCATGGAAGAGCCAAACGAAGAAAATGCGAAAAAACTAGATTCTGAGTTCAAGCAGTTTTATCAAAAAATCCGCATCATCAAGTATATTTCCACAATGATCCGCATCTTTTCAGTCGACTTTGACAAACGAGTCAAAAAAAAGCAGCAGCGTTTTCCGCTCATACTCGATCATCCTGATACGCAAGAAGTGAAAGATCCTGTTCAAACAGATACGTATGAAGCCGTGCTCTTCAACCAGCAAGACTTAGGGGAGCACCTGCAAGACAAAAGATTGTACAAGGCCTACCAGCAGCTCACAGACAAACAAAAAATGGTCTTAACCCATATTTATGTTGAAGGTCAAACAATGAAAGAAATAGCCGATCGGCTGGGCGAAACGAGACAAAACATCTCAAACATTCACAAAAAAGCGCTCAACAAACTAAAAGAAGAAACAGGGGGAGATGTCCGTGCACGAAGACAAAATGACCAATGGAGAAATGGAAGAACTCATTGAAACCTTCACACCCATGATCAAAAAGAAACTACAAAACACGGCATATCAAGAAAGAGAAGACCTCGAACAAGAACTTTACATCAAACTCATCGAAAAAGTAGACCGGCTGATTTACCAAGAAGGACCTGGCTTTTGGGAGTTTATTGTGGAATATATGACGAAGATGTAAGAGGAACTGATGGTGCGAATGTCAGGTGAACATAAAATCCCTGGAACATTCGCACCTTTTTATTCGACAAAACTGGGTAAAAATGTATATTTCGTGAAGAAGAAAACAAAATTCTTTATTGAAAGTTGAGGATTTTACCTATCATTTCCTAAAAAATGTTACAATTAGGGCAGAAATCGCAGTCGCACTCTACATGAGTGCGTGGATTGAAATTCGCCCTTTTTGTCGATCTTATAGCCTAAGTCTTGTCGCACTCTACATGAGTGCGTGGATTGAAATTTGAAAGCAACACTTCTAGTCTGTTTTGCTTTAAGGTCGCACTCTACATGAGTGCGTGGATTGAAATTTTACAAATAGTTTCTCCTGCAGCTTGTAAATATGTCGCACTCTACATGAGTGCGTGGATTGAAATAACGCTGAGGATGCACCAGAAGGAAAGAAAGACGCGTCGCACTCTACATGAGTGTGTGGATTGAAATACAGTAGCCGTATTAATTACAGGTCTTATATTTGTCGCACTCTATCTGAATGTGAGGAATAAAATTCTTGTCAGTAGGTAGCTTGAAAGATTTATTGACATTGCGCTTGAAATAGGTGTGAAAAACATAACTCTGTCTCAGCCATTTTATTAATGAATTCAAAGATGTTGATGAAGCAGCGAAATAAGTATGATTATCATCAGTAATAGTTTTTAATTAAATAGGATTAAGAGAGATTCGGTGCGAATGTCAGGTGAACATAAAATCCCTGGAACATTCGCACCTTTTTATTCGACAAAATGGGTAAAAATGTATATTTCGTGAAGGAGAAAACAAAATTCTTTATTGAAAGTTGAGGATTTTACCTATCATTTCCTAAAAAATGTTACAATTAGGGCAGAAATCGCAGTCGCACTCTATATGAGTGCGTGGATTGAAATCCCCAACTTTGTACACCGCCTATTGTTGGTAAGTGTCGCACTCTATATGAGTGCGTGGATTGAAATATGCTGTTTCCAAAGTCAATATTCATACGAGAAAGTCGCACTCTACATGAGTGCGCGATTTTAAATGATTGTCTCTTAAACGGTTATGGCCACCTCAAATCCATCTTCTTACAACATCCTCTTTCAAATAGCCATCAAATATACTGTTCATTTGTATAGTGAAAACATGACTCATTGCAGTCATGTTTTTTTTCTTCTTTTTCCTAAATAAACCTAAAAAAATCTCAAAATAAGTCGAAATGAAAAGTAGTCATTTAGATTCAAATTTTATCCATTCGTAATGAATGATGAAGGAGGAATTGGTTTGGGTGAAACGGAGCGAACCGGTAAAGTGGAGCAGCTGATCTTAGAGAATTATCAAAGATTAAACAGCATGATATCAGAAGAAGTGGACTTTGCTTCTAACCATGGAGGGCTGACAGGGGATTCTAGAGAAGTGATGTGGATGGAGTTTTTTCGGAAAATCATTCCTAAAAAATATTCAATAGCACAAGGTGTCATCATTATTGACTCAGATGGAAATCATTCTAACGAAGTCGATATTGCCGTATTTGATGAGCAGTATACGCCGTATGTGTTCCAACACAATTCGTTGAAGTTTATACCGATTGAGGCGGTTGCGGTTGCTATTGAATGTAAAAGCTCTAATTTGAAAGAAAAAGGTTTAGAAGAATGGTCTGAAAAAATAAAACAGTTAACACCAAAAACAACAGGAATTGCTAGAATGGCTACAGGTTACTTTACAAGTGAAAGTAACACACAAAAGAGGACGCGTCCTTTGCTCATTTTAGCAAGTAACTTTAAAAGAGAAGGAGACCAAACAATTTCAAGTAAAGCAGCTAAATTAGCGGCGTCCTTTGATTTCATGCTCATGAAAAAAAGCAATGAATTTCAATTGAAAGTACCTAATGAACATGAACATCTAAGATGGTGGTCAAACGAATTAAATTGTTTCAAACAAGAAAAACGATATAAGGAAGAAGAAAAATTTTTAGATGAAAACAAACTCAGCGATTTACGTATTGATGGATACGATCTGTTAACGCTGAACTTCCAATTAAATCAATTGCTGATGCTCATTAACAATCCCATGTTTTTCCCTCACTATGCATATGCCAAGCTGTTTCAGAAACAGATAACAAAGTGAAGAAAGGAGAGCGACATGACAAGGGAATCTAGAAAACCCAAAACCAATTGGCATGATGTGAAACATGCGATTGATACGAAAATCCATGAAGACCAAAGACTTTTTAAAGAGCCGCTTACTATTCATTTGGTTACGCCAATGTTTGGGGGAGGGCCCCAATCAAACTCAATTGATCAAGACAGACCGATTCGAGAAAGTGCAATTCGTGGACATCTTCGTTTCTGGTGGCGTGCAACTCGAGGAGCTGCCTGCAAAAATGCGAATGAATTATTTAAAAGAGAAGCAGAGATATTTGGTCATACAGAACAAGCGAGTCAAATTCAAGTGGTAACGCATTATGAGAAAGACGAATTGAAAAGAAATTCAAAATCATTTTTAAATAAGAAAAATCATCCTTTTCCACGGTATGTTCTTTCAAATATGAAAGATCAAACACCATACCTCATGAAGGCGCAATTTTCTTTAAATATCCGGTTATCTAAAAAAACAACCCAATTTGAGTTAATCAAAAAAGAAGTTGAAGCAGCATTATGGGCTTGGATCAACTTCGGTGGACTTGGGTCAAGAACGAGACGTGGGTGTGGCAGTTTATATTGCAAGCAATTTTCACCATACAACAAGAGGACAAAAAGCCAATTGGAAAAATGGTTTGAGCAAAAACTTTTAGAATATGACATCCAATTGCCAGCATCAAGTCGAGAATGGCCGACGCTTAGTCGTGAATTCAAAGTACAGGCATTTCCATCATCAATTATCTCAAGCTGGCGATCCGTCATTCAGACATATGAAACATTTCGAAGAAGATCAAACCCGAATAAAAAAATGGGGAGAAGTTGTTGGCCGGAAGCAGATACTATTCGTCTGTTAACAGGTAAGGCTAAATCAGGTCATGAAACCCCATATCCAAAAGAGAAACCATTTGAATATCAAGCATTTCCTAGAGCTCAATTTGGTTTGCCTATTCAGTTTCGATTTGCTCCTAAAGATAAGGGGAAAGACCCAAAACCTACAACGCTCCTACCTAAAGGAAAGGATCGTTTGGCTTCACCACTCATCTTAAAACCGTTAGCTATTAATCAAAAGGAATCAGTGGGCATGGTGATGGTGTTGCAGCAACCAAAGATCGAATCTTTATCGCTTTTAGGAAAAGGAAAGCCTTTGCCCGATGTAACAGATGAACAAAGTATCTACCCAACAACCACCTACTCAAACAACCCATTACAAGACGAGAGTGGCCGGACGCACTCATCGGCGATTCAAGCCTTTTTACATAGCAAGGAGGTGCAAACATTTTGTCAGAAGAATCACAAAAACAAACATTAATGCTATTTTCGATAGGGCCTGTTCAAGAATTTATTGCGCAAGCACGGCGGACGCGTGATTTATGGTTTGGCTCTTTTCTTCTATCTGAATTAAGTAAAGCAGGTGCGAAGAAATTTCAGGAACTGGGTGGAACGATTATTTTCCCTGTGTTCAACGAATCCTCTGCAGAACCAAACGACGCAGAACCAAACAATGCACCAAATAAAATATTGGGAGAAATTTCACACGAACAGCCTTCATCCATTGCAAGACAAGTAAAAAAAGCAATATATGACAAATGGAAGGAATACGCAGACTTTGTTAGAGAAATAGTTGATCCTTATATTCAAATAGGCACATGGAATCGACAAGTAGATGATTTAATAGAATTTTATGCTGTGTGGACTGAGATGCAAAATCAAGACAAAGCGGCAAAGGCGTCCGCAAGTTCATATCATATGGCTCTTCAAGAAGTCGAAGGTTTAATGGCGGCAAGGAAGACTTTAAGAGATTTTAAACAAAATGAGCCAAGGGCGTTATTCGGTGAACCAAAATCATCACTTGATGGTGGCCGGGAATCAGTTTTCCAAAAGCAAAAAACACCACAGCAAGTGGCGCAACTTGCTAAATGGGGAATTGGTGAACATGAATCATTAGATGCGATTTCAGTGATCAAACGATTATCTATACATAAGCACCCGAGTATGACCTTTCCATCAGTCTGCGATAAAGCGTTTGCTCCCTATCAAAACATGTTGAAACAAAATGAACAGAAGAAAGCTGCCACACAATATGTGAAAGATGTAGAAACATATCTTAAGAATATGAATCTAACAGTAGCTCCTCTTGATTTGAGTGAGGCATCGCTTTTTTATGAAAGAAGAATAGAAGATTATCTTGAACAACGTGGACTTGTCGGGACCACACGAACAGAAGCGAAAAATGACATCACACAGCTGCTCGAAAAATATTTCAAAGGTGAATACAGCAAGCATCATGGCCGGCCGATCAAACCACCAGTACCTTCACCTTACTATGCCTTTCTCATGGCGGATGGAGATAAGATGGGCAGCCAACTACGAAATATACAGCATGTAGAAAGCCATATTGCATTTTCTAAAACGCTCTCAACTTTTGCTTCAAAGGCTCGTGGGATTATTTCCAAATGTGAAGGTACATTGATCTATGGCGGTGGAGATGATGTCATGGCTTATGTACCGGTGCACCAATGCTTAGAAGCAGCTGGGAAATTACAAAGAGAATTTGTTTCAACGATGAAGGCTCATCAACATAGTGAGACACCTCCTTCGATTTCAATTGGCATCGCCATCGTTCATATGCTTGAGCCTCTTGAAGAAGTAAGAAGTATGGCACGCCAGGCTGAACAATATGCAAAACAAGAGCGAAATTCATTAGCGATTCATTTCCAAAAACGAGGCGGAGGAGACGCAATGAATATCTCAGTCTCATTTCAACTCGATCCAGTAGCGTCTATCCAAGAGATGACGACGTGGTTAAAGCAGTCTTATTTCACATCTGGCTTTGCATATGGCTTACGAGAGTTGTATCAAACATACGAACAGTCTTCATTTAAAAAACAGCCAGCAATTTTAGATGAACTCATTCCACTAGAGATAAGACGTCTTGCATTCAAAAAGAAAACGGAAGCAAAAACAGAGCAAGAAACGAAAGAGTGGATCGATCAATTGATTGCGAAGTATATACCGAAGAAGAATACATTAGAAGAATTACATACAATCGCTGAATGTATGATCATTGCTCTTCAACTAGAGGAGGTAAGTGGACATGCCTGAAAGATGGTTTCACATTCAACCGCTTGATCCGCTGCTTATTCGTGATGCACGCCCATTTCAAAGTGTACCGGGTATACGGGCGCGTTCATTAAACGATGTTCCGCCGAGTGTGGTCGCAGGAACACTTCGTACAGCACTAGCGAAGAAACGACAATCAATGAAACACACGACGCCACTTTCTTATTTTGCGAAATCTCTTGTGCGAGGTCCTTTATATCGCTGGCATGATCATTTATATGTGCCAATGCCTCATGACCTTGAGTTATTCGATGATGAGTATGGGATGAATCAAGTGAGACCAAAGCCAATGATGTCGGAAGGACAGAGCTTTTTTGGTACAGGAAAAACAGGTCGTTTTAGTGAGGCATTATGGCCGCCAATTGGAGCTGGTGCTCGTAAAAAAATGAAATCGCCGCCTGCTTTTGTATCACTAAAGTGGATGGTGAACTGGCTGACAGACGCAGTGGATGAGAGTCAGGTGAAGGAAGCCTTGACTGAATACCAACAAATGCAGAAGGAAAATCATTCTTTCAAAAAGGAAACACCACCGGCATTTATTCCAGCATTACAGCGTCAGGAACGAACACAAATTGAGGTGGAGACTGGCAGTAAAAAGGCAAAAGATCAGCATCTATTTTCAACAGAATCGCTCTTATTCCCAGATGACTTTAAACTGGAGGCGGGAATAGAGTTATCTACTGAAGAGTCAGAAGGATTAAAGCCTTTCTCAGGCATTCACCCGATCGGTGGTGAACGGCGGCTGGCTCATATAGAAGACAGGCCACATGTATACCAACAAGATTGGACATGTCCAGATATGATTAAAGAATCGCTTAAGAACAAGGCGTATGTTCGCATGATATTGGCGACACCTGCTTATTTCAGTAAAGGATGGCAGCCCGGATGGCTGGATGAACAGCTCATGTCAAAACCACTATTTGATACAAATGTACGACTCAAATTGGTTTGGGCATCTGTTCCATATTGGCAGCCTATCTCTGGATGGAGTTTAGCAAATAAAGACAAAGGGCGTGAAAAAGCAATACGCCGCTTAGTCCCTGCGGGTAGCGTTTACTTCTTTACAGTAGAAGAAGGAGATCCAGCAGAACTGGCCGAAAAAATGTGGCTTCAATCAGTATCCGATCGTAACCGGCGCAAAGAAGCGTTTGATCGTGAAGATGGCTGCGGGTTAGCACTTTGGGGAACATGGAAGCCGAATGAATAAGAGGAGTGAGATGATGGAAGCAAGCCGTTGGTTTTGGATACATTGTTTATCCCCCCTTCATATTGGAGCGGGTGAAGGAGTTGGCGTGATTGATATGCCCATTCAACGAGAAAAAGTAACAGAATGGCCGATTATACCTGGAAGCAGTATCAAAGGCGTGCAGCGTGAACATTATCGCGCGAAAGGACAAGACACATTCGTACAAAAAGTATTTGGTACACAAGGAGATCAAGATGGAAGCGCAGGAGCAGTCGTCATGACAGATGGCCGGTTATTTTCATTCCCGGTGGCGAGTAGATACGGTACATTTGGATATGTGGCAAGTCCACTCATATTGAAAAGATTAGCCCGCGATGCAAAAGCATTAGGCGTATCGCTGGATATCCCTGATCTCATCGAAGAATCGAGCACGCTAGTCACCATGATTTCTAAATTAGTAGAGAATGACGAATTATATCTAGGTGAATTTCAAGGGGCTGCGAAAAAATCTCCACAACTAACCGATTTTGCTGAACAGATGGCCAAACTTTTATTCGACGATAAACAATCACAAACTCTTTGGATAGAACGATTTGTGATTGTAAGTGATGACGTTTTTCAATACATTGTCACCATGAATTCTGAAGTGACACCTCGTATTAGAATTGATCATGAAACCCAAACAGTTAGTAAAGGTGCTCTCTGGTATGAAGAGTATGTACCGGCAGAAGCCATATTTTATGGGCTCATGTGGTGTGATCGTGTCGATGGAAGCAATAATTTATCCGTTAGACATCAACTTTTAAATCAACTAGAAAAACAGATGTATCTTCAATTAGGTGGAAACACAAACGTAGGTAAAGGAAGAGTATCCTGGCGTATGACAGGAGGGGAGGGATCATGAAACTCATTCAACATCATTATGCTGAGAAAGCGTATCAACATGTGATGAATGCCAAAACGAATGAGGAGAATTTCTCAAATCAATATGGACAACTCTGTCACAGATTCGCCTCAATGATCTTAACAAATGGATTAAGGCTCACCATTACATTTTTTGAAGCAAAATCAAAAAAAGGAAATGCTTATCAACAATTCGTTCAGGATATAAAAGAAACACTGGATATACAAGGAGATTGGTCAGCTTCCAATCGAGATTACTTAATCAAATCAAGACAAGCTTTAAATGCATCTGTTTGGTTAAAAAGATATGCGGAATCTATTTTAAAGGTGGAACAAGGGGCGGAGAATGTGGAGGACATCCAATGAATCTGTCATTAACCTTAAACAAAAGCAAATGGGAGATTGATGGTTCTACATTGTCGGACATCATAAAGGACAGCTCGAAGAAGCAGTCATTTTATGAAAATGTGATTAGTTTGCATCAAGAACAGTGGGAAAAATACAATCACTTGCTGTATGAAAAATTTGTGGAGCGATATTATACCGATACGAACCTCACATGCTTAGTCAAGTCCATATCGCCGTTAGTCATTGGACATGGAGGAGAGGGTGTACTTGAAACGGGATTGTTATTACACCCGATATACGGCGTTCCTTATTTACCAGGAACAGCTTTAAAAGGTGTAGCCTCTCATTATGCCCACTCTGTATTAGGTGAAAACTTTCCTGAACTAAAACAAGGTGGTAGTGATTACAACACATTGTTTGGAACAAACGAACGTGCTGGCATCATCGAATTTCATGATGCGCTCATGATGCCTGAGACGGTAGGAGAAGCATTCAAAGTGGATGTGATGACACCACATCATTCAGACTACAACAGCGTCAAGCTAGATAAGATGAACAAAGGGGGAAGTGTTCCAGCCCCTCGAGACGATGACTCACCAACACCGATTCATTTCTTAACGGTGGTCAACAGCCGCTTTCAACTTCTATTGAAAACAAAAAAGAATCTATCAGAAGATGCGGAATGGCTCGAACTCGCCAAAACCATCTTACTAGGCGCTTTAGAACACGAAGGAATCGGTGCTAAAACAAATGCAGGTTATGGAAGACTTAAAATGGACGACGTCATCTAAGACTAAGTGCGAATGTGAGGTGAACATAAAATCCCTGGAACATTCGCACCGTTTCATTTGACGAAAATGGTAAATGATGTATATTTTTTAGAGAGGAAAACAAAATTCTATATAGAAACTTGAGGATTTTGACGATCATTTCCTAAAAAATGTTATAATTAGGGCGGAAATCGCAGTCGCACTCTATATGAGTGCGTGGATTGAAATTTGTAAGTAGCCGTGCTTTCACCATAGTTTTGCGTCGCACTCTATATGAGTGCGTGGATTGAAATCTCTCAATTTGATAGTTAACTTGTTGCTTAAAAGTCGATGGTTCAGCTTGATGTTTTTTTCAAATCGCACTCTATATGAGTATGAGGAGTAAAATTCTTATCAGAAGGTAGCTTGAAAGATATATTGACAATTGCGCTTGATATAGGTGTGAAAAACATAACTCTGTCTCAGCCTTTTTATTAATGAATTCAAAGCTGTTGATGAAACAGCGAAATAAGTATGATTATCATCAGTAATAGTTTTTTTAAAATAGGATTAAGAAAGATTCGGTGCGAATGTGAGGTGAACATAAAATTCCTGGGACATTCGCACCTTTTTATTCGACAAAATTGAGAAAAAATGTATATTATTTAGAGGTGAAAACAAAATTCCATATAGAAAATTGAGGGTTTTGGCTATCATTCCCTAAAAAATGTTATAATTAGGGCAGAAATCGCAGTCGCACTCTACATGAGTGCGTGGATTGAAATATCATTGTGGAAATAGCTTAATCCTAAGTTATACGTCGCACTCTACATGAGTGCGTGGATTGAAATTTCATGGCTGCTCCTTTCCGACAAATAAAAAACGGTCGCACTCTACATGAGTGCGTGGATTGAAATCTATCTGATCCAATTCTATTTTCACGTGTTTCAGGTCGCACTCTACATGAGTGGATGGATTAATAATTGTGAAAACATAACTCTGCCTCCTGCCTCAGTAGTCATGAATCTAATTGGATTCAATTGTTGCTGAAATATAAAGAAGTATGATTAACAAGTTTCAATAGATTTCATACTAATAAAAAGTCGGTGCGAATGTGAGATGAACATAAAATCCTTGGAACATTCGCACCGTTTAATTCGACAAAAATGAGAAAAAATGTATATTTTTTAAGAGTGAAAACAAAATTCTATATAGAAACTTGTGGGTTTTGACGATTATTACCTAAAAAATGTTATAATTAGGGCGGAAATCGCAGTCGCACTTTATATGAGTGCGTGGATTGAAATCTTTCCATCCATTTCAATTTTCTTTCGGATGGGGTAATGTCGCACTCTATATGAGTGTGTGGATTGAAATCTCTACTTCAAGAGCTGAGTGTTGTAAATTCTGGGTCGCACTCTACATGAGTACGTGGATTGAAATTTATGTATTTCCACTACTGTTCCTTCCCCATATAAGTCGCACTTAACATAAGTGCGTGGATTGAAATAATTCCCTCCATCCATCACAATTTTTTGGCTTAGTCGAACTTTACATGAATTAACATAACTCTGCCTCCTGCCTCAGTAGTCATGAATCTAATTGAATTCAATTGTTGCTGAAATATAAATAAGTATGATTAACAAGTTTCAATAGATTTCATACTAAGAAAAAGTCGGTGCGAATGTGAGGTGAACATAAAATCCCTGGAACATTCGCACCTATTCATTCGACAAAAATGAGAAAAAATGTATATTTTTTAAGAGTGAAAACAAACTTCTATATAGAAACTTAAGGATTTTGACGATCATCCCCTAAAAAATGTTATAATTAGGGCGGAAATCGCAGTCGCACTCTACATGAGTGCGTGAATTGAAATTTCCCCAACTCCTTCAAAGTCTAGCTCTTCTAAAGTCGCACTCTACATGAGTGCGTGAATTGAAATGTTTGTGACGTTTTCAGCTCATTACCCCACACACGTCGCACTCTACATGAGTGCGTGAATTGAAATAAAATCAATTCTTCAATATCAACGGCTGCACGCGTCGCACTCTACATGAGTGCGTGAATTGAAATATCTCTTCTCGGATCACGCGGTCTAGCCATTACAGTCGCACTCTACATGAGTGCGTGGATTGAAATTCGGCCGTTTCCCGTACCGTACAATCGTAGTCAGTGTCGCACTCTACATGAGTGCATAGATCACAGTGTCTTAGTTTTATACAAATTCAACTACCTATCCAGTTCAAAATCTACACAAAATGATTAATCAATAATGTACGTCCCCTCCTAAATCCAAGCCCTACACAACAAAAAAAGACTCGCTCACACAGAGCCGAGTCTTAATTTTTTTTGCAGTTTTTCTTCACTGAAAATCCAGCCGGTATAGGAATTTTTGATTTGGTGGTCCATGTCGATATGGCAGATTGCGACAAAAGGATAATGACCTTTGCTTCGGTAGCGCAAATCAATGAACCGCACCTCATAATGATCCTTGAATTTATCCACTTCCCACCGATAGACAGGAGAGAAGGAGAGAAAGGCTGAAATGTTTTCATCTTGCTTAGCAATTTTCATAATTTCAGTATCAGGGACCGGCACACGGTTAAAGGTGTCTAAAATGACGACTTCTCCATTCATACTGCGCCCAACATGGAAAGAGGATTTACATTTCACGGCAATGCGCCATTGTCTGAACTTCATTGTAGGCGAAATAATAATCTCTTCAATTTCATCGAATTGTGCACGCAGCTGATGTTTAATCTGAAGCTGCATGATCACCCTGACGATATAGTAACAAAAAATCACCGCATACAGCGTAATGAACGTATAGCCGGGATGCCCGCCAATCGCCCATACGACAATGGCGACAAGGTGTGTAAAAAAGATAAACGGATCAAACGTGTTAATGATCCCAAGTGCTACCCATTTCTTTGAAAATGGACGAATGGCCTGTGTGCCGTATGCATTGAATATATCGACAAACACATGAAGCACAACGGCTAATAGGGTCCATAACCAGAGGTGAAGTAAATTCGCCCCTGGCACAAATGGGAAAATCACAGCCGGAATCAGCAATGACCAAAACAGTACAGCCGGAATGGAATGTGTAAATCCTCGGTGATTTCTTATATAAACCGCATTATTTTTTAGTTTTAGCACAGTATCAATGTCTGGTGCTTGGGAGCCGGCGATGGTCGCGATCATCACGGCATGTGCCATGTGTGGATCTGCGCTGACGGCTGGATCTAAAAGTGCAAGTCCCCCAAGAGAAATGCCCATTACTACATGAGTACCAGTGTCCAATTGATTACCTCCTAGTTGTCATGCTTAGGAACAATCATACAAAGTATACGTCTCCAATCAAGACTATGTGCAAAATCACTTTTGCTTTATCCCGATTTAATGTAACATGTTAACGTATCTACAAACAGTATACAACAAATAAGGTTCTTTTCAGAACGTTAGCCCTCGGTTCAAGTGAGAAGGAGTATAGATATGAAAGACATTCAAGAAAAGCTGGACCGCAAAGATATTGCGGGCTTTCAGCATGATTTAATTGATTGGTATGAAAAAGAACAACGAACATTGCCATGGCGTGAAAATCAAGATCCATACCGCGTTTGGGTATCAGAAGTGATGCTTCAGCAAACGAGAGTAGATACGGTCATTCCGTACTTCAACCGGTTTATGGAGCAATTCCCGACGGTGAAAGATCTCGCTTTAGCTGATGAAGAAAAGGTCATGAAAGCATGGGAAGGTCTTGGCTACTACTCAAGAGTGCGTAATTTACAGGCAGCTGTGAAAGAAGTATATGAATCCTACGGTGGCATTGTCCCTGATACGAAAGAGCAATTTTCAAAGCTCAAAGGTGTAGGTCCGTATACGAGCGGCGCAGTACTGAGTATCGCCTATAACAAGCCGTACCCTGCGGTAGACGGCAACGTTATGAGGGTCATTTCCCGTATTTTGTCCATATGGGATGATATTGCAAAACCAAAAACGAGAAATATTTTCGAGTTTGCGGTGGATCAGCTCATTTCCCGGGAAAAGCCGTCAGAATTCAATCAAGGGTTGATGGAGCTAGGTGCGCTCATCTGCACCCCAACATCCCCTGCCTGCCTTATTTGCCCTGTGAACATGCATTGCTCGGCACTTGAGGAAGGCGTTCAGCATGAGCTCCCAGTGAAAAGCAAAAAGAAAAAACCGACTGCAAAATCAATGGCAGCAGTGGTGTTATTTGATGATGCAGGCAACCTCTATATTCATAAGCGGCCAAGTACAGGTCTGCTTGCGAATTTATGGGAGTTCCCAAACATGGAAACCATAAAGGGAAGAAAAACGGAAAAAGAGCAGCTGATTGATTTCTTAAAAGAGGAAGCGGGTGTACAAGCAGAACTTGGTGATTTAGAAGGCACCATTCAGCATGTATTTACCCACCTCATCTGGAATATTTCTGTTTTCTTTGGACGTGTGACATCTGTATCTGATGACACGATGCTGAAAAAAGTGACGACAGAAGAATTTGAGGCATATGCTTTGCCAGTCTCACACCAAAAAATTTGGAAGATGGCACTTGAAGAACCTAGTCGTATTTAACCGTTGTACCGTGGGTATAATCGGCTTCATTTCGGTGCAGCCCCCCGCGGTTTTCAATTTCAGAAATGATTTCTCGATACTTAGATTGCCCTTCTTCGTTTAAATAAGGTAAAATTTGTTGGAAAGCATGATGAAAGTAAGCAAGCTCAGTATCTTTCCATTGATCCTTGGACATCATGCCAAGCTGGCTTAAATCGCGTCCGACATACATGAATGTAACCTCCTAATAGGAACTTTCCTATTAGTGTGAAGCGAATGGACGAAAACTATTCAAATCAGGAGATGAACCATAATGAATCAACGTAAATGTGCATTAATTACAGGCAGCAGCAGAGGTGTAGGGAAAGAAGTAGCCCTTCGCCTAGCTGAAAAAGGATATGACATTGTCATTAACTATGCGAGAAGCAAAAAAGCCGCACTTGAAACAGCGGAAGAAATTGAAGCGATGGGTGTAAAAACATTGGTTGTCAAAGCCAATGTAGGTCAGCCAGAGAAAATCAAAGATATGTTTCAGCAAATCGACGAAACCTTTGGCCGTTTAGATATATTTGTGAACAATGCGGCATCTGGTGTTCAGCGTCCAATCATGGACCTTGAAGAAAATCATTGGGACTGGACGATGAATATCAATGCGAAAGCTTTGTTATTCTGCGGACAAGAAGCGGCGAAATTAATGGAGAAAAACGGCGGCGGACATATCGTCAGCATTAGCTCACTTGGCTCTATTCGCTACCTTGAAAATTACACAGTAGTCGGCGTATCAAAAGCAGCATTAGAAGCATTGACGCGTTATCTATCCGTTGAGCTGTCACAAAAAAATATTGTCGTGAATGCCGTATCTGGCGGCGCGATTGATACAGATGCACTTAAGCACTTCCCGAACCGAGAAGAGCTTTTAGAAGACGCGAAGAAAAACACTCCTGCTGGCCGAATGGTAGAAATTAAAGACATGGTCGATAGCGTCGAATTCCTTGTGTCAGGCAAGGCAGACATGATTAGAGGACAGACGATTATTGTGGATGGCGGACGTTCTTTGCTTGTTTAAAAAAATCATGAATAGGAAGTACACCTTCTGCACAAATTAATGTGCGTGGAGGTGATAATGATGGATAAACAACAAAACAAAACAAACGCACAACAAGTGAAAAAACAAAACCAAGCTACTGCTCAAGGTCAATATGGTACTGAATTTGCTAGCGAGACTGACGCACAGCAAGTAAAAAAATACAACCAAAAAGCTGAGCAAAACAAACAACAAAACAGCTAATCACTGAAACAGAGGGAAGCACTTCATCTACGAATGAAGTGCTTTTCTTTTTGCCTCTCCCCACCATCCGACAAAACCTGTAAAGCCTCTACATAAACAGTCAAAGGATTTCGGCAATCTTTCAAGAAATGGTATACAGACAAAAAGTGGATGAAAATAAAAGGGAGGAGTTAGATGTCTGATTTCGATCAGCTTGTAAAAGAACAAATGCAGCTCATGGATCAACTGCTCAATGTACAGGGAGAACTCGATCTATGCTTAGAAACAGAAAAACAATTGCTGCAAGATGAAAAACAAGAAGAGTGGACTAGGCTTCATGATCAAATCAAACAGAAACGTAAGGAACTGCAAAAAATCCAAACCTTGTTTACAAAACAGACAGAAGAGGTCATCAATTCATATAAGCAGATGGAAAAGAGTTCAACCGTGATGTAAGACAGTGTGCCGTTCAATTGGGTTGAATGGCTTTTTCATTTCATTTTTTAATGATGTAACGGTATAATATGATAGAGACATGTTTAGTTGGGAAATTAGGTCTTTGGACTGTTATGTTTTTTTGTTATAGAAAGTAGGGGAGAAAATATGGGCTATCCCAAGGAAGGAGAAAGCATCCAAATTCAAAGCTATAAACACAATGGCTTGATCCACAGGATTTGGAATGAAACCACCATTCTGAAAGCAACGGAATTGTGTATCATTGGTGCAAACGACCGGACAATGGTGACTGAATCCGACGGCCGTACTTGGATGACGAGAGAACCGGCTATTTGCTATTTCCATGCAAAACAATGGTTTAATGTGATTGGGATGCTTAGAGATGATGGGGTATATTATTACTGCAACATCAGCTCTCCTTTTGCAACAGATGAAGAAGCAATTAAGTATATTGATTACGACTTAGATGTCAAAGTCTTTCCAGACATGACGTATAATATTTTGGATGAGGATGAATATGCAGATCATAAGAGGCAGATGAATTATCCAAAGGAAATTGATAGTATCTTAAGAGAGCATCTGAATACATTATTGCATTGGATTCACCAGCGGAAAGGTCCGTTTGCTCCTGAATTTGTGGATATGTGGTATGAACGTTTTTTACATTATACAAAATAAGCAAGAGCATCAAAAAACCTGTTTGGCTTTTTAGGCTAACAGGTTTTTGATTGCGTACGGATAAGAGGCACTGATAGATTGGGAAGGAGATTTACATGGGGGTCATTAAACGCTACATGGCTTTTGTAACACCGTATAAGAAACAGATTGCATTGACAATGGTCATCGGGATGATCAAGTTCTCGATTCCCTTAACATTGCCTCTGCTTTTAAAGTATGTCATTGATGATGTCATTCAAGGCTCGGGGGCGGCTGAAGAAAAGACATCATCTCTACTGATCATTATGGGAATCATGCTCGTCTTATTTTTAGTGATGAGGCCGCCTGTTGAATACTATAGACAATACTATGCGCAGTGGACAGGCAGTAAGGTATTGTTTGATATTCGAGAAAAGCTGTTTTCGCATATTCAAAAGCTCAGCCTTCGTTATTATGCCAACACGAGAACAGGAGAAATCATTTCTAGAGTCATCAACGATGTGGAGCAGACAAAAGAGTTTGTCATCACAGGTCTTATGAACATTTGGCTAGATTTGATGACCGTGCTGATCGTGATCGCCATTATGTGTACACTGGACATCAAGCTCACCATCGTGTCTGTCATTATTTTTCCGTTATATGCGTTTGCAGTGAAGTATTTTTACGGACGGCTCCGCAAGCTGACAAAAGAGCGGTCACAGGCGCTGGCTGAAGTGCAAGGGCATTTACATGAGCGAGTACAAGGAATGCCAGTCATTCGGAGCTTTGCCATTGAAGAATATGAACAAGAGAATTTTCATGATGAAAACAAAAATTTCTTAAACAAAGCGATCAATCATACGAATTGGAACGCCAAAACATTTGCCGTCGTCAATACTATCACTGATATTGCACCGCTATTGATCATTGCATTTGCTGGCTACACCGTCATTAATGGATCACTTTCGATCGGGACTATGATTGCCTTTGTCGGTTATATTGACCGGATGTACAACCCGATTCGCCGCCTCATAAACTCATCCACGACTTTAACTCAGTCAGTAGCGTCAATGGATCGTATCTTTGAATTTATTGATGAGCCATACGAGGTAACAGATCGGCCGAATGCAAAAGAAGCCGATCATTTAAAAGGAGAGGTCGAATTTAAAAATGTATCGTTTCGTTATGAACACACGCAAGAAGAGATTCTCCGCAATATCTCCTTGAAAGTAGAAAAAGGACAAACGGTTGCGCTTGTAGGAATGAGCGGTGGAGGGAAGTCGACTCTCGTCAGCTTAATTCCAAGGTTTTATGATGTGACAAACGGGTCACTTGAAATTGACGGCATTGATATAAAAGAGTACAGAGCAAGAAGCCTTCGAAATCAAGTCGGAATGGTGCTGCAGGATACATTCTTATTCAGTGACACGATTAAAGAAAATATTGCGGTTGGAGACCCAGAAGCCTCTTTTGAAAAAATCGTTTCGGCTGCAAAAGCGGCAAATGCCCATGACTTTATTATGTCTCTTCCAGAAGGATATGACACGAAGGTAGGAGAACGGGGCGTGAAGCTGTCAGGCGGTCAAAAACAGCGGATTTCCATTGCAAGGGTCTTTCTAAAAAATCCACCGCTGTTGATTTTAGATGAAGCAACGTCTGCACTAGATTTAGAAAGTGAACATTACATTCAAGAAGCGATGCAAAAGCTAGCAAAGGACCGCACAACCTTTATTGTCGCGCACCGCTTATCAACAATTACACATGCTGACCTCATTGTCGTCATGGAACAAGGTGAGATTGTGGAAAAAGGAACACACGAAGAATTAATGAACAGAGACAGCCACTATCGCCATCTTTTTACCATTCAAACATTAAATTAGTAGAAGCCTATCCGATTCTAGCGGATAGGCTTTTTTATGCTTGTCAAAAACATGACATATTTCCCAGCTTGTCTCAATACAATTTTAAAAAGTATGACGGGGTGGTGAATATGTGAAAGAACAAGACGTGCTGCTAGATGTCAAACAGCTGTCCATTGCATTTCAGCAAAAAAAGCAAAAAGTACCCATCGTCCATCACATATCGTTCTCGATTCAAAAAGGAGAAACCTTAGGAATTGTTGGCGAATCTGGCTGCGGGAAAAGTATCACATCTATGTCATTAATGGGACTGAACCAGCAAACAGATACAACGGGAGAGATCCAATTCGAAGGGCAAAACCTGCTGTCGCTTTCAGAAAAACAGTGGCGAGAAATAAGAGGAAATGACATTTCGATGATTTTTCAAGAACCAATGACCTCTCTAAACCCATTAATGACCATCGGCAAACAAATGACGGAAGCCCTTTTCACACATCAAGCAATCGGTCAAAAAGAAGCAAAAGCGAAGGCGGTTGATCTGCTTCAGACAGTCGGATTGAAGCAAGCCGAATCGTTGCTTAAAAAATACCCGCATGAATTATCAGGTGGCATGCGCCAGCGTGTGATGATTGCGATGGCGATGCTTTGTCACCCAAAGCTCATGATCGCAGATGAACCAACAACTGCACTTGATGTGACCATCCAAGCGCAAATCCTTCGCCTGCTCAAAAAGCTGAATGAAGAGATGGACACCGCGATCTTATTTATTACCCATGATCTAGGTGTCGTGCGGCAAATATGCCAGCGAGTCATGATTATGTATGCCGGTCGAATCGTAGAAGAAGGAACCGTTGACCGTATTTTTCAAAAACCTCTGCATCCCTACACAAAAGGTCTTTTCGCCTCAGTTCCATCGTTCAAAGAGAAAAAAGAAAAGCTTATCTCTATTACAGGTCATGTACCGAAGCCAGGGACCATTCGATCCGGCTGTCAATTTGCCGCGCGTTGCCCCTATCAAATGGCGCAATGTCTTGAAGAAGATCCCGTTTTACAATCCATTGAACAGGATCACCGCGTGGCGTGCTTTCTAATGGAAGGAGGAGAAGACATTGAGTCACCCACTCTTGCAAGTGAATCAGCTGACAAAACGGTATGACACAGCCGCTTTTTTTTCTAAACATAAACAATCGACTTTGGCTTTAAAACAAGTGTCCTTTCACGTGAAGGAGGGGGAAACGCTTGGCATTGTTGGTGAATCAGGCTGCGGGAAATCAACACTTGGCAAAAGCTTAATGAGATTAACTGAACCGACGTCAGGCTCTATTCAACTGAAAGGGCAAGAGGTCACTCTTTTGAAAGAAAGAGAGATGCGTTCTTTAAGAAAAGACATTCAAATGATTTTTCAAGATCCATACGCTTCATTAAATCCACGAATGAAAATCAAAGATATTTTAGAGGAACCGATCATTGTCCATCGACATGGAACGAAAGCAGAAAGACGGAATCGGGTAAAAGAGATGCTACATATTGTCGGATTTGATCCATCCTACGGAGAACGTTATGCGCACCAATTCAGCGGCGGACAAAGGCAGCGTATTGGTATCGCTAGAGCACTCATTACCCATCCAAGTCTTGTCATTGCCGATGAACCCGTTTCAGCTTTAGATGTATCCGTTCAAGCGCAAATTTTAAATTTGATGCTTGAATTGCAAAAGACACTTTCTCTAACGTATCTATTTATTTCTCACGATCTTGGTGTTGTCAGATATATGAGTGACCGAATCGCAGTCATGTATGCTGGCCGCATTGTCGAAATGGGGCCTGCCGAAGACGTATTTCACAGCCCGCTTCATCCTTATACATCGCTGCTTCTGAAATCCATTCCACATATGGATCACGTGCTAGAGACGCAAGATGTGTCGGCAGAAGAGTCTGCAATGACGCCAAGCGGCGGTTGTCCTTTCTACAAAAGGTGTCCAAAAAGGTGGGAGAAATGCTTAAAAGCAGCACCTGCTTTGTATGAGGAGGAAGCGGGGCACGCGGCGGCGTGTTACTTATATCAAAAGGAGGAACACAATGAAGAAGACATGGTTGTTCAGTAGTTTCATTTTTGTGCTGGCACTTGCACTGTTTTTAGGGGGATGCTCGTCCGCTCCGTCATCAGAAGAGAAGGCAACAAAAGACACCCTCGTATTTGGCAGAGGAGGAGACTCCACTTCGCTTGATCCAATCACAACAACAGAAGGCGAAACCTTCAAGGTCACAGAGAATATGTTTGAAAAGCTGCTGAATTACGGTGAGAAAGACACGACCATCCACCCAGGTCTCGCAACAGACTGGGATGTTGCAAAGGACGGAAAATCGTACACATTCTACTTAAGAGAAGGTGTGAAATTTCACGATGGCACAGACTTTAACGCAGAAGCAGTGAAATTCAACTTTGACCGCTGGATGAATGGTGATGCAGAAAAATTCCCGTACTATGGCATGTTTGGCGGCTATAAAAAAGATAAAGGACATGTGATTAAAGACATCATCGTCAAAGGTGAGCATGAAGTTGAATTTCAGCTAAAGCGCCCGCAGGCGACATTCCTTAAAAATATTGCCATGTCACCGTTTGGCATCGCGAGTCCTGCAGCTGTTGAAAAAAGCGGCGATTCCTTTCGCGAAAATCCAGTAGGAACAGGACCATTCAAATTTAAAGAGTGGAAACAAAACGACCGTATCGTGTTAGAAAAGAACGAAGATTACTGGCAGAAGGATAAACCAAAACTGAATCAAATCATCTTCCGCTCGATCCCAGAAAACTCGGCTCGCTTAAATGCATTGAAAACAGGCGAGATCGATTTGATGGATGGCGTGAATCCGTCAGATTTAGATGGCATTAAAACGGATCAAGCACTCCAGCTCATTGAAAGACCATCAATGAATGTAGGTTATATCGGACTGACCGTCACAAGAAAGCCGCTTGATAACAAGCTCGTTCGTCAAGCGCTCAATTACGCGGTCGATAAAGAATCCATTATTAAGTCATTTTATGGAGGACTTGCCGAGCCAGCAAAAAACCCTCTTCCTCCAGCTTTAGAAGGTTACAATGACGACATTGATCCATATCCGTATGATCCTGAAAAAGCGAAGGAACTTTTAAAAGAAGCGGGCTTTCCTGACGGCTTTCGCATCAAGCTTTGGGCGATGCCTGTACCGCGTCCGTATATGCCAGATGGGATGAAGGTAGCAGAAGTCATTCAATCAAACTTTGAAAAGGTCGGCGTCCAAGCAGAAATTGTGACTTACGACTGGGCGACCTATTTAGATAAGGCAAGTAAAGGGGAAGCTGATGTGTTCTTATTAGGCTGGACAGGGGACAATGGCGATCCTGATAATTTCATCTACACACTTTTGGACAAAGACAGCATTGGCGGCAACAACTATACATTCTTCGAAAACGATAAAATGCATGACATCCTCATTGAAGCGCAAACAGACACAGATCAAAAGAAACGAAATGAGCTATATAAAAAAGCACAAGAAATCATTCATGATGAAGCACCTTGGATTCCATTGGTGCATTCCATCCCAATGCTTGCAGCATCTAGTGATTTAAAAGGCTACCAGCCGCATCCAACTGGTTCAGAGGCTTTGACTGACGTGTATTTCGAATAAGCAAATAAGGGAGATCTTGTATCTCCCTTATTCAAACAAAGAAAAGGCGGTGAAAGCTGTTTGTTTGCTTATTGTATGAAGCGGGCAGGAATGCTCATCCCAGTATTGATCGGAATGACATTGGTCGTGTTTTCAATTATACGGTTTATTCCAGGAAACCCAGCACAGGTCATCTTAGGACAGCGGGCAACGAAAGAAGCAGTAGAACAGTTAACCATCCAGCTCGGTTTAAATCAGCCTTGGTATGTTCAATACGGACATTACATGCTGGGCCTTTTAAAAGGGGATTTAGGGACTTCGATACGAACAGGAGCGGCTATTGCCCAGGAAATGAAGCCATACTTATTTGCGACGTTAGAATTGACCTTTTTTGCCATGGTGCTGGCGATTGTTGTGGGGGTAAATGCTGGAATCATCAGTGCTTGGTTTAAACATTCTTTCTTTGATTATGTCGCGATGTTTATTGCACTCATTGGAGTGTCCATGCCGATTTTCTGGTTAGGCTTAATGGGGCAGTGGCTGTTCTCGATTGAATTAGGTATTTTACCGACAACGGGACGTGAAAACGTCAGAAATCCAGTGGAATCAATCACCTATATTCATACGCTGGACACACTTTTGCAAGGCCGGTTTGATCAATTCACTGACAGCATCAAGCATTTGATCTTACCGAGTACAGCACTTGCTACAATCCCTGCTGCGATTATTGCAAGGATAACAAGGGCAAGTATGCTGGAAGTGCTTCATTCAGACTTTATTCGAACAGCAAAAGCAAAAGGAGTACGTTCATTTTTCATCATTTATCAGCATGGGTTGAAAAATGCGCTTATTCCGATCTTGACGATTATTGGTCTTCAGACAGGCCTCTTGCTAGGCGGGGCCATTTTAACAGAGACCATTTTTGCATGGCCGGGCATTGGGCGGTATATATATGATGCCATCAGCTATCGTGATTACCCAGTCATTCAAACAGGCATTCTCGTCGTTGCGCTCATATTTGTCCTGATCAATTTCATTGTGGACATCTTATATGCGGTCATTGATCCAAGGATTAAATATTAGGGAGGGAGAGTGATCACATGGAAGCGCAAAAAGAGCTTGAACCACCTCAACCAAAAGAAGAGCGCTCTCAATCATTGATTCTTGAATCGATGAAGCTGTTCTTTCAGCACAAGCTGGCGGTCATTGGCAGTGTGATTGTCTTTTTATTTCTCATTTTAGCGATATTTGCACCGCTCATTGCTCCTTTTGGAATCAATGAACAATCTCTCGGTGAGCGATTTAGTGCACCATCAGCTGCGCACTGGTTTGGTACAGATGATTTCGGCAGAGATATATTTTCAAGAGTTGTGCATGGCGCGCGGATTTCCTTATGGGTTGGTTTCTTCTCGGTTCTCGGGTCTGTCATTTTAGGCACACTGCTTGGATTGATTGCAGGCTATGGCGGAAGAGTGCTAGATGCTGTGATCTCGAGAGTGTTTGATATTTTACTCGCTTTTCCTAGTATTCTACTGGCGATTGCGATCGTCTCTATCTTAGGCCCCTCCTTACAAAATGCCCTTATTGCCATTGCGATTATTAATGTCCCAACCTTTGGACGGCTCGTTCGTTCAAAAGTGCTGAGTATTAAACAAGAAGAATACGTGCTAGCAGCAAAGGCGGTTGGGATGTCACACCGCCGCATCGTACTGCGTCACATTCTGCCAAACAGTATGGTGCCGGTCATCGTACAAGCGACGCTTGCGATCGGAACAGCGATTATCGAAGCAGCGGCTTTAGGCTTTTTAGGATTGGGTGCACAGGCACCAAGCCCAGAGTGGGGGAAAATGCTTGCCGATGCAAGACCTTATCTCGTTCAAGCCCCTTGGACATTAATTTTCCCAGGTGTAGCGATCATGCTGACAGTTTTGGGCTTTAACCTGATGGGAGATGGATTAAGAGACACACTGGATCCTAAAATGAAGAAAATAAAATAAGACCGATTCTTGGAATCGGTCTGGTCTTTTCTATTTATGCTTCTTTTTCATCTGTCTCAATTTCACTGTCTTTTGGGTGATACGTCTGGAAGCTTGTAATCAATGTATCTAAATGCTCTAGTTCATCACGGTATTCGATGATGCTGGACATGACATTCAGCATATTGTAATCGAGCAAGTCGTTTTCTTGGTTTTGCTGATGCTGGATAAATGATTTCGTTAACGTTTCAAGGCGAAGAGAGCATTCATTTTGAAATTCATCGTCCTGCGGCTTCATTTTACCGACGAATTTCATCAAGGTGCGCTCATGCCAATACAGTAAGTAATCAATTTCATCTGTTAAGCTTTCCTTGAAATGCTCTGGCATCAAATGAATTTCATTTTCTAATTTATGAAGCTTTTTCAGCAAGTACAGGGCACGATTCGATGTCATAATGGCCTGTCTGAACAAAACGAGCTTTCTTGATTTTACATAGGTTGTTTTCTTTAAATAGCTTCGTTCCTCTTTGTATAACAAGTAAATGTGATCTAATTTGATCATGCGTTCTTTTATTTGATCGATGTCATCCTTTAAAATGGAATGATCAGTAGACTGTCTGGAGCTCAGACGGATCCATTTTAAAATCTCCTCCGTATTTTCCATAATGTGATGAACAAGCTTTGTTTCATACTTTGGCGGCAGGAAGATTAAATTCACTAAAAATGAAGAAAGAACTCCTAACACCACAGTAGCTGTTCGAATTAAGGCAAAGGAAAGGAAATGATCCCCTGCACTTTCTAAAATCGCAATGACGGTTACAAGTGCAATTGGAATCGTGTGTTCAATCTTCAGCTTTAAATTAATGGCGATGACCATGACGGCGGTTAAACCGATAATGACTGGTCCAGTGCCAAAAAGCAGACCGAACGTAATGGCAAGTGCTGCTCCAATAATATTGGCTTGCACTTGATCAACAATCGTTAAAAAAGATCGATAAATAGATGGCTGGATAGCAAATACAGCTGCAATTCCCGCGAAGACGGGCGTTGGCAACCCAAGCCATGTTGCCAGGTAAAGCGCGAGTACAATGGCAATACCGGTTTTTAAAATACGGGCTCCAAGTTTCATTGGTTTTGTCCCTGCATTCCTTTCTTTTAGATAATAGATGATCACTCGTCATTTATTATAAATATTTTGATGAACAACTAAGTAATATACAGCGGTCTTCCGAAATATTCAAGTGATTTTTGAAAGTTCATGAAAACATCAAAAGAAGGTATTGAGAAGAAATGTAACAGATTCACACGCTTTTGACAAACAAGAGCTGATAAATAAAAAAACAGGCGCCTTTTTTTACGCCTGTTTTTGACCCTATTATGATTGTTTCAACTGTTCAAACGCATGATCTACTGCTTGCAGCGTCTCAGAAATATCTTTTTCAGTATGTGCAATCGTTAAGAACCAAGCTTCATATTTAGAAGGAGCGAGGTTAATCCCTTGCGAAAGCATTAATTTAAAGAAGCGAGCGAACATTTCGCCATCCGTATTTTCAGCCTGTTCATAGTTCACAATGGTTTCTTTTGTGAAATAGACAGTGAGAGCCCCTTTTAAGCGGTTCACTGTAATATCTACTTGATGTTTTTTTGCATGGGCTAAAATGCCTTCTTCTAGCATAGCGCCAAGCTGATCAAGATGCTCGTAAACACCATCTTGTTTTAACACTTCCAAGCAGGCAATACCAGAAAGAATGGAGGCAGGATTTCCTGCCATCGTGCCAGCTTGATAGGCTGGTCCAAGAGGAGCGACTTGCTCCATAATTTCTTTTTTACCGCCATAAGCACCGATTGGAAGTCCGCCGCCAATGATTTTTCCTAATGCAGTGAGGTCAGGTTTTACTTGAAGTAAGTCCTGTGCGCCTCCGTACATAAAGCGGAAAGCTGTAATCACTTCATCATAGATCACAAGTGCGCCCTTTTCATGAGTGAGGTCATTGACCTGCTGCAGGAAACCATCCTTAGGCTCCACGATGCCGAAGTTCCCGACAATCGGCTCGACAAGGACAGCTGCGACTTCATCACCCCATCGATCCAATGCTTCTTTGTAGCTGTCAATATCATTAAATGGAACGGTAATCACTTCATTGGCGATGCTCTTAGGAACGCCTGCTGAATCAGGGGTTCCTAAAGTGGATGGACCAGAGCCAGCTGCCACAAGTACAAGATCAGAGTGACCGTGATAGCATCCGGCAAACTTAATGATCTTTGTTCTGCCTGTATATGCACGTGCGACACGAATCGTTGTCATCACCGCTTCAGTACCTGAATTGACAAAGCGAACCTTGTCTAAAGCAGGCATGGCTTCCTTCAGCATTTTAGCAAAAGTGACTTCATGCTTCGTTGGCGTTCCGTAAAGGACACCTGATTCAGCCGCTTTTGTAATCGCTTTTGTAATATGAGGGTGGGCATGTCCTGTAATAATTGGGCCGTATGCTGCTAGATAATCGATATAGCGATTTCCGTCAACATCCCAAAAATAAGCGCCTTCTCCTTTTTCCATAGCCACGGGTGAACCGCCGCCTACTGCCTTATATGAACGAGACGGGCTGTTGACACCTCCAACAATATGCTCCAGCGCCTCTTGATGTAATTTTTCTGATTCTGTGAATTTCATAAATAGCCTCCTATCTCAACGTATCACGTCGTCTATCATTATTTTAACATGCCGATGCAAGCGTCCTTAGTTGAATATCCTTTCAAAATTGGATAGGCTATTAAAAAATAGGTTGGAGGGATTGTGTCATGACAATCGAAGTAGGCCAGCAAGTACCTGAAATCGAATTAACCGGTGATAACGGGGAGAAAGTAAAGCTTTCTGACTTTAAAGGAAAACATATTGTCCTTTATTTCTATCCAAAAGATATGACACCCGGCTGTACAACAGAAGCATGTGATTTCCGCGATCGCCATCAAAGCTTTGCAGAATTAGATGCTGTCATTATCGGCGTAAGCCCAGACAGTCAGGATAAGCATCAGAAGTTTAAAGAAAAACATGATTTACCGTTCTTACTTCTTGTAGACGATGAACAGAAATTGTCCGAAGCCTTTGGAGTATGGAAGCTGAAAAAGAACTTTGGCAAAGAATACATGGGCATCGAACGTTCAACGTTTCTTATTAATAAAGAAGGAATGCTTGTGAAAGAGTGGAGAAAAGTTAAGGTGAAAGACCACGTAGAAGAAGCGCTTGAGGAACTAAAATCTCACGCTTAATATCATCACAGGATAGGACCGGCAGACATGCCGGTCTTTTTTGTGAAGAAGAATAGGTAAAAAAGAGGATTGTAATTGACAAAGATTCGGCTCTGGGGGTACACTAATTATAAAGATTACAATATAAGAATATTTTTGAAGAGAGGTGCATGATGAAATGGCTGCTCACGAACTAAAAGACGCTTTAGATGCTTTAAAAGAAACCGGTGTTCGAATTACTCCGCAGCGCCATGCCATCTTGGAGTTTCTCGTAAATTCTATGACTCACCCAACCGCGGACGATATATATAAAGCACTTGAAGGGAAATTTCCAAATATGAGTGTCGCAACGGTTTACAACAATTTACGAGTCTTCCGGGAATCTGGATTAGTAAAGGAATTAACGTACGGTGATTCCTCAAGCCGATTTGATTTTGCGACATCTGACCATTACCATGCGATTTGTGAAAACTGCGGAAAAATAGTGGACTTTCATTATCCTGGCCTTGATGAAGTTGAACAGCTTGCATCCCATGTGACGGGCTTTACAGTCAGTCATCATCGCTTGGAGATCTATGGGACTTGTCAAGAATGTGCGAAAAAAGAAAATCATTAATGAAAAAGCTGACCGGTTAAATGGTCAGCTTTTTTTATGACTTTTTTCGATTGTAGGATTCATCAAACTCTTTGCCTTCTAATGCTGGATCGAGTGTAAGCGGCTCTCTGCAATGCATGCACATGTCCACCCGCCCAAGCACTTTTGTTTCCTTCTCACAGCCTGGACATACGACACGGACTGCCTTCGTAGAAAGCATACCGATCCAAAAGTAAACCACTGTACTCAATCCGATCGATAAGACGCCGAGCAGCATAAAGAAAGTCGACAGCCAAATCGATTCCTTGAAGAACACACCGATATACATGATCAGAAAGCCAACAAAAACCAAACTGAGTGCAAATGTTCTGATTTTATTAATCTTACTGGAGTATTTCGCCATCCCTAGCCCCCCCTTGTCTCCAATATAGCACATTTTACCTTTCTGTTTGAATTAGTTATAGAGTTTTGTGAATAAATTGCTTATAATGATTCAATGATCTTTTTTCTTGAATTGAAGGAATTTTGATTCTATGAGGAGAAATACATAGCATTAGAGAAGAACTTTACACCCGAGTATTGGAGGAATCACTATGGAAAATCTTCTCCGTCCTATTTATCAAGAGAGAGCAAGTCACCCAGACACATTGGCTGTGATTATAGTAGAAAGAAGACACAAGGTATCTTCTGAGACGGATAACTTTGATGCAGCACTTCTAGTCATTGTAAAAGAAGCGGAAGAGCCGTTATTTATCAAGCACTATGAATCCGATCACCAAACAGCTTCTTTAAATGTTGTCACAGATGAGCAGTTGAAGGAATGGATCACCCTTGGCACAAACCGCCGAATCATTGATTGGATTTTGAATGGGAAAGTCCTATTTGATCGAAATGAATATATTTTCAACTTAATTGATGACCTGAGTACATTCCCATTTTCAAACCGCAAACTTAAAATCGGTTTAGAATACGGCAAGCTTATTCGCAGATATATAGAAGGAAAAGCATTTTTTGAGTCAAATCAATTCCTTGATGCATATAATTCAATTGTGCATGCTCTGCATCATTTGGCACGTATTGAAGTGATCGATAAAGGTTTCCACCCAGAAGTGACAGTTTGGAATCAGGTGCGTCATATGGAACCGGAAGTATATAAACTTTATTCAGAACTCATTGAAAGCCACGAAAGCCTTCATAAACGTTTGGAACTTTTATTTTTAGCAAATGACTTTTTGATCCATTCAAAAGCAGAAATTGGCGCCGCTCATTTGCGTCATGTCATGGAACAGCAAAATATATGGCTTTTTGGAGAGCTTCTCGCGCATCCTGACCTCAAGTATTTCACGCCTGACCTTAGCGTCATGATTGATTTCTTTGTGGAAAAAGGAATTGTTCAGGTGGAGCCGATTGAGACAAAGGGGCAAAAAATCTATCATCGAGGATATTTTGTGAAAAAAGATATTGACGCCTGAATATTATGATGGTATATTATTATACGTCGCTAACGAGCAAACAAGTTGCTTTTGGAAGAAAAGCTGACAAAAAGAAATTCTAAAAAACACTTGACGCACACAGCGTCGAAATGTTATATTGAGAAAGTCGCCTCTGAGAGACGGCGAAGATGATCTTTGAAAACTAAACAAGACAAAACGTACCTGTTAATTCGAGTTTTTATAAAAAAATCCTATGTTATATCATAGGTAGTCAGTCAAACGCTGACGAGGCAGGAAATGATCACATGCTAAGTTCGCTACATCGTGTAGCAACGCATGTGTGATATGCATCCTGCATACCTCGGAGAGTTTGATCCTGGCTCAGGACGAACGCTGGCGGCGTGCCTAATACATGCAAGTCGAGCGAACAGAAGGGAGCTTGCTCCCAGATGTTAGCGGCGGACGGGTGAGTAACACGTGGGTAACCTGCCTGTAAGACTGGGATAACTCCGGGAAACCGGAGCTAATACCGGATAGTTCCTTGAACCGCATGGTTCAAGGATGAAAGACGGTTTCGGCTGTCACTTACAGATGGACCCGCGGCGCATTAGCTAGTTGGTGGGGTAATGGCTCACCAAGGCGACGATGCGTAGCCGACCTGAGAGGGTGATCGGCCACACTGGGACTGAGACACGGCCCAGACTCCTACGGGAGGCAGCAGTAGGGAATCTTCCGCAATGGACGAAAGTCTGACGGAGCAACGCCGCGTGAGTGATGAAGGTTTTCGGATCGTAAAGCTCTGTTGTTAGGGAAGAACAAGTGCGAGAGTAACTGCTCGCACCTTGACGGTACCTAACCAGAAAGCCACGGCTAACTACGTGCCAGCAGCCGCGGTAATACGTAGGTGGCAAGCGTTGTCCGGAATTATTGGGCGTAAAGGGCTCGCAGGCGGTTTCTTAAGTCTGATGTGAAAGCCCCCGGCTCAACCGGGGAGGGTCATTGGAAACTGGGAAACTTGAGTGCAGAAGAGGAGAGTGGAATTCCACGTGTAGCGGTGAAATGCGTAGAGATGTGGAGGAACACCAGTGGCGAAGGCGACTCTCTGGTCTGTAACTGACGCTGAGGAGCGAAAGCGTGGGGAGCGAACAGGATTAGATACCCTGGTAGTCCACGCCGTAAACGATGAGTGCTAAGTGTTAGGGGGTTTCCGCCCCTTAGTGCTGCAGCTAACGCATTAAGCACTCCGCCTGGGGAGTACGGTCGCAAGACTGAAACTCAAAGGAATTGACGGGGGCCCGCACAAGCGGTGGAGCATGTGGTTTAATTCGAAGCAACGCGAAGAACCTTACCAGGTCTTGACATCCTCTGACAACCCTAGAGATAGGGCTTTCCCTTCGGGGACAGAGTGACAGGTGGTGCATGGTTGTCGTCAGCTCGTGTCGTGAGATGTTGGGTTAAGTCCCGCAACGAGCGCAACCCTTGATCTTAGTTGCCAGCATTTAGTTGGGCACTCTAAGGTGACTGCCGGTGACAAACCGGAGGAAGGTGGGGATGACGTCAAATCATCATGCCCCTTATGACCTGGGCTACACACGTGCTACAATGGACAGAACAAAGGGCTGCGAGACCGCAAGGTTTAGCCAATCCCATAAATCTGTTCTCAGTTCGGATCGCAGTCTGCAACTCGACTGCGTGAAGCTGGAATCGCTAGTAATCGCGGATCAGCATGCCGCGGTGAATACGTTCCCGGGCCTTGTACACACCGCCCGTCACACCACGAGAGTTTGCAACACCCGAAGTCGGTGAGGTAACCTTTATGGAGCCAGCCGCCGAAGGTGGGGCAGATGATTGGGGTGAAGTCGTAACAAGGTAGCCGTATCGGAAGGTGCGGCTGGATCACCTCCTTTCTAAGGATATATGGAGCAGTGTGCGTTTTCGTCTTGTTTAGTTTTGAAGGATCATTCCTTCAAGACATGTCTCTAGCGAGACAGGATTGTTCTTTGAAAACTAGATAACAATAAGTAATACATTCACATTGAATGCAATGCAAAGTTCATCACACATAGTGATTCTTTCTAAAGTAAGAAATGGTTAAGTTAGAAAGGGCGCACGGTGGATGCCTTGGCACTAGGAGCCGATGAAGGACGGGACGAACACCGATATGCTTCGGGGAGCTGTAAGCAAGCTTTGATCCGGAGATTTCCGAATGGGGAAACCCACTGCTCGTAATGGAGTAGTATCCATACTTGAATACATAGAGTATGAGAAGGCATACCCGGGGAACTGAAACATCTAAGTACCCGGAGGAAGAGAAAGCAAATGCGATTCCCTGAGTAGCGGCGAGCGAAACGGGAACAGCCCAAACCAAGAGGCTTGCCTCTTGGGGTTGTAGGACACTCTATACGGAGTTACAAAGGAACGATATAAGCGAAGAGGTCTGGAAAGGCCCGCCAAAGAAGGTAACAGCCCTGTAACTGAAATGTTGTTCTCTCCAGAGTGGATCCTGAGTACGGCGGAACACGTGAAATTCCGTCGGAATCCGGGAGGACCATCTCCCAAGGCTAAATACTCCCTAGTGACCGATAGTGAACCAGTACCGTGAGGGAAAGGTGAAAAGCACCCCGGAAGGGGAGTGAAATAGATCCTGAAACCGTGTGCCTACAAGTAGTCAGAGCCCGTTAAAGGGTGATGGCGTGCCTTTTGTAGAATGAACCGGCGAGTTACGATCCCGTGCAAGGTTAAGCAGAAGATGCGGAGCCGCAGCGAAAGCGAGTCTGAATAGGGCGCATGAGTACGTGGTCGTAGACCCGAAACCAGGTGATCTACCCATGTCCAGGGTGAAGTTCAGGTAACACTGAATGGAGGCCCGAACCCACGCACGTTGAAAAGTGCGGGGATGAGGTGTGGGTAGGGGTGAAATGCCAATCGAACCTGGAGATAGCTGGTTCTCTCCGAAATAGCTTTAGGGCTAGCCTCAAGGTAAGAGTCTCGGAGGTAGAGCACTGATTGGACTAGGGGCCCCTACCGGGTTACCGAATTCAGTCAAACTCCGAATGCCGATGACTTATCCTTGGGAGTCAGACTGCGAGTGATAAGATCCGTAGTCGAAAGGGAAACAGCCCAGACCGCCAGCTAAGGTCCCAAAGTATACGTTAAGTGGAAAAGGATGTGGAGTTGCTTAGACAACCAGGATGTTGGCTTAGAAGCAGCCACCATTTAAAGAGTGCGTAATAGCTCACTGGTCGAGTGACTCTGCGCCGAAAATGTACCGGGGCTAAACGTATCACCGAAGCTGCGGACTGTTCTTACGAACAGTGGTAGGAGAGCGTTCTAAGTGCTGTGAAGTCAGACCGGAAGGACTGGTGGAGCGCTTAGAAGTGAGAATGCCGGTATGAGTAGCGAAAGACGGGTGAGAATCCCGTCCACCGAATGCCTAAGGTTTCCTGAGGAAGGCTCGTCCGCTCAGGGTTAGTCGGGACCTAAGCCGAGGCCGAAAGGCGTAGGCGATGGACAACAGGTTGATATTCCTGTACCACCTCCTCACCATTTGAGCAATGGGGGGACGCAGGAGGATAGGGTAAGCGCGGTATTGGATATCCGCGTCCAAGCAGTTAGGCTGGGAAATAGGCAAATCCGTTTCCCATAAAGGCTGAGCTGTGATGGCGAGCGAAATTTAGTAGCGAAGTTCCTGATTCCACACTGCCAAGAAAAGCCTCTAGCGAGGTGAGAGGTGCCCGTACCGCAAACCGACACAGGTAGGCGAGGAGAGAATCCTAAGGTGATCGAGAGAACTCTCGTTAAGGAACTCGGCAAAATGACCCCGTAACTTCGGGAGAAGGGGTGCTTCTTAGGGTGTTAAAGCCCCGAGAAGCCGCAGTGAATAGGCCCAGGCGACTGTTTAGCAAAAACACAGGTCTCTGCGAAGCCGTAAGGCGAAGTATAGGGGCTGACGCCTGCCCGGTGCTGGAAGGTTAAGAGGAGCGCTTAGCGTAAGCGAAGGTGCGAATTGAAGCCCCAGTAAACGGCGGCCGTAACTATAACGGTCCTAAGGTAGCGAAATTCCTTGTCGGGTAAGTTCCGACCCGCACGAAAGGCGCAACGATCTGGGCACTGTCTCAACGAGAGACTCGGTGAAATTATAGTACCTGTGAAGATGCAGGTTACCCGCGACAGGACGGAAAGACCCCGTGGAGCTTTACTGCAGCCTGATATTGAATGTTGGTACAGCTTGTACAGGATAGGTAGGAGCCTTGGAAACCGGAGCGCTAGCTTCGGTGGAGGCATCGGTGGGATACTACCCTGGCTGTATTGACCTTCTAACCCGCTGCCCTTATCGGGCAGGGAGACAGTGTCAGGTGGGCAGTTTGACTGGGGCGGTCGCCTCCTAAAATGTAACGGAGGCGCCCAAAGGTTCCCTCAGAATGGTTGGAAATCATTCGCAGAGTGTAAAGGCACAAGGGAGCTTGACTGCGAGACCTACAAGTCGAGCAGGGACGAAAGTCGGGCTTAGTGATCCGGTGGTTCCGCATGGAAGGGCCATCGCTCAACGGATAAAAGCTACCCCGGGGATAACAGGCTTATCTCCCCCAAGAGTCCACATCGACGGGGAGGTTTGGCACCTCGATGTCGGCTCATCGCATCCTGGGGCTGTAGTCGGTCCCAAGGGTTGGGCTGTTCGCCCATTAAAGCGGTACGCGAGCTGGGTTCAGAACGTCGTGAGACAGTTCGGTCCCTATCCGTCGCGGGCGCAGGAAATTTGAGAGGAGCTGTCCTTAGTACGAGAGGACCGGGATGGACGCACCGCTGGTGTACCAGTTGTTCTGCCAAGGGCATCGCTGGGTAGCTATGTGCGGACGGGATAAGTGCTGAAAGCATCTAAGCATGAAGCCCCCCTCAAGATGAGATTTCCCATTCCGCAAGGAAGTAAGATCCCTGAAAGATGATCAGGTTGATAGGTCTGAGGTGGAAGCGTGGTGACACGTGGAGCTGACAGATACTAATAGATCGAGGACTTAACCTATATTCTAATGTGAAGCTTGAACATTGTTATCTAGTTTTGAGAGAACATTTTTTAAATATCTCTTGATTTATTTTCAATACATAGTATAATATCTTTTGTCACTAAATTGTCTGGTGATGATGGCGAAGAGGTCACACCCGTTCCCATACCGAACACGGAAGTTAAGCTCTTCAGCGCCGATGGTAGTTGGGGGTCTCCCCCTGTGAGAGTAGGACATCGCCAGGCTTTCTTCATTCCGCAGTAGCTCAGTGGTAGAGCTATCGGCTGTTAACCGATCGGTCGTAGGTTCGAATCCTACCTGCGGAGCCAATTTGGAGAGCTGTCCGAGTGGCCGAAGGAGCACGATTGGAAATCGTGTAGGCGGTAACCCCGTCTCAAGGGTTCGAATCCCTTGCTCTCCGCCACAAATTTACATAATAAAGGGCCCGTTGGTCAAGCGGTTAAGACACCGCCCTTTCACGGCGGTAACACGGGTTCGAATCCCGTACGGGTCACCATTTTATAGAATATACACCAGTATTTTTTATTCGGAGGATTAGCTCAGCTGGGAGAGCATCTGCCTTACAAGCAGAGGGTCGGCGGTTCGAGCCCGTCATCCTCCACCATATCTTTTATATCGTCGCGGGGTGGAGCAGTTCGGTAGCTCGTCGGGCTCATAACCCGAAGGTCGCAGGTTCAAATCCTGCCCCCGCAACCAAAATGGTCCGGTAGTTCAGTTGGTTAGAATGCCTGCCTGTCACGCAGGAGGTCGCGGGTTCGAGTCCCGTCCGGACCGCCATTTTTAAAATGAATACTTGGCTCGGTAGCTCAGTTGGTAGAGCAACGGACTGAAAATCCGTGTGTCGGCGGTTCGATTCCGTCCCGAGCCACCACTATTTGCCGGTGTAGCTCAATTGGTAGAGCAACTGACTTGTAATCAGTAGGTTGGGGGTTCAAGTCCTCTTGCCGGCACTGTTTTTCAAATGTGGAGGGGTAGCGAAGTGGCTAAACGCGGCGGACTGTAAATCCGCTCCCTCCGGGTTCGGCGGTTCGAATCCGCCCCCCTCCACCATTTTTATTTTCATAGGGGCATAGTTTAAAGGTAGAACAGAGGTCTCCAAAACCTCCGGTGTGGGTTCGATTCCTACTGCCCCTGCCAATTTTCTTAATATGATTCATAACATCTATGGCGGTTGTGGCGAAGTGGTTAACGCACCAGATTGTGGCTCTGGCACTCGTGGGTTCGATTCCCATCAATCGCCCCATTTTATTATTGGGCTATAGCCAAGCGGTAAGGCAACGGACTTTGACTCCGTCATGCGTTGGTTCGAATCCAGCTAGCCCAGTTAATGTGCGGAAGTAGTTCAGTGGTAGAACACCACCTTGCCAAGGTGGGGGTCGCGGGTTCGAATCCCGTCTTCCGCTCCAATAATGGCGGCATAGCCAAGTGGTAAGGCAGAGGTCTGCAAAACCTTTATCCCCGGTTCAAATCCGGGTGTCGCCTTTTTGAAAAGACTGCCGGGGTGGTGGAATTGGCAGACACACAGGACTTAAAATCCTGCGGTAGGTGACTACCGTGCCGGTTCAAGTCCGGCCCTCGGCACCATGTTTTTATTATAAGTTGCGCTCTTTAATAATCATGCCGGTGTGGCGGAATTGGCAGACGCGCACGACTCAAAATCGTGTTCCTCACGGAGTGCCGGTTCGACCCCGGCCACCGGTATCATGATACTGCTTGCCAATGCAGTGAAATCAACGTTTCTTACATTTCGTAAGAAGCGTTTTTTATTTGTCTTAAATACGATTCATAGAAAAATATCGTGTACATAAAATCGTGTGCGTACCCTGTCATCAAATAAGGAGGAATAAAAAAGTGGCAAAATGAATCTAAAATCCATATTAGGAATACAAAAACATATAAAGAGCGGATCGTGCCTATACAGTCAAAGATGAAAACACAATTACAGAAATACATTCAAATTCGTGGAGTAATGGTAACAGATGCTTTATTTGTCACTCTTGCCGGTGAGAAAATGTCTAAAAGGCAATTCCAAAACAGGGTAACATTTTACGGTAAACAAGCCGAAATAAAAGGTGTTAGATGTTCCTGCCATACGTTTAGACATACCTTTGCAAAAGTAAGTGTAAAGAACGGTGCAGGGATATTTGAATTACAACAAATTTTAGGGCATACAAGTATGGAGATGGTAAGGGTATATGTCAATCTGTTTAGCGATGATGTAATGGATAAGCATAGAACTTTTTCACCTTTAGTTAATTTAAACGTCAGAATGTAGATGAACTTTGCAATAATTCCTATTTGATTAAATATTCACTATTTTGTATATTTATAATATTGAGGAGGGATATTTTTGGAGATAAAGTTTGCTGATTTATCGGATGCATTGGTAATACATGATTTAATGACAAAGGCATTTATGGAGTATAAAGACGCAGTACCACCATCAAGTGCTTTGGAGGAAACTGTGCAGTCCGTTTTAATTGCCTTAAAAAACGGAGAAAGGAGTTTAATTTGTTTTATTGAAAATCAGCCAGTTGGAATGGTTCGCTTTCAGATAAAAGAAGGTAGTTTATATTTTTATAGACTATCAGTAATTCCAGAAATGCAGGGTCATGGTATTGCGAAAAAATTATTAAGTTTTTTAGAAGATTTTGCAATACAAGAAGAAATAACTAATATATTTTGCAAAGTTCGTATGACAGTGAGTAAAAATATAAAATTATATATTTCGATGGGGTATTTCATCTACGATGAGGAAGTAGTACATAAGCCAAACGGTTTAAGTATAAAAGTTGTTTCTATGAAGAAAAAACTTGGTGAAAAATTATCGATTGGAGGGTGAGGTTAATGCATCTGATATGTGAAAGTGAAAAATTAGAAGATTATTTGATTGAGTTAAAACAAGTCAATTATACTAATCCTATTATTAGGTCGAAAGCAGATGAACTTTTTATTTCAGCTCAAACTGAAATTGAAAAAATAAAACTTGCCTATGAGTATGTTCGTGATGAAATATCTCATTCTTGGGATATACAAGGGAAACGAGTAACATGTAATGCATCGGATGTATTAGTGTATAAAGAAGGAAGATGCTATGCAAAATCTAATTTGTTAGCATCTTTATTACGTTCTCAAGGAATACCAACAGGATTTTGTTATCAACGATTGATGTTGTTCGATATACCAGAAAAAGGGTATTGTATTCATGCTTTAAATGTTGCTTTCTTTAAATCACTTAATAAGTGGGTAAGACTTGATGCTCGTGGAAACAAAAAGGGAATTGACGCACAATTTTCAATTGATGACGAAAAATTAGCTTTTACTGTCCAAGAGGAATTTGGTGAAAAGGACTATCCTATTATTTATGTAAAACCAAATCCTAAAACCATAACTGTATTAGAAGAAAATACGGATGCATTAGAAATGTATAAACACCATTTACCACAGAGATTATAGCTGTTTTGCTAACCTGTGATAATTGAATAACACACAAAGACCATTTTGTGGTCTTTTTCTTTTGGTCAACAACATTCAATTATGAATTGATTTGTAAAAATAGACCATGACCTAAATAAACAATTTCATTGCTCCTTATTTGTGTTCAAATAAAGTTATTCATCTATTTTTTGAACAAAATGTAAATTAAGTTATAGACTTTAAATGAACATATCGGTAAAATATACATAACAACAAATAAGAAACACAAAGTTAGGTGTCGGGGTGCTTATCACCAAAGTTAGAAGGTCAATGTTATTTAATGGTGATAGCACTCCTGCTCCCACAATCAGAGTTAAAATCAATGCCGTGTCAAACATTAGAAAATACCCTTTATTGACAGTATTTCACCTTGTGTTTTCCTTGCTATTAATTTCTAAAAAAGCTAAAATAGGTTCATAAATTAACAGGTCGTATGACACGATTTTAAGAAACAGTTGATAAATAGCAAAATACCAATGGTTCATGGGTTCAGACGTTCAAGCACGACTCAAAATCGTGTTCCTCGCGGAGTGCCGGTTCGACCCCGGCCACCGGTATCTATTAAAAGTTTCATCGGCGGTATTTACCGTTGAATCTAACGTTTCTTCCTTGTGGTGAAACGTTTTTTTGTATGTTAAATGAAGTGTTGATATTTTAAATATAAACCTATTAGAAAATAGAAAACATGTCATTCCTTTTAGCAGAATAATTCTTTAGATCATTTGCAACATTTGATAAGATACATTTAACTATGTGAGACAGAAAATTTAGATGATACCTCTGAAATAATCCTAAAGGATTCATCTAATGATTAAGTGGAAAAATCCTGCGAAAAGTCATAAGGCAACTTATTGCCAAGTACTACCTTTGTATAACTGAACTTATACTTATGGGCAAACACACATCGTTGCAGAATTCATCATTGTGACCCAATTTGAGGGGGACTTTCATGAACAATCAATATGAAAATGAAGAATTACTGACTGGTGGGAATGTCTCGAACGTATATCGTGTGGGGGATACCGTTCGTCGAGAAGTAAAGTCAGACAGCATCAATATACAGAAGCTGCTAAAGCATTTGGAAAATAAGAACTTTCACTATGCTCCAAAGTATTTAGGGGTTGATGAACAAGGTAGAGAGATATTGTCCTTCATTGAAGGCGTAGCCGGTCATGATCCTTTAAAAGAATACATGTGCTCTCACTATGCCTTAAAAGAAATAGCGAGAATGCTTAGACTGTATCATGATGCTGTTCGTGACTTTCCCATTTCAGATGATTGGGAACGAATGGACAATACGCCTAGCGAAATAGAGGTTGTGTGTCATAATGATTTTGCTATGTACAACATCATTTTCAAAGATAAAAAGCCAGTGGGAATCATTGATTTTGATGTAGCTGCTCCTGGTCCAAGACTTTGGGATATCGCTTATACCCTTTATACATGTGTGCCTCTCAGTAGACTTTTTCGCACTGAAAAGGGGGAGATCGTGAATTATCATTCATTAGAACATGCAGACCATATAAAGTATAGAGTCAAACTGTTTTTTGAAGCTTATGGTGAGGAAATAGCAGAAGATTATGTGGACATGGTGTTGCTGCGTTTAGAAGGTTTATGTCAATACATGAAGCGAAAAGCGGGTGAAGGTGATAGAGCGTTTCAAAACATGATTCATGAAGGACACCTTGAGCATTATCAACAAGACATTCAATTCATTCAAGAACATAGAAAAGAATGGATTTGAGATGTGCAGGGGATTATGCCAATCGTTTAGCTTCCTACTCTTTAAATTAAAAGGCAAATAGAGATTGGCAGATTGTCTTTATCTAGACGTAAAATTACTTTTGAAATAGAGAAAAAATGAATGGATTGTATTTAGAATGACTACGTGGAGACATTTCCAGAAACTGAAGGCGTGTATTATGTTGAAGATCGTTGGGAGAACTACGATAAAATCAAAAAAGTGATTCAAAAGCTTTATATAGATTGGGTGAATCAACGTTAAGGAATCAGCTTTATGATTCAAATATGAGAAACTCACCTTTCTACTAGTTTCTTGTGGATGTTACACTCACTTGGCTATAGTATATCAATAGAATGAATGTAAAAAGGCGGAGTTGTTAACTTGCAAATAAGGACGATAGTACAGACCATCATTGAAGACGAGGGATCACATGATTATCCGCTTTTTAGACAGTACTGTGTGAAGAAAGAACAGGGTCTGCGTAAAGATGCGTTAAAGGTTCTTCGGTTTTTTGTTGAAGAGATGAATGAGAACGAATTTGCAGCACGGCGTTCATTTGTTGTTTGGCTGTTTGAGAAGATTGAACGGTTTGAGGATGGTCATCATTTGCTTGTGTATCCATTGATAACTGGGGTGATTCAGCCTGTTCTGCAAGAGTGGGAGAAGGTTGATCCTATGGATGTGAGACCGTATCGCTGGCAGGGCTTGTTTGTGCATCAGGGAGAAGGGCTGCCCTATTTATTGAAGGCACTAGAGCTTGGAGGTAGCAAGGAGCAGCGTGTCATTGTACAAATTTGCGAAACCTATTTATCGGCTTTGTGGTATTCGTTTCATCATATACATGAAGATCTTTATTTAAGCACCTATGAGAAAGATCAAGAGCGAATTCAAGGCATTGAAGATGTCATGATGCTGATCGAAGATAAAAGGATTCGTACCAATGTTGAAAAACAAGCAGCCTATTATGATCAGCTTTTATCGGACTGGAAGAAATTTCAGCAAACGGAGACAAGAGGCTTTATGAAATGGTGTGCGGAGCGTAAGAAGCCGTATGAGTGGGTAGAGGCATTTTATTTTCATCAATAGTTGTTTGTATAAGAAAAGGCAGAAATCAACTCTGCCTTTTTATTTATGCCATATTCGCTCTATTTCTACATGATCTGGTCTAAAATTAAAATATTTCAGAACATAGACATCTGGATTGCTTAGCTTCTCCCACTCTTTGAATCCAATCGTTGGATCGGCGTGTTTTAGAAGCAGGCTCATAATATTACCATGCGTGACGAATAGAGTATGATCTTTTCCTAATTTTATTTGTTCATAGAGTGCTTCTACAATACGATTCATCGCTTCTTGGCTCGATTCTCCGCCTTCACAGGTCATATGCAAGTCCGTAAAACTGAGCTTTAGTTTCTCATACCAATCGTCCATTGGTCTGCTGCTTAACACACGTTCAGAGAGACGATGATCAATTTGTACCTCGAGCTGTTTTTCATGAGCAAGAGGTTCAGTGGTTTGGGTCGCTCGTCTATAAGGACTTGAGATGATCTGTTTGAGGTGAATGCCAGAAAAGAACTGTGCTAGTGCGTGAGATTGTGCGATGCCTTGAGGCGTTAAAGACGCATCCTTGGATTGTCCATTTGCTTGGCAGTGTCTGACGAAATAATATGTTTTCATGGGCCACCTCTTTCATCGAGTATAAAAAAATCATCCAGGATTGGATGAGGATTCATGAAGGTCTAGGTTCATTTGTTCGGATCTGTTTCTTTATAGGGATCTGTTAGCTTCGAGGTGAGGTCTAAGTTGAACAAAAAATCATCTACTGTGTCTGTACCAAAGGGAAGTGCGGAGAAGTTAATTGGGATGCTGTCTTCTTTCATTTCTGAGATGATCTGTTGTTTAGGCTGCTTTTTTCTCCAGTACTTAAACAAGCGCATGTAAAGCCCCCTTTTCTATGAAAAAGATGGATTTATACATAATATACGGGGAGAGTTGTCCAGGCGTCAAATGTTTTCTTAGAGAACGATGAAAAGAGCCATAGGAAAGCAAGGCCCTTTTGTCCATTTACTTGGCACGACGTAATGCTTTCAGCACTTTACGTTCGCATTTTAAGTTGTATCGCTTCTGATGAAGTTTATCTGTGTTACATCTGCCAATGACTTGGCGGACATCTGGATGATAAATGATGAGATGCCTGTAAGCTGGATCATTTAATAACTCATGAAACCAGCTATGTTTTTTGAGATGGGCTGCGTTTCTAGAGATATCCTCTTCATCTACCTGTAGAAAAGGGATATATACAGCAAGTGAAAAGATATCGAAAATGAATCCCATGTTGGTTCCTCCTTCCATATTATTTCCTACGCTTAGAAGGAGGAAAGGTTTCATTCAATAAAACTTTAAAAACAATCCCAATGCATAAACCATTCTTTTGTGTCTTTGTCGTAATAGAAATACATCGTGCCATTATCACCAATCATGAACCGGGGTTTTTCTTCTGAGGCGATTTGCAGCATGAATTCGCCTTGTTGTTGATGGGGTGGGGATTGAATATACGCCCCATATCCACCGATTTTTGTGAACGAATAATTGGTGTATTGATCAAAGAAGTGTTCTGTCGCTTCATCACTTTCATTTACTTCTGATAAATCGACGTATGACCACGCTTCTTCCCAGCAAGGGTAGTCTTCTTGCTCACTTTCCTTCCATTGGATTTGAAAGGGTTTGAGTCCTCTCACTTCTTCAGGAGTTTCAACTACTTCTAATCCTTCCATATCTGCATATTCAATGAGCTTCCAGCACTCGCCGTTTTTGGTAATATCCATCGGAAGTGCTTTCTGGTTGAGAAAGATTTGAATCATTTTACATTCATTGAATTCGTTCAATCCTCCTGGCACTTCAGGTAAATAAATTTGTAAGATCGGAATCATGACGCCATCTTGATCTATGGGCCAGCCTTGATCAGGGTGGATGAAGAAATGACCGGCAAACCAGCTGTGTGCTGCTGGATCAGGACGAAAGCCGCCAATCTTAGCCACGACGGGTGTTTTTCCAATTTGCTTTAATTCATGAAAAGCCTTGATCTCCATTATTTATCCCGCCAATCTTTAGCCTGCAATGTGGGCATCTTGAAACGTGCCATTGATATTGCCTGAGACAATGATGACATGTCCCCAAAATAAATCACCGTCATGACAGTAGACTTCAAACTCTCCATCTGGGTAAGCATGCAGACTTTCAAGTGAGATGCGGCTTATAAAGTGATCCAGCGTAAGCTCTTCTTGTGTTTCAGCGGAGTCATCTTGTGCCTGCCAGTCTTTAGCTAATTCAAGCAGCTGATTTGCTGCAAATGATTTAATAGAAGCATCCCATGTAGTCTGCCCTTTCATGAGTTGTCTAGCGGTTCGAAGAGAGTCGTTTACTTTTTCATCTTCTTCGAGGTTGAAGTAGAGCAGGCACTCTTCATTACTCCACTGGATCGTTGTTTCAAATAAGTCTAGTCCTTTCACTAATTCAAAGGTACCCAGCATGTCATCATGATAAAAAACAGGTTTTTGGGCTTCTTCTAGTATCACTTGCAGCTCTTCATCCTGTGTATCTGTATCGATGAGTGACACAAGCATGAACTCACCTTCACCTTTTCGGACCTGAAGTGTCACGATTGATTCTTTATGTAATTGTGCCTGCTTTTCCCTTAATCCCTCTTCATCTGTTAACCAGCAGAGTCTGATGTTTTCTGTTGTGATGAGGTCTTTATCTTTGCATGCAATGAGGGGAATTGAAGCGGTCCAAAGAGATTCCTGTCCGGCTGCTTTTCCTGCACCTACTCCAGAGGGTCCTGTGACAGCAATGATGTGGTCTATTTCTTCTGAAAATCGTTCTTCAAATGCGTTTATTTGTTTGTTATGTTTCATTTGATGTCCTCCAGCCTGATTTGTTGAAAATCTATATCTTTATCACACCGCATATGAGGAGGAGAAATCAAGCTTTTTTTGCTTAAAACTTTTTTAGATTGTCAGAAGGAGAGAAAATACAGGGATGGTGGAAGTTATCGAATTTTGTATAAATTTAGATGAAAGAGTCGAAAGACCTAGGTGATTCTTCCTTTTCTTTATAATTACTTTGACACGAATAGATGAAAAAAGTAAAGTAGTACTGAGTGATTTACAAACCCTTCTTCATCCATTGAATTGCAAAGTGTGTGTAAAAGAAATGTAAATGGATATTTTTCCTTTTATTTACTCGTATTTTTTTTGAAACCTATAATGCTTCTCATACGTTATATTAGAGGAGCACACATATCCGGCGGCAACAGAGCATCGGAATGCTTGGTGAAGAAGATTTACATTTGCAAAATCAATGTAAATTTTTTATGATTTCATTTATATCAGAACGATAATAAGAAAGAAGAGGTTTTATGAAAAAAATATTTGCGAACAAATATAGCTTTTTTGTATTGGCTGTCCTTTTATTTTGGGCGAAATCGTATGCAGCCTACAAAATGGACTTTAATTTAGGAGTGAAAGGTTCTTTTCAAGAGGGTCTTCTTTTATTAAATCCATTTAGTTCAGCCATTGTGTTTTTGGGACTGGCTCTCTTTTTGAAGGGTCGTAAATCTGCCATTGTTTTAATTGTGATTGACTTTATTATGACCGCACTTTTATATGCGAATGTAGCGTACTACCGTTTCTTTGATGACTTTTTGACTTTCTCCACAATGAAGCAAGCAGGCAATCTTGGAGGAGGCATGACTGGCGGTGTGTTATCTAGTATTAAGCCGCATGACCTTTTGTATTTCCTTGATATTATGATCTTGATTGCGATTGTGATTTGGAGACCAGAAGTGAAGAAATTCCAAATGAAAAAGACATTTGCACTGCTGATTGTAGCTGCAGGTGTAGGACTGTTCTTCGTAAACCTTCATTTAGCTGAAAAGGACCGTCCAGAATTGTTAACAAGAACATTTGATCATAAGTATGTTGTTAAATATTTAGGTGTTTATAATTATACGATTTATGACGGAGTACAATCAGCACAAAATGCAACACAGGTAGCAAATGCGAGCAGTGAAGATTTAACAGATGTTGTAAACTATACAGCTTCTCACTATGCGAAGCCAAACGCAGAGTATTTCGGTAAAGCAAAAGGGAAAAACATCATTAAAATCCATTTAGAAAGCTTCCAGTCTTTCTTAATTGACTACAAACTAAATGGAGAAGAAGTGACACCGTTTTTAAACAAGCTGGCTCATGGGAAAGAGGACTTTACGTATTTCGATAACTTCTTCCATCAGACAGGTCAAGGAAAAACAGCTGATGCTGAACTGATGATGGATAATAGTATGTTCGGCTTGCCAGAGGGGGCAGCGTTTGTAACAAAAGGTGAAAACACTTACCAATCACTCCCTGCCATTCTAGATCAAAAAGCAGGCTATACGAGCGCAGTGCTTCACGGGGACTATAAATCTTTCTGGAACCGTGACACGATTTATAAGCATATGGGATATGATCAATTCTTCGATGCTTCATATTACAACATGGATGAAGAAAATCTTGTGAATATGGGTCTGAAGGATAAACCATTCTTCAAAGAATCAATCCCGATGCTAGAATCAATGAAAAAGCCATTTTATGCACATTTAATGACATTGACTAATCACTATCCATTTAATTTAGATGAAAAAGATGCGACGATTGCTAAGGCAACAACTGGTGACAAAACAGTAGATAACTACTTCCAAACAGCAAGATATCTAGATGAGTCATTAGAGCAATTCTTTAAAGACTTGAAAAAATCAGGTATGTATAAAGACTCTGTCATTTTATTATATGGTGATCACAACGGTATTTCTGAAAACCATAACCGTGCAATGAGCGAAATTCAAGGGAAAGAAATTACACCTTATCAAAATGCACAAAACCAGCGTGTACCACTCATGATTCGTATTCCTGGCAAACAGGGCGGCGTGAACCATACGTATGGTGGTGAAGTAGACGTGATGCCTACGCTTCTTCACTTACAAGGTATTGATTCAAATGAGTATGTGAATTTTGGAACAGATCTATTCTCTAAGAAGCATGATCAAACTGTTGCATTCCGTAACGGAAACTATGTGACACCAAAATATACACTTGTAGATAACACTGTCTATGATACAAAAACAGGTAAAGTTGTGAAACAAAATAAAAAGACAGAGGCGATTAAAGCCCGTGTCGATAATCAGTTAAGCCTATCAGATAAAGTGCTTTATAGGGATCTTCTTCGATTCCACAAGCTGTCTGATTTTAAACCAGTGAATCCATCTGATTATTTCTATGGTAAATCAAAAGAAAAAGAAGAGAATTCTACTGCTAAGTAACTGAGTTTTGGGCAAGCACAGAAGGGTGCTTGCCTTTTTCTCTCTCATCGCTTGATTTGTTGGCAAATTATGTTTATATTTAGGGTGATACAAGCGTTATGCTGGCGTGCAGCTAGCGGAACTCATTTCGTCCTAGGGGATTTCAGGAGGAGCTTATGACAACAAATACAAAAACACAAAAAAAGAAATCAGAAGTATGGGGCTGGCTCAAAGCGATCTTAATCGCATTCATTGCCGTTTTTATCATTCGTAACTTTTTATTCGCACCGTATATTGTAAAAGGGACCTCTATGGATCCAACATTGCATAATACAGAGCGGGTTTTTGTGAATAAGACGGTTGATTATTTCGGTGATTATAAGCGGGGACAGATCATTGTTCTTGATGGGGAAGACCGCAGTACTCATTATGTTAAACGGTTGATTGGTTTACCTGGTGATAAAATTGAAATGAAAAATGACCAGCTGTATGTCAATGGTCAAAAGGTGGCAGAGCCTTACTTAGCGTCAAACAAAAAGAAAGCAGCCGCAGATGGCATCTTGCTGACACCTGATTTTGGTCCTCTTACCGTTCCAAAAGGCAAGTATTTTGTCATGGGTGACAACCGTCAAAACTCAATGGACAGTCGCAATGGCTTAGGTCTTTTTACAAAGAGTGATATTCAAGGAACGACATCATTTGTGTTCTATCCTTTCCAAGACGTTCGACTACTCAATAATGAATGAAACATAAAAAAGCACACAGAGGAGGTGTGCTTTTTCTATTTCATTCAGCCTGGCTTTTTTTGATCGCCTGTTCAAGGTCTGCAATAATGTCTTCAATCGCTTCTGTTCCAACAGATAAACGAATGAGCTCAGGTGTGACGCCTGTCGCTTTTTGTTCTGCTTCACTTAATTGCTGATGCGTTGTGCTGGCAGGATGAATGATCAATGATTTAGAATCGCCCACATTTGCGAGATGTGAGAAAAGTTTAACTGAATCAATAAGCTTTTTACCTGCTTCTCGTCCACCTTTAATACCGAATGTGAGAATGGCGCCTTGTCCTTTTGGTAAATAGGTTTGAGCAAGCTCATAAGATTCATGGCTTTCAAGACCTGGGTAGCTTACCCAATCTACAAGAGGGTGATCTTGTAAGAATTGCGCTGTTTTTAACGCATTTTCACTATGTCGCTCGAGACGCAGATGCAAAGTTTCTAGGCCTTGCAGAAGTAAAAATGAGTTGAAAGGTGACAAGGCTGCTCCTAAATCCCGTAAGAGCTGCACACGTGCTTTTGTGATATAAGCCGCTTCTCCAATTGCTTCGGTATACGTCAGGCCGTGATAACTTGGATCTGGTTCAGTCAGCCCTTTGAACTTATCACTGTCGGCCCAAGGAAACTTGCCGCTATCGACAATGACACCGCCAATTGATGTACCATGACCGCCAATGAATTTTGTAGCGGAATGGACGACAATGTCTGCGCCAAACTCAATCGGTCTTAATAAATAGGGGCTTGCGAGCGTATTGTCCACAATAAGCGGAATGTGGTGCTTGTGTGCAATGGCTGAGATGGCTTCAATATGTAGAATGTCGCCTTTAGGATTCCCAATACTCTCTGCATACACTGCCTTCGTTTTGTCTGTAATCGCTGCTTCGAGTTCTTCAAGGTTGGATGAATCGACAAATTTCACTGTAATGCCGAGCTTTTTAAGCGTATGAGCAAACAGATTGTAGGTGCCTCCATAAAGGCTGCTGGAGGATACAATTTCGTCACCAGCTCCTGCAATATTTAAAATAGAATAAGTGGTCGCTGCTTGTCCAGAAGAGACAGCAAGTGCACCAATGCCGCCCTCAAGCTCGGCGATCCGTTTTTCAAAGACGTCATTTGTGGGGTTCATAATGCGAGAATAAATATTTCCGGGTTCCTGCAGTCCGAATAAATTCGCCGCATGCTCACTATCTCTAAAACCGAAAGAGCTTGTTTGGTAAATAGGCACGGCTCTTGAATAGGTTGCTGAATCAAGCTCCTGACCTGCGTGAATGGCTTTTGTTTCTAAACGGAATGGATGTTCTTCTGACATGTGTGTATCCTCCTTTTGTTAGATAAAACCAACTACTTTGATAAGAAATATTTAATAAGACTATAAATCTTGTTTCGAGCTTGGTCAATCATTTTTTAGATAAATCTGAAAAAATAATAAATAAAGTTGATGGGCTTTTTTAATTTCAATGAGGAAGGGTGTGGATACGCTGGATGAAAAGAGGGGTTGTTTCATTAGAGAGTACGGATCAGTTTTTTTGAAAGCAATCAATCATTGCCAACTAGTGAAATCATGGAAATGTCTATGCTGTAAGTTGTTTTTTCATAAAAAGAAGCGAATCATATGTTGGATGTTACTCAAGAAAAGAAAGGGCTTTTTTCCCAATGGACTTTCTTGTATATACATATTTTAAGTGACAAGAGAAGAAGGGAAATAGACTCACTCTTTTATCGGAATTATCAGTAAATATTTCATAAATGGTGTGTTAACGACATATAATCAGGACCTTTTTATCTGATATATCGGGGGAATTCTTTCTATTTCACAAAAAAGAAAGAATATATAAAGGGATTGATAAAAATGGACTATTTCAAAAAAAGAAGAAAAAAGATGGTTTAATTGCCATTATATGGGTTTTGTGGTTCTTAAGGAGTGAAAAAATCTAGCTAATAAGATAGGGGTCTTGCACTTAAAAGTGAAGAATTGAATAAAAAGTCACATTTTATCCGAAAGTATGTTCGGTCAAAAATGGGATCTTCTGTTGATGTTTGGAGAGTAGAGCCTATGATACGATCATCATAAGCTGGGAGGTGAAAAGTATGACTTATGCAGCGCCGCAAGTTGACTATTCCACTATGGAACCTGCTATTATGGACCAAGCTTGGTTCTTAGTATTTGTTGCTGTCCTTCTTGGATTGGGAGCAACAGTTGTTCTAGGAGCAGCAGTTTGGTGTTTAGCAAACGGCAAGGGTAGCTTTACAGGAGCCGTTCAGTGGGAAAGTGGCTTAAAAGTCCAAATTGAATGTAAGTAGCTATACTTAGGATTCATCTTTTTACTTCTATGAAATGACACCAAGGCTAAACCGTCTGTGGCGGGCGGTTTAGCCTGATCTGTTTTTAAAGAATATGCAGACACTTGGAGGTTATATGTTTACGATCGAGAAATTAACCAAGACGTATAAAAATAACGTGACTGCTGTCAATGATTTTCATTTAAAAATCGACCCTCATCAAATCGTTGCTGTTGCTGGACCGAATGGTTCTGGTAAAACAACGATGATTAACTGTATACTCGGCATCATTAAGCATACAGAAGGAACGATTCTGTTGCAGGATGTCACAAATGACGAACCATCCTTTAAAAAACAAGTAGCCTATGTTCCAGATGATCTGCTGCTCCCTGAAGCATTGACTGGGGCTGAATATTTAGATTTTGTTTCTTCTATGTATGAATGTAAAACAATTCATAGAAGAAATCAACTGATTGAACTGTTTGATATGGACTCGGCTTTATCAAGACCGATTGAAACCTATTCACATGGTATGAAAAAAAAGACACAGCTGATTGCCGCCTTTATGCTTGATAGTCAATTGGTGATCATGGATGAGCCCTTTAGAGGACTTGATATTGAAGCGGTTATAAACACAAAGAAACTGATGAAGCGTTATGCCGAGCACCATGGTGCGATCTTGCTTTCAACGCATGATATGCTTTCAGCGGAAGAGCTGTGCCACAAAATCGCCATTATTTCTAAGGGAAATAAAATGGATGAAGGAACGGTCTCAGCCTTAAAAGAGAAGTATCAATCAAGCACATTGGAACAGGTGTTTCTGAAAGCTTCAATGTTAAGTGATAGGGGTGCACATTTTGATGAAATCATTAATCATTTCTAGAATGATGCTTAAAATGTGGCAGCAGGAGATGTATAAGCTCTTTGATACTCAGACGAAGCGGATCATTGTGATCTTATTCTTTTTATTTGCCGTCACAATGGGCGCCATCATCGGATACAGTTTTACGGGTGTCTTTATGAAGGCTTTCTTAAATGGCGATGAACGTTCACTAGGATTACTCGTTGTGTCAATGGCGATCAATGCATCCATCTTTACTAGCCTGTTATTCATTTTGATCAAGGTCAGAACGCCTGAGCAAGACCGTTTTTCTATGCAGCTCAGCTGGTTCCCGCTTTCTACCTTTCAGAAAAGCCTTGGTTACTTTATTCCGATGGTGACAGTGGTGGCAGGACTTGTTTTATTTTTTATCGGTATTCTGCTTTTACCTAATTTTATTGCCCAGGGAATAGGTATTTTCTTTATCTTTACGTTCTTTTTGATGGTGATTTTGCAATCGCTTTTTGTCTTAATGCTTTTGCAACTCATTTATAATATGACGTATTTAGTCATTCTGAAATTAAAATTACCGTTGCAAAAATTTGCAGCGATCTTTGTTTTATTAGCACTGGTTGTAGCGTATGGAATGACGCATTTTGATATCAGTCAAATTCAGCAATCATATATACAGTTTGATTATCATTTGATGTATTTTACAGCACCGTTTTTCTTAGCGGCTCAAGGAATGTCTCCTGAAGGGGTAAACTATGCAATTTTGATTCTGTTTATCCTTTTATCGGCGAGCGGTGCATTTCTTTCCCTTGCGATGATGCCGATTATGGCAGAGAAAAAAGCGTTAACCTTCTTAAACAAACTGCCGTTCTCTTCTTCAAAAAAATGGTCACTTATTGTAAAGGAAATGAAATCACAGGTGCGAAATGAAGAAAACATTTTAAACTTTCTCATTCTCCTCATTGTGATCTTATTCGTCCGTTATCAATTTGGATTCCGTTTTGAAGAAGAAGCATTTTTTGTTCTCTGCGCTCTTGCTGGATTAACCGCCTTCAATTCATTTGGCAATGATAAACGAATGCTGGGGATGTACAAAACATTTGGTCTAAGATCGTGGGAAGTGGCTCTGTATAAGTTTATCGGGCTTTTGCTTGTTGGTGTACTGCAAATTGCAATCTTCATGCTGACAACGCTGACGCTTCCTGATCAGGTTTGGAACGTATTGATTGGGGCCGCTGTCTTATGCAATGCCACTGCGCTCTTTTATGTGGTAGGTATTTTACTTCCGCTTGATCGGAACAATCCTTACACAGGCATTTTTTCATTTGGAGCACTTATTTTACTCATGATTCCGATTGTTTTTATTGGAAACTATGTCATAGGGGAGTCGAGTCAAACACTTCAGTGGCTGCTTGTAGCTGCATTTGAAGGTCTGCTCATCTTTGCCATATACAAAGGTTTTTCATGGAGGTATTCACATGATTCAACTTCTTAACAATAAGCTAAAGATTGAGCGGGTACCGGCACTTGCGCCGTATGTGACCTTACAAAAGAGGCATCTCACGGATACGCAGTATGGAAGCACACTCCCGATTAATGAAAGTGCCTATCATATGTTAACGAAAGTAGATGGTAAAAGGACAGAAGCGAGTATTACCGCAGAGCTCGCCGATTTGTTTCAGGTCGATGAGTCTGTGATTTCTCGTGACTTTTATCAACTGATAATGGGGTTGAATCAGCACCACTTACTGTCTATTCATTATCAATCACCATATCGGATTGTGACAGCCTGCTGTCAATTTTTCAAGCAGTATCAAGTGAAAATGAAGGAACGATTTGATTGCACTGGTCACTCGTTCCTTCATATTTTTGGGACAGCATTACTCATGGTGACGCGTAAAATCATCTTTTTCTGGATGCTATTTATGGTCATGGCAGGAATCGCTTTTTTATTCATTCCTGACCGATCAATTGCAGCCATTGCGATTTATTTTACAATTATTTATTTTGGATTAATTACGGGAACGGCCTTACATGAGGCAGCACACGGCTATACGCATCGGAAATTTGCGGGACGGGATGGTCCACAAGGTTTTTTTGCAAGTGATATGATGTCTGTGAAATTTGTGAGACCGGTATTAGATCCGTTTCAGAAAAAGCAGGTATGGATTACCCTGCTTGGGCCGCTTGTCCCAGGTGTGATCGGAGCAGCAGGGATCATTGTGACCGTATTATGTCTAAAAGAAAATCCAATTTCAACAGGTTTCTTTATTTTTTCAATCACGTATTTTATTCAATTACTCTATCTTCTTCCATTTATGGGGGATGGTAAATCCATTATGAAGCAGCTATTGCTTGGGGGAATGGGAGGACAACGATCATGAACGTACAGGCGATGAAACAAGGTGCTATTGTTGGTGGTTTTCTGGGGTTTTTAGGCTTTCCGATGCTGACAATCGGCGTATTATTCTATCATTTATTTCAATCAAAAACGAATGATGCTTTATTATTTAACAGTCTCGCTTTTGAGATGGAAGGTTCATCCGCATTTACTTTTCAAATCAAGCCAAACTTTTTTATTTATATGATTGTGATTTTTGCCGCGAGTTTTCTCATTGTGGCTATCTTATCAGCCATGAAGCAGAAAAAAACGAAAGGTTAGGAGAATTCTCCTAATCTTTTTTTGTATGTCCAACCAAATTTTAGTATAATAGAAAATAAAAAACATCAAAGGGGATCTCAATGTTAAAAAAATGGAGTGTTCTTATATTCACTGTTTTTCTATTAGCAGGATGCGGTGAGAAGGCTGAAGAAACCACGCAAACCGAGAAGACGGTATCTACAATAAACACGGAGTCTGCTACTAAGAAGCAAGTAACCATCGAACAAATGAAACTGACAAAAAAAGAAAAAAACTTACTAGAAGCATCAACCACTAATGAAATGGTGGCTCTAACAATAAAAGGATTAACGAAGAAGGATAAGAGTATTACGTTTATCGGGAGTCATTATAAAAATGGTCGATTAGCTAATAAGGAAGCGTCATCTGCCACCTTTACTTTACATCAGGATGGAACCGACCAAACGATGAATGTGCTCTTACAATTAAGGCATGAGAAAGATACATATGAATCACAATTTAGTATGTGGTCAGACAACAAGAACGAGGGAATGACGAAAGCAACAGCAAGCTTTCCGTTCAAGGTAAGTGACTATGTTTTTTCTGCACAATCTGAAACTGTCAAAGTCTCTTCTGGAGGAAAGGCACTGATTGCGTATACAGCGGCAATGGGGAAAGACGGAAATTCACCAATGCTTGAAGAGATTGAGAAAAATCCTAAGCAAGCGCTGAAGAATAAGTCACATGCCTACTTATTTTATATTCAGCTCGATAAATAACTATCGTAATATATACGGAGAATATGAAGTTTTTTGACGAAAAATCTTCATATTCTCTTGACGAATTGTTTAGGAAGTTGTAACATAATAAAGGTCAACGCGATGACGTTGCTTTTGAAAAATTGATGCGGGTGTAGTTTAGTGGTAAAACCTCAGCCTTCCAAGCTGATGTCGTGAGTTCGATTCTCATCACCCGCTCCAATACATAATTTTTGTTAATAACGCAGTATTTCGTTTCTTAGATAAACGAAGTGTTGCGTTTTTTATTATGTCAGTATAATGTGAAAAAGCACTGTCAAGCTACAGTGCTTTTTCAATAAATTCATATTTACTTTCTCCACCATGTATTTGTACAAACATCTTCGTCAAGGATTGGATGAGAGCTTCACTCTTTTCCCGGGAAATAGATGGCGGAAACAGAATGATTTGCAGAATTTTTTTTGTGTCTTGAGAAATGTGTGCTTTACTTGTTTGAGAAAATAATCCCTTAAGTCCTGCGTTGTCCTGCCATTCAATGTAACCACTCTCATGTTTTGCTAGTGAAAGCGGCTCTTCTATGCGATCAGCATCGAATGTCAGGATAGGCAAGAAATATTTTAAAGAGAAAAAGATCGACAAATCCTGTACGGAATTGGTCGAGTCAATAAATTGTTCCTTTTGGATATCAGCAAGAATTGGCAGGAAAGGAACGTCTTTTAAAAGGTCCGTCCATTCTTTGATTGCTGGTACTTCTTCTAAGACTTTATCTTCGTATTCAAAGAATAAAGATTCTTGAAACAGGCGTAGCCGGCCTTTTAACATTTGAGGGGATGTGCCAACTTCAATATGCGAATATTCAATATGTCCAACATGGATAGACGGGTTGTCAGGATGAGAAATTTCCATATGTATCTTCACAGTGACTCACTCCAATCGGTCATGATACACTCGTATTATACTGAAAACAACAGAAGAAACAAAGAAAGGAGGTTTGCAAGGTGATTCATGTTGGAGAATTAAAAGAAGAATTGATTCAATATGCGAAAGAAATTGGTGTCGATAAAATCCGATTTGCAAGTGCTGATACATTTGATTCATTAAAAGATCGCCTCATCTTACATGAATCGTTAGGGTATTTGTCAGGCTTTGAAGAGCCTGATATCGAAAAACGAACAAACCCTTCTTTGCTGCTTCCGAAGGCCAAATCAATTGTTGCGATAGCGCTCGCGTATCCTTCCAAAATGAAAGATGCTCCTCGAAGTACAAAGGATGCAAGAAGAGGGATCTTTTGTCGTGCTTCTTGGGGAACAGACTATCATGTTGTGCTGAAAAAAAAGCTCGATATGCTCGAGGAATTCTTGCGAAGCAAACATGTCGATATACGAACAAAATCAATGGTGGATACAGGGGAGCTGTCCGATCGTGCAGTAGCGGAACGTGCTGGCATAGGTTTTAGTGCGAAGAACTGTATGATTATCACGCCAGAGTTTGGGTCTTACGTGTATTTGGCTGAAATGATCACAAATGTCCCATTTGAACCGGATGAAAAAATTGAAGACCAGTGCGGAACGTGTAATAAATGTGTTGATTCGTGTCCAACTGGTGCACTTGTAAATCCAGGACAGCTGAATTCCCAGCGATGTATTTCCTTTTTAACGCAAACGAAAGGATTTTTGCCTGACGAGTTTCGTTCGAAAATAGGAAATCGTTTATATGGGTGTGATACGTGCCAAATTGTCTGCCCGATCAATAAAGGGAAGGACTTTCACCTGCATCCTGAAATGGAGCCGGACCCTGAAATTGCGAAGCCGCTCTTAAAGCCGCTTCTTACGATCAGTAATCGTGAGTTTAAGGAAAAATACGGTCATGTTTCAGGTTCATGGCGGGGGAAAAAGCCAATTCAGCGAAATGCGATTTTGGCACTTGCTCACTTTAAAGATACATCTGCCTTACCCGTGTTGATTGATTTGATGCACAAGGATCCAAGGCCTGTTATTCGAGGCACGGCTGCTTGGGCAATTGGGAAAATTGGCGACGAGCAGCTACTCCCAGAGCTGGAAAAAGCCCTTGAGCGGGAAAGTGATGAGGAAGCGAAACAGGAAATTGTCAAAGGGATTGAGTTTTTACAGACACCTTTAAATACTAAATAACATCTCTGTGAACATAGAATGAACCAAACAGAGATTTTAAAAAAAGTTTGGTGGTGTCTGTGTGAAACAATTATTAGAGCAAACATTAGAAGACAGGCTTGGTTATTTATTAAATGGAAGTGCAATCAAACAGCCGCAGCTCATGTCTGATGTGGAAGCAGTCGAACGGAAAAAAGAGCTTTTTGCTAGAAGACAGGTGGAGATTGTCAAGGCGAAGGCGAAAGCAACACTCCTAGATTCAACGATTCAGGATGATGGGGCTCAGCATGTGCAGTATCTTGCTCATCTCACTTATGTATGCAAGGATGTAGACGATTCTTTTTATTTAGAGGAACAAGTAGAAAAAAGAGAAGCGTTCCTTTACAACGACATGCTTGTGAAAGATCGGATAATGTTAGAAAAGCGGCAAATGGAAGAGCAGGTGGATGAGCGCTTTCAGACCGAAGAACAGTTTGGGAGAGCCTTTCACTATGACCGGCGGGCAGCCGTACAATATGCGGAGACGTACTGGAATAAACGAAATCCCGCCTATAAAAACTTCGAAGATAACTGCACAAATTTTATTTCACAATGCTTGAAGGCAGGGAATGCGCCAACGAGAGGGTATCCGAACCGCGGATCTGGTTGGTGGGTGCGGCCGCACACGTGGAGCTATAGCTGGACGGTGGCTCATTCGATGAAAAATTATTTAGCGAATTCGAAAGCGGGTTTAAGAGCAAAGAAACTCAAGGAAGCGCAGGAGCTTCAAATTGGTGATGTCATTTGCTACGATTTTGAGGGAGATGGTAGGTATAATCATACAACCATTGTCGTCGATCACGATAAAGGCGGAATGCCTCTTGTGAATGCTCAGACATATGACAGCCGAATGCGTTATTGGTCGTATGAGGATTCGACCGCCTATACACCAGCTATTCGTTATACGTTTTTTCACATTTTGGACGATGCCGCGAAGGATAGTTAATGGTATAATGTTGAGCGGAAAAGAAAATTAGAGGTGAACTTTTTTGGGACTTCATGTCGTTTTATATCAACCAGAGATTCCAGCTAATACTGGAAATATTGCGCGTACATGTGCAGCAACAAATACAACCCTTCATCTGATTCGTCCGCTTGGTTTTTCGACAGATGATAAAATGCTGAAGCGTGCAGGACTCGATTATTGGAAATATGCCAATGTCGTCTATCATGACTCGCTTGATGAATTGTTTGAGGCTCATCCGAAGGGACAATTCTTCTATATCACAAAATTTGGCCAAAAGCCGCATACGACATTTGATTACTCTCAGTTAGATGAAGATTACTTCTTCGTTTTTGGCAGAGAGACAAGTGGATTGCCGAAAGATTTGATCGAGCGGAATATGGACCGCTGCCTTCGTTTACCGATGACAGAACATGTTCGTTCTCTGAATCTATCGAATACGGCAGCAATTCTTGTGTATGAGGCACTTCGACAGCAGCAATATCGAGATCTGATATAAGGTCAAGAAGAAAGCTGGGATACCAATCTCGGCTTTTTTTATATGAGATAAGGAACAAAATATGATTTGTTCAGTCTATTTTTTGACATATTGAAAAAATCGAAGCACAGTGAATAAGCAGGTGCTAAAAACAACGAACTAAATGAAAAAAGGATGTTCCGCTCATGGAACATCCTTTTTTTCATTTACCAGGCTTGCCTTCGTAGCCAGCTGTGAAAATGGATACTAAAAACGTAATGATGACGCCCATCATAATGACCGTTCTCATATAAGCTCCCCCTTATCCCTTTGTTTCTATCGCTGCCTGTTTCATATGATGTGAAGTTCGCCTTGAAAAGCAGGAGAAGAAGATCATTTTTCTCCTGTTTTTCCTTTATTATGAAGGGTCTTGCGGATGGTTGTCAATTCAGTTTGCCAATTCGTCATTTTGAAGAACGAAAGCATGTAATAGGACGCCTCCGCATAGATTGTAAAACAGTATCTGATTACTTGCTTCAATCTTGAAAGAGGAGGTTCATATGGATATTTTAAAGAAAATCGAACAGCACAGAGAAGAAGAGCAGCGTCTTAAATGGGAAGGCACATTTGGCGAGTATTTAGACATTATAAAGGAAAATCCACTTGTCGCTCAATCTGCTCATTCTCGCGTTTATCATATGATTAAAGACAGCGGGATTGAAGAGGAGAATGGGGTCAGAACGTACAAATTTTTTGATCAGGAGCTTTTTGGATTAGAGGAATCATTGGAAAGATTAGTGGAGGAATATTTTCACCCTGCTGCCAAGCGCCTCGATGTGAGGAAGCGTATTTTGTTATTGATGGGACCAGTGAGCGGGGGGAAATCTACGCTTGTTACTAGGCTGAAAAGAGGACTAGAGGAATATTCACTGACAGATCATGGCGCAGTCTATGCGATCAAAGGCTGCCCGATGCATGAAGATCCGCTTCATCTTATTCCGCAAAATCTGCGGGAGGATTTTTATAGAGAATATGGCATTCGTGTGCAGGGGAATTTGTCTCCTCTGAATATGATGAGGCTGGAAGAGGAATATGGCGGACGAATTGAGGATGTAAGGGTTGAACGGATCTTCTTCTCAGAGGATAAACGGACCGGTATTGGTACCTTTAGTCCGTCTGATCCGAAATCTCAGGACATTGCTGATTTAACAGGAAGCATCGATTTTTCAACCATTGCTGAATTTGGCTCAGAGTCAGATCCAAGGGCCTACCGCTTTGATGGAGAACTCAATAAAGCAAACCGAGGGATGATGGAGTTTCAGGAGATGTTAAAGTGTGATGAGAAGTTTCTATGGCATCTTCTGTCATTAACGCAGGAAGGAAATTTTAAAGCAGGCCGTTTTGCCTTGATTAGTGCAGATGAATTGATCGTTGCTCATACGAATGAAACCGAGTACCGGTCGTTTATTTCAAATAAAAAGAACGAGGCCTTGCATTCAAGAATTATTGTGATGCCGATTCCTTATAACTTGAAGGTGACAGAGGAGGAACGCATTTATCATAAAATGATTTCAGAAAGTGATGTTTCTGATGTGCATATTGCCCCGCATACGCTGAAAGTAGCAGCGATGTTCTCCATTTTGACAAGACTCAAAGAGCCGAAGCGTTCTGATATTGATTTGGTGAAAAAAATGCGTCTGTATGACGGAGAAAGTGTCGAAGGCTTCCAATCTGCTGATATTGATGAGATGAAAAAGGAATTTCATGATGAAGGGATGAGCGGAATTGATCCGCGATATGTGATTAACCGCATTTCCTCCACTATTATCCGGAAGAATATGGAGTCGATCAATGCGCTGGATGTTCTTCGTTCGTTAAAAGAAGGACTCGATCAGCATCCGTCTATCTCAAGCGAGGACCGGGAGCGTTATTTGAATTTTATTTCTGTTGCGCGAAAAGAGTACGACGATATTGCCAAGAAGGAAGTACAAAAGGCATTTGTGTATTCCTATGAGGAGTCTGCGAAAACACTGATGGATAATTACTTAGATAATGTCGAGGCCTATTGCAACAAAAACAAGCTGCGTGATCCGTTAACCGGTGAAGAAATGAATCCTGATGAAAAGCTTATGCGTTCAATTGAAGAGCAGATCGGAATTTCTGAAAATGCGAAAAAGGCATTTAGAGAAGAAATCCTGATTCGTATTTCGGCTTATGCGAGAAAGGGCAAACGCTTTGATTATAATTCTCATGAGAGATTGCGTGAGGCGATTCAGAAGAAGCTGTTTGCTGATTTAAAAGATGTGGTGAAAATCACGACGTCAACGAAGACACCGGATGAACAGCAGCTGAAGAAAGTGAATGAAGTAGTGGCTAGATTAATTGATGAACATGGCTATAATTCAACAAGTGCAAATGAACTTTTAAAATATGTAGGCAGTCTTCTTAATCGTTAATAAAGGAAGGAGGCATTATTGGCGCACCTGCACCGGTAATGTCTTTTTTAGAAATGACCGTCAACTTGGGTGACGAGCAGCATAAGATAAAGGAATCGGTGGTTAGAAGAATTGTGCAAACAGGTGAGGAGGGGGATGGATGTCCCGGCAAGAAAAAAGTCAGTTTATTGTATCTCAGGAAGACTGGTCCCTCCATCGAAAAGGCTATGACGACCAGCAGCGTCATCAGAAAAAGGTCAAAGAAGCGATTAAAAACAATTTGCCGGATCTTGTCACAGAAGAAAGCATTATCATGTCTAACGGAAAAGATGTTGTGAAAATTCCAATTCGTTCGTTAGATGAATATAAAATTCGGTACAACTACGATAAAAATAAGCATGTGGGTCAAGGTGATGGAGATAGCGAGGTAGGCGATATTGTCGCACGTGATGGATCAGACAGTAAGCAAGGGCAAGGAAAGGGGCAGAGCGCAGGAGATCAGGCTGGAGAGGATTATTACGAAGCAGAGGTCTCATTAATGGATCTTGAGGAAGCGCTGTTTCGGGAATTAGAGCTACCAAACCTTAAACAAAAGGAGCTTGACGACATTATTGTCGAGCAAATTGAGTTTAACGATATTCGCAAAACCGGGTTAACAGGGAATATTCATAAAAAACGAACGATGCTCTCAGCATTTAAACGAAATGCAATGACAGGCAGTCCTTCCTTTTATCCAATCTACCCAGAGGATATCAAATATAAGACGTGGAATGAAGTGACCAAACCAGAGTCGAAAGCCGTCGTTTTGGCAATGATGGATACGAGCGGAAGTATGGGACTTTGGGAAAAATATATGGCGAGAAGTTTTTTCTTTTGGATGACACGTTTCTTACGGACAAAGTATGAGACGGTCGATATTGAATTTATTGCCCATCATACAGAGGCGAAGGTTGTAGATGAAGAGCATTTCTTCTCGCGCGGTGAGAGCGGGGGGACGATTTGCTCCTCTGTCTATCGAAAAGCACTAGAGCTCATAGACGAACGTTATCCGCCATCACGATATAATATTTATCCTTTTCATTTTTCTGATGGAGACAATCTGACCTCAGACAATGCACGGTGCGTAAAGCTAGTTTCTGAAATTATGAAAAAAGCCAATTTATTCTGTTATGGTGAAGTGAATCAATACAACCGGCATTCTACATTAATGTCAGCATATAAGCATATACAGGATGAGAAATTTAAGCATTATATTTTGAAGCAAAAATCAGATGTTTTTCTCGCCCTAAAAAAATTTTTTCAGCAGGAAGAAGTTCTTTCGTAAATAGCACATTTGAAAAAACCTTTCAGCATAAGGGCTGAAGGGTTTTTTGTATGGAGAAGGAAGGGATCACCAGAAAAAAAGTAAAACTTTCTCTTTGACATTTCAATTTTCATTTATTAATATTTAATCTTGTTAAATATAAGTTTTTCAAAAAAGATGCCGATCGTCTTTTCTTCTTTTTCTACTCTTTGCTCATGAGTGAACAATAAGTATAAATGGGCTGCACACCATTATTCATGCGGGGAAGATGAAGGAGATATAACAGTTTTATGAGCTTGCTTCATATTCTGTCAGATGATGGGCATTCTAAGTTTGCTAAAGCAGATGACACTATATTTTTATACATGAAAGGAGAAACAAAACATGAACAGAGGGCGTTTATTGCTAACGAACATTATTGGCCTTATTGTAATTCTTGCCATTATTGCCGGAGGTGCTTATTACTACTACGAAAGCACAAATTTTGTCAAAACTGACGAGGCGAAAGTGACAGGTGACATGTATCAAATCACAGCACCAGCAGCTGGACAAATCAAAGGCTGGGATATCAATGAAGGTGACGAAGTGCAAAAAGACAGCACAGTTGCAAAAGTTGAAGGAGAAACAAAAACAAACATTAAATCAGTGGCTGATGGCACATTAGTCAAAAAAGAAGTACAAAACAATCAACAAGTGCAGCCTGGTACAGTTCTTGGTGAAACGATTGATTTAAGCAAGCTTTACATCACAGCGAATATCAAAGAAACAGATATTAAAAACATTGAAAAAGGCGACAAAGTTGACATCGTCGTAGATGGTGATCCTGATACAACATTTGAAGGAACAGTTGAACAAATTGGTTATGCGACAAACTCAACATTCAGCATGCTGCCAGCAACAAATTCAAGTGGTAACTATACAAAAGTGACACAAAAAGTAGCAGTGAAAATTTCAATTAAAAATCCATCAGACAAAGTACTTCCTGGTATGAATGCTTCTGTCAAAATTTCATCTTAATGATGATTGATATCAAAAAATGAAAGGAGGTTGTCTGAGATGGCAAATCAACCTGCAGCAACAAAACAGGGAGCAGGCTCCTTGTCTTTACTGATCATTTTAATGGCCGGCTTGTTCGTAGCGATTTTGAACCAAACACTTCTGAACGTAGCCATGCCCCATTTAATGACTGAATTTAATGTGAGTGCAACGACGATTCAGTGGCTTACAACAGGTTATATGCTTGTCAACGGTGTGCTGATTCCGTTATCTGCGTTTTTAATCACACGCTTTGGACAGCGCAGCTTATTCTTAGTTGCCATGATCTCGTTTACACTAGGGACCTTTATTTGCGGGATTGCGCCGAACTTTTCGACCATGCTCATCGGTCGTTTGATTCAGGCAATCGGCGGCGGTATCCTGCAGCCGCTTGTGATGACAACAATCCTTTTTATTTTCCCTCCTGAAAACAGAGGGAAAGGAATGGGGATTTTCGGTCTTGCAATGATGTTTGCTCCAGCGGTAGGACCAACATTATCTGGTTACATTATTGAACATTATTCTTGGCGTATTATGTTTTATGGACTTGTTCCAATCGGAGCAATTGTCATTATCGCGGCTTTCTTTATGTTTAGAAATATTGTAGAGCCTAAAAAGATCAAGCTGGACGGCCTTGGTGCGATTCTTTCCATCGTTGGTTTTGCTTCGCTTCTATACGGAGTGAGTGAAGCCGGAAGTGATGGCTGGACAGATCCGATCGTCTTATCGACGATTATTGTTGGTGCGATTGCGATCATTCTCTTTATTTTCCAACAGCTGAAAGTTGATAATCCGATGCTTGATTTCCGTGTGTTTAAATACAGCATTTTCTCATTATCAAGTGTTATTAATATTATTATTACAGTTGCCTTATACACTGGGATGTTCTTACTTCCGATTTATCTGCAGAACCTCGTTGGATTTACGGCATTGCAATCCGGGCTATTAATGCTTCCGGGGGCACTTGCGATGCTGATTATGTCCCCGATTTCAGGGATTTTGTTTGATAAATTTGGACCTCGTCCGCTTGCGATTGTGGGGATGCTCATTACCGTTGTCACCACATTCGAGTTTACAAGGCTGACCATTGATACATCATATAGTCACATTGTACTCATGTATGCAGTGCGTGCATTCGGTATGTCACTCCTTATGATGCCGGTGATGACAGCTGGGATGAACCAATTACCACAGCACTTAAACAGCCATGGTACAGCGATGTCTAATACATTAAGACAAATAAGCGGTTCGATCGGTACGAGTTTGATCACAACGATTTATACGAATCGGACAACATTCCATTATTCCAATATGGCGGATCAAACAAATACAGCGGACCCATTCTTTATGAATTCATTCCAGGCGGCTGTGTCGAATGTGATGCATCATATGGGCATGACAGCTGAAGCTGCTCAAAAATATGTATCCACCCAGCTCTTTACGAAAGCACAGGTTGATTCAAACGTAATGGGTATCAATGATGCTTACATGTGGGTAACGTTATTCTGTGCCGCTGGTGTCATTCTTAGCTTGTTCCTGCGTGATGTACGTAAGGATAAAAAGCGAAAAGATCAGCAGCATAAAAAACAAGAAATAACACTGCTTCCAGCACCTAAGGAAGCAAACCAAGATGCAAGATAAGTGTGGAGGGACCGTACATGAAAATTTATGTCGTATACGATAGTGAAGGTAACCATACAAAAGCACTGGCAGAAGCAATTGCAGCAGGCGCAGGTGAAACAGAGCAGGCTGAAGTATTCGTTGATCACGTGAAAGATGCGGATATTCGCAAGCTGGATCAAATGGATGCGATCATTTGGGGCTGCCCTGGTCACTTTGGGACCATTAGTGCTGGATTAAAGACATGGATTGACCGTCTTGGCTACCTATGGGCAGAGGGAAAACTAATCGATAAAGTCGGTGCCGTTTTCTGTACAACTGCTACAACGCACGGTGGTTTAGAAATGACGATGCATAATTTGATTACACCAATGTTCCACCAAGGGATGCTTGTCGTTGGTCTTCCTGGAAATGTGCCAGAAAATGCTTTATACGGCTCTTACTATGGAGCAGGTGTGACATGTCCGATTGATTCTGATGAAGTGATTTCGACAGAAGGCATTGAACTCGGGAAAGCATTAGGAAGACGTGTAGCATCAGTCACTGCGTCATTTAAGCGATAAGGAGAGGGTTCTTTTGGCGACGATTATTGTAGCGTTAGTAGCTGCTGTTCTAGTCATTATCGGATTAGTAGCATTCAATGTCAGACACGCTTCGGTCGAGAAGAAAGAGATCAATGAAGATGTGCCCAATCAGCCTGACGTGCCCCGTAGCGAGTCAGAAGTTGCGGCGAGACCTGTAGAGCCTGAAGTAGAAGAGGAAGCGTCAACGCCTTCTCAAACGGATGAACGAGTGTCTGGTGATGATTTCTATAGACAGGCGCTTCAAAAGTTTAAGCAGCCAGAACCACCTGTCAAAGAAGAAGAGCCAGAAACTAAAATGAATGATGATATGTATCGTTCTGCTTTGCAGAAGCTAAAGCAGAACGACAAATAAAAAAGAGAACCTCTCGTCAGGTTCTCTTTTTTTATAGCACAAAAAAACCGCCGGCAGAAGCCGGGCGGTTTTCCTTCACTCTATAAAGTGCTAAAGAGCAGATGCTCTTAAATTACGCTTTGTTAACGTTAGCAGCTTGTGGTCCACGGTTACCTTCAACGATTTCGAAAGAAACTGCTTGACCTTCTTCTAAAGTTTTGAAGCCTTCGCCTTGGATAGCAGAGAAGTGAACGAATACATCGTCTTGACCTTCTACTTCGATGAATCCGAAACCTTTTTCAGAGTTGAACCATTTTACTTTACCTTCTAACATGAAATTTCCTCCTAAAGCGATCTTAACGCTTAAATTCACTATTCTTGCTCTTACACAAACTTCAAAGACGAAAACTCTTTCAAAACTTTCTTCTTAAAGATGATACGAACAAAAATAATTACCTTTACTTTACCAGTGTTTGCGGGAAAAAACAACTGTTATCCAAAAACTTTTTTAAAAATAATTAGCGCTAACAAATTGAGGAAAAAGCCTATGTTCATTGGCCTCTTTTTCTCCCTGAGAAGCTCACTTGATTTCGGCCAGACTGCTTCGCTTTATAGAGCTCTTGGTCAGCTATAATCGGTAATTGCTTGATATTTGGACTTGTCCCGGGGAAATACGCACACCCAAGTGATACTGTAATATGAATGGACATGCCATTTTGTAAATAAATCGGCTGATCTGCTATTTTTCTTCGTAAGCGTTCTGCAATCTGCCATGTTTTTTCAACTGTACAATTGGGTAGAAGGACGGCAAATTCCTCACCGCCAATTCGGCCAATATAATCTGAGCTTCTTGTGTTTTTCATCAGCCTTTTTCCGATTTCTTTTAAAACCATATCTCCCTCATGATGTCCATATTGGTCATTGATGGATTTGAAGTAATCGATGTCTAAGTAAATAAGGGATATTTGATGGATAGGCTGCTTAAATTTCATCGAAAAAGCATCATTTAAGACCTCATCGAACTTCCGCTTATTTAAAACACCTGTTAAAAAGTCATAATGAGCTTGGAATTTATACAAATTTAACAGCTGATATGCTTTTGTTTGATGCTCAATGACGTAAAAGTTAAACAGTCCTGCAACATATGAGAACATCCAATAAGCAAAATGCAGTTCAAATGATGTCTCATGCACGATCATGATAAACAGGCTTGTGGCAATGACATTACCTAACGTAATGGACAAAAGCATTTTCATAACTTGATTCATATGGCGCTCAGCAATTAAAAAAGAAGCTGTTGCGATGATCATCATGGAAAAAATATTGATGAAAGAAGCGACGTTGGCTTCGATTAATAATCGACCAATGATTACAACACAGGCTGCAATGATGGTTTGGGCGATGCCTCCATAAAAGGCCGTTAAAATAAGGGGGATATGTCTTAAATCGATGATGGCTGGTCCTGCTTTGATAGAGAAGAACATTAAGAGGACACCGAGTAACCCAGAAAGAATGCCTTTGAATAGTTGTCTGAGCAGGGTATCTTCTTTCTTAAGAAAATTCTCTTTAAACACAAGCAGAAATAGATAATGAAAAGTGACAAGAATTGTTAAATTAATAAAGAGGTCTCTTAGCAAAATTAAATCACCTTTTTAAAATTACTAAAATTTGTTGCAAAAGAAAAGGGGAAAAAGGATAATTAATAAAAATTTCACTTATAAGGGGATCGAAACATATGCGAGGAAAACGCTTCCCAGATGAAACGGACTGGCTTTCTTTTTTTGAAACGGAGCCTGATGAAAGGTTCGAGAAAGGGATGCCTATTGAATATCAAAGCCTGACATTTCGATTTGAGAATCAAGACGAGCGTTTCGTTGTCACGATGTACCTTGGAAGTCAAGAATTTACGTTAAAAGCTGTTCGAAAAAAAGATGGATCTGTTTTAGGCATTTATGATTTTAAAACCGTGCAACATGTAGAGATAAAAAAAGACAAGCAATACGAAAAAGAGCTTTTAATCATAGTGGAAGCTTATGGCGATTTTATCACAACAGTTGAAATCACCTTTTTACCTTTCTTCTCTGTGATGATGAAAGAACATTTTTCAGGAGAATAAACAGGAGCCTCTATTCATAAAGGCTCCTGTTTTCTTATTTGTGCTCGATGTCATTGATCACTTGCTGGATTGATTCATCATCCATCACATTCATGACACTTTCATCAATATGAAGAGACTGTGCATAAGATTCTCTTGGCTGATGGTTTCTTGATGTCGATTGGTGCTGATTCGTATGATTTGGCTGTACAGCAGTGAATGCCTGCTTCATCATTTGTCCGATTTCCGCAGTGCCCTTTGATTCTTTCTGTGCGTGTGACTCTTGTCGAGACGATTCATGGTGCTGTTGATCTTTTCCCTTCATCATTGAAGACATATTCATTTGCGTCATGCTTTTCAGTCTTCTTCGTAAAACTGGGGAAAATAATGCAATGATGGCTGTAGATGCTGCGATCATTGCGCCAGTGCTCATGCCTTTTCTTTTTTTAAACAAACGAATCCCTCCATTTGATCGTGATGATTCTTCTTCATCATGTTTAGGATGACCAAACAAAGCTGAATTATGAATTCATTTCGTTGAAAGAGAGGATGTATGCATAAAAAGCCGACTGGATGAAAAACCTAAGAGCAAAAGGAGGGAATAAATGATGAATAAGAAATGGATGCTATCTTTACTACTCGTTCCAGCATTGATCACCACTGGATGTGGTATGAACAACCAGGGCGATGAGCGAAGAGGAACAATGAAACGACAGTATGAAAATGTCACATATAAGAATGACAACATGAGGCAGGATCAGCCAGATGTTCAAACACCTCAGAAGGTCAAAGTGGCAGATAAAGCGTCAGAGCTAGTAGCCAACATGTCTGAAGTAAAAACAGCGAACGTACTTGTTACAGGAAAGAATGCATTTGTTGCCGTTATGCTTGAAGGCGATAAAAGCGGTAATGTAACAGAAGATTTGAAAAAGAAAATTTCTGATAAAGTCAAATCAACGGATCAACAAATCGACAATGTGTATGTATCTGCGAATCCAGACTTTGTCGATCGTATGGAAGGGTACGGAAAACGTATTAGAAGCGGAGAGCCCATCTCAGGATTTTTCGATGAATTTACTGAAACGGTCAGACGTGTCTTCCCTGAATCAAAATAACTACGACAAAAGCCGTATGTCATATGCGGCTTTTTTGTTTGGAACCGCACCTTGCGCACCTGACTGCATAAAGTAAAAAATATATCACCTCTTGTTGATCTTTGTTTCTTCATAGAAAGAGAAAGAGGCTGCAGGATGAATTCAGGTGGGGAGCAAATGAAAGCCAAGCCGTCATTGATTCATAAAAAGCTTGTAGGCGGAATGATAGCAGCAGGTCTCATTTTTTATGCTTTCACCGCATACTTGATTTATGTTGCGTTTCAGCTGACAGGACAATATTTAGAGCAGCAGTCTTCTCCTAAAACGATTTTAACGGAGGGACTCAATAAGCAAGTCTATGAACATATTAGAATATACTATGCAGAGGAAGAGGACGCTTTTGTTGATTTAACAATTGAGGCCATGGATCAGGCAAAGAAGAGGACAGCGTCAGTATTTCAATTTGAAACTGACAAACCTTTAGACATTATTTATTTTGATGATAAAGAGACAATCGAGCAATTTGCAGGAATTAAGCATATTACGGGTTTTTACTCCGATCATGATCAAATGATAGGGTTATATCCAGATAAGCGGGAAGCATTATTGAAGAAAGAGACACTCCCTTTATACTTTTTCAACACGTTATTGATTCATGAATATGCTCACTTTGTTTTCTATGAAAAAGTTCATTCTTACGAAGTGTCTTCGGTGATCTTTCCCCTTTGGTTCCATGAGGGAACAGCAGAATGGACGGCCTATGACGTGTTAAATGCCACGTCTGAACGGTTCGACGTCATTCCCTTTCAATTTCTTCATTCCGATCAAGATTGGCAGGACTCCCGAATGACGTATGAGACAGATGTTTATGTGCAAAGCTACTATATGATTTATGAGCTCGTGCAGCTTTATGGACGAGACGTCATACATGAGATTATGGAGGAAACGGCAAAGACTGGCCGTTTTGATAGAGGTTTTGAACAAGCGACAGGACAACGTTTGGCAGATTTTGAAGAGCAATTTAAACTGAGTTATCAAAGAAAAAACGGCTGACCTGAGGATATAGGTCGGCCGTTTTTTGTTTAATGAAGCGGTTTTTGCTGATTGGCTTTGTTTGGCGGCATTTGAACTTGGCCCTTCATTGGGGCAAATGTAGACGTCATCGCCTGCATATCTTGAGCTGTAAGCTGCGGAACTTGATAATAGCTATGTTTATTTTGATATAAGAAAATTTCATACGCCATTTCAATAAAGTTCGGAATTTGCGCTGCAAGCACACGTCGCACCACAGGGTTTGTTACCTCTAGTGCAGTCATTGAAAGTAATCCAGCATGTGATTTCACGAGACCTAGCATATGCCCTGTAATTCCCGAGTCCTTTACATCCTGTAACGATTGATTTGGCTTCTTAGGCTGAGATGGTTTTATTCCGTATGTCACCTCTGTTTGTTCTTTCATCATATACGTAGATGTTTCTTCACTAGGCTTTTGACCAGTAGAAAAACAATCTACCGTGACATTATACTGTGACAATACAAATTGATATTGTCGATCTAAAATGTCGGATAATGCGGGATCTTGGATGAATTGGCGAAAGATCATGTATTGATCCAAAATATTAATGGTCCCTGCTAATACTTCATGTAAATCAAATAACTCATGCCCGCCATGATTGAATTGGGGCTGCTGGACATTTCCTTGAACGTTTGTCTGCTGATCGTTTTGCATAGAGATTCCTCCTATTGTTTATACATTCTGTTTTAATGTGAGGAAGTTTTCCTTCTTTCATGCAAAAAACATTATTTACAATTAGAGGGTTTTCTTCCTTTTTGTCGAAAAAAAGTATCAGACGAATGAACATGGGGGTACCAGATGCAGGACAAAATCATTAATCGTTTGATAGAAGACGAACATGTGCAGGCACCAGTGATTGGCATCGGTGTTTCGCCGTTTGAACAGCATCATCTTGAGGCTTTTTTTCAATCATTTCCACATGAACTAAATGCCTCTTTTATTGTTGTACAAAATCATGTGACAGGCGATTGTATAACTGATTTGGAAGCACTTGTTTTACCGATTGGCTACCGGGCAAAAACGATTAAACATGGTGAGAAAGTCATGAAGAAGACGATTTATTTTTGTCCACAGCATGCGGTAGTGACGTTAACAGAAGATCAGCGGCTGCACCTATCAGAGCAGCTGCCGGCGTGCATGGCTTGCTCTGTGGACTTGCTTTTTCAGTCTCTTGCCAGCGTTCAAAAGGAGGAGGCATATGCGATTTTCTTTCAAAAAGGTCATTGCGTGGGAAGTGGCTTGCTTCAGTTGGTTGAGCAGGGCGGTACAGTTTTATCGTGCAGTGAGGAAGAAAGTGGTTTTGACACTTTGTATCAACAAACATTCAAAGACCCTTCAACCCTTGCGGCATATATCGCAAATATCATCAACGTCCCGCATCTCGATGAGGCAGATCCTGTTTTACTGAGAATTATTGAACGTCTTGAAATGTATAAAGGCATTGCTTTTTCAACCTATCAAAAGAAAAGGCTGCTATCTGTCATTCAAAAACGAATGAATGTTGCAAAAAAACGGATTTCATTGTTAGCAGAGTACGACTACTTATTAGAAAGAGAACCAGATGAGCTTGACCTTCTGCACGCTCAGCTTCTAAGCGGCATGACATCTTTTTTTAGAGATATGGAGGCTTTTCATGTATGTGAACATCAGATCATTCCGTCGATCATTGAAAATGCGGTGAAAAACGGGAAATCTCGATGCCGTATTTGGATTGCAGGATGTTCGACAGGAGAGGAAGCGTATTCTTTTACGATCTTATTTTTAGAAGAAATGAAGCGAAGACAAGTGACCATTGAACTTCAAGTATTTGCAACAGATATCAACCGGAAAGCCATTCAAACAGCTAGTAAAGGTCTTTACTCAGTAGAGTCTATGGCAAGGATGCCGGAAAAATGGCGGGCGCGATATTTCGAAAGGAAAGGTGACGCTTTTATTGTGAAGCAGTCGCTTAGAAAACATATTGTCTTTGCACCTCACAATTTATTGATCGATTCACCTTTTATCCACCTCGATTTTATCAGTTGCCGAAATGTTCTGATGTACTTCCAGCCTGAAGTGCAAAAACGAGTATTGTCCCGATTCCAATATGCTTTAAAAGATCAAGGGATGTTGATATTAGGGCCAAATGAAACTGTACCCAATATCCCTCGTTTGTTTCATTTGTTCAATGAAAAATGGAACATTTACACCCATTCAAACGTTTCAAAACCACATGTCCCTTGGACACCAGACGCTCGTGATATCGAGTTGAAAGCGCGAGCCGAACAATATATGCAAGAAGTAAGCAAGGATTATGATGCATGTATGGTCATCAATGATAGTGACAAAATCCTGGCAGTATCAAAGGGTGCGTATTCTTTTTTAGATCATACAGAAGTGTCAGATCAATCATGTGAATATGTGACACCAGATTATATGAAAGAGATGCTCAGTCAAACCTTTCAAAAGGTTTGGACAGACGAGACAGAGGTTGTGTTTCAACATGTTCTCATTTCGGAAAAAGGCAGCAAGCAATATGCAGATTTTACCGTGAAAAGTTTTGACCGCCGTTTTAAGGGAGTTTACGTCATTCTCATTCGAATGAATGAGAGAGGAAAAAATCAAAAGAACGGCAGGGACATAGGGATGTCAGATCAGAATTCAGTCTATCAACAGCGTATTGTCGATTTGGAAAATGAACTCAATGAAGTCAAACAAAAGGAGCAGGAGGCAAGGGCTCAATTAAAAGCAAAACACACGCAATTAGAGGAGTTTGAGAAAAAACACGAACATTATATAAATATCATAAACAACTTGAGGGTGACAAGAGAAGAACTGTACAAACCCTCTGTCAAGCCGGAGCTTGCAACGCTGTTTGTGGACAGGGACATGAATATACGCTATTACACTCCTACAGCTGCCTCTTTATTTACTTCTGCGAAAATCAGACATCAGCAATCCTTTCAGTCGATGGCTAAAAAGCTTACGCAGGAAACGCTCTATCATGATATCCAATCCGTCATATCGGATAGGCGCGCGATCGAACGTGAAATTGAAACGAACGAAGGCGAGCAATTCACCGTTCACATCACACCCATCTACGATGAAGAACGTGAAGGAGCAGTGATGACCTGGATTAAAATGACTGAAGTAACGAAAATCAAGCAGTCGCTTCATCTAGCGGTGACGGCACTTGATAACAGCCATATTCATATTGTTGTGGCAACTGAGGAAGGGGTCATCCAATGCGTGAATCAGCGTTTCTGTCAGTTTGTCCAGCAGCATGAATATGACCTGATCGGCAAAGATATTTTTTCTGTCTATCATTCGCTATGTCAATGTGATGATTTAGAGAAACAATGGAAGGTTTGTTTAAGAGAGGGCAGCTGGACAGGTGAACTATACTTTCAAGATTTATCTGGACGTGAACGATGGGAGAGAGTCTCTTTACACCGAATTGATGACCCTGACAAAATGCAGTCAACCGTCATGCGGATTTCAGAGGATATCACCAATCAAAAGCAGTCAGAGAAGATGCTGATGAAATCTGAGATGCTGTCAGCAGTAGGGCAGCTTGCAGCAGGCATCGCTCATGAGATACGGAACCCGCTGACCTCATTAAAAGGGTTTTTACAGCTGATGATTCAAAGTAAAAAGTATCAGAAAGATTATGCAGATGTGATGATGTCAGAGTTTAATCGGCTCGAGTCGATTATTAATGAATTCCTCGTTCTTTCGAGAAGCAAATCGGTGAAATTTGAACCGGTACATGTCAATCTTCTGCTCGAAGAAGTGATCATGGTCGTTGAATCCCAGGCGGTCTTAAAAGGCGTGTCCATTCAGAAAAAGCTGTCTCCGTCGCTCCCTAACATTCAAGGCATTCCGAATGAACTGAAACAAGTCTTCCTAAACATCCTTAAAAACGGAATAGAAGCGATGGATGGTGTGACAGGCGTCATCAAGGTGACCTCTCTCATGAAAGATCAGCAAATGATGTTGATCTTTGAAGACCAAGGAAAGGGAATACCAGAGGACGAAATAGGGAAACTCGGTGAACCATTTTATACAACAAAAGAAAAGGGGACAGGCCTTGGTTTAATGATGACCATTAAAATCATTGAAAGCCATGGCGGCACCATTCGTTTTGAAAGCAAAAACTTTGAGGGGACACGAGTGATTATTACCTTTCCGATGAGTTAAAAAAGACAAGTTTTACATGAAATCCATTCAACATCAATATTTACTTTGTACACTATGAGAGATGAAGCACAAAGGGGAGAGGTCTAATGAAACGAATGCTGTTTATTCGAATGATTTGTTGCTTGGTTCTGGTGATCTTTAGTTTGCAATCCTTATTGCCTGGCATGTCCGCAGGGAGCGAGGTCAATGCATCTGAAAAGAAAGAAATGGTGTGGAAACAAAAAAAGATTGTGCAGATCAAAAAAGCCCGTCAGCTCATAGGAAAGACCGTGACAGTGAGCGGAATTGTGACAGCAGATCAATCAGCTGTAGGCAATGGGAAACTGTCCACATACATTCAAGACAAATCAGCTGGAATCAATGTTTATTCAGCTCAGCCCAATCACTTCCCGGAACTAAAAGCAGGGATGAAGGTGACAGTGACTGGTAAAATCACGTCTTATAAAGGACTGGTTGAAATTGTGCCAGATCAAGGCAGTCTGAAGATAGATGCTGTGAACCAAACCTTGCCAAAGGCGAAGCGAGTGTCTGTGAAGCAGCTAGAAACGGAACAAGCAGGTAAACATGAAGGAAGACTAGTAAAGGTCAAAGGCTATGTAGAGGCAAAACCAGCGCAGCCGGCTGGCGGTGGATACAATGTGGTGATCATCGATAAAAAATATCACAGCACCACTCTGAGAGTGATGGTCGATACGAATGCGATTGATAAAGTAAAGACAGGAAAATGGTACGAGTTTACAGGGGTGTTAAGCAGATATGATACGTTGCAGGTGCTTCCAAGACATAAGGATGATATCAACCTGCTGAAACGCCAGCCAAAGCCGCCAAAGATGAAGAAAGAATACAAAGCAACTGTTGACCGTGTGGTGGATGGAGATACGATTCATCTAAAGAAGCCCGTTCTAGGTACAACAAAGGTGCGTTTTGTGAATATGGACACGCCGGAAACGTATCATCAGCCAAAAAGCGAATTAGACAAAAACCAATTGCGTTTTGGACAGCAAGCGACTGACTATTTAAAAACACTACTTTCAAGCGGTGACCAAGTCACATTAAAGATTGGTCCTGAAGCGAAAGATAACTATGGACGTCTTTTATCTCAAGTGAAAACCAAAAAAGGGTTAAATACAAATCTAGAGCTTGTGAAAAAAGGATATGCCCCTACTTATTTCATCTGGCCAGTTGGAGATGAAAAGGACTATCATACGTTTCAAAAAGCAGTAAAAGAAGCAAAGGAAAAAGGACTGGGCATATGGAACGAAGCAGCCCCTCTACTGGAACAGCCATTTGAATTTAGAGCACGTGAACAGAAAAAAGGACTGACACGCTATGTTGGTGATTCATCTGTCAAAACCTACGTGTCCCCTGACAAATGGAAAGAAATCGATGTGGATAAACGGGTCTTTTTTGCTTCCAAAGAAGAAGCAGAACAGGCTGGTTATCAGCCGGCAAAGGATGCGGACGACGTACCATTAACGATTTTAAGTTTGAATGATTTACACGGTAAAATTGATCAAGAATACGAACTGGATGTAAAAGATGATGGCAATAAAGGCATGTACGGGCGGATGGATTATGTCGCGGCCTATATGAAGCAAAAACAAGCAGCGCACAAAAATACGATCACGGTCCATGCTGGAGATATGATTGGCGGGAGCTCTCCAATATCTTCTCTTCTGCAAGATGAACCAACCGTTGAACTCATGGAGAACATTGGCTTTGATGTCGGCACGGTCGGCAACCATGAATTCGATGAAGGGGTAGACGAGCTATTGCGTATCTTAAATGGCGGAGATCATCCTAAAGGCACAAAGGGGTATGACGGACAGAACTTTCCGCTCGTTTGTGCGAACTGTGAATACAAGGATACTGGCAAACCGCTTTTACCGGCTTATGAAATCATCGATGTCGAAGGAATCCCAGTCGCATTTATCGGCGTTGTGACCAAGTCAGCCGCAGGAATGGTCATGCCAGAAGGGATTAAAGACATTCAGTTTACAGATGAAGTCAAAGCTGTGAATGAAGCCACGAAGGAACTAAAACAAAAAGGAGTTAAAGCCATAGCGGTTTTAGCTCATATGACAGCCTCTCAAAATGGGGATACGATCACTGGAGAGAGTGCAAAGCTTGCAAAAGAAGGTGATGATGAAATTGACGTCATCTTTGCAGGGCATAATCATGAAGTGGTCAATGGAGAGGTCAATGGAAAATTAATTGTGCAAGCCTTTGAATATGGAAAGGCGATTGGCGAAGTCAATGTGACACTTGACCGTAAAACGAAGGATATCGTCAAAAAGAGTGCGAATATCCAGTATGTAGATCAAGCTGGTATAGAAAAGGACAAGGAAGCAGCAGACATCTTGGCTCATTACGGGAAAGAAGTGGAGCCGATTATTAGTGAGGTTGTTGGAGAAGCCGGGGTCAAAATGGAAGGCGGCTATTCAAATGATGGAGACACGCCGCTCGGTAATTTGATTGCGGATGGTATGAGATATTCAATGAAAAGTGACTTTGCCATGATGAATGGAGGCGGCATTAGACAAAACCTTGAAAAAGGGCCGATAACGTGGGGAGATCTCTTTAATATTCAGCCATTTGGCAACGTTTTAGTCAAACTAGAGATCAAGGGAAAAGACTTAGTAGAGATCATAGAAGCACAAATTTCTCCACAATTTGGACCAGATTATAGCATTTCAGGCTTTTCATATTCCTATGATCCTGTAACATATAAAGTAGTCGACTTGAAGCTGCCAGACGGTTCAGCAATAGCTCTCGATCAAGCGTATACACTCACTGTGAATAACTTCATGGCAACAGCAACTGGCAGTAAATATGCACCAATAGGCAGGCTTGGGCAAAACCCTGAAACAGGCCCAGAAGACTTAGAAGCCACTGTCGATTTTGTGAAAAGCTTTGAAGGAGCTTCCATTGTGTATCAAAAAGAGGGACGAATTCAAAAAGCAAAACAAGAGGAAAAAGCAGCAAGCTAAAGAGAGCGTATCATCTAAGAGAAATGTAACAGGCAAAGGAGTTTAAGCATGAAAAAGTGGCTTGCACTGACTGTGATGACAGCCGGGATTGTGCTGCTCGGCTGGGGGATATGGCAAATCGCATCGACTCATCTTCAAACAGCCCAATCATTAGACGAAGCGAAGAAGGTCGTGGCGGACGATCAAGGGATGTCCAAGAAGCAGTTTGCTCCTGAAATGGGGAGAGCCTCTGGCATCCTGACGATTCCAAAATTAAAAGCAGACCTTCCCATTGTCGAAGGGACGGATGCGGATGACCTTGCAAAGGGAGTAGGACACTACAAAGGCAGTTATTATCCGGATCAAAATGGACAAATCGTCCTTTCTGGCCATCGTGACACGGTGTTTCGCCGGACAGGCGAACTGGATATTGGAGATCAACTGAAAATCACTGTGCCGTATGGTGAATTTATATATGAAATCACACATACGAAAATTGTTGATCAGCATGATACATCCATCATTACGTTGCAGAATGAAAAGGAAGAGCTGATATTAACCACATGCTATCCTTTTCATTTCGTCGGCAATGCGCCAGAGCGGTATATTATTTATGCAAAAAGAGTGTCTGAATAAAGAAAAAGAGCCTGCTTTTCATACGCAGGCTCTTTTGTTAATGGATGATTTGACTCATGAGCTGGTCCATATCAGGTGGTAGAGGTGCTTCGATGATCAGATGCTCACCTGTAAAAGGATGTTTCATGTCTACTTGCTTGGCGTGAAGAGCACACCTATTGATGTAATCACGAACTCCGTCATATAATGTATCCCCAGCTAGTGGATGCCCGAGACTGCTCAGGTGGACACGAATTTGATGCGTTCTACCCGTTTCTAATTGAAGTTTAACGGCTGTCAGTTGCAGACGTTTATTCATGTCCATGACCTGAAAATGAGTCACAGCTTTTAGCCCATTAGGGGAGATTCTTCGTCTGACTGTATGGTGTTTGTCACGGCCGATCGCTGCATCGATGGTGCCTTTCTTTTTTTTGAAAAGTCCCTCTGCGATGGCGATGTATGTGCGTTTGATTGTTTTTTTAGAAAGCATTTGATCAAGAGCCGCATGGGCTAATCTATGCTTTGCAAAAATGACGGTGCCGCTCGTGTCTTGATCAAGCCTGTGGATATGTCTTACCCGCTTTTCTTCACCATTTGCTTGAAAATGGAATGCCACAAGATTTGCCAGTGTGCCTGTTTGTCCTTGTTCATTCGGATGAGTTGGCCGGCCGGCAGGTTTTTGCACAATTAATAAATGCTCGTCTTCAAAGAGTACCTCTAATTCACCATATTCCGGTGTCACATCACTTTCTTCTGTTTCAAATAAATCAATGATGATCTGATCGCCTTGACTGACTTTAGCTGCGTGATGGGCAGGCTTTTGATTTAAACGAACTTTTTGATGCTCCATCCAAAAGTGAATAATCGGTTTTGATGCAGAGACGGCTGTCTTTAAAAAATGACTGAGTGAAGTGTGATGATACTGCTCGTCTACTTTGAGTGAGAGCGTGTGTCCTTTTATGATCATGATATCCGTTCCTCTCTATGGGTATATATAGGAAACACTTACCTTGGCGAACGCCTTTTTTTCTGTGCTATTCTGAATAAAGAATAACGACAGAGAGGTAGATGTCACGTGAGATTAATGAAAGCTGCTACAGACCTGCAAGAGCAGGCAATTGAAGAAATATCAAAGGATGTTGAAGATCTTCTTTCTCATGCTGTCAATGGACAGCAGCGGGATATGCGTCAAAAAGATCGCTCCCTTACCTTTATTGATGGTGTATATAACGGGACGATGGATGATGCTTTTCGTATTTTATCGGGACTTCAGCTATTACATACCATTATTGTAAAACCGAAACGTCATCTCACCAAACGAGATCGTGAGCTATTCGAGCGAAACCGTGAGCAGGTCAACGCCTGCGGCTTTTCTTTTCCGTTTGATCTCGACGATTTTGCCAGCCGTCACCTTCAAAATGCGTAAAAGATGGTGTGAACTTCCTTGTTAACTTACAAGGCCCTCGCACATACTATTTTTAAGGGAACGGAGAAACCTTTAAGATCTGTAATACCAAACCCGCTCTTTTTCAACATCGCCTATTTCTCCACGAATCGGAGCGCTTGGATCTCTTGCAGAATGAACCGAACATGGGTAGGAGCCTGACAAAACGGTGCAGGCTCCTTTTATACATAATCATTTTAGCAGACATTCATCTTTGAAAGTCAATTTTATTCACGATATGATAGCATTGAGTATATCTTTAAGACTTTTGTAAAAAAAAGGAGTGGCCTCGTTGGTAAAGGCGATTATATTTGATTTTGACGGATTAATTTTAGATACAGAAACACATGAATATGAGGTTTTACAAGAAATGTTTGCGGAGCATGAGTCAGATCTGCCTCTTTCCGTATGGGGCAAGGTCATTGGGACGCAGGCAGGCTTTAAGCCATTTGAATATTTGGAAAAGCAGCTAGGAAAGACACTGGATCATGAGACACTCACAGCAGATCGGCGTTCTCGTTTTCAAAAAAGAATGAAGGACGAATCAGCAAGACCTGGTGTAGAAGCTTATTTAGAAGCAGCAAAGGAGCTGGGGATCAAGATTGGACTTGCTTCCAGCTCAGACTATAAATGGGTGTCTGATCACCTGAAGCAGATTGGTCTTTTCGACTATTTTGAATGTATCCGCACGTCAGATGATGTGGAAGAAGTGAAACCAAATCCAGAGCTCTATTTGCAAACCGCACGCTGCTTAGGGGTAGAGCCAAAAGATTGTGTGGCATTTGAGGATTCTGTAAATGGATCAGTAGCTGCCAAACGGGCAGGTATGAAATGTGTCATCGTCCCAAACAAAGTGACGAGCACGCTGCAATTTGAAGAATATGATGTCAGATTAGAATCCATGGCTGAAATCGAATTGCTCCAGCTATTCCATCAGCTTGAAAAAGAGGATCAGTAAGGGGGCAAATACATCATGGCAGAAAAACTAGACTTAACGCGGTTTGAAAAAAGAATGGAGATCCGTAATATCCGGGAAGAGGATATTGACCGAATCATTGCCTTGCAAGAGGTATGCTTTCCAGGCATGGATCCTTGGAAACGAGAGCATCTTGAAAGCCACCTTGAGCATTTCCCAGAAGGGCAGTTTTGTGCTGAATTCGAGGGAGAAATCATTGGCTCTTGTTCAAGTTTATTAATTAACTTTGATGAATACGATGATCGCCACACATGGCAGGACATTACAGATGATGGGTACATCACAAACCACAATCCGGATGGGATGAATATGTACGGAATCGAAGTCATGGTGAGTCCTGAATACCGACGAATGAAAATTGGACATCGCTTGTATGAAGCAAGAAAAGACTTGGCAAGAAGATTAAATTTAAAAAGCATCATCATTGGCGGGCGCATTCCGAACTATCATAAATACCAAGAGGAAATGACGCCTCGCCAGTATGTGGAGCAGGTGATGCTTCACCAAATCTATGATCCCGTTTTATCTTTTCAGCTGTTAAATGAATTTAGTCTCATGCGGATCAATCCGAATTACTTGCCTGATGATAAAGCATCCAGCACATATGCGACGTTAATGGAATGGAACAATGTCGATTATCGCCCGCAATCGAAAAGATATTTTAAATCGGCGTTCCCTGTTCGAATTTGTGTGATTCAATATGCGATGAAACAAATTCACTCCTTTGAAGAATTTATGAATCAGGTCGAGTATTATGTGGATGTTGCATCAGATGCATCAGCCGACTTTGCGGTATTCCCAGAAATTTTCACGACGCAGCTCATGTCTTATTTAGAAGAGCGGTCACCTAGTCTTGCCGTGCAGCGGATCACGGAATATACCGAGGACTACATTAATTTGTTCACAGACCTTTCTGTGAAATATAACATTAATATCATCGGCGGTTCCCACTTTGTAGAAGAAGAAGGGAAAATCTACAATATTGCCTATTTATTTAGACGTGATGGAACGATTGAAAAGCAATATAAGCTTCACATCACGCCGAATGAAAGAAAATGGTGGGGGATTTCAGCTGGTGACCAGGTCCGGGTATTTGATACGGATTGCGGCAAAATTGCGATCCAAATTTGCTACGATATTGAATTTCCTGAGCTTGCACGGATTGCAGCTGACAAAGGAGCGAAAATTATTTTCACTCCGTTCTGTACAGAAGACCGCCAAGGCTATTTAAGAGTACGTTACTGTGCACAGGCGAGAGCGGTTGAAAACCAGATTTATACCGTCATCTCTGGAACAGTTGGCAACCTTCCACAAACCGAAAATATGGATGTTCAATATGCACAATCGGCTATATTTGCCCCATCAGACTTTGAATTTGCAAGAGATGGGATTGTAGGAGAGTGTAATCCAAACATTGAGATGGTTGTCGTAGGTGATGTCGATTTAGAAATTTTAAGAAGACAAAGGCAAGATGGGACCGTACGTCAGCTGAAAGACCGAAGAAGAGACGTGTACCATATTGAATATAAGAAATAATGAAGAAAAGCGCCTATCGTTGAGGCGCTTCTTTTTGATAACATATTTTTTTCAATTGCCAAAGGGATGCTGAAGAAAAAGCTGAATATACTGAAAGGAGATTATGTGTTCAAAAAGGAGAGGAACATGGGGCGACAATCTAAACATCTGTATATCAATTTGCCGGTAAATCATGTGAAGGAATCTATCGCTTTTTTTGAGCAGCTGGGTTTTGAATTTGAGCAGCAGTTCACGAATGATCAGGCGGCCTGTTTGGTCATTGATGACACGATCACCGTCATGCTGTTGTCACTCAGGCATTTTCAGTCCATTTCAGAGAAACAATTAGTGGATGCAAAAAAAGCATCAGAGGTGATCATCTCTATGCGTGTTCATTCACGAGAAGAGGTCGATGAGCTTGTCGAGCAGGCAATGGCAGCAGGCGGTTCACCGTTTAAGGAAAAGCAGGATCATGAGTTCATGTATGGATGGAGCTTTCAGGATCTTGATGGTCATTTGTGGGAAGTGTTTTATATGGATGAGGAGAGAAGCGGCCTTTCATAAGGGTGCTTCTTTTTTATTGTTTATCAATGGTATGATAATGAGGAGCAGAAGGAATCTGGAATTCAACTAAAGAAAAGTAGGTGCAGCATGGAGTTTTTACTTGTCTTACTGCCAGTGTTCGGCATATTCCTGATCGGGTATATCGGGCAGAAGGCGATTGGTTTTGACATACATACGCTCTCATCAATGTCTTTATATTTAATGTCACCATTTCTTGCGTTTGAAACCTTTTATCAAAACAAAGTGTCCATGGACTATGTGTATTTATCCATTTTTGTTGTCGGACTTTGTCTTGCACTTATTTTATGTGTCTTTATTTTATCTCGTATTTATGGGTATTCGAATGAAACGTATTGCGCCATGATTCTGTCGTCAGCCTTTATGAACAATGGAAACTATGGAACGCCTGTTGTGCTTCTTGTTTTCGGAGCAGCAGGTTTGGACATTGCGATCGTGTTGATGGTGCTGCAGCAGCTTGTCATGAGTACAATCGGCATGTATTATGCAGCAAAGGGCGGAGAGGATGCGGGAGATGGAAAGGTCGTCTTGAAAAAAGTGCTGCGTATGCCAGTTGCTTATGGGGCACTCATCGGTCTATTATTTCAGCTGATTGACCTTTCATTACCTAAAGAGCTGATGACGGGTATTCAGCTTGTGGGGAATGCTGCCATACCGACGATTATGCTTATTTTAGGTATGCAGCTTGCTGTGATTTCTTTTAAGCAAGTGGATTATCGCAATATTTCTTATGCTGTATTGCTGAAGCTGTTTATCTCCCCACTCATTGCATTTGGCTTTACGCTTATTTTACCGGTAGATGATATGGTGAAACAAATTATGATCTTAGTGGCAGCCATGCCGACAGCAGCAAATACCACGCTGATGGCTGTACAATTTCGAACGAAGCCTGAGTTTGTCTCAAGCACGACATTTCTCAGTACAATCTTAAGTATCGTGACATTACCAGTTTTATTATGGATTTTATCCATGCACCCTCTGGGATAGGGGATAGGCGGCAAACAAAGGGGGACATATGAATGAATGTAGATGTTCATTTCCAAGTGAGTGACGTGTTGAAAACGAAGCATTTTGCGCATGCAAAAGTGTTAGCAGGGGAAAAAGGATTGTTTCGGCAGGTCAAATGGATACATGTGTTAGAAGTGCCTGATGTAGAGGATTTATTAAATGGAGGCGAGCTTATATTAACGACAGCCGCAGGCTTCCATGATCAACTGGATGTGTTTCAAGCGTTTTTGCGACAGCTGATTGATTCAGGGGCGGCTGGCTTGTGTATTGAATTTGTTCCGCTAAGATTCGAAGTGCCCGAAGAATTACTGACCTATGCAGAAGAGAGAGATTTTCCGCTTATTCTGTTTACAAAAGAAGTGAAGTTCGTCAACATCACGCAACATCTTCATACGATGATGATCGAGCGTCAGTATCAAATGATGGCTGATTTAGAAGCACTGTCATCAAAGCTAAATGAGCTTTTGCTGACCCCGCATCCGCAGATGGATATTTTGGATCAAGTGTATCAGCACGTAAGGGGGATACTTTTACTCCTCCCTGTTCAGGGCGAGCCGATTATTTTATGTGATTCTTCCAAACAAACCGAAGAACTGGTCATGAATTATTTGCAGTTTGCTTCCGTGCCAAAAGGATACGAAGTGACACAAAAACAAGTGCTTGCGCTCAAACAAACATTTGCAGATCTTGTGCTCATTCATCAAGCGGACACGCTCTCTGAATTCGAACTGCTTGTAATGGATAAAGGAGCCAATGCTCTAGCCCAGCAAACATTAAGAGAGCTTTATACAGAAGAGCTGAAGAAGACAAAAGAAAATGAATGGCTGCAAAAATGGTTTCAAGAAGAGCATACAGAACAAGAGATTATAGAGCACCTAGAAGAAACAGAAGGGGTGAAAAAGCCAACTGGCTGCGTAGTCTTGCTCTTTCAAAAACATCATCAAATTGAAAAAATCACAGGGAATCTTTACTTTCTTGTCTCTTGCCGCTCCATTTTTCAGCGTGCGGGTTTCCATCTGATTGCATATGAGCATCAAGAACAAACCTTGTTTATTTTATTAAACACGAGAAAGAAAGAGGACTGGAAAGAGCGTGCAGAAAAGGCTGCAAACGACATCAAACAATTGTATGACCGGGAGCAGCCCCGAGGGGCCGAGATCAATTTTGGTATCGGGCAATATTGTGAAAAGTTTCAGCACATGAGAAAAAGCTTTCAAGCAGCCAAAGAAGTGCTGCATTTAAAAAAAGTGATGCCTCATCGGGTGGAAAGTCCATTTTATCAAGATCTACATATGCTCCGTCTCATGCCTATGATGAAGGAAAGCGGTCTGCTTGAATGTATGGTGAAAGAGTATTTAGAGCCCGTGATTGTATACGATAATCAAAATAGCGGAAGACTCTATCAAACGCTAAATATCTTTTTACAGACAAACGGTTCTAAAAAAGAAACCGCAAGCCAGCTCTATATTGTTAGGCAAACCCTCTATCATAGACTGGATAAACTGCATGCCTTGCTCGGTGAGGATATGATGCAGGCGCCGAAACGGCAGGCGCTTGAATTTGCGATTCTTGCCTATGAATTCCTGCAAGGAAATCGACGTTAGCAGAGTGTGCTCCATTTTGCCAAGGCATCAAGAAAAGTGTCTTATGCTGGTGTTCAATCAGTTGACGATCTGTCTAATGTAATCGGCCTGACCCCTTTTTTATAATGAAAGTAACGATTGGTTCTCTCTTACGGGCGGCCTGGTTCCAGTTTCATATGCCTCACGTTTCATCCATATAATGAATGGAGAGGCAATGTGCTGCTGAATTGGTCTAAGCTTCTTTAATGATGAAAACGGATACATGGGGGCGGGAAGATGAAAATACATGAGCAGGCTCAAAATCTTCAGGCAAAAGATGATCAGTTGATCTGGCATCAAATGAAAGGAACAAACAAGGAAAATGAAAGTATGGTCATTCACGAGGCAGAAGGCGCATGGGTGACAGATATTCATGGAAATCGTTATTTAGACGGGATGTCAGGCCTTTGGTGTGTAAATGCCGGATATGGCCGGAAAGAGCTTGCAGAAGCGGCGTATAAGCAATTAAAGACAATGCCTTATTATCCGCTTACACAAAGCCACGTGCCGGCGATTCAGCTGGCTGAAAAGCTAAATGAGTGGCTTGGCGGGGACTATGTCATCTTCTTTTCTAACAGTGGCTCTGAAGCCAATGAAGCTGCATTTAAAATGGCCAAACAATATCATACGCAAAAAGGAGAAAGTACTAGGACAAAGTTTATCTCCCGGTACCGGTCGTATCACGGCAATACAGCAGCGGCTCTTGCCGCAACCGGTCAAGCGCAGCGTAAATATAAATATGAACCATTAGGTCAGGGCTTTATTCATGTCGCGCCGCCTGATGTGTATCGTCATCCTGAGGATCAAGAGAATCTGGCAAGTGCTATGGCAATAGATCAGGCCATGACGTGGGAACTAAGTGAGACGATAGCTGGGGTCATTATGGAGCCGATCATTACGGGCGGAGGTATCCTAATGCCGCCAAAAGGGTATTTGAAGAAGGTCAAAGACATCTGTGAAGCCCATGGAGCGCTTCTCATTGTAGATGAGGTCATCTGCGGATTTGGCCGGACAGGGAAGCGGTTTGGTTTTATGCATGAGGAAGTAAAGCCGGATATTATCACCATGGCAAAAGGGATCACAAGCGGTTATTTACCGCTTTCTGCAACGTGCGTGAAACGAGAAATCTATGAAGCCTATGCAGGAGAAGATACGTATGACAGGCTGCGTCATGTGAATACATTTGGCGGTCACCCTGCTTCCTGTGCGGTGGCACTTGCCAACCTAGAGATTATGGAAAACGAGCAACTAGTGGAACGGTCCGAGACGCTCGGCCGGGATATGCTTGAACGTTTGCAAGAGTTAAAAGAACACCCATTTGTCGGAGATGTCAGAGGAAAAGGATTGCTGTTTGGCATTGAGCTTGTTCAGGATCAACAATCCAAAAAACCAGCTGAGCCACATGTCGTCGGTCAATTGATTGCTGAATGTAAAAAACGCGGACTAATCATCGGGAAAAATGGGGATACAGTGGCCGGCTATAATAACGTTGCCCAGCTTGCACCGCCGCTTAATATAACAGATGATGACGCCTCATTTATCATCAATACCTTAAAAGAAAGCATGGCACAGCTATAGCAGAGAGACTTCTCTGCTTTTTTTATGGAATAAAAGTTTGCTTTTCATCATTTTGAGCTAGTTCTCTGAAGATGATGTGAGATGAAATCGGTATTGGGCACACTAGGTGTATTGAAAAATAGAAGAGTTTCAATTACTGTTAGGAGAAGACTGATTCAATACACTTTTGAAGGAGACGGCTTATGAGTTTTCATGATCAACCCATTTTACCTGCTGTACGCAATATGAAGCAATTTGAGGAATTTTTAAAAAGTCCATTTACATATGGTGTTTTACTTGATGTTCACTTAGGCCGGCTTAAGGGCATCATGAATGAGGCAAATGCTCATCACAAAAAAATGTTTGTCCATGTCGATCTCATTCACGGGATTAAACATGATGAGTATGGAACGGAATTTATTTGTCAGGAAATGAAGCCAGCAGGAATTATTTCTACTAGGTCTTCTGTCATAGTAAAAGCCAAGCAAAAAAAGGTATATGCCATTCAGCGAATGTTTTTACTCGATACGAGTGCCATGGAAAAAAGCATGGAGTTCGTTGGGAAACATCGTCCAGATTTTATTGAAGTATTGCCGGGCGTCGTGCCAGATTTAATTACAGAAGTGCGCGAGCGAACTGGGATCCCGATTTTTGCAGGCGGATTTATCCGTACAAAAGAAGATGTAGAAAGAGCGCTTGAAGCAGGGGCTACAGCTGTGACGACCTCAAATACCACCCTTTGGAAAGCGTTCCAAAAGTGAAAAGATAAAATGTGAATATTTATTGACAACGTTTTCATCCTCTGATACTATAGCACTAAGTTAATATCATGTGATGGAGAAACGGAGATCCACAACAACGCTTTACTAGGTGACAAATGACCCTGATGTAAAGTATGTTTGTTGTGGATCTTTTTCTTTATCTTTTCTACACATTCATAGGGGATGGCAACTGAACCAGAGGAGGAATTTTTCATGACACCATTTTGGGGAGAAGTCGTAGGTACAATGCTGCTCATTATTTTTGGAGGCGGTGTGTGTGCGGCAGTTAATTTAAAGAAATCACTCGCATATCAATCCGGCTGGATTGTAATCGCTTTCGGGTGGGGATTTGCAGTAGCCATTGCAGCATATGCAACTGGTGGAATTAGTGGAGCTCATTTAAACCCTGCACTCACAATTGGGCTTGCGCTAGAAGGAAGTTTTCCTTGGGCTGATGTTCCAATGTATATTGTTGGTCAAATGCTTGGCGCATTAATAGGGGCTACTATTGTCTTTTTACATTACTTACCGCACTGGAAAGCAACAGATGATCCAGGTGCAAAGCTAGGCGTATTCTCAACTGGTCCTGCGATTCCGCATACTTTTGCAAACGTACTTAGTGAAGTCATCGGTACATTTGTATTGGTTCTAGGAATTTTAGCGATTGGTGCAAATAAATTTGCAGACGGAGTCAATCCGCTGATTGTTGGTTTCTTAATTGTTGCAATTGGTCTTTCTTTAGGTGGAACAACTGGTTATGCAATTAACCCTGCACGTGATTTAGGTCCGAGAATCGCACATGCGATCTTGCCGATTCCAGGGAAAGGCCCATCGAACTGGAAGTATGCTTGGGTGCCAGTCGTTGGTCCAATTTTAGGCGGCGCATTTGGCGGTGTTTTCTACAATGCAGCCTTTAAAGCGAACGTCACTCCAGCCTTTTGGATTGTAAGCGTTATTTTAGTTGTGGTATTGTTAGGACTCTATATCACTACGAAAAACCAAACAAATGCTGTAAATGAAAGTATGTAAGGGGAGGAAAACATCATGACAAAAGAAAAATATATTCTTGCACTAGATCAAGGGACAACAAGCACAAGAGCGATCTTATTTGATCAAGAAGGCAAAATTGCACATACAACTCAGAAGGAATTTAATCAATATTTTCCGAACCCAGGCTGGGTAGAACACAATGCAAATGAAATTTGGAGCTCTGTTCTATCGGTCATTTCAACTGCTTTAATTGAATCAGGAATTGAAGCAGACCAAATCGCTGGTATCGGAATTACGAACCAACGTGAGACAGCGGTTGTTTGGGATAAACATACAGGCGCACCTATTTACAATGCAATTGTTTGGCAGTCAAGACAAACATCTGGCATTTGTGAAGAGTTAAAAGAACAAGGACACAATGAAACGTTTAGAAATAAAACAGGTCTTCTTATTGATGCTTATTTCTCAGGTACAAAGGTAAAATGGATCTTAGACAATGTTGAAGGTGCCCGTGAGAAAGCAGAAAATGGCGACTTACTGTTTGGCACAATCGATACTTGGCTTATTTGGAAGATGACAGGCGGTAAATCACACGTCACAGATTACTCCAATGCGTCAAGAACATTAATGTTCAACATTTACGATCTGAAATGGGATGAAGAATTACTTGATATCCTTGGCGTACCGGCTTCTATGCTTCCAGAGGTGAAACCATCTTCACACATTTATGGTGAAACAACTGACTATCACTTCTTCGGCAGAAATATTCCGATTGCAGGAGCGGCGGGAGATCAGCAGGCTGCTTTATTCGGTCAGGCTTGCTTTGAAGAAGGAATGGCAAAGAACACATATGGTACAGGATGTTTCATGTTGATGAATACAGGGGAAAAAGCCATTAAGTCGGATCATGGTTTATTAACGACGATTGCATGGGGCATTGACGGCAAAGTTGAATATGCTTTAGAAGGAAGTATTTTCGTTGCTGGCTCAGCGATTCAATGGCTGCGTGATGGACTCAGAATGTTTAAAGACTCGAAAGACAGCGAAGCTTATGCAGAGCGCGTTGAGTCAACAGATGGCGTATACGTCGTTCCTGCATTCGTTGGTCTAGGCACACCATACTGGGATAGTGATGTCAGAGGCGCTGTATTCGGGTTAACACGTGGTACTTCTAAAGAGCACTTTGTCCGTGCAACGTTAGAATCACTTGCTTATCAAACGAAAGATGTGTTAGATGCGATGGAAAAGGATTCAAATATTTCATTAAAAACATTGCGTGTGGATGGCGGAGCTGTAAAGAATGATTTCTTAATGGGCTTCCAAAGTGATTTACTGGATGTGCCTGTAGAGCGTCCAGAAATTAATGAAACGACGGCACTCGGTGCGGCCTATCTTGCGGGAATAGCAGTTGGCTTCTGGAACGACCGTTCAGACATTGCAAAACAGTGGAACCTTGACAAGCGCTTTGAACCTAAGATGGAGGAAGGCAGCCGTGACTCGTTATATAGCGGGTGGAAAAAGGCTGTAAAAGCAGCTCAAGCTTTCAAATAAACCAAAAGTATGATATACTTCAATTAAGTTAATAGAACGGTTGGAGAACTGGAGAGACCGCAGGCACCGAAGTGTAGAAATACGCTTTGGGTGTTTGCGGTCTCTTTTTCTTTACCGTACAACATGGGAGGAACAAGAGATGACTTTTTCTAGCTTAGAAAGAGAACAAATGCTGCAGGAAATGACAAAAAAACCATATGATGTGTTTATCATTGGTGGGGGTATTACAGGCGCGGGTACAGCACTTGATGCGGCTTCACGCGGAATGCGCGTCGGTCTTGCAGAAATGCAGGATTTCGCAGCAGGTACATCTAGCCGCTCAACGAAACTAGTGCACGGTGGACTTCGTTATTTAAAACAATTTGAAGTAAAAATGGTCGCAGAGGTCGGTAAAGAGCGTGCCATTGTATACGAAAACGGTCCTCATGTAACAACACCAGAATGGATGCTTCTTCCGATGCATAAAGGCGGGACATTCGGTAAGTTTTCAACATCCATTGGGCTTAGAGTGTATGACTTTTTAGCTGGCGTCAAGCATAGCGAACGCAGAAGCATGCTGAGCGCGAAGGAAACACTTGCAAAAGAACCGCTTGTGAAAAAGGACGGCTTAAAAGGCGGCGGCTACTATGTTGAATACCGTACGGACGATGCACGCCTCACAATTGAAGTCATGAAAGAGGCTGTGAAATTCGGAGCAGAAGCGGTCAACTATGCGAAAGTAAAAGAATTTATTTATGATAAAGGCAAAGTTGTCGGTGTTGTCATTGAAGATGTCATGACGCAGAAAACATACGATGTATATGCGAAGAAAATCGTCAATGCGACAGGTCCGTGGGTCGATCAACTAAGAGACAAGGATCACTCAAAAGAAGGGAAGCACTTACAGCATACAAAAGGTATTCACTTAGTATTCGACCAATCAGTCTTCCCATTAAAACAAGCGATCTACTTTGACACACCTGATAAACGGATGGTCTTTGCGATTCCAAGAGAAGGCAAAACGTACGTTGGTACAACAGATACAGTGTACAAAAAGCAGCTGGAACATCCGCGTATGACAAAAGCAGATCGTGATTATGTCATCAATGCGATTCAATACATGTTCCCTGATCTCAATATTACAGAAAAAGATGTTGAATCTAACTGGGCTGGTCTTCGTCCACTCATTCATGAAGAGGGCAAAGACCCTTCAGAAATTTCTCGTAAGGATGAAGTATGGACATCTTCTTCAGGCTTAATCACCATTGCTGGCGGTAAATTAACAGGCTACCGCAAAATGGCTGAGCATATTGTGAATCTTGTACGTGATGGACTAAAAGAAGAAACAGGCAAAGACTTTGGACCATGTAAAACAAAGCACATGCCAATTTCAGGCGGTCATGTAGGCGGATCTAAAAATATGGCTTCCTTTGTCCAAGCGAAAACAGCAGAAGGTGCATCTGTTGGTTTAACAGAACCGATTGCTCAAAAACTTGCCGAAAAATATGGCTCAAACGTCAGCAGTCTCTTCAAGCGTGTAGAGCAGCTTCAAGGTGAAGCAGACAAACGAAACATTCCAGCGTATGTACTCGCAGAGCTTGTCTATGCAATCGAAGAAGAATTAGCTGTTACTCCTGTCGATTTCTTCTTAAGAAGAACAGGAAGCCTACTATTTAATATCAACTGGGCAAAAAAATATGCACAGCCTGTCGCTGATTATATGGCAGAGCGTTTTGGCTGGGATGAAGCAGTAAAACAGAAGCATCAAACAGAACTAGATCAACTATTCCATGAAGCAGTTGTACCGCTTGATGCTGAATAAAAGAAAAGCCGATCATGCATCGGCTTTTCAGCGTGTAGACAAACCCTCGCATTCTTTGTCAGGTCTGTGCGCCGGTGCTCACGAATGTCAAATTCGCTCCGCTCCGGTGCTCGTCCTTTCTAGACTTCAAGGGTTTTCAGACTACGCTGAAAGGAAGACAAAGAACTAAAATAAAGATCATTTTAGCCCTTTGTCAGCAATAAGTAAAAGCCGATCATGCATCGGCTTTTTTATTTGTTCAGCATTTTCTTCATCTCCCAATGATATAGCATGACATAAAGGATGATTCCATATAAAATAGCAGTAGAGGTTATTTTATTGATGATAAGAGCTGGGAGGACGACCATGAGTTGGAAGACGAATTATGAGCGATGGATCAATGAGAAGCACCTGGATACTGAGCTAAGGGAATGGCTGGAGGCACATCAAGATAATCAACAAGCACTTGAAGACTGTTTCTACAAAAACCTTGAGTTCGGTACTGGAGGAATGCGCGGGGAGATTGGTGCTGGTACGAACCGAATGAATGTGTACACGGTTCGTAAAGCATCTGCAGGTCTTGCTGCGTATATTGCGAAACATGGAGAGGATGCAAAAAGAAGAGGCGTCGCCATTGCATATGATTCACGCCATAAATCGCCTGAATTTGCGATGGAAGCAGCCAAAACACTTGCCTCGCAGGGCATCCAAACATACGTGTTTGACGAACTGCGTCCAACACCGGAGCTTTCCTTTGCTGTTCGAGAGCTGAATGCATTTGCTGGGATTGTCGTAACAGCAAGTCATAATCCACCAGAATATAATGGCTATAAAGTATATGGAGAAGACGGCGGACAGCTGCCGCCACTTCAAGCAGATCAAGTCATTCAAGAAGTAGATGCAATAGAAAATGAACTGTCGATTTCAGTTGATTCAGAAGAAACGTTAAAGCAACAAGGGCTGATCAACATGATCGGAGCAGAAATCGATCATGCTTATATTGAAAAATTAAAAACCATCAGTGTGCACCCTGAGCTGGCAGATGAGGTCGATGTCAAAGTCGTTTTCACACCGCTTCATGGTACGGCCAACGAGCCTGTCCGAAAAGGGCTTCAAGCTTTAGGCTATCAGCATGTAACCGTTGTACCTGAACAGGAAAGACCAGATCCACAATTTTCAACAGTGACATCGCCAAATCCAGAGGAGCATGCAGCATTTGAGTATGCGATCAAGCTTGGCGAAAAGCAGAATGCCGATATCCTCATTGCAACAGACCCAGATGCGGATAGGCTAGGTATTGCGGTCAGAGATCAAGATGGAGAGTTTACCGTCTTAACAGGCAACCAAACAGGAGCCCTATTGCTCCATTATTTATTGTCTGAAAAACAAAAGCTTGGTCAGCTGCCGCCTCGTCCCGTTGTGATGAAAACGATTGTCACAAGTGAGCTTGGGCGTGCTGTTGCTTCAGCATTTGGTGCCCATACGATTGACACGCTTACTGGTTTTAAATTTATCGGTGAAAAAATCAAGCAATTCGAAGAGAGCGGAGAATACACGTTTCAATTCGGGTACGAAGAAAGCTATGGCTATTTGATCGGTGACTTTGCTCGAGATAAAGATGCGGTGCAAGCAGCGCTGTTAGCTGTCGAAGTCGCTGCTTTCTATAAAAAACAAGGCAAGTCCTTGTACGATGCGCTAGTTGATATTTTCAAGGAGTTTGGATTTTACCGAGAAGGGTTAAAGTCGTTAACCTTAAAAGGAAAAGAAGGAGCAGAGCAAATTTCAGCGATCCTTCATACCTTTAGAACAAATCCGCCAGCTGCTATCGCGGGTCAGCGCATCACTGTCATCGAGGATTACCAATCAAGTCAAAGATATCTGATTGCCGAAAAGAAAGAAGAAACCATTCACCTTCCAGCATCAAACGTGCTGAAATATTTCCTTGAGGATGGTTCGTGGTTCTGCTTAAGACCTTCCGGAACTGAGCCTAAAGTGAAATTTTATATTGCTGTCAAAGGTACATCGTTAACAGATAGCGAAGAAAAGCTGAAGCATTTGTCAGAAGAAGTGATGAAAGTCGTTTATGAAATTGTGGAAGAAACAGCTAAATAAACAAACAAGGCCATTGTGTGAATACATGATGGCTTTTTCTCCATCAAAAGGATGAGAAAAAATCATCCTTTTAGCGAAAGAACCGGCAGAATGCTCATGATATAATGAGCGTAATGAAAAGAGAAGGCAGCAAATGCCGGGGGTAAACAGTATGGGAGAATATCAAGAGAAGGTTGAAACATTAAAAACGCTAAAAGAAATTGCTGAAAAGCTAAATGAAGGCTTGGAAATAAAAGATACGCTTCATGAAGTGCTCCATATGCTGATGGATGTCACAGGCTTTCATTCCGCATGGATTTATTTTATAGAAAAAGACGGCTCGTACGAACTGATGGCAGAGGTCTCCTTACCAGAAGCGCTGGCAAAGCATCAAAAGCAGCTCATGTGTCAAAACGATTGCTATTGCATCAATCGATACACAAAGGGCTCACTCCAATCAGCCACAAACATTATGAATTGTAAACGCATCGAAACGGCCGTTAAAAAGCAGCTTGGGGATACTGAAGGAATTACACATCATGCGACGGTTCCCCTCAAAGCATGTAAGCGTACGTTCGGGTTATTGAATGTGGCGGCAAAAGGAAAAGTCACATTTACGCAAGAAGAATTGAACTTGCTTGAAAGCATTGCGCTTCAAATTGGTACCGCCATTCAACGGATGAAGCTTGTGCAAAACGAACATCAGCATGCTCTTTTGGAAGAAAGAAACCGGCTTGCACAGGACTTACATGATTCCGTTAACCAAATGCTATTTTCAGTCAGCCTGACTGCTAAAGCCGCCCGTCAAATGACAAACGATCAGAATCTAGGGGAAATGATTGATTTTATTCAGCATTTGTCACAAGATGCACTGGTTGAAATGCGGTCACTCATTTGGCAGCTAAGGCCAAGAGGACTTGAAAAAGGATTCACAACAGGGATTCAAGAGTATGCAAAGCTTTTAGGATTACGCTGTACATTATCGTTATCAGGTTGTATGGAGATGGATCATACTCAGCATGAAACGTTGTTTCGGGTATGCCAGGAAGCGCTGAATAATTGTCAAAAACATGCGGAAGTAGAGGACGTTAAAGTCCAGCTGGAACAATCAAAAGACACGTTTGAGATGAAAATCATCGACCACGGTAAAGGGTTTCAGTATGACGAGCAAATGAGCCTCCCTTCACTTGGTCTGAAAGGGATGTCTGACCGTATCAAAAGAGCTGGTGGAACATTTTGTATAGAGTCTGAGCTCGGTAAAGGGACCACTATTCAAGTGAAGGTGCCATTTTCTCAAGAAAGGAAGGGGTCGTCATGAGAGTTGTCATTGCAGATGATCATCATATTGTGAGAAAAGGGCTTGTGTTTTTCCTGCAGACACAGCCTGACGTCGAAATTGTTGGTGAGGCTTCTAATGGAGAAGAAGCATTAGAAATTGTCAGACAAACGCGACCTGACATCGTTCTCATGGATTTATCGATGCCTGTAATGAATGGCATTGAGGCAACGAAACAAATGACGCTGGAAATGCCTGATACCCGCATTGTGATCCTGACAAGCTATGCGGATAAAGATTATGTTATTCCCGCCATTCAAGCAGGGGCAAAAGCCTATCAGCTCAAGGATGTAGCGCCAGAAAAACTTCTTACGACAATGATTGACGTACAAAAGGGCACCTATCAATTAGATGGTCATATCACCAATTTTCTTGTGCAGCATTTGACTGAGCCAAAAGAGCAAAAATGGGAGTTAATGAAAGAGCTGACCAATAGAGAGCGAGATGTCTTATTCGAAATTGCAAAGGGGAAAAGCAATAAAGAAATTGCCTCATCCTTGTTTATTTCTGAAAAAACTGTCAAAACGCACGTATCTCATGTATTATCAAAACTAGAGCTGGCAGATCGTACCCAAGCGGCTCTATATGCAGTGGATTATCAAAAAAGTCAGCCTAAAGAGCTGCTATAATAGAAGGGAATTTAGTCGTTATGCTAAAACTTTTAAGCGCACATTCAGTTCAATGAATTGAATAAAAAGAGCACGGTTGTTGGTTTATTTGACGTGCCCTTTTGCGTGAAAAGAGAAGCATGTTCAGTCTAATTTCTAAAAGTAGAACGATAAAAGACTTGATGAGTATATGCTCATCAAGTCTTTTTTTTATTTTGAAGGAGGTGATAAACCGGCTGACTAAAGGTGAAATGATAAAAGGAGGAAATGAGCATGGAGACATATGAATTAGTGAGTGATTATCGTCATAATGAAAAATTGAAAGAAAGCTTTAATAAGCTAGCGATCAATACATTTGATTTGGATTTTAGTGACTGGTACAAAAGAGGGTATTGGGATAAAAAATATATTCCTTATTCCTTTGTCCATCACGGGAAAGTGATCTCAAACGCTTCCGTTTACCTCATGTCACTGATCATTGATGGAAAAACGTATCGAGCTGTTCAAATTGGCACGGTGATGACGGATCAAGCCTATCGCCATAAAGGATTAGCGACAAAGTTAATGGAGCATATTATGGATACGTACGAACATGATTGTGATTTGATTTTTCTTTTTGCCAATGAAACTGTACTGGATTTTTATCCAAAATTCGGCTTTACACGGTACCACGAAAGTGAGTTTAGTCTAGATATCAGCAAAAGCGCCATTCATATAAAAAAGGACATGCGTCTCAAGCAGCTGACATTGGAACATGACCTGCCATTACTTGAACAGTTCGCAGAAAAACGCCAAACGGGCTCAAAGAAATTAGACGCTAAGTATCATGGCAGCTTATTGATGTTTTATTTTACATTGGTTTGGCCGGATGCCCTTTTCTATATTGAAGCGTTGGATACGATTGTTCTGATGAATGAAGAAAATGAAACCATACATGTCTTTGATATCATTTCTCTCGAGCCACAAAATATAGAGGAAGTTGTTGCACATATTGTGAATGAAACGACGGAAAAAGTGATGTTCTATTTTACACCTGATACGTCAATTGACGGCTTACACTCGGTGAAGGCACCAAATGACGAGGATGCGCTGTTTGTTTATACAAAACAAGATTGGGTAAAAGGCCACTTTATGCTTCCAATCACTGCGCACTGCTAAATGTATGTAAAAAGGCTGATAATCAGCCTTTTTCTTTATGTGTACATCGGTTGTGAATAAACTTCAGAAGCAGCGGCCTCTGAAGCATGGTCAATGTACTGCAGGAGCCCATATAAACATTTTTCAACATCAGCATCGTTCCGGTTAAATTGATACGCGTGTAAGAAATGCTCAATACGTTTCGAGAGCAAGTCATCTTGCGTACGTACCATAAGAATAAGTAAATTATCCCATTGCGAGCGATGCGTATAATAAAGTGCTTTATCATAATCCGCCACATTCATCAAACCTTCTCCTTTCCCTTGAGAAGTCCTCATTAGTTTGCTCGGAACATATCGACATTTTCAGGGGAAAAGTTGGTGTCCGCATCAATCGTGTACCGGGAATTATAGGCTGAATAAATGCTTCATGTATGAAAATGGATCGATCAGCACAACATAAACAAAATATACATGAAAGTGAGATCAATGATATCATGCAGCCGAAATGGTGGGTGCCTTTTGCAGCGGGAATGGTTTTGTTTGGCAGTTTCATGATCCATCCTGCAACAAATGCAGCGACGCAGCCTGTTGAAAATTGGGAAAGACTTGCGTACACAGCGTTGCAAGAGGAATATGAAGGCGCCGTTTTAAACGATTATCAATATATCGGGCGTACACAAGTAAATGAAGATCAGACAAAGGATGTCTTTCGCGTCACCGTGAAGGAAGGCTCAACGCTTTTTGCTGCGCATGCAGAAATCTATTTTCACCCGGTGACCGGTCATTTGATTAGTATTAACGTATTCCGGTTATAAAAAAAGCACCTCTTTATTAGAGGTGCCCAGCGTGTAGACAAACCCTCGCATTCTTTGTCAGGTCTGCGCTTCGGTGCTCACGAATGTCAAATTCGCTCCGCTCCGGTGCTCGCCCTTCCTAGACTGCAAAGGTTTTCTATCACGCTGAAAAGAAGACAAAGGGCTAAAATAAAAATCATTTTAGCCCTTTGTCTACAATCTGAGCACCTCTTTATTAGAGGTGCCCTTTCCGGATCAATTATTTCATGCTTCCTTGAAGGTATGAGCGGATATCCACGCCAAGTGAATCGGCTAATCGTTGTCCGTAATCTTCATCTGCACGATAGAAGTTGCAGATCGCAAGTAATTTTGTTTTGTCATTTACATCTTTCAGGTCAGCTGTTAGGTTTTTGATCAATGCTTGTTTCTCTTCTTCTGAATAGCTTCGATATTTTTCCCCAGCTTGTTTGAAATCGTTTGGTTTTTCAATTTTTTGTCTCACCATACGATCACCGTGAAGAACTTGTTCACTTTCTTTGTAGTGAGGATTTTCTTTTGGCTGATCATCGTAACGGTTTGGTTCATAGTTAATATGACCGCTTGGACGAGTCGTTGTCATAAAGCCATCCTGCTGATTATTGTGTACAGGTGCATAAGGACAGTTCACCGGAATGCGCATATAGTTGGCACCAAGACGATGACGCTGCGTATCTGGATAAGAGAACAGACGACCTTGAAGCAATTTATCTTCAGATGCTTCAATTCCTGGAACAAGTGCACTTGGTGTGAAAGCAGCTTGCTCTGTTTCAGCAAAGAAGTTCTCAGGATTGCGGTTCAGTGTCATGCGTCCTACTTTTTGAAGCGGGTAATCTTCTTCGCTCCATGTCTTTGTTGGATCACATGGATCATAATCAAGATCATCATAATCGCTAAGCGGCATCAACTGGACATATAAATCCCATGCTGGGTAGTTGCCATTTTCAATGCGGTCATATAAATCTCTTGTCGCATGCTGGAAATCATTCGCTTGGGTTTCTGCTGCTTCTTCCATAGATAAATTACGAATACCTTCTGAAGGTCTCCAGTGATATTTCACATATTTTGTTTCACCATATTTGTTGACCCATCTAAATGTATGCACACCAGAACCGCGCATTTCAGCGTAGCTCGCAGGGATTCCTTCATCAGAGAAGAGCCATGTGAGCATATGAGTGGATTCAGGTGTTAAGGTCATAAAATCCCAATAACGGTCAGGATCTTGGATATTGGTTACAGGATCTGGCTTGAGAGAGTGAACCATATCAGGGAATTTCAATGCATCACGTATAAAGAAGATCGGCAAGTTGTTACCAACTAGATCATAGTTGCCTTCTTCTGTGTAAAATTTGACAGCAAAGCCGCGCGGATCACGCAATGTTTCAGGTGAACCTTTAGGATGAATAACTGTTGAGAAGCGAACAAAAACATCTGTCTGTTTTCCTTCTTCACTTAAGAAGGCTGCTTTTGTATGTTTCTCCATACTATTTTCAACTTCAAACACACCATAAGCGCCGGCGCCTCTCGCATGAACAACACGCTCTGGAATACGTTCACGATCGAAGTGTGCAAGTTTTTCAATCAAATGGTAATCATCAAGAAATGTAGGTCCGCGGTGACCAGCTGTTCTTGAGTTTTGGTTATCGCCAACAGGTACGCCTTGGTTCGTTGTCAAATTTTTATGATTTGAATTTGTCATTCTTTTCTCCTCCTGTAAACAAAAAAATGGTTTCTAGCAATCTATATACCCTAATTATATTGAATCAAACATGATAGTCAATATCTATTTATAATAATTTTAAATTAATTATTATTACAAGAAGGTAAAGAAAAAGACGAAAGAATAGAATTCTTTCGCCTAAAGGAGGAGCTCTCTAAGAGCATCTTTGTTTTGAGTTAAGTCTTTTAATGTGTATTGGTCAAGAACGCGCAAGTAAGCAGTAAGTGCTTCATGAAGTACATGCTTTAATGAACAAATCGGGGAAATGATACAGCTGTTTTTCCTTGGATCAAAGCATTCAACCATGACTAAATCATCCTCTGTATAACGGACAACCTCTCCAATGTTAATGCTTTCTGGGCTTTTCCCAAGCCTAATTCCGCCATTTCTTCCACGGATCGTTTCAACATAGCCGCGTTTTCCAAGATGATAAATCACCTTTGTCAGATGATTTTTAGAGATGCCATAAACATCGGCGATCTGCTGAATATTTGACAGTTCATTGTTCTCTCTTGATGCTAAATAAATGAGTACTCTTAATGAGAAATCTGTATAATTCGTTAGTTTCATTTTGACGACCTCTAAACCTGATAGAGTTTTGTATCATCGTAACACATTTTAGACAAAAACTGTTCGAGAAAGTGTTAAATGTGTCAACATTTAAAACATGTATTATAAATATTGCTTTTATAAGCTGTCATCCGTTACGATAAAGATGTATTTAAAATACATCTTTTGAAAGAAGGAATGACGATGTTATCTATAGATCAAATGAATGCTATTAAACAATCAGCCCCTCTATTAAAAGGCGAGGGAACCAACCTTGTGACTGTTTTTTATCAAAATATGATTCGTCAGCATCCAGAGCTACTCAATCAATTTAATCAAACAAACCTCATGAACGGAAGTCAGCCAGAGGCGCTTGCTGCGACACTATACCAAGCTGCACTGCACATCGATCGATTAGAAGAATTACTTCCTGCGGTCAAACAGATTGCCCATAAGCATGTCAGTGTGATGGTCAAAAAAGAGCAATATCCAATCGTCGGATATTACCTAATTGAAGCGATGAAAGAAGTGTTTGGTTTAACGGAAAAAGATGACACGCTTTTAGCTTGGAAGGCCGCATATGACATCATTGCAAATATTTTTATCACGATTGAAGCAGAAATGATGGAGGTGAATGTAAAGCAACCAGGTGGATGGGCAGATGTGAAGCCGTTTGTGATAAAGAAAAAGGTACAGGAATCTCCAGCGCTGATCTCCTTTTACTTAGTACCAGAAGATGAATCAGAGCTGCCAATGTTTGAAGCAGGTCAATATATTACGGTTCAGGCAGATATGCCAGGTGAGGCTTATATGTGTAGCAGACAATACAGCTTATCAGATTTGCATCATCCATCTTATTACCGCATCACAGTGAAGCGCGATGGTCATGTGTCTACATTTTTGCATGATGAAATGGAAGAAGGAGACGTTCTTCAAGTGAGTATGCCGCAGGGAATGTTCTGCTTGCAAGAAGCCACAAAAGAGCCTGTTTATTTCATTAGTGCTGGTTCTGGAGTCACGCCAATGATCGGTTTAATGAAAACAGCAGCGCAAAACAGCCATCCATTTACAATGATTCATGCAGATCGATTAGAGGATGTCACCGCTTTTGAAAATGAATTTGAAAGCGTTCTAACATCAGCTCCGCATGGCCGCATCATCTTATGTAATGAACAATTTGCGAAGTCTGGTAAGGGTGAGCTTGTTGAAAAGGCAGCTTCCCGCATTGACCGTCCATTCCTTCAATCAGTGGTTGGAGAAGGGAAAGGCCAATTTTATCTATGCGGATCCCCGGTGTTTACACAGGAGATGATTTATATACTAAAAGAGCTGGGAATTCCAGAACAGAATATACATTTCGAGTCATTCGGCGGGCAATCCACGAAAGAAATGGAAGTCGTCTAAACGAATGGCGGAACATCATGTTTTTTTAGATACGCTCATATAGTAGGGATAAGTCCGATGAGGAGGGATGGTTTCCTTGAGCGTATTAGAAAAACGTCTTTTACAAAGAGCCATTGATGAAATTACAGAAATTGCAGAAGAATTTGGTCTAGATTTTTATCCGATGAGGTATGAAATCTGTCCCGCGGAAATAATTTATACGTTCGGTGCATACGGAATGCCAACACGATTCAGCCACTGGAGCTTCGGGAAACAATTTCATAAAATGAAGCTTCATTATGATTTAGGATTAAGCAAAATTTATGAGCTGGTCATCAATTCAAATCCTTGCTACGCCTTTCTACTTGATAACAACACGCTTGTTCAGAATAAATTAATTGTGGCTCATGTACTGGCACACTGTGATTTCTTCAAAAATAATTGCCGTTTCCAAAACACAAAACGAGACATGGTAGAAAGCATGTCAGCTGCGGCAGAGCGGATCAAAGAATATGAGCATCTTCATGGAACAAAAGAAGTTGAATCCTTTTTAGACGCCGTATTGGCTCTTCAGGAGCATATTGATCCGTCTCTTGTTCGTTCAAAACTAAGCTGGAATATCGGCGATGAAGAAGAATATGAAGATGACCAACCAAAGCGTCAGACGCCGTATGATGATTTGTGGGGAATGGATGAGCCGAAAATACGTGAGAAAAAGAAAATCGCCAAGCCATTTCCGCCAAAGCCGGAAAAAGATATTTTACTCTTTATTGAGGCGCACTCCCGGGAGTTAGAGCCGTGGCAGCGCGACGTCCTCACGATGCTGAGGGAGGAAATGCTCTATTTTTGGCCTCAGCTAGAAACAAAGATTATGAATGAAGGCTGGGCATCGTATTGGCATCAGCGGATAATGCGAGAGCTTGATTTGGATTCAAATGAATCGATTGAGTTTGCCAAATTAAATGCTGGCGTGGTGCAGCCGTCAAAAACAGGCATCAATCCTTACTATTTAGGTTTGAAGATTTTTGAAGATATCGAAGAGCGCTATGACAACCCATGTGAAGAATTAAAAAAAGCAGGGGTGACAGAAGGATCGGGCCGCAGCAAAATGTTTGAAGTAAGGGAGATTGAATCAGATATTTCCTTCATTCGAAATTACTTAACAAAAGACCTTGTGATGAGAGAAGATTTGTACTTGTTTCAAAAACAAGGGAGAGATTATAAAGTCATCGATAAAGAATGGAAGGCTGTTCGTGATCAGCTAGTCAGCATGAGGGTCAATGGCGGCTTTCCTTATTTGACCGTGATGGATGGCGACTATTTAAAAAACAATGAACTCTATATTAAACATTGGTATGAGGGCATTGAACTAGATCTGAAATACTTAGAAAAAGTACTCCCATATTTGCATCAGCTATGGGGAAGAAGTGTGCATATCGAATCCATTCTTGAAGGAAAAGAAGTCATGTTTTCGTATGATGGAAAAGGAGTTCATAGAAAATATCTCGCATAAAAAAACAAAAAAAGATGTCTCTTAGTAGACATCTTTTTTGTCAGTTTTATTGGTTTTTCAGCAGCTTGAAAATGTGTTTTGCTTGATCGGTGTTTTCCATCAGACCTTTTAGCTTTTGGCTTGTTGGGCCATACGTAAAGAATGGCACTTCATCGCCCGTATGACCTGATGTGGTCCAGCCTGTATGTGATCTCACGTTGATCACTTCTTCAATCGCATCATCAATTTTAACAGTATCCTTTGTTTCAGCGGCCTTTTGAATAGAGGCCATTTCTTCTGTTGTGAAATCAAGATCGATATATTGTTTCAGCGCTGATTCAACAGGCATGCCACTGACGATTTTGTTTGCGATAAAATCTGGGGTCTTTTTCGCTGCTTTTACCGGTTTGTAATCCCAGCTACCTGAGCCGTCTGCCCCAAAGGAAAGTCCGCCAGTTGAATGATCGGCAGTGGTGATGACTAACGTATTTTTATCCTTTTTTGCAAAACGAATCGCTTCTTCAAATGCTTTTTCAAAATCCTTCATTTCACTCATGGCACTCACAATATCATGATCATGTCCTGCCCAGTCAATTTGACTGCCTTCGACCATAAGGAAAAATCCATTTTTGTTTTTAGACAGCTGTTTAATGGCTGAGGATGTCATGTCTTGCAGGGAAGGGGTCTTTTTATCACGATCAATCGCTTTATCAAGACCGCCATCAGCAAAAATGCCTAACACCTTTTGGTTTTTGTTTTTTTGTAAGGCATCTTTATTGGTGACATAATCATATCCGGCTTGCTTAAATTCCTTCGTTAAATCACGATCCTTTCGGACAAAATCGACGAGACCTCCGCCAAGCATGACATCGACTGTATGCTGTTTACCGATTTTTTCATCGAAGAAATCATCAGCGATGGCTGCTGTGTTTTTTCTCGATACATCGTGAGCCGCATACGCAGCAGGGGTGGCATTTGTTAATTCAGAGGTCACGACAAGACCCGTCGATTTTCCTTTGCGTTTGGCTTCTTCTAAAACGGTTTTTAATTTTTTGCCGTTTTTGTTTACACCAATGGCATTGTTGTATGTCTTTTTACCAGTTGCCATAGCTGTACCAGCTGCGGCAGAATCAGTGATATTGCTTTTCGAGTCGTTAGGGTATGTTTTATGCATGCCAGTAAGGTAAGGGTCAAACGCTGTTTGCTTTGAAAGGTCTCCGTTGTGCTTAAATGAACGGTAAGTTGAAAGATACGGTGTTCCCATGCCATCCCCGATCAGCACGATCACATTTTGTACGTCATTTTTTGGCTTCTTTTTAGCCTCTGCCTTGTCAGCCTGTCCAAATTCAATTCCTGAAAAAATGCCAATCGATAGCAAAGATGCTGCCGCCACTGCAGCGATTTTCGTTTTCGAGCTTTTCAACACACTCATTCATTTTGCCTCCTCAATGTTTATGTATCGCTCTTACGTTTACAATGGTAGAGCAGAATTGTGGATTCCCATTTACAGGATCGTAAAGTTCCCTTTAAAATTGTAAAGGCCCACTTTACATAGAATGAGCCAAAAGGAGAAATGAATGTATCATTTATCCATGACAAGATGCGTTTATTTTGTCATGATTGTGTAATGAAAATGAAATATAAAGAACCCTAAAAAAAAATAAATTTTGCCGAATTAATAAGCATAATGTCGTAGGAAGTCAAGACTATTTCTTCTGGTATTTGATCCTTATAATAGTAAGTAGATAAAAATTCGGATCTCGATAGATACATACAGGAGGAACAAATGAAAAAACAATTGATCACAGCTGCAAGTGCAGTTTTACTTGGGACGACATTATTTGCCGGAGCTGCCTCAGCACAATCAGTAAAAGTTCAAAAAGGTGACTCTCTTTCTGTTCTAGCGAAAAAATATAAGACAAGCGTGAGCAAGATTAAATCAGACAATAAGCTGAAATCTAACACGATTTATGTTGGACAAACGTTAAAAGTAAATGGTACTGCCGCAAAAAAAACAACGAAAACATCCAAAACAACAACAAAAGTAAAAGCGGCGTCAGCCACAGCCACTCATAAAGTTGTGAAAGGTGATACATTATCTAAAATCGGCAAAAAGTACGGCATGACTGTAAAAGAGCTGAAATCGTTAAATAAACTCAAAACAAACCTGATCAAAATTGGGCAAAAGCTAAAGGTCAAAAAGTCGTCTAAAAAAGTGAAGACAACACCTGTTAAAGAAAAAACAGTTTCTGCTTCTTCTTTAAACACGTCTAAGCTTGTATCGGATGCTAAAGCGCACAATGGCACACCATATAGATGGGGTGGAACGACACCAAAGGGCTTTGATTGCAGCGGGTTTATGTGGTATATCATTAACAAACAAAAAAAGATTTCGAGACAAACAACTGAAGGTTTTTGGGGATCAATGAAAAGCGTATCTTCTCCAAAGGTTGGAGATTTTGTGTTCTTTACAACATATAAATCGGGTCCGTCTCACATGGGTGTCTACATTGGAAACAACAAGTTTATTCATGCTGCTTCCGATGGTGTGACGATCAGTGATATGAATTCAAGCTACTGGAAGCCGATTTACCTTGGAGCGAAAACTTTTGTAAACTAATTTATTTTAAGAGACTGCTGATGAAGCAGTCTTTTTGATTTGCGCTGTAGACTTAAGAACATAAATCGATATTCAAAAAAGCCCGTGCGACTTGGCATTAGTCAAGTAACACGGGCTTTTCATTTTGAGAACGGCTTAAAAGCCTAATTGAAGATCGACATCGATCGATACGATGGCATAGACACAAAGAATGACAAAGATATTCAGAACGACACCAAGGAACCCAGGTCCCGTACGGCCTTTTTTAATGAACAGTTCAATAATGCCAAATGGAACTGCGGCCATTGCAAAAGGAAGCATCTGAAAAGAATAAAATGTCACATTACTGATAATGGCGAGGTTCAGCATGAGCAGAGATAATATCGCTGTACCGACAGAAATCCAGCCAAATACATTATGCTCTTTAAAAATTCTTACCAATTCCATAATTCCACCTCGCTCACTTTTGCCGTTTTAATGCGTTTTGTCTTCACGAATTTCTCGATTTCTTTCGAAGGACCTGTGATCACAGAGCCATAAATCGTGACACCATTTTGATTGATATAGCGTATGCGGTTTGACAGATCCAGTTCAGATCTGCCAGAGATCGTTTTTGCCCAGGTTGGGTGCTGATTGACATAAGTAAGGGCATCTTTAAATTGATCTACCTCTGTTTTTGATGTGTGCTGAAGCTCTTTTAAGAATTCAGAGTCTCTCCCAGGAAAGCCAATTGGCCGCTGATTCTCGCTTAATGAATCCTCTGTTTTAATCGCATTCCAGAGCACTTTCATATCATATTTTTTAGCAAAGGAATAAACGTCCTTTGGTGTATACGCTTTGTCATAGGAGACATACACTTCACTGACTGTTCCTTCAGGAAGCTTGTCTAAAGTAGTGAGTGTTTGTTTTTTTGATGCATCTGCCTGAGTAGAAGGATGGGTAAAGAAATCCTCCGTATCGCGTGCGCTGTCACCATAATATGAGATGGTAGGCTGCTTTAATTTATCGAAAAACATCTCGATTTGCTCACTGCCAATGGCTTCTGTTTTATTGCCAATTTGTTTTTGCAGCTTCAATTCGGTGTTCATTCCAAAAAGCTTGACTTGGCCTTTTAAATCCTTCATATCAATCGCCACGTTTGGTTTCGTCAAAGCGACTGTTACAGCGGCTGTTTCCATGAAGTGATTCCCTTTGCTCTCTGCTCCGCCAACGCCGTAGTATAGATAACTTCCTAATGTACAAAGCGGTAAAATAATAAGTGTAGAGATGACAGCAAGTACAGAAATACGTAAATAAGACTTTCTTTTTCCGTATTGCAAGATGGCTTTTTGCTTTTCAGGACTGATGGAAAAATCGGTCCAATCCGAGTCGTTCAGTTCCTGACTTAAGCGTTTTTCGTTTTCTTCAAGCTCTTCTTCAAACGCTATCATTTCTTCCTCGTTCATCTCACCATTATTATATTGTTCCCATCGCTTGTTAAACTCTTCATTCATCATTAACACCTCTGTTGTAAAGTGCTTTTAGGCGCTGCCTTGCACGAAATAAAACACTTTTAAAATTTGCTTCAGTAATATTCATGACCTTGGATGCTTCCTTGTAATTCAGTTCTTTTAAATAATACAATGTCAACGCTTCCTTGTAGTTATCTGGAAGCTGTTCCAAATACATGTTGAGGACTTCTTTTATTTCAACCTGTTCAGCAGGGCTTTGTACAGACGTTTGTAAAAGGCCGCCAATAAGATCATCCGATATGGTCACTTCTTTTTTATGTTTCCTGACATAATCAATAAAAGCATTTCGTGCCACCTGAAATAACCAAGGTTTCACTTTGCTATGGTCGTAGGAATGAATATGTATATAAGCACGCATAAAGGTTTCCTGCAATAAGTCTTCTGCCAAATGTTTGTCTTTTGTCATGGAGAGCAGAAACCTGTAAACATCGTTCATATACATTTGATAAATTTCATCGATCGTCACTGATTTTTCTCCCCTCTATGTTATACACGCATAAGAAAGGCATAAAGTTGCACGAAACTTCTCAATACCGTACAATACTCATTTCTTTCGCCGAATCAAAATCATTTCTCCTTATCATAGCGAAATTTGCGTCATTTATAAAGCATTTTCAATAGAACAAATCAGGAAAAAACCTTAAAAAACGACAAAATTGGACACAATTCCTCTTCTATTCTCTCCTAAAACCATAGACCTGAATACAGAAAGAACGATGATTTAGAAAGAAAAATGATGTGATGGTTTGGCTGTTTCATGAAAATTTTAGTACCAGGTAATAAAAAATTTGTTATAATAGAAACAAATCCTTCATTCTTCAAACAAAGGAAGTGCACTATGTATAAATTTTCAGGCTATACCATTAAAGTAGTATTTACTCTCCGAGGCGGAATCAAAGTATATCAAAAAGAGAATCTGCCAACGGATCGGGGATTTGTCATTGCATGTACACATGAGGGTTTTGTGGATGTTCTTGCATTAGGCGCAGGAATTCTTCCGTTTGAGATCCACTACATGGCGAAAAAAGAATTGTTTGCAAACAAATGGATCGGTGGATTTTTAAAGAAGATTCATGCCTTTCCAGTTGATCGAGAGAATCCTGGGCCAAGCAGTATTAAAACGCCCATTAAATTATTAAAAGAGGGAAAGATCGTCGGGATTTTTCCAAGCGGAACACGTACAACAGAGGATGTACCTTTAAAAAGAGGTGCGGTTACTATTGCACAGCTCGGTAAAGCGCCAATCGTTCCAGCAGCGTACAAAGGACCGTCCAATGCGAAAAGTCTTTTCAAAAAGGGGAAAATGCGCTTAATTATTGGTGAACCGATTGAGCAGTCAGAATTTGAGCATCTGCCGCCAAAAGAACGATTAGGTGCCATGACGGAAGTATTAAACACGAGAATTAAAGAACTTGAAGCTCAATTAATGGAAAAGGCATAAGAAAAACGACCGCTTGCTTTGGCAAGGGTCGTTTTTTTCTTAAGAAGCGCCTTCTTCAGCGGCTTCTGCTAATTGTTCATTTAACTTTTTGACCTCGATATATACCACATGGTGTCCATCGACTTCATTAATGATAAATTCATAGCCTTGCTCACGAATGGTGTCATTTTTCTCAACTTCATATTTCTGAGTAAGGAACCAGCCGCCGATCGTATCGACTTCTTCGTTATCAAGCTGCGTACCTAAGAGCAGGTTGACTTGGTCCACTAGAACCTTTCCATCAAAGATGTAATGGTCTTCTCCAAGTTTACGCACTTCGTTGATTTCATCCATATCGAATTCATCACGAATTTCACCGACGATTTCTTCAAGGATGTCTTCTACAGTCACAATACCAGCTGTACCGCCGTATTCATCTGATAAAATCGCCATGTGTACACGTTCACGCTGCATTTTGAGCAATAAATCATGTACAGGAACGGTTTCAATCACATGAATAATTGGATTGACAAACTTTTCGATCGTATCACTTGTAGAACACTCACCGCTAATGCATGCAGTAAGAACCTCTTTAATGTTCAGAACACCAATCATATTATCTTTATCGCCATCTTCAATTGGATAACGTGTATATTTCTCTACCTTGGTCACCTTCAGCATTTCCTCAATGGTAATATCATGAGGGAAGCTGACAACTTCGGTACGAGGAATCATAATTTCTTTCGCCAGACGGTCATCAAATTCAAAAATTTTATTTACATATTTGAATTCAGACTGGTTAATTTCGCCGCTTTTATAGCTCTCTGATAAAATAATCCGCAATTCTTCTTCAGAGTGCGCCATGTCATGCTCAGAAACTTGCTGAAGACCGAACGCTTTTGTTAACAAACGAGCAGATCCATTTAATACCCAGATAAACGGGAACATCACTTTGTAAAAAATCATGAGCGGTCTAGCAAAAAGAAGAGATACTTGCTCCGCCTTTTGAATGGCGAGTGTTTTTGGTGCAAGTTCTCCAACCACAACGTGTAAAAACGTCATAATACTAAACGCAATAATAAAAGTGACAATAGAACTAGCTGATTGAGGAATGGACAGCTCTACAAATAGTGGAGCAAGCATGTGCGCAATTGTTTCTTCCCCTAACCAACCAATACCAAGGGCGGTAATGGTAATACCGAGCTGACAGGCCGACAGATACTCATCAAGGTGAGTCGTGACATGCTTGACAGCAACTGCTGTTTTATTACCTTCTGCGATTAACTGATCAATTCTTGAGCTTCTTAAGCGAATGATCGCAAACTCTGATGCAACGAAAAATGCGGTTAAAGCTATAAGCAAAGCAACTATAAGTAAATTAACTATGTCCAATTAAGGCCTTCGTTCTGACTTTGAGAACGAAGGTAACACCTCCTGTTTAGTAAAAATTTTAACTTAACAGCAGTAAAAATGATTGGACAGCCGTCATCTTCTCAGGTGTAAGCTGCTCTTTTAATTTTTCACGTTGTTCTGGTTGAAGCTGCTTACAACGTACCAAAATGCGGTCCATATGCTCGTTCATCCGATCGATATCAGATGTTAAATGGACAAGTTCATCAGGATCTTCCTTTTGAGAAGGGAATTGTTCATCTAATCTGGATTTGATGTCAGAAAGAGCCAATCTCTGCTGTTTGCAAAGAACGATTAATTGTAATCGTTTTAAAGCATGTTCATCGTAATATCGATAATTTGAGCAAGATCTAACAGGCGCAAGCAACCCTAGATTTGTATAATAATCTACAGTACGTTTCGTCACCTGTGCAATCTGTGCTAGTTCACCAATACGATACTTTTTCTCAGCCCCATCTGAACATCTCCTCCTAACCGTCACGTTATAGTTTATGAAAATAGTTTAATATAATTCTAGCCTGAAATACAAGTTAATTGTTCATATTTCCTGCCGATATGAAGAGGAGAAAGGGATTTCTCAGTCTAAATTGTCCTGTCAAATTTAACATAGTGATACAGGAATTTTCAGATTATTTATGGTAAGATAAAATGAAGACCGTTTCATATATATGTAGAGAAGCGGATTTATACGTGAACCGGAGGTGGTTAAGTGGGGCCCTCAATATAGTCTTATTTAATCAGTTAACCGATTTGCAAAACATAACATCATCAATCAGGAGGTGACTCCTTGTTCTTCTAAGAAAGAGCAAGGTTAAATGGACGATATTGTTAATCTGAGTATAGTCGGTGTTTTGATTGCTTTAACAGCTTTCTTTGTTGCATCTGAATTTGCCATAGTAAAGGCGAGAAGCTCAAGAATTGATCAGCTTGTTGCCGAAGGGTCTAAAAAGGCCATCGTGGCGAAAAAGGTGACATCAAGGCTGGATGAATATTTGTCAGCCTGTCAGCTCGGTATTACAGTGACATCCCTTGGTTTAGGGTGGATTGGTAAGCCAGCTGTAAAAGAACTTTTGGTTCGAGGTTTCGGTTTGACAAACATTCCTGATTCAGCAATCAGCCTGATCTCAGCAACACTTGCGTTCTCTATTATTACCTTTTTGCATGTAGTCGTCGGTGAGCTTGCACCAAAAACACTGGCGATTCAAAAGGCGGAAAAAATGACGCTCTGGCTGTCAGGCCCGCTGCATGCATTTTATATCCTAATGTTCCCTTTCATTTATGTGTTAAACGGGTCAGCCCGTGTTCTAACCAAAATGATGGGCATCGATATGGGGTCTGAAAAAGAACAATCCCATTCTGAAGAGGAATTAAAGATTTTATTATCTGAGAGCTTAAAAAATGGGGAAATCAACCCATCAGAATATAATTATATGAACAAAATTTTCGACTTTGATAATCGAATTGCCAGAGAAATCATGGTCCCGCGGAGAGAAATTTGTGCCATTCCAGAAGATATGCCGCTGGATGAAATCCTCTCCATCATGACGCAGGAGAAGTATACACGCTTTCCTGTGTTTTCAGGAGATAAAGACCATGTCATCGGCATGCTGAACAAAAAGCAGCTCTTTGCAGATCTTGTGTATCAAGGAGAAAAAGATCAACTGAAGATTCAAGATTATATATATCCAGTGATTGAAGTCATTGACACGATTCCTATTCAAGAGCTTCTTGTCAAGATGCAGCGCGATCGAATGCATATGGCGATTTTAACCGACGAATATGGCGGAACGTCTGGACTTGTCACAACAGAAGATATTTTAGAAGAGATTGTTGGCGATATTCGAGATGAATTCGATGAAGATGAGCAGCCGGTTATTCAAAAAAGAGCCGATCATCATTATGTTTTAGATGGCAAAGTCAGATTAGATGAAGTTCAAGATTTGATCGAAATGTCATATCATGATGAAGAAATTGATACAATAGGCGGGTTAATCTTAAATGAGAACATTGATATCCGAGAAGGACAATCCATTTATCTTGATGATATTCGGATGAAGGTCTTGGAGATGGATGGACGCTATGTGAAAAAGATCGACCTAAAGAAAGGCGTCACATCATCAGAAAAAGGAAATACACGCACAGGGCTTGATATAAAAGAGCCGCTGTTAGTAAATGAAATGACCTTGAGCGAAAAATAAGCTCAAGGTTTTTTTAGGTATTTAGTCTCTTTTTACGAATGCTCGTTCGGGTTATAATGAGAACAAACGTTCGATAGAGGGGGATGGATATGCTTTGGTATGAAACAGCCAGTATCACGGAGAAAAAAACCTCAATGAAACGAATTGAGTTTCATTTGAAGAATTTTAAAAATTACCAGGCAGCGATTTTAAATATCGAAAGACAGCTTGAAAAAAGAAGTACGCATCATTTGGATCACATGACACGGAAGAAGTTAGAAGAGCAAAAAAATCAATATGAACTCATCGTTGCTTGTATTGAAACAGCACTAAAAGAGTTGGATGAGATAGAGAAGCAGCTCATCGATTACAAATACTTTCGTGATTGGCGGATGGCCAAGTGTGCGATGGAAATCGGCTACAGTGAGAAAACTCTCTTTTTAATGAAGCGCCAGCTTATGGATCAATTGCTCATTAGCTTAGCTGCGATCACCAATATTTAAAAAAGGTGTTGTCCTATTTGATAGAACGCAGTAAAGAGACAGAAAGACCCGATGATTGTCGTCACTAAGTAGACAGCAAGTTTTCCGATTTGCCGCTGCTGTAGCATGGTCGCAGACTCTACACTAAACGTAGAGAATGTTGTAAAGCCACCGAAAAAACCTGTTCCAATGATCACAAGCAGCGGATGATTAGCAGTCACGGCACCTGTCAGTATACCTAAACCGGCAGCACCTAATAAGTTGATGAGAATAATACTGTACGGGAAACGAGCATGAGACTTAGTTTTATGTATCGATTGGCTAATCAAAAAACGAAGGACGCTGCCAATCCCGCCGGCAATAGCTGTATATAAAACGATCATTTATCTGCCTCCTCTCTGCTGCTTATTTTGATGAAAGAGTCGTTGAGCTAGCATTAGTCCACAGAAGGCAGCCGCTACTCCTGCAATGACTGAGAGCAGGATGTAGATCACACTTGAAGTGAATTGCCCGGTCTGTAATAAAAGAATCGTTTCTTTAGAAAAAGTGGACATTGTCGTAAAACCTCCGCAAAATCCTGTTCCGATCAAAGCGGCAAGATATTTTTTTCTCTTTTGGAACATAAAATATCCTGTTGAAAAACCAAGAAGCAGACTGCCTGTCACGTTTTCGATTAGCGTTGCATAGGGGAATGTTTGGCTGACGATCAATTGGCTTAGTTCATATCTGCAAAGTGTCCCAATCAGTCCACCAATAAATACGGCAAGATACGCTTTCATTTACATCATTTCTCCTTTAGAAAAAATAGCGGGTGATCCGTCACCACACCATCAACGGGATATTTTTTAATCCGATCGGCTGTTTTTTGATCTTTCACAGTCCATATAAACACATCCATCCCGAATGTGTGGATGCGGTCTATCCACCATCTATTGATCATCGTTTTTTTCATATTAAGACAATTTGCAAACGAGCTGTATGCCGTTAACTTTCTTTTCGTCAGTTTAAATACATTAGGCTTTATAATCAAAGCTGTTCGAAGAGAAGGGGCGAAAGCTTTGATTCTTTGCAGTGCATGATCGTCAAAAGATTGAATCATGATATGACGAGAATAGGCAAATCGATTGATGATGCGGGCAACTGCCTTTTCAATTCCTATCTGCCGTTTTGGGTGTTTGATCTCGATCAATATCCCGATCCGCTGGCTGTATCTTTCAAAAATTTCGTGTAATGTTGGAATTCGTTCATTTGTGTACTGTTGGTCAAACCAGCTTCCTGCGTCCAGTTTTTTCAACTGATCGAGTGTATAGCTTTTGACTAAGCCGTTCCCGTTCGTCGTTCGGTCAACTGTATCATCATGGATCACGACGACGTGCTGGTCCAATGTGAGCTGTACATCTAATTCAATATAATCTGCACCCTGCTGAACAGCTAAATCAAATGCAGCAATTGTATTTTCTGGGGCAGCGCTTGATGACCCTCTATGCGCAATAATATACACATGCTCCAGCTCCCTGACTTAAGTTCTGGTCTTATCATATCAAATGCTTTACCGTTTTTCCTTCTTTACTATATGGACGAAAGAAGAGCTGTATGTAATGGTGAATCGGATTGCTAAGAAAGTATGAGAATACAAATGTAAAAAGTTGCAGGAATATCCCAAGCCATGATTGAGTAAATCTGAAGTACATCAATTTTTTCTTCGATCAATTTTGTCCAAATCGTCAGCGTTCGCCAAAATATTAGTGCTTTCGTCATGTTGACTGAAAATTCTGATGTTTTATAATGATGAAAAGGAGGCGAGATGATTGGGTAAAGGGAGAATTAGAGTGGAAGAACGTATTAAGGCCGAAACGGATGCTGAAATGTTTAAAGCGACTCTCCTTGATCAGGCTCAGAAGAAAAAGTAGTTTGCTGCCCGTCGATATGTCTCTAGCCAAAATTTCATAATTGAACATCATGCCTCGGGACTGATCCCGAGGCTTTTTATTTAGAGGTCAGACATTTATGAGAGGACATAAACGAAGGTTATATTATAAACTAGAGTGGATTGTTTTAAAGGAGAGAGACAAACATGATTACACAAAAATGGATGGATACATATTTTACAGTAGATGTTGCGATCCAAATCGGTATTAGCCTTTGTATTTTATTGCTTTTTTTATTGCTTCGGAAAGTATTTACGAAGTACTTATTTCATCTTCTCTTTAGGCTGACCAATCGGTCTAAAACAGAGGTCATTAACCAAATTGTTGTGGCATTCGAAAAGCCAGCCAGACTGTTTTTTGTTGCACTTGGGTTATATTTTGCGTTAAGACAGGCACCATACTTTGAGCATCATATGGATGTCATCGTCAAATTATATAGATCCTCCATTATATTGATGCTGACATGGGGGCTTTGTAATTTAACCGCAGCTTCTTCTTTCTTATTTCAAAAAGTAAATTCGAAATTTGAATTAGAAATGGATGATATTTTAGCGCCGTTTTTATCAAAGGTGCTTCGTTTCATTATTATTGCACTAAGTATTAGTGTCATTGCACAGGAATTTAATTATGATGTAAATGGACTTGTGGCAGGTCTTGGTCTAGGGGGTCTAGCCTTTGCGCTTGCTGCACAGGATACGGTGGCGAACTTTTTTGGAGGGGTCGTCATCATTACAGAGAAGCCTTTTACAATGGGCGACTTTGTGGAGACGCCAAGTGTTCTTGGGACTGTCGAGGACATTACATTTCGAAGTACAAAATTTAGAACACCTGCTGAAGCTGTCGTGACAGTTCCGAATTCTACGCTTTCAAAGGAACCAATCACGAACTGGACGAGAATGAATAAACGCCAAATTACGTTTTCCGTACGTGTATCCTACAATACACCAAAGGAAAATCTGGACCATTGTATCAAACGTCTCAAACAAATGCTTTATGAGCATGATGGGGTGCACAAGGAGACAATCATGGTGAATCTCGATGTACTGGCAGACAGTTATTTGAATTTATTTTTTAACTTTTACACAAACACGACGGCCTGGGCTGAAAACCTGAATATCAAACAGGACATTAACTACCGTATTATGGATATCTTCCATGAAGAAGGTGTAGAATTTGCCTTCCCTGGACAGACCATTTACATGAAACAAAAAGGTGAAAAACAGCTGAGTGAATAAAGGAGGAAGGATGCGTGGATCAAACAAAGGTGGCAGTGCTAAGAGAGAAATTAACGCAGGCTTCACATATAATGGTGCTTTCAGGTGCGGGGATGAGCACGGAATCAGGTATTCCCGATTTTAGATCAACGTGCGGCTTATGGACTGAAGACACCGCTCGCATGGAAGCGATGAGCCGCTCCTACTTTTTATCAAACCCTTATCAATTCTGGCCGAAATTCAAGGAATTGTTTCAGATGAAAATGAGCGGGGAGTACGAGCCGAATAGCGGGCATACCTTCTTAGCAAGCCTTGAGAAACAAGGAAAACTTGTAGAGATTTTTACCCAAAATATTGATGGCCTGCATAAAAAAGCAGGAAGCCAGCATGTATATGAACTTCACGGCTCCATTCAAACAGCTACTTGTCCATCATGCCAAGCGACATATGAATTGCCTTATTTATTACAAGAAGAAGTGCCTGTATGTCTAAAGGTTTCCTCAGACGGACGGACATGTGGGCAAGTGCTGAAAACAGATGTTGTCCTTTTTGGAGACAGGGTTAAACATTTTGATCAAGTAGAGAAATCACTTCAGCAAGCGGACCTTCTGCTCGTCATGGGAACCTCCCTAGAAGTAGCGCCAGCAAGGTATATTCCTGAAGATGCGGCTCAAAATCCTTCCATCTTCAAGGTGATGATGAATTTGAGTGAAACAGAATACGATCCACTGTTTGATCTTGTCTTTCATGAGCGAATTGGCGATCTCGTGAAAGCTTTATAATTCATAAAAGACCCCGCATCCAAAAAAGGTGCAGGGTCTTTCTTTATTGTTGCAGCGGCTTCATCGTTTCATCAAGTACTTCAAATGTATAGCCCTTCGCTTTTAGCTGTGTGAGCAAACTGTTTAAGTATTTTGCTGTCGCTGGCTGATCGTGCATTAAGATGATCTTTGGTTCCTTTGGATGTTTTGTCTCTAGCACTTGCAGCTGATTCAATACTTCTGGTACATATTTTGAGCTTTTATATTTCCAGTCAAGACTGTCAATTGTCCAATCCCAGTAGATAAAGCCTTTTTGTTTTAAACGTGCTTTTTGCTGATCGGTTAAATTTGGGGCGCTGCCATAAGGTGTTCTCACAAGATGTGTATACTCTCCTGTGACAGAAGCCAAAATGCGCTGATCTTCCTTCATCTCATTGACGGGAGAATCACTTTTTTGATAAAAGCGTTTCACATCGTGTGTGATCCCATGAAGCCCTAACTGATGACCTTCTTGATGAAGTCTTTTCACAGCGGCCGGATGTTCCTTAATCTGCGGCCCAAGCATGAAGAATGTAGCCTTTACTTGATGCGCCTTGAGCACATCTAAAAGCTGGTTTGATGTCGCTGACGGACCATCATCAAAGGTTAAAAAGATCGTTTGATCCGTTACGTGTTTGTTTGGGTTGATCTTAAAATGTGCATCTAATGTTTTCGTAGAATCATCTTTTGCTTTCAGACTTGTGCTTGTGTCTCGGAATTGACTGCTCGCAGACATTTTAGCCGGCTGGTCTGCTGCCTGCATATTGGTTTTAGATATATCCCAAATAAAAAAGAGGATCAGTGACAGAATCACTAAACCAATCGCCTTTGAGAGCAGCATCGTGTTTGAAGGTGTCTGTTTTTTCGTAACCCGTTGCATTACAATCGCTCCAATAAATCAAAAATTTTTGTCGAATCATGTAGTAGATTCTGTCTTTTTTCACTGTTTTTTGTCGTGTTTATATGGAGTAAGTATACAGGAAAAAAGAGCCTATGAATATAGAAGATGCTAAAAAATTGGAATCTTTTTGGTTATAAGTCTATCTTTGTTACAATAGAAAGTTGACCATTTATCATGATGTGAAATAATTCTGAATAATCATTGAAACATACCCATTTATCCGCTAAGATAGCATCAGATTCAACCATTAATGCGAAGCGAAGGGGAGATTCCGTATGAAAGTATTGTATAATGACGATTTCATTGAAAAAAAGGATGCACATGTGGATATTGAAGACAGAGGCTATCAATTTGGTGACGGTGTCTATGAGGTCATCCGTGTATACAATGGGAATTTGTTTACATTAAAAGAGCATACAGAGCGTTTGTTCAAGAGTGCAAAAGAAATCGGCATTCATCTTCAAGGTGCAGTATCAGATATGGAAGAAAAGTTAAAACAGCTCGTCGCCCATAACCAATTAACAGATGGCGGTGTGTATATTCAAGTCACACGGGGCGTCGCACCTCGTAAACATCAATATGGCAATTCTCTCACTCCTCAAATCACAGCATATACGTTCCAGGTGAAAAAGCCTGTTCATGAGCAGACAGCTGGTGCAAAGGCTATATTATCTGAGGACCTTCGCTGGTTAAGATGTGATATTAAAAGCTTAAATCTTTTATATAACGTCATGGAAAAACAGAAAGCATCTGAAGCTGGTGCGTTTGAAGCCATTCTGATTAGAGACGGTTTTGTGACAGAGGGTACTTCCTCGAATGTATATGCCGTCATTGATGGCGTGATTCGCACACATCCCGCAAACAATTTTATTCTAAACGGCATTACCCGTAGAAAGCTTCTTGAAGTATGTGAAGAAGAGGGATGCAGCGTTGGAGAAACGCGTATAAGTAAAGAAGAGCTGCTGCGCGCGCAGGAAATCTTCATCAGCTCGACGACGGCTGAAGTCATTCCGATTGTTGAAATTGATGGTCAGCCAGTAGGTGAAGGCGTTCCAGGAGAGTTAACAAAGCGTGTACAGGAAGGCTTCCAGCAAAAAATTAAACAGGAAAGTGAAGCATCGATTTCTTCATAAATAAAAAGAGGCTGTAAACGAATGTTTACAGCCTTTTGTAATTCTTTTATTTTACAATAAGCACAGGTATATCTGATTTTGATGATAACTTTTCACTTACACTGCCAAAGAGCATTTTTTTCAATCTGCTTTGGTCACGTGCTCCCATGACGATGAGGTCTGCTGATATGTCTTCAGCATATTCGATAATCGCTTCCGCTGGTTCCCCCTCAACAATTTCAATCGCAGCTTCAAACTGCTCCTCATTTAAAAGCATTCTTGCTTCTGCAACGACCTCTTCTGTATGATCTTCAAAAATCAAGGGACTTTGCTGTTCATCATGAGGTACATACACAGGGGGGGTTTGAAGGTCTGCCATGCCGCCGCCGATATAAGCTCCGCCAGTCATTGGGCGCGGTGCATCAAACACCTGTCTGCTTGATTTGCCATCATGTGCATAGGCAACGGTCAGCTTGGCATTCAAGGTTTTGGCTAAAGCGATTGCCTTTTTTAATGCTTTCTTACTGTCTTCATGTCCATCAAACGCAACGACCATCCGATCAGCTTGAAACAATGTCCTCATTCCTTTCAAAAGGAGTCTTTACACTCATGGTATACCCGTTATCTGAAAAAGATACACATGAAGGTGGTGAACTTTTTGTTAGAAAATTTCATTTATTGAAAAATATTTATTGACAAAATGGTGACAGCCACTATAAGATAAAAAAAGATTCAAGAGCCAAAAGGAGGAAATGTCATGTGCAACATTGGAAGAATGAAATCAAACTGCATGAATGGGTTGATTCACGTGACAATTACACCTTCATTGGTCATTGAAAAGGGACTCGTATGTTCCAATTGATCGGATGAATCAAGGCGTATGTTGCGTATTTGTCAACATGCGCCTTTTTACATGACGAAAAGAGGCGTACCAGATTGCTGGTTGCCTCTTTTTTTGTTGTATTCATTTCGCATTTCGAAATAAAGGGATGGAGATCAACAAGTAAATGAAGAGGAGTGAAAGCATGTGAACATGCCAAAAACAAGACAAATGACAAAAACCAAAAAAATAATTCAAGGTGACAGCCAAGAAAATCTAGAAAGCGGCTAGCTTTAAAAGGAGAGACAAACATGTTTTCAGTATTTACAAAATTAGGCTGGTTCTTCAAACAAGAGTGGAGGCGTTATACGATCGCCATTACGCTCCTGCTCATTGTGAATGTGCTTGAAATGCTGCCGCCAAGATACCTTGGGCAGGCAGTGGATGACATTCGTTCTGGTCAATTTACAACATCTAGTATGATGTTTTATGTAGCCATTTTTTGCTTGCTAGGTGTCGTCGTCTATACACTGACATATTTTTGGATGTATCAGTTATTTGGCGGCGCAAATGTTATGGAGCGTGTAATGCGCGGGAAACTCATGCGTCACTTACTTAAGATGACACCTACCTTTTATGAAAAGAAAAAAACAGGTAACTTAATGGCATTAGGTACAAACGATTTGAATGCTGTAGCTTTAACGACAGGTTTTGGCGTTCTGACATTGGTGGATTCCACTGCTTATATGCTGATGATCTTTTTTACGATGGGTCTGACGATTAGCTGGAAATTAACTTTAATGGCGATTATCCCTATGCCGCTGATGGCGCTTTTGATTACGTATTATGGCAGCAAGATTCATGATCGCTTTACAGTTGCTCAAGATGCATTTGGTGATATGAACGACCGCGTGCTTGAATCAGTCGCAGGCGTCCGGGTCATCCGGTCTTTTGTACAGGAGAAACAAGACGTCGAACGCTTTCGTCAAATGACTGATGATGTATTTCAAAAAAATATGAGAGTGGCGGTCATTGATTCATTGTTTGAGCCGACAGTGAAATTACTTGTCGGTGTCAGCTACTTAATAGGAATTGGCTACGGAGCCTATCTTGTATTCCAAAGTGATTTAACCATTGGTGAGCTTGTCGCTTTTAACGTCTATCTTGGGATGATGATCTGGCCAATGTTTGCGATCGGCGAGTTGATTAATATTATGCAAAGAGGAAATGCGTCGTTAGACCGGTTGAATCATACACTCAGCTACAAGCCGGATGTCACAGACGCTTCTCAGCCAAAAACGTTACAAGAGCCTGGCGATATTCAGTTTGACCACGTGACATTTAGGTATCCAACTTCCCCTAAAGATAATTTAATTGATGTGTCCTTTACGATTCGAAAGGGGCAGACGATCGGAATTACAGGCAAAACAGGAAGCGGTAAAACGACTATCGTAAAACAGCTTCTGCGCCAGTACCCAACAGGTGATGGTCAAATCCTGCTATCAGGAGTCCCAATCCAAGAGATCGAATTGGATCAGCTATTTCAATGGATCGGATACGTACCGCAGGATCATATTCTTTTTTCTAAAAGTGTAGAAGAGAATATGCGTTTTGGTCATCGAGACGCAAAACAAAATGAATTAGCACAAGCGATCAAAGATGCTTATTTTGAAAAAGATTTACGTCTTTTGCCTGAGGGTCTCGAAACCATGGTCGGAGAAAAAGGTGTGGCGCTGTCAGGTGGACAAAAGCAGCGAATTTCCATTGCACGCGCTTTATTAATAGATCCCGACATTTTAATACTGGATGACTCGCTTTCTGCGGTAGATGCAAAAACAGAAACCGCTATTTTAGAAAATTTAAGGCAAAATCGTCATGGGAAAACGACGTTTATTACGACTCATCGTCTATCAGCTGTTGAGCATGCAGATCTTATACTTGTCATGGAAGAAGGACGCATCGTCCAAAAGGGAACTCACGAAGAGCTCATTCAGCAAGATGGGTGGTACAAAGAACAATTTCTGCGTCAGCAGCTGACAAACCAGCTGGAAGGAGGGGATGAGGCATGACAACGGGAAGAAGACTCCTCGCCTACGCACTCCTTTATAAGAAAGTACTGTCTGTTGCCTTGATCTTTCTCATCATTGCAGTAGGTGCTGAACTGACAGGACCATTTATTGGGAAGAAAATGATTGATGATCATATTTTAGGTGTAGAAAAGCCATATGTCGAGGTCAATGAAAAAACAGACAAAACCGTTTATTACCAGGGAAATAACTATATACGAAGCGATCGATTAGACAGTGAGATGGAATCCGGAAAACAAATCAATGTGGTGCAGGTCGGATTCGGTTACTATTTTGTAAATGAGCCGATTCGCTTTGACGGAAACCGAAAAATATCGGGAGATCAGCTTACCATTGAAAATGGAAACGAGCGCGAGACCTATCAAGTACAGCCTTTATCAAAAGAGGAAATTTTCTCTTTTTATGAGCCGGAAATCAGTGGTTTGGTGCAGCTTGTTCTATTTTATCTAGGGCTTCTCGTTATTGCGATTTTCTTTCAATATGCGCAGCATTATCTGTTACAGCGAATAGCCAACCGAATTATTCAAAAAATGAGGGTTGATGTATTTGAGCATATTCAAACACTGCCTATCCGGTATTTTGATAATTTACCGGCTGGAAAGGTTGTAGCGAGGATCACCAATGACACAGAAACCATTCGTGATTTATATGTGACAGTCCTCGCCAATTTCGTGACGAGTGCGATTTACATGATTGGGATTTATATTGCCATGTTTTTATTAAATGTGAAGCTGGCACTCATTTGTTTAGTGGCGGTACCGATTATTTTCCTATGGTCAATGACTTACAGAAAGTTTGCATCGGTGTACAACCACCGCATTCGTTCGATCATTAGTGACATCAATGCCAAGCTAAATGAAGCCATTCAAGGGATGACCATTATTCAAGCGTTTCGTCATGAAAAAGTGACGAAAGAGGAATTTGATGAGCTGAACAACAATCACTTTCGATATCAGCGAAAGATGCTCCATTTAAATTCACTTCTTTCGCATAACTTAGTTAACCTGCTTCGGAATTTAGCCTATGTGTCACTCATTTGGTATTTTGGCGGTGCGTCCTTAAGTGCGACGGGGATTGTGTCGATTGGTGTGCTCTATGCGTTTGTCGATTATTTAAATCGATTATTTCAGCCGATTACAGGCATTGTGAACCAATTCTCGAGATTGGAATTAGCACGGGTTTCCTCGGAAAGGGTTTTCCTATTATTGGATGAGCCAGGAACAACAGTGGAAGAACCCGTTCAGAAGGAAATGGAAGGACACGTTCAGTTCCAAGATGTCACCTTTGCTTATAATGAAGGGAAAAATGTATTAAAGAACATTACGTTCGAGGCCAAAAAAGGCCAGACGGTTGCACTTGTGGGGCATACTGGTTCTGGGAAAAGCTCGATCATGAACTTACTGCTGCGTTTTTATGACATTCAGCAAGGAGACATTCTCATTGATGGAGAAAGCATTTATCGCCAGTCCCGGCAAACGTTGCGGAAACAAATGGGCATTGTCCTTCAAGACCCGTATTTATTTTCCGGAACGATTGCATCCAATGTCAGCTTAGGAAATGAAGACATTAAAAGAGAAACGATTGAAGCATCATTAAAACAAGTAGGCGCAGTAGAGTTATTGAAGCATCTGCCAGAAGGATTTGATGAACCAGTCGTTGAAAAGGGAAGTACTCTTTCCTCAGGGGAACGTCAGCTCATTTCATTTGCTCGTGCACTAGCATACAATCCAGCGATCTTAATTTTAGATGAAGCCACCGCAAACATTGATACAGAAACAGAAGCGATCATTCAGCGAGCGCTTGATGTCGTCAAAGAAGGACGAACAACTTTTGTCATTGCTCACCGATTATCCACCATTAAGAAAGCCGATATGATTTTGGTTTTAGAAAAAGGGGAAATTGTCGAGCGGGGCAGTCATGATCAACTCATGCAGCAAGAAGGGCTATATGCGCAAATGTACGAACTGCAAAAAGGTGCTGTGGCAAACAGCTGATGAATCACAAAAAGAGCCTATTCATTATGAATGAGGCTCTTTTTATTTGCATAAAAAAGTCGAGAAATCGTTTTAGACCGCGATCTTTACTCGTTATGCGACATTAGTAAGCAATGCCGACGCGTTGATGTACAAATTCCTTCGAATTTAACTGCTGATATAAAAAGTGTGCGGTATCTTCAACTGAAATTTTCTTTCCATCTATAGGGAGAAAATCTTTCTCATAGCGATATGACCGTGTCACTTCTCCGTCTGGTAAATAGGTTGGACAAATAATGGTCCAATCTAAATCAGTCGATTGAAGGAGTTCAAACGCTTTGGCATGCTCCTTAGCTGCTCGGGAAGTGGTCCTCCTTGATTCATTTGTTTCAAAACGGTAAAGTTCCGGCTGCTGCCTTGCCTTTAAAATACCTGCTGTACCTATTGTAATAATTCTTGATGTATTTGATTGCTTCATGGCTTGTACGATATGTTCCATTGAAACAGATAATGTATCATCACCATCTGTCGATAGACAGCTCACAACAATATCTGCTCCTTTGATCGTCTCAAGTACATCTTCTCGATTTCTTGAATTGCCGGTGACTTGAAACATACCCGCAAGCATTTCTTCTCGGTTTGTCCGAATCAATGAACGAACTATGTAACGATCATCTACTTGAACGAAACGAAGAAATGCTTGTCCTACACGTCCATGAGCACCGAAAAGAGCTATTTTCATCTGTTCGATCCCTCCACTACATACTATAAGTGAAAAGAACCCAAAATGGTACAACTTTTATGTGATGCTTTTTTTATAAAGATGAAAGGACCGAATACTATGAGCATATTCACATAATAGAGAGATACCTACGAATTGTAGAAGTTCAAAGTTCATACCGGAAATAATGTCCATGAAGATCCGCTCCTTTCTACTCCATGATATGAGCTGGAAAGGAGATTGGTGAGGGGGAATAACAAAAAAAGAAGACACCTTAAGAGGTGCCTTCTATGATCCAGATATGAAATTAAGCTTTTGTTCCACCCATGTGTTGTTGAGCGTAAGACACAAGACGTTTTGTGATTTCTCCACCAACTGAACCGTTAGCACGAGCTGTAGTTTCTGCTCCAAGGTTAACGCCAAATTCAGAAGCGATTTCGTATTTCATTTGATCGATTGCTTGCTCTGCTCCAGGAACTAGTAATTGATTTGAACTATTAGAATTAGCCATGATGTGAATCTCCTTTTTGTATATGATTTTTTATGGTTGGGTTTGCTGGAATCGCACCAGCGAAATGATCAAGTCATTTGCCACTTGGCGAAACCCAATGCAGTAACTTCTTTGTACTAAGTATTATGGTGATTTCCGAAAAAAACATACGAGAAAAGTACATGGTAAATGTTGTTCAACATGCAAAAAAGCCATCACTCAATCATGAGTGATGGCACTGCATATATTTCTTTATTCAGCGGAACGAATGCGGAGCTCCGTATCCGAATCAAAGAAGTGGGCTTTGTTCATATCGATGGCAAGAGGTATAGATTGTCCGGCCTGAACATCGGTACGAGAATCAACACGTGCAATAAAAGACTGACCATCGAGAGAAGAGTAAAGCATCGTTTCTGCTCCCATTAATTCAGCAACTTCTACGTTGGCATCGATCTTTGTGCCCTCAGATGCCTCAATAAACACGGGTTCATCATGAAAATCTTCTGGTCTGATCCCGAGGATGATATCTTTTCCGATATAACCTTGGCTGCGTAATACCTTCATCTTTCCTTCTGGTACACGTATATGCGTTTTTCCAACTGCAATGGCACCGTCAGAGAGCTTTCCTGTAAAAAAATTCATCGCAGGAGAGCCAATGAATCCACCTACAAATACATTCTCTGGATTTTCATATACATCCTTCGGCGCTCCAACCTGCTGAATAAAGCCATCTTTCATTACAACAAGACGAGTAGCCATTGTCATAGCTTCAGTCTGGTCATGTGTGACATAGATAAATGTCGTTTGCAGACGCTGATGAAGCTTAGATATTTCAGCACGCATTTGAACGCGGAGTTTTGCATCTAAATTAGAAAGCGGCTCATCCAAAAGAAAGACCTTTGCATCACGCACAATTGCTCTCCCAAGTGCAACACGCTGTCTTTGACCTCCAGACAGTGCTTTTGGTTTCCTGTCTAAATATTGCTCAAGGCCTAATATTTTAGCGGCATTTCGAACCCGCTCATCAATTTCTGCTTTCGGGAACTTCCGTAGCTTTAATCCAAAAGCCATATTATCGTATACATTCATGTGAGGGTATAATGCATAGTTTTGGAAAACCATTGCGATATCCCGGTCTTTTGGTGCTACATCATTCATCCGTTTTCCGTCTAAAAGAAAATCCCCTTGTGAAATCTCTTCAAGTCCTGCAATCATGCGAAGGGTTGTTGATTTTCCGCACCCAGATGGACCAACAAACACAACAAATTCTTTATCTTCTATATGTAGATTAAAGTTGTCTACTGCTGTTACCTTGTTATCATACACTTTATAAATTTGATTGAGCATAATTTCAGCCATAGATGATAACCTCCCCATTTACTTATTGAAAGCGCTTTACTTGTAAGTAAAGTGTATAAAATGGGGAAGCGTCTGTAAATGGACAACGTGCACAACATCTCATTTTCATTTTTGGGCAGGGTGCTCATGTCACTGAATGTTATGAAAGGTCGAGAAGATTCATCATAAAATAGACGGCAGATGCTTCTGGAAAATGTCGTATATCAATTCCTGTTCGCTCAATAAATTTATCAATTCGATATTGAAGGCTGTTTCTGTGAACATATAAAGCTTTTGCTGCCTTAGATGCATTTAAGTTACATTGCATATAAGTCATGAGGGTACGGTAAACGTCCCGATCAAGGACCGCCTCTTTAAAAGCATCTGAAATAGCATGAGAGAGGGCGGATTCATCATAACGCAAGAGTGATGGCAGACATTGATAAAATGTGGAAATCCCTGACCTAGGCTTAGCTCGCTGCATATGGCCCAAGACAAGCTGCTGTTCTTTTAACAATTTCTTCTGTAAATGTTCATTTGGCAAATGGAGCTGTCCTTGTAAAAAGACTGAGTCTGTTAAAAAGTCACTTGTAATGGCTAGAGACAAATCATATAGCAGCTCTAATTGACTATTTTCTGATGTAGCGTTTGTTTGAATCAGCATCGCTGTATGAGCGCCTGTCCAAATGAAATGAGTTTGTTCGAGGCTGTGGACCACAGCCTCTTTTATTTGCTGCCTTTGTTCTGCTTGATGTGACATTTTAAAATAATATACACGGACGAGGTGCTGAACAGTTAGTGGTTTGTTATCAAAAAGATAGCTGTACCATTTTTGTTCATCCTCAGTCTGCTTTGTGTGAGAAAGATCAATTGGTGTAAGGAAAGTATTGAGAAGAAGTGTTTCTCTAGCTGTAAGCTTTGATTTGTCTACTCCAAATAATTCGCCTTCGTCTGTTTGGTACCAAAGAATTTGATGATCATCTGTAGGGGAGCTGATGATATGCTCTCCGTAAACAAGCTTTAATTTTTCTAACATGGCGAAGCTCCTTAAACAGTTTAATCATAGACATGGAATAGCATTAATTCGTGGATTTCTTCTTTTAATGTTGGTTCGACTTCATGGGGCGGAAGCTGAGAGCCCCATTCAATATCACCTGTTTTGTGGTAGATGCCTTCGTAGTGCGCACCATTGTGAAAAAAGGATATTTTCCAGCCTGGCAATTGTGCTTTTTTAAAGAGAGGTTTCCATTGAAAATGAGAAATCATATCATTATTGCCTCCTTGCTTTTATTGATGAAACAATAAATAAACACGACAATACGGAAACAACCTTGAACTTGATTTTATTGTATCTCATCTGATGAAAAGAGCATAGGAAAAGCATAGATTTCATAGCACCCTCACTTTAAAACGAAAAACATTCAGTAGACGTTTGTATGGTCTGTAGTTGTTGAGGTCGTTTGTGAAAGGTAAGATGCGTAATCCATGATTCTTTTGCCGATCAGCCTTTCTGAGTTTCGCAATGAGACGTGCTGGAAAACCTCGCGGCCAGGACGAGAATTGGCTTCAAACATCCAGATAGCTCCTGTCTGATCAATACCTAAATCAAAACCGATTTCACCAATATGACCGGACATTTTTTCATCAATTACCTGACTAAGCGTGATGGCCGTATAAGAAAGCTGCTCTAAGATTTTGAAACGCTTCTTCTTTTCTGGAAAAACATCATAAAGTGTTCTCACCGAGCCACCATGTGAATGGTGAGTCGTGACGGTGTGATTGCCAGAAATTTTTGCTGCTGCTGCTGTAACTGTCCAATGACCGTACTTATTTTTATTGGTATGGACTCTGAAATCCATTGGTTGATTGTCTATTTGAAGGAGTGCAATGCCTTGTTGAGCCATAAAGTCTTGAACTGCGTGATCTTTCCGGAGATTGGTCACGAAATCCTCTAATGAGTCATATGGAACAGCTCTTCCTTGATTTGAGCATACAATGATTCCATGAGCCTTCTTGTTTAATTGATAAATATCGTCGCCGTGACTGCCGTTTGACGGTTTTAAGTAAATGACCTGATGTAGATGGAGGAGTGTTTCTATTTTATTTAGAGCGTCCACCGGGTCCAATTGTATGGAATGTGGAAGAAGAGGACATGTTTTTTCATCTGTTAACAGTTGTTCATGAATATCCCATTTGTTAAAAAAATGAGGGTTGAACCAAGGAATATCATAGTCTTGAGTGAGTTTGCGTTTTGTTTCTTGAATGAATGCTGACTGAGCAGCCTTTCTACTTGGAAGACGGTCGTAAATGACTGAAGGCAGGGGCATCTGTTTTTTAACCCATGTTTGCTGTTGGTACAACAATCCTTCTACCATTCCTTTATCCCAATCAATAGAATGAGTACCAAAAAGATAGGCAAAACCGGCATGTTGTTTGAAAGAGCGCAGCAGTTTGATAAAAAAGTCTGATCTCGTTCCGAGTGGCTGCGTGCTTTGCTCAAAACCTGCGGTGAAAATACCAAGCAGTGGCCCTAAAAACAGGGTATGATCAATGGCGATCACATCAGCTTTTGATTGATAAGGAATTCGTAAATCTCTATATAGATCTTCTGATAATAAAATTTTCTTCGGATGTTGATGATAGGAAACGGTGAATTCATCTATTAAATGGGAACCTAAAGCAAGAGAATAGATCGCCTCCTGCTGTTTAAAACGGACGGGAAGATGAATTGTTTTTTCACTTGTGGGATGAGGAGCGATGATGCAGCGATTTTTGTTCATAAGATACCTCCTTCGGTTGAGACTTCATCGATTGGGCATGTGCAAGAATGGTACGAATCAAATGATTTTCCTTGTCAGGATAAGCTTTTAAAAAAGCGGATCGCCCTGGTTTTGATCTTATATTTGATATGAAAAGCCTGCCTTCACTTGTATGGAGTAAGTCTACAGCGAATTCAAAGCAAGGGGAAAGGGTTTTATCTATATATGCTGGCAGAGATGCTTGAATGGATGCAATATCATCTAAAAGAAGTTCTTTGATGTGCGGCTGCAAGGTGTTTAGATAGTGATCAAAGCCTATCATGGCTGCTGATTTTTGTGTAATGCTTAAATGACTATTTTCTGTAGGTGATTTTGTGTGAATTCCTATGCGATTCCACTGATTTTGTGAATCTTTCATCAGGAAAATCCTTATTTCATTGAATAAAAAGTCTTTTTCATCACTCGTCTGAAAAAATTGAAGGAAATATCGGCCTACATATTTTTTACACCAGCGCTCTATATCTGATGGACGCGAAAATGTGATGACTTGCTCGGGACTTAGCTGAACAGTGAAAGTGTTGTCTTTTAAGAAAATGAAATAAGTAGATGCTGCATGGTGTTGAGAGAGCGGCTGCATTTTACAATAACCGTCTTTCCTTAACATGCTGAGAAGGTCTGATGTCTTTTTTAATAATGAGCAGACAGGTAAATATGGCTGTAAAGCAGGGAGAAGGCGGAGCTGCTCGAATAGCATCATTTTATTTGAAATACCTGTATTCAAAAAATCTGTTTTCGGATACTTTTTCAGCCAATCCATGATTGGTTTTGCTTTTTTAGATTGTGCGTCATGCTTGTAAAGGCATCGATCGTAAATCAAGTCAGGAATCTCAAATTCTGCTGCGACGAATCCATGACCATTCGTATATGTTTGACCTTGTATCAAATTTGAAGCCGGCTTTAAATCAAGTGGTGTAAAACGGACAACCTTTAAACCATAAGCAGGGGCAGCTTTGGCTAGCCCACGTGTGAATGCCTCTTCATACTTCGGTGAAAGGGTCACAATACCTAATGTTGATGTCATTAAAAAACACCTTCTTTTCAACTTCTTTTTTTACCAGCAGAAAAACACTTTTTCATGATTTTACATAAAGATTGCGCTCCTTTATCATTACGACAGATCGATTGATCATATGTCTAGCAGCATGCTTCATTTGCTTGGGAACTTGACAACAACTATAATACGTATAGGTTAAAACAATAAACATCGGGTGTTATTTGAAAGGTTGATGACGACTTTGAATATATTCACAACGTTTATCTTTATGATTGTGATAGGCGCAGTCATTGGAGCAGCAACAAACCATCTTGCGATTAAAATGCTTTTTCGCCCTTATAAGCCGTATTACTTATTCGGGAAACAGCTTCCTTTTACACCAGGGCTCATTCCGAAAAGAAGAGACGAAGTAGCCAAGCAAGTTGGTGTCATGGTGATGGAGCATTTGCTCACGCCAGAAGGTATTCAAAAGCGATTTGAATCATCGGAGGCAAAGCAAGAAATCTTACATACAGTCCATCGATATATTGACAAAGGCGCTGAAATGGAGATAACAGTGCTATCTTTGCTTGAAAGCTTCGGCGTATCACAGGCTGACGTCAAAGCAGATGAATGGATCCATGAGTGGTCTGATCATAAGCTCAATTCACTACTTGAAAATTATAATGAGCAAACTTTATCTGAATTGCTTCCGCTAGATGTGGAAAACAAAATATCTTCAAAAATTCCAGATGCAGCAGATTATATTTTAAAGAGAGGGATTCATTATTTTGAAAGTGAGGAAGGAAAATCAAGACTCGGTAATATGATTGATGATTTCTTAAAAGAAAGAGGAATGCTCGGCAGTATGGTCCAAATGTTTCTAGGAAATTCAAGCTTAATTGATCGGGTACATCCTGAAATCATCAAATTTTTAAGAAACGCAGAGACAAAAAGGTTTTTATCAGATTTGCTTGTTCAAGAATGGGACAAGGTGAAGCAGTTCTCTCTACATGAGCTTGATGAAAGATGGAATGTGAAGGAACTTATGTTTAGCGTGAAAAACCAATTGCTTTCTCATTTCTCAACAAAGCTGATATTAGACAAACCAGTTGGTGCATATGTCAGTGCTGTAGCGGATGATCTTAAAACACACGTTGCACCAGTACTGATTCAAAAGGGGATCAGTGCGGCATCAAATGTTTTAGAGGATCTGCTTGCAAAGCTGCAATTTGAAGACATCATTCGTGAACAAATTGAACTTTTCCCGCTAGAAAAAATGGAAGAGCTTGTCGTCAGTATTTCCAATAATGAGCTCAAGATGATTACATTCTTAGGCGGTCTTTTAGGCGGATTGATCGGCGCAATCCAAGCAATATTTGTCACGCTATTTTAAGACAGACTAGAGAAATTTTGATGAATTCATTGTATATATGTGAAACGAAAGCCATAGTTTGTTATAGTGGAGTGGTGTCCGCCGATCATATCGGTGATAACGGATAGAAAGGAGACATAACATGTCTGTAAATGTTTATGATGTTGCATATGACCTTGAAAAAGCACTGCGTCATAGCGAAGAATATTCAACTTTAAAAAATCTTTATGATGAGGTAAACGCGGATGAATCCTCTAAAAGAATGTTCGATAACTTCCGTGACATTCAAGTAAACCTTCAACAAAAACAAATGACTGGTCAAGAGATCACACAAGAAGAAGTGGAGCAAGCTCAAAAAACAGTGGCACTTGTTCAACAGCACGATAAAATCTCGCAGTTGATGGAAGCAGAACAACGTGTGAGTGTTCTCATCGGAGAATTAAATAAAGTGATCATGAAGCCTCTTGAAGAGCTTTATGGGAATCCAGAAGAAAATTAATGAAAAGGGCGATGATATTCGCCCTTTTTTTATTTCACATGTTCCCTGTCCAACTTTTCAAAAAAAGGTTGTCGAAGCTCATAAATTTTGCGATAATACTTATATTGAAAGTGCTTTCAAATGAGCGCTCTCATGGGACAATTGGGTGCGTTTCACTTGGGATTTATGGCGATTAGCCAAACGAGAGAGAAGCGCTTCTGGGAGAAACACAAAGCATAAGGGGATCTGATATAAGCAATGCTTTGGTGTGTGAATGATAAGGGGATCATGGGGAGCTTCATCACCTCATTGTGACGCATCCAAACCATACATAAAAAAAAGCCTAGGGGTAGGCTTTTTTTATTTGCAAAAGATTCATAACACACAGGGCTCTTTCAACTGCATGTTCTAAAGCACCAAGCTAGGGCATATCCTCATCGTAAGTACAGTCATCAAGAAGGGGGATGCCTCAGTGTCAAAAAAACTACTTGCACTCAATATAGATGGAACGTTACTTCGTTCCAATGGAAAAATCCATTCCGCTACAAAAGAAGCTGTGGAATACGTGAAGAAAAAAGGGGTTTACGTGACGCTTGTCACCAACCGGCATTTTCGTTCCGCACAAAAAATTGCCAAGGCGTTGAAGATTCCAACGTCAACCCTTGTAACGCATAGTGGTGCATTTATCGCGAATAAACTCGATGAGCCGCTTCATGTGAAGAAACTAACGGAAGAAAAAACATTTAATCTTGTACAAATTCTTGAAAGCTTTGATTGTAATGTTCGCTTGCTGCATGAAAAATTCTCGATTGGCAACCGGAAAAAAACGCAGTCACAGCTGATGGGAAAGACGTTGATTCATCCATCTGATCCAATTTTCTATCCCGTGCAATTTGTTGAATCGCTAAGTGATATGCTGATGGATGAACCGGTCAGTACACCAGTGATTGAAGTATATTCAACGGCAGAGCTGCAGCCTGAAATTCACCGAACCATTCAACAAGCTTTTCCATCTGTCGATCTTATTCGGATCAGTGATGAGAAAATGAATATTGTATGCAAAGGCGTATCGAAAGAAGCGGGGCTTTCTCTTTTGACCTCAGCATTAGATTTGACTTTAGAAGATACGGTGGTCATTGGGCAGGGAACAGATGACATCGCAATGCTTGAATTGGCTGGTTTAGGCGTTGCGATGGGAAATGCACCTCATTCTGTTAAGCGTAAAGCCGATTGGGTGACACGTTCGCACGATGAACAGGGAGTCGCTTATATGATCAAAGAATACTTTAGAATGCAGCAAAGAGAAGGATTCTTACATCAATTCGATATTAAACGATAATATAGGCGAAGGCCCTGTCAATCAAGAAATGGCAGGGTCTTCAACTGTTCCAGTCATTGCTTTTCCTACATAGATTTTGTAAAATGAAACAAGTTTGAAGATAAAGGTGATATGATGCGAATTTTAATTAAAGGGCTGTCAGATGAACGATTTCATCGCCCGCTTGTCAATATAGCCAATTTATTTGAAGAAGATAGTGAAGTGCTGTTTGATCCAGATGAATTGCATGATGGACTAGTCATGGAGTTTAGCTGGAAAGAAGAAAATGGAACGGTGGAGGCATCTGGTCACATCGCTGGATTAGACATCACTAGTCGTTTTTCGCGAGACGTCCCAGACGGCTTGAATGACAAGGAGCGCTGGAAGCAAATCAAAAACACAGTGCTGTCTGTTTATTTACATCTGCTACAGGAGCACACAGGAATGACGCAAAAGTGGGGTATTCTTACAGGGATACGTCCTACAAAATTACTTCATAAAATGCTGAGAGAAGGTATGACAAAGGAAGATGCGCATGCCGCGTTAAAGCGTGATTATTTGATTCATGATGAAAAAATCAATTTGATGCAGGAGATTGTTGACCGTCAGCTTCAAGCGATTCCTGACCTGTATGACCTTCAGCAGGAAGTAAGTATTTATATTGGTATTCCTTTCTGCCCAACAAAATGCGCTTATTGCACGTTTCCTGCTTATGCGATTAAAGGACAAGCTGGAAGAGTGGGAACGTTTTTGTTTGGTCTGCATTATGAGATGCAAAAAATTGGGACTTGGCTAAAAGAACATGGGATCAAAGTGACGACTGTTTATTTTGGCGGAGGTACGCCGACGAGTATCACTGCAGAAGAAATGGATTTGCTGTATGAAGAAATGTATCGCTCGTTCCCTGATGTGAAACATATACGGGAAGTGACTGTCGAAGCAGGACGTCCTGATACGATTTCGCCTGATAAGCTAGAGGTGCTAAACCGATATCATATTGACCGTATTAGTATCAATCCACAATCGTATGAGAATGAAACACTGAAAGCCATTGGCCGGCACCATAGTGTAGAAGAAACGATTGAAAAGTATCACTTATCAAGACAGTATGGCATGAATAATATTAATATGGACTTAATTATTGGTTTGCCGGGAGAAGGGCTAAAGGAATTCCAGCATTCCTTGCAACAGACTGAAGAACTTAAGCCTGAATCGTTAACTGTGCATACACTCTCCTTTAAAAGAGCGTCTGAGATGACGCGCAATAAGGACAAATATCAAGTAGCTGACCGAGAAGAGATCACACGTATGATGGATGAAGCGGTCGCTTGGACGAAAGCACATGACTATCATCCTTATTATTTATATAGACAAAAAAACATCTTAGGAAACCTTGAAAATGTCGGGTATTCATTAGATGGACAGGAAAGTTTGTATAATATCATTATTATGGAAGAAGTGCAGACAATCATTGGGATTGGATGCGGTGCTGCTAGTAAGTTTATTGATCCACGTTCAGGAAAAATTACGCAATATGCCAATCCAAAAGATCCAAAATCATATAATGACCGTTATGAACACTATACTGAAGAGAAAATTCAGTTTCTTGAGTCATTATTTGTTCCTCATGTTTAAACACTGCGGTGACGCAGTGTTTTTTTCATTTGTAAAAGGGTATATAAGTGATAAAAAGTTAAAGCAGGTGTACATATGATTGATGTGATCGGAATTGGGATTGGGCCTGCCAATTTAGGTTTGGCGGCTTTGTTAGCGGAGTATGAAGATGTTTCATGCTGTTTTTTTGAACAGGAGACTGAATTTGCCTGGCATCCTGGTATGCTGATCAAAGGAACGGATTTACAAGTCTCCTTTTTAGCTGATCTTGTGACGATGGCGAATCCAAGGAGCAGATATACATTTTTAAATTATTTACATGAATCAAATAGACTTCACCGGTTCTATACATTTGAACAGTTTGACATTCCGCGAAGAGAATTCAATGAGTATTTGTCATGGGTCGCAGGTGAATTAGATAGCTGTCAATTTGGCATGAAGGTAGAGGAAGTGACGGACTGCCAAGGTGGTTATCTTGTGAAAGTCCGGCGATTGAAGGATGGATCGCTTTCTGAGTATCAGGCAAAGCATGTCGTGCTCGGAACAGGGAGCAAACCGATGATTCCTGTCGATGTGCCTGCTGCTGCACTGCCATATGTGACCCATAGCAGCCGGTATTTAGAACAACAGAAAGAACTTCATGAAGCTGAGGCGGTGACGGTCATTGGCTCTGGGCAGAGTGCAGCCGAAATCTTCTTAGACCTGCTTCAGCATCACAAGAAAGGGCAGCAGCTATCTTGGTTTACGCGATCTAGTGAATTTAGAGAGCTGGAGACGGCTGAGCTTGGTCAGGAGCTGTTTACACCAAAGTACGTTGAATATTTCCATTCGCTTCCTTATGAAGAACGAATGAACACATTACCTAGGCTGACTGGATTAAGAAATGGGATAGATGCATCGACACTCTCACGCATTTATCAGGAATTGTATCATCGGTCTGTTTCAGGCGAAGAGCCATCTGTGATTATTCAGCCAATGACCGAGCTTGAAGCCATACAGGTGGAGGAGAATCAGTCCCTGAAGCTACACCTAAAGCAGTGGCAGTTAAAGAAAAAAAAGAATATAACAGTAGATCGTGCTGTATTGGCTACAGGGTATACACCGAATATCCCGGCATGGTTTAGTGCGTATGAACCTTTAATTGAATGGGAAAGTGAAGAGCATTTTAAAGTGACAGAAGACTTCAGGCTTGTGTTCAAAGACAAGCGTCCGCATCATTTCTTTACATTCACGCACCTAGATCACTCTCATGGAACAGCGGCGACCAATTTAAAACTATCCATCTACCGCAACCAGAAAGTGATTCAAACCATTCGCGGGGTCAAAGAAGCGCCAGTTAAGCAAGAAACAGCCTTTCAGCAATTTGAATAAGAGATAAAAAGGGCCCCAAGCATAGGGCCCTTTTTCATTAGATTCGTTTCTTTTTTCACTTTTGGCTTTTCTGTTTGCCATTTGAACACTTTGTTCAGAATTTGATAAATTCGCTTAGATTCCTTCGTCACTAGTGGACCTAATATCGCAAGGATTAAGACGTACAATGCAGCAAATGGCTTTAAGGTAGCGGCAAGTCCGCCCGCAATACTCCCAGGAAGATCATTTTCTTTCATATTCATTTTATCCCTCCAAATATGATAGGTTGTGATTTTCATATCGTAATACGGATGAAATAAAATGAATCAGTATGGATCATTTGATTGACACATGATGGGGATCGCACACTTCATTTTCAAAAAACGTAGATCAATCGATAACGCAGCTGATGGAGCAGGCTTTAGAGGGAAAATCTTTGAATCAGCCAGTGATAATCTGTTCTTTAATAGAATAGAATGCCTTATCAACCATCCTCCCCCTTTCATCATCAATTTCTTTCCTCATTTACTATATAAAAATATATTTTTTGTTTCAACAATTATGCTTATTTTGGTATCAACTGATCTTGAAATTTTTTACGCAGAGGAAAAGGGATTATTCGGGTTGAAATGGAAGTAAGTTGTGTGTTTAAAAGAAAAGGGGGATGCATGATGACATATATCAATTGTCAGCTAGACGGGGATATTTTTGAAATCGTTTTCAACAGACCAGATGCTTACAATTCATTTCATGTGGACATGTTTGCTGAATTCAAAGAGGCATGTGATGCGGCGGAGGAAAGTAGTGCAAAAGTCGTTGTGATCAAGGGTGTGGGAAAAGGATTTTCAGCAGGCGGAGATATTGGCATGATGCTTAAGCAGGAAAGTGAAGAAGATTTCCATCGTGTGATGGATCTGATCGAGGGGATTACGCTTTCTCTTGCCGGTATGAAAAAAGTGACGATTGCTCTTGTCCACGGGTCAGCGGCAGGCCTTGCTTTTAGCTTTGCTTTAAGCTGTGACTACTTGTTTATGCATCATGATGCAAAGCTCGCCATGAATTTTAATGGAGTAGGCTTAATACCAGATGGCGGAGGACACTTTTTCCTTACAAAAAGAGTCAGTGAACAAACCGCGAAACAATTGATTTGGAGCGGACAAAAGCTTCCTGCTGAAGAAGCGCTAAAGCTGGGCCTTGCAGACGGCGTGTTTCAAGAGGAAGTCGATGCGTATCAAAAGGTATGTGTGAAGCCGTTTATGAACATGCCGCTTCAAGCATTTATCGAGACAAAGCTAATCTATTTCCAGCAGTCAGAATCACAGCTATTAGCCGTTCTTCAAAAGGAGAGGGCAGCACAGGCAAGGCTGAGGCAAAGTCATGATCATAAGGAAGGCATTCAGGCCTTTTTAGAAAAAAGACGACCTGTGTTCCAGAATGTATAAACGGATGTGATGCCGGCGAATGCCGGCTTTTTTAACGTTCAAATAAAAGCAGCTTGCCTGCATCATCAACGAGCCGATGAGAATGCTTCGTGTATTGCTGTTCGATTAAGCGATGGCGACCTAATTCCTTTGCCTTTTCATCACTATCCGTTGTGATTTTTTCATTTAATAAAGTCTCACCCGATGGGTCAAATACAGTTAAAAAGTATGTCTTCTCCATTCCTCATCTTCCTTTCCTCTACTTGTCTATGTAATTAAACAAGGAATAAGATAAAACCTCTTTTTTAGCCCTTAAAAATGTGTTTTTTAGAATGAGAGTGATAGAACGTGCATTCGCAAAAATGGCATGATAAAATATGGACAATGACAGTATCGGACAAGGAGATAGACGTTTGACTAAGCTCACCTTTATTCATGCCGCAGATTTACATTTAGACAGTCCATTTGCAGGAATGTCGAATATCCCTAGCTTACCCTTTAAGCGGCTCAAAGAAAGTACATTTCAAAGTGCGAAGAATATGTTTGATCTCGCCATTGCTCGAGCAGTAGACTTTGTGCTGCTGAGTGGAGATTTATTTGACGAATCCAACCGTAGCCTGAAAGCACAGCTGTTTTTAAGAAATCAGTTTCTAAGACTGCAAACTCAAGGGATTGAAGTCTTTATTATTTATGGTAATCATGATCATTTAGGCGGTGAATGGACACCGATTGAGTGGCCTGAGAATGTGCACGTTTTTTCAACCAGTACCCCAAGTGAGCGATCCTACTATAGAGGAGATCAGCTTGTCGCAAGTATTTATGGATTTAGCTACAAGGAGCGTGCTGTCTATGAAAATATGACCTCACATTACGTCAAAACGACAGATGCTGCCTTTCACATTGCGATGCTTCACGGTACATTAGCTGGACAAGAAGGTCATGACGCGTATGCACCTTTTCAGCTTGAGCAGCTCGTTTCCCGAGATTTCGATTATTGGGCGCTTGGACATATACATAAGAGAGCCCTTCTGCATGAAGACCCGTTGATTATTTACCCTGGTAACATGCAGGGCAGACATATAAAAGAAACAGGAGAGAAAGGCTGTTACGTTGTTCAACTCTCCAAGGATTCTGCGACAGCGGAATTTATGAGCTGTGCAGATGTGATGTTTGAGACACTTGCAATAGACATCACAGAGACGGTTCATATGACGGATCTTGTGATACTTGTGGATAACAAAATCAGTGAACTGAAAAAGGATGGCGTCCCTCATTTTGTGAAAATTGAATTGACGGGTGAGGCACCACCTTACTTTGAGCATACGCAGCTTGAGTTGGTTGAGGAGCTCATGATCGTTCTTCATGAACAGGAGGAAGATGAAGATGTATTCGTTTGGGTGATCTCGATTGATTGCCGAACAAATGAGGATGTCGCCTATCCAGAAGATTCTTTTTTAAAGGAACTCACTGCTGAAATTTCACAGTTTGAGGCATATGAAGAGCTTCTATCACCGATCAAGCGTCACCCAACCTATAGAAAGTCAGGCAAAACTCTCACAAAAGAGGATGAGGTGGATATAAAAGAAGAAGCACAAAGGCTGCTGACAGAACAGCTAAAGCAATTATGAGAAAAGGAGAGGCACAATGAAAATACGTTCACTCCATATCGCCCATTTCGGGAAATTTTCAAATCGGACCTTTCACTTTTCTGATGACGGTTTTCAGCTAGTTTACGGCCTGAATGAATCGGGGAAAACGACATTGAAAACGTTTATTGAATCGATGTTATTTGGTTTTCCGAAAAACAAGATGTACAAGACGAAACAGGGTTCTTTTTATGGCGGTTCCCTCACTTGCCAAGATGACGAGTTAGGCGTTATTCACATTGAGAGAACATCCGACCGCGGTGGTCAAGCACAGGTGTTTTTACCGAATGGTGAAGTGAAAGACGAAGCTTTTCTACAGACACTTTTAAAGGGAACGGATCGCAGATTATATCAATCAATCTATTCATTTGATGTGTTCGGACTGCAAAATGTCCAAGCCTTAAATCAGGATCAGATAGGTGAATTTCTACTTTTCTCAAGTTTATTTGGCTCAGATGCAGCCACCAAGATGGATAGCAGGCTGCTAAAGCAGCAGGAGCAGCTGTTTAAACCAAATGGCCGCAAGCCTGAATTAAACCAGCAGCTTGATCATTTAAAAGAGCTAACAGGTCAGCTGAAACAAGCGAGATTGATAGAAGGTAGCTATACCGAAAAGAAACGGGAGCAATCTGAATTAACGGAGACGATCGAAAAGCTTCAAAATGAAATGAAGCAAGCAGAAGAACACCTTCAGAAACTGACTGAATCCATTCAAGTGTATCCCATGATTGAGAAAAAAGTGGACTTGAAAAAGGAATTAGCCCGCTATCCAGACCGGGTCAAACGTTTTAGAGCAGAAACAGAGCATGAGCTGGATAAACTAGAATCACACCTTCACCCGAAAAAGGCTCAATTGACTGCACTGAAACAGAGGTTAGAACATTTGCAAACCTCACTCGTACAAGTTCAACCGCTCTATGACAAGGATACCTTAATGGAGATGAAACGATTTGTAGATGAAGCATCTAATGCTGAGCTTGTGAAAAAGCGCATAGCAGAGTGTCGAGCAAACCGTGATTCATTGAAACAAAAAATCGACGAAGCGGTAGCAAAGCTAAAGTGGGATCGCCCGATAAAGCTCGAACAAATCGACGATTCGCTTGAATTTGAGTGGGAATTAAAGGAGACTGTCACTCAATACGTCCGTCTCATGGACAGAAAGGCGCAGTTAGATGAACGATTTGATCACGCAAGACATGAGCTGGACGAAGCAGAAGCCGCTTTAAAGGGATTAAAGGAACAGCAAGTGAGACTGCACGGAACAGAAGATGATGCGAAGGGGACAAGAACGAAAAAGAAACCGATTCATTCCCTGTCGTGGTTATTCCGAGGCTTGATCGCATTTGATGTGGTGTTTCTGTGTGTTCTATTCTTTTTAACAGAGTGGTGGATCACGCTCTTGTTTGCGGGATTTTCTGTTTTTCTCTTCTTTGTCATTTACTCATTCAGTCAAATGAGTCCTATGAAACAAAGAAGCGGCGAAGACGCCTTAGATTCCTTTCAAGTGCAGGCAGCTTCAGCTGAAACACTTATGAGGCAGAAGGAGCTGCTGTACGAAAGAATCATCCGGCAATATGAAGACTGGGAGCTAGAGCTAGAGCCTGTCCAGCAGCAAGTAGAGGAAAAGAAGAGACAGCTTGGCTTGTCGTCTGAGCTTTCTTTCCTAGTAGAGGCCTTCCATATTCTAAAACAATTAAAAATGAATACAGCGGCATATGAGGAGCTTCAGCGTGAAATAGATGTGCTCTCCGATCAGCAATCGATTTATGAGCGCAAGGTTTCAGCGTTAAGCAGTCTCCTTCAAAATAAGGAAGGAACTATTCAGGAGAATATTTCAGCCTTTCAAGAGATATTGAAAGATGAGGCGAAAAGAGAAAAAGAACGCCAGACATTACATGTATCCATTCAACATGCGATGCAGCAGCTCTCGACACTAGAAGGTGAAATTCAATATTACGAAAAACAAACTGACGAGCTTTTTCGTCAAGTAGAAGCAGAGTCCAAAGAAGATTACCAAGTGCTTTCTCATCTATCGAAAGAATACCGGAAACGGCTTTCTGAGCTGCAGCAGCTGAATCAAGAGCTTCATAGAAGCGGTTGTTTTGATGAGGAAGAATGGATTGTTCATAAAGGACTACCTCTCCTTGAGGAGGAGTGTGCAGAAGCAAAGCAGCACCTTCATGACGTTCAATTGAATGCGGAGAATATGGAAAAGCGTTTAGCAGAACTAGCGGTGGAAATCCGGCAAATAGAAGCTTCTGGAACAGTGTCTGATTTGACTCATCAGCTTGCCGCAGAGCAGGAGCATGCGAAGCACCTTGCAAAAAAATGGGCGGCCATTCAGCTTGTCCGCTCCGTCATACGAGAAAAATTGAATGAGCATAAAGAAACAAGGCTGCCTGCATTGCTTCAAACAGCCTCTAGTTTTATTCAACCGTTAACAAATGATCGTTATGAAGCGATTTTATTTTCACCTGAAGATGACTTGCTCATGGTGAAAAGAATGGATGGACGAATATTCCGTCCTGAGGAGCTTTCACAGGCAACGTGTGAACAGATCTATCTGGCGATTCGTTTTGCGCTTGCTTTGTCTCATCAGCAAGATTGTCAGCTTCCGTTTATGATGGATGACAGCTTTGTTCATTTCGATCACGTTCGTCTAGGCAGAGTGCTGGAGATGATGGACGAGCTCACACGCTTTGAAACACAGCTGTTTTATTTCACCTGTCATGAGCATATGAAGCAAGCAGCAGAAGATGGACAGGTTACGAGTTTAGTTGTTGAATGATTGACAAATAATGACTTATGTTATACTTATATGAGCAGAAACATGGAAGGAGCTTTTATTGAATGGCTAAAGGGATCATGACCTATGATGTCGGCGAACAAGTTGACCTGCATTTATTAATTAAATCATCTACTAAAGGGATTGCGAGTAATGGCAAACCATTTTTAACGTTAATTCTTCAAGATCAAAGTGGAGATATTGAGGCGAAACTATGGGATGCGAAGCAGAATGATGAACAAACCTATGCCGCACAAACCATTGTGAAGGTAGTAGGCGATATTCATCATTATCGCGGGAGGAATCAGCTGAAACTTAGGAATATACGCCCTGTTGCTGAAAATGAGCAAATTCGAATCGATGATTTTCTCGAAACAGCTCCTATTCCAAAACATGATATGATGGATACGATTATGCAATATATCTTTGATATGAAAAACCCTAATATACAGCGTGTCACAAGACATTTGCTGAAAAAATATGGACAGGAATTCGCTGACTATCCAGCAGCGACAAAAAACCATCACGAATTTGTCTCTGGTCTTGCTTATCACGTAGTGTCTATGTTGCATTTGGCTAAATCAATTGTGGATCTATATCCATCACTAGATCGAGATCTTTTATATTCAGGCATCATTCTTCATGATTTAGGAAAAGTCAAAGAGCTTTCAGGCCCAGTCTCAACCACCTATACGGTGGAAGGGAATTTAATTGGTCATATTTCGATTATGGTGACAGAAATTGCGAAAGCTGCTGAAGAGCTTGGCATTGATTCAGAAGAAATTCTGATTCTACAGCACTTAGTACTAAGTCATCACGGCAAAGGAGAGTGGGGCAGCCCGAAACCACCAATGGTGAAGGAAGCCGAAATTCTCCACTATATTGATAATTTAGATGCGAAGATGAATATGATGGATCGTGCGCTTGAGCATGTGAAGCCAGGAGAATATACAGAACGTATTTTTGCGCTAGAGAATCGTTCATTTTATAAACCAACCTTTCACGAATAACCATGTCAAAACGTCCGCTTATGCGGGCGTTTTTTTCATAACTTGTCTTCTTCTCGCATAAGCATGTAACACAAAGGAAGAGAGCTGTTCTGAAAAAAAGGAGGCGATGAAAAAATGTTGTTTTTTCCATGGTGGGTGTATGCATGTATCATTGGCATTATTTTCTGTGCGTATAAATTAATGACAACGGCCAAAGAGGAGCAAGAGATTGATCAATCCTTTATTGAAAAGGAAGGAGAAATTTTTATCGAGCGAATGGAGCAAGAAAGAGAGCGCAGACGACAGGGGCAGCAAATGAAAAGATCCCAAGATACGGCGGCACAAGAAGATCACTCGATTGCTTAATCAGGTGATATAAAAATCCCTCTGCCCGATCACGGCAGAGGGGTTTTTTGTGATTATTGGTTTTGTTGTGGTTGTTGATTTTGTGCGGGTTGTTGAGACTTTTCTTTGAATGTGTTTTCAAGTTCTTTATCTTTTACTTTCACATCGGCATCTTTCACCAATTTGTTTAAGATCGTTTGGATTTCATTTGTGTCTGCTTGTTTTTGATTAAGTAGTTCTTTTTTCAAGTCTGCTTTCATGTCATCGTATTTACCGCGTTCTTCGGTCTTTTTAATGATATGGTAGCCAAATTGTGATTTCACTGGTTTGCTGATTTCATTCACTTTTAGTTTAAATGCAGCTTTACTGAAGTTCTCGTCCATTTGACCTTCTTTTGCGAACCAGCCTACATCGCCGCCTTGTGCAGCTGAAGCGGTATCAGTTGAATATTCAGACACAACAGCATCCCATTTTTCACCTTTATCTAATTTCTTTTCCACTTCGTCAGCTGTTTTCTTATCAGCTACTAAAATGTGGCTTGCGCGGATTTTCCCTTTTAGGTCATCGTAATACGCTTTTACTTCTTTATCAGTGATTTTGATGTTAGCTTTGGCAGCCTTTTGAGTCAGCAGCTCATATTTCACTTGATCTTTGATGTAATCTTTTCCGAATTCATCTTGAAGTTGTTTTAAACGATCTTCACCAAGTGTCTTTTTATATTCTTCCATTTTCTTATCAATTTCTTTATCAGATACTTTGTATTTGTCAGCAAGAACCTTTTGTTGAACAAGTAGATTTAAAGCATCTCCACCTGCTTGTTTCTTAAGAGTCGTATAAAGCTCTTCTTTTGTGACATCTCCTGATTTTGTTGTTGCGATGACATCTTTATCACCGCTACTGCATGCGCCAAGAGTTAAAACACTAACTGCTGTTACAGCTGCTAAAGCCATTTTTTTCATTCAAAAAACACTCCTAATCTTTCCAATTTATTTATCATTGCTTGTATCATAACATATTGTGACACGCTGTAAAAAGAAATGCAAATGGGAGGGCATTCGTCTAGTCAAAAATTTGCGCGCTACATACACATATAGTGATCACAAAAAGGAGGCTGAATTATATGGGAGCAGGATATTCTAATGGGTTTGCTTTATTGGTCGTGCTATTCATTTTGCTGATCATCGTTGGTGCAGCATATCTTTATTAATTAAATCGCTGTGACAGAAAGGAGCCGTCCTGCCATGCGTGCGGGCGGTTCTTTTTTCAAACGATGACAGGTGCCTAAACGTTTTCAATTTTATAGCATACACTGAGCTTAGAACAGAGGAAGAACTGGCAGGAGGTGTTTTTTACATGGGAGGAGAAGTCTTCGCTGGCGGTTTTGCACTAGTCGTCGTGTTATTCATCTTATTGATCATTATCGGTGCATCTTGGATTTGCTAATTAATGAATATACACAAAAAGCTGCCCTCAAACTGGCAGCTTTTGCTTTGATCTTAAATAGATATGGTAATTTCAACAAATGATGAGATCAGTAAGATCAGTATCGATACATTGATAAAGCGAAACACCTTATCTTGCCGTTCTTCAGGAATCTCTCTGACAAGGCATAATGTATTAGTAAGCCTGTTTATTGAATACACAATAAACGCGGCAAAGACGATGAAGTAAAATAAAACTATCGGAGATCCCCCCTCTCTATGCTATTCCCATACTACATTACCAAATTTTTTATGAAAAAGATAGAAGTTGGCTTTAAAAACCTCATGATGAGGATGTTTGGTCAACTAAAATATCAAACTCGTCTTGGGCTTGATCGATGATGCAGGATTTAGGTGCTTTGAGCAGTTTCCATGCAAATAAAAAGTCAGGCAAACAATAGCCTGCATGAATACTTGCGATGATGATAAAATAGTGTGCATACATAGGAAAAGCCACACCTAACACAAAGTAAACCGGTGAAATCACACAAAATGGACTGAGAAGTGAATAAAGCATGATGTTCTTTGGTACACGCTGCCAGCAATTGCGTTTAAATAGCGTCATTTTTTTCTTGTTTTTCATCACTGGGATCAAGTGAACCACGCGGTGGACAAGCAATGTCACAAGTAAAAGCATCGCAAAAAGCGGTGCGTTGTGACTGCTTAGTCTCGTTTCAGGATGAGTCAGTTGAAAACATAAAAAAGCCGTAATGAAAAAAAGTATAGCAAGACTTATGGCTGAAATCAGCAGTCTTGTATAACCATAATCCTTTTCAAGATTAATGGTTTTCCAACAATTCATTTTTCATCCTTCCAATCTTAAAAAACTAATTGAATATCTCAAGATAATTTACTCTTCCTGAGGATAAAAATCAATGGTTTTCATGAAAAAAAATAAAATGTTGTGTTCACATGGAATAAAGAGAGGAAACTTTGGATTTTTCAAGAAAAAAAGACAGAAGAGGGAGGTTCGTCTCTTTCGTCAATGAGTAATTTCGGCTAGAATAGAAAGACTAAGAGAAAGAGGGAACGTACATGAGTATTGAGGAACGAATGAGCCAGCTCGAATATTATATGGAACTTTTGCTGACGGCGACCGATATGAGCCGTTATCCATATTATGCATTATTGATCAGGCAGCGGGTATCGAAGGAAGAGGCGCAGGAAATTGAGCGTATTTGTGCTGAGCTTTCAGAGGAAATGGACAAGCAAAAAGCACAAGGCTACGTCATGTTTGACGATATGCTTGCGCTTTTTGCAGGACAGTTAATTGAAAAGCTGGATGTGCATGAGACGATATTTGCATTGCGTGATCAAGGGCTGTTTCAGCCGTTAATGAATGAATTTATAAAGATCATTAAACAATTTGATTTGCTTTATTAGCCGCTTTTTCTGCTGCATCAGCTGAGTCTTCAAGTTCCTCAGGTTTTTTCGTGACTTTTCCTCGCTCATCCAAAAAGTCCTTCTCAATGTTTGAAAACGATTTCTCAAAAATCTCCATGAAGTCCTCACCATAGATGTTTCGGATAATACACATCATTTCTAAAATCTCAGGGAACTTTCCGTAAATGTCATGAAGCGGCTGTGCACCTTTGACAATACCAGTTCGTGCAGGGTCATAATCTTCGAGTAGTTTATGGAATGTCTCTTCGCCTTTTGGCGTTAGCTCAATATACGTATTGCGTTTATCGTTTAACTTTTTAGAAAATTTTAAAAATCCTCGTTCCTCAAGTTTCTTGGAGAAGTTAAACGCCGTTGATACATGCATGACGCCAAACTTTGCAATTTCTGATATTGAAGCTCCTTTTAATTGATACGCAATCCACAAAATATGATGTTCATTGATATTTAGGTTATACGGTTTGATCCACTGCTGCCAGTCCTTTTCAATGGATTTCCAAAGAGCTTTGCTCAATTGGGCCATTCTTTGACTGAATAAAAGTGCTTCTTTTACATCGAAAGGCTTTTCCGAATGATTCATCCATTTCACCTACTTCTCTTTTTCTTGTAATTCTATTATGCCAATAAAATAAAGATTAATAAAGCTGAAAATTCAAGAATTTTTAAAACTCATGAAAAACATTGACAAAATAACCTTTTTTCAACAAAAAAAGTGCGGGATACGCACCCCGCACACTTTTGTAAACGAATATTTTTTCTTGAGTATATTAGTTTTGTAAGGTTTTCTCCAGTTGCTTGAGCTTTTCCTCAATTTCCTGAATTTCCTTTTGCAAGTCCTGCTGGTGAGGCTTGATTTCTTCACGCCATTGCTGAATCGATGTTTGTAATTCAGTTCCGACTTCTTTAATGACCTCTGCGCTTTCTTTTGCTGTTTCAACAATTTGCTCTTTTAAAGCCTGTCCATCTCTTTTTAATCTTGTCAGCGTATCTTCGAATTTGTCATAGCCATCTTTCATCTTTCCGCGCACATCTCTGCCAGAAGAGGGAGTCGTCAGGAGCACTGCCGCACCTCCGAGGAGACCGCCTACAAATAATCCTGTTAATAAAGAACGTCCACTAGCCATTCAAATCACCTCTAGTCAAATTTTACACATTCGCATGTTCTCTCTGAGCTGACGATCAGCTTCATTGAACTTCCATACATAGCTTGCTTTATTTTAGCATACTTTTGAAGAAAAGGGAGGGGAGAAGGTTGTCTGTCTTTCTGTTCGTTTTTACGTGTATCGGTGTCGTTTTTATAGGTGGTTCTATTCATTATGCAAGACAGCTGGGGTATGCAGGGTCTTATCCGCCAAAACATGTATTAAAGCAAAAAGCACTTGTGTGTGCGGCAGGTGCAGGAATTTCGCTCCTCATTTTGCTGCTGACCCTTTTTCTTTTATAAAAGTATGAAAAAAACCTCTTCATCTATTATGAAGAGGTTCGATTATTTGTTAAGCAACTTCTATCATTCTTGCACGTCTGAGAATGGACTGAGCAATTGGGAAGACAAATACCATGGCAATGGTATTAATCACGGCTGCTGGCAGGACGACGCCTACAAGAAGTGCCGGTAATGCAGCTGGCAGTCCAGTGATCAGTAATGCGGCAGATAGGAAAATCACGCCGGATACGATGGTTCCAATCGCAGTTAACACAGCGGTTAGCACTACTTTGTTCTTTATCTTCATGCAAGATAAGAAAAGGGCTAAGAAGATAAAGGCTGTTACTGGTTTATCAATCATATTCGGAATTTGTCCGCCTGGGAAACCTGTTGTTAATGCAGAAATGGCGCCTGTTACGAGGGCAATAACCACTACATGCTGTACCTTTGGGAAAAGGATGATGCTTAAAAACATCATAACCAGCATCATATCAGGTTTCATTCCGAAAAAGATGGGCGGGAAAATCGTATGCAAAACAGCTCCCATTGCTGCAAGCAATGACATAATGACTAATTCTTTTGTTTTCATTTCTATGCTCTCCTCTGCTAAGCTCTTAGAACTCTCCAATAATATGGCTCATCATTTATTGCAAGAGTCATCACTTTATATTTCTCGTTATTATAACAAATTTATTTCTCTATAGAAAAGCTTTTTCACTCATTTTCTTGCTGGAACTTTTTCATAAAGTCCGCAAGCTTTTGGCAGTTTTCAATCGATACCGCATTGTAAATAGATGCTCTGCATCCACCTACAGAACGGTGGCCGGCAAGTCCAACCATTTGTTCCTGCTTTGCTTTCTCTACAAAGGAAGCAGTGAGCGCATCATCACGAAGGGTAAATGTGACATTCATATGCGAACGGCTGTCAGTGCGTGCGTGTCCTTTGTAAAAACCGCCGCTTTGATCAATTGTGTCATAGAGAATGCCTGCTTTTTGTTCATTGCGTTTTTCCGCTGCTTCTACGCCGCCAGCCTGTTTAACATGCTCAAGGACAAGAGACAGCATATAAATCGCAAAAGTCGGTGGTGTGTGATAAAGAGAGCCAGCTTTTGCGTGTGTTGAATATTTTAATATTTTCGGTGTGCTGCTTTTCTCTTTTTCTAATAAACGTTTGCGCGCGATCACAATCGTGATACCAGAAGGCCCTAGGTTTTTTTGTGCCCCAGCATAAATGAGATCAAATTGAGAAACATCGATTTTTTTGCTGAGAATATCACTGGACATATCCGCAATGAGCGGTAATGATGTACAAGGGAACGTTTTCCACTGAGTGCCGAAGATCGTATTGTTTGATGTGATGTGTAAGTAAGCGCCATCTGTTAAACCGGAGGCATCTACTTCTGGAATATACGAGTAGTTGTCGTCTTCACTTGAAGCAAACACAGATGTTTCACCAAACCCTTTTGCTTCTGATAATGCTTTTTCTGACCAAGCGCCAGTTTGAATGAAATGAGCCGTTTCGCCTTCATGTAAGAAGTTCATCGGAATCATCGCAAATTGAAGGCTAGCTCCGCCCTGTAAAAAGAGGACTTCGTAATCTTCAGGAATGTCCATCAGTTCCACCAACAGTGCTTTTGCCTTATTGTGGACTTCTTCATATTCACCGCTGCGATGAGACAGCTCCATCACAGACATCCCAGTTTGTTTAAAATCAACAAGTTCTTCCTGTGCTTTTTCAAGCACTTCTAGCGGCAGTGCCGCCGGACCAGCATTAAAATTCGTCGTTCGCTTCATCACAATCTCTCCCTATTTCTCGCGTTAATGGATCAAAAGATAAAACCATCCTATCACAAATTTGAAGCAATTGGACAAAAAATTTGAATCGTTTTAAATATCTTACTATTAAGAGATGGAGGGGATAAAAGGGGGGCAGAAATAAGAAAAACCTCATCTATTAAGATGAGGTCAGCGTGTAGACAAACCCTCGCATTCGTTGTCAGTTCTGCGCGCTGGTGCTCACGAATGTCAAATTCGCTCTGCTTCGGTGCTCGTCCTTCCTAGACTTCAAAGGTTTTCAATCACGCTGAAAAGAAGACAAAGGGCTAAAATAAAGATCATTTTAGCCCTTTGTCAACAATCTTACCTCATCTATTAAGATGAGGTAAGGCGCGTGTGGATGGCAGAAGAAATCTCTTTTAAATCCTCTGACGTGTATTGATCTTGATGTGATTTCCATACGGCACCAAAGCCATCGCCTTTGCCGTAGCGCGGAATGATATGCATATGGTAATGGAACACAGATTGTCCGGCTTTTTCGCCGTTGTTGTTTAAAAGGTTTAATCCAATGGGTTCAAATTCCTGTTTGATGGCTCTTGCAATTTTCGGAATCGCTTGGAAGTAGTGATTAGACACTTCTGGTGTCATTTCGTAGATGTTTTCTTTATGTATTTTTGGGATTACAAGGGTATGCCCTTTTGTTACTTGGCTAATATCTAGAAAAGCCAATACATGCTCGTCTTCATATACTTTTGCACATGGAATGTCTCCATCAATGATCTTGCAAAAAATACAATCGCTCACGTCATGTCACTCCTCATTCATTTTCCTTCATCGTATCACAAAAATGAGCAAAAAAGAAAACAGGACAAGCGAACTCCTTTGGTCGCTCATCCTGCTCCTGCAGAAGAAATGCTGATGCTTTCATTCGATATGCCTTTTGAATTCTCTATTTACTGAAATAAAGAATTCATATGCCTGCTATTTCTGCCGTAAACACCTCATTTGACGTTTTGGTTTGTCGTATACATATTGTATAGGACACAAAAATCAAGAATCAGTGAAGCAAAACAGAAGCTAAGGTTTTTAGATGAAAAACCAACTTGTCATGCGGTTCTTTGCCTTTAACAAACACCTCATTTACTTATTGGTCATCAAGTTCATTTCTTCTACATACATTATGATGACCAAGACGCCTATTTTTTATTCTTGACTTGTCTATAGGTAAACATTTCAAATTACCTTTCGTTTTTGTTACTATAAAGGAAAAACGAAAGAAAGGAACGAATTCATGTCCCTTCTCACTGTAAAAGATGTAACGGGTGGATATACGAAGAATCCCGTTCTAAAAAATATCTCATTTGAATTAGAAAGAAATCAAATCGTCGGTCTCATCGGCTTAAACGGGGCGGGGAAAAGCACAACCATTCGCCATATCATCGGACTCATGAAACCGCATAAAGGTGTTATTGAATTGAATGGACGAACCCTTCAAGATGATCAAGAGGCGTATCGTTCGCAATTTACGTTTATTCCAGAAACACCTGTATTATATGAAGAATTAACTTTAAAAGAGCATTTAGAGCTGACAGCGATGGCTTACGGACTGTCAAAGGAACAATTAGATGAGCGTCTGCCGTCATTGCTGAAAGAATTTCGAATGGAGAAACGTTTGAAGTGGTTCCCTGCTCATTTTTCAAAAGGAATGAAGCAGAAGGTCATGATTATGTGTGCGTTTCTTGTTGAACCGGAACTGTATATCATCGATGAACCGTTCTTAGGGCTTGATCCTCTTGCGATTAATGCACTGCTTGAACGGATGAATGCTGCAAAGAAAAACGGCGCTAGTGTCCTGATGTCAACGCATATCTTGGCGACAGCTGAACGCTATTGTGATTCCTTTATTATTTTGCACGAAGGGGAAATTAGAGCGAAAGGAACACTGACAGAGCTGAGAGAACAGTTCAATATGAGAGATGCGACACTCGATGATCTTTATTTGGAATTAACAAAGGAAGAAAGCTATGAGTAAAACGACGCAAAGCATTTGGAAATCCCGGTTAGCGGAACACATACAAGATACAAGAAAATATTTAAAATACATGTTCAATGATCATCTTGTCATTGTGCTCATTTTTTTCCTTGCAGGCGGAGCGAGCTGGTATAGTAACTGGCTCAAACAAATTCCAGCTCATTTTCCTTCCTACTGGGTCATGGCAGTTGTTTTCTCATTGGTGCTGACAAGCTCTTACGTGCGGACGTTGATCAAAGAAGCAGATCTCGTGTTTTTGCTTCCTTTGGAAGGGAAGATGGAGCCTTATTTAAAACAAGCTTTTAACTTTAGCTTCATTTCTCAGCTGTTTCCTCTCATTGCCGTATCCATTGTCGCACTCCCGCTTTATTCGGCGGTGTCTTCAGGCGGCATCAAGATGTATGTGCTTATATTGGCGCAAATGATTTTGATCAAGGGTCTGAATACAGCGATTCAATGGAGAATGACGTATTTTCAAGGAAAACAGATGAGATGGCTTGATGCAGTCCTTCGTTTTCTATTGAATATGATTTTAATCTATACCGTTTTACAGGCATCTTATGCAATCGCAATCGTTTTTTATCTCATCTATGGTGTCTATCTCGTTTACTTAACCAATGCAGTCAAAAAGCAGCCTTTTCAATGGGAATTGCATATTTCTGACGAATTAAAACGAAAACAGCGTTTTTATCGTTTGGCCAATTTATTTACAGATGTGCCTCATTTAAAGAAACAGGTGAAAAGAAGAGCTTATATGGACTGGCTTTTACAGTTTGTTCCGTATGACCAGCGTAAAACTTTTTCTTATATGTATGTGAGGGCGTTTGTACGCTCAAATGACTATTTTGGTCTCGTTTTTAGATTAACGGCCGTGTTTGTCCTGATTATTTTGTATACAGGTGCAGCAGGCTGGGTGGGCGCGCTACTTGTCTTGTTCACCGTGTTCATCACAGGTGTCCAGCTTGTGCCGTTAACGAAGCACTTTGCCCATCTTTCATTACAGGCACTTTATCCTGTTGCTCAGCAAGAAAAGGATCGGAGCTTTTTTGTTCTCGTCCGTAACGTGCTCATCATCCAATCGATATTGCTGAGCTGTTCAGTACTACCGGCAGGAGGATGGCAGGGAAGTGGACTTGCCCTTCTGATTTCACTGGCATTTGTGCTTGTCCTCTTCAAGCCTTACGTACTCAGTCGATTAAAAAAGATGCGATAAGCAGAGATATGTTTCTGACAGCGAGCGTATGATGACATCAAGGAGGGGACCGGATGAATGCAGCTGAACGGGAGTTATATGAAGAAGCCATTCTTTTTCAAACGCGTTTTTTAAGAAAACCTTCAAAGATCGAACGGTTTTCAAAAGGAGTTCAGCAGCAGGTGAACCGCCGAATCCCTGCCAGGTTTCATCAAGTCATCACAAGTGCGGTCAAAACAATGGTTGAATCCACCGTATCAGGATCTCACTTCACTTCATTTTCAGTCATTGATGAGCAATTATCCATCATTGAGCGAAATGAACTGGCAAAGGAGAAAGTGAAGTACTATCAAAAAGCAGCTGCGATCGAAGGAATTGGAACAGGTGCAGGTGGTATTTTGCTCGGTATGGCAGACTTTCCGCTGCTGCTTAGCATCAAGATGAAATGTCTTTATGAACTGGCATGTATTTATGGCTTTGATTTGTCTCAAAAAGAGGAAAGACTCTTTTTGCTCTGTATATTTCAACTCGCCTTTTCCGGCAGTGCGCATCGTCAAAAAATGATCAGCATCATTGATGATTGGGAAACGAGCCGTGAGAAAATGGATTGGTACAGCTTTCAGCAGGAGTATCGAGATTACATTGACCTAGTGAAGCTGTTTCAATTAATGCCGATTGTCGGAGCCGCTGTTGGCGGTGTGGCAAATCATCATCTGACAGGACAGCTCGGAGATGTTGCTCGTCATGTGTTTCACTTACGGGTGTTGAAAGAAATGAAATAGAAAAGCCGCTGTTTGCCAGCGGCTTTTTTTATTCATCGTAGGAAAGGACAGCACGGGCGAGTACCTTTGCTGCGATAGGCATTGCTTTTTCGTTGATATCAAACTTCGGGTGGTGATGGGGATACGCGTCTTCGCTGTTTTCCGGCATGGCGCCTGTGTAAAAGAAGGTACCAGGGACATGCTGAAGGTAGTAAGCAAAATCTTCTCCGCCCATTTGGGTTTCCGCTTCTTTTACTTCTGTGACACCATCTGTTTGTTTTGCGATGTCAGCAATAAATTCAGTTGGCTTTGGATGATTTTTAACAGCAGGATATCCTCTCACATATTCATATGTGTAGCCGGCATCATGCATGTCGCACACCCCTTTTACGACCTGTTCAATTTCTCGTTCGATGGTGTGTCGTGCACTTTCTTCAAAGGACCGTGCAGTACCAGTCAAAACTGCAGAATCTGCAATGACGTTAAAAGCATTCTCTGCTACAAAACCTCCAACAGATACAACAGCAGAATCAACTGGATTGACTTTACGGGCAACGACTTGCTGCAAGTTTGTGACGATTTGTGAACCGATAAGTACAGCATCTTTCGTTAAGTGAGGCTGGGCGCCGTGTCCGCCTTTCCCCTGAACTCGGATAGAGAAGCGGTCGGCAGCTGCCATAAAGTTTCCGCTTTTATAAAGAACCGTGCCACAAGGCTCTGGAGACCAAAGATGCGTCCCGAATATGACATCGACACCGTCTAAGCAGCCGTCTTCGATCATTGGTTTTGCACCGCCTGGCGCATATTCTTCTGCATGCTGATGAATGAGGACGATTTTCCCTTTTAATTGATCACGGTGCTCATTCAAAATTTTCGCTAAGACAAGTAGTGTCGCTGTGTGCCCATCGTGCCCGCAGGCATGCATCACACCGGGCTTTGTCGATTTGTAAGGCACTTCCTTTTCATCATGGATAGGAAGCGCATCGAAATCAGCCCTGAGGGCAATCGTCGGGCCCGAAGAAGCTCCTTCGATAAAGGCGAGTACACCATGGCCGCCCACCTGTGTACGTGTTGGTATATGTAATCTGTCATAGTAGCTGGCGATGAAAGCGGCTGTTTCTTCTTCCTGGAAAGAAAGTTCAGGATTCATGTGGAGATGGCGTCTAATTTCAACCATTTCCTCATAATGTTCATCAAGACGTTCATTGATGCTTTTTTGTAAAGTGGATATTGTCATTGATTTGAAAACCTCCTTCATGCTCTTTTACTGATTGTATGGTAATTGTTAGAATCTTTCAACAGAAGAGAATGTCGTATGCGCATCAAAAGGTCATTTTACATAAAAGTCGAAGGTGCTATGAAGCGGAGAAAGGGAGGAATTGTATTGGGAAGCTGTCCAAATTGTTCAAAAGCGTTTTCTTTCGTTGAAAAGTTTCATTTATCACATACGAAAATGATGATGTGTCCAAGCTGTCGGCATCAAATCAAAGAAACCTTTGTATCAAAAATGAGTTTTTTCATGATCTGTTTGATTCCGCTATTGGTGATGCTCATTCAATTGAAAGGGGCTTCACCCATGTTGAAGTGGCCGATCTTATTAGGATGGATCCTATTGAATTTCTATGTACTTCAGCCGATCATTCATCGGTACGAGCTGACATCACGACAATAAAATGAAGAGCCCAGCGATTGGGCTTTTTTTCATAAAAAAAGGAAGTGCTGAAAGCAGCACTTCCTTAATTGTCTGTAACGGCATGATAGGATGTGAGATAAGCAGGACGAGAGAAGATGGAGCCAGTATCATCGTTTGGCTGAAAGAATGCTTCTGATTCTTGAAAGTCTTCAAATAAGTCCTCTGATTCCCAGAGTGTCATAATCAAATACACTTCTTCATCTTTTTTCGGTCTTAAAACACGAAGAGCCTGGAAGCCCCGCTGATGTTCTGAAATGTTCGTCTTCTTCTGAAAAGTAGATTCAAACAGTGCTCTGCTTTCAAGCTTCACAGGGATATGATTCAAGGTGACGAAGCCAGGTTGGACTAGCTCACCTTTCGCATAAATCACATCATAGGCATGAGGGGCTTTAAAAACAGTCTCGCCCTCCGTCTCATGGAAAAGAGCTGCTTGTTCTTTTCCGACCATATAAAGCAGATTTTCCTGATCGTGTTTCTTTGCGATTTTATGTAAGAAATCTGCTGTTCCATAGGTTATATAGACATTCATCTAAACCGCCTCCCGCTTGATAGTATAACAAAAGAATGATATATAATTCTTTGGTAGTCAATCCATAAAACATATTATGAAGCAATACATCCCATACTATCCGTATAAAGGAATGAGGTGACCTAATTTGAAGAAAAAAAAGATAATCATTCCATTAGTCATTGCAGGAAGTACAATCGTACTCTCATTTATTGGCTATCTGACCATTTTATTTTTAGGACATTATGTCATAGATGAAAAGAAGCTTGTATTTCACGCTTCATCCCAAATCATTGATCGGAATGGAAAAGAACTCACAAGTATGTATTCAGAAAATCGGGACCCTGTGTCAATAAAGGATGTACCTGATAAAGTAGCAAAAGCCTTTGTGTCTGTCGAGGACAAGCGGTTTTATGAGCATCATGGAATTGATGCACAGTCAATTTCAAGGGCGGTTTATCGAGATATATTAGCAGGTGGAAAGGTAGAGGGCGGCAGTACAATTACTCAGCAGCTCGCAAAAAATATTTTTCTCACAAATGACAAAACCTTTCTGCGAAAAACAAAAGAAGTCATCATTGCAATTAATTTAGAAAGAGATTATTCAAAGGATAAGCTGCTCGAAATGTATTTGAATCAGCTTTACTTCGGTCATGGCGTCTACGGTATCCAAGCAGCAGCCAATTATTACTTTAGTAAAGATGTGAAAGATTTAACGGTCAGCGAAGGGGCTACACTCGCTGCGATGCCAAAGGCGCCGTCTACTTACTCGCCTGTTTTACACCCTGATAAAAATAAACAAAGACGGGACACGATTCTTAACTTAATGAATGAGCAAGGATATTTATCATCAACAGAAACAGTAGAAGCAAAAGGGAGAACACTTGGCATTCATTTAAAAAAGAAATCAGAAACGCCTTGGGTCGATAGCTATGTCGATCTTATCATTAAGGAAGCAGAATCAGAGTATGCCATTTCACATGAACAATTGCTTCAAGGTGGTTATACCATAACAGTTCCAATTGATATGAATCTGCAAAAGGTCACCTACGATGCGATGAAAAACAACCGTTATTTCCCGGGAAAAAGCGGTTCTCCTGAAAGCAGTGCCATCTTTATTGATAATGAGTCAGGTGGAGTAAAAGCAGCAATTGGAGGACGAGAATATCAAGCGAGGGGTTATAACAGGGTGACCGCTGTTAGACAGCCTGGATCTGTTTTCAAGCCGATCGCGGTATATGGACCTGCGCTGCAGGAGAAAAAATTCCGACCTTATTCCCTGCTTGAAGACGAAGAAAAAAGCTATGACGGTTATTCACCAAAGAATTACGATGGACAGTATGAAGGCAAGGTCACGATGGTGGAGGCCCTCATGAAAAGTAAGAATACAGCAGCGGTGTGGGCATTAAGCCAGCTTGGTATTGATACTTCGAAAACATATCTCGAGAAAATGGGAATCGATATTTCGGATCAAGGACTTGCGATAGCCCTTGGCGGTTTAGAAAAAGGGGTTTCTCCACTTCAAATCGCAGGAGCTTTCCACACATTTGCAAACGAAGGCGTATATCAAAAGCCTTTCTTCATTCAGAAAATCACCAATGATGAAGGAGAAACGGTAGAGAAAAACCGTAGTAAGCCAGAACGAGTGTTTAGCGTGCAGAATGCTTGGAATATGACAAGAATGCTGCAGCAAGTCGTCAAAGGCGGAACAGCCCAGAGCGGTTCATATGCTGGAGATTTAGCAGGTAAAACAGGCACGACCACATATTCAGGTGTGAAGGGTGCAACAAAAGATGCTTGGTTTGCCGGCTATACGCCAAGTACAACGGGTGCGATTTGGATGGGGTATGACAAAACCGATAACAGTCACTATTTAACTGGCGGAAGTCAATACCCAGTGCAGCTGTTTAAGGATATTTTAACGGCAGCCCAAATAACGAATGAAACGTTTAAAAAACCAGAGGGGATTAAAGAACTTCAAGCACCAATTCATTTAGAAGGACTTTCTGGATTTGAAGCCCGCTATGCGTTTAAAATCAAAGGATTGTTTACATTAGAGCTGTCTTGGGACAAGCAGGAGGATAAACGCGTTGAATACCGTATTTATGAAAAGAGGAATGGGAACGAGACGCTGATCGATTCAGTGACAGGCGTAGGCAGCTACACAATGCCGTATGCCAATGTGTTTTCAGATGCGGAGTATAAGGTGGTTCCATATAATACCCAAACGCAAGAAGAAGGAGAAGGCAGTCCATATGTCAAGCCAGAGGCTTTTGGACGTTAATATTCGGCGATTTTTTGAACAATGAGCCGGTTTAGTATACCGTGCCTTGAAAAAGCGGTATAGTAAAAGCAGTGTTTGAGCCTTATACAAAGAGAGTGTAAGGCGAAAGGTGGAATGAAAGGTAATGGGAAAAACGAAGGCTTTTAATGACACGTTCTTAAAGGCGTGCAAAGGGGAAAAAACAGACCATGTACCAGTTTGGTATATGAGGCAGGCAGGACGCTCACAGCCTGAATATCGTGCCCTTAAAGAAAAGTACGGGCTATTTGAAATTACGCATCAGCCAGAGCTATGTGCTTATGTAACACGACTTCCTGTAGAACAATATGGTGTAGATGCCGCGATTTTATATAAAGATATTATGACCCCGCTTCCAGCTATTGGAGTGGACGTTGAAATTAAAAATGGCATTGGACCTGTCATTGATTCACCGATTCGGACAAAAGCAGATATCGAACGTCTTGGGGAACTTCATCCTGAAGAAGACCTGCCATATGTGCTTGATACGATTCAGCTTTTAACGAAGGAGCAGCTGAATGTACCGCTCATCGGTTTTGCTGGTGCACCATTTACGATGGCTAGCTATATGATTGAGGGCGGCCCGTCTAAAAACTATCATAAAACAAAAGCGCTCATGTACAGTGAGCCTGAGACATGGATGCTGCTCATGAACAAATTAGCTGATATGACGATCACGTACATACGCGCGCAGGTAAAAGCAGGGGTCAGTGCGTTTCAAATCTTCGACTCATGGGTGGGCGCTTTAAATGCAGCAGACTACCGGACATTCATTAAACCTGTCATGCAGCGAATTTTCACAGAGTTGAAGAGTGAAAATGTACCAATGATCATGTACGGAGTTGGTGCAAGCCATCTCGTGAAAGATTGGCATGACCTGCCGCTAGACGTCGTTGGACTTGATTGGCGTATGAGTGTAGACGAAGCGCGAAAAGAAGGGCTCACAAAAACGTTACAAGGAAATCTTGATCCAACGATCTTACTTTCTCCTTGGGAAGTCATTGAAGAAAGAGCAAAAGACATATTAGATCAAGGGATGAAATCAGATCACTTCATCTTTAACCTAGGTCATGGGGTATTTCCAGATGTTTCACCAGATACGTTAAAGAAGCTGACCGATTTTATTCACGACTATTCAGCTACACATAAAAAATCATCCATCTAAACTATTTCAATTGATCTGAAGGAGTGTTGGTTGTGGAGAAAAAGAAAATGGGGCTTCTTGTCATGGCATATGGCACCCCATATAAAGAAGAAGACATTGAGCGTTATTATACACATATTCGTAGAGGCAGAAAGCCGGAGCCGGAAATGCTGCAAGATTTAAAGGATCGATACAAGGCAATCGGCGGTATTTCTCCTTTATCAAAAATTACAGAGCAGCAGGCACATGGTTTGTGTGAGCACTTGAATGACATTCAAGACGACATTGAATTTCATGTGTACATTGGCTTAAAACATATCGAGCCTTTCATCGAGGATGCAGTTGCTGACATGCACAGGGACGGCATGACAGAAGCTGTGAGTATCGTTTTAGCGCCGCATTTCTCTACCTTTAGTGTGAAATCATATAACAAACGTGCACAAGATGAGGCAGACAAGCTCGGCAATCTACAGATTACGTCTGTTGAAAGCTGGTACGATGAGCCGAAGTTTGTGGACTATTGGGTGAAGCAAGTGAAGGATACGTATGCATCAATGAGTCAAGAGGAAAGAGATTCCGCGGTACTTATTGTGTCTGCACACAGCCTTCCTGAAAAAATTATTGCAGCAGGAGATCCATATCCTGATCAGCTCGCACAATCTGCCAAAATGATTGCAGAAGGTGCGGGAATTGAACACTATGAAATTGGCTGGCAAAGTGAAGGCAATACGCCGGATCCATGGCTTGGACCAGACGTACAAGACTTAACGCGGGACTTATTTGAACAAAAAGGCTATCAAACATTCGTGTATGTGCCTGTTGGTTTTGTCGCTGATCATCTTGAAGTGTTATACGACAACGATTATGAATGTAAAGTCGTGACAGATGAAATTGGTGCAGCCTACTATCGTCCAGAAATGCCAAATGCGAAACCAGCATTTATTGATGCTCTGGCAACAGTCGTATTAAAGAAGCTTGACGAAAGCAAGTAATCATATAAAAGAAGGCGATCCTATGCATGACAATCAAAAACACCTTGTCATCATTGGCGGTGGCATCACTGGTTTAGCCGCCGCCTTCTATTTGGAAAAGGAAGTCGAAGAAAAAGGTCTTCCGATTCAAATATCACTTATTGAAGCGAGCCCTAGGCTAGGTGGAAAAATACAAACATTATATAAAGACGGCTACATCATTGAACGTGGGCCTGATTCATTTTTAGAAAGAAAGGTCAGTGGGCCGCAGCTTGCGAAAGATGTCGGTCTGTCCGATCAGCTCGTCAATAATGAAACTGGGCAAGCGTATGTACTGGTCAATGAAAAGCTTCACCCGATGCCAAAGGGTGCTGTTATGGGCATTCCAACTCAAATCAGCCCATTTATTACAACTGGTCTTTTTTCAGTTGCGGGAAAAGCAAGAGCGGCGATGGATTTCGTGTTGCCAAAAAGCAAGCAGACCGAAGATCAGTCGCTTGGTGAATTTTTTAGAAGACGTGTGGGTGATGAGGTCGTTGAGAATTTAATTGAACCGCTTCTATCAGGCATTTATGCAGGGGATATTGACCGCCTGAGCTTAATGTCCACCTTCCCGCAATTTTATCAAACAGAACAGCAGCATCGCAGTTTGATTCTTGGGATGAAAAAATCACAGCAGCATGCGAAAGCGCAGCAGGTGACTGCGAAAAAACAAGGACAGTTCCAAACGATCAATCAAGGGTTGCAGTCGCTTGTGGAAGCAGTAGAAAGTAAGCTCAAGCTGACAAAGGTGTATAAAGGGACAAAAGTAAAACAGATTGAAAAAACGGATGGAGGCTATGGCTTGCAATTAGACAGCGGTCAAACGCTTTTTGCCGATTCAGCCATTGTCACGACGCCGCATCAATCGATTTATTCCATGTTTCCTAAAGAAGCAGGGCTAGAGTATTTGCATGACATGACCTCTACTTCTGTTGCAACAGTAGCACTCGGTTTTAAAGAAGAGGATGTTCATAATGAATATGACGGCACTGGTTTTGTTATCTCAAGAAACAGTGATTTCTCTATTACAGCCTGTACGTGGACAAACAAAAAGTGGCCGCATACCGCTCCGAAAGGAAAAACGCTATTGCGTGCGTATGTCGGAAAAGCTGGTGACGAATCGATTGTCGAGCAGTCAGACAGTCAAATCGTCAGCATCGTGCTAGAAGATTTAAAGAAAATCATGGATATTAAAGCAGATCCAGAATTGACGACAGTGACTCGCTGGAAGACAAGTATGCCGCAATATCACGTCGGTCATCAGAAAGCTATTTCGAACATGCGAGAAACGTTTAAGCAATCATATCCTGGTGTTTATATCACAGGTGCTGCATTTGAAGGTGTTGGAATCCCTGATTGTATTGATCAAGGAAAAGCCGCCATCTCAGAGGCTGTATCGTATCTATTTTCATAAAAAACAACTCCCTTTTCTGTCATGGAAAGGGAGTTTTTCATGTTCGAATCATTCAAAAAGAGTTGGGAATCATAAATGTGAACAAAGTTGTTGCATCTGGGGAAAAGGATATGGTATATTACTTTCTGTACTTAATGACCAAAACGTTCAAATAGTCATTCCGGGAGTGAGAACATGAGTGTTGATAGGAGACAAATGATTTTAGATGGTGCGACGAAAGCATTTACTCAATTCGGGTATAAAGCGACCACAATGGACCTTGTGGCAAAGCTTGCCAACGTCGGAAAAGGAACCATTTATACATTTTTCAAAAACAAAGAAGAGTTGTTTGATGAAATTTTCACATCCCTTTTACTAGAGATGAGGAAAATTGCGGATGAGGCAATTGATGAGAAGAATAGTTTCTCTGAAAACCTTCACTTAGCACTCTTTGCAATTTTAGAATTTCGAAAAAACCACCAGCTCACAATTAAGATTTTTCAGGAAAATGCAGAGCTTGGCACGTCAGCGGTCAAGGAAATGATCGAAAAAATGGAGCAGATGATCATTCGCTATATCAAAATGAAAGTGCAAGAAGCGATGGATAAAGGCGACATTAAGCCTTGTGATCCTGAATTGACTGCATTTGTGATGGTGAAACTATATATTGCACTGATTTTTGATTGGGAAAAGCGATACGAGCCTTTAACAAAAGAAGAGGTAGCCGAATCGCTGGAGCTTTATGTCTTAAAAGGACTATCTGCAACAACATAATTTTTTTGAGTTCAAATGACCAAATTGTATATTTAGTCATTCATCTATGGGAGGAAACAGCAATGAATTTAATTCGGAATCAATGGAAGGACATTGTAACGAGCAAAAAACTACTGATCCCGATTTTAGCTGTCTTATTTATTCCGCTGATTTACAGTGGTGTATTTTTAAAAGCATACTGGGACCCTTATGGTACAGTTGATCAATTACCTGTAGCGGTTGTCAACTTGGATGAAGGCAGTCATTATGACGGAAAAACCCTTCAAGTCGGCGATGATTTAGTAAAGGAATTAAAGAAAAACGATAATTTCAAATGGAACTTTGTCGATAGTCATGAAAAGGCTATAAAAGGATTAAATAACGAGGACTATTACCTCGTGGTGGAAATACCAAAGAATTTCTCGAAAAATGCAAGTACAGTGCTAGATAAACATCCGAAAAAATCGAATCTGAAATATTATACGAATCCAGGCGCCAACTATGCGGCGTCACAAATTGCGAATAATGCCATTATCAAATTAAAAGATTCGGTTTCAAAAGAAGTCACAAAAAATTACGCCGAGGTCATCTTTGATAACTTCAAAACGATTGCAAAAGGATTAGATCAAGCAAGCGATGGCGCGAAGAAAATTGATGACGGAACAAAAAGCGCAAAAGATGGCAGTACGAAATTAAAAGACAACTTAGCCAAATTGGCTGAAGGTACGTTAACCTATAGCGAAGGTGTTCATCAGTTCGCAGGGAAAATGGGTGAACTGAACACAGGCATACAGTCTCTAGACAGTGGGCTTGGTCAGCTCCTAACAGGCTATCAAACCATTGATCAGAAATTTGGAGAGCTTGGTACAGGAATTGATACATTAACCGAAGGATTAAACACAAGCCGAGAAGGACATCAGCAGCTCGCTTCTAAAATGCCGCAATTCACAGCAGGCATTGAGCAGCTAAACAACAAAGCCCAATCCTTTTCGGAAAAAATTGCAGCAGTAGAAAAAGTCTTGTCGTCACCAGAATTAGCGAATTTAGAGAAGGTGGCGCCTAAACTCGATCAGGTGAAAGAAGACGCAAAAACGTTCAGTACAAAACTTGCTTCATTAAAAGAAGCACTATCAAATCGAGATGCTAATGTAAAAAGCATTATCCAAAACAGCTCCATGACAGATGAAGAGAAAAAGGCGGCAATGGATCAGCTTGACAGTCTGCCTAAAATCGAACTGCCTGATCTGTCTGGACTCGAACAAAGCTTAGCGGCCTTGCAGGAACTGCCTGATGCAAGTGAGGTTCAACAAGCAGTTACATCTGCAAAAGCGCAGCTGCAGCAAGTCAAACAGCTACCAGAGAAAACAGAACAGCTGTACACATCTACAGTTGCGATACAAAATGCGATCGACCAAATGACGTCTGGTACGAATAAATTGTATCAAGGTGCACTGAAGCTTCAAACAGGTCAAGGCCAATTACAAGATGGCCTGCAAACAGCAAATGGAAAGCTTGATACAGCGAAAAGCGGTGCGGATAAGCTTGCGAATGGATCAAGCCAGCTGAGCGCAGCGTTAAATAAGCTGGAAAGTGGTTCAACAAATATCCAAAGCAATACATCTAAGCTTGCCGAAGGCTCAAAATCGCTTGATAAAGGATTGGGAGATTTAAAGAGCGGTACAGGTAAGCTGTCCAATAAATTGAAAAGCGCCGCTGATGAAACAGGAGAAATTGATGCGGGGCAAGACAATTACAATATGATTGCTAGCCCAGTTAAAACAGAAAATGATACAGCGAAGAAGATTGATAATTATGGAACAGGGCTCACGCCTTATATTTTATCCATGGGACTCTTTGTTGGGGCTCTAATGCTCACCGTCGTATTCCCAATGAAAGACCCTGCTGGCCGCCCTAGAAATGCGTTTGAATGGTTTGTCAGCAAATATAGCGTGCTTCTACTTGTCGGTATCCTTCAAGCAGTCATTGCAAGTACGATGCTCATCTTTGGGCTTGGTCTTGAGGTGGAAAGCCTCTGGCGCTTCTATCTCTTTGCGATCGTCGTCAGTCTGACATTCTTAGCGATTATTCAGCTGCTAGCAACAACAATGGGGAACCCAGGACGCTTCATTGCCGTCATTATCTTAGTTCTTCAGCTCGCAGCAAGTGCTGGTACATTCCCGCTTGAGCTTGTGCCGAAGTTCTTCCAAGTCATTCATAGTCTGCTTCCAATGACGTATACAATCAATGGATTTAGAACGATCATTGCAAGCGGTGATGACAGCTATTTATGGCACCAAGCAGCGATTCTCGGTACAGTTGCGATCATCATGATGGCGGCAACAACTGCATACTTTGCTTGGAACGTAAGAAAAATGAAACAAGACGAAGCTTAATCAATGAATCCTTTCTCTTGATAGAGGAAGGATTTTTGATTTGAAATTAGACATCTTGAACCCGAAGCGATATATTTTAATGGAAGGAATTGCTTTCACACAAAGGAGGAAATGCCGAATGACTACTGAAGTAAACGAAACCGTTCAGCTAATTCAAAAGCTCGTATCGATCCCCAGTCCGTCAGGGAATACAGAAAAGGTGATCGGCTTTGTTGAACGCTTTTTACAAGATGTAAATATTGAGACAAAACGAAATCGTAAGGGCGGCTTAATTGCTACTATTAAAGGAACTGATGACAAGGAACACCGCATGCTGACAGCACATGTCGATACGCTCGGTGCAATGGTAAAGGAAATTAAATCAAATGGACGGCTTCGTCTTGCACTCATTGGAGGCTTTCAATATAACTCAATTGAAGGCGAATATTGTGAAATTGAAACAGCAACAGGTCATACATACACAGGTACTATTCTTATGCATCAAACGTCCGTTCATGTCTATGCGGATGCAGGAAAAGCAAAACGAAACCAAGAAAATATGGAGATTCGTCTCGATGAAAAGGTGAAAAATGCAGACGATGTCAAAGCACTTGGGATTCAAGTAGGGGACTTTATCTCATTTGATCCTAGAGTGGAAGTGACGTCATCAGGTTTTATTAAATCAAGACACCTTGATGACAAGGCAAGTGTAGCGCTTTTGCTACGACTCATCCACCGCATTCAAAAGGAAAATATCACACTGCCGCATACGACGCACTTCTTAATTTCTAATAATGAAGAGATTGGCTACGGAGGTAACTCCAATATTCCCGAAGAAACGGTGGAATATCTTGCTGTCGATATGGGAGCGATCGGCGATGGTCAATCAACAGATGAATACAGCGTGTCTATTTGTGTGAAGGACTCAAGCGGTCCTTATCATTATGGATTACGCAAGCATTTAGCTGCATTAGCAGAAGAGAACAACATAGATTACCGTTTAGATATTTACCCTTATTACGGCTCTGATGCATCAGCAGCGATTCGAGCAGGGCATGATATCATTCATGGACTGATTGGTCCAGGGATCGATTCCTCGCATGCTTTTGAACGAACGCATGAAGATTCCCTTGTCCATACAGCGAATCTTCTTTATCACTACGTGCAATCATCCTTAATCACAGTATAAAAAAAGAACCCCAATAAATGGGGTTCTTTTTCATTAGCTTGAAAGCTGTGTCGGTTCAGGTACATCTTGTCCAGTCATCACGCGATGTCCTTTTTCAGGGTCATATTGCCCTTCCCATTTAGACATCACAACAGCTGCAAGTGCATTTCCTGTTAAGTTAACAACTGTTCGCGCCATATCCATGATACGATCCACACCTGCAATAAATGCAAGACCTTCAGCAGGAACACCAATCGTTCCTAATGTGGCGAGTAATACAACAAAGGACGTACCAGGAACGGCAGCCATTCCTTTAGATGTCACCATCAGCACAAGAACAAGTGTGAGCTGCTGGACGATCGTGAGGTCAATGCCATATACCTGTGCAAGGAAAAGCGCAGCAATCGCTTGATACAAGACGGAGCCGTCCAGGTTAAACGTATAACCGATTGGGATAACAAAAGAAACAATTCCCTTCGGACATCCAATGCGCTCCATTTTATCCATGACTCTTGGTAAAACTGTTTCAGAGCTTGATGTACTAAAGGCAAGAAGCATTTCGTCTTTCATGTAAGCAAGAAATCTGAAAATATTGACGCCAATCATCTTTCCAATAATTCCGAATACAACGATAAGGAAGAGAGCGAGCGCAAAATAAACAAGACCTACAAGCTTACCTAATGAAATAAGAGATTCAAGACCAAATTTTGATACAGTCACGCCAATGAGTGCGAAGACACCAAATGGTGCAGCTTTCATCACAACATTGACGACATGGAACATGGCGTGTGATACACCTTCAAAGAAGGCGAGCACTGGTTTGCCGCGTTCACCAATGGCAGAAACGCCAAGAGCAAATAGCACAGTGAAGAAAATAATCGCAAGCAAATCACCTTCCGCCAATGATTGGAAGAAGTTCGTTGGAACGATATGAAGGAACGTATCAGCAACTGATTTGCTGCTTTGCTCTTTTTCCGTTTCAACATACTGGCTAATATCTTGTTTTTCCGTATTTCCAAAGTCAACGCCTGCACCAGGTTGAACAAAGTTAGCAAGCACAAGACCAAGGATAATCGCAAATGTTGTGATAATTTCAAAATAAAGAATGGTTCTAAAACCAAGCTTCCCTACCTTTTTACCATCACCGGCACCTGCAACTCCTAAAATTAAGCTAGATACGACAATTGGTATAACAATCATCTTAATGAGTCTTAAGAAGAAGTCTCCAATTGGTTTTAAATAAGTCTCAACGCCTGGGTTACCGAAAAAGATTGCCCCAACAACGACACCGAGAATAAGACCGATTAGGATTTGTGTCGCTAATCCAAATTTTAATTTTTTCATAGATTTCCTCCCTAGCATATTCATTAAAGGAATATTCCCATCATATTAAGTTTTAATATATGAAATAAAGTATAACTAAAATTAAAGAGGTTCGTCCACGATTAAATTATATTAAGAAAATACAAAATTATTTGAAAAAATGAACATTTAGAACCTCCTTTATTGATTCAAGTCAATAAAAAGTGCCTTCGGAACTAAAACTCATCAGATGAAAATACTAAAAAACCCTTTTAGGACAAGGGTTTTACCTTTTTACCTATTTTTCAGAAAAAATAAAAAGCACTTTTGACTCCAACTGACGACGGAGGAAAAAAGTGCTTTTTAATTCAATTTATTACCTTATTTAAGATAACTTACTTGTGAGCATTCCTCACATTCATTACCGTAACACTCGTGTTGTTCCATTAAATCATTTCCACATTTTGTGCATTTTTTTGAAGGCAAATTTCTAAAAAATTCTGTGATTTTTCCTAGCATTTGTCATCCTCCAATACGTTTTGTTGCTATTATTGTATTATAACAGATTAATAATTGTCAATCTGTTTTGTAACAATAGGCAAGAAGAATGCTTTTTTTATGAAAAATGGGTATATTGTAAGAAGGGGATTTTTAGAAAAGGAGGGAAAAATGACGATGAAATTAACTGTCATTGGATGCTACGGAGGATTCCCGGCCGCTGGTGAAGCGACGTCAGGGTATCTTTTTGAATCAGATGGCTTTCGTCTACTTGTAGACTGCGGAAGCGGTGTTCTTTCCAAACTGCAGCAATACATAGATATAGAAGAACTAGATGCTGTTCTCCTTTCTCATTATCACCACGATCATATTGCAGATATCGGACCACTCCAATATGCGAAGCTAGTGGGATATCATTTAGGAAAAAGCAGCGGTCCGCTTCCGATCTATGGACATACAGGTAATCAAGAAGCATTTGGGCGGCTTGCGGATGATGTACATACTAAGGCAAAGGCTTATCAGCCAGAAGAGGGTATTCAAATTGGTCCATTTCAAATTGATTTTTTGAAAACGGTTCATCCGGCAGAATGCTATGCGATGAGAATTCAGGCGGGGGATGCTGTGGTGGTGTATACAGCAGACTCAAGTGATCAGGAGGCATTTATCCCATTTAGCAAGGATGCAGATCTACTGATTGCTGAAAGCAATTTTTACGCTGGACAGGATGGATCGAGTGCAGGACATATGAATAGTACAGAGGTGGGCAAGCTTGCAAAGGAAGCAAATGTTGGGGAACTGATCATCACCCACCTGCCCCATTTTGGTCGTCATAAAGACCTAGTCAATGAAGCACAGGCGTTATATACTGGCAATATACAGCTTGCCCATTCAGGGCTTAGATGGAACAAGGAAGGAAGATAGAGATGCTGTTTATCGATAACGAACAACATTATGATCCAATGATTAATTTGGCAATTGAAGAATATTGCTTAAAATATTTAGACCCAGAAGAAACGTACTTGCTGTTCTATATTAACCAGCCGTCGATTATTATAGGAAAGAACCAAAATACAATAGAAGAAATCAACACGAAGTATGTGGAAGACAACGGCATCAAAGTTGTCCGCCGCCTGTCCGGTGGTGGCGCAGTTTACCATGACAAAGGAAACTTAAACTTCAGCTTTATCACAAAAGACGATGGGGACAGCTTCCATAATTTTAAAAAATTTACGGAGCCAGTCATCCAAGCGCTTGAAAAGCTAGGCGTCAAAGCTGAATTAAGTGGCAGAAATGACATCATGGCAGAAGGTCGAAAAATTTCTGGAAATGCCCAGTTCGCAACACGAGGACGTATTTTCAGCCATGGCACGCTGCTATTTGATTCAGAAATTGAACATGTTGTTTCGGCTTTAAATGTGAAAAAAGAAAAGATTGAATCAAAAGGCATTAAATCCATTAGGAGCAGGGTTGCCAATATTAGTGAATTAATGGATCAAAAGATGACAACAGAAGAATTTAGAAAAATTCTGTTAAGCTACATTTTCGATACGAATGGGGATGTTCCTCAATATCAGTTGACTGAGAAGGATTGGGAAAAGATTCACGAGATTTCCCGGGATCGATATCAAAAATGGGAATGGAACTACGGCCGTTCACCGAAATTTAATTTACAGCATTCTAAAAGATTCTCAGCAGGCTCCATTGATCTTCGATTAGAAGTGAAAAAAGGGATGATCCAGGACTGCAAGATCTTTGGTGATTTCTTCGGTGTAGGGGATATTGCTGATATTGAAAAAAGACTCATTGGGCAACAATATGATCGCAAAACGATCAGCGACGTATTAGAAGATATGGACATGCGCCACTACTTCGGCAATGTATCAAAAGAGGATTTTCTTGATTTGATTTATTAAGAGGAACAAGCACGGCTAGAGATAGCGGTGCTTTTTTGATTGAAAGAATTGAAAGCGATTTACATTTGATCTTGTGGATTTTTTCGATTGTCTATTATAATAGAAAGGAGGAATGTTTGGCCATAAAATGAATGGTTATTCATTCATTGATGACATGTAAGGGGTGGGAGAATGGATTTGATCAAAAATCTAGAGCAGACGGCGATGACGAAAGGAGAAGATATCGCACTGATCTTTGAAGGAAATCAGTGGACCTATCGAGAGCTCATGACAAGTATCGAGCGCTTTGCAGATGGATTAGTGGGCGAAGGATTTCAAGCCGGGGATCATATCGCGCTTATTTTAGGAAATTCACCGCATTTTGTCATTTCTTTTTTTGGTGCTTTAAAAGCCGGGCTTGTCGTAGTACCAATCAATCCAACATACACGCCTAGTGAAATTGGCTATATGCTGATTACAGGTGATGTAAAAGGCATTGTTGCCCCTGAACAACTGCTGCCAGTGTACGAGCAAGTGTATGAACAGCTTCCGTCTATTGAACGGGTGATTATTTGTGCAGAAAATGAATCTGCGTGCAGATCAAGTTTTAAGGAAGTATCAGATCAACTTGTCTTCTTTGGAAAGCTTGTGTCTGGTCATGCGAAAGAGAACGTGCATCCATCTATTCATCAGGACGATACGGCAGTTATTTTATTTACATCTGGCACGACAGGAAAACCAAAGGGTGCGATGCTGACTCATTTCAACCTGTATTCAAATGCCAGAGACGTTGCTGAGTACCTATCCATTGATGAAAAGGACAAGGTGATTGCTGCATTGCCGATGTTCCATGTATTTTGTTTAACGGTTTGTATGAATGCACCATTGATTCATGGCGCGACCATCTATGTCCTGCCGCATTTCAGCCCATCAGAGCTTTTGCGTATGATGGAAAAAGAGAAGCCAACGTTATTTGTTGGTGTTCCAACTATGTATAACTATTTGTACCGCCAGGAAGGGCATGAGAAAGCAATGTCCTCTGTGAGGATTTGTATATCAGGCGGTGCCTCAATGCCTGTTGCTTTACTTCACGGTTTTGAGAAAAAATTTGGTGTCACGGTGCTGGAGGGTTACGGATTATCAGAGGCTTCCCCAGTAACTGCATTCAATCCTCTTGATGGAAAAAGAAAACCCGGTTCAGTCGGGACCGACATTATGAATGTGAAGAATAAGATTGTGAATGAACTGGGAGAAGAAGTCGGTCCAAATGAAGTCGGAGAGCTCATAGCAAAAGGACCCAACATTATGAAAGGCTATTATCAAATGCCAGAAGATACTGAAGCTGCACTAAGAGACGGATGGCTGTACACCGGTGATTTAGCAAGAAGAGATGAAGAAGGATACATTTATATTGTCGATCGGAAAAAGGATATGATTCTTGTTGGCGGTTATAATGTGTATCCAAGAGAAGTAGAAGAAGTGCTTTATCAACATGAAGCTGTAGCAGAAGCCGTTGTCATCGGTGTGCCAGATCCGAACACCGGAGAGGCTGTCGTCTGTTACATTTCCCCCAAGAAACATGCTCACATCGATCAAGAAGACATCATCACACATTGTTCACGCTTTTTAGCGAAATATAAGCAGCCCCAAACGATCCATTTCATAGATGATATTCCAAAGAACACAACAGGTAAAATTTTAAGAAGAGCACTAAAGGAAAAGTATCAAGCAGAGGAAAGTAAATAAGAAAAGGGGGTCTCTTATGAAGAGACTCCCTTAGTGTGCTAAGGTTCTATCACGCTGATAAGAAGACAAAGGGATAAAATAAAATTTCAGCCCTTTAGAATCGCTTCTTTTAACTGTTTCTGAAAAGAATTAGACTGTTTTTGATTCAGCTCATAATAAGTCCCATCTACTAAAAAAACGACCTGCGAACGGTTTGTCCAAAGCTGAAAGGTGGTGCCGTTTGTTCGGCCGTACATCACCTTGGCGATATAATCTGGTTTCTTTAAATTTTTCTTGAGATGATTGCTTGTTTGTTTGCCTTTGTTTAATTCTTCTATTAAGTCTTCTGCTGTGTCCTTATCATCTATTTCATAAGAAGTGGACTCGTTTTCAGATGAAAGGAGCAATTTTTCAGCTCGATTCTCATCAAAAATTTCGCTCGTCCGGCTGAATACATAAAAGAAGGTAATAAGTAAAAGTCCAAAGATCACAACTCCTGCAAGGATTTTCTTCATTTCGATCCTCCAACTCTCTATTTTATATGTAGCATCTCCGATTTTCGAGTAGCATAATCATTTTTTTCGTGAAAGCTTTTTCAGATAGGGCATGCTATGATGGAGCCACATGAGACAGGTTCTAAACAAAATAATGGATGATTAGAATAGAGAGAGGGATGGAAAGGAGGCTGACCTGTGCGAGTACGTAAATGGGTAGCTCTTGCAACGGTAGCATACATATTGTACGGTCTTTTTATTTATTCTTATTTGTTTCTATTTGGGGATGTAGCGGTTCCTGACAGTGTAAAAGGAACAAGTGCAGATCCGCATACCTTTATGACAAGCCATGAGCTTGTCATCAGCGAGAATTTCTCGAGATTACGTAACTTGCTATTTTTCATGACAATTCCATTAGATTGGTATGTCTTTTTTCTTCTGCTCATTTCAGGGTTTTCACGAAAATTAGCAGACTGGAGCCTGGCAGCAGCTCGTTTCACATTTTTAAGTAAACTTGTATATGTGTTTGTGCTGTCGCTTTTGACAATGCTGATTTCACTTCCCATTAAGTGGATTGGTTATCAGCTGTCTTTGCACTACGGAGTATCTGCTCAAAGTACGGCAAGCTGGTTGAAAGATCAAATACTGGATTTCTGGATTCAATATCCGCTTCTTGCCCTATGTGCTATTGTATTCTTTTGGCTTATTCAAAAAAGAAGAAAGCGCTGGTGGCTGTATGCCTGGTGTTTGACAGTTCCATTCACGCTATTTCTCTTCTTTATACAGCCGGTCGTCATTGATCCGTTATATAACAATTTTTATCCACTAAAGGATCAAACTCTTGAGAACAAGATCTTAACACTTGCAGACAAAGCTCATATCCCGGCAGGTCATGTATATGAGGTCAATATGTCTGAGAAAACGAACACGATGAATGCTTATGTCACAGGAATTGGTGAAAATAAGCGTATTGTGTTATGGGATACGACACTGCAAAAGCTGAAAGATCGCGAAATTTTATTTATCATGGCACATGAAATGGGACATTACGTCATGAAGCATGTCTATATAGGATTAGCAGGATATCTAGTACTGTCACTTGCGGGATTTTTTGCGATCGACCGTCTCTATTTTTATTTCTATCGTAAAGGAGCAGTTCTATTTCGGCTGAGGGAGCCGCGCGACATCGCTGCTCTTCCGCTTCTTTTCATGATTGTATCGATGCTGTCATTTGCAGCATCACCTTTTACAAATGCAGTTTCAAGACATCAAGAACGTGCAGCTGATGAGTATGCGCTAAACTTGACAAAAGACGGAGAGGCAGGGGTGACGTCTTTTCAAAAGCTTGCAAAATCAGGGCTGTCTCAGGTGAATCCGCCACTTTTAGTGAAGGTCTTCCGCTACGGGCACCCAACTATGATGGAGAGAATCATGGAAATGGAAAAAGCAGCGGAAAAAGAGGAAACGTCGAGGAAGCAATAAATAAAAAAATCCGGCTGTATTAGCCGGATTTTTTTATTGTTTAGTTAGAAGCCGCTTGAACGTTGATTAACCCTTTTCCGTAATAGAAGGAGTTACCAAGCGGTGTTGCTGTGTTTTCTAAGCGCTGGCGAACCTGAGAAGTTGATAGATTCGGGTACTTAGAAAGGATAAGCGCTGCTGCTCCTGCTACATGAGGAGACGCCATAGACGTTCCAGTATAAGATGTGTATCCACTGCTTGGTACTGTACTTAAAATAGAAGTACCAGGTGCAGAAACATCTAATTCAGGACCTGCGCTAGAAGACGAATTTCTGACATTGTTGCTGTTTACATTGGCAACGGCAATGGTAGAATCATATTTTGCTGGATAGCCAACTGTACTAGTAGAACCAGTGGAACCTGAGTTACCTGCAGCCGCCACAACAACGACTCCGCGGTTATTCGCTGTATCAACGGCATTTTTAAGCGCTGTTGAACCATTCGGTCCGCCTAAGCTCATGTTGATGACATCCATATTATTGGCTACTGCCCATTCAATACCGCTAATAATCCAGCTATATTGTCCGTCGCCATAGCGGTCTAATACTTTAACAGCATATAGGGAAGCACTTGGAGCGACCCCAAGAACACCAATTGTGTTATCAAGGGCAGCAATGGTTCCGGCTACGTGAGTTCCATGTGATTGAAAGTCTTGGGTGGCATTTGGCTCTGAAGGGACGAAGCTGGCACCGCCTGCAACATTTAAGTCAGGGTGGGCAGCGTGGATGCCCGTATCAAGGACAGCTACTTTGACATTAGCCCCTTTATAACCTTGAGCGTGTACAGCTGGAGCTTTGATTTGAGGGATTCCATAAGGGACGGTTTGTGCATATGCTTCTGCTTTGTGGTCTTCTTCTACGTAAGCAATGCTAGGGTCATGTTCAAGTTTTTTTGCGGCTTGTTCGGACATCTTTACTTGTGCGGCATTAATGAGACGATATTGCTTTTCTAGTTTTCCACCATTTTGAGTGACGGCTTGTTTCTTAGAGCTGTTTGTAGTGGCAGAGGCTTTAAAGCCAACAATATAGCTCTTTTCACTATCTGACTTTGAGACCGTCTCGGCATTTGCCATGGAGCCTCCAAACCCTGCTGAAAACAGAAGAGGGACAGCCAATAAAACACTTGTCATCACATTTTTCTTTTTCACGCACAATCCACATCCCTTTTTTCTTATTTCAGAATAATCATCCGTAGTCTATAAGAATGATCCGTTTGACTATTCTGTATATTCAGTTTAAGGGAAGTAGGCAAATAAGAGTAGACCCGAATTTTTGTGAAAGTCCTAGCGAAAATTGGGGAATTAAGTCACTTGGAAATAATGGTAAAATATGTTTATTCTACTATTTCAGTGGTTATCTATTAAAAAGGAAATGTGCTTTTTTTCTTATGATCCATTTTCGGAGAAATATTCGATACCCGAAAAGCCTTAAAATAGGTAGAAATGTCTAGCATCTATTTCGAATTTCGATATAAAAAAATACTATTTTATCATTGTTTTTGTCATTTAAAAAGAACCTGTTTACATAACAGGTTCTTTAAATAGGAGAGGATTGAGTTAAATGGCTGACCACGTTGTAATCAAGCACCTTCCATTTACCATCTTTCCATTCCACATAATTTAAGCAAGCATTGACGAGCCTCGTGTTCTCAAGACCAAGATGTTCATCCGCTAAGGTGGTGAGTAAAGCATGGATGGCAGCGCCGTGTGCCACGATCAGGACTTGTTGATTCGGATAGGCTGCTCTAACTTTCTCAATGCCTTCTACCATTCGATCCTGAATCGCTTCAAGCGGCTCCATATTTGGATACTGTTTATCTGGAAAAAGCTTTTGGCGCTCCTCAAATGACATGCCTTCAGCATCGCCATAATCACGCTCAATGAAATCATCCATGATGACAAGAGGCGCATCTATATGTTTTAAAATCAAGTGTGCTGTTTCTTTTGCCCTTGTGAGTGGACTGGAAATGACAACATCCCAATGGGCATCCTTCAAATAAAGACCCGTTTGTTCAGCCTGCCATTTACCAGTATCATTTAAAGGGATATCTGTTCGTCCTTGAATTCGTTTCGCTGCATTCCAATCTGTTTCCCCGTGCCTGACTAGGCAAATTGTTGTCAATCAAATCCCGCCTTTTCTATCTTTTCTTCTATTATACTAAAGCAGAAGAAAAAAGACTGGATTAGCGATTTGTGAGACTTGTTAAGGATTCGACTGAGCTGGCAACTTGAGAAACCGTTTGTTTGACTTCCTTCAATTCGTTCAGGAAGGTTTGAAGGTCTATTTCAATTTTTCCATTTTGATTTTTGCTTAAGTTCATGCTGCTGACGATATCATCGAAGAGCGAATTGATTTGAGTCATTTTTTCTTTACTATCTGTCACGAGTAAATTCACGTCCCCAATGTGCTGAGACACAATGGAGATTTGTGAATTGGTATTGTTGACGAGTTCAGATACGGTTGAAACCGTTTTCTTTGTGTCCTCTGATAATTTACGAACCTCGTTTGCGACGACAGCAAAGCCTTTCCCGTGTTCGCCTGCTCGTGCAGATTCGATGGAAGCATTTAAAGATAACAAGTTCGTCTGCTCTGCAATGCCTGTGACAATCCCAAAGATTTGTTCAATCTGTTTGGCGATTTCTTCTAAACGCTTAATTTCTGTTTCAATCTTTGTCATGCTGCCATCAATTTGGTTCATTTGTGTTTGTTGAATCTCTAATTCTTTTTTACCGCCAATCGATTTTTCCTCGACCTGTGCTGAAATTTGCGTGCCAGCTTGCGACATGTCTGCCATCTCATCAGATTTTGATACAAGCTTGTCCACGGCATTTGTTGTGTTTGAGAAGAGAGAAGCAAGTGAATTTGATGTTTCTGTGATTTTTGTATGGAGCTCCTGCTGCTGCTGTTCTGCTTCATCACGAATTTTAGAATATTCATTTTGGAATGTATCAAGGACAAGCTGCTGCTCTAAATTTAAGATTTTTGTCGTCGCTTTGACTGCTGTCTGATATTCTTTGAAATCTTGGATATGCTGAGCAAATAAATCCATAATTGATAGCAGAAGGTCCTGGAATGCAGCCATATACCACTTAGGCTGGAGGCCAATCCGTAAATGAACTTGCGCAATTTTAATTCGTTTTGCCACATAGGCTTCATCAACCACACCTGCAAACATTTCACTAATATGAATGCGGAGTGTTTTTTTCAAACGGTCGACAGAACTATTATCTTGAATGATATGCATCAAGGAAGATTCGACTTCTAAATTTTTATAAAATTTATCAACGATACGTGCAATATCCTCCTGAACAATTGGATTGAGCTGTTTTAGAATAAATAGGTCATGCTGCGTCAGATCTATCATTTTAATTTGTTTCGCGATATCCGTATTGTCAGAAAAGTTGATACGTTTTATCCCATCATCCTGCTGTGTGAAAAAAGCAGTGTTTTTTCTTTTCGTCTCTTTTTTAAATAACAATGTTTTTGTCCCCCTATAATCATCACAAATTATCAGACTTTATATTATCTATCGGATAATATTGGATTTTTTAAAGGGGATCAGTAAAATTTTACTGTTCTTTATAAGACCTTTTTAGTGGTTTCTTTGCTGGGCCTTCTACTACCTCTCCAGTAATGGAGAAACGTGAACCGTGACACGGGCAATCCCAAGTGCGGTCGCTATTATTCCAAGCGACTTCACAGCCTAGGTGAGTACACGTTGTATCGACAAGAAAGATATTCCCATCCTCTGATTTAAAGGCGCCGCATTTTTTATGCTCGTACGATACAATGCCGCCTTCACCTGGCTTTAAATCATCAATGGTTTGATCGGTTCGTTTTAATTTACCACTGATCAGCTTGGTAGCGACATTGCTGTTTTCTTTAACGAAATCTTTGACGAAAGAATCAGAAACAGGTCTTGATGGCGTAAAAATGGATTCGTATGGATTCGATTTTCCTTCAATCAAATCACCGATAAGAGTAGCTGCCGCGTGGCTTGTCGTCATGCCCCATTTTCTAAAACCGGTCGCAACGAAGATATTTTGATGGTGCTTGGTTAGGCGGCCAATGTAAGGGATTTGATCCATTGTGACCATATCGTGTGTCGACCAGCGATACAGCACCTCTTCAATTCCAAGGGTAGCGTCTCCAAACCTTTCTAGTCCTTCATAGTGAGCAGATTCATCCCCGCCTTGACCAGTTTTATGACCTTCTCCTCCGATGAGAACGACTTCCTCACCATGCCATTCTGTCGTTCTTAAAGAATGAGCAGGCTGGTCGATCCCTAAGTACATTCCATCTGGGAGCGGCTTCGTTGTTTTGGCTGCTACCACATAAGATTGCTCTGGGTGAATGCGCGTGAAATAAAGTCCCTTTCCATCATAAAAAGGAAAGTGCGAACAGGATATGATATAGCGGCCTGTCAGGTGATGGTCGTCTTTTGTGACGACAGCAGGGCGGTTTCCTTCTTTTACGTCAACAGCAGTTGTCTGTTCATAAATACGTACACCACGCTCTAGGAGCTGGTCAATGAGTGCATTGAGATAATGAAGGGGATGGAACTGTGCCTGCTGCGTCATTGCTAGGGCAGCCTTGATGTCAGCATCAAAAGGAAGCGCTGTTTTCCATCCCCGATCAATCCCAAGCTGTTTGTAGGCATCTAATTCCTTTTTTAATTTTTTTACACCGCTTTCTTCCTTTGTATAAAGGTACGCATCCTTGACTTCTAGCTGACAATCGATGTCGTACTTTTGGACGCGAGCTTGAATTAGCTCTTTTGCTTTCTCATTTGCTTCTACATACAAACGGGCTTTGGGCATACCAATTTGCTGGATCAGTTCATGGTAATAAACATCGTGCTGTGAGGTAATCTTAGCTGTCGTATGTCCGGTCGTACCTTGCAGCAGTTGATCAGCATCAATGATGATGACATCCAGCCCGCGTTCTGTCATTTCAAACGCGGTAGCGATACCGGTAATACCACCGCCTACAATGATGACATCTGCTGTGAGATCCTCATCTACTGTAGGAAAAGAATGCTTTTGACTATCCGCTATCCATAACGATTTTGCCTGTTCCAATCCTTTATGTTCTTGCTCCATACTGTCGCCTCCAGTTAGTGACTTATTGTGTATAATTTTTCCACAATGAAGAAAATCATACATTTGAAAGGAAACTAGTCTGGCATACATAAAAAAATAGCCAACACATAAAAATAAACAAGATAAAAGGAAGGAGTGGTCAGACGTGTCAACAAAGCAGCCGAAGAAAACATTGCCGCCTCAGCATCAAAGTGAGCGTCCAGGTCTTGAATATAAAATGAATCCAAGGCCTGTTTTTGATCGAGAGGTGCCGAATAAAAAATTAGCAGGGAAAACAGCCATTGTGACAGGTGGGGACAGCGGGATCGGAAGAGCAGTCTCGGTCTTATTTGCGAAGGAAGGCGCCAATGTCGCCATTGTTTACTTGAGTGAGCACCGCGATGCAGAGGAAACGAAGGACTATATTGAAAAGGCGGGAGGTCGCGTCATTTTAATTGCAGGTGATTTAGGAGATGAGGCGTTTTCAAATGAGGTCGTCAAAAAAACGAAGGATGATTTCGGTTCCATAGATATTTTGGTGAACAATGCCGGGGAACAGCATCCGCAAAAAAGCATTGAACAGATTACCTCACATCAGCTTCTTCGAACATTTCAAACGAATATTTTTGCCATGTTTTACTTAACAAAAGCGGTACTTCCTCATTTGAAAAAAGGAAGCAGTATCATTAATACCACATCTGTCACAGCCTATAAAGGGCATGAAACCTTGATCGACTATTCATCTACAAAAGGGGCAGTCGTGACATTTACGAGATCATTATCTTTATCGCTCATTAAGCAAGGGATTAGAGTAAACGGGGTAGCTCCGGGACCCATTTGGACACCCCTCATTCCATCGACCTTTACGGAAAAGGAAGTCTCTGAATTTGGCGGAGATGTTCCAATGGAGCGTCCTGGTGAGCCAGTAGAGCTTGCGCCGAGCTATTTATTTTTAGCGAGCGAAGACTCCTCTTATATAAATGGACAAATCCTGCATGTCAATGGCGGAACCATTTTAAATGGATAAACAAAAAACTTGCGGTAAAGAGACGAGTTGCTGCCCTCTTTGCCGCAAGTAAAATCATCATGATTAATGTAAGCAGTGTTCTGCATATTGAGCTGACAGGTCGTTGAATCGTTTTTCATCACGCTGATCCAGTGCCTTATCAATCTCTTCTCTAAGGAAGGTTAAGCGCTGTTTATAAAGCGCCTCATCTAAAACCATTTGAATATAGATGTCTAAAATCGTCACGCCGTTTTCTTCGGTTTTTTGGGTGTTGCGGGACTTCATGAGCTCAGCATACGTTTTTTTCTCTTTCATAAAGAATCCCCCCGATGCCTTTTTTATAGTATATGGATTGGCGAAGAAAAAATCAACAAGAATTTATAATTTTTAGACAATTTATTTTTGAGCGAAATCGACACCTCTTGTCCAATCGACACGATGTGATATATCTTAAAAAAGGCTTTTCGATAGATCGAATGGACTAAATAATACGATAAAAAAATGATTTTTAATAAATTTTGAAAAAATCCTGTCGTTTCTTATATGTTGGTGATAGATTAATAGTATCTAAAATAACCAAAAATTAACACAGGAGGAAATGAAGTGTCAGGAATTAGTGAAACACCTTTAGATTCATACGTCATTAATCAAACAACAATGGCGATCCTTCCAGTTGAAGAAGGAAAAAGAGTATATTCAAAAGTCATAGAAAGAGAGACAAGCTTTTACGTTGAATTAAAACCTCTGCAAATTATTGAACGCAGCTGCCGATTCTTCGGCTCAAGCTATGCAGGCAGAAAAGCGGGAACATATGAAGTAACAGGAATATCTCATAAGCCTCCAATTGTGATTGACTCATCCAATCATCTGTATTTCTTCCCAACCTATTCATCCAACCGTCCTCAGTGCGGCTGGATCTCCCACAAATACATTCATACCTTCCAGGAATCATCCCTCGGAGACACGGTGGTCATCTTTACAAATGAGCAAACCGTCAAACTCGATGTCTCATATAAGTCATTTGAGAGTCAGGTGCACAGAACAGCGTATCTCCGAACGAAATTTCAAGATCGCCTTGATGGTGGTCTTCCTAAAAAACAAGAATTTATGCTGTATCCAAAGGAACAACAGCTCAACCTTGTATACGATTTTATATTAAGGGAGCTTCGGAACAGATATTAACTAAAACCAGCGGCAGCCCAGCCGCTGGACTCCTTATGTTTAGCATATCGTCTTACTTTCTCGAAGAAAAAAACATTGAAAATTATATAACAAATTATATAATTTAAGTACAACGTATAAAATTTTATATAATGAGCGACAAAAAAGGGGATATGATGATGACTTATGATGAACTAGATACACCGGCGCTATTAATTGATAAACAGGTGATGATGGAGAATCTAGCTGCTATGCAGCAATATGCGGACCGTCAGCAAGTCAAACTGCGTCCTCATACGAAAACACATAAAACACCTGGTCTTGCGAAGGTGCAGGAGGAGATGGGCGCATCTGGCTTAACTGTAGCGAAAGTAGGGGAAGCAGAAGTGATGGCGGCGCATGGGCTAACAGATATCTTTATCGCCAATCAAATTGTAGGTGAGACAAAGCTGAAGCGAATTCGAAAGCTGGCAGAGTCGATACACATTTCATTTGGAATAGATTGTGTAGAGCATGTGCATCAAATTGAAGATGTCTTTCGTGGAGCAGAGAAAAAAGCGGAGGTTTTAATTGAGATAGAGGTTGGAGAAGAGAGGTCTGGTGTCATTGAAGAGAGTGATTTCCGTCAAATCTTGCAGGCGATAAAAACATGTGAGTTCGTTCATTTAAAAGGGATTTTTTCTCATGATGGTCATACATACAAGGCGGAAAGTAAAGCGCATTGTCAGACATTATATGAAGACGCTGTGAATCGAACGCTTCGATTTGCACAGATTGCAAAAGAATCAGGCATGCTGCTAGAGGTAGTGAGCATAGGATCAACACCACCGTTCTTATTTCAATTTGATATTCCAAAGGGAGTGACCGAAATCCGCCCAGGCACATACATCTTCATGGATGCCTCTCAGTCCAATGTGATCGGCACTTTTTCACATTGTGCAGCAGCCGTCCTGACGACGGTGATTAGTAAGCCAACAAATACTCGTGTCATTACAGATGTTGGAGCCAAAGGGCTCACGGCTCAAACCCGTACAAAAGGGCTGACGAAAACAAAGGGACTAGGCAAGGTAAAAGACTTTGATGATGTATTTGTTTCCAGTGTATTTGATGAGCATGCCATCATTTATCACGAAGGCTTCCGTCAGACTGTCCAGATCGGTGAGAAGGTGCAAATCATTCCAAATCATATTTGTCCCGCTGTCAATCTTCATGAAAAAGCCTATCTCATCCAAGATGGTGAAGTAGTCGAAGAGCTTGACATTGCTTGTAAAGGTAAACTTCAATAAATCAACAGGACAAGGCGACTTCGTTGGGGCATCATTATGATGACACGAGAACATCCACCATGCACATGAATTTGTTGAAACCAAATCCATATATCCAGTCGTCTATTGAGTGTGTATCGGTAGACTGTCCACCAAATGACAGAGAAATGTGGATCCTTAGACGTATTTTCAAGCAATTATTCATAAATCACAGAAGTGACACGAGCCGTCTGTTACAATAAAAGAAATCATTTCTTGCAAAGTGTTCGTATGTGGTAAAGGATCCTCCTATTTTGACCGATATGAACGAATGGGAATAAGAAATGGAGGCTCTGTATGAAAAAACAATCGCAATTGCTGCTGCTATTCACCTTGATAGTGACCTTACTAGCAGCCTGTCAGCAAGCAGGTCAATCGCCTTCAAAACAAGACACAAAAGAAGCTGCGTATGAACAATGGGTTCAGCGTTATATGGATGAGTTAAATGAAGCTTATGAAAACATGACCGACCAATTTATTTCAGATGGACAGGGAAAGATCCAAGTAAATAAAAAATTGAAAAAGGCGACGAAAGCCTTTGATCGTGTGATTCAAAAGGGGCTTGCTCATCAAGAAATTCCAGCCGCTTATCAAAAGGCAGATGAACAATTAAAGACAGGTCTTCATTCATTTGAAAAAGGAATTGGTCAGGTGGAGCAGCTATTAAAGCGCCCAGATCAAGAAAAGCTGTTTATTTCCGCTACTCATCATCTACAAGATGGATTGCAGAGGGCAGCTGCATTTATTGAAGAAGTCGGCCGCATTCAGCAATCAACGTAAAAAGCTTGGAAGGCGGACTTCCAGGCTTTTTTTACATATAAAGTATTTGCTTTAAGCGGCGCACACCTTCTTGAATCATGTTTTCGTCCGTACAAGCAAAGCCTAGCAGTAATCCCTTTCGATTGCTCTCAAAACAATAAGGACTTAATGGATAAATGCCAATACCTGCTGCTTTTGCTGCCTCAATACTGCCTTTTTCGTCAAAGTTTGGCGCTCCTTCCAAAAAGACATGAAGACCCGTATCTGTTCCATAAATATGAAAGTGCTTGTCAAATTGTTGTGTTAAAAGGGCATCCATAATGGCAGCCTGTCTTTTTTTATATAGCTGTCTCATTCGCCTGACATATCGCGTAAATTCTCCTTCTCTGAAAAAAGAGGCGAGTGTGATCTGTTCCATAATGGGCAGCTGTCTTTGAATGAGTGATTGCAAGGAAGCGATTTCTTTTATGACCGCTTTGGAGCCGATAATGGCAGCAAGGCGGATGCCTGGTGCCAGCACTTTGGAGAAGCTTAAGATATAAATCACATGGTCGGGTGCTTCTGAAAATAAGGAAGGAAGCGGTCCGCCATGATAACGATAATCTCCATCAAAATCATCCTCTAGTATATAAGACTGATGACTGACGGCAAATTTTAGCAGCTGCTGCCTTCTGCTCACACTCATACATACACCGGTTGGATGCTGATGGGAGGGCGTCACCGCAATCAGCTTTGTTTTTCGTGGTAATGTATTCACCATGATCCCTTCTTCATCGACGGGCGCGGGATAAATGTTCATTTCACGATGCATAAAGGAAAGCCTTGCTCCAGGAAAGCCTGGATCTTCAACAGCTACTGTATCGCCTTTTTTAAGCAATACCTGTGAAATCAAATCAATGGCTTGCTGCGTGCCTCCTGTTAACATGATTTGATCTTCTTCTACATCGATGCCGCGTTCTACTGATAAGTATTGGCGTATTTCTGAACGTACTTCCCATAAACCATGCGGGGAGGAATAGCCCCAATCTTTCATCTCTAATCGCTGTAATGCTTTTGTGAGCGAGCGTTTCCATATGTTTTGGAAATGTTCATCGATGGCTGGTTCCTGATGACGAAAATCAATATCAAGCTTCTCATGAAATTGATTGGCCGACAGCCAGTGGTTCATTTGTTTCTCCGCCTCTTGAAAGTGTGGTCTTACCGGAAGAGGAAAAGGCGGCTCACCTTGATGGGGAGTGGAGGCCGCATAGTGATCACTTGAAATGACCTTCGTACCGCCTCTTCTAGATGTGCTGACATATCCTCTTGCCAGCAGTTCATCATAAGCAAGCTGTATAGTTGATCTTGATACATTGAGCTCCTGTGCTAATACGCGTGTCGGTGTTAACTGATCATCGGGGTTCAGTTTTTTGGAATGAATTTGTTGAATGATCTCAGTCACGATTTGCTGCCAGAGCGGGGTAGTACTTGAGCGGTCTAAATAAATATACATCGGACACCTTCTCTCATTGTCACATATAACATGATGATGACACGGGAATATGGAGTGGTCAATAGCATCGTTTTTGGATATAGGAAGTAAGCCAAAAGGTGTGTACACTGTTCTCATATGCTTATGACTAGAGGAGAGAGTGAAATGATCCCTGCAGCTAAAGAAGAAACCGCACACCTATCCATCATTCCATTTATATTCGTTTTATTTGGTCTTTTTATGATTACAACCGCAGTGAATCTGCAGGTGCCCCTTTATACGTTGTATGCCGAACAAGCAGGGTACGGAAAGGCGGCTACAGCCCTTGTATTTGCTGCATATGTCTTCGGACTGATTCCAGTTTTACTTTTTCTTGGCGGGATATCTGACCGGGCTGGACGCAAACCGGTTTTATTGGTCGCACTTAGTTTTTCGTTATGTGCTACCTTATTGATGATCGTACATCCTACCATTCAGATGCTCTTTTTGGCGCGGCTGCTGCAAGGGGTGGGGCTTGGCCTGAGTGTTGGCACATGCACTGCTTATTTGATTGCTTTATATCCAGAAAAATCAAGCTGGATTCCAACTTTTATTGCGTTATGCAGTTCGATTGGCTTTGGGGGCGGTGCTCTTTTTACGGCACTTCTTTCTTTTCAGTATGTGACGCTTGCGCCGCTTAGTTATTGGATTGTGATGGGCTTTTTAATCCTAACGATCGTGGGTGTCTTCTTTTTCGTTCCGCCTGTACAAGGAGATGCAGATAAACCGATGATGAACATGCCAACATTTCCAAAAGGAACAATGCCAGCGAATGCAGCGATTGCTGTCGCGTGGTCAGTGTGTGGCCTTGTGATTTCGGTTTTGCCAGCACAGCTTAAATTGAATGGATATGAATTATGGGTAGGGCCGGCACTGTTTTTGATTAATATGTCAGGTGTCCTGATGCAGCCTTTTGTTCGCAAAATGAATAGCAGAGCAGCGCTCCTTGCCGGATTTATCTGTCTTCCATGTGGATACGGTCTCTTGCTATTTGGAGCAAATGGTGGGTCAATCATTCTTGTGCTTGCCGGAACGATGCTTGCGGGTACTGCCTGCTATGGATTTACTTATTTAGGCGGTCTTCAGCTTATTGTCGAGCGGGGAAAAAAGGAGGCAGCTAGAGCCGTTGCCGGGTTTTATTTGTTTGCCTATTTAGGTCTGGGTCTTCCAAGTGTTTTTGTCGGACTCTTCGCTGATCTGTTCGGAACTCAGGTGGTGTTAACCGTCTTTTTCTTGGTCGTTTTGGCAGCTTGTCTCATCCTTTTGATGTCAAGTGTCAGACAGAAACAAAAGTGAGGAGTCTTGCTTTCTCTTTTGCCTTCCATTCGTTTAAAATAAAGGCATGAGAGGGGAAGATGACATGAAAAAAGTGCAGCTGGACGGCGCGTCGTGCAGGTCGCAAGAAGAGCTTCATGACCAACTAAAAACAGTTTTACACCTTCCTGACTACTACGGGAAAAATCTCGATGCCCTATGGGACTGTTTGACAGGAGAAGTAAATCTGCCAGTAGAGTTGACATGGGTGAATTTTGACACGAGCAAGGACGCTCTTGGCGAGTATGCAGAAAGCGTAAAGCAGTTATTTCAAGAAGCAGAAGAGGAATTGAAGGGACAATTTCAAGTGAGTTTTCAATAATGGTGAAAAAGCAGCCGACATTAGAGGCTGCTTTTTTCTGAATTTTCTTCTGCGATGATATGGATGTAGACAATGCTAACTATACGGAATCATTTAAAAAGAACACTACCGGCAGATTAAAAGATTGAGTTATCTGAGTTTTAAATTTTTTTAATTGTGGATTCATAAAAATATGTTGCGTGCAGGAAACTTTCGTTAAAATATGTTATAGTGGAACCTACATTGATAGACTAAGATAGAGTGAGGGTTCGGAAAGGATGAAGGAGAAAACAAGATCAAAAAGAAGGCTGAGACCTTGGGTGAAAGTCGTGCTGTTTATCATGGCATTTGTCATGGTGATGGCAATATCTGTGACAGGATATGCTTACTATAAAATTTCAAAAGCGTCGAATAAGGCGCAAGTGTCATTAGAAAGAGGAGACACCTCGCAAAAGCGTGTGAAAGCTTTTGATCCAGGAAAGGACAGCTTCTCGGTCCTGCTGCTTGGAATTGACAGCCGTCCAGGTGAAACGGTAGACGAAGCAAGAAGTGATGCGGTCTTACTGGCGGCTGTGAACCGAACAGAGAAAACCATCAAGCTCCTCAGTATTCCTCGTGATTCTTATGTAGATATTCCGGGAAGAGGATATGATAAAATCGCCCACGCCCATGCGTTTGGGAGTGCAGATTTGTCAGTCAAAACGGTCGAAAACCTGCTGAACATTCCTGTAGACTATGTGATTTCAGGGAACTTTAAGGCGTTTCAAGACATTGTAAATGAGCTAAACGGAATTGACGTAACGATTGAAGATGAAGGTATCGCAAAACAAATGGAAAAGGATTCAAAAGGGAAAGTTCATGTGCAAACAGGAACACATACGTTAAATGGTGAAGAAGCATTAGCCTTTGTGAGAACAAGAAAGGCAGACAGTGACCTTATGCGCGGGAAGCGCCAAATGGAAGCACTTCAAGCCATCTTTGAAAAATCTAAATCCATTTCTTCGATCCCATCCTATGACAACATCATTGATACACTTGGTGACAATGTTTCAACCAATCTGTCCATGAAGCAGTTTATCGGTCTTTTCCCGTTATTGAGCTCATTGACATCAGTAGATACCATTCAGCTAAAGGGCCATGATTATCAGCCTGGGAATGTGTATTACTTTGAGTTAGATGGCGCTGGATTAGAAGAAGTGAGAACAGAGCTGAGAGAACAGCTTGAATTATCATAAATAAGAAGGAGCCTGCCGCTGTGGCAGGCTTTTTGCTTTGAATGGGGAAGCGCGACAATGAAGCCAATTCAATTCGCTTGATGAAGAAAATACCGAGTCAGTAGTTCCTCTACCCGGTGACGTATACGTGGATTAAAGTATTTATGTTTTTCTTCATAGCCATCCATGATAAATAGATACGTTGTAAATCCTTCATCGTGTTCGATTTGCTGTACCTTCATTTTTTCTTTACGTAAATGCTGCTTTAGTTCATAAAGTGCTTTCTGTGCTTCCTTTAAGGCGGAGGTCACAAGCTGAATGTATGGTTCATTTAGTTTAAATGTTTGATGTTGTTTTAAGTGAGTCAAATCACGATTGAGGATGGAGACGACCATTGGAAGAAAGATGGCCTGTTCCATCATCTGAAGCTGTATTCTTGATAGTCTCGTCATGTCCAAGCCTGCTTTCTTTCTTGATAGAACACATGTTCTTATTTATTATACCGAATGAGTCAAATAATCTCAAGGGGGGGATTCATTTGTATATTTTTATGTTTTCCATGTAAAATGAAAAGTAGACAAACCTTGAAGGAGTCAAACAAGTTGACATCATTTCTTTCCCTATTTACTCACGAAAATATCACATCATTTTTTGAGAGCTACAAGGCCTTTGGACCGATTGTGGCCATATTGCTCCCTTTAATAGAAGCATTTCTTCCGTTTTTACCACTCGTTGCGTTTGCTGTAGCGAATGCAAATGCATTCGGCCTTTGGGAAGGATTTTTATTGACCTGGATTGGCGCAAGTGCAGGGTCTATTCTTGTCTTTTTACTGATCAGAAAATTTGGACAGATGAGAATGCTCAACTTTATCAGCAGGCATCCTTCCATTAAAAAATTGATGCTTTGGGTGGAAAAGCGGGGGTTTGGTCCATTATTTATTTTACTTTGCTTTCCTTTCACGCCCTCTGCTGCCGTCAATGTTGTAGCGGGTTTATCAAGAATTAGCTTTTGGCAATTCTCATTAGCTACTTTATCTGGTAAGTGTGTCATGCTTTTTATCATTAGTTTTATTGGTTATGATCTTTCTGCTTTAGTTAAGAATCCGTTAAGAAGTGTTTTTGCGGTTCTAGTTATTGCGTTATTATGGTATGTTGGAAAGAGAGTAGAAAATAGGTTAAACATTCGAATGAGCAAACGTGAGGACAAAGGAGGCTCTTAATGAAAAAGAAGCCATTGCTATGGTTGATGATTATTACAGGCATCGTCTTATTGTTCCAAGTCAAGAATTTCATGTTTGTCACGTACAAAGTAGAAGGGGTTAGTATGGACCCAACTTTTACAGATGGAACAGAATTATTAATCAATAAGTTCTCGCCAAAACTCACGAAAATTAGCCGGTTTGATTATGTGTTATTTCACGGCCCTAAAAATCAAATCTTGATCAAGCGAGTCATTGGACTCCCAGGAGAAACGATCAAGTATGAAGATGATCAGTTATTTGTCGATGGTGAAAAAAAGAAGGAACCTTATTTAAAAGAGCAGAAACAACATAAAATGGGGAACGTTCTGACAGGGGATTTTCAGCTGAAAGCCATCACAGGAGACGATAAAATCAAAAACAATCATTACTTTGTGGTCGGAGATAACCGAATACATAGCTTCGACAGCCGGCATTTTGGCACCATTTCAAAGGATCAAGTTGTCGGTGTTAAAAGAAATACCAGCGAATAAAAAAAGGCGCTCTGCACATGCAAAGCGTCTCTTTTTATTTTGCGGCTTTATAATCAGGCTGCCTTTTTGCCCATACGTGATGTAAGAAGCGGAAAAACGGTGGTAGCATTGCAATGACGAGAATAATTCTGACGACTTGTACAGCCACAACAAAGGTAGAATCCTCATGCAGTGTGACCGCAGTTGTTGCCATCTCTGCAATACCGCCAGGCGAAAAAGCAAGAATGGCTGTAATGACAGAAATACCTGTGATCTCAGCGATGGCAATAGAGCTGAGGACAGTCGCAGCAATTAGCCCAGCTGAGCTGACGACAGCCACAATGAGAGTGTTTTTTAGCCCGACAAACATTTCTTTATTCATTTTTGAACCGATGGTTGCACCTAGAAATACTTGAGACGCAATGTTCGCTTGTGCCGGCCAATAAGGAATCAAATCATAACCTATGAGTGCGCCCGCACCAACTTGAAGAGCTGCGACGCCTAGCATGCTGCCGATCAGCCAAGGAGCAGGGAAATGAAGACGAACTGCTAGGCGTGACATGAGCCAGGCACCTAAAATAAGCGCAGCGGTCCAAGAGATGTTTGAAAGGGTGAAAACACCCGAAGAAAAAGCGCTCCCTTGCGTAACTACAGCCGCATCCACTTGGTTTTTTGTATTTAAATAAAACACTGTAAATGGGATAGTGAGTACAACCATTAATACACGTATCGTTTGCACGAGACTCACAACAGCTGTATTGGCTCCCACCTCTTGGGCAATCCCCGGCATAGCGGATAAACCGCCGGGGGCAGTTCCGACAAAGCTTGTCAGCATATCTGTTTTGCTCAGCTTCCATAAGACAAAGCCTGAGAGCATCGCCAGTAGAATAGAAAAGACGAGCATGAAACTCACAGGGAGCCAATTTTCAGCGAAAATGTGAAGGACCTTCATATTCATTTTCTGTCCGAGTTCGATTCCGAGAATGAATTGACCAAGGAGCAGCCATCTGCTGTGAATACGTAAGGTGCTAGTTCCTTTACGCTGAAACAGGGTGGGGCGGCGCATAGCAATAAAAGCCGCGGTGATTAATGTACCTACCATCCAGCCAATGGACATACCTGTTAAAGACAAAAGAAATCCACCTAAACCGCTTATCGCAATGAGAATGAGATCGGTTCGAAGGCTGTTTCCTTGTTTCATCACATGTAAACCTTCTTCCTATATGTTTGTTCAGTAAGTGAAATGTTGTTAACTTCACTATAATACAAAAGTCTCTATAAATAAAATACGAATTTTTTCACTATTTTCATAAGATTATCTTATCACTAAATGATTAGTACATTTTTATAAAGAAAGATATCATTTTTACCAAAAATAAAGTCGATATACAACGATTTTCCCCTATTTATGTTATCGGTTGACTATCATTTTCAATTACACTACACTACATAGTGTGAGGTGATAACATGAAAATTCCTTCTTTTAAATATAATGAAAAGGGATTGAATCGTTTTTTTGGTCCTTTAGAGGGAAGAATTATGGAGATCCTTTATGAAGGTGAGGATATGCCGATTAAAGAGGTCCAGCAAAAGCTGTCAGATGAGAAGCCGATTAATTTCAACACCGTGATGACTGTGCTGAACCGCTTAACCGAAAAAGGAATTGTGGAGAAAAAAACAAAAGGGCGCTCATCTATTTATAATCCTATTTTAACAAAAGAAGAATTTCTAAATGAGCAAACAAAATGGATTACACAAGGATTGATGGATGATTTCGGTCCACTGGCAGTGAATCATATGGTGGATGCGATTGAAAGTGCTGATCCTGAATTACTCAAAGTACTAGAAGCACGGCTAGCATCTAAAAAAGAGGAGCAGCAAAATGAATAAAATGAAGTCGAGTCTGCTGTTTTCAGGCGGTATATTGATTGGTTTAGCCATTTTTTATCAGATGGGGTATTACGTGCTTTCAAGCTTTTTTGGCTGGAATCAAGCATATAACCTGATCCATGTATGCCAGTCTGTGCTCGAATTCTATGGATTCACTCCTTTAAAATATTTTCTGGATGCCTTAGTCCTCTACACATTGGGTTTTGCGATTTTTTATATGACGAAACAAATCAAAAAGTACATTCAATTCAAGCAAAATCTGATGCTTGCAGTCGATCACCAGTCGACCGAATCTTTATCTGAGAAATATGCTAATGACATCATCGTGTTTCATTGTCATGAACCGCTTGCTTTTGCAATGGGGATGCTTCACCCAAAGGTTTATTTATCAACAGCTCTCATGGACATGCTGGATGAAGAAGAGATTGACGCTGTAGTTCATCACGAATTGCATCACAAATACAGCTATGATCCTTTAAAGGCTTTCATGTTCTCAATGCTCACAAAAGTCATTTGGTACATTCCAGTGTTAAAGCATATGAGACAAAGCTACTCTGTTTTTCGTGAAGTGATTGCAGATGACTATGCCATTCAGAAGACAGGTACTGAGCTTGGAGTAGGGCAGGCCCTTTTGAAGCTGATTAAAAAGAGAACCCAGTTTCAAAAACAAACAAAGTTTGCGGTGTCCTTTGGGGATCGGGCATTGAATTTAAGAATACAAAAAATCTTAAATCCAACTTACAATATTCCTTTTAATGTACCAATGATTCCAATCGTCACATCAGCCATTCTGATGGTGGTCTTAATGATTATGCTCAACCTTAATTACTAATTTTTTTACTTATTAACATTACATTGTGTAGTGTAAAAACAGGAGGAAATCACTATATGAAAACAAATCAAGAAATAGGAACACTTTTTGTACGCGTTATTTTAGGTATTATTTTCTTTTTACATGGGCTTCAGGCATATCAAGGAGGGCTGGGAGGCACAGCAGCATTCTTTGGACAAATCGGTGTACCTGAATTTATGGCCTATATTGTGAAGACAATTGAGCTAGTCGGTGGTATTGCCTTGATTTTAGGTCTAGGAACACGTATTTTCGCAGCATTATTCGTACCAATTATGGCAGTAGCGATTATCACTGTTGGTTTTTCTAGAGGATTTGTTGGTGGCTATGAATTTGAACTTTCGCTGCTCGTCATGGCGCTTTATTTGACTCTTAGCGGCAGTAAGCTGTTGTCAATTGATGGGATACTCAAGCATCAGCAGCAAAGCAATGAAGCAAAATTTCATTAAAAGATCATGAAAAAACTCCTTCTGCTATTTTGGGCAGAGGAGTTTTTTTAATGGTCGAATTCTCATTTTCTCGTTTGAAAATAAGGAAGGGATGTGAGGCTTTGCTACATTTAGCGCTTTCTTTAATAGATTGAATGAACGAAAAATCGATTTCATTTTTTGACGGAACATACGATCTCCTATTAAAATAGGACTATCTATGATACATGGTGCGTTAAAAGATATAAAAACCATACAGCGTGCTGCTGCTCATCTTGAGCGATACGTTTCATTAGCTCTTTTGTTCCTTGATCCCGGACATAGTCTGATACGCTTAAGTAAAAATCGACCGTTTTTTGTTCATCTTTAAAGGCAAACATAAGTCCTTCTCTGAATTGGTCTGGACAAGGTTCTGTTACGCTTGGTTTGTGGTTTTTCCCTGTTAAAGAATAATATAGCTTTGAAAATAGTTGATAGTGTCTGACTTCATCCTGGCGTATTTCTTGAATGATCTTTTTTGCTTCAGGATTTTTTGCCTTTTGGGCAAGTTTTTCGTAGCATTGGATCGCAGAATACTCACCATTAATCGCTTTCTCAAGGTCTGAAATGATCCTTGTGTTTTGGCGCATGTCATAAGGCGAGTAGTCATAGTAACCGTAATACATGATATTGCCAGCCTCCTTTTAGTTCATGATGGTTTATGATATGAAAAGAGTGAGGAAAGGTGCCTATGTCTTTTTTCAGAAAGGATAATGGGAACGTGATCGGAAAATAGCTATTTACCTTTATTTTCGCTAGAATATGAGTACATAAGAAAGGTGTTGTGGAACGTGGAGATTCAGTTTTTAGCAGGCAGATCGGGGAGTGGAAAAACGACTGCAATCTTAGAGGAAATCAAAGAACAGCTTCGGCTTGATCCGTTGGGTCCGCCAATCATTTTTTTAGTCCCGGATCAAATGACATTTTTAATGGAATATGAGCTTGCGAAAACGTCTGAAGCTGGTGGAATGATCAGAGCTAAAGTATTTAGTTTCACTCGTCTTGCTTGGTCGATTTTACAGCAGACTGGTGGAGCGAATCGGCAATTTGTGACAAGCACAGGAATTCAAATGCTTTTAAGAAAAGTGATTGAAGAGCAGAAAGACAAGTTTAAAGTATTCAAAAAAGCGAGTGATAAGCCGGGGTTTGTGGAGCAAATCGAAAAAACGATGGCTGAATTCAAAAGATACTGTATGCTGCCAGAGGATATTGAGAAGATTTCAGCGTCTAGCATGCATTCAGAGTATACAGAAGAAAGACGGGCAGCCGAAAAATTGCATGATCTCCATGTTCTTTATCAGCAGATGGAGGAGCATTTACAAGATGAATATGTGCACTCAGAAGACTATTTGACTCTTCTTTCCCAGCAAATTCCTTCAGCTGAAGAAATAAAAGGAGCACACATCTATATAGATGGTTTTTATCAATTTACACCGCAGCAGCTTCTTGTCATTGAACAGCTCTTGCTGTATGCAGCAAAAATAACTGCGGCTTTCACAGTAGATCGATCCTATCATGATAGGCAGCCAAATGAACTTGATTTATTTCGTATGACAGGTAAAACGTATTTCCAGCTCTATCAGCTTGCTAAAGAGTGCGGAGCTGACATTTCTGAAAATATTTTTGAAAGAAATCATCGGCACCTTTATACACCAGATCTTGCTTATTTAGAACACCAATATGAGCAGCGGCCCGTTCAGCCATATCAGGAAAACACCCCTCATCTCACAGTGTCTAAAAGTGCAAATAAACGAGCTGAAATTGAGGGAGTAGCGAGAGATATCCTTGATTTAGTGAGAGAAAAAGGACTCAGACTGCGAGATATCTCGATTGTAGCGCGGCATGTAGATGACTATAAAGATACGTTAAAAGAGGTTTTTCGAGATTACGATATTCCTTTTTTTATTGATGGAAATGAATCGATGCAGTATCATCCGCTCATTGAATTAATTCGTTCGAGCTTGGATGTCATAAAAGGAAATTGGCGGTATGAAGCGGTATTTCGCTGCGTGAAAACAGAGTTCTTATTTCCGCTTGAAATCACTAAGAACAAAGCGAGAGAGCAGGCAGATCAGCTTGAAAACTATTGCATTGCTTATGGTGTAAAAGGAGAGCGCTGGACAAACGGTTCCCGGTTTCATTACAGGCGTTTCCAATCATTAGATGAGGATTTCGGACAAACAGATCAAGAAATTGAAATGGAACAAATGCTAAATGACGTCAAAGAATGGATCGCGCCCCCGCTTTACCAGTTGCAGAAAAGGCTCAAAAAAGCGCAAAAGGTAAGGGACATGGTAGAGGCTGTCTATGTCTTTTTAGAAGAGATACAAGTACCAGATAAGCTTGAAAAAGCGAGGCTTGAGGCTGAAGAAGCAGGTCGATTAGCTGAAGCAATGCAGCACGGGCAAGTATGGGATGCGGTGATTCAATTAATGGATGAATTTGTTGACATGCTAGGTGACGAAGAGCTCTCATTTCCCTTATTCCAACAGATGATAGATACAGGATTAGCTTCTCTAAAATTCGCTTTGATTCCGCCTTCACTCGACCAAGTATTTATTGGAAGTATGGATTTATCCAGAATGTATCAAGTGAAGTGTACGTTTATCATTGGTGTAAATGATGGCGTTATTCCCGCACGTCCCTCTGATGAGAGTGTATTGTCTGAGGATGACCGAGAATGGTTAAAACGAGCAGGAGCAGAGCTAGCAGAGACAGGAAAAGAACGGCTGCTAGATGAGCAATTTTTAATTTACCAAGCGTTATCAAGTCCATCCCGTCATTTGTATCTATCCTATGCGGCTTCTGATGCAGAAGGACGTTCTCTATTGCCTTCGACACTCATCAAGTATTGCCAAGAGCTTATGCCAAATCATCAACAGGCTCTTTATGTGTTAGATCCAGAACAACTGGAAGACGATGAGCAATTAAAATTTGTAGCGAATGAGCATGTTTCGTTGTCGTATACCATCTCACAGCTGCAGCAATGGCTCAATCAATATCCCATCAGCGGTGTATGGTGGAGTGTCTATAACTACTTAATGACATCTCCTCATCGGGATGTATCAAAAAACATCATGTCAAGCTTGTTCTTTACAAATCGAGCGAAGCCATTAAAGCCTAATGTCACAAAAGAGCTTTACGGTGACCATATTCAGGGCAGTGTTTCAAGAATGGAGAAGTTCAATGCGTGTGCATTCTCTCACTTTGCTTCCCACGGTTTAAAACTAAAGGATCGACAATTTTACAAATTGGAAGCACCCGATATCGGCCAATTGTTTCACTCGGCTTTGAAGCATATTTCAGATACGCTAGTTGAACAAAAAAAGGATTGGAAAAACCTAACGAAGGAAGATTGTGTCACCTATTCAAGACATGCAATCGAACAGCTTGCTCCGCGTCTTCAAAAGGAAATTCTATTAAGCTCTAATCGGCATGCTTATATTAAAGAAAAGCTTCAGAAAATCTTGATTCGAGTCTCTTCTATATTAAGTGAACATGCCAAATTGAGTGGATTTTCTCCGGTAGGGCTTGAGTTAGGTTTTGGAGGTCAAGGGCCTTTGCCGCCGTTTACTTTTCAATTAAAGAATGGCTGCACGATGGAGCTTGTCGGAAGGATTGACAGGGTAGATAAGGCAGAAGGTTCAAAAGGGCTGCTTTTAAGAATCGTCGATTACAAATCCAGTGAGAAAGGTCTTGACCTAGCAGAAGTATACTATGGTCTTGCCTTGCAAATGCTCACATACTTAGACCTAACCATTACGTATTCGAAAGAGTGGCTCGGCGTAGAAGCAACGCCTGCTGGCATTTTATATTTCCATATTCATGATCCGCTCATTCAAGCACCGATTCCACTTGCAGAGGATGAAATTGAGCAGGAAATCTTCAAGAAATTTAAAATGAAGGGTTTATTGCTTGAAGATGTGGAAGCAGTAAAGCTAATGGATCAAACGCTTGATTCAGGTAGATCGCAAGTCATTCAAGCCGGTTTGAAAAAGGATGGGTCTTTCCGTTCTGATTCGGCAGTTTTAAGTGAAGATCATTTCCATATACTCACACAACACGTTCGGCGCACATTTGAAGAAGCAGGCGAAAGAATTACAAATGGAGAGGTCGCAATTAATCCATATAAATTAAAGGATCAAACACCTTGCCGCTTTTGTTCATTCAAGTCTATTTGCCAATTCGATGAATCAATAGAAGATAATGATTTTAGGGTGCTCACCTCTGAAAAGGATGATGTTGTGATAGAACGGATCAAAAAAGAAGGGGATCAGTATGCAAATACCAAAACCGAATAACAGTACGTGGACGGATGACCAGTGGGAAGCCATCGTTTCAGAAGGACAAGATATCTTGGTTGCGGCGGCGGCAGGGTCAGGTAAAACAGCTGTTTTGGTTGAACGCCTGATTCGAAAAATGACCCGGCCTGAACATCCAGTTGATGTGGATCGTCTGCTCGTTGTGACTTTCACAAATGCTTCTGCGGCAGAGATGAAGCATCGGATCACAGAAGCACTTGAAAAAGAATTAGCCAAAAACCCTGGGTCTCTTCATATGAGAAGGCAGCTGTCCCTCATGAATCGAGCCAATATTTCAACCTTGCACTCCTTTTGCTTGCAGGTTTTGCGCACCTTTTACTATGAAATTGATCTTGATCCAGGCTTTCGTTTGGCTGACCAAACAGAAGGAGAATTATTAGGAGATGAAGTGTTAGACGAACTGTTTGAGGATGAATATAAGGCTGGAAAGCCATCATTCTTTGAATTGGTTGATCGTTATACATCTGACCGTCACGACTTAGATTTGCAATGGCTCGTGAAGAGAATTTATGAGTTTTCGAGATCTCATCCTTCTCCGGAGCAATGGATGCGGGCATTTCTTTCACTTTATGATGTAGATGCTCAAACAAAAGTAGAAGAATTACCGTTTTATCCATATATCAAAGAAGATCTTTCTCTCGTTCTCCGGAGCTGCCAGGAGCTGCTTGAACGAGCTCTTTCGCTATCAAAAGAACCGGGCGGCCCAGCACCGAGAGCAGAGAATTTTATAGATGATTTAGAGCAAGTCAATGAATTAATCCGTCATCAAGATGATTTTGAGAAGCTTTATGAGCTTTTGCCGAACGTTAATTTTAAAAGGCTCAAAACGTGCAAAGGGGACGAATATGACCCTGCTCTCTTAGAAAAATCCACTGATGCACGTAATCAAGCAAAAAAACAATTAGAAAAACTAAAAGATGAATACTTCATGCGCAGTCCTGCCCAGCATTTAAAAAGCTTAGCTGAAATGAAGCCAGTTGTGGAGACGCTTGTAGAGCTTGTGATCCAATTTGGTGAGCGTTTCGAAAGAGCGAAGCAGGAAAAGTCAATTGTCGACTTTTCGGATTTAGAGCACTATTGCTTACGCATTTTAGCGGAGCAGGATGCAGAAGGACATTTGATCGAAACAGAAGCTGCCAAATACTATCAACAGCAGTTTGAAGAAGTGCTCGTTGATGAATACCAGGATACAAACCTTGTACAAGAAACGATTTTAAAGCTTGTATCTAAGGGGAAACATTCTGCAGAGGGCAATCTGTTTATGGTTGGTGATGTAAAGCAGTCAATTTATCGTTTTAGGCTGGCAGAGCCTATGCTCTTTTTAAACAAATATAAACACTTTCAACCAGACGGCAAAGAAACAGGGAAGAGAATCGATTTAAATAAAAACTTCCGTAGCCGTTCAGATGTTTTAGATAGTACGAACTTTTTGTTCAAGCAGCTGATGGGGGAAACAGTGGGAGAAATTGAATATGATGAACAAGCTGAATTAAAGCTTGGAGCGAGTTATCCAGAAAGCAAAGATACAACGACAGAAATGCTTCTTGTCCACTTAGATCAGCAGGAAGCAGAAACCGGCGAAGAGCGAGAAGAGCTCGAGACCGTCCAATTTGAAGCGAGAATCATTGCTAAAAAAATAAAAGAATTAGTGGAGCAGCCATTTCAAGTGTACGATGCAAAGCAGCAAATGACCCGTAATTTGCAGTATCGTGACATTGTCATTTTGCTTCGGTCTATGCCTTGGGCTCCACAAATGATGGAGGAATTAAAGAAGCAGGGAATCCCTGTATATGCGAATCTTTCCTCTGGTTATTTTGAAGCAACAGAGGTGTCTGTCATTCTTTCATTGTTAAAAGTCATCGATAATCCATATCAGGATATCCCGCTTGCTGCTGTTTTAAGATCACCTATTGTTCATTTAGACGAAAATGAATTGGCTCTGATTCGAACGAGTGATAAAAAAGGCACGTATTATGATGCTGTAAAGGCATTCATGAGTGTGACGCATTCTGATCACCCTACATGCAAAAAACTAGAGCGATTTTTCCAATTACTGCGCAAGTGGCGTGATTTTTCTATCAATCATTCGGTGGCAGAATTAATTTGGGAAGTCTACCGTGATACGCAGTACCTTGATTATGTTGGCGGAATGCCTGGAGGTAAGCAGCGACAGGCAAATCTTCGTGCCCTTTATGACCGGGCTAAGCAATACGAAAAAGCTGCCTTTAGAGGGCTATTCCGATTCCTTCGTTTTATTGAAAGAATGCAGGAGCGTGGGGATGATCTTGGTGCAGCAAAAACGTTCAGTGAAACAGAGGACGTTGTGCGTATGATGACGATCCACAGCAGTAAAGGATTAGAATTTCCAGTCGTCTTTACCGCAGGGCTCGGCAGAAACTTTAATATGATGGACTTAAACCAGCCCTATTTACTTGATAAAGAACTAGGCTTTGGCAGCAAGTACATCCATCCTGAGCTGAGAATTAGTTATGCGACATTACCGCTTGTGGCGATGAAAAAAAAGATGAGAAAAGAGTTATTATCTGAAGAATTAAGGGTCCTATATGTAGCGCTCACAAGGGCTAAAGAAAAATTATTTCTGGTCGGCTCTGTCAAAAATCAGGTGAAAGCATTAAGCAAATGGCAAAATGCCGCAACCGGAGAAGAGTGGCTGCTCCCTGATTTTGAACGGTATCAATCGAAAACATACTTAGATTTCATTGGCCCTGCCCTTATCCGTCATCAAGCGATGTCATCTGTTTTAGAAGAAACAGGAGATATTGTTCTTTCGCATCCGTCTACATTTACTATCTCATTTACGCAAGCTTCTGATCTTTTAAAGGAAGATATGTCACTTGAAAAAAAGGAGCAAGACGAGATTGTACAAGCATTGATCGATGGTCTACCTGTTGAAGGATATGGTGATGCTGATGAGAAGGTGGCAGAGAGACTCTCATGGAAATATCCGTATCTAGCGGCCTCGCAAGTCGGCACAAAGCAGTCTGTTTCCGAGATAAAAAGAATGAAAGAAATACAGGATGAGTACAGTGTTCCTTCTTCTATTCGAAAAGCTCGTGCAACATTGTATGACCGGCCAGCTTTCATGAAGAAAAAAACACTCACTGCCGCAGAACAAGGCACCGCAATGCATACAGTGATGCAGCATATCCCGCTTCCTTCTGAGGAGCCCTATGATGAATCACGTATAGGACACCTGCTCGAATCCTTACAGCAGCGAGACTTGCTAACAGATGAGCAGATCCAATCAATTAATCAAGAAGGAATTGCTTCTTTCTTCTCTACTTCAATTGGTCAAAAACTGCTAAAAGCGGACTGGGTAAAACGAGAGGTGTCATTTAGTATGGTGTTACCTGTTAAAGAGGTATACAGTCATATTGATACTGAGGGAGAGCCTGTTCTGATTCAAGGGATGATTGACTGTTTATTTGAAACAGATGGAAAGCTATATTTACTAGATTATAAAACTGATAGAGTACAAGGCAGATATACAGTTGACGCTGCTGAACCGATCTTGAAAAAGCGTTATGAAACCCAAATAGCCTTATATGCAAAAGCTGTAGAGCGTTTGACAAACAGAACATTAGAGGAGAAAATTCTCTATTTCTTCGATGGAAATTTAGAAATTTCTTTATAAATGTATCGGAATGAGAGGTGAATCACATGAGGATTCTGCATACAGCGGATTGGCATTTAGGGAAAACCCTTGAAGGTCGAAGCCGGCTTGATGAGCAAGCACAGTTTTTAGATGAACTGTATCAAATCGTGAAAGACGAACACATTGATGTCATTGTGATGGCCGGTGATGCCTTTGATACTGTGAATCCGCCTGCTAGAGCAGAGCAGCTTTTTTATGAAAGTCTATCAGCCTTATCTGATAAAGGAAAACGCCAGGTAGTGGTCATTTCAGGCAACCACGATAATCCGGATCGTTTATCAGCCGCATCACCTTTAACAAATGATCAAGGGATTCATTTAATTGGATATCCGACAAATGACATCATCCGTGTCGATGTTCCTTCTGCGGATGAACGTTTATCCATTGCAGCACTCGCTTATCCGTCTGAGGCGAGACTAAATGAGGTGCTAGCTGAAACATTTGAAGAGAAATTGCTTCGTGATCATTACAATTTAAAGATTCAACAAGCGTTTCAACATTTAAGTAATCAATTTCAACCGGATACGGTCAATATGGCAACAAGCCACATTTATGTGGCAGGGGGGAGTCAAACAGATTCAGAAAGACCGATTGAAGTAGGCGGCGCATATACTGTTGCGGCTGAAAGCCTGCCAGAATCCGCTTGCTATGTTGCACTTGGTCATTTGCACAGGCCGCAAACGATCAAACGTGCCAAAACGATTGCTCGTTATTCTGGATCACCTCTTGCTTATAGCTTTTCTGAATCAGGTTACGCCAAATCAGTCACAATTGTAGAGGCAAAACCGAATGAAAAAGCGAGCTGGAAAGAAGTGTTTCTATCAAGCGGAAAACCACTTATGAAATGGAAGGCGACTGAGGGACTGAGTCAAGTGTACGAGTGGCTGGATGAAAAACGGGATCTTCAGGCATGGATTGATCTAGAGATTCATTTAACAGATCAGCTCTCTATTGAAGAGATTCATCAGCTCCGAAAGCAGCATAGTGGGTTTGTTCACATTCGTCCAAAGTTCAAAGAACTACAGCAAATAGAAGAGCAAAAGCAAGTGGAAAAACTCTCGATCGAAGAGAGGTTCGTGAAGTTTTATGAGCGTCAGACAGGTGGCGGTCTGCCTGATGAAAAAACAGTCAAACTGTTTTTAGAGCTAGCCAATGATATGCAAGAGGAGGAAGCGACTTGAAGCCGATTACGCTGACCATTAAAGGACTTCATAGCTTCAGAGAAGAACAAATAATTGACTTTAGCTCATTATGTGATGCGGGTGTGTTTGGCATATTTGGACCGACAGGAAGTGGAAAGTCTTCCATATTAGACGCCATGACACTGGCACTCTATGGCAAAGTGGAGCGTGCGTTAAATAATACACACGGTATTTTGAACCAAGCGGAAGAAAAGCTGTCGGTTTCCTTTACATTTGCTTTGCAAAAGGAACACCACATTTCTTATAAAGTTGAACGTGCTTTCAAACGAGCGGATGAAATGAAAGTCAGAACGACATTATGCCGCCTAATTGAAATCGGTGATACGCAGACAGTTCTCGCAGATAAAGCGAGTGAGGTGAATCGTAAAGTAGAAGAACTACTCGGATTAACCATTGATGACTTTACCCGTGCGGTTGTCTTACCTCAAGGGAAGTTTGCAGAATTTCTCTCCCTCAAAGGGGCAGACAGACGTCAAATGCTTCAGCGGTTATTTAACTTGGAGAAATATGGAGATCAACTCGTCAAGCGATTGCGTACAAAGGCTCAAAAGCATTATGGGCAAAAAAATGAACTGCTAGCTGAACTGAATGGTTTAGGAGAAGCTGGTCCAGAGGCGCTGGCAAAAGCAAAGGAAGCAGCTGAGCAGGCAAAGGCTATTTTTCATGAGAAAAAACAAGCGCGGGACGAAGCGTTCACTGCTTTTACAAAGGCGCAAGCGATTTGGCAGTATCAAAAGGAACAAGAAGCTTACGAGACTGAACAAAACAAGCTGAATTTACTGGCACCATCAATAGAAGAGAAAAAGACGAAGCTCCATATCGCAGAGCAGGCAGAGACGCTAAAGCCCTATGCGGATGCATTGACAAAGGCTGAAAAACAGCTTTCTCAAGCATCGAAAGAGAAAGAGGAAGCAGAAAAGCAGCTGCTGCATCAACGAACGATCTATGATCAAATGGCGCGGGAGTATGAGCAAGCCCGGCAAAAGAAAATAGAGACAGAGCCAGACCTTCTCCAAAAGAAAGAACAGCTGATTCAGCTAAAAGAAATTGAACGTAAAAAAGAGGCAGCTTTTCAGGAAAAGACGAGCATAGAGCGCCAAAAAAATGAAAAAGCGCAGCAGCTCCTCCAAAAGAAGAAAGAAGCGGAGAATCTCCAATCTCTATTAGAGCGTGCACTAACGAAACAAACACAGCTGAAAAATGAGCTGGAGCAGTTACAAGTTTCAGTGAAAGAACGCAAAAGTGTACAGGATGCTTTACGTTTAAGTGAAAATGTTGAAAGAATAAACCTTAGTATTCAAAAGGAAAAGCAAAAGCTGGAGGAGCTCAACAAGCGAGCCTCACAGACTTCAGAAGCATATGAAAAGCTTCAAAAGCAGCAAAACGACCATTATGAAAAAATAGACCAATCGTTTCAAGCAATTGAACACCTCTATTTTTATGTATGTGAACTCGAACGAGCTCTGACAGAATGGAGTCAAAAAGAACAACAACAGAAACTCGAAAAATTAAAGCAGCGAGATGCGGTAAGGGCGGCAGAATTAAGAAAAGAATTAGCGGCAGAGCTAGTAGATGGTGAGCCATGTCCGGTTTGTGGGTCGATTCATCATGATCCAAAGACTTTGCAATCCAATGACCATGAAGAAACCGTGGCACAAGTCGATGAAGTCATTCAACGGATGGACAAAGAGCTCAAGCAGGCAGAGGATTATGGGAGAGACATGTATGCCGCAAAGCAGCTTCTCGAAACGCATGCCAATCAATTAGTGAAGCAATTCGCTTTCTTATCTCAGAAAGCCCCTGGAGCGGAAGTCGCTGCAGCAGTAGAAACGGTACAAAATTCGCAGTCTTTGCAGGGTCTGGTGCAAGAATGGAAAGGCATAAAACAGGATACTCAAGAAGTTGAACATAAACGAGCTCGTTTAATGGATGAAACGCATGATCAAGTAGCAGAGATGAGCAAGATAAAAGAGCAAATGACTTTTGAACAGCAGCGCATCGAAGAATTAGAGGTGCTGATCAAAGAGTTTGATGCTGAGCTTTCAGAGCAAACGACTCAATTTGAACAGACCTTCCCGCATCTTACATTGAATCAAGTACAAGAAATGCAAAAGCAAATCGATGAAAAGGACCAACAAGCGGAAGGCTATAAAGAACGTATTGAGAAAAGCATTACGTTTTTGGAAGAAAAACAGCTAGCAAAAGAGCAGCTGCAGACAGTGATATACAATGTCGAGAAAGAACTTGATAAACTAGCGCATCAGTTAGAAAGTCAGCAGCAGCTTATCCAACAATATGAAACAGATTTAGGCCGATATCCATTAAAAGCTGCCTCTATTTCTGATGAACTTATAGAGGTTGAACACACCCTTTCTCTTCTTAATGAAAAAGAGCAGCAATCGTACAAGCAATTGCAGCACGCGCAGCAGTTGTTTAGTGAGGCGCAAAGTCATTTTTCAAGCAGTGAGCGTCAGCTTCAAGAGGCGAACAGGCGAAAACATGAAGCAGAAGCAGCATGGGAAAAACAAGCAGAATCTTCTCCTTTTCATATGCCGCAGGAAATTGAGTCTGTTTCAATGGAACAGCCAGTACGTCAATCGGTCAAACAGGAAATTGAGGAGTTTGAGGATAAAAGAAAGGAATGTGCCGCAAACTTAAAGCGAATTTCTGAATTACTGAAAGAAGAGTCACTGGATGAAAAGCAGTGGACAGACATTCAGCACAGAAAAGCTGCAGCTGAAAAAGCATTGGAAGAAGCGACAGCAATGAGTGGGTCCGCACATGAACACCTGCGTGTGATTGAAGAGAATCATCAGCGCTTTGCAAGTATTCACGAACGATTGGAAGCACTGCAGGAAGAAATTGATCGCCTTGATAAACTGCAAACTGTTTTTAAAGGGAATACGTTTGTTGAATTTTTAGCAGAAGAACAGCTGGAAAGTGTCAGTCGTGATGCATCCGCCCGCTTAGGTATGTTGACGAGACAAAGATATGCGATTGAGGTCGACTCAGAAGGCGGCTTTGTTATGCGTGATGATGCAAATGGCGGTGTTAGGCGTCCCGTGTCCAGCTTGTCCGGCGGGGAAACCTTCTTGACATCACTGGCGCTTGCCCTTGCTCTTTCTGCACAAATTCAGCTGAGAGGTGAATTCCCACTGCAATTCTTTTTCCTTGATGAAGGATTCGGTACGCTCGATCAAGACTTGCTTGATACGGTCATTACCGCATTAGAAAAGCTACAGTCTCACAATTTAGCAGTTGGTGTTATTAGCCACGTGGAAGAATTGAAAATGAGACTACCGAAGAAACTGATTGTCCATCCAGCAGATCCAAGCGGGAAAGGGACAACGGTCTCAATGGAATTAATGTAAATGTTGAGGTGATGACAGGGTGGCAAAGCAAACCATTGGATTATGTGAGCTGTGCGGAAGACAACATGTCCTGCTCACAGAACACCACTTAACACCAAGAGAAGAAGGTGGGGCTTTTTTACCGACTGGCTTCCTGTGTATCCCCTGCCATAAACAAGTGCATGCCCTCTTTACAAACCAGGAGCTTGCCGTGCGCTTGAACACACTTGATGCACTAAGGCAGGATGAAAAGCTTGCTTCGTACATCAAATGGATTCGAAAACAGCCGGCAAGCAAGCTGGTTAAAACAAAAAAATCGAGACAACGTAGAAAAAAATAAGCATAAAAAGCGCTCCTCTCATGAAATGACTGTAGAGGAGCTGCTTTATGCATTGCCTACCATATTCTGATCATTTAAGTCAGGATCCACATAGTTGGTGGCGCTAATGCCATTATTTAATATCAAGAAATCTCCGGTATTCCCCGCTCCAGAGCCTAAAGCAGATTTTGACGAACTTTTAGGTGAAAGGTAAAATGAGTCACCGACGTTTACGACGCCTCCAGAAATAGAGTTAATGTAAATGGGTCCGACAATTGCTGGCATAATCGACATCCTTTATTCGAAGTCATATCACCATCATATGCGCAGGTAGGTCCACTTGTGAGTTTGGCGGACTTTCGTCGTTGCTAAATAACTCTCGAATATGCTTCACTCGCGCAACGGCATTCATTCTACAAGTAGAGCCGATTTGATAGACAGAGGACGATGATACCCCTTCTACATGTATCGAAGAAACTTTAATCACAGGCTTTTCATGGTAAAATGCCGTTCTAACTGATCGTTCTGGCAGCATCAATGGAATCGGCTCAAAATATACTTCAAATTCTTTCGCATTTAAGTTTTCTGCTTCATAGCCATAAAACAAACTAAGCGTCCGTTGAACAGCTAACACCTTGACCTTCGGGCATAGCTCCTGTGTATCACCAATTTGAACGACACTCGAAATCCCGACAGAATTCACCTTCGAGAACTTCACTTGAGATGTGCGCTTAATCATTATCGAGGTGCTAGAGGAACAAACGGGCCAATGATCAAAGATTCTGGCGGTGTATCAAAAATGGAGGATAATTGTACATGATCTGTGTCCCCGATGATAAATAGGGAGGAGGACGAAACCCCAACTACTTTAATGCTTCCGGTCTCGATGTTGCGGTTGACGACTGTGAAATTCATCCGTTTTCCTCTCCTTTCGTTTCATTTGGAATATGGGCTAAGAAGTGCTCAATCGCTCGTTTAACATCATGCTTCACATATTCAGCAATTTGCTCTGAACGCTGCAGCGGAGTCATATCTTCCCGGTGCGGGAGCTGTCCTGCATAGTATTTGATTCTGCTGTCAATTTGCTTTCGGATGTCCTCAATGATGTGGTGTTTGTTGCTTTCATCCAGGGACCCTTCATATCGCTGCTCCAGCTCTTCAAGAAGTTCTGGCGCTTCTTCATTTAAGAATGCGTCGACAAGCTGGCGTGTTTGATTGAAAAATTGATCAGCCGTTTCTTGCTGCATCATTCCAATGCCCGGGGTTGTTGTTTGGCCCACTTCAAAGTTTTGAACACTGTTTGGATCAGATGGATTGAGGCCGATATTCAGCGTACCTTCCAGCCGCTCGATTTTCAGTTGATCAAATTGATAATCAATCCGTTCAATCGTCGTTGTCGGTTTATCCTTGATCATTTGCATTTCCTGCTGAAGTTCGTTAAGCCTTTTTTCAAGCATCATGATTTGTTGTGTTTGTTTTTGAATGATGCCATACACTTGTGAAGCGTTGCTTTGATAGTCATACATTGACATACACCTCCGGGGATTGCAGATGAACTTAAGTTGTTGGTGACTGAAGCGGTACAAAAGGTGCTGTGCTTGCGCCTTGGGATTCTTCAATTCCTTGTGTGCCTGCTGCGGCAGGTGCTGCTTCTACGTAGCTGCCCGTGTTATACAGATTAGAAAGAGCTTTAATTGAACCAGCGCTCCCAATTTGCAGCACAGAGGAGTTACTGACAGACTCTACACGCAAATAATTAATTTGTATCGCTTGATTAATATAGAAGTTCAACGGATTCTCACTCCTTACAAGTTACCAACAAGCGGTTGATCAATGACATCACTGTCGTACGTATTTGTCACACTTTTATAGTTGCTAATGCGCAATTGATCACCAGTGTTAAAACTGCCTGCGCCAGCAAACGTTTTAACCTGACTATTTGGAGAAATGGTGATGCAGTCTCCAACATGAACGACTCCGCTCGTTCCGACGGCATTTACTTTAAAGGCTCCAACAATAGCCGGCATAGCGGTGCACATCCTTTATAAAAATAAGGCACTTTGTTTTTGGGCGTTTCACCATAGCTTATGATGGGTCTTTTAATGTGTGATTGTCTTTTTGAAAGCTTTTGATGAGAGGAATGAGGTGTATGGTTTACCCTTTTTTAGAGCATTCATTCGAGGTGTATTTGATGCCTTTATTTAAGAGTGTGTCAAGCTCTTGACTGCACCTGATGGTTTCTTCGGCATTCATCCCGAATTTTTTTGCGGTCTCAATTAAATGTAATCTTTTTTGTTCAATTTCATAATTGATCATAACGGACGCCAACTCTCACATTTTTTATCAAATAGAAGGATATGGTTAGTATACCCTATTTTTCTATAAAAAAAGTTGTTTCGTCAATATGAGTAATAAAGTGACAAAATTCGAAAGCGTCCTTACGTGCGATCTCTCTCTTTTCTTATTTCAGCCTGTAAATAACGTCGTCTTTTGTTGATATACTGCCGGATGACCTCTCGTTCTGATTGTAGGATGTCTTTTCTATTTCTCGTATAAGGATCATCTCCGATTCGGTTTTCAATAGAAGCATGCCATTTTTCAATAATTGGACAAAGCCGGTCTTCTAAAAAATGTGTATCGAGTACGTGCTGGAAAAGCGTGTAATAGGCTCTCTTAAACGAAGGGATATCTAGTAATCTAGCAGTTAAAGTATTAAAGCCGCTTACTGGAATATAATCAAACGCCATTTCTTCTCCATGAATGTCACGGCCCCATGTCGCATCATAATCCCAAGGAAGCACTTGGAACCTGCCTTGTTCATTCACATAAAGAGCGTAGTTATGGACAAAGCCGTCAAAGTTTTGTGTGCACACAACACCAATGAGCCAGCGGAAATACTGGGTCACATCTAGGTAATGCTCAATCTTTTCTGCAAATATGTCATCTTTCGCTGTGTTGAGAAAGTAAATAAATTCACTTAGCTGCTGATCATGTTGAGAAGTCCCTGTTTTTTTCTCGTACCCGAGGAGAAGGTGTTTTTTTGGCTTTTTATCAAATGAACTCAAAAGGGAAAAGTTGGCGTCGTCATCGACTGCATAATAAATGCCGCCTCCTGAAAGCTGTCTTTTCTGAAAAAAGTGCTCATCGACGGATTCTATTTTTAAATAAATGCCTTCTTTTCTTCCGTTTATAGTGAGAAACACATGAGACGCAGCAGGGCTTAGCACGCCCATTTGCTCAAAGAAATAAAAGGACAGCCTGTTTCGGATAAACGAAGGGTCATTGTACTCCGCATTTAAATGAAAGATGGATTCGCCTTGTCTTTGCTTTGGCTTTCGATATTCAATTTGATAGGACTTTTTCTTAAGTTTCCTAATATGAGACCCTCGGTATGAAGCATAAATGTGCGATTTGATCTGGCCGGTTTTCAAAATGGCCTCAACAGGTTCGTCGTTCCATATGTCTTTTCTTAATTCAATCAGGTCCTTTGGATGAATCCAAATATCCATTTGCTTTAAAGGTTCTGTAGTCATGCGTTCATCCTCCTCATATGCTCTTCTTTACGATATGAAAATGAAGGAATGTCCTGTACCCGTTTGTTAGGTATTCATGGAGTTTTAAAAGAAAGGGGCATCCGCCAAGAACACTTGTCTACCAAGTCTCGTAACATAAAGCAGAGAAGATAAACAGTTTGATCTGTTTGTTTTGTCAAAGTATAGACTGGGAGGGGAATCGTTCGTGAGCACATTTGATCATTCACATATTGAACATGCAGTGGATTCACTTCGAAGTGAAGGACGTGATCATCACTTAGATCGTGAGCCAGAATCGAGACGATCGCATAAGTCAGCTCGTTCTCGTCATTCAAATCGCGGTCATTGGTTCTTTGGCGGTGGTGGACGCCGTAAATCATGTCGCAGTAAAAAAAGCTACAGAAGCCATCGTTCAAAGAAAAGTTATCGCTCGAAGAAAAGCATGAAGAGTAAAAAGTCATATAAAAGCAAGAAATCTTGCAGAAGCAAAAAGAGCGAACCGAAAAAGTCATGTCGCAGCAAACACAGATCCCATCATAAGAAAAGCTGCCGCAAGTCACACCGCAGCAAATGCAGATCGCATCATAAGAAGAGCTGCCGCAAGTCACATCGCAGCAAGCACAGATCGCATCATAAGAAGAGCCGCAAGTCGCGCCGCAGCCATCGATCTAAGCGATCTCATCACCATAGAAGCAGTCGCTCTTGCAAAAGATGTGGAAAGAAAAAGCATCATTCCCGCAGCAGAGGAAATGTTGATCGTAAATGGGATCAAGGGAACATGTGGGAGTATCGCCGCTACCGCTAAACATCAGATCATCTTTTTTGAAACCCTTTTTAAAAGAGAGTATGATAAAAAAGGGTTTTTTTTATTTCATAGAGAAATAAAATGAGACATCATCACTTAGTGAAATGAAGATTGTGAGGGGAAAACATGAAGTTTTTTACAGGTGAGATACATAGCAGGATGTTTATCGGGGTAGTCATTGATGATGAATGGGTCATGGACGTCAAAAAGGCAGAAGCCAAATTATTTGAGCTTGAGACACTGCCAAACTCTTTAGCTGAATGTATTCATATGGGGGACAAGTTTGTTGAGCATGTCAAACAGCTCCTTGACTGGGCTGAGAAAAAAGAAGAGGATCGCGGTTCTTATGTTTATCCGCTGTCGGACGTGAAACTCCATGCGCCGATTCCAAAGCCAGCTAAAAACATTATGTGTGTTGGAAAGAATTATCAAGATCATGTCATGGAGATGGGAAGTGTAGCGGATATTCCTAAAGATGTGATGATCTTTACAAAGGCACCTACTTCAGTCGTTGGACATGAAGCGGATATCCTCCTTCATGAAGATGTGACGAGTGAACTGGATTATGAAGGAGAGCTTGCGATCGTGATGGGCAAATCAGGGAAGAATATTGCACCTGAAGAAGTCCATGATTATCTATTTGGTTACACCATTTTAAATGACGTAACGGCAAGAGATTTACAGAAAAAACACAAACAATTTTTTATAGGGAAAAGCTTAGATACAACCTGCCCGATAGGACCTTATATTGTACATAAGTCTGTGATCGAGGATCACGGCGCGCTCCATGTGGAAACAAAGGTTAACGGAGAGGTTCGCCAGTCTGCAAGTACAGAATTAATGATTTTCTCCATCGAGAACATTGTGTCTACTCTTTCAAAAGGGATGACACTAGAAGCTGGTGACATCATTGCAACGGGAACACCTTCTGGGGTTGGCAAAGGCTTTGAACCGCCTAAATTTTTAGCTTCAGGGGATCGAATCGACATCACGATTGAACCGATTGGGACGCTATCAAATCGCGTCAAATAAAGAGTGAGATGACACAGGATTGTCGCTTTGTGTTCGACTTATTTCGTGGTACGATGAGAAGGTAATTGTTCTGATAAAGGGGGAAATAACAGATGGGAACGCATTTACATATTACAGCATGGGTGCTAGGAATTATTTTATTCTTCGTGGCCTTTGCTCTAGCAGGTAAAAACGACAAAGGTGCTAAAATTGTGCACATGATTGTCAGACTATTGTACTTGATCATTATCGCCACAGGCGTAGAGCTGTATGTTCGCACAGGAATGAAGATTCCAGGTTTCGGTGGCGAGTATATCGGTAAAATGATTTTCGGTATCCTTGTGATCGGCTTCATGGAAATGGTTCTTGTACGCAAGAAAAAAGGAAAATCGGTGACTGGTGTATTGATTGGTTTTATCGTACTCGCGATTGTGACCATTCTTCTCGGGTTACGTCTGCCAATCGGTTTCCATATCTTTTAACATAAAAAGGACATTGCTTATACGAAGCAGTGTCCTTTTTATATGCCTTCAAATTGCGAAACTGACCGGTGACCGTCAGAAGTGGTCCATTCAAAACGAATTTGACCTGCGGCGGAGTCGTGGTGACATTGAAGGGCAAGTGATTGTGTATCTGTCGAAAACTGAAAGAAAGAAACTCGTTGAAAAGAATGAAAGGAAGAGAAAACACAATCGTAGACAGAAAAGCCAAGCTGCTCTACCTGTGCAATGATTTCATAAAAGACGTTTTCAGGAACGAACATCAGGAGGTCAAGCCATCCTTTCGCAAGTGATGCCGTATATTGAATCTCTTCACCGCCTTGTACCTCTAATAGCTGTCCACTTTCATGAAGGATCATGGAGCCGAGCAGTTCCCCTTTTGTCCACCTGTCATTATCCTTCAAACAGATCATCGTGCTTTGAAGACTTTCTGGTAGCATGATTTCTCCTTCTTCATCTTCAATCAGACAATGCCCTTTTTCAATGAGTAAATACCCGCTACACCATCTTCGGCTGTAGCGTTCAAGCTGCCTCATTCGTTTTTCCATTTGCAGACGCTCCTTTCCTCTTTCTTTTCTTACCAAATCATGCTTGTCCTATACGCCCGAGAAAAAAGGACAAATCAACTATCAAGGAGACGATGCATAAACTAAGAAAGGCTGAATGAGAACACTTGAGGAAAAACGGATGGGAGCTGATGATGATGTGTGGAATAACAGGCTGGGCAGACTTTAAAAAGCAGCTCATCCAACAGGACCATGTAATCAATCAAATGACAGATACATTATCTAAAAGAGGGCCAGACGATACAAATACGTGGAAAAGTGAGCACGTTCTATTTGGGCATAAAAGATTAGCGGTTGTAGATGTAGAAGGCGGAAAACAGCCGATGACATATACACATCAAAACCATGCTTATACCGTTGTATACAATGGAGAGCTTTATAACACAGAGGATATAAGAAAAGAATTGTTAAAAAGGGGCCACCGCTTTCTTGGGCATTCTGATACAGAGGTACTTCTTCACGCCTACACAGAATGGAAGGAAGAGTGTGTGACCCATTTTAATGGTATTTTTGCATTTGCGATTTGGGATAGTGAGCGTGAATTATTATTTGCAGGGAGAGACCGGCTCGGCGTCAAGCCATTTTTCTATACAGAACGTCATCATTCCTTTTTATTTGGTTCAGAAATCAAAGCGCTTCTTGCTCACCCTGATATGAAAGCAAAAGTCGATCATGAGGGATTATCGGAGATTTTTGGTTTAGGACCGTCTAGAACACCAGGGCAAGGAGTGTTTAAAGGGGTAAAAGAGCTGAGACCTGCTCATGCCTTGACCTTTTCAAAAAACGGATTGCGTGTGTGGAGATACTGGAATGTCAAAAGCAAGGCGCATACGGACTCGCTCGATGACACAGCACAGCACGTCAAGGATCTCTTTACAGATGCCGTCACAAGGCAGCTCGTCTCTGATGTGCCTGTTTGTACATTTTTATCGGGGGGCGTTGATTCGAGTGCCATTACCGCCATTGCCGCTAAGCACTTTGAGAAAATAGGGAAAGCACCGCTTCATACGTATTCGGTTGACTACGAAGGGAATGATCAATTCTTTGAAGCAAGTCAATTCCAGCCAAATGCGGACGGTCCATGGATTGACCACATGACCAAGGCGTTTCAAACGAATCATCACAGCTGCATCATTGGACAAAAGGAGCTGGCTGCTTATTTAAAGGAAGCGGTTGAGGTCCGAGACTTACCGGGTATGGCAGATATTGATTCTTCCTTGCTTTGGTTCTGCCGAGAAATTAAAAAGGACTTTGTGGTTGGTTTGTCAGGTGAATGTGCGGATGAAATTTTTGGAGGCTATCCTTGGTTTCATTCGGCAAATGAAACGAATGGTTTTCCTTGGATGAGATCGACGGAAGCTAGAACGCAGCTCTTACAAGACTCGTGGCAAAAGAAGCTGTCACTAAAAGAATATGCACAAAGCAAATATGAAGAAACCGTGGCTGAAACGCCTCTTTTAGATGGAGAAACTGGAGTAGATAAAGCCCGGAGAGAACTTTTTTACTTAAATATGGTCTGGTTTATGACAACGCTGCTAGATCGAAAAGACCGAATGAGTATGGGGGCGAGTCTTGAGGTACGTGTACCATTTGCGGACCATCGTCTTGTCGAATATGTATGGAATATTCCTTGGGAAATGAAAATGCATGGAAATCGTGAAAAAGGGGTTTTACGGAAAGCATTAGAGGGAATTTTACCGAATGAAGTGCTTTATCGCAAGAAGAGTCCTTACCCGAAAACACATCATCCAGCCTATACCCAGGCTGTAAAAGAGATGTTAACAGACTGCCTTGCGCAAAAAGATTCTGTCCTTCACGAATTTCTAGATCCGAATCAATTAAAGCAGCTGATTGAAACGGAAGGAGCTTCCTTTCAAGTGCCTTGGTATGGCCAGCTCATGAAGGGCCCGCAATTAATCGCTCATCTGGCGCAAATTCATCATTGGTTTGAAACGTATCGAATTGATATAGAAGCGTAATAAAGGGTCGGCTTTCTTACATTTGTTGAAGGGAAGCCGGCTTTTTTTGATACATAACATGAGACGAATAGAGCACATCGAAAGTTGATCTAATCTTTCTCATTTGTATAATTAACTTAAAGTGAATTAATTTGGAGGAAAAAGGATAATGAAAATCATTGTGATCGGAGCAGGACCAGGGGGACTTGCGGCAGCTATGATGCTTCAAAGCAAAGGACATGACGTTCATGTATACGAAAAGCAGCCCTTTATCGGCGGACGAAACGCTAAGTTTCAACTGGGTGATTTCACGTTTGATACGGGTCCTACCTTTCTCAGCATGATTCATATTGCAGAGGAGCTGTTTACCTTTGCTGGTAAAAATCTTTATGACTATATTGATGTGATCGAATTAAAAGAAATGTATAGATTGATTTTTCAAGACGATCAGCTAGATATGATACGAGATCGTGATGAAATGTATAGACGGTTAGAAGCCTTTGCAACTGGAGAGGGCGAAGGGTATATTCGATTTATGAACGATACGAAGCGAAAAATGGATCGGCTTACACCTATTTTACAAAGTAAAATGGATCGTTTTCATCATTATTTGCGTCCAAAGGTGCTCAAAGCACTTCCGCAGCTTTCATTGAATAAGAGTTTATATGATGTGCTGTCAGATTATTTCTCAAATGAATCAGTGAAATATGCGTTTACATTTCAATCAAAGTATTTAGGTATGTCACCGTGGGAGTGCCCTGGTGCTTTCTCCATTCTATCATTTATGGAGCATGACACAGGTGTGTTCCATCCGAAGGGCGGGGTCAATCAGCTGTCAGAAGCGATGGCAAAAGCGGCGGTTGAAGCTGGAGCAACGATTCATCTGTCAGCCGGCGTCGAAAAACTGCTGACAGAAGGCAGGAAGGTAAAAGGCATTCGCTTAGAATCTGGGGAAGAAATACAGGCAGATGAGGTTGTCGTAAATGGAGACTTTGCACATGTGATGACAAAGCTTGTAGAGCCAGGACTTTTAAAGAAATATAGCGAGAAAAAATTAAAAAAGAAAAAATTCTCATGCTCCACCTTTATGCTTTATTTAGGATTAGATACCATATATGAGGAGCCGCATCATACCATCGTATTTTCCGATGATTATGCGCAATTCGTCAAAGGCATTACGAAAACATATGAGCTGCCAGATGATCCATCTATTTATATTCAAAATGCTAGTGTCACAGATGACTCACTTGCGCCAAAAGGAAAGTCAGCTCTTTATGTATTGGCACCTGTTGCCAACAATCAAAGCGGCATTGACTGGGAAGCGCATCAAGATGAATTCAGAGAACTTGTACTGAATACACTGGAGCGAAAAACCGGTTTTAAGAATGTAAGGCAGCATATAGAAGTCGAGCGGATGATTACACCGAAGCAATGGGAGGAAGACCTTTACGTATACGAAGGAGCCACATTTAACCTTGGCCACCAGCTGACGCAGATGATGGTCCTAAGGCCGCACAATGAATTTGATGAATTGGATCATTGCTGGCTCGTAGGAGGAGGAACGCACCCAGGAAGCGGACTGCCGACCATTTTAGAATCAGCACGCATCACGACAAATGCGATTCTTTCAAAAGAGAAACATACGCACAAAACATTGCCGCAACAAGAAAAGGGGAGCGCCTCATGACAAAACATATATTGATTGCAGGTGGCGGTATTGGCGGGATGATCTCAGCACTTTATTTAAAAAAAGCGGGACATGATGTTACGCTTATCGAAAAAAACGAGCGACTTGGCGGAAGACTTGCTTTTGTAAGTGAGAAGGGATATAAAGTAGATGAAGGTCCAACCATTGTCCTACTTCCAGATATGTTAAAAGGTATTTTACATGAGGTAGGAATTGACGAAGCATCTCTTGATCTTTTGCAGCTTGATCCGCTGTATACGATTCAATTTCAAGATGGAACCTCCTACACGAAGTACTCCGATGCATTTCGTCAGCTAGAGGAAATCAGACGTGTATTTCCAAAGGAAGATCAAGGATTCCTAAGGTTTATGGAAGAAATGACAGACCGGTTTCAAGAAGGACAACAAGCTTTTCTAGAGAAATCATTTCATGAAAAGCGTACATTTTTTACAAAAGCAAACATGAAAATTTTAATGAAATTAAAGGCGTATCGCACGGTTCAAAGTGCCCTGAAAAAGTATTTCTCAGACGAACGCCTGCGAGATGCATATGCACTTCAAACCCTCTATGTCGGAGGAAATCCATATGAAGCATCTGCTATATATTCGCTTGTTTCATATAGTGAGCACGCACATGGAATCTACTATTTAAAAGGCGGCTATGCGAGTTTAGTAGATATATTGGAAGGGCAACTCATGAAAATGGGTGTGCATGTGAGAAAAAATGTCGAAGTCACGGAGCTAGAGTTTGATGGGAAGCGCGTGGTTAAAGCAAAAGTCAGTGACGCCCATATAGCAGCTGATGCCTTTGTCATCAACGGAGATTATCCAGCTGCGTTAAAACAGCTTGGTTTAGACGAACAAGATCGGCGAAAATACGTGCCGTCCTCTGGCTGTGTAATGGTGTATCTCGGGTTAAACAAAATGTACCATGATGCGCCTGTGCATCAATTCTTTATGGGCGAACACTTTGATCAGCATATGAAAGAGGTTTTTCAAACGAAGACGATCCCTCAAGATCCGTCGTTTTATACATTTAATCCATCGATCATTGATCCATCTCTTGCCCCGGAAGGTTGTAGTGTTTTATATATGCTGATTCCCGTTCCCTCAGGAGATCATATCAACTGGGAAGAGGAGACAGATTTTGTAGAGAAAATGGTCGATCGTCTTGAGAAAAGAGGCTTTCCAAGATTGCGAGAGTCGATTGTCTGGAAAAAAATCAGAACACCAAATGATTCCTTGCGAGAAGGATTGTTTGAAGGTGGCAGCTTTGGACTTGCGCCTAACTTATTTCAATCAGGTGTGTTCCGCCCGCAAGTGAAGGCAGCTGAGACCGATAATCTTTATGCGGTAGGTGCTTCCATCCATCCTGGTGGCGGAGTGCCGATCGTGATGCAAAGTGCGAAGCTGATGGCGTCTGTGCTGTTAAAAGATTTGAATGACAGAAAGGAAGTGAAGCTAAGTGGTTGATGTACAAACAGCATTGAAATTGTGTGAGGAGACGATTCAAACCCATTCTAAAACGTTTTACCGTGCCTTTTCCATGCTGCCTAAAAAGAAAAGACAGGCCGTCTGGGCCGTGTATTCCTTTTGCCGGAGAGCAGATGATATTGTAGATGAGTCCCCCTCGCCAAAAGAGGAGCTTGCCTCCTTTCGAGAGACGTTTGATCGATTTTTACAAGGTGAGGTAGATCGGAATGATCCGATGTGGGTGGCGCTAGCACATACATTTCAAGAGTTTCGTATGGATGAAGCCCCGTTCCGTGACTTGCTCCAAGGTCAGGAGATGGATTTAGAGCAGCACCGATATGAAACGTTAGATGAACTGCTCATTTATTCCTACCATGTTGCTAGTACCGTTGGACTTATGCTGCTTCCTATTATTGCACCGCGTAAAAAAGAACAGCTAAAAGAAGCAGCGATTTCATTAGGGATTGCCATGCAGCTGACCAATATTCTTCGTGACATTGGCGAGGATAAGGCTGAAAGAGACCGCATTTATTTGCCAAAGCAAGTCATGGATCAATTCGGATATACAGAGCAAGAATTGCAAGAAGGCATTATCAATCAAGCATTTCAGCACGTATGGGAGTACATTGCCTTTGAGGCAGAGGCATACTACGAGGAGTTTTTTGACCATCTTCATGAATTCCCGCTCTATTCACGTATACCAGTGAAAGCAGCTGCTCACTTTTATAAAGCCATTTTAGATAAAACAAGAGAAAATGAATACCGCGTGTTTACACAGCGATCATTTATTTCGAACCAAGAAAAAGAACTTATTTTAGAAGATATTACGTAAAAAAGGACTGCACCCGCAGTCCTTTTTATGTGGAAGAAAAGCGATGCTCTGTCCAAACCCTTGAACGCCACCGCCTATACATAAAGATGCCTCTTACCCATTCATCCACGATAAAAGAAATCCAAATCCCAATGAGGCCCATTTCAAGCTGAATGCCTAACAAGTAAGCGATCGGAAGCCCGATGCCCCACATTGAAATCATCGCCATATACACTGGAAACTTCGCGTCGCCAGCAGCCCGCAAGGAATTAATAATGACCATATTAAAAGAACGGCCCGGTTCTAAAATAATGGTCAAAAGGAGGAGGGTGGCGGCGGTTTGAATGATCTCGCTGTTGCTAGTAAAGAAAGCAAGCAAATGCGTCGATGATAAAGATAAAGCAGTGGAAGAAAGAAGGGAGATGCCAATGGCCCAGTATAAGCTTTTCATGCATCTGTGATAGGCAGCATCGAATTCCTTCGCCCCAATATGGCGCCCAATTAAAATTTGTGTTCCTTGGCTAATGGCTGCACCAAATAGCATAATGAACATCATGACATTTTGAGTATAAACCTTTGCAGCTAATGCCTGCGTCCCCATAAATGTAATAAACAGTGTAATGATCATTTGAGAGCCGTTATAAGAAAGCTGCTCTCCAGCAGAAGGAATGCCGATCTTTAGCAGCTTTTTTAAATATGTCCGCTGGATGTGAAACATCTTCTTCAGTGAAAAGCGTAATCCAATTCGGCGACGTACAATGAGGATCATGGCCATTAATCCGATCAATCGAGCGAGTGAGGTCGAAAAAGCGACCCCCATGACACCTAATACAGGGAAACCAAACGGACCAAAAATCACCAAATAGTTACCAGCAACGTTTAACAAGTTCATTCCGATAGTGACATACATCGTATCTCTTGTATATCCGTAGCTTTTTAAAATAGCACTATACGTCATAATGAGCGCTTGAATAAAAGAAAGCAGCCCGACAATTTGTAAAAATATAGTCGCATCCGGCATGAGCTCACTTGATAGGCCCATCAGGTGTAAGATGGGAACAGCTAATCCAAACATGAGAAGGCTAATGACAAAGCTAATCAAGAAATTGGTTCCTAGTGAGACATAGGCGACTTGAGTCGCTTCCTGCTTGCGGCTCGCTCCTAAAAGCTGCGCAATCACAATCGTCGTTCCAGTTGTAATGAAGCTGAACATGACAATCAATAAATTCAGGAGCTGATTGCTTACACCAACTGCTGCAACACTATTATCGGAATATTGGCTGAGCATGAGGGTATCCGCGCTTCCCATGAGCATATATAAAGAGATTTCAATAAAAATAGGCCAAGTTAATGCAAATAATGAAGGGTGGTTTTTCTTCCCTCTAGTTTGAACTTTTTGAATTGGCAGTGATTGAGGTTTCATCAATCAACCTCCTTTCGTATAAATCCGATTTATAGTGTACCTTGCATCGACTATAATAAGAAGAGATGAAACCGAAACTTATTGGAGAAATCCGACTTCATAAGGGGATGAATATGAATCGATTTATTACATTTACTGTACCGCCGTTTCCGGTTTATATCGCTTCTGGCAAAGGCGTATTTTATGAAGGAGAAAGACATATCTCTAGAACCTTTACCGTGTTTGATCTTCTTTATGTCACAAGAGGGCAGCTATGGATCACAGAAGACAGGGAGGCTCATCACGTAAAAGAAGGAGAATATATCATTCTCTCACCAGGCTTGTCACATAGCGGACACCTGCCATGCGAAGAAGAAACGCACTATGAGTGGCTTCATTTTTCGATTGATCCTTTTGATTTGACGAATCGGCCGAGAGAACACTGGTTTGATATGAAACAAAATCAAGCCACCTTTGAAAAGCCGGCAACATATGAATTTAGCCTGCCCCGTATAGGAAAAGTGAAGGGGAGAAATGTATTTGAAAAGCACCTTGCACAGATGCGGGCACTAAATGATGACGCGTCTGAACTGCCGCTGAAAAAACAGCTTCTGTTTGAAGAACTGCTCATTCATTTACAAAAAGAAGCATTTCATATTCCAAGTGCAAAGGAGAATGTCGCCTCAGAAGTGGTTCATTATCTTGAGCGTCACTTTATGAAGAAACTGCAAATGGAGGAGCTTGCAGAGAAGCTGCACTATCACCCTGATTACATGACAAGGTGTATGCAGACGGTGTATGGACTCACGCCAAACCAATATATCAATCGTCTCAAGGTCGAAAAAGCCAAAAGCATGCTTGCCTCAACGAATGATAAAATCGCAGCGATTGCTGATCACGTAGGCATTGATGATCCTACTTATTTTTCTAAGCTGTTTCGGCAAAACGAAGGCATGACGCCTATCGAGTACCGTCATCTTGCAAAAAGAACGACAAAGTAAAGGAACGTGAACAGATGAAAAGGGAAAAACAAAAGCTTGTGAACATACGACCATTAAACGAAGCTGATTTAGAGTTGGTATGGCATTTAAGATTCAAAGCACCAGACCAGTCCTATCGAGAGTGGAACGCCCCATATTTTCATGAACACGAAATCCCGCTTGCTGCTTTTAAAAAACGATACTTACAGGATACATCCATTCCGCCAAAGCTATATGGTATTGAAATAGACGGCGAAATCAAAGGCACCGTGTCATATTATTGGGAGAATGAACGTACACGGTGGCTTGAATGCGGCATTCTCATTTATGATTCGCACTTTTGGAGCGGTGGCGTTGGGACAAAGGCATTAAGTCTATGGACTGATAAGTTATTTACACACATTGATATTCCTCGAATTGGTCTTACTACATGGTCGGGAAATGAACGGATGATGCGGTGCGCAGAGAAATGCGGGTTTATCCTTGAGGGAAGACTGCGAAAGGTCCGTTACTACCAAGGAGAGTATTATGATTCGATGCGTTACGGGATGCTGAGAGAGGAATGGCAAAGCCTTCTGCAACATTCAACTGAATAATTCCTTTTCTTTTTAGTACAAAAGTAGCGTATGATTGAATAAACTAAAAAAGAAGGGTGACGAATGAGTTGCGCTGGATTACCGGATGGTTTGTGTCGATTATAGTGGCCGTTTACCTATTTGTAGATGCGCCTAAACATGGGAAGAATAAATGGCTGTGGGCGATTTTAGGCCTTTTATTCGGGCTCTTTACATTTGGAATATACCTGATCAAAACAGGAAGAAAAGGATTGGGCTGGACGATTCTGATCGTGTCCATTATCATCTATTCTATTTTCATTCTAGTCTATGTCTTTTACTTCTTATTGCTGATGATCGGATACTCAAACGCATAATAGAAAGCACGCGTGTACATAAGGAGGAGTTTGAACGTGAGACTTACAGGGTTATTCGTTTCACTTGCTGTTGCCATTTATTTATGGTTTGATGCGCCAAAGCATGATAAAGACAAATGGCTGTGGGCCATTTTAGGTGTCTTATTTAGTACGATCGTTCTTGGTATTTATTTGATCAAGACAGAGAGGAAGGGACTTGGCTGGACCATTCTTATTTTAACGATTTTGTTTTACCTCATGTTGCTCATCTCTGTTTTGATCGGTATCATTCTTTTTTATCAGGTGGGTCCTTCATGATGAAGGGCTTTTTTCTTTTACCTTTTGCGCTGGCACACCTGCAATAACAATTTTCTCCTCGTGAAAGGAACGGTTTACCACAGCATTTGCTCCGATGGAAATATGATCTGCAATATAGATATCCCCAAACAGCTTAGCACCTGGGCCAATCCATACATGATCCCCAATGGTTGGTACATCTTTTTCATGATGATTCTGACCAATATTCACCCCTTGATGAATATCACAAAATGCCCCGATTTTTGCATGTTTGTTCACAATTAAGAGACCCGTATGATTGATTCTAAGACCGGGACCGAAGACACCAATCGGAATATCAAAGCCAAGCTGCATGCCTTTCTTTTTATGTAAATAGCGATAGAACCATTTGCGAAGTTCAGCACCGCTATTAGAATAGTATTCATATTTTCGTAAAATCCTTTGATATTTCCATATATCATCCCCAAACCACTTAGGTCGTTTGCGCTTAATGGCTAATGCTTTCTTGTCCTGAGCTAAGTAGTGGTGGAGATCATGCTTTGTTAAAATCATCAGATCCCTCTCCATTCCCTTTTGTTTCAGAGAAATTATACCATTATAACCATTTATATCAATATAGAATGACGTTTCTTTTTTTCCTTTTCTACATCACTTTCATCCACTTTCCCATATAAAATAAGTGCTTTGTCATGAATAGAACAAAAGAACCAGGAAGAATGATTTGTAATTTTTTTCTACATTATTTCGTCTCACGCGTTTATTCTCCCTATAGCAGTAGAGGTTTGTCAAAATGACACGAAATTACTCGTTAAATAGAGAATATAGCATTCATATGCTTTTAGAATCATCTTTTTGAATACAATTGACTTTCATATCTCACATCCTCTAGGCTAGTAAATGAAAATGATAATCTTTATCAATTGGAGGAGTGTTTTATTATGTCCATCAAAACCGTTTCTAAAAATCAGCAATTTTTAGAGCAGCAAAGTCAAAGAGAATCGAATGCAAGGTCTTATCCGAGACGGTTCCCATTAGCCATGCAAAAAGCCGAGGGTATGATCGTGACAGATGCGGATGGCAGAGAGTTTTATGACTGCCTGGCAGGCGCAGGAACACTTGCACTTGGTCACAATCATCCAGTTGTTATAGATGCAATTGAACGTATGCTTCATGAAAAAAGACCGTTGCATACGCTGGACATAACCTCAGAAATTAAAGAAGAATTTGTGAATGAAATTTTTTCTCACTTGCCAGAAGAGTTTGCAAAAAGAGCCAAAATTCAATTTTGTGGACCAACTGGTGGTGACGCCATAGAAGCAGCAATTAAATTAGTCAAAACAGCGACAGGGAATCGAAGCATTCTATCTTTCCATGGTGCGTATCACGGTGCGACACATGCCACGATGTCATTAAGCGGGAATTTATCTCCAAAGGAAAGAGTGCAAGGGTTAATACCTGATGTTCATTTTATGCCTTACCCATATGAATATCGCTGCCCATTTGGAATTGGTGGGAAGAATTCGCACCGCATTTCAAGTTCGTATATTGAGCGCGTATTAAATGATCCTGAAAGTGGTATTCTTCCGCCAGCAGGTATGATCTTTGAAGCAGTGCAGGGCGAGGGGGGCTCCATTCCAGCATCGATTGAATGGATGAAAGAAATGAGAAGAATCACAAAAGAAAAAGGGATTCCGCTCATTATTGATGAGGTTCAATCAGGCATCGGCCGAACAGGGAAGATGTTTGCCTTTGAACATGCAGGAATTGTACCTGACGTTATTGTGCTGTCAAAAGCCATCGGTGGAAGCCTGCCGCTTTCAGTTGTGATTTATGATCAAGATTTAGATCAATGGAATCCAGGTGCACACATCGGGACATTTAGAGGGAATCAAATGGCGATGGCTGCTGGAACTGCTACGCTTAAATTTATCAAAGAAACCAACCTGCTTGATCATGTAGAACGGTTAGGAGATCGTATGCAGGCGCATCTAAAAGACATCCAAAAACAAGTCCCTGCTCTCGGTGATGTTCGAGGGAGAGGCTTAATGATTGGCGTTGAAGTAGTAGGTCCAAATGAGAAACAGGATGTGGACGGAAGCTATCCAGCGAATCCAGAGCTGGCCGGTCTTATTCAAAAGAATTGCTTCGGCAAAGGCTTAATTGTGGAGACAGGAGGCCGTTTCGGAAGTGTTATTCGATTCTTGCCACCACTCATTATGACAGAAGAACAGCTTGAAAAAGTCATCGCTATTTTTAAAGAGGCCGTGTACGATGCAATCAACTAAGGCTTCAGTGGATTCATTATTTATCAATCAAAGCCAGCTTGGAAGAGAGTCCTTCCAAGCGGCTCTTCATACATCTATCGACAGCTTACTGGATCAATGGCAAAAAGACACAGGACCATACAGTGGAATATTGCCTGGGAAATTAGCGGATAGTGTCGAATCGCTATTCCGATTTCAACCGTCTGGTGAATCCATTGAATCCGTCTTTCAAGATATAAAAGAACATCTTTTGCCGCATTTGATTGATGTATCGCATCCTAAATGCTTGGCACATCTGCATTGTCCACCGCTTATTCCTGCACTTGCCGCAGAGGTGATGGTAAGTTCCTTTAACCAATCAATGGATTCCTTTGATCAAAGCGGTATTGCTTCTTTGGTTGAGGAAGAAATTCTCAAGTGGCTATGTGCGAAGTTTTCTTATGGCGGCCTAGCAGATGGGACATTTACAAGCGGTGGAACCCAATCTAACTACATGGGGCTGCTTCTAGCGAGAGATGCCTTTTGTGAAAACACATGGCAGTGGAATCTTCAGCAGAAAGGCTTACCAAGTGAATCTCACCGCATGAGAATCCTTTGCTCGAAGAATGCTCACTTCACTGTGAAAAAATCTGCATCCCAGTTAGGTTTAGGAGAGGAGGCAGTCGTACTAGTCGAGACAGATGAGCATCATCGAATGGACCTCAATGATTTAAAAAAGAAGCTGGCTGAGTTGAAGGAGCAGAACTTGCTGCCTTTTGCGGTAGTAGCCACTTGCGGGACAACGGATTTTGGCAGTATTGACCCAGTTCGAGAGGTATATGACCTCGTCAAGCCATACGGTCTTTGGATTCACGCAGATGCTGCCTACGGCGGAGCACTTGTATTAAGCGAAACCTACCGTAAGAAGTTAGACGGTATTGAGCTTGCTGATTCAATCACGATTGACTTTCACAAACAATTTTATCAGCCGATATCCTGCGGGGCATTTTTGCTAAAGGATAAAAGACATTTTGGTTTGATCAATTATCATGCCGATTATCTTAATCCAAAGGAAGACGAGCTCGATGGTATTCTACATCTCGTCAATAAATCTGTCCAAACGACGCGCCGGTTTGATGCTCTGAAATTACTTCTTTCTCTTCGTTTAATTGGAGAAGAAGGCTTTGGAGAAATCATTGACCATACCATTCATTTTGCAAAGGATGTGGTCGCGCTTATTGAGAGAAATGATGACCTTGAAGTGATCAATCCTGAGCCAGAAATCAATGCAGTTGTGTTCCGATTTAAGGATGACGATCAAACAGATGACATCAATAAAATCATTCATCGGACATTATTCAAAACAGGAACTGCTGTCATTGCGAAAACAGTGGTGAATGACCGAACATGCTTAAAATTCACTTTGTTAAATCCGAGAACGACAATCACACATATTGAGGAAATCCTTTCTGACATCGTTGATATCGGGATCGCTCATATTCAATCCGGGAGGGTACTACGTTGAGTCAATATAAACAAATGGCTGAAAATGCAACCATGCAAAGCTTTTTAAACTGTTTTTTACGCGAAACAGGAATCGATCGATCTGCAAAAAAAGAGGTGAGAGCAGATGGCTCGCTTGTCTTCATCGCAAAACTAGCAAAACAAGATCTAGAGCTTGTGATTCCGATCCGATATGTTTCATCTGTTGGCCGCCATCTCTTTGATTTTCCGATTCGCTTTCGCCCGCAAGGCAGTGAACAAGAGGGCGCAATCGTCGATTACACGACACTTGTTGCTTTATGTTCAAAGGAGCTTCTCATTGAATATGGCCGTACAGATGCAGAGGATGAATTCATGCTTCGCATCATTTTAAGCTGCCGAAATATTGAACGGTTCTTAAAGGAGCGAGAAAGTGATCGAGCCGCTCTTTCTGAAGCCGATTTTGAGTATATCGAGGCTGAGCAGTCACTTCTCCTTGGTCATTTAACGCATCCTACCCCAAAAAGCAGACAAGGAATGACAGAGGAGGAGGAAGCGATCTATTCTCCTGAGCTGAAAGGGGCTTTCCAGCTTCATTACTTTAAAGCGCATCATTCGATTGTGCTTCAGGATTCGTCAATTACACAGTCTGCGGCAAGCCTCATGCTAGAGGAGCTCTTGCGCCAGGTACCAGCAGAAAAAGAGAGACTGAATACGTTAGTAGAAAACGGAGAATATGTGCTCATTCCGATTCACCCGCTTCAAGTGAAGGTGGTTATGGAGAAAGCGTTCGTGAACCGTTATATAGAGGAAGGGAAACTCACTTATTTAGGACCGATCGGTTCTGAATACACAGCGACCTCATCCTTCAGAACCGTCTATCAAAAGGATTCTGCTTACATGCTCAAATTCTCTGTTCCTGTGAAAATTACAAACTCCTTACGTGTTAATAAACAAAAGGAACTGGATCGCGGAGTAGAGATGTCGCGCATTTTAAAAACAGAATTAGGCGTTTCTCTATACGACAAATTCTCTGGATTCCGGGTCATTGAAGATCCTGCCTATTTATCTATTCAAGGAGAAGAGGCGGAATCTGGCTTTGAAGTAGTCATTCGCCAAAATCCATTTTTACATCGTGAAAAAGGGGCAAGCTTAATTGCTGGATTATGTCAGGATCATGCGTATGGTGGAAAATCGCGATTAGCAGGGATCATTCATGACCTTGCAGACGCAGAAGGCCGATCACTGGAGGCTGTGAGCCAAGATTGGTTTAAGCAATATTTAACCATTTCGTTAGAACCGATGCTCTGGCTGTTTGAAACGTATGGTCTTGCACTGGAAGCCCATCAGCAAAACGCTGTTGTGCAAATGAAGGGTGGTTACCCGCACACCTTCTATTATCGTGACAACCAAGGCTACTACTATAGTGAATCGAAAAAGGATAAACTCGCAAATCTTGTCCAAAACCTGAGCGTGAGAAGTGAAACGATTTGTGCAGATGAGGTAGCTGTTGAGAGACTGCGTTATTATTTCTTCTTTAATCATTTATTTGGTCTCATTAACGGTTTTGGTACAGAAGGTCTGGCGAAAGAAGAAGACTTGCTCGCCCTTGTGAGAGACACATTGCTCGCTCATGAGGAAACATACGGTGCATCTGAGCTGACAAACAGCCTTCTGCGCTCAAAAGAACTGCCTTCAAAAGCGAATTTGCTGACACGGTTTGAAGATATGGATGAACTGACAGGATCTCTGGAAACACAGTCTCGTTACACAGCTGTCTTGAATCCGCTCTTTTTACATAAGGAGGCGCTGATTGGATGAGGGATCGTATTAAGTTTATTCGCGCTGAATATGAAAGAGATGTCCGGCTTGTCCACAAGTGGATGCAAGAGGAGTATGTTCACCCATTTTGGCATTTGAATATTCCGTTTCCTGCTTTTGAAAAGCATTTTTATCAGGCGATTCATGATCCGCATCAAACCCTTTATTTAGGTACAATTGATGGGACACCCATGAGTTATTTTGAGGCGTACAACGTCAAAGGTGATGTCATTGAATCTTACTATCAGCCTTCTCCGCATGACCAAGGAATCCATCTATTAATAGGGGAACCGGATTATGTGGGAAAAGGTTTTGCAGCCCCTCTGCTTCAGGCCATGACAGCATTTCAATTTGAGCAGAATAAACGAACAGAAAAAGTCGTCGCTGAGCCGGATATTCGCAATGAAAAAATGATCCATGTATTTGAAAAATGCGGATTTGAACGTGTAAAACCAGTCAATTTACCCGATAAAACAGGTCTTTTAATGTTTTGTGATCGAGAAAGATTCGAAAGGAAGTATAACCATGACGCGGTTCAACAAGCAAAATAATGTAGTGGATGTAATAGGGATCGGCATTGGTCCGTTTAACTTAGGACTTGCCGCATTATCTGAAGAGGTAAATGAAATTGACGCTTTGTTTTTTGAAAGAAGTGAAGCCTTTCATTGGCACCCAGGGATGCTCATTGAGGGGACGACACTGCAAGTTCCCTTTTTAGCGGACCTTGTCAGTATGGCAGATGTGAAAAGTAAATATAGCTTTCTCAACCATTTACAGGAACAAAACCGTTTGTATTCATTTTACTTTCTAGAGGATTTTCATATTCCGCGCAAGGAATATAGTCATTATTGCCGCTGGGTCGCAGACCAGTTAGACTCTTGCCGATTTGGCATGAACGTCGAATCTGTCTCATTGATCGAGAAAGCAGGAGAAAAGCGATATGAAGTGCATGTGCGTCATGTGAAAGACCAAACGGTAGAGGTGTTTGAAAGTAAGCATCTCGTCTTAGGAATTGGTACACAGCCGGCGATACCAGCATCGCTCCAGCCAGCTTTAGGAGAGAAAGTTTTTCATTCTGCTGACTATTTAAAACGAAAGAAAGAAGGCTGTTTCAAAGGGAAATCTGTGACAGTGATCGGCTCTGGTCAAAGTGCGGCAGAAGTGTTCTATGATATTTTATCAGATGATGAGGCGAAGGATATTCACTGGTTCACACGCTCTAAAGGATTTTTCCCAATGGAATATTCAAACCTTGGTCTTGAATATTTCTCTCCAGATTATATTGATTTCTTTTATGAGCTTCCGCAAACAAAAAAGGATGCGTTGTTAAAGCAGCAAGATTTGCTGTATAAGGGCATCAGCTCTGCAATGATCCGTGATATTTATCATTTGCTTTATGAACGTTCTGCCTGCGGAGAGCAGTTGAACACAGTGCTTCAAGCAATGACGGAGGTCAACTTGATTGAGGAAACAGCTCGCGGCTTGTCCCTTTCATGCACGCAATGGGTCAAAGAGGACACCTTTACCCACGAGACAGATATTGTCGTACTGGCGACGGGCTATCAATCGGTACTGCCCCCGTTTATCAATCCAATTTCTCATCACATTCAATGGGACGATCAAGGACGGTTCCAAGTCGAACGTGAATATCGCTTAAAAACGAATACAATGGGTGAAAATGATATTTTTGTCCAAAATGCAGAGCTTCATACACATGGCGTTGGCGCTCCAGATTTAGGACTTGGCGCTTACCGAAACAGTGTGATTATCAATGAACTTGCTCGTCAAACCGTGTATCCACTTTATCAAAAACACGTCTTCCAGACATTTGGTACACATAAGAACGTCAACACATTTGAAGAAATCAAAGGTTAAGGAGGATGAAGCGATGAGTGTACAAGATGAATTGAAAAAAGCGGTGAATCCGGCTGCTTGGAAAAAGGCAAACCAGCGAATGGTGGCAAAAATGCTGTCTGAATACATGTATGAGGATATGCTTCATCCCGTGCAGCTAGATCAAAAGGATGGCATTGCTCAGTATGAATTAATCATTCACGAACATAAGAAATATCGCTATCTTGCAAAACCTCGTTTGTTTGATAGTTTTGATACAATTGCTGAATCAATCGAGTGCTGTCAAGACGGAAAATGGTCAAAGGATGTCAGTGCCATTGTGTTTTTACTAGACATTCAGCCGCTCATTCCAATGTCTTCTGACACAACAGGACACCTTATAAAAGAGCTTCATCACACCCTGTTAGCAGATGTACATTTGCTGTCGAAAAAAGCACTTCGTGCGGATGAACTGACAGATACTGATTATGCATGGATTGAAGGAGAAATGACAGGCCATCCTTGGATTGTGTATAACAAAGGACGCATTGGGTTCAGTTATGATGACTACCTAGCCTATGCACCTGAAAGGCAAGAAAGTGTGCAGCTGTCTTGGATTGCTGTTCACCGGGACCTTGCGACATTCCATGCAGTCGATCATGAAAACTATGAGCAGGTAATTGCCAAAGAGTTAGATGAAGTCACGATCCGTCAATTTCACCGCGTGCTAAAGGATGAAGGATTGATTGCAGCTGATTATTATTTGATGCCTGTTCATAAATGGCAGTGGACACATATGATTATTCAGCATTTCCCAGAAGATTTGGCGTTGCGCCGGATTGTGTATGTAGGAGAGGGACTGGATCAATATATCCCGCAGCAGTCGATCAGAACCTTTACGAACATCTCAAATAAAGGCAAGCATCATATTAAACTGCCAATGAGCATTTTAAATACACTCGTGTACCGAGGACTTCCGTCAGAACGGACAGTCATTGCCCCTCGCATTACAGCGCATATTAAAGGGATCGCGGATCAAGATTCATTTTTATCTGATGTCTGCCGCGTGATATTACCTGGTGAGAATGCAAGTATTAATGTCGATCATCCTTACTATAGCAAACTGCCTGGTGCCCCGTATCAATATCTTGAAATGCTCGGTGTGATTTTTAGAGAAAGCATTTACTCGTACTTAGATGAAGGAGAGAACCCTGTTACACTTGCGGCACTCACTTATGAGGATCATGAAGGTGAGCCATATGTGAAACAGCTGATTGAAAAATCAGGTCTCTCAGCAAAAGAGTGGATGGCGAAATTTTTCCATGTGGTGATGCCGCCGCTATTGCACTTTATGTATCAATACGGCACCGTCTTTTCACCGCACGGACAAAATACGATTCTTGTGTTAAAAGATCATCAGCCTCACCGTTTGGCGATCAAAGATTTCGTCGATGATGTGAATATTAGTGATCAGCCGCTGCCTGAATTGGCTTCTCTAGGAGACGATTTAAAAGAAGTGCTGCGGAGTGAACCGCCGGAAGGCTTAGTGCAGTTTATCTTTACAGGATTGTTTATTTGCAACCTGCGTTACGTATCAAACGTGTTAGAGAACCATCAGCTATTAGATGAAGTGACACTTTGGAGCTTGCTTGCCGAAGAAATTCAGCAGTATCAAAAGCAATTCCCACAGCTGAAGGACCGTTTTGAACTATTTGATCTATTCCAGCCGAAGCTGACAAAGCTGTGCTTAAATCGTAATCGAATGATTGATTATGGGTATGGAGACGGAGATGACCGCCCGCATGCATCAGAGCATGGAAAGGTCACAAATGCACTCGCGCATGTTCTTTCGTCCATCGGCGAGAAATAATAGAAAAGCTGTAGACATCAAGTGTCTACAGCTTTTTATATATTACGAAAATGCTTGAGAGGCAAGGAAATAAAGAAGAGCGGGATCGTTCAGCTTTTCTTTTCCACGAATCATCATAAAATGCGCTTTGTTTGTTTTCGTAAAACCTGCTTCAACAAGTGATTCATGGAGGCGCTCAGCTGTTTCCTCCTGCATATCTAAACGAATTGGACCCGAATAAGACGAAATGAGCGAACGGATCAGCGAGAGAGCTGTAAGTTCATCATTTGCAGCAAGCGGACCAATCATTAAATTGGCAGGTGTTTCAACGCCAAACGCAAAGCCAGTTGTGTCGTGATGTTCATTTTGTGCAATGATACGCCGTGCTGCTCGGTTCATCCGGTTTTTTATAAAGCTTGATCGATTTGTGCCTGCGCCTTTTTCATCTAGTGCTTCAATACACGAAAGGTGCGATTCATCGGCAGGAGACAGGTGGATGTCATCTGACACACGAAGCGCTTCTGGGTTTGGGTTTTGCGCTTTGTAAGTCGTAATGTAACCAGCCGTGTGAAACCCGATTTTTTCGTAAACTGGCCGCCCTTGGACAGTAGCGGTTAAAACGACAGGAATGCTTTGATCACATTGATCTAGCAGGGTGTCAATCATTTTCCTTGCAAGACCTAAGCCGCGATGTGTCTCAGATACAATGACAGCACCAATTGACGCCATTCGATCATATTGGAAAAGTCCTGCACATGAGATGACTTGTCCATCCGCTGTTGAAAAACCTGTGAAATATCCATTTGTTAAAAGAGATGTGAGCTCTTCCGCATTGTAATCAGGCCAGTCTACCTCTTGAGACAATGCGATAAGATCTGGTATGTCATCGAGTGTTAATGCTCGTTGAACAACGTTTGTCATGACGCGCAACTCCTTCTTAGCTGAATTCATCTATGTGTATCGTACCATAAGAAGGTATAGTGTAAAAATTGAAGTTTATCTAATTTTCCCAGCAAAAAAGAACCTCCAGTTTCGGAGGTTCTGCATTAATGAACATTAAAATATCGAGCTTCAGGATGAGCAACGACGATCGCTGAAACAGATGCTTCAGGTTCCATCATAAATCCTTCTGTTAGCTGGATGCCGATTTTTTCTGGCTGAAGCAGCTTGAACAGCTTTTCTTGGTCTTCAAGATTTGGACAGGCGGGATAACCAAAGGAATAGCGCTGCCCTTGATATTTCGCTTGGAATCGTTTTTCCATTGTGAAATCGACTGGGTCAGGGAAGCCCCATTTGTCACGAATCACTTGGTGGGTTCTTTCGGCTAATCCTTCTGCAAGCTCAAGCGCAAGAGCTTGAACTGCATGCATTTTTAAATAATCTCCTTCTTGCTTAAAGTGCTGCGCGACTTCACGTATACGCGCTCCGGCTGTGACGGCAAATAAGGCAATATAATCTTTCTCCTTTTCACCGCTTCCCCGCACATAATCAGAAATGGAGCGGTATGGAAGCTTCTCCTGTCTTGGAAATTGGAATGTTTCAATGATACGGTCAGGCGCTTTGGGATCATAAATATGCAGATCATTTCCGTTTGAACTAGCAGGATAAAATTGATAGACAAATGCAGGGGCAAACCAGTTTTTCTCTCTGCCTTCGTTTAGAAGGTCTGTGACAAGCTGCTTTAATTCCAATGCTTTTGGATGCTGCTGCGCTAACAATGTTTTGACCTTTCCTTTTAATCCAAGGTGGTGGCCAATGAGCATTTGTTCATTTACATAAGGCATAATGTGATGCAGGTCGATGTCCCTTACATAATGACGTGCCGTATTTTCTGGTGTGAAAATAGGTGACTCAGGGAGTGCCGCACGTTTTTCTAGTAATTCAATGACAGCTTGTGGCTGCTTTGTTTCTTTCTCTTTGACAGGTGCCACAGACTCTTCGTCGGGCTTTATTTGAAACTGAAGAGGATTTGCTTTTAACTCATTGGCTAAAGATAAGCCGTCCATCGCATCTTTTGCGTAAAGGACCGGTCCGTCATAATGAGGCGAAATCTTCATTTTCGTAAATTTCCGAGAAAGTGCAGCGCCGCCAACCAAAATGGGCACGGAAATATTCGCCTTTTGTAAATCCTGAGCGGTGAGTACCATTTGCTGGGCTGACTTCACAAGCAATCCTGATAATCCAATCATATCTGGCTTTTCCTTTTGCACAGCTTCGATCAATGTTTGCGGTGTCACCTTGATCCCGAGATCGACCACTTGAAAGCCGTTATTACTCAAAATGATGTCGACAAGGTTTTTTCCAATATCATGGACATCTCCTTTTACAGTGGCAAGTAGAATCTTACCTTTTCCGTTTGCATGCTGCTTTTCCATATATTGCTCGAGATACGATACAGATGCCTTCATGACCTCTGCCGATTGAAGCACTTCCGCCACAATCAGTTCGTTTTGATTGAAAAGACGTCCAACCTCAGCCATTCCCTGCATTAACGGACCATTGATGATATGAAGTGGTGATTCAAATTGCTCTAGAGCAAGGGATAAATCATCGATAAGTCCTTCTTTTGTTCCTTCGACGACGTAGAGTGCTAGCCTTTCATCAAGTGATAAGGAGACCTTTGGTTTTTTTACCGTTTTCTTTTTGCCTCGGTAAAACTGGGTGAATTCAGTAAGGGTTTGATCATTTGTTTCATAGAGCAACGTTTCAGCGAGCTTGATTTCTTCCTTTGGAATAGAAGCGAAGCGTTCAAGCTTTTCTGTATTCACGATGGCGTAGTCAAGTCCTGCTTGGACGCAGTGATACAAGTAGACGGCATTCAAGATTTCTCTCCCAAGAGGCGGGAGTCCAAAAGACACGTTGCTGATGCCTAAAATCGTCAAGCACTCAGGCAGGTTTTCCTTGATCATTTTGATGCCTTTGATCGTTTCTTCGGCAGCGCCAATATACTGCTCGTCTCCAGTGCCTATTGGAAAGACGAGTGGATCAAAAATAATGTCACTTGCGGGAATGCCATATTTCTCCGTTAATAGATCATGAGAGCGTACGGCAATCTCGAGCTTTCGTTCTGCTGTTACGGCCATCCCTGTTTCATCGATCGTGCCGACAACAAGTGCACCGCCGTATAGCTTCACAAGTGGAAGAATTTCTTCAAAGCGTTCTTCGCCATCCTCAAGGTTAATGGAATTGATGATGGCTTTCCCTTGGGAATATGTGAGCGCCTTTTCGATCACGTGTTTATCCGTTGAATCAATGACAAAAGGGGCTTTGACTTTTTTCATAGCCTCTTGTAAAAAGCCTTCCATGTCAGCCGCCTCCTCGCGATCTGGATCAGCGAGACACACATCAATCACGTGAGCGCCGTTTTTTACCTGTGCACGAGCAATTTCTGATGCTTCTTCAAACTTTTGTTCCGCAATGAGTCGTTTGAATTTGCGTGAACCAATCACGTTGGTTCGTTCTCCTACAAAAAGAGGGCGCATTGACTCCTCATATATCAGGGGCTCAATTCCTGATACGGTATGCTGAGACGATTCATGCGCAATGTGACGCGGCTGAATCGTTCGTACTTCATCTGACAATGCCTGTATATGTGCAGGTGTTGTTCCGCAGCAGCCGCCAACAATATTTAACCAGCCTTCCTTGGCAAAGGCGGAAATTTTTTTAGCAAGTGAAGCAGGGGATTCATGATATTGACCTTCTTCATCTGGTAGACCAGCATTTGGATAGCAGCTAACCGCTGACTTGGCGATGGAGGAGAGCGTGCGGATATGGTCTGTCATGAATTCAGGACCCGTCGCACAGTTCAGGCCGACACTCATTGGTTTCATATGCTCAAGAGAGATATAAAAGGCTTCAATATCCTGACCAGCGAGGGTAGTGCCCATCGGTTCAATCGTACCTGATACCATGAGAGGCAACTCAATACCTGTCTGCTGGAAGGCTTCCTGAATGCCTTTGAAACCAGCTTTTACATTCAGCATGTCTTGACTTGTTTCTAAAAGAAGGGCATCACATTTGCCATCAATCAAGGCGCGGGCCTGCTCTTCATAGTTTTTGACGAGCTCATCGAAGGTTGTGCCGCCTGTCACAGATAATGTTTTCGTAGTGGGACCCATCGCGCCAACAACAAATCGAGGCTGCTCCGGCGTGGAGAAACGGTCAGCTTCGTCCTTTGCCAGCTGGGCAGCCCGTATATTGAGTTCATAGGCAAGGTGGCCAAGCCCGTATTCGTCAAGGACGAGCTTTGTAGCCCCGAACGTATTTGTTTCAATGAGGTCGGCGCTTGCCTCAAGGTATTCTCTATGAATCGCGCGGATGGTGTGAGGGGCTGTCACATTCAAATACTCGTTACAGCCCTCATACTCTTCTCCGCCAAAGTCTTCTGCTGTGAGATTGGCATTTTGAATCATGGTCCCCATTGCACCATCAAGGACGAGGATGCGTTTCTTAAGCTGTTCAGTGATAGTTGACATGGGTGTTTGACTCCTTTTCATTCTGATGAATGTAGGTGGTTAGTTCTGCTGTTAAGTCTGATCGAAGGAAAGGGGTAATTAAATAAATGCCGTTAAACAATTCGCAGGCTGTATCTAATAAAGAGCGGGCAATCGCTAAGCCTTCTGCTCGCTGCTTTTCTTTATCCTCACCAGCCTTGGCCATAATGTCACGAATGGAATCAGATAATTTGATGCCTGGAATTTCATGATGAATAAACTCCGCATTTCGGCTGCTTGTTAACGGCATAACGCCAATATAAATCGGCTTATCTAAATGACGGCTCTCCTCATGAATTTTCACAAGCTGTTCCTCAGAATAAACAGGCTGTGAAATAAAATAATCAGCACCGTATTCGATTTTTTTCTCAAGACGTTTGACCGCTTTATCAATGTGGCGAACATTCGGATTAAACGCGCCAGCTACTGAAAAATTGGTCTTTTTGCCAAGCGGCTTCCCTGAGAAAGAAAGGCCTTCGTTAAACTGCTTAATCAGCCGAATCAAATCAAAGGAGGTTAAATCATAAACCGACGTTGCACCCGGGAAATCTCCAATCTTAGAAGGGTCGCCTGTAATGGCTAAAATATCAGTTAAACCAAGGGTGTCGAGACCCATCAAATGGGACTGAAGCCCAATCAAATTACGATCACGGCACGTGATATGGACGAGTGAACGCATATCAAGCTGCTGTTTCAATAATGCCCCGCAAGCCACATTGCTAATGCGCGGGGTCGCAAGAGAATTATCGGCTAATGTCAAGGCATCAATGCCTGCATTCTTTAACTCATTTGCCGCGACGAGGAATTTTTCGAAGTTCAGCTTCTTCGGCGGATCAAGCTCTACAATAATCGTCCGTTTTTTCGTAGCGAGCTCATCAAGACCTGGTTCAGTCCGCTGATCTTGAATCGAAATGATTTCTTCTTTTAATACTTTCACTTCTTTTTCAGTGATCGGGGCTAAATCCTTGACCGCTTCAGCCATTGCGTGAATATGCTGAGGCGTTGTTCCGCAGCAACCGCCGATAATACGTGCGCCTTGATTTCTAAATTCAAGTGCACTTTTTCGAAAATAATCGTTATCTGTATCATAGACGAGTCTGCCTTCTTCAAGAGAGGGAAGACTGCTGTTGGGATAGACTGATAAATGAGAATTTTCTAAAATTGGAACGCCTTCGAGTGCCTGAATCATATGATAAGGGCCAAGCCGGCAGTTGATGCCAACGACGTCTGCGCCAAGAGAGGACAATTCAGATAAACCATCCTTGAGCGGTGTTCCATCCTGCAACACACCTTGTTCATGCATGGAGACGTTCATGACAATCGGGAGAGTCGTTTCTTTTCGTGCAATTTGGAGAACGGCCTTCGCTTCTTCCATGTCATAATACGTTTCTAGCAATAATCCATCGGGCTGCTCATTTAATAGAATATACAGCTGCTCTCTAAAGCTTCGTTTAATTTCTTCAATTGTATAGGCATTTTTGTTAAACGTTCGAATGCCGCCGATCGTTCCAAGGACATAAGCAGAGCCGGCGGCTGCTTTTGCGATTTGTACCGCCTTTGTATTGATGCGCTTTGTTTCTTCCTCTAAGCCGTAGCGGGATAGTTTAATATAATTTGCGCCGTACGTATTTGTTTGAATGATGTCCGCACCAGCCTGCACATATGCTTCGTGCACGCGCCTTACTTCATCTTCTTTCGATAAATTTAATTCTTCAAAGCAGCGGTCAATGCCGTAAGAGTATAAAAGTGTTCCCATTGCACCGTCAGCAATCAGTACGCGGTTTTGTAAGTCTTGTAATAGGCCCATTGGTTTCCTCCTTATTTTTATGTAACAAAAAAAGCCTTCTGATAAGAAGAAGACTTTTTGGCTGTATCGTAATTCTTCTTCTTATCTTCCAAGCAGTTGCTTGCTGGATTTAGCACCTTGGTCATAGAAAATATATTTCTACTACACCGGTTGCTGAGGCTTCACAGGGCCAGTCCCTCTGCCTCTCTTGATAAGAAAGCGATATGAACATGTCAATAAATTGAACTTCCATCCACTGTATCGAAAAAATCGGAAATAATCAATGGAAAATTTGAAATTTATCGAAAATTTATAAATTGAACGTCAATCGGTAAATCTGCCTTGCGCATAAGAGAAATAACCTCTTGTAAATCATCTTTATTTTTTCCTGTTACACGCACTTGGTCATCTTGAAACTGTGACTTCACTTTGATGCCGGATTGCTTAATGAGTGCATTGATCTTTTTGGCGTTGTCTTGATCAATTCCGCTGATCAGCTTCGCGCGCTGGCGTACGGTTCCGCCAAGGGCATGCTCGGTTTTTCCGTAGTCGATGTTTTTAGTTGGAACATTTCGTTTGATCAGCTTTGACACAAGTACATCTTTTAGCTGCTCCAGCTTAAAATCATCATCAGAGATGAGCACGAGCTCCTCTTTTTCAAGAGAAATATCACTTTTACTTCCTTTAAAATCATAACGGTTTTTAATTTCCTTCAGCGCTGCTTGAACGGCGTTTTGCACCTCAGGCAGTTCAACCTTTGATACAATGTCAAATGAGCTTTCTTTTGCCATAACACATGACCTCCATGGATAGATATTGCGTCTATTTTATCATGCAACGTGGAGAAGAAGAAACTTTATCAAAGAGATGAGTCAAAGAGTTCTGCCAGCAGCGGTATAAATCGCGTTCGGTTTGACCACTTTAGCTAACAGAACTAGAGATGTTCATGTGAGGAGAAGTATAGTAGAATAAAGTGAATCAAAAGATGAACGAACGCTCTTTTATGAGCAGATAGGAAGGAAGAGAACATGAGACCAGGTGAGCAACTGACCTTGCAAATAGAGAACGAGATGGAATACGGCTACTTTTTGACAGATGGTGAAGATTCGGTCCTCTTGCACCGCAGTGAAATGACAGAAGATATTGGTGACCAAGATGAAGTAGAGGTCTACTTATACGTAGATCATGAAGAAAGACTAGCTGCGACGATGAAAATACCGACAATCAATGCGCATACATATGGCTGGGTAGAAGTCGTAGACGTCCTAGAAGACATGGGCGCATTTGTGGATGTTGGGCTTTCAAAGGATGCACTTGTTGCAACAGAACATCTACCGCCTTTTGAGGAAGCATGGCCGAAAAAAGGAGACAAACTTTACTGTATGCTGAAAGTCACAAGCTACGGCAGAATGTTCGCAAAGCCAGCCACTGAAGATGTGATCAGTGAATTGTTTACTGAAGCACCTGAAACCTTAATGAACAAAGAAATCACTGGTACGATTTATCGCTTAATTGCGACAGGCTCGTTTATGCTGACAGATACAGGCGTGCGAGGGTTTATCCACCGCACGGAACGAAAGGAAGAACCAAGATTAGGATCGACCGTGACAGGACGCGTCATTGCAGTGAAAGAGGATGGGACCGTGAACGTTTCTCTGCTTCCTAGAAAACAGGAAGCGTTATCTGTCGATGCAGAAGAAATCTTAACCTATATGAGAACGAGAAATGGTGCTATGCCTTATGGAGACAAAAGTGATCCAGAAGACATCCGTGAACGATTCCAAATGAGCAAGGCAGCCTTTAAACGAGCATTAGGTCATTTGATGAAAAACGGCCTAGTCTACCAAAAAGAGGGCTGGACATACGAGAAAAAATGAGCAGCGTGAAAGAGAACCCTAACCTCATGGGTTTTCATATCACACTGAAATGAAGAAAAAGGGATAAAATCATCATGGTTTTATCCCTTTTTTTATATTTGTGATAAATAATGGGTTTTTTTAGTGAAAAAAGTCATGAAAAAAGCTGAAAAACCTTCACTTAATCATTGAAACAACGCCTCTCAAATCCGATAAGAAAGGAGTAAGGATGACAAAAGGAGTGTGTGTTTGGATGAAAGTGAAAATTTCATTGCTTCTGTTGGTAGCCGTGCTTATGGTGCTCGCCGCATGCAGCAATCAACAAGGGGAACCACCAGCATCAAATGCGAAGCATATTGGCGTTATGCTCACAGATGATGGTCTTGGTGATCAATCATTTAACGATTCATCGTTTAAAGGATTAGAAAAAGCACGTGATGACCTAGGTATTGAATTTGATTATAGAGAAATTGCAGAAACCGATACATATGAAAAAGGACTGACCGAGCTTGTAAAAGCTGGCAATGATCTCGTCATCGGGGTAGGCTTTAGTATGCAAGAAGACTTAGAAAAAGTCGCAAAGAAATATCCGAAGAAGCACTTTTTGCTCATCGATGCCGTATCTGAGCTGAAAAATGTGACCTCCGTGACGTTTAAAGAAGAGCAAGGCAGCTATTTAGCGGGCGCACTTGCTGCAATGACAACGAAAAGTGATGTCATTGGATTTGTTGGCGGTGTCGATGCGGAGTTGATCCATCGTTTTGAAAAAGGGTTCCAAAAAGGCGCCAAATCAGTGAATCCGAACATCAAGATCTTATCCACCTATGCTAATACGTTTAGTGATGCGGACAAAGGCAGTAAAATAGCCAAAGGCATGATCAAAAAGAAAGCAGACGTTTTATATGCCGCAGCTGGCTATACAGGTGTCGGTGTATTAAAAGAAGCGCAAGCGCAGGGCAAATATGCCATTGGTGTAGATAGTGATCAGTACTACACCGCTGAAAAAGCGGTGATTTCGTCCATGGTAAAAAAAGTCGATGAAGTGGTCTATCAATTCAGCGAACAGCTCGTCAAGAGCAATCAAATCAAAAATGGGCATGTTATTTACGACTTAAACAATGACGGAATCGATATGGCAAGAATTCGGGTGCTCAAAGATGCTGAAACATTGACCAAAAAAGTAAATGAACTGAAGCAGAAATTGCTAAAAGATGAGGGGGACGCATCATGAGCTTGCGCATCAAAATTTTACTCAACTCACTCGTCTCACTTCTTTTAGCAGTTGGCGTCATCGCCTTTATCATTGTCAGTATGACAAAGATCCAATCATCAAATGAAACAGAAGTTCAAGCCTTATTAAATGTTCAAAAAACGAAGGCAAGCTTTGAAAGCGTCGAACAAACCATGACCAATTATTCAATGACCCTTTCTGATGAACAGCTAGAGGTTGTTCAAACCGGTATTTCTACAGCAAAAAAACAGCTGCAGACGTTAAACAAACATGCAGGAAATATAAATAAAGATGAATTAACAAGGTTAAATGCAAAATATGACACGTGGACCAAGGAAGCAAATAATGCCATTGGTGAAAAAAACGCATCGGATGCAAGACGGGTCGCTGCAAGAATTGATGGTGTTTTAAACGACATCCATACAATGAATAAAAGAGCAGAAGAAGCATATAAACAAAATCTAGAGAATACAGCGGATAATGTGCAATGGATCATCACAAGTGCACTCGTCGCAGCCCTCACACTGATTGTCATTGCTGTCTTTTTAAATATTGGATTAACAAGATCCATCGTGACACCGATTAAATCACTTTCCTACCGAGCGAAGCAGATCGCAGAAGGCAACCTTGCTGTCGAGCGAATGGACATTCAGCGTAAGGATGAAATCGGCGGCTTGAATGAATCCTTTAATCAAATGACAGATCAACTGATTAGTTTGATTAAAGAAATCAGTAATGTCTCAAGTCAAGTAGAGACATTCTCGATCCAGTTAGATGATGAAAACAAAAAGCTGATGGAATCTGCAAATCAAGTATCTGTCTCGACAGACGAAATGGCAAATGGGTCACAGGCCATTTCAGAGGATCTCCAGCATGGCGTTAGCTTGATTGAAAAGATGGATCAGCATGGACGTAAAAATTCCGAACGTTCACAAACAGTCATCCAAAGTACAGGGGATGCGATAGAAGCAGTGGAAAGTGGAAAGCACACGTTAACAGAAACCAAAACGGCGATTGAAAAAAATACACATGCCACAAGGCAAATCGAGCAGTCGGCAGGAGAATTCACGCAATATGCTAGCGGGATCTCGGCTATGGCCAAAACAGTTTCTGACATTGCGGATCAAACAAACTTACTTTCGCTAAATGCAGCGATTGAAGCGGCAAGAGCAGGTGAGGCTGGAAAAGGCTTTGCCGTTGTAGCAGATGAAATTCGTAAGCTAGCTGACGAATCATCTAACGCTACAAGACAAATCTTTGATATGGTCAGTCATATTGAAAGAGGCATTCAATCCATTAGTCAAACTGTCAAAGAAGGAGTCAAGCTTTCACTTCAACAGCAGGATGCGATGGACAAAACCTCACACTCCTTTGAAGATATAGAAACAAAAGCGCAGCACATTAAACGAGAAATGGCGGTCTTAAATGACCAAATTGTTCAATCAACAGAGCTTGGCGGACAAGTGCTCAACTCGATTGAAAATATTAGTGCGGTTGTAGAAGAAACAGCAGCTGGCAGTGAAGAAATTTCTGCCTCGGCCAATGAACAGCTGCAATCTTTCCATCAAATGAACAAACAGGTAGAAGAACTGATGAGTATGACGGCAAGGTTAAATGAAACCGTCCACCGTTTTAAACTTTCATAAGTCATAAGAAAAGCACCCTTCCCGTGATGTGTCAGGGAAGGGTGCTTTTTATGATGGTTTGCCTGTAAAGAAGATGGCAAGCGTACCTGGGCCTGAATGGGACCCAACAGCTGCGCCGACAATCTGAATATCAATTTCTTTTGGATGAAATTCGGCTTCAATCAATTCTCTCATGTCTTCTGCAAGTGCAGGATCATCACCATGACTAATGCCAACAGTTTGATTTGACCAATCCGTTCCACGTTCTTTCATCAGTTCAATAATGCGTTTCAACAGCTTTTTACGTCCGCGGATTTTCTCAAGGGGGATGAGCTTTCCATCCTCGACGTGTAAAATGGGCTTAATACTCAATAAACCGCCAACAAATGCGGACGCTTTACTAATTCTTCCGCCTCTTGCTAAATACGATAAATCGTCTACAGTAAAAATATGTTGTAAAGATTCGCAAAAATGCTTTACAGACGTTTCAATTTCTAGTATTGTATTTCCGTCAATGGCAAGTGATTGAGCGTGTTTGACAGCAAGCCCATAGCCGAGTGAAGCACATTTAGAATCAATGATTCGTAAATCAAAATCAGGGTATTCTTCCTTCACTTCGTTTGCCATCATCACAGCGGTTTGATATGTACCAGAAAGCTCTGATGAGAAGGCAACATAGATTGCAGATGTATGGGTTTGTGCGAGAGAAACAAAGGCTTCTTTGATTCGGTTTGGTGAAGCTTGTGACGTTTTTGGGCTAGCACCTTGTCTCATCGCATCAAATACTTGTTTTGGTTCAATGGTGACCAAATCTTCAAATTCCTGCTCGCCAAGCAATACACGGAGCGGAATAACCGTCATGTTATGTTCATCATAATAAGAAAGAGGCAGATCAGCAGCACTGTCTGCTATGATATGAACAGTCATCAAAATCCCTTCTTTCTAAAAAAATCAGCCATATTTTACAACTTTTTAGCCTAACTATATCACAGAAATCAACTTTTCGTGTTCAAATTCTAAATTTTAGGGAAAACCATAGAGAGAATGGTAAGTGGAGGAATGACAATATGTTCATCGGAGAAGCAAAAAAACTCATTGTCGTCGTCATTGGTGCACTGCTCAATGCGATTGGACTAAATTTATTCTTAATCCCAGCTGATGTATACGCGAGTGGATTTACAGGGGTAGCCCAGCTGTTATCTAGCTTAATGGATCAATATGCGCCATTTTATGTATCCACAGGGATTCTATTATTTATTTTAAATATTCCAGTCGGCATTTTAGGGTGGATGAAAGTGGGCCGTTCCTTTACGTTTTACAGCATCATCAGTGTGGCCCTGACGACCATTTTCCTCGGCATCTTACCAGAAACGAGTGTTTCACATGATATTTTACTAAATGCTGTGTTTGGCGGCGTGATATCAGCAGTAGGGATTGGGATCACGCTCAAATTTGGGGCATCGACAGGCGGACTCGACATCATAGCCATGATCTTAGCGAAGTGGAAGGATAAACCAGTCGGTACGTATTTCTTCATTTTAAATGGTATCATCATTTTTACAGCAGGATTATTACAAGGTTGGGAGAAAGCATTATATACCCTTGTCACACTGTATGTGACCACAAGGGTCATTGATGCCATCCATACAAGACATGAGAAGCTGACCGCGATGATTGTGACGAAGAAGGCTGATGAAATCAAGGAAGCCATTTATGGAAAAATGGTCAGAGGTATTACGACTGTACCTGCAAAGGGAGCTTTTACCAATGAGCCAAAAGAAATGATGGTGATCGTCATTACAAGGTATGAGTTGTATGAACTTGAACAAATTATTAAAGAAGTCGATCCAAAAGCCTTTACAAATATTGTGCAAACAACTAATATTCTTGGATTTTTCAGACGAGATTAAAAGGTGGGTAGCGAATGAAAAAAGGGTTGGTGCTTCTTCTCGTTGTATTGATTTTAACCGCTTGTGGACAACAAAAAAAGGATGAACCAAACAAGGAGGTATCCGGTCAAATGGGAGAAAAAACGGTTGTACTCACAGTAGACCCCGTCCAGAAAGGTTCTTCGGTTCAATTTAACATGTCACTGAAAAATGAATCAGATCGAGATATTGAATTTACCTTTAACACAAGCCAGAAATTCGAGCTCAGTGTGTATGATGAAAACGGAAATGAACAATACCGCTACTCAAAAGACCGTATGTTCACTCAGGCCATCCAATCATTTGTACTAAAGAAAGGCGAAGCCTATGATTTTCAAGATACGTGGTCAAATGGTGTCAAGCCGGGAACGTATGAAGCGGTCGTCACATTTAAAGGAAAAGCAGAAGGGCTGAAGCAAATCACGGAAAAGAAAACGTTCCAAGTGAAATAAGTGCTTTCAGCTTCATGAGAAACAGAAAAAGCTGTCCGATGGTGTGGACAGCTTTTTTATGTTAGAGATCATCGAGCAAGTCTTGGAAGGTATGCAGCTGGTTTCTTTCTGCATCTGTCGAATTGGCAAATGCAGATGATACGGCATTTTTGGCTCGTTTGACCGCCTGTTGACGCTCTAACCCAGATGGAAATGAAGAAGTAAGGGCTTCTTCAGTAAATGATTTGGCTTGATCAAAAAGTTCGTTTCTCACAATGAACCTCCAGAAGCATCAGTCTTCATATTTCCCCTGTCCTCCGCAGCTTCTTCAAGCGTAGAACGATAAGGAAAACGTGCATCATGCAGACTGACTGAATCTTTACCTTGTTGTATAAAGCGTTTCGATTTGCTTCTTTTACCCATTCGGAATCCGCCCCTTTACACAAGCTGACAGGACAACCTGTCTAAAGGTAGTATGCCCGCTTCCATCTGGTATGTATGAATGGAAAAATTAAAGCGAGAAGTAATTCGTTAGAAACTTTGCAATTCCATCTTGTTCGTTTGTATCAGTGACTTCATTTGAAATACGTTTCACAGCATCGATTCCGTTGCCCATAGCCACACCGCATCCAGCAAATTCAAGCATTTCTAAATCATTGTCTTCATCTCCGAATGCCACAATCCGCTCCTGTGGAACGCCGTAATAATCACTGATCTTTTGCAGTCCAACGGCTTTGTTCATGCCTGTTTTAATGATCTCAATCACGTGCCACGGAGCAGCCCATCGCCTATGATCAATTACTTCTGCATGAACATCTGATAAATAGCTTCGGATGGCTCCAACGTCCTCTTCTTTTGCGTGAATTAACACGCTCGTCACATTCTCTCCAAGGTTGTCTCTAAGGTCTCCAACAGTAACTTTATTTGCATTCATATTAAATATATCAATGAGCTTCTCATCATGATAATGGAAATACAAATCGTCTAACACTTCAGCTAGCACATTGTGTACTTTATACTCCTCACTAATGTCTACAAGCTGTTTAACGACTTGAAGATCAAGTGAAGTATGAAATCTTCCCCATTTTTCATCAAGAGGATGATGGACAAACGCTCCATTAAAATTCACAATGGGTGAATCAAGCTGTAATTGCTGATAATAAGGAGAGCTGGAACGAAATGGCCGTCCGGTTGAAATACAGACATGATGCCCGCTGTCTTTCACTTTTTGAATGACGTCAAGTGTGTGTGTAGAGATGGTTTTATCATCTTTTAATAACGTGCCATCCAGGTCAAGTGCGATTAGATAAGGTTTAGTCTCCATAAAATCTCCTTTGATCTGTAAGTGATAGGAGGCAGTTCTTGCGGCGCCTCTACCTATAGTGTATCTTTATCACATCTTTGTTGTCTACATGTTAAAATAAACAAAGACGGGAATGATAAAGGAGGATTCATAGGCTGTGATCACCATTGATGAGCAAATTGCGCGCGATATTCCATTTTTACATATCGTAAAAGCTGAAAATAAAAACAAACCGCTGCCGCTTGTATTTTTTATACACGGATTTACAAGTGCACGCGAGCACAACTTACACTTCGCCTTTCATTTGGCGGAAAAAGGCATGAGAGTGATTTTGCCTGACTGTGCTTATCATGGTGTAAGATCAGAAAACCTCAGCTTAGAGGAACTGGCGTCAAGGTTCTGGGAAATTGTCCTGAACGAAATACGTGAAATCGATATACTCAAAACATATTTTCAAGAAAAACAATTGATTGAAGCCGATCTGATCGGTGTTGCAGGTACTTCCATGGGCGGTATCACGACCTTTGGTGCACTCGCCAAGCATGATTGGATTAAAGCGGCAGTTAGCTTGATGGGCAGTCCGAAATATACGACATTCCTACAAGCACAAATCATGAACATGCGGAACAAAGGGTTGATGAAAGAAATTACAGACGAAGAGGTTCATCAGCAATTAGACGCGCTGCGTCCTTATGATTTAACGCTGCAAACAGATCGATTAAACAAAAGACCGCTGTTATTCTGGCATGCAGAAAACGATCCAGTTGTCCCTTATCGGCATGCAAAAGCTCTTTATGACGAGTTAGTAGCAACCCAATATAAAGAAGATCCGCACCTGATTCGTTTTATTACAGATGGACAAGCTGGCCATAAGGTCTCAAGACAGGCAATGTTTGAAACGATTGACTGGTTTGTGACACATCTGAAAAGCACAAACGTTTAGTCAAAAGAAAAAGTACGTTATACTAATGGAAAAGGAGTGGATATCATGGATGAAGCATTGAAAGAAAATATTTTAGGCGCCCTAGAACAGGTGATTGACCCTGAGCTGAATGTCGACATCGTCAACCTTGGACTTGTCTATGATGTCGATCTTGATGAGAATGGAAAAGCGGATATCACGATGACCTTAACATCAATGGGGTGTCCCCTTGCACCAGTTATCGTGGATGAAGTGAAAAAAGCATTAAGTGATCTTCCAGAAGTGAAAGAAACAGAAGTTCACATCGTATGGAATCCGCCTTGGACACGAGACAAAATGTCAAGATACGCAAAAATCGCGCTCGGTATTCAATAAGCACAAATGAAAATGCCTGGTATGAGGAACACTCGTACCGGGTTTTTTTATGAAAAATTAAGGTGGGGGGAGAGTATGGTTTGATATAATGAATGTAATTTTTATAGAACGGAGTACCTATAATGAAACGAAAATGGTTGTGGATCGTTCTTTTGATGGGATATGCTGCTGCATTTTTTACATCAATCACCATTCGTGAGGAGCAAGCACACAAAAAACAAGACCTTGAGGCATTTACAGATGTCAGTCATCTCATGCCTGTTAAAATAAAAAAAGTCGTTCAAGGTAAAGAAATAGACACTTTAAAAGAAGTAGTAGAAGAAGCGAAAGCAAAAAAACTACCGATATCCATTGCCGGCAAACAGCATAGCATGGGCGGCCACACGTATTATGAAAATGGCATCGTGCTCGATATGACAGAATTCCGCCAAATTTTAGCATTTGATAAAAAAAAGAAAACCATCCGTGTCCAAAGCGGCGCTACATGGGATGATATACAAAGATATGTCAACCCATATGGTCTTGTAGTGAAGGTCATGCAATCACAGAACATCTTTACGATTGGCGGTTCTCTCAGTGCAAACGCACATGGACGTGACATTCGCTACGGCTCACTCATTGACACCGTTCGTTCCTTCAGACTGTTAAAAGCAGATGGTGAGATTGTCACAGTGAAGCCAGGCGATGATTTATTTACTGCCGTTATTGGAGGGTACGGCTTGTTCGGAGTCATTTTAGATGTTGAACTTTCCTTAACAAAGGATGAATTATATAAAATGGAGACAACCTCTCTAAATTACGATGAATACACTGATTATTTTCAAAAACATGTCAAACAAAATAAACAAGTACGCATGCATCTTGCCAGAATCTCAACATCGAAAACCAACTTTTTGAAAGAGATGTATGTAACGAATTATTCCCTCACTTCACAACAAGAGATCGAATCATATCAAGAGCTGAAAGAGGATCAACTCGTTATGCCACTCAAATTTATGCTCGGTCTTTCAAGAAGGTTTGATATGGGGAAAGATCTGCTATGGAATTTGCAAAAGAAGTATTTCCAAAGTCAAAATGATCAGCTGATCACAAGAAATAATGTGATGCGCTCAGATTCTGCTTTTTTAGACTATGAGAATGAGTCAGACACAGATGTACTGCAGGAATATTTCGTCCCAGTGGACCGCTTTCGTGCGTATATCGATGAAATGAGACACTTTTTACAACAGGAAGATTTGAATTTAATGAACATCACGATCCGCTACGTACAAAAAAATGAAAAAGCGGATCTCTCATATGCGAAAGAAGATATGTTTGCCCTTGTTCTTTTAGTGAATTATGGTTTTAAGAAAGAAGAGAAGGCAGAAGCAGAGCGGATCATCCGGCAAATGACAGATATCACGCTACGGCACCATGGAAGCTATTACTTACCGTACATGCCTTATCAAACGAAGGTACAAATGAAACAGGCGTATCCTAAAACGGATGTGTTCTTCCAAAAGAAAAAGCAAGCAGATCCGGACGGCAGGTTTATCAATTACTTTTATGAAAGGTACAATACACAATGAATGCAAAAGCAATGAAATGGTTCGTCTACTCTCAAAGTCTGCTGTTTTTCGCCAGCAGTTTGATTTTCCCTTTTTACATTCTTTTTATTAAAAATGTTGGATCAAGCTACTCTCAGTTTGGTCTTGCCTATGGCCTTTTTGGTTTAAGCGGAGCGTTTATTCATTTACTTTTAGGGAAAATGCCCGAAACCACCGATAGGCGGCTCTTTTTGATTATTCATTCGTTCGGTATGGCATTTCTTTTGCTGCTATTTCCGCATATAACAGAAGTCGCGCAAGTGTATATGATTCAGCTGGCACTTGGTGCACTAGGCGGCTTTCAAAAGCACGGGGAAAAACTCATCGTTACGGAACTGACAACAGAGAATAAAAGAATGAAGGAGGTCGGCCGCTATCATTTTTGGACAGCTCTTTTTTCATCGATAGCAATTATGCTTGGCGGCCTGTTTGCAGATTTCTTCACCGTTTACTTCATTTTTTATGCAAGCTCTATCATATATTTATGCAGTGCTCTCATGATCATCTTGATGAAATATGAAAGATAAATCCGCATATCTCACGTAGATATGTGGATTTTTTTATGAAAAAAAATGAAAAGAAATATTAAATATACAATTGAATTAATTTTTATACATGTTATAATGTTAAATAATTTCACAAAGATCAAGAGGGTGTATTGACGTTGAAAATAGGTATTATAGGTGCTACGGGATACGGTGGTGCGGAATTAGTTCGTATCTTCAAGCAACATCCACACGTGGATGAATGTATATTGTATTCATCGAGTGGTGATGGGCAATTATACAGTCAATCTTATCCGCATCTAACAACGATTACTGATCAAACATTAAAAGCCATTGATCCTGCTGCCATTGTGCGAGAAACAGATGCTGTGTTTTTAGCGACACCAGCAGGCGTATCAAGTGAACTCACACCGAAGCTCATGAACCAAGGAGTGCCTATCATTGATTTATCAGGTGATTTGCGCATTCAAGACGGTGCAACCTATGAAGCTTGGTATAAACGAAGGGCAGCTGATCAAGCATCTGTTCAACAAGCTGTGTACGGGTTATCTGAATTGAATCGTGAAACGATTGAGCAGGCTGAAGTTATTGCAAATCCAGGGTGCTTCCCTACCGCAGTTCTTCTCGGTTTAGCACCGCTGATGAAACAGAATCTAATCGATGAATCTATGATCATAATAGATGCAAAAACAGGAGTGTCCGGTGCAGGACGATCTGCCTCACTTGGAACGCATTTTTCAGAGCTAAACGACAACTTCAAAATTTATAAGGTAAATGAACATCAACATACACCTGAAATAGAGCAAATATTAAGAGAATGGAATCCGCACACGGCGAATATCACATTTTCAACGCACCTTGTCCCGATGACAAGGGGGATTATGGCGACGATGTATACCCAGCTGAAATCAGATATCACAAAAGAGGAATTGATGAAGCATATGAAAGGCTTTTATGAAGATTCCTATTTTGTCAGAGTGAGAGATCACGGGGTGTATCCGCAAACAAGGGAAGTATACGGCAGTAATTTCTGTGACATTGGCTTTCATTTAGATGAACGTACAGGCAGACTCACGATTGTGTCTGTGATCGACAATCTCATGAAGGGCGCAGCCGGCCAAGCGGTTCAAAACTTCAACATCATCAAAGGCTTAGATGAAGAGGCGGGCCTCACAATGACACCTCTCTATCCATAAGAACAGGGGAGACAACAAACATGATCGAATTGAATGAAAAAAGCATTGTTAAAATAGACGGTGACGTATCATCACCAAAAGGCTTTGAAGCAAAGGGGATTCATATTGGATTACGTTATTCAAAAAAAGACCTCGGACTGATCGTCAGTGAAGTGCCGGCAGCGAGTGCAGCGGTATACACACAAAGTCACTTTCAAGCTGCGCCTCTACAAGTCACTCAGAAAAGCTTAAAAAAGACAGGGCAATTAAAAGGGGTCATTGTCAATAGTGCCATCGCCAATGCATGTACCGGTGAGCAAGGTTTAAAGGACGCATACGAAATGCAGGCAGCTTGCGCAAATATGTTAGGGGTAGAACCTGATTACATTGCTGTTTCTTCTACTGGTGTCATTGGAGAGTGTCTGGATATGGATAAAATCAAAAAAGGCATCACTCAGCTGAAAGAAGCAAAAGCAGGAAATGGTCATTTTGAAGAGGCAATCTTAACGACAGATACAGTCATTAAAAACACAACATACACCCTGACGATAAACGGCAAAGAGATTCTCATTTCAGGTGCAGCGAAGGGCTCAGGTATGATTCATCCAAATATGGCAACAATGCTTGGCTTCGTGACAACGGATGCAAATGTCGAACAAGACGCTCTGCAAAATGCACTGCGTGATATTACCGATGTGACCTTTAATCAAATTACTGTCGACGGAGAAACATCGACAAACGATATGGTACTCGTGATGGCAAATGGCATGGCAGAAAATGATGTGCTAAATGAAGAGCATCCAGAATGGCCATTGTTCAAAGAAGGATTAAAGCTAGCTTGTGAGGATCTTGCCAAAGAGATTGCAAGAGACGGAGAAGGTGCAACGAAATTAATTGAAGCGCAAGTCGCTGGCGCTAAAAATCATTTAGAAGCCGGCATCATAGCGAAGAAAATCGTCGGTTCAAGTCTAGTGAAAACAGCCGTATACGGCACCGACGCCAACTGGGGGCGTATCATTGGAGCGATTGGCCATAGCGCAGCGTCCGTCACACCACAAGAGGTAGAAGTGTATTTAGGTGGACAATGTCTGTTTAAACATAATGAACCGCAGCCATTCTCAGAAGAGGAAGCAAAAGCGTATTTAGAGCAGGATGAGATCACGATTTTGATTCAAATGAATGAGGGGAATGGTCAGGCAGCGGCATGGGGCTGTGACCTTACCTATGATTATGTGAAAATTAACGCGAGCTATCGCACATAATGAAGGAGATAGACATGGATAAAACGATCGTATTCAAGTGTGGAGGCAGTGTCATTCGAGAACTTTCAGATACCTTTTACGAAAATGTCCGCTCACTTCAAGCTGCTGGATTTAAGCTGGCTATCGTCCATGGCGGAGGCCCTGAAATCACGAACATGCTGCAAAAATTAGAAGTGAAAACAGAATTTGTTGACGGGCAGCGCAAAACAACGAAGCCGGTATTAGAGGTAGCCGAAATGGTCCTTTCAGGAACGGTCAATAAATACTTTGTATCAGAGCTCGCAAAGCATGGTATCTCATCTGTCGGCGTGTCTGGGAAAGATGGTCAGATGCTTGTCGCTGATTTTCTTAATCAAGACGTGTACGGGTACGTTGGTGAAATCAAAGAAGTGCATCCAGAGATGGCAGAAGCATTAATGGAAAAACAGTTTATTCCTGTGATTGCACCGTTGTCTATGACAGAGGAATGCCAAACGTTAAACGTAAACGCTGATTTAGCAGCATCAGCTGTCGCAGGAGCGATGAAAGCTGATAAGCTCATGTTTGTTACAGATGTGGAAGGCATTTTAAAAAATGGCGAGCTATTAGATGTCGTCACCGAACAAGAAGCTCTCATGCTCATTGATGAAGGCATTATTTCCGGGGGAATGATTCCAAAGGTGCAATCCGCTTTGAGTGCTTTATCAGGAGATGTGAATGAAGTCATGATCGTCAATGGCAAAGGCAGTATCTTTACAGGGGAAACCTTTAAAGGAACAAGAATTGTGAAGGAAAAGGAGGCGGTCCTGTGAGTCATCTCTTTCAAACTTATGGACGGTGGAATGTTGAAATTAAAGAGGCAGCAGGTTCTTGGGCATTCGATACAAATGGGAAAAAATATTTAGACTTTATACAAGGCATTGCGGTCACAAATCTCGGTCACAATCACCCAAAGGTCAATCAAGCCATCAAGAAACAGCTTGATCACGTCTGGCATGTATCGAATCTATTTGAAAATGGACTGCAAGAAAAAGCAGCAGAAAAACTGGCTGCAAACAGTTCAGGGGATCTCGTGTTTTTCTGTAATAGCGGAGCTGAGGCAAATGAAGGTGCAATCAAATTAGCGCGTAAAGCAACAGAGAAAACAAACATCGTGACATTTCTGCACTCTTTTCATGGGCGCACGTATGCTGGTATGGCTGCTACAGGTCAAGATAAAATCAAAACGGGTTTTGGTCCCATGCTGGAAGGCTTTCATTATGTCCCGTTCAATGACCCAGACGCTATTGCTGCATGTGAAGTCGATGATGTGGCAGCGGTGATGCTTGAGGTTGTGCAAGGAGAAGGTGGCGTAAATCCAGCGACAACAGAATTTCTAGAAGCTGTTCAAGCATTTTGCCAAAAGCATGAAGCACTTCTGATCGTAGATGAGATTCAAACGGGTATTGGACGTACAGGAACAGCATTTGCATACGAACAGACGGGACTTGATCCTGATATTATCTCTTCTGCTAAAGGATTAGGAAATGGCTTCCCAGTCGGTGCAGTCATCGGGAAAAAGGCTTTAGGAGACGCATTCTCACCAGGTTCACATGGAACAACTTTTGGTGGCAACATGCTTGCCATGGCTGCTGTGAATGCAACACTCGATGTCATTTTCAAAGATGAGTTTCTGACAGAAGTCAAAGAAAAAGGCGCTTATCTGCTAGAAAAACTGCAAGATCTGAAACAACTGAATATCGTAAAAGAAGTACGCGGAAAAGGATTGATGGCAGGGGTTGAATGTCATCAGCGAGTCGGAGATTATATCACAGCTCTGAGAGAACAGGGGTTGCTAGTACTTCCAGCTGGTCCGAATGTGATTCGGTTATTGCCTCCGCTGAATGTAGAAAAAGCAGAAATAGATCAAGCAATAGAAGCGATGACTCATGTTTTAGCAAATGAAACAGTGACGGTATAAATTTTTTTACACCAAAACGCATAAAAATGCATTTATATTACTAATTATTCAATTTGGGGTGACACAAGCATGAAAGGTTATTTAAATTTAGAAGATGGAGCCTCTTTTGAAGGAGATCTGACAGGAGAAGCTGGCATGACAGGTGAAGTGGTTTTCTTTACAGGGATGACAGGTTACCAAGAGGTGCTCACAGACCCTTCCTATAAGGGACAAATCATTGTTTTCACATATCCACTCATCGGAAATTACGGTATTAATCATGAAGACTTTGAGAGCAAAAAACCACAAGTGAAAGCTGTCGTTGTGTATGAAGCAGCGGATCATTTCTCTCACCATCTTGCAGCGGTTAGCTTAAAAGATTATTTACAGAAGTGGAACATTCCGCTTCTGACTCATACCGATACACGTGCAGTCGTGCAAAACATCCGGGCAAATGGGACGATGAACGCTGTGATCAGTGTAGACGAAAACGAAACACCGCCGGCCATGAAACAAGACAATGTGATCGCACAGGTGACAGACGATGAAATCTACACTCAAGGCAGCGGCGAGGAACATGTAGCGCTTATTGATTTTGGCTTTAAAAAATCAATAGCAGATTCGCTTGAAGCGCGCGGCTGTAAAGTAACCGTCATTCCGTACAAACAGCTGGAAAAGGTGTTTGAGATTAAGCCAGATGCGGTCCTGCTATCGAATGGACCTGGAGATCCCAAAACAATGAAGCCATATTTAAAAACCATTCATGACATCATGATGACCTTCCCGACACTTGGAATCTGCTTAGGTCATCAATTAATCGCTCTTGCACTTGGCGGGGATACGTATAAGCTTCCATTTGGCCACCGCGGGGCGAATCACCCTGTACAAGATACAGAATCCAAACGTGTTTTCATGACAAGTCAGAATCACAGCTATGTGGTGAATGAAAAAAGCATGAATGACAAAGAAGTGGAAGTGAAATTCCTTCATGTTAATGATGGATCTGTCGAAGGATTCATTCATAAAGAGAAGCTCATTATGTCAGTTCAATTTCATCCAGAAGCACACCCAGGTCCTGCTGAAAGTGAATGGGTATTCGATGATTTTATTGAGAAAGTGAAACAAGCAAGGAGAGAAGTTGCACATGCCTAAAGATCAAAGCATACAAACCATTCTAGTCATCGGGTCTGGTCCAATCATCATTGGTCAGGCAGCTGAATTTGATTACTCAGGAACACAAGGATGTATGGCCCTAAAAGAAGAGGGCTACAAAGTCATTTTAGTGAATAACAACCCAGCAACCATTATGACAGACGAATCATTTGCTGATGAAATCTATTTTGAACCGCTTTCAGTTGATTCAGTGAAAAGAATCATCGAAAAGGAAAAACCAGATGGTCTTTTAGCCAACCTTGGCGGACAGACCGCTTTAAACCTTGCTGTCGAGCTCGAAAAAGCCGGTGTGCTGAAAAAGCACGGGGTAACCCTGCTCGGAACGTCAGTTGAAACAATTGAAAACGGTGAAGATCGAGAGAAATTCCGTGCTCTCATGAAGCAGTTGAACGAACCTGTGCCAGATAGTGAAATTGTGGATAATGCAAAGGATGCCCTTCAATTTGCAAAAGAAGTAGGTTTCCCAGTCATCCTAAGACCAGCATACACACTTGGCGGAAAGGGCGGCGGAATTGCTTTAACAGAAGAAGCGTTTAAACCGCTTATTGAAGGAGCCCTTTTAGCGAGCCCGATTCATCAGTGTTTAGTTGAAAAAAGCATTGCGGGCTTTAAAGAAGTCGAATATGAAGTCATGAGAGACCGTCAAAATACGTGTATTACGGTTTGTAATATGGAAAATATCGATCCAGTTGGTGTGCATACAGGAGATTCGATTGTCGTTGCACCTTCGCAAACATTAACAGACCAAGATTATCAAATGCTTCGTTCAGCAAGCCTGAAAATCATTTCAGCACTCGATGTAGTCGGGGGATGCAACATCCAATTTGCCCTTGATCCACTCAGTAAAGAATACTTTGTCATTGAGGTGAATCCGCGGGTTAGTCGTTCATCTGCTCTTGCCTCAAAAGCGACGGGCTATCCGATTGCTAAAATGGCAGCAAAGCTTGCGGTAGGCTATACACTAGACGAACTGAAAAACCCGCTCACAGGCACAACTTATGCTAGTTTTGAGCCGGCACTCGATTATGTCGTCGTGAAATTCCCGCGCTGGCCGTTTGATAAATTTAAACAGGCAGATCGGCAATTAGGTACAAAAATGAAGGCGACTGGCGAAGTCATGGCGATTGACCGTAATTTAGAGTCAGCCATCCAAAAAGCGGTCGCCTCTCTTGAAATCAAGACAAAGGGTTTCCACCTGCCAGAATTGAAAGACCAATCGACTGAACAACTATTTGAGCTTGTCAAAACACCAGACGATCGACGTTTCTTTGCTGTCATGGAACTTCTTTCAAGACAGGAAACGGTTGAAGCGATCCATCAAGCGACGAAAATCGATCTATTCTTCTTACATGTGTTCAGCAATATGATCACTCTCGAACAGGAATTGAAGAACCATGAGGGAACGCTCTCAAAAGACACCTTGAAAAAGGTAAAGGAAAAGGGCTTCCTTGATGAAACGATTGCTCTTCTAACAGGCAATAGTGAAGAGGCGATTAGACAGCTTCGTCAAGAATATGGCATTACGGCTTCATTTAAGATTGTCGACACATGTGCAGCGGAATTTGATGCAAAAACGAACTACTTCTATTCCACATACTTTGGCAAAAGTGATGGAGAGCATCAAGAGAAAACAAAACAGCGTGCACTCATCATTGGCTCTGGTCCAATTCGAATTGGGCAAGGAGTCGAGTTTGACTATAGTGCGGTGCATGGCGTTCTTACCCTGCAAAAGCTTGGCTTTGAAACGATCATGATGAACAACAATCCAGAGACGGTCAGTACGGATTATGAAATCGCAGATCGTTTATATTTTGAGCCCATTACATTAGAGCACATCTTAAACGTTGTGGAAGCAGAGCAAATTGATTTCGTCATCGTTCAATTTGGCGGACAGACTGCCATCAATGTAGCAGAAGGCTTAGAAAAAGCGGGCATTACGTTGTTAGGTACATCCTTCGACACGCTAGATGCGCTGGAAGATCGTGATCTGTTCTATCAGCTTCTTGATGAACTGAACCTACCTCATGCAAAAGGAAATACAGCTCATTCAAAAGAAGAAGCGCTCACGCATGCTAACAGCATCGGTTACCCTGTGTTAATTCGCCCATCGTATGTCATTGGCGGAATGGGAATGATTGTTGTCCAGTCAGAAGCGCATTTGACGTCACTACTTGATCAGCCAGATCATTTGCCGTATCCAATTTTAATTGATGAGTATGTCACTGGAAAAGAAGTTGAAGTGGATCTGATTTCTGACGGAAAAACGACCTTCATCCCAACGATCGTGGAGCATATTGAGAAAGCAGGCGTCCATTCAGGTGACAGCTTTGCCATCTTACCAAGTGTCTCCATCAGCGAGGACATCAAACAGCAGGTGCATATTGCGTCCGAACAAATAGCGAAGAAATTAGCGTTTAAGGGCATTATGAATATCCAATTTGTGATCAAAGGGGATCAGGCGCTTGTACTAGAGGTGAATCCGCGGGCGAGCCGGACCGTTCCAGTTGTCAGCAAGGTGATGGGCATTGACATGATTCCGCTTGCGACTCAATTACTAGCGGGTGCAACGCTTGAAGAACTGAACCCAGTAACGAAAAACAAAGGGGGAACAGCGGTCAAATTCCCAGTCTTCTCATCACATGCCATTCAAGATATTGACTTAAAGCTGACACCTGAAATGAAAGCGACAGGAGAAGGAATGTGTGTAGGCAAAAACGCCGAAAGCGCCTTGAAAAAAGTGTTTGCATCGATCTGGCATCAGAAAGGTAGCCTCTTTATAAAAGGCAGTGAACAATTGGTAGATGAAGCAAAACATGCAGGCTTTGACGTCTGGACGGACAGCTTTGACACTTGGCTGCAAAACGAAGATAAATCCCTTCATATCCATTTAGGCGAGGATGAAGAGGCAAAAGAGCAACGTGTAAAAGCACTCACACACGGCGTCCAAGTTCTAACCGAATATGAAACAGTTCAAGCATTCCTACAAGGAAAAAATGGAGATGTATCACCAGTATCGCTCCAAGAATTATACAAAAAGGAAGTGACGGCATGAGTCAAGTTGACGTGCAACCGACATTATACGGAAAAGACTTTTTATCATTAAAAGATTTCTCAATCAATGATATTGCTTATTTAATTGAAAAAGCGGAAGAAATGAAACAAAACCCATACCAAGATTTATTCAAAGGGAAAACATTAGCGATGATTTTTGAAAAATCGTCAACTAGAACCCGTGTATCGTTTGAAGCGGGAATGACGCAGCTGGGGGGACATGCGCTCTTCCTCAGCTCAAATGATTTGCAAATCGGCAGAGGAGAAACGATCAGTGATACAGCGCAGGTGCTGTCTGGCTATGTAGACGGCATTATGATTCGAACCTTTGAACATGAGAAGGTCGAGGAGCTGGCACAATACGCGTCCATTCCTGTCATCAATGGACTGACTGACTACTCCCATCCATGCCAGGCACTTGCTGATTTATTGACGATAAAAGAAGCAAAAGGAACATTAAAAGGAATCAAAGTCGCCTACATCGGTGACGGAAATAACGTGGCTCACTCCTTGATGGTTGGCTGTGCGCAGCTAGGCTGTGATATTGCAGTTGCATCACCAAAAGGCTATGAACCACTTCAAGAAGTAACAGACACAGCACGTGAGTTTGCAAAACAATCAGGCGCAGAAGTCATCGTTACGACAGACCCTGTCGCTGCTGTCCAAAATGCAGATGTCATTTATTCCGATGTGTTTACAAGCATGGGGCAGGAAGCAGAAACAGAGAAACGCCTTGCTGAATTTAAAGAATATCAAGTCAATGATGAACTAATGCGTCATGCAGCAAAAGATTATATTTTTCTTCATTGTCTCCCAGCACACCGCGGAGAAGAAGTGACAGCAGACATTATTGATGGACCGCACTCAAAAGTATTTCAGCAGGCAGAAAACCGCCTGCATGTACAAAAAGCATTAATCAAAGAGCTCATGTATCAACAAACCAAATAAATGAAAAGCATCCCTGACTCGTAGGAGCAGGGACTTTTTGCATAAAGGATTGGAGAGGCAAGTCACGGGACATAATAACATCATCGAGAAAGGAGGATGGAAATGGGTCAGCAGCATCAGTTTAAATCAGGGAATAAAGCACCAAATAATGGTGTGTATGTCGAGATCGGTGAAACCGGCAGTATGGTGAAAGATCCTTTAAAGATTAAGCTTCAAGCAGGCGACGTCTTTCCGGATAACTCGAACCATAACCGTGTTTGGACCTATCAGAGAAAGCCGTAAGCAATTGACTAAGAGTCGGCTGGAATAAGTCTTTAGAGGCATGTGTCATGCCTCTTTTTTCTTTATAATAAAAAACAATTAAGTTCAAATTTTCAAATAAATAGTATGAATAAAAGAGAATTTAAGGTAAAATATGTAAGTGAGATTAACTAGTTGAAAGGATTTGTGTGATGGAAAAGACGAATCTCAGTGAAAGTGTTTGGAATAAACGCTTCACCTCATTATTCATATCAAGACTCATTAAAAACACAGGAGAAAGTTTTGCTTTTACATCCGTCCTTTGGCTATTGATTTTGAGAGGGGATGGAGCGCTCGGTACAGGACTTCTCCTAGCAGTAACCGTACTTCCTTCATCTTTGCTAGCCCCAATACTAGGACCTCTTATGAAAAAGCACCATTTGTCTAAATGGATGTTCGCATCAGACGTCGTTCGAGCAACCATTGTACTCATTATTCCGCTACTGCATTTTTCGCATCTATTGCCATTATGGTTATTGATCTCATTAATGGTTATTCAATCGGCAACAGGTGCAGCGTATAACCCAGCCTCGGTGGCGATTTTACCGCAGATTGTACCGAAGCATCTGATTCAAAAAGCAAATGCCATCCTGCAATCTTCTTTTGAAATTGTCGCACTTGCAGCAGTCATGGTCGCTGGTCTCTTAGTCAAATTAATCGGACCTGCAGATACCCTGCTCATCACCACTGCCTTATTCATCATATCCGGCCTGTTTATTATCGGTGTTAAATTAAAGAAAACCGCTGAAGACAAAGCAGCAGGTATAAAACAAGCAAAGAATACATATTTTTATAACTTAAAAAGAGGGTTTCTCGTCGTCAAAAATCATCACATTTTATTTGCACTGACGCTGTATTGTATTTTAATGAATGTCGCTGCAGCTCCGTGGCAGGCACTATCTGCTGTATACGTAGCAGAAGCATTGCAAAGCGATTCTATGGTGTATTCCATTTTAAGAGGTGTTGCTGCAGTCGGCGCGTTTATGATGGGCTTTGCTCTGGCGAAGGTAAAAATTAAGAGATTTGGTTTGTTCTTTATTGTCGCTGGTATGATTGAAGGAGCTGCATTCTTTATTACAGGGATGAGTACATGGCTGCCAGTCGTTCTACTAGCTTCCTTTATATTCGGTGCCGCCGTTAGTGCGATCAATGTACCGGAAATGGTCATTATTCAAACGTCTGTCGACCAAGATGATCAGCCGCAAGTATACGCGGTGATCAATGCTTCATCAAATGTTTTCCTCCCGTTTGCAGCTGTCGTATCAGGCGTTCTGGCAGAAAGATTTGGAGCGGGACCTGTCATTGCTGGCGGCGGGGTCCTTGAAATTTTATCAGGTATCGCGATCTTCCTGTTTACAGGGCTTGCGAAAAGCCATTTGACTCAAGACAAACAGAAGTCCGAAACCGTCGAGGTGTAATCAATAAAAAACCCCCTGTAGCTGCAGGGGGTTTTAGCGTACCGCTTTTCAAGCAAAAAGAAAAAGAGCTAAAATCAAGATCATTTTAGCTCTTTCTCGCATTCATCTCTTACGTATTAAGAGTGTTTTGTTGAACTTTCCGTTTCTTTCATTGGACTTACTTCAGCAAAGATGAATAAAATAACCGTAAACACCACTGCAAGAATAGAAGTCAAAGTAAAGTCATAAGCAGCGCCATTCATCGAAGCAACGATGTAACCAGCCATATGTGTCAGCAGAAAAGTCCAAATGAGGGTGATAATATAATGCATAATCCCACCGTCCTTTATGTAACAATCTATTGATTATCATACCATAGATACGAGTGAGGGGAAAAGACTGTTTTAGCCTTTATGTGACCATTTTTAGACCTTCTTCTATAAAAATAAAAAGAATTCTTCTGTCATTAGGGGATTTCCTTATTCCTACAAGAGTTGTTGTTCATATCATAGAAAGCAGAATCACTGAAAGGAGGCTGGCCATATGGGTGTAAGCGAACGGTTTTTCCAGCTTGGTTCCCAGTGGAACGTCATTCACCTTCCTCAAAAACCAAATGGCTTTGGCATTCTTATCCTCGGTGACCGAAATCACTTTGTGCAGGAAAATACATCATTCTGGCTTCAGCACTATGGAAGAAACCAGCTTTTAACTGCCTTAAAGGATGAAGGATATACATTGTTTAATAGTCATCTTCATGGGAATCACTGGGGATGCGAAGATGCTGTTTTTAGTACAAAGCAGCTCGTTCATCACACATTAAAACAAGAAATATTAAACCGGGAAATTCATGTGCTGGCAGAGGGGATGGGTGCACTCGTTGCTATGAGCCTTGCTGAAGAGATGCCAGAAGTGCTAAGATCCATTGCGATGGTGAATCCATGTCTGCATCTCTATGCACAACGGGAAAGAGAAAAGGAACACAAATTCTTTTATAAACAGCTAATCAAAGAATTAGCGAAGAGCTACGGCTGCTCTGAAAAGGAAGCGGAAACGTATCCGCTCCCAGCTTTCCCTGTTCATTCTGCTCATGTACCGATTCACATATGGCAAAGACTAAACGGTGCACCCTATGCATATGAACTGCATGCAAAGCCTTTTATTGATCAGCACATGAAGAATCCAGAGCATTGTCAGATCGATCTCACCTTGCATATGTTTGATCATCCGAGAAGAATCTTTCAATCCATTCACAAGTTTTATAAATCGCATGAAAGAGAATTGTGATGAATAGGATGATAACAGCCCTTCATGGAAAGGGCTCTTCTTTTTATTCGATAAGCTAAAAAAGGGGACATGAACATGGAGACAGGACTGATCATAGGGGCAGATGAATTTTTTGGCCTAGCGCTGTGTGAATATATGATGAAAGAGGGCATTCAAATGGATATCACATGCCCTCATGAGCAAACAGAAGAGCAAAAGAGGTTATTAGAAGAACGAATGATGTGGCTTGGCAGAAATGATCTTTTCCGTGTCATTGACCTTCAGGATGGGAAAGACACGTATGATCTGATCTTTATTCAATCAGAAGAACCAGATAAAAGATACGAAGACTTGAAAGCGGCGCATGGCATGTACCGGGTTCTTTACGAAAAAAACGAAGACGAATCATCCAATCAGAATGTGCCGGCTGTTATTCTACCTCGCATGTTTGGACCATGGACACTTGATAAAGAAAGAACGAAGCGTGATGAGGCATTTTTTGTAGAAGATGTAGCAAGGGATTTGTTCAAGTGGGCATCAGGCTCTGAACAAAGACAGGAAATAACACATGAATTGAAGGTAGAAAGACAAACAGATGACAAATCAGAAGAAATGATGGCAGAATGGAAAAGACAAAACTCAACATTTTTCGACAAAAAGCAAGAATGATCTTCCATCTTATCTTTTTTCAGTATAAAATAAACCTATATTTAACATACAGGTTCATGCCTGCATGTGGCAAAGGGAGTTGAACATGGCATGAAGTATCAGCGGCTTGTCATGATCTTTTCGTTCCTTCTCCTATTATCTGCCTGCTCACAGGCACCTTTAAAAGGACAGATTGAGAAGGTGGGTTTACTCGTCCCCGATACAATTAATGATCAAGTTTGGGGAACGAAAGGTTATAAAGGCTTATTAAATATTCAATCAACATTTGGTGTAGATGTTTATTATAAGGAAGGAATGGTCGACAAAGAGAAAATCGTTGATGCCATTGAAGAATTTCACAAAAAAGGAGTCAATTTGATTATTGGCCATGGCAGTGAATACAGCGAAATTTTCAACATCATTAGTGAAGATTATCCGAAAACACAATTTATCACGGTAAATGGAAACAAGCCTCAGGCGGATAATGTTGCGAATGTGACGTTTAAAGGTGAAGCGATGGGCTTTTTCGGAGGCATGACAGCAGCACATATGTCAAAATCAAAAAAGATTGGTATTCTTGCTACATATGATTGGCAAAGCGAAGTAGACGGCTTTATTAAAGGTGCAAAATATCAAGATGAACATGTACAAGTGCTTGCCGAGTTTGTTGAAAACTGGGATGATGCGGACAAAGCCGTGGAGCTCTATCGAAAATTGGAAAAACAGGGCGTAGATGTTGTATATCCAGCAGGTGATGGTTATAATATCCCTGTCATTGAACAAATCAAAGCCGATAATTTATCAGCGATCGGATATGTCACCGATCAATCCAACCTCGGCAGCCATACCGTCTTAACAAGCACAGTCCAGCATGTGGATAAAGCGTATAGTATTATTGCGAAGAAATTTAATGAAGGCAAGCTAAATGCACAAGGTGAGTACTCCTTTGACTTTAAAGAAGGAGTGATCGAAATGGGGAAATTTAGTTCCACCATTGACCGTGCTTTTTTGAAAGACATTGAAAGTGATATTGCGTCTTACAAAAAAACTGGCAAACTGCCAAATGAAAAGTGAGGATACAACGATGCAGCACGAAAAATCGATGGAGTTTTTACAAATTGCCATGAAGTATTTTCCGCAGGCAAAAGAAGAATTAGATAAAGCAGGTATTCAGCTTGAGCCCGAAGCTCTTCAGCCGCTTTTATCATTGTTTACATCTGTTATGCAAGAGGCATATGAGCTTGGAAAAGCAGATGCAGAATCAGAAAAAGCCACAGAATAGTGGCTTTTTTTTATGATAATTTTTTCTTGAAGGCACTAATCATAGGGCCAACATCTTTAAACACAGGCTTCAGCTCATCGATGGAGTTCATAATGTTCCCAATTTGGTTCATGACATGCATGTAGTCAATGGACTCTTCACTTGAAGTTGTCTCCACGCGTTCCTCCTTTGCTTCTTCCTTGCTTTTCTCCTTTTCAAGCGGCTGTCCAAACATCATAGCCGAAAAAATATCTTTTTGCGCCATATCAAATGCTCCTTTCTACGATTGGTATATCAATAATCTATGAAAAAAGTGAGAGGAAAGGTTAGACGTTTGTATTGCCAAGGAGAAAAAAATAAGTTAAAATTAGTACCAGATACTAATATAAGATCACAATATCACATGCTCGTATGAGTAAAAGGAGTCTTATTCAATGAATGCTGGAATTATTGGCCTTGGCCGCTATATACCTGAAAAAGTGTTAACAAATCTTGATTTAGAAAAAATGGTTGAAACTTCTGACGAATGGATTCGTACTAGAACAGGTATAGAAGAAAGAAGAATTGCTTCTGATGATGTCAATACATCACATATGGCGCTTGCTGCTGCAAAAAAAGCATTAGCTGACGCAAATGTAGCTGCAGAAGATATCGATATGATTCTTGTGGCGACAGTCACGCCAGATCAATCATTTCCGACAGTCGCTTGTATGATTCAAGAGCAGCTCGGTGCACATAAAGCATGTGCAATGGATATTAGCGCTGCGTGTGCTGGCTTTATGTACGGGCTTGTTACTGGAAAACAATTTATCGAATCAGGTACGTTCAAGCACGTGCTCGTCGTTGGCGTTGAAAAACTTTCTCGCATTACCGACTGGGATGACCGCAATACTGCTGTTCTGTTTGGAGATGGAGCAGGTGCTGCTGTGTTAGGAGAGGTCAGCGAAGGGAAAGGAATTCTCTCATTTGAGCTTGGAGCCGATGGAAGAGGCGGTAAGCACTTGTACTTAGATGAAAAAGATCATACAATCATGAATGGACGAGAAGTATTTAAATTTGCTGTAAGACAAATGGGCGAGTCAAGCGTAAACGTCATCGAAAAAGCTGGACTATCAAAAGAAGACGTTGACTTCTTGATCCCGCATCAAGCAAATATTCGCATTATGGAAGCAGCCCGCGAACGCCTAGAGCTGCCAGTTGAAAAAATGTCGAAGACAGTCCATAAATATGGAAACACATCAGCAGCATCCATTCCGATTTCACTATGTGAAGAAATCGAAGCCGGAAAAATTCATGACGGCGATGTGATTGTAATGGTAGGTTTTGGTGGCGGATTAACGTGGGGCGCAATCGCTATGCGATGGGGCCGATAAAAGAGTGAGGTGCACAAATTAATGGATAAAAAACGAGTAGTTGTTACAGGATTGGGTGCTTTGACACCTCTTGGCAACGATGTAGAATCAACATGGAAAAATGCTTTAGCAGGTGTATCAGGAGTTGGACCAATCACACGTGTCGACTCAAGTGAATATACAGCAAAAGTGGCTGCAGAATTAAAAGATTTTAACATTGAAGATTACATGGAGAAAAAAGAAGCACGAAAAATGGCACGCTTCACACAATATGCAGTCGTTGCTGCTCAAAAGGCGCTAGAAGATTCACGTCTTGAAATCACAGATGAAATCGCACCGCGTGTTGGTGTATGGGTTGGATCTGGTATTGGCGGACTTGAAACATTTGAAGAGCAGTTTGAAGTGTATTCAAATAAAGGGGCAAGACGCGTAAGCCCGTTCTTCGTTCCAATGATGATTCCAGATATGGCAACAGGCCAAATTTCAATTGCACTTGGCGCAAAAGGGGTTAACTCTTGTACTGTAACAGCATGTGCAACAGGGACAAACTCAATTGGTGATGCATTTAAAGTCATTCAGCGCGGAGATGCAGATGCGATGATCACAGGCGGAACAGAAGCGCCGTTAACAAAAATGTCGTTTGCTGGCTTCTGTGCGAACAAAGCTCTTTCGACAAATCCTGATCCAGAGACAGCAAGCCGTCCATTTGACAAAAACCGTGACGGATTTGTGATGGGTGAGGGTGCAGGGATTGTCGTTCTTGAAGAACTTGAGCATGCATTAAAACGTGGCGCGACGATTTATGCAGAAATTGTTGGATATGGATCAACTGGAGATGCGTATCATATTACAGCACCGGCTCCAAACGGAGAAGGCGGCGTACGAGCAATGAAAGAAGCGATTCGAGATGCTGGTTTGTCTGTGGAAGAAATTGATTATATCAATGCCCACGGAACAAGCACACCGTACAATGATAAATTTGAAACAATGGCGATTAAAGAAGTGTTCGGAGAGCATGCGAATCAGCTTGCGATCAGTTCGACAAAATCGATGACAGGTCACTTACTTGGCGCAGCAGGTGGAGTAGAAGCTATTTTCTCTGTGCTTGCGATTAAAGACAGCGTTATTCCTCCAACCATTAACCTTGTAACACCGGATGAAGAATGTGATCTTGATTATGTGGCAAATGAAGCACGTTCAAAAGAAGTACAAGTGGCTCTAAGTAACTCACTTGGCTTTGGCGGACACAATGCGACAATTATCTTTAAAAAATACGAAGCGTAATATTTCCTAAGAAGGCGGCGATCTATAATCAGATCGCCGCTTTTTTGCATATGATGAAAATGGAGGTGTTTAGCAGTATGGGTCTAGTCAATACACAATATCTCATTCATCAATCTTCATCATTTCAGGAGCTTGCGTCGCGCTTTGTTCCTTATTTTAAAGGGGCGGAGGAAAAAGAATGGTCCTCTATTCTCTCCCACCTGCAACATCACGGCATGATTCGGTCTTTTCGATCATGCAAAGACATGATCGACAAGCTCAAAGAAAAAGGGTACTTCCAGCTCGTCATGAAAGAATACCGGGCGCTGCAAAAGCAGTGGAAAGGCCCTGACATTCCAGTCTTTATTTTGCCAGTCAATGAGAGCAGTAAAGAAATTAGAGAGCAATTTTATTATCAATCCGGCATGGCATTTGACGACAAGGTCTTTCTCTTTTTGTCGCCAAATACCCCGAAAGAACGTATCGGCACATTGCTGACTCATGAATATCACCATGTATGTAGGTTGCATTTTCTCACGAAAGAAGAAAAAGATTTTACATTCCTTGATACAATCATGATGGAAGGGCTCGCTGAATATGCTGTGTATCATAGATACGGAGAAAGCTATACAGCCAAATGGACCACTCTCTATGACGAAACGCAGCTTCAGCGTATGTATCAGAAATGGGTATCCAGTCATCTTGATCAAAAAGTGCAGGACGACGAAAGACTGATACAGAACCTCCTTTATGGAAAAGGGAACTACCCCAAAATGCTTGGTTACGCCACTGGGTTTTATATCGTGAAAAAGTATTTCAGCGAACACAGAATCAGCGAGGAGTCTATGATTGCAGAGCCGTCCGAAACTTTTTTAAAGGCGATAGACTCATAAAGTGAATGATTCACACAAAAAGAGACATATTACAAATTTACTAAATTCTTCTTGATTTCGTCATAACAATGTAATAATATACAAATATAAATTTTGATAATTCTTTTTATTCGAAAAAGATGAAATTTTTAGATTTTGTTCTATTGATTGATGGTGAAAGGGGCGAATACATGACCACGCTGCTTGAAGTGCAGAACTTAAAAACCTATTTTTTTAGAAAAAAAGAAGCGATACCTGCTGTAGATGGTGTTGATTTCAGTATCAACAGAGGAGAAACTGTCGCATTAGTCGGTGAGTCTGGATCTGGTAAAAGCATTACGTCCTTATCCATTATGGGCTTGATTAACGGCACTGGTGGAAAAATTATGGACGGTTCCATCAAGCTAGATGGCAAGGATCTCGTTACATATGGTGAAAAGGAATTATGCAGCATTCGTGGTAATGACGTGTCGATGATCTTTCAGGAACCCATGACCTCACTTAATCCCGTCCTAACCATCGGGGAACAAATAACAGAAATCCTCATCTATCACAAAAAACTTTCAAAAAAAGAAGCGACAAAAAAAGCGATTGACCTGCTGAAGCTTGTTGGTTTTTCCAGACCGGAACAAATCATCAAAGATTACCCGCACCGTTTATCAGGCGGCATGCGGCAAAGAGTGATGATTGCCATTGCGCTAAGCTGTGATCCGAAGCTCCTCATTGCAGATGAACCGACAACTGCCCTAGATGTTACGATTCAAGCCCAGGTGCTCACATTGATGAAAGATTTATGCACGACATTTGGTACATCGATTCTCCTCATCACTCATGATCTAGGTGTCGTGTCTGAAGTGGCAGATCGAGTCATTGTCATGTACTGCGGACAGGTTGTTGAAAATGGGACCGTCGAAGAATTATTTGATCAGCCGCTGCATCCTTACACAGAAGGGCTGCTTGAATCGATTCCTGTCATTGACGGAGACATACAGCCGCTAACAGCAATAAAAGGGAATGTCCCTGCACCGGATCAGCTTCCAGCCGGCTGCCGATTTGCTCCTAGATGCCCGCAAGTGAAGGAGCGCTGCCTAGGTGAACTGCCTAAACTGAGGACTTTTGAAAATGGCAGAAGCGTCAGATGCTTCTTATATGAGGAGGCAGACCAAACATGACCCTTGCTCAAAATCAACCACATGCAACAGATCTAATAGAGAAAGAAACCATACTTGAACTGAAACAAATCAAAAAACATTTTCCGATTAAAGCAGGCGTCTTTCAGAAGAAAGTCGGTTCAGTCAAAGCTGTTGACGGCATAGATTTGAAGATTTATAAAGGTGAAACGTTAGGGATAGTGGGGGAATCAGGATGCGGTAAATCAACATTAGGCCGGACCATGATTCGTTTATATGAACCAACTGACGGTCAAATCCTTTTTAAAGGGCAAGATATCTCCCGTGTATCAGAATCAAAGCTAAGACAATCAACACGAAAAAACATCCAAATGGTTTTTCAAGATCCCTTTGCATCACTCAACCCTAGAAAAACACTTCGAAGCATCATCAAAGAACCCTACAAAACACACCACTTATATTCCTTAAAAGAAAGAAATGAAAAAGTAGAACAGCTTTTATCAAAGGTGGGCCTTCATCCAAGCTTTGCAAATCGCTATCCCCACGAATTTTCTGGCGGGCAGAGGCAGCGAATCGGCATTGCTCGTGCGCTTGCCATGAATCCTGAAATGATTATCGCAGATGAGCCGGTTTCAGCACTTGATGTATCCATTCAGGCGCAGGTGATTAATCTGATGGAGGAGCTTCAGGAGGAATTTGACCTGACCTATCTATTTATCTCTCACGACTTAAGTGTGGTTAGGCACATTAGTGATCGAGTCGGCGTGATGTATCTCGGCAAAATGATGGAGCTTGCTGATAAGCACAGCCTGTACGATGAACCGCTCCATCCATATACACAGGCATTGCTTTCTTCTGTCCCTGTTACCCGTAAAAAAGGTCAGATCAAAAGAGAACGGATCATGCTTCAAGGCGATCTGCCAAGTCCTGCAAATCCGCCAAAAGGGTGCGTATTTCATACAAGATGCCCGTATGCGAAACAAATCTGTAAAGAAACAATACCAGCATTTCAAGAATTAAAACCAAACCACTTCGTTGCCTGTCACCTCTACGACGCTTAATCGGCTTGGATGAATTCATCTTTGAGAGGGGGGATGAAGCGGCATCTGTCGTCATTTCTAAAAAAGGATAGGGGGAATTGTATATGAAAGGTAGAAATAGAAAATCCATATTGATTAATTTACTGCTGATCTTCACGCTCATGCTTGCGGCTTGCTCTAGTGGAAATAAAACCTCTGGAGACAGTGAAAAGAAATCCACCGGTAAACCTGTACAGGGCGGAGATCTTGTCATCGGTTCCATTGCAGAACCAACATTATTTAACTCGCTGTATTCAACAGACGTGGCTAGCTCTGATATTGAAGAAAGAATCTACAGCTTTTTACTTCAAACGGACGGAAAGTTGAACCCTCAGCTATCACTCGCAGAAGATATTAAAGAATCTGATGACGGGAAGCAGTTTGATGTGACCATTAAAAAAGGCGTAAAGTTTCATGATGGAGAAGAATTGACAGCTGATGATGTTGTGTTTACATACAGCATTCCGATCAATAAGGACTACAACGGGGAGCGCGGATCAGGATTTGAAGTATTAGATTCAGTTAAAAAGACAGGGGATTACTCAATCGAATTCAAGCTCAATAAAAAAGATCCCTATTTTTATAATGTCACACTAGGAAGCTACGGCATTTTGCCTAAGCATATTTTAGGTGATGTGCCTATAAAAGATCTCGGTGAAAATGAATTTAACCGAAAAAAACCAATTGGTTCTGGTCCATTTAAATTTGCCGAATGGAAAGAAGGCGACTACGTGAAACTAGAAGCCTTTGACGATTATTGGGATGGACGTCCATATCTTGATACCGTCACGATTAAAACGATTCCTGATCAGAACGCAGCAATTGCCCAGCTTTCAGCAGGTGATATTGATTTCTTTGCTGTACCTGGAGCAGAGTTGCAAACGGCTGAAAAAGTCAGCAACATTAAAATTGAATCTGATTTAGGGCTCAATTATTCATACATTGGCTGGAACCAGAAAAATGATCTCTTTAAAAGTAAAAAGGTCCGCCAAGCGCTGACACATGCCATTGACCGCCAAACGATTGTCGATCAAGTGTTAGATGGAGACGGCAAAGTAGCCAACATTCCAGAAAGTCCGCTGTCATGGAACTACCCTAAAAATGAAAGTGTTCCAGTGTTTGAATTTGATCAAGAAAAAGCGAAAAAGATGCTGAAAGAAGAGGGCTGGGAGGATACAGATGGAGATGGCTATCTTGATAAGGATGGCAAGAAATTCTCCTTTGTTATAAAGACCAACCAAGGAAACAAAGTCCGTGAAGACATTGCTGTCGTTGTCCAGCAGCAGCTCAAAGAAATTGGTGTGGAAGCGAAGCCGCAAATTGTGGAATTCAGTGCACTCATTGAGCAGACGACACCGCCTAAGTGGGATTATGATGCGCTGCTGCTCGGCTGGAGCCTTGCCACATTCCCTGATCAATTCAGCATCTTCCACTCAAGCCAGTCAGAAAAAGGCTTGAATAACATCTGGTATAAAAATAAAGAGGTCGATAAGCTGTTAGTAGATGCCAAGAATTTAAGCGATCGAAAAGAATATTCAAAGGCATATGAAAAAATTTATGAATTGATCGCAGAAGATCAGCCATATACGTTCCTTTATTATGCCAACTCACATCGCGCGATGCCATCTAATCTCCAAGGCTACTCTTACCACCCGAAAGATGAGTATTACAAAATCGAGAAATGGTGGATTGAACAGTAGGCTGCTAGTGAAAGAAGAGGAAAGTTCTCTCCTTTTAGCGTGAAGATATACCCTTAGCACCAGTTAGATTGAGAGGGTTCTCATATCACGATGCAATGAAGACAGAGGGCTAAAAGAAAGATCACTTTAGCCCTTTTTCATCACAGTATGGCGATCCGATGAAAAAGGAGTTGTGCATATGGTTACATATATCATTAGAAGGACACTGCTTTCCATTCCCATCTTATTTGGGATTACCATTTTGTCCTTCGCCATTATGAAAGCAGCACCAGGCGATCCGATGTCACTTATGATGGACCCAACCATTAGTGCGGCAGACCGGGAAGCTTTTATTGATAAGTACGGCTTGAACGACCCTGAATATGTGCAGTATATGAAATGGCTTGGCAATATGCTTCAAGGTGACTTTGGCACCTCCATTGTTAAAAAGGGAACGCCTGTGGCTGATTTGATTTTTGCCCGGCTGCCAAATACCCTCATCCTCATGATCTTTTCTACATTAGTCGCCCTGATTATCGCCATCCCATTCGGTGTTCTTTCGGCAAAACGTCCATATACAAAGCTAGACTATGGCATTACATTTACATCTTTTATCGGACTGGCTATTCCGAACTTTTGGTTTGGACTCATTCTAATAATGGTTTTATCTGTGAATTTAGGATGGTTCCCAACAGGTGGCGTCTCTACCTTAAACGCCGATTTTAATGTATTTGACCGGCTTCATCACATCATTTTACCAGCCTTTGTTTTAGCAACCGCTGATATGGCAGGGCTCACCCGGTACACAAGGTCGAGTATGCTTGATGTCATGAGGCAGGATTACATTCGTACCGCAAGAGCGAAAGGCTTTCGAGAAAACAAAGTCATTTTCAAGCACGGGTTAAGAAACGGTCTTATGCCTGTCATTACGATTTTCGGATTGATGATTCCATCCTTTATTGGTGGTGCAGTCGTAGTGGAACAAATTTTCACTTGGCCAGGGCTTGGAAAGCTGTTCATTGATTCTGCTTTTTCGAGAGATTATCCGGTCATTATGGCGATGACTGTTATTTCCGCAGTGCTCGTGGTGGTTGGAAATTTAATTGCGGATATTCTCTATGCGATCGTTGATCCGCGTATTGAATATTAGAAGGGAGCTGAAGCACAATTGGCACAGCCTAATATGGGAACACCTCCTGTTGATCTCAAATTAAAGGAGGGTCTTCCGCCAAAGCCAGAGACGATGCTGCGTTTATTTTGCGAGAAATTTTTCAAAAATAAATTGGCGGTTGCCGGCTCCGTGATCTTATTGGTCATTATCTTTTCAGCCATTTTCGCTCCTGTGATTGCCCCTTACGCACCAGAGCAGCAAGATTTATTAAAACGGCTCCAGCCGCCAAGTGTTGAGCATTTGATGGGAACTGACAAGTTTGGCCGCGATATTTTCTCAAGGGTGCTTTATGGCGCGAGGGTCTCTTTATTAGTCGGTTTCGTTTCGGTGGTCGGTGCGATTACCATTGGCACTGTGGTCGGAGCGGTAGCGGGGTATTTCAAAGGATTTGTTGATTCCTTGTTAATGAGATTTGTGGATGTCGTGTTGTCGATTCCCGACATTTTTCTCTTGATCACGCTCGTTACTATTTTCAAACCGGGCATTGATAAATTGATTTTAATCTTTGCTTTGACCGGATGGACCACAACCGCGAGACTGATCCGTAGTGAATTTTTATCACTGCGAACAAGAGAATTCGTACTCGCAGCAAGAACCATTGGAACGAAAAACCATGTCATCATCTTTTCGCATATTTTACCGAACTGTATCGGTCCTATTATTGTGTCAGCTACACTAAAAGTAGGTTCCGTCATTTTAGCCGAATCAACGCTGAGCTATCTAGGGTTTGGCATACAGCCGCCAACAGCGAGCTGGGGCAACATGCTGCAAGATGCACAAAACTTCTCGATTATGGTGCAAGCGTGGTGGTATCCGCTCTTCCCAGGTTTACTAATATTGCTGACCGTTTTATGCTTTAATTTCTTAGGAGATGGGCTGAGAGATGCGCTTGATCCTAAAAAGTTAAAGTAATGCCTCATTTTTATGACAAGATGAAAGGGACTCTGCGCAATAAAGAAATGCAAACCACATTCGCTCCGCTTGAAGTTTAATAAAGTTGGAATAATTTCTCTATCCCTTGCCCATACTGTGGACAACAGTTTTTATAAAGTGAGGGATTGGTTATGTTATTTCTTCATGACGTATGGGTGAATTGGTTTGAAGGGGAAGAAAATGGCTACAATGTGTGTCATTTTCATGAGTGGCGCAAGGAGGACAGTGTGGAGCTGTTAGATCAAGTACCTTTACTCAAGGTGCAGAGTCCTTTGTATGATTACATAGAGAATGATCTTTCAGAGCTGCCGAAGACGCTGCTAGAATCTGTTTTTGAGAAATCATATATTCGAAAAAATCATGAACGGCGTAAATTAGAATATTGCTTTGTGGTGACAGACGGCATACGAATTATTGCTGTGGATACGATTGGGTATTCTATTCCTGTGAGGAAAAGCCGCTTAATCCCAAGGCAGGAGCAATTGGTGTATGAAATGGTGAAGGATGTGAAGGCTGAGGAATATGAATTCTCTCAGGACAGTCTTGAGTCGGCGAAGGAGTATCATATTTTGTCTTTGCCTCCGCAGCACATCAGCGGATTAACGAGAAAAGAAAGACAGCTGAAGCAGCTAATGTTTATGGCGCTCGATCAATTAAAAGGTCTTCAAAACAGGGCGGAGATTGCGTATTGGTATACGGAATGGAATCCGCGCATGTACAATCAAATCAAACGAATGTCATTCGAAGAGATTTGGAACATGCTTTACAATGAAACCATTGATGGATGGTCAGAGAATCATTTAGCATTTTGTGAAAAAATGATTAAGGGACAGCCGTTTTTTGAAAAGCTTTGGGAAATGGAAAACGAATCAAAGGTGAATTAGAAAAAGCTTGCAGCGTGATGTGCTGCAAGCTTTTTTTATTTGCGCTTTCTGCCAAGACCCATTGCATTCTCCATTTTTTTCAGCATTTTGTTTGCTGCGCGGTTTGCTTTTTCAGCACCTTCGTCAAGAATGCGATCAAGCTCGTCTGACTCAATGAGTTCATAGTATCGATCTTGAATTGGTTTTAAAGCATCAACAACGACGTTCGCAAGATCTCCCTTAAACTCACCATACCCTTTGCCCTCATACTTTTGCTCAAGCTCTGCAATCGATATGTTACCTAACACAGAGTAAATCGTCAGCAAGTTGGCAATCCCAGGCTTGTTCTCTTTGTCGTACTTAACGATGCCTTCTGAATCCGTCACAGCACTTTTGATTTTCTTTTCAAGCTGCTTTGGTTCATCTAATAAAGTAATGAACGATTTTTGGTTCGGATCGGATTTGCTCATCTTTTTCACCGGATCTGCTAAAGACATAATCCGAGCGCCTTCTTTTGGAATCTTCACTTCAGGTACAGTGAAGATGTCATTGTATTTGCGGTTAAAACGTTCAGCAAGCGTTCTAGTCAATTCAAGATGCTGCTTTTGGTCTTCTCCGACAGGGACTAAATCAGTACCATATAATAAGATATCGCCAGCCATTAATGGGGGATACGTTAATAGTCCTGAAACAACCGCTTCCTTACCAGCGGATTTGTCCTTAAATTGGGTCATTCTTTCTAATTCCCCAATATAAGCAACACATTGCAGCATCCATCCTGCCTGGGCGTGAGCAGGTACCTCTGATTGGATAAATAATGTCGCCTTCTCCGGATCAAGTCCAACCGCTAAATAAAGAGCTGCTAAGCTTCTAATATTTTGGCGAAGGGCTAGCCTATCCTGACTCACCGTAATCGCATGCTGGTCGACTACACAAAAATAGCCGTGATAATCATGCTGCAAATCGACAAATTGCTTCATCGCTCCAATATAGTTCCCCAATGTGACCGAACCACTCGGCTGAATGCCTGAAAAAATTGTCTTCTTTGTCATACTAAAACCTCTTTTCTTCAATATAAAAAGGCCCACCCATCACTTTTCAACAGAAAAGGGACGAATGAACCGTGGTACCACCCTTGTTATTTCACATGGAAATCACTCAAGACGTTGATATCGGAGACTGCTCCGTCTAAGCCTACTTACTTTCAAAAGTGTTCGGTTAGCTGCTCCAAAGCCCATTCCATACATGCCATTATCTGCTCGCACCAGCCGCAGACTCTCTGTTAATGGTGAATATATGTACTCTTCTTTTTCATCGCAACATTATGTCTATCTATTATAAAGGATGACCATGAAAAAGTCACGAAGCCCTCATGTGACCTTCTCATCATGTCGTTTGACACTTAAAATTTTAGGTAAAATACCAACTATCTGTCAGAATTTTTTAAAAAAGGATGATTAATTATATGTATAAAACATTATTCCTGCTGAATTCGTTAAATTATTTTAATCAATTTCCGCTTTAATTTGTTGAAGTGATTGAGACTTTAGTTTATAAAAATCCCTCTTTATCCCCATTTACGTTTTTTAAAAATATATGAAATTGATATTGCAATAAATTATTCTATTCATTATAATTAATTTGTTCACACGTTTGTGCTAGGCTCTTTACATAGTGAAAATTCAGAAAAAACAAAAGAAATAGAAAGTAAGCTATTTAGGGACTTTTTTACGCTATTTCTTAAATCTGAATCTCATCTTCTATCGAGACCTTTGAACTAAAACATATTATAAGGGGGAATACAGTTGAAAAAGCGTTGGTCTGTTGTTACTTTAATGCTTATTTTCACACTTGTATTAAGCGCTTGTGGTTTCAGCGGAAACAAATCAGGCGACAGCACGAGCAGTTCTGGAGAGGCTAAAACAACACTAAATGTGAATATCTCCACTGAGCCTTTTTCTCTACATCCGGGATTGGCAAATGATTCAACTTCAGGAAGTGTCATCCGTCAGACTTTTGAGGGATTAACAAGAATTAACGCTGAAGGTAAGCCAGAAAATGCAATGGCTTCTGATATCAAAACAAGTGCTGATGGTAAAACATACACATTCACACTTCGTGATGCAAAATGGTCTAATGGTGACCCTGTCACAGCTAAAGATTTCGAATATGCTTGGAAATGGGCATTAGATCCTAAAAATGAATCTCAATATGCTTACCAGCTTTACTATATTAAAGGTGCTGAAGCAGCGAACAAAGGGAAAGCGAAAGTTGCTGATGTTGGTATTAAAGCAAAAGATGACAAAACGCTTGTAGTTGAGCTAGAGAACCCAACACCGTTCTTTACTGAACTAACTGCATTCTATACGTATATGCCAGTCAACAAAAAAGTGGCTGAAAAGAATAAAAACTGGTACACAAATGCTGGTGAAAACTACGTATCTAACGGACCATTCGTTCTTTCTAAATGGAAACATGGCGGTTCTATCACGCTTGAAAAGAACAATGAATACTGGGATAAAGACACTGTGAAATTGAAAAAGATTAACATGTCTATGATCAAAGACACAAACACTGAGCTTAGCATGTTCAAAAAAGGTGAGCTTGACTGGGCTGGTTCTCCAACTGGAAACCTTCCAACAGAATCTTTACAAACATTGAAAAAAGATGGCGGTCTTAAAATTCAAACGATCGCTGGTATTTATAACTACAAATTCAACACAGAATCAAAACCTTTAAATAATGCAAACATCCGTAAGGCCCTTGCATACTCAATCAACCGTCAAGCAATTGTTGACAAAATTACGCAAGGTGAACAAGTTCCAGCAATGGCAATCGTTCCTCCAACAATGGAAGGATTTACTGATAACAAAACTGGCTACTTCAAAGATCACGATGTAGCAACTGCTAAAGAATTTCTTGAAAAAGGTGTGAAAGAATTAGGTTATAAGTCAGTTTCTGATCTTCCAGCATTGAAACTTTCTTACAACACAGATGAAGCTCACCAAAAGATTGCACAAGCAATTCAAGAAATGTGGAAAAAAGATTTAGGTGTGAAAGTTGAACTTGATAACTCTGAGTGGAACGTATACATCGACAAAATCCACAGTGGAGATTACCAAATTGGACGTATGGGCTGGTTAGGTGACTTCAACGATCCAGTGAACTTCCTTGAGCTTTACAAAGATAAAGACGGTGGAAACAACGACACTGGATGGGAAAACAAAGAGTATCAACAATTGTTGAATGATTCTGCGAAAGAAACAGATAAAACGAAGCGTGAAGAAATGCTGAAAAAAGCAGAGAAAATCATCATCGACGATATGCCTATAGCACCAATCTACTTCTACACTCAGCTTTGGGTACAAGATCCAAAACTTAAAGGTGTCGTCGTATCTGGACTTGGTGATGTTCAATACAAATGGGCTCATTTCGAAAAGTAAGATTATAGTGTAAGAGATCTACGGCAAGGATCTTAAGGTATATGGAGGATGTCTCTCCATATACCTTTCTTGCTGATTAGAGAAAATGTTGTAAAATCATGGAGGTGCAATTCCGTTGCTTAAATATATCGGTAAGCGATTAATATATATTTTAATCACACTGTTTGTTATTGTAACTGCAACTTTCTTTCTCATGCAGGCAGCACCTGGTGGTCCATTCTCTGGGGAGAAGAAACTTCCTGCTGAAATTGAAGCAAACCTAAACGAGCACTACGGGTTGGACAAGCCCTTATTTGTTCAATATGTAAGCTACTTAGGTTCAGTTGCAAAATTAGATTTTGGTCCCTCATTTAAATACAAAGGACAAACCGTAAATGACTTAATCGGTTCTGGATTCCCCGTTTCCTTTACCCTCGGAATTGAGGCAATTCTCCTCGCATTAGCATTTGGTGTATTGTTTGGGGTCCTTGCAGCGCTCTATCATAACAAGTGGCAAGACTATACGATTGCTATTTTAACGATCTTTGGAATCTCAGTTCCAAGTTTCATTTTAGCGGCGCTACTACAATATGTATTTGCATCTGAGGCAAGCATTTTAGCGATTTTCCCAGTTGCAGGATGGGAGTCTTGGGCCAGCACCGTACTACCTTCTATTGCACTTTCCTTCATGCCAATGGCATTTATCGCTAGACTTTCACGGTCAAGTATGCTTGAAGTGCTAAACAGTGACTACATTAGAACGGCTAGAGCGAAAGGATTAACGAAATCAGCTGTTACGATCAAACACGCGATTCGAAACGCATTGTTACCTGTCATTACTTACATGGGACCAATGGCTGCTTCAGTTTTAACAGGTAGTTTTGTCGTGGAGAAGATTTTTGGCATTCCTGGATTAGGCTCTCACTTTGTCACAAGTATTACAAACCGTGATTACACCGTCATCATGGGTGTCACAGTCTTCTACAGTATTATTCTATTAATCAGTATTTTAGTCGTTGACATCCTCTACGGTATTATCGATCCTAGAATTAAACTGACGAAGGCGAAGAAAGGGGTCTAACACATGGAAGAGATGAGAAAAGACTTATTTGTGCCGGCGACGGCTGATGCAGCAGAATCTGAAAAAATTTCTAAACCTAGTCTATCTTTATGGAAGGATGCTATGCTTCGCTTCCGTGCAAATAAACTTGCAATGGTTGGGCTTACAATTATTTTCATTGTTGTGATGCTGGCGATCTTCGTTCCGGTGTTTTCTAAATATGATTACTCTACGACAGATTTGCTTAATGCAGATCAGCCGCCTTCAAAAGAGCACTGGTTCGGTACGGATGATTTAGGCCGAGACATGTTTGTTCGTACATGGGTTGGGGCAAGAATTTCGATCTTTATCGGTCTTGCAGCAGCTGTTCTTGACGTGATCATCGGTATTATCTGGGGAAGTATTGCTGCATTCAAAGGCGGACGTACGGACGAAGTGATGATGCGTATCGCAGACGTTTTATGGGCAATCCCAACACTATTAATGGTTATTTTAATGATGGTTGTTCTGCCAAAAGGATTATTAACGATTATCCTCGCCATGACAGTTGTAGGCTGGATTAACATGGCACGTATTGTTCGGGGACAGGTTTTACAATTGAAGAGCCAAGAGTACGTTCTTGCCGCACAAACATTAGGTGCGAAAACATCTAGACTTTTATTTAAACACTTGATTCCAAACTCAATGGGACCAATTCTTGTCACGATGACACTAACAATTCCTTCGGCTATTTTCACGGAGGCATTCTTAAGCTATCTAGGGCTTGGTGTACCAGCTCCATTAGCTAGTTGGGGAACAATGGCGTCTGACGGAATTCCAGCCATGACATACTACCCGTGGAGATTATGGTTCCCAGCCGCATTTATCTGTATTACAATGTTTGGTTTTAACGTGGTTGGAGACGGACTAAGAGACGCTTTAGATCCGAAGTTGCGTAAATAAGGAGTGATTAGGATGGAACGTGAACGTATTCTAGAGGTGAAAGACCTTGCAATCTCATTTAAAACATATGGTGGAGAGGTTCAAGCCATTCGTGGTGTGAACTTCCACTTAAATAAAGGCGAGACACTTGCTATTGTAGGTGAATCTGGCTCTGGTAAAAGTGTGACATCACAGGCCATCATGAGATTAATTCCGATGCCGCCGGGTTATTTCAAGCGCGGACAGATCCTGTTTGATGGGCAAGATATTGTCAAGAAAACTGAAAAACAAATGCAAAACATTCGAGGAAAAGACATCTCAATGATCTTCCAAGATCCGATGACTTCCTTGAACCCAACGATGAAGGTCGGGAAACAAATTACAGAAGTGCTGTTCAAGCACGAACAAATTTCAAAAGAAGCGGCTGAAAAAAGAGCCATTGAATTACTGGAGCTTGTTGGAATTGCAATGCCTGAAAAAAGAATCAAACAATACCCACACGAATTTAGTGGCGGGATGAGACAACGGGTTGTCATTGCGATGGCACTTGCAGCAGATCCAAAGCTATTGATTGCCGATGAGCCGACAACAGCTCTAGATGTAACAATTCAGGCGCAAATTTTAGAATTAATGAAAGAAATTCAGCAAAAGGTTGAAACGTCAATTATCTTTATTACGCATGATCTTGGTGTTGTCGCCAACGTCGCTGATCGTGTAGCTGTTATGTATGCAGGTCAGATTGTTGAGACAGGAACTGTGGATGAAATTTTCTACAATCCACAACATCCGTATACATGGGGACTATTGGCATCAATGCCAAGCCTAGACACAGATGGCGGAGCTGAAGGAAAGCTGACTGCAATCCCAGGAACACCGCCAGATCTGACAAACCCGCCGAAAGGAGATGCATTTGCACTCCGAAGCGATTATGCAATGAAAATTGACTTTGAACAAGAACCGCCAATGTTCAAAGTATCAGATACGCATTATGTGAAATCATGGCTACTTCATCCAAATGCACCTAAAGTTGAACCGCCTGCTGCTGTAAAGGCGAGAATGCGTGAACTAGAAGGTAGCTACGAAAAACCTGTATTAGTAAAAGAGGGTGAATAGCATGGCAGAAAAATTGTTAGAAATCAAAAATTTAAAGCAGCATTTCCATACAGCAAGAGGAACGGTGAAAGCAGTTGACGGCGTTTCATTTGATATTTACAAAGGTGAAACACTAGGTCTTGTAGGTGAGTCTGGATGTGGTAAATCCACTACGGGCCGATCCATCATTAGACTTTATGATGCGACAGATGGCGAGGTTCTTTATAAAGGAGAAAATGTACACGGGAAGAAATCAAGACAAAAAATGCTTGAGTTCAACCGTCAAATGCAGATGATCTTCCAAGATCCATATGCCTCACTGAACCCTAGAATGACAGTCCTTGATATCATTGCAGAGGGCATCGACATTCATGGCCTTGCGAAAACAAAGCAAGCACGTAAAGAGCGCGTGTACCAATTGCTTGAAACTGTTGGATTGAACAAAGAGCATGCAAATAGATATCCGCATGAATTCTCTGGTGGTCAAAGGCAGCGTATCGGAATTGCCCGTGCATTAGCAGTTGAGCCAGATTTTATTATTGCCGATGAACCAATATCTGCATTAGATGTGTCGATTCAAGCACAGGTCGTTAACTTAATGAAAGAACTGCAAGAAGAAAAAGGCTTAACGTATTTATTCATTGCCCATGACCTGTCCATGGTAAAATACATCAGCGATCGTATTGGCGTGATGTATTTCGGGAAATTGGTAGAGCTGGCACCAGCGAATGAATTATACGAAAACCCGCTTCATCCATATACAAAATCATTACTATCTGCGATTCCGCTTCCAGATCCAGATTATGAGCGTAACCGCAAACGAATCAAGTATGATCCGTCCGTTCACAAAGGAACAAACACTGATTTCCGTGAAGTGAAGCCAGGTCACTTTGTGAGCTGCACAGAGGAAGAATTCAAAGAGCTTCAGGCAAAACAATTATAAGAAGGAAGGAGCACTGCTATGTCAGTGCTTCTTTTTTATTTTACAAAAAAAACGAAATGATGGTAATTTCTAGTTAACAACAAGCGGATTCTAGGAGGAAATCAGATGTCGATATGGAAGACGTTTCGTTATTCATTCTTTCACTTTCTGATGGTATTCATGCTTTTTTCAACGTCCTTTTTGAGAAAGCCAAATGGAGGACAGAGGATACTCGTGTTTATGGTGCTCATTGGCATCGTGTCTTTTTCCGTGGAATATATGCTTCACCGGAAAACAAGCAATCAGAAAGAGGAAGCACGGCGCAGCAAGTATCTTTATTTCATCATGTTCCAAACTGGGATGACACTTATCCTGTTTGTTTGTTTTCAATTACTCATGAATCGTTCGATATAAAACTTTTTTTCTGTTGTTTGAAAAAAAGTGAAACTAGAGGAGACTTTGCTGCGTCTTACTAGTACAGGCGTTTAAATAGCAGGAAATCGGGAATATCTAAGGAAGTGGTTCTTAACGATATCATAAGGAGCGGATCCATGAATTGGTATGAAAAGCTCAGTGAATACTTCCCGATAGAAGAAATGAAGTCAAAAGAGCATATGGAAGCTTTATTAAAGGAAAGAAGTGATGTTTATCATAAGGAGGAAGGACCTCATCATGTGATGATGTACGCCGAATTTGATAATTTTATCTTTATTGATTATTTATTTGTTTCCAGAGATGCAAGAGGTGAAGGCCTCGGATCAAAGCTCATTCATAAGCTGAAGGAAAAAAAGAAACCGATCTTGCTTGAGGTTGAGCCTGTAGATGAAGATGATGCAGATACTGCAAAACGCCTAAAGTTTTACCAAAGAGAGCACTTCAAGCATGCAGAATCAATCGGTTATAAACGCAGGTCACTTGCAACAAATGAAGTGAACCGCATGGAAATCCTTTATTGGTCTCCTCTTACAGATAATGAAGAAGAAATGATGGAGGCTATGAGGAAAACCTATGAACGAATCCATACGTATAAAGATGAAGAATGGTATGGGCAGTCGTATGAAGATGTTGATGATGTATTGAAGGTCATTGAAAATAGAAAACAAAAAAATATTTTCGATCATCTCGACTAAATGAGAATGTTCAGACATCAAGCAACACGAGAAAATGAATGAAATTGTCTAGTTTTTGTCACAAAAATTGCAAGAAAATCTGTTCACACTTACTTTTTTATAGTATAATCACTATAAAGATTACTTATTTAGAACAATTTTAATTTAAGAATACAGATCAATATTCATTCTACAAATTGAGGAGTGAAGATTTATGGTAACATTATACACATCACCAAGCTGTACATCATGTAGAAAAGCAAGAGCGTGGTTAGAAGAGCACAATATTCCGTATCAAGAGAGAAACATCTTTTCAGAGCCTCTTTCAATCGATGAAATCAAAGAAATTCTTCGAATGACTGAAGACGGTACAGATGAAATTATCTCAACACGTTCAAAAGTATTCCAAAAGCTAAATGTGAATGTTGAGACAATGCCTCTTCAACAATTGTATAAACTGATCAATGAGCATCCAGGTCTTTTAAGACGTCCAATCATCTTGGATGAAAAAAGACTACAAGTTGGCTACAATGAAGATGAAATTAGACGTTTCCTTCCAAGAACGGTTCGTACATTCCAACTAAGAGAAGCTCAGCGACTTGCTAACTAATAGAAAAACGAAAAGCTGCCGATCATTTGGCAGCTTTTTTTATTTATTTTCAGCCGTTTGTTCGTAAAACAGGCTGGCTAAAATGACCATGACGACCGTTAAAAACGGAAGCATCAATTCAAGAGTTGCATGCTGAGCCATAAATTCATTCAATTTCACATCACGAACAATCATTTCACCGCCAGTAAAAGCCAAAAGAGCACTTCCTCCGTATAAAAGAAACGGGAATTTGGTGAAAGCGGCATGAATCAGCTTACTTCCCCAAATAATAATCGGTACTGAAATCATCAGGCCAAAAGCGGTCAGCAGCATGTTGCCTTTTGCCGCTCCTGCAACTGCAATCACATTATCAAGTGACATAAAGAGGTCGGCAATCACAATGGTCTGAACCGCACGCCAAAGGGAGCCACTGCTTTTAATGCGAATCGATTCTTTCTTTTGTTCAATTAACAAATTGTATCCTATATAAAGGAGAAAAAGTCCGCCGATAAATTGTAAATAAGGGATGGTCAATAAATAAACTGCGGCACCTGTCATTGTTATTCTCATCAGCACTGCCAAAAGTGTGCCGATCCATATGGCTTTATTGCGTTTGTCATTTGACAAGCTGCGGCTAGCCATCGCAATGATCAACGCGTTATCTCCGCCTAAAATCAGATCGATGCCAATAATCATCAGTAAGGATATGATCCATTCTGTTTCCATCCATTTCACCTCATGTCTAATAGAGCTCGTACAACCAATATATGAAGACAATTCAAATATATGTTTCTGTAAGTTTTCTCTGCAAAAAATGCGTTTTTATTTCTTTTATTCATGTTTTATCATAAAATAGACAGTACGAAGCAATACCTCAATTCTTTAAAAGGTTAACATGTAGACGGAACGGGTAAAGTGTAGTAAAGTACTATTAATTGGGAGCTTGTATGTCCCTTCAACATCTTATATAGAAGGGAAGGTTGGCAAAATGGAAATCGAAAGAATTAATGAACATACAGTGAAATTTTATATTTCCTACGGTGATATTGAAGACCGCGGATTTGACCGTGAAGAGATTTGGTATAATCGTGAACGCAGTGAAGAGCTGTTTTGGGAAGTAATGGATGAAGTGCACGAAGAAGAAGAATTTGCAGTTGAGGGACCGCTTTGGATTCAAGTGCAGGCACTTGACAAAGGTCTTGAAATTGTCGTGACGAAAGCCCAACTTTCTAAAGATGGACAAAAGCTCGAATTGCCGATTCCAGAAGATAAAAAAGATCAAACAGATGAAGAAAGTCTAGACGCACTGCTTGATGATTTTCAAAAAGAAGAGCAGGATCAAGAAGACCATAATGAGAAGGACAAAAAACTTCAACTTCAATTTGTGTTGAAAATGGATGACTTTGAAGATTTGATTGCACTTTCTCAATTAAATATGCAGGATTTTACCTCAAGTTTATATTCGTTTGAAAACCGTTATTATCTATATGTTGACTTCCACGAGGATTTGTCAGATGAGCAAGTGGAGAATAAGCTCAGCATTTTGCTTGAATATGCTCATGAATCAGTGGTCAGCATTTACAGACTGAAAGAATATGGTCAGCTGATTATCGAAGGAAATGCCCTTGAAACGATTCAACAGCACTTCTCGTAACCAACAAAAGTCGATTTCTATAGAGGAATCGGCTTTTTTATCGGAATGAATAGGTAAATAAAGAGATCGGCAAGGAGAAAATGAAATGAGAAATTTAGTCAAAGTTCTATTTTTTCTTATCATTACGATAGGTGCTTATTTAGTCATTCAATTAATTGCCGGTGATTTAGCGGTAAGTGTATTAAGTTCAGTCAGCGTTCTGTTCACTTTATCGATTATCTTCATCGGGTTTGTCATATTCTTGGAGAACCGGAATCCATCTCAAACGATAACGTGGCTTGTCCTGCTTGGCAGCTTTCCGTTATTCGGCTTTTTGTTCTATATTTTCTTTGGACGCAATATCAAAAAGCGCCGGTTGTTTGAAAAGAAAGCCATCCTGGACGAACAGTTAATCCAGGAAGATGAACATATTCATAGAGAAGCGATTGAGAAAATGACGCATATGGGTGATCATCAGCAGCTCTTATTTAAGCTGGCCCACAGACTTGGACATACCCCTATTACGTATCGCACGTCCTCTAAAGTCCTGACGAATGGAGAAGAAACATTCTCTCATATTTTTGAAGAAATCAAAAAGGCGACACATCACATTCATTTAGAATATTATATTCTCCGCCACGATGACCTTGGACAAGAATTAAAAGATATTCTCATTGATAAAGCGGAAAATGGCGTGATTGTCCGCTTTTTATATGACGATGTAGGGAGTTTAAAGCTCTCTCGTCAATATATTGCTGACCTCGAAAAGGCTGGCGTTCAGATCGTTCCATTTTTACCCGTGAGGCTGCCACTGTTAAATAATAAAATCAATTTCCGAAATCACCGAAAAATTGTCGTGATTGATGGAGAAGTTGGATTTGTTGGCGGGCTAAACATTGGAGACGAATATATGGGCAGAAGCAGACAATATGGATTTTGGCGTGACACGCATTTGATGATTAAGGGTGAAGCTGTTCGTGATCTGCAGCAGATTTTCATGCAGGATTGGTACTATATGACGAATGAGAGATGTGCAGGTGTGGAATACTTCAAAGATTTCACCCACATTGAGATTACAACAGAAGGCGTACAAATGATTGCTGGTGGTCCTGATAAACAGTGGGAGGTCATTAAAAATCTCTTTTTCTCTATGATTATCTCTGCCAAAAAGTCTATTTGGATTGCTTCACCATATTTTGTGCCGGATGATGATATTTTGTCTGCATTGAAAATTGCTGCATTAAGCGGAGTAGACGTACGGATTATTGCACCGAAGAATCCAGATAAACGGATCGTCTTCCATGCGTCCCGTTCATACTTCCCGGAGCTTTTAGAAGCAGGGGCAAAGGTGTATGAATATGATCAAGGCTTTATGCATAGTAAATTTATCATTGTAGATAGCGAGCTGGCTTCGATAGGCACGGCCAACATGGATATGAGAAGCTTTCATTTGAATTTTGAAGTGAATGCCTTCCTCTATAAAACGAAAAGCACTGAGAAGCTCGTGAACGACTTTTTAGGTGATTTAGAACAGTCGCACGAGATTGTCCCAGAAGAATTTGCAAAGAGACCGTTAAGGGTAAGACTCTTTGAATCAACAGCAAGATTATTATCGCCATTACTATAAAGATTGTATTTTCCCCCTTTTTATCAGGGGGTTTTTTCATTTTCCTCAAGAAAACATCAGTAAAATCATATTTTCACACAATAAAAGCTCATTTTGCCTATTCGCTCTCTTATAGACGAACAAGCTATAATACGGTCATCAAAAACTAAGGGGCGAGCTGAATGAATACAGCGATCATGGATAATGGAAAGCTTATTCGAATTACACATCACTTATCTAAAAACAGGTTGGAGCATGTCAGGACAACGTGCAAATTTTACTGCCCTGAATGCAGGGAAGAAGTGCAATTAAAGCTTGGTGAACAACGTGTTTATCATTTTGCACATAAACAGCTGACAGCATGTCCACTAGCCTCAGGCGAAACGGCATATCATCAGGCGGGGAAAGAAGCCATGATGAATTGGCTTCAGCAGCTGGGACATAAACCAGTGCTTGAAAAGTATGTGTCAATGGTTCATCAGCGTCCTGACGTGACCGTCTCTATTGGAGGAACAAGCTATGCAATCGAATATCAATGCTCAAATATTTCACGGCAAGAGCTCCGTAAAAGAACAGCAGGACTCCGCGAAGCAGGGCTCTTCCCTATATGGGTCCTAGGAGCAAATCGTTTAAAGCGAAAATCTGCCCAGCTCTTTTCCTTCTCCTCCATTCATTGGGGAATGCTAAGGGAATCACAGAAAGGAAGTCTGATTTTTTATTGTCCGCTCCAGAATCGATTCATCCATCTTGCTCAACTCCTTGTATTTCAACCAACGAAAATATGTGCTGCCATGACTGTCAGACCGCCAACAGCATACCGCAAACTTTCGGATATCCTATCGCCGCCATCAAGCAAGCGTCAAGTTTCTAAGCAATGGCTAAGGTGCATACAGCAATTTAGGCAGCGGCCTCCTCGCATTTTATCAAATGAAAGCAAACGGTTGAGAGACGTTTTTTATGAGCATCATCAAACAGCTTTCCCTTTTCTACCGGCTGAATTATTTATCCCGCTGCCAGAAGCGTACATCTTTACAAGTCCCGTTTATGTCTGGCAGGGGTGTCTATATGATTGGATAATAAGGAAAAAAGGAAGCAGTCCAGTGACGATTCAACTGCTGATGAAAGAAATCAAGCGGTGTATCCAGATGAAAGAAGTAAAGCTTCGATATGGGGATGTTTCAATAGAAGAATTAAAAGAGGTTATCACATCATATGTTCATGCGCTTGTCAGACAAGGGTTTTTACACATGACGAAAGAGGGTAATTATGAAGTAGCGTCAAATCAAATGCCGATACAAACAGTAGATGAAGCGTTCAAACGAGATGCTTTCTTATTTCATTAGCATGTTTCATGCCCACTTTGATCATGATAAGAAAAAGGTGGTGCTGCGATTGAATAGAAAGAAACGCTTTTTTCTCATTTTTTTAGTCTGTTTGGTATTTATTTCTGCATATGATTTGACAAATATAGTTCAAAACAAAGAAGATAAATACAACACCAATTTCTTTCACTTTCCGAAAGGTTGGTTCAACACAACTTATGCAAGGGGGATTCATATGACTTCACAAAGCAAAAACAACCATTTACCAGACAGAAGCGAAGTAAAAGAAGAAAACAAATGGCGACTTGAAGATATTTTTGAAAGCGTCGATGCATGGAACAAGGAATTCGAAGCGGTCAAAAAAGAAATTCCTAAGCTCGCCCAATTTAAAGGCAAGCTCGCCCATTCTGCTGATGTACTGTATGAAGCCCTAACCTTTCAGGATCAGCTTTCTGAAAAGCTTGGTAAGCTTTATACATATGCGCACATGAAATACGATGAGGATACAACTAACTCATCATTTCAAGCGCTGAATGATAAAGCATCGAATTTATTTACACAACTCTCTAGTACTTCTGCTTATATTGTTCCAGAGATTTTATCGATTCAAGAAGATAAATTGCAGCAGTTTATTCTGGAAAAAGAAGAATTAAAACTGTATTCTCATGCTCTTGAAGAAATTAATAAAGAACGTCCACATATTTTAAGTGAGGAGCAAGAGGCCTTATTAGCTGAGGCATCTGAACCTCTCTCAACTTCATCTACTACTTTTAGTATGTTTAACAATGCTGATATTTCGTTCCCTTCTGTAAAGGATGAAAATGGGGAAGAAAAGAAAATTACCCATGGCAACTTTATCACATTTTTAAACAGTGATGACCGTGAAGTGAGAAAGAATGCCTTTAAAGCTGTGTATAAAACGTATGATCAGTATAAAAACACGCTTGCTTCGACACTGAGCGGTTCGATTAAAAAGGATAATTTTTATGCAAAAGTACGAAATTATAAATCGGCAAGAGAATCAGCACTATCTCGAAACAGTATTCCAGAAGAAGTATATGACAATCTAATTGATACAGTTCATCAATATTTACCGTTATTACACCGTTATATTGAATTGCGTAAAAAGGTGTTAAAGCTTGATGAAGTGCACAATTATGACTTGTATACGCCACTTGTAAAAGATGCTGGCATGAAGCTAACCTACGATGAAGCAAAGGATTATATGCTAAAAGGGTTAGCGCCATTAGGAGAAGAATATGTGTCCGTGTTAAAAGAGGGACTCAATAATCGCTGGGTAGACGTTTATGAGAATAAAGGGAAACGTAGCGGTGCGTATTCATCTGGAAGCTATGGCACAAATCCATATATCCTCATGAACTGGCAAAATAATATTGATAATTTATTTACACTGGCTCATGAATTTGGGCACTCCGTCCACAGCTACTATACAAGAAAGCACCAGCCATATCCGTATGGAAACTACAGCATCTTTGTAGCTGAAGTAGCTTCTACGACAAATGAAGCGTTACTTGGCGAATACCTGCTGAATCATCTAGATGATAAAAAGCAGCGTTTGTATGTGTTAAATCACTTGCTAGAAGGATTTAGAGGAACGGTATTCAGACAGACGATGTTTGCTGAGTTTGAGCATTTGATTCATGTGAAAGCACAAGAAGGAGAGGCTTTAACACCAGAATTCATGACGAACCTTTATTACGACCTGAATAAGAAGTATTTTGGAGACGGCATGGTTGTGGATAAGGAAATCGGATTAGAATGGACGAGAATCCCTCACTTCTATTACAACTATTATGTCTATCAATATGCTACAGGCTATAGTGCTGCACAGGCATTAAGCAAGCAAATCTTAGAAGAAGGAAAACCAGCGGTAGAGCGCTACACAGACTTCCTTAAAGCAGGAAGCTCTGATTATCCAATCAATGTGCTGAAAAAAGCGGGTGTTGATATGGCTTCCAAAGAACCAATCGAAGCAGCATGTCAATTGTTCGAAGAAAAATTAAAAGAAATGGAAGAGCTCATCTCTAAAACGGGTGAGTAATGAAAAGACTTCTGTCAGACGTGTGAGTGCAAACTCATCTTTTGACAGGAGTTTTTTTCACAAAAAAGACCTCTTCACATGTAGAGGCCGTTCATTATCATCAACCTTTAAATCCCTTAAAGGTCTTCCGGTGGTTCAGTCGATAAAGTGTAAAAAGTATTGCAGCAAATAAGAGTGGCGATGTGAGATAAAGAGGAAGCATTTTCATTAAGCCTAATATGTTTAAAAAGAAACATAAGCCAATGGAAACAAGTCCAATGGTTGTGCTGCGCATGCAGATCCCTCCATTTTTTCGTTACTTTCACTATATGAAAGTGACAACCCTCTTATGTTTTGTGACAAAAATATGAACATATAGTATATCTGTTGTCATAAGTCGACAAAATTTGATATACTACAGATGTGAAATTAATCACATACAAACATTACCCCTTTGTTTGACCGTGAAAAATTTCTCCCATCCCCTTTGTTGTCGTTAAGACATAGTGAAACCGCGCTTATCCCGGCGCGGTTTCTTCGTACCTAAAAATAGAACAAATGTTCTTTTGGAGAGTAAAGAAAAAACATGGGTCAGCACCCATGTTCATTCTCACAGCGATAGACATCAAGATCTGAATGATGATCATCTTCTTTATAGCGCCAAAACATTTCTTGCTGCACTTGTACACGTTCGACTTTTTTAGCGAAAGCCAGCTTTTTCATTTCTCGTTCAACTTCATCAAGTGTCAGGTCATAAACGACCGCAATCTCTTTGGCAGATGCAAATTGAAAGTAAGCAATAAACCATTCAATTGGAGGCCGTTCTGAAGGGGTTGGTTTTTCACCAATCATTTCAAAAAGGATTTCCTCGTATACATCATAAGAGTACGCACCTGAAATTTTTAATCCTTCATCTCCGTTTACTGTATTAAAAAAGGCAAAGGTCGGAAGCTCAGACACGTCCATTTCAGCGGCAATTTTCATATCACATTTTAGTGCTTTGACAGCACTTTGAGAATGAATATCGCGCTGGAATTCCTCGATGTCTAGTCCAGCGCTTTTTGCATTTTCTAGCAGTACATGTTCACTTGTGACATCTTGCTGATGGCAAAAAAGTGATTCTTGAATGAGACGCAGAAATTTCATTCCGCATTTTCTGCCTTGAAGTTCAGCCGCTTTTAATGCAAGCGAGGCGAGATAGGGTGAAGTCACAATTTGTTCAGACAGCATTTGTTCTTTTTTGGTCTGAGTTTTGGTCGCAAATTTCCCCCATGCTTCGGTCAGTAAATGCTTTTTTCGTTTTCGATTCAATGCATTAATACTAGAACTTGTCACCGTTCGTAAAGTGAAAAAACGGCCGTACTTCATTTTTAATTTTTTAATGGATGGTTCTAATAACCAGCAGTCTGGACTTAGAGGGTCAATGAATACATAGATTTCAATCGGCTTTTGAGGATGTCCGTGACAGTGTGAGAAATATTGATCGTGCGTATTGCAGCTCAAGATCGTCCATCCTTTTCAGGTGTTTGATTGACCATATGACGAGCCGTTAAAGAAAGTCGCTCAAATAAAAAGTCACGAATATCGCCGGTTAATCCTACTTGATCCATCGCATCCTCCATGCATTCAAGCCATGCGTCAGCCCGCTCCTCAGTAATCGGAAAAGGGAGATGTCTCGCCCTTAGCATGGGGTGGCCATGCTCCTCTGTATAAAGCGGGGGTCCGCCTAAATATTGCGTTAAAAACTGTTTTTGTTTTCTTGCTGTTTCTTTTAAGTCATCCGGGAAAATAGGATGAAGCAAAGGATGACACTTTACATTTTCATAAAAAGTATCAACAAGTTGCGATAGAAGTTCCTCTCCAACCGCTTCGTAAGGTGCGTTAAACGATTGTACCATGTTGACTACTCCTTTTACTCGTAGTTAATAGGATGAAGCGCCCTATTGTGAATTCATTTATTTCAAAAGTGATATTCAGTTTGTTCTATTTTAATGTTTCTATTCTTGTACTTATTTTAACAACCTCATCTCAATTCCACAAACAAACCGCTTTGGTCTATTAATAAGGGGAGAGGCGGGTTCCGTGATCAATTGACCATATCATAACACATTCAGTCAAAAAAGGGTGAAAAGCGACATACAAAAAACCGAAGAGGTTATTCTCTTCGGTTTAAGCGAAATATTGTGCTGTAATTTTCTTTACATAATTTTGTGTTTCTTTAAATGGTGGAATGCCGCCGTATTTATCAACATTTCCTGAGCCTGCATTATAAGCAGCTAAGGCGAGTGAGACATTTCCATTATATTTCTGAAGCATTTGTTTGATATACTTCGTGCCGCCTTCGATGTTCTGGGCCGCATCAAAGGCATTATTCACGCCAAGTGACTTAGCTGTAGATGGCATAAGCTGCATAAGGCCAAGCGCGCCTGCATGGCTGACCGCATTCGTACGATAGCCAGATTCTTGCTTGATGACCGCATGAATTAGCTTTTCTGGAACACCATGTTTTTGAGCCATTTGTGACACAATTTGATTAATTTCCTTTGATGATGAGCCGCTTGAAACAGCCTTTTGAAGCGGCGGCGTGTAGCTGTTGTTTAAGACATTCCCAATACCATTTGCTGTATTCAATGGAGCGTCATTCGCATATGAAGGTTGAGCTTGAAGCTGCTCACCGCCAGCGATAGCAGATAAGTATGGGTTTGTACGCGCGTATTGCGTGTTCGGAGCCGTTGATGGGTCCGTTCCCATAAATGCAGAAATTGAAAGCGGCAGGCGTGATAATTCTGATCCGCCTAAAAAATCTTGCAGCAGCGACTGAAATGAAGCTTGTGCAGTCGATTCTTGGCCGCCCGGCATTTGCGTTTGTCCAGGGTCTGATTGTAATGTTTTAAGCGCTTGGAGCTGCATAAAGGATTGAAGTTGATTGACGTTCATCATGTTCCTCCTTCAAGGAATTCATCTATTCTGTGTTTTCATTTTCTCTTCATAAAAACGTACGACTTTGTTTTTCGTGTTTCGAACAGGGATTTGGAATTGTTGGAGCAATGCGGAGAATGCGGCTTGTCCGATTTCCAGGTCGCTCACTTCAAATTCAAGTTCATGGTCCTCTACTGTTAAATATCGGCTGTGATCCAAAACAATTAAGCCTTCTTTGATCATTTTTTCTGCTCTTGACGTTTCAAGTGAACCAAAATACACAATTTGATCCTTTTGAATGTTCAAATGATCTAGCCTGTCAGCCACTTCACCTTTTGGCAGCTGGAAATCGTCAAGGCTTGAAGGAGGAGCGATCGTTTGGTGGGTTTCGAGCAAGCCTATTTCGTGTGGTTCCTTTAACGTGAGAACCCACTGACCGTTTCTTTCTCTCATTCTTAATGCAGCGAATTGAGATTTTATATCAAATTGAGGTGTATCAAAGTAATGGTTGGTTTGCGTGTGAAAATCCGAATCCTTCAATTGAAAATGTTGTTTCAACTGTTCAAATTCTTCTTTCATTAACAATTGCTTTAGTTCTATTTCAATTTCCTGTGCCATTTTGACATCAACCTTTCATTTAGAGGAAATATGATTATTGTACATGAAGTATGTTCATCATGTAAAAGACTGTTTTTATCTATTATTTCTCTTTCCACATGTGCCAAAATCAATGGATAATTACGTGAAAGGATCATTTATAAGAAGAAAATAGGATTTTCTCAATAAGTTCGGTTTATCAATATTGAACTTGATATGATAAAATAAAGCTGTACTTTGTTGTAAAGGAGATCATGATGCAAAACCGAATTGAAATCGCAGAAGCAACTTTAAAAGAAGACAGGCTGATTTTGACGACCAAGTCAGAAGAGCAAATCCAAAAAGCAAAAGCATCAGGACAAATGCTTGTTGATTCTGATCACTTTGCGTTCGTTTACATACTTGAAAACGAGGAGTCCTTTTCATATCTTATCTTAGGGGAACATACATGGACTCCATTAAAAGAAGCAATGAATCTTGACATCCCTGTCTATTTGACAGCGGGAGGACATTCGTTAGAACTCATTCAGCTTCATCAAGAATTACATTATTTAATCGACAATATTAAAGACAATGCCAATTACGGAGATATGGAAGAGAAAGTGAAGAGCACATTCCTCTGAAATAATTAGGTATATGGAATTGGGGGAAGTTTCATGGACAAAAAACAATGGGATCAATTCCTCGCACCGTATAAACAAGCAGTCGAAGAATTAAAAGTGAAACTAAAAGGCATTCGAAAGCTGTATGAATTCGAGGATGACCATTCACCAGTAGAATTTGTTACAGGCCGAGTGAAACCTGTTGCCAGCATATTAGAAAAGGCAAAGCGTAAAAACATCCCAATGCATGAAATCGAAACGATGCAGGATATTGCTGGGCTTCGCATTATGTGCCAGTTTGTAGAAGACATACAAGTCGTGAAAAAAATGCTCCAGTCACGAAAAGACTTCGTGGTTGTTGATAAACGCGACTATATTGCAGAGCATAAAGAAAGCGGATACCGTTCGTACCACCTTGTTGTGTTATATCCGCTGCAAACGATTAATGGAGAGAAGCAGCTCCTCGTCGAAATCCAAATTCGTACACTTGCGATGAATTTTTGGGCGACCATTGAGCATTCTCTGAATTATAAATATAGCGGGAATATCCCGGAGAAAGTCAAGCTGCGCCTTCAAAGAGCTTCCGAGGCAGCATCTCTTCTTGATGATGAGATGTCTGAAATTAGAGGGGAAATTCAAGAAGCACAAGTGGCATTTTCCCGGAAAAAGAAAAACGATAGCTGAGCCTGTGCTTGATCAAATATGATGCTGCCCTCTCATAGCAGCAAGGTGGAAAAGGAGAAGAATTCATGAAATTTGCAGTTTCTTCGAAAGGGAATTCTGTATCTGACACACTCAAAAGTAAAATTCAGACCTACTTATTGGATTTCGGGATGGAACTCAATGAAGAGGAACCCGATCTTGTCATTACGGTTGGTGGAGACGGCACCCTTCTTTATGCGTTTCACCGTTATAGCGACCGTCTGAATGAAACAGCTTTTGTCGGTGTTCATACAGGTCATCTTGGTTTTTATGCTGACTGGGTGCCAAGTGAAATTGAAAAACTCGTTTTAGCTATTGCGAAAACCCCTTATCACATTGTGGAATATCCGATCTTAGAAGTCATTGTCAGATACAACGATGGCGGCAGAGAAGAGAAATATTTAGCCATGAATGAATGTACGATTAAAAGTATGGAAGGGACACTTGTGGCAGATGTTGAAATTAGGGGTCAGCTGTTTGAAACATTCAGAGGTGACGGTCTTTGTCTGTCTACGCCGTCTGGCAGTACAGCCTATAATAAAGCACTTGGGGGCGCCATTATTCATCCTTCCATTAGAGCCATTCAGCTGGCAGAAATGGCTTCAATCAACAACAGAGTGTTTCGAACGGTCGGTTCGCCGCTTATTTTACCAGACCACCATACTTGTGTCATTAAACCGAGGAATGATGTCGATTTTCAGGTAACCATTGATCATTTGACGCTGCTTCATAAGGACGTCAAATCCATTCAATGCCGGGTAGCAGACGAGAATGTCCGCTTTGCCCGATTTAGACCATTTCCGTTTTGGAAAAGGGTGCAAGATTCCTTTATCGGAAAAGGTGAATAAGAAAGAGGTCGTTCTCGCTGGAATACTTTACACTAAACAAAACCATGACAGCCAAAGAAGAAGGGCTGCTTTTAAAGGATTATTTAATAGATATTGGCATTTCGAAAAGAATGCTGACGGATATTAAATTTGATGGCGGTGATCTCCTCATTAATGGAGAGCATGTGACTGTGAGATACAAGCTGCATAACGGAGACAGGCTCACCATTTTATTCCCAGAGGAAAAAGTGAGTGAAGGGCTAAAGCCTGCTCCGATTCCGCTTGATATTTTATTTGAGGATGAGCATGTCCTTGTGCTGAATAAAAAGCCATATATTCCGTCCATTCCTTCTCGGGAGCACCGAGAGCACAGTATTGCGAATGGATTGCTGCATCATTATGCAGAGCAGTCTGTTCGGCTGACGGTTCATTTAGTGAACCGCCTTGATCGTGATACATCTGGCGTCATGCTTGTGGCCAAGCATCGCTTTGCCCACAGCCTTTTATCAAAAGCGCAGAAAAGTGGAGCGGTCAAACGAACATACAGAGCGTTTACACATGGCATGATCAAAGAAAAGCATGGAACCATTCGTGCAAAAATTGCCCGAAAAGGAGATAGTATCATCGAGCGAATGGTCGATGATACTGGGCAGGAAGCTGTGACGCATTTTACAGTGCGAGCGGTGGATGCTGAGTTGAACATGTCAGATGTGACGCTGGCACTTGAAACGGGGAGAACCCATCAAATTCGTGTTCATATGCAGTATCTTGGTCATCCGCTCATCGGAGATACGTTATATGGCGGGACGAGTGAGCGGATGAACCGGCAGGCACTGCATAGTGAGACTCTTGTTTTTCCTCATCCGATGAATGGGGAGGAAATGACATTCTCGGCTCCGCTTCCTGAAGACATGAAATCATTGTTGCTTTAAATAGAGAAACCCGGCTACCTGCAAGCGCAGGACCGGTTTTTTTTATGATGTGAAATGCTGAAACCTTGAATCGTCATAAGGCATAGAGGAAGGAACAGAAACCGTTTCAAGCTCAGGATATTTAAGGGCAGACAGCCGGTGGCCAAATACACAGCCTGTATCAATGTTGACGGTTCTGCCAACGAATCGCGGTTCTTTCACTGGTGTATGTCCGTAGACAATCCATGGTTTTCCGCGATATTCCATTGCCCAATCCTTCCGCACAGGTCGCCCATCCGGCCACGTTTCTCCTGTGACTGCGCCAAATAATAGATAGGATCGCATTTGTTTGTTCGGCTTTCTTCCAATGTCCTTTTCCTTCATCGCTGCGTGAGCAATCATCAGTTCATCAGGAATAAGTGCATCGTAAAGCGGAGCCTTCTCAAATAGCTGCTTAAATTCATGTGACAATTTGGTTTGTTCATGAAGGGGCAGCTTTTTTATTTCGTTCACTGTGGTTTCAATGCCATGAAGTAATTTCACGGGATTTCCTTTCAAATAGCGATATAGTTTAAAGCAATGGTTGCCAGGTACGTAGCGGATCGCGCCGTGTGCGTAGGCATGAATGACAAAGCGCATGACATCTACTGACTGAGGTCCTCGATCTGTTAAATCACCGACAAGTGCTAGCGTTCTCTTATCAGGATGGACGGGTAATCCATGTTTGAATTCGTATCCTAGTTTGTGTATGAGGGCAAGCAGCTCTTCGTAGCAGCCGTGGATATCACCAATGATATCAAATTTCATAAGATTTCCTCCTGATTTTTCTCATCCATTCATCGGGGTTAAAGAAGTTTGAATTTTAGAACATATAACGAATGGCTTTCTTTTCATTTAGGCAATTGTTAGAATCAATGCTTTAACGTAAACCTTAAAAGATTAAACATCAATGTTAGGAGGCTTTAGCCAATGGAGCATACATCTGTTTCATCACTCGTTGTCGTTATTATTGTCGCCTTTTTCACCCCACTTTTATTGCACCGATTTAAGCTGACCATTCCGGTCGTTGTTGCTGAAATCATCATGGGGCTCATCATTGGAAAAAGCGGTCTTCAACTGGTAGTTGAACATGATGCATGGTTAGATACGTTATCCATGCTCGGTTTTATTTTTCTGATGTTTTTAAGTGGACTTGAAATAGATTTTTCTTCTTTCGAGTCAAAGAAGAAAGCACGAGAACTACCAAATGGTCTAAAAGAACCGAATACGTTTAAAGCAGCCACTATTGTTTTTCTTGGCGTATTTAGTATTTCTTTTATTCTGTCCTATGCGTTTGTCCTTGCAGGGTTTATCCAAAATGCCTTTTTAATGACGCTCATTATATCGACGATCTCATTAGGGGTAGTGGTTCCCACCTTAAAAGAGGAAAAATTGATGCAGACGAATATCGGTCAAATCATCTTGCTTGTCGCTGTCATTGCGGATTTGGTGACGATGATTTTACTTGCTGTATTTTCCTCCATTTATGGCGATGGTACAGGGAATATGTGGCTTCTGCTCTTATTATTTGCTGCGGGCATCCTTCTTTATTTATTTGGCCGCGTATTTAAGACAAAGTCAATTTTTCAGTCCATGTCAAAAGGGACTGTGCAAATTGGGACAAGGGCGATCTTTACTCTCATTATAGTCTTAGTTGCTTTATCTGAATCACTCGGTGCTGAAAATATTCTTGGGGCGTTTTTAGCGGGCGTACTTGTGTCCCTTCTTTCGCCGAATAAAGAGCTTGTCCAGCAGCTGGATTCATTTGGCTACGGATTTTTGATCCCCATCTTCTTTGTGATGGTCGGAGTGGATTTGAATATATGGGCACTGTTCAAGGACCCAACTATTATGATCATGATCCCGCTGCTATTTATTGCATTACTGATTAGTAAGCTCATCCCGATTCTTTATTTGAAAAAATGGTATGACATGAAAAAAGTAATCGGCTCTGGCTTTTTATTAACATCGACATTATCACTCGTCATTGCAGCTGCGACGATCGGGGAGCGGCTCGGAGTCATTGATCATAAAATGTCCGGCGCGCTGATTTTAGTCGCGATACTCACGAGTATTTTAACGCCAGTTTGGTTTAAAGCACTGTTTAAAAAAGAACAAGCTGTGAGCCATAAAAAACGTGTGACCTTTATTGGTGCAAATCAGCTGACCTTACCTGTCACACTCGATTTACATCAGGATGAATATGATATTCGAATTTTGCATGTCTTTCAAGAAAATAAAGAAGCGATGCTCGCCGACTCCATCTTTGAAGTCGAATCAATTGAAGAGTACGACGATGAGACGCTGCGAAAGGCAGGCGTTGGCCAGGAGGATGTCCTCGTCGTCGCAACAGGCAGTGAGACGAAAAATAAGGAAATTGCTTTATTTGCAAAGGAAGAAGGAGCAAAACAAGTCATTGCGAGTGTGAATAAAGCTGAGGCAGAGCTAACATTGAAGGAAGCGGGCATTGATACGTTTTCTAATTTCCTATCATCTAAAACGGTGCTAAGAGCCTTGATTGAAGCACCGGATGCGATTCGATTATTAACAAATGAGGATACTTCCTTGTATCAAATTCAAATGAACAATCATCGCTATCACAATGTCATGCTGAGGGAATTTCCGTTTACCGGCGATTTGGTCTTTGTCCGTATTTTCAGAGGGATAGACAGCTTAGTACCACATGGAGATACGACGCTTAGAAGCGGTGACCGTGTTCTTGTGTCGGGCTCTCGTGAGTATGTAGCAGGACTTAGAGCCCAATTAGAGTGAGAATGAACCCTTGACCAATGAACAATTCCTGATTAAGATAGAAGTACAACATCATATATTTGATCCACTAGGGGAGTCCTTTAAAAGGGCTGAGATAAAAGTATCGACTTTTAGACCCTCATTACCTGAACAGGTTCATACCTGCGTAGGGAAGTGGTGCGGTTTTTGATTATGCTTTTTACAAATTCCAAGCCACTTTCCATACGGAAAGTGGCTTTTTTATATGGAAAAACAGGAGGAGAGAAACATGACATTTTCAACTGAATGTAAAGAAGCAGCAGCACCATGGTGGAATGGAAGCTTTACACACCCCTTTGTGAAAGGGATTGGCGATGGCACGCTGTCACTCGATCGTTTCACGTATTATGTGATGCAAGATTCATATTATTTAACTCATTTTGCAAAGGTGCAAGCATATGGAGCGGCAATTAGTGAGGACTTACATACGACCGGCAGAATGGCGTATCATGCGCAGGGAACGTATGAAGCAGAGCTGTCGCTGCATAGAAAGTTTACAGAGCTTTTAGAGATTTCAGATGAAGCCATCGAGAACTTTAAGCCTTCTCCCACTGCATATGCGTATACGTCTCATATGTACCGATCTGTGAAAAGCGGACGATTCGAAGAGATATTAGCTGCGTTATTGCCGTGCTACTGGCTTTATTATGAGGTGGGTGAAAAGCTGAAACAAACCACACCTGACCATCCGATTTATCAGGAATGGATTTTGACATATGGAGGGGATTGGTTTAAGGAACTTGTCTTTGAACAGGTCAACCGCTTTGATGAACTAGCCGAAAAAGCACCAGAACATGTACGGGCCAATATGAAAGAAAATTTTGTGATTTCAAGCTATTACGAATACCATTTCTGGGAGATGGCGTATCAAAAAGAAATGTGGCAAACAGCATGCTTAGATGGGGTTGGTGCAAATGGAACTCCACGCAGTGACAAATGATTCGCTTCCTGCGGGTGAGCTGATCAAACAAATAAAAAACATTGCACCTGAAGTGGATTTTATTCATATCCGGGAACGGTCTAAAACAGCAAGTGAGCTTGTTGATCTCGTGAAAGGTCTCCTTTTAGAAGGTGTACCGAAAGAGAAGCTCATCATCAACGACAGAGTAGACGTTGCACTGCTCACCAATATTCACCGGGTACATCTCCCGGGCCATAGCTTTTCGCCAAAAGAGCTGCGGCAAAAATTCCCTCATCTTCATGCGGGCGTCTCTGTTCATTCGATTGAAGAAGGGAAAGCAGCTGAGAAAAATGGAGCAGAGTATGTCATATTTGGGCACGTATATGACACCACTTGTAAACCAGGACTTCAGGCAAGAGGCGTACAGCTTGTGAAAGAACTGACATCTCTACTATCTATTCCAGTCGTGGCAATCGGTGGTGTGACACCTGACCGCATTCCAGAATTGAGACACGCGAATGTGAAAGGGATTGCTGTCATGTCTGGAATTTTTACTCATCATCAGCCGCGCAAGATGGCACAAGCATTTTCTAAACAAGTAAAGGAGCATCCTTATGAAGAAGCATTATGATGTGGCAATCATTGGTGGTGGAATCATAGGGATGTCCATTGCCTATCACCTTGCAAAAGCAGGAAAGCAGGTCGTCTTATTTGAGGCGAATGAGGTAGGGAAGCAAACGACAAGTGCGGCTGCTGGGATGCTTGGTGCACATGCTGAAGGAGAGGGTCATGAGGATATTTTTTTTCAAGTAGGCAGAGCAAGCCAGGCATTGTACGAAAAGTTAAAAGTCGATCTACAGCATGAATCTGGCATTGATATTCGAACATCAGCGGGCGGTATCATGAAGGTAGCCTTTACAGAAGAGGAGAAACAAGCACTTTGCCGCATGCAGCATTTGTCTACATTTGAGTGGCTTGACGCAAGCAGCGTAAAAAAATGCATGCCTCAAATAGCAGAGAACATCTTAGGAGCAGGTTTGATTAAAGAGGATGTTCATGTCGAACCTTATGCGGTGTGCCGGGCATTTTGGCAGGCGGCGGTCAGGTACGGGGCAGAAGTGAATGAGTGTACACCCGTGATCGAAGTGAAGCGGGAGAAAGAAGCGTTAGCGATTAGAACAACGAAGGGAACATTTACATGTGATGATCTCACTGTAGCAAGTGGTGTATGGTCTGGCCGTTTTTTTGAAGAGCTTGGATTATCTCATTCTCTTTATCCAGTAAAAGGGGAATGTGTGTCTGTATGGAATCATGGTCCAGCACTCCAACACACCATTTACCATGATCATAGTTACATCGTTCAACGAGATAGCGGCAAACTGGTCGTTGGCGCAACGATGAAGCCAAACGAGTGGCAAACTGTTCCGACGCTTGGCGGCATTGAAGCTGTTATTCAAAAGGCGTCACAGCTGATGCCTTCGATCAAGGAGATGCCGATTGATCAGTGCTGGGCTGGCCTTCGTCCGGCGACAAGCGACCGGCATCCCTACATTGGAAGACATCCAGAAGATCAGCGTATTCTTTTTGCCGCCGGTCATTACAGAAATGGAATTTTACTTGCCCCGATTACTGGAGAAATCATTCGCGACCTGATATTAGGTGAACCGGTCCAAAAGGAATGGCTTCACGCATTTCGTATTGGCCGAAAGGAGGCACTGTTTGTATGAAAATTCAATTGAATGGCAGAATCGTTGATTTCGAACAAGAAAATGGAACGATCTATGACCTGCTATCAGACTATCAGCTTGAAAATCGAGTAGTGATTGTGGAAAAGAACCAAGAAATTATTGATAAAGAAGCGTTTCAACAAGTGAAAATTGAACCTAATGACACGATCGAAATCGTTCACTTTGTAGGAGGAGGATGACAACATGCTGCACATTGGCGGAAAGACATTCACATCAAGATTATTACTTGGTACAGGAAAGTACCCATCATTTGAAGTTCAAAAAGAAGCCGTGAACGTATCAGAAGCAGAAATATTAACCTTTGCTGTGAGAAGAATGAACATTTTCGAAGCATCTCAGCCAAACTTTTTGGAGCAGCTTGATTTATCAAAATATACGCTGCTTCCGAATACAGCTGGTGCTAGTACAGCGGAAGAGGCAGTTCGTATTGCTCGTTTAGCAAAGGCTTCTGGACTGTGTGACATGATCAAGGTAGAAGTCATTGGCTGCTCAAGGTCTCTTCTGCCAGATCCAGTCGAAACGTTAAAAGCATCCGAAATGCTACTCGAAGAAGGATTTATCGTGCTGCCATATACATCTGATGATGTGGTACTGGCAAGAAAATTAGAAGAGCTAGGTGTCCATGCCATCATGCCAGGTGCTTCGCCGATTGGTTCAGGGCAAGGCTTACTAAACCCTCTGAATCTCTCATTTATTATCGAGCAGGCAAAGGTACCGGTGATTATTGATGCTGGTGTAGGCTCTCCAAAGGATGCGGCTTATGCGATGGAGCTAGGGGCTGACGCTGTATTACTGAACACCGCTGTGTCAGGTGCAAAGGACCCTGTGAAAATGGCTAAAGCCATGAAGCTGGCGATTGAATCAGGAAGGCTCGGCTTCGAGGCGGGACGTATTCCTTTGAAAAACTACGGGACAGCAAGCAGTCCGCAGGAAGGAATGCCGGCATTTTGAGCACACGTTATTCACGACAAGAGCTCTTTCAGCCAATCGGCATAGAGGGGCAAAAGCGGTTAAATGACTCAAAGGCTGTCATTATTGGTGCAGGAGCGCTTGGAACAGCTAGTGCGGAAATGCTCGTTCGTGCTGGCGTTGGATCTGTCACCATTTTGGATCGAGATTATATTGAATGGAGCAACCTTCAGCGTCAGCAGCTTTACACGGAGCAAGATGTACAGGATCGACTGCCAAAGGCTGTGGCGGCTGAAAATAGACTCAAACAGATAAATAGTGACGTGCAGGTCAAAGGAATTGTCATTGATGTGACCGCTGAACAGATTGAAGAACTGGTCAGCGGAGCTTCAATCATTGTTGATGCAGCGGATAATTTTGAGGTGAGAATGATCGCAAATGATGCTGCCGTCAAACATCAAATTCCATTCCTTTATGGAGCTTGCGTCGCCAGCTATGGTATTCAATTTACTGTCATGCCAGGTGAAACGCCGTGTTTACACTGCCTGCTTGAACATTTACCCGCACAAGGCATGACTTGTGATACAGCCGGTATCATTAGTCCAGTTGTGCAGCAGGTGGCAGCATATCAAGTGGCAGATGCTCTGAAGTATTTAACAGGTCATCAAGTGACGCCAATTTTAAGATCCTTTGATTTATGGACCAATGAGCGGTCTGACATCCGATCAGCCAGCTCCTTAAAGAAGAAGCAATGTCCAAGCTGCGGACTGAAGACATATCCATTTCTCTCCTATGACAAGAGAGCGAAAGCAGATGTACTATGCGGCCGCAATACGGTCCAAATCCGCAGTGCAGCCGAAACCCCGCCGCCATTAAACGAAGTGGCTCTTCGGTTAAAGAAAGCAGGGATGGATGTCCTTGAAAATCCGTATTTGCTTTCCTGTCAAAAGGATGAATATAAGCTTGTCTTATTTAAAGACGGCAGAGCTCTTGTCCATGGCACAAATGATATGGCAAAAGCAAGAACCATTTATCATCAATGGATTGGCTAATGAGAGGTGTGATGAAATGACGATCAAAAAAGCATTCACAATTGCAGGTTCTGATTCTGGCGGCGGAGCAGGCATTCAAGCTGATTTAAAAACCTTTCAGGAGCTCGGTGTGTTCGGAATGTCTGCGATCACAGCGATTACAGCACAAAACACACTAGGTGTTCACGGAGTATATCCGCTTTCAAACGAGGCGTTAGAAAGTCAAATTGATGCAGTGGCAGAGGATTTACTGCCAGATGCCGTCAAAACAGGAATGCTGTGGAGCGCAGACATGATCAAGATAGTTGCTGAAAAAACGGTTCAATATGACATGAAGCTCATTGTCGATCCAGTGATGATAGCAAAAGGAGGCGCTTCTTTATTAAATGAAGATGCGGTCACAGCGTTGAAAACACACTTGCTGCCTGTCAGCTATGCCGTAACGCCGAATCTTCCTGAGGCAGAAGTGCTGACAGGCATGCGGATTCAGACAAAAGAGGATCGCTATCTAGCAGCGGAGCGTTTATATGAGCTTGGTACGAAACATGTCGTGATCAAAGGCGGTCACGGTCCATCTGGCGGAATGATTACAGACCTATTGTATGATGGAAAAGGCTTTATAGAAGTCACAAACGAACACATTGATACTCCCCATACACATGGCACAGGCTGCACGTTTGCAGCGGCATTAACAGCTGAAATTGCGAAAGGATCCTCCATGAGGGAGGCTTTTGACACAGCAGAAACCTTTGTCCATGAAGCCATCAAGTTCCCTTTGAATATTGGGGCTGGACACGGACCTACCAACCATTTTGCTTATCAGCAAAACCGGCTCAAACGATGAGAGAATCGAACCGTCTTCATTTGCGAGGACGGTTTTTTGATGAAAAAGAAACTTTCTTTCTGCGGAAATTGTCATTCTCTCATGATCTGTGATAATATTATGATCAGGTACTAATACTATGTCTTGAAAAAATAGGAGGCTTTATTACATATGAACTTTTCTTTAGAAGGCCGTAATATCGTGGTAATGGGTGTTGCCAATAAACGAAGCATCGCTTGGGGAATTGCCCGCTCACTTCACGAAGCTGGAGCTCGTTTGATTTTTACTTATGTTGGAGATCGTCTTGCTGAATCTGTAAAAGAACTTGCAAGCACACTTGAGCGTGATGATTCAATCATTCTTCCATGTGACGTGACAAGTGACGAAGAAATCGAAAAATGTTTCGCTACAATTAAAGAAAAAGTACAAGTCATTCATGGCGTTGCGCATGCGATTGCATTTGCAAACAAGGAAGAGCTTGTCGGTGAATACTTAAACACGAACCGTGAAGGTTTCCTTTTGGCGCACAACATTAGTGCATACTCTTTAACAGCTGTAGCAAAAGCAGCACGTCCATTGATGACAGAAGGTGGAAGCATCGTCACGCTTACATACCTAGGCGGAGAGCGTGTGGTTTCAAACTACAACGTAATGGGTGTAGCAAAAGCAGCACTTGAAGCAAGTGTGAAATACTTAGCAGCTGATTTAGGCGCAGAAGGTATTCGTGTGAATAGTATTTCTGCTGGTCCAATTCGTACGCTGTCTGCAAAAGGCATCAGTGGTTTTAATACCATTCTGAAGGATATTGAAGAGCGTGCACCGCTTCGTCGTACAACGACTCCTGAAGAAGTTGGCGATACAGCTCTATTCTTATTCAGTGATCTATCACGCGGCATGACAGGTGAGAATCTGCATGTTGATTCTGGCTTCCATATCATTGCTCGCTAACCAATTAAATGATTTGCAGCATACCGAATAAGGGTATGCTGTTTTTTTATTTTTCTTCTGATTTGAGGCGTCCGCTCATATATATAAGGAATGAATCATTCGGGAGGGATTAGTATGTCAAATAAAGGTGATGAGAACCAGAAGCCGCTTATGTATATTGTTCAGCCGAGCTATGATGAGTCAATGCCGGCCATGCAAAATATTGTGAGAAAGCGAAAGAAATCAGAAAAACCACAAGAAATTTCTAAGAGTAAAAAAGACAAGATCGAAGAAAGTACGCACGAGGAACCCGTGGCTCAAGAAATCGAGAAGAAAAAAGAAGCAAAGCCGCCTGAGCGTCAGCAAGAGCAAGACATGATGCAAGAAGCAGAGCTTACCCAAGAACAAGACATCACAAAAGAGCCAGAGCTTATACAAGAACGAAAACCTCAGCGAGAAGAGGAGAAGCCGCCAGAAGGCGTTTTTCATGAAACAAAAGAAGAACCTAGAAGAAAACGAGTGAAAAAGCCTTTAAGTCAGATGAGCATTGACGAAAAAGTCGATTTTCTCACAAGCCTGCCTCATAATATGCCAAGAGCCCTTTGCCTGATTGAAGCTGATGGTAAAACATATAGAGGGATTATCATGGATCGAAAAGAAGATACAGTGGTCATTCGAACAGCGGGCGGGGGAAATCCAGTTGAATTAGCAATAGATGAAATTTCCTCGATTCATCCACTTGGCTTTTAACGAATAAAAAAAGTCCCATAGAGGGACTTTTTTTGTTAGCAGTTACGGTTGATGAGTCGTGGATTTAAGCACTCGATTGCGCAGAAGCAGTCAAGATCTACTTCAATGCAATACTTCGATTTTTCTAATCGGAACACATCACATACGGAATCTTTGTCTGTAAAATCTAAAATATGACGGTCTTTGTCAAATGCGATAAGCAAGCTGAGTGTTGCGCAGTGGTCAGAGATGTGTTCGACTCTGAAAAATGTAGTGCTGAAGCAAGGACCTGCATCTACTTCTCCGACGTTTCCGAATGCGACGAATGGTTTTGATTTGGATGTAAAGAGAACAAACGGGACAGTGTCACCTAATGAATGGGATGAAGAAAGGAGATTGCTGTAACAGCTGGTCGGGCATTCTTCTTCGACGGCATTTTGTAAGTCGTTAATATTTTCAACAGCCTCTGCTACACAATTCCATGAATGTTTGCGGCTCATATTCAACCCTCCTATACTAGGAAATTTGTTTGAGTGTTTGAGCACTGTCATCATCTACAAGCTTTTTGTTTTGCCGGTTGATACTTCTACTTACAATCAATGCGGAAGCGGCAGCTCTTATGCTGACTGCTCCGCATGATTGACTGTCATTCGTAAGGAAGGGGATGCTTTGACTCATGACAAGTGAGATCAATGGCCGGTTGATTTAGCCGTGGTGATGATGCTTTTTATCTTTCGATGGCATGACTCTGTCTACTAGTTCTGGGTTTAAACATTGGATTGCGCAGAAGCAGTTTAGATCAACCTCAATACAAAAGTCCGTTTTTTCTAAACCAAAGAAGTCAGGGTCACAAGGGTGACAAACGCTTAGCGTATGTCCGTGTACATCAACAGGTCTTAATACAGATAACGTAGCACAGCAGTCGTGTAATTTTTCAACCCGGAAGAAAATGGATTCGAAGCATTGGCAATCGTCAACAAATCCTCCAATGTTTCCGAAAGTAGAAAACAATCCGCCTTTTTTATCGAAAAGTAAAAACGGAATCGTATCTTTTCCAGAAACGGTTGGGCTTAATAAATTACTGTAGCAGCTCGTAGGACATTTATCTTCTACAGCTTCCTGCTCTGCTAAAATCTTATCAACCGCATCGCATACACAGTTTTCATCATGTCGGCCATGGTGTTTTCCGCAGCTCATGGATTTCAGCTCCTTTAACAAGGTATTTGACTTTAGTCCTTAACAACATATGTATGCGCCCTCTAGTTGGTGTGGGTAAATGACTATTTATATTTGTTGTATTTTTATAAAAGGAAAAGCAGAGCTTTTCGCTCTGCTTTTGGACATTAGAGGATACCGATTGCAACGATTGTCGCAACAAGTGTTTGAGTAAGTGTTTGGATTGCGATCGAGATGTCCGCATCGATTGTCGATACTGTAACGTTTCTTGAATTTTCGATGACAAGTTTTTGGCGGTTTGTTTGTTTGTGAGTAGCGGCTTGTAAAAGATCCTGTGTGACGCGGTCTGCTAAATCCCCGTCTGCGATTGAGATATTTGTAATGGTGATGATCGCTGTTTGAACAGCTACTTGAATAGATGCTGCAACCTGTGCGTCAACAGAAGATACGTTAATGTCACAAGAGTCTCTGACGATAATGACTTCCTCAGACGTCTGCTTTGTAAAACTCACTTGATCAAAGTCTTGTAAGACATCTTCATCATCAAAAAAGTGGCCGTCACAAACTGCTTTTCTTTCGTAGTTGTTGTAATCGCCGTGGTGTGTACAGTTACGATCTAGAGCGACCCAAGAGTATGGTTTAGATTCCATTTCTATTCCTCCTTCCGTTTACTTTATTAAATGCTGGAATGAATGGTTTTGTCTCGGGCATTTACCCTAGCAGGCAACCCATTTTTATTTAATCGTTGTTTCGCTGCGCATCACGGCGCTGCTGAATACGATCTCGAAGTGAATTTCGTTTTGGACGTACTTGCGGTTCAGGCGCTGCTTCTTCCACATGTTTTGCTGCCTCAGCCTGCCTTTTTTTCTCCTGCTGCTGCTGTACGAAGTCATCTGCTTTCTTTTGTAAGTCCTCAACTAATTTCAAAATCATTCTTCTTTGATCATCTGAAATATTTGCTTTCTGATCATCTGTGATATTGTTTTTGTTTAAAATATCACTTACAAGAAGGCTCGTTAATGGATCAACATCAGTGTTGATTTGAAACTCCTTTTTTTCGTTCTCTTCAGCCACGATTATTTCACCTCTTTCATACATAATGTTAGAAAAAGAAAGGGTCAAAGAATGCCAGCTTCAACTAATAGTACATTCAATGTTTGAGTGAGAATTTGGACAGAGTTCATAATAGATGCATCTGATAATGTAATCGTGACGTTATAGCAATTGATGATTTGGATCACAGTTTTCTTTTGGACTGTCACTTGTTGTGTGGCTAAAAGCTGATCTGTGATGTCTGTAGCCAATTCATCGTCTGGTACAAGAAGTTGGATTAAAAGAGTAATGATTGTCGTTACGGTCGCTTGAAGGGAGAGTGCGGCTGTTACATCTGTTTTATGAATTGTGACATTTTCGGAATCTTTGATCTCAATGAAATCATCATAATTGCTGATTAATTCGTTTAACAGTTGTGTGTATAATAAATCAGCACTTTCTTCAATAGACAATACTTTCACTCCTTTCTTATCTATATATTATTTAATGCAGCAGAGGCTCAAGGTGGAATCGGAAAGTGTGAAAAAGTACAACCCAATTTTATTTCCGCTCGATTCATCATGGCGGTCTTTCTTTTTGCATATATAAAGAAAGGACGCAAAAAAGAAGAAAGAAGGAGGTGGAGGCTCCTGAGCGGTGCTTTGTCATTTGTCGTGTTTGCCCTCGCATCCTTTAGACTGACGAGGCTCATTGTGTTTGATACCATTACTGCTCCTTTCCGCCGTTTATTTCATGAAGAACAAGAAGAGGTCAATGAACAAGGTGAAGTAGAGACATATATTATCATTAAAGGTAAAGGGCTGCGGTCTTGGGTAGGAGAGCTGTTAAGCTGTTATTGGTGTACTGGCATGTGGTGCACTGCTGCTTTACTTCTGATATACATATTATTTCCTGTCATTAGCATGTGGCTTAATTTACTATTAGCGATTGCCGCAGCAGCAGGCATTATTGAAGCAATTGTCTCAAAGCTGGTGAAATAAAAAGGCATTCTGATCAGACGCGCTTTCAAAAAATGCATATACTATCATGGAAGAGGAAAGGAAGGGTTGCGATGAAACCAAATGAAACACCGTCACATATGCTTCAAGGTTATCCAGCGCAGTCAAATCAACAATCTGTTTATACGAAGAAAATTAAAAAAGCAGGCTGCGGCTGTGGAAAGAAAAAGAAACCTCAATAGAAGAGAAAACAAAAGCCGGATTTATCCGGTTTTTTTGTTGCCCTTTTTTTGAGTGATGCATATGTAAGAGAGAAGGGGTGACCAGAATGGATGCATTCGAACAATTAATCGGTTCCTTGTTCACTAAACCCCATGATGGGAAAGAGCAAGCGCACGAAAAGGTTGAAATGGATCTAGCGGATAAAGCGAAGGATCTTGAGGAGCATTTAAAAGCATTTGGCGTGAAGATGGATGCTTTTGCGAAAGAAACAGAAGCATTCATTGTGCGTCATGGAGAGGCAGATTACGTCTTTAAACAGCAGAAATAAAAATTCCGCACTTTTTTATGTGATCGTCCAAACCATTTGTTGTATTTTTCATATTTTGTAAGGGAGAAGAGGAGGTGCTTATATATGAGTTGTTACGGTTACGGTGGCGGTTCTTGCGGCGGCTACGGCGGAGGTTATGGCGGCGGATATGGATCAACATTTGTTCTTGTCGTTGTGCTTTTCATCCTTCTAATCATCGTTGGTGCTTCTTTCTTTAACTAAACAGTAAGAAGGTGAGGGAAGCAATAGGGGAGCCTTTTGCTTTCCTTTCTCTTTGGGCAAACAAGGCTTTAGGATAGGCACATATCTCGCCTATTTTCATATAGTAAGGTGATTACTCCACAAAGAGGAGGCAAATGAATGGATAATAAATTCTTTAAAAGCGTTGAAAATAAAACAGGTGTGAATATGAACGATGTCTTCAAGCTTGCAGGTTCTTTGCAAAATGCCAACTTTAAAGATGAAGCAACGGTTCGAGGCGTCATTAAAAAAGTAGCGCAGCTTGCGAATAAACGTGTACCGAAAGAAATGGAAGACAAAATCGTTCAATCGATTACAAGTGGAAAAGAAAAGCTTGATTTCAATACCATCGCTAAAATGATGAACAACAAAAAATAAACAACAGGCTCTCCGCTTAAAGGGGGGCCTGTTGTTTTTCTGTGAATAATGCTCGATTTTTCTTTAGTAGGGGATATAAAAAGCGCGAGCGATGAGCGGTTTTCCCTCGTCTAAATGATGGAACCGATAGATAAAGAGATTGTTCAGCTCTTGTCATGGCCACATATAATAAACGGCGCTCTTCTTCCAAGGCTTCTTCATCACCGTTTCTGAGTTCATCAAGTGAGAAATCATGAGGCAGTGCTCCGTCGACCACGCAAGTGATGTACACCGTTTGGAATTCCAGACCCTTTGCCCGGTGAATCGTCATGAGCTGAACACCTGGTTCGTCTGTTTTTTCCTTTTCGGCAGATTTCATGTGTTCGGCATGTGCGAGAAAGGCTTCAATCGTTTCAAAGCGTTTGGCGGCGGTTTTTACATCTCGTACGTCATCCGCCCCTTTTTCAAGCACATTCGTATCATTCACTCGTTTTTTTAAGTAATCACCAAGTCCCATCTTTTGTTCAATAAACGCCACAGCATCAGACGGCTTTAAATTTCGTAACGTGCGGAACAGAGGAACAATAGATTGCAGCTTTTTCTGTTGAAACGGCTGAATATCAGTTAGTTTTCCGAGTGCGTCGACCATTGAACAATCTTCCGTGATGGTCAGTGCCTTCATTGTGTTTAAGGTCTGTTGCTTTAAAAAGAAAACTGGAAGCAGCTGTTTCATAGCAGCCACATCATCGGCATCCTGACTTAAAGAGAGAAAGGCGAGAAGAACCCGAACAATTCGTCTGCTGTAGAAGGCTTTGACACCAGCCTCCGTCTCATACGGAATCGCGGATTGATGCAGACGCTCATAAATCGCGCGGCCTCCCGTATTGGTGCGAAAGAGCACGCAGATATCATTCGGCTTTGCGCCGTTTTTAATTTTCTCCTGAATATCTGCCACGATCATGGTCGCTTCCTCTTCCTCGTCATATGGATAAAAGAGCGTAGGAGGGATTGTCTCCGATCGGACGGCTTTTAACGTTTTCTCATAACGATGCTGATTTTTCTTAATAATGGCATCCGCACTTGCGACAATTGTATGATGCGACCGATAATTGGCATGTAAATGGACAATCTGAGCCGAAGGATAATCTCGTTTGAATTCAAGAATGAAAGCAGGATTACTGCCCCTAAAGGCATAAATGGCTTGATCATCATCACCGACACAAAATAGCTGCTCACATTCTCCAGCTAACAGCTGAATCAATTGATATTGAACTGGATTTATATCCTGAAATTCATCCACCAATATATATTTGAACCGTTCTTGATACCGTTTCAGCAGTTCAGGCTTTTCAGTCAGCATGTGCAAGCAGGCAATGGCCATGTCATCAAAGTCAAATTGCTGATTGTCTCGTTTTTGATGTTCATAAGATTGATAGATCGTCCACATGTGTTTTTCCTTTTCATCCTTCAAATCAGGAAGCTCACCTGGTAAAAAAGCATTTTTCCAATAGCCGATCGATTGCAGGACTTGATCGGTAGGGTAGTCTTTTTCATCTAGTCCTTCATTCATGATGGCTTTCCGAATGTACTGTTCCTTCTGCCAATCAAACTTAATCAGGTGCTGGCCATTCCATTTGTTTGCGTCATCGTGAAGCAGCATTTTATAAAAAAGACTGTGGAAGGTGCCTGTCACCACTTGGCTTGCTTGTGATGGGTGAAGCTGATATTGCTTGCGCAGTCTTTCTTTCATTTCACTGCTGGCTTTTGTGGTGAAAGTCACGAGTAAGATATGGTGAGCAGGAATATGATGATGTGACATGAGATAAGCCGCTCTTGCTGTCAGGACTCTTGTTTTCCCGCTGCCAGCGCCAGCCAGCACCAGCATTGGACCGTCTTTATGTGTGACAGCTTGAAGCTGCGGTGTGCTAAAGGTGATATGCGGAAAGAGATCGATGGTATGTGCCTGTTCATTCTCTTCTAAATGTAACGCATCACTAAATTGAATCGACCTTGGTTCCTGCCAGTCATATGATTCATCCGTTTGCGAGATGATTTGTTTACCTGTTGGAAAACGGAAGCCCCCAAGTTCTTTATAAGAAGCACTTTCCTCTCGCTCTGCGTGTTTTTTCTGATCTTCTTGTTCTTCTGCTTGTTCACACAGCTCTTGCTGAGACATATGTTTATGAATAAAGGCAGGTTCTTCATGTATATTTAATCTGAAAAAGACTGGTTGTCCGCAATATGGGCAGAATAAGTGCCCTTTTTTTCCCTCGTCATGGAGGAATTGATAATGTTCTCTCGAATACGTATGTAATGAGATCGTTCGATCATGTCGTCGTGCGCATTTCAAAGCTAGTCCTCCAATAGTTAATCAATCTTAAAAAGAAACACATCTAATCATATCAAATGATACGTGTTTCAAACAGTATTAATTAGGGAATAGTAGAGTAGAAGAGAAGCAAAGGAGGCGTTCTTGATGGGATATATAGCCCCGATTCAGCCGGATCTGTATTTTCAATATATCAATCGTCCTGCTCCTCAGGATAAAGAAGACTACGCGAAAGTAACTAAGGTTACTCGCACCTTTCATGACAAGATATACAGAGAGTTGGAGAAAAAAGAGGACTTAGTGACAGAAGCGGAAACGAAAGTACAACAAAAAAAGCGGGAACGCTTTGTACGAGATATGTTTATGGAGGAAGGCAAAGGCGTTCATATTAATACGTATATATAAATGATTGCGCTTTCTTCCATTGACGAACGATGATAAAGAAAGAAAAGCCAGGGCATCTTGAATGCTCTGGCTTTTCTTTTGGTCAAACAGACAGTGTTTTTGTCATTTTGACATGTGTGATCCCCGCTTCTTCAAACGATTCAGATACGGCTTTGTAGCCTTTTTTTTCGTAGAAAGGAAGAGCTTGGACTTGTGCGTGCATAACCGCTTCCTTCGCTCCATTCGCAATGGCTTCTGTTTCCAGCGCTTCTAATAGTTTGTGGCCAAGGCCGAAAGCGCGCGCCTCTTTTAACACACAAATTCGTTCTAGCTTTGCCTTTGGCCCTTCAATGATCCGTAATCTAGCGGCTGCTTGAGGCTTCATTTCATCGTTATAAATGACAAAATGAATGGCCTCGTCTTCTAGTTCATCTATTTCAATCTCTATTGGGACTTCTTGTTCTTTGACGAATACTTCTTTTCGAACGTAATATGCATCTTCTCGTTGTGTTTGTGCTGTTGCGATGACTGTTTTCAAGTGTACTTAACCCTCTTCTCCTAAAATAAATGTTTCATAGACGGTCCAAGATCCGTTCTCTAATTGATATAAAAGGTGGAAGCGATCCACTGTTTCTTCATGGTCAATCTTTCTCAGCTTTAATGTGCCAAGTACGTCTGAATGCTCATCATCTGATAGTTTTTGAGCCACTGTCACATGCGGAACAAAGGCATATTCAGGTGTACCTTCAAGTGGATCTGCGTACAATCTTTCATTGAGCGCCATGATTTCCTCGTTCGGTTCTACTTTCATATAAATGACGTTGTTTACAGGAGCGAATGAACTGAATTTTTTAATACGTAACGTAATAGGAGAAACATTTTTTGCATACTCTCTTAACGTTGAGACGACCTCAGCCGCTTCTAGATCCGTTAATTCAAAAGGTGTTCTAAGTGTTAAATGAGGCGGTATGAGTGCATAGTTCGGATCATAACGCTTCCGGTAAGAGTTCGCAATATCTTGCAATTTTTTTGATGGAAATATAACAACTCCGTATTTCATCTTGTTCCCTCCTGATTAAGAAAGTATTTATTATTGTTTATTATAACAAAATTCAGTTGATTAACGAATATGGGAGCATTCTTTTTAACGAAGGCGCAATGAGCGGCTGCCAAAACGTCCATTTATGATCCCCTTCGAAGGTCTCAAATAAATAATCTGCACCTGACTGTTCAAGAAGTGCCTTTAAATCGTCGTTTGGCTGAATAAAATCAAGCACTTGGCCATCTGTTGTTTTCACAGCCGTTTCTTCCAGTCCAATTTGATGGATAATCGCATAATGAGAAAGGGCTGTCGACTGTTTAACAGCTTCTAAGACTGACTCATCGACGTAAGGGGACTGCAAAATGAGTCCGCCAAATAAAGAAGGATAATCAATCGCTGTCATAAGAGAAATCGTAGCACCCAGTGAATCACCAATAAACGTGCGACCTGAGCCAATTTGATAGGTTGGATAATGCGTATCAATATAAGGGACAAGTTCATTTGCTAAAAAGCGTTTATACGCTTCAAATTTTGTGCCGTCTGGATGATACGTATTCCGTCTTTCCGTGACATTTTCATAAGGAACACCAATGATAATGGAGCGTTCCATTTCTTTGTTTTGCATCAATTCTTCTGCCTGTCTGCCTATTTTGCCTAAGCGGAAATAATCATGACCATCTTGGGCAATGATGACATGATATGTATAAAGGGGGGAATAATTGACTGGCAAATAGATCAAAAGGGTCATATCCGCCCCAAGTTCTTTTGAATGTAAGGTTTCTTCTTGAATAATGCCTGTTTTCTTCACCATAATCCATTCCTCCAGCTAACCGATTTCATCACAAAGTGAAACGTTTCCATTCATTGTAACATGAAAAATAGCGTTGTTCCTATATGCTAACATGCAATCAATTCAGTTAACACCGAATCTGTTATAAAATACAGAAAATTTCAATTAATTGTTCAGATTCCTCTTGAAAAATGAGATTTAATGCGTTACAGTATTAAGAATTAGAACAGACAGACAACACATTCTTATCGTGAGAGGTGGAGGGACTGGCCCTTTGAAACCTCAGCAACCGGTATGCATCACTTCATGTGATGTACCAAGGTGCTAAATCCAGCAAGCAGCTTTTTTGCTTGGAAGATAAGAGGAAGCGATTAAAACCCCTTCTTCTTATGAAGAAGGGGTTTTCTGTTTTGAAATCAGATTTTTACTTAGGATGGTGTCAAATGACAGAACATGTGGAAACGACATTAGCGCAAATTGGAAACCGCAGCGAAGAGGCGACTGGTACGGTCAGTCCCCCCGTTTATCTTTCAACAGCCTACAGACATAGAGGCATAGGGGAATCAACCGGATTTGATTACATTCGTACGAAAAACCCAACAAGACAGCTTGTAGAGGATGCAATTGCTTCACTCGAAGAAGGGACGGCCGGATTTGCCTTCAGTTCGGGAATGGCTGCGATCCAAACGATCATGGCGCTATTTGAAAGCGGTGATGAACTCATCGTCTCATCAGACCTATATGGCGGTACATACCGTTTGTTTGAAAACGAATGGAAAAAGTACGGCTTACGTTTTCTTTACGATGATTTTTCAGATGAAGACTGTTTACGCTCTAAAATCACGCCAAACACAAAAGCAATCTTTATTGAAACGCCGACAAATCCACTTATGCAGGAAGCAGATATTCAAAAAATAGCGAAGATTGCAAAAGAACATGGCGCTTTGGTCATTGTCGATAACACCTTTTACACACCCGTTTTGCAAAAGCCGATTACGCTTGGAGCGGACATTGTCATCCATAGTGCAACCAAATATTTAGGTGGACACAATGACGTTCTTGCAGGGCTTGTGGTGACAAAAGGAGAGAAGCTCTCTGAAGACATGTTCCAGCATCAAAACGCAATTGGCGCCGTTTTATCTCCGTTTGACTCATGGCTGTTAATGAGAGGGATGAAAACACTGGCTCTTAGAATGCGCCAGCACGAGGCAAATGCGAAGGAGCTAGCTGAGTTTTTAAAGAAACAGCCAGAAATTCAAGATGTCCTTTACCCAGGCAAGGGAGGAATGCTGTCATTCCGTGTAGCCGAAGAGGACTGGGTCAATCCATTTTTAAAGCAGCTGAAAACGATATGTTTTGCTGAAAGTCTTGGCGGAGTCGAAAGCTTCATTACGTATCCTGCGACGCAAACGCACATGGATATTCCTGCGGAAATTCGCATTGCAAACGGTGTGTGTAACAAACTGCTCCGTTTCTCCGTTGGTATTGAGCACGTAGATGACCTGAAGGCAGACCTAAAACAGGCACTATCACAAGTAAAAGAGGAGGTACATGCCAAATGACCACACATGATTGGACATTCGAAACCCAACTCGTTCATAATGCATTCAAAACAGACCGTTCAACAGGTGCAGTCAGTGTGCCGATTCAGCATGCGTCCACCTTTCATCAAAGCAGCTTCGATGATTTTGGTCAATATGACTACTCAAGATCGGGGACTCCTACACGTCAAGCGTTAGAGGATACGATTGCGGCGCTAGAAGGAGGAACACGAGGGCTTGCTTTTGCATCAGGCATGGCAGCCATCTCAACCGCTTTTCTTCTATTATCAAAAGGAGATCACGTCCTTGTCACAAGAGATGTGTATGGCGGTACTTTCAGAATGATTACTCAAGTTCTTTCGCGATTTGGCATTGAGCATACCTTTGTGGACATGACGGATTTGAATGAAGTCAAAAGAGGCATTCAATCGAATACAAAAGTCATTTACATGGAAACGCCGTCAAACCCGACTCTAGGGATTACGGATATTAGGGGCGTCGTCCAGCTTGCCAAAGAACATGACTGTCTGACATTTTTAGATAATACATTTTTAACACCCGCTCTTCAGCGTCCGCTTGATCTTGGTGTTGACGTTGTCCTGCACAGCGCAACGAAATTTTTGAGCGGTCACAGTGATGTACTGTCAGGGTTAGCTGTAGTGAAAGACGAGAAACTGGGTGAGGAGCTTTATTCGCTGCAAAACTCCTTCGGTGCGGTCCTTGGCGTGCAGGATTGCTGGCTTGTGCTCAGAGGGTTAAAAACCCTTCAAGTCAGATTAGAAAAAGCAAGCCAAACGGCATTTGAACTCGCTTCATTCCTCAAAGAGCATCCTGCGGTGAAAAAAGTATACTATCCAGGCTTAGATGACCATCCTGGGGCAGACATTCAGCGAAAGCAAGCAAGCGGAGCTGGAGCAGTTCTCTCATTTGAATTAGAAAACCAAGCAGCGGTCAAAGAATTAGTGGATGCTGTCACATTACCTGTATTCGCCGTCAGCCTTGGCGCCGTCGAATCCATTCTGTCATACCCAGCCAAAATGTCACATGCTGCTATGCCAAAAGAAGAAAGAGAAAAAAGAGGGATTACGGACGGCCTGCTTCGATTAAGTGTAGGAGTAGAAAACGGAGAAGACCTCAAACGCGACTTCAAACAAGCACTCGATCAACTCAAGCCTGTTCTTGTAAACCAATCATAAAGAAGAGAAAAAGCCGGCGGCTGTGCCGGCTTTTTGACCTTTTTTGAACAAAACCATTGACGACGGATCATGATGATTATATAATAGAGACTGTCAGTAACAGAAAGCCCAGAACTGATACATAACCCGATTCCGTAGCTCAGCTGGGAGAGCGCTACCTTGACAGGGTAGAGGTCGCTGGTTCGAGCCCAGTCGGAATCATCGTTAGAACCCTTGCCTAGCAAGGGTTTTTTGTTTTTCTGAAAACGAATAATTGTTCTGTTTCTGTTTCTGTTGATTGGGGACGATCTTTATCCACCAGATTGTTTCTCAGTATTTTTTGGATCAAAACGATTAAGGTGTTCGACTTATCATCTGGCATCGTTAAAGTGACCGAGCTTTTGACACAATGGGATAGACGGCTACTTGGAGCAAAAACAGAAAATGTGGTTAAACGATTCCAGCTCATGTATGGGCTTAGTGCTGATGGTATCTATGGTCCGAAGACAAAAGCAGCTCTTCGAAAAGCATTGAAATAAGTAAATCCACTGTCCTTGATAGGGAATTTTTGTGTTTTAATAGTGAAAAGTTGGTTATAAGGTTAGGTAAAACGTGATATGATTGTAAAAAGGAGGTAATATGATGACATTTAAAAAAGCGTTCAATATAGGTTACCTTGTTTTGCTTTTATCTTTTATTGTCGTATATTTCTTGCTTCCAGTCGAACAAATATTTACTGCAATCATCATTCTAACCGTACTATTTGGAGTATATCAATTTGTGATTTTCAAAAAACTAAAAGAGCAAAAACAGCAATAAAAAAAGCCCTAGTCTGCATTAGACTGGGGCCTTTTTTATTCAACCAGTTCCACACATATAAACTTTTCCTGCCGATCCTACTTCGTCCAGTTTTTTATTTTTACGTTTACTGTCCGAGAACATTTTCAAGTGTCTCTTTCTCCACAAATAACAAATATCAGTGTCGGCTCGTGTTCCCCAACGTGCGGAGAAGTAACCTGTTTTCATTTTCAATTGAATCATTATTTGAGCAGCGGCAGTAGCAATCCAGCCAACATAAGGAATGCGGTTTAAAATGGCTGCTACAATCACCCCTAAAGCTGCCTTTCCTTCTACTGTAATACGGTAATGATCATATTTGGACCATGCCCATTTGCCCTTTTGTTTCTGTGTTATGAAATCATCATTTGCTAATTGTTCAATTGAATTAGTGACCGTTGGATTCATTTGATTTTCTAGTACAATGCTGTTTGCAATCTTATTTACCTGTTCTTCAATTGCTGCTATTTCGTCAGGTTTTAGATAGTTACTAGAAACAGAAATATTACCTGTCTCTTTGTTAGAGGTATAGGTGATTGTGCCAAGTTTAGTTTTAAAAGTGGTAACATGTTGCGAATCGTTTTCCATGGTTTTTATATTTGTTTTCAATCCGTCTATTTCTTCGGTGAATTCTTCGTGATTTTTAAAAGAGTCGTTTTCTTTTGAGGTGTTTTTCTCAGTTGCAAAACTTGGGGGAACAGAGGTCAAAATCAGGGACAAGGACAACAAAATAATAAACAACGCCCGTTTTTTCATGTAATTCCTCCTATGGAAAATATAGTCTTGCGACACAATCTTATCTTTTTCAACAAATATAAAAAAGAGACTTAAATACCATTTTATAGGAGTGTTGTGTTTTCATTGTGTTAATAGCTGAATGCACTTTTTGAATTAATTAAAATAAGCGCTAATAGGGCTTGAGATTGTTGAAATTTATAAAAAAAGAAAATGATAACGTTCAAGCGAATACATATTTAATAAAATATTTAGTGGAGGGGAAAATGATATGAAGTCATTTTTACTAATTGGACAATCCAATATGGCGGGTCGAGGCTTCATGCATGAAGTGCCGCCAATTTATAATGAAAGAATCATGATGCTGCGAAATGGTAGATGGCAAATGATGACTGAACCTATTCATTTTGATAGGCCGGTAGCTGGCGTTGGACTGGCGGCTTCCTTTGCGGAGGCTTGGTGTAAGGATCATGAAGGAGAGAAGATTGGTCTGATTCCATGTGCCGAAGGTGGCAGTTCCATTGATGAGTGGTCACGAGAGGGGGCTTTATTTCGTCATGCAATAAATGAAGCTAAATTTGCAAAGGAAAATAGCGAATTGGCCGGGATATTATGGCATCAAGGAGAAAGTGACAGCCAAGATGGGAAGTACAAAGCATATTATGAAAAAATACTAAGATTATTTCATGAGCTAAGAACTGAATTATCTGCACCTAACATTCCGCTTTTGATAGGAGGTTTGGGCGATTTCTTAGGAAAGAGAGCATTTGGCGCAGGATGTGTGGAATATCAACTGATCAATGAGGAACTACAAAAATCTGCACATCATCATGAAAATTGTTATTATGTTACTGCGAAAGGCCTTATACTTAACCCGGACGGAATTCACATCAATGCGATGTCCCAGAGAATATTTGGTATAAGATATTATGAAGCATTTCGAAAAAAAGATCATATACATGAGCCAATAACAAATGAAAATGAGTTAGTGAATGAATGTCATAATAGAATGAATACCTCAGCGGAGAAAACATATATAGCACTAGAAAAATTCACGTTGGGCAAGATGACTTACGAAGAGTTGCTGCAGGCTTTAACGTAGGCAAAGCTCATGGTAGACTTTGAATGGACAGAAACATGACATATCTCTTGAAAGGATGATTGTGGTGGTGAAAACAGATAAAGTCTCCTCCTGAATACAGTAAATCACATTCAGGAGGATATAAATATCCGCGAAAAGAGCACTTTCATCATTATATGACGATAATCCGATGCTCATATAGCCTGGTGGTCAATCTAGACATCACGAAATTGCATGCAATATTAAAAGAAAAAGGCTAAAAGTATATCCTGGCAAATTTATATGTTAGCAAGAGAGGAATTACACGAACAAAGGTCATTCGCAACGAACTAAAACAATTGATTTCTTCACTAAAAGTACGCTGGACATATATAGATGCTCTTTAATAAGTTTTACTTTGGTAAAACAGTTGAGAAGTATCTCAGTCATTCTTTCTAATATAGAGGAGGGGGGAATCGCAGCTAACTTATACAAATGTATGAACAGCACTTCATAGAACTTGCCTTACTAGGATGAATTTAAACTTATATAACACTTCTCTTAAAGTTGTTGGTTTTAAAAAGTAAAAAACATGGTAAAATTAGATAAAAGCATAAGAAAGAGTGATTCTATGGAATATGTAATTATGTTAATCTTTTTATTAGCACTTTTCTTTATTTTTACTGTTTTCCTAAAAACTCGTTATAGTTTTGATGAAAAATGTTTAGTCTTAAAATTTGGTTTATCTAAAACAGAAATACCAATTGATCAAATCGTTAGTATTAAAGAGTCGAACAAGTATGGAGTTGCAGATGATATTGATTATAGAATTGGTGCTCCATATGGTCAACCAGATAGAATCGTTATTGAAACTATAAATAAGCGTTTTCTAGTTTTTTTAAATGAAGGTCATCAATTTCTTCAAAAATATAAAAAAGCTAGTGCTAGAATATAAGATAAGTACTTCTACAATAGAAGGTGCTTTTTTATTCGAGTTGCTGCAGGCTTTAACGTAGGCAAAGCTCATGGTAGACTTTGAATGGACAGAAACATGACATATCTCTTGAAAGGATGATTGTGGTGGTGAAAACAGATAAAGTCTCCTCCTGAATACAGTAAATCACATTCAGGAGGAGATAAAATTGTTTAAACAAATAGACGAAAATTATCCGCGAAAAGAGCACTTTCACCATTATATGACGTTAACCCGATGCTCATATAGCCTGGTGATCAATCTAGACATCACGAAATTGCATGCAATATTAAAAGAAAAAAAGCTAAAAGTATATCCTGTGCAAATTTATTTGTTAGCAAGAGCTGTGCAAAAAATTCCTGAGTTTCGGATGGATCAAGTGAACGATGAACTGGGTTACTGGGAGATTCTCCATCCTAGTTATACGATTCTAAATAAAGAAACAAAGACGTTTTCAAGTATTTGGACGCCTTTTGATGAAAACTTTGCTCAGTTTTATAAAAGCTGTGTAGCCGATATTGAAACATTTAGCAAAAGCAGCAACCTATTTCCGAAACCTCATATGCCAGAAAACATGTTCAATATTTCAAGTCTACCGTGGATTGATTTTACTTCTTTTAACCTTAATGTATCTACAGATGAAGCTTATTTACTGCCAATATTTACGATAGGCAAATTTAAGGTGGAAGAAGGAAAAATCATTTTGCCCGTTGCCATACAAGTACATCATGCTGTTTGTGATGGCTATCATGCCGGTCAATATGTTGAATATTTGAGGTGGCTTATTGAACATTGTGACGAGTGGTTAAATGATTCATTGCATATTACCTGAAGACAAAAGGTGCTCCCATGAAAATCTAGAAGATGAAGGCAGACTGAAATGAGTCTGCCTTTTTGTTTTGTAATGATAATGTGCCAAAGGTTTATTGATGTAACAATTGTTCTTTTTGCGGTTTCTTTTCGGTGCTTTGTAAATTCCTATATGTGATAATAAATGTAATATAAGGGAAATTAGTGGAAGGGGAATAAGGGATGGAGAAAGTTCTTTCTTCACATGTAGGTGTGAAAATAAATGAATGGTATAAAATGATTCGGCAATTCAGTGTACCCGACGCAGAGATTTTGAAAGCTGAGGTAGAACAAGAAATTGAACGAATGGAAGAGGATCAAGATTTACTCATTTATTATCAATTGATGTGCTTTCGACATCAAATCATGTTAGATTACATTAAACCTGTAGACTTTAATAAAAATAGACCAACCATTTCATCCCTCTTAGATCTGATAGAAACCTCTCAAGAAACGCTCACCGGCATGTTAGAGTATTACAATTTATTTTTCAGAGGCATGTATGAATTCAGTAATAAAGAGTATGTAGAAGCGATAAAATATTATAGAAAAGCAGAAATAAAGCTGGAGATTGTTTCTGACGAAATTGAAAGAGCTGAATTCCATTTTAAAGTTGCAGAAGCTTATTACATGATGAAACAGACACATGTATCTATGCACCATATTCTGAAAGCAATGGAGATTTACGAACAATATGACCTGTATAAAGTAAGAAAGATTCAATGCTCATTTGTAATTGCAGGAAACTACGATGATATGAAACGCAGCGATAAAGCTCTTCCTCATTTAGAAAAATCTTTAAGGATGGCTGAAGAAATTCAAAACAATAGATTGATCTCATCAGCATATTATAATCTGGCTGATTGCTATGAATGTTTAGGTGATACAGATCAAGCTATTGCTTATTGTGAAAAGGCTGTTCGTATCAACAAAAATGAACGATATGACAACTTACCACATTCGCTTTATTTTCTGTCATCGTTATTGATGAAAAAAGGCGATTATAAAAAGGGAAAAGATGTCCTTGATTATGGCTTTTCGATCTCTGTTCAATATGATGACGATTTATACAAACGACTGTTCCACTTTATCAAAGCCCTATATGTTGATAAAGTAAATATTGACCAAATTAAACAGGTCTTTCATTTTTTAGATGAGAACAAAATTTATGCTTATTTAGAAGAGCTGTCTTATGATGTGGCAGGTGTGTTCAAATCTAAAAATGATCACGAAACAGCAAATGAATTTTTAATGAAAATGTTGGACGCGCAAACAAAAATTTTGAAAGGGGACTGTCTTTATGAGTATTAAAAAAGTTGTTTTTTGTGCATTGGCAGTCATTGTACTCGCATCTACTGCTGGTATTCCATCACTTTCTAAAAGTGATAACAGCAACATCGAGGTTGCTTCAAGAAAACAAACGTAAAAAAGCCTCCTCCAAGGGGCTTTTTTATTTTGTCGTAAAGCTTACAGCCTTTAAGGTATCAGAGAGGATGAAAGGTTTATGATCTTCTCCTCATCACCAGTTTATTAATAGATAAGTTTGAGTAGAGAATTCATAATGAACCAATGTTATACTGACCTTAATACAGATTGGGAGGCACCCACTTTGAAATCATTCTGGGAGAAAGAAGAAGAGAGTCCTTTTACGTTAAAAAAGATAGATGAGGAACAAATTCGTGAAGCAGAGGGAGCTTTTGGAGTCACTTTACCTGATACATACAAAAAGCTCATTTTAGAATGGAATGGTGGTTTTACAGTTCGTAATGCTTTTCCAACTGAACAGCCGAACTCATGGGCTGAGGATCATGTTCAATTTGACCATCTAAGAGGAATCGCGAAAGGTGATGGCATCATGAATAGTCCCGAGTTATGTAATGAATTGAATCTGCCTGAGGGACTTGTGATCATCAGCGGAGAAGAAGATACATGGATCGCCATGGATTATCGAGAAACGGAGGAACATCCTCCTATTCACTATTTTGATTTAGAGCTGGAAGTAGATTTTAAGCTGGCAGAAACTTTCGATGACTTTATTGAGAAGTTATATACAGCTGAAGATGCGATGGTCGAAGTAGTAGAGATTGAGGAGGAAGCTTCGGATTTATATGTCAGTAAAGAAGAGCTTGAACACATGTTTGAGAGGCAGGATCTTCGTCAGCAGAATCTCTTCAAAATGGCACATTATCCGATGGAAGAAACAGAAGAGATCGAATGGTTTTTCGATCGTATGAAACAATGCATCCAACAGATAAACGATCAACATGTTTTGTATGAAGCAGCGACAACGATTCACTCCATCCTTCTATTAAACCCAGATATGCCAAGAAATGACTGTATCAATCAAGAGCTGCAAGAAGTTGCTGAGTTTTTAGAAAAAAGTGGAGAGCCTAATATCGCCTTTTTGGGAGAAGACATTCATCCAGTGGAAAAACGATAGTGAAAGAAGAAAAGCCCCTGTAAAGGGCTTTTTAAATGTATTTAAGACCTCTTTTTATTTAAAATTTTCATGATGAATAATGCTATATATGAAGCAATGAATGAGTCAAAAGTGTAAACAACTGCCCAGCCTAAGAAGGAGACATTAAAAAGTGTAAATGTCAGGATGAGTAAAATGATAAAGCTCACAACTGGCATGAAATAAACCTTTTGTATAATCAATGTGACGATAAAAGAAGCGATGATCATACTGACTGGAAGCAAGCCGAATGCGAATTCTAAATGAGTCATATCAATTCTCCTTTTAGAATCACTTATTAAATATTTTGAGAATATCATTTCTATTTTGTTCTAACATCAAAAAATCATATTCAGATACATGATTCTTATCCAGAATTTTGTCGAGACCTTTTATCTTTAAAGAATTCAATCTTTTTCCCTTTTGGTATGAATAAGAAGAAATTTCATATTCTCCAGTCTTTTTTTGGTTTAATAAGTAGATATGATCAGAATTTAAATAGACGAACTTAACATTGAGTCCTTCCTCATGCTCTAAGGAATAGGATTCTTCTGGTTTCATCGTTTTTGTGTTAAATGTATAAATCTTAGAATTTGCAGTTAAGTGATATAAAATATCGTCTTTTATATAGAAGTGCTTTTCATTTGGTGGAATTAGTTGATCTTCACTTTTATAGCTGCCAAGTAAATATGCTCCTCTTAATTTTTTCTTTTCTATATCAAATACTGCTACTTTAAAAGACACATCCTTAGAATCTTCAGGAGTGTGATAGAGGATAAAATAAGCTAATTTGTCCTTAATGATAATATTTGAATAAACTTCCCAGTCTTCATTAATGAGTTTAATATGACCACCATTTTGAAGAGTCGGTTTGTCCTCTAAATTCAATTCATGAAAAGTAGATCGATCAGTATCCATATTTTGATTGATCACGTAAATTTTATCTTCGTCGTTTCCTGTACTAACAAAGTATCCATTTAAAATCTGCTCGTGAAAGTTTTGACTGTTGCCCCATCTAATTAAACTTTTATAGTCCTTCTCTCCAAAACCTTGGTTGTTTAATGTATAAAATATTTCTTTGTTCTTTAAATATCCATTAGCTTGTCCATAACCAGTATGTACTTTATTTTTGAACTTAAAATGAGCAGTTTTTTTTCCAAGAATATTTATTTCTGAAGGGTTTTCTTTCAGTAACATCTGTTCACCTTGAGCAATAGAACCTAATTCAATTGCATCACCTTCTGAAGTAGTTAATTCACCTTTTTTATTCATATATATTGTGTAGCTCCCTTCACGCTGATAATCAATTGATGCTGAAAGGTAGATGGTAGCTAATTTGTCATTTAGAAATGAAGGTTTGAACTCATTTTCTGAAACGTGTGTAGCATGTTCTTTTAAGAATAAATTTTTTAGTAGATAATAGGAAGAAAACAAAACAAAACCAATGATGATGCTAATAACTAATTTTTTCTTGGGTCTCATTTTCAAAACAACCTTCCTCATTAGGGCTTGTATAATAAAAAGAACATTCTTAGAAAAATTCACTTCACTTAGAGAGTATTAAACCTCTCTAAAGGGAGCTTACTTTATTTAACTTTGGAAAGCTAATCAGAACGTATCCAAAAAAGCCCTAAAAAGGGCTTTTTAAGCTGCTTAATCTAATTCATGAAAAAACTGTTTGAGTTGATCAATAAAAACTGATTTGGATTTTCCTTTTTTATAAATGAACTCGATATTGATGTTGAAATTGATGGATGGATCGATTGAAATTTGTTTTAATGTTCCTTGTTCTACCTCATTTCTCACGCAATGATGAGGTAGAAACGATAGTCCCATTCCTTGAAGTACTAAATTTTTTGCGGTTTCCATATGATCAACCTCAATGGAAATGTTCGGTGTGATGCTGTTTTTTTGAAATAATCGGTGGAGCATCAACCAATCAAATGACCCATAGTCAAAGAAAATAAAAGGCTGTTCTTCTAGTTCTTTCATATTAATGTTGTCAAGGCTAGCGAGCGGGTGATGAGTTGGGACGAACAGCCCGATTGGATCACTGAAAATCGGGATTGATTCAATTTGAGGATGTGTTTCAGTCCTGACAATGCCAAAGTCTACTTGGTTGTTAATCACTTTTTGGACAACATCCTTTGAGTGTCCTGTTACGATTTTCACTTTCAGGTTTTCGTATTTTTCTTTTAGGGCGGGCAATATGTTAGGCAATAGATTATTGGAAATAGAGGATGCGCATCCAATCGTCAATTCATAAGGAATCATCGTTTGTTTGAGACTATGCTTTGCTTCTTGATAAGACTGGAGGATCTTTTTGGCATGCGGGTAAAACTGTTCACCTTTTTCCGTCAGAGATAGTTTATTTCTCTGTCTATCAAATAATTTCAGGTCTAATTCTTTTTCTAACGATTGAATACGTGCCGAAACAGAAGGCTGGGTTAAATACAGTGCTTCCGCAGCTTTATTGATACTGCCTAGCTGGCATACGTAAATAAACGCTTCTATATTCTCAATATTCATTTTATCCCCTTAAATTACGTACTTTAAATGTTTAGCTTTTCAAGCTCATACACTAATTTTACAGCTTCTTTCGCCAAAATGACAGTAGGGTCAATCACTTTCACATCTTTAGTTGACCTTAAGACTAAGGGGATTTCTGTACAGCCGGCAATGATGGCTTCTGCCCCTTGATTGATTAAAATTTCTGCAGCTACCGCTAATTCACTTTCGCCTTTACTTAATTTTCCTGCTTTCACCGCATATATCCCATTCATAACGCTCTTCTGAAGATTTTCACTAGGAGTCATGACGTCAATCTTGTGATGAGCACAAGCCCTTTGATAGAGCTGGGTTTTTAATGTTCCATCAGTACATAGTAAGCCCACAGATGTATAGTGATGTTTGTTTAGGTAACTTGCGGTTTCTAATGGCATATTCATGATAGGGATATGAGTGGAATGTCGTATGTTTTCTAAAAAGAAGTGAGCGGTATTGCATGCAATGAGAATAAAGTCCGCTCCTGCACGTTCTAATCTCTTAGCTGATGCAATCATATCATCTGTAGGATCTTTGCCTTTCCCAAATATGGCATTGGTTCTGTCAGGGATTTGCGGATAATTATCAGCAATCACATGGAGATGATCCTGATCTTTTATCGCTGGAGTATGAGAAATGATTTTTTTCATCAGATCAATCGTTGCTAAAGGACCCATCCCGCCCATAATTCCGATCGTTGTAGACATATACGCCACCACATTTCTTTTTTTTCTATTATAAAAAAAGAAAGCATGGTGAGCGTTATAGAAAAGTTCTATATGTATATAGAAGGTTTATCAAAAGCGTCTTTTAATGGCGCTTAGCGGCCCACTCCGATTGAAGAATCGCATATTGATATTCATCAACCCAATGTCCTTTTGACATATCATTTTGAAGCAAATGTCCATCGCGTCTCATTTCTAAACGTTCCAGCACTCGAATAGATTTTTCATTTCGCACATCAGTAAAGGCAATGATTTTATGCTTGTTCAGTGTAGTGAAAATATATTCGATCATTGAACTCAAGGCTTCGTGAATATAGCCCTTTCCTTTAAATAGGTTGCAATAGAGGGGGTTGCTCGATACTGATAAAATGCTTCAATATCTTGCAGATCAAATTGACGAATCGCTACCCGGTTTGTCCTTGTAAATACGCTGTTTGCATTCTTAATGTTTTACCCTCATTTTTAGTTTGTTCTTGATTTGAAAAAGTCTATTAGCCATTCAGATAGCTGCTGCTGTGCTTTGCTGACAAATCGATCTGCATAATAAGTTAATTCCAAGTGACGAACAGGTGCCGGATCAGCAATAGGAATCGAAACAATATTTGGCCATGTCGCATGTTGTTGCAGCAATCCTCGCGGCTGAATGGTTGCACCGATGCCGGCTTCAACCAGCTGCAATAATGAAGATGCGGACCCAACCTCCATGACAGTGTCTAGTTCCACACCCTGTTCTTTACATACGTCTTCTACTAAATCTCTTCCTAGATATCCCTTCGGATACATAACCAAAGCATGTTGCGTCAGCTCTTCCAATGTCACTTCACTCTGTTGGGCTAGTTCACTTTCTGAATGAGCAAATAATTCGTAGGGCTCACTTCCAAGTGGAATTTGAATGAGACGCTTATCCGCAGGCCCTCTCAGCCCGATGCCGAGATCCACCTTATGCGACAGAACCTCTTCACGAACGAAGATCGTTGAATATGCTTTCAGATTGGTTTCAGGATAAAGTGTTTTAAATTCTACAAATAGCGGAACAAGCTGAAAGTCAAGATCGGAAGGGAGAACGGCAAGTCGAACGTTTCCCCGTTTTTCAGATAATAGTTCTTTCATCGCATTTTTTGCATCTCTTTCAGCTTGAAGCATTTTCATCCCATATTGATATAGCAGAGAACCCGCTTCGGTAGCGACGACTTTTTTGCCGATTCGATCAAAGAGCGGCATCCCAACTTCTGCTTCAAGCAGCCGAATCTGCTGGCTTAATGTAGGCTGTGATATCCCTAATTGCTCAGCAGCTTTTGTGAAATGTAAATGATCGAATACAGCCATGAAATATGTAATATGCCGAGTATCCATTTGTCATCCTTTCATTAATAATAGTTTTTTACTATCATCATAATACGAATTATTGTATTGATCAATGAATGCGGCGGATTTATACTCAAAGTAACTTCAACAAGTAGAGAGAGGAAGAAGTGCATTGATGAAAAAAATGTTTTATTTAGCCGCTTTATTTTTAGCTGCATTAAACTTGCGCCCAATCATTACGTCCGTGGCTTCTATGATGAGTATGATCCAATCAGAGCTTGGTGTGAACGCACTGACAGCCAGTCTTTTGACCACTTTGCCTGTCCTTTGTATGGGGGTGTTTGCTCCCGTTGCGACGACACTCAGCCGGCGTTTTGGTTTAGAGAGAACGCTTTTTTTCTCGATTCTTCTCATCACGATCGCCACAGCGCTGCGGGGTACAAGCCAATCGGTCGCTATTCTGCTCATGACTGCATTTGCAGGAGGGGTAGGGATTAGCTTCGCGGGTCCTTTATTGTCTAGTTTTATTAAAAAGTATTTCCCGAGAAATCCTGGTATTGTCAGTGTTTATTCCATTTCGATGACAATAGGTGCAGCACTTGCTTCCGGCTTCACCATTCCGATTTACCTACGCAGTCACCATCTTCCGTTTGCATTGTCTTGCTGGGCTATTCTAGGGGTAATCGCGCTTATTCTATGGGTAGGTATAGCTCGCAAAAATGAGCAGAGTGATCATGTAACCTTGCCGTTAAAATTGCCGCTGCGAAACAAAAAGGCGATTCAATTTACCTTGTTTTTTGGCTTTATGTCCAGCATGTTTTATTCTTTGACGGCATGGATTTCACCGATTGCTCTTAGTTTCGGAAACAGTCCGCAATATGCTGCCATGCTGCTGACCATATTTACACTCATTCAGATTCCGGTGGCACTACTCGTTCCAGCGGTCGTTACTCGATTAGGAAAACCGAAATTATTTCTCATCTTATGCAGTCTGTCTGAGCTGATTGGCCTCATCTTTCTTCTTCTGCCAATGCCGATCTTGCCAGCTGTCATTTTCCTAGGTATGGGTGCAGGTGGATTATTTCCTTTAGCGCTCATGTTACCGATTATAGAGACGCGTACTCCAGAGGAAGCCGGAACTTGGTCCGCCATGTCGCAGATGGGCGGGTATATCATGGGAGGATTCGGTCCGTTTTTCATTGGCTTGGTTTTCGATCTAAGCGGACATTTTTATGCTTCTATTGTGGCAATGCTTGTCATCGTCATGCTGATGATTGGCGTTCAGTTATCCATGAATCTCGGTAAAAAGCGTGAAGTAGGATCCAATTAACGATAAATTGACCGACGTTTTAATATGAGTGCTCAATTGAAATCGCCATAGCCTATTATTCTTAAATAAATAAGCTATGGCGATTATTTTTCTCAATTTTAGAAGCTACACCTGAACCAATTATCGTGCAAGATATTTTTCAACTTTACGGGTGGCCATTTCTGCAGCTTCCATGATCATTTCACCTAATGTTGGGTGAGGATGAATCGTCATTGCTAAATCTTCTACTGTAGCACCAATTTCAATAGAGAGAGAAAGTTCTGATATAAGAGTAGATGCTTCTGCACCTACGATTTGTGCTCCTAAAATAAGACCAGATTCGGCATGGGCTACAATCTTCACAAATCCTTCTGGTTCTTTTAATGCCAGTGCTCGACCATTAATGGAGAACATTGTTTTTCCAATGACAGTCGGAATGGATTGTTGCTTGCAATCTGTTTCGTTCAGTCCAACACTCGTCAATTCTGGGCTGGAAAACACAACGAGTGGGATCGCTTTATAATCTACAATAGAAGGTTTACCAGCGATTGCCTCTGCTGCAACCTTCGCTTCATAGGAAGCTTTATGAGCCAGAGCGGGACCCTCGGTGATATCACCAATGGCATATATGTGCGGAATGGATGTTCTGCATTGTTCATCAACTTCAATCAGTCCGTGAGGGGTAATGGACAACCCGATAGAATCAAGCCCTAATGAACCATCTGTATTCGGTTTTCTTCCGACAGTAATCAGTGCATATTCCGCTTTCACCGTGTAGCTTTCTTTCTGTTTCTCATAATGAAGATCAATTCCGTTTATATGCTGCTTGGCATCTGTGACGTGTGCTCCTGTAATCAGGGTGATGTTATCTTCTTTCAATTGTCGAACGACAGGCGAGACAAGTTCACTTTCAAAGCCAGGCAATACTTGATTGCCGCCTTCCAAAATGGTGACGTTTGCTCCAAACCTTGCAAACATCTGTCCTAGTTCAACCCCAATATAACCACCTCCAACTACAACAAGGCTTTTCGGAATTTTAGGAAGGGATAGTGCTTCAGTTGAAGACAATATACGACCTCCGAAAGGGAGTGATCTAATTTCAATCGGACGGGAACCAGTTGCTAGTATTAGGTGTTTGAAATTGATTCGCTTTTCACCTTTTTCGGCATGTTGAATCACCGCTGTATGATGATCGATCAAGCTTGCCTCACCTTCCAGAATGGTAACTCCTGCTGACTTTAGCAAAAATTGGACGCCTCCAGCTTGTTTTTTTACAACAGCTTTTTTGAACGCTTGAGCATCCTTGAAAGAGCCGCTTTCTTGAAAAACCCCCAATTGTGTGCGGAGTTTGAACCGCTCTGCTTCTGCTATTAGCGCTTTAGAAGGGATACAGCCTACATGGGTACATACTCCACCTAATTGATCACGCTCTACAATCGCTGTTTTCATGCCGAGATGAGCTGAACGTAATGCCGCCACGTAGCCTCCCGGACCTGATCCGATCACTAAAGTATCTACTGTTTCTAAATGAATCATTTCTTGCACCTCCGTCTTAAATATGATGATCATAATATATTATAGTCATCATATTTTGATGAAGTCAATCCCATCTAAGTGAGGAAAGATGGATTTCAGTCAATTGACACAAGAAAATATGATGATTATAATATTTTGATAAAGCCACTTAAAAAGAGTTAAAGTGAAGGAGGGGAGTAAAAAGATGCCTTATCCGAAAGGTCATAAGTCAAAAGTGAGAGAGCAAATCATTGCAAGTGCTGCACGAGCATTTCGAACAAATGGCGTTCGTAATATCAGTTTGCCATTCATTATGAAAGGGGCAGGTCTAACTCATGGAGGGTTTTACGCTCATTTTAAGAACAAGGATCAGTTGGTGATAGAGGCTTTTCATTTTGCTATTACTGATACGATAAAGCTGCTGCAAAGTGTTGCAGACAAGAAAGCAGACCAGTCTCGAATTCAGACGATCATTGAATTCTATTTAAGTTCCGTTCACCGTGATCAGACGGAGGTCGGCTGTATACTGCCTGCACTTGCAGGGGAGATTTCTCAATTATCGCAAGAGGTACGGAAAGCCTATACGGATGAATTGAAACGGTTTATGGCATTTATAGCCGATACGGGAAACATCGGTCTCTCTACGAGTTACGCACTAGTAAGCAGCATGGTCGGTACAATCGCTCTTGCACGTGCTGTCAATGATTCGCAGTTCAGCGATCAATTGTTATTGGCAGGTAGAATACAGGCAAAACACATTCTAGAGGTGAATTAACATTCAAATAAAAACAGGGGGGATGTTGTGATGTTGATTAGAGAAGCAAGCATAGAAGATTATCCAAAATTAAGACAAATCTATTTAGAATCCCGCCGTCAGAGCTTTCACTGGCTCAATACAGAAGAAATCAATCTGCAAGATTTTGATCAAGATACGCTGGAAGAGCAAATTTTCTTAGCAGAGGAAAACAATAAAATCCTCGGATTCATTTCTCTATATGTACCAGATCGTTTTATTCACCTCTTGTTTGTACATCCCGAAGCTGCTGGTCAAGGAGCTGGCGACTTGCTTCTCAAACATGCTATAAAAGTGCTCGGAACACCGGTCACCCTCAAATGTGTCTCTGACAATCACAAAGCTTTGTCTTTTTATCAAAAAAGAGGCTGGAAGGCTGTTGTAGAAGAAGGGGAACCTGGGGCGAAATACTGGGTGCTTGTTTATGATAGAACGTAAAGAGTGTCTTTATTTTTCGCAGCCGGTTTTATAGATATTCTTTATTAAACTTACGTAGATGCTTTCATTTAACCAGAAATGCTATTGCTTTTTTGCTCGATTAAGAGTTTGATTATAATAGAGACAATAAAGCAGAAAACATTAGAATAATTCAGTATCATGAGCTCTAGTTATTTTTTTTACTTTTGCAAGATGTGTTCTGAGGAAAATTTTCACGAAAAGAACTAGAGGTGAATATGATGACAACCTATGAGTCGAAAGACATTTTAAAACAAGCAATCATGAAATCGTACAATCAATACGATGAAGAATTCGATATGATTCCAGAAGAAATGAAAGATGATCGAATAGAGGATGTAAGCCGAACTCCTGCAGAAAACTTGGCCTATCAAGTTGGTTGGACAACCCTGCTGCTTCAATGGGAGCAAAACGAAACTGAAGGAAAAGTTGTCCATACGCCAGCAGAAGGATACAAATGGAATCAGCTTGGCGCATTATATTCTCTTTTTAATGAGAAGTATGCCTGTCAATCACTAGTCGCATTAAGAGCTCAGCTCAAACAGAATGTGTTAACTATTTGTGATATGTTGGATCGTATGAGTGAAGCAGAAGTGTTTGAACCTCATCAACGAAAATGGGCGGATGGCGCTACAGCAAAGGCAGTTTGGCCAGTTTATAAATTTATTCATGTGAATACCGTTGCCCCTTTTAAAAATTTCCGTACTCAAATTCGTAAATGGAAACGATTAAATCAAGTATGACGTGAAGGGTATACTGGATGTAAATATTTCGTTAGACCTGATTGTATCATCTTATTTCAGAGAGTACAGGGGCGCGAGCTCAGTTATTCCTCCTTATCAAAATGACGATCAATCACTTGGCTTCTTTAGAAGAAGCTTTTTTGTTCTTTTGCGGTTTCTTTTCGGTGCCGGATGGCTCATGAAATGATAATATATGTCATTATAGGGGAAATAGAGGAAGGGGTAAGGGCTGATGGAGAAAGTACTTTCTTCTCACGTCGGTTTGAAAATCAATGAATGGTATTATCATATTCAACGATTTAACGTACCGGACGCCGAAGCATATAAAGAGGAAATCAAATCAATGCTTGATCATATGGAAGAAAATCAAGATTTATTATTGTATTTCTCACTCATGGAGTTCAGACATAAATTAATGCTTGATTACTTAAATCCTTTAGAAAATGGGAAAGAGCGGGCGAACTTTAGGGAACTCGCAATGAAGATCAAAAGGGATCAAGAAAAATTAACAGGATTGCTCGAGTATTACTTTAATTTTTTCTACGGCATGTACGAATTTGAAAACTATGAATACCTAAATGCGATTACCTTCTATAAGCGGGCAGAAAAAAAGCTGTCTCTTGTCAGCGACGATATTGAACGTGCCGAGTTCAATTACAAGATGGCAGAAATCTATTACCACATGAAACAAACCCACATGTCGATGCACCATATCGCACAGGCGATAGAATGTTACCGAGAAAAAGATACATACACTGTTAGAGAGATTCAATGTTCTTTTGTCATTGGATTAAACTATATCGATATGGGCTGCCCCGAAAAAGCCATACCCCATTTTCAACACGCACTAGAAAAAGCCGCCGACAACTCAACAAAACGATTAAAAGGATCAGCACTTTATAATTTAGGGTTGAGTTATTTTCATAACAAAGAATTAGCACAAGCGATTATTCACTTTAATGATTCAATTCGAGCATTTAAAGAGCAGGGATACGAGCATTTAAATAGAATCTTAGATCCGCTCATTATGTTGTCAAAAGCCTACTTCAAAAAGAAAGAACAGGACTTAGGTACATATGCATTAAATAACGGCATAGAACTATCTGAAAAGCTGAAAGACCATGTTCTATTATTGATATTCAAGTTTTTAAGATCCCTATACATTGACAACAATTTTGAGCAGTTGGAAAAAATAATGGAATTGTTAGAAGTAAAGTCAATGTATCCTGACCTCGAAGATTTAGCAAAAGATGCTGCAAAATATTATAATGAAATGGGAGATAAAGACAATGCGATGCATTTCTATGAAAAGATTCTTTATTTCCAAACTCAAGTAAAGCGGGGGGACTGTCAGTATGAAATTTAAAACGTTATCAGTAGTATTCGTGATGATTAGTGTCATAAGTGTTGTTGGTTATTTTACGTCTGAAGTGACAGCAAGTCATGATGAAGCTAGGAGAGGTCATACTGCAAGTATTGGTTATACTGCTTAAGTAAAAAGCCCTTTATGGGCTTTTTACTATAAAACGGAATATACGCTATGAACAAAGAATATTTTTTTCATAGAAAACATACTGAGGAGGAAGTGAAATGACAATGTTAAAATCAACAGTATTTCGAAAGATTTTCATTATATTTTTTGCTTTAACCTTTATGATTAGTCTGTTCAATATGGCTGTGTTTCCAGGGACGCCAGTGTCTTATTATGTTGGCCTGGTTTGTGAAATATTGTTTATCAGCTTGTTAAATGGTCTGTTTTTCGGAACAATTATCTATTTGATTGTCACCCTTCTCTTTGCTAAATATTCAAAGGAAAATCAATAAACAAGTGAGCGGCTAAAGACCGTTCTTTTTTATTTTAAAAAATTGGATATGCTATTTAAAGAGAAAATGAGATGACTTAATTTATGATCTAAATCGCAATTCCTGTGAATGTTTTTCCAACATAATTCAATTATTTTTAATATCCTACTGTATTATATTTTAAAGGATGTTACCGTTGGATGTAAGGAATGATTGGCCAATCTTCCAATAAGAGTTGGAGGGAAATCATGAATTACAAAATTGAAATGTTAACGAATATGAAAATGGTGTTTATGAGAAATATAGGACCATATGGTAGCAAAGAAAATGTAGAGATGATGAAAAGATTTAAAAAATGGATCAATCAACATCAATTAAATGATGAATTAAAGGAATTTGGTATATATGGTGTTCCTCAAGATGATCCTGGAAAAATCCCACCAGAAAAATGCAGATACGACCTCATGTTGATGACAAATAGAGATTTCTCAAAAGATCGAATGGTTCAGACTGGACATTTTGAAGGGGGAAAGTATGCTGTGTTTACAGTGACACATACAACCGAAAAAGTGAATTTGTTTTGGAGCCAATTGCCTCAAATGATCCAAAACAATCAATTGAACATGCGTCAGGCATCTATTATGGAGAGATATAGAGAAGAAGAAGGCGTGTGTGAATTCTTACTGCCTATCTTTTAAACACTTGAATGAAGTTCAATGGGAAAGCAGATCTTTATGGTCTGTTTTCTTCATATAAATATTCTTAAATCACCTTACTTCAAATGCTATACTATGGCTAAACCATTCATGAAGGGTCATGATAGGAGGAGCATTGAGTGATATTCATCATAGGCATTATCACTGCTTTTATGATTGCTATTTTAGGTTTTACTGTTTTCATAGATGTAGGGAATGGATGGGGAACGGCTCTTAGCATCATCGGGGGACTGGTCATTTTAATCATAGCCGGTAGATGTCAAAGACGAAAAGAACAGAATGATCCCAACATATTATTGGACAAAATGATGATGCTTTTTCACGAAGATGGGTTTCAGGCATCTACCTATATCTTTTCGGAGCAAGTTGATAAGGGCTTTGCGATTGATGATGAGTTAAAGAAAATGCGCTTTATTGAATATCAGCCTGGCGGGTCAACTAGAAAAAATAGATTTGCAGTCACTGAGCTATCCATGAAAGATTTGAAACAAGTTGAGATGTTAGAAGATGGGGTGCCGATTGCTTCAGCTGAGAGAGATGATAAAGAAGAGGTCTCAACGCTTGAATTAAGATTAATAATGAATGACCGAGAGTCATCAACGATCACGATCAACTTCTTGCAATTTGATGTGCCTGTTCATAAAAGCAATGCTCAATACTTAGCTGAACGGGAAAATTTACAGGAGATTTATCATGATATTGATGCAATGATGAAATCTGCGGATGACATTGAATATCATCGCACATAGAGAAGAAATCACAGTTGATGTGGTTTCTTTTTTTTGTGAGACAAGACAAAGCAGGTTCAGTCATTGTAGTTGAATGTTTTTCTCAAAAATGAATAAAGATAGACTAGACGCAAAAGCGAACATGGAGATAGAAAGAACGCTCATGTGATGAGGAGGAAAAATAAATGAAAAAGCTATGCAGGGAAGTCTGGATCGAAGTCAATCTCGATGCGATTAAAAGAAATATCGAAGCCATTCAAGCGCATATTCCAAGGAAAAGTAAGATCATGGCTGTCGTGAAGGCGAATGCTTATGGACATGGCTCAGTGGAGGTAGCCCGGCAGGCACTGGAAAGCGGTGCGACGGAGCTCGCAGTTGCTAGCTTGGAGGAAGGCATTGTGCTGCGAAGAGCAAAAATTGAAGCACCGATTTTGGTTCTTGGATTTACCCCGCTCGACTGTGTGAAAAGGGCTGCGGCCTGGAGAATTGATCTATCTGGCCTTCGTGAAGACTGGATTGTTGAAGCAAATGAGATCTTAGCGGAAGAAGAAGAAAGTCATCGCCGGCTTGGGATTCATGTCAATGTCGACACAGGGATGGGACGATTAGGTGTACGAACGAAGGAAGAGCTGTTAGGAGTGGTGGAAGCTCTTGAAAAGAGTGAAAACCTTAGATGGGACGGGATTTTTACGCATTTCTCCACTGCAGATGAGCCTGACCCTGACTTCACGCTGCTGCAGCACAGCATTTTTATTGAATTTCTTCGCTTTTTGAAAAAACAAGGAATTAAGCTGCCAACCGTACATATGAACAATACAGCGGCTGCTATCGCGTTTCCTGAATTTAGCGCCGATATGATTCGGCTGGGCATCGGGCTATATGGTCTGTATCCCTCGCAATACATTGAAAGCTTAGACGCTGTTCAGCTAGAGCCCGCTCTCAGTTTAAAAGCAAGGATTGCGTTCGTAAAGGAAATGGTGACAGAGCCAAGGACCGTCAGCTATGGGGCAACGTATGTAGCAAAACCTGATGAGGTTATTGCGACCATACCGATCGGTTACGCAGATGGGTACTCACGTGCTTTATCAAATCGGGGATTTATGCTTTTCCGCGGAAAACGAATGCCGATTGCTGGCCGAGTCACAATGGATATGACGATGATCAGTTTAGGAGAAATGAAAGCAAAGCAAGGCGAGGAAGTCGTCATATACGGTCGTCAAAAGGGCGGAGAAATTTCTGTCGATGAAATCGCCGAAATGCTCAATACAATCAACTACGAAGTCATCGCCACCCTAAGCCGCCGCGTCCCAAGATTTTACCGTCGAGGCGGGAAGATTATTAAAATATCGACACCGGTGATGTATGTGTGAGGGTAAATAGCAGATGTACTTTGGAGATATTCATTCTGGTGTACAATGATAAAAATTAAATTTTATTACAAATATGACGATAAAAGGAGGGATATTTAAGATTTGGAGGAAAAAAATGATGAAAAAAGGTTTATTTTTAGTGCTTTTGACCATTTTTATGATGGTCACAATTCATCCGTTAAAAGCTTATGCAGCAGAGACAAATGGCTGGAAGAAGCGAGCGGACTTACCGGAAGAGAGACTTCATTCTAGTTCCGCAGTAGTAGATGGGAAGATTTTTGTTTTTGGGGGAAGCAGTGAAAAATCATATAGTAATAAAAATACCTACATGTATGATCCTCACAAAAATGAGTGGAGTTCAAAAGCTGACATGCCAAGAGAAAGAACAGATAGTGCTGCAGTGGCGATAGGTGAAAAAGTATATATCATTGGAGGAGCATATCAAGATAGCACAAATACGATTGATATTTATGATGCAGAATTAGATACATGGGCAGAAGCACCAATTAATATACCATACCTAGCTGTGACAAAAGGCGATATAAGTGCAAGTGTTGTAAATGATAAAATTTATATTCTTGCAACGAATAAAAGTCCTAATCAAGAACATAATTTTTATAGTTATGATACAAAAACGGATAAATGGCAACAATTAAAAATGTTTCCTCAGCAATTTACTGGTATGTCTATGTCAGAAGTCATTAACAATAAAATCTATGCCACAGGTGGGGAAAGAACAGTTAGTAATCATAAAAATGCCCAAGTATATGAATATAGCATTGAAACAAATCAATGGGTACAAACAAAGTCACAGTTGAAGTTTTATCAACTAGGGGCTGCATTTACAACATATCAGGGGAAATTGTTTATGGCTGGCGGTCAGTATGACGATGACAGATCCAGCCTAATCTCACCTTATACACAATATTATGATGTTATGTCTAATTCTGTGAAAAAAAGTATAAGCAAATTGCCTGAAGCTAGAGTGGGATCAAGTGCTGTAACACTTGATGGTACGATATATATCATAGGTGGAAGGAATTTCAAAGAATATTATCATTCAAAATCGATTAAAAGTGATTACAAATCAGTGATTTCTATTTCATTAAAAGAATTGCAAATTGCTGAAGGTGAATTAAAGCCAGATGATGGCACAACCGAAGAACCAAAAGATCAGGACGGGACAAAGCCTGATGATGGGTCAACAGAAGAGCCGAAAGATCAGGACGGAACTAAGCCTGGTGATGGCACAACCGAAGAACCGAAAGATCAGGACGGAACTAAGCCTGGTGATGGCACAACCGAAGAACCGAAAGATCAGGACGAAACTAAGCCTGGTGATGGCACAACCGAAGAACCGAAAGATCAGGACGGAACAAAACCTGGAGAAGAAGTAACAAAAGGTATACTTTCAATTACCATGATAAACGGACTGCAAAAGGATTATTTGCTATCAACGAAAGAAATTAACGATTTTCTTAACTGGTATAAAGAAAGAAGTTTTGGAATTGGGATGAACTTCTATGAAATCAATGATGAACACAATAAAGGCCCCTTCACAAGTAAGAAGGATTACGTGGTGTACCAAAATATCTTAATGTTTGATATCAAACATTAAGATATTTTTAAAATGGTAAAGCTGCTGATTTAAAATCAGCAGCATTTTTTATAGAATTGTTAAAGTTAGGATCAACGTCATGAAAAAAAGTGATATTTTTTTAAAAATCTGCTAAACATCCTATAAACACGTCCGATAATAGAATTGTCAGGGTTGATAAGCCCTAGAATAACGGACTTTTTTCAGACAAGGACGTCTGTCAGGTCCCACATACATGGAGGTAATAGGAAATGAGAATTAACCACAATATCGCAGCACTTAACACATTAAACCGTTTGTCTGCAAACACCGCTTCAAGCCAAAAGAACATGGAGAAACTTTCTTCTGGTCTTAAAATCAACCGTGCAGGAGATGACGCAGCAGGTCTTGCAATCTCTGAAAAAATGCGTGGACAAATCCGCGGATTAGAAATGGCATCTAAAAACGCACAAGACGGTATCTCTCTTATCCAAACAGCTGAAGGTGCATTGACTGAAACTCACTCAATCCTTCAACGTGTTCGTGAACTAACTGTTCAAGCGGGTAATACTGGTACACAAGATGCTACTACAGATCTTAAAGCAATCCAAGATGAGATCGACAACCTTTTAGATGAAGTAGATGGTATCTCTAATCGTACTGCATTCAACGGTAAAAAATTACTTGATGGTACGGCTACAGATGGATTTACTTTCCAAATCGGTGCTAACAAAACTCAACAATTAACTGTTAATATTGGTAACATGGGTACTGCTGCTACTGGTCTTGATATGTTGAAAGCAGATTACGTTGTAACAACTGCTACAGCTGCTAATACAGATGCTTTATTAGACAAAGTAGATGCTGCAATCAATAAAGTATCTTCTGAGCGTGGTAAACTTGGTGCAGTTCAAAACCGTCTAGAGCACACAATCAACAACCTTGGTGCTTCTGGTGAAAACTTAACAGCTGCTGAGTCTCGTATCCGTGACGTTGACATGGCGAAAGAAATGAGTGAGTTCACGAAGAACAACATTCTTTCTCAAGCGTCTCAAGCAATGCTTGCACAAGCGAACCAACAGCCACAAAACGTACTTCAATTACTACGTTAATGACAGGCCCCTTTATGGGGCTTTTTTTTATGCTGTTTTTTTCTTCGTATTTTCTCCAGTCTTATGATTCTTAAATCCCTCTGACAAATCATGAAAAATGACCTTTAAATTTGGCATACTCTAGCGAAACGATCATAACGAATGAGACTTTCACCTCATTTATTCCTTTTTTATTAAACAAATTCCATTAATGTTCGATAAATGGATTGTAAGGCTTACGAAAAAATTCTAATTTAGAACTTTTGGACAAGGATGTTCAATTGGTTCAAACACATGGAGGTCATGAAACATGAGAATTAACCACAATATCGCAGCACTTAACACACTGAACCGTTTGTCTGCAAACAATGGAGCAGGGCAAAAGAACATGGAGAAGCTTTCTTCTGGTCTTCGTATCAACCGTGCAGGAGATGACGCAGCAGGTCTTGCCATCTCTGAAAAAATGCGTGGACAAATCCGCGGCTTAGAAATGGCATCTAAAAACGCACAAGACGGTATCTCTCTTATTCAAACAGCTGAAGGTGCATTAACTGAAACACATGCGATCCTTCAACGTATGCGTGAATTAACAGTTCAAGCGGGTAACGTTGGGACTCAACAAACAGAAGATTTAACAGCTATTCAAGAAGAGCTCACGGCTTTGGTAGATGAAATTGATGGAATTTCTCAGCGTACAGCATTTAACGGAAAAAATCTGTTGGATGGTAGCGTTGAAGATGGATTCCAATTTCAAATTGGCGCTAACATTGAGCAAAATATCAACGTTCAGATCGGCAAAATGGACGCTGAAACCTTGACTGTCAAAGATATTAAAGTAAATGAAGATGGTTTTGACTTTGACGTTGAAGTAGCAAAAATTGATGAAGCCATCGGCGCAGTATCTAAACAGCGTTCAGCACTTGGAGCAGTCCAAAACCGCCTCGAGCACACAATCAACAACCTTGGTGCTTCTGCTGAAAACTTAACAGCTGCTGAGTCACGTATTCGTGACGTTGACATGGCGAAAGAAATGAGTGAGTTCACAAAGAACAACATTCTTTCTCAAGCATCTCAAGCAATGTTAGCTCAAGCAAACCAACAGCCGCAAAACGTACTTCAATTATTACGTTAATGAAAAAGCCCCACTAAGGGGCTTTTTTTGTTTCAATCTAATGAAAGCAAGTGATGCAAACGAAAGTCAGGAACCGCTTCATGGAAAAAAGCTCGATTGCGTTTATCGTCCTCTTGATCCCACTGACTCCACCATTCAGCCGTTTCTCCAGAAGTGTCAGCTTGAATCATGTCAAGCAGCTGTTCTAAGTTGATGATGTCTCTCGGTTCTATTAAGAAAGAATGCATCCGGTGATACGCTTCAAGACATTTAGGCTGTTTTGTGACAATGGCGTATTGTACGTAGCGATTTAAAAATTCTTGTACAAACGTTAAATGAGGAATGGTTTTTTCTCCTTTTAACTCGACGCCTTCCCACGCCATATCAGCAATTGCACAAAGCCACCAGCCAAGTTCACTCGCTTGCTGCATTTGTTGTAACGTGTCCTTTTCAAAAGGTAGCCGCTCATTTTCTTGTGCTTGTTTGAGCATGCGCTCAAGAGTTTGTGCTTCGAGTGCGGCCTTTGTCATTCCTTGACCATGAATGGGATCTAATGTACACAAGGCATCGCCCATCACCAATAATCCACTTGGCCAGTCGTGCATTTGTTCATAGTGATATCTCACGCAAGAAGGGACTCTAAATCCTTTTGGCTTTGTATAGGGCGTTAAATGAGTGATGGCATCTGCTATTGCGGGATGCGCGAGTGCAGCTGTTTCTGAATCAAATTGATCAGCGTCTGTTGTTGGATAATGTGATCCGCCAGCTGCAGAGAGAAGAACAGCTACTAAATCATGATCTACCCGTTCAAATAGTCCTGTTGGGATTTGCCTTTCCGGCTGACCCACTACGACCATTGATTGCTGGTATGGCGCTTCTGGTTGTATCTTGTAGTATCTTGTGCTGTAACCGAGTGACACCGTTAATTCATCTGCCCGTGGTAAGGTCAGTCCAGCATCCTTCAGCCATTTTGGCAATTTAGATATTCTTCCAGACGCATCGACCACTAAGTCTGCTTTCATTTCACGAATGCTTCCTGGTTTTTCATGCCGATCTTTCACGACCAGTCCGATGACTTGGTTTGTTCCCTCTTTCAACTGAAGTGAGAGGGCTTCATGTTTTTCTAAACATTGCACCCGTCCCTCATTTAACATTCTTTGCATCAGCACCCACTCTAGCATGGCACGTCTTGTGACGGCTGTTTCTTCGGTATCAGTAAGCGTTAACTCACCATCTTTTGTAATAAAACGAGAGGTTTGATGCCACGTATTAAATCCGCCCATTGTCAGTAACTCTTTTGTATAACCAGGAAATAGACGTTCCACTATTTGCTTGCCTAGTGGCAGCATTCTATGTGGATGAAAAGCTTGAGGAGTGCCGAGACGATTCTTAGGAGAGTCTGGCATTTCGTCCTTTTCGATAATGAAAACTTGATGATAAAACGTTGATAAAACTTTTGCAGCGAGTATTCCCGTCATGCCGCCGCCAATGACGATCGCCCGCTCATATGTCATAGGTTGTCTCACAACATGCGCCTCCAATGAATATATAAAATGATTACATGACCATTTCATCATATGTTGATACTTAAAGTATAGCAAATTTACGTTTTGTTGAATATAAAGAGGGAATTTCCTTCTTTTTACTCGTACATATGAGAAATAACTTTCATCATCATCATTATTTTTAAAAATTAACTATTATTTTAAGAAGAACGACCGATAAATAATACAAGGGGGTAGAGGAAATGGATATACTACAGAGTATAGTGACAGCAGCACCTTATATGATGCAGATTTTAAAAAATGAAGTGACGATGGGTGTCATTGACCGAGAGAAATTTTTGCTGTATTTGCCATCGAAAGATGTTGATTTTCAAATTCGAGCTGGTGAACGTATTAAACCAGATGATCTGAATATGAAAAAAGCGCTGAGAGGTGAGACATCGAGTATGTTTGTGCCTGAATCAGTATATGGAGTACCATTAAATGCGATGGGATTGCCCATTTTTGATGAAAACGGGCAAGTGATTGGTGCCCTCGCTTTAGGATTTCCACTCAAAAATCAAATAGAGCTTGAAGCGTATATGGATTCATTGAATGACATTATTCAAAGTATTCAAGAAAAAGTGCACGTGGTGGCGGCACATTCAGAAGAGCTCTCTGCTACAAGTGAGGAGATGACCTTACAAACGCAGCAAACTCTTGAAAGCTCGAAACAAACAGCCGATATTACAAAAATGATTAAAGGCATCTCGAAACAAACGAGTTTGCTAGGATTGAATGCGTCAATTGAAGCTGCCAGGGCAGGAAAAGAGGGAGCAGGTTTTAGTGTTGTAGCAAGTGAGGTTCAAAAGCTTTCAAGTGAAACTTCACGTGCAACAGAAAACATCGAAAGCTCACTGCAAGGAATCTCCTCCAATATACATACATTACTTGAAAGTATGGACCATATGAAAGGTTCTTCATCGGAACAGGCTTTACTTGTGACAGAGTTTAGTGAAATTGTCGATCGATTGACGACGGTTAGTAAGAATATGAAGAAATTCATGCAAACCGTCATGTCAACGTAAAAAACGAATCCAAGAGGGATTCGTTTTTTTGATGCATTATTTTCTCTTGTTCTGATCAAAGCGATAATCGTACGTATCGCCTTTCACCACATTTAAAAACTCATGTCCAATTTGAACAAGCTGTCCGTTTTTCCATTTGATGAGAGGGTCCTTATCAGGGTATTTCCAGTAAATCGTTTTCTTGCGGTGGGTCAGTTTGTTTTCAATTTCTGCTCTGACTGCGTTTTCCTTTAGCTTTCCTCCGCTATGCTGATAGGTGTTGATGATGTACATTCCGTCAGGTGATGACATCGAGCGGATGAATGTTCCGTGAGACACGCCTTGAAGAGAGAAGCATTTCCAATAAATAATGCCAGCGAAGCTAAGGAGTAAGATGATAAGAGTGAGGGTGGTTTTCTTTTTTAACATGAATTCCTCCAGATGTAGATCACAATATTTCTAATTTATGAGAGAGAATACAAAAAGATTCATATAGTCCAAAAGTTCTATTCGTTTCAATTATCGGTCATTTTTTCTCAAAATTCAACAGAATGCCGTAAATGTAAGGAAAATTTAAGGAAGAATTCAAGTGGTATATTTGATTCGAAACCTCTTTACAAAAGAATGAGGGATCAGTAGACTTATGCTCATATAAAGAAATGGAGCAGATGACATGAGGCAAATTATCGATACGTATGAAAATTATGAAGAGCTCTCCGCTCATGAAAGAAAAGGGATTGATTATCAAATTCTTCACAAGCGGAAAGGTGACCAGCTGCTAGTTTTGTCTCCTCATGCTGGAGGAATTGAATCAGGCGTGAGTGAGCTTGTTCATGAAATTTCTAGTGACTATTCTATGTATTTATTTGAAGGCCTTAAAGTAAAAGGCAATCATGTTCTTCATATTACAAGTACACGCTTTGATGAGCCGCTTTGCCTTTCAGAAGTGCATACCCATCATTATACGTTTGCACTTCATGGCTACGGAGAAACAGAGGTGCTTCAAACGTTAGTGGGAGGTACAGACAGAGAAAGAGCGGCAGAAACTGTGAAGCGTTTAACGCAAAATGGCTTTCAAGCATTGCTGCTAGCCGAATCTGATCGTTTTTCTGGAACGCATCCTGATAATATCAATAACAAATGTCTGACAGGAAAAAGTGTACAACTTGAAATTAGTCAGGCGCAAAGAAGAGCATTCTTTCAAGACTTTAGGCGTCAATACCGGCGAGATACACAAACTGAACAATTTTATCGATACACAAATGTACTCAAACAAGTATTAGCCCTTTATGAATAAACTTTTATGCGATGATTTACGTTTGATAAACTGCTTCTTTTTCAGCGACTCTTTCTGCTTTCATTAAATAAGACGTAAACTCCTGTTGAAAGCGAATACCTGCTTTTCGCTGTTCGAATAAGGCAAGCCGTTTTTCAGCAAAAGCCCAAGTGACGTGAAACGTTTGAGCAATATGCAAAATGGCTTGCTGCCGAAGGGGTGGAAGCTTCATTTTCATCAGTATAAAGGTTGGAACACAAAAGTGATACATGAATTGTTTTGCCTGAAACTCCTGCAGTTCTCGAAAGAGTTTGTTCATTTTGAAATGATTGCCTGTATGCTTTAGCACATGACAAAGCTCGTGGGCGAAATCCTGCCACTGTTCTTCAGGTGATAGGGATCTGTTTAAGATAATACTGTAAAGACCTTGATGCTGGATCATCATGCTGCCAGTCTCCTCGTAATGGACCCACACGCGAAATTCAGAAGCGATCCTTTGCATCTCTCTATAAGCAGGACCGCTTATTTGTAATTGAGCATATAAACGCTTAATATCTTCTTCTAAATGGGTTAAAAAACCAGTCATTTGAAAACCTCCGCACAAACGTATGTTCTATTTTTGGCGTAAAAGAAAAGTCCATATAGGACTAAATAGCTAAATGAGCTATTACTTACTTTTATTATCGGCTTATTTTTAACAATTTTAACATAAAATCAAGGAAAAATGGAATTAATTCCTGTTTTTTTCTGTATTTTTGCACGTTTCACGACTAAAAAGAGTGAATTGAATTCAAATTTTACCATAGTCTTCTCATGAAAACAAACAAGTATTGTCTTACGAATGCCACCGATTGATGAGAAAGATCAATTCAATCTAGCAAAAGGGAGTGCAGTAGATGGTACAAATTTATCAAGATTTTATTCCAGTTGGAAACGGAAACCGCCCAGGATATGCGATGACACCGGAGTATGTAACGGTGCACAACACAGCAAACACGTCAAAGGGAGCGGATGCGAAAAGTCATGCGGCCTATGTAAAAAGCCCAACGACAGAGGTGAGCTGGCACTTTACAGTGGATGATCATGAAATCTTTCAGCATCTGCCGTTAAATGAAAATGGCTGGCATGCAGGGGATGGTCATGGGAATGGTAACCGGAAGTCGATCGGAATTGAAATTTGTGAGAATGTAGATGGGAATTTTCAGCAAGCGGTCAAACATGCACAATGGCTCATTCAAAAGCTGTTAAAAGAACATCACATTCCGCTAGCAAACGTGGTCACACATCAGTACTGGTCTGGAAAAGCATGTCCACGCCAGCTTCTATCTACTTGGGATGAATTTAAAAAAGGGATTGGAACGGCAGAAGATCCGGAGACGGTCATCACGTATGTCGTGAAAAGCGGTGATACGTTAACGAGTATTGCGAAAGCTCACGGGGTCACAGTTCAGGATTTACAGAAGTGGAATGACATTAGCGATCCGAACAAGATTCAAATTGGACAGGTTCTCAAAATTTATCGTAACGATGCAAAGAGCTTGTATGAGCTGCCAGATGGGGTTTTAAAGGTGACTTCTCCATTGACAAAGGGAGAGCATGTACGCCTCGTCCAGCAGGCGCTTGCTGCTGTTTATTTTTATCCTGATAAAGCAGCTGCAAATAAAGGAATAGACGGAGTTTACGGAGAAAAAACGGCGAACGCCGTAGCGCGTTTTCAGCTGGTAAATGGTCTGACAAGTGATGGGGTATACGGACCTAAAACGAAGGAAAAGCTTTTGAAGCTGTTAAGTAAGTGAGTGTTTCTGTTTGTATGATTGGATGATTGCTTCACTTTGCTCATTTAATCGACGCATATAAGGCGACGACTTATATTCAGCAAACTGAACATATCTCAATTGTTTGATTTTCTTTTTCATTTATTGGCACCTCAATCGTTGCAGCGTATAGATTATTGTATGCAAGTCTATGTGAAAATGGAAGCAGGACGCGGATTTTGTTCCGCGTCCTTTAGTGTAATCAAGCCCTTTTATTTTTATACTCATCCAAGAGCTGTTCGTTCTTTTTAAAAATACGCTCAGTATGGGGGCTTACCTTGTAATCCGCCATACTAATATGTTGCTTTTTCTTTAAAATCTTAAAAGGGTTTTTCTTGCGATTGTTGTTATCCCCTTGAAGTGCGTGGTCCATCTTCATCACCTTCCTCTTCGTCAGGCAAGATTAGGTCATAAATTGTTGTAAGTGACGTCATTAATAAATAGTCGAACTCAGTGACAATGTCATCAGAGGTGAGCTTAATGACGAAGTGATCATCTGCTACAGAAAACGGGATGAGCACCAATTTGCCGAAATCATCGTAATAGACTTCCTGCCTGTCAAGCTTCGCCTGAATAAGAGAGCGCTGGTCAAGTGTCCGCAGCAGGTCATCTTTTTGTTCCTGCGTATCGTATGGACAAAGAACCGCTTGAATATTCATTTTGTCGGCAAAAGAATAAATGAGCCGTTCAATTCCCTCTATATATGCCTCTACACTTCCATAATATACATGAATCGGTTCATTTTTCAATAGGTATTGGTACGTTTTTAGCTTATTGAGGTAAGAATGAAGTAGATCGTTATTTTGTTCTAGGAGTTGATGGGTGTCGGTTTCCAGTTCGTGATTTCCGAGTTTTTTAATATAGGAGCTGAGAAAGATGAATGCATCGGTTAATGCAAAAAAAACGGCAATAATCAAGTAGTGCATCCAATCGGTGAAGATTGAAGAAGGGTCATTTGTCCAGTACACAACAGCACCAGCTACATAAATCCAATACCACGTTTTACGAATGGCAAACATCTTTTCTTTTACTTTTTGTTCAAAGCGCCATACGGCAAATACATATACAGCAAGAGCACCTAGCAATAACCACACGGTCAATTGAAAAAATAATAGCATGTTCTTCTCTCCCATAGACAGATGGATACTTATTCATTTCTATGGATATGATTGGAAACCCTGCTTCATGAAAAAATGGCTTGCAGGAAAAGGGTGCAGACAAATAAAAAAAGACCTGTCTGACAGGTCTTTGATATTAGATAATCGCATTTAACACAAAGTATATAAGAGCCCCTAGAGTTCCCGAAATCGGTAATGTGATCACCCAAGTGACGAGCATGCGTTTTGCCGTACCCCAGTTTACTCCTTTTACTCTGTGTGCAGAACCTACACCTAGAATAGAAGATGAGATCACGTGAGTGGTACTAACAGGTAAGTGAATAAATGTCGCTCCGAAGATAATAGCTGCACCCGTTAAGTCAGCTGATACTCCGTTTACTGGACGAATTTTCATAATTTTACCGCCGACTGTTTTAATAATCTTCCAGCCGCCAATAGAAGTACCTAGTCCCATTGCAAGCGCACAAGAGAATTGTACCCAGAAAGGAATGTCGTCAGTTGTATGCAAATTACCTGCAATTAAAGCCATCGTAATAATTCCCATCGCTTTTTGCGCATCGTTTGTTCCGTGGGTATACGATTGCAGTGCAGCAGTTAAAATTTGAACACGTCGGAATTGTTTATTTGTTTTTGCGAGATTGTTGTTTCTGAATATAATTTTGATAATGGTATACACGATATATCCCAATACGAAAGCTAGGATAGGTGAAAGCAACAGTGCTTGAATGATTTTAATGAACCCCGAATAGTTTAAAGCGCCAAAACCAGCAGAGGCAATAACAGCTCCTGCAATTGATCCGATCAGTGCGTGCGAAGAACTACTCGGAATTCCGTAATACCAAGTAAGCAAGTTCCAAGTAATGGCCGCAATTAAAGCAGCCAAAATGACGACAGAACCGTTTTGAAGTGTGAAAGGATCTGCGATGTCTTTTGTAATGGACTTTGCCACACCTGTAAATGTCATTGCTCCTAAGAAGTTCATGAACGCTGCCATAATAATAGCATGTCTAGGCTTTAACGCCTTTGTTGAAACCGAAGTGGCAATGGCATTTGCTGTATCGTGGAATCCGTTGATGAAATCAAAAGCAAGTGCACAAATGACAATAAATATGGTAAGGATGAGTAATGTGTCCATGTTTAACTAACCCCGTTACGCATTCTTCATAATGATTGTTTCTAGATTGTTGGCAACACTTTGACAGGAATCAGCAATTTCTTCAAGTGTTTCGTAAATTTCTTTGTATTGAATGACCTTGATTGGATCAGTTTCTTTTCCGAACAAGTTCTTTAGTGATTTACGATAAAGATTGTCACAATTATGCTCGATCTCTTTGATTTTGATTGCGTGTGGTTGAATATCTTTTAAGCGATTTTCAGCCAGTAAATCGATTGTAATTAAAATTTCCTTTGCACATTCTCTGATGTAGTGGCTGAATTTGTCGATATGTTCGTCAGAGCTTGTCATTGAATAAATTTCCATTGTCGCTGAAAAATGCTCAATTCCATCTAAAACATCGTCGAGGCTATTCGTCAATTGAAGAATGTCTTCACGTTCAATCGGCGTAATAAAGGCTTTGTTCAGCTCTTTAATCATCGTATGAACATGATTATCACCTTTTGTCTCATATTCCTTCAATGTGTCAGAAAATTCTTTCAGAGTGGTTTGATTTGTTACTTTATAGCTAACAAAATACTCAGCAGTTTCATCTAAATTTTTAGCAATTTCCGTTAACAAGACGGAAAACTTGTCTTTTTTCCTTTTTAACATGTAAAAACCCTCCATTGTATAAATGAGACAATGCACACATCAAATAATTATATATTCTTTTGTCGAAAAAAAACAGGTGTAGTCGAAAATTTCTTCACTTTTTCTATTTGATCTTATTCTGACCTAAAGATGTGTTCTCAACACACCTTTTTCAGAAAGGAGAAAAGAAATGAAAAAAGCGGTCCATTCTTGGCGCCGCTTAAAGCTTAAGAAGCTGAATATATTAGTTTAAATCGCTCGCAAACTAGGAGCATGTCTTCTTTAAATTCTAATCCGTACGGTTTGAGTGCTTCTGTGAAAAATGCTTGATGGGCTTTGTACCAATAGTTATAAGAAAGATCGCCTTCGCCTTCTGCTTGGGCAAATGATTCTGGAACCTCATTCATTGGCATGACATCTACATGTGTGATCTCTATGATGGCTTTTGGTTCGTCATGGCTGTCTAAAATGACCGCATATTGTCCTGCCTTTGGAAGCGGCTCCTGTTCCTTTTCGTAAAAAAGATGCCCAGAACATGTCGCTGTTTTTTTCCCTTGCAGAACAAGGTCAAGTAAATGATCTGGGTCTGCTCCAAATGCCCAAGCGGAAACAGATGCGTCAATTGGTGCGCTTTCTGATTTTTCTTTCCAATAAGTTTCCCAAAATAAGGTGCTCTGCTGATTCATCATTCTTCCCCCTTTGTGATGCGTTTATTATACCGCGAAATCAAAGACATGAAAGGATAGTGTCTTTATCCCTACTTAGTACATGTGTCATATGTTTTGAAAATCCGCTTTATATTTGGTGAATATAGGAAGATATAATGAAAAATTTAGAAATTTTAGAATAATCTATTGTATTCTGGTCAAGAAGTCGGTATGGTCAAAGTAAGAATATGGAAGGGGTGTTGTGTATGAAACGCATTTCTCTAACTATTTTGTCCATATGTCTGTTGGTTTTCTCGTTTTTTCTGCCTGTCAGTCAGGTCACTGCAAACGAAACTCATGGGAATAAAGTAGCTGTTGGGAAGGATGGCATGGTGGCTACTGCCCATCCACTCGCATCAGAAGTGGGTGCAGATGTATTAAAGAAAGGTGGAAACGCTGTTGACGCTGCTGTTGCCATCCAGTACGCACTGAATGTGACAGAGCCAATGATGTCTGGAATTGGTGGCGGAGGATTTATGATGGTTTATGATGGGAAGACAAAAGAAACATCCATCATCAATAGTCGAGAAAGAGCACCACAAGGCGCAACACCAGACATGTTTTTAACAGATGAGGGGAAAGTCATCCCGTTTGCTGAGCGATCCACACACGGTAATGCTGTTGGTGTTCCAGGGACTGTGAAAGGTCTTGAGGCGGCATTAGAAAAGTGGGGAACCCGCTCGATGAAGGAATTGATTAAGCCTTCCATTCAGCTTGCAGAGGATGGATTTGAAATCGATTCTGTTCTGGCAAAAGCCATTGATGATCATCAAGGAAAATTGAAAAAAACGGCCGCTGCGCCAATCTTTCTTCCAGATGATCAGCCGCTCAAAGAAGGAGACCTCCTAGTTCAGCCAGGTCTTGCAAAAACATTTAAGCTCATTGCGAAAAAAGGAAGCAAAGCATTTTATGAAGGAAAAGTAGCAAAGGCACTTGCAAATACAGTCCAGGATTTTGGCGGGACGATGACAACTGATGACATTGGTCGTTATGAGGTCGAGACTGACAAGCCTATCTGGGGAGACTATAAAGGATACCAGCTTGCAAGTATGCCTCCACCAAGCTCAGGCGGGGTGTTTATGCTGCAAATTCTCAAAATACTTGACCACTTTAACCTATCTCAATATGACCTCAAATCATTTGAAAAATATCAGCTACTTGCTGAAACGATGCATCTCTCCTATGCTGACCGTGCTGCATATGCCGGCGACCCCGAGTTCGTAGATGTTCCACTAAAAGGACTATTAGACGATGATTACATTTCAGAAAGAGCCTCTCTTATTCAATTAGATCAAAAGAATCGTAACCCGAAAGAAGGAGATCCGTGGGCGTATGAGGATGAAAAAAATCCATCTCCTATTGTTCCACAGCCTGAAGATAAAACCATTGGTGAGACCACACATTTTACTGTTGCCGATCAGTGGGGAAATGTTGTGTCATTCACGACAACCATTGAACAGTTATTTGGTACAGGGATTCTCGTCCCGGAATATGGTTTCTTCTTAAACAATGAACTAACAGATTTTGATGCAAGACCAGGCGGAGCAAATGAAGTTCAGCCGAATAAACGACCATTGTCTAGTATGACACCGACCATCATTTTTAAAGATAATGAGCCTGTCATGACAGTAGGTTCACCGGGAGGAACGACCATTATTGCTTCTGTTTCACAAACCATTTTGAATTTGCTTGAATATGAGATGGAGCTTCAGGATGCAGTTGAAGAACCAAGAATTTACACAAACAGCCCAACTTCTTATCGTTATGAAGTAGGTGTCCCTCTCGATGTGAGAACAAAGCTTAATGACATGGGACATCGTTTCGGCAATTCGCCTATTGATATAGGAAATGTCCAAGCGCTACTCATTGATCGAAAAGCAGGAACCTTTACTGGAGTGGCTGACTCCTCGAGAAACGGAACTGCCGTTGGCGTCAATTTAAAGCTCTCTGCCCAATAAGAACATTTCCCGGGAAAAGAAGCGCCTCTTGAGGATGGCGTTTCTTTTTTATTTAAATAAATGAAACATAGCTGATCAGAGAGCGGAAGACGCTTCGCTATTTATGAAGTACAGGACTGTATGTATTTCGATGGCTAAGGGCCTTTTTTCCGTATGAATGATAATGTTGTTGCTGACATCAAAGAGCAAGTACTGAGTGATTAGAGAGAGGAAGTCACATTTAATAAGAAGTAGAGCAGAGTTGATGAAAGATGCAGAAGACTGCCTCTTTTTTTATAAAATTTTCCCTAGGAACATTGACTTATAATTTAGAATATTATAATATCTTTACAAAGGTAACAACATTGAACATTTTTCAGGATGCATATATGTAAGCGCTTTATAAAAGGTTCTATTCCAAAATGTTCTTTCTTTTTGTTACATGTGTTCATATTTATACCAAATGAAAGGAGTGGTTGTTTGAACAACTTGTTTGAGTTAGATGAACAGCTGATTAAGCTGCAGTACGATGCATCTTCAAGAGAGGAGGTGACCACATATTTAGCAGAGCGATTAGAAGCGGGAGGATATATTAAGTCGAGCTTTTTACCAGCTGTGCTTGAAAGAGAAAAAACATATCCTACGGGCCTTCCACTTGCGACCTTTGGGGTAGCAATTCCACATACAGATCCTGAGCATGTGAACAAACCGGCGATTAGTGTAGCCACTTTAAAGGAACCTGTCATCTTTCACAAGATGGGGAGCCCGGATGAAACTGTGCTGGCTAAAATTGTGTTCGTCCTAGCAATCTCTGAACCTAGTAAGCAGCTTGTGATGTTAGAGAAGCTCATGACACTTTTTAGAAAAGAAGAGGTGATGACGAAGCTGTCTGATATGACGTCGTATGAAGAAGCGGTTGCTGTGCTTCAGAAAGAATTAAACCAATAGCCTTTCACAAAATAATGTAAGCGCTTTATCTGAAAAATCCAGGAGGTGGATGTATGATCAAGCAAGCTGTCGATTTTATATTAGACCTTGGACCAACTATTATGCTCCCGATTATTATGACGCTTTTCGGTATGATTTTAAGGCAAGGCTTTAAGAAATCCTTCCGAGCCGGTATTACGATCGGAATTGGGTTTGTCGGTGTCAACCTTGTCATTAATTTGCTTGTGAGTGGCCTTGGGCCAGCAGCAAAAGCCATGGTTAATTCCCTTGGCCTAAAGCTCGATATTTTGGATGTTGGATGGCCGATTGGAGCGGCTATATCCTTCGGTACACCTGTTGCCCCTTTGATGATTCCTCTTGTGCTTTTGTTAAATGTCATCTTATTGTCCGTTAACTTTACAAAAACACTGAATGTGGATATTTGGAACTTCTGGCATTTGATTTTCGCAGCCTCTGTGACTTACTACGCTTATCATAATATGTTCTTGGCACTTGCTGTTGGTTTGATCGTCTCTGCTATCACGCTTAAATTAGCTGATTGGACGGCACCGACAATCGAACACCATTTTGGATTGAAAGGCGTATCGATGGCTCATGCTGAAACGGTCAACTTCGCACCGCTTATGTATGCGTCCAACCGTATCATTGACAAGATCCCTGGCTTAAACAAAATTCATGCTGATCCAGAAACATTGAAGAAACGTTTTGGTATTTTTGGCGAACCGCTTGTGATGGGTCTCATACTTGGTATCATTATTGGTCTTTTAGGCGGCTATGATGCGAAAGGCGTCATGACGCTTGGTATTCAAATGGCAGCAGTTCTTGTGCTAATGCCAAGAATGGTTGCGTTATTAATGGAAGGTCTTATTCCAATCTCTGAAGGCGCTCGTTCTTATATTCAAAAGCGCTTCCCTGGGAAAAATGTCTATATTGGTTTAGATACAGCGATTGTGATTGGTCATCCGGCGAATATGGCGGTAGCCCTTCTTATGGTGCCGATTACGATTCTACTTGCAGTCGTTCTCCCTTACAATGGCATGCTGCCGTTTGCTGACTTATCAGTTCTACCATTTACAGTTGTATGGGCAGTAGCAGCCGCTCGTGGAAACATTATTCGTGGTCTTATTAACAGTATTTTTACATTAATGATTGTCTTCTTTATCGCAACGAATCTCGCACCGCTTGCGACAACAATGGGGAAAGCAGTCGGGTTTGACTTCCCAGAAGGAGCCAATATGATTTCAGGTATTGACCTTGGTTCCCACGTCATTCCTTGGATCATGGTGAGACTTCTTGATCCGAGCAACCCGTACTTTATTGCAGCCATCATCTGTGCTCTGGCTTATGCGCTCCTATGGTACTGGGTGCGAAATGATATTAGAAAGCAGTATGCGAAAGAAATGGGCTTAGATCAGAAAGATCAATAAAAGAGCTGGAGGGATTCTTATGGCAAAGAAAATATTGGTTTCATGCGGAACAGCGGTTGCAACATCAACGGTTGTTGCCAAAAAGGTCGAAGAGACGTTAAAGGAAAAAGGATATGATGTCGTGGTGGAACAGTGCAAGGCATCTGAAGTCCCGCAAAAAGCGGAAGGCGCCGATTTAATCGTAACGACAACACCAGTGAGTGATACGAAAGGAACGCCTGTGATTCAAACATTATCCTTTTTAACCGGATTTGGCATTGAAGATGATATTGAAAAAATCATCGATCATATTAAGTAAACAATCATTCCATGGAGGAGCTTTGCTTTCCCGGCTCCTTCTATGTATCTGAAAGGAGGACGTCTCATGCAGCATCATGCTTATAGCCGAACGTCTGCAGTGTTGTCTATTTTTCTTCCAGCCGTACTCATCTGTCTGTTTTTTCTTTGGTCTCTTTATACGTTAATGTCAGCAGGGCCTGAACCGTTAGCTGTGTTAGGCGTTTATACGCTGCCTATCCTCATGCTTTCTAGCATCACTGGGCTGAACCAGCCGACAAACGTCATCATTAGTGAAGATAAACTCAAAATCGGAGCGTTTGGCAGATGGCACACATATGCGGTCTCTGATATTAAAGGAAAGCTTTTTATCAAGCCATACCCTCATATCGGAAAAGTCTATGTCAGGGTGGGCCCATCTCGCATATTCGGAGGACGTTACTGGATATCCAGTGAGATGAGTGAGTACAAGCAGCTTGTGCAAACGTTGCAGGATTTTGCGAAAGGTGATGAAAAGGAGGATGCAGCTACATGAAATCAGCTGTCTTTTATTCTTCAGAGGACATTCGGTATGAGGAGCGGAACCGGCCTGCGATTGGTGCTGATGAAGTGCTATTAAGAATGCGTGCCTGCGGCTTATGCGGCACAGATATTTACAAAGCAACACATGAGACGGTACCTCCTGGAACGGTACTAGGGCACGAAATCGCAGGAGATGTTGTTGAAACCGGAAAAAATGTGACAAATATAAAAACGGGAGACAGGGTTTATGTTGCGCACCATGTACCTTGCTTCACCTGTGACTTTTGTCAAAAGGGATTTTATACAATGTGTCCGCAGTTTGCAGCCACTAATGTAGAGCCAGGCGGGTTTTCAGAGTATATCCGCGTCCCTGCATTACATGTCAAGCACACAATGGGCAAGCTCCCGAATGACGTCTCATATGAGCAAGGGGCGATGGTAGAGCCAGTCGCCTGCTGCCTGCACGGTTTTGAACGAGCACCTGTTCATCCAGGAGATTCTGTACTGATCCTTGGAGCGGGGCAAATTGGCTGCATTCAACTACAGCTTGCCAAACATTACTTGGCTGGGAAAGTGATGATAACGGATGTGAATGAGAACCGGCTGCTGCAAGCGAGAAATTTAGGTGCAGACGTCGCTTTTCATCCAGCCTCTGAGCCGGTGGAAGACCGGGTCATGAGAGAAACAAATGGAAAGGGAGCAGACCTCGTCATTATTTCTGTTGGGAGTAGTGCGCTTTTAAAAGAAGCATTTCAATCGGTAGCGAGAGGCGGAACGATTTTAGTGTTTGCTCATTTTCCAAAGGGAGACGTCTCCATTCCGGCTGATCGATTTTTCCATGATGAAGTGAAAGTAGTAGGAGCCTATTCCTCACATCCTTATCACTACCTCGAAGCCCTTGAACTTCTAAGAGCAAAAGTGGTCAACACAGAAAAGATGGTGACGCATCGTTATCCGTTAAGTCAGCTCCTTCAGGCGATAGAATGCGCAAGGCACCCTGAAGGTGAGAGTGTCAAAATCATGATGTACCCAGATGAATGAGAACCTAGGAGATTGGAAGAGAAAGAGAAGTTCTTTAGAAAAGGGCTTTGCCTTTCTCTTTTTTTCTGATAAAAGATGAAAACGCTTAAAAATGAAAGAGAAATGCTTGACTTCAAAGATACTTAAACGTATGATAATTACAAATGTAACATATAAGAACAAATGTAAAGGGGAGAGAAGAAATGCAAAAACAAATCACTTTGCCTGAACAGATTAGTCATGAGAGATTAGCAGATTTATATAAACAAATGTGGTTAGTGAGATATTTTGATGAAAAGGTCGATCAATTCTTTGCCAAAGGACTTATCCATGGAACCACTCATTTATGTGTCGGACAGGAAGCGTCAGCTGTTGGATCAATTGCCGTATTAAAGGACGAAGATAAGATCGTCAGCACGCACCGTGGACATGGTCACTGTATTGCAAAAGGTGCAGAGGTCAATAAGATGATGGCAGAACTATTCGGACGTGAGACTGGCTATTGCAAAGGAAAAGGCGGCTCGATGCATATCGCTGATTTAGAAAAAGGGAACCTTGGCGCAAATGGAATCGTTGGCGGCGGTATCCCGCTGGCAACAGGTGCAGCGCTCACATCTAAAATGAAACAGGAAGGCTATGTTGTTCTTTGTTTCTTCGGAGATGGAGCGACAAATGAAGGCAGCTTTCACGAAGCGCTAAATCTTGCATCCATTTGGGATCTGCCTGTTGTATTCATTTGTGAAAACAATCAGTACGGCATGTCTGGCCCTGTAAAAGAAATGATCAACATTGAAGACATTTCAACAAGAGCAGAAAGCTATGGAATACCTGGGAAATCGATTGATGGAAATGACATGGTCGAGATTATGAACTCAGTAGATGAAGCAGTCAGCCGCGCAAGAGCTGGAGAAGGTCCATCACTTATTGAAATGAAAACGTATCGCTGGAAAGGTCACTCTAAGAGTGATGCGAAAAAATACCGTACACGTGAAGAAGAAACAGAGTGGAGACAAAAAGACGGAATCAAGCGCTTTAAGTCTCTCTTGATTGAACTGAATGTTTTGACAGAAGAGCAGGCAGCGGCCTTGCAGGAAGAAGCGAAGCAGGAAATTGAAGCGTCTGTAGAATTCGCTAAAAACAGTAAAGAACCGTCAATCGATACACTATTAGAGGATGTATACGCCTAATTAGGAGGGGAATCACGTGACAAAAACAACAGTGAGAGAGATTTCATATTTAGAAGCCGTTCGAGAGGCTATGAGTCAGGAAATGAGAGAGAACCAAGATGTATTCATTTTAGGTGAGGATATCGGCGTATATGGCGGTGCTTTTGGGGTCACGCGCGGCATGATTGAAGAGTTCGGTCCGGAGCGCGTACGCAATACACCAATCTCTGAGGCTGCCATCGCAGGAGGTGCAGTCGGAGCGGCTTTGACAGGTATGCGTCCGATTTTAGAGCTTCAATTCTCTGACTTTATTACAATCGCAATGGATCAGCTTGTAAACCAAGCAGCCAAAACACGATACATGTTTGGCGGAAAAGGAAAAGTACCACTCGTTGTGAGAACACCAGCAGGATCAGGAACGGGTGCCGCAGCGCAGCATTCACAAAGCTTAGAAGCGTGGATGGCTCATATTCCGGGATTAAAGGTAGTTCAGCCTTCAACAGCTTATGATGCCAAAGGACTTTTAAAAGCAGCAATGGATGATGACAACCCTGTCATTTTCTACGAGCACAAGCTTTTATATAAAACAATCGGCGAAGTGCCTGAAGAGCCTTATTCGATTCCTTTAGGGAAAGCTGATGTGAAAAGAAGCGGGAAAGACGTCACAATTGTAGCAACAGCGATTATGGTACACAAAGCATTAGAAGCGGCGAAGGAACTAGAAGCAGAGGGAATCGATGTTGAAATCATTGACCCAAGAACACTTGTCCCATTAGATGAAGAAACCATTATCGAATCTGTGAAGAAAACAGGTAAATGTATCGTGGTTCATGAGGCGGTCAAACGAGGCGGCTACGGCGGAGAGATTGCAAGTATGATAGCGGAAAGTGAAGCGTTTGACTATTTAGATGCGCCGATTAAACGACTTGGCGGCCTTGCAGTTCCAATACCATACAACCCGACACTGGAAAAAGCGGTCATTCCACAAGTGCCAGATATTATTGAAGCAGCAAAAGAGCTTGTACGCTCTTAAATAAAGGGGAGAAGATCATGCCAAAAGAGATATTTATGCCGAAGCTAAGCAGTACGATGGAGATCGGAACCTTGCTTCAATGGTTGAAAGAAGAAGGAGATTCGGTTGAAATCGGTGAGCCTCTTTTTGAAATTATGACAGACAAGATCAACATCGAGGTGGAAGCCTATGATGACGGCATTTTTCTAAAGAAATACTACGAAGCTGATGATCAAATTCCAGTCAATGCTGTCATTGGATATATCGGAGAGGCAAATGAACAGGTGCCAAGCGAGCCGCCAGCACAGGCTGATGAAGATTCCTCAGAAAGCGGCGAATCGTCTTCACCAGACACGGCATCATCCAGTTCTACTGAAGCCCCAAAAACATCTGATGAAAAAGTACGTGCCACGCCCGCAGCGAGAAAAACGGCAAAGGATCATCATGTGGCGATTCAAGAGGTATCTGGCACAGGGCCAAAAGGCAGAGTCCAAAAGCGGGACGTCGAGGCAGTCGTTCATTCTAGCGAGAAAGACCAGCGCGTCTCACCACTTGCAGAAAAAGTCGCTGCTCGTGAAGGAATTGATTTAGCAGCAGTTTCTGGATCTGGCGCTCACGGTAAGATCATGAAGAGTGACGTACAAGCAGCAACGCAAACAAAAGAGGCTTCGCCTGTGAAAACACAAAAATTAGCTGGCATGAGAAAAGTGATTGCTGATCGCATGTCACAAAGTGCCTTTACAGCACCGCACGTCACATTAACAAGTGAAATTGATATGACGAAAGCGAAAGAAGTTCGTCAGCAGTTACTTCCGGCGATTGAAAAAGAGACAGGCTACCGGCTGTCGTTCACAGAAATCATCATTCATGCGGTCAGCCATGTACTCACGCGCCACCCGCAGATCAATATGACATTTGAACAAAATGAGCTCCATTTCCATGAAGATGTACACATCGGTCTCGCTGTTGCAGTGAAAGACGGCTTGATGGTACCAGTCATTTCTCATGCGAATCAAAAAGGATTAAAACAACTGACAAAAGAAGCGAAAGAAATTGGCCGAAACGCACGTGATCAAAAACTACTTCCTGACCAGCTGAAAGGGTCCACTTTTACGATTAGTAACTTAGGCATGTATGCCATTGATACCTTTACCCCGATCATTAATCAGCCAGAAGTGGCGATTTTAGGTGTAGGACGGATTCAAGATAAACCTGTTGCAGTAGATGGAGAAATTCAGGTGCGGCCAATGATGGGTGTCAGTTTATCGTTTGATCACCGAGTAGTAGATGGCGCACCAGCGGCTGCCTTTTTAACAGACCTTAAAAAAGTGCTTGAACAACCATTTGAATTGCTAATGTAGGAGATGAATCGGATGACGAAAACGTATGATCTGACAGTCATTGGCGGAGGGCCTGGCGGGTATACTGCCGCCCTTCAAGCGGCTGAGCGCGGACGGAAGGTTGCTTTGATTGAGGAGGATTTTCTAGGCGGTACTTGTTTAAATCGAGGCTGTATCCCTTCAAAAACCCTGCTGAAACATGCAGAAGTCATTGAATCAATCGAGAAGGCGAAAAGCTGGGGAATCGAAACAGGTGACATGATTCTTTCCTTCGATAAAATGAGAAAGCGCAAAGATGAAGTCATTGAAAAGCTCAGAGGTGGAATCGCCTTTTTATTAAAGCAAGGAAAGATTGATGTATATAACGGCAGAGGCACAGCGGTGACAAAGCACCGGATTGAGATTGAAAAACAAGATGGATCAGAATCGATTGAAACGAAAGAGTTAATCATTGCTACTGGATCTACACCAGCTATTCCGCCAATACCGGGGCTTAAAGATATTTCATTTGATACAAGTGATACAATCTTTGACATCCCAGATATTCCTGCTTCTGTCGTCATTATTGGCGGAGGCGTCATTGGTCTTGAGCTTGCTTGTATCTTCCAAAGTCTTCAATCAAAAGTCACCATTATTGAAGCGGCACCGTCCATTATCCCACAAGAGGATGAAGAAGCATCTAAGCTGCTAGAAAGAGAACTCAAGAAAAAGGGCATCCATATCGCGAAGAAAACCACTGTGACAGAGGTGACGGAAAGCGAAGGAGTCAAAGCGGTTCATGCAACAGATGATAAAGGGGAGACGCACATCTTTACAGCGGAAAGACTGCTTGTCTGCGTTGGAAGAAGACCGAATGTATCAGCTGTTAACCAGCTTGATCTTCAGCATGATGGTCCGTTTATCAAGGTGAATGATCGGATGCAGACAAGTGCTGAAGGTGTATACGCAGTTGGGGATGTCGCCGGCGGTTATCAGCTGGCTCATGCGGCGATGGCAGAGGCTGCTGTTGCGGTCAGCAATATTTGCGGCGTGCCTGAAAAAATGAATGCTGATATTATGCCTAGATGTATTTATACATTACCAGAGGTGGCAAGTGTTGGTCTTACGGAGAAAGAGGCAAAAGCTAAAGGGCTCAGCGTACAAACTGAACGATTTGATTTAGCGGCAAGCGGTAAAGCGTTAGCGGCAGGTGTTCAAACAGGCTTTATTAAATTGGTGTACGATACAGCATATGGTGAAGTGATCGGTGCAACGATGGTTGGTCCGCATGTCACAGAAATGATTTCAGAAGCTTCTTCCTTTATGTATTTAGAAGGAACAGCAGAAGAGATGGCGAAAATGATTCATCCGCATCCGACCATCTCAGAAGGTTTTTATGAAGCAGCTCTTGATATCGTGAGTAAGCTGAGAAAATAAATGCCAAACAAGGGATAGGGAGGAGATGCATGTGCACGTCCAGCTTCATCAGAAAGCGGCACTTGTGACAGGTAGCACAGATGGATTTGGAGAAGCCATCTGCCTGGCTTTAGCCCAGGCAGGTGCACATGTTTTTTTACACACATTTCATGATGAATCAAAGGCTAGAACCATTTGTGAAGACATACAAAAAATGGGCGGTCAGGCGAGTATCATCATGAACCCGCTAGAAACGCCGCGTGATGCCACGCGTATGCTGAGGCAAGTGATCGATACGTGCGGGAAACTGGATATTTTGGTCAATCAAGCAGCGCAAGGAGCTGAGGCGGAGCTTGATGCCGCTCACCCTAATGAGTGGATGGACGAAGTGGAAACAGCTGTGAATACTGTCTTTCTTTCCAGTCAAGCTGCCGTATGGCACATGGTTGACCAGAAAAAAGGCTGTATTATTAATATATCGTCATCAGGCAGTATCACAGGTGATGGCGGGATTTCACATGCGACATCGAATTCCATGCTGAATGCCATGACAAAAGGGCTGGCGCGAGAATTTAAAGACAAAGGCATTCGGGTGCTCGCCTTATTACCGCCCCCTCTCCATTTGATTCCTAATGCAGAGCAAATCAAGGAGACTGTGGCCCATATGACGGTCTTTTTAAGTACATCATATGGCGCATTTACTGATGGTGCAGCGATTATGCTTGATGGGGGTGAGAGTGCTGGCTAATGATCAAAAACCGGTTCTCATCGTTGGTGGTGCCCAAGGGATTGGAAAGGAAATTGCCGAGCGTTTTTTAAAAGAAGGGCACAGAGTGGCTGTGTCTGATATAGATGAACAAGGACTTTCACTTTTAAAAAAACAGCACTCTGAGCTGCTGACATTTCAAGCTGACGTTTCATCGTGGGAAAGTGTTCAGCAGATGATCTCAGCAGCTGAAAGGGAGCTAGGCGGCATTGCTCATCTTGTGTATTCAGCAGGGATGACAAAATCACTTCCTTTTTTAGAAGTCGATTTTTCACTTTGGAAAAAGACACTGGCTGTGAACTTGTATGGTCTTTACTATTGCATCAAAGCGTCAGCACCTTATATATGTGAGCGGCAAGAAGGAAGCATTGTCGTGATTGGATCAGGATCTGCTATCACTGGCTCAGGCGGTGGAATTCAGTATTACGCCTCAAAAGCAGGTGCTTTTGGCCTGATGCGTTCGCTTGTAAAGGAATTAGGGGCACACCATGTGCGTATCAATGTGATTGCACCCCGCGTGATTGAATCTCAAATGCTTGATACGCTCTATCCTACTGAGGTGGAGAAAAGGCAGCTACAATCGCTCATTCCTGTCGGGAGATTAGGTAGACCAGAGGATATCGCAGGACTCACTTTATTTCTTACAAGTGAAGAGGGAAGCTACTTGCACGGACAAATTATCCTGTTAGACGGCGGGAGAACGTATCAGCCAAAATATACGGAGGGAAAAAGAGCGGAGAGGTAATCGCTCTTTTTGTCATTTTCATAACAATTGTGCCAATTAGAAACGAATGTTTGGTATACTGGGAATCATAGTATATTAAAAGGATGATGTCACATGCTGAATTGGGAAGAAAGACGACAGCTCGTCAAAGTTGCTCATCTTTATTATACAGACGGGTGGACGCAGCAGGAAATCGCAAAAAAGCTCAATGTCTCAAGACCAGTCATTTCAAAGCTCTTACAAAAAGCAAAAGATGTGGGAATCGTTGAGGTGTACATTAAAGATGAAAGTATTCATACGGTGGAACTGGAAAAACAGCTAGAAACAACTTTTCAATTAACAGATGCTGTCGTTGTCCCAAGCGTCGGGACAATGTCTGAGATGGTGAAGCGGGCAGTCGGTCAAGCAGGCGCCTATTATTTATCTAAAAACATGAAAGACGCGGAGAAAATCGGCATTTCATGGGGAACTACACTGTCTGAGCTTGTAAAGGAATACCCGTTCGAGCGAAGAAACGATGTGAAGATCATTCCATTAGAGGGCGGAATGGGCAGGCAGGCAGTCGACATTCATGCCAATCAGCTGGCATATGAGCTGGCAAAGAAAATGAATGGCACGTGCTCCTATTTATATGCCCCGGCGATTTTAGAAACAGAAGAATTAAAAGAGCGGCTCATGGCAATGCAGGATATAGAAGCTGTGCTTGAAGAAGGTAAAAATGTAGATATTGCCCTCATCGGTATTGGCAACCCGCATAAAGGTTCAACGTTAAAAACAGTTGGTTACTTAAAAGAAGAAGATTTATCTGGTTTAAGGCAATCAGGGGCTGTTGGTGATATTGGCTTTCGTTTCTTTGACGGTCAAGGCAAACCTGTCCAAGATGAACTGAACCAAAAGGTCATTGGTTTATCACTGGAGCAGTTAAAGAGCGTCAAAACGGTCATCGCTGTTGTAGAAGGAACCCATAAGGCTGAAAGTATTTTAGGGGCTTTAAATGGCGGCTTTATTCAAGTACTGGTGACAGACGAACTAACGGCCGCAGCCATTTTAAAGGAAGCTTCCGTCCAATAAACGGCGAGTAGCCATCGAATTGTATAAAAAGAGCAACATCAAACGAGAAAGGAGCTGTGTATCTTGAAGAAAACCGAAATGGAAGCGAACCTACATTGTACTCGGTGCCAAGAAGAGACCCTCCACAGCATCGTTTATGTGAATGATCAGATGAAAAGCGTTGAGTGTACAGAGTGTCATCAGAAGATCAGTGTGAAAGTCGACATCATGAAGGAATTTTACAAAGAAGTATACGAAAAAATTGCGACAAAGCCAAAGCGGATGACGCAGGAATATAAGGCGAATTTGAATGGATTTATCTCAAGACTCCCAATCCGCGTGCTTAGTAAGCCATACCGGCTCATGAGATATTTAAACGAATCATACAAAGTGATTAAGCAATATAAAAAAAAGCAGAGCTGATTAGCGCTCTGCTTTTTTGTGTGTTTTTTTCATATAATAATAAATAGGCAGTCCAGCAATCCCGATCAGCATAGAGATGAGACAGCTTTTCCAGTCGGTGATCATGGTGCTGATTAAGACGAATAAAGAACCGATAATCGCAACGATTGGTGTGAGCGGATAAAGTGGTACGCTATAAGCACGTTCGATTCCTTTGTTTTGTTTTCTCAGTTTAAAGACTGCGAAAAAGGCCATGACATAAAAGATGTAGATCATGAAGATCGAAACCTCTGACAGCTTTTCTGGATTGCTGACGACCATAAACACAATGGCGATCAAAATTTGTACAAATACAGCAATCCACGGTGTTTTAAATGTAGGGTGAATACGTGAGATCGCGTTTGCGAAAGGAATTTGCTTTCGCTCTGCCATCGCGAAAATCACACGTGGGAATGAAAGAACTTTTCCGTTCAAACAGCCAAAGATACTAATGATGATGCCGATACTAATGACCTTACCGCCGATTGGTCCAAAGAGCATTGTCGCAGCAGTACTTGTCGCATTTTCTCCAAGCTGTACGATTTGATCTGCTGGTAACACGTGCAAAAGAGCGACATTAATAAAGAGATAGCAAGCCGTGACGATTAAAATCCCGCCTGCCATTGCACGAGGAAGCAGCTTCTCTGGGTTTTTCATCTCACCGCCAAGTGCTGCAAGCAATATCCAGCCGTCATAGGCAAACAACGTAGCCAAGATCGCTGCACCGAAGTTCATTTGAGCGATGCTATCGTTGACAGCCATAAAAATATTTTCGTTTCCTTTCCATAAGCCAAACACAATAATAGCGGCAATCGGGACAAGCTTTCCGATGGTGGTCAGCCCTTGAACAAAGCCGCCGTATTTTGTTCCCATGATGTTAATTAAACATAAAAATAAAACAGTGATAATGCCAATTGTTGTCGACCATAAAGAAGATAGAGAAAATAAATTAGCTAACAATGAACCAAAATAAAGACCGAGCGCACCGATGATGGCAGGTCCGTAAATGATAATCTGCACCCAGCCGCATAAATAGCCCCAAAACTCACCATACACTTCTTCAAGGTAGGCATACAATCCGCCAGTCCGGGGGATTTGTGTACCAATTTCAGCAACAGTGAGTCCGCCTGCAAGGGTTAAAATGCCGCCTAGCAGCCAAGCGAATAATGCGATATCTGAGCTTCCTGAATAGGAAAGGACGTTGCCTGGCTTCATAAAGACGCCGGACCCGATAATCGTCCCGATGACAAGAGATAGGGCGAAAAATAAGCCGATGTCCTGTTTTAACGCTGGTTGTTCTTTGTTCATTACTCGCGACCTCCTGCATCACTTTCGTACGTTACTGTGACATGTATTTCGTTCATTGTAATACGATTTTAGGAAAACAAGAATTAAAAAAATTTTCTGATTTTCGTATTTGTATTTAAAAGTGTTTGTTTATTGGAGATATCAGGGTGAATGTTTCGTTAAAAACGAACAATAAAAGATTATTTTTGATTTAATGTTAATTTTATCGTTAGAAACCGAACATCTAGCCAAATGGTTGACTTTTCTTGAAAAATGACCTATTTTATTCATAAGGATATTATCTTGAATTCGAGATATTTAGAAAGAGGAGTGAACGTAATGAAAATCAATGGAATTCACCACGTATCTGCATTAACAGCCAATGCTCAAAAAAATGTTGATTTCTACCGCCAGATTCTTGGCTTAAAACTTGTAAAGAAAACGGTCAATCAGGATGACCCATCTATGTATCATTTATTTTATGGAGATGAGGTCGCTTCACCGGGAACGGAGCTCACATTCTTTGAAATTCCAATGCTCGCTCGTCGTTTGAAAGGAACAAACGCGATCACAAGCACAGGCCTTCTCGTTTCTTCTGAAGAAGCACTTTCATTTTGGGAAAAGCGTTTTGAAGAGACAGACGTACAGCAAGAAACGGCTTCCTTGAGAGGGGGCAGACCTGCCTTGCGCTTTCAAGACCCAGAAGGGCAGCAGCTATTTTTAACAGTAGAACCGAACGCACAAGAAGCAGGCTCACCGCCAGTGCATGATGATATTCCGGCAGAGTTTGCCATTAGAGGTTTGGGTCCAGTGGAATTAACTGTTGCAGAAGCGGACAAAACGATCCGTGTTTTAACAGACATCCTTGGCTTCACCGAAAGAGCGCGTGAACAATCAAATGATGGTGAGATCGTGACCATTTTTGAGTCAGGAAATGGCGGTGCTGGAACAGAAATTCATGTGATCGAAAAAACTGAAGGGCCTTCTGAGCGTTCCGGCAGAGGAAGTGTGCATCACGTAGCCTTTCGCGTGGAAGATGCAGAGGAACTGGAAAAATGGTATGACAAAATATCAAAAGCAGGCTTCACGAACTCTGGTGTTGTGGAACGTTTCTACTTTAAAGCCCTTTACTTTAGAGAACCGAATGGTATCTTATTTGAAATTTCAACAGACGGCCCTGGATTTACAGTCGACGAAGGAGTAGATGAGCTTGGCGATCAATTAGCCCTTCCGCCATTTCTAGAGCACAAACGAGCAGAAATAGAACAAAGATTAACGCCAATTCAGTCATCATAAAAAAGCAGCTCATGATGAGCTGCTCAGCGTATAGACAAACCCCCCGCATTCTTTGTCAGATCTGCAAAGGTTTTCTATCACGCTGAAAAGAAAAAAGGGCTAAAATCATCTTGATTTTAGCCCTTTTTCTTTTGCATTAGGAACTTACCTGCTTAGATTCAGTTTGTGTTAATGTCACCTTCTTCGTTTCTTCTTTTCCGTTTCGAATGAGTGTGATGTTTACGGTGTCTCCAACTTTCGTATTCGTGTATAGTTCATGACGTAATTCACTTCCGGTTTTGATTTGTTTCCCATTGATGGCGGTAATGACATCCTCAGACTTTAAGCCGGCTTTGGCGGCAGGTGAGCCTGCGGCGATTTCTTTGACGTATACGCCTTGATCAAGCTGACTATTTTTGAGACCGAGTGTTTCTTTCTGATACACATCCGGGACTTGTTCGAGATCCAGCATGCTGATGCCGATATATGGACGCTCAATCTTTCCTTTTGCGAGAAGCTGATCGGCGATTGGTTTGACATCATTGATTGGAAGCGCGAATCCAATGCCTTCAACACCTGTTTCAGAAATTTTCATACTCGTGATCCCCACAACCTTTCCATCTGTCGTAAGAAGCGGGCCGCCGCTGTTTCCTGGATTAATAGCTGCATCTGTTTGAATGACATTAATGTTGCTTTCACCTGAGGATGTGTTCATCGAGACTGTTCGGTCGACACCGCTGACAATTCCTTGTGTCACGGTTCTTGATAGATCTTCACCAAGCGGGTTTCCGATCGCGATGACGGTTTCCCCAGCACGCAGCGAGGAGGAATCGCCTAATGCCGCAACCTTCGTTACGTGACTGCTGCTAATTTCTACAACAGCTAGGTCAGTCAGCGGGTCAGCTCCAACCAGTTTACCTTTGGCGGTTTTGCCATCGTGTAAGGATACTGTGAGTTTATTTGCCCCTTCAATGACGTGGTTATTTGTTAAGACATAGGCTTTACTGCCGGATTTTTTGAAAATCACTCCTGACCCTGTACCTGTTTTTTCCTCTTGACTGCTTTTATTTTGCTGTGATTCATCAAAAGGCGTATTGAAATCGCCGAAGCTCGTGTCTGTTTGACTTTGCGCTTGGTAGTTTGTAATGCCGACAATGGCTGGTGATACATTTTCCACCATGCTGGAGATGCTGCTCGATGAATGTGATGTTTGGACGGCGGTTGTTTTTGACGAATTGGCACTTGTATCATTTGTCGATACCACTGCTGAATTATGTGCTGTGTTGTCTGATGCGTGCTGGGCATATGGCGAAAGGACGTACACACCTAACGCCAGCGTACCGCCTACAACACCGCTGACAAATGGCTTAAACCAGCCGTTTGGCTTCTTCTTTCGTTTTTGTGGCTGCTCCGTTGTTTGAAGTTCTTGAGAAGGTTGTTGTTCATTTTTGTGATGTGTCATTCAAATCACTCTCTTTCATTATTTTTTCATGTATGGGTTTAAGGGGTTTTACCTTTTGTTGTGGATACTGACTTGATCGTAAGAAAAAAGTGTGGGATAAAAATGAAAACATTGTGGGAAATTGTTAAAATAAGTAGTGAATCTAAGCAAAATAGAGGAGATTAAACTGTGAAGACAATTGGAATCATTGGATATGGAAGCATGGCTGATATGATGGTGCAAAAATGGCTGGAAAAAGAAGTGCTCGATGCCCATCAAATCATGATCCACACAAGAAGTGAAACGGACCGCCTGCTTCAACTTAAAGACAAGCATCAAGAAATAAACATCTGCTCATTAGAGGAACTTTCTGCGTCATGTGATGTACTTTTTATCTGCGTGCCGCCGCTTGCTGTACTTGATGTACTCGATCAACTGTCTTCAGCAGCCAAATCGGTGCATATTGTGTCAGTAGCCGCGGCTGTGACGTTAGACAAGTTATCAAAGCATACGACTCAACCAATATCCAGATACATCCCAACGCTCACGTCAGCTGTTGGAACGGGCGTTTCCCTCGTTGCGCATGGTGAAACTGCTGGAGAGGAAGAAAAGGCGCGTTTGCACCGCCTGCTTTCAGCTTTTAGCATCGTACGTGAAGTTGAAGAAGACAAGTTCGATGCGGCGAGTAACTTGACGAGCTCATCTCCTGGTTTTATCGCTGCTCTTTTTGAAGAAATGGCGAGAGCTGCTGTGAGAAATAGTGAGCTTTCTTTAGAGGAAGCGTATGAATTTTTAACGTATGCCCTTTTAGGCACAGGTCAAGTCCTTGTAGAACGGGGCCTCACCTTTGCTGAAACCGTCGATAGAGTGGCGACAAAAGGGGGCATTACAGGAGAAGGCGCCGAGGTTATTCAAAAGCAGGCACCTCAGATGTTTGATGATCTATTTACACAAACGATGAAGAAATATGAACAGCTGAAATCACAGATTAACGAAGCAGACAAACACCACTAAAGACATAGTTAGTGGTGTTTTATTTGTTAAAAAAATCCTTTGTCGTACAGTCTTTTGATCTATAATATCTGAGTCTAATTTCCTTATTTTCAGACATTGTATTGAAAAATCGATCAAGTAATCATATAATTTTTTAGAAAATTTAGAAAAATATACACAAATTTTAAGTTTAATTTAAGGGGGATGGGAATGAAGCTCTATGTATCTGTCGATATGGAGGGGATTACTGGTCTAGCTGATCATACATTTGTCGATGCCCGTCAGCACAATTATGAACGGGGCAGAAAGATCATGACGAGTGAAGTGAATACCTGTGTGGAGGCACTTCTTCAGCATGGCGCAACCAATATTTTGGTCAATGACAGTCATTCTAAAATGAATAATTTGTTGATTGAAGAATTGCATGAAGAAGCATCTCTTATATCTGGTGACGTCAAGCCTTATTCAATGGTTCAAGGGTTAGATCAAACCTATGATGCTGCTGTTTTTTTAGGCTATCATGCGAGGGCGTCCATGAAAGGTGTGATGTCCCACAGTATGATTTTTGGTGTTAGACATTTTTACATAAATGATCATCCAATTGGTGAAATGGGCTTTAATGCGTATGTTGCAGGCTACTATGGTGTGCCGGTGATTCTTGTTTGCGGAGACGATCAAGCAGCTCTTGAAGCAGAGAAGCTGATGCCTGGTGTGAAAACAGTGGCAGTGAAAGAGACCATATCAAGATCTGCTGTGAAATGTCTCACTCCTGCCAAAGTCAACCAACAAATCTCACAGCAAGTGGAAGCCGCAATGAAACAGATTCATCACATCAAGCCGCTGACGCCTCCTGATCAGCCGCTGCTGAAGATTGAGTTTGCCAATTATGGACAAGCTGAATGGGCGAATTTAATGCCTGGTACTGCCATTATTGAAGGGACAACAACGGTGACGTATCAAGCAGAGAATATATTAGAAGCCTACCAAGCGATGCTTGTCATGACAGAGCTTGCCGCACGTACAACATTTTGTTAAGCGAGGGGGAGACGGCAGATGACCAGCTTTTTGCTCAAGCGTTTTATTGCGATGATTGCCACGATTTTAACGATTACGACGTTAACGTTTATTTTAATGAAGGTCATCCCAGGATCGCCCTTCAATGAAGAACGAAATACAAACGAAACCGTCCAGCGAAACCTCGAAAGCTACTATCACTTAGACGAACCACTGTATGTTCAATATGTCATCTATTTAAAATCCATCGTTACCTTTGATTTTGGTCCTTCCATTAAAAAGCCTTCTGAAAGTGTCAATGATCTATTGGCGAGAGGCTTCCCAGTCTCATTAGAACTTGGTCTTATCTCAATATTGATTGCTGTCATCTCCGGCATCCTGCTAGGGGTCATGGCTGCCCTCCGGCACAATGGCTTGATTGATTATATCGCCATGACCATTGCTGTTTTCGGTATATCCATTCCAAACTTTATCTTTGCTACCTTATTAATTCAGCAGCTTGCTGTGAATTTGAAGCTCTTTCCTACAGCGATGTGGACAAGTCCGATGCATATGGTGCTGCCAACCATTGCTCTTGCCGTTAGTCCGATGGCCATTATTGCCCGGTTAACAAGATCGAGCATGATTGAAGTGCTGTCTCAGGACTATATTCGCACTGCTAAAGCAAAAGGACTTTCTCCCTTTAAAATTGTGTTTAAACATGCACTTCGAAATGCGCTTTTGCCTGTTGTGACCATTCTTGGCACACTTGTCGCAAGCATTTTAACAGGAAGTTTTGTCATTGAAAAAATATTTGCGATTCCTGGCATGGGAAAATACTTTGTCGAGAGTATTAACAACCGTGATTATCCTGTCATCATGGGAACCACTGTTTTTTACAGCATCATTTTAATCACACTTCTTTTCATTGTCGATGTGGCGTATCGCCTGCTTGATCCAAGGATTCAGCTGCATCAGAAAGGAGGAAAGGCATGAGTATACATTTGCAGCAGGATCAACCGAATCCGCATCATGAAGTGCCGGACGAATGGTTTTCTCCGAGAGAGCAAAAGAAAACGGAGGCCCATGCCATTAAAAGACCCTCTCTTTCGTATTGGGCAGACACATGGAGGCGACTGAAGCAAAATAAGCTTGCGATGTTTAGTCTATCGGTATTGATTTTTCTTTTTATCATGGCACTATTAGGCCCATTGCTTGCACCTAATAGCGTGACAGAGCAGCGTCTTTCGATGCAAAATCTGCCGCCATCCGCTGCTCACTGGTTCGGAACGGATGAGCTTGGACGAGATGTGTTCACGCGTACATGGTACGGGGCGCGTATTTCTTTATTTGTAGGCGTCATGGCAGCCCTGATTGATTTTGCCATCGGCGTGATCTATGGAGGCATTGCCGGTTATAAGGGCGGGAGATATGACCATGTCATGATGCGAATCGTCGAGGTGCTCTACGGTCTTCCTTATTTACTTGTTGTCATTTTATTGATGGTTCTGATGGGGCCAGGGCTCGTCACCATTATTGTAGCGCTCACTGTCACCGGATGGATTGGAATGGCAAGAATCGTGAGAGGTCAAGTTCTTCAGCTGAAAAGCCAGGAATATGTCCTTGCCTCAAAAACCTTTGGTGCAAAGAGCCTTCGTATCATTCGCCGCAACCTGCTGCCGAATACGATGGGGCCGATTATCGTTCAGATGACCTTAACTGTACCAACCGCGATATTTGCAGAAGCGTTCCTAAGCTTTCTTGGTTTAGGCATTCAAGCACCGTTTGCAAGCTGGGGCGTGATGGCAAATGATGCGCTGCCGACAGTGCTGTCAGATAACGGGCATTGGTGGCGTTTATTTTTCCCTGCGTTTTTTATTTCGCTCACGATGTTTTGCTTTAACAATTTAGGTGATGGCTTGCAAGATGCGCTTGATCCGAAGATGAAGAGGTGATGGCGCTTTGAAAAAAGTTCTACAAATCATCGATCTGCACGTCAGCTTTCGGACATATGGCGGCTCAGTTCGAGCGGTACGCGGGGTGAATGTGGATGTATATGAAAAAGAAACCCTTGCCATTGTAGGAGAGTCAGGCTGCGGGAAAAGTGTGACTTCACAAAGCATTATGAGGCTGCTGCCAGCTTACAGCGCTCATGTTGATCGGGGAGAAATCTGGTTTGAAGACCGAAATTTGCTGTCATTATCTGAAAAAGAAATGCGCGCCATACGAGGTGTCGATATTTCGATGATCTTCCAAGATCCAATGACCGCACTGAACCCAACCTTGACAATCGGCGATCAGCTCATGGAGGCGGCAAAGGAGCATCAAAAGCTGACGAAAAAAGAAGTGAAAGAAGCCGCCATTCGGATGCTTGATTTGGTCGGCATTCCGCAGCCGAAGGAAAGGTTAAAGCAATATCCTCACCAGTTCAGCGGGGGAATGAGGCAGCGGCTCATGATTGCCATGGCACTAATTTGTGAGCCCAAAGTGCTGATTGCTGATGAACCGACGACCGCACTGGATGTGACCATACAGGCACAAATATTAGAGCTGTTTAAAGAGATTCAGAGAAAAACAGGGGTCACCATTATTTTAATCACACATGATTTAGGGGTCGTCGCCCAAGTCGCAGACCGGGTAGCCGTCATGTACGGAGGGAAAATGGTGGAGGTCGGAACGAGGCGAGATATTTTTTACAGTCCGCAGCATCCCTATACAAAAGGACTTCTGCAATCCGTTCCAAGACTTGATATGAAAGATGAACTCATTCCAATTGAAGGAAGCCCGCCTGATTTATTTGCTCCGCCAAAGGGCTGTCCGTATACAGATCGCTGCCCGTCCGCCATGAAGGTGTGTGATCATATCATGCCGCACGAAACGCAGCGGTCACCTACCCACACAGTGCATTGCTGGCTCCAAGATGAGCGAGCGAATCAAACCGTTTTATCTTCAACACAAAGGGGGAGTTTTTGATGAGAAAAAAGGGATGGATCATCAGTATATGTTTGTTCACGATCATGCTGCTCGCAGGATGTACAGCCAATGAGCAAGCAGGGAAAGGATCATCAAGCAATCAGGGTGAAAAGAAAGTATTAACCTTAAATAACGAAAATGAACCGACGTCGTTTGATCCGCCGATTGGTTTTAATAATGTATCGTGGCAAGGGCTCAATAACTTAATGGAGGGATTAACAAGACTGAATGAAAAGCACGAACCATCTCCTGCAATGGCGGAAAAATGGGAGATATCAGAGGATGGAAAAACGTACACGTTCCATTTAAGAGATGGCATCAAGTGGTCAAATGGTGATCCAGTGAAAGCGAGTGACTTTGAATATGCGTGGAAGCGGCTGCTTGATCCGAAAACAGGCTCATCTGCATCGTTCCTAGCCTACATGATTGAAGGCGGAGAGGCATTTAACAGCGGAAAAGGAAACAAAGAAGACGTGAAAGTCAGCGCTGTAAATGACAAAACGCTTAAGGTCACACTGGCATATCCGCAGAAATCGTTCTTAAATATGACCGCAAACCCTGCTTTTTTTCCTGTCAATGAACAGGTAGCTAAGAAGGACCCAAACTGGGCAAAAGACGCCAAAACCTTTGTCGGAAATGGACCGTTCAAGCTGACAGAGTGGAAGCATGATGAGAGCTTCACAATGGAAAAAAGTGAGACGTATTGGGACAAAAAAACAGTCAAGCTGGATCAAGTGAAGTGGCTGATGATCAGTGATCGAAACACAGACTATCAAATGTATCAATCAGGAGATTTAGATACTGCCTTTGTCCCAGCAGAGCAAAGTGAAAACCTGCTGAAAAATAAAGATGTACAAATTGAAGACCAGGCTGGATTGTTCTTTTATCGTCTGAATGTGAACATGGAACCTTTTCAAAATAAGAACATCCGCAAAGCTTTTCAAATGGCGATCAACCCGCAAGATATCGTGGATTATGTAACGAAAAATGAAGAGAAGCCAGCACGTGCCTTCGTCTCGCCAGGCATTCTTGATTCAAAGGGTGAGGATTTCAGAAAAGCTGGCGGTGATCTTGTGAAGAATGATAAGAGTGAAGCTGCGAAGTTATTAGAAAAAGGGCTGAAAGAAGAGAACTATTCAAAACTGCCAGCCGTCACATTGACATACAGTACAAAGCCTGAGAACAAGAAAAAAGCTGAAGCCATCCAGCAGCAGCTGAAAGAAGCGCTAGGTGTAGATGTGAAGCTTGCAAACATGGAAGCCAATGTGTTTGCAGAAGATCAAAAGGCGCTCAAATTCCAATTCTCACAAAGTTCATTTTTAGCAGACTATGCAGATCCAATCAATTTCCTAGAGAGCTTTCAAACAGGGAATGCCATGAACCGGACTGGATGGTCAAACGATACCTATGATCAGCTGATCAAAAAGGCGAGCCAGGAAGCAGACGAGCAAAAGAGAAATAACATTCTTCATGATGCAGAGGCACTTCTCATTGAAGAAGCACCGATCATTCCGATTCATTTTTATAACCAAGTTCATTTACAAAAAGAAGGCGTGAAGGGGATTGTCCGTCACCCTGTTGGGTATATCGATTTGAAATGGGCACAAGTAGATGGAGAGTAATATTAGGATCAAAAGACGCTTTTAGATAAAAGCGTCTCAGCGTGTAGACAAACCCTCGCATTCGTTGTCAGTCCTGCGCGCTGGTGCTCACGAATGACAAATTCGCTCCGCGCCAGTGCTCGTCCTTCCTAGACTGCAAAGGTTTTCTATCACGCTGAAAAGAAGACAAAGGGCTAAAATAAACATCATTTTAGCCCTTTGTCAACAATCTAAGACGCTTTTAGATAAAAGCGTCTGTTCCTTTATATTCGTTCATGTTATGAAGCAGAAACCCATAGATTGAAAGAAACAAAGAGAAAGAGGGGATATGGCATGAGCCAGCTGCCAGTGGCACTTCAAACAGGGGATACGGTGGGGGTTATTGCACCAGCAAGCCCGCCTGATGAGCTGAAATTAGCAAAAGGGATTGCCTTTTTAGAAAGCCTCGGGCTAAAGGTGAAAAAAGGGAAGTATTTGGGCCGCCGGTATGGGTATTTAGCAGGTCATGATCATGAAAGAGTGGAGGATCTCCATCGCATGTTTCAAGATCCAGAAGTAAAGGCGGTTATTTGTGCTTGCGGAGGATACGGGACTGGAAGACTTGCGGAAGTCATTGACTATGACCTCATTCGCCGGAATCCAAAAATCTTTTGGGGCTATAGTGATATTACGTTTTTACATACGGCCATCCAGCAGCAGACGGGTCTTGTGACGTTTCATGGGCCAATGCTTTCCTCTGATGTGGGACTTGAGGAGGTCCATCCTTATACGAAAGATACCTTTTTACAGCTGTTCGCACCGAAAGCCTTTACGTATGCGCACCACTTGTCACCCCTTCATACTTTCTATCCGGGCACCGCTTCAGGTGAGATTGCAGGAGGAAATCTTGCCCTCATCGTGACAACACTTGGTACGCCTTTTGAAATCGATACGAAGGGAAAGCTTTTGTTCATTGAAGATATTGACGAAGAACCCTATAAAATCGATCGAATGATGCAGCACCTCACATCTGCTGGAAAATTGGATGATGCGGCTGGATTCATCATTGGAGATTTTCATCAATGTGAGCCAAAAAAGAAAGATCAGTCCCTCACATTGAATCAAGTATGGGACACCTATATTGTCCCGCAAAAGAAACCTGCACTTGGGGGCTTCCGGATCGGTCATTCTTCGCCAAACTTTGCCATTCCAATGGGCACGCAGGCTGCATTAGATGCGACAGGAAAAAAACTGCACATTTCTCCAGGCGTTGCAGCGAAAGAGGTGATCAAATGAAAATCGTTGATGTTCGTACATTCAGAATGAGTGTACCGCTAAAAAAACCTTTCAAAACCGCTTTACGAACGGTGTATGACGCAGCATCTCTGATCGTTATCATCACATATGATCAAGGTGACGTCAGCTACGGAGAGGCAGTCCCGACAACAGTGATTACAGGTGAAACGCTGGAAAGCATCGACTATGCCATCTGCGAAGTGATCAGACCGAGTTTGCTTGGAGCTTCCTTGTCAGAATATGAACAAATTTTTTCTCATATGAACCGGGTGCTCGCTTGCAACACAAGCGCAAAGGCAGCGGTTGACATGGCCATTTATGATGGCTTAGCGAAGCAGGCAGGACTTCCGCTTTATCAATACCTTGGCGGATATCGCAGTCAGCTTGAAACTGATTATACGGTCAGTGTAAACCGTCCGCTTGAGATGGCGGAAGATGCGAAGCAATACGCAGCTGAAGGCTTTCAGACATTAAAGATCAAGGTAGGAAAAGATGATATAGATACGGATATTCAGCGTATCAAGCGAATTCGAGAAAAGATCGGGCCGGATATTCAGATTAGACTCGATGCGAACCAGGGCTGGACGTGGAAGGAAGCGGTCGTAGCCATTCGGAAAATGGAGCCACTGAATATCGAACTAGTCGAGCAACCAGTGCCAAAAGAAGATATCGAAGGCCTACGCCGTGTGACGGAGGCAACAGATACACTGATAATGGCAGACGAAAGTATTTTTAGTTTTCATGATGCGATCAAGGTGCTTGAAACGAGAAGCTGTGATTTAATCAATTTAAAATTAATGAAATCAGGCGGCATAAAAGAAGCCCTAAAAATCAATGCACTGGCAGAAGCATACGGCGTAAAGTGCATGATTGGCAGCATGATTGAGTCAAAACTTGGCATTACAGCAGCCGCTCATCTCGCCGCCAGCCAGCCAAATATCACCCGCTATGATTTTGATGCCCCGCTCATGCTAAAAGAGGACATGGTGGACGGAGGAATCGTGTACAAAGGAAAAGATATCTTTTTCCCGCCGCATCATGGGTTAGGCATTCAAGGAGTGAAAGGAGTCTCATGATGATATTTGAATCAAAGGTTGCAGTTGCGAACGTATGGACAGCGCCGCAGTCACCGAGAGAAATCGATCAAAAGGTACTTCAGAGCTCCTTCAAATTCAAAGAGTGGATTGACAAGCAAACATATGAAGAAAAACTGGCTTTATGTGAAGAAAATCTGATCCAGTCGCAAGTACTGCTCGGTGAACGAGTCATTGGCTTAGAAGAAACAGACGGCTGGATGAAAGTCGTTATTCCGCAGCAGGCCAGCCGGAAACACCCACAAGGCTATCCTGGCTATATACCTGCAAACCAACTAAAGCAAGTGACAGAAGGAAGTGCACCAACTATATCTCATATCGTTTGTCAGAAAAAAGCCATGCTCTATCGAAACGGGCAAGCGGACATGGAAATTAGTTTTTTAACAGAGCTCGCAGCTGTAGAAGAAACGAGTGATCGCTTTCGTGTTGTCACACCAGCAGGGACGAGAGAAATCAATAAAACAGATGTGCAGCCAGTTTCATCCATTTTTTCTATGGCCGGCAAAGATGTTGTAGACAAGGGAAAACAATTTATTGGTCTTTCGTATTTATGGGGCGGCATGAGCAGCTTTGGCTATGACTGTTCGGGCTTTGCTTACAGCATGTATAAAGCGTGCGGATATCTTTTGCCGAGGGATGCAAGTGACCAAGCAGTGCAAGGAACACCGGTCGCATCAAGCCATTTAGAACAAGGCGACTTATTGTTTTTCGCCAATGACAACGGAAAGGGAGCAGTCCGCCATGTTGGGATCTACGCAGGTGACGGTATGATGCTTCATTCACCTAAAACCGGCAGAGAAATTGAACTTCTTTCCCTTGCTGGCACTTCATATGAAAAAGAATGGGCAGGTGCAAGACGGTATTTGCCAAGCGAGAGGAGGAAAGGTCATGGCAGTTGAACCACTTTTACAAGTAAACAATCTCAAAAAACATTTTCATCTATCGAAAGGAAGAACGCTAAAAGCGCTAGACGGTGTCTCCTTTCAGCTGAAACAAGGCGAAACATTTGGCCTTGTTGGCGAGTCCGGCTGCGGGAAATCCACACTTGGAAAAGTGCTTATGCGCCTTTATGAACCGACAGATGGAGAAGCTTTGTATGAAGGGAAAAGCCTTCATCACCTTTCACAAAAAGAATCCTTTGATTTTAATCGGCAAATTCAAATGGTGTTTCAAGATCCGTATTCCTCCTTAAATCCGCGGCTATCTGTAAAAGATATTATGCTGGAGCCAATGGAGATTCATAACCTTTATGGGAGTCAAAAGAAAAGGGTTGCCCGGGTGAAAGAACTACTGGAAGCTGTTGGACTTAGCTATGACTTTGCCACGCGCTATCCTCATGAATTCAGCGGAGGGCAGAGGCAGAGAATCGGTATTGCAAGAGCACTCGCCTTAGCGCCGAAATTTATTGTGGCAGATGAACCAATTTCTGCACTAGATGTCTCCGTTCAAGCGCAGGTCGTGAATTTGCTGAAGAAACTGCAAAAGGAGGAAGGGCTGACATTTCTCTTTATTGCGCATGACTTGTCGATGGTCAAATATATTAGCGACCGAATCGGTGTCATGTATTTAGGTCATCTTGTCGAATTGACTAGCAGTGATACGTTATATCAAACACCGCTGCACCCCTATACACAAGCATTGCTGTCAGCGATCCCGATTCCAGATCCTGACGTGGAGGACAAGCGCAAAAGGTTCATTTTAAAGGGAGAAATTCCAAGTCCAGTGAACCCGCCAAGCGGCTGTGTATTTCGAACAAGGTGTCCTGCAGCGATGGATGTGTGTGCTGAAAAAAAGCCAACATTACAAGCAGTAGAAGAAGGGCATGATGTCGCCTGTCATTTATACGATCGGACATAAAAATAGGCAGAAAAAAAGCCAGCAAGTAGACAAACTGTTCTACACGCTGGCTTTTTTAGTGAACGAACGCCTAATCGGCAATGTGCAGCATCTAAAAGAGCCGCCAGATTTAATGATTTCTGAAAAATCCACTTCAATGACAGTGTAGCCGTGAGCGGTTAATGCAGCATTTGTTTCTTGATTGATGGGCAAACTGATCACTTTTTTCTGTCCAATGGATAAAACGTTTGGGCCGAGTGTGAATTGCTCTTGTTCGCTTATTTCAATTAGATGATAATGCATGTTGAGCAGGTGAAGATCCTCTTTTTTGAACGCTTCTGGATAAATCAATATCTCATCATGAGAGAGAATATTCATCACACAATCGAGATGCAAAATGTGAGGAGGAAGATGAATGGGAATGATGTCATGATCCGGCAGTTCTTTTTTAAGCTCATGAATAGCGGCTGGATTTGTTCTTTTGCTCGTTCCGACAAATACGCGTCTTTGATCCACAAGCACATCGCCGCCTTCAATCGTTCCATTTGTCAGGGTAACAGTCTTCAACCCATTTCCCTGTGCCCACTCTTTTAACAATTGTTCTTCTCCTTGCCTAACTGGAGCGGCCATGCTTGAAACAAAGAGTGTATGTCCAATCGTAAACCCAATATCCCGGGTAAACACTTGTTCAGGAAAGCGGTCATTTGCAGGAAGCATAATGGGGCGTACTTGATGGTCTTTTAGGGTTTGGATCAATTGCTTATGCTGAGTAATGGCTTTCATTTGAGAAATATTTTCTCTTGCAAAATGTTTTTGGGTTTCGTTGATGATCTGTTTGATTTCCATATAGATGGGACTGCATAAAAGGACTTCTTGTAAATCGTCATATTCACTCATGCATTGCGGCATTTTGTGTATTTGTTCTGCTCTCATAGAATCCATCAAATGGCCTCCTTGTTTGTTCATAGTTCTATTATTCCTCGTTCTAGTCATAGTTGAAACATTTCCGAAAGAAAATCTCTCACAGGAGACTAAAGCAAAATGTTTAGACAAACCTAAAAGAATAGTGTTTAATAAAAGTCGTTCCGCATTCACGAAAACAGCAAGAAGGAGCTATGATGATGAGTGAAGAAAATTTTAAATACTGCAAGGAATCAAAAGTTGTCAAAACCAGCAGGGTATTCCCTCTCGATACGAATAATCACCAAACCTTATTTGGTGGAAAATTAATGAGTTATATAGATGACATTGCCTCCATCTCGGCAGCAAGGCACAGCCGATGTGAAACGGTCACGGCATCAATGGATTCAGTTGATTTTTTAGAGCCGATTGGACAAAAGGAGTCGGTATGTTTAGAGTCCTATGTCACATGGGTGGGTACGTCTTCTATGGAAGTGTTCGTCAAGGTCATCAAAGAAAACTTGATGTCTGGAGAGCGCAGACTCGCAGCGACTTCATTTCTTACCTTTGTGTCGTTAGATGACAATGGGAAGCCTAAGAAAGTCCCACAAGTCATGCCGGAAACAGAGGAAGAAATCATGTTGCATCAAACCGCAAAACAGCGGGCTGAAGAAAGAAAAAGCCGCCGAAAGCATAGCAAGGCACTGGCTGACGCACTTGGGACAGATAAACCATGGGCGTAAAAATCACCCTTTAAGCGGTGATTTTTTTCTAGAACGGTATCTTGCATGGCAAGATAGTGTGTGGTAAGATGATGCTATCTTGTGATGCAAGGTACTGGAATCGGAGGAACAAAGATGACAACATCCACACAAATGCTAAAAGGAATTTTAGAAGGCTGCCTGCTGTCGATTATTTCAGAGGGTGAGATTTATGGATATGAAATGACGAAGAAGCTCGCTCATTATGGATTTGATCAAATTAGTGAAGGCAGTATCTACCCGATTCTGCTGCGTATGCAAAAGGAACAGCTTGTGACCACTGTCACAAAAGCATCAGCAAGCGGGCCGAAAAGGAAATACTATACGCTCACACAAGCTGGAGAACAAGCGCTCACAGAGTTTATTACCCGCTGGAGTGAGCTTTCAAAAAATGTGAACTGTTTACTACAAAAAGGGAAGTGAGATTATGGTATCAAAAGAAACAAGACACATCCTACTAGAGCTGAAACTCTATCTCATATCAAAGGGGAAAAATCAGGACGAAATTGATGAGCTAATGGATGAGCTAACGACACATGCGGTTGAGGCTGAAAAAGATGGCAAAACAGGGGAGGCTGTGTTTGGCGGAGATCCGAGGGGCTATGCTGATGAACTCGCAAAAGAGCTGTCAGGAAACCATAAAGACTGGGTTCCTTTCGTCAGTGCCTTCTTAATTGGTTCACTCTTTTATATGATTTTATCAGATGCGATCAGTCAAAGCTTATCCTATTCTTGGTATGCGTTAATTGGCTATCCGCTCGTTTTAGTAGCCAATGTCATCATGATTATTGTGATGTTTAGAGCGTCTGCCTTTCAGACAGGCGGCCGGGCATTTCTTTATTTTTGGATCTTAGGAATCTTTCAACTGACTTCAATGGTCACAATCAAACTATTGGATCAAAAGCTCGGCACACCATTACTTGTGCTGACCTCAGGTCAAAGATGGGGCGTCATCCTGCTTATGCTGTTATGTATCATTGTCTTTAATGCAATCTTAAAGGCGAATGTCGTTTCATTGATACCGGTTATCTTCTTCGGACCGCAGCTCATATTCGAATGGCTTGGCTGGACATCACCAAGCGTGCTTCTCATGCAAAGTCTACTATCGGTTGTGATCGTAATAGGGCTTATGCTCATGGTCTTACGCCGAGCGAACAAGAAAAATGAAAACACGATGTAAAAAATAGAGCACATCCATCCGGTGTGCTTTTCTTTTTCTAAAAAAATGTAGAAATGGTAGCGTATTTTTCATTACAATGGGAAGAGGACAAAAATGAAAAGGGGTTCTATGCTTGGATATTTTATGGGGATATGTACTTGTTTTTGTATTGGCTGCTTTGCCTTTTTTTGAAGTGGTTGGTGTTGTTCCACTGGCCATCTTAGGTGGACTGCATCCTGTGACAACGGCTGTAATCGGATTCATCGGCAACTTTCTCACAGTCTTGCTCCTCATTGTTTTCGTAGACCGCTTCAAAGCATGGCGGTTGAGGAGAAAAGAGGACAAAAGTGATGAAAAAGGAGAAAAAAAGCAACTGCGAGCCAGAAAAATTTGGGAACGATATGGTCTCCCGGGATTAGCGCTTATTGGTCCTTTTATCATCGGCAGTCATCTAGCGGCATTTATGTGCATGAGCTTCGGGACGAAGAGAAAGCAAGTTGCGGTGTGGATGACAGTCAGTTTAATGATGTGGACGGCGCTAGCAGCTAGTTTAACCGGTGCGGGAATCCATTACTTTGCCCCAGATTCAAATGGATTGTTCGGTGATATTTTTAATCAGTAAGTGAGGGGGGATCATAAATGAAACTTCAAACACGCACAGTGCTTGAAACAGAGCGCCTTAGACTGAGAACGATGAATGAACATGATGCATCATTTTTATATGACATGTTGTTCCAAGATGAAGAAGTAATGAAGTATTATCCTTCTTTGAAGGATGAGCAGCAGACGAAAGAGTGGATTGCATGGAATCAAAAGAATGACCGTATGTATCATACTTCTCTCTGGATCATTGAAGACAAAGAAACGAATGAACCACTTGGACAAAGCGGGATTGTTCTGCAAAACATTGAAGGACAAACAGAACTTGAAATCGGCTACATGCTAAAAAAAGCAGCGTGGGGAAATGGCTATGCTGCTGAAGCCGCAAAAGGCTGTCTCACCTATGGTTTTGAAGAAATGAAGGTCAGACGAATGGTGAGCTTAATCCGCCCAGACAATGAAGCATCGGTAAAGGTCGCTTTAAAAATGGGCATGAAAAAAGAAAAAACCATTTCAAAATGGGACCAAATCATTGATGTATACAGCATCACCCGCAACGAAGAAAACGGCTCGCTTACAAAATAAGCAGAGCCGTTTTTTATTTTATATCCGCTGTTCTAGCTGAAGTAAATATTTCTTACGTTCAACCCCGCCGCCGTAGCCGCCAAGCTCACCACTTGTTTGAATGACGCGGTGGCATGGAATGATGATCGCCAATTGATTGGCACCATTTGCATTCCCTACCGCCCGGACCAAATGCGGATCGCCCAGCATCACAGCAAGATCTCGGTATGAACTTGTTTCGCCTGATGGAATGCGTGTGAGCAGGTCCCACACCTTCATTTGAAAAGGGGTACCATGCATGGAAAGTGGTACGGTAAACTGCGTCAGTTTTTTCTCGAAATATAAGGTCAATTCCTTTACCAATTGTTGGTGGATGTTTGTTTCCCCAACTAAAATACGCGCATGATGCTTTTTTCTCATGTTCTCAATTTCCTTTTCTAGTCCCCGCCTGTCCATAAATTCCAGTAAATACACATGCGCGGCATCTGTCACGCTGATCATCCGTCCAATCGGTGTGGAAATAAAATTGGCATGGAGAATCTTGGTTTGCGTCTTTTTAGGGGGATTTCCCATGATTTTCGTAAAGGCATCATTGAAGGCACTCGAAGAATCATAGCCCAAGGCGACCTGCTGATCAATCACTTTTTTTCCATTCATAATTTCTTTAAAGGCAAGCCCCATTCGGCGTGATCTCGCATATTGAACAAAGGTCATGCCGTAGATTTCTTTGAATTTCCGCCGGGCCGTTGCAGAGTGAATCCCTAACTCGCGAAAGTCCTCTTCTTTCCAGCGTTTTTCAGGATGTGTTTCAACTGCTGAAACGAGTGTTTTGACTTCTTCTGGAATGCTGTTTGGATAGGTTAATGGAGTGCAGCGCTTGCACGGACGATACCCTGCTAGCAGTGCTTCCTCTGCTGTAAAGAAAAACTCACAGTTCTCATATTTTGGTTTTCTAGCGGTACATGTGGCATGGCAAAAGATACCGGTCGTCTTAATGCCGGCGAAGAATGTGCCGTCATATTGCGGATTCTTGTCAACCAGTGCTTGATAAAATTCATGTTTCTGTTCGTCGGTTATCATCATACGATCCACCTCTTGGTTTCATTATTTGGGCCGATACAACGGATGATCTATAAATGCAGCATCCTAAAGTTGAACGTTCATCACATCAATCTGAGTTCATTATACCAGCGATATGATCGTTCCTTTAACGTCTGAGCGTGTCTAACTTGGTCCTTCTTCCATATTTTTTCTGTTTTAGTTCATATACTTTAGTTGTTTCTGTTTCATTTCTTCATAAAATGTTTCAACTTCTTGTTCGTAAAGAACGGTCTCCATGTCCTTGTATTTACGCTTGATCGTCAATGTAATAAAAAATAAATGGATTGTCATATACGTTCATTTCCCTTCGGTTAGCAGCACGCAAATATCCCGCAGATCTTCTTTATCAGTTGATCTGTTTCTAACACTTAGTATACGCCGGTCCGAAATCATTTCTTTCGAAAAATGAACAAGTATATTTGAAGAGGGAGAGCAAACTGGTAGACCGGCATATTGGGGTGTGATAAGATTTTTAATACAGAATCTGCTCTAAGTCAGGTCTGTTTATCATGAATTGGTTTTCTAGGGTTCCGTGCGCTGGCGCAGTCTGGACCGAGAGAAAACACATAGGGTCTTAGAAGAGGCCATATGGACACGGAGGGATAAAAGCCCGGGAGATTTGATCAAACGATCGATTTCCAGGCTTTTTTTGTTGGTTGGAATCGTTCAGAAAGGAGAAGATCAGATGAAATGGGGAAATGTCTTTATTGCGGCCATCTTTGAAGTCGGCTGGGTGATGGGGCTGAAATATGCCCACTCGCTCATAGAATGGGGCGCAACCATCGTTTGTATTATCGTGAGTTTTTATTTACTCCTGAAAGCAACAAGTGTACTCCCAGTTGGCACACTTTATGCCGTTTTTACCGGGCTTGGGACAGCAGGAACCGTCGTCATAGGCATGGTGCTTGGTGAGCCGGTTCAGCTTGTCAAACTGCTTTTGATTGTCATGCTTTTGTGCGGTGTATTAGGACTGAAGCTGACAACAGGTGAAAAGAAGGGAGAGGCTGAATCATGAGCTGGCTTTTACTTATTGGAGCAGGCATCTTAGAAATGTTTTGTGTGACCATGATGAACCAATTCCAAAAAGACAAGCATGTCAAATGGATTTTATTCATTGCGGCTGGCTTTTCGATGTCCTTTCTGATGCTGTCTCTTGCGATGAACACGATTCCGATGGGAACGGCGTACGCCATTTGGACTGGAATCGGAGCTGCTGGAGGCGCCATCGTCGGTATGCTGTTTTACGGAGAATCGAAAGACGCAAAACGTATTTTCTTCATCGCACTGATTTTATCTGCGGCAGTAGGATTGAAAATCATTGAATAAGAAAAGGCTGGCAGATAGATGCCAGCCTTTTGTTACATCGAATGATGATTGGAATCGTTTTCATTTTTGCGGTAAAGCTGGCTCACAAGCAGAAAACACACACCAAATGTGAGAAAAGGAATGAGTCTTTCACCGGCTATAAAAAGGGAAATACCTGTGATCAGACAAATGATGCCGAGCCAAAAGCTCACTTTTCCAAACAAAGTCATACTTTTCATCTCCATCACTCCTTTTATGATAAAAGGTCTATTCACATTATATCACGATAGGTGCAGAATTGAATGAATATTCAATGAAAAATAGGGCTCTACATTGCTTTTTCTCTTTCCAGTCCAGTATAATATTTCATTAGAATGAAAACGTAAATGAGGTCATGATACATGAGAACTTTGATAACAGAGAAACTTGAATTACACAGACAAAAGCATGAGCAAAAAGGAAGATTGCTTGTCAGCTGCCCGGATCAGCCTGGAATTGTATCAGCTGTCTCTTCCTTTTTATTTGAGCACGGAGCAAATATCATTGAATCCAGCCAATACACAACAGATCATGAAAGCGGCCGGTTCTTTTTAAGAATTGAATTTGATTGGAAAGACATCTCGGCAAATATGGATCAGCTGAAGCAGCAGTTTGAACCAATTGCAGCATCTTTTCAAATGACGTGGAGCATGTCGCGTGCAAGTGAGCTGAAAAAGCTGGCAATCTTTGTGTCAAAAGAGCTTCATTGTTTACATGAGCTGCTATGGGAATGGCAAAGCGGCAATTTGATGGCTGAAATTGCGGTCGTCATCAGCAATCATGAAACGGCAAAAGATACAGTAGAAGCGCTTGGAATTCCGTTCCATTTTGTGAAGGCGAACAAAGACATTCGCAAAGAAGCGGAAAAACAGCAGCTCACATTATTAGAAGAGTATGATATTGATGCCATTGTGCTTGCTAGATACATGCAAATTTTAACGCCTGGATTTATAGAACAACACCCGAACAAAATCATTAATATTCATCATTCCTTCCTGCCAGCGTTTATCGGTGCGAATCCATATAAGCGTGCATATGAGCGAGGAGTCAAATTAATTGGCGCAACCTCTCATTATGTGACCAATGATTTAGACGAAGGACCGATCATTGAACAGGATATTGAGCGTGTAGATCACAGGGATGATGCGGAAGCTTTAAAAAATATTGGCCGAACAATTGAGCGGAGTGTGCTTGCACGTGCCGTCAAATGGCATCTAGAAGATCGAATTATTGTGCATGAGAATAAAACGATTGTATTTAATTGACCGCTTGACTTTTCCTTAGCAATTGGTGATAATATAAAAAAATTAACGAGCGTTGAAAAGGAATAGTAAGCAGGAACTGATGCGTAAAGAGAGCAAATGACATGCTGAAACATTTGCCGCAGACAGCTGCTGAACCTGCCCTTTGAGCCTTAGAGGAAAAATCTAAGCGCGTGCCTGGCGTTACAGGAGTTGAGTGGAATAAGCTAGAAGTATGCTTATTCAATGAAGGTGGTACCACGGAAAATCCCTTTTCGTCCTTTACATAAGGAGAAAAAGGGATTTTTTTGTGCCTAAAGGTATAGCGGAGGGAATCAATAATGAAAAAGCAAAGGATCGTCATCAAAATTGGCAGCAGTTCATTAACAGAGCAAAAAGGAGCCATTGATGAACAAAAAATGCAGGATCATGTGAAAGCGATAGCAAAGCTGAAAGAGGCTGGGCATGAAATTATTTTAATTTCATCAGGAGCCGTGGCAGCAGGGTTTGGCAGCTTAGGGTATCCATCAAGACCTGTGACCTTAAAGGGAAAACAGGCAGCAGCAGCCGTTGGTCAGGGCTTATTAATGCAGAAATATACAGAACTATTTTCACAGTTTCACATGACACCTGCACAAATGCTTTTAACCCGTAATGACTTTTCAGATCGAACAAGATATCGAAATGCTTACGCAACGATGATGGAGCTGCTAGAAAGAAAAATTTTACCGATCATTAATGAAAATGATTCTGTCTCCATTGAGGAGCTTACCTTTGGTGATAATGACATGCTGTCAGCTCTTGTCAGTGGATTAATTCATGCAGACCAATTGATCATCTTAACAGACATTAACGGTATTTATAATGCAAATCCAAATGAGCATCCTGAGGCGAAGCGTTTTGATGTACTAACACACATTTCAGAAGAATTGTTTTCATATGCGAAGAGCACAGGCTCAAAAGTGGGAACAGGCGGGATGAAATCAAAGCTGTCTGCTGCACAAACGGCACTTTCACTAGGCGTGAAAGTCTTCATTGGTACAGGTACTGGTGAGGATAAGCTGCTTCATATTCTAGCGGGTCAAGGAGACGGAACGTATATCGGAGAACAGGACTTATCAGCTGTTAACAACCGCCGTCAATGGATTCAATTCCATTCACCCGTTTCTGGGAAAATTATGATAGATGCAGGAGCGGAAGCGGCGATTTTGCATCATGGCAGAAGTCTTCTTCCAGCTGGCGTCATTGATGTCGCTGGTGACTTTTCTAAAGGAGAGGTCGTTGAAGTGGTCGGGCCGAATGGACTAGTAGGTAAAGGACAAACCTTGTACGCATCCGATGAGCTTCGCGGTATTAAAGGAATGCGAAGTGATGAGCTTTCAAATGAGAAGCCTGAAGTCATACACAGAGATCACTGGGTACAGCATGTACAAAACTGAGGAGGGAATACGATGAATGAAGTTCTTGAAAAAGCAAAAAAAGCAAGTGTAGCCAAAGATCAGCTGCTCCTAAAAACGACGGAGCAAAAAAATGCAGCTTTACATGCCATCGCAACGGCACTTAAAGCATCTTCCGCTTATTTACTCGACGAGAATAAAAAGGATGTGCAGGCTGCAGAGGAAAAGCAGTTCACGCCTTCTGTTATTGACCGGATTAGACTCACGGAGGAGAGAATTGAAGCCATCGCAGACGCGACCCTTCAACTCATTCACCTAAAAGACCCAATTGGTGAAACATTAGAAACCATTCAAAAAGAAAACGGTCTGTACATCGAAAAGGTGCGTGTGCCTCTTGGAACGGTTGGAATGATTTATGAAGCAAGACCAAACGTGACTGTAGATGCTGCCACCCTTTGTTTGAAAACTGGGAATGCTGTTATTCTTCGCGGGAGCTCCTCTGCCATCCATAGTAATAAAGCGATTGTGAAGGTGATCCATGAAGCGCTTCACACAACGGATATTCCAGTAGACAGTGTGCAATTGATTGAAGATACAGGCCGTGAAACGGCGAAAACGCTGTTCACTTTAAATGAATATCTGGATGTCCTTATTCCGCGCGGCGGGAAAAATTTAATTGATCTTGTTGTGAGAGAGTCTACCGTGCCAGTGCTTGAGACAGGTGCAGGGAACTGTCATATCTACATTGATGAAACAGCGAAAAACGAAATGGCTGAGCAGATTGTGCTGAATGCTAAAACCCAAAGGCCGTCTGTTTGCAACGCGATCGAGAGCATTGTCATTCATGAAGCATGGGCAAAAACATATGGCGCTTCGTTATTTGAAGCTCTTCATGCAAATGGGGTAGAGATACGGGGCGATGAAGCTGTATGTGCTCTTGCGCCAAGTGCTTCATTAGCGACCACAGAGGACTATGAAACAGAGTTTTTAGCGCCGATTGTCAGTATTAAAATCGTAGCCAATATAGAAGAAGCGATTCAGCATATACAAACGTATAGCTCCAAGCACTCTGAAGCGATCATTACGGAAAATGATCAAAATGCGTCACTGTTCTTAACAGCTGTCGACGCTGCCGCTGTCTATCATAATGCCTCTACTCGGTTCACAGATGGCTTTGAATTTGGCTACGGAGCAGAAATAGGTATTAGCACACAAAAACTGCATGCAAGAGGACCTATGGGTCTGCCTGCCTTAACCTCTGAAAAGTTTGTCATTCGCGGTCAAGGACAAATAAGAGAATAACGAATTCAAAAGAGAGTCTTGTGACAAAAGGACTCTCTTTTTCCTTTCGTTTTTGTATTTCTTCGGTCAAGTATGATAAAATATGGTAATGTTTTATATTTTGAGAAGATTGGAGAAGGCAACGTATGGCGAAAATCATTCCCTCTTCGGATATTGGAGTGAAAATCAACAAGTGGTATGAATTAATCCGCAGATTTGATTCAGAACAAGCAGAACAACTAAAGCAGGAAATTCGCACCTCTCTTGATTCAATGGAAGAAGATCAGAATTTGCTTCTCTATTTTTCTTTAATGGAATTCAGACATGAGGTCATGCTCGATTATTTAAAGCCATTAAAGGAAGGAAAGCTTCGCGCCAACTTTTCCGAGCTTTCGAAAGAAATAGATGAGCATCAAACACATGTCACAGGCATGCTTGAATACTACTATCATTTTTTCAGAGGCATGTATGAATTTGGCCGTAGGCAGTATATTGCTGCCATCTCGTCTTATCAAAAGGCAGAGCACAAGCTTTCTTTTGTGTCAGATGATATTGAACGTGCGGAATTTCATTTTAAAATGTCAGAAATATATTATCACATGAAACAAACACATATCTCGATGCATCATGCCAAACTGGCGCGAGATGTCTATATTCAGCATGAGCTATATGCGCTTCGCACGATCCAATGCGAATTTATTGTGGCAGGTAATTATGATGATATGAGAAGACATGAAAAGGCATTACCACATCTCGAGAGAGCGCTTGCGAGATCAAGAGACTTTCAAAATGTGCGTTTTATTGCTTCCTCTTTGTTTAATATGGGCAACAGTTATTACCGAATGGGCGATCTTGACCGCGCACTCGAACTAATGAAAGAATCCATCTCGTTATTTGACCAAAATCAATCCGATCACCTTCGTCGATCCATAGACCCTCTTTATACAGCCGCTCAGATATTATACAAACAAGGCAAACACGAAGAAGCCTTACACTACAGAGAAGAATGTATGAAGCGAGCAGAAGTACTTCAAGATGACATTCATATTCAAAAGACGATATTTTTAGAAGCATTGTATTTAAAGCAAGATGCGGAGCATATTAAACGAATTTTTCATTTTTTAGAGTCTGCCTATGCATATCCAGATATAGAGGAGCTGGCATTAGACACCGCAAAGTATTATAATGAAATGGAAGATTATGAAAAATCTTCCATGTTCTACGGAGAAGCGGAACATGCTCGAATCTATATTCAGAGAGGGGATTGTTTATATGAATTTTAAAAAATGGGCAGTCGTCTGTACAAGCATCACCATCCTGGCGTTATGGCTGGCAGCAGCAAATGCCGACCCGGATAACAGAAACCATACGCTACAACAACCAAATGCGCAGCATGACATCATCTAAAAGCCCTTATTAAGGGCTTTTTTTACTGTTTACATAAAATAGAAGAGAAAGGAAATCTTAAAAAAAGAGTGTGTATTCATTGACTCCTGAATTTTAATTGTGTACAATTCAATTGTAGAAAATATTATTGGAGAGAAAGAGGGTTATATACATGTCAGAAGTTTTATTTACTGCAACGGTATCAGCTGTAGGAGGAAGAGAAGGAAAGGTTGTTTCAACTGATGGTGTGCTTGAGCATGATGTAGCAATGCCTGGAACACCAAGAGCGAAAAAAATTGAAAAAGCAACAAATCCAGAGCAATTATTTGCAGCAGGCTACTCTGCATGTTTTGATTCAGCCCTTCAAATGGTCGCAAGACAAGAGCGTATCCGTTTTGAAAGTGAAGTAACAGCACATGTGAGCTTAGTGAAAGACAGTTCAGATGGCGGCTTCAAACTAGGCGTTAAGCTAGAAGTAAAAGGAACTGGAATTGAGCAATCAGCATTAGATGAGCTTGTTCATAAAGCACACGGCGTATGCCCATATTCAAAAGCGACTCAAGGAAATATCGAAGTAGAATTAGTAGCTGTCGCACAATAATTGATATCATAAAAGGCTGAGGGAATGTTCCCTCAGCCTTTTGATTGTGTTAATTTTTGCAAAAGCTCATGCAAAGAGGCGCGCAGCGTTTTTAACTCTTCTTCCGATCTGCCTGTCCCAGACAGCATCTGAAATGGAATTGCAGTAGCCTTCTCTTTTAGTTGCTCGCCATATTCCGTTAAACGAATTTGCACAGAACGTTCATCCTCTTTCGAGCGCTCGCGGATGATGAGTCCGTTTTGCTCCATCCGTTTCAGCATAGGTGTGAGTGTACCGGAGTCTAAATATAAAAGCTCTCCCATCGTTTTCACATTTAATGTCCCATGCTCCCACAATAAAAGCAGTGCCAAATATTGCGGATACGTAATGTCTAACTCTTCTAATAACGGTTTATACTGCTTCGTCATCTCTCTTGAACTTGCATATAACAAGAAACAAAGCTGATTTTCCAGCTTCATATGCTCGAATTCATTTGTCATGTCAGTCACCAACTATTTTTTGTCATACTTATCATTGTATAAGATTTTCTTCTTTTTTAAAATAAATACAGCCCAAAAACGAAAAAATTCTTTAATGTGCGATAAATGTTTGAGAAATGGATAGAACGTGAAAGGAATAAATAGATAAAGGAGGAGATGAAGATGAAACCATTATTCACAGCAAAAGTAAAGGCACAACATGGAAGAGCTGGACATGTTCGTTCAGAAGATGGTGTGCTCGATCATAACATTGTCATGCCTAATGCAAAGAAAGACGGAGAAACTGGTACGAATCCAGAGCAATTATTTGCAGCGGGCTATGCAGCTTGTTTCGGAGGAGCACTTGAACAAGTAGCAAAAAAGCAAGGGGTCAACATTGAATCAGAAGTCGAGGGACATGTCAGTCTTTTAAAAGATGAAAGTGATGGCGGATTTAAGCTTGGTGTCAAGCTGATTGTATCTGCAAAAGGCCTTGACCATGACAAGGTGAAAGAGCTTGTTGAGGCTGCGCATGAATTCTGTCCATATTCAAAAGCAACAAGAGGGAACATCGAAGTAGAGCTTGAAGTGGCTGAATAAAAAAGGTCCTCTATCACGCTGAAAAAAAGAAACACCTGCTGATGAGCGCAGGTGTCTTTTTTTAATATTCTTTCTTTTGTTCGTATGTTTCCCATGCTTCAAATGGTGCAAGGGTTTTTTGAAGTGTCAGCTGATAAAATGGAATATTTCTTGATTCGTAATCTTTATTGATTTCTTCATAAATAAACGAGTCATCAAAACCGGAAACTGCTGCATCCTGATGTCCAGCAGCAAAATAGACCGCTTTTGGTCTAGCCCAGTAAATAGCACCAAGACACATCGGACAAGGCTCACAGCTTGTATATAAAATACAATCTTCTAATTGGTATGTATTCAGCGTTTGGCACGCCTTTCGAATGGCTGTGACTTCAGCATGTGCGGTTGGATCATTTGTTGTTGTCACATTGTTGCTTCCCTCGGCAATAATCTGTCCATCCTTGACAATGACTGCTCCAAAAGGGCCGCCAGTACCACTATTGACTCCTTCTACTGCAAGATCAATTGCGCGTTGTAAAAAATCTTCGTGATTCATTGTCTTCCTCCCTTTGTTCGACTGACTTCTCTAGTATAAACGAATCATGCTAGAAAAGGAAACCTCCTAGTAGATGGTCAAGCAGGACAATTTGCACATAAAAATCCCCCGCCATGATAGCAGGGGAGAGGAAATCAATTATGCATGCTGCGACAGCTTTTTACGAGCGACTTCAGCCGCCGTCACCATGTTTTTCAAAGCAGCAATGGTTTCAGGCTCTTGTCTCGTTTTTAGTCCACAGTCAGGATTCACCCAGAAGCGATCTGTCGGGCATACGTTCAGTGCATCATCAATGATTTGACTCATTTCTTCGACAGATGGAACGCGCGGGCTATGGATGTCATATACACCAAGTCCGAGGCCTTTCAAATACGGATGCTTCTCTAGGTAATCAAGGAATCCGCCATGACTGCGTGAATGTTCAATTGTGATCACGTCGGCATCAAGGTCTTCGATCGTATCGACAATATCCTCGAAGTTACTGTAGCACATATGTGTATGAATTTGCGTTTCATTTTGAACAGATGATGTTGATAGACGGAACGACTCTGCTGCCCAGTTTAAATAGTCTGCCCAATCACTTTCTTTGAGCGGAAGACCTTCTCTTAGCGCAGGTTCATCCACTTGAATAACTTGAATCCCTGCTTCCTCTAACGCTTCTACCTCTTTACGTAATGCGAAAGCAATCTGGAAGGCAATGTCTTTTCGGGTGATATCTGTTCTTGGGAAAGACCAGTTTAAGATGGTGACAGGACCTGTCAGCATTCCTTTGACCTTTTTCTCCGTTAAGCTTTGTGCATAAACCGTTTCTTTCACGGTCATTGGCGCTGTAAACTCGACATCTCCATAAATGATTGGCGGCTTCACGCAGCGTGAGCCGTAGGATTGTACCCAAGCAAATTTCGTAAAGGCAAATCCGGCTAGCTTTTCACCAAAGTATTCAACCATGTCTGTACGTTCGAATTCTCCATGTACGAGAACGTCCAGACCGATTTCCTCCTGAATATCAATCCATCTTTTTGTTTCTTTCTTAATAAATTCATCATATTCTGCATCTGTCCATTCATTTTTACGCCATTTTTGACGAGCGCTTCGCACTTCAGCAGACTGCGGGAAGCTGCCAATGGTTGTTGTTGGCAAGAGTGGCAGTTCAAGAGATTCGTTTTGGATACGAAGGCGCTCTTCAAAGGCAACTGGACGCTTAAAGTCTTTCGATGAAAGATTGTTGCGTTCTGCTGTGAAATCCGCATTGGTTCCTTTTGCAAATTCTTTTAAAGTAAGAAGTGCTTGCTTGGCTTCATTGATGGCGGCTTCAATCGCCGCAGCTCCTTTTGTTAAGCCCTCTTTTAATGTTGTTAATTCAGCCAGCTTTTCAGTAGCATAAGAAAGTCCGTTTAATAGTTTTTCTTCAAGCTGTTCGCTTGGGTGTTTTGCAACTGGTACATGCAGCAAACTGCTTGATGGCTGCAGCCATACTTCCTTCGGCTGAGCGTCAGCAATGACCTCAGAAACGAATGACAATCTTTCACCAAGATCTGATCTCCAAATATTTCTTCCATCAATGACGCCTGCTGCTAAAATTTTATCTTTCGGGAAGCCGTGCTTTTTCACTTGATCAAGATTGCGTCCTTGATCATGGACAAAATCAAGACCGATGGCTTCAACAGGATATGTGACAAGCTCTTCATACGCATCTACTGAATCAAAGTAGGTTTGAAGAAGAATATTTAAGGCAGGTACGGCTTCTTTGATCGTTTGATAGATTTCTTTGATGGCTTTCACGTCTTCATATGAAGCTGTGACAAGTGCTGGCTCATCAATTTGTACCCATTTGACGCCAGCTTCTTCAAGTTCTTTTAAAACTTGAGTATAAAGCGGGACGAGACGCTGCTGAATCTCTTTTACTTCATTTTGTTCATAGCCTTTAGAAAGTGAGACAAATGTATAAAGACCAAGTACGACAGGTTTTGTTTCAACACCAAACGCCTTTTTCACCTTTTCGTAAGCTTCAAGCGGTTTGTTATGTGTGAGTTTGAATTCGGTGGTTTTTTCGTATTCTGGAACGATGTAGTGATAGTTTGTATTAAACCATTTTGTCATTTCACTTGAGACAGCATCTTTTGTTCCTCTTGCCATCGCGAAGTATGTATCTAGCGGGTCTTTTAAGCTGCGGAAGCGCTCTGGAATCCAATTGAACATGACAGCAGTATCGAGCACGTGATCGTAGAAGGTAAAATCTCCAGAAGGAACAACATCAATTTGTTGATCAATTTGCGTTTTAATGGCAGTTAAAAATTGTTCATCCAGTGTGCTTAAGAGGGTTTCACGGTCAGTTTGACCTTTCCAATAAGACTCAAGTGCTTTTTTCCATTCTCTGTTTAAACCAATTCTCGGAAAACCTAGATTACTTGTTTTAACAATTGTCAATTCCAATTCCTCCTCTAAATATAAAAAGACATTTACACTCATGGTGAAGATTGATGAGGGCAAATGTCTGGTTTAAAAAGACAAAATGTGTGTGCGAAATAAGGCGTGAGCAGAACTGACGCTTTTTTCCGACATCTCCTATCAACCGTAGGTGGTTTGATGTGATAGAGCGGCTGGTATCCTGGCTGATGAATCTGCAAGCTTTTCATCCTTCCCGTCCTTATGACAGTGGATTCATAAGAAAAGCTCTCCTCACTCACAGTGGCGGGACCGCGCCGGATTTTCACCGGTCTTCCCAATTAAAATTCGACGTATGATCGAATTACCGACTCTCAAACTATGAATTTATTGTGTTCGATTATATAACGTCCATTTCATTTCGTCAAAGTAAATTTTGAATAATTTTAATTAAAAAAATCCTGAGAAAATTCTATCTATTCTCAGGACCTCTATTCAAGCTATAGAGATAAAAGATCTGCTTCCAATGTTTTTTCTAAAAGGACATCAGGCGCAGTTAAATATAAAAATCCATTTCCGACGAGGGCTTTAGATTGCTTCAGTGGAAGGGTTCTTCTGACAAGCTGAGCATAGACCTCAGGCTCTGTCAGCTTACGCTGGAACGCTTCTTCTTCGGCATTTTTAATAATGGCTAGTGCACCACTCACGTGAGGGGCAGCCATTGAGGTGCCTGTAAGTCTGCCATATTTATGGTTAGGAAGAGTGGATAAAATGTCTTCTCCTGGAGCGACGAGGTCGATTTCTTTATTGGCGTTGGAGAATTCAGAGGATTCTCTTGCAAGGGAGACAGAGCCGACGGCAATGACTTCATTGTATGCTGCTGGGTAGGAGAATTCTTCCGTTCGCTCGTCCCCGTCCCCTTCATTTCCTGCTGCGCACACAACAAGTACACCGCTTTTCACCGCATTTTGAATGGCTTCCTGCAAGGCGGGCTCATTGCTTGGACCACCGAGAGACATAGAGATAATATCCACCTTCTGCTCAGCGGCATAGTTGATGCCATTAATGATCCATTCGTATTTCCCGCTGCCATTTTCACCGCCAAGAACTTTCACGATCAGCAGCTTGGCTTCAGGGGCAACCCCTAGAATTCCGCCATTTTGATCTGTTGCTGCAATCGTTCCTGCTACATGGGTACCATGCCCGTTGTAGTCTTTTACATTTTCAGCATCTCCATTGTCATCATCGGTAAAGTTCTTGCCTCCGATAATCTGATCTTTTAAGTCGGGATGCTCTGTGTCACAGCCTGTATCAAGGACAGCAATGGTTATGCCTTTTCCTTTGAAGCCACTTGACCAAAGTTCGGGTGCTTTAATCTCTTGAATACTTTTCGGCGTCTCTTTCGCTTCCATCACATTGGCTTTTACTTCATACGGAATTAAGCGAATTTCACCTTTCATAAGAAAGCCCTCCTTATTTTGTTTTCAAAGTAGATTCAGGCTGCGTAATGTTATTGTATAAAAGAAACTTTTGATCGGAAAGGGTCAATTGTAATAATTTTTCAAATAATCAATCTATTATCAAAAGTGCAGTTCTCCTCACATCTTGACGAAAGAACTCAGCTTTTGAGGAAAACTCTTGATATCATATGAAAAAGAAGGAAATGCTGCATAGTGAGCTTGCACCTGTATAGATGAAAATGGGTGAAAAGAACTAAAAAAGGCTTTCTGATTAAACAACGAAAATAAGTGATGGTTGAGAAGTGAGAAGAAGGAAGATTGAGCGGAGATATTTTTGTTCTAAAATATTTTTCACTGTAGTACCCGTTTGGTGAACAGTTAGGATAACCATAAGCTCATAATCAACTGTTCACCAATTGGACCAATTTTTCTTTTACCTGTATCCTTATAGCCTACTTGTGAGTACAGAGTCTGAGCAGGAATATTTTGATGATTTACAGCCAGTACGATCTCGTTACAGTTAGGGAATTCTGAGGTGACAAATTGATTTAATAAGAACATTGCTTGTTTAGCAAATCCTTTTCCTTGCTGCGTCTGATGAATAGATAATGAAGTTAACAACATAGCGTTTGGGTTATCTGAATAATCCTTAACACGATCTGTTGCATGTAATACAAAGAATCCAACCGGTTCATCTTCATTGAGTATGACAATTCTGTATTGCCCTTCGGTAAACTCAAAATATGCGCTTGGTAAAGCAGTAAATTTTGCTTGTTCTTCCTCTAGAACAAAAGACGATAAGCCTTCTATATATACATCTGAAAAGTGCGTTAATTTCACATTGTTTTTGCTTTTCATAGAATGGTGTTCCTCCTTGTATCTTTTATAAATGAGTGCGATTTGCATATTCTATAGGTATGTTTATAAAAACGAATGAAATAGGATTACGTTCAGGTGCTTACAATATCAATAACTGTTATGATGATAACCTCATTATAGAACAAATGTTCTTTTTTATCAATGTTCATATGAAAAATAACATGTGAAGTTTGTGACTGTTCCAAATGGGAAAGGCAACATATAATAATGGAAAGACAAGCTTGCCTTTTAGATAGGAGAGATAGAGATGAACAAAGGGAAGATACTCGTAGTCGAAGATGAAAAGAAAATTGCAAGGGTGCTGTCACTAGAGCTTGAGTATGAAGGATATGAGGTGACAGTCAAAGAGACAGGAATGGATGGACTCCAGGCTCTTGAAGAGGAAAGCTTCGATTTGGTGCTGCTTGACGTCATGCTTCCAGAATTAAGTGGTCTTGAAGTGCTGAGAAGGGTTCGAAAGACAAATACAGCGACACCTATTATTTTGATAACAGCAAGAGGGAGTGTGCCTGATAAAGTAAGCGGCCTCGATCTTGGGGCGAATGATTATATTACAAAGCCTTTTGACATAGAAGAATTACTAGCGCGAATTCGTGCGCAGCTAAGGTTGAATATTCATGCGCAAGAAGAGAAGGAAACGGAGCTTAGCATAGCAGATTTGACCGTCAACGAGAAAACAAGAGACATACAAAGGGCCGGGCAAATGCTTGAGCTCACACCGAGAGAATATGACCTGCTTGTCCACTTGCTGAAGCATCAGCAGCAAGTGCTTACAAGAGATCAGCTTTTAACAGCCGTTTGGGGCTTTGATTACTTCGGTGACACAAACGTAGTGGATGTCTATATTCGTTATTTAAGGAAAAAAGTCGATTACCCATTCGAAAAACAGCTGATTCACACAGTGAGAGGTGTGGGTTATGTGATGAAAGGATAAAGAATGAGATTAAAAAATAAAATTCAGCTTTATACATCGTTGTCCTTGTTTTTAATGGTGCTGCTGTTTCATACAGCCATTTATTTTATTTTTTCGATGACCTTGACGCAAAAAGATATGTCCCGGCTGTCTGAGGTTGCTGAAAATATTGCCATTGCTTTAAAAAAATCAGAAGAAGAGGGTCTTCCATCCTCGGAGCTGCTGAAGGCGTACCTACCTCAAAATGGCATGATCCGTGTCGTGACAGAAAAGGGTGAGTCAAAGCTGACTGTCACAAAGGAATCAACGTTTAGCTCACTGCCTTTTACATATGAAACTGGTCAGACAGCAGAAATCAAAGAATACAACAAGCATATGGTTGCGTTCGCTGCGATTCCGGTTATTTGGACAAATGGCGAGATCGTGTCGCTTCAAGTATATGAAGAAATCGAAAATACGGAAGAGAATTTGGCGTTATTAAGAATGATTTTAATCGCTGCTGGCGTTTTAATTATAGTGCTTTCCTATTTTGCTGGCCACATTTTAACAAAACAAATCGTACGCCCTATTAGTAGAATGACGAGCACCATGAAGGCAAGTATGAAGGAGAAGGCGTTTAAGCGAATCAAACTAGCAGGCGATTCAAAGGATGAATTGTATCAAATGGGACAAACCTTTAATGAAATGTCAGAAATCCTCGAGAAGCATTATGAGAAAGAGCAGCAATTCTTGCATGATGCCTCTCATGAATTGAAGACACCGATTACCGTCATTATGAGCTACAGCAATTTACTAAAGCGCTGGGGACAGACACGTCCAGAGGTTATAGAAGAATCCTCTCAAGCGATTCATGATGAAGCGAAAAAAATGAAAAGGCTGACAGATCAATTATTAACACTTGCGAAAAATGGTCAGCCGCTTTACTTGGACATGAAGCCAGTTGATCTTGGTCATTTATCCAAGCAGGTATGTCATACACTTGAAGTCGCAACGAATCGAACCATTAATCCTGATGTGCAAACAGATCAGCCGCTCGTCGCTGAGGGGGATGAAGAGAAAATCAAACAGCTTTTGACCATCTTGATTGATAATGCAGTTAAATATAGTACAGAGGCCGTTGATGTGACTTGCGGATGGGCGGGAGAGAAGCCGTTTATTTCAGTCGTTGACCATGGGATTGGCATAAAAGAAGAGGATCTGCCGAAAATCTTTGACCGCTTTTTCCGTGTGGATGAAGCGAGAAACAGTGAGACGGGCGGAACCGGACTTGGTCTTTCAATTGCGAAGCAAATTGCGGAAGAGCACGGGGCCGAACTGAAGGTGGACAGTCGTATCGGCGAAGGGACAACCATGACCATTCTTTTTCAGAAATAAAATAGGTCTTTTCTCATCAATTTCTCATTTCCTCCTTATAAAATAGGAAATAGGAAGGAGGCGCTGCATGTCTAGAAAAACGAAAATGGTGCTTGCGCTCGCAGGATGTCTCGTCGTTCTTGCAGCCTTTGCAATGCTCATGATTCAAACCATTGATCAAAAAATATTAAGTGAAGCAGAAATCAAAAAAATCATCGCAAAAGACTACAATGGAAACATTACAAATATTGATTTAATCAATCATAAACAGGACTATACCTTGACCCTGGAAAATTCAAATGGGATCTATCAAATCATTGCATCTTCCGCAAGCGGTCAAATGAAAGAAATCAAGCAGTTAAAAAGCTATCAAAAACCAAATGAAAAAAATGCTGAGCTTCTGGCAGAAGAAGCGGCTGTTAAAAAAGTAAGCGGTACGGTCATTCAAAAGAAAGAAAAGTCCGATCGTTTTATTTTTACGATCCAATCAAAAAAAGAATTATATCAAGTCGATGTCGACAAGCAAACGTTTAAGGTGCTTGAAGCAGAAAAGAAAAACCCAACCTCTAAAGAAAAGAAAATGACAAAAATCACGGTCGAAGAAGCCATCCGAATTGCAGTTAAAGAAGTCGGAGGGACAGTGGATGATGCTGATCTTGAAACATTTAGCGGTATGCTCGTCTTTGAGGTGGAGCTGGATTTGCCTGATGGGCGAGAGGCAGAGGTGCTTGTGAACGCATATACAGGAGACATTGAAGGTATTACGTACGAAAACTAATCCTTTTCTCATGATTTTCTCATGTTTCTTTCCTTCCTTTATCATCTTGTTTCTTTAAGATAAAGGAGAAATCAAATAGAGGAGGACATGAACATGATGAAAAAAGTACTAGTAGCTACAGCATTAACAGGAACTCTTGTCGCAGGTGGTTTCACACTTCAAGCGCAAAATACAAATCAAACAGCAAACGCCGAGCAGGTGGTGCAAAAGAAATCATCGTTTGTCTCAAAGAAACAAGCTGAAAAAGCAGCATTAAAAGTTGTGAAAGGCTATGTGGACGATGTGGATCTTGAGCGTAAAAAAGGAAAATGGGTGTATGAGGTCGAGATTAAAAAAGGCGGCTTTGAATATAAAGTATATGTCGATGCCAAAACAGGGAAAGCGCTGAATGATCCAGTCAAAGAAAAGAAAAAGAATGTGAAAATCACTAAAAAGCAGGCTGAACAAATTGCCCTTGCAAAAGTAAAAGGAACAGTCACAGATTCTGATTTAGATAAAGAAAATGGTGTGTACTTGTATGAAGTCGAAATCACCACACCAAACGGCGAGGAAGTTGATTTTGAGATTTCCGCTAAAACAGGCAAAATCCTGAAGCAAGAATGGGATGATTAATACGGCAGCAATCCTAAGATAAATTTGTATGCGGTCTGAACCGATGGTTCAGACCGTTATTTTTGCTTAAATGATTATATTAAAGTACAAATGAATATCATCTTTTAAACTAAATAGCGTACTTCCATGTATCTGTCCACCAAGCGTGTTAATGCTTTTTATGTTGATTGCTTATCATTTCAGTTGTTCTTAAAAACGTCTCAATCTCTTGAATAGTATGACAATGGAGAGGTGATATTCTAATAGCCCCTTTCATTCCAAAGGAATCCAGCATCCTTTTAGAATAAATGCTTGTATTCAACCTTTCATATACGATCACACCGTGCTGTTCATATTGTCTTACTGCATCCTCATGGTTTGTTCCTTCTATCGATATGGCTACGATGAAATCTCTTTTTGATAAATCATGGTCATCAAGATGAACGGTAACTCCTTTGATTTCTCTTAGCCCTTTTACGTTGGGTGTCCCGTCTAGCATTATTTTTAATAAAGACCTTTCTTGTTTTCCGATAGCTTCCATACCTGCTGCGAATAACTGTCGTCTGGCATTCACTGTTGTAAAATGACCTCCAAGCCAGCACACATAATCAACAATTGCGCTAATAGCCGCATAATGAGCAGGTGCTGGAGTTCCTAGACCCCATTCAGTTTCTTTCTTTCCTTTTAACTTATGATGAGGGAGAAGAGCAGCTCTTTCCGATAAATAAGCAATCCCGCAGCCTCTAACACCAAAAAATTTATATGGAGCAAAATTTATCACATCCACAGGTGTTTTTTCAATATCAATTAAACCATGAGGTGCATGTTGAACGGCATCAACCATGATAAATAAGTTTGGTTTCTTTTTTCTTGCCTCTTGTACAATTTGTTCAATGTCTAAAATAGCACCAGAGATATTCGAAGCATAGATGACGCTTAGAAGAACAGTATCTTGATCGATTAATGCCAAGATGTCTTCTACGTTCACTCCACCTGTTAAAGGATTAGACTTGGCCACTCTCAGCTCTTTGTTTAATTTATTTGCATAAAAACTAGCTGCGTCGTAGGCTGCTGGATGTTCTAAGGATGTTGTGACAATATTTGTTCCTTGAATATGTTCTGCAATGATACCCGTAGTTTGAAAGATAGCCTGTGATGCTGTCAGATATGTGGCGAAGCTTCCTTGTTTCACGTTAAAAATGGTTTGAAGATCAACAATCCCCTTTTTTTGGATATCAATCAAGTGTTTTGCAGCTTTATGATTTCTTTCAGAACAATCTGGGATGCCATCAATGATTGAAAATATATGATTTGCCTGTTTTAAACGAAGAGAGCCACCTGCATTGTCAAAAAAGAGTCGTTCCTTTTTTAGGATAGGATCCTCATCAATATATAAAAATTGTTCTCTTACTTTTTTTAATAAATCATTTGAAAAGTGCATGTTCAGTGTAGATTCGCTCATCATCATATCCCCCAATATTCAATTTTTATACTTAGTATTATACATTGTGTTATCAATCAATGGCTGTACCCTAATCAGAGAGAGCTTTTTTCTGTAAACAATCATTCATTTTTAGCTAAAGCGACGGTTATCAGCGCATTGCCAATGGTGACATTCGCCGCACCTTTATGAGTTCAGCTGTTTTGTACTAATCACTCCTTACACTTTCATGTGTAAGGTTTTTTCATTGGGACAAACTACGGGAAAGGAGGCGAGAGAATATGAAGAAAAAAGAAGAAGAGCAGACAATGGACCATGCGGAATATGTTCCGCATCCTGATGGAGAAGGATATGCTTTGTTTTTGCATGATTCCTTTCATCTCCTCTCCCAAGAGGATATGAATCAGCCAGAAGAGGAATAAAAGACATGAAAGGGCGATAGTCTACTTTGTCTATCGCTCTTTTTTTCAAAAGTAAGCGAATACATAAGGGGAATTGGCATCTTGCTTATTGACATCACTGCGCTTTTTCTGTAATCTCAGTGTGTCAACAATATGAGACTTCGTTAGGTGAGGCTCCTGTATGGAGATACGCTGCTGCCCAAAAATGTCCAAAGACGCCAATGGGTCAACAGAAATCATCGACATAAGGTGATTTTTAATGCAGCTGGATTTTTCCTATGCCATACAGTGCTAAAGCTCTACGATTGAAGGAGCAAGTGTTTATTTGTCATGCTTACAAAGCGCCTTCATTCGGTTGAAGGTGCTTTTTTATGAGAAAAGGAGGTGTGGGGATGGATCATCCCGATTCGAGACACATAGAGGATATGTCAAAAGATCAGATTGAGACATCAGATAGAGGAGATCCTGACCCCCGCACATTCTAAGGGATTCGGGTATCTCCTGACTTTGGGGAGGTAACAGCGATGATACAAAATATTACGTATGATGAACTCATTTTACGCATCATTATTTTACTGAGAGATGGAAAACGAAAAGAATTTAAAAACATCATGGAAGAACTTCAGCCATATGATATGGCCTATTTATTTAAAGAGCTTCCAGAGAAACACCGCGGCCGCTTCCTCAGCTTTTTACCAGTCGATGACGTGACAGAAATGATGGGTGAGCTGGAGCGGGAATATCAAGAAATTGTTCTTGAAAAAGTAGGTAAAGACAAAGCGACCTTCGTCACAAACAAAATGGATAACGATGATCTAGCCAACTTGTTTGATGAGATGGAGGATGAGCTAAAGGATCAGCTTTTATCTAACATGGAAGCAGAGGAATCAAAAGCCGTCCAGCTTCTTATGAATTATCCTGCTGAGACAGCGGGACGGATCATGACGAACCGTTATGTTTGGATTCCTCAGCATTTTACAGTGCAGGATGCCGTTGTGAAGCTGAAAAGCTTTGCTGAAATTGCGGAATCAATCAACTATTTATATGTGATTAATGATCAAAAACAGCTTGTAGGCGTTCTCTCATACCGGGATCTCATTTTAGGTGAACCGGATGAAAAGGTACAGGATCTCATGTTTACAAGAGTCATTGCCGTTGGAGCCTTTCAAGATCAGGAGGAAATCGCAAAGCTGATTGAACGATATGATTTCCTTGCGATTCCTGTTGTGGAAGAGAACAATGTTCTAGTCGGAATTGTTACAGTCGATGATATCATTGATGTTGTGATTCAAGAGGCGGGCGAAGACTATGAAAAGTTTGCTGCCTCTGGTAAAGATATCACGTTCGACACGCCGGCATTTGTGGCGGCATACCGCCGTCTTCCGTGGCTCATTTTGCTTTTGTTCATTGGGCTGATTTCAGGCAGTATTTTAAATTATTTTGAAGGTACCCTTCAGCAAGTCGTTGCTTTAGCGTTCTTCATGCCGATGATTGCCGGGATGACAGGGAATACAGGGACACAGTCTCTTGCCGTCGTCATTAGAGGGCTTTCAAAAGAAGAATTAACGAAAAAAACCATCATGCGCCTTATTTTTAGAGAGCTGAGAACGAGTATTTACATTGGGATTGTCTGCTCTATTATTATTACAGTCGTCGCAATGGTGTGGCAGGGCAATATGATTTTAGGTTTTGTTGTCGGTTCCTCACTGCTTGCAACACTGATTATTGGGACAATGGCAGGTACGGTCGTACCGATTATTTTACACAGATTAAACGTGGACCCAGCCATTGCATCTGGGCCGCTGATCACAACATTGAATGATATTTTATCCTTATTGATCTATTTTGGAATTGCAACAGCATTCCTTCATACACTGATGTAGCATGAAGACTGTAAAACGTGACGTTTTACAGTCTTTTTTGAATAAAGATTGCATATAGCGCTTCCATCCTTTACATTTTAAGGAGAAGGTGGGAGAGAAAAATGAAGAAGTTTTTATTCATTTTAATGTGCATTGTATTGCTAGGTGCATGTTCAAGGGAAGACGAGGGGAAAGACAGAAGACTAGTGGCTGCAGAGCATATGATTGAAGCGATTACCGAAGGAAATAAACAAAAAATAGAAAACATCTATGTTGAAGGTGCTGTCCCAAGCCCAAATGACATTCTAAAACTGAAAAAAGAATGGGGCATAGAGACGCTTTCTTATGATGATTTTCAATTGGAAGAAGCCAGCATTCACGTCTTTCATGCGAATTACGAAGATGAAAAAACAGGGGAGAAAAAGGCACTGGCCATGCGGGTCATAGAAGATCCTGAAAAAGGTGGTGTACGGATTGACTTTGTAGGACTCGTTGAAGGAACTGACACTTCCTCTCAATGAAAGCTAAAATAATTTTATGTAAAAAGGATAGAAGAGCTGAAAGAATGTCGCTCTATCTATCCTCTTTTTTACCACAAATGACCCGATCACATATGAGTTATGCCCAATAATTCCATAAACCGTGAGAGGGCACTGGTCATGTACGAATCGCGGCGCCTTATAAACACAGTTGGCACGATTCTGTGTGGTTCCGGTAAAGGATGACAGGTAAATCTGCCTTGCACCCGAGATTCAACCATAGATTTTGGTAATACGGTAACCCCTAGCCCGTTTTCAACGCATTTAAGCACGCCCTCTAAAGTGCCATATTCCATTACCTTCATCGGAGCAAAGCCATTGCTCTCTAACCATCGTTGCCAACGCCCCAAATAGATGCAATGCGCAAATGACGAAAGCAATGGTTCATGTAAAATTGATTCTACCTGGAATTCCTCCTGGGAGTAGCTTGTAATGAGAACAAGTGATTCTTCCAATACCGGATATTCAATAATGTCGGGATGAAGAATGGGCCCATCAACCAATGCACCGTCTACCTTGTAGTTGAGAATAGCATGAACCTGATCTACAGTAGGTGCCATATACATGCTTAATTCTACTTGTGAAAATGTCTTGTGATATGCTGCGAAAATGCTGGGCAATCTTGTCGAAGCGGTAGACTCTATAGATCCAATGTGCAAAGTACCTCGCGGAGTAGAGGAAAGCTTTACGGCCTCTATCGCTTCTTCAAAATCGTAGAGTAATTTGTTTGCATATGGCAACAGTTCTCGCCCTGCAGGCGTTAAGGATATCTTTTTGTGATATCGATAGAAAAGAGGAACACCTAATTCTTGTTCAAGACGCTGGATTCGTGCAGTGACATTGGACTGCACATAATTTAATTTCTCAGCAGCTTTTGTAACGCTTTGTTCAATAGCTACTGCTTTAAATATCTCCAAAGATTTAATATCCAAAACAATGCTCCTTTTTGTATCACAAATTGTGATGAACTATACATTATTTTTTGATTTTACGTGATCCAACAGAATAAGTAAACTTAATAATATAAGAGTTGATGCTCATTGTGTCCCTTGATGTTTATCATGAGGAGGAGAATTTGCAAGGTAGGGAGTTCTAGCTTAAGAAAGATAAAAAAGACGTTTCCAAGTAAATGAGGAAGGAATCTATTGATTTCAAAGGTTAATATCCAAGAGAAATTTTCGCAAATAAATGATTATTGGAATCCTAGAATAAGTGGAGAGTTGAACGACTCATACATGAAAATGGTAAAAATTAAGGGTGAATTCATTTGGCATCACCATGATGACGAGGATGAAATGTTCTTTGTATGGAAAGGAAATCTAGTCATCCGTTTTAGGGATAGAGAAATAGCGCTTAATGAAGGGGAGTTTCTTGTGATTCCAAAAGGAATTGAACATCAGCCAATTGCTGAAGAAGAAGTTCATTTGCTCTTAATTGAACCAAAAACGACGCTGAACACGGGGAATGTGATCAATGAACGAACTGTTTCGATTCCTGAACGAATGGATAAACGCTAGATCGCCTGCACTTAACAATATACCTAAAACGCTATTTGATATAATGTTGTTTCTTAGAATGAAATGTTGTGGAACGCCGCCTAAAAAAAGTAAACGGATGTCCTTGCTTATATAGCTTATTTCACTGAGTATGATTTGGCATTGCCAAGGGCTTTGGTTTGATAACGGAGACAGCAAAAAAAGCTGTCTCTTTTTCATTAAGCCATGACCAAAAATCAAGTGCGAACAAAGCCTAAAAGAGTCAGCTAAACTTTATTTGTTTATCGATTTTTGTACCGGAAGTGTGCGTTAATTTGACCTTCCAGCATTTTTTTCTTATATTGTCCGCTTTTTAATGCCTGTTCCTTTTTCTTCATGTCTTTCAAAATCTCCGCTGTTTGCACACCGTCTTCTCGTTTGTTGGCGATGTCCATTAATCGTTCTACATCAGAAAAAGAATATTTACGCGTGCCTCTTGTTGAGCGCTGGGGGTAGATGAGTCTGCGTTCCTCATAATATCGGATTTGCCTGACGGATAGCCCTGTTAATTCACTGACAATCCCGATTGAAATGACTTTTTTATCTTTATAAGATACATCTTCCTGCGTCATATACTCACCCCTGCAAGTCTTTTCTTCATATTATACAGAATGACAACGAAAAAAACCTATCGTTTGTTAGAAAATATAACATAAAAACATAAAAATGAAAAAACGATGGAAGGAAAGTTGACAACATATGTGAAGTGATTGCTACGCTTGCATATAATGATGATGAGTTGAAATAGGAGGAGGGAGCATATGATGGAGCAAACACGGATCATCTGTATGGCAAAAGAAATCATCGCATTAGATATGAAGAGGGATGAATTACTGGAGCGATTCATGCAGGCTGCAGGTCAGAATGCGCATGCTCTTCTAAGAGCTGTACAAAATGATTTGTATAAAAGGTCTTCATAAGCACCTGCTCCAGATCAATTGATAGGAGGGGATAATCGGTGCGGCGTATCCTAACAGAAGCTTTAGCGAAGGAAAGACATTATTATACGAAGCAGCTCTGTTCATTAGGAGTGTACAGTCCTAGTGCGGCCAAGAAAATGACAATTAGTGACTTAAAAAAAGAGTATCACTTCTTTTTCAACAAAACAAAGCGTGATTTGTGAAAATCCCTTGAAATGTGCGCATGTCACATAAAGGGTTCTTTTTTTGTTTAATGTTATAGCAATATTGAATTTTGTAGAAATTTGACGAATACAGTGTAAAGAAACATAGAGTCTTTACAGATTATGTTAAACTGTGTCGGATCTTGATGGTTTGCTAAAAAACCTTTTTTTCGAGATGGTTGTGAAAAATAAGAAGGATTTTAAAAGTTTATATCGAAATCTTATACATAACACGAATGGAGTCACTTATGTGGTTGAAAGGGTTTTCAAAAACGTACTTCTATTTTTTACGAAAGGCTCCAACTGCACCGCAAGAAAGCCTTGAAGTTAAAAAAATATTATAAGAGGTAGATATGTGATGAGACTATCGTTTAATGAAGAAGAAGTAGAACGTTCAATGACACTTTACAAGGTATTTGCAAGAGCATTTAAAAGCGTTTCAGAACACAGCATTAGAGACAGCAAAGAGCATGGATTTAATCCAACTGAATTTGCGGTTCTTGAATTGCTGTATACAAGAGGTGCTCAAAAACTTCAGCAAATTGGCTCAAGACTCCTGCTTGTCAGCGGGAATGTGACGTACGTAATTGACAAATTAGAACGAAATGGTTTCATTGAAAGAGAGCAGGACCCAAAGGATAAACGGTCGGTTTATGCCCATTTAACAGATAAAGGGCGCAGTTATCTTGATAAAATTTACCCGATTCATTCTCTCCGGATTGCGCGTGCCTTCTCAGGCCTCTCGCGAGAAGAACAAGAACAATTGATTAGTCTATTGAAAAAAGCAGGTATTCACAGTCAACATTTATTATTTAGATAGAACGAAAAGGTGCCATGATTGGCACCTTTTTTATGTGTCCAACTGATGCGCTGGATAGGCAATGAATTTTTCGATATCGTTTGCTGGAAGGGGCTTTGCATAATAAAAGCCTTGCAAGTCGTCACATCCTTGCGCAGATAAAAGCTGCGCCTGCGCAAAGGTTTCAACACCTTCTGCTATGACCTCGAGAGATAGTTGATGTCCCATCGCGATAATGGCACCTGTAATCTGTTCAGATTTTGAATCATTTAAAATATCTTCGATGAAGGATTTGTCGATTTTTAGGCGATGAATGGGCAAATCCTTTAAATAGCTTAAGGAGCTATGCCCTGTACCAAAGTCATCAATACTAATGCGAACGCCCAGATGTTTCAGTGAGGTCAGTACCTGCTTTGATTGCTTGATATTGTCCATTGTCATACTTTCTGTGACTTCAAGCTCGAGCAGTGACGGTGTCATATCGTATTTTTTCAGTGTCAGCTTAATCAAATCAATTAAGTCTTCAGAATTGAATTGTTTTGCAGATAAATTGACAGCCACGGGAATTTTCAGCCCGTTGTCATACCACGTTTTAGCCTGCCTGCATGCCGTATCAATCACCCATCTGCCAATATCAATGATCAGTCCTGATTCCTCTGCCAGCTCAATAAAAGCCTCGGGTGATTTTAACGAACCATCTGGTGCTTTCATTCTTAGAAGAGCTTCTACGCCAGTCATCTGTCTTGTTTTCGCACTCACTTGCGGCTGGTAATGAAGCACAAACTGTTCTCTTTGAATGGCATCCCGTAACTCAAGCTCTCGGTTCAACCTATCTTCACTTGATCTTTCCATTGATTCGGTGAAAAACTCATAACGGCTTTGCTTATGTTTTTTGGATAAATACATCGCCATATCGGCTTTCCTCATTAACTCCATCCCATCTTTGCCATTTTGAGGTGAGATAGCGATTCCAATGCTGATAGAAGTAATGAGCTGATGATTCTGGATGAAAAAAGGACGCTCAAATTGCCGAATGATATTTTGAGAAAGCTGTTCAATTTTCTGTGTGTCATGCCCCATGTCAGGGAAGATCATTAAAAATTCATCCCCGCCTAGTCTGGCTATAAAGCCGTTGTCTGGTAAACATTGCGTCAGTCTGTTTGCAGCTGCTTTAAGAAGTAAGTCCCCTATGTTATGACCAAGTGCATCATTGATAATTTTAAAACGATTCAAATCAAGAAACAGAACAGCCGTCGATGTTCCTGTCTCTTTTTGAGCGGAGAGAACATCACTTAGATGGTTGATGGCGTGGCGCCGATTAGGAAGCTCGGTTAACGCATCATAATGTGCCATGACATGAATTTCTTTTTCTGCAATCCGCTGCTGCGTTAAATCTTTTAAGACAAGATAAATACTGTCAAGCGTATTGTTGACATGAACAGGTATGTAAGTGACATGATAATAATAAAAGCGATCTGCTGCTTTTAGTTCTGCTTCACGTGTGATGGCTTTTTTTGACTCGTAAATAAATTCTTCCCACATGTCAGTCGGCATGACGTATTGGCTGACATCATCACCAATCCAAGAATTGCACATTTTTAGAATTTGTTTACCTGAGTCGTTCGCAGAAAGCACCTTTCGATTGACAGATAACACGATAATGCCATCGATATTATGTTTGATGAGCGATTGGAACCGCTGTTCATTTTCCTTTAGCTTATCTGCCTGCTTCATGATTCGGTGATCTATATAGGCACCAAAAATCATCAGTGTTTGGACAATCAGTGTCATTAAGCCGATGAAAATCGACAGACTGAATGGTGATAGTTCAAGAGAACCACCCCTATAGGGCTGTCCGTCTGAATGAAAAAACATAGTAGAAGCAGCCATACCGGTATAATGCATCCCAGAAACAGCCCCGCCCATCACGAGTGCACCAGCTATTTTTAACAGATGATCCTCCTGCTTTTTCCCGGATCGATGGAGCCGAAAAAAGAGATGAAGCGAAAAGAAAGACGCTATCACAGCAATGAAAAACGAAAGAAAAAAGAGGACTGGATCATAGCTGATTGAGACATTGGCCATTGATTCCATTCCAAGATAATGCATGCTGCAAATAGCTGAGCCCATGGTGATTGAACTAATGAGCAGCCGCCTTGTGGAGAGTTGCTCTTGAATGCATATTGTGAATGCGATCAAGGACCCGACAAAAGATGCCAAAATCGATAAAATGAGCAAGGGTGTTTCATAGGTGATGCCAGCACGCACGTGAAATGCCATCATGCTGATAAAATGCATCGACCATATCCCCATTCCCATGATCAAGGCACCAACGATCAGCCATACCTTTTTCTTTGCACCGCTTGACTGTGCCACTCGGCTGGCTAAATGAAGAGCTGAGTAGGAGGCGACAGTGGCGACTGCGATTGACAGAAAGACAAGCCATCCATTGTAACTTCCTGTTAAATGGGTCATGTAAGAAAACCTCCAGTATCTTAAAACAGACGTATACCTAATATATCGGATCGAATGGCTTCTGTGTTCACTTTTCCTTCACTTAAATACCACAATCAACTTTTTTTTCACCTGTCTTTTATAGTAAAATCAAATTTAATGTAAAAAAACGACGAAAAGTGAATCGTTTCTTCGGTTTTTTTCGTTTAATATATGTGCGATTCTAAAAGAGATAGAATCAGTTAAACGATTATGTGTGAAAGGGATTGATAAACATCGAAGATTTTATTATTTCTTTAGCTGATGCCTTTAAGAACTTGTCGTACTTTGGCATCTTCCTTGCATTATGTATTGAATTTGTTCCTGCTGAAGTGGTTCTGCCTCTTGCGGGTTACTGGGTCTCAGAAGGGGACATGGCCTTCATTGGTGTTGTGGCAGCCGGCTCTATTGGCGGCGTGGCTGGCCCTTTGACCTTGTACTGGTTAGGACGTTATGGCGGTAGACCTTTTTTAAATAAATATGGGAAGTACTTTTTTGTTAAACCGGAGTCGCTTGATAAATCGGATGCCTTCTTTGAAAAGCATGGTGGATTCGTCGCATTTAGCGGCCGGTTTATTCCAGGAGTCAGAACGCTTGTTTCCATCCCGTGCGGTATTGCCAAGATGAATGTGTGGGTCTTTTGCCTGTACACGTTTTTAGCGATTACGCCTATTACATTTGTATATGTGTATCTTGGATTTGTGCTCGGGGAGAACTGGAAAGAGGTTGGCGCAATGTTAGATCCATATCTTCTGCCGATTGGGATCGGGATTGTGTTGCTTTTCGCGTTGTATATATGGCTGAAACGTAGAAAAAGAAAAGCAGAAACACCAACTGCCTAATCACTGGACCCTAGGTGAAAGTCCCCTGTTGACAATACAGTGTCTATTGATTAAACTATAAGTAATCTAAATATTCTTAAATCCCACCAAAGGGGAGTAGCGTCCGGTTTTTACCGGAAACAAAGTCGTCATTACATGGACTTAAGTTCCATCGGCTTTGTTGGCATGATTCTACATATCACATGTCTAGCAAGACCTTTGCCATTACAGGCAAAGGTCTTTTTTGCATTCATAAGCCTTTGTCTGTTGTGGGACAATAGATAAAACAAGGAGGAATGATGATGGATGCAGCAATTATTTTAGAGTACGGGTGGGTTCTTCTCGTACTGATTGGATTAGAAGGAATTTTAGCCGCTGATAATGCGCTGGTCATGGCTGTGATGGTGAAACACCTTCCAGAAAAGCAAAGGAAAAAGGCATTGTTTTACGGACTTGCGGGTGCGTTTGTCATGCGATTTGGTTCCCTGTTTCTTATTTCGTTTTTAGTGGATGTGTGGCAAGTTCAAGCCATTGGTGCAATTTATCTTCTTTATATTTCCATTCACCATATTTTAAAATCGCACGTATTTAAGAAAAAGGAATCAGACACAAACATGAAGCAAAGCGGCTTCTGGGCAACAGTCGTAAAAGTCGAGCTTGCTGATATCGCTTTTGCTGTCGATTCCATCTTAGCGGCGGTCGCATTAGCCGTAACTTTGCCGAAAACAAGTCTTCCGCAAATCGGTGGACTTGATGGCGGTCAATTTATTGTCATTCTTTTAGGTGGTATCATCGGTCTGATCATCATGAGATTTGCAGCGACTGTCTTTGTGAAACTGCTCAAAACAAGACCGAGCCTAGAAACAGCAGCCTTTGTCATTGTCGGGTGGGTTGGTGTGAAGCTCACGCTTTACACACTGTCACATCCAGCCATTGGTATCGTGTCCTCTCATTTTATTCATTCAACATTATGGAAAGTGATTTTCTGGACAGTGCTTCTCGCAATTGCAGCATTTGGCTGGTTTTTATCAAGTCCATCAAGAAAAGGCGGGCAACAAAACAAGGAAAAACAAGAGGTACGCCTAGAAGAGTAGGTTTTTTGAAAGAAATATCATTTCATTTTCATAACACGTATATTACAAATAAGGGGGAGATACCCCCTTATTTCTTTGCTTTTAGACGAAACATTGTAAAGTAGATGATGATATACATGTCATAATTGGGTAACAGGAAATGAATTCCTCATTTCTTCCTTTGCGCTTCCCTCATAAATTAGCTATCATAAATGAGTAATATAGGGAGAACTGAGGTGAAACCATTGCTTAGCCTTTTGTTTAAAAAAGGAAAGAAAAAGCAAACATTAGAGCAGTCGGCTATCAGTATTCAACAAGGTGATATCGAGCTGCAAAATGCATTAATAGAGCAATACAAACCATTTGTCGCTAAGACGGTTTCATCCGTTTGTAAACGATATATAGATGAAAAAGATGATGAATTCAGCATAGGCTTAATTGCCTTTAATGAAGCGATAGAAAAATACTCTGCTGAAAAAGGAAACTCACTCCTTGCTTTCGCAGAATTAATTATTAAAAGAAAAGTGATCGACTATATTCGAAAAGAAGCGAGAAATGCGCCAACGGTTCAAATGGACCTGCAAGAAAGTGAAAATGGCGAGTACTCTCAAAGCATGATTGAAGCAGAGCTGTCTACAAACGAATATAGACGTTTAATTGAACAAGAACACAGAAGAGAAGAAATTGAACATTTTAAAGAACGATTGAAAGTATACGGTCTCACGTTTCAAGAGCTGCTTGAACATTCACCAAAGCATGCAGATGCAAGGCAAAATGCCATTAAAGTAGCTCACACACTCGTTGAACACGATGAGCTCAGAACCATTTTATTTCAGAAAAAACAATTGCCAGTCAAACAGCTTGAAAAGCTAGTGGAAGTCAGCCGCAAAACGATTGAGAGAAATAGAAAATATATCATTGCGATGGCGATCATTATGACGGGTGATTATGTGTATTTGAAAGATTACCTTAAAGGGGTGCTTAATTCATGAGAAGAGGCATTATAGTAGAGAAAAACAAAAAATATGTCACGCTGCTGACCCCTGATGGACAATTTCTGCGGACAAAATATGAACAGCAAGATTATGAAATCGGTCAAGAAGTGACATTTCCGAATGAATCACGTCTCGAAAGAAAAAAAGCCGGTTTTTTTGACTTGCTTCGTTTACGTCCATTAAATGCAGGAATCCTATCAATCGCTGCGATTATTGTCGTGATTTTTACTATGATGCCATCTTTCTCAAGTCAAAAAGCATATGCATATATGACGATTGACATTAATCCAAGCTTTGAACTGAAGCTTGATCACAATTATGAAGTGATCGGTGTCACACCACTGAATAAAGATGCGAAACAAGTACTGGCCAGTATGAAGGATTTAGAAAAAAACGACATGACCAAAGTTGTGCAGGAAATCATAGATGACTGTGACAAAAAAGGTTATGTGAACCACTCTAAGAGTATTTATATTTCAACGGTTTATGAAAACAAGCAGGACCATACATATAAAACCAACGTCAAAAGTAAAATTAACACCATCTCTGGTGAATATCAAAAGCGCGATTACAAGCTAGAAACTGTAGAAAGTGACCTGGAAACAAGAGAAAAAGCTCAAAAGGCGGGCATTTCAACAGGCACATATATCAGAAATCAAGAAATCCAAGACAAAGAACAAGAAGGCATTCAAAAGGATGAAGACGCAGCAGAGAGTGATGCTGTCAAAGAAGAAGAGCCTAAAAAAGATGATGAAGATCAAGCAGACAAAGACAAACAAGAAGACGTCAAGACAGACGATAGCGAAGAGATGAAGCCAGATCAAGAGGCTCCTGAAGCTGAAGACAAAGAGCAGAAGGATCAAGAGAGGGAAGAGCAAGGATCTATTCAAAAGCCACACCAAACAAAACCTGATGATAAAAGCAAAGACAATCAAATAAAGGAAGAAAAGGAACGTTCTATCGATAAAGAACAAAAAAAAAATCACTCAACGGAACCTGATGATAAAAGGAATCCAAACGGCACATCACGTGGTGGTGCTGAAAAGCACGCAAAAAAAAACGACAGGGATCAGAAACAGCCGTCCGCTGAACGAAAAAAAGACCATATGAAGAAGCAGGGAAAAGGTGCACCGTCCCCGTATCGTGAAAACCGGTTTGAGCACACATATGAACAATAAAAAAACGCCAGAATAGCTCCGGCGTATTTCACCATGTTTTTATTTAGATTGATTGCCCATTTGTGATTGAGCCTGTTGAACGAGTCGTTTTGTAATTTCACCGCCAACAGAACCATTTGCACGTGCGACTGTATCTGAACCGAGAGTCACGCCAAATTCTTGAGCGATCTCGTATTTAAATTGATCTAATGCTTGTTCTACTCCAGGAACAAGAAGCTGATTTCGATTTGCCATGTCCATATTCCTCCTTTCACCTCATGTTTGTTGCGCCTTCTTATTTTGAAGAAAACGGCGTACAATTATGCTGGCAATTGCTGCACAAAAAAACCGAGGTGACCTCATCACCTCGGTTTTCTTTTATCCTTATTTAGCTGCCTGTAGCGTATTAAACATCATTTCTTGCGCTGTACTTTGCAAGTGGGAAGTGAACACAGAGAAGACGGTAGAACTGATAATGCCTTTAATCAAATTCCATTGATTCTTCGTTAATTCTGTAAACTCTTCATGGAGCATGTCGGTCTGCTCCTCAGTCATTTCTCGTAAATTTGTTTCCTTTAACGGAAAATGTGTATGGTGATAAATAAAATCTAGGACGTGCGCATATGCTTCATAAAAACGGATTGGACTAATAATATCATCTGTTCGATCTGTGATCGTGTTAAATAAGGCAGATAAGATCAAGCGAATGGCATCAAAGTCAAAAACTGATTTTAAATCCCTGACAATTAATAAAATAACGACCTGATCAATGGAGTACTTCTTGCCAAGCTCTGGATGACCAATCATATCTTTAATATCACGCTTGATCCAATTTTGAATCGCCGTCGATTTAAGAGACGTTAGCTCACACAAGTTGCCAAGCTCAACAATTTCATTTGTAGAAAGACCGTGCTCTGATTTTTGCTTCCGCCGTTCGAGCTTCTCAAAAAACGAAGGGATCTTTAACTCATCATATTCATGATCCTTATCGCCCTTTACAGATAGATTCAAAAGCTGAAGCGGAGTCAGATCTCCCTCTCCTTTTAGAGAATATAGAAGTCTCGTCATGTCAATTCTCGTTAATTTAAAAGTCACCATGTTCCACCTCATTTGTACGTCAAAAACGTGATTATTGATCTAATTCAACATCATAATCTCTTTTTGATGAAAATGCAAAATAAACTAAAATACAGAACGCGGCGTCACAATTTGTTCACTTTTCAGCTGTGGCAAAGTCGTAAATATTGAAGTGACGGGGCTTAAGCCGTTATGATAAACAGAAGGAATGATTCCTTTTTCCTTGCAATTTGAGACGTTTATTTTTATAATTTTATTAATAAGTTCAAATGAACTTAATATGACAGCGGAGGTTATGTATGGGTAAAAGAATATTTCTGTTTATATTAACGAACATTCTTGTTATCACTACGATTGGTATTGTACTGTCGGTTATTAGTGCAGCAACTGGTGTTGGTTCTTATATAGGAGCAGACGGTGGAATTAATTTGGTGGCACTGCTAGTATTCAGTGCAGTTGTTGGTTTTGTTGGCTCGTTCATGTCACTTGCGATGTCTCGCTGGATGGCAAAAATGATGATGGGTGTGCGTGTGTTAAACCCTGAAAAGGATTCATTAACATATGATGAGCAGCAGCTTGTTGACCGCGTGCACAGATTATCAAGAGCAGCAGGCCTTTCTAAAATGCCTGAGGTTGGTATTTATCAATCATCTGAAGTAAATGCTTTTGCGACAGGTCCTTCTAAGAGAAGATCACTTGTTGCCGTTTCAACTGGATTGCTTCATGAAATGGATGATGCAGCAGTTGAAGGTGTAATCGCTCATGAAGTTGCTCACGTTGCGAACGGTGATATGGTGACAATGACGCTGCTTCAAGGGATCGTCAACACGTTCGTTGTCTTCCTTTCAAGAATTGCGGCATGGATCGCAAGCCGCTTTGTTTCGCGTGAAGAGCTTGTTCCGATTGTTCATTTTATTGCAGTGATTGTTTTCCAAATCATTTTCTCTGTCCTAGGAAGCCTTGTCGTGTTTGCATATTCTAGACACCGTGAATTCCATGCAGACCGCGGCGGAGCTGATCTTGCCGGTAAAGATAAAATGGTTCATGCGCTTCGCTCACTTGAGGCGTATACGTCAAGAATCAAAGATGATGATCAAACAGCAGTTGCTACGCTTAAAATCAGTGGTAAACGAAAAGCTTCTCTTTTCTCAACACACCCTGATTTAAACGAAAGAATCAGAAGACTAGAAGCAAAATAAGAAAGACGAAAAGACATTCTGCAACAGGATGTCTTTTTCTTTTTGATGAAAAAGAAAATAAAGCATAAAATATCTTTAAAATCATGTCTCTTTTCATTAAAATGATAAAGTATTCGAAAAGATAGATAAAAGAAGGAATGACAATGAATCCTATCAAAAAGCTAATTGACCGGCTGTCAGCATTTCAGCTGATTGCCCTCTATTATTTTCTTGCTGTAACCGTATCACTTATTCTTCTCAGCCTCCCAGTGGCTCATCAAGAGGGAGTGAAATGGACATTTATTGATGCTCTATTTACGGCGGTGAGTGCGGTAAGTGTCACAGGACTCACTGTCGTTGATACCTCGCAAACATTTAGTGTGGCAGGTATGTGGATCCTTGCGTTTGTCCTGCAAATCGGAGGTATCGGCATTATGACGCTCGGTACCTTTGTGTGGATTGTCATGCGAAAAAGGATTGGGATTAAAGAAAGAAAGCTCATCATGGCAGATCAAAACCAGAGCAATTTATCAGGTATTGTGAAATTAATGAAGCAGGTCTTATATTTAATTTTGCTCATTGAGTTTTTAGGCGGTCTGATTTTAAGTATGTATTTTCTCAAATATTACGATGTGCAAGGAGCATTCTTGCATGGCTTCTTCTCAAGTATTAGTGCGACCACCAATGGGGGCTTCGATATTACAGGGAACTCGCTCATCCCTTACAAGGATGATTATTTTGTCCAATTTATTACGATGCTGCTGATCATCTTTGGAGCGATTGGCTTTCCTGTGCTCGTCGAAGTAAAGGATTATTTATTTAATCAGGACCGAAAGCACGCATCGTTTTCATTGTTTACAAAAATCACAACGATTACGTTTGGCGGTCTTGTCGTTGTTGGAGCGATTGGCATATATGCACTTGAAGCCGGGTTCAGCTTCCTAGGGAAAAGCTGGCACGAAATCTTGTTTTATTCTTTTTTCCAATCGACCGCAACAAGAAGTGGGGGTTTGACAACATTAGATATTACCCAGCTGACAGAACCGACCCTTTTATTTCTATGTATGCTTATGTTTATCGGGGCTTCCCCAAGCTCTGTGGGAGGCGGAATTCGAACAACTACGTTTGCCCTTAATTTACTCGCACTGTTTCATTTTGCTAGGGGAAATAAGTCCATTAAAATTTTCAAAAGAGAGCTTCATCAAGCGGATATTAACAAATCCTTGATGGTGACGATGATGGCCTTTATTTTGGTGTTTGGCGCTACGTTCCTGTTATCATTATCCGAGCATAATACACTTCTAGAAAATTTATTTGAAGTTTGCTCTGCATTCGGAACAACAGGGCTATCGCTAGGAATCACCTCGGACCTTACGGTGTTCGGTAAATGTATCATTATGGTCGTCATGTTTATTGGACGGATCGGCATTCCAAGCTTCTTATATTTAATTGGCCGAAGAGAAAGCGAAGCGAATTATCATTATCCGAAAGAGCGCGTCATCATCGGCTAAACAGCATTCCGAGCGAATGCTGTTTTTTTATTTCCATTATCTAACTGGCTAAATCACATGGGATGTTCGCAATCTATAGGTAAGAGGTGAACGAGACGTGCTGGATGTAATATGGAAAGCAATTGTCATGCTGCTAGTTGGTACCTTGCTGCTGAGAATAGCAGGGCCTAAATCCATTAGTCAATTAACTGTTCAACAAACAGTGATCATGATTTCAATCGGATCGATTATTATCCAACCCTTTATTGAGCACAATTTACTTGAAACGATTTATGCCGCCGCTACATTTATCATTGCACTCGTCATCATGGAAAAATTGTCTATCCAATCTGATTTCTTTGAAAAATTGGTTTCAGGGAAATCTGTGGTCATTTTGCAGGATGGAGAAATGCTTGATCACAAACTTAAGAAAACGCGGCTCACAAGGGATGAATTCAAAATGCGCTTAAAGCAGCAAGGCATTACAGACATCAGCAGTCTCAAAAAAGCCACCCTAGAAGCCAATGGACAAATCGGCTATGAGTTAAAGCCAGAGGAAAAGCCGGTGACGGTCAAACAAATGAAGGAACTTCTAGACCAATTAAGAGAAGAACTAAATATGTCAAAAAAGGACTGATTTCAGATGAAAAGAAAAGCAGCGAAAAATGAAGCACTGACAAATAATATGACACCGACAGAAAGCATGGCACATGATCAAGGACAAACCCAATTTGATGAACATTCAAGAGATCGTCAAGCAAACCGAAATTCTCATAAAGGGAAACAAGGGGGAGGATCTCGTGACTAAGAAGCATGTAAAAAGCAAGGACATGAAAGACCATAAAAAGCCAATGGACCCAGATATCTTAGAAGAGGAATTTGGTAGTGAGCTTGGAGATATCAACAGCAGCAAATGGATTGATACGCTTGTAAAGCCTAAGAAAGATGCTGAATGTCACAATGGACACATGAATGAAAAATAGAAAAAACGATCCGCGCGGGATCGTTTTTTATTTGCTATAACTGCCCTGCCTGCCGGTGATTGTACGCATGAGATTGGTCATTTTGAGCTCAATCACTGGCTGTGCAACGGTTTTAACAAAGGTGCTAGACAGGGTAAAGGTTAACAGAATGGTCAGCAGCAATAACATGACCACACTTGCTGCATTCAAGGCCCAGTCATCAAACCAAGTCGTTCTAAGTAGCTTAATGACAAAGCCATGTAATAAATACACATATAACGTTCTTGTGCCCCATTTTGTAAAGAAGAAACGGCGTGTTGGCACTAAAGCAAAGAAGCTGAATGTAGCGCCGAATGCAAGCAGATACCATGCCATTCGTTTCATTGCCGCAATCACTCCCTCATCACCTAGAGAAGCATATGACTGTGATCCAAATAAGAAGGAATAATCAAATTCATAGAAATAGCAAAACAAGAATACAGCCATTAATACAAGAAGTGCTGACAGCTTTCCTTTACTTGTACGGATGAATTCAAAATGCTGCTTTTTTAAATAGAAGCCTGCTAAAAACATTGGCAAAAAGACAAACGTACGCGATAAGCTCAGTGTATTGCTAATACTGTCCACGTAACCGACAAGTAACGCAATCGACAAACTGACGATCATCGCCCAGTGAAATGGCAGTTTAGAAAAAGGAATGAGCAGCAAATTCCAAAAGAATAAACTAATTAAAAACCATAAAGACCATTGCGGATCAATTGGATTTAAATTGGCCATGCTTTGATCCTGCAAGAGATAATAGTAAACGGAATAGATCACCTGAAAAATGAAATATGGGATGATCAGCTTAATAGCAACTTTTTTCATAAAACCTGGCTTTCTAAACCCTTTTGCAAAGAAGCCGGAAACCAAAATAAAGGCAGGCATATGAAAAGTATAAATAAACTTGTATAAATAAAGCATCCAATCATTATCATGAATGAATGATCGTAACAAATGACCAAAAACAACTAGAAAAATCAGAAGAAATTTCGCATTATCAAAATAACTATCTCGTGAAGATGCCATAACATCACCTTTCCTGCTCGATTTTAAACATAAATGTTCTAAGTGCACTGTTCCCGTATTTGCCCCATTTTAAAATACATTTTGGCTCATTTCGCTATTTGATGTGAAATTGTAGAACGGCTGTAAAAGAAGCGTAAGAAAAGAGAATCGAGGTTCGATCCTGTCATCCAAATGAAATAAATGAGACAGTCTTCGTGTAAAAAGTTATCTTTTTTTATGAGTCGAATGAAGGAACAATGAAAATATTGTAGAAATATTGTAGAGGAATGAGGCTGGAAAAGGAGTGTAAGAGAATGACTGAAACGCTCGATGGCGCAGAAGATATCAGAAAATTAGAAAAAGAGAACGAATATTTGCGAACAGAGTTGATGCAGCAAAAAATGCTGTTAAATAAGACGTTAGATGCCATTTTTATATTTGATCAGCACCTCAACATCATCCAAGCCAATGAAGCAACATGCAGGCTTGTACAGACACCGAAAGAAGACCTCCTCAATAAATCCGTTCTAGATTTCCTTTACGGCATCCCGAAAGATAAAATTGAATGCTCACTCGATCTATTTTTTCGAAAAGGTACGTTAAAAAGAGAAATCTCCATTCAGCTGGAAAATGGTGAAACAAAATACATTGAATTTGTCGCAGAGCACGACACCATGAATCAGCAATATATTGTCGTCATGCGAGATATTTCCTCAAAGAAAATATTAGAACGAGAACGCTCCATGAATGAGCAGCTGTTCAAAGATTTGTTTGACCGAGCCATTGACGGGATGGTCATTTTTGATCAGGATGGCTGCATGATTGATGCGAATCATTCTTTTTGTCAGAGCTTTGAGCTGCAAAAGACTGATTTAACCGATCGCTATTTACATGAATTTGTCGACGAAGAAAATCTTCCATCCTTACAGCACCTTTTAACGTCACTTAAAGAAACAGGGAAAGCCAAGGGAGAACTTCCCGTTACCCTTCAATCTGGCCAGTACAAATTATTCGAGCTCACCATTACATCAAATGTGATGAGTGGTTTTTATATGTCGATCATGCGGGATATTACAGAAAAAAGGTTAATGGAAGAAAAGCTGTTAAAAAGTGAGGAACGCTTTAGAGAAATTTTTGAAAATGCAATGGATGCGATCATCATATGGGCGGATGATGGAGAGATTGTGAGAGCCAATGAATCAGCCTGCCGCATTTTTGAATTGCCTATGCATTCACTGATTGGCAAAAAACTCACAGACTTTCTCGTGAAATCTGATCAGAGATATAGACCGACTAGAAGACGATATATTCGGAATCACGAAATAAGGGAAGAGCTTTTGTTCAGAATGGCAAATGGTCAGTTTAAAGAGCTCGAGTTTACATCAAAGCATGCGGTATTAGAAGGACAGCACTTAACCATTTTACGTAATGTGAGTGATCGAAAAAGGATGGAGGAGGAGCTGCGCGAAAGTGAGCTCAAATTTCGTAAAGTATTTAATGGATCAATGGACGGTATTGTTCTGTTTGATAACCAATACCGCATTATCGAAGTCAATCCATCCGCAAGCGAGCTACTAGGATTGAAAAGTGATCATTTAACGGAAATGAACCTTTTCCACATCCTTGCGCCTTATCAAATTGAACATTTGGCACAGCCTGCCCAGGCGATGTCATTAGATGAAATGGACAATGAAGTGCCATTTGTGCTGAACCACCCAGATCAGCGGATATTGGAATTCTCTTTTAAACGCAACATCATTCATAATATGAATTTGGCGATCTTTAGAGATGTGACAGAGCGGAAGGAATTAGAAGAACGGGTGAGAAAATCAGATACCCTTCATGTGGTCGGAGAGCTTGCCGCTGGAATTGCGCATGAAATTAGAAACCCGATGACAGCATTAAAAGGCTTCATTCAGCTGCTAAAAGGAAATATAGAAGGGGAGTATTCGCTCTATTTCAATGTCATCACTTCAGAGCTGAAAAGAATTGAATCGATCATCACCGAATTTTTGATTTTAGCAAAGCCGCAAGCCATCGTATTTGAAGAAAAAAATGTGGTGCAAATTGTGAAAGACACGATGGATCTGTTGCACGCACAGGCGAATCTTGGCAACGTTCAAATGCATCTCAATGTGATTGATGAGATTCCGCTCATTTATTGTGAACAAAACCAATTAAAACAAGTCTTTATTAACATTTTAAAAAATGCAATTGAAGTCATGCCGAGAAAAGGAAATGTCTATGTGAGCATTCAGCGGAAGGGCGAAGAGCATATTGTCATTTCACTGCGGGATGAAGGGTGCGGAATGGCAGAGGACAAGCTGAGGCGTCTAGGGGAACCATTTTATACGACAAAAGAAAGAGGAACTGGACTTGGCTTAATGGTTAGTTATAAAATTATTGAAGAGCATCAAGGAACGATTGAGGTAGAAAGTGAGGAAGGGGTAGGAACCGTCTTTCATCTCACGCTGCCACTGAGGCAGAAGAAACAAGAAGGAGAGCATTAACGTGTATTATACCGTCTATCACGCACCAATTGGGGCACTATACATACTAGAAAAAGACGACGCCATCATCGAAGTGATGTTTGATGATGAGCCGTTTTTAGCAAAAAAACAGGAAGCCAATCTAAAAGAAGAAGAAACGTCTGTATTACAAGAAGCAAAAAAGCAGCTAGATGAATATTTCAAGGGTGAGCGCCAAGAATTCGATCTCCCGCTCAAGCAAAAGGGAACTTCGTTTCAAGAGCAAGTGTGGGCAGCACTTTCGACTATTCCGTATGGTGAATCAAAAAGTTATGCAGACATTGCAGAAGCAATTGGTAACCCAAAGGCTGTGAGAGCGATTGGACAAGCCAATAGACGCAATGCATTACCTATTTTTATCCCTTGTCACAGAGTGATTGGAAAAGACCGTTCTCTGACGGGCTATGCAGGAACGAAGACAGATATGAAAGCGGTTCTGCTTGAATTAGAAGGTATCCCATTTGTTCAAAAATAAATCGATTGACCTGTTCCAAATGTTTTCCAAGCGACATATCCTTTTATTAAGCTAAAAAAGTTGGTTGAGGGAAAAAGGAGGGCGCTAGGGAATGTTTTGGGACAAAAAGAATAAAATGTATGCCGTCACATCACTATGTGTCAAAATGAAGGTTTTGACAGAAGAACAGAAAAAAGAAATTTTAGCAAAAACGAATGAAATAAAAAAGCGCGGTGCTCTTAAATAAGAAGTACACGGCGCTTTTTTTATGATCAGAGTGAGATGCCTTCAGTGAACAGAGCATCAATCTCTTCTGTATAGTTCGACGTGATAATCCCTTTCTCTGTAATGATCCCTGAAATGAGATGGTGAGGAGTGACATCAAAGGCGGGATTGAATACCTGAACATCAGGTGGTGCAATTTGGACGCCGTTTAATTCCTTTACTTCCAGCGGGTCACGCTCTTCTATTGGAATATCTGCCCCGTTTTTGGTTGAGATATCAAAGGTAGAAAGCGGTGCAGCTATAAAAAACGGAATTTGAAAATGCTTGGCTAAAATGGCGAGACTTAACGTGCCAATCTTGTTCGCCGCATCTCCATTACGGGCAATGCGATCAGCTCCAACAATGACTGCAGAAATTTGTTTTTCTTTCATCGTATGGGCTGCCATGTTATCTGTAATGAGCGTCACATCTACGCCGCCTTGCATGAGTTCCCATGTTGTCAGCCTAGCCCCTTGGAGAACAGGGCGTGTTTCACAGGCATAAATGTGAAGGTCGAGATTTTTCTTTTTGGCTAAATAAAATGGAGCAAGGGCTGTTCCGTACCGGCTCGTGGCGATGGAGCCTGCATTGCAAATGGTCATAATCCGATCACCCGATTTAAAGAGCTGGAGTGCATTTTGACCGATTTGTCTGCATGTTTCTTCATCTTCAATTTGAATTTGAATGGCCTCATGGACAAGGTCTGTTTTGGCTGCATTGACCGAAGCTGCACGATCAATGCGCTGCAACAATCGCTCTAATGCCCAAGCTAGATTCACAGCGGTTGGACGAGCACTGTTTAAATATTCTTTTATCTGAATGACTTCTTGTCTAAACACATCAATTTCTTCTGTCTCAATGTCTTGGGCACTGAGCGCCAGTCCAAAAGCTGCTGTAATGCCAATGGCAGGTGCTCCCCGCACTTTTAACGTGACAATGGCATCATACACGTCTTCTTTTGTATATAGATGCTCAAACTCAGTTTCAGCCGGTAATTTTTGCTGATTCAAAATGTTAATATGGTTTTCTTCCCATTCGACAGAACGGGGGACTTCAAATTCTTTAGACAAAACCCGTCACTCCTTTACAGATTGCTGGAATAATGCGACGAGGTCAGACGCTGTTTCCACTGCATGATATTGTTTGATGAATGCTTTTCCGAGCTTAAGTGCTGCTTTTTTCTGCTGAATCCGTCTAGATGGTGATGGAATCGCATCGAGATCAGCGGCATGAGCAAGGCCAATCGTTCGGCGGATAAGTTCACAGCCCGCAAAGCCTGTCGCTTCTTTTAAAATACGGTCAAAGGTTGTTTCTAAAAAACTGTCTGATACACTAAACGCTTCAATGCTGTCTTCTTTCCAAGCTTTTGCGAACACTTCTTTGAAGGTTGCCCATACATTGACGACATGGTCAAAAAGGTGCTGCTGATCGTGTTCATTCTCACGGGACAAAGCATTCAAGAACAGGTTAGCGATAAAATGACCAATATCGAATCCGAAGGGACCATAAAAAGCGAATTCTGGATCAATGATTTTTGTTTCCGTCTCACTTGCAAAAATACTGCCTGTATGAAGATCTCCATGAACAAGTGTTTCGGCAGATGTCAGGAAAATACGCTTCAATTCAGCTGCTTTTGCCTGCACTTCAAGATCTGCCCAAAGTGCTTCGGCAGCTTCTCTTAATTCTTCTTCGAAATCATTTGTGCCGCTATCAAAGAAAGGATCTGTGAAGACGAGCTTTTCGGTAATGTCACAAAGGTCCGGATTCGTAAATTGCTTCACAAATTGTTTTTTAATTTTAGGATTTGTGGCAAAGTCAGAAGTGTAAAAAAGTGTTTTTCCTAAAAATTCTCCGACATGATCGGATAAATGCGGATATTGTTTTCCGGCAATTAGCCCTTTTCTGACGATTTCGAGGTGTGATAGATCCTCCATTGCCGTCACAGCAAGAGCTGTATCTGAATAATAGACTGCTGGTACGAGGTGCGGTGTATACTCTGACTGCTTGATCAGGGCAGTACTTTCGATTCTCGCACGGTCTAATGTAAGCGGCCAGCTCTCTCCGACCACCTTGGCGTAGGGCAGTGCCTGCTTGATGATCAAACCTTTTTCTTGTTTATGATCAAAAATATGAAAGACGTAATTTAAATTCCCGTCCCCGATTTCCGTACATGTCAAATGACTGCTTTCTTGGATCAAGCCAAGTCTAATTGCGAGTGCAACTGCCGAGCTTTCTGTTAATTCTTCATATGATGCCGTAAGTGTAACCAATTGCTTCCCCTCCAAATCATATAAAAAAGCCTCTTTCTCCTGAGAGAAAGAGGCTTGATGGTGTGTATGCTCAAAGCCTCTCTTATCTCTCAGCACATACGTCTGATGGAATTAGCACCGTGCCCTATAAGACAATTGTCTTGGCGCTTACTTGCTGCGCCCCACTTCACAGTGGTATTAACGGTCGGTTGCTGTTGGGGTCAAAAGGCCAAATCCCTCGCCCAACTCTCGATAAGAGAAATCAATATGTCATTGTCTCGTGTCTGTTTGCATTTCTTAATTCAAGATATTATCAGAGCTGCGCTTCACATGTCAATCCTTTTTCAAAATTGCTTTACAATTCGTAAAACAATCCATTACAGTATTTGTATTGCTACGTAACTTGAATAGAAGGTGAAGAAAAATGGAATTCCAGCAATCAGATGTATTGAAACAATTACCGACACAATTTTTTGCATCCCTTGTCCAAAAGGTCCAGAAAAAGGTGCAGGAAGGCGCAGATATTATTAATTTAGGGCAGGGAAATCCTGACCAGCCAACTCCCGCGCACATTGTAAAAGCCATGCAGGAAGCGGTATTAAAACCTGAAAATCATCAATACTCGTCATTCCGCGGAACAGCGAAATTAAAAAAGGCTGCCGCTGCCTTTTATGAAAGAGAATATGGTGTCACGCTTGATCCGATGAAGGAAATTGCGATTTTATTTGGCGGGAAAGCGGGGCTTGTTGAGCTGCCGCAATGCCTGCTGAATCCCGGTGATACGCTCCTTGTTCCAGACCCAGGTTATCCTGATTATTGGTCAGGTGCCGTACTTGCTGGAGCTCAGATGGTGACGCTGCCGCTTCTTGAACAAAATGATTTTTTACCTGACTATGACAGGTTGCCTGAGGATGTTAAGGAAAAAGCAAAGTTGATGTATTTAAATTATCCCAACAATCCGACAGGTGCCACGGCAAGCCGTTCATTTTTTGAAGAAACCGTTACATTCGCAAAAGATCACAAGCTCTGTGTTGTCCATGATTTTGCCTATGGCGGCATTGGGTTTGATGGGGAAAAGCCAATCAGCTTTTTGCAAACAGATGGAGCGAAAGAGACAGGAATTGAAATATACACATTGTCTAAAACGTATAATATGGCCGGCTGGAGAGTAGGTTTTGCAGCAGGAAATCCGTCTGTTATTGAAGCGATTGAGCTTTATCAGGATCACCTGTTTGTTTCACTGTTCAAAGCCACTCAAGATGCGGCAGCGGAAGCTTTGTTAAGCGACCAAACGTGCGTACAGGTGCAAAATGATCGATATGAGAATCGGCGAAATGTGTGGATTGCTGCCTGCAAGGAGATTGGCTGGGAGGTCACTGCACCAAAGGGGTCGTTTTTTGCTTGGCTAAAGGTGCCAGAAGGATATACATCTGAATCTTTTGCTGGCGTATTATTAGAGAAAGCACATGTGGTTGTGGCGCCGGGGAATGGGTTTGGTACTCACGGTGAAGGATACGTGAGAGTAGGACTTTTAACAAATGAGGAGCGGTTAAAAGAAGCCGCTCGGCGAATCGATTCCTTGAATCTGTTTGAAAATAAGCCATTGACAACATGAATAAACGGTGCGATAATTCAGACAATATTTAAGAAAATTGAATATTCTTATCAAGAGTAGGCAGAGGGACTAGCCCAATGAAGCCCGGCAACCGACTTCCATGAAGCACGGTGCTAATTCTTGCAGCAAGCGCTGAGAGATAAGATTCGGATGAATGACACGAAACAACCTCTTTAAGGCGCTGATAAAGCACTTGGAGAGGTTTTTTTATTGACCATATGCATGACGCAATCGAAAGGGGATTCCTAGTGAGTGAATTACTGGCAACATACGTATTAACACATCGAGAGGATGAACAAGTAAACCGAAAAGCGGAGCAGATCGCGCTTGGTTTAACAGTTGGATCATGGACGGATTTGCCGCAGCTCAAAAAAGAGCAGCTTCAAAAGCATAAAGGCCGGGTGGAAAAGGTATCAGAAAAGTTTGCTCCAGCCGAAAATGGCCTATATCAATCTGAGGTGACCATTGCTTATCCTGAGGCTAACTTTTCAGCGGATATTCCGGCCGTTTTGACGACGATCTTTGGAAAGCTTTCACTAGATGGAAAAGTGAAGCTAATCGACATTCAATTCTCGGATCGATTGAAAAGAAGTCTGCCAGGACCGGTATTTGGAATTGATGGCATACGAAAAAAAGTAGGCGTGTTTGATCGACCTTTGTTGATGAGTATTTTTAAAGGTGTCATTGGCCGTGATATGGCAGATTTAAAAGAACAGCTCCGTTTACAAGCATTAGGCGGCGTTGACTTTATCAAAGACGATGAAATTTTATTTGAGAGCCCACTAGCCCCTTTTGAAGAACGAATCAAAGAAGGAAAAAAGATATTAAAAGAAACATATGAAGAGACAGGGCACCGAACGCTATATGCCGTTAATTTAACAGGCAGAACCTTTGAACTAAAGGATCGAGCAAGAAAGGCAGCTGAGCTTGGAGCAGATGCACTCTTATTCAATGTTTTTGCCTACGGGTTAGATGTCATGCAAAGCTTAGCTGAGGATCCAGATATTCGATTGCCTATTATGGCCCATCCCGCAGTAAGCGGCGCTTTGACATCATCGCACGAATATGGATTCTCCCATTCTCTTCTTTTAGGTAAATTAAATCGATATGCTGGCGCTGATTTGAGTCTTTTTCCCTCACCGTATGGGTCGGTCGCACTTCCGAAAAAAGATGCCTTTGGAATCTATGAAGCTTGTGTAAAAGAGGATTCGGTTCAAAAAACGTTCCCTGTTCCGTCAGCAGGCATTCATCCTGGAATGGTTCCAGTTTTGATGAAAGATTTTGGACTCGATCATGTGATAAATGCTGGTGGAGGAATTCACGGACATCCGCGTGGAGCCATCGGCGGAGGGAAAGCATTTCGATCGATCATTGATGCGGTGATACATGGAGAGTCGATCCAAGAGAAGGCAGCTTCTTGTCAAGATTTAAATGCAGCACTTGAACTATGGGGAAGGGTAGCAGAATAAATGAAAAAACCAATTGTATGTTGTGATTTTGATGGAACCATTACGAAAAATGATAATATCATTCGCATCATGAAACACTTTGCACCAAGCGAATGGACGAAGCTGAAGGACGATGTTCTCACAAAGGAGATCACCATTCAAGAAGGCGTCGGGCAGATGTTTCAATTACTGACGAGTGATCAAAAAGAAGCCATTCAATCGTTTATTTTAGAAGATACAGAGATTCGAGAAGGATTCAAGCAATTTGTTGATCATGTGAAAAAGGCTGATATTCCCTTCTATGTGCTAAGCGGCGGGATGGACTTCTTTGTTTATCCCATACTCGAGGGCATTGTGGATCGAGACGATATTTATTGCAATCATGCGTCATTTGGGGAAGAGCATATTCAGATTGAATGGCCGCATGCCTGCGATTCGCAATGTCAAAATGGCTGCGGATGCTGCAAGCCGTCAATCATTCGAGAGCTGACCTGTGAGAATGACTTCATTATCATGATTGGAGATTCAGTCACCGATGTGGAGGCGGCAAAGCATGCGGATCTCACATTTGCGCGTGACTACTTGCTAAACGAATGTAAAGAGCTCGGGCTTGTCCATCTAGAGTATGAAACATTTCTTGATCTTAAAGCACAATTTGATCAAATAAAGGAAGTGAAGGAATGGCAGACGCAAAGAGCAAGCGCTGGCAGGAGCTAGCAGACGTCAAACGTGAACTGGCACAAAGAGACTGGTTTTACGGAACAAGCGGCAATTTATCGATCAAGGTGTCGGATGATCCAATCACGTTTTTGGTGACGGCAAGCGGTAAAGATAAACGAAAAGAAACAGATGAAGACTTTGTTTTAGTAAATGCAGCAGGTAAGCCTGTTGATCCGAACGAACCGCTAAGACCATCAGCTGAAACTTTGCTTCACAACTACGTGTATGAGCAGACGAATGCAGGCTGCTGTCTCCATGTTCATACAATCGATAATAATGTGATGTCTGAGCTGTATGGGGATAAGGGCGAGGTTCGTTTCAAAGGAAACGAAATCATCAAAGCGCTTGGTTACTGGGAAGAGGAAGCAGAAGTGTCGTTACCGATTATTGAAAATCCAGCCCATATCCCGCATCTTGCAGCACAATTTGCAAAGCATCTCACTGAAGAGTCGGAATCAGGTGCTGTGCTCATTCGAAATCACGGCATCACAGTCTGGGGAAAAACAGCCTCAGAAGCAAAACGAGTATTAGAGGCGTATGAATTTTTGTTTAGCTACCACTTGAAATTAACGCTTTATCAAAAGCAGCTTGTCACATAAAAAGGAGGAAAAGCACATGGCGACGATTTTGATTCATAACGAAGAGAACACATTACTTGAAAGCGAGCAAGAGGTGGCAGCCTATTTAGAAAACCAAGGGGTCATTTATGAGCATTGGGATATTGCAAAGCTGCCAAACCGATTATCAGAAAAGTATGATTTAACAGATGAGGAAAAGGAAGAGATTTTGACTGTTTTCCAAAAGGAAATCGAGAGTATATCTGAAAAACGAGGATACAAAGCGCAGGATGTGATTTCATTATCTGACGCCACACCAAACCTAGATGACCTGCTCCAAAATTTTCAGCGTGAGCATCACCATACAGATGACGAAGTACGCTTTATTGTAAGCGGACATGGAATCTTTGCCATTCAAGGTAAGGATGGCGTCTTTTTTGACGTGAGACTGAATCCAGGCGATTTAATTTCTGTTCCGCCACATATTCGTCACTATTTTACACTTCAAGAGGATCGAAAAGTGGTTGCCGTTCGCATATTTGTCACAACTGAGGGCTGGGTGCCAATTTACGAGGAAGAAAAGGTTTAATGACAAAAGCTGATCATTCCGCATGAGGCGGAAGATCAGCTTTTTTTTAGGGAAATAGACATAAAATGAGAAAGAAAATAGTTGATTTTGATCTTCTACATAGGATAAAATTCTGTTTAATCCATGTGTCAGTCCTGTCCAAATTTGAAGTTTACCCCCAAATATGATTGGGTAAGAGGTCTTTAGGCTGTAAAAAATTAAATAAAATTAGCATATTTAATTTAATTTACAAATAAAGTATAATTTTGGTGTCGGATCATTTTGAGCATAGACAGTCGAATTCATTGCGGGAGCTGAGATCATGAATATTTATGTAAGAAAAGAACAATTGCTAATGTCCATTGATGAGAAGAGAAAACAGATGGTAGAAGCTGCTCAAGCAGAAGGCTACACTGGTGAGACGACAATTAAATATAGTCAAGAACTGGACAACCTGATGAATGAGTATCAGCATCTCCTTTTTCATGAGAAACAATCTGCCCCCTCCTTTCATGATCTTGTAACTCAAATGAGTCTTCTATCTGTGAACCGTCCCTCTTATTGAAATGAAAAAACCGGTCTTGCCTAAGCAAAACCGGCTGAATGTTTCAGCTATGCTGAGTGAGCAGAAGGAAGCATGATCATGACGGTTGTTCCTTTATTCACTTCGCTCTCGATATCAATTGTTCCGCCATACATCGAAATGATTCGTTTACACACAACAAGCCCAAGACCTGTCCCTTTTTCCTTCGACGTAATAAAAGGGAGGAAGATATGTTTTAACATTTCTTCTTGTATGCCCTCGCCTGTATCCTTCACTTTAATAATGACATGTTCTTTTTCAGCCTCAATCAAAATCTTCAAATGACCGCCATTTGGCATCGCTTCTAACGAGTTCTTCGCTACATTTAATACGACTTGTTTAATGTGATCCTTTGTGCAATATACCCCAACATCTTGAATCGTATTAATTTGCAAATCAACCTCAACATTATAAAGGTTCGCCTCAGAGAAAACGATCGGCATGATCTCACTGACAATTTCTTTGACAGAGTTATTCTGCCATTTTTCTGCCGTTGGTTTCCCTAATACAAGAAACTCACTGACGATTTGATTGATTCGTTTAATTTCTTCTTCAATGACAGAAAAATAGAGCTGATCTTCTTCAGAGTGATACTTCTTTTGCAAAAGCTGTATAAATCCACTAATCCCTGTTAATGGGTTGCGAATTTCGTGTGCCGTACTTGCTGCGAGGGTTCCGATTAATTCAAGCTTTTGCGCTTCATTTTGGTGACGCTCCTGCTGGGTTTGACGCCTTAAAATAACATATTGAACAAGTGTGAATAAAATATTTAATAAAATAAAAGCACTGGATAAAGGGATCAGCATAACAGACAGCACTTCACCTGTAGAAGCGCGTTGCGGATAGACCTCTAGCTTCCAGCTGTTTTCATCTAAATATGTAGACACGGTGCTGCCATTTTCTGATGCTGGCTGTGGACCACTTGTAAACACGACATGTCCATTTTGATTCAGCATCTTAAAATGAAGATCAGGGTTCAATACATTCATAATATTTCTTAAATAATCAATTTGAATGGCGGCGACTAGCACATTGGTGACTTCTTCGTTTTCATCCAGCACAGGCACGCAAATGGAAAGAATCCGCTGTTTTGTAATTCGGCTCACATAGTTATCTGTGATCACCGTCTGCTTGGTCACTTGAATGCGCTTAAAGTAATCTCTGAATGATAGGTTGATTTTTTCCTTTAATGGTGTGGTGCTTACTGTTACATTTCCTTTTTTGTCTAGGAGATACAGGCCTGAAAAACGAGGTTCTTGTTTATAGATTTTCTCTAGGATGTTTTTTACTTTTTTCGTCTCAAGAGGCTGGTCAAATCCCATGGCAAGTGATGTTAATCTCGCTTCTGTTTCACTAATTAAATAATTCATTTGGTTTTTGTGAATATTTAACATAAGTGTAGCAGTTTGTTTGTTTTTTAAGTCGATTTTTTCCGTTTCTTTTTCATAGATAAAATAACTAATGATTAGGGTTGGAATCATGACCAAAATAAGGTACAGCCTGATCTTCTTCCAAAACCCTTTCAGTATACTCATCATTCATCGCTCCAACGTATTACCTAATAGACTTATTATAGCATTGAACCTATGTTTATTACGATGACTTGTGTGATTTTTAAAAAATTAGGTGATTCGTTCTGGTCTCATTTTCATGCTAAAGATAGATCAAAATGTTGACATTTTACTTATTGTTTATTAATGTCACATTAGTGGGGTGTATTTCATAAAGGATGATAAAAAATGGAAAATCATAATGTTGAAAAATCTTTGAAATTATTTATTGTATTATCACGTGCCTATCGCTCAATTAATCATCACATGAACAAACATATTGTGAAGCACGGGCTGAATCCGACTGAATTTGCAGTATTAGAATTGCTGTATCATAAAGGGGATCAGCCGCTTCAGCAAATCGGTGATAAAATTTTACTTGCAAGCGGCAGCATCACGTATGTGGTCGATAAATTGGAGAAGAAAGAACTCCTTAGTCGTAAGGCTTGTGCAGAAGACCGCAGGGTCACATTTGCGCATATTACCGAGCAGGGACGAGCTTTGCTTGATGATATCTTCCCAGATCATGCGAAAGAAATTCATGAGATGATCAGTGTCCTGAGCGAAGAAGAGAAGGATGCCTGCATTGACATGCTTAAACATGTGGGACTGCGTGCAAAACATTTATATGATCATAAAGAATAAATAAAAAAGGAAGCCGAGGGCTCCCTTTTTTATTTTGCTTTTTTCTCAATCGGTAAAATAAGTACTTCTACGCGTCGGTTTTTACTTCTGCCTTCTGCTGTGTCATTTGAAGCGATTGGCTTGAATTCACCGAAACCTTTTGTACTAAAGTTTTCTTGGTTTAAATTGCTGTTCTCAAGAAGAATACTCAAAAAGTTTACAGCACGTATGGCACTTAAATACCAGTTGGATTCAAATTCTGAATTTCTGATCGGAACATTATCAGTATGTCCGCTAATGACGATGTCACGAGCGGGGTTAATGACGAGTAGTTTTGAGATTTCCTTTGCTAACGGGACATCTTGAGGGCGAATAATCGCCCGGCCAGAATCAAAGAAGATACTGTCTTCTATCGTAATGAGCAAACCTTCGTCCGTGAGCTTTGTTTCGAGCTTAGCTCCAAGTTTCTTATTGGCAATGAAGGAATCCACTTGCTTTTTGACCTTTGTGAGAACGGCATGATCTCGAGCTTTCGCTTGAGCTTCTTCATCCTCTTCAGCTGCTTTTTTGGTCTGGTTGCTATTTTCAGTTTCTTCAGTGCTTTGCATGCTGGTTTGATCCATGACACCTGTACCGCCCGTAAAGACGACATTAAAAGACTTGGCCATCTGTTCATACTTTGCCGCATCAATCGAACTTGATGCAAAAAGCACAATGAAGAGAGCGAGTAGAAGCGTCAGAAGATCGGCATAAGGGATCAGCCAAGATTCATCTACATGGTCATCGTGATCATGTTTTTTACGTTTCCTAGCCATTTTGTTTTTCTCCTTCTTCAATGACAAGATTTGCACGTTCTTTCGCTGGTAAGTACATGAGAAGTTTTTGTTCAATCACTTTTGGAGATTGACCTTCAAGAACAGAAAGGATCCCTTCGATCATAATTAGACGAAGTTTTACTTCTTCCTTTGATTTACGCTTTAGCTTGTTGGCAAATGGATGCCATAACACATACCCAGTAAAAATCCCAAGCAGTGTGGCAACGAAGGCTGCGCTGATTGCATGTCCAAGTGCTTCAATATCTCCCATGTTAGCAAGTGCAGCAATAAGTCCGACAACGGCGCCAAGTACACCAAGCGTCGGAGCGTATGTACCGGCTTGTGTAAAGATTAATGCGCCTGACTGATGTCTTTCAGACATGGCGTCAACTTCCTCTGTTAAGACGTCGCGAATAAATTCTGCACTTTGACCGTCAACCGCCATGCTTAAGCCGTTCTTAAGGAAATCGTCATCTACTTCCTCAATGCTAGCTTCTAATGCTAAAAGACCTTCACGACGCGCAATTTGTGCCCAGTTTGAAAAAAGAGGGATCATTTCTTGAATCGTTGGAAGCTTGTTGTCTTTGAAAATTTTGCCGAACAATTTTGGTGTTTTCTTAATTTCACTAGATGGGAATGCGATGACAACAGCTGCAATCGTCCCAACCACAATGATCAATATAGCCGCTGGGTTGATAAGAGCGGTTAGACTTACACCTTTCAGAACCATACCGACACTCAGTGCAATAAATGCTAAAATAATACCTATTAACGATGTTTTGTCCATTATCTCACCAAATCCTTTAACTATCTTTTTCTATAGTTAATATCGGTGTCTTCTAGAAGGGTTTTAGTCTGAATATCAAATTAAGGCAGTTTCTGTGAAGAATTTTTGACGAAAGCGCTTTCTATTACCTTAAAAAAGAAACTCCCTCTGATATAAAGGGAGTTTCTTTTTAATTTCTTTGAGCGGTTTCAATTAAAAGCAGCTCTTTTAATTTTTCCTCATACATGATTTTGACAAGATCATAGCTCCAATTCATCATGTGATCCACCTCTTTTTCTTTTATCTTAAAGGAATAGAGGCGGGGGAGCGTCGGCGTGCGGATGGAACTTAGACACCGCAACATGATGGAGCTATAGATCCTTCTTAAGATGTACTTATCCTTTTTTTACGACAATTTCGTTATCTTCAACTTCTACAGTAAATCCTGAAAGCTGTTCTTCTTCAAGCAATATTTCTGTCATTTGATCTTCAACATGCTCTTGAATGGTTCTTCGCAGTGGACGAGCACCAAATGCAGGATGGTATCCAAGTTCTGCAATTTTTTCTTTCGCTTCATTTGTCACATGGACTGTTAAATTTTGCTCTTTTAATTGTTCTGATAGCTCATTGAGCAAAAGATCCACAATCTTCACCAAATCATCTCGATCTAATGAATCAAACTGAATGATGCTGTCAAAACGGTTCAAGAATTCTGGCTTGAAATAGGCGCTGAGTGAATCAATGAGTGATTGCTCCTCAATTGCTTCTTCCTGATCAGACTGGAAGCCGACTTTGACCGTTTTATCTGTGCTGCCTGCGTTACTTGTCATAATAATGACCGTATCTTTAAAGCTGACGGTTCTACCTTGGCTATCTGTTAACCGGCCATCTTCCATGATTTGAAGGAACATGTGCTGCACATCAGGGTGTGCTTTTTCGATTTCATCCAGCAAAATGATGCTGTATGGTTTTCTGCGTACTTTTTCCGTCAGTTGACCCGCTTCATCATGTCCAACATAACCAGGAGGAGAACCGATGAGCTTAGATACTGAGTGTTTCTCCATGTACTCACTCATATCTAAACGGATGATCGCATCTCTTGAACCAAATAATTCTTCAGCTAGTGTTTTTGACAATTCGGTTTTCCCGACACCTGTTGGTCCAACGAATAGGAAGGAGCCAGTTGGTCTATGTTTCGATTTTAAGCCGGCTCTGCTTCTCTTCACAGCTTTCGCTACCTTTTCAACCGCATGTTCCTGACCGATCACTCGTGCTTTTAAGCGGACGTCAATTTCTTTCATTTTGGTTTGTTCGTCTGCTTGCAGTTTGCCGACAGGGATGCCTGTTTTTTGTTCCACAATGGCTTGAATGTCTTCTGCTGTGACGACATGTTCTTTGTCATTTGTTTTGTTTTGAAGTCTAGCTTCAATGGCCTCTTCTTCATCTCGAAGCTTCGCTGCTTTTTCGTATTGTTCTTCTTTTAAAGCGACTTGTTTTTCATCAGCAATTTCTCTCAGACGATTTGTTAGTTCATCTTCACTTGCTGCATCAATGGAGAGGTTCGCTTTTGAACCTGCTTCATCCATTAAATCAATGGCTTTATCCGGTAGATGACGGTCTTGAATATACCGGGAAGATAATTGAACACACGCTTGAATGGCTTCGTCTGAATAGGTGACGCCATGGTAGCTTTCGTACTTATCTTGAATGCCTTTTAAAATTTCGATCGCTTCAGCTTTTGTTGGCTCATCTACAATGACGGGCTGGAAGCGTCGTTCAAGTGCGGCATCTTTTTCAATTTGACGATATTCTTTTAATGTCGTCGCACCTACTAGCTGGAGTTCGCCTCGTGCAAGGGCTGGTTTTAAGATGTTTCCAGCATCCATTGACCCTTCGGCAGATCCAGCGCCTACAAGAAGATGGATTTCATCTACAAATAAGATAATATTTTTACGGCTTTGCAGTTCTTTGATTAACTGCTTCATTCTTTCCTCAAATTGACCACGTATCCCTGTATTCGCTACAAGGGAGGAGACATCTAATAAATAGATTTGTTTGTTCTTTAATTTATTTGGTACATCGCCACTTGCAATTTTCAATGCAAGTCCTTCAGCAATCGCTGTTTTCCCAACACCTGGTTCACCAATGAGGACAGGATTGTTTTTATTTCTTCTATTTAAAATCTCAATGACTCTTGCGACTTCTTCATCACGGCCGATAACTGGATCAATTAAACCAGCATTTGCGCCATCTGTTAAATTGCGGCCAAGTTCATCAAGTAAGCCTTTTTGCTTTGGCTGCTCTACGTTTTGCGTATGTCCTGCTTGCTCTTGCCCAGAGAAGAATGAGCTTCCTCCGAACAATTGAGGTCCCATTTTCATTTTTGATTGCTCCATCAAAGAGGTGTAGCAATCTTCACATAAAACCATTTGGCTCCGGGATGAATTCACTTGCATATTCAGGCGAATTGTTGCTTCATTTACTTGACAATGTTGACAACGCATTTGCCATGACCTCCTTATGATAAAAGTTTGACTTTATTTGACCAATGAATGTTAAAGAAAATGGTCTGTTGTTTGACCATCTTTGACTATAGTATACTCTGACCTATTTTGACTTTCAACTGTTTTGCTCAAAGGCGGGTGAAAATCCTTTTTTGCATTTAATCATGGTTTGTCCTTCTTTTCAAGGAACTTGTCTCATAGGATAAAAAAAGACAATCGAAAGTGATGGGTGCGGAGGGGTCACATGAAACGTTCAAATGAATCCGCTTTTCAGCTTGCCTTTGTATATGTAGGAACAGTGGTTGGAGCTGGGTTTGCGACCGGAAAAGAAATCGTAGAATTTTTTGTTCGTTTTGGCTGGATTGGATTATTCGGAATCTTGATTAGCGGCGCTATTTTTACTGGACTTGGGGCAAAAATGATGCTCATTTCTAAACGAATTGAAGCAGAGTCTTATCAAGATATGAACCGGTTTCTATTTGGCGCAGCTGCAAGCAGGTATATTAATGTCGTCATGTTTTTTATTTTATTAGGCGTCACTTCAGTGATGATTTCTGGCGCAGGTGCTATATTTGAAGAGCAGCTAGGCATATCGAAGGAATATGGGATCTTTTTGACGATCATTCTGAGCGTAATTGTGCTTTTGAAAGGATCAAAAGGATTATTTGGTGTCAATGTTCTCGTCGTCCCAATGCTTATTTTCTTTTCAATGATTGTGTTTCTTGATTCATTCGTTTTTAGCAGTAGTGAAAGTTATGTTCTTGCGCTGCAAATGGGTGAGGGAGAGTGGATTTTATCAGCTATCTCATATGGTGCTTTTAATTTGGCACTTTCTCAAGCAGTGTTAGTGCCCGTCGCAAATGAAATGACCTCTGAAGCGGTGATTAAAAAGGGAGCTGTGCTTGGGGGCGTCATGCTGACAATTATTTTATTTGTATGCTTTTTATCTCTTTCTTCATTAGATATGCTGGAGGCGTTTGATATTCCAATGGCTCAGGTCGTGTATCAAGTAGCAAATTCCATTCACCTCATTTATTTATTTGTGATCTTCGGCGAAGTCTTTACATCCGTCATAGGCAATTTATATGGACTTGAGAGACAAGTGAGGGCGTATATACGAATGAACAGTGTCTTGACAATATCCCTTATTCTCTTATGCTGCTATGTGATTAGTAAAATTGGTTACGGTACATTGATATCAACAGTTTATCCTATTTTTGGCTATGTGAGCATCTTTTTTATCCTCTTTCTTTTTCTAAAAAAAGTGCCTGCATCACATGATAATTAAAGGATAGCCTGCATGGAAAATATGTGGTACACTATCCTCTGTGAAAATTGAACAAAAATCCGTGTAAACGGGAGAGGTTCTAGCAAAACCCTCTATAAAAAACTAAGGACTTGCCGTATCCTTGGATGTGGCATTTTTTATTTTTTATGGCTGGGACACCTCATACACATGTAAAGGTGTCTTTTCTTTTGAGAAAAATAGGGGTTTTCATGAGCCTTTCAGATGCAGCTTTGTACGAGTGTATAGATCTGCAAGAGGAGGAGAACAGAAGATGAAAAATGAAAAAGCAGTCGTTGTCTTTAGCGGGGGACAAGACAGTACGACATGTTTATTATGGGCACTTCAACAATTCGAAGAGGTAGAAACCGTGACCTTTCATTATAATCAGCGTCATCAAGAAGAAATTGATGTCGCCAAAAGAATTGCTGACAAGTTAGGTGTGAAGAACCATCTATTAGATATGTCTCTTTTGAATCAGCTGGCACCAAATGCTTTAACAAGAGATGACATTGACATTGAGGAAAAAGAAGGAGAGCTGCCTTCCACATTTGTACCAGGAAGAAACTTAGTGTTCTTATCCTTCGCTTCTATTCTTGCGTATCAGATCGGTGCAAGACATATTATCACAGGTGTATGTGAAACAGACTTTAGCGGCTATCCAGATTGCCGTGACGAGTTTGTAAAATCTTGTAATGTCACAGTGAATTTGGCGATGGAAAAACCATTTGTCATCCATACACCGCTCATGTGGCTCAATAAAGCAGAAACATGGAAGCTAGCAGACGAGCTGAATGCATTAGATTTTGTGAAAAATGAAACGCTCACTTGCTATAATGGCATCATGTCTGATGGCTGCGGGGAATGTCCTGCGTGTAAGCTTCGGAAAAAGGGCTATGACACTTATATGGAAATGAAGGAGGCAAAATAAATGCTTTCTCAAATCTATCCACAAACGAATCATCCATACTCATTTGAATTGAACAAGGATATGCATATATCAGCTGCCCATTTCATCCCAAGAGAGGATGCAGGTGCTTGCAGCCGTGTACATGGTCACACGTACACCATCAATATAACCATTGCTGGAGATGACCTAGATGAATCAGGTTTCCTTGTCAATTTTAGTACACTGAAAAAACTTATTCATGGACAGTATGATCACACGCTGCTCAATGATCATGAGGAATTCTCATCAACCGATCCATACGCGATGCCTACTACAGAGGTTGTGGCAAAGACAGTCCATGACAAAGTCGCAGCATATTTATCGACTTTAGCAAATAAACCAGTATGTGTTCAGGTCTTTGTTAGGGAGACACCAACAAGCTACTGCACTTACCGGCCGAAACGAGTTGAACACAATGGCTAAAGCAATTCCTGTATTAGAAATCTTTGGTCCGACCATTCAAGGAGAAGGGATGGTCATTGGACAAAAAACCATGTTTGTCAGAACGGCTGGCTGTGACTACTCTTGCAGCTGGTGTGATTCCGCCTTTACTTGGGATGGATCAGCAAAGCATGACATTCAGTGGCTTCACGCAGAGGACATTGTCAAGGAATTAAAAAGAATAGGCGGACAGGCTTTTTCTCATGTCACCATTTCAGGGGGAAACCCTGCGCTTTTAAAACAAATGGAATCACTTATTGATTTGCTACACGAAGAAGGAATTGATACAGCGCTTGAAACACAAGGGACAATGTATCAGGACTGGTTTTTGAAAATTGATGATTTAACCATTTCTCCGAAGCCACCAAGCTCAAATATGAAAACAGATTTCGCGAAACTCACACGTATCATAGATGAGCTGAAAAACGGAAATAGATTGCAACATGCAAGCCTAAAGGTCGTGATTTTTGACGATCATGATCTAGCCTATGCAAAGGATGTTCATGCGAAATATCCAGAGCTTCCTTTTTATTTGCAGGTAGGAAATGATGACACGACAACAGGTGATGATGCGTACTTATTGACGCACTTATTAAAGAAGTATGAAGCGCTTGTCGATCAAGTAGCGCAAGACCCAGACTTAAATCGCGTAAGAGTGCTGCCGCAGCTGCACACATTATTATGGGGCAATAAACGAGGCGTATAGAAAGGAAGAGACGACATGACGACAAGAAAACCAGAAGAATTAGAAGGTGTCACTTTACTAGGAAATCAAGGAACCAATTATTTGTTTGATTATGCACCACAAGTGCTTGAAACATTTCCGAATAAACATACAAATAGAGATTATTTTGTGAAATTCAACTGCCCAGAATTTACATCACTTTGTCCGCAAACAGGTCAGCCGGATTTTGCGACAGTTTATATCAGCTATATCCCAAATGAAATCATGGTTGAAAGTAAATCATTAAAATTGTATTTGTTCAGCTTCCGTAACCATGGTGATTTTCATGAGGATTGTATGAATATTATTATGAATGATCTCATTGAATTGATGGACCCGAGATACATTGAAGTATGGGGCAAATTTACACCAAGAGGCGGTATTTCAATTGACCCGTACACGAACTACGGAAAACCTGGTACCAAATATGAAGAAATGGCTTCATATCGCATGATGAATCATGATATGTATCCTGAAACGATTGATAATCGCTAATAAAGGAAAAGACATGCCTAATGACATGTCTTTTTTTATGGGTTTGAATGGGATGAATTAGATTGAAGTGATAAAAAAAGAGAAGAGTCATGTCGCTCTCCTCATAAAAATGGGAATAGAACTTGCTAGGACGGCTGGGGGCTACCAGCTCGTAAATTTATTATACATGACAGAACGTATGTTTGTAAAGGTAATTTGTGTTTTTTGCTTATCTTATTTGCTTTGAGATAAAATAGAGGCAATGAACGAATAACGGAGGCGTTTGAGTTGGCAAACAAAGAAGAAAAGACAGAGAAGCTGCTGATGGAACTAAAAGAAGAGCTTCAAATGCTCGAACATCAAAACAAAGAACGATATAAATGGAGTGCCTCCACATTGCTTGGAGTGATTGCACTTTTAATCGATAAAGGCGTTATCACCCCAGAGGAAGTTGACATGTACAAAACGAAAGCGGAAATGCAAACCTTTCATACGCAAAAAGACTGACACTAGTACAGGTGAAATAATAAGAAAAGGACATAACAAATTGATGAATCAATTTATGTTATGTCCTTATTTCTGCATCTATTTTTATGGTATTAAACAAGTTTATACATTAAAACATCGTCCCAGTATTCATGTTCACTTATTTTAAATTCTTTTATTTTACGACCTTCTTCTCTGAATCCCATCTTTTTGTACAAAGAAATGGCCTTTTGATTTGTAGAGAATACGGCTAAACTAACCTTTTCGATCGAAGGATTCATTTCTGCCCAATTTAATAACGCTGTTAGCAACATTTCCCCTACGCCTAAACCTCTAAAGCTCTTATGAACCATCAAACCAAATGAACCTGCGTGGGCAGTTCTTTTTCTATTTGATCCATTTTCAAATGCTATAAACCCAATGACTTTTCCGTCTTTTTGAGCAACTATGTACGTTTCGTTTTCGTTCTCTATTCTTTTTTGTATCCAAGCCTTGTGTTCTAAAAGGGTTTTTTTGTTTTCTTCAGGCGTTGTAAGTAAATAATCTGATTCAGCAATCACTGATGACTGTATGTCTAAAGTAGTTTCAGCGTCTTCCATATTCCCAAAACGCACAATGATATCATTTGAATTTTGCATTTTAGTTTCTCCTGTCTAGAGCTAATACTGCATCTCATCACTTTATAAAAATAGAAAGTTGTCTGAAATACTATTCACCTTTTCAACAAATAAATGAACAGCTTTGCTTCGTATTTACGTATGTATCGATAGTCTGAATTGAGGATTGCAAATTAATGTACGGAGTCTTTGATGATTTTATAGTTTTTATGATTAACGACTGTTAGTGAATCCAGTTCTAAATCTCTATAGTTGTCCATAATGGTGACATCGACAATGACAGAGTTTTCATTCACTTTTTCAACTACACCTGTTAAACCATTTCTAAATTCGATCACATTTCCAATTTTTGCAATCTTCAACCGATCCCTCTCCTTTAAAAACAGATTTCATTCCCTATTAAAAAGTATTTTGCAATATTTTCATACCAATGTAAAGGATAAAGACGTTTTTGTTTCGTTTTCGTTGTATGCTTTCCTAACGGATGATATATTTAATATTTGATGATGGCTGTAAAGGAGCGGTTTATTTGACGGAAGAACAAATCCTCACAATACTTGAATCGTTACGAAATGGGACAGAAAAGCAAGTGACCATTCAGAAAGATGATTTTTTAACGTTTCGTTCGATCTTGGTGAATCAAGATGATTTTAAGTATTTTCGCGGGATTGCGAAACATGGTGGAGATGTTATTTTTGAATATCTTACAGAAGCAAGAAGCTAAAGCTTTTTCTCATGAATGAGAGAAAGCTTTTTTATTTTAGTTCTTTTGTCACACTTCAAACGAGCTTGATACATCTGAAAAGAAAATGTAATAACCCATAATCAGGAGCATAAGGATGATTATAGGCGGAAAAGGGGTCTTTTTAAGCGCTAACAATTCCAGTTGATACTCAATTCAACTAGGACATGCCATTTAATGACGGAATTTGGTTAGGCATGCAAATCTTTGTGCGTGAAAATAGAAGGAGCTCTTGTTAGAGTGGACAAGTATCTTACCGCCTACTTTAATTAAAGGAGGAATGAGGCGAATGATGAAAATTCATACCGCTCTTTTTGTCATCCTTATGCTAATCGCAGCCATGAAGATGGACAACATACAAGAGCAGCAAGGCACATTAAGTCACGAACTTTCACAAGCACCTGTTAAGCATGAGCTTTCATATATAGATCAAGATGAACACGATCAAGTCATCCCAGCATTTTCAGAGGAGAAGCGTCAGCCGAAAGTCAAAATGCTAAGTACGTCTTCAGAAAAAATGTCTTCAAAACCGAAGCAAAAGAAAAGAGTAAAATCAGAAACGACGAACGAGGAAAGCGCCAAACGCTATTCTAATGAGGAAATGGAACTGCTCTCACGATTGGTACATGCTGAAGCGAAAGGTGAATCTTACGCAGGTAAAAAAGCTGTGGCAAGCGTCGTCTTAAACAGGGTGGAGCATCGCTCTTTTCCTGACAGTGTTAAAGGTGTTATTTATCAGCGAAATGCTTTCCAGCCAGTATCGAATGGAAGTATTCATGATAAAGCAGATCAAGATTCTGTTAAAGCTGTGAAGCAAGTAGTGAAAGAACATGACAGAACAACAAAGGCCATTTATTTTTATAATCCCAAAACGGCAACAGATAACTGGATTCGTTCTCGCAAAATTGTAGAACGTATCGGTCGTCATGTATTTGCTGTATAAAGAAATGAAGCGATCAATCAGATCGCTCTTTTTTTTGTCTTCATTTATCAAAATATTTTCAGGACTTGTCTCATAGAATGTGAAAAGAATTTGCTTTAGATAAAGGGGAGGCTACATGAATCGATTTGTAAAAGGGGTCATTCTGCTATCTGTCGCAGCTTTCATTGCGGAGTGTATAGAGTTTTTAGTCAATATGATTTTAGCGAGAGAGCTTGGAGAACATGGAATGGGTCTATATATGAGTATCCTTCCAATCATCATGCTGGTCCTCGTGATTGCCAGCTTAGAGCTGCCAGTCTCCATTTCTAAATTCATTGCAGAATCGCATGAGCGGCTCCATAAAAGTATGCTCCGCCATGCGTTTAAAATGACGCTTGTGGTGACATGTACAACAACGGGGATCGCTGCGATTGTCCTGCCGTTCATTCCAGTGTTTCAGTCGTATCATCCGCTCATGAAAGGGCTTGTGCTGTCTCTTATTCCAATTATTGCGTTTACCTCGATTGCACGCGGCTATTTTATGGGAAAGCAGCAAATGGGCAGGATCGCTCTTGCCAATATGCTGAAGAAAACGATCCAGCTTATCTGCCTGTTTTTGTTCTTCCATTGGTATTCGTTTGATATTGAAACAGCGGTACTCATTGCCATCGGTGTCATTGTCGCGAGTGATCTTGTCGTCTTTATTTATTTATACTCCCAATACGTCATGGCGAAAAATGCTGTCAATGTCAGGTCTGTTGAATTAAGAGGAATTGACGTGAGAAAGCGCCTATTAGCTGTCTCCATTCCAACAACGGGCATGCGGATTTTTCATGCGATCGCAAATGCGATAGAACCGTTTTTAATCAAAGGTGCCCTTATTGCTGCAGGCATCTCTGGATCACTTGCTGTTGATCATTACGGCATGCTGGCTGGTGTCGCGATGTCGATCGGTTTTTTCCCTGCATTTATCGCTCATTCCATCATGATTGTGATGATTCCGAGTGTATCTGAAGCCTATGCTTTAGGTCAGTATGCCCTTGTGAAAAAACGTGTCAGGCAGGCAATAATCATTACGTTTGGGTACGGGGTACCGGCAGTGATGGTGATGTATTATTTTGCTTATCCGCTCACACAGCTCTTTTTTGATTCACCGCAAGCAGCTATCTACTTACAGCTGCTTTGGCCGTACTTTTTATGCCACCTGTTTGTGATGCCATTTCAAGCGTGCTTAATCGGTATGGGGCTCATTAAAGATGTGTTCCTACATAATATATGGGTGCATGTCGTCTCGTTTTCAATGGTGTATTTTCTCGGGTCAATTGAAAGCTTGAATATGATGGGGGTTATATTAGGGATGAATACGGGCATGCTCCTCTTGACTGCACTGCATTATGCGACGATTTGTAAGGAGCTCGGCGTTTCCATGTTTCTTAGAATGAAAAAAGCTTGAATGTCCTCTTCGTCGAGCGGGCAAGCTATAAGAAAACTGGGAAGGAAGATCCTGATGAATCGTAAATATCTACCCGCCAGTCTTCTTATAATGACCCTGCTTCTATTACTCATAGGCAGCGAGGCTGAAGCGAAAGAGCCCGTTATGGCGCCAAGGATAGAGGCTCCTACATTAACTGGTGAAACGCAGATGATTCCGGCGAAAGGAAAAAAGACCATTTTGCATTTTTGGACAACATGGTGCCCGTCCTGCAAAATGGAGCTGCCCGTATTTAACCAGATCGTGAAAGAAAATCAGAGTGATGTTGATATCTTAACGGTGAATTTACTAGGGGCTGAACAAAGTAAACATGCGGTTGCCCAATTTGTGAAAGACAGAAAGTTTACATTCCCGGTCATACTAGATGAGCGAGGGGAAATGATGAAGAAATACCAAATCATCACCATTCCAACCAGCTTTTTGATAAATGAAAAAGGGGAAATTGTGAAAAATCATGTAGGTCCACTGACGAAAAAACAAATCAAGGAGTGGACGGATTTTTAGAACGAAACATGATTTCAAGAACCAAGGATCATTCCTTTGGTTCTTTTTTGTGTTCAATTGCTTTTCATCTGAATAAACTGTGCTCAGAAGAGATGAAAGGATCTACATCAATAATGATAATTATTATCAAAAAGAAATTATAATAATTATTAATTGAAAATCGCTCAGAACCTGTTATAATGAATAACAGACCTATAAAAAGCTTGAAATAGCAGAAAATATAGATGAAAAAAGGAAACGGGCAACAATTGATGATGTGAAAACCATTATCAATTAGAGAGGAGAAAACAATCATGAATGAGAATGCAGCACTTTATCAAACAACAAATCAAAAGGAATCGAAATGGTCCCTTCATCAATGGACACAGCACGGAGAATTAATAGCAGCGGGTATCTCGGGGATTCTCATTTTGGTTGGATGGATGTTAAAGGATGAGAGCATGTGGAGTATTCCTTTATTTATCCTTGCGTTTATAATTGGAGGTTTTGCAAAAGCGAAGGAAGGAATTGAAGAAACCATTTCGTCTAAAAGCTTGAATGTTGAACTTTTAATGATTTTTGCAGCTATAGGCTCAGCAATCATTGGATATTGGGCAGAGGGCGCGATCTTAATTTTTATTTTCTCACTTAGTGGTGCGCTTGAAACGTATACATCAAATAAAAGCAAGAAGGATTTAACAGCTTTAATGAGCATCGCACCAGATGAAGCGACTTTCATTGAAGAAAATGGTACGACCATTCAAGTCTCTGCTTCATCATTAACACCAGGTGACCGTATCATGATCAAAGCTGGGGAACGTATTGCAGCAGATGGTGTGATTTTAAGCGGAAGAACAAGTGTGGATGAATCAGCGCTTACGGGCGAGTCTGTGCCCCAGGAAAAAGGGCAAGGCGAAGATGTGTTTGCGGGAACAGTGAACTTAAATGGTTCCTTAACAGTAGAAGTGACCAAACATAATGAAGAAACGCTTTTCCATAAAATTATTAAACTTGTCGAATCGGCTCAAGAAAGTGTGTCACCAAGCCAGGCATTTATTGAAAAATTCGAAGGTGCGTATGTAAAAGGTGTACTGATCACCGTCGCGATTTTAATGGTTCTGCCTCATTTTGTACTAGGCTGGAGTATGAGTGAAACCTTCTACCGGGCCATGGTGTTTATGGTCGTAGCATCACCTTGTGCGCTTGTTGCATCCATTATGCCAGCTGCTTTGTCACTGATCTCAAACGGCGCAAGAAACGGAATGCTTGTTAAAGGGAGCGTCTTTTTAGAAAAGCTAGGCACTAGCAGCATGATTGCTTTTGACAAAACGGGGACGATTACAAGCGGAAAGCCAGCTGTGGAGCAGGTGGTGATCGCTAAAGGACAAGAGGAAGCGGCCTTTTATCAGGCGCTTTATCAAATTGAAAGTCAATCAAACCATCCATTAGCGAAAGCGATCTCTGATATGGCACAAGAGCAACAAATAGAAAGATCAGCTCATGTCACCATTGAAGAAACCTCTGGTTTTGGTGTAAAGGCACAATTGAATGGAGAAACGTGGTGGATTGGGAAGAAAGACTTTGCTGGCAAGGCTTCAATGGACCGCGAGATTGAAGAAACAGGAGAGCATCTTTCTGAAAAAGGATACACAGTGGTGTATGTTCAAAAGGATCAAGAAGTCGTTGGGTGCCTTGGCCTTAAAGATCAAATGAGACCTGAAGCGAAGAAAATGATTCAAGAGCTGAATGATTTAGGCATCCAAACCGTCATGCTGACAGGAGATCAGCAAAAAACGGCTGAAGCCATTGCGCAGGAAGCCGGCATTCAAAAGGTTGTTGCTGGGTGCCTTCCAGATGAAAAGGTACATGAGGTCAATCAACTTAAAAAACACGGTAATTCCATCATCATGGTAGGAGACGGAATCAATGATGCACCGGCACTCGCCACAGCAGATGTGGGGGTTGCGATGGGCGGAGGCACAGACGTGGCTTTAGAAACAGCAGATCTGATCTTAATGAAGAATAATTTAAATAACTTAACGAAGATGATCCGTCTTTCAAGAAAGATGAACCGAATTATTAAGCAAAATATTATTTTCTCATTAACGGTGATTTGTTTGTTAATTTGTGCGAATTTCTTACAAGTGCTTGATTTGCCTTTTGGCGTCATCGGGCATGAAGGAAGTACGATTTTGGTCATTTTAAATGGACTGCGTCTGCTTCGTGCATCTTAAGCAAATCATCATAGCGCACTTGGCTTCTGCCAGTGCGCTTTTGTGCGAAATAAAGCAAAAACTGATACAATAGATCAGTAGTAAAACGTGTGAGGAGGATCACGATGAACCGAATGAAGAGCTTGTCTTCTTGGCTAAAGGAAAAAGACATTCAAGGTGCATTTATACATACAAAGGAAAATGTGTTTTATCTATCTGGATACTTCACAGAGCCGCATGAAAGAGTAATGGGGCTGTTTGTGTTTCAAGAGGCAGATCCATTTTTTATTTTGCCTAAAATGGAAGTCGAGCAGGCGAAAAATGCTGGGTGGTCAGGCGATATCATTGGTTATGAAGACCATGAGAATCCATTTGATTTCATTCAGTCAGCAGTAGAAAAACGCGGTGTAAGAGCAACTCGACTTGCAATTGAAAAAGAGTCGATTCCGCTTCAAAGAGCAGAACAGCTTCAAGCTGCCACTGGGGCAGAAACTTTTGTCCGGGTAGAAGAAGAGCTCAATCAGCTAAGGCTGATTAAAGATGAATCTGAAATTGCTACATTGAAAAAAGCAGCTCAATTGGCAGATGAAGGGGTAAAAATTGGGGTGAACGCCTTAAAAGAAGGAGTCACCGAAACAGAAGTGCTCGCTGTCATTGAATATGAGCTAAAGAAAAAAGGCATTCAAGGCATGTCCTTTTCGACGATGGTTCTCTTTGGCGAAAAATCAGGAGAGCCTCACGGAAATCCAGGACAGGCAGCCTTAAAAAAAGGCGACTTTGTGTTATTTGACCTTGGAGTCATTGTTGATGGGTACTGCTCAGACATTACAAGAACATTCATCTATCAGGAAGCTTCTGATCAGCAAAAGGACATCTATCAAACCGTCCTGAACGCAGAAATGGCAGCACTAGAAATGAGTAAGCCGGGTGTGAGAATTGGGGACCTGGACTTAAAAGCACGCGGGCTGATCACAGAAGCTGGATATGGGGACTATTTCCCTCACCGCCTTGGGCATGGTCTAGGGGTGTCTGTTCATGAGTTTCCTTCGATGAGCCAGGCAAATGATGATCTTCTCCAAGAAGGCATGGTGTATACGATCGAACCTGGGGTCTACGTCCCAGGAGTCGGCGGCGTCAGAATTGAAGATGATGTATTGATCACAGCAGACGGTCCAGTCACTTTAACCAATTATCCGAAAGAGCTGACGATCATCAAGTAATAAAAAAATCACGATGAACGTCCATGTCTTGGAAGTGTCATCGTGATTTTTTGTCACTCTTTTCGATCCTTATCAACAAAAAAATCATCAATTGATTCAAACGGTCTGATTTTATGTTCTTTTCCTAAAGGATGTAGTGCAAAACGAGCAGAAAACAAAACAGTCATACATAATATAATCCATATGATGAAACCCATCTTGAATTCCCCTTTCCATCCAGTGATTTGTTCAGCTCACATACATCTTAAAGTATGAAACGCTTACCATAGCAAGAGAAAGTAGGAGAAAAAATGGCAAACATAAGGGAGATTGCGAAAAGAGCGGGCGTATCTGTGACAACTGTATCACGTGTGTTGAATGATCATCCTTATGTCAAAGAGGAAAAACGAGAACGTGTTCTACATGCGATGAAAGAGCTCAAATATACGAGAAACATTCAAGCTGTCCATTTAGCAAAGGGCTATTCAAATATGCTTGGCATCGTTCTTCCGACGATTGAACACTCTTATTTCAGCGGCCTTGTCACAGGTATTGCAGAAAAAGCACAGGCGCACGGTATGCATTTTGCTTTATTTCAAACGGGGTATGATCCATTAAAAGAAAAAGAAGCGTTAATGAGTTTAAAAGAACGCCGTGTGGATGGTTTAATATTTTGTTCAAATGCGTTAAGTGATGGGCATATTTTAAAGTGGCAGGAATCTGGGCCGATTATATTTTGTCATCCCACGCCGCATGATACATGCTCAACAGTGTCAATTGCACATGATCAAGCATTTAAGGAAGGCCTGCATCATTTGGCAGCATGCGGCCATCAACGAATTGCGATTGTTCTCGCCAGAACAGAAGGAGCGAATAGCGAGTCGCGCCTTCAGGCTTATCAAGAAATGATGAAATCGCTCGGGCAGGAGATTGATGAAGAATGGATCATCGAAGGGAAACTAACACTTTTTGATGGAAAACAATTATTTACAGAGTGGCAGGAGATGAAGAATCGCCCCACAGCATTATTCATCACAAATGATGACGTATCAGCAGGCTTTTTATTAGAGGCGCAGCGTCATCATATAAAAGCAGAAGAAACTCCAGCCATACTGAGCTTTCAATTTAACCAATTAAGTGAGGCTTTGGGGATTTCCAGCATTGATATTCCGCTGAAACGAATGGGTCAGGAAGCGTTTGACTTGTTCGATCGAGCCATAAAGGGAGAGGTGCCAGAGAAAAGAATGCTGCCATTTCACCTGAACGAGCGATCAACCACCGTTTTCAAAAACAATCGTTGACGCACGTTTCATCTGTTTTGTACGATAAGAGGGATTGAATAAGAAGGAGGTGGGGATGTTCATGGAATCCTTCACCGTTGATAAAGCGTTAAATAATAATGTCATCATTGCAAGACACCCTTCTTTGGGCGAAGTAGTTCTGATTGGGAAAGGAATCGGCTTCGGGAAAAAATCGGGTGATGTTCTCGATCAAGATACATTTGAAAAAATGTTTGTCCTTAAAAATACAAAGGAACAAACAGAATATAAACAACTGCTTCACCACATTGATGAGAACATGATCGAGCTTGCCAATGACGTCATTTATCATATACGAGAAAAAATGGGACACCGTTTGAATGAGCATATTCATATTGCCCTGACTGACCATATTGCCTTTAGTTTTAAGCGGGTGCAGCAAGGATATGATATCACCAATCCCTTTATGCTTGAGACGAAGTCGTTGTATCCGAAAGAATACGAGGTCGCAAAGGAAGTCGTTGAGCTCATTAACGAGCGTCCTGATGTCGAAACAAAGCTGCCAGAAGGAGAGATTGGCTTTATTGCGCTCCATATTCACTCAGCTTTAACGAATCGGCCATTATCTGAGGTGAACCGTCATTCGCAGCTCATCACGCAAATGGTCCAAGTCATAGAAGATTCATTTCATATGAAAGTAGACAGAGAAAGTATTCATTATTTACGCTTATTGCGCCATATTACGTTTTCGATTGAGCGTATTAAACGGGAAGAATCTTTAGAGGAGCCAGAAAAATTGCTTCATCTATTGAAAAATGAATATCCTTTATGCTACAATACTGCTTGGAAAATGATCAAAATATTACAACATGCATTGAAAAAGCCTGTACAAGATGCAGAGGCTGTCTACCTAACCCTTCATCTGTACAGATTGACAAATAAAATTTCATAGTTTCCTTGAAACGTGTAACTGATTCGATCAGGCATGAGTGACTTAAGGTAAATACAGGATAAGATCCTGTTATTTGCGCAACCTTATATCACCATGCCTTTTTTTGTGTTTGAAAGTGAAATGTAAACGGTTAACTATGAAATGTATGTCAGGGAGCGTCCCGCTTGTATGTTGTAAGCGAAAATAAAAGGAGGTTCAACTAGTGTTTAAATCACTTTTTGGTGTGTTGCAAAAAATTGGACGAGCACTTATGCTTCCAGTTGCGATCCTTCCTGCTGCTGGTATTTTACTAGCACTTGGGAATGCGATGCAAAATCCGCAGCTGATCGATGTGGCTCAATTTTTAAGCAATGATACAATTCAGCTTGTTGCAAGCGTCATGGAAAATGCGGGGAACATTGTCTTCTCGAATCTTCCGCTCTTATTTGCTGTAGGGGTTGCCATCGGTCTTGCTAATGGAGACGGTGTGGCAGGGATTGCCGCAATTATCGGTTATCTTGTCATGAACGTAACGATGAGTGCCGTATTAATGGCCAACGGATCCATTCCATCCGATTCAATCAAATTGGCTAAGTTCTTTAAGGAAAGCCACCCAGCATATGTTAATATGCTCGGCATACCTACCTTATCTACCGGAGTTTTTGGCGGGATTATTGTCGGGGTATTAGCAGCTTATATGTTTAATAAATTTTACAAAATTGAGCTTCCGCAATATCTTGGCTTCTTTGCCGGTAAGCGTTTTGTTCCAATTGTTACATCTATTTCAGCACTTATTTTAGGGCTTTTGATGCTAGTCATTTGGCCGCCAATCCAAGGTGCACTGAACTCATTTTCAACAGGACTGCTTGCAGCGAATGAGCCGCTTGCTGCCTTTGTATTCGGTGTCATTGAACGCTCATTAATTCCGTTTGGTCTGCACCACATATTCTACGCGCCATTCTGGTATGAGTTCTTTAGCTATAAGAGCTTATCAGGAGATATTATCCGTGGTGATCAGCGTATCTTCATGGCTCAAATCAAAGATGGTGTTCAGCTGACAGCTGGTACATTCATGACAGGGAAATATCCGTTCATGATGTTTGGTCTCCCAGCAGCAGCACTTGCGATTTACCATGAAGCAAAACCAAAGAATAAAAAGCTTGTCGCAGGAATTATGGGATCAGCAGCCCTGACTTCTTTCCTAACAGGGATTACTGAACCACTTGAATTCTCATTCTTGTTTGTTGCACCAGTGTTATTTGCAATCCACTGTGTATTTGCTGGATTATCCTTTATGATAATGGATATTCTAAACGTGAAAATCGGTATGACCTTCTCAGGAGGATTAATCGATTTCTTCTTATTCGGTATCTTGCCAAACAGAACCGCTTGGTGGCTTGTGATTCCAGTTGGTCTCGCACTTGCTGCTATTTATTACTTCGGATTTAGATTCGCCATTCGCAAATTTAATCTGAAAACGCCAGGCCGCGAGGATGAAGCAGCTGACGGTGCAGATAGTCCTAAGTCTGAAAAGGGTAATGACTTACCTTATGAAATTCTTGAAGCAATGGGTGACCAAGAAAACATTAAACACCTTGATGCTTGTATTACGCGTTTACGTGTCACTGTTAATGATCAGAAGAAAGTGGACAAGGACCGCTTGAAAAAGCTTGGTGCTTCAGGAGTTCTCGAAGTTGGGAACAACATCCAAGCCATCTTCGGTCCTCGCTCTGATAATTTAAAAACACAAATGCAGGACATCATTGCAGGCCGCACGCCTCGTCCAGCGAAAGATCCTTCTGCAAAAGAAGAAGTCAGCCAGCAGGTCGAAGAGGTCATTGCAAAACCGCTTCAAAACGAACTAGGTGAAGAAATCTTTGCATCACCAATTACAGGGGAGCTTCATCCGATTACAGATGTACCAGATCAAGTATTCTCAGGGAAAATGATGGGTGACGGTTTCGCCATCTTGCCAACAGATGGAACGGTGGTTTCACCGGTGAAAGGGAAGATCTTAAATGTATTCCCAACGAAACACGCAATTGGCCTACAATCTGACGGTGGACTTGAAATTTTGATCCACTTCGGTATTGATACGGTCAGCCTCAAAGGAGAAGGATTTGAAGCATTTGTACAAGAGGGAGATCAAGTAGAAATCGGTCAAAAACTCTTAGAGGTTGATATTGATAAAATTAAGTCTGAAGTACCATCTTTAATGACACCAATTGTATTTACCAACTTAAGTGAAGGACAATTTATTGACCTTCAAGAAGCCGGTGAAATCAAAGCTGGTCAAGAAAACATCATGAAAATTTCAAAATAATTTTCATAACTGCCGTTCTTGTTAGATGACAAGCCCGGCAGTATGATATAATATTGTGGATGTATTAATTGTATAAAAAGGAGATTGATAAAAATGGCTCAACAAACATTCAAAGTAACTGCAGATTCTGGAATTCACGCACGTCCTGCAACAGTACTTGTACAAACTGCTAGTAAATATGATGCTGATATCAACTTAGAATATAATGGTAAAACAGTGAACCTGAAATCTATTATGGGTGTAATGTCTCTAGGAATTGCGAAAGGTGCTACAATCACAATCTCTGCTTCTGGTTCTGATGAAAATGATGCACTTGCTGCGCTTAAAGACACAATGAAAAGTGAAGGCCTAGGCGAGTAATGCAACAACTGAAAGGAATCGGTGCTTCAGCAGGCGTTGCGATTGCAAAAGCATATCGTCTGGAAGAACCAGATTTAACAGTTCACCAAAAAGACATCAACGATCCAGAGACAGAAGTGAAGCGTTTTGAAGAAGCAATTCATGTTTCTAAACAAGAACTTGAAGCAATTAAAGAACATGCGCTAAAAGAGCTTGGCCAAGACAAAGCAGATATCTTTTCTGCACACCTTCTTGTGTTAAGTGATCCAGAGCTGCTAAACCCAGTAAAGGATAAAATCAACTCTGATAAAGTAAATGCTGAATTTGCTTTAAAAGAAACAGCGACAATGTTTGTTACGATGTTCGAAGCAATGGACAATGAATACATGAAGGAACGTGCAGCGGATATTCGCGACGTAACAAAGCGTGTAATTGGACATTTGCTAGGCGTTGACATTCCGAATCCAAGCATGATTTCTGAAGAAGTGGTCATCATTGCTGAAGATTTAACTCCTTCTGATACTGCTCAGCTAAACAGACAATTCGTCAAAGGGTTTGCGACAGATATCGGCGGTCGTACTTCTCACTCAGCGATTATGGCAAGATCAATGGAGATTCCAGCTGTTGTTGGAACAAAAGAAGCAACAAAAACGGTGAAAAATGGTGATCTGATCATTGTTGATGGTATTAGCGGAGACGTCATCATTCAGCCTTCTGAAGATGAAGTGAAAGCGTATCAAAAAAAGCATGAAGACTATTTAGCTAAAAAAGCGGAATGGGCGAAACTGGTTGACCAGCCAACGGTCACAAAAGACGGCGTTCACGTAGAGCTAGCTGCAAATATCGGAACACCTGAAGATGTAAAAGGTGTGCTTGAAAATGGCGGCGAAGCAGTCGGATTGTACCGTACAGAATTTTTATACATGGGCAGAGATCAGCTTCCTACAGAAGAAGAGCAGTTCGATGCGTATAAAACTGTTTTAGAGAAAATGGAAGGCAAAGCAGTGGTTGTCCGCACACTAGATATTGGTGGCGATAAAGAACTCCCTTACTTGCAGCTTCCAAAAGAAATGAACCCGTTTCTTGGCTTTAGAGCGATCCGCCTTTGCCTCGAAGAACAGGAGATTTTCAGAACACAGCTACGCGCCTTACTTCGTGCAAGTACATATGGAAACTTGAAAATCATGTTCCCTATGATCGCGACGTTATCAGAATTTAGAGAAGCAAAAGCCATTTTACTTGAAGAAAAAGAAGCATTGGTTGCCGCTGGTACAGACGTATCCGATTCCATTGAAATCGGTATAATGGTAGAAATTCCATCAACAGCTGTCATTGCAGACCAATTTGCAAAAGAAGTGGATTTCTTCAGTATTGGAACGAATGACTTGATTCAATACACAATGGCTGCTGATCGAATGAACGAACGAGTGTCTTATCTTTACCAGCCTTACAATCCAGCGATTTTACGTCTGATTACGCTTGTTATTGAAGCAGCGCATAAAGAAGGTAAATGGGTTGGCATGTGCGGAGAGATGGCAGGAGATGAAATCGCAATTCCTCTTCTTCTTGGATTAGGATTAGATGAATTCTCAATGAGTGCAACATCTATTCTTCCAGCAAGAACTCAGCTAAGCAAGCTTTCTAAGGAAGAAGCTGCATCATTTAAAGAGCATATTTTATCACTTAGCACGACAGAAGAAGTGGTTGATTTCGTGAAGAAAACGTTTCAACATAACTAAGTGAATTCAAACCAGACAGTAACCCTGTCTGGTTTTTTTGTCGAATTTTATCATATTGGGTCATATCCGTCAGAGAGAAGGGCATTCTATAAGAAAAATGGAGGTGACCAGATTGCCTTTCTCAGACTATAAACCGGGTGATCAAGTATATGTGATTTATCGAAATCCACATGCAGCAAACGTAGCACAAATCAAAGAAGCAGAAATTGTTTCACATCCATACAACGAAGAGGAGCTTGCCCTATTTTTACTTGAAACGTACCATCCCTTGGCTCCAGATGATGCGGTCTTTCCAACATATGAAGAAGCAGAAGCTCTTTATCAAGATTTATTTGAATAAGGGAGATTTTAGAAAGGATAAAAGCCATCCTGCACGGTTAAAGTAACGGTATGAAAACCTATAAGGTAAGGATGTGCTAAATATGATCAAACCTTTTGTGCCCCAGCTTGTGTACATTGAACCACGGGCGTTAGAGTACCCGTTAGGACGAGAGCTGAAGGAAAAGTTCGAGGGGATGGGTATTGAAATAAGAGAAACGACTTCACATAACCAAGTAAGAAATATTCCGGGTAAAAATGACTTACAAAAGTATCGTAATGCGAAATCAACGCTTGTCATTGGTGTGAGGAAAACGTTGAAGTTTGATACGTCTAAACCATCTGCGGAGTATGCGATCCCATTTGCAACAGGCTGTATGGGGCATTGCCATTATTGCTACCTGCAAACGACGATGGGAAGTAAGCCATACATTCGAACATATGTGAATGTTGAAGAAATATTAGATCAGGCGGAGCAGTACATGAATGAGCGTGCGCCGGATATCACGAGATTCGAAGCTTCTTGTACGTCAGATATTGTAGGAATTGACCATTTGACACATACACTAAAGAAAGCGATTGAATACTTCGGCCAAACTGATCTTGGTAAGCTTCGCTTTGTGACCAAATTTCATCATGTCGATCATTTACTTGATGCAAAGCATAATGGCCGGACAAGATTCCGCTTTAGCATCAATGCGGATTATGTCATTAAATATTTCGAACCTGGAACATCACCGCTTGATCAGCGGATTGAAGCGGCTGTCAAGGTCGCAAAGGCAGGCTATCCTCTTGGCTTTATTATTGCCCCAATTTACATTCATGAAGGCTGGCAGGAAGGGTATAAAGTTCTTTTTGAAAAGCTAGATGCAGCCCTTCCTGAAGATGTGAGGCACGATATCACCTTTGAAATGATCCAGCATCGTTTTACAAAACCAGCGAAGCGTGTCATCCAAAAAAACTATCCGAAATCAAAATTAGAATTAGATGAAGAAAAAAGAAGATACAAGTGGGGTAGATATGGAATCGGGAAATATATCTACCAAAAAGATGAGGAACAAGAACTAAGACAGACGTTAGAATCATATATTGATCAGTACTTTCCGTCTGCAAAAATTGAATATTTTACTTGAAGCAAGCCTTTTTGGGCTTGTTTTTTCTATTTAAATTTTCTCACAACTATTGAATGCGGTATCAATTATGCCGATATATACAACGAGGTATGAAAGTAGGATATAGGGGTGTGAGGAGATGTTTAAGAAACTTCAAGTGAGAATAGCTGTTTTCATCTCAGTTATTTTAATTTTAACCGTTGTGGCAGTTCAAGTGGGTTCCAACATGGTATTAACACCACTGATTGAACGAGATGCAAAAACGACCGCCACAGCAACGGCAGAAAGCCTGAAAGACATTATTACAGAAAAGCTTGATAATTACGGCAATACAATTAACAAATTGGCAACAGGTAAAATAACTGAAGAATTTGCGCAAAAACAAACAAAGCAAACACTGGATTTTGAAAAAAGTGCAATAAAAAACCTGCAGGAACAGGATAAACTCATTTCGTTTGCTTATATTGGAACAACTGATGGCAAAATGCTCGGCTTCCCGGAGTTCGATCTTGGCCAAGGGTATGATCCATCTAAACAAGGCTGGTTTAAACAAGCAGTCGAAAAGCCTGATCAGGTTGTTTGGACAGATCCATATATTGATGAAGCAACGAAAAAAGTGATTGTCTCAGCCACGAAGGCGATTGTCAAAAATGGAAAGGTCATTGGAGTCGCTGGACTTGATTTGAAGCTCTCCTCCATTCAATCTTATATAAATGAACAAGAGATTCCTTATAAAGGGACCGCTTTCTTAGTTGATAACACAGGCACCATTTTGGCGCATCCAAAAGAGCAAGGAAAAAACATATCAAAAGTTGCTTCTGTGAAAAAAGCAATCGACAATTCAGGTATTGATGACAGCAAAGAACTGACGGTCATATCTAAAATCAAAGAAGCCGATTGGACGGTTGGTGTTAGCTTTGAGAAAAAGAAACTGCTTTGGATTACAGAACAAATGAATCAGACAAGTATCATTATATCCGTCATTGCCATTATTCTTGCGATGATCCTCAGCTTCTTATTGGCAAGAAGCATTACAACGCCAATCAAGCGTCTAACAGGGCATGTGCGTAAAGTGTCAGAAGGCGATTTAACAAGTACGCTTGAAGTGAAGTCCAAAGATGAAATTGGTCTCCTCACGAAAAGCTTTAATCAAATGATAGAGGACATTAGAGAGTTAATTGAAAAAGTGAAAGGGGCTTCAGACCAAGTAGTGACATCAACGGATGAAGTCACACAAATTTCAAATGAAACCTTGCTGTCGAGCGAACAGATTGCAACCGCCATTCAAGAGGTGGCTACAGGGGCATCTAAGCAGGCATCAGATGCAGAAACAATTAATGAGAAATCAGAGCAATTGTATGAGAAAGTGCGCCATATGGGTGAGCTTGCCTCACAAATGCAAACCAACTCAAAATCATCTGAGGATGCAAGCTATAAAGGGCTTGATGCACTTGGTGTGCTCGTTCAAAAATCAACACAAGCGAACGAAGAATCGAAAAAGGTAGAGCAAATGCTGCTAGACCTTGAGCATAAAACGAAAAATATCGAAAACGTGGTGACAGCCATTTCTCAAATCTCGGATCAAACGAATTTACTTGCACTGAATGCAAGCATTGAAGCAGCGAGAGCTGGAGAAAGCGGACGAGGATTTGCTGTTGTTGCAGAAGAAGTCAGAAAGCTTGCTGAACAATCTGCGCAATCAACAAAACACATTAGTGAAACCGTCAAACTCATTCAAAATGAATCGAAGAAGGCGGCTGAAGCGATGACAGCAGCAAGTAAGATGAATGAGGAACAAGGTGACGCCATTAATGCAACAGGTGAGGCACTGAGCAGCATCACAATGGAAATGCAGGCACTTGTCGGTACAATCGACAGCATTCATACACAGATCAATGAAATGACAGAAGAACAGCAGAAGATGAGTGACTCCATTCAAAGCATTGCTGCAATTTCAGAAGAATCGGCGGCTTCGGCTGAGGAAGTGCATGCGTCTACAGATGAACAAGTCCAAGTTTTAGAAAGAACGAAAACCTCGACTGAAATGCTGAACGAATCCAGCAATGCATTACGTCAAGCAGTAGATCGGTTTAAGCTGTAAAGAAGCGGAAAGGAACCTTGCGACGTGAGCAAGGTTCTTTTTGTATGATAAAATAAAGCAAAGGAGGTGTTGACATGAATGTCAATTTATCTGGAAAAAAAGCATTGGTCGCTGCAAGTAGTCAAGGTATCGGAAAAGCGATTGCCTTTGCTCTAGCAAAAGAGGGAGCAGATGTGATGCTTTCAGGAAGACATGAGCACACGCTGACAGAAACGGTGAAAGAATTATCTCCGCTTGTAAAAGGAAAGCTGACTTATCAAGTATGTGATGTGTCTGACGCGCAGCAAATCAAGGCGCTAGTTCAAGCGGCAGCTGGTGATGAGAAGTGTGTAGACATTCTTGTGAACAATACAGGCGGGCCTAAAACAGGGACGCTTGAAACCTTAACAGATGAAGACTGGATGGAATCATTTCAGCTTCATTTACTCAGCTATATTCGATTATTAAAAGAGGCCTTGCCTTATTTGAAAAAACGCGGTGCACGCGTGTTAAACATTGCGTCTATGTCAGTAAAAGAACCGATCCCAGGCTTGATGCTGTCAAATACTTTTAGACCGGCTATTGCCGGCTGGACAAAAACAGCCGCTCAGGAGCTTGCTAAGGATGGGATTTTGATTAATACGTTAGCCCCAGGGAAAATTGAAACAGACCGTGTCAAACAGCTCGACAAGTACCGCGCGCAGGCGGAGCACCAAACGGTTGAAGAAATCAAAGCACAGGCTGAACGTACGATTCCGCTTGGCCGTTATGGGCAGCCAGAGGAATTTGCAGCATATGCAGCCTTTCTTTTATCTGAAGCCAATACATACATGACAGGTCAAACACTTATCATTGATGGTGGATTGACAAAGTCTCTTTAAGGAGGAACAAGTGATGACACAAATCAAAACAGTTGGTTTTATTGGAATTGGTGTAATGGGACGCAGTATGGCAGAACATTTAATGGATGCTGGATATGAAGTTCTCGTTTATACAAGAACAAAAGCGAAAGCAAATGCACTCATTCAAAAAGGCGCATCATGGAAGCCGGAAGTGAAGGAAATTGCACAGCATGCAGATGCTGTCATCACAATGGTAGGATATCCATCAGATGTAGAAGAAATCTATTTAGGTGAAGAGGGGCTTGTGGCACATGCTACGCCTGGTACTTATCTGATAGATATGACGACATCGAAGCCTCAGCTGGCAAAAGAAATTGAAGTGAAAGCGAAAGAAAAAGGGCTGTTTGCATTAGATGCACCAGTTTCTGGCGGAGACGTAGGCGCAAAAAATGCAACGCTTGCGATCATGATTGGCGGAGAAAAATCAGCCTATGAAGCGTGTTTGCCCTTATTTGAGAAAATGGGCGAAAACATTCAATATCAAGGACCTGCAGGAAGCGGCCAGCATACCAAAATGTGTAACCAAATTGCGATTGCAGCAGGCATGGTAGGTGTCGCAGAGGCTATGGCCTATGCCGAAAAATCAGGACTTGATCCAGAGCACGTGCTCAAAAGCATCACAACGGGTGCGGCAGGAAGCTGGTCCTTGTCAAACCTTGCACCAAGAATGCTGAAAGGTGATTTCGAGCCAGGGTTCTACGTGAAGCATTTTATTAAAGATATGGGCATTGCACTTGAAGAAGCAGAGCTGATGGGAGAAGAGATGCCTGGGCTCTCACTTGCGAAGTCACTTTATGAGAAGCTGCGCGAACAGGGCGAAGAAAATAGCGGCACACAAAGTATATATAAATTATGGGTGAAATAAAAAAGCCTGTCCTACTTTGGGACAGGCTTTTTAGATAACTTATTTTCCGATGAATTGCTGCGTCCAGTAGTTTCCAGATTTCACATAACCAACACCGATATGTGTATAGTTTTTGTTTAAGATATTGGCTCTATGACCTTCACTGTTCATCCAAGCAGTCACCACTTCTTGTGGAGATCTTTGACCTTGGGCAATGTTTTCACCTGCTGTTTTGTAAGTGATCCCGAATTTCTTCATTTGATCAAATGGGGATCCGTAAGTTGGGCTTGTATGAGAGAAATAGTTTTTATCTTTCATATCTTGAGATTTTGCACGAGCAGATTTGCTTAGCTTTGAATCAACAGAAAGTGCTTTTAATCCTTGCTTTGCACGCTCTTTGTTTGTAAGCTCAACGACTTCTTTTTCAAATGCATTCAAGCTGCTGTCTGCTTTTGCTGTCGTTGTGTCTTTTTGATCAGCTTTTGTATTGTTGTTTGTATTTTGTTTTGCTGGCGCACTTGGTTTAGAAGCAGTAGGTTTTTTCACTGATTCTTGTTTTTGTTCATTTTTTGCTTTGTTTACTTCTTTTACCACTTTTGTGCCAGTAACAGGTTGCCCGCTTTTGATCAGCTTGTTTAAAAGAGCTTCGATCTCTTTTTGATTCGACTTGCTTAGCTTGTTTACATCTGAAGAGATATGTAATTTTGTAGCTAATGTATGAAGATCAATGGTTTGATGCTGTACATGTATTACTTGTTTCAGGTTAAGCTCCTTCGCATCAGCTGAATGTCCCCCAGTGAACGTGATGAGTGCAGCAGCCGTTAGCGCTGAAAAAAAGAATGATTTCTTCTTCATATTGTAACTCCTCCTAAAATCTTTGTTTTGTTTTCTCACAGAAAATCATAACATGGACTTTTTGTTATAAACGTACCAGCATCCTCCATTGACAATGCCTGTTTGTCATTTTTGTTAAAGTCACAAAAAAAACCGCCTCATATCAAAGGATAGGGAATTCTGCCATTTAATGAAAACGACATAAACATACCAATATTTTAAAGTGTTAGTATATTTTTTTGCATAATAGGGATTGACAGCTTTTTTTCGCTTGTTTCGCTGTAACAACTATTACAAAAGTGTTACAATAATGAGTGGTAATTGTAAAAGATTGAAAGGATGAGAGGAGCTACATAAGTGGGAGAGAAACAGCATCAAGGTGGTGCCGAGCAGAAAAAATTCAAGCGCCGGAACGCCTGGAGGATTAATCTCTTTTTCTTCGCTGTCTTTAGTTTGTTTGCTGTGCTTGTGATCAAGCTTGGTGTACTGCAAATCGTCAATGGTGAGGATTATAAAAAGCAGGCTAACCGAACAGAGGTCAAAACAGCATCATACCCGTCACCAAGAGGAAAAATGTATGACGCGAGAGGAAGAATCGTCGTTGATAATGAAAGTGTACCTGCCATCGTTTATACATCAGAAAGCGGTGTAAAAGCGAAGGATAAGATTAAGGTAGCAAGAAAACTTGCGACTTATATAAAAATGGATACTGATTTTTTGAGAGAGCGTGACATTCGAGATTTTTGGCTGGCAAGCCATCCGAAAGAAGCGGATAAGCTCATTTCAAAAGCAGAGCAAAAGAATCTTAAAGCAAAAGATGTCTATCCGCTTCAAGTAGAGCGCGTGCCTAAGGAAGAGGTCAAGGCGATCGAAAAAAATGCAGAGGAAAAAGCAGTTGCAGCGATCTATCGTCGATTTACAGGCGGATATGCCTTTGAGCCTCAAATCGTGAAAGCAATGGACCCAAATGAAGAGAAAAAAGGGGACGAAAAAGTTGCTTTACTCGATGAAACAAAAGAGTCAAAGCAGGCATCATCTGTGAGTTTGACCTATGAAGAGATTTCACTTGTATCAGAGCATCTTGATGAACTGCCTGGTGTGAATGTCATCAATGATTGGACAAGAAAATATCCGTATGAGAAGACCCTTTATAATGTACTTGGCGGTGTGACCACACCAGAGCAAGGGATTATAAAAGAGCGTGAAGATTACTATATGGCAAGAGGCTACTCACGTAATGACCGAGTAGGGAAGAGCTATTTAGAGTATCAATACGAGGATTTTCTGAACCCGGAGAAAGCGACCGTTCAATATACTCAGGTTGGCGGGAAGCTGCTCGATGAAATCAAGCGGACAGAGGGACGAAGAGGACTTGATCTTGCACTGACATTTGATATGGAGCTGCAAAAGGAAGTCGACAAGATCGTCGAATCAGAGCTTAGATCCGCTAGTGCGAGAAACTATATGATGGACCGTGCATTTGTCGTGATGATGGACCCTAACACCGGGGATGTTCTCGCGATGTCTGGCAAGAAAATGGACGGCAGAGACGTCACTGATTATGCCATCGGAACATTTACGACCCAGTACGAAATGGGCTCTGTAATCAAAGGAGCCACAGTACTTGGCGGTTATCAGGACGGAATGTCGCACAACCAATCCTATATGGATACACCGCTCTACTTTGCAGGGAGTGGTGGAAAGCCGAAACGGTCATACAAAGTTCTTGGATGGGTCAATGATCTACAGGCTCTCCAAAAAAGTTCCAACGTCTACATGTTCCAAGTAGCGATGAGAATGGCGGGCATCATTTATCAAAAGGATGGTCCGTTACCGGCAAGACCTGAGCACCTGCAAAAAATGAGAAACTACTATGCGCAATTCGGCCTCGGCGTGAAAACAGGGATCGATTTGCCGCAGGAATCAAGCGGGATGCAGACACATCCGAAGACGGTCGGCGGACTTTTGCTCGATGAAGCAATTGGGCAGTATGACACGTATACACCGCTTCAAGTTGCCCAGTACATGTCAACGATCGCCAATGGAGGAAATCGCGTTCAACCAAGAGTGGTGAAAAGCGTTCACCTTCCAACGAAGAAGGATGAAGTAGGCCCAGTCGTGAAAAAATATGAGCCGAAGGTATTGAACACGATTAACAATTCGAAAGCAGATATTGACCGCGTCAAAATGGGACTGAAAATGGTCACATCGACCGGCGGTACTGCCGCTGGCCGCTTTGGTCAGCATGATGTCTCAGGAAAAACAGGGACGGCCCAAACCTTTTACTATGGTGCTAACCGCAGCTGGTGGGGAAACCCCACTTACAATTTAACCTTTGGAGGATATTATCCATCGTCCAATCCAAAAGTAGCTTTTAGTGTCGTGACACCTTATGTCTCAGACAAAGATTCCGTCATTAAAACCATCCCAAGTAAAATTATTGATAAGTACGTTGAATTACAAAAGAAATACGAAAAGCAGTAAACAGCAGAGAGCACATCAAGAGAATGTGCTCTTTTTTGCTGAAAATATGGACGTTTCCCTCGATGACGGAAGGAAAATACGGGTTTTCTAGCGAATCTTTTTTATACATCAATCTAAGGACAACCCTAAAAAATGAAAAGGAGGGTCGGACGACGATGGAACAAAAAATGAAAGATTCGAATCAGCTTTATTCGAATATCGATTTACATGCCGTTCTTTCTTCTAATGGCCGCTTTCTCTACATTTCTTCTAACTGTAAGCAGCTTTTGCTCTATGAACAAAAGGATTTACTAGGGTGTTTTTTGAAAGACTTTGTTCATACCGAAGATCAATTTCTCGTCGAGAGTTATTTCTACAATCAGCACATGCTAGAGATTTCCCACTTTAGGCTGCTTAGAAGTGACCTAACAGCTGTATGGATTGAAGCTAGTATTGATTTTGTTGCTTGTGATGAGTTAGACAGTGAATTAAGTAGAGAAATGATCCTAAAAATGAGGGTGCTGGACGCTGAACCGCAAAAAGCAGCATTTCAAACAACATCAGAAGTGTCAGAACAGTCGTTAGGCAGTCTGCCGGCTTTCCAACATGTCAGTGAAGCTGAACAATTGATTGCCATGCTGCCAAATCCGTTATGTATTACGATTTTAGGGGAAATTGTTTATGCGAATGATGCGATGCTTCAATTAATGGGGGTATGTACAAGAGATGACATGATCGGCAAAACTGCATTTGACTTTATTGCTGAGGAGTACCATGACATTGTGAGAAGCCGAATTACAAGGCTGCAACAAGGTCTTCCAGTCGGAATGATTGAACAGATTTGGAAGCGGAAAGATGGGAGCAGCATTCATATCGAAGTGAAGTCATCACCAACGATCTATCAAAATCAGCGGGCAGAGCTTTTGCTGTTAGTAGACATCTCATCCCGTAAGAAATTCCAAACCGTTCTGCAAAAAAGCCGGGAGCGGTATCAGCTGCTCATCCAAAACTCCATTGATACGATTGCGGTCATTCACGATCACAAATGGGTGTTTATGAATGAATCAGGCATTAAATTATTTGAAGCCGAGCATTACGATAAATTAATAGGAAAAGATATTTTTCATCAAATCCATTCCTGTGACCAGCCAAAAGTGAAAAAAAGCATATCACGTATTATTGAAAGAGCATCAGATTCTGAGATTGTCACGATGAGCTGTCATACGTTTAAACACAAGCTGATCTATACAGAAATGGTGTGTATCCCAACTACATTTTTTGGAGAAACAGCCGTTCAAATTATTTTAAGAGATATATCCGAACGTAAGCAGACAGAAGAGCTCATGCTCCGATCTGAAAAATTATCGATCGCAGGCCAATTGGCTGCGGGCATTGCACATGAGATCAGGAACCCATTGACTGCCATCAAAGGCTTTTTGCAGCTCATTAAACCGAAAACGAAAGATCGGGATCAATATTTCGAGATTGTTTTCTCTGAACTGAGCCGGATAGAAATTATCTTAAGCGAGCTGCTCATGCTGGCAAAACCGCAGCAAACGGCATCGATGCAGACACTTGATTTGAAAAAAATCATCAGCGAAGTCACGGCTTTATTAGAAACACAAGCGAACTTAAATGGCATTTTAATGAATACGAGTGAAATAGAAGAGGATCTCCTGATGAACGGGGATCAAAATCAGCTCAAGCAGGTGTTTATCAATTTAATCAAAAATGCCGTAGAATCCATGCCGGACGGAGGGAAGGTTGACATTACGGCCAAAGCAGAAAGAGATGGAATTCACGTCACCATTCGTGATGAAGGGGTTGGCATTCCTGAATCGGTCATGAAGCGAATAGGAGAGCCCTTTTTAACGACAAAGGAAAAAGGGACTGGACTTGGCCTTATGGTGACATTTAATATTTTAGAAAATCACAACGGGACGATCCGTGTGGATAGTCATCCCGAAAAGGGCACCGTATTTCACATCATGTTTCCTGCAAAATAAAAAACAACGGCAGGAGGGCCGTTGTTTCAGTCTGTTAAATGAATGGAACGCTTTTCAAGAACGAATTGTTCTAGGCGGTCAAGTCCTTCTTTCAGTGTTTCAAGTGAATAAGCATAGGATAGACGCACATACCCCTCGCCGAGTGGAGAGAAAGCAGACCCTGGTACGACAGCAAGTCTTGTACTTTCTAACAGCTCCATACAAAAATCAAAGGAACTCATCCCAAATGATTCAATGGATGGAAAAATATAAAAAGCGCCAGAAGGCTTAATGACCGGAAGCCCCATAGAAATGAGCCGATCGTATACATAATCGAGCCTTTTCTTATATTGCTCTCTCATGATGAGTGGATCATCCACACCATTTGTCACAGCTTCAAGTGCCGCCTTTTGTGAGACAGCCGAGGCACAAGACACGTTATATTGATGTACTTTTAATACATGTTTAGCAATTGGAGCTGAAGCAAATAAAAAGCCAATTCTCCAACCAGTCATGCTATGAGACTTAGACAGTCCGTTAATCACAATGGTCTGTTCCTTTAAGAAAGAAGCGATTGAATGATGCGGCCGGTCAAATGTCAGCTCGCTATAGATTTCATCGGATAAAATAAAGATGTCTTTTCCTTCAAGGAGCTGGGCAATCTCTTTCAATTCTTCTTCTGAAAGCGTGACACCAGTTGGATTTGAAGGATAAGGAAGCACAACACACTTTGTTTTTTCCGTTAATGCATCCTCAATCAGCTTGGCATTTAATTTAAAGCCAGCATTCGTTGTGTCGATATGTACGGGCTTCCCCCCGCACATTCGAATGATCGGTTCATAGCCAGGATAGACAGGTCCAGGTAAAATCACTTCATCACCCTCTGACAAAATGGTTCGAAACGCAGCATCAATCGCTTGACTTGCACCTGTCGTCACAATGATCTCTGACTCTGCATCATAATCAAGGTTGACTTTCTTCTTGATGTAGTGCTGGATTGCTTGTCTTAGCTCTAGGAAACCAGCATTATGAGTGTACGAAGTGAAATTCTCGTCAATGGCTGCTTTTGCAGCTGTTTTGACATGATGCGGCGTATAAAAATCGGGCTGGCCTATCGTCAAAGATACGACATCCTCATATGACGATACGAGATTTGAAAATGTTCGAATGCCTGAAATTTCAATATCCTTTACTCTTGGATTCAGCAAATGCTCCATTTCTCATCACCTTAAAAATTTATGTTTTTATCCTATTTTACCATTCACTGCATAAATGTCACCTGCGAAAGGCACTGGATATCATTATCTGTAGTCTATTCTCCTATTCATCACAGCATGAGTGATATATTGAAGAAAGAGCAACATTTATTATAGCGTAACCTCACGAGAAAATACAGGCTGCGATAACATGATTAGAAAACGGCAAAACGGTGTAAACTGAAAGAACGTGAGAATCAGGGTCATGGGAATTGCTTTCATAGACATACGATCTCCTAAAGGAGGACGATAAATGGAACAATCAGCGAAGACATCAAAAATAGCGTTTCTATCCGTGATGAGTAACACATTTGTTGTCATCTTAAAAATCATTGTAGGTCTGCTCACTGGATCTGTTGCGGTTTTATCAGAAGCCATTCATTCTTTTCTCGATTTAATGGCATCTTTTATTGCATTTATCTCTGTTCGTATTTCAAGAAAGCCAGCAGATTCTAAACATCCTTATGGACATGGAAAAGTCGAAAATATTTCTGGAACGATTGAGACCTTACTGATTTTCGTTGCGGGCATTTGGATCATCTACGAATGTGTTCACAAATTAATGCATCCAGAGCCAGTCAAGCTGCCTGTACTTGGCATTGTGGTGATGCTATTAGGCGCGATCATCAACTTTATCGTATCGAAGGTTGTGAACAAAGAGGCGGAAAGGGTCCATTCTGTCGCCATGAAATCGAATGCATTGCACCTGTTAACTGATGTGTATACGTCATTAGGGGTCGCATTCAGTTTATTGCTTGTCGCATTAACCGACTGGTATTTCTTAGATCCGATCATTGGAATGATACTTGCTCTCTTTATTATGCGTGAAGCATTTAAACTCATGAAAGAAGCCTTCCCGCCACTCGTAGACGCCCGGCTAACGCCCGAGGAAGAACAATCGATCGAAGCAATCATTCAAGGATTCAGTCAAGAATTCATCGAATATCATGACTTTCGAACAAGACGATCCGGTGCAGAGGAATATATTGATTTTCATTTGATTGTAGATGGCAAGACAACGATAGAAGATGTTCATCAATTATGTGATCAAATTGAAGAGAAGATACAGCAAGATTTTCCGCATGCACAAATCTTTATTCATGTAGAACCTGAAAGTGAAAGAAGCACGCAAACGTAAAAAGGCGATCAACCAACTTAGGTTGTATCGCCTTTTTTTTACGCTTCATCTATGAAATGAAATCAATATCCATAAGCAGTATCGTAATCTTCATACCAAGAGATATAAGCTGCGTCATCATTTGACAAATCATGCTTCATGTCTAAAAAATCAGCTTCGCAAATATCTTCAATCACAGTCATTTCATTGTTATTTAATAGTACGACAGTTCCCATCATGAACACCTTTCTTTAAAAAATCCTTGACTATTGTACCATGTGAAGAACCATTGTCAACAGCAGAATGGAAACAAGACGAAAATATCACAAAATGTTAAAAATCAGGAGGTAAAAGAACTAGAAGTACCATGATTTTCACAAATTTTCAGTATTTATTCACATAAATCATTGAGGACGAACTGATCTAAAATATATGTAAAAGTGTAAAGTTACATTGATCTTGCGATATTCATAAGATATAATAACGAATGATTATAAGAAATTTATAGAAAACATACATAATAAAGGAGAAATAGGATGGAAACAAACATAACAGAACCACACATTCAAGAAAAGAAACATCCTGAGCTAGCAGGCGTAGGCTATCGTTTTCTTGCACACCTTTTGGATGGTATCATCATCGGCGTACCATATTCTTTTATCATGTTTATTTTGGCAACACTCTTTTTTGTCTCAAGTCCAGAGGCAGCATTGATGATGGATGACGACAGCTATTACTATTCAACAACTGTTATGACAGATGAGGAATGGGCAGTGATTATGGGACTTATCTTTTTCTATATAGGGGCGATCTTGGTCGGTATTGTGGTGACATGGCTTTATTACGCCATCATGGAATCATCAAAACTGCAAGGAACGCTTGGTAAGATGGCTCTTGGGATTAAAGTGACAAGAGTAACGGGCGAAAAAGTGACATTCGGCCGTGCAACAGGTCGCTTCTTTGCAAAAGGCTTTTTGTCTCCAATCTTATATATTGGCTACATCATTGCCTTTTTCACAGAGAAAAAACAAGCACTTCACGATTTAATTGCAAGTACCATTGTTGTGAAGAAATAATGAAAAAAAGCACCTCTGCTCAATCGTAAGAGGTGCTTTTTATATAGATTGCTTGTATGGAAGAGGGACGTATGACATAAAATAGAATGATAGTGAAAAATCAGGCAGGGAAGGGAGACAAACGATTGAAAACAGGGAAAAAGACCATGCAGAAAAAAGGGGCAGGCTTCGGTCTGTTTTTGACAGCACCCATTTTGGCCTGGGCATTGTATGACTTTGCAAATACAATATTTTCATCGAATATGATCACCATTTTCTTCCCGTTCTACTTGCAGGAAACAATCGGAGACAGTGCGAGAATGGATCAGATCGCTAGTACATTTATTTCTTATGCAAACGCACTAGCCAGTTTTTTTCTCGTCATTTTCACACCATTATACGGAGTCCTGATCGATCGTACAGGAAAAAAGAAGCGCTATATCACAGTGTTTACTCTAATATGTATAGCTTGTACATTTTTGATGGGGATCTTTGCTGGGATTGATTTCTCAAGCGAATGGTTTGGGCTGCCTGTCTCTTTATTAGTAGTGGTCACCTTGTTTGTGATTGCAAAATTCTTCTATCACTCGAGCCTAGTGTTTTATGACACCATCCTGCCCGATCTTGGGACAAAGGATGAAATACCGCTTATTTCTGGATTTGGCATTGCCGTTGGTTATTTAGGGACGCTTGTCGGTCTCACAGTTTATTTACTTGTTGGCAATGACCAATTTCATGAAGCATTTATTCCGACAGCACTATTATTCTTTCTCTTTTTCCTGCCATTTCTCTTTTTTGTAAAAGACCCTCATCCACTGCCGCAGCAAGAGAAAAAGGCGTCATTTTTCAGCGGGTATAAAGAAATTATTCGCACGTTTAAAGAGATGAAACATTACAAGCCGGCTTTTATCTTTATGATTGCTTTCTTTTTTATGAATGATGCCCTACAGACAGCGATTGCGATGATGGCGGTGTATGCCAAAATCATCATTGGCTTTACTGCTGGACAATTTATTCTGCTTTATCTTGTGTCGACCATTTCAAGTATCATTGGCTCCTTTTTATTTGGATATATCACAAAAGCGATTGGGGCAAAGCGCTCGATTACAGTCGTGTATGTGATTTTGATCGTTGCCCTGATTCTGGCTGTCACAGCCACAACGGAATGGGTCTTCTGGGTGGCTGGCAGTTTATTCGGTATTTCACTCGGCGCAAGCTGGGGGGCATCACGAATATTGATTATTGAGCTGACACCGAAGGAAAAGAGAGGACAGTTTTTTGGTCTCTTCGCATTCTCAGGGAAGGTGTCTTCCATTATTGGACCCATCATTTATGGGTCAGTCACTCTGCTGTTTGCAGAGCACGGAAACCTCGCAAGCCGCCTTGCGCTAGGGTCTTTACTTATTCTTGCAGCGATAGGACTTGTGATTCATCAATTCGTACGAGAGAAAGCGTAAAGAAACGTCAACTTTTTACCTATGCTGCCGATATAAAAAGTACAATCTTATATTGAAGAATAGAGGGATTTCCGTGGCTTTAAACAAACAAGAAATTTTACTTGACTCTGGTACCAATGAATTGGAAATTGTGAAGTTTGAAATTGGTTCAAATCAATTCGGCATTAACGTCATGAAAGTAAGAGAAATCATCCAGCCGGTTGAGGTGACGGCAGTACCGCACTCTCATCAAGATGTAGAAGGGATGATTAGTTTACGAGGCGAGATTTTACCAGTCATCAATCTATTTTCCTTTTTTAATGTCGAGTCAGATCAGTCAGAACAAGAGAAATATATTGTGACTGAATTCAACCAACGGAAATTTGTGTTCCATACAGGAACGGTATCACAAATTCACCGCGTCAGCTGGGAAGAGATTGAAAAGCCAACTGCACTCAATCAAGGGATGGAACGTCATTTAACCGGTATCATTAAGCTTGATGAGAAAATGGTTTTCCTTCCAGATTATGAGAAAATCATTTATGATATTGAATCCGCTTCTGGAGTAGAAACGTATCATATGTTTGACGGTGAGAAAGACGAGAGAAGAACAGGGAAGAAGCTTTATGTCGTTGAAGACTCTCCGCTTCTCATGCGTTTATTAACAAATGAATTAACCGAAGCAGGCTATAAAAACATTGTGACCTTTGAAGACGGGAAACAGGCATATGACCACGTCATGGACCTTGTCAGCAAAGGAATTACTGTGACAGAAGAAATTGATATGATTATTACAGATATTGAAATGCCTAAAATGGATGGTCACCGATTAACGAAACTGTTGAAGGAAAATCCTTTAACAAGTTCCATACCGATTCTTATCTTCTCTTCGTTAATCACTGAAGATTTGCGCCATAAAGGGGAAACAATTGGTGCAGATGATCAAATTAGTAAACCAGAAATTCATCAGCTGATTGAAAAAGTCGATCACTTTATTATCTAAAGGAAAAACCACTCGTCATGAGTGGTTTTTTGTTTAAAAATAACTTTCCCCGAGTCGTTTGAAGACGGGCTTTGTATAATGTGATTTTTGTTTTGTGGCGGTAGGTTTTTCTTTTAAACCGACATACGTTTGAAGCAGTTGCTTTGCTCGGTTTAATGACATATTCGCTTTCGGATTGCGATATGATTGATTTAAATTTCCTAAGTGTGGCAAAAATTCGAAGTCTTCTTTGGTTGGTGGCAGGTGAAAATAATAATCTCCAATTTCAATCAGCACGTCGGACTGTTGTTGACTATATTTGGGATTGTTAGAGAAATGTAGGCCCACTTTTCTTCCTTTACCTTCTTGCAATAGTTTTTGCAGCGCACGTTTTTTCAAAAGATAAAGAAACTTGGGATTTGGTGCGGTTTTAGCATGGCGGTTAACAGTATAAATGGCTTTTGCGATGTTTTCTGCTGTAGGTTCTATGTCTTTAGTATGAGCATAATCGTCCATTTTTTCTCTCCTTTGTCTTTCGTCTTCCTGTGCTTAGTATAAATTATACGTTTTTATTAGTAAATTGCAAATAGACTTATTGTGAAAAGCGATAGGATTTCCATTATTCTTATTTACAATAGCCATTCATGACGGTTCTAAAACGTGTTTGTATATAAAAATGACAGAATGGTGTGCAAAGACACTAGTATCTATCCATCATGATTTTTCTTCAATCTGTTTCAGTTACAAAGAATGCGGCGCTTTTAATTTTCTATATGCTAAAGGTGTCGTATTTTTTATTCTTTTAAACATACTAATAAAATAACTTGTGCTGTTGAAGCCGACTTTGTAAGCAATTTCGGTTATATTGAAGTCTGTTTCTTGAAGCAGGATGAGACTTTGTTGAACTCTATATTCATTCACATAATGAAGAGGTGTCTTCTTTAGAATATCTTTGAAGTATCTGCAGCATTCAGATCGGCTTAGCTGACCTGCTCGAGCGATATCTTGAAGAAGCACCTTTTCGTGATAATGCTGGTGAATCCAATTCAGCATAGGTTTCATCCGTTCATTTTTATCATGCTGCCGTGCATCATATTTTATTTGAAAGCCATTTTGTAATAAACATTTCCACATGGTGATGAGTTGAATATTGAGTTCAAGCTCATAATATGCTGGAGTCTCATCAATTAATCGCTGAATGGTTTGAATACATTGATAGATATGATTTGGCCAGTGGTCTTTTCGGTTCAATAAAATATAAGGTGTCTGACTCGCATGCATATAAGGATGAACGAAAGTGGTAAATAATTCATTGGCTGTGATGAAATGTGGGGAAACGTTTAGACAAAGATATGTACAAGTTGTCCCATTCGCATCTTTTGCCATATGCAGGCAGCCACTATTGATGAATACGCCATCTCCTTCCTTCAAACATATCGTCTCTTCATTGATGTGAAATTCAGCTTCCCCCTCTAAAATAAAAACAAATTGAAATTCGTCATGCCAGTGAAGAGGGATGTGGCCGCTTCTATGATCACAATTTTTCGTATGATAAAGAGCGATAGACCAGGTCGTAGTAGAATGCTCCGTTAATTCTTTCAAATTGTAGTCAACAAGAAAATGATGGTTGTTCATGGTTCTCCTCAATATTCTTTTATTTTTATGTTCAATTGATATATCAATATGTAACAAAGTGAACTACTATCAACTATATTATCATGCTTGTTTGAGAGTTGAGGAGAACGAAATGGATAGAAATAAGGGAATTTTGCTTGTTCTGATTGGTGCCATCTGTTGGGGAGTAGGAGGAACTGTTTCACAAAAATTGTTTCAGCAATATGGGATTTATGTCAATTGGCTTGTGACTGTCAGGCTGCTTATTTCAGGTGGACTGCTTTTATTTGTTCATTTTATGACAAAAGAACGAGCGCAACTAATTGGTGTGTGGAAAAAGAAGAGGACGGCTATGCAAGTCCTTATATTTGGAGTAATGGGCATGCTAGCTGTTCAATATACTTATATGGCATCCATTCAACTTGGGAATGCAGCTGTGGCGACGCTTCTGCAGTATACGGCCCCTGTTATGATTATCATGTATTTAGTACTTCGCCGCCAATCTACTTTTACCAAAAGAGATATGCTGACGGTGTCATTGGCGTTCATGGGCATGTTTCTCTTATTGACGAATGGTTCTGTTTCAACATTAACCGTTCCATTTGTCGCAGTGGTTTGGGGAATACTGTCTGCTGTAGCGCTTTCGTTTTATACGCTATATCCAATCAATCTGTTAAAAGAATTTGATTCTTTAGTCGTTGTCGGCTGGGCGATGCTGATTGGGGGAGCCGCCCTTAGCTTAGTCCATCCGCCATGGAAGATAAATCTGTCGCATTTACCTGTTGAAGCGTATGTTTATTTATTGTTTGTTATCATATTTGGTACAATGATCGCTTTTTGGTTTTACATAGAAAGCTTGCAATATTTATCACCGAAAGAGTCAAGCTTAATTGGAAGTGTCGAGCCCCTTGCGGCAGTTGTCACGACTGTTTTTTGGTTAAAGGAGCCATTTGGTTTTTTTCAATGGGCTGGGACAGCTTGTATTGTATACATGATTTTATTCATGGCATTATATCAGCCAAAAAAATGAGAAGGAAGGGTGTTCAAAGAGAGATTTTCATTGCAAGAAGAATTGAATGGGTGAAATATATATGAAGTGAACTATTAGTTCGTGATAACTACCTATTTAAATAAATGGGTAGTTTCTCAATTTGTATTCATGTTGCGCCTGAAAATTTACCATATGCCAGACAACATGCCCGAACATATGGTTTAATCACATGGTCTATTTCTTATGACTTGAATAAGCGCAGTAGAAGCAACCATTAAAATCAGTTTCATTCGTCATTTGTTTAGCTTCATCAATGGCGCTCTCGCCACTCATGTGCAGACCAATCAATTTACGGCTTGAAGCATCACCTAAAAATGCACAATCTTCTGTATGTACAACATATTGACCTTGATCATCTTTTGTATGAATAAAATAATAACTTTTTAGCATACCCCTCACCTCCAACCTGACTATACTACTATAAAACTTCCAAAGATGTAAAGATTTTTTATTAAAAATATTGCAATTTTATACACATTCCTTTTATTTCATAAAAAGAAAAATATGTTATAAGATCAAAGTTAATGAGAACAGAAAGGACTGTTTAGATTGAAAGATATGTTAACTTCTTTATTGGTCGCATTTGTCGTTGGAGGCATTGTGTACGTGATAGATGATCGGTCGATTCATCCTTTGCTTCCAATCATTTCGATGAGCAGAAAAAATAAGTGCCGTTTGTGTTTCAGCCATGCAAAAAGGACTTTCTATAGAAGAAAGTCCTTTTTGCTTCATTTATCGCGCTCCCTGACCTTTTAGTTCACGCTGCACGTCTAAGTCGTCAGCTTCTCTGCTGAACTTTGGCAGTGTAAAGAAGTAAAAAAGGAAAACGAGTAAAATAATAACGCCCATTCCGTAATAAATATAAGAAACGTTTGTAATGAGTTTTGGAAATAGTACCGCAATCAAACCTAATGTCATGGATTGAGCAAACATGGTAAGTGGATCAACCCAGCCTGACACACGTCCCATCAGACGAGGGTGGACGATTCTCGGCAACCAGCCGCCAATGACAATGTTGACTGGGCCAATACATGTACCAATGACAAACGATGTGACGTAAAACAACCATAGTGTATGGGTGGAACCAAGTACAAAAATCAGAATGCCTGCAACCAAAATTGGAAGTGACATGAGATATTGCATCTTTACTTTTTTAGCGAGAACAGAGCCCATTAAGCTGCCAACAAGTAGACCGGCACCGATCGCGATTGTAAAGAATGATGTATGCAGTTCAAAATGATCCGGTGAAAGGCCATATTTCATTGTAAACATCGGAAGTACAGCAAATGCGCCATTGACTAAACCAAAAACAAAAAAGCCGAAAATTAAAGAAGCCAATAATTTATTTTTTATAATGTAAAGAATGCCTTCTTTAAAATCTTTTAGAGACGTTTTAATGGTCATGCCTCTCCAGCCTGCTTGTCCATTTGGCTGACGTGCTTCAATTGGAATGTTACATGTACGAATCAGGATGCCTGACACAATAAAACTGATCAAATCAATGGTAATGGCACCGTGAAGTCCAATTGTCTTATACATAATCGCACCGATTCCAACACCAAATACCATGAATAAACTAAACAGCATTTGATTTAAGCCAGCGGCTTTTGCATATTGATCTTTATTTAAAATCGCCTGAACGAGAGAGGCTTCAGCTGGATAGAAGAACTTCGTAATGGCACTTCGTATAAACAAGATCAAGAAAATAAGAGGTAGTGAATTGAAATAAATAACAATGAATAAAACAATCGTCAGCCCAGCTCGTATCCAATCGCAATTCTCTGCGACTTTTTTACGATCAAAACGATCTGCTACGACACCGACCATAAAAAAGACAAAGATCGTTGGAAGTGAATACATGAGCTCTGCTAATGTGGCGTAGGCGGGCTGATGACTAAAATGATCGAGCAAATAAAAGGCAAACGCCATATTGCCTACTGTTGTCCCCATTTGCGAAGCAAGTGCTGCAAAAAAGAGACGAACAAAATTTCTGTTTTTAAAAATATCCATAAATACGCTCCTTAACCTGAAGATCCCACTTTATATCATATAAAATTTTAAGCATTCATACAATTGATTTCTCCTACTGGCTAATGGTCACAGGTGTTCCATTTGGAACGATTGAAGCAAGTTCGATGACATTCTGATTATACATACGAATGCATCCCCTAGACACAGCTTTACCAATTGAAGACGGGTTATTCGTACCGTGGATGCCGTAATGAACTTTCGAGAGGCTTAGCCAATAGGCGCCAAAGGGACCTCCTGGGTTTGGCTGTCTGTTCACAATATAATAAGAACCTGTCGGTGTCATATTTAAAATTCTTCCTGTTGCAATCGGATACGACCGAATCAGCTCTGATCCAGAAAACAAAACGAGACGTTTGCTTGAAATCGAAACAGAGATGCGGTAAGGGATCGTATTAGGATCGGGCAGACCAGGAATGATAATGACCTCATTTTGTAACGGCTCTCGGCCTTGCAGTGAAGGGTTTGCAGCCTTTAAAGCTTCTGTTGTTGTTCGAAAATCAAGCGCTATAGAAGCAAGCGTTTCTCCGCGTTTTACCGTATATCGCAGCACCAAAGGACACTCCTTTTGCTCAAATAAAAGAAGCCATGATGCCTGTCACTCAATCTATATATGGACGGAATCAGGCTAAGGAAGGTTTCTCCTAACATTTGTCATGAGAAAGATCTTTGATTATCTATATGCAAAAAGAAGCGGTTTGGCTTCTGTCTAAATGCGAGAAGAGAGGGTGAAAAAGGTTAATTCAGGTTTGGCTAAAAATCGAAGCGGCAGTCTTGTTGTCCCAAGTCCGCGGTTGACATAGATTCGGTGCTGATAACTTCCGTATATGCCTTCCACATATGTATGACCAAAAGGTGCTGTGAGAATGGGTCCGTAGAAAGGAAGCTGCACCTGTCCGCCATGGGTATGTCCAGAAAGCTGCAAGTTAATGGGGGTTGTATCCAGCTCCAATGCTGCATCAGGCTCATGTACGAGCAGCAAGGTAAATAAATCAGATGATACTTCTCGCTTAATCAGGTCATAATCCGGCACACTCATCATCAGGTCATCCATTGTAGCAATCTGAATATGCGCCCCTTCTTTTTCTAATGGAAACACATCATTTTTACATATTGTAAAGCCGCAATCTTTCATCGTATTCTCATAAAGATCAATGCCAAATGGTCCGTAGTCATGATTACCGCATATCGCGAGCTTACCAAACGGGGCATGGAGCTCAGTCAAATAGGCTTTCGCTTTTTCATGCTCTTCAATCGATGCTTGAAAATCAACGAGATCACCTGTGAACACAATGAGGTCTGGAGACTCAGCGTTGATTTGCTGGACGACGGATTCTAATTCCTTCGCAGGAAATGTATCACTTAAATGAACATCACTAAATTGAGCAATTTTAAACTGGTCAAATGAAGCTGGAAGCTGAGCATCCCGAATGGTCATTGACACGGTATCGATCATGCGTGGTTCGATGTATCTGGCATATCCGTATCCACATGTTGTAGCTAAAAAACCGAGAATGCTCGCGCCAGCTGCTCCTTTTAAAAACTGTCTCCGAGAAAGTTGCTTCATATAAGACTCCTTTATAAATAAAATTAAGTATAGCATCATATTTAAAGAATCTCCCATATGGTGCATCTAGGGTCAATCATGATATGATAGAAAATAATGAATGAATAGTCATTCAAAACCACAGAGGGGGAGAACAAATGACGAAACAAACAGTGATTGTCACAGGGGGATCAAGCGGAATGGGGAAGGCGATGGCTGTCCATTTGGCACATGAAGGCTGGAATGTCGTGATTACTGGAAGAACAGAAGAAACGTTAGAAAAGGTAGCAAATGAAATAAAACAAAATGGCGGCTCGATCGCTTACTTCCAAATGGATGTACGAAACCCAGAGGATGCCGATCAAATGGTCAAGCTTGCGGTAGATACATTTGGAGATGTGGACGCTCTGATTAACAATGCTGCAGGAAACTTTTTAGTTCCAGCAGAAAAACTATCTCCTAACGGCTGGAAGGCTGTCATTGATATCGTATTAAATGGAACATTTTTTTGCAGTCATGCAGTGGGCAATTACTGGATTCGTCAAAAGAAAAGGGGAAGTATGGTCAATATGGTGGCAACCTATGCATGGGGTGCTGGTGTAGGTGTGGCGCATTCAGCGGCAGCAAAGGCCGGTGTTTTATCTCTCACTCGAACGCTTGCAGTGGAATGGGGTAAGCAATATCGAATTCGCGTTAATGCCATCGCGCCAGGTCCAATCGAGAGAACAGGTGGTGCGGATAAACTATGGGAATCGGAAGAGGCAGCGCAAAGAACAGTAGATAGTGTTCCACTTGGCAGACTTGGTACACCAGAGGAAATTGCAAAGCTTGCAAGCTTTTTATTATCTGAACAAGCGTCTTATATAAATGGAGATTGTATCACAATGGATGGGGGGCAATGGCTCAACCAATCCCCATTTTGAATGACGATGTAAGACCTGCTTTTGATGTGTTATAATCACACAAAGAGAGAAGCAGGTGATGAAAATGGTCGATCCATTGGATATTTTAACGAATATTGAAGATGTTTTCCCGCACTATCAAGCGATATTCAGTGCGGAAGAGCAAAAAGTGATAGGCTATGAGGTTTTAGGAAGAATGAAGCTCGAGTCTGAAACAGTTAGCCTAGGCTCCTTCTTTACGGATTCATCTATTCCAGACGAATATAAAGTGGAAGTAGATCATAAAGTACTGACGCAAGCACTCGATCTTTTCACAACAGCAGATGATGATTTGCTCATTTTTATTAATCATGATGCCAATATCCTGATGCTTGATCATGGTGAAAGCTTTTTAGAACTCTTGAAGCAATATGAAGCAAGGGGCATTCAGCTTAATCGGTTTGTTATCGAATTTACAGAGCATACGTTTAGCGGCGATATTGAACAGCTTTACCATACGTTAACGTATTTTCGTACATATGGTATTAAAATCGCCATTTCGAATATCGGAAAAGAAAGCAGCAATCTTGACCGGATTGCCTTGCTCTCACCCGATCTATTAAAAATAGATTTACACGCATTAAGGGCATCGGCTCCTTCTCCTTCCTATGAATATGTCTTGTACAGCATTTCATTGCTTGCGAGAAAAATAGGGGCGGCTTTAATTTATGAAGACATTGAAGCAAATTTTCAACTGCAATATGCTTGGAGAAATGGTGGCAGATACTTTCAAGGGTTCTATCTTCACGAGCCGGCGGCGGAATTAATCGACCGCAATAAACGAAAAGATCAGCTGAGGGAAGAATTCCAGCAATTTATTGCGCATGAGAAAAAGAAACTACAAACTGTCTACGAACATTCTGAAACATTTTATAAGCGAATTCACCAAGCTGTCACGACCTTAAAAAAATCATGCACTACAAATGATGAACTCATCCAAAAGCTGGCATTAGAATTAACGGATTGCAGCTTTCGGATTTATATGTGTAATGAAGAAGGCTTTCAAATCACTGGAAATGTGTTTAAAAAAGAAAAAGAATGGTTGTTCCAGCCTGAATATATCGAGAAAAACTGGAGCTGGCGTCCTTATTTCCTAGCAAATATTCTCCAAATGAGAATGAGCGGGAAAGGATTTTTCAGTGATATTTACAGCGATTTAGAAACTGGTGAGAGGATACGTACGTTTTCTTACCCGTTAGAGGGAGATATGTATTTATTTATAGATCTTCCGTATGCCTATTTATATGAGCAAGATGGATTAATTTAAAAGCACAGAGTGAAGATTATATTAGCCATTTATTAACAATCTGAGTAGCCTTTTGGGCTGCTTTTTTTGATTGAAAAAAAGAAATAAAAAATGGTTGACAATGAAACTGATAATCATTATCATTTAGTTATAGAGAGAAGCTACTCTCTGTTCCCCAACCCCTCTATCAGATCAAGATCCAAAAAACTTGGCGCTACCCCCGCCAAGTTTTTTTTGTGCTTTTCATCTTTGCCTCATGCATAGGACAGCCCAATTCTTCCATACATCTTAAGTGATGACAGTTAGACGGTAGGAGGGAACGTCATGATCAAACGTGACAAGCGGCTGCTGATTGATTTGCCAAGACCAGATCACCCAGATGCAAATGGTGCTGCTGCTGTGCAAGAATTACTCGGCGGAAAATTCGGTGAAATGTCCACATTAAATAATTACATGTTTCAATCCTTTAACTTTCGAGGAAAACGAAAACTCAAACCGTTTTATGACCTCGTATCCAGCATTACGGCTGAAGAATTCGGTCATGTAGAACTTGTGACCACAGCTGTGAATCTCATGATTACAGGGACCACCCATGGCGGAGATCCAGATACGACACCGATGAAAGCGGCTGTCGATAAACGAAATACACAGCATTTTATTCAAACGGCTCAAACAGGCTATCCGTTTGATTCCATGGCAAAACCTTGGACCGGGGAGAATGTGTTCTCAAGCGGAAACCTGATTCTTGACCTCCTTCATAATTTCTTCCTAGAATGCGGAGCACGTACGCACAAAATGCGCGTATATGAAATGACAGATCATCCTACAGCAAGAGAGATGATCGGTTATTTACTCGTCAGGGGCGGAGTGCATGTTGTGGCATATGCAAAGGCGCTTGAGGTAGCCACAGGTGTAGATGTAGGAAAGATGCTGCCAATCCCAAACCTCGACAACAAATACTTTGATTCAGCGAGGAAATTTGAAGATCAAAATGTTCATACAAAGCTGTATACATTTAGTGATACGGATTACAAGGACATTAATAAGATTTGGAAAGGCAGTCATCCGATTGATGGAAAACCGCTCACAGTGATTGAGGGCACCCCGCAAGGAGCACCTGTGCCAGATTATAGAGAATTACCGGAAGAGTTTGCCCCAGGCATTTCCAAAGAGGATTTTGACGAAATTGCCAAACGTCTGATGAGGTCTGCGGGTTTATAAAAACATGGTGCATGAGATTAGAAAAAAGACTCAAACTAAAAAAACAGATTCTTTTTCTTTTTTTGAATTCAAGAGGAAAAATATCATCTGAGAACACTTTATGGTATGATGCTTTGTAGGACTTGTGTATAATCAATACGGGTTCATCTTGAGTTGTTTTTTTGAAAGGAGTCTTTTTTTAGAATGTCACAATTAATGGGTATCATTACAAGGCTGCAAAGTCTTCAAGAGACAGCAGAAGCTGCAAACGAACCGGCACAGCGTTATTTCGAAGTGAACGGTGAGAAAATCTGTAGTGTTAAGTATTTCGAAAAGAATCAAACGTTTGAATTGACTGTTTTTCAACAAGGGGATAAGCCAAATACTTTCCCATTTGACAACATTGATATGATTTCGATTGAGATTTTTGAGCTTTTACAATCCTAAGCTGAATCGTATGAAATGTTTTTTCTAAGGATTCCTTCGTTTATTTGCGGCAATATACATGTGTCATGATTGGCGCAGTGTACAAATGGAAGATGATCATTCAGCGCATATTTCGGATAAGAGACCATTAAAAAGGAGTTCCTTTCTGTGAGTGATTCTTTTTACTACAATCTTTCTGAAGATCATTTAGCGTTTTCTGATGTCGTCATGAGAATGAAAGACTTTATTCGAAAAGACCCTAGATCCGCCTATGTGTTATCAATTGGTACGGACTCTCAGGTCAATCAAAATGTCACAAGATTTATGACTGCAATTCATCTCCACCGGATTGGCAAAGGGGCTTGGGGCTGCCTCACGCAACAAGTGATCAGCAGACCTGTGCAAAGCCTTAGAGAAAAAATTTCATTAGAGACAGCGTTTAGCCAAAAGGTATGTGCAGACATCCTTGAGGGGCCTTTAACAGAACTGATGGATTTGCTTCTTCCGTTTGCTGAGGAAGGGGCAGACCTCCGTTTTGAAGCCCATCTGGATATTGGCAAAAAAGGAAGTACAAAAGATCTGATCCAGGAAATGACCGGAATGATCACAGCTATGGGAATTGAAGCTAAAATAAAACCCGACTCATACTCAGCATTTTGCTATGCCAATCGATACACAAAATAAATTCCGTCATTTTTCTCCAAACCTTGTCGAAACGTGCGGTTGACGATTCGATTCTAGTTCCTTATTCTAGCTGTATAGAGAGGAAGCAGACATTCAAAAGCCTGCTAATCAATATAAAAGCATATATGAAACAGGGGGCCTGATGTTGGATGAGCGTCATCGAAAATCGTTTTAATGAAGAAGAGAAAAAGCTATTATTAAACGTATTGCTGAATCAGGAATATGCTGTCGAATTACTAAGCAGTGAGATCAATGATATAGAATGTGGAACAAAAAATGTCGATGACAATACGTATAAGCAGTTGATCACATTGTATGACAGAGTAAGGTTTGAGAATTAATATTGATTGAACATTCTATTAGATACTCGGGAGCTGAGTATCTTTTTTATGCAGAAAAAATCTTTCGACAAATTTCGTTTTAGTTTATGCTTAATGGTAAAGGGGAATGTATGATTGATGATTGAGAGAAAAGGGGTCGAAGAAACATGATAGAGATAGAACCAACTCAATTGCTTGAGTCAACAGTAGCCGAGCATATGATTGATGCAGATAAAGTGGCACATGTTCAAATTGGAAATAACCTTGAGCATGCTCTATTGGTCCTTACAAAAACAGGATATACAGCCATCCCGGTATTAGATCCTTCTTATCACCTGCATGGGTTAATTGGAACGAATATGATCATGGATAAGATCTTTGGTTTAGAACGAATTGAATTCGAAAAGCTGGACCAACTGAAGGTAGAAGAGGTTATGCTTACTGATATCCCAAGGCTTAAAACGACGGATCCTGTGCTAAAAGGCGTTCACGCTGTAACGAATAATGGATTTGTTTGTGTCGTAAATGAGGAGCAAGTCTTTGAAGGAATATTTACACGACGTGTTGTATTAAAGCGCTTAAATGAAGTGATTCATGCCGCGAAAAAATGAGCTGAAACCCAGCTTATTTTTTTTGCCTTCATAAGCTATAATTTATATAATGACCATATGGAATAAGAAAAACTTATAGAGAGAAAGGGGACGCCCATGCAGCTTCAGGAGTTACATATGCTTGTTGTGCTAAGTGAAGAATTGAATATGAGAAAGGCTTCGGAGCGGCTCTTTGTCTCTCAGCCTGCTTTATCCCAAAGATTGCAGACGATTGAAAAAGAGTGGGGAACCAAAATTTTTTTTCGTTCTCAGAAAGGGCTCACCGTGACTTCGGCAGGTGAACAGATCATTCAATTTGCAAAAGAGGTGACGGTTGAGCAAGATCGAGTGAGAGAGAGAATCGATGAACTTGAAGGGGAAATTCACGGTACACTAAAGCTTGCGGTTGCATCCATTATTGGACAGCACTGGCTGCCGAAAGTGTTAAAGCGATATGTCGAAAAGTACCCAAATGCGAAGGTATCACTTGTGACCGGCTGGAGTAGTGAAATGCTCAAAAGCTTATACGAGGACCACGTGCACATTGGGATCATTCGCGGAAACCCTGATTGGAAGGGAACAAAGGAATATTTGATGACAGATCATTTATATTTAGTCGATTCCGTTATCAAAGACGTGGACGAGTTAATCGAGACAGAACGCCCGTTTATTCAATTTAAAAGCGACAGCACGTATTATCAGGAAATCCAGCACTGGTGGCATCAAAAATTCAAAGTGTCTCCAAAGCAGACGATTCTAGTGGACCAGATTGAGACGTGTAAACAAATGGCCTACCACGGCATCGGCTACGCCATTTTGCCTTCGGTCACCTTATACGATCACGAAAAAAGTGTTCATAAAACACCGCTTGTTGACGTGAATGGAGAGCAAATCGGACGTGACACATGGCTGCTAGGCTATGAAGCTTCTTTTCAATTAAAACAAGTGCAAGCATTTGTCGGTGTGGTCAAAGAAATGCTTGAAAGTGATGCGGTGTAAGTACCTTCTTGGAAAAGAAAGGTGCTTTTTTTAGGTAAATAATCAGTTTGATTAAATTTACTTATTGTCGCATATCAAAGCAATAGATAGATGGAGCGAATCATAGAGGAGACTTCGATCTTATGAAAAACAATCAATTAATCAAAATGAACAAACCAGAATGGGGAGATCATTTGCGCGTGAGGTGGCGTGAACGTTTTGCTAGTCATCTTTCAATGAAAGAACAAAACGAGATATCAATAGATGATTTTTTATGGCATTTATGCAGTTTTGGAATGGTTACATGCCTTGAAAATGCTGAAGCGATAGACGCATTTCTTCAACAATCAAAGGATAAGTGTACTGTTTTTTATCAATTTGTTGACGAGGCGTATCTTTTCGAAAATGCCAGCTCTCTTTTAATCAATGATTTACCATATCAATCTAATCATATGGATTATAACGATATGTATGTGATGGATTGGAATGAAAAATGGACATTTGTGATGACGCATGAAACGGCTTATGGTCCATATTTTATTCAAATAGATGAAACGAACGAATGAGAAACCGATGATCTCTTCGATATGAAAAACCCGCCTTCCAATTGGAATGAGCGGGTTTTTCATTGGGTTATCGTATTGATTGGTCAAAGCTTTTTTATGAAATCATTTGACAATGAAAATCATTATCATTTAAAGTGTACATATAATAATTGAAAATGATTATCATTTAGATGGGGTGACCGATAGATGAAAGCACTAATTACATTTGCGAGTATGTCTGGTAATACAGAAGATATGGCAGCGATCATAAAGCAAACACTAGAAGGAATAGGGATCGATACAGAGATGTTGGAATTTGATGATACAAGCGCAGAGGATCTTTCTTCATACGATTATGTGTTCATCGGTTCTTATACATGGGGTGATGGTGATTTACCTTATGAAGCTGAGGACTTTTATGAAGAGGTCTCCACGCTTGAACTAAGTGACATCAAAGCAGCTGTGTTCGGATCTGGAGATTACAGCTACCCGAAGTTTTGTGAGGCTGTCCATACATTTCATGACATGCTCAAATCAACCGGTGCATCTGTGTTTCCTGAAACATTGAAAATGGAGCTTGCGCCTGATACCGATGAGGATGTGGCGTGCTGTCAGGAATTTGCGACAAGCTTTTTAACGTGGGCGGCGCTATCTGAGAAACGAGTTGAAAACCATGTTTCATAAAGGAGCGACAGCTGTTGCTGCATCTAAAAACGGTGGATACTTTGTCGCTGTAAAACGTGAAGGTATTTTTCACTACAGTGTGGAGAGCGGGTGGCAGCAACTGTTTAAGCTCAAGCATAAAATTCATGCCATCAGCTATATTGGACCTTATTTATTCGGTGTTGGTGAAAATGGCACAGTGATTAGATCAGGAGATGAAGGCCATACATGGGCGCTATCATCATTTCCAACAAATGCAGTCGTTTGGTCTATTACAGGACGCAAAGATGGGTTTGTGTGTGCACATGGAAAACATAGTATTTATGTGTCAAATGATTTCGGGATTTCCTGGGAAATTATGAAGCCATTTGCTCATGTGAACCACCCACCTGTCATTCGTTCCTTATGTGCTGCAGGTGATCACCTTTATATTGGAACACAGATTCATGATGTTCACGGAGGAATATGGGTGTATGACTTGGAGAGTGAACAGGTTTTCCTCCTAAACAGAGAGGAGCACCGGATGACAGCTTCTATGCTGCTCTGTCAGGAGCATCTGCTTGTTTGCGCATTGGGATCAAAAAAAGGCAAAAAGGGATCTGTTCAAATTTTAGATTTACATACCAATATGCTGCATGATATTCAATCACAAGCCTTTGCTAGAGAGGAATCATTTTTGGATGTGTCAGAGGATAATGGCATTGTGTATGTGACGACTTCACAAGACGAACACGGGTTTTCTAAAGTGTATCAGCTTGATATTGAGCAAAAAGAGCTCAAATGGTTTGATACGATCAAAGGACACGGTTTTCGTGTAGCCAATCAAAATGAAAACTTTTTCTGTGCTGGTTTATATGAGAGCAAGTTTGTAAGACCATATGAGGAGTCGGCATTGATTCATTGATAAGGAGGAAGAAAAAGTGACAGAAAAGGTTTTACTCGTGTATGCCACGATGTCTGGGAATACAGAAGCGATGGCAGATCTAATTGAAAAAGGAATCACAGAAGCAGGAGCCGGCGTGGACCGTCATGAAGCGATGGATATTGATGCAGAGCTTCTCAATGATTACACGCACATTTTGTTAGGTGCGTACACATGGGGAGATGGTGACCTTCCTGATGATTTTATTGATTTATATGAAGAAATGGAAGAGCTTGATTTAACGGGAAAAGCATTTGCTGTATTCGGTTCCGGGGATACATCTTATGAGCATTTTTGCGGAGCTGTTGACCTAATCGAAGAAAAAGTGAAGGAACTTGGCGGTGACATTGTCCTGCCATCCGTCAAGATCGAGCTAAATCCAGAAGGAGAAGAAGAAGAGAAATTGATTTCTTTTGGCAAACAATTTGTTCATCTTCACCAGCAGGAAGCGGGGTAATCAGTCCCGCTTGTTTTATTTTCCATTGAAGAGTCAACTCTTTCACTTGTCATTAAAACTCTCCTTTGGTACAGTAATGAAGTATAAATTAAGAGGAGGACATACATACATGAAACAAATGGACGCTAATGAAATTATTTCATTTATTCAAAATAGTACAAAATCAACACCTGTCAAAGTCTACATCAAAGGTGATTTAGAAGGTATTGAGTTTGGTGAACATGCAAAAACGTTCATCACAGGAAACACCGGAGTTGTTTTCGGTGAGTGGAGCGACATTCAAGAAGCGCTAGAAACGAACAAAGACAAAATTGAAGATGTTGTCGTGGAAAATGACCGCCGCAACTCTGCAATCCCGATGTTAGATTTAAAGAACATTAAAGCGCGTATTGAGCCAGGTGCGATCATTCGTGACCAAGTTGAAATCGGTGATAATGCAGTCATCATGATGGGGGCTTCTATTAATATCGGCTCTGTGATCGGCGAAGGTACGATGATTGATATGAACGTGGTGCTTGGCGGCCGTGCGACAGTAGGTAAGAACTGTCATATCGGTGCTGGATCTGTTCTTGCAGGTGTCATTGAGCCACCATCTGCTAAACCAGTTGTCGTAGAAGATGATGTTGTCATCGGTGCGAACGCTGTAGTTCTAGAAGGTGTAACAATTGGTAAAGGTGCAGTCGTAGCTGCTGGTGCGATCGTTGTGAACGATGTAGAGCCTTACACAGTTGTAGCAGGTACACCTGCAAAGAAAATCAAAGACATTGATGAAAAAACAAAAGGTAAAACAGAAATTAAACAAGAACTGCGTCAGCTTTAATTCATACAATTCGCAGCTGAAGACATAGACGTGGATGATATATCCACGTCTTATTCGTATAGAGGAAAGGAAGCGAGTTCACTTGTTAAATCGTGAGCAATTGATATCCATTCGAAGAGATTTACATCAAATCCCTGAGCTTGGTTTTAAGGAATTCAAAACACAAGCGTACCTCATCAATCATCTTAGTGCTTATTCAAAAGATCGAGTTGAGATAGAAACATGGCGAACTGGACTTTTTGTCAAAGTAAAGGGAACAAATCCTGAGCGCGTATTTGCGTATCGTGCAGATATGGACGGTCTGTCAATTCCTGAGGACACAGGGTATCCATTTCAATCAGTACATGAAGGGAAGATGCATGCGTGTGGACATGACCTTCATATGACCATCGCACTTGGGATCATTGATCATTTCGTTCATGAGCCAATCAAAGAAGATCTATTATTTATGTTCCAACCGGCAGAAGAAGGTCCAGGCGGAGCTGAACCGATGCTTACAAGTGATGTGCTGAAAAAGTGGACGCCAGATTTTATTACAGCACTGCATATTGCACCTGAATATCCTGTCGGAACGATAGCCACAAAGCCAGGGCTGCTTTTTGCCAATACGAGTGAGCTTGTGATAGATCTTGAAGGAAAAGGCGGACACGCTGCTTACCCTCATTTAGCGAATGATATGGTTGTGGCAGCGAGCGCACTTGTAGGTCAGTTGCAATCGGTTATTTCTCGTAATGTCGATCCTCTTGATAGTGCGGTCATCACGATTGGCACGATTACCGGGGGAACGGCTCAAAATATCATTGCACAGCATGCAAAGCTTGATGGCACCATTCGTACACTTTCACCAGAATCTATGGAAAAAGTGAGAAAGCGAATTGAAGCACTAGCAAAAGGGATTGAAATTGGCTACGAATGCAAGGCAACCGTGCGATACCCTTCATCTTATTACGAAGTGGATAATTCAAAGGAACTGACAGAGGAATTTATGTCATATGTCGCCGGAGAAGGGCTTGCGAATGTGATTGAATGCAGAGAAGCCATGACAGGAGAAGATTTTGGCTACATGCTGAAAAAATACCCTGGATTCATGTTTTGGTTAGGGGTCGATTCAGAATATGGCCTGCATCATGCAAAACTTATGCCTGATGAAAAAGCGATAGAAACCGCAGTAAACGTTATGACGGCTTATTTCAAAAAGCAAGCAGGTGAATGAATAATCAAGCTACCTCCTGTACACCTTATGAACAGGAGGTGTTCTTGATTATGACAAGAATTGGTGTAGAACCATCTTTATCCGATGTAGAAGAACTACTGAAGCAAAAAGGGTATGACGTCGTACGTATTCAAAATGAACAGCAAATGGATCAGTGTGACTGCTATGTAGTCACAGGGCTAGATTCAAATGTTCTTGGCATTTCAGACACAACGACAAAGGCATCTGTGATTACCGCGTCTGGTATGACGGCTGATGAAATTTGTCAAGAAGTAGAACAGCGTGTTCAATAAAACAAACAAGAAAAAGAACCGGTAGATGATCATCCCGGTTCTTTTTGCTCTTTTTCTATATCGAGTACTTCTTTCATTTTTTTGCGCAAGATTCGTTCTACCCGCCATTGCTCCATTGTTTCGGTTTTTGCAATGATGCGCAGTACAAGGGAAGAGGATCCGAACGCCTCCACGCCGACAACTTGAGGGCCTTCGATAATTTGAGGAATGTCTTTTCGTACCTCATCACACGCAGCTTGAAGGGCTGTGATCATTTGATCCACATTCTCTTCTGGAGATAGCTCGATATCAACGAGTGCCTGCATAGTCCCTCTTGAATGATTGCTCACGTTCAATATGCTTCGATTTGGAATAAAATGAAGGGTGCCGTCAAAGCTTCGAAGCTGCGTGGTTCTAAGTCCAATTTGTTCTACGATCCCATCAAAGCCAGCAACTGTTATGTATTCTCCCACATCGAATTGTTTCTCTAATAATATAAAGAATCCTGTCACAATATCACTCACTAGTCCTTGAGCGCCAAAACCGATTGCAAGCCCCACAACGCCTGCACCAGCTAGCAAAGCGGTCGGGTTATAATGAAATAAGTCGAGGATCATGACAACTAAAATAAAAATCAATATGTAGGCGAAAATATTTAGCGTGAGACTTTGCAGCGTCTGAGCTCTTGATAAAGAGACGTCATGCCTTTCAGAGAAAGTGGAATAGGCACGCTTAATCATCTTATTTCCGATGGCTCTGATGATAAAATAAATCACAAAAATAGCGATTAGTTTTAGCAAAATCATACTGCTATTGAGGATAATGGAAACCCAATCTATTTGTTCAAATGCTTTCATGATCTTCAAAACCTTTCTATGTATGCTCTAATAGAGAAGCTAATCATTTGTTCCCTTCTGCAAGACATGTTAAACTTTTGTTAAGTGAAGCAAGAGATTGTGACAAATCGTTAATTAAATTTATTATTAATTAATATTGACTAAAAACCGCTTAAGTATTATAATTGTAATTGTGAAGTTATTAACTAAATGAGAATTTCAACTTTTGATTCTCATTTTATATACAGCTTAGAAGTCTGTATAAAGATATTATTTTTGGAGGGATTTACATATGGCAGAGCGTTTTGTAGGAAAGCAAGCTCCACGTTTTGAAATGGAAGCAGTACTTGCTAACAAGGAATTTGGTAAAGTAAGTTTAGAAGAAAACATGAAGAATGACAAATGGACAGTACTTTTCTTCTATCCGATGGATTTCACATTTGTTTGCCCAACTGAAATTACAGCAATGAGCGATCGTTATGATGAGTTCGAAGATTTAGATGCTGAAATCATTGGTGTATCTACTGATACAATCCATACGCATCTTGCTTGGATCAACACAGACCGTAAAGACAATGGTCTAGGCGAATTGAAATATCCGCTAGCTGCTGACACAAACCACACAGTATCTAGAGAATACGGCGTTTTAATTGAAGAAGAAGGAATTGCACTTCGCGGTCTATTCATTATCAACCCAGAAGGCGAACTTCAATATCAAACAGTATTCCACAACAATATCGGTCGTGATGTAGATGAGACATTACGTGTTCTTCAAGCATTACAAACTGGTGGACTTTGCCCAGCGAACTGGAAGCCTGGTCAAAAAACACTTTAATTGATAGCTGAAGAAACAGGAGGGTCTAACTAATGTTAGACCTTTTTGTTTCGACACATACAATGGATGGAGGCGCTTCATAATGAAATTACGTCAACCAATGCCAGAACTAACTGGTGCAAAAGAATGGTTAAATGGAGAAGTAACAAAAGAAGATCTAATTGGTGACAAACCAACATTGATTCATTTCTGGTCAGTCAGCTGTCATCTTTGTAAAGAGGCAATGCCTCAAGTCAATCAATTCCGTGATGAATACAAGGATCAACTAAACGTGATAGCCGTTCATATGCCGCGATCAGAGGATGACCTAGATCTGGATAAGATCAAGGAAGTTGCGAAAGAGCATGAAATCACGCAGCCAATTTTTGTGGATAGTGATCATAAGTTAACAGAAGCCTTTGAAAATGAATATGTACCAGCATATTATGTATTTGATAAAACAGGTGCTCTGCGCCACTTCCAAGCTGGCGGAAGCGGAATGAAAATGCTTGAGAAACGTGTCAATCGAGTGCTTTCTGAGTCTGAAAAGGCTGCAGAATAGGCTTTCCCCCATAAATGGGGGTTTTTTCATGGACAAAAATAGGCGACCTATTGCACGGAATGGACTTCGCCTTCCTAAGAAAAGAGAAATTGGGGGAGTTTATTAAAAAATATTCCTGAAACAAAAAGGTCTAAAGACCTATTTACATTTTTGTTTTGAAATGAAAATGTAAAGATTTTAACTTTTTACTATTCAGAACGTTTTTGCACAAAAGAAATTTCAGTTTGGTAAATAACGATGTAAATCAAGTAGTATAAGTGTTTATTCAAATTTTTTACAATATTTTAAGGTTTGTCAAAAGCCTTTAGTGGCAATGAAATGGATGCCGATTGTTCCTCTTTGGCAAAATTTTAGTTGAAAATACCTATCTGATAACAAACTGTAAAATGATAAAAAAATAGTTGATAAAATTAGTTTTCTAATCTAATATTTACTATAGAATATTTTTTATATGATGAGGGGGAAATCCATTGTTTAATGAGAGGGAAGCGTTACGATTACGATTGGAACAATTAAACGAAGCAGAAGTAAAGGTCATCCGTGAATATCAAATTGAGCGAGATACGATTTATGCAAAATTAAGAGAATTAGACCGTCATGGAACAGGTCTAGTGTCAGATACAAAAAAAGAAGTGCGTACAGAAAGAAAAACGGATTCACTGCCTGTATTAGCTGAACTGGCTGCACAAGAAATGAGAAGCTACCAGCCGCCTGCACAATCACAATCAAATGCTGTATCAACTTTAGGAACAGGACAGCTAAACGGTGCACCTGTAGGTATTCCTGAAGGATCTACAAGACGCAGAAGAGGCACAGCTCGCCCTGGTTCAAAGGCAGCTAAGCTTCGTGAAGCTGCGATTAAAACGTTAAAGCGTCATAATGCAGCGATTAAAAGCTCTGAACTTCAAAAAGAAATTGAAAAAGAGAGCGGTCTTGAAATTCCAAATATGACAACGTTTATGCAAAGCTTAATTAAAATGTATCCTGAAGTGAAAAAGCCATATCGCGGACAGTATATTTTAGAAGGCGATATTCAAACAGAAGACGAATAAATAAAAAAGAAACTGCTGACGAAAAAAGCCAGCAGTTTTTTTATTGCGAGAATTACTTTTTTTGATCAACAGTATAGACAATTTTTCGTTCCTTTGACAGGTGATCACGCTGCTTTTTGAAGCCTTCAATCTTCACTGTCATGACATCTCCATTTTGCTGCACCGCATCGACTTGTGCTTGTAGCGTTTGAACTTGTTCATTCAACTTTTTCAAGATGGGTTCGATTTCTTCCGTTGTTTGCAGGAGGCTGTCTCGAGAGAATGGCTGTGAATTTGTTTGAGCTGACTGGTCAATATCAGCAAAATGAGATGCGATCCATTCCTCACTTTCGGCTAACTGCTTTTGATAGCTTGTGAGCGTTTCATAAAAAATCGCTTCCTTTGCTTTTTCAATTTGCAGTAATTTCTCTTGTGTTTCATAAAAACGCTTCTGCAGGTGTTTTACGCCTTCCTGTAATAGATTGAGCTCTGCGTTTTTATCACCTAATGTTTGCTGCAGTTTCTCAATCACAGCGGATAAAGTATTTCCTTTTTTCTCCTCTTTTGCAAGCCGTTTATCTTGATCTTGCACCCGTTCATTTAATTGTTGAGAGATTTCTTTATATTTGATGACTTTTAAATGCAGCCGGTGTTTTTCTTCCGTTTCTTTCCTTCTATGAAAGGTTTCTTTTTGGAGCATTTCATGAAGAAGGACTATTTTATGTAATAATTCAGATTTGCTGTAGGAAAGATCCTGTATTTTTGAGGCTGCATGATCTTGATCAATGGTCATTTCATCCAATTGTTGCTTTAATTGCGTGTAATCCTTTTTCATCTCGTGATATTCTTGAGTTAACTTCTTGTTTTTAGAATACGTATATGAGGACTGTAAATCAGAGATCATTTGTTGATATTTGGCTGTTTCCGCTTTTAAGTATAAATTCTCTTGAGATAGGTCATGGAATAGGGGAGAAGCATGGCGCCTGTTCATCGATAGACCCTCCTTATTCATGTTACCAATAAAGTATGCGAGATGAGAGTGATTAGAACAACCATATCAAAGGAGGGTGAGTGGATGGACATAGTCAATGTCATTTTAGCTGGAGGAGCATCCAGACGTTTTGGAGAGCCAAAGGCAAGTTATATGTATCAAGGAAAACCACTATATGAGCATGTGAAAAAGCAGCTTTTGAACGGACAGATGGTCATCATCAGCCATCCATCACTTCTGACCTTTTTTAAAGAAAGAGGTGAACGAGATGTGTGGTTGGATGATGAAGAGGTGCTCGGATGCGGGCCGCTTGCCGGCATGTATACAGCGATGCAAAAGCAAGAAGCAGCATGGTATTTAGTGACGGCATGTGACATGCCTTTCGTGCGGAGGGAGACGGCTGAAGTATTATCGTCCTATTGCAACGAGCACGTAGATGCTATTATCCCGCTTGTTCAGGGCAGATTACAGCCTTTATTTGCACTTTATCACCGCCGCTGTCTGCCGTCCATTGATGCGTGTTTAAAAGAGAATCAATTAGCCATCAAAGAGTTAATTCAAAGGCTTAAGGTGTGTATCGTCTCAGAAGAGGAACTGAACGTAACACCAAATGAATTCCGAAATATCAATAAAAGAAGCGATTTACCTGAAAACGGTATGATATGATACATAAAAATGGTGAGGAGAGAACAGCATTGAATGATCGATATTCAAGACAAATCTTGTTCCCTCCGGTTGGGGAAAAGGGTCAGCGTGCGCTTGCTGACAGTCATGTCCTAATTGTTGGAGCGGGTGCACTTGGAACGGCCTCTGCGGAAGGGCTTGTCCGGTCTGGGATCGGCACGTTGACGATTGTTGATCGTGATTATGTAGAATTTTCAAATTTACAGCGGCAGCAGCTGTATACAGAACATGACGCAAAGGCACATGTGCCAAAAGCAGCTGCGGCAAAAAAACGTCTCCTAGAGATCAATCATGAAGTGACCATACACGCCCTGATTGAAGATGCAGGGGTTGAGCTGTTAAGACCGTTATTTCACAACGCAAATATTGTCATTGATGCGACGGATAATTTTGAGACGAGAATGGTCATGAATGATTTATCGCAGGAAACGAAGACGCCGTGGATATATGGTGCTTGTGTGAGCAGCCAGGGGATGTATATGACCATTTTGCCAGATAAAACGCCGTGTTTATCGTGTGTCTTTACAGAACTGCCTGTTGGCGGTTTGACGTGTGATACAGCGGGGATTATTTCTCCAGCAGTTCAGATGGTTTCTGCTTATCAGCAAACAGAGGCGCTAAAGTATTTAACAGGACATGAAGATCAAATCGAACGGAAATTTGTCACATTTGATCTTTGGCAGGCGACATCGTTTAAAATGGATTTGACTCTTACTAAGCAGAAGGACTGTCCATCTTGCGGCAAAGATAGAACCTATCCTTATTTACACGATCAGCGTAAAAAAACGACGATTCTTTGCGGGCGGGATACAGTCCAAGTTGTATCTAAGGATCTAGCTAATCTATCATTTCAGCATGTGAAAGAGCGGCTGTCATCCATTTGTGAGGTAGAAGTGAATGACTTCTTAATCCATGTCCGCTATGAATCTTATCGTATCGTCTTTTTCAAAGGTGGACGTGCATTAATCCATGGGACAAATGATGAAAAAGCAGCCAATTCATTACTAGCAAAACTGCTAGGGATATAGGAGTGAAGTGTGATGGAAAGACGTCAGCCAATTCCAGTACAAGAAGCCATTCAAAAAGTCCATCAATATGAAAAGCATGGAGAAGCAGAATGGGTGCCTTTAAGAAATAGCCTTGAAAGGTTCATTGCAGAAGATATTTTGGCAGATCATGATGTGCCTGCATTTGATCGGTCCCCGTATGATGGTTTTGCACTTCGGGCAGAAGATACAAAAGAAGCGTTAAGCGAGCAGCCGGTTGAATTTGAGGTCATTGATCATATTGGGGCAGGAGTGGTCTCAGCAAAAACCATCGGTCCCTTTCAAGCCATTCGTATCATGACAGGAGCAAAAATCCCGAATGGAGCAAATGTCGTCATCATGCTTGAGCTGACTAAAACCTTTGAAAAAGATGGGAAATCATACATGTCACTTAAAAGACCGCTGAAAAAAGGGGACAATATTTCTCGTCAAGGAGAAGAGGTACTTGAAGGGAATGTGATGCTCAAAAAAGGAACCAAAGTAACTCCGGGCGTTACGGCCTTATTGGCGACATTCGGATATGCGGTAGTTCCAGTTGTCAAAAAGCCAGTGATCGGCATCATCTCAACAGGTACAGAGCTTCTTCAAGTGAGTGATGCGATGGTGGACGGGAAGATTAGAAACAGTAACCTTAGCATGGTTTATGCCCAGATCCTTAAGGCTGGGGGAGAGCCGCTTGATTTAGGCGGTGTGTCCGATGATTTTGACAAAAGCTATCATGCAGTCAAAGCAGCCTTAAGCAAGGTAGACTTCTTAATTACAACAGGCGGAGTTTCAGTAGGTGATTTTGACTTTCTCCCCGCAATTTATGAAAAGCTGGGAGCTCAGGTGCTATTTAATAAAGTGGCCATGAGACCCGGCAGTGTAACGACGGTTGCTGCAATGCCAAATGGTCAACTGCTGTTTGGCCTGTCAGGAAATCCTGCTGCCTGTTTTGTTGGCTTTGAATTATTTGTGAAACCGATGGTCTATAAATGGTCTTTCAAGAAACAGCCGTTACCCGATTTTGCTGAGGCGAAGCTGACACACGATTTCCCAAAAGCCAATCCGTTTACTCGATTTGTCAGAGCGGCACTTGAGTTCACGGGCAGTCAGCTCAGTGTGACCCCAACAGGTCTCGATAAATCAAGTGCCGTGACCTCAATAGCAGAGGCGAACTGTTTCATCGTGCTGCCAAGTGGAACAAGAGGTTTTAAGGCTGGTGATCAGGTGCATGTTCTGCTGTTTCAGCACGAAGGCGAGGGTTCCCCATGCTGGATGACACATTAAGTATATTACAGGTGGTCGGTTATCAAAACAGCGGAAAGACGTCGTTGATTGAAAAGCTCTGTCAGCTGGCTGTACTTGATGAGCTGAAGCTAGGCTGTTTTAAACACCATGGACATGGCGGTAAACCAGATCGTCTTTTGAAAGAAAAAGACACCGATCGATATGTCGGGGCAGGTGCATTTGCCGCTGGCGTAGAAGGAGAGGGTGAATTTCACTTTTCAATGCAGCACATCACGTTAAAGCAATTGCTCAACATGTGTCAGTATCTTCCATTAGATGCGGTCTTGATAGAAGGGTATAAACAGGCACCATACCGCAAAATCGTTTGTGTGAAGAATGAAGAGGAGCTCATTGATCTTTCAACACTTTCCAATATACAAGCAGCTATTTATTTTTCTCAAGAGTTTCAGTTAGCCAAAAATTACTCTTTTCCAGTGTTTTCAGCCTTTGAAAAGGATGCGAATACATTTTGTTATAACTTATTGAAGGGAGGTGGCTCTATTTGAGTGAACTTTTTAAAATAACAAAAGTGCCGATTGATGTGAATGAATTGATTCAGCATGTGACAAGGCGGAAGGCAGGGGCCATTACGACGTTTATCGGGACGGTCAGAGAGTGGACAAACGGTAAGAAAACGTTGCGTTTAACTTATGAAGCTTACATACCAATGGCTGAAAGCATGCTAAGTCAAATTGGACAAGAAATCAAGAAACGATGGCCTGATACTGAAGCAGCCATTGTGCACCGGATCGGGACACTTGATATAACGGATATTGCTGTTGCGATAGCCGTTTCATCTCCTCATAGGAAGGCTGCATACGAAGCGAACGAATATGCCATTGAGCGAATTAAGGAAATCGTTCCGATTTGGAAAAAAGAATATTGGGAAGACGGGCAAGCCTGGATAGGTGATCAGCTTGAAAAAGTTTCATATCCAGAGGGGAAACCTAGCGAGCTTCAACTTGCAAAGAAAGAAGGTGATCAGCTTGATTAGTGTATTATTGTTCGCCGGCCTTGCTGAGAAGGCCGGTAAACAACAAATCATCATTCAAAAAGATCAAACAACGGTTGATGAGATTAAATTAGAATTACAGGAGGTATATGGTGTTGATGCTGCACAAAATGTGATGGTTGCAGTCAACGAACGATATACGAAGGGAAACGCTGAAGTGCGTAGCGGGGACACTGTTGCATTCATTCCTCCTGTAAGCGGTGGATAATAGATATTAGAGGATTTGGTTATGGCCAGCGGCTGTAACCAATTTTTTATGTGTGAAAAGATTGTAGAGGTATTTGGGTGTGATCTTCGTAAATAAAACATCCCCTTCGTGCTTTAGAAATGTGAGGATCGAGCTGCTGAATCAAATCATACAATTCACTAATTCGTCTCACGTTGAAATCTGTCTGGGCTTGAAGCTGTTCTTTTAATTCTTTTGTGCTCACAATGCTACCCTTTTTCTCTTTAATAATATCTACACATCTGGCAGCGTAGTATATTTTGTCATTAGAGGGTCTGCTTTCTTTCATATCAAGTAATTTGAGCTCATGATAAATCAGTTCTCTTTCCTTTCGAAAGTATTGCCATGCTTCTTGTTCCTTTTCATAAAGTAAAATCAATTGCGTTTTCAATTTTTCTCTTAACATTCACTTGACTCCATTTCCACTATCATTTAACCTACCTCTATTTTACATTATATGAAAAAATAACTTTTGATCAAGTAAAATCATGATATTTTTAATTTTTTAATATGAAAGTATTGTTACTAAAGGCTCATTTGTTCTATAAAAGAAACCAATCATAGTCCTATAAAGCCGGGATTTGTTGAAATTACTAGGATTATTTTAACAAAAAATTGTTGTGTCTCACAAAGACCAACCGAATTCAAAGGAAAAGGATATTTATTCCGAAAGACATGGTTTTTTTTTGATAAAATGTTTTTAGGTCAGAAAAACCTTTATTTCTTGATATGAATATGGTCTAGTCATGGTGTCATTTGGAGGATTTCATTCATGATAATAGATAATTTTTCCCTCAATGAAAATAAGAAAATCAAATCACCCATCACTTATTGGCAATCTTTTGATAAAATAGAAAGAATAAGAGAGAGCATGTGCGTTTGCATACTTGCATGACATAGAGAGGATGACATTTGATGAAAGAAAATATGCAAAAGCCTACGATCATTGGAGTGAGCATAAGACCTTCAGAGCACCTGAAAAGAGTCTGGGAAAATCCGGTGGTTTGGTGGCCTTTATCCTGTGTACTTCTTTTAACAGTGATTGTGACTTATTTGTCAGAGCTGGTGAATGAAGGAATGTGGGCAGATTTAAGCTTGCCGGTATCGGTCGTTTATGTGGTGACGCTAATTGGTCTACTTCTCGGGCTTGTGATTAATGCTGCAATATATAAGTTCATCGTATTTTTAGCAAAGGGTGATGCATCGTTTCAGCAGCTGTTTTCAGCGGTCCTGTTTATTACACCAGTTACGATCTTTGGTACGATTATTTCTCATCTGTCCATCATTCTGTTCCATGTGCCAAAAAACATCACAATCACCTCATTAAATGCACTCATTCAAACGTCTGGTCCATGGCATGCTGTGCTTGCCAATATTGATCTATTTGTGATCTGGAACCTTGTTTTAACAGGCTTTTTATTGATGAAAGTAGGCCATATATCGCCAAGAATCGCTTGGACCATTATAGGAGTCTTTTATCTCTTATCTATCATTTTTCAATATGTAGGAACTGCAATCACCATATCAGTAAGCTGGGGGTAGAATGTCTTTATGAGAAAGAAAATCATCATCGGATCCATTTTTATTATTGTTATCGGTCTATTTATTGGCTTTAACATTGCGAAAAATCAATCAAAGCCTGCTTCGACAGCAGCTATTAAAACAGTAAAACCTACGCAAAAAGAAATCACCACTACGGTCATGACGCCAGGGACACTTTCATTCTCTGAAGAGCAGTTCATTTATGCAGAAGAGGAAAAGGGACATTTGAAGGGGATTTCTGTGAAAGAAGGAGAAAAGGTAAAGCCTGGAACGCCGCTTCTTACATATGAAAATAGAGAGCTGGAACTTGAAGAAGAGCAGCAAGCTCTTGCGGCTGAATCCAGTACGTTAAAACGCGAACAATTACAAAATAGATTGAGCGAATTAGATAAAAAACAAGGAGGCGACTCCGCTGCCAATCCTAAAACCGAGCGAGACCAGCTTGAACTAGAGCTGAAAGCGGCTGAATTAGAACAAAAACAAGCAGAGATCAGCCAAGAAAAAGTAAAAGCACAAATAGAAGATTTAATCGTACATAGTAAAATTGCCGGTACAGTCATTTCCATTGAGCAAGAAGAAGGGGCAGGAAAGCCAGAAGAGAGACAGGCGATCATTCATATTGGCAATGAGAAAAAAATGATTGTAAGAGGATTGATTTCTGAATATGACGCCATAAAAGTGAAAAAGAAACAAAAAGTAAAGATAACGTCTGATGTTATTCGCGGAAAGAGCTGGCAAGGGGTCGTGAAAAAAGTGGGGGTTGTACCTGCTCAGGCAGCATCCGAAACAACTGCAGGTGATCAAACGGTGCAATATCCAGTTGAAATCGAAATAAAAGGAAAAAAACCTGAAGCAAAACCTGGTTTTAAAATGATCATGGAAATTGAAACAGATAAGCGTCAAGCCCTAACGATTCCTGAATCAGCTGTAAAAAAAGAGGATGATGGACAATACGTTTATGTTGTCAAAAAGAATGTACTTAAAAAAGTAAAAGTAGAGCTAGGGGAAACGTCAGGTCATGATCTTGAAGTGACAAAAGGTGTCATAGCAGAGGATCAAATCATTTCTCATCCATCAGATGACATGTATGACGGAATGGAAGTGAATGCTGAATGATTCAGCTTTCAAACGTGACAAAAAGCTATGAGGTTGCCGAGGAATCATTTGATGTATTAAGTGAGGTCGATCTTGTTATAGAAAAAGGCGAGTATATGTCTATTATGGGCCCGTCCGGCTCTGGAAAATCGACGTTAATGAATATCATTGGCTGTTTAGACCGGCCAACTACAGGACAATATCATTTTCAAGGAAGAGAGCTGTCAGCAGCAAAGGATCAAGACCTCGCAGTGATTCGAAATCAATTCATTGGATTTGTCTTTCAGCAATTTCACCTGCTGCCGAGGTTAAATGCGAGGCGTAATGTTGAGCTTCCGATGATTTACGCTGGTATCAGTCAAAAGGAAAGAAAAGAACGTGCAGAGATGGCACTTGAAAAGGTTGGTTTGACAGACCGAATGAAACATATGCCAAGTGAATTGTCGGGAGGGCAAAAGCAAAGAGTGGCAATAGCCCGTGCAATTGTCAATAAGCCGCAACTTATCTTAGCAGATGAACCGACAGGCGCTCTTGACTCAAAAACAAGCTTCTCAATCATGGAACAGTTTACTAAGCTGAATGAGGAAGGGACAACGATTGTACTTGTCACCCATGAAGAAGAAATAGCTGCGTATACAAATCGGACGGTCGTTGTAAGAGATGGACGACTCGTTGAAGATAGATTGACACAAGGGGACGCTATGAATGAAACTCTTTGAAAATATCAAAATAGCGATGAATTCTGTTTTAGCTCATAAATTACGTTCTATTTTAACGATGCTTGGGATTATTATTGGTGTTGGATCAGTCATTGCGGTCGTGGCTATCGGTCAAGGCGGCGAGCAAATGCTAAAAGGGTCGATTTCAGGTCCAAACAATACCGTTGATATGACATATACGCCTTCTGACGAAGAGTTAAATGCAAATCCCAACGCTTTATTCGACGCCACATTTACTGAGGAAGACATAAAAAGCATTAAGACAATCAATGGGGTGAATCAGGTTGCCTCTTCGACTGCGCAAGGAATGCAGCTGAGATTTCAAGATACGACAGTGGATGCGACAGTTAACGGTATAAATGAAGGGTATACAAATGTACATTCATTACAAATAGCAGAAGGGCAGAATTTAAGAGATATTGACTTTAGAAGCGGCAGAAGAGCCGCCCTCATCTCTGAAGGCTTACAAAAAGAATTATTTAATGGACAGAAGGCATTGGGCGAAATGATTTGGATGAACGGACAGCCGGTTGAAGTCATCGGTATTTTAGCCAAACAAACAGGAATGCTCTCATTCGATATGAATGAAATATATGTCCCATTTGCAATGCTCACCTCCACATTTGGGATCAATGAATACGATAAGTTGTCAATTCAAGTCGCACATGCTGATCAAATGAAGGAAGTAGGAAAGAATGCGGCTGCATTATTAAATGAGAATCATCATACAGAAGATGCTTATGAAATGATCAACATGGAAGAAATTGCAGAGGGCATCGGTCAAATCACGTCTGTTATGACAACAATCATTGGGTCAATAGCTGGAATTTCTTTACTTGTCGGCGGTATCGGTGTGATGAATATCATGCTTGTTTCTGTGACAGAGAGGACAAGGGAAATCGGTATTCGAAAAGCGATTGGAGCAACGAGGGCTCAAATACTCGTTCAATTTTTAATTGAGTCTGTCGTCTTAACCTTGATCGGCGGGTTGATGGGGATTGCACTAGGTATAGGCGGTGCCTCGTTAGTATCACTCATTGCCGGCTGGCCGTCCTTAGTATCTTGGCAAATCATTTGTGTAGGTGTGCTGTTTAGTATGCTTATTGGGATTGTTTTTGGGTTAATTCCTGCGAATAAAGCAGCAAGACTAGATCCGATTGATTCTCTTAGATATGAATAATTCTGAGAAGAACAAAGACATACAAACAGTGTGAATTCCGCTGTAATCAAACATCAAAAGCTTTTATGCACATCGCATAAAAGCTTTTTTTAGTTCTATTGAATGAAATGAAAAATGATAGAAATGCTAAGATCATGACTTTCATCTTAATGTCACATATTTTTCAGTTTACAAATGGTACATATAAAGGTAAGATGACCATGGTGAAAGATTTTGATAGTTATTGAATGTATTTGATTGTTTTGTATTGATAATGTTGAAAAAAGCGATTACAATAAAGGTGCGCGCAAAATGAATACGTTTTCAAAAGGGGGTGTTTTCATGTTAACACCGGAAAGACATCAACTCATTATCGACTGTTTAGAAGAAAATGATGTCATCAAAATACAGGACTTAACGATTATGACGGATGCGTCTGAATCTACTATTAGAAGAGATTTATCAGCCCTTGAAGAAAAAGGATTTCTTAAAAGAGTTCATGGGGGAGCAGCCAAGATATCAAGTATCCGTCTTGAACCAGATGTATTTGAGAAATCTGCCAAAAACCTTCAAGAAAAGTCATTGGTTGCAGAGGCAGCTGCTTCACTTTTAAAACAAGGCGATTGTATTTATTTAGACGCTGGTACGACCACACAGCAAATGATTGAATATATCGATCCAGATCAAGATATTGTTGTGGTGACAAATGGTGTTATGCACATTGAAGCACTCATGAGAAAAGGCATTTCTTTTTACCTGATAGGCGGATCAGTGAAACATCGAACAGGAGCCATGGTCGGAGCCGCAGCCTTAACGGCGATGGAAAATTACCGTTTTGACAAAAGCTTTGTTGGGACGAACGGCATTCATCCCGAGGCGGGGTTTACAACACCTGATCCAGAGGAAGCGCTCATGAAAAAAAGGGCCATGAAGCAGGCGAAAAAAACCTATATCTTAACAGATGCCTCTAAATTTGGCGAAATATCGTTTTCAACCTTTGCTAGTTTACAGGAAGCCACCATTATCACAAACGACGCAAAAGAGGATTCATTCGATAATTACCATGAAAAAACGGTTATAAAGGTAGTGAAAACATGATTTATACAGTTACTTTAAACCCATCAGTTGATTACATCGTACACGTGGAGGATTTCGCAGTCGGCGGTTTGAATCGTTCAACCTATGACAAAAAATATCCGGGCGGAAAAGGGATCAATGTCTCAAGGCTTTTAAAACGTCACGGTGTTGAATCAAAAGCACTTGGATTCATTGGTGGATTTACAGGCAAATATATTCAAGACTTTTTACAAAACGAACAATTACAAACAGCCTTTCACGAGGTGTCAGAAGATACACGAATTAATGTGAAACTAAAAACAGGTGAAGAAACCGAAATCAACGGACTCGGCCCATCCATTACTGAAGTACAATTTGAGTCGTTTCTGTCTCAATTTACTTCATTGATTGAAGGAGATGTCGTTGTGTTAGCTGGCAGTATTCCTTCTTCATTGCCTCATAACACGTATGAACGTATTGCTGAGGTATGCGAAAAGCAAGGCGTTAGAGTTGTCCTTGATATTTCCGGGGAAGCCCTAAAAAAAGCAGCAGGCTTGAAACCGTTCTTAATGAAGCCAAACCATCATGAACTAGGTGAAATGTTTGAGACAAGCATCTCTACTGCGGAAGAAGCTATTCCTTATGGGAAGAAGCTGTTAGAGCAAGGTGCTGAACATGTTATCGTATCCATGGCTGGTAATGGCGCTCTCTTATTCAGTAAGGAAGGGATTTATCAGTCAAATGTTCCAAAGGGTACGCTTGTTAATTCGGTTGGTGCAGGGGATTCAGTCGTTGCAGGATTTTTAGCCGGCGTTTCGAAAGGCCTTTCGATTGAAGAATCATTTAAGCTTGGCGTCACATCAGGCAGTGCTACAGCATTTTCTGAAGAGCTTGGGACAAAAGAGCTTGTTGACACACTATTACCACAAGTAAAAGTCACACGCATTTAAAGGAGGAGTCACCATGAAAATAACAGAACTACTCACAAAGCAGACCATTAAGCTTCAATTAGACAGCCAGCAGAAAGAAGCAGTCATTGAAGAATTAGTCACTGTTTTAGATACAGCAGGCAAGTTAAATGATAAAGAGGGCTACAAAGAAGCAGTGATTAACCGTGAAAAACAGAGCTCTACTGGTATTGGTGAAGGAATTGCTATCCCTCACGCTAAAACAGCAAGTGTCAAAGAGCCTGCCATTGCATTTGGCCGCTCGGTAGCTGGTGTAGATTATGAATCACTGGACGCGCAGCCGAGTCATCTTGTCTTTATGATTGCAGCAACTGAAGGCGCAAACAACACGCACTTAGAAGCACTTTCTCGTTTATCAACACTTCTGATGCGTGAAGAAATCAGAAAGCAGCTTCTTGAAGCGGCTACTGAAGATGAAATCATCGATATCATCAATACGCATGATAAGGACGACGATGAAGAAGAAGAGGAAGTTCAAGAGGAGCCGGCTGCATCAGGTAAACCAGCTAAGATTTTAGCAGTAACAGCTTGCCCAACAGGTATTGCACATACATTTATGGCAGCAGATGCTTTGAAAGAAAAAGCGAAAGAAATGGGCGTTGACATTAAAGTCGAAACAAACGGCTCTGGTGGTATTAAACACGCTCTTACCGCAAAAGAAATCGAAGAAGCACCAGCCATCATTGTGGCAGCCGACAAGCAAGTTGAAATGGAACGCTTTAAAGGCAAACATGTCATTGAAGTACCTGTGACAGCAGGAATCCGTCGTCCGCAGGAATTGATTGAAAAAGCAGTCAATCAAGATGCGCCGATCTATAAAGGCTCTGGCGGCAGTTCTTCAAAAGACGAACATGAGTCATCTGGCAAAGGGAGAAGTGGTTTCTACAAGCACTTAATGAGCGGTGTAAGCAACATGCTTCCATTTGTTGTCGGAGGCGGTATCCTTGTTGCAATTTCATTCTTCTGGGGTATTAAATCGGCTGACCCTAATGACCCTTCATTTAATTCATTTGCAGCTGTTTTAAAAGGAATTGGTGGAGATAATGCACTTGCCTTAATCGTGGCTGTATTAGCCGGATTTATTGCGATGAGTATTGCAGATCGTCCAGGTTTTGCGCCAGGTATGGTCGGTGGATTTATGGCATCGGCAGCAGGTGCTGGATTCTTAGGCGGACTCATAGCCGGTTTCCTTGCTGGTTATGTCGTTGTGTTACTTAAAAAAGTATTCACATTCGTACCGCAGTCACTCGACGGAATTAAACCGGTTCTGCTCTATCCATTGTTCGGTATTTTCTTCACAGGTATCATTATGCATTACGTTGTTAACACACCAGTAAAAATGGTGATGGACGGATTAACTCATTGGCTTGAAACTTTAGGTACTGGAAACCTTGTCTTAATGGGCATTATTTTGGCAGGTATGATGGCGATTGATATGGGTGGGCCAATTAACAAAGCGGCTTACACATTTGGTCTTGCGATGATTGCTGCTGGAAACTATGCACCGCATGCTGCCATTATGGCAGGCGGAATGGTACCACCACTAGGTATTGCACTTGCTACAACAATTTTTAGAAATAAATTCTCAAAACGTGACCGAGAAGCAGGGATTACATGCTACTTCATGGGAGCGGCCTTCATCACTGAAGGGGCGATCCCGTTTGCAGCGGCTGATCCTCTACGCGTGATTCCTTCAGCTGTCATTGGAGCAGCTGTGGCTGGCGGATTAACGGAATTCTTTAGAGTCACGCTTCCTGCACCGCACGGCGGACTATTCGTTTTCTGGGTAACAAATCATCCGATACTTTATATCATCAGCATCTTAATCGGTGCCGTTGTAACAGCGATTTTACTTGGTATTTTGAAAAAACCAGTGAAACTAGAAGCGTAAAGTAGAAGAGAAGCATCGTGAACAGCGGTGCTTCTTTTGTTTAATTATGAACAAATTAGGAAAAAATATCTAATTGAATGGTTGTCTTGTGAATTTTTAAATGACATGTGATAAAGTAAAGTTATTCAATTCACGATTCAAGTCTTTTAGCAGAAAGTCTTAGGAGGAAGCAGTATTTTGAACGAAGAAAACAAACAAAACGAAAATGATATTCAATCTGATGCAAAGCAAGCCAAAACAGAGAAGAAAAGTTCACTGTTTGAATGGATCAAAGCCATTTTAATTGCAGTTGCGCTCGTCTTGCTCATCCGTACGTTTATATTTGAGCCGTATGTGGTGGAAGGAGAGTCGATGGAACCGACCCTTCATGATGGAGAAAAGCTGTTTGTCAACAAAACCATTAACTATCTAGGTGGTGTCAAACGAGGTGACATCGTGATTATTAATGGAAAAGATGGCCAGAAAATTCATTATGTAAAACGATTGATCGGTCTTCCGGGAGACACGATTGAAATGAAGGATGATACGCTTTACATTAATGGTAAAAAAGTAGATGAGCCTTATTTAAAAGAGAACAAGGCACATGCGAAAGAGTATGAAGTGCATTTGACAGGGGATTTTGGTCCAGTGAAAGTACCGAAAAACGATTACTTTGTGATGGGGGACAACAGACTCAACTCCATGGACAGCAGAAATGGACTTGGACTCATTCAAAAGGATCGGGTTGTCGGGACATCAGAATTTGTTTTCTTCCCATTTGGCGACATTCGGCAAACAAAATAAAAGCACCCTTCTCAGGTGCGTGAGAAAAGTGCTTGAACGGGCGACCCTTAAAAGAAGGGTCGTTTTTAATTTGGCGTGAGCACTGTAACAATGAGCACAATGGCCAACACAGAAGCGAAGACAGACCCAGTAATGGCTAAAACGGACCGAAACAATCCGATCTTATGATTTTCTTTCCCTCGCTTTTGTAAAAAGCGTTTCGAAAAGATGTGTACCAGTGTGTAAATAAGCACAAGCCCAATATAAAGGCCAAAATCCCTCGCATTAAAGCCTGTTGCAGATAAATAAATACCCATAAAGAAAATCAATAAACAGTATTCCATCAGTGTAAGTAATCTCAAATCGCACGAACTCCTTCAATAAATCATTCCCACTTATTATACCATATTGGACAATTTGCCTTCGTTCTTAGTGAGAGACGTTTCTATCAAACGTTATTCATGTTATACTTCATAATGATGAATGAGTGATGGAGGATTAATAAATGATTGCAGTAAATAATGTTAGTTTGCGTTTTGCTGATCGTAAACTATTTGAAGAAGTAAATATTAAATTCACTCCTGGCAACTGCTACGGTTTAATTGGTGCCAATGGAGCTGGTAAATCAACGTTTCTAAAGATTCTTTCAGGTGAAATTGAGGCTCAGACGGGCGATGTTCATATGAGCCCTGGTGAGCGTTTAGCGATCTTAAAACAGAACCACTTTGAATACGAAGAATTTGAAGTATTAAAAGTCGTCATGATGGGTCACAAACGTTTATATGATGTGATGCAGGAGAAAGATGCGATCTATATGAAACCTGATTTCTCAGATGAAGACGGGATTCGTGCAGCAGAGCTTGAAGGTGAGTTCGCTGAGTTAAACGGCTGGGAAGCAGAAAGTGAAGCTGCGATCTTACTAAAAGGTCTTGGCATTCCAGAGAGCCTTCAATCGAAGAAAATGTCTGAGCTTGGTGGTTCTGAAAAGGTTAAAGTACTACTAGCCCAAGCTTTATTTGGTAAGCCTGACGTCCTTCTTCTGGATGAGCCAACGAACCACTTGGACTTACAAGCCATCCAGTGGCTGGAAGAGTTCCTTATTAATTTTGAAAACACCGTCATCGTCGTTTCGCATGACCGTCACTTCTTAAATAAAGTGTGTACACATATTGCGGACCTAGACTTCGGAAAAATTCAAGTATATGTCGGAAACTATGATTTCTGGTATGAGTCCAGCCAGCTAGCGCTGAAACTCAGCCAAGATGCAAATAAGAAAAAAGAAGAGCAAATTAAGCAGCTTCAAGAGTTCGTTGCCCGGTTCAGCGCGAATGCTTCTAAATCGAAGCAAGCGACGTCAAGAAAGAAATTGCTTGATAAAATCTCTTTAGACGATATTAAGCCATCTTCACGTAAATATCCGTATGTCCATTTTGCGCCAGAGCGCGAAATCGGGAATGATGTTCTTCAAGTAGAAGGTCTATCGAAAACAATTGACGGTGTGAAAGTACTTGATAACGTCAGCTTTATTATGAATCGCGAGGATAAAATTGCGTTCCTAAGCCGTAATGAGCTTGCTGTGTCTACTTTATTTAAAATTCTTGCTGGTGAGATGGAGCCAGACAGCGGGACATATAAATGGGGCGTCACAACATCTCAAGCCTTTTTCCCGAAAGACAATAGTGAATACTTTGAAGGAAACGATGTCGATCTAGTGGATTGGCTTCGCCAGTATTCTCCTAATGATCAAAGCGAAAGCTTCTTACGCGGATTCTTAGGACGTATGCTTTTCTCTGGGGAAGAAGTTAAGAAAAAAGCAAGCGTCTTATCAGGAGGAGAAAAGGTTCGTTGTATGTTATCGAAAATGATGCTGTCAGGAGCGAATGTACTGCTTCTAGATGAGCCGACGAACCACTTAGACCTAGAGTCCATTACGGCGCTGAATAACGGTTTAATGAGCTTTAAAGGAGCTATGCTCTTCTCATCTCATGACCATCAGTTTGTTGAAACAGTGGCAAACCGTATTATCGAAGTGACGCCAAATGGCATCGTCGATAAACAAACAACATATGATGAGTTCTTATCAGATCAAGAGATTCAAAAGAGACTCGTTGAGCTTTATGCGTAAATAAGAAAAGACATCCACAAGTGGATGTCTTTTTTTGGTTAAATCGCCCAGTTTCCATTACGGAAGATCGGTTCACGTTTTCCGTCTTTTGTAATACCGTCAATATTCATTTCCTTTGAACCAATCATGAAATCGACGTGTGTGATACTGTTGTTTACACCAGCTGCATCCAATTCTTCACGATTCATCTCTTTTCCGCCTTCGATATTGAACGCATACCCGCTGCCGATGGCAAGGTGATTCGATGCGTTTTCATCATAAAGGGTATTGTAATAGAGAATGTTCGAGTTTGAGATTGGTGAATCATCTGGTACGAGAGCAACCTCACCTAGATAATGAGAGCCTTCATCTGTTTCAACGAGCGAAGTTAAAATGTCTTCGCCTTCCTTCGCTTTCACATCGACAATTCGTCCATTTTCAAATGTTAAAGTAAACTCATCAATGATATTTCCTGCATAGCTGAGCGGTTTTGTGCTTGAGACAGTCCCATTTACACCATCTTTTTTAGGTACGGTAAAGACTTCTTCTGTTGGCATGTTGGCCATGAAAGAGACGCCGCGCTCACTCACGCTGCCGGCACCTACCCAAATGTGCTGCTCAGGGAGCTCAATCGTTAAATCAGTGCCAGGAGCATCATAATGAAGCTTGTGGTAGTGGCGCTCATTTAGGATTTTGACCTTTTCATTTAGCGACTCATCGTGCTTTTTCCAAGCCTCCACAGGATCTGCTTGATCAGCGCGAGCGACTTTAAAGATTTGATCCCATAATAAAGCGACAGCTTCTTCATCTGTCTCGTCAGGGAAAATCTTTTTCGCCCAATCTTTTGATGCAGCACCTACGACCGTCCAAGCCACTTTGTCTGATTGAACGTATTGGCGATATGTATGAAGGGCGGATCCAGCGGCTTTTTGCTGTGCAGCGATTTTTTTCGAATCAATGCCTCGCAGAAGGTCAGGGCTTTCTGACAAGATCGTGATAAAAGCGCCGCCGCGTTTTGCGATGGTTTCCATCATCTGTGCTTCCCATTCTGGGAATTGCTCAAACACATCCTGCGGTGCATGTTCATACTTTAAACGAGCAAGAACACCATCACTCCAGCGGATATGTACGTTTTTCGCCCCGTGCTCATACGCATGTTTCGCGACAAGACGAACAAGGTCTGCAGATTCAGTAGATGCAGATACGACGACTTCTTGTTCTTTTTGAACATTCACACCGACTTCAACGATGGTCTTCGCATATTGATCTAATTGTTTTTCAAATGTACTCATAAAAACCCTCCTTTAGTCATGTTCATCATATCAGATTTAAGACCGAAAAGGAAAATGGGGAGCACGCGAAAGGCCAAAATAAAAAAGCCGCCTTCATGCGGCTTTTTTAGCGGTTCAGTTGTTTCACAGGCTGTGCATTAGAAGGGGGCATATGTGAAAACGACAGGCTCATTCCTCCTAATATAATACCCGTTAAAATGACTGTGACAACGACCCGTTTACCTAAATCAAGCAACATGTTCTTCCTCCTTCACGTTTATCCATTCCTCACGATATGATCGAAATGATAAAAAAAGAAGTAGAACAAGAAGATTATTTTAATGTTTTTTGCAATTTATGAATGACTTCTAGTGAACGACCTGTTCCGATTGCGACAGACTCAAGTGGATTTGCTGCAATATGAACTGGAACGACAATCTCCTGTGAGAGCCATTCTTGAATCCCGTTTAACAAAGCGCCACCGCCGGTTAAGATCACGCCGCGGTCTACGATGTCACCACTAAGCTCTGGAGGGCTGTCCTCTAATGTGGCACGAATCGCCTCTAAAATATGAAGAAGTGACTCTCGCATGGCACCTTGAATTTCATGAGATTCAAGTGTGATCGTTTTTGGAAGACCTGTCACCAGATCACGTCCACGTACTTCTAATGACTCTGGCTCATGCTCAATGAGACAATAACCAATTTCCATTTTAACTTGCTCAGCTGTCCGCTCGCCGATTAATAGGTTATATTTCTTTCGGACAAACGTAATGATATCTTCATCCAGCTGATCTCCGCCAATTCGAATGGAATGACAAGAGACAACGCCGCCAAACGAAATGATGGCAACTTCCGTTGTTCCTCCGCCAATATCAACTACGACGTTTGCAACAGGCTCATCTACTGGGAGATCAGCGCCGATTGCGGCTGCAACAGGTTCTTCTATTAAATGCACGTGCTTTGCTCCGCAGTTTTTCACAGCATCACTGATGGCACGACGCTCAACAGCTGTTGAACCAGAAGGTGTACATACGACGACCGTTGGTTTTCTGAAGGTAAACCCGATATTTTTTCCTGCTTTTTTCATGATTTGTTTGAGTAAATCTGTTGTCATATCATAATCAGCGATGACACCGTCTTTCATCGGACGGATCGCCACAATTTTCCCAGGTGTTTTCCCAATCATTTCTTTTGCTTCTGTTCCGACGGCAAGTACAGTTTTTGTTTCTGTATCGACTGCCACGACGGACGGTTCATTTAAAATAATTCCCTTATTTTTACTATAAACCAATATGTTAGCTGTTCCTAAATCAATTCCAATTTCGGCATTTTGAAACATGTTTTCACCCAATCTCTATTTTTGCTGTTTTAAACAATTTTACATTTAAAAGTTCAGAGGGTTGAGGTCATTTGTGGGGGTTTGTGATGACCTTGAAATGAACTTGTAAAATTCAAGTATCATTTTGACAATCACAATAAATTTTCCCTTTGTTTTTTCTTTTATGAAAAAAATTTTTATAGAGGAGAAACCTTTTGAGAATCTCTTACGTCTACGATATATCAATTGGTGAAAAACAGATTGATCTTGAGCTAATGAAAGAAAGAGGGAACGAAATTGAAATCTATCGGAGTCGTAAGAAAAGTAGACGAACTAGGGCGTATTGTGATGCCAATCGAATTAAGAAGAGCACTTGATATTGCCATTAAAGACAGTATGGAATTTTTTATAGATGGGGAGAAAATCGTCTTGAAAAAATACAAGCCAGAGGGTGTTTGCCTCATGACTGGTGAGATTACATCAGAGAACCATGATTATGGAAATGGTCAAATTACATTAAGCGCTGAAGGCGCAGAACTACTCTTAAAAGAGCTACAAGAAGCTCTTCAGCAGTAATGAAAAAAGCCTGCTCTCTTCCTTTGTGCGGAGAACAGGCTTTTTTTCTGAAAAAGTTCCTTAAAAATGCCCCATCTCCCTCAAAAAATAAGTGGAAAATGGTACAATTGACAAAGAATCTCAGGGCGGCAGGTGGAATTATTTGAACAAAACATATCAAGTGCGGATCGTGTTATCTGTTCTTGCATTTATTTTAATATTAAGCTGGGATTTCTTTTATTATCTAGGCGGCTATCAAATTAATTGGCCGCTCGATCTAGCCTTTACAGTCCTTGTTCTAACAGGGATCTGGGTTGTCTCAGGCTATGTAGACCGCTTAAATCTATTTGTGTCAGACTTAAATACGAGAGAGAAAGAAGCACAGGAACTGACAGAGCGGCTGAATCGAATTACAGATAACTTGCAAGAAATCGTCTTTGAAACAAACGAAAAAGGTGAAATTATTTTTTTGAATCAAGCATGGACACAAATGACAGGCTATGACATTGATGAATGTCTAGGCACCATGTACAATCAGTACTTTGATCAAGAGGAACGTGTGGTGCAGCATTTGTTATCTGTGATCAAGGAGCATAAGGATGCGGGGCGGGTAGAACTGCAGCTTCTCCATAAAGAGGGAAAGAAGGTATGGGGAGACGTTCATTACAAGCTCTATTTTGATGAGCATCACCAGTTTACCGGAGGAATTGGAACAGTAGCTGATATTACGAAACAAAAGCAGGCAAAGCTTGAGCTTGAAAGATCCAATCAGCAATTGCAAATGCAGGCGCAAAAGCTGGCCGTCGCTGGACAAATAGCCGCTGGAATCGCCCATGAAGTCAGAAATCCACTGACATCAGTAAATGGTTTTTTACAGCTGATGAAGACACAATATCCTGAAAGAACCGATTATTTTGACATTATCTTCTCTGAAATTAAACGGATTGATTTTGTTTTAAGTGAGCTGCTTGTATTGGCTAAGCCTCAAGCGGTCCATTTTCAAGAAGTCCAGCTTCATGAGCTTCTAGAACAAGTGATTACTTTATTAAAAACAAATGCCGTTCTTTCAAATATTGATCTCAAGCAGCCATTTAAAAGGCAGGATGCCGGTGCAATCCTAGCAGACGCTAACCAAATGAAGCAGCTGTTCATTAATTTAATCAAAAATGCGATTGAGGCAATGCCTGAAGGTGGCAGCATATACATATCTACAGAAAAAGTATTGAATGAATGGAAGATTACCATTCAAGATGAAGGAAAAGGGATGTCTGAAGAAGATATTCAAAAAATATATGACCCTTTCTTTTCCACGAAAAAAGAAGGGACAGGGCTTGGTCTGACCATCTGTTCGACAATTTTAAAAGATCATCACGGAAGAATGGACGTGTCTAGTGAGCTTGGAAAAGGCACAGCTTTTCATATTTATTTGCCTGTGTGTCAAAAAAGCAGACAGCAGCAAGTTGAGAGGACGTGAAGTCATGACGATGAAAGCTTTATTTGTATATGGGACGCTTTTGCAGCATGAAGAGCACCACGAAGCGTACATTCATCCAAGCAGACTAATAGCTAAATCTGCTTGGATGAATGGAAGAATCTACGATACAGGTCAAGGATATCCAGCGTGTGTTCCCGCAGAAAAAGGCACTGTATACGGGGAATTGTACGAGGTAACCGCTGACACGTTGAATAAGATAGACGCACTAGAGGAAGGGTATGACAAGCAGGAAATCAATGTCATGACGGATCAAGGTCAGGTAGCAGCCATGACATACATTTTGCCAGAGCAGAAGGCATCAGCACTGAAAGAAATAAAGAGAGGGTGCTGGAAAGCTTATAAACTGTGGCATGAGCAGCCATCATCCTTTTATTATTTTGCCTATGGCTCCTGTATGGATGATGCTAGATTTAAGCTCGCAGAAGTCGATCATCACTTCAGACAAATCATCGGCGGTGGTGTACTAAACGGTTTTACTACGAGATTTACATTGGTGAGGCCAGATGGATCAAGAGCTGATATGGTAGAAGACGGCGGCGAAACAGAGGGTGTATTATATGAAGTTCCTTTTGATGCCATTCGTTATTTGTATAAACGAGAGGGAGTATATGAAGGCACATATCGTCCAGCTTTTGTCGATGTCAAAATAGGTGATCAAATTTATGAGGACTGTTTAACCTTTCTTGTGCTTCAAAAGAGCGAAGAAATCGCTCCGCCAGCTCATTATCGCAGTGAAATCGAAAAAGGAGCAGACCTTTACTTAAGTGAAGCGTTCCGCAAAAAAATTCGTTCCCATATGGATTCATTAATCAAACCGTAGTAAAATGCATGGTAAGTGAGATAAAAGGAGTCTGAACATGAAAAAGGAATATGCAGTCATTGGTCTTGGACGCTTTGGCGGAAGTATTTGCAAGGCGCTGAGCGAAGAAGGACTTGAAGTCATGGCGATGGATATGAATGAAGATCGAGTAAACGAGTACGCGAAAATTGCCTCACATGCGGTCATTGGTGATTCGACGGACGAAAACGTTTTAAAAAATCTTGGTATTCGCAATTTTGATCATGTCATCGTTGCAATCGGTGAAAACATTCAGGCAAGTATTTTAACAACGATTATGCTGAAAGAGCTTGGCGTCAAAATGGTCACCGTGAAAGCGCAAAATGACTACCATGAAAAGGTGCTCAACAAAATTGGAGCGGATCGCATCGTTCATCCAGAGCGAGATATGGGCAGACGGATTGCACATAAAATCATTTCAAATAACGTGCTTGATTACCTCGAGCTGTCAGATGAGTACAGCCTGATTGAGATTGTGGCAAACAGCAGGCTGGCGGGACATTCTCTTTTAGATCTTGATATACGGGCAAAATACGGCATCAACATTGTGGCCATTAAGCGCGGAAAAGAAGTCATTGTTTCCCCGCTGGCAGATGAAATGATTCAAAAAGAAGATATCCTCATTGTCATTGGGGCAGTAGCCGATATAGGACGCTTTGAAAAACGAGAAATGCAAAACGATTATTAAGCACTCCGATGACGGGGTGTTTTTTTTACATGAATGTGTTCATGACAGGTGGACATTGAGACGGAAATTGACACTGAAAAGGGTTGCTTTGTTCATGTATAACCGCAAAAATGAATCATCTTATTTTTCGTGCAATTATCACTATTCAGAAATAAAAATCAGTGTTTTGATATGGTTGATTTTCTCTAAATGTCATTGACTGGACAAACAGATTCGTTTACGATAAGAAACATTATATTGTTTACTTGGAGGAGGCAGTGTCGTTGGATAAGGAGCTTTTCAGACATCAAATTGAGGTAGCAGCAAAGAGAAAAAAAGCAGCCCTCGTGATTAAACATGCGAAAGTCATGGATGTGTTTAACCAGGAATGGATAGACGCAGATGTCGCTGTTGAAAATGGACAAATAGTCGGGATAGGGGAGTACGAGGGGGAACAGGAGCTTGATGCAGCAGGTCAAATGCTTGTGCCTGGTTTTATTGATGGCCACGTTCATATCGAGTCTTCTATGGTTACCCCTGCTGAATTCTCCAAAGCTGTCGTTCCGCGCGGTGTGACAACTGTCGTAACAGATCCGCATGAAATCGCCAATGTGTCAGGTATAACAGGCATCCAATTTATGCTGGAAGAAGCGAGAAAAGCTGCCTTACATATTTATTTCATGCTGCCATCCTGTGTACCGGCAGTCAGTTTTGAACGATCAGGTGCTACGTTAAAAGCGAAAGATTTAAAGCCTCTTTATCAAGAAAAGGAAGTGCTTGGTCTTGCTGAGGTGATGGACTATGTCGGTGTGGAGCAGGCAGAAGAAGATATGCTTCAAAAGCTGCTTGATGCCCAAAACGAGAATAAACTGATTGATGGCCATTTAGCAGGCTTAACAGATCGTTTAATCAACGTCTACCGGACGGCCAATATCCAAACAGACCATGAGGTGACAACTGCACAGGAGGCCCTTGAGCGTGTGAAAAGGGGCATGTATGTGATGCTGAGAGAAGGATCTGTTGCCAAAAACGTGAAAAATGTTTTACCCGCTGTCAATGAAAAGAATGCGAGACGCTTTTTCTTTTGCACAGATGATAAACATTTGGATGATTTAATGGCACAGGGAAGTATTGATGAGCAAGTACGGATGTCCATAAAAGAAGGCTTAGATCCATTTTTAGCCTATCAAATGGGAAGCTTAAATGCCGCAGAGTGTTTTGGTCTTAAAACAAAGGGAGCCATTGCACCAGGCTATGATGCTGATTTTATGCTTGTCTCGGACTTTCATCATGTAGACATTACAAGCGTATTTATCGCAGGTGAATTGGTTGCACAGAACGGAGAGTACAAGCCGAGTGTCGAAAAGATCGCACCAAGCCCAGCATTATTACAATCTGTTCATGCAGTAGATGTTCAAGAGGAAGACATTGCACTACCTATCACGGGCGATCAACATATGAATGTGATCCGTATTATTCCGAATCAGCTTGAAACAAAGTTAGAACAAGTCTCTCCTTCAGAAATGAACGGACAATTTACAAGTGATACAGGCAGAGATGTATTGAAAATGGTGCTTGTTGAACGTCATCAAGGTTTATCTGAAATAGGCGTAGGGATTGTCAGCGGCTTCGGCATCAAACAGGGCGCGATTGCAACAACGGTTGCACATGATTCCCATAACTTAATTGCAGTTGGCACAAATGATGCTGATATCATCAAAGCGATTGAGGGGTTAAAAGAAGCAGGCGGCGGTTTGACTGTTGTTAAAGAAGGGCGTTCTCTTCATACGCTGCCATTACCGATCTCTGGTTTATTGTCAGATCAGCCGGCACATCTCGTCAATGAAAGCCTTCATACACTTCATGAAGCGCTTAAAGAAACAGGTTTTACCTTAGACTTTAATCCGTTTTTGACGCTGTCCTTCTTGGCACTTCCAGTCATTCCTGATGTGAAAATGACGACAAAGGGCTTGTTTGATGTCAGAAACTTCCAGCACCTCCCAATTCAATCATAAAAAGTGAGAAACCGCATGTTATATATGCGGCTTTTTTCAATACTGATGAAAAAAAGAGACACAGCCAGTCGGCTCGTGTCTCTTTTTGTGATTACACTTCCATAATAATCGGTAAGATCATTGGGCGGCGTCTTGTTTTTTCGTAAAGGAAAGGAGCAAGTGTGTCCGTAATTTCGTTCTTAATTTCCGACCACTGAGTTGTCTTACGTTCCATTACTTTTTCAAGATGCTTTGAAATGAGATCTTGTGCGTCGTTGATGAGGTCTCCAGATTCTCTCATGTAGACAAAGCCTCTTGAGATGAGATCAGGACCAGCAGAGATTTTGAATTCTTTCATGTCCATGCTGACGACCACAATGACAAGACCTTCTTCAGAAAGAATGCGGCGGTCTCTTAAGACGATATTCCCGATATCGCCAATTCCGCTTCCGTCGATATACACGTTACCTGATGGAATTTTGCCAGCGACACTCGCTTCGTCACCTTTTAGTGCAAGTACTTCACCGTTATCCATGATAAAGCAGTTTTCCTCAGGAATTCCGCAATCATTCGCGAGTTTAATATGCGTTTTTTGCATGCGGTATTCACCGTGAATCGGCATAAAGAATTTTGGTTTAATTAAACGGAGCATCAGCTTTTGTTCTTCTTGTCCGCCATGACCAGATGTATGAATATTATTAAGTGAGCCATGAATAACCTCAGCGCCAGCACGGTACAGCTGGTTAATGGTGCGGCTTACGCTAATATTGTTACCTGGAATCGGTGAAGAAGAGAAGACAACAGTGTCTCCAGGATTAATCGAAATCTGGCGGTGAGTGCCGTTTGCAATACGAGAAAGAGCAGCCATCGGCTCACCTTGGCTCCCAGTACAAAGAATAGTCACTTTGTTTGCTGGTAGACGGTTGATTTCATTATGTTCAATGAACGTGTTTTTTGGACATTTAATGTAGCCAAGGTCTTGTCCAATATCAATGGCAGACTCCATACTTCGTCCAAACACCGCAACTTTTCGGCCATTGGCAACAGCGGACTCGATCACTTGCTGAAGTCTGTGAATGTTTGAAGCAAACGTAGCAAAGATAATACGTCCGTCGACTTTTCTAAAGATGTCATCAATGCTTTCGCCTACGCGTCTTTCAGACATCGTAAATTCTGGAATTTCACTGTTTGTACTATCGGATAAAAGACATAGAACGCCTTCTTTCCCGATTTCAGCCATTTTTGTTAAGTTGGCAGGTTCGCCAACAGGCGTAAAGTCAAACTTGAAATCACCTGTATGTACGATGTTACCAGGAGGTGTCTTCACGACAATTCCATAAGAATCTGGAATACTGTGTGTAGTTCTAAAGAAAGACACAGCTGTTTTTCTGAATTTAATGGTATCTTCTTCTTCATAAATGTGAAGTTTTGTTTGTCTCAAGAGACCGTGCTCTTCCAATTTATTACGAAGTAGGCCGATTGCGAGTTTGCCGCCGTAAACTGGAATATTCACTTGCTTGAGAAGGTAAGGGATACCGCCGATGTGGTCTTCATGTCCGTGAGTGATGAAAAGACCTTTGATTTTATCTTCGTTTTTAACTAAGTACGTATAGTCAGGGATGACGTAGTCAATTCCAAGAAGCTCATCTTCAGGGAACTTAATACCAGCATCAATTAAAATGATTTCATCTTGAAATTGAACGCCATACGTGTTTTTACCGATCTCGCCTAAACCGCCGAGCGCAAAAACTGCCGCCTGATCGTTTTTTACAAATTTCATTCCTCTCATAGCTCCAATACTTTAAAATTTTCACTTTCTCGTTCATAGTCTAAAAAAGCACCGTCTACAGGCTGAATGAATTCAATGTTGTAGCTATGTTTTTTCAACTTATCACGTACGTCTCTTTCAGAAACTGCTTCAACGTATAGTGAATCTGTGTGTTCTCTTACAGGTACCTCAGTAGTACTTGCCTGAAAAAATACCTTATATATCATCCAAATCTCTCCTTAAATACCGTATGTTACACTCGCTATTTCTATTATATTAAAAAAACGCGCATAAGAAAAGTCTCTGAGAAAAAAGGACCTTCAGCAAATGTGCGGAAGATCCTTTTAAGCGATCGATTTTTTACGAAGCATGTCCTTCCATTGTCTTCTAATTTTCTTGCGCAGACGACGAAGCATCGCAGGTCGCCTCCTTTCGAATTGAAGTGAGATTAGACCTTGTATTCCGTTCTCTCTTTATACTTGTATTATATGACGTTTCCATTGAATGTTACATGGTTATATGTGGGAAATGGGCGTTTTCATAGGAATTGGTTTCGAAAGCAGAAATCTTTCTGTATGATGAAAGGGAGTAGGTATACATAACAAGAGACAGGAGACGGGATATGAATAAAAAAGTCATCTTCTTTGATATCGACGGTACTTTATATGATCATGATAAAAAAATACCTGAATCAACGAAGCGATCGGTTCGTTTATTAAAAGAAAAAGGCCATCATCTCTTCATTGCATCTGGGCGTTCGCCTTTTTTAATTAAGCCTATTTTAGAGGAATTGGGGCTTGACTCCTTTATAGCTTATAACGGTCAGTATGTCATGTATGAGGGAGAAGTCATTTACGGCAATCCGCTTAAACTGGAGCTAATGGAGCAAATTTATGAAACAGCGGATCATCATGATCATCCGCTTGTTTTCATGGGGGAAAAAACGATGAAGGCTTCTGTGCCAAATCACCCGTTTATCCATGAGGGGATTGGGACTTTAAAAACAGAGCATCCTGAACATGATTTATCTTACTTTAAAGAAAACGAGATTTTTCAAATGCTGTTATTCTGTAAGGCAGAAGAGGAAGTCCAATACGAGGCGTTCCGCGAAGAAATTGATCTTGTCAGATGGCACGAGCTGTCAACAGATGTCTTGCCAAAAGGCGGATCAAAGGCTGAAGGCATTAAACGAGTTATCGAAAGACTGCCTTACGAGCAAAAGGATACCGTTGCCTTTGGAGACGGTCTGAACGATCGAGAGATGATTTCGTTTGCTGGTACAGGCGTCGCCATGGGAAATGCTGTGAATGAACTAAAAAATTTGGCTGATTTTGTGACAAAGCCAGTAGATGAAGACGGCATATTCCATGCAGTGACTCATTTAGGCCTGATTGAAGAATAAAAAAAGAAGACCCTTAGGTTATTGGGTCTTCTTTTTATTTTATGATCTGCCGATCGCAACAGAGTTGTCAGGCTCAGCGAATGGCTGATCCTTTTGAATATGATCATAAAACATAATGCCGTTTAAATGGTCGATTTCATGCTGAAACACAATGGCCGGAAACCCTTTTAGGCGAATATCAATGTCTTCTCCTTCAAGCGTTGTACCCTTCACCCTGATCTTTTGATATCGAGGGACAAATCCAGGAATGGCTTCATCAACAGATAAGCAGCCTTCACCAGTCGTTAAATAAGCTCTTTTGACGGAATGACTGACAATGCGCGGGTTGAAAAGGGCATAGCTGTATTCCACTCCATCTTCATCCTCACAGTGAACAGCGATCATTCGTTTACTGACATTAATTTGCGGAGCCGCGAGTCCAACGCCGGGTCTGAGTCCATACTTTTCAGCCATGTCAGCATCCTGACTATTTTTAACGAATTCAATCATGTCAGCTAATTGCTGTTTGTCCTCTTCTGTCGGCGGGAGCTCGACCGCTTCAGCTGTTTGTCTTAAGACGGGATGTCCGTCCCGTACGATATCTTCCATGGTAATCACAAATCTTCACTCCTATTTCCTTTGTATGTAAAGTATATAAAATGATACACAACATATGCAATGAAATAAAGAAGACCGGTCCTATGAGACCGGTCAGAGGCTTAAACAGCCATTAGCAGCAGCCGCCACCGCCGCCTAAGAATGCTGCGCCAACGATGATTAATAGGATGAAAAGGACAACGATTAAAGCGAATGTCCGTCCACCGCCGTATCCGTAGCCACCGCCATAACTTGGGTAACAACAGCCACCGCCATATCCACCACCGTATCCATACCCGTAACCGCCGTATCCACCATACATACTTCCATGACTATAATTAGACATACTTTTGACCTCCTTTGGAAATACACTCGGCCTCTCATAAGTGAAGGCGAAGCGTGTAATATAAACTATGTATGAATGCACTATTTGTATAGTCATGCGCCTATCACTTGAAAAAAATCTTCTTCGGCTCCTCAGAATGACCTCTTTCCTTGTCACAAACGCCTATAAAAATTATAGTTGTATGTGGAGATATAAAGGGGGAACCTTGTGATGAGACAGATAAGAAGAAGCATGAAAGCAGGTGCTGCTTTAGCGGGGATATGTACCCTTTTGCTGGCGGGGTGCGGAGGTCAAAGTCCATTTCATGATATGCAAGATGCGATGACGAAAATGAGCGAAAAAGAGGCATCCTTTGAAAAAGAGCAAGGCGCACTGCAAAGCTATGAGAAAAAAGAGCAGCAGCTCTATAAAAAAATGATTCAAACCACAAAGGATCACACTAAAACAGTGAAAAGCCTTTCTGATCAGGCGTTAGCATCTGCTGCGAAACGAGAAGAACATTTGAAAACAGAAAAAGACAGCATGGATGAATCGAAAAAAGAATTGAAAACGGTCAAGGAATCTGCGGGACGTATACAAGATACGAATTTAAAAGAAGAAGCAGATGAAACGGTCAAATCGCTTGAGAAAAGATATGCGTCGTATGACCAGCTTTACAAGGAATATCAAAAGGCGTTGAAACAAGATCAGCATTTATATCAATCTTTAAAGAAAAAGGACTTAGGATATAAAGAGCTAAAATCCAAGCTGAAGACGGTGAACCGTTCTTATAGCAAAGTCAGAAAAGAAGGTAAAAAGTTCAATCAATATACAAAGCAATTGAATGAGCATAAACAGGCTTTGTCTAAAGTGGCAGATCAAGAGTCCAAAAAGAGCTGAAAAAACAGCTCTTTTTTTATTTTTCGACAAAAACAAACATTTTCTATTGTAGTACAGTAGTACACACTATACTAGTACAGTTCGATGTGTTTGTTAAACAGATTGATACAGCTCACCATAAAAAGTAAAGCGAATACATTTATTTAAATAAAGCCGTTAAATCAATTGACGGACTATTTTTCTTGTTGTAAACTAGTCCTTGTTAACAGAAGTTGTATTAGTTATTTGTGAACTATCGTTAATACAGTTAGAAGAACTCAAAAACGAGCGATCATCTTATGTTTCGACAACGATCCTAGTGGCTATTAAATACAGGAGTCATATGTGTATTTTGGGTTATCCTATATCTGTATGTATAAATGGATTCACGACAAATTGACTGTTAAAAGAAAGGAAGAGGTGACTTTAGAATGGCTGCAAAAACAAAAAAAGCAATTGTTGATAGCAAAAAGCAATTTGATGCCATCAAAAAGCAGTTTGAAACGTTTCAAATTTTAAACGAAAAAGGCGAAGTCGTAAACGAAGCGGCAATGCCAGATCTCTCAGATGACCAATTAAAAGAATTAATGCGCCGTATGGTGTTTACACGAGTATTAGATCAACGTTCAATTTCATTGAACCGTCAAGGACGTCTTGGCTTCTATGCGCCAACAGCTGGACAAGAGGCTTCTCAGCTTGCAACTCACTTTGCACTTGAGAAAGAAGATTTCATTCTTCCAGGATATCGTGATGTACCACAATTAATCTGGCATGGCCTACCATTAACAAAAGCGTTCTTGTTCTCTCGTGGACACTTTGTTGGTAACCAAATGCCTGAAGATTTGAATGCACTTTCACCACAAATCATTATCGGTGCACAAATCATTCAAGCTGCTGGTGTAGCTCTTGGTTTGAAAAAGCGCGGTAAAAATGCTGTTGCAATCACTTACACTGGTGATGGCGGAGCTTCACAAGGTGATTTCTACGAAGGTATTAACTTTGCAGGGGCTTACAAAGCGCCAGCGATTTTTGTTGTCCAAAACAACAGATATGCGATCTCTACTCCTGTTGAGAAGCAATCTGCTGCGCAAACAATTGCACAAAAAGCGGCTGCAGCTGGTATCGTAGGCGTACAAGTTGACGGTATGGATGCATTAGCTGTATATGCAGCAACTGCTGAAGCTCGTGAGCGTGCTGTAAATGGCGAAGGTCCAACATTAATCGAAACTCTTACATTCCGTTACGGCCCACATACAATGGCTGGTGACGATCCAACAAGATATCGTACAAAAGAAGATGAAAACGAGTGGGAGCAAAAAGATCCATTGGTACGCTACCGCAAATTCTTGGAAAACAAAGGCCTATGGTCTGAAGAAGAAGAGAATAAAGTCATCGAAGATGCAAAAGAACAAATCAAACAAGCGATCAAAGAAGCTGACGAACAGCCTAAGCAAAAAGTCACTGACTTGATTGAAAATATGTACGATGTGAAACCATTCAACTTAGTTGAACAGCTTGAAATTTACAAACAGAAGGAGTCGAAGTAAGCCATGGCGCAAATGACAATGATTCAAGCGATCACTGATGCGTTACGCACAGAACTGAAAAATGACGAAAACGTTCTCGTTTTCGGAGAAGACGTTGGTAAAAACGGCGGCGTATTCCGTGCGACTGAAGGATTGCAAAAAGAGTTTGGTGAGGATCGTGTATTCGATACACCACTTGCTGAATCTGGTATTGGCGGTCTTGCAATTGGCCTTGGACTACAAGAATTCCGCCCAGTAATGGAAATTCAATTCTTCGGATTCGTTTACGAAGTATTAGATTCTGTTTCTGGACAAATGGCTCGTATGCGTTACCGTTCTGGCGGACGCTGGCATTCTCCAGTGACAATCCGTTCTCCATTCGGCGGGGGAGTTCACACACCTGAGCTTCACGCTGATAGCTTAGAAGGTCTTATCGCACAACAGCCTGGTATCAAGGTGGTCATTCCTTCAACACCTTACGATGCAAAAGGACTATTAATTTCTGCAATCCGCGACAATGATCCGGTTGTATTCCTTGAGCATATGAAACTTTATCGCTCTTTCCGTCAGGAAGTTCCTGAAGAAGAGTACACAATTGAAATCGGTAAAGCTGACGTGAAACGTGAAGGTTCTGACCTTTCAATCATCACTTACGGTGCAATGGTTCACGAATCACTTAAAGCTGCTGAAGAACTTGAAAAAGAAGGCGTTTCTGCTGAAGTGATCGACCTTCGTACAGTAAGCCCGCTTGATATTGAAACAATCATCGCTTCTGTTGAAAAAACAGGTCGTGCGATCGTTGTTCAAGAAGCACAAAAACAAGCTGGTATTGCTGCAAACGTAGTAGCTGAAATCAATGACAGAGCAATCCTTAGCCTAGAAGCACCAGTACTTCGTGTAGCTGCACCTGATACTGTATTTGCTTTCTCTCAAGCTGAGACCGTATGGCTTCCAAACCATAAAGATGTGCTTGAAACAGCTAAGAAAGTTCTTGAATTTTAATTAAATGACTGAGGGGAAAAGAATTTATTTCTCTTCCCCTTTATCAATTACAAGACCGTGTAAACATACACAACAAGGATTCAACAAAATCTAGGAGGCGAAAAACAGTGGCATTTGAATTTAAACTTCCGGACATCGGAGAAGGTATCCACGAAGGTGAGATCGTTAAGTGGTTTGTAAAACCAAACGACGAAATTAATGAAGATGACGTTTTAGCAGAGGTACAAAACGATAAAGCAGTTGTAGAAATTCCTTCACCTGTTAAAGGAAAAGTATTAGAATTAAAAGTTGAAGAGGGAACAGTTGCAACTGTAGGACAAACAATCATTACGTTTGATGCACCTGGTTACGAAAATCTTCAATTTAAAGGCAGCGAAGAAGAAGGCGAAGCAAAAACTGAAGCTCAAGTACAAGGTACTGCTGAAGCTGGTAACGAGCCGGAGAAGAAAGAAGTGGCACAAGAAGAAGCGGCAGCAGCAACTGGTGCAGGCGCACAAGAGCAAGTAGATGCTGATCCAAACAAACGCGTTATCGCTATGCCATCTGTACGTAAATATGCTCGCGAAAAAGGCATTGAAATTTACAAAGTTGCAGGTTCTGGTAAAAACGGACGTGTGTTAAAAGAAGATATCGACAGCTTCGTTAATGGTGGTTCTGCAGCTCAAGAAGCAGCGCCTCAAGCAGCTGAAAGTGCGAAAGAAGAAGCAGCTCCTAAAGCGGCAGCAGCTCCAGTTCTTGAAGGGGAATTCCCAGAAACTCGCGAGAAAATGAGCGGAATCCGCAAAGCAATCGCGAAAGCAATGGTAAACTCTAAGCATACAGCTCCTCACGTAACATTAATGGATGAAGTTGATGTAACGAACCTTGTTGCACATCGTAAACAATTCAAACAAGTTGCAGCTGATCAAGGAATCAAGTTAACTTACTTGCCTTACGTTGTAAAAGCTCTTACTTCTGCTTTGAAAAAGTACCCAGTACTTAACACTTCTATCGATGATAAAACAGATGAAGTTGTTCAAAAGCATTACTACAACATCGGAATTGCAGCTGATACTGAAAAAGGCCTGCTCGTTCCAGTTGTGAAAAATGCAGATCGCAAAGCTATTTTTGAAGTGTCTAACGAAATCAACGAGCTTGCAACAAAAGCACGTGATGGTAAATTGGCTCCAGCTGAAATGAAAGGTGCATCTTGCACAATCACAAACATCGGTTCTGCTGGTGGACAATGGTTTACTCCAGTCATCAACCACCCAGAAGTAGCGATCCTTGGTATTGGCCGTATCGCTGAAAAAGCGGTTGTTCGTGATGGCGAAATCGTTGCAGCTCCAGTCTTAGCTCTTTCCCTAAGCTTTGACCACCGTATGATCGACGGAGCTACTGCGCAAAATGCCCTTAACCACATCAAGCGTTTATTGAATGATCCACAATTAATTTTAATGGAGGCGTAATGTCATGGTAGTAGGAGATTTCCCAATCGAAACAGATACTCTTGTCATCGGTGCAGGTCCTGGCGGATATGTAGCTGCTATTCGTGCTGCACAGCTTGGACAAAAAGTAACAATCGTTGAAAAAGGAACACTTGGCGGTGTATGTCTAAACGTTGGTTGTATTCCTTCAAAAGCATTAATCAATGCTGGCCATCGTTTCGAAAATGCTAAGCATTCTGAAGACATGGGTATCAAAGCTGAAAACGTAACAGTTGATTTCACAAAAGTTCAAGAGTGGAAAGCTTCTGTTGTAAACAAATTAACAGGTGGAGTTCAAGGTCTTCTTAAAGGAAATAAAGTAGACATCGTTAAAGGTGAAGCTTATTTCGTAGACAGCAACTCTGTACGTGTAATGGATGAAAATTCAGCACAGACGTACACTTTCAAAAATGCAATTCTTGCTACTGGATCTCGTCCAATTGAATTGCCTACTTTTAAATACACAGACCGCGTGATCAACTCAACCGGTGCTTTAGCGCTTAAAGAAGTACCTAAGAAGTTAGTTGTTATCGGTGGTGGATATATCGGTACTGAGCTTGGTACTGCTTATGCAAACTTTGGAACAGAAGTTGTCATCCTTGAAGGTGGAGACGAAATCCTTCCAGGTTTCGAAAAGCAAATGAGCTCATTGGTTAAACGTAACCTGAAGAAAAAAGGAAACGTTGAAATCCATACAAACGCTCTTGCAAAAGGCGTTGAAGAAAAATCTGATGGTGTCACTGTTACTTTCGAAGTAAAAGGTGAAGAAAAAACAGTTGATGCTGATTACGTACTTGTTACTGTTGGTCGTCGTCCAAACACAGATGAGCTTGGTCTTGAGCAAGTTGGTGTTGAATTGACTGACCGCGGAGTTGTCAAAACAGACAAACAATGCCGTACAAGCGTATCTAACATCTATGCAATTGGTGACATCGTTGATGGACCACCACTTGCACACAAAGCTTCTTACGAAGGTAAAATTGCAGCTGAAGCAATCGCTGGAGAGCCAGCTGAAATTGATTACCTTGGTATTCCTGCTGTTGTATTCTCTGAGCCAGAACTTGCAACTGTTGGATACACTGAAGCAGAAGCAAAAGAAGAAGGAATCGACATCGTTGCAGCGAAATTCCCATTCGCAGCAAACGGACGTGCACTTTCTCTTGACGCAACTGATGGCTTCATGAAAATGATCACTCGTAAAGAGGATGGTCTTGTGATTGGTGCACAAATCGCAGGTGTTGGCGCTTCTGATATGATTTCAGAGCTTAGCCTTGCAATCGAAGCTGGAGTGACTGCTGAAGATATCGCAATGACAATTCACGCTCACCCAACTTTAGGTGAAATTACAATGGAAACGGCTGAAGTAGCAATTGGAAGCCCAATCCATATCGTAAAATAATGAACTTATTAAAACCCTCTCCATCAAGGAGAGGGTTTTTTTGAGCGCTGCATGAGAAAAACCCCTCATTTCATGAGGGGCTTTTTCATATGGATTATATAAGTGCAAGGTGAGACCATTAATTTGTATTCACGCGGTCTAAAGCGTGGCATAAGGGCGATAAAATATCCTCTTTGCTGCTGACATTTCCTTCAACCTTCACTATGACTTTTTCATTATTTACAAGTAAAATAGCCGGCAATTCGTCTACTTCATTTTTCCAGCCTTTACGATCTTCTTTCACAATCATCTTTGACATTTCCTTCGGGTATTCATTCTTTAAATCGAGGACTGCATCATAATAAGGACTTTCTTTATCAAGATTTTCTGCATCTGTAAAAAAGAGAATTCTTGGTTTTTGAATATGACTGACTTGGTCTGTCTGATTCGGTATGATATACGCAAATGAGCATGAACTAAGTACAAAGAGCATGGGGAATATAATGAGAAGTGTCCTCATAAAATTCAATCTATTCACCTCAAAATCCTTTGGGGTTGTCCCAACATTTTTAGGAGCTGGTTACCTGTTAGTCACTCTAGTGTATCATGTCCTTTTTGACAATTTTCGATTGTTACTCAATTGTTACAGAATTGATATGAAGCAAAATACAATTGAAACGTTCCCTCAATATGATGAGAAAATAGCACATATTCATAAAAAATAATTAAATGTGTCATACAATTAACCGTTGACAACTTAAATGTGACATCATATTATAGAAGTATGAAATAGATTAAACGCTTTCAAATATTGAATGAAGAAAAGGGGAATGTACGTGGGTACAATTATTTGTCAAGATTGCAATGAGACCATTGATCAATTTGAAAATGAAAAAGTGACAACACTATACGGAACGTGTGGTCACTGTCATTGCTGTGATGAAGCCTCTGAATAAATAAAAAAGCATGCAGCTCCATTTGGGGCTGCATGTTTCTTTTTTATAAAATTGGTTTCTGTTCTTTAATGACACGGATCATCTCTAGCGTTGAATCTTCTGGTCCTTGGACAGGGAGACCAATTTCAATGTTTTTAAAGATATAGGAGATATTTTCTTCTGTGATAATCTCTCCTGGTATAAAAATAGGTATGCCTGGCGGGTACACCATAACAAACTCTGCGATGATGCGACCCGCTGCTTCTTTAAACGGAACCACTTCTGTTGTGGCGTAAAAGGCATCACGCGGCGTCATGGCAAGCGATGGAATCTCAGGAAGCAGGACTTCAGTTACCGCTTGTGTGCCGCTCTCACTTGTAGAGGTTGCGGCAATGTCTTTCATAGCCATTATAAGCGTATCGATTGTTTCATCAGAATCACCAGGGGTCACAATACATAAAATGTTGTAAAGGTCAGAAAGCTCCACTTCAATCCGGTAGCTTTCTCTCAACCATTTTTCGACATCATGGCCATTGAGGCCAAGGTCTTTAATTGAAATAATTAATTTCGTTGGATCATAATCATACGTAGAAGCTGAACTGAGTATTTCCTTGCCAATACACGTAATGCCATCAATTTGATTCAAACGGTTTCTCGCTGATTCAGCTAAACGGATGGCTTCATCTGCTAGTGCCTTTCCTTCAGTGGCTAATCGCTTTCGAGCGACATCAAGTGACGCCAAGAGCAAATAAGAAGTAGACGTTGTTGTCAGCATGCTTAAAATCGATTGCACGCGATCTTTTGAGATAAGCCCTTCCTTCATATTTAAAATAGAGCTTTGGGTCAGGGAACCGCCGAGTTTGTGGACACTTGTTGCTGCCATGTCGGCACCTGCCTGCATGGCAGATAGCGGGAGCTTATCGTGAAAATGAATATGCACGCCGTGTGCTTCATCGACAAGGACAGGCACATGAAATGAATGGGCAATGTCTACAATCGATTTTAAGTCTGCTGAAACGCCAAAATAAGTCGGATTAATCACAAGCAGACCTTTTGCATCTGGGTGCTCCGTGAGTGCCTTTTTCGCTGATTCTGGTGTAATGCCGTGAGAGATGCCAAGCTCTTTGTCTATTTCTGGGTGAATAAAAACAGGAACTGCGCCAGAAAATACAATCGCGGACATAATCGATTTATGGACGTTACGCGGAACGATGATTTTATCTCCAGGTCCGCATACGGTCATCACCATTGTCATGATGGCGCCGCTTGTTCCTTGGATACAGAAAAACGTATGGTCAGCACCGAAGGCTTCAGCAGCTAGATCTTGTGCTTCTTTTATTATTCCTCGAGGTGAGTGTAAATCATCAAGAGGTTCTATATTAATGAGATCAATGCTTAATGCATTGTCGCCAATGAATGCTCTAAATTCAGGGTCCATTCCGGCTCCTTTTTTATGGCCAGGAATGTGAAATTGAACTGGATTGGTTGCTGCGTGTTTTTTTAGTCCAGTGTATAAGGGTGTATCATGTTGTGACAATTGCTTTCCCACCTTCATCGAAATACCTGCTATTATTGTGCCAATAACGACAGATTTCATTGCATAAAACAAAAGAATTATATTATGAACTGATCGGAATGTAAAGCATAAAATCAATCGGTTTCTGATCGAACAGATGCTATAATAAAAGTTCAAATAAGAAATGAGTGTTAAAGTGAGGGACAAGTAAATGGAATATCAATATCCAATGGACGTCGACTGGACGACAGAGGAAAAGATTGCGGTTATTTCGTTTTTTCAAGCTGTTGAAAAAGCCTATGAAAAAGGAATAGCGAAGCAGGAGTTATTAGATACTTATAAACGCTTTAAAGAGATTGTGCCATCAAAAGCAGAAGAAAAGGCGCATTGTGCAGCGTTTGAAAAGGAAAGCGGGTATTCTCCTTATCGTACAGTGAAAACGGCAAGAGAAGCAGAAGAGTCCGCCATTATACGTATGTAAGAAAAAACGAGCCTAGGTGGGCTCGTTTTTTTATACAGATTGTTTTTGTGTAAAGCGGTATAGATAAGTTAACGTGCGGAAGGCATCTTCGATTTTTGATAAAAATTCTTCATTATTCATTTGAACGACTTCTTCTCTAGGCAGCTGAATGCCGCAAAGGAGCTCGGCTTTTTTCACCGTTTGCACACGTTCAAACAGCGTTTTCAGCTGTTCTGCATCGAGCTCGCTGTGACGCATGACATCTGGTTTCATATGATCTTTAGACCAAACAAAATCTTGCGGTATTTTCTTCTGAATGGTGTCTAGTTCTTTTTCAAATAGCTGACCATATTCGCCTTTCACAGGAGATTCATAAATGAGAGCAAACCATACAAAGACATGTGTTTTCCAAAGCCCAATTTGAAAATGAGGGAGTTTTTTATACCCACGCTTGCTGTTTGCAAAAGCAACCCACGTATCATTTGGCGGATTGACTGATCTTCTAGCATGCTTTGCGACGTGTACAAACATTTCGTCACCTGTAATAGAAGAAAGAAGTGGTGCAAAGTGTTCTCCAAGTGCTTCAAGCTTTGGACGGACTCTTTCTTTTAATACGGTCATTCGTTCATCTAAACCGTCAACTGTAAATGTCTCAAAATCTTCATCTCTAAAACGCATTTCACTCATAGTATGCCTCCTGTATTCTTTCGCTGATCATATTTTATCATAGCTTGGGTTAAGCTCAAAAAAAGATGCACCGTCATGTCAAAGATTGTAGAGGAAGTAGGGCAGCGTTTAAAAACAACGATTTTGTGGTACATAACAAATAGGTAAAAACACAATTTTCAGAATGTCGTTGCGGTTATGCGATCGCTTCATACGATATAAGCAAGAACCAATTCTCTTATCGATTGAATTTTTTATCAATGAAAACTGACAAGGAATGAATCATTCTCTGGAAGGGGCGTTGACCAAATGAAGCAAATCGTGAAGCAGGGGTATAGACAGGAGAAGAAGAATCGCATCGCTGTGTGGAGATTAGAGGTGGACTATGAGCTTTCTACGCTTCATGAAGCCATCGAGCAAAAAGATGACATCCAAATCGAACGCAGCAAACGAAAGCTTGAGCGCCTAAGAAAAGAATGGGAGCAGCTTAAAGGGTAAAACAAGGTGAGGTAAAAACGAACCAATTCATCGGTTCGTTTTTGTATGAAGCTGCTTTTTTCTTGCTTTTACGCACATAATATCAGTATGCTATTACAAATAGGTATTACATAGAAAAGAGGTTTACAGTCTGATGACAAACTGGGTGGAAATTGACCGTCTTGCAAAGCTTTGGGTAAAAGAAGCAGGAAGCCGTATTAAAGCGTCCATGCAGGAAGGTCTATCAATTGAAACAAAATCAAATCCAAATGATCTTGTCACAAATATCGATAAAGAAACAGAACGTTTTTTCATTGAAAAGATACAATCGACATTTTCAGATCATCATATTTTAGGGGAAGAGGGACAAGGGGAAGAAGTGACCTCACTGGATGGAGTCGTGTGGATCATTGATCCAATCGATGGCACAATGAACTTTGTCCATCAAAAACGCAACTTTGCCATTTCAATCGGGATATTTGAAAATGGCATTGGGAAAATCGGTCTCATTTATGACGTCATTCATGACGAGCTTTACCATGCGATCAAAGGAGAAGGGGCTTATATGAATGATACCCTGCTTCCTCCATTAAAAGATGTAGCGATTGAAAAAGCCATTGTTGGCATTAACCCGACCTGGGCGATCGAAAGCCCTTATTTTGATGCTAAACCGTTTGCCCGTCTTGTGCGTGATGTGAGAGGGACGAGAACGATTGGATCAGCTGCACTTGAGCTCGCTTATATCGCAAGCGGCAGAAGTGACGCATACGTCACGTTAAGGCTTGCGCCGTGGGATTATGCAGCGGGCTGCGTACTGCTTGATGAAGTAGGGGCAGTCTACTCAAATATACACGGAGAACACCTAACGTTTCTAGACAAAAACAGTATCGTCGCCGGAAATCGATCCGTTTGTGAAAAAATCTTGCACGATTACATAAAAGGCAGTGAAAATAAAAAATAAACCAAATCACTTCATTCTCATGAAGTGATTTGGTTTATTTGATGAAACTTTTTAATGAACCACAACTGGCTATCGATATGAAAAAGCCAGATGATCATTCTTTATTGGCTGAAATAAAAAACCCCCATCTGGGCGATCCAGGTGGGGGTTTTCGAGCTTAGCTTAATTTTTCTTTAGCAATTTGAATGGCATCATAGACCGATTTTAATTGCTCTTGAGGAATTTTCTTCAGCATTTGGTTAAAAACAAGTAATTCAGTAGAGCTGAATCCAATACCTTTTGCGATTTTTGAATCAATGACAACATTACCTTTTTTGTCTAGAACAAGTGCATCACCAGCAAGGTCAGCAATTCTGATCACTGATTTCAACAGTTTTTCAAATTTAGCTGCTTCTTCTTTTGTAAGACCAAGTTCAACAGCTTTCGCTGCATCAAAAACCAATTTTCCTTTTTCGTTTTTAGTGATGCTTTCACTGAAAACGATTGTCAGAACAGCTGCGCGATCTAAGAATTTCTCAGCAGTCGCCGCTTCTTCTTCAGTTAGTCCGAGCTCAACAGCTTTTTTCACATCAAATGTGTAGTTGTTGTCTTCCTCAACAAATGAGTTGATGAGAATGTTGATGACACGCTCGTTTTTCTCCAATAATTCTTTAATGACTTGCTGCTGCTCGAAAGGAATCCCTTTGAAAGTTGCAGCGCTTGCTTGCCCAGGAGCTACTGTTGTGAAAGTAAGAATAATAGCTAAAGCGAAAAATACAACAGAGCTGAGCGATTTGCTCAAAATCTTCTTCATGCTTCTTTTCTCTCCCTTTTCTGTTAAATTTTGTTGCAAGAACAGCATACCATGAGAAAGTTTGTGGAAGAATAGGAAAATTGTAACTTTCTGTTTGATTTTGGAGAACTATAAACGTTATTGTCGAAAAATGGAGAGGTTCAGATGGCTTACTTTTGCCAAGCCTAAATGATATGTTCTGTCTTTATACACGACCTTTCATAGGTGGTTGGTCTTGTTTTTACCCAAAATAAAAGCCTTCTACATATAGAATGTAAAAGGCTTTTGAGAAATTTTATGATTGCACGTTTAATTTTCTTTTTAATGTAAATCCTGTACCCATGAAAATCATGGCAAACACAATACTTAGACAAATACCCAGCACGTTTTTTTCTGCAAGAGTTACCCCAATAAACGCCATACTGACAACCGCAAGTAATGCACATAATAATAGAAGCCATTTGATTTGTTTCATTTGTCTCCATCCCTTTTTTTTAGAGTTAATATAAGTTTACAGAAAAACGATCGGCATTTAAAGGGGATTGTGATATAATATGAAAGTTATCTAATTATTTTAGGAGATGAAAATGTGAAACTTCGAAAAGATCTTCGCAACATCGCAATTATTGCCCACGTTGACCATGGTAAAACGACGCTTGTTGACCAATTGCTCCATCAAGCTGGTACTTTCCGTGCGAATGAAAATATCGCTGAGAGAGCCATGGATTCAAATGATTTAGAGCGAGAGCGCGGTATTACGATTTTAGCTAAAAATACTGCGATCCATTATAAAGATACACGCATTAATATTTTAGATACACCAGGACACGCCGATTTCGGTGGTGAGGTTGAGCGTATCATGAAAATGGTAGATGGTGTACTTCTCGTTGTGGATGCTTATGAAGGCTGTATGCCTCAAACACGCTTTGTGCTGAAAAAAGCACTTGAGCAAAACTTAACACCAATCGTTGTTGTCAACAAAATTGACCGCGACTTTGCTCGTCCGGCTGAAGTAGTCGATGAAGTAATCGACTTGTTCATTGAATTGGATGCAACAGAAGAACAGCTTGAATTCCCAGTTGTCTATGCATCAGCAATCAATGGTACAGCAAGTAACGATGCGAGCAAGCAAGATGAAAACATGGAATCTTTGTTTGAAGCCATTGTTAACCATATCCCTTGCCCAGTTGATAACCATGAAGAGCCGCTTCAATTCCAAGTGGCACTACTTGATTACAATGATTATGTTGGAAGAATTGGGATCGGCCGTGTATTCAGAGGAACAATGCAAGTAGGACAGCAAGTAGCCTTAATGAAAGTTGACGGCAGTGTGAAACAATTCCGTGTGACGAAGATTTTTGGTTTCCAAGGGTTAAAACGAGTGGAAATCAACGAAGCGAAAGCAGGAGATCTTGTTGCTGTTTCTGGAATGGAAGACATCAACGTAGGTGAAACGGTTTGTCCAGTTGAACACCAAGAGGCTTTGCCAATCCTTCGTATTGATGAGCCGACACTTCAAATGACGTTTGTTGTTAACAACAGCCCATTTGCAGGCCGTGAAGGGAAATACGTAACATCACGTAAAATCGAAGAGCGCTTAGAGCAGCAGCTTCAAACAGACGTCAGTCTTCGTGTAGATCCAACTGCTTCACCTGATGCGTGGGTTGTATCTGGACGCGGAGAGCTTCACTTATCCATTCTTATTGAGAATATGAGACGTGAAGGATTTGAATTACAAGTATCGAAGCCAGAAGTTATTGTAAAAGAAGTTGACGGTGTTCGATGTGAGCCTGTTGAACGCGTTCAAATTGATGTACCAGAAGAGCACACTGGCTCTATCATGGAATCAATGGGCGCACGAAAAGGTGAAATGATTGACATGATCAATAATGGTAATGGTCAAGTTCGCCTGATCTTTACAGTGCCTTCACGTGGTTTAATCGGATATACAACTGAATTTCTTTCATTAACTCGTGGTTTTGGTATTTTGAACCATACGTTTGACAGCTACCAGCCAATGCAGTCTGGTCAAGTCGGCGGACGCCGTCAAGGAGTTCTTGTTTCAATGGAAACAGGTAAAGCGACTGCTTACGGAATCCAAGGCGTTGAAGAGCGCGGTGTGATCTTCGTTGAGCCGGGTGTTGAAGTATACCAAGGAATGATTGTTGGTGAGCATAACCGTGAGAACGATCTTGTTGTCAACGTAAGCCGTATGAAACAACAAACAAACGTGCGTTCAGCGACGAAAGATCAAACGGTGAGCATGAAAAAACCACGTATTATGTCACTTGAGGAATCTCTTGAGTACTTGAATGAGGACGAATACTGTGAGGTTACACCTGAATCAATTCGTTTAAGAAAGAAAATTTTAGATAAAAACGAACGTGAGAAATCAGCGAAGAAGAAAAAGCTAGCAGGATTATCTTAATTCCATGAAGAATTAAAGAGATAGAACCCTGAAAGATAAGGGGAGGGAATCTTTTTGAATGATCAGGAAGTAAGTGAAAATCTATCCTTTTTCGCGATGCTGTTTCGTGTCGATGAAAATCCGCAAACAGGGATGTGGCTCCTATATGGCACCATCCTTGTTTTAGCGATTATTGTTTTTAAGCTCGGCTTTGCTAGACGTTTACCGATTTTAAAAGCGCTCGTGATTTACTTGTTTTTGATTTTTGGCTGCACGTTTCTCACATTTCTAGGAATCTTCCTGCCAGTAGCGGAAGGCCTAGTTGTGGCAGCTGCCATTTTGATTATTTATAAAATACGGCTGCATCGTGCGAAAAAAGAAGGAACAGTGAATACGTAAAAAAAGACCTGAACATGTGTCAGGTCTTTTTTTATGTCTTTTGTTCTTTTTTTCCTTTTTTCTTCTTTTTCTCTTTCGTCGCAGGATCTTGATAAAGAGAGAATCTGCCAGTCTTGATGCGTGCTTCTGTCTTTACTTTAATACGTTCCTGACAGTCATCGCACATATATGTATGAATCGGTCGATTTCTTAACCGCTTAGCAACGAGTGTATCATCATCAATGGTTTCAAGCTTCTCACATATTGAGCACTTCACTCTCATCCTTTTCACCTCACTTATTGCATTTATTATAGCATGTTTTCCAGCTACTTAAAATCAGCGTAGAAAACGGCTTATATCACAGGAGATATAAGCCGTTCTCTTTATTTCTTCTGATTCATATGATGGTTTGATTGATCGTTTTGATGTTCGTCTAACTGCTTTTGATCATTTTGTTTGAGCTGATCATTCGGCTCATTTGTCGGATCTGTTTCGTGGCGATCAATTTCATTTCTCGGCATCTCTGGCATCACGCGGCCGACAATGGCGGCTAGTTCATCCATTATCCCACTGACAGGACGGCCTGCTTGTATTTCTTTGCCCATTTCTTTTAACCGGCTGACTGTATCCGGATCAGCGACCACAACAGCATTCGCACCTTCTGGATCATTTTTCAGTGCTTTTGCAACTGAATATTTAATGTTTTCTACTTTGCTTCTATCTAAATCATCTTTTACATCAATACCAACAACAGCATAGCGGCCGATGACGATCGCCGTTGCATCATTGACATCTGCTACGTGCTCTGTCACTTTGACAAGATGCTGCGCAACATCTGTAGATGACCGGGCTTGATTGGTCTTTTTCTTCGTTGAGTCTGACACCCGTACTACGTGCTGGCGTCCATCTTGCTTGTCTAGTGCCTCTGGCTTTTCCTGCTGCTGACAAGCGCCCAACAGAATGATGGCTTGAATCATGAATAATGTCAAAAATAGTCGCATCTGTATTCCCTCCTTCACAAACTGCATGATTTATTTTATTGTTGAATTAACCTTCTAACTTTATTCATGAAAACATATATTTTAACAATCGTTTTGGGAAAGACAAGGATGAATGAAACCCCGATCAGGAGGCGAAGGACCTGAGTAAAATTTATGTATTAGATACAAATGTGTTATTACAGGATCCGAATTCAATCTTTTCATTTGAAGACAACGAGGTCGTCATACCAGCCGTTGTGTTAGAAGAAGTAGACTCAAAAAAGAGATATATGGACGAGGTTGGACAAAATGCCCGGCGCGTCTCACGCCTAATCGACGGTTTAAGATCGAAAGGGAAACTGCATGAAAAAATTACACTAGAGTCAAAAGGGACGCTACGCATTGAACTGAATCACCGCTCTTTTCATGAGCTTCAAGAAATTTTTATTGAAAAAACGAACGATAATCGAATTTTGGCAGTCGCGAAAAATTTAAGCTTAGAGGAAGAAACAAAGCCTCATGGCAGGCCTGTTATTTTGGTCAGCAAGGATGTGTTAGTGCGGGTAAAGGCGGATGCTATAGGGCTTCAAGCAGAAGACTTCTTAAGTGACCGTGTTTTGCAAAATGAGGACATCGATAATGGCTATCATGAGCTCTACATTCCGACTGAGCAATTGAATACATTTTATAAGCAAAATCAATTACCAATAAAAGAGGTCACAAGCGCACCATTCAACCCTCATCAATTTGTCATCATGAAGGGAAATGAAGGTGGTTCTGCTTTAGGAATGCTTGATCAAAAGGCAGAGCATGTAAAACGTCTCGTTTATGATCAAGAGCATATTTGGGGAATCCGTCCAAAGAATGTCCAGCAGACGATGGCACTCGAGCTGCTTTTGCGCCGTGACATTCCGCTCGTGACACTGATTGGAAAAGCGGGGACTGGTAAAACATTGCTTGCACTTGCTGCCGGATTAATGCAGACAGAGGACCTCGGTATGTTTAAAAAGTTGATCGTGGCGCGCTCCATCGTGCCTGTCGGGAAAGATATAGGATATTTGCCTGGAGAAAAGGAAGAAAAGCTCAGACCATGGATGCAGCCGATCTATGACAACCTAGAGTTTTTATTTAATACAAAAAAGCCGGGCGAGCTTGATGCGATTTTGGCGGGAATTGGATCTATTCAAGTCGAAGCATTGACGTATATTCGGGGAAGAAGTATACCTGATCAATTTATTATCATTGATGAGGCGCAGAATTTAACAAAGCACGAGGTGAAAACATTATTAACGCGAGTCGGAGAGGGAAGTAAAATTGTGCTCATGGGAGATCCAGAGCAGATTGATCACCCTTATTTAGACAGCTTAAATAATGGGCTTACGTATGTGATCGAGCGGTTCAAAGGGCAGCAAATATCTGGACATGTCAAGCTTGTCAAAGGAGAAAGGTCTGGACTTGCACAGCTTGCCGCTGATTTGCTATAGTCCAGACCCTCTGTTCTTATGTAATGATCAGCTCTTTGACACCTTTTATCGGCTGAGTGAGGTTGGACTGATCCGCGAAATAGACGTGGATGGGTCCTTCTTCTGTGATTGGCTTACCATGTTGGCTGAAATGAGCAATGCTTTCCATTGCCTGAGAAAGCGGCACAGCAATTGTACCTGTCTCTGTGACAAATTCGCATGTATCCGCATGTTCAAGCGGCTCAGCATTTTTTAGCATATCGCCAAGCTTCATCCCGAAGCTGCCTGTGACGAGTCTTTCCTTTTCGTACTTCTTCTCTGTTTTTAACGTAGGTGGAAGAGTTTGACCTTCTCTTATAACTCGCTCTTGGTCAAGCTCCTGGTCTAGCTGTTTCTCTTCACTTGCTGCATTTTTTTCAAAGAATGAATCCATTAAAAATTTGCGGTCATCAAAAATCCATACACTTGGATCAATGGTGATCTTGTACTGTACGTTCCCCTTGATTTGAATGATACTCATGTTCAAGACAACCCCTTTCCAACATAAATTATAGAAGTTTTCTCCCGCTTTGTCACTTTCATAAACATGCTGCACCTTGTACACACTAATCATACATGAAAGATAGGGAGTGTATGAGCATGGCATGTCGCGACAATGAAGAGCTTCAGCGATTTGTAGAAGAAGCAAAAAAAGTGGCCAAAGATGGTCAAGTAGCATCCTATATTCCCGCTCTCGGCAAAGCGGATCAGACGGATTTATCTGTGGCAGTGTATCATGTGAGTAATACGTGCCACTCAGCTGGAGATGTAGATAAACGATTTACGCTTCAAAGCATTTCAAAAGTATTAGCACTGGCGCTTGTGCTCTCAGAAGAAGGGCCAAAAAAAGTCTTTCAATTTGTTGGACAAGAACCAACAGGTGACCCGTTTAATTCAATGATCAAACTGGAAACAGCGAGTCCGAATAAACCGCTGAATCCAATGATTAATGCAGGGGCGCTCGCAGTCACGAGTTTAATCAGAGGAGCGACTCCGCAAGATCAGCTGGGCCGGTTGCTCAGCTTCATTAGAGAGCTTGCAAATGACAAAAGCATTACATACTGCAAGGAAACAGCAGCCTCCGAATTTGAGACATCGATGATTAACCGGGCAATGTGCTATTATATGAAGCAATATCATATTATTAGAGGGAACGTAGAGGAAGTCATGGACGTCTATACGAAACAATGTGCCATCATGATGAACAGCTTGGATTTGGCGAAAATTGCTTGTGTTTTTTCATTAGACGGCAGACATCCAGAAACGGGGAAGCAAATTCTTTCAAAAGATGTCGCTAGAATTTGTAAAACCTTTATGGTGACGTGCGGCATGTACAATGCGAGCGGAGAATTTGCCATTAACATCGGAATTCCTGCAAAAAGCGGTGTCTCAGGCGGGATTATGGGAGCTGCACCATATGATTTTGGAATCGGTATCTTCGGTCCGGCTTTGGATGAAAAAGGGAATAGTATTGCTGGGATTAAGCTGCTTGAGCTGATGAGTGAAAAATACGAGATGAGTATCTTTTAATGAAGGAAGGCTTCTTTTTATTTTTACAAAGCGAACTGTACAAATCTGCTTGCAATTTTGGGCGTTTCGCTTTATGATAAATAGAAGAATTAGGTACTCGCCTGGGGAACGGAGGGATACTTTTGGCGTCAGAAATTTTAGTCGATCATCGGCAAAAAGCACTGGCTTTATTAAAATTGGATGCAGATAAAATTTTAAAATTGATCCAAGTGCAAATGGACAACTTAACGATGCCGCAATGTCCTCTTTATGAAGAGGTTTTAGATACTCAAATGTTCGGATTATCGAGAGAAATTGATTTTGCTGTCCGGCTTGGATTAGTTGATCAACATGAAGGTAAGAAACTACTCGATAAACTTGAGAGAGAGCTTTCCGCACTTCATGATGCGTTCACAAAAAAATAATGATTGAAAACTCAAACTTCCTTAATATAAGTTTGAGTTTTTTTGTCCTCTATTTTCTTTTCATTGTTTCATGTCAAACGGACTTGATTCATTCATGAATGACGAACAATATAAAAGAGGTAAAACGAGATCAAACGGAGAAAATGTAGTAGAATAAAAACAGCTAAGAGGATATCAAGCAGTAGAAACAGACGTTAGGAAGAGGATTATATGTTAAAGAGAATGCTAAAATCGTATGACTACTCATTATTGTTCGCCATTATTTTAATTAGCGCATTCGGTTTGGTCATGGTGTATAGCTCAAGTATGATTACATCTGTGATTAGATACGATGCCGCGCCAGATAATTTTTTTAAGAAACAGCTTTTATTTATGATCGTTGGAGCCGTCATCTTGCTCTTTACAGCATTAGTTCCATATCAGCTGTTTTCAAATAAGAAATTTCAAATCGGTATGCTGCTGCTATCCGTTTTTTCCCTCATCTATGTGTACTTTGGCGGTCATATTGCAGGGAACGCAAGAAGCTGGATTAAAGTAGGCCCATTCAGTCTTCAGCCAGCGGAATTTGTGAAGATTGTCGTTATTATTTATCTTGCTGCTGTGTATGCAAAAAAGCAGCATTATATTGATCATATTTTACGAGGAGTCACACCTCCAATCGTGATTGTTTCGATCTTATGCGGATTTATCATTTTGCAGCCAGACTATGGGACAGCCTTTATCATTGGCATGATTGCTCTTGCGATGATTTTATGCTCAGGGTTTAGCGGGAAAACACTTGCGAAGCTGCTGGCGTTATTTAGTGCCGTGATGGTCATCGTAACCCCATTTATTATTCTGTTCTGGGATAAAATATTCACGCAAAATCGCCTCGGGCGTTTTGAGAGTTTCCAAGATCCCTTTAAAGATGCAGGGGATACTGGACATCAATTGATTAATTCCTATTACGCCATTGGATCAGGCGGCTTTTTTGGACTGGGTCTAGGAGAAAGCGTTCAAAAGTACGGGTATCTTCCAGAGCCGCACACAGATTTTATCATGGCAATCATTTCAGAAGAGCTTGGCTTTTTCGGCGTATTTTTTGTACTCGCTCTCCTTGGCTTCATCGTCGTGAAAGGTTTTTATATTGCAAGAAAGTGTGAAGATCCATTTGGAAGTTTGCTTGCAATAGGAATTTCCTCCATGATTGCGATCCAAACATGCATTAATTTAGGCGGTGTTTCAGGTCTGATTCCGATTACTGGGGTCACTCTTCCGTTTATTAGCTACGGGGGATCGTCCATCATTTTACTGAGCGGTTGTATGGGAATATTGCTGAATATCAGCATGTTTACTGAATATAAAGAGCGTTACAAAAAGAAAAAATCAATGATCAAGCCATCAGTTCAAAAAAATGGATTGCAGAAAACTTTGAATCTTTAGAAAACAAAAGTGTACAGTTTTCATTTCTTCCTTTATTATAGAGTACATATAAAATTTTAAGGGATATGGAGGAGTGAGAAATGTCACAGAGAACAATTCAAAAGGTTCTAGTTGCAAACAGAGGGGAAATTGCTATCAGAGTCTTCAGGGCCTGTACGGAGCTCAATTTACGTACAGTAGCCATTTATTCCAAAGAAGACTCGGGCTCTTATCATCGCTATAAAGCAGATGAAGCATATCTAGTTGGAGAAGGGAAAAAGCCGATTGATGCCTACCTTGATATCGAGGGGATCATCGAAATTGCAAAACGAAATGACGTGGATGCGATTCATCCAGGATACGGATTTTTATCTGAAAACATTCATTTTGCAAGACGATGCGAAGAGGAAGGCATTCAATTTATCGGCCCAACTTCTCAACATTTAGATATGTTTGGAGATAAAGTAAAGGCAAGAGAAGAAGCGAAAAAAGCTGGAATTCCAGTCATTCCAGGAAGTGACGGACCAGTTAATTCGGCCGAAGAAGTCGAAAAATTCGGTGAAGAATACGGTTACCCATTTATTATTAAAGCTTCACTAGGCGGCGGCGGCCGGGGTATGCGGATTGTCAGAACGAAAGAGGAGCTGAAGGAAGCCTATGACCGTGCGAAGTCAGAGGCAAAAGCGGCTTTTGGAAATGACGAAGTATACGTTGAAAAACTGATTGAAAATCCGAAACACATTGAGGTGCAGGTGATTGGTGACAATCACGGCAATATCATTCATTTATATGAGCGTGACTGCTCTGTTCAAAGGCGGCATCAAAAAGTTATTGAAGTGGCGCCAAGTGTGTCTCTTACAGATCAACTACGTGAAGATATTTGCGAAGCGGCTGTTCAGCTGGCTCGGAATGTATCATATATCAATGCAGGAACTGTAGAATTCCTTGTTGCAAATGGAGAGTTTTACTTTATTGAAGTCAATCCAAGGGTACAGGTAGAACACACGATCACTGAAATGATCACTGGTGTCGATATCGTCCAAACCCAAATTCTTGTCGCAAAGGGCTATGACCTTCACAGCAAGGAAGTCGGTATACCAAAGCAAGAAGATATTTTCACACATGGTTTTGCCATTCAATCAAGGGTTACAACAGAAGATCCTTTAAATGATTTTATGCCAGACACAGGGAAAATTATGGCCTACCGTTCAGGCGGGGGATTTGGTGTACGACTTGATACAGGGAACAGCTTTCAAGGTGCAGTCATTACACCTTATTACGATTCACTATTGGTCAAGCTGTCCACATGGGCGCTCACATTTGACCAAGCGGCTGCTAAAATGGTTCGAAACTTACAGGAATTCAGGATTCGCGGAATTAAAACAAACATTCCGTTTCTTGAAAACGTGGCAAAGCATGAGAAGTTTCTAAAAGGGGAATACGATACGTCGTTTATCGATTCAACGCCAGAGCTATTTAATTTCCCTAAGCAAAAAGACCGTGGAACGAAGATGCTGACTTATATTGGTAACGTGACCATTAATGGATTCCCTGGTATTGCGGAGAAAAAGAAGCCTCATTTTGACAAGCCTGTTGTACCGAAGCTTCCGCTCAAGCAAGAGATGCCATCTGGGACTAAACAATTGTTAGATGCGCATGGACCTGAGGGCCTTGCCAATTGGGTGAAAGAACAAAAGAGCGTCCTTTTAACAGATACAACCTTTAGGGACGCGCATCAGTCTCTGCTTGCGACCCGCTTCAGAACTCATGATTTAAAGAAAGTAGCCCAGCCAACAGCAGGTTTATGGCCAGAGCTGTTTAGTATGGAAATGTGGGGCGGTGCTACATTTGATGTTGCGTACCGTTTCTTAAAAGAAGATCCTTGGCAGCGATTAAAAGAGCTTCGCCAAGAAGTGCCAAACACGTTGTTCCAAATGCTTTTAAGATCATCAAACGCTGTCGGATATACAAACTATGCGGATAATGTGATTAAAGCATTTGTAAAGGAATCTGCCGAGGCAGGCATTGACGTGTTCCGTATTTTCGATAGCTTAAACTGGGTCAAAGGCATGACACTTGCCATTGATTCTGTTCGTGAATCAGGCAAAGTGGCAGAGGCAGCCATTTGTTATACGGGGGACATTCTCGATCCATCTCGTCCGAAATATGATCTTAAGTACTATGTATCTCTTGCGAAAGAGCTTGAATCTGCCGGTGCACATATTTTAGGTATTAAAGATATGGCGGGATTATTAAAGCCGCAGGCAGCTTATGAGTTAGTCTCTGCTTTAAAAGATGAACTCACAATCCCTATCCATCTTCATACACATGACACGAGTGGAAATGGACTGTTCACCTATGCAAGGGCAATTGATGCAGGTGTTGATATTGTCGATGTGGCCGTCAGCTCTATGGCAGGACTCACATCGCAGCCAAGCGCAAGCTCACTGTACTATGCTTTAGATGGGCATGAAAGAAAGCCAGACATGAACGTCCAATCGGTCGAACACCTTTCTCAATATTGGGATTCTGTTAGAAAATACTACCGTGAATTCGAAAGCGGCATGAATTCACCTCATACAGAAATTTATGAGCATGAAATGCCTGGCGGACAGTATAGTAACTTGCAGCAACAGGCGAAAGGTGTCGGACTTGGCGACCGCTGGAACGAAGTAAAAGAAATGTACAGACGTGTGAATGACATGTTTGGTGATATTGTGAAGGTGACACCTTCCTCTAAAGTAGTCGGAGACATGGCACTTTATATGGTGCAAAATGATTTAACAGAGGAAGATGTCTATGAAAAAGGAGCAACTTTAGACTTCCCTGATTCTGTTGTGGAGCTATTTAAAGGCTATTTAGGCCAGCCGCATGGCGGGTTCCCTGAAAAATTGCAAAAGCTGATTTTAAAAGGAGAAGAACCGCTCACTGTCAGACCTGGTGAAAAGCTGAAGCCAGTTGACTTTGAAGCTATTCAGCAGCAGTTCAAAGAATCTCATGACCTGACGCTGACAGAGCAAGATGCGATTGCGTATGCCTTATATCCGAAAGTCTTTTCTGAATTTGTCCAAACAGCAGAAAGCTACGGAGACATCTCTGTTCTTGACACACCAACTTTCTTCTACGGGATGAGGCTTGGTGAAGAGATCGAGGTAGAAATCGAAAAAGGAAAAACCCTCATTGTTAAACTCGTGTCAATTGGAGAACCGAATCCAGATGCCACAAGAGTTCTTTACTTTGAGCTAAATGGACAGCCGCGTGAAGTCGTGATTAAGGATGAAAGCATCAAATCATCCGTTCAAGAAAAAATGAAGGCGGACCGTTCAAATCCAAATCACATTGCCGCATCAATGCCAGGCACTGTCATCAAAGTGCTCGTGGAAAAAGGACAGAAAATCTCGCAAGGTGAGCATTTGATGATCAATGAAGCCATGAAAATGGAGACGACTGTACAAGCCCCATTCACTGCGGTCGTAGATGAAATACATGTGACAAATGGAGAACCGATTCAAACCGGAGATCTGCTGATTGTTTTAAAGCCTGAATAATAAGTGAGACACATCCATCGTGATGTGTCTTTTTTTGAGCGCATTAAAATGTGCAGCAGCCTGCGAGAGTGATTACACTATAGAGTGAGGTGAAGAAAGTTGGAAATTGTCGTGATTTGGTTTCGCCGAGATATGCGATTGGATGATCATATCGCCTTGTCAAAAGCGATCACTTATGCAAAAAAACACGAGTACAAATTATTGGCTCTTTATCATCTAGATCCATTCTTTACTGAAATGGAAATGGATATAAATAACGAACATTTGTTTCAAAACTTGGCGCATTTCGTCAAGGAAGCGAGAGAATCTCAAGTGTATGTTCACCTTCTCCATGATGATGTCCTGCGCGCCTTTCAGCAGGTCATGGAAGTGTATGACATCAAAGCCGTCTTTTTTAATGAAGATGAGGTGGGTATCGGTCAAAGGCGTGACAAGCAAGTAACCGATTTTTTAGAAAAGAAGGGCATTCATGTGTCAACATGGCAAGATACACACCTTCACGGGGCGCGAGATATTTTAAAAGCAGATGGGTCACATTATCAAGTGTTTACCCCATACTATCAATCATGGCGTAAGCAAGAAAAGCAGCCTGTGATAAAAGTTGACAAATCATTTTTTAGCAGCGAGCATACGATTTGTGATGAGCCACTTTCGCAAAAAGGAAATGATAAACTGCGAGAATTGATAAAGGGCTGCTCAAGGAAGTTTGATCAAATCGGCTCAGACAAAGCGATGAACACGCTTCATCAATTTATCCAAAAAAGATTAACGCGTTACCATGAGAAACGAGATATTCCGTCTGTTTTTGGAACGAGCAAGCTGTCGCGGTTCTTAAAAACAGGCACTATTTCGATTCGAACAATCTTTCATGCGATATATGAAGAAGCACTCTATGAAGACGAGGGCAGAGAGACTTTTATCAAAGAGCTGGCATGGCGTGATTTTTATCATATGATTTATGCGCATTATCCTGAGATGAAAGAAAAAGAAATCAATTCGGCGTTTCAAGGAATGAAATGGAATGAAGATGAGACGCTGTTTGAAGCTTGGTGTAAAGGAGAAACAGGCTTTCCGCTCGTTGATGCAGGGATGAGACAGTTAAATGAGGAGGGCTGGATGCATAACCGTTTGCGAATGATTACAGCTTCATTTTTAACAAAGGATTATTTGATTGATTGGAGAAAAGGCGAAGCGTATTTTGCAAAAAAACTTGTGGATTATGATGAGGCGTCAAATATCGGAGGATTTCAGTGGGCAGCCTCCGTCGGAACAGATGCGGTGCCGTACTTCCGTATTTTCAACCCGACGACTCAGTCAAAGCGATTTGACCCGAGCGGGGAATTGATTAGAAAATATGTAACAGAGCTAGAGCGTGTCGATGAAAAATGGATTCATGAACCAAGTAAAATGCCGATTGATGAGCAATTGAAATCGGGCTGTGTGCTAGGTGATACATATCCGCTGCCGGCAGTTGACCACCAGGAAAGACGCAAAAAAGCCATTTCGCTATTTGAAGAAGCAAAACAACAATAAAACAAATCCCCCATTCCATATGGAAGGGGGATACAAATTCTTATTTGAATGGTTCTTTGCTTTCATATTTAAACCGTGCAATGAGTAGACAGAAGTAACAGAGTACTCCAAACAAACAGGAAATAAAGAATGAATGAGCCAGCGCATAACCTAGTGCGAGCTGAGAATACACAGACATCACACCTGAAATCGCTTGAAGTGTAATGAGAATGGCTGAAATGATCCATCCATAATACAGCTGCTTCTGTTCTTTATAATGTTTCATGGCATGGAACATCGCAACAAATATCCAGACGAATAAAAGAAGTGCTGCTGCTCGGTGAGACATTTGCACCCACTGATTAAAGTATGCTGGAAGTGCACCGTCTTTTGAACAAAACGGGAAAACAGAGCAAGCAAGGCTTGACTTTGTATGCCTCACATAAGCACCCGTGTACACCACGATATACGTATAGGTGATCAAACCATAAATATGAAACTGCATTTTTTTGCCGATATGAAGCGGCTTCACAAGCTTTGTTTCAGATCGGGTTGCCTCAAATACAAGAAGCGCAAGCAATAACACTGAAGCAAAAGAAATGAGTGAAATACCGAAGTGCAGTGCCATGACAAGTGCGTTGGAACCAAACACGACGGCAAGAGCCCCTAACAGCGCTTGTAGCAGTAAGAATATAATCGACATGATGACCAAAAATTTGGTTTCACGGAATACTGGACTAATCTTTTTCCAGCATAAGACCGCCAGTGCCAAGACAAGAATGGTTGAAACCCCTGTTGACATGCGGTGACTCCATTCGATGATGGAAGCAGGGTTCATTTCAGGGAAGAAACGACCGTGACAAAGGGGCCACTGCCTGCCGCAGCCAAGACCCGAGCCGGTTTTCGTCACAAGCGCACCGCCAATCAAAACGATCAGCATCACAAACGTTGTGATCACGCTCAATAACCTTAAAGCAAATTTCATCAAATTATTTCACCTTCTCTAAAAAACTTCTGATCTAATTGAAAAACCTCACATGCTCTCAAGTTTAAGCCAAATGCGTGTTCTGTTGCAATTCATAATGACCAAAGTTCACAAAAAAATGATATGTTAGTTCACAAAGTTTACAGATTTAGAGTGCTTGATCTTTCTTTCACAGTCTGATAGAAATAGAGGAGAGAATATTTCATTTTGCACCGCCTTCTGAAACACAGATAAATCCTAATAAATTCACTAAAAGTTCACAAATAACTTCGAGATTGTCGTTTATTATTTAATAGGATGTTTTTTTACAGCTGTTTATCTTGTATGATAGAGTTGTAACGAATTTACGTTTCATTGTTTGTTTGAAGGTTTGGGCAAGGGAGGTTATACACATTGGCAAATTCCAAAACAGCCGCGGAAGCAGCTATTCATGGACAAATAGAAGAAACAACAGCTTGGAAAGATTTTCTTGCTCTGATTAAAATGGGCATCGTCAATTCCAACTTCATTACAACATTTACTGGAATGTGGCTTGCTTTTTATTTTACAGGGATGAGTTTCCTTGGGAATCTTGATATTGTGCTGTTAACAATGATTGGTTCTTCTCTTATTATTGCCGGTTCATGCGCCATTAATAATGCGTTTGACCGTGATATTGATATATTAATGGAAAGAACAAAAACAAGACCGACGGTTACAGGTAAGATTCAGCCGGGGCAAGCGTATGCATTTGGTATTTTGCTTGTTGTACTTGGACTCATCATGCTTCTGATGACAACTATCACATCAGCAGTGATTGGATTTATCGGAGTCTTTACTTATGCGGTTCTTTACACCATGTGGTCTAAACGCCATTACACCATTAATACCGTTATTGGAAGTGTATCTGGTGCGGTGCCGCCATTAATCGGCTGGACAGCTGTCACAGGTACAATCGACACAACGGCTTGGGTTTTGTTTATGATTATGTTCATTTGGCAAATCCCGCACTTCCTGTCACTTGCGATTAAGAAAACGGAAGATTACCGTAAGGCAGGTATTCCAATGCTACCAGTCGTTTATGGCTTTGAAGTCACGAAACGCCAAATCATCATTTGGACAGCATGTCTTCTCCCGCTTCCATTTTTCTTAGGTGGATTAGGATGGCCGATTGTCGCACTTGGCACATTGCTGAATATTGGATGGCTCGTCATTGGCCTTATGGGCTTTAAAATGAAAGACGTCATGAAGTGGTCAACGCTCATGTTCGTTTATTCATTAAACTACTTAACCATCTTTTTCGTCGCGATGATTATTATTACACTATTCTAGAGTAAAATACACTTTGATCACATCAAAACAAGGCTATATCTTATAACACAACATTTTCTAACAACTATGAAAGCCGCCTGATATTCAGTTCTATTTAGGCGGCTTTCTGTTTATACATAGATGGTATTTTGAGTAAAAACATCATTTTTTTATGAAAACAGGAAATGTAAGTGCTTTTATAAGAGGCGGGGGTTATGGATGGGTGAAAAGTGATTTTATAAATAAGAGGTAAAAAGCGAAAGGCAAAGGAGATCAAGCAAAAGGGGTTGGGACAAATTATGATAAGAAAATGGCGTGTTTATTCACTGTTTCTCTTATTGACGCTCGTTTTGGCGGGCTGTGGTGAACCATACTTATCAACACTCAAACCAGTTGGGGAAGTAGCAGATAAACAATTTTTCCTAACGGTACTGAGTACACTCATTATGGTTCTTGTCGTCATTGTTGTATCGATCATTTTCTTTTACGTCATCATTAAATTCAAACGTTCTAAAGTTGGAGAAGATACGATTCCAAAGCAGGTGGAAGGGAACCGTAACCTAGAAATTACGTGGACAGCGATTCCGATTCTTCTCCTCATTATTCTCGTTGTGCCTGTTGTGGCATACACGCTTGAGCTTGGGGATACAAGCGCTATGGATAAGAAAAAACGAGATCCTGAAAAGACACTTGTTGTCAATGTAAGAGCCAGTTTATATTGGTGGGAATTCGAATACCCTGATTATGGGATTGTCACGAGTCAGGAATTGATTGTACCGACAGATCAAAAGGTCTACTTCAAGCTGAAAGCATCTGATGTGAAACACTCTTTCTGGGTTCCATCGGCTGGCGGTAAAATTGATACAAACACAGACAATGAAAACAAGTTTTATTTAACCTTTGATTCAAAACGAACGAAAGATGCAGGAGAATATTTCTACGGGAAATGTGCGGAGCTTTGCGGTCCCTCGCATGCTTTAATGGACTTTAAAGTTAAAACGCTTTCTCAAGATGAGTTTTTAGGATGGACGAAAAAAATGGCTGATTACAAGAAGCCTACATCCACAAAAGATCTTGCCCTTGAAGGTGAAAAATTATTTAAAGAGAAAAACTGCTTGAGCTGTCACGCAGTAGAGCCTGGGGACGAACGGCCGGAAGCGGCAAGGACAGCACCAAACCTTGCAACCTTCGGAGAGCGAACGAAAGTAGCTGGAATTAAAGACATGAACAAAGAAAACGTGAAAGCATGGCTGAAAGATCCAGAGAGCTTTAAACCAGGAAATAAAATGACAGGGACGTACCCTAAATTAAATGACTCAGAAGCAGATGCACTTTATGAGTATTTAAAAGGACTTAAAATCGAGTAATTTCTAATAGGAATGTGTAAGAGGGTATGTAATCGATGTGAAGTTTTTGTTAAGAGCTCCCGAATATGTCTCTACAACCAAGAAGTAGCCATCTGTCAGACACAGTCTGTGTAAAGTTAAAACATCTATATGAAAAGGGGCAAATGGGAGATAAGAGGGGGATTTCATGGTGAGTACTATAGCTAAAAAGCGGGGGTTTGGCGCTGTCTTATGGGATTACTTGACGACGGTTGACCACAAAAAAATTGCCATACTATATTTAGTGGCAGGGGGATTTTTCTTTTTAATTGGCGGCCTGGAAGCGATGATAATCCGTATTCAGCTAGCCATCCCTGAAAATGATTTTGTAAGTGCAGGGTTTTACAATGAAGTCATGACGATGCATGGAACAACGATGATTTTCCTTGCAGCAATGCCGCTTTTATTTGCATTAATGAATGCGGTTGTACCTATTCAAATTGGTGCACGTGACGTAGCGTTTCCATTTGTGAATTCACTTGGTTTTTGGCTGTTCTTTTTCGGAGGAATTTTCTTAAATCTTGGATGGTTTATGGGCGGGGCACCTGATGCAGGCTGGACTGCATACGCTTCGCTCACGCTGAATTCAGAAGGACACGGCATGGATTTCTATATTTTAGGGTTGCAGATAGCGGGTATTGGTACGCTAATTGCCGGAATCAACTTTCTTGCAACGATTATTAATATGAGAACGCCTGGTATGACGTATATGAGAATGCCGCTCTTTACTTGGACGACATTTGTCGCCTCAGCACTGATTTTATTCGCATTCCCGCCGCTTACAGCAGGGCTTGCGATGCTGATGCTTGATAGAATGTTTGATACGAGCTTTTTTAATCCAGAGCTCGGTGGAAATACTATCATCTGGGAGCATTTGTTCTGGATTTTCGGACACCCAGAAGTTTATATCTTAATCCTGCCAGCATTCGGAATATTTTCTGAAATCATTCCAGTGTTTGCAAGAAAAAGGCTGTTTGGGTATTCGTCGATGGTGTTTGCGACTGTATTGATTGGTTTCCTTGGATTCATGGTGTGGGCGCATCACATGTTCACAACAGGACTTGGTCCGATTGCCAATGCCATCTTTGCTGTAGCCACAATGGCGATTGCGGTGCCGACAGGAATTAAAGTATTTAACTGGCTGCTCACCATATGGGGCGGTAATGTGAAGTTTACAACGCCAATGCTGTATTCCGTTGCCTTTATACCGTCGTTTTTACTTGGCGGGGTAACCGGAGTCATGCTTGCAGCAGCTGCAGCAGATTATCAGTTCCATGATACGTACTTTGTTGTGGCGCATTTCCACTACGTCATTATCGGCGGGGTCGTATTCGGTATTTTAGCTGGTGTGCATTACTGGTGGCCGAAGATGTTTGGAAAAATACTGAATGAGAAGCTTGGGAAAATTGGCTTTGTGCTGTTTTTCGTCGGTTTCCATTTAACCTTCTTTATCCAGCATTTTCTCGGTCTTTGGGGCATGCCGCGCCGAGTCTTTACATTCTTGCCGGGTCAGGGGCTAGACCTTGGGAACTTGGTCAGTACGATTGGGGCACTGTTCATGTTTGTAGCTGTTGTCATCATGCTGATTAATATCATCTGGACGACAGCAAAAGGGGAGCGTGTATCGGGCGATCCTTGGGGAGATGGAAGAACGCTTGAATGGGCAGTGTCTTCACCTCCGCCAGAATATAACTTTAAACAGCTTCCGCTTGTCAGAGGACTAGATCCATTATGGATTGAAAAAATGGATGGTAAAAAAGGAATGACAGCATCTGAACCGCTCGATGATATTCACATGCCGAATAATTCCATCTTACCTGTCATTATCTCATTCGGTCTATTTGTGTCAGCGTTTGGCTTCATGTATCGTCAAGAGCATAGCTGGGGGCTTCCAGTGATTCTCATTGGTCTTGGCATTACATTTGCGACCATGCTGGTTCGCTCTCTTAAAGACGATCATGGGTACCATATTCACAAAGAAGATTTGACCGATGACGATGATAAAGGGGTGAAAGCATAATGGAACCACAAAAAATGACAGCAGAAACTTTTCCGGCTTCTCCTGAGAAAGCCACGTTAGAAGGAAAGAATAAGTTCGTCGGGTTCTGGTTGTTTCTTGGGGGAGAAACCGTTCTGTTTGCATCGCTCTTTGCCACGTATTTGGCGCTGAAAAACTCTAATGCAGGCGGAGCAAAAACAACTGATATGTTTGATCTCACGCTTGTCTTTATTGCCACGATGCTACTACTAACGAGCAGTTTAACGAGTGTGTATGCAATGTATCATATGAAAAACTTTGCCTTTAAAAAGATGCAGCTTTGGCTTGGTGTGACTGTGCTATTAGGTGCTTCATTTTTAGGGGTTGAGATTTATGAGTTCTATCATTATGTGCATGCGTATGATTTTACCATTACCAGCTCAGCTCTTGGTTCCTCCTTCTATACACTTGTAGGAACTCACGGGGCTCACGTCGCCTTTGGACTTTGCTGGATTACCGCTCTTATGATTCGAAATATGAGACGCGGACTCGATTTATACAATGCGCCGAAATATTATGTGGCAAGTCTGTATTGGCACTTCATTGATGTTGTGTGGGTCTTCATCTTTACCGTTGTATATTTAATGGGAATGGTGGGATAAGAATGGGAAATAAAAACACAAATCAGTCTAAAGTCGATCTTGTATACCGTAAAAAGAAAAATGCCGAAGAAATGAAGCATCAGCTCATTTCTTTCGGCTTGATGATTGGATTAACCTTTGTTGCCTTTTTAACAATCGCTTCTGAAGACGTAGGAAACTGGTTCGCAGTACCATTTATTTTACTGCTTGCCGTTATTCAGGTGGCTTTTCAGCTTTATTATTTTATGCACATGAACCAAAAAGGGCATGAAACACCCGCATTGTTTCTTTACTCAGGTGTGTTTGTCGCGTTTATTACCGTATTAGCCTTTTTGACCATTATTTGGTGGTAAGCCCGCTTTGCCCTTGAAGGAGGCGCAGCAATGGAGAACTTAGAAATATTCGGATTTCGGGCATTATGGAGCCCTTACTATTTGACTAGTATTGTCATAGCAGCTGCTCTTTATCTGCTTCTTGTGACAAAGGGGAAGTATCGTGCGACGGTAAAAGAGAAAACGCTGTTTCTGACCGGGCTTGTGCTGTTATACGCCGTAAAAGGAAGCCCAATTGATTTAATGGGGCATATTATGTTTAGTGCACATATGGCGCAAATGGCGGTGCTCTATTTAGTCATTCCGCCTCTCCTTATTACAGGATTACCTGCGGCCATTTGGGAGCGGATCATACAAACACCAGGCATTCAGCAGATGTTTCGTTTGTTTTCCAAGCCTTTAATTGCATTGCTCGGGTTTAACGGCTTGTTTTCGATGTACCATATTCCGCTTGTGTTTGACTTTGTGAAAACAGATCCGTTTTATCATGCGCTGATGACAGTGGTCATTTTTATCGCTGCCTTTTTCATGTGGTGGCCGCTCGTTCATAAAGTCCAAAGTCAGCCTCAGATTACAGGCATTTTAAAGCTTGGTTATATCATGGCAGACGGGATATTAATGACTCCTGCGTGTGCACTCATCATGTTTAGTGAGGCACCGATCTATGCAACCTATTCTGATGCTGGTGCTTGGATACAGGCGCTGCATCTATGCGTACCAAGTGATACGCTGGCAGGTCTTGCGCTCACAGGTCCTGAAATGTTCCATACCTTGCCGCTGCTAGAAGACCAGCAGCTAGGCGCGATTTTGATGAAAATTATTCAGGAGATTGTGTACGGCTCGATCCTTGCTGTTGTCTTCTTTGACTGGGCAAGAAAAGAAAGAGCGAAAGATGCCGTACCAGATGCCCTGATTCCGAAATATGAATGAAAAAAGCACAGCCGGATGGCTGTGCTTTCGTTTATGCTTCTGCAGTCATTGCTTCTAGTTTTTCTTTCAGCTGTTCAAGTGTTTTTTTGCTTGATTGGATGAGAGACTTAGGGAAATCTTCGCCTTCGCCGTATTCAACACCGTGCGGATAATAATGTTTTCCGAGTAAAGGTGTGAGAAGCTGTATGTGTGCTCTTTTTGAACCTACATCTCCTTCGGTGGCGTAGCCGGAAATGCGTAAATAAAAGGTTCCCTCTACCATGTTAAACTTTCTGTCGTACGTCACACGCTCATAATCCCATTGATCGGCTCGTACAAATCCTTCACTTTCCATGATGAAATCTAATTTATTTAAGTCAGCTGCTACCTTTTCAATCCCCGTACCTTCAAACTTCACCCAAAACCCCTCCTTATAAAAATTCCCTTTACTGACAATCATAGTATGAAAGCGTTAAACTTTCAACTGTGAAAGGTATGTTCTTTTATAACCTGGTTACAGTAATAAAGAAAATAACAGATGGAGGAATCAACGTGAAAACGAAAAAAATTAAAGATATTATGACAAAAAAAGTAGTGACATGTCAGCAAGATGACAATACGTATGAAGCCGCAGTCAAAATGAGAGACGCAGACATTGGTGCCATTCCCGTGGTTAACGGAGATCAGCTCGTTGGTATCGTGACAGACCGTGACCTTGTACTCAGAGGCATTGCAGAAAAAAAGCCAAACTCACAGGAAGTAGGCTCGCTGATGACGAAGGAAGTACTGACAGCAGAAGAAGATGCAACGCTTGAAGAAATTGTCCGGCTGATGTCAGAGCACCAGCTTCGCCGCATTCCTGTTGTGAAGAACGGTGCATTAACAGGGATTGTCGCTCTTGGAGATTTATCCGTCGAAGATTTATCGAATGATCGCGCAGGAGATGCACTGACAGAAATCTCTCAGCAGGATCAAGATCATGGGCAAGGATTTCTTCATTAAGAGGGGCATATTTTAAATTCGTGTTAAATAGGCTGTATTGTCGTTGATAAATAGAGCGAGTTTTGTTTAAATGACAGTAGAAGGTACTTTTTGTACCTTGCCAATTTAACGGAGGTGTTTATTTGAAAACTGTGCTCAAAACACTCCTCATCCTCCTGATTATATCCGGAACGTACGTTCTGTTTATTCAATATGGATCTTCACCAGAAAAAGAAAACAGCAATGAACCGAAGGTGTCTAATGAAGAAACATCTAGCGATAAGCCGATCAACATCCCTAAAAAGGGGCTCATGTCCTTTATGGGGAAATCTTCAAACGAAGTGCTTAAACAGCTGGGAGAACCAGATCGCATTGATCCTTCCGCATATGATTATGACTGGTGGATATACAATCAATCGAAGAAGCACTATATTCAAGTAGGGGTAAAGGATAGTAAAGTGGTGACATTGTTTGCAACAGGAGACGGGCTCAATGTTGAACCGTTTAAAATCGGTCAAGCCACAAGTGAGGTATTTAAAAAAACACAAATTGCACCTTACATTCATGTAGAGGATGAACAAAATTCATACCGCTTTGAATTCTCAGAAGATGATATGAATACAAGACCTACCGTGAAAGTGGACGATGATGTATATGTTCAGCTTTACATGGATAAGTTTGAAAGCACCCTTTCAAGTATCAGGGCGTTTAACGCAGATACATTTGTGAAACAAAAGCCATACGAAGTCGTCTATCGTGGTCAATTGATAGAACCAGAGGCAATATCGGGTGAAAAATGGAAAGAGATCGAAGCTTCCAGTCAAAAACAAATTTTTGATATGACCAATATAATTCGTCATAAGTACAAACTGCCGATCTTAAAGTGGGATGATGAAACCTCTGAAGTGGCATTCATGCATAGTGAGGACATGAAAGAGAATCATTATTTCTCCCATGAATCTAAAAAATACGGTACGCTGAAAGACCGATTAGAAAGAGGCGAGGTGGCATTTCAGCTCGCAGGTGAAAACATTGCCTATAATTATGTAGATGGACCTGCAGCGGTAGAAGGCTGGCTCAATAGTGAAGGTCATAGAAAGGCGTTATTAAATAAAGATTACACACACCTTGGCGTCGGTGTGAAAGAAAAATACTACACCCAAAACTTCATTAAAAAAACATCTTAAACGAAAGCAGCTGCACCATCGCAGCTGTTTTTTTGATTGAAAAAGAGGCTCACCAAAATAACTGCTGATGTATATAGTATAGTAGGCATTTGTATGGGGGTGAGGATATGACAAACAAGCAAAAACAAACATCCATTGATGAATTTAAACAATTCGTCAGACGCCATCCGAAGTTAATTCAAGAAGTGCAAACGCAAGAAAAAAGCTGGCAAAGTGTATACGAAAATTGGGTCATGTTTGGTGAGGAAGATGAGATGTGGTCTCCTTACCGGCAAACGCAATCTGGAGACGTGAAAGAAGAAAAAGACTCTAAGCCAAGTGAAGCGGGAAAAGCCGATTTTATGTCTAAAATGGTTTCTGCTGTGAAAAAAATGGACGCTGATCAAATGAATGAACAAATCAACAAAATGAGCCAGTCTATTTCCTCTTTACAAAGCTTACTCGGACAATTTTCATCAAATGGCTCAAAGAAAGGTTCATCTGGAGGCAGTCAGCACCCATTCTCCTTCAGGAAAGATTAAGTGAAAGGGGATGCTTTTGGTGCGGAAAGAAGTACTGGAGTTTGTCATGGCCGAAGAGGATCGAATCAAATTCATCAGACAGCGTCCTCTCTGGTACAGACAGCTGACTCGACATCCTGATAAGCTATCGTCCTTTGAATTAGATAAAATGAATTTTTACGAAAAAACCATTCCTCATCGTGTGAGTCAGTTGAGTAACAGTGTCCAAATGGCTGAAATGATGATTCAAATGTTCCAAGCAATGCGCAATCAAAATGGAGCCGGATGAGGCTTTTTTGAGTTGATTAAGATGTCTATTTCCTGAGCATCCTATAAAAGTAGATGAAAGGAGAATCAGATGATGAAATGGATGCTGTCAATATGCGCATTGCTTTTTCTTGTCACCGGGTGTCAAAGTCAACATGAAGAGAAGCAAGTCATAAAGCAAGATCCAGCTGTACATGTGATGCAGCAAGCCCAAAGCGAAATGAAGCAGCAAGGCTTTTTAAAATACAAAGTGCAGGGGTCTTCTGTTTATATAGAAAGTACACTGCAAGATTTTCATCTTGAGCCTACGCGACTAAAAAAGGATGAGAAGGCGGGATATTTTACAGTGTATGTAGACGGAAAACGTGCAGGCAATGAATATACTGCTGCATTTGTGGTCAAGCATCTCTCAAAAGGAAAGCATAAAATGACCGTTGTGCTCAATTCTCGTCATCCAGAATATAGGCAGAAAAGAGAGACATGGGATGTATTTGTGACGTAAAAGCATTTTCTGATCCATAGGTTTCGTGGTAAACTATGAATTGGAGGTGCATCATTTATGTATGCGACAATCGAATCTGTGGAGCTCCAAGAGGAAGCGAATCAATTGGCTGCCATGATTCTTCAGTCGGAGGAGGCTGAACATTACCGCAACTGCTTTAAGCGTCTCCAGCAAGACGAAGAAGCCCAACAAATTATTGCCCATTTTACAAAAGTAAAAGAGCAATATGAGGATGTGCAGCGGTTCGGCAAATACCATCCGGACTATAGAACGATCTCAAAGGAAATGCGTGAGGTCAAAAGAAAGTTAGATCTTCACGATACAGTGGTTGATTTCAAAAAAGCAGAAACAGCGATTCAATCCATCTTAGATGAGATTAGTATTGAAATCGGTCAAGCTGTATCAGCATATATCAAAGTTCCAACAGGGAACCCATATTTTGATGGTCTATCATCATGCGGCGGTGGCTGTGGATCTGGTGGCAGCTGTGGCTGTAAAGTATCTTGACGAGACTTGAATGTCTCGTCTTTTACATAATGACTGAAAAGAATTGAAAAAGCGGCAGGTGAAAAGATGGAAACCAAACGTCAAGGGATGGTCGTTTGGCTGCATTCGTTAAAGCAGTCAAAGGCGCTAAGAAAATTTGGAAATGTTCACTATATTTCACGGAAAATGAAATATGCAGTGATCTATTGTGATATGAATGATCTCGAGCGCCATATGGCTAAGCTCAGCTCATTGCCATTTGTGAAGCGTGTTGAGCCTTCATATAAACCCTTTATTAAATTAGAGTACGAATCCAAATTGGACAAAGCAAAAGAGTATGATTATAAAGTGGGCTTTTAAAGACACAAAAAAACCCCCGCGGCATCACCCGCGGGGTCCTTCTATTCTTAATGATTCATTAAGGAGAAGGCAAAGGGAGAGGAGAAACCGGAGGAAGAACTTATGGGGAAACGTAAGTCTTCTCCGCGGTTGGCAACAGCACCACATCAGATGCTGTTATAAGTAGTATGACCCCGCTTTCCTTGATCTATACATAGTAAATGAATGAAAGTCCGCGCATTGTCCCCTGCGGAGTGTTGTGGTAAGATAATGTTGGATTTTTTGTCATACACAATAACCAATAGAAGCAAGCAGAAAAAGTGGTGGAAAAATGAGAGTCATCTCTGGAACGAGAAAAGGCCGCACACTTAAAGCGGTACCAGGTCAATCAACAAGACCGACGACAGATAAAGTAAAAGAATCGATATTTAATATGATCGGCCCGTATTTTGATGGCGGATGGGCCCTTGATTTATTTGCGGGAAGCGGTGGTTTAGGGATTGAAGCGCTTTCTAGAGGATTCGATCATTGCATATTCGTTGATCGAGATATGAAGGCGATTCAAACGATCAAAGGAAACCTCAATCAATTGGAGCTGATTGATCAAAGTGAAGTGTTTCGAAACGAGGCAAAGCGTGCACTTGCAGCCGTTGTGAAACGAGAGGAATCCTTTCAAGCGATCTTTCTTGATCCGCCTTACAAAGATCAGCAGCTAAAAGCACTTCTTGACATGATTGACGAGCATGCCTTATTAACAGATGACGGCGTGATCGTGTGTGAGCATGATAAGGACGTTATACTGCCAGAGGAAGCTGGACAGCTTTACATATCAAGACAGGAACTGTACGGGTTGACTGGTATTACGATCTATAGAAAGCGGGGAAATTAAAGCATGGGGAACATAGCCGTTTGTCCGGGTAGCTTCGATCCAGTCACATTGGGCCATTTGGATATCATCAAAAGAGGTGCAAAGATCTTTGATGAAGTGTATGTATGTGTACTAAATAACTCATCCAAGAAACCGTTATTTACCGTTGAAGAACGGTGTGAGCTCATTCGCCAAGCGACGAAGGATCTGCCAAATATCAAAGTCGAATCCTTTCACGGTCTGCTTGTTGATTATGCGAAACAAAAAGAAGCCAAAGTCATTTTACGCGGATTAAGAGCTGTGACAGACTTTGAATATGAAATGCAGGGCACATCAATGAATAAAGTGTTAAACGATGACATTGAAACGTTTTTCATGATGACCAACAATCAGTATTCCTTCTTAAGCTCAAGCATTGTCAAAGAAGTAGCGAAATATGATGGTTCAGTCAAAGACCTTGTGCCAAAAGAGGTAGAAGAAGCGCTGATAGAAAAATTTAAAGGATGAGTGCACTGTGCACTCATCCTTTTTTTAATTTCTGATAGTATAGCGCCGTATACAAGATCAAGCTGCATAGCGTGATCAAAGGGCCAGCTGTCACAAGCTGATTCCAAAGCACACTGCTGTACATGACGACCTGCTGGCTTGCTTCAAAGGCACCTGCTGGGAGAGCCATGTCAGATCGAGAGACATAAAGAGGCTTGAACAATAAGAAGGCAAAAACAGCTGCATAAATCCCGTGAAGCAAACGAGCGAAGAAAAACGGTTTAAAGCGTATATCTGTTGCCGCCAGAATGCCAGCGACCTGAGCTTGAACAGAAAACCCGCTGAATCCTAATATAAAGCTGACGACAATCGTTTTAGCAAGAAGGGTGACTTCCTGTGACCCTGTCAGCTGACTTCCTAATGTGATTTCAAATAAACCGGCAATCATCGCAAGATCTAATTCTGGCGGAAGGTGCATCGTTTGCAGCATATATCCGATCCCTATGGATAAGAGATCCGTCACATGAACAACTGACAGCATTTTGCTAAACACAGAAAATAAGATAATAAAGCCGCCAATCATAAAGAGTGTTTGGACTGATGACATGACCGCATCACTTAAAATTTGGCCGAGCGGTCTTTTCTCTGCGAGTCTTGCTGTATGAAGAGCGCTGAATGCTTCTTGAAACGGTGGGAATAAAATTTGCTTACGGCTTCTCAGATGTGCATCATGCCGTGCTTTATATCCTCGCATCGTCACCCCAACAGCGAGATTCCCTAAATAATGTGCGCAGGCCAAAACAATTCCTAAAGCTGGATGATGAAAAAAACCAACAGCCACCGCACCGAAAATAAACAATGGGTTCGATGAATTTGTAAAAGAAACGAGGCGCTCTGCTTCGATTTGTGTCAGTTGCCCTTCCTGCCTGAGTCTAGTGGTTAATTTCGCACCAGAAGGAAAGCCTGATGCCATTCCCATCGCTAGGACAAATCCGCCTACACCAGGCACTCGAAAGATGGGGCGCATAAATGGCTCTAATAATACCCCGACAAATCTGACAATCCCGAAACTAATTAATAGCTCGGACAAAATAAAAAAAGGAAGCAATGATGGAAATACAACCTCCCACCACATTGCAAGTCCATTTTTAGACGCTTGCAAAGAGGCTTGTGGATGTGTAATCACAGTGGCTGTTAAAAAGATAAAAAAAGCAGCGATGAACAGAGTGTTCCATTTTTTCATGGAGATTTCGCCCCTTGCCGTTATGATCTATTGGCGAGCTCGTGATCAAAAAAGAAAGAAACTAGCCGAGCCTGTCTTCTATTACTATACGAGCAGAAGGGGCATGTTTAGACCAATAGATTCGTATATATGCATAGAAAAGAGGAGGGTGGATTTTCATGAGGCGACCAGTCATCGGGCTTGCGTTAGGCTCCGGGGGTGCGAGGGGAATGGCACATATCGGAGTTTTATCTAGTCTTGAGAAACAAGGTATTCAGGTAGATATGATTGCTGGCAGCAGTATTGGCGCACTTGTTGGGAGCTTTTATGCGGCAGGACAGGACGTAGAAAAAATGAAAAAACTTGCACTTGTCTTCAGAAAAAAGTATTATGCTGACTATACACTGCCAAAAATCGGTCTTTTAAAAGGAAATCGAATTTTGCAGCTGATTCACACGTTTACATATGGGAAAAAATTCGAAGAATTAAAAATGCCCCTTGCAGTGGTTGCCTGTGACCTCGAGACAGGGGAGAAGGTCGTGTTTAAAAAAGGGTCTGTCTCACAAGCAGTCAGAGCAAGCATCAGCATTCCGGGCGTGTTTGTTCCTCATGAAATGGGCGGCAGACAGCTAGTGGATGGAGCGGTTGTGGACCGCATTCCTGTGTCTGTTTTAAAAGATATGGGCGCAGACCTCATTATCGCCTCTGATGTATCAAGGGTGAAAAAAACAGAAAAGGCGACGAGATTATCGGATGTGATTATGCAAAGTTTGGACATCCTTCAAAATGAATTGGTCCGTCATCAAACCATTCACGCTGATGTCATGATCCGGCCGAGGCTTGAAACATTTAGCTCGAGTGCGTTCGTGCAGGTGCAGGAGATGATTGAAGCAGGTGAGCTTGCCGCAGATCAACTAACAGGTATACTGAAAGATGTCATTGATAAATGGGAGTGTTAATCGAATGAAAAAATTAAATATTCGCTGGCTCAGCTTTTTTGTCGTTATCCTTGTATTATGTGGCTTAACCTTTGTCAAACTGCCATATTACGTGACAAAGCCGGGTGATGCAACCGAGATTGCTCCCCACATTCAAGTAGACGGCGGATATGGCGAGAAGGGCAGCTTCTCTCTTATGACAATTAAAGTAGGTCCAGCCAATCCGTATACGTATTTGCTTGCGAAAATGAATAAATATGATGAAATCGTCCCAGAAGAAAATATTAAAGCGGACGGGGAGTCGGATCAAGATTATATGAAACGGCAGCTGCAGCTGATGAAAAGCTCGCAAGAAAATGCCATGATTGCAGCATATACAAAAGCAGGTAAAAAAGTAGATTATACGTTTAACGGCGTATATGCAAGCTACGTGATGAAAGGAATGCCTGCTTACGGCAAAATTGAAGTGGGCGACCGAATTAAAAGCGTTGATGGCAAGACCTATGATTCTGCTGATAAAATGGTTTCGTATATCAGCAGCAAAAAAGCAGGTACATCTGTCCGTTTTGTCCTTGAACGAAATGGCAAAGACATGACGGAGAAAGTGACGTTAAAACCATTTAAAGAAGAGCCGAATCGAGTTGGAATTGGCGTATCATTATTTACAGACCGAAATGTGAAAGTCTCACCTTCTATTAAGGTGGATATTGAAAATATCGGCGGACCGTCAGCGGGTCTTATGATGTCACTTGAAATTTATAACCAGCTGACAAAAGAAGACGAAACACATGGCTATGCGATTGCAGGAACGGGAACGATTGACGCCGATGGAACGGTCGGTCCAATTGGCGGAATCGATCAAAAGGTCGTGGCGGCAGATAAAGCAGGAAAAGATATATTCTTTGCACCGAATGATAAAGGTGATCCAAATTCAGACTATAGAAATGCTGTCAAAACAGCGAAAGATATTAAAAGTGATATGAAAATTGTGCCTGTAGATACAATGCAAGATGCGCTGAACTATTTAAACAAATTAAAAGAGAAAGCATCTTAATCAAATAAGAGCAGCCTTCATAAAGGCTGCTCTCAGCATGTAGACAAACCTCTGCATTCTTTGTCAGGACTTCAAAGGTTTTCTATCATGCTGAAAAGAAGACAAAGGCTAAAATAAAGATCATTTTAGCCCTGTGTCAACAATCTGGAGCAGCCTTCCGCAAGGCTGCTTTTTTTGCTAAGACTGGAAGAGACCAGTCTCTTCATCATATCGGATCGGTGAGGTTTTAAATTCCGCTTCCGTTAAGTTCGTTTGCATCGGCTCACTAACGGGCAGGCTGAAGACGCGGGATGCGCGAATATCAAGATCAAGTGCAGGATGTGAAAAGGCAGACAGTTTACTGACGAGCGGCACGTCCAATTCTTTTTTCACATGAGATAAGTATTGCTGCCCTTTCTTTGACATACCAAGTAAACGAATATAAGGCGCTTTTTTCTCTTTCAGCAGCTCATGCATGGCACTCTTTTTCACCCTCATTAAGAGATGTGTGTTCATCCGTTGCAGCCTTGTCCACGTATAGCGTTTTGTTTTCACAAGTGATAGATATTCCTCGTAGGAGGACGCATGTGTAATCGCCTTTTGCATGCGGTGTTCGATGCCTTCTTCGATTTCATAGATGCCTTCTAGTTCTGCCGTATCCATTGTGTGAAAAACGTGTTTTAAGAAGCTAAAGTAGGCTTCTTGTGTATGTAGAAGACCATATGAAGAATGATAGTCATGTAATTGCTTGAGCGTAGCTTCTGGGAGATAAGGGGCGACTGTTTCAAATGTACCATGATCTTTTAACGCTTTTCGTATACTTGTTGCGCTTGCGATTTTCTGATTTTCAGGTAGTTCTTCATCATGATAACCAGATGAAATCCTTTGAGAGGTAAAGGGCTGCATGTGAGGGGATCTCTCCAAGATGGCTTTGACATAATGGAAACCTAAAATATTATTGGGCAGAGACAGATCCAGTAAGTGCTTAGGATCAATCACCTCTTGAAACGCAGCAGCAGCTGCAGCTGGATAACTAAGGCCCTCTTTTACTTTTCCTTTTGTGAAAAGGTCAATTTCTTCTTTTTTCTCATGCCAAGCACGAGCTGTTCGCTCGAATGCTTTGATGTCACCATCCTCGCTGCCGAAAAAAAGGGAGCGGCATTTTAAAGCATCTAGAATCGCCACAGCACCGTTTGCAAAGGTTTCTGCCTTTTGCACTGCGTATATGTATGGAAGCTCACACACAATGTCTACACCGTTTTGCAGTGCCATTTTTGTCCGCGCCCATTTTGAGACGATGGCAGGCTCACCGCGCTGGAGGAAGGAACCGCTCATGACGGCAATGGCAACATCTGAGGAGGTATGTGTTTTCGCCTGACGAACATGATAGGCATGTCCATAATGAAATGGATTATACTCGACAACGACTCCTGTTGCTTTCAATAGATGTTCCGCCTTTCTTGCTATGGTTAAATGGTCTATGCTACAGTAGCATAAGGGAAAAATGAAGCCCATTTTTTTCAGTGTAGGCATTCCGAGAACTGATGTCAAACAACGCTCTGACATCACAAAGGACTGTAAAGAAAAAATATTGACAAATAACATGAGGAAAGCTATAATCATGTTTGTTGCTCTTAGAGGTGATACAATTGAAATGGACAGTTTATCAGTTACATCAAAAAGCTAAAAACAGCTTCGATTTTCATGAGACGGTTGACTTAAATGAACTTACTAGCCTTCATTCAGATATACGTCGCATTTCACCGGTAGAGGTGAAAGGGACTGGAGTGATCGAATCAAAGCAAGTCGCATTTGATTTAACCATCACAGGTGAAATGACATTGCCTTGTTCAAGAACGCTTGTTGATGTAAATTATCCATTTGCGATTTCAACGAAAGAACTATTTGTACTTCATAAGACAGACGACATAGAAGATGAAGACGTTTCTATTGTAGAAGACGACATCATCGACTTAACGCCTTTAGTCAAGGAAGAAATTCTTCTTGAAGTGCCGATGCAAATCTTTTGCGACCAAACGGACGTAAAAGGTGCTGCACCACAAGAAGGGAATGACTGGGCGGTCATTTCGGAAGATGCACATCAAAACCGAATTGATCCGCGTCTGGAAGGCTTGAAGAAGCTCTTAGAAGAAAATAATGAATCTTAACTTAACTCTTTAAGGAGGTGGGAATAATGGCTGTACCTTTTAGAAGAACTTCTAAAATGAAAAAAAGATTGCGTCGTACGCATTTCAAACTACAAGTACCTGGTATGGTAGCTTGCCCAGAATGCGGTGAAATGAAAATTTCTCATCGTGTCTGCAAATCTTGCGGAACATACAAAGGCAAAGACGTAAAAAGCAACTAATGCTTGATAAAAAAACGTGAGGGAATTCTTCCCTTGCGTTTTTTTATTTGTCTATTTTTTAGGATTCTCTCCTGCAAATAGTCTATCTACTCTAGTAGGCGCATATGATGTGGTATTCAGATTCAGGGGGGATGATCAATTGACAATTACAAGGCAGGACGCATGGACACAGGATGAAGATTTACTTTTAGCAGAAGTTGTCTTAAGGCACATTCGAGACGGAGGAACGCAGCTTTCCGCATTTGAGGAAGTCGGGAAAGCATTGTCAAGAACAGCGGCAGCATGTGGTTTCAGGTGGAACTCATACGTTAGAAAACAATATCAGGCAGGCATAGAGCTGGCAAAAAAACAGCGGAAAGAATTGCGCAAAAAAATAGGTATTCATTCCTCTGGTTTACCACAGCATGCGTTAACCATAGAAGAGAAGACTACTTCAAATCAGGCTGAATTGACCCTTCGAGAAGTGATTCAGTTTTTAGAGCAGCTTGAAAAAGAACCTGATGGACCTACTCATTTACGCGAAGAACTGGCAGATGCACAGCATCAATTGAAGTCACTTACAGAAGAAAATGAACACTTAAAGCGGCAATTAAAAATGACAGAAGAAGATTACCGGGCACTCATAGGTATTGTTGAAAGAGTCAAACAGAATATCAGCTTAAAAGAATATGCTAAATAAAGAGACGCCCCTCACAGAGAAAGGAGGGGCGTTTTGTGATCAGGATTTAAGCGGATTCACCTGTATTTTTTTGAATATGTGCGGGCTCCCAGATGAGTGGATTTTCACCCTTATCGCGCTCCATATCATATTTGACTGCTTCAAAGCCCATTTTATCCCAAAAACCAGCAGATTTGACGCGCGGATTGGTCCGAATTGGCAATCCGAACGATTTAGCGAATTCAACAAGTGCTTCGCCGTACCCTTTGCGCTGATACCCAGGAAGCACTTCCAGCTTCCACAGCTCTAAATAATCATGGTTGTGGTTAAAATACGTTGTCGTTGAGCCGTCCACTTGATAAAGGCTCATACGTGCCACTAGCTTATCTCCAAAATAAATCCCATAAAATGGAGAGTTGCTGTCATTTTCAATCATATTGCTTTCAAGGTCTTCGAGCATGGATAGCTCTTGTATGCCGTATTCCTTAAATTGTTTAAATTCCTCTAACGTTTTGTAATTAATTAGAAGTCGTTTTACTTGTGCCATATGATCTTCCCCCTTACACACATAATGTCGACAGTGATGTCATTGAAGGCGTTTTCATCCCACCCGCCTCAAAAAGTTTTTACACTTATTATTATAGTTTTTAAATTAAAAAAATTCAATCATAGCGCGCCATCTGCTTTTTGCATCACGACATGAACCTGTTAAAATAGTTGATATCATGAAGTAAACGAAAAAGGGATGTGCGGCAGTTGAATATTGGAATCATTGGCGGCGGTGCGATTGGTCTGCTTTGTGCTAGTTATTTAACGCAGCATCATGACGTCACAGTCTTTACAAGAAGAAACGAACAGGCAGAAGAGATTCGAGCAGTAGGCATTGAGCGAACAGTAAAAGGAGAAACATGCCAGGTGGCTGTTCATGCACAGACAGGAATAACAGGAGAATTTGATTTGCTCATCGTGACAGTGAAATATCATCATTTGCAAGATGTACTTGGTGAACTATCGACATTACCTCCTCATCGTATCTTATTCTTACAGAACGGAATGGCTCACTTATTAGATTTGGAGAATTGGAAAACGGGACATTCATTATACATAGGTGTGGTAGAGCACGGAGCTATGAAGATGTCAGATCATGCAGTGAACCATACAGGTATCGGTGTCATCAAGTGGGGGGCATTTCAGCATGAGGAAGCAGCTGATATAAAAAAAGCATTGAATGAGACATCATCTCATTTTCAGGTGATCTATACGGATGAATGGAAAAAGGTGCTGGAGGAAAAACTGCTTGTCAATGTCTGTATTAATCCACTCACGGCTTTGCTGCATGTGAGAAACGGGGAATTGATCGCAAACCCTTCATATGAATACATGATGAAATGTGCATTTGAAGAAGCAGTTTCCATCTTGAGCTTACCTGAAAAAGAGCAGCTCTGGTCTTATGTAGTCTCTGTTTGTGAGAAAACGGCTGAGAATCAGTCGTCTATGCTTCAAGATATAGTGAAAGGCCGCCAAACCGAAAGAAAAGCCATCCTTGGCTATCTTTTAAAAAAGGCTCAAGCTCACAGCGTTGCGGCGCCACATCTCACTTTCTTTGATCGAAGCTTGGAAGTATTGGAAAAAAAGCAAACAAAATCTTTTGAGTGAGCTCATTTACATGCTATACTTTTTTCGGGAAACTAACTATTTATTGAAGAAAGGAAGTTCTAAACATGCAATTGACTGAACTTTCCATCCGAAGTCAGAATTTATTCATACGTGATTATATAGAAGAAAAAAAAGAGATGACGACTTTTTTTGATTATGATATACATTCTGAGCACACATGGAAAAAGAGATACGACGATCTCATGGAAATGAGCTTCCCGCGCGAGGCTTTAGCGGATTATATGAGCGCGTACCACGCAAAGTTTGAATCGAAAGCGATGCGCCAGAACATTGAAAAGATCCGTGATGAACGGAGTGTCATGGTGGTCGGAGGACAGCAGGCTGGTCTATTAACAGGACCGCTTTATACCATACATAAAATCATATCCATCATTCAGTTTGCAAAAGAAAAAGAAACAGAGCTTGGCGTCCCGGTGATTCCGGTCTTTTGGGTAGCCGGTGAGGATCATGACGTAGATGAAATTAATTTTGTGTACACATCTGGCGAAAAAGGGCCAGTGAAACAAAAGCTGTCATTACATAACGTCAAAAAAGCGGCTGCGAAAAGAATCCCGCTTGATCAAGAAAAAACCGAGACATGGCTCCGTGATGTGTTTTCAACGTATGAAGAATCAGCATACACCAATGACTTGTTTGATCAGCTTCTTCGATGTTTACGCAAATCACAAACGTTTACTGATTTCTTTGAATGGATTGTATGTGACCTCTTTGAAGAGGATGGACTGCTTTTATTTAATTCGGGGGACTTAGGTGTCAAACCACTCGAGCGTGCGTTATTCAAGCACATTGTCGAGACAAATGATGCAGTTACTGCTCGCTTAAATGAATCGCAGGCTGCTATGAAACGAGCAGGATATCAGCCAATTATTGAAGCTGGTGACAATCAGGCGAATCTGTTTTACGAATATGATGAGGAACGTTTCCTGATTGAAAAAGAGAACGGCCGGTTTTCTATATCAGAAGTGGGGCTTACGTGGACGAAGGAAGAGCTTTTGCAGGAAGTGGAGGAGCACCCAGAACGGTTTAGCAACAATGTGGTGACGCGTCCCTTGATGCAGGAAACCCTTCTCCCGACACTTGCCTTTATGGCAGGACACGGTGAGGTTAACTATTGGGGAGAGCTGAAAGGAATCTTTGAGCATTTTAAATTAAAGATGGCGCCTGTTCTTCCGAGACTGCATGTAACCCTTCTTGAAAGGCACATCGACAAGAAACTGCCAGTTAGAGAACTGTCGGTAGAAGAAGTGCTGACAAATGGAGTGAAAGAAAAGAAAGAAGCGCACTTTCAGCAAAGTCTTCCAGACAGCTTTGTTCAAGCGGTTCAACACGCCAAACGTGAATTAGCAAATGCTCATGACGTGATGAGACAAGAAGCACTGGAGATTGAACCAAACTTCGAGCAGCTGCTAGATAAAAATGCCAAATTTATTGAAGACCAGCTTCAATTTGTTTATCAAAAGGTTGCGCAGCGTGTGGAAGAGAAGGAAGGATATATCCTTCGGGACTTTGAACGGATTGAAAATAGTTTAAAACCACTAGATGCTCCGCAAGAAAGAATTTGGAATATCATGTACTTTTTAAACAAATATGGTCCAGAATTCTTCAAAACATTCAAAAATATGCCATTTTCATTTCAAAACAAGCAACAAATTGTCAAACTTTGAAATAAAGTTTTAATGAACCCTGACTAGTTCAGGGTTTTTTTTTATGTAGAAACAGTGTAGAATAAGTTTTGTGGAGAGAAGTGGTGGATAGTGGAGAGTATGGGTGAGAAAGTGGGGCTCTGATTATCATGTTCATGGGTGAATACCAACATACGATTGATACAAAAGGGCGCATGATCATCCCTGCTAAATTTAGAGACGGTCTCGGAGAACAGTTTGTGCTGACGAGAGGGCTTGATCAATGTTTATTTGGCTACCCTATGAGTGAGTGGAAACTAATCGAAGAGAAACTCAAGGCACTACCGCTAACGAAAAAAGATGCACGTGCGTTTACCCGGTTCTTCTTCTCTGGCGCAGTCGAATGCGATCTGGACAAGCAGGGGCGTATTAACATCGCATCAAACCTACTCCAATATGCAAAACTCGAAAAAGAATGTGTGGTCATCGGCGTTTCAAATCGAATTGAGTTGTGGAGTAAGTCGATCTGGGAACAATATACAGAAGAGCAAGAAGATTCTTTTGCTGAAATTGCTGAAAACATGATTGGATTTGATATATAATAATCCCTTGTGCAGCAAGCTTTCTACACATTCATTTCTATTTGAAAAAGGTGGGACCATAACATCATGTTTCAACATGAGACAGTATTATTAAAAGAAACAGTTGACGGTTTAAACGTAAAAGAAGACGGTACATATGTGGACTGCACGCTAGGCGGAGCAGGTCATAGCTCATATTTACTATCTCAATTATCAGAAAAAGGAACATTGATTGGATTTGACCAAGACGATGCTGCACTGGATCATGCACGAGAGAAGCTCGCGGATTCTAAAGCGAACATTCTTTTCATAAAAAGCAACTTCCGATATTTAAAAGAACGTCTGAATGAACAAGGTATTACAAACGTAGACGGTGTGATTTTTGACCTTGGGGTATCATCTCCTCAGCTCGACACACCAGAGAGAGGCTTTAGTTATCACCATGATGCACCTCTTGACATGCGAATGGATCAATCAGCCGCATTGTCGGCAAAAAAAGTGGTGAATGAATGGCCATTTGAAGATCTAGTTCGGATTTTCTACAAATATGGGGAAGAAAAGTTCAGCAAGCAAATCGCACGCAAAATTGAAGAAGCAAGAAAAAAAGCGCCAATTGAAACAACGGGTGAGCTTGTCGACATTATCAAAGAAGGAATTCCGGCACCTGCAAGACGAACTGGCGGACATCCAGCGAAAAGAGTGTTTCAAGCGATCCGAATTGCCGTAAATGATGAATTGAAAGTATTTGAAGAAGCACTAGAACAAGCAATAGAGTTACTCAATCCGAAGGGGAGAATTTCTGTCATTACATTCCATTCACTTGAAGACCGGATTTGTAAAAGTACATTTAGAGAAATGTCTTCTCTTCCAGAACTTCCGCACGGACTACCAGTGATTCCAGAAGGACTTGAACCAAAGCTGAAGCTGATCACGAGAAAACCGATCGTTGCATCAGAACAAGAGCTGGAACATAACAACCGTGCCCGTTCAGCGAAGCTCCGAATTGCAGAAAAAAAGTAAAACGACACCATAGATGATGATAAAAAGGAGGTTTCTTATGAGTAATTTGGCTTATCAAAGAGAAGTGAAGCAACATCAAACAGAGCAGCAAGGCCAATCGGTTGTCATTAAAAGAAGAGGTTCTATCACACTTGGTGAAAAAATCTTACTTGTCATGTTTGTCATGGCTCTTATGTGCAGCTCGATTCTCATCATTTCTAAAGCTTTTGCTGTCTATCACGCCAATATCGAAGTGCAGAAGCTAGAACAGCAAGTATCTTTAGAATCGAAGAAGATCACTGAGCTACAAAAGGAAAAAGACTTGCTGAGTGAACCAGAAAGAATCATTGATGCCGCAAAAAAAGCAGGCTTAACTATTTCGAAAGATGTTAAGAAGGTCGATTAACATGGCGATGCCTAAAAAGAATAAAATGATGAACAGAGGCGCGGCAATTGCGAGTATTTGCTTCGCCCTGTTTTTCTTTATCATCCTAGCACGTTTTATCTATATTCAAATTACAGGAACGGTTGATGGACAAGTATTGGCTGCCAAGGCAAATGAACAATATCAATCGAAGAAAACACTTGAAGCAAAAAGAGGATCTATTTTAGACCGGAATGGAAATGTGATCGCTGAGGATACATCTGTGTATAAGCTCATTGCGGTCATGAGCAAGAAAATGACAGTTGACCCTAAGCATCCAATGCATGTCGTCGATAAAGAAAAGACGGCAAAAGAGCTCTCGAAAGTCATCGATATGAGTGAAAGCGAAATTTTAAAGCGTCTCAATACAAAAGATGCATTCCAAGTGGAGTTTGGTAAAGCGGGGAAGGATATTAGTTTTTCAACGAAGGAAAAAATTGAAAAGCTAAAGCTTCCAGGTGTTGCTTTTGAAAAAGACACGAAGCGATATTATCCTAACGGCATGTTTGCTTCTAACCTAATCGGTTATGCCAGATTAAATGAGGCGACAAAGGACATGTCAGGTGCAATGGGACTTGAGAAGGCACTGAACAAATTTTTAAAAGAAAAAGACGGCTATGTGACATATAACAGTGACAGAAGCGGATGGGCCTTACCGAATAGTAAAGAAGACATTGTCGCCCCGAAAGACGGGAAAAATGTCACGTTGACCATCGATCAGAAAATTCAAGCGTTTCTTGAAGAAAGTATGACGCAGGTTGCCAAAAAGTATAAGCCGAAGAAAATCATTGCCACAGTCGTTGATCCGAAAACTGGGAAGGTTCTCGCGATGGGGCAGCGGCCAAGCTTTAATTTAAATGAACTAGACATTACGAATTATAACAATGATGTGATTTCATATGCATTTGAACCAGGTTCAACGATGAAGATCTTTACCCTCGCTGCGGCGATCCAAGAAGGGGTCTACCAAGGCAATGACAAATATCAATCTGGTACTTATAAAGTAGGCGGCGGCCTTGTCCGAGACCACAACAACGGAAATGGCTGGGGGAAAATTGACTTTCATCAAGGAGTTCTTCGCTCGTCAAATGTGGCCTTTGCAAAGCTCGCAAAAGAAAAACTAGGCTTCACACGCTACGAACAATATTTGCAGAAGTTCCATTTCTATGACAAAACGGGGATTGACTTGCCGAACGAAGCGTCTAGTAAAATCAATTATAGATATGAATATGACAAAGCATCGACAGCTTATGGTCAAGCATCAGCCATCACACCGATTCAACAAATCGAAGCAGCTACTGCGATAGCAAACGGCGGAACAATGATGAAGCCATATGTCATTGACCATATTACAGACCCGAACACAAACAAAACGATTTTGCAGCACGAACCAACAGCGGCAGGAAAACCGATTTCATCTGATACAGCGAAGCAAGTTCGTGACATTTTAGGTGAGGTTGTTTCCTCGAAAATTGGAACAGGTCAGCCTTATCAAATCAAAGGCTTCGACGTTGCTGGAAAAACAGGAACGGGACAAATTGGCGGTGCCGGCGGTTACCTCCAAGGAAGAAACGATTACGTCTTTTCATTTATGGGAATGGCGCCAAAAGATGATCCGAAGCTACTTGTTTATGTGGCTGTCCAGCAGCCGCAGCTGTCTGAAACAGAAACGGGGTCAGCTCCGGTTTCTCAAATCTTTAACCCTGTCATGAAAAATAGTTTGCTATATTTAAATATTGCACCAACAAAAACAGACGATAAGAAATCAGGCGAACAAAAAGTGAAACAAGAAACGATGCCTTCATTCCTGGATTTAGAAGTGAAGCAGGCTGAAACAGAAGTCAAAAATAAACACTTAACACCTGTTGTCATCGGCGACGGTCTGTCCATTAAACGCCAGTGGCCGAGTGCGGGCTCTGAATTCTCTGAAAGCCAGAAAGTCTTCTTGAAAACAGCAGGGAAAACCATTAAGATGCCTGATATGACAGGCTGGTCCAGAAGAGAAGTCCTTCAATATGCTTCGATTGCCGGTGTGCATATAGAAACAAATGGACAAGGCTATGCTGTGAAACAAAGTGTCAAAAGTGGAGCGGAGATTTCAGACAAAGTCGTCACTGTGACATTTAAAAGCCCAAATTAACTGTAAACCTAGCAAATCACTTGCTAGGTTTTTTCTTTTGCTCCAGCAGAATATCACGGTGCGTTCTACAAAAGGACGGGCCTGCATATGATGAAAACAAGCCATATGTAAGGAGTGAACCGGGCGTGCGAGTGTCGAGTGTAACAGTGAGAAAACGATTGCTTTTCGTGCTGCTGTTTGGGGTGATCATTTTTTTCATCATAGATACTAGATTAGGATATGTGCAGTTTATTATGGGTGAGAAGCTGACAAGCTTAGCAAAAGATTCATGGAGCCGAAACCTCCCATTCGAACCAGAACGAGGAGATATTTTGGACCGGAATGGGGTAGAGCTTGCGACGAACAAAAGTGCTCCATCTATTTTGGTCGTCCCTCGGCAAATTAAAGATCCCGCAGAAACAAGCAAGAAATTGGCAGCTGTGCTGAATATGTCTGAAGAAAAAGCGTACAAGCACGTCACGAAAAAAACATCAATTGAACGAATTTCTCCTGAGGGCAGAAAGGTATCACATGAAAAAGCAAAAGAAGTAAGAGAGCTTGATTTAGAAGGCGTGTATGTAGCAGAAGACAGCATCAGACATTATCCGTTTGGCAGCTTTCTTTCACATGTACTCGGCTTTGCTGGAATCGATAATCAAGGCTTACTTGGACTTGAAGCCTACTATGACGATGACCTAAAAGGCGAAAAAGGGTCTGTGAAGTTTTATTCTGATGCAAAAGGGCAGAAAATGCCAGATGAAGCAGACGATTATACACCGCCTAAAGATGGTCTTGATATGAAATTAACAGTCGATGCAAAAGTACAAACCATCATAGAACGGGAATTAGACAACGCGCAGGCAAAGTATAATCCAGATGGTATGATTGCGATTGCGATGAATCCGAAAAATGGTGAAGTGCTAGGAATGTCAAGCAGACCAGATTTTGATCCAGCTGACTATCAATCAGTTGACTCAAAAGTGTTTAACCGAAATCTTCCGGTGTGGAGCACATATGAGCCGGGTTCGACATTTAAAATTATTACACTTGCAGCAGCATTAGAAGAGAAGAAAGTGCATTTAAAACGCGATTCATTTTTTGACAGCGGATCTGTGACAGTTGATGGTGCAAGACTCAGGTGCTGGAAAAAAGGCGGGCACGGATCACAGTCATTCTTGGAAGTAGTTCAAAATTCCTGTAACCCTGGCTTTGTAGAGCTAGGAGACCGTCTTGGTAAAGAAAAATTATTTTCTTATATCAAAAATTTCGGATTTGGCCAAAAAACCGGAATTGACCTTCAAGGAGAAGGGCGGGGAATTTTGTTCCCGCTTGATCGTGTAGGTCCTGTAGAGCAGGCGACCACGGCCTTTGGTCAAGGTGTATCTGTTACGCCAATTCAGCAAGTAGCTGCAGTAGCAGCTGCAGTAAATGGCGGGACACTTTACACGCCTTATATTGCAAAAGAATGGATAGATCCAATCACAAAAGAGGTTGTGAAAAAGCAATCACCGATTGCCAAAAAGAAAGTGATTTCAGCAGAGACATCTAAAGAAATCAGGTATGCACTTGAAAGTGTAGTCGCTCAAGGAACTGGCCGAAATGCATTTGTTGAAGGGTATCGGGTTGGCGGAAAAACAGGAACAGCACAGAAGGTAAAGGACGGAAAGTATATGGAGAATAACCACATTGTGTCGTTTATCGGATTTGCGCCTGCAGATGACCCAAGTATCGTAGTCTATGTAGCTGTGGATAATCCAAAAGGCACCATTCAATTTGGTGGTACCGTTGCCGCACCAATTGTTGGTCATATTATGCGGGATAGCCTGCCTGAGATGGGTGTGAAAAAAAGAAAAGGCCAAATTGAAAAGAAGTATCAGTGGCTGGACACAAAAACCATTGAAGTACCGAATCTTGTAGGAGGATCTGTTTCAGATCTTGAATCCCTCTTGATCAACCTAAAGATCGATGCCTCAGGAACTGGCAGTAAAGTAGTGAAGCAATCACCTGCTGCTGGGACAAAGGTCAAAGAAGGCTCCACGATCAGATTATACTTAAACGATGAATAATAAAGAATGAACAGAGGGTAGCCGCACTCATTTGGCTGCCTCTTTTTGTTGAAAGAGAAGGCCAGTTTGAAAAAAAGAGTCCAAAGTGTGTTTTTTCCAACAGAAACTTAAGGAATACGCTGGATGTATCCTTTTTTTTACGATAAAATATAGACTGTGTGTTTTTTTCACAAGACATGCACGTGAACGAATTTGAGAGGTTTGATATGAAAATGAAATTACAAGAACTGCTTACATACTTTAAAAGTGAAAACAACGAATTGATAAACGAAAATCCTGATATCACTTCCATTGAAATGGATTCAAGAGAGGTGAAAAAGGGAAGCCTTTTTGTCTGTATAAAAGGCTATACAGTAGATGGACACGATTATGCTGAAAAAGCGGTGAAAAGCGGGGCTGCTGCCATTGTAGCAGAACACCCTCTTAACATAACAGAGGTACCAGTCATTATTGTGAAACACTCTCAAAGAGCACTTGCAAGAATAGCTGATGCGTTTTATGAACAGCCCACTCATAAGCTGAATCTCATCGGGATCACAGGCACAAACGGAAAAACCTCAACAACACACATGATCGAACAAATGATGAGAAAAGCCGAGAAGAAAACAGGCTTAATCGGTACGATGTATATGAAGGTGAATGATGACATTCTCGACGTGAAAAACACCACACCTGAAAGTGTCACACTTCAAAAAACGTTTAAACAGATGCTTGATCAAGATGTAGACACAGCCATCATGGAAGTATCATCACATGCCCTCCATCTTGGCAGGGTGCATGGATGTGATTATGATATTGCTGTTTTCACAAATCTTACCCAGGACCATCTTGACTACCACAACACAATGGAAGAATATAAACATGCGAAAAGCTTGCTGTTTTCTCAGCTCGGAAGTGCCTTTCATCACAATAAACCGAAGCATGCGATTTTAAATGCAGATGATGAGGCTTCGAGTTATTTTGAAAAAGTCACAGCTGCTGAAGTCATGACGTATGCCCTAGAGCGAAAAGCAGATGTCATGGCAAAAAATATTCAAATCATGCCGAAGGGAACTCAATTTGATTTGGTCACTCCAATCGGCACCAAGAAAGTGACGGTTGCCCTCGTCGGAAAGTTCAATGTGTATAATATCCTCGCAGCTGTATCAGTTGGGATCGTATCTGGCTTAACATTTGAGACGATCGTGAGTGCGATTGAAGAGCTGGAAGGAGTCAAGGGCAGATTCGAGCTTGTAAACTGCGATCAAGACTTCCCTGTCATCGTCGATTACGCACATACACCTGATAGTTTAGAAAATGTCCTCACAACATGTAAAGAATTAACAGAGGGCAAAATTTTCTGCGTGATTGGCTGCGGCGGCGACCGTGATAAAACAAAGCGTCCTCAAATGGCTCAAATCGCTGTGAAATATGCAGATGAACCTGTATTTACATCAGACAACCCAAGAAGCGAAGATCCTTCAGCCATTTTAAAAGATATGGAAAACGGGGTACCAGACGCATATTATCATAGCTTTGTGAATCGAAAACAAGCGATCTTCTTTGCCATTGCCAATGCAAAAAAAGGCGATACAGTCTTAATAGCCGGTAAAGGCCATGAGACCTATCAAATTATTGACGATCAAGTCTATGACTTTGATGATGCAAAGGTTGCTATTGACGCTATTTTAGATCTAAACAAATCTTAAAATAATGAAAAGAGTGTAATGAAATGAAGCATTTTGTACAAAAACAACATACGAAGAACGCGAATGAATACCATAATAATGAATGCAATTTTCTGATGGAAAACGGCTTTGGAAATTCGGAAGGAGTAAAGAACGATGCTTGAACAGGTGATATTGTTTACTATCATAATGGGATTTTTAATCAGTGTTCTTTTATCCCCGATTTTTATACCGTTTTTAAGAAGACTAAAATTTGGTCAAAGTATTAGAGAAGAGGGCCCGCAGTCCCACCAAAAGAAATCTGGTACGCCGACAATGGGCGGCATCATGATTATCTTTTCTATCACTATTACAACAATTGTGATGATCAACAAATTTTCTGAGATTAGTCCAGAAATGTTTTTACTGTTATTTGTCACACTTGGTTACGGCCTATTAGGATTTTTAGATGATTATATTAAAGTAGCGATGAAACGAAATCTTGGATTAACATCGAAACAGAAATTAATCGGTCAAATTGTGATCGCTGTGATCTTTTATGCAGTTTTCCATTATTATCAGTTTGCAACGACGATTCGCATTCCAGGAACAGACGTCAGCTTTGATTTAGGATGGGCTTACTTTATCCTTGTTGTTTTCATGCTTGTCGGAGGTTCTAATGCCGTAAACTTAACAGATGGACTGGATGGCCTCTTATCTGGAACCGCTGCTATTGCTTTCGGAGCATTTGCTATACTGGCTTGGAATCAATCCCAGTATGATGTAGCGATCTTTTCAGTAGCTGTTGCAGGAGCCGTTCTTGGCTTCCTTGTGTTTAACGCACATCCTGCAAAAGTATTTATGGGTGATACAGGTTCTCTAGCATTAGGCGGAGCCATTGTAGCAATTGCGATTTTAACGAAGCTTGAAATTTTACTTGTCATTATTGGTGGAGTATTTGTTGTTGAGACGTTATCCGTTATTCTTCAAGTCATCTCCTTTAAAACAACCGGCAAAAGAATCTTTAAGATGAGTCCGCTTCATCACCACTATGAGTTAGTTGGCTGGTCAGAGTGGAGAGTAGTTGTCACCTTCTGGACAGCTGGTTTATTACTTGCTGTTTTAGGAATTTACATCGAGGTGTGGTTATAATTGAATAAGATGCAAATGTTAAAAAACGAACATGTACTAGTATTAGGTCTTGCTAAAAGCGGATATGCGGCAGCTTCAATTCTTCATGAACATGGAGTAAATGTGACGGTAAATGATCAAAAACCGTTTGAAGAAAATGAACCTGCTCAGCTACTTTCTGAAAAGGGGATTGATGTCATTTGTGGCAGTCATCCTCTTCGTATATTCGAAGATAAAGACATTACAATTTTAATTAAAAATCCAGGCATTCCATATGAAAATGTGATGGTTCAAGAAGCGCTTCGCCGCCAAATTCCAGTTTGGACGGAAATAGAATTAGCGTATCATTTAACCTCATCTCCTTTTATTGGGATTACTGGATCGAATGGAAAAACCACTACCACGACATTGATTTATGAAATGCTGAAACAAGACAGCAAAAAAACATTAGTGGCGGGTAATATTGGAACAGTTGCCAGTGAAGTCGCTGCAAATGCAGCTGGCGATGAGTGGATCGTAACAGAACTCTCTTCTTTTCAGTTAATGGGAACAGTTGAATTTAGACCTAAAATCAGCTTAATATTAAATATTTTTGATGCACATTTAGATTATCACCACACTCGTGATGAATATGAAAAAGCAAAGCAGAAAGTATTCGCACATCAACAGGAAGATGATATCGCTGTAATTAACCTAGATGATCCTTCCGTTGTAAAACTAGCAGAAGGTTCAAAAGCAAAAAAAGTGTTTTTCTCAGTGAAAGAGCCAGTAGAACATGGTGCGTTTATTCAACATGGTGCAATTTACTACATGAATGAACATATCATTGATGTAAAGGATGTTGTCCTTCCTGGTGAGCATAATCAAGAAAACATTCTGGCAGCTATTTGTGTTGTAAAAAATGCAGGCTGCTCAAATGAAGCGATCACACGCGTACTCACCACATTTGGTGGGGTGAAGCATCGTCTGCAATTTGTAGATACAATTCAGAGTCGGAAATTTTATAACGATAGCAAGGCGACCAATATACTGGCAACAACTAAAGCATTGTCAGCCTTCGAACAACCGACTATTTTATTAGCAGGTGGACTTGATCGAGGCAATGAATTTGATGAGTTGAAACCTTTTATGAAACATGTCAAAGGAATTATCACATTTGGTGAGACTGCACCTAAGTTTGTGAAGCTTGGTGAAGAGCTTGGAATACATCACGTAAAACATGTCGATAATGTTGAACAAGCAGTACCTGCGGCGTTTAACATATCTGAAGAAGAAGACGTGATTTTATTATCTCCGGCTTGTGCAAGCTGGGATCAACATAAAACATTTGAAGAACGTGGAGACATGTTTGTAAACGCCGTGCATATGCTTAAATAAGGGCTTGTCTCTCATATGACTGACAGCCCAAATGAAATTATGCTTGGGGTGTCGGTCTCTTGACGAATAAGAAAACTTCTCCGGATTTTTTGCTTGTTGTCATTACGTTACTTTTATTGACGATTGGTTTAATTATGGTGTACAGCGCTAGTGCAGTGTGGGCATCGTATAAATTTGATGATTCGTTTTATTTTGCAAAAAGACAGCTTTTGTTTGCCGGAATCGGAGTTATCGCAATGTTTTTCATTATGCGAGTCGATTATTGGACGTGGCGGACTTGGTCAAAGATATTGATTGCTGTTTGTTTTCTCCTTTTGCTGCTTGTACTTATTCCTGGTATCGGTATGGAGAGAAATGGATCAAGAAGCTGGATCGGTGTCGGTGCGTTTAGTATTCAGCCCTCTGAATTTATGAAGCTTGCGATGATTGCGTTTCTTGCAAAATTCTTATCTGAAAAGCAAAAAAATATCACATCCTTTCGAAAAGGTTTTGCCCCAGCTTTAGGCATTGTATTTTCTGCATTTGCCATCATCATGCTTCAACCGGATCTGGGAACAGGAACGGTGATGGTTGGAACCTGTATTATTATGATATTTGTTTCAGGTGCGAGAATTGCTCACTTTATATTTCTCGGTCTTATAGGGCTCAGCGGGTTTGCTGCACTTGTCTTATCAGCACCCTACCGAATAAAACGAATTACATCTTATTTAAATCCTTGGGAAGATCCACTAGGCAGTGGGTTTCAAATTATTCAGTCCTTATACGCTGTTGGTCCAGGTGGTCTGTTCGGAATGGGACTTGGTCAAAGTAGACAAAAATTCTTCTATTTACCTGAGCCCCAAACGGACTTCATCTTTGCGATATTGTCTGAAGAGCTTGGCTTTATAGGGGGATCACTCATTTTACTCCTCTTTAGTGTTCTATTATGGAGAGGCATACGAATAGCACTTGGAGCCCCAGACTTATATGGGAGTTTCCTAGCAGTTGGTATTATTTCAATGGTTGCCATTCAAGTAATGATTAACATCGCAGTTGTCACTGGACTTATTCCTGTGACAGGTATCACGCTCCCATTCCTTAGTTATGGCGGCTCATCATTGACATTAATGCTGATGGCGATTGGCGTACTTCTTAATGTCAGCAGGTACGCAAGATATTAGCGTGCTGAAGCTAATGAAACCATGTTGACGTTTATTTTGCAAAAGTATAAAAAAATGATTTGAAGAGTGAAAATGACAGTTTTTGTTTCGAAAACGTTTATTTTGACTCTTCTTTACAGGTTTTAATGGAGCCCTGTTGTTTAAAACAGGGTTTATACTTTGTTCAGAGCAGAAAAAAATTGAGGGGAAATGGTATAATGCGTATAGTAATCAGTGGAGGCGGAACAGGCGGACATATTTATCCGGCCTTAGCCTTTATTAAAGAAGTGAAAAGACTGCATCCTGATGTGGAATTTTTATATATCGGTACTGAAAATGGACTTGAAAAGAAAATTGTAGAAAGAGAAAATATCCCTTTCAAGGCAATAGAAATTTCAGGTTTTAAACGAAAGCTTTCCTTTGATAACGTCAAAACGGTGATGAGATTTTTAAAAGGCGTTCAAAAAAGCAAATCTTACTTAAAAGAATTCAAGCCTGATGCGGTTATTGGAACAGGCGGTTATGTGTGTGGGCCTGTTGTTTATGCGGCTTCTAAGCTGAAGATCCCGACCATTATACACGAACAAAACAGCCTGCCTGGTATTACAAATAAGTTCCTAGCGAGATATGTTAATAGGGTAGCCATATGCTTTGATGAGGCAAAGGCACATTTTCCTTCTGAAAAGGTTGTATTTACGGGAAACCCTAGAGCCTCTGAAGTCGTCTCTATAAAAGAGGGGAAATCTCTTAAAGAATTCGGGCTCGATGAAAAGAAAAAAACGGTTCTTATTTTCGGCGGGAGTCGAGGTGCTGCTCCTATCAATAGAGCAGTGATCGAAATGCAAGATGATTTAAAGGCTAAAAACTACCAGCTTTTATATATCACAGGTGAGGTTCATTATGAAAAAGTGTTGAATGAACTAAAGGAAAAAGGTGCAGCACCTAATATGATCACCAAACCTTTCTTGCATCAAATGCCAGAGTACCTGAAATCGATCGATGTGATTGTTGCAAGAGCAGGAGCTACAACAATTGCTGAAGTAACGGCTCTTGGAATCCCAACCATTTTTATTCCGAGCCCATACGTGACGGCAAATCATCAGGAAATCAATGCAAGATCACTTGAAAAACATGATGCTGCGATTGTTTTAAGAGAATCAGAGCTTTCAGGGGATCGTTTGCTGCATGCCATTGATGAAATTGCTGGTAATGAAGAAAAACTCAACCAAATGAGCCGTTTAACGAAAGAACTCGGAGTACCAGATGCGGCTACACGTTTATATAATGTGTTAAAAGAAATTACAACTACATGATGGAATGATATTAGGTAAGGCGGAGGGTAATATGGAGAACTTGAAGAATGAATTATTAGAAGCGCAAGTTGGTAAAGTACTTGAAAATGAGCCGCTTGCAAATCATACAACAATGAAAATAGGCGGACCAGCAGATCTTTTGATCATCCCAAAAGATATCGATGCAGTGAAAACGATCATGGATCATGTGAAAAAACACCATACGAATTGGACGATCATTGGAAGAGGATCTAATTTACTTGTCCTTGATAAGGGAATTCGAGGAGTTGTCCTAAAGTTAGGTGCTGGACTGGATCACCTAACTGTAAATGATGAAGAAATTACAGTAGGCGGCGGCTACTCTGTCGTAAGGCTCGCGACATCACTTAGTAAACAGGGGCTTTCAGGACTGGAATTCGCAGCTGGTATTCCGGGATCTATTGGAGGCGCTGTTTATATGAACGCAGGTGCACATGGATCTGATATCAGTAAGATTCTTGTGAAAGCCAGAATCTTATTTGAAGATGGAAGCATCGAGTGGCTCACAAATGAACAAATGAATTTTAGCTATCGAACGTCAGTCCTACAAAAGGAACGACCTGGCATTGTTCTAGAAGCTGTGTTTAAGCTCAAGCAGGATGACCGCGAAAAAATCACAAAGAAGATGCAGCAAAATAAAGATTATCGTAAAGAAACTCAGCCTTATAACCGGCCATGTGCTGGCAGTATTTTTCGAAATCCGCTGCCTGAATATGCAGGACAGCTTGTAGAAAAAGCGAATTTAAAAGGATACCAAATCGGCGGAGCTAGAATTTCTGATATGCACGGCAACTTTATTGTCAACGCTGGTGGAGCGACTGCTCAAGACGTGCTGGACTTAATTCAGTTCATCCAAAAGAAAATTAAAGAAGACTACAACGTAGAGATGCATACAGAAGTAGAAATTATCGGTGAAGAAAACTAACAGCTAGTTTTTATGAATGATGGCATCTGAGGAAAACAAACGGCATGAAAGAATGCCGTTTGTTTTCTCATCAAAATGATGACCCAAAGGTGTGGACAAGCAGCTTTGAATGAGGTGAAGAGTATATATGCGGCCTGATCATGAAAATGAAAAGATCGTCAATATAGAAGAGCGAATTCCTAAAATTAAAGAACAAAGGAAGCAAAAAGCGAATCGGAGACTGATCTCTTTTATACTACTGTTTTTTATCATGGTTTTAATTATTATTTATTTGCAGACACCTATCAGCAAAATTTCTTCTTTAACCATCACAGGTAACGAGCATGTCTCAACAAAACAGCTTGTTAAACTTTCACAAATTAAAGAAGGCGAAACAGAGTTTTGGAATTTAAATAAAGATTTAACAGCAGATCATTTGAAACAAAATAAATTGATTAAAAGTGTCAGTATCAAAAAGCATTTCCCAAATAAAGTGAGTATTGCTGTCAAAGAATATGCAAATATTGCGTATCTTCAAAAGGGAAATCTATATTATGAGCTTCTTGAAAATGGGACCGCTTTACCAGAAGAAGTGACACCGAGTCATGCAGGACCTATTTTTGTCGATTGGGACAATAAGGAGAAGCTGAGGCAAACTGTTAAATCTTTAAATCAACTGCCAGCCTCTATTCAGGAACTCATCTCAGAAATATATTATGTGCCGACCAATTCAAACAAGTGGCTAGTTAAATTTTATATGAATGACGGAAACACTGTGATTGCATCAATTAAAACATTCGGTGATAAAATGAAAACCTATCCAGCCATTGTAAAAGAACTTTCATCATCTGAAAAAGGCACAATCCATATGGAAGTCGCTACGTATTTCGAAGCGTTTAAATCTAAGAAAAAGGAAGATGAGCGTTGAGAGGCAAAACAGTTATATTCTCGATTGTCATGCTTGTTCTTGGTTTTCTGATTTCTTTTTCATACCAATATACAAAGCAGCATCAGGCAGATGTCATTCGAACAGAGCAATGGAAAAAAGAATACTCTCTGAAAAGTCAGCTCACAACGCAAGAAAAGGCGAATCAGAAACTCGAAAAAGAATTATATAGTCTTCAATCAAAGGTACAAGCAACGGAGTCCAATTTGAAAAATGAAAAAGAGCAATATTTTAATGTGCTGGAAGATGTTGAGAAATATAGAATGTTTACAGGAGAGATCGGTGTAAAAGGAAAAGGGGTAAAAGTGTCTCTTGAAGATGCATCTTATATCCCGAGTGGACAAAATGTTAATAATTACATTGTGCATGAGAGCCACATTTTTCATGTGATAAACGAACTATTTATATCAGGGGCTTCTGCTGTATCTATTAATGGGCAAAGAATCACACACCAATCATACATACATTGTAACGGTCCAGTTGTCACAGTAGATGGTGTTCAGCATCCAGCACCATTTGTCATATCTGCTATTGGTGATCCAGCTGTGTTAATACCTGCTTTAAATATTGCAGGGGGAGTGGTCGATCAGCTGACAAGTGATCACATTTCAATGACGATCGAGAAAACAGATATTCGTATGAACCCTCTTTTAAGAAACAAAGATTAAAAGTGAAAAGGTGAGTGGTGTTGAGGAAAAAGAAGCCTTTACTTAGTTTAACAGCTTTAATGATCATATTTGGCATCATGATCTCCATCCAATTTAATTCCTTACAAAAGCCCAAAGTTCGTGATACTCGTGATGTGTGGGAACTGAGAGAGGATTTATCTGCATCTAAAAGTAAGGAATTGGATTTGCTCAAAGAAATTGATAAATACGACGAGATGCTAAAAAAATATGGTCATCAAGGAGACCGATCAAAAGAAGCACAATTAACAAAAACATTAAAGGATTTAAAAGAAAAGGCTGGTTTTACAGAAGTGGAAGGGGAGGGGATTGAAATTGAAATATCTCAGCTTTTTTCCAAGGACCTTACCGGAGAAGAAGTGAAAAATATCCCACCTGATCTTCTGAAAAAGTTAATGAATGAAGCCAATATGTTTGGGGCAAAACATATTTCCATCAATGATCGCCGTGTCATTAATACAAGTGTCATTCGAGATATTAATGGCACGACAAAAATGGATGGCTACAGCCTAGATAGTGATGAAGTCACAATTAAAATAATTAGTGAGCAGGCTGACAAATTATACAGCCGTTTAAATGTATCAGATATTGGTGATTTGTTTGCTCAGGAAAACTTCAGCTTGAGTATGAGCCAGCCGAAGAAAAAAATCCACTTAAAAGCATATGACGGTGCAATTCAAGTAAACGAATTGAAGCCTCTTGACGATGTAAAGGAGGGAAAATCTTAATGTGGCTTCCTGTACTTGGCTTAATCATAGGAGTTGCGATCGGTTTCTTAACTAATTTTACGATACCGAATGAGTATTCTAATTATCTTTCCCTCGCTGTACTTGCTGCGCTTGATACATTGATTGGTGGAATCCGGGCACATCTGCAAGGGGCATACGATGAACTAGTGTTTGTATCAGGCTTCTTCTTTAATATTATACTGGCAATAAGTTTAGCTTTTCTGGGCGTCCATCTTGGTGTAGACTTGTACTTAGTCGGAATGTTTGCATTCGGCGTTAGATTGTTTCAAAATATAGCAGTTATTAGAAGAATTCTCCTAACAAAATGGACAATTTCTAGAGAAAAAAAGAAAAAAAGTGAGTCATAAAAAAGGATATACATATGATGTAACGAATATTTTCAGTAATCCTAATAAAAAATGTTGATTTTTTAAGTTTTGTTACACACTTGTAAAAACACATTCATTGTATTGTTGTTCAGCAAATAATAGAATAGAAAGTATTGATATGTGAGGAGGTGCCATAGAATGAACAACAATGAAATTTACGTCAGCCTTGACATCGGTACATCCAATATAAAAGTCATCGTCGGAGAAATGGCGGATGATTCGCTTAACATTATAGGTGTTGGAAATGTCCCTTCAGAGGGGTTAAAAAAAGGATCGATTGTTGATATAGATGAGACAGTTCATTCTATTAGACAAGCATTTGAACAGGCTGAGAGAATGGTAGGTTTTCCTTTACAAAAGGCGATTGTCGGAATTAACGGAAACCACATTCATATTCAGAATACGAGCGGCGTAGTCGCAGTATCTAGTGAAAACAAAGAAATACATGCTGAAGATGTGAGACGTGTCTTAGATGCTGCACAAGTAGTATCTATTCCTCAAGAACATCTCGTCGTAGACGTGATTCCGAGACAATTTATCGTCGACGGAAGAGATGAGATCACAGATCCGAAAAAAATGCTTGGTGTTCGGCTAGAGGTGGAAGGATCGTTAATTACAGGTTCTAAAACGATTCTACATAACTGGCTCCGATGTGTAGAAAGAGCTGGAATTGAAATACTGGATATATGCTTGCAGCCACTCGCATCGGGCTCGGCAGCATTATCGAAAGATGAAAAAAATCTTGGGGTAGCTCTTGTCGATATTGGCGGCGGATCTACAACGATTTCCGTATTTGAAAACGGGCATCTCTATTCTACTCACAGTATCCCTTTGGGCGGAGAGAACATAACAAAAGATTTGTCTATAGGACTTAGAACTTCCACTGAAGAAGCTGAACGAATCAAAAAACAATTTGGGCATGCGTTTTATGATGAGGCATCGACTGAGGAGACATTTGAAGTTTCTGTGATCGGTACTGATCAAAAACAAACGTATACACAAATTGATGCGGCTAACATTATTGAAGCGCGGCTGGAAGAAATCCTGCTCTTTGTGGCAGAGGAATTAAGAAATATGGGTGTCCATGATTTGCCTGGTGGATTCGTTCTAACAGGTGGACAGGCAGCCATTCCAGGTATCCTTTCTCTTGCACAAACAGTCTTGCAAAACAATGTCAGGATTGCAAGTCCGAATTATATCGGGGTGAGAGAGCCTCAATATATGACAGGAGTGGGTCTGATCCACTTTGCTTATCGCAATGCAAAGATTCAGGGCAGACAAGTTGGATTCCAAATGCCAGATGAGGCGTTTCATGAAGTAGGCGCATCCATGGAGCCGGTTTCTTCTGCACCACAAGTGAAAGAAGCGCAGCCAAGACCGAAAGTAAAACAAAAAGCACAACAAGCACAACAAGAGACAAATAAAAAACCGGGCAAAATGAAAAAACTATTTAATATGTTCTGGGAATAGAATTAGATTTTCGACGGATTAGGAGGATTCAGCATGTTGGAGTTTGAAACAAATATAGACGGCCTAGCATCAATTAAAGTAATCGGAGTAGGTGGCGGCGGGAATAACGCTGTCAACCGAATGATTGAAAATGACGTACAAGGTGTCGATTTTATTGCAGTCAATACTGATGCACAGGCGTTAAATCTATCAAAAGCAGAAACTAAAATGCAAATCGGTGCTAAGCTGACAAGAGGGCTTGGAGCAGGTGCGAATCCTGAAGTCGGTAAAAAAGCTGCTGAGGAAAGCAAAGAGCAGATTGAAGAAGTATTAAAAGGCGCAGACATGGTCTTCGTTACAGCTGGTATGGGCGGTGGAACTGGTACGGGTGCTGCACCTGTCATTGCAAAAATCGCAAAAGATTCTGGTGCATTGACAGTTGGAGTTGTGACTCGTCCTTTCACATTTGAAGGAAGAAAGCGTCAGCTTCAAGCAGTTGAAGGAATTGCTTCTATGAAAGAAGCCGTTGACACATTAATCGTGATTCCAAACGATCGCTTGCTTGAAATTGTTGATAAAAACACGCCAATGCTGGAAGCATTCCGCGCGGCAGATAACGTGCTTAGACAAGGTGTTCAAGGGATTTCAGATTTAATTGCAACACCAGGTCTGATTAACCTTGACTTTGCTGACGTGAAAACCATCATGTCCAATAAAGGTTCAGCGCTTATGGGTATTGGTGTCGCAACAGGTGAAAACCGTGCTGCGGAAGCCGCGAAGAAAGCCATTTCCTCACCACTTCTAGAAACAGCAATCGATGGTGCTCAAGGTGTCATCATGAACATTACGGGTGGAACGAACCTGAGTCTTTATGAAGTGCAAGAAGCCGCGGATATTGTGGCTTCTGCATCTGACGAAGATGTAAACATGATTTTCGGGTCTGTCATCAATGATAACTTGAAGGATGAAATTGTGGTGACTGTGATCGCTACTGGATTTATTGAGCAAGAACCAGAAGTGACAAAATCACAAAGAAACCCATTAGGACAAGGATTAAAGCAAAATCAATCCATCCCTCAAAAACGTGAAGTAAAACGTGAGGAACATCAACAGCCATCATCTCAGCCAAGACAAAATACACAATCAAGTGATGATACGCTAGACATTCCAACGTTCTTACGCAACCGCAATAAACGCTAATCGAGTATAGGTTAACCCCTTCCATTGGAAGGGGTTTTTTTATGTCTCAACTTATAAGGGTTTCTAATCAAAAAGTCATAAATACGTGAAAGCTACTTCAATTTCCATATGTAATTTGACTTATGGTATTTAAGAAAAAAGAATCATTTTTACTTCCTCTTACAAAAAACGACAAAATGATGAACTTTATTTGACTACATTAAATAGAACACCATGAATCTTGTCATGAACAACAGAAGGAAAGGAGTGGGACCTATACTCTGTTTGGACATTTGAGGAGGAGGGATTTGATTGAAATTGAAGTTTCGCAAGACCGCCGGCTATCGTTTGATGAGTCTTTTGGTGATTGGTACTTTAACGATGACAAGCTTTGGGACGGTTCAAGCAACATCGACTTCTACCTCATATCAGGAGGAAGCTGTCTCCTCTAAGACTACAAAAGCAAAGATCTCATCTAGATTAATGAAGCAGTTTCAGCAGGATGATCAGGTGACTTTTTTAATCAAAATGAAAGAGCAAACAAATACGCAAAATGTGGCGAAGGAAGCGGTGATCAAAGCCAAAAAACAGAAATTAACAGCGGCTAAAACGCAATACACAAAAAGATCAGCTGTCGTATCCGAATTAAGAGCAACGTCTGAAAAGACGCAGGAAGCGCTCCTTACGTATTTACAAAAGGAACAAAAGAAAAAGCAAGTGAAGGAGATTCATTCGTACTATATTGTGAATGGTTTAGCGGTGACTGGAACGAAAGAAGTCATGGAAAAGGTGGCTGCCTTCCCAGAAGTAGATCAAGTGTTGCCAAATGAAACCCGTCAAATTCACCGGCCGGTTGATTTGAAGACGAAGCAGAAAAAACAAATGAAAGCAGTAGGTGGAGTCGAGTGGAACATTTCTCAAGTTCATGCTCCAGAAGCGTGGGCTTTAGGTTATGACGGTACTGGTACAGTTGTGGCAAGTATTGATACAGGAGTGGAATGGGATCATCCTGCTTTAAAGGAAAAATACCGCGGATTTGATCCAGCACATCCGAATGAACCAACTCATGAATTCAATTGGTACGATGCTACGACAGGATCTGAAGCGCCATATGATGATTTAGAGCATGGTACACATGTAACGGGAACGATGGTTGGCTCTGAGCCAGATGGAAAGAATCAAATCGGTGTCGCACCGGGCGCAAAATGGATTGCGGTGAAAGCTTTCTCAGAAGATGGTGGGACAGATGCTGATCTGCTTGACGCAGGTGAGTGGATTTTAGCACCAAAAGATGAGGCCGGCAACCCGCATCCAGAAAAGGCACCAGATGTTGTCAATAATTCTTGGGGAGGTGGACCTGGCCTAGATGATTGGTATAAAGATGTCGTCAATACTTGGAGAGCGGCGGACATCTTCCCAGAGTTTTCAGCTGGCAATACCGATTTATTCAACCCTGGTGGTGAAGGATCTATTGCGAATCCTGCGAACTATCAAGAGGTCTTTGCAACGGGTGCTACGGATCAAGATAACAAATTGGGGTCTTTCTCGCTGCAAGGTCCGTCTCCATATGGTGGCATGAAACCAGACATTGCCGCCCCAGGGGTAAACATTCGTTCATCCATTCCTGGGAAAGGGTATGAGGATGGCTGGAATGGGACGTCGATGGCTGGTCCGCATGTTTCAGCTGTTGTGGCTCTTCTTCGCCAAGCACAGTCAGATCTTTCTGTTGAAGAGATTGAACAAATTCTGATTGATACAGCGAAGCCGTTAACTGATCAGCAATTCCCGGAATCCCCAAACAATGGCTATGGGGCAGGTTTAGTTGATGCAAGAGAGGCGATTACGGCATTAACAGATGGAATTGGCATGATTGAAGGACAGGTGACAAACGAAGATGTTCATTTAGATGATATGAAAATAACAGATCAAGCCTTGACTCAAAAAGATAAGGCGGTACACCCACATAAGAAGCCTGCGAACATAAAAGAATTGAAAAAGGAAAAAAATCTAGCTGGTCCGTCCATCAAAGCTCTTCCAATGAAAGCGGAAATTAGTGTTCTTGAAAGCGGCAAGTCAACGTACACAGATGAAGCGACAGGGAGATATCAGCTTCCTCACAGTGCAGGAAAATTCACAGTGAAAGCGGAAGCTTACGGATTTGAATCACGCACACAAACCGTCCATATTTCTTCAAATAAAACGGCAGAGGCGAATTTCGCCTTACAGCCACTAAAGAAACGAACGATATCTGGCACAATTGCCAACGAAACAACGGGTGAAAAGATAAAGGATGCCACGGTTTATCTTGTAGAGGATGCGAAAATTAAGCCGGTGAAAACAAATGAATCTGGCGAATTTTCTCTAGAGGCATTGAGCGGTGTCTATACCGTCAAAGTATTTGCCAAAGGATTTAAAGGATATTCTTTTACAGCAGATGTGACAGAAAAGCCAGTTGGAAAAAACATTCAGCTAGAGCCATTCATCGGCTTTGCTGGGGAAATTGGCTACGATGATGGAACAGCTGAAAATGCGAGAGCCTTCTATGATCCTGGCAATGGCTGGGCTGTGAAGTTTTCATTAGAAAAGGGGAAGAAACAAGCGCAACTCACAGGAGGGCTTTTCCGTTTCTGGTCATCAGAGTGGCCAGCTCCTGGAGGGAATGAATTTGCAGTTGAAGTGTATGACGCTTCTGGGAAGAACGGAGCTCCAGGGGAGAAAATGGCAGGACCTCTAAAAGCAAAAGCGCTGCGTAATGGGGAATGGACAAAAGTAGATTTAGAAGATCAAGCCATTACGGTGGATGGAGATTTCTATCTTGTCTATATTCAAACGAAAAAGAATACGGAATCTCCAGGGCTTGCAACTGATGAAGATGGACCAAATGCTGAAAGAAGCTGGCAGCTGACAAGCGGTGCATTTTCTCCTTCTCCAAAAGAAGAGGGAAATTATATGATTCGTGCGCTTGTTGACTATGAAGCAGATGTGCCAGAGATTACATCTCCAAAGGCAGGCGTCATTACGAACAAAGATGAACTGGAGATTGAAGGCAAAGCCTCTCCTGGGCTTGATGTAGCGATCTATCAAAACGACGAAGAGATTGCCAAAGTGAAAGCAGATCAGTCAGGCGCCTTCAAAGAAAAGGTCACAGTTTCAAGTGGAGAGCATGTATTCACGGCTGCAACTGTTACGGATAAAGGTGCAACAAAACGATCTACACCAGTAAAGGTAATCATTGATCAAACAGCGCCAGCGCTCACTATCGATACACCGAAAAAAGGGGAAAAGACGAATAAAGAATCGCTCACTGTAGAAGGAAAGGTGACAGATGATCATCTTGATCAAGTCACCGTAAATGGAAAAAAGGCAACCATAAAAGAAGGGAAGTATTCCGTAAGAATACTGCTTGAGAACGGGAAAAATATGATCAAAGTCACAGCGAAAGATGCAGCAGGAAACAAAACAACTAAAAAAATCAAGATCGATGTCCAATACGAGGCACCTGAGATTTCTAAGCTGACTCCAGCAGAGAATGTCCATCTGGCATCAGGGGAGTCTGTTAAAATTTCATTTCACAGCAGAGAAAAGCTAGACGCAACGTTTGTCATTCACATGCCGCTGACAAACGCGAGATCAAAGCTTCAAAATACCACAGAGCTGCCGCTTCGCGAAGTATCGAGCGGAACGTATGAAGGCTACTGGACTGCTACTTCTACCGCTAAAGCAAAAGGTGCGGTCATTGAAGTAATTGTGCGAGATGATTATGGAAATGTCACAAGACAAAAAGCTTCAGGTACATTAAACATCAATGAAAAGTAACTTAAACAAAAGACACGACTTCTTGGAGCGTGTCTTTTTTCTTTCAACAATTGTTTGAAGGCTTGTCCAGAAGAATACTCTCTCTCATTCCTCGACAAAAACAATAACAATCCACCAAAAGTTCTCTATCATCCCCAACAAGAATTGACAGACTTCCATCTCATGACTGTTTTATACTGGTACAAACAAGTGCAAGTACTGCTTTTGATTCTTTGTTTCAGATGAAAGGAGCAGAAGGTGGTCATTTATTTAGATGTGATTTGGCTGTTAAACTTTTGTTTTGATCTATTGCTTCTCTTACTCACTGCATTTATTCTCAAACGACAAGTGAAAAAAAGACGATATATGTTAGGAGCTCTCATTGGATCGAGCATTGTTCTCTTGCTCTTTACACCATTTGCAATGGTTGTGTCACACCCTTTAGGCAAACTACTTTTTTCTGTCTTCATTGTTCTTGCAACCTTTGGTTTTCAAAGATTTCGTTCCTTTTTTCAAAATCTGTTTGCTTTTTACTTTGTAACATTTTTGATGGGAGGAGGCATGATCGGGGTTCATTCATTTTTGCAAACCAATACAGTGATTCAAGATGGCCTGCTGATTTCTCAAAATGATGGCTTTGGTGATCCGATTAGCTGGCTTTTTGTTTTAACTGGGTTTCCTGCGATTTGGCTGTTTTCAAAGAAAAGATTAGGCGAGGTGGGTACGAAAAAAAGACAGGTTGATGAACAAGTGCTTGTGGAAATACACATTCATGGAGAGACCATCCGTTTAAAGGGACTCGTCGATTCTGGCAACCAGCTGTATGATCCTATGACAAAAACACCTGTCATGATCGTCCAGGCCGACCAGCTAACGGCCATTTGCGGAGAGTCATTTATAGAGCTCATGAAACAGTCTCATCCTGTTGAAGTCATGCAAAAGATCGATGATCAATTTCCTCTTCTTGATCGATTAAGACTTGTTCCATATCGAGCGGTCGGTCATGATCACGGCTTTCTACTATGCCTAAAACCAGATACAGTCTTCATTTATTCAAAGACGCATATGATTCAGCCTGCTAAGTGTTTTGTTGGGTTGAGTCTCAGCGGTTTATCGGCAGATCAGGAATTTCAATCCATCATTCATCCAGATATGTTAGACGGGAAAATCATCCAGGGGGTGTCGTAGTTTTTGGTGATGTCTTTTATCTTACGAGGTCAACTTGACATTTAGAAGGGAGAAGAAGATGAAAAAATTAAAATTTAAACTCACTTACTACTGGTATAAACTCCTCATGAAGCTAGGTCTAAAGAGTGATGAAATTTATTATATTGGTGGAAGTGAAGCGCTCCCGCCTCCATTATCAAAGGATGAAGAGCAGGAGCTGCTTGTCAAATTACCAAAGGGAGATCAAACCGCAAGAGCGATTCTGATTGAAAGAAATTTGCGTTTAGTCGTTTACATCGCAAGAAAATTTGAAAACACAGGTATTAATATTGAGGATTTAATCAGTATCGGAACCATTGGTCTGATCAAAGCAGTCAATACATTTAACCCAGAAAAAAAGATCAAGCTTGCAACATATGCTTCGAGATGTATTGAAAATGAGATTTTGATGTACTTACGTCGAAATAATAAAATCCGGTCAGAAGTTTCGTTTGATGAGCCGCTCAACATTGATTGGGACGGAAATGAACTGCTTTTATCAGACGTACTTGGAACAGATGATGATATTATCACACGCGATATTGAAGCAAATGTGGATAAAAAATTGCTGAAAAAAGCGCTCGAACAATTAAATGACCGCGAAAAGCAGATCATGGAACTAAGATTTGGCTTAATTGGTGGTGAGGAAAAAACCCAAAAAGATGTCGCTGACATGCTTGGGATTTCACAGTCTTATATTTCGAGGCTTGAAAAAAGAATTATTAAACGATTACAAAAAGAATTTAATAAAATGGTCTAAAAATTTTTTTAAAAAAGCTCTGTCCCTGCACTGTCAAAGGAAACAACCTTTTTTTTCATGATTCTCGTCATCGCTCGTGCATATTTTTCCATCCCAAGGAGATACTGAACTTTGTACAACAGCTCCTGTAGGGAGGGAAAAAAGTGTCCAGAAATAAAGTGGAAATCTGCGGAGTCGACACCTCCAAGCTGCCTGTTCTGAAAAACGACGAGATGAGAAAATTGTTCAGACAGCTGCAAGATGAGGGTGACGATACAGCAAGAGAAAAGCTAGTCAATGGCAATTTACGGTTGGTTTTAAGTGTGATTCAGCGTTTTAACAACAGAGGCGAATATGTCGACGATCTCTTCCAAGTAGGCTGTATCGGATTAATGAAATCAATTGATAATTTTGATTTAAGCCACAATGTCAGATTTTCAACTTATGCGGTTCCTATGATCATAGGAGAAATCCGTCGATACTTGCGTGATAACAACCCGATTCGGGTGTCTCGCTCGCTAAGAGATATTGCCTATAAGGCACTTCAGGTCCGTGAGAGGCTGATTAGTGAGACAAGCAAGGAGCCAACAGCAGAAGACATTGCCAAAGTGCTGGAAGTGCCTCATGAGGAAATTGTCTTTGCCCTAGATGCAATTCAAGATCCTGTATCTTTGTTTGAACCGATCTATAATGACGGAGGAGATCCGATTTATGTGATGGATCAAATTAGTGATGAACGGAACAAAGACACACAATGGGTGGAAGAATTGGCCTTAAAAGAGGGCATGCGTAGGTTGAACGACAGGGAAAAAATGATTCTTCGCAAACGCTTCTTCCAGGGAAAAACGCAAATGGAAGTTGCCGAAGAGATCGGGATTTCTCAGGCACAAGTCTCTAGGCTTGAAAAAGCAGCCATCAAACAAATGAATAAAAACATCTTTTAAAGCCGCCGCTTCATGTGCGGCTTTTTTCATTCTTATGAGAGAACACTCCTCTAGTATTGACTCTGTTATTTTTTTCATTTAATCTGTTTTTAACAAATGTTATTTTAGATAGCATTTGTTAGGGAACACTTAAGCGGAAAGAAGGGTTATTATGACATTCCATGATGAAAGAAGGCTGCTCATTAAGGTTGCGCATATGTATTATGAAGAAGGCGCCACTCAATCTAACATCGCAGAAGCGGTTGGGGTTAGCCGTTCGCTCATATCGAAATATTTGGCAAAAGCACGTGAAGCAGGAATCGTGGAAATCATTATTCATGATGAAGTCAACCAACAGTATGGATCGTTAGAAAGAAAAATAGAACGTAAATATGGGCTCCGAGAAGTCGTCTGTGTGGAAACACTCAGCAAAGACACAACCAAAAGCCGAATCGGTGCCGCGGCGGCAAGCTTTTTATTAAAAGTGATGAAGGATGGACAAGTTATTGGGTTTTCCTCTGGGACAACGCTGCATGAGATGGCGAAAGCGATTACGTCTGTTCAGCACTATCCATCCGTGACATTTGTTCCGCTTGTCGGAGGTGTGGGAAATGAAGATGTCGATATCCACGCCAACTATATTATTGCGAGATGCACAGAGGCGCTCAAATCTAAATGTGAGTTTTTACATGTACCTGTCATGCTTGATACGAAAGAAGCGAAAGATGTACTGATCCGGCAGCCGTCAATCAAAAAAGTGATTGAACTAGGAGAATCATCAAATATCGCGGTTGTCGGAATTGGTGGTGTTCCGCAGCATTCAACGATGGTGAAATCTTATATGACAAGCGGTGAAGAGGACATCCTTCAAGCAAAGGATGTAGCAGGTGACATTTGCTATAACTTTATTGATCATCAAGGGGAAGTATATCCCCACCCATGGAACGACCGGGTGATGGGCATAAGCCCCCAAAAGCTAAAAGAAATTCCACTTGTCATAGGTGTCGCTGGTGGCGAAGAAAAAATTGAAGCAATTCGGGCGGCATTAGCAGGTGGATTAATTCATGTATTAATTACCGATGAACGAACTGGAGATGCCTTATTAAAGTAACTACCTAATATCATTAGGTAGTTTTTTTGAGTCTTTAGACTCAAAAAGATTGAAAATTTTATCGATTTTAGCTTGACACAAAGTTGACACATCATATAAACTAAGTTCATAACAAATGATAAACAAAATAACAAATGTTACAATAAACGGATTTTTGTTAATTTTTATAACATTTGTTAAAAGTTTCAGATTATATTTCTAGCAATCTATTGAGAAGCAAGAAAACCTGAAAGGATGATTTAGATGTCAATCTATCAACAATTGTTAGCTCGAGAACGCAGTGGAGATCCAATCAAAGTAGGGATTATTGGAGCAGGCCAAATGGGCTTTGGACTCATTTCACAAATTTCTAAAATTCCAGGCATGATTGTTGCTGGTGTTTGTGATATTCACCTTAGTGCAGCAGAGAAGGCAGCGAATTTTTACAAGCAGCATGCAAAGCCGCATCAAATGGTTGTCACAAATGATTACAGAGAAGTGATTCAATCAGATTCCGTAGAAGTTGTCGTAGATGCAACAGGTGTCCCAGAGGTCGGAGCAAACATTTCTTTGGAAGCGCTTAATTCAAAAAAACATCTCGTTCTTTTAAATGTAGAAGTTGATATTACCATCGGGTTGGTCATGCATAAGTTATTCACAAATGCAGGACTTGTTTACTCAGGATCAGCTGGAGACGAACCAGCAGCAACACTAGAATTATATGAATTTGCGAAAACAATGGGTCTTGAGGTACTCGTTGCTGGGAAAGGAAAGAACAACCCATTCTTCCCAGAAGCAAATCCAGATACGTGTCAAGCAGAAGCAGATAGTAAACATATGAGTTCACATATGCTGGCTGCATTCCAGGACGGAACAAAAACAATGGCGGAAATGAACTTATTAAGTAACGCGACAGGGCTTCTGCCAGATAAAGTCGGTATGCACGGAGTCGAAGCGAATTTAGAAAATGTAGCAGATAAATTGAATCAAAAACAGCAAGGCGGCGTGCTTGATAACTTCGGAGTCGTTGAATATGTAAATGGACTTGCACCAGGTGTATTTGTCATCGTGAAGAGTGACCTTGAGCCAGTAGATGAAGAGCTGCGCTACTTAAAAGTTGGAAAAGGCCCACACTACACACTTTACCGTCCTTTCCACTTAGCGAGTCTTGAAACACCTGTTACCATCGCAAAAGCGGTCTTACAGCATGATTCATCCATTCACCCAATTGGTGTACCAGTATCAGAAACAGTCGCTGTGGCAAAAAGAGATATTAAAGCTGGAGAATCACTTGACGGGATTGGCGGATACTCTGTAAGAGGGGTTCTTGAAACACATCAAGACATGAAAACGAACGGCCACATTCCAATTGGTTTAATTAGCGGAAAAGTCGTAGCGAAAAAAGACATCAAATTAGGACAATTCCTGACTCATGATGATGTAGAGCTTGATTCAAACACAACGGTCTGGAAGCTGCGATCATTACAAGATCATTTATTTCAATCATAAGGACGTGAAGCTGTGGAAAAATTAGCGATCGTACTTTGTATCATTCTCATTGTGCAGTACGGGTTATCTTTTATTCAAATCAAGTACTACCGCAAGAGCATGGATTCACTTATTGATGATTACAGAGGGAAGCAGGGCTATCACTTATTTTCAGGAATGGAGCGGCGCAAAGTTGGCCCTGGAGCCATTGCGCTCATCATTGTAGATGAATCGTATATCATTCAAAAATGCCATGTGCTTGGCGGTGTGTCGATCTTATCTAAATTTAAAGAAGTCCCTTCATATGAAGGAAAGCATGTAGGGGCTGTGTTAGACGAGCACCATATGATGAAGCAGACGTTGAAAAAACGCAAAAAGGGGCCAGCTGTCATGCACGCACTTTCCATGGCGGCTGAACAGGCACTTGTCTCGATTTCGAAAAAAAATATAACAAATGTGAACTAAAGAAAGGGGAGATGAAACATGGAATGGATTCAATGGTTTGGAGAGCACTTTATCGGAATGTTTGAAGCCGGCGGAAAGCAATTCATGGGTCTTGTTACAGGTATCGTTCCAACGCTTGTTGTGTTACTTACTTTCACTTATGCTGTCATGAAGTTTATTGGAGAAGAGCGAGTGAATAGAGCGATTCAGTTTGCTGCGAAATATACCATTTTGCGCTACACGTTAATGCCGATCTTATCCGTTCTTATTTTGACAAACCCGATGGCTTATACGTTTGGCCGCTTCTTACCCGAAAAACAAAAACCAGCATTCTATGATTCAGCTGTTTCATTTGTTCATCCGGTGACATCACTGTTTCCGTATGCCAACGCAGGAGAACTGTTTGTCTACTTAGGGATTGCGAACGGTATTAAAGAAGCAGGATACTCAATGTCAGAGCTTGCTGTTCGGTACTTCTTAGTCGGGATCGTCGTCATTTTACTTCGCGGTATTATTACTGAATGGATTACAAAATACTTAGCAGGAAAAATGAAAGCGAATTCACAATAGGGGAGGGTTAGACATGACAAACCACAAAGTATTTGTTGCAAAAGGTGCTGGCGGATGGGGCCAAGGCTTGGAGCTTGAACCAACCGGTAAAAAAAGAAAGGTTGTTTCCATTACAGGGGGAGGCATTCACCCAGTTGCACGTAAAATTGCAGAAATGACAGGGACAGAAGCATGTGACGGCTTTAAAAACTCGATACCAGAAGATGAAATGATGTGTGTTGTCATTGACTGCGGAGGAACCGCACGAATCGGACTTTATCCAATGAAGCGCATTCCAACTGTAGACGTTTTGGCATCCTCTCCTTCTGGACCGCTTGCAAAACATATTACAGAGGATATCTTCGTATCTGGCGTCACAGAAAAAGATATTTCCTTTGCGGATGCATCAAGTGGTGAGGAAAAAGTAGAAGGTCAGGAAAACAGTGAGCCGATTGACAAGGAGAATTTCAAAGAAACCTATTCAAAACTGAAAGAGGAAAATCTCGAGCGTCAGGAAAAAGGTAATTTCCTGATGAGGTTCTCAAGAGGAATTGGGAAAGTTACCGGTACGTTCTACCAGGCTGGCCGTGATTCCGTTGATATGCTTTTGAAAAACATTATTCCATTCATGGCATTTGTCAGTATGTTAATTGGAATTATCAATTATACAAAAATTGGTGACTTGATTGCCCATTTTCTATCACCATTGGCAGGATCTATATGGGGACTCTTACTGCTCGTTGTGGTCTGTACATTGCCATTCCTATCACCTGTCTTAGGACCTGGTGCAGTCATTGCACAAGTAATCGGTGTTCTCATTGGTAGTCAAATTGCACTAGGAAATATCCCGCCTCAATTTGCACTTCCTGCACTATTTGCCATCAACGGTCAAGTAGGGTGTGATTTCATTCCAGTTGGGCTGTCACTTGGTGAAGCGAAGCCGGAAACGGTACAATATGGAGTACCAGCTGTTTTGTATAGCCGTCTCATTACAGGGGTTCTATCTGTTGTGATCGCATACGCTGCCAGCTTCGGTATGTATTAAACGCATTAAAGGAGGAATTGAGATACATGGTCACACAATCTGTCGTAAAAGAAATCGGGATCTTAGTCCCGCAATTTAAAGAAGATAAGCTGATTGTTTTATTTGGACCCGCAGCGCCGCAGGAATTAAGAGATATGTCCGTCATTCATGAGTTCGAACATTTAGAAGAAGAGCCGTTGAAACTGGGCGGTACCATTCAAGTGGGCGATCAAACGTACACGATCACAGCCCTCGGCAATAAAGCAAATGACAACTTTAAAGAACTCGGCCATATTTCGATCTACTTCCAAGAGCCGTTTGATGATGTATTACCGGGAGCTGTCTTTGCATCCCCGCACACGTTTCCTGATATAAAAGAAGGCGTACGAATTGAAATTTCGTAGCTATGAAGAAAAGCTGTTCCGTAAAAGGAGCAGCTTTTTTATGTGAGGTTTACCAGAAAGAGCAATTGCGATATGCTGTAAACATTCATTATTTGTTTATTCGGAATTTTTAATCAGGGGGAAATGATGGTGTCACTTGAATTGAAGAATGTTTCTTTAAAACGAAATGGAAAATGGCTGCTTCAGTCTGTTGACTGGCATGTGAACAAAGAGGAGCACTGGGTGCTTTACGGTTTAAATGGTGCGGGGAAAACCGCTTTATTAAATATGCTCTGCTCATATTATTTCCCTACATCAGGTGAGATGACCGTGCTGGGACATATCTTTGGCAAGGAGGCTCTTGGCGAAAAGCTCAGGAAGAAAATTGGCCTCATTTCTGCGGGACTTGAAAAGAAACTGCACAGAGACGACAATGCATTTGAAATTGTTCTCAGCGGGGCATTTGCCTCTATCGGGCTTTATGAAACCCCGACAGATGAGATAAGGGAGAAAGCCATTGATCTATTAAAAGCATTTGGTTCGTTCAAATATGCAAACCGGACATATGAAACACTCTCGCAAGGAGAAAAGCAGAAAGTCCTGATTGCGAGGGCTTTAATGAATGATCCCAAGCTCCTGATTTTAGATGAGCCTGTGACAGGTCTTGATTTTTTAGCAAGAGAACAGGTGCTGGAGACCATCTCATTCATTACTTCAAAGCCTGATGCGCCTACTTTGCTTTACACGACCCATCATGCAGAAGAGATTTTGCCTGTTTTTCAGCACACCTTATTATTAAAAGATGGGACTGTTTTTGATCAAGGGAAAACAAAAGAGATGATGACAAGCGACTTGCTTTCTTCCTTCTTTGAATGTCCGGTAGATGTGATGTGGAGAAATGGCCGTCCTCATTTAAGTAAATTGTAGATAAAAGAAACTATTGGTCTGCGTCCCTGCTTTTCCATCATACATATTATAGTAGAAAACGAAAGGCGGGGAAGGACAGATGATCAGTATTTCTGAATTCCAAATCAAGGATGTTGTCGATGTGTCCAGCGGAAAAAAACTAGGCACCATTGGGGACATTGATATCAATGTTACGAGTGGTAAAATACAAGCAATCATTATCGGCGGTACAGGTAAAATGATGGGATTTTTCGGAAAAGAAGAGGAAATGATTGTCCCGTGGCGAAATATAGTAAAAATTGGCGAAGATGTGATACTTGTCCGATTGTCTTCTTAAAATTCGTATAACTCCTCAATGAATCATTTAATGATCCTTAACATAAGCTCTCCATTCTCAGCAAACAATGTCTTTTTCGGGTAAAAAGATTACGTTTTCATATCAATTTGCAAAAAAACCTGTAGAAAGGGCACATTTGAGTGTAATATTTAATGAATCCCACTAACTGTCTACGCATGTCTTGTGGTAAAATAGGAGCGATATAAAGAGAGATGAATGAAAGGTGGGAGGCAGCTTTGACACACAATTATGACCCCTTTCAGCAGAAATCACCTTATGCAATGATGATTCATGATTGGACGAACATGACATGTTCTGGTAAAGAGGTATTAGCCGGATTTACGACAAAAAATGGCGGCTTCAGCCTTTCTCCATATCAATCATTGAACACTGGACTCCATGTAGGAGATGATGCTTCTAGTGTCCAAATGAATCGTCAAGTCATAGCAGATGCTACTGCTGTGCCGCTCTCTGATTGGGTGTTTGCAGACCAAACACACGAGGACCGCATCAAGAAAGTCACCAAGGAGCAAAGAGGAAGAGGAAGTCTTCATTATCATGAGGCACTGCCTGGAACAGACGGCTTATATACGTCTGAACCGAACATCATGCTCGCTCTTTGTTTCGCCGATTGTGTTCCGCTTTATTTTCTAGCTCCGCAACATGGCCTCATCGGAACAGCCCATGCCGGATGGAAAGGAACCGTCAAACAAATTGGTGCAAAAATGGTAGATCTATGGGTCAACCAAGAAGGTGTTAAGACCGATCAAATACAAGTCGTCATTGGACCATCCATTGGCAGCTGTTGCTACATAGTTGATGATGTGGTCTTGAATCAAGTGAAACAGCTTCCCTTTTCTACAGAGGATGTGTATTCCGAGATATCACAAGGACAATATAAATTAGACTTAAAAACATTAAACAAAAACGTATTGCTACATGCAGGGATGAAAGAAGAAAACATACATGTCAGTTCGATGTGCACAAGCTGCAATGATCAGCTATTCTTCTCACACCGGCGTGATCAAGGAAAAACAGGACGTATGATGTCTTTTGTCGGGTTTAAGGAGGCATAAGAGCAATTGAATGTACGAGAGAATCTCAGACAAATAAATGAACAAATAAACGAAGCATGTAAAAGAGCCGGCCGGAACCCAGACGATATATCAGTCGTCGCTGTCACAAAATATGTCTCAATTGAACGAGCACAAGAAGCCAAGGAAGCAGGAATTTTGCATTTTGGTGAAAATCGTGACCAAGGGTTACTTGAAAAACAAGCGGCTATAACCGATGAAAGCATTAGCTGGCACTTCATCGGCAGTTTACAAACACGAAAAGTAAAATCTGTCATTCAGAGCATTGACTACTTACATTCGCTCGACAGGATCTCTCTTGCGAATGAAATTGAAAAAAGAGCGGATCACACGGTTCGCTGTTTTGTACAGGTGAACACATCGCTGGAGGAGTCAAAACATGGCTTACAAAGTGAAGACGTGATCCCATTTGTCAAGCAGCTCGCTGATTTCAAACACATTGAAATTGCTGGACTGATGACGATGGCTCCATTTACAGATGATCACACTGTGATACGAAACTGCTTTAAAACATTAAAAAACCTTCAAGAAGAAGTAAAACATCTTAACCAAGTAAATGCACCTTGTCAGCATTTATCGATGGGCATGTCAAATGATTTTGAAATCGCAATTGAAGAAGGTGCGACATTCGTTCGGATTGGCTCTTCACTTGTTGGAAATGAAACAGGAGGTGCGTGACATGAGCATAAAAAATAAGTTTAAAAGCTTTTTCACTCTCGACGATGAAGAGTATGAGTACGAATATATTGATGAAGAAAGAGAACCAGTCCAAGAAGAAAAAGGAACAAAGGACAAAGCGGCATTTCAAGAGCGTCCGCAGACAGGAAAACAAAATGTCGTCAGCTTGCAAAGCGTGCAGAAATCCTCTAAAGTGGTGTTAAGTGAGCCGCGTGTTTATGCAGAAGCGCAGGAGATTGCAGACCATATTAAAAACAGACGTGCAGTCGTCGTCAATTTGCAGCGCATTCAGCACGATCAAGCAAAGCGAATCATCGACTTCTTAAGCGGCACTGTATATGCAATCGGTGGAGATATCCAGCGTATTGGCTCGAATATATTCCTCTGTACACCTGATAATGTAGATGTATCTGGCACAATATCAGAACTTTTGACAGAGGAAGAACCTCAGAGGTGGTAAATCATAGTGATTCTAAATTACATTTTCCAGCTTTTACAGACTGTATTAACGATTTACTCATTCGCGATTATTATTTACATCTTTATGTCATGGGTGCCATCTGCAAGAGAAACATCAATTGGGCGTTTTCTGACAAATATTTGCGAACCATATTTAGAACCATTTCGTAAAATTATTCCGCCAATTGGCATGATTGACATCTCGCCAATTGTGGCATTGCTTGTGATTCGTTTTGCATCAACATATGGACTAACTGGTCTTTACAATATGATTGCACGCTTCATGTAGACAGGCTGCCGGGCTTGGCGCTGCCAGGCTCTTTTACATAAGAGGGGAACAAAATGAGCGATATTTATCAACATTTTAGAAAAGACGAACAGCCATTTGTCGACCAAGTGTTAGGCTGGAAAAAAATCGCACTCGACCAGTATCGAATGAAATTAACAGACTTTCTTGATCCGCGTGAGCAGTTTATTACCGAGTCCGTCATCCAGCATGCTGATGAGCTTGGGATCATGTTTTTTGGCGGTTATGAGGGAGCGGAGCGCAAAAGAGCGCTCATTTATCCCGAATATTTACAACCGGCTACTCAGGATGCTGAGCTCTCTTATTTTCAGGTGAACTATGCGAAAAAGTTTATTTCGTTAGAACACCCGAAGCTCCTTGGTTCACTGATTGGGACAGGCTTGAAGCGTCAAAAATTTGGAGATTTGTTATTTTCAGAGGAAGATGTGCAATTTATTTGTACGAGTGATGTCGCCGATTTTGTTCGGGCGCAGCTGACGCATGTCGGCAGAGCCTCCGTTTCATTAGAGGAAATCACGCAGGCAGATTTAAAGCCGGTTAAGAGCAAGACTGACATCAAGGAAGATACGATTTCTTCACTGCGGCTTGATGCGGTATGTGCTGCAATCAGCCGTCAGTCTCGGCAAAAGGCACAGCTTTTGGTCAAAAATGGGCTTGTCAAAGTTAACTGGAAAGTCACTGAGGACCCTTCCTTTACAATCGGCGAAGGCGATCAGCTCTCTGTTAGGGGATTTGGCCGCTTTAGCCTCAAAACGATTGATGGGAAGACCAAAAAAGATAAATTTAAAGTAACATTTGAGCTTCTGACATAACGAACTTGAATCTGGAGGTGGCGAGGTTGCCATTAACACCTAATGATATTCATAATAAAACGTTCACAAAAAGCTTTCGCGGCTATGACGAAGATGAAGTAAACGAGTTTTTAAGCCAAGTACGTAAAGATTATGAAATTGTACTTCGTAAAAAGAACGAACTTGAAGAAAAAGTAAACGAGCTTGATGAAAGACTTGGTCATTTTGCTACAATTGAAGAGACATTAAACAAATCGATTCTTGTGGCGCAGGAAGCAGCAGAAGACGTCAAACGTCATTCTGATAAAGAAGCGAAATTGATCATTCGTGAAGCAGAGAAAAATGCCGATCGTATTATTAACGAAGCGCTATCTAAATCAAGAAAGATTGCGATGGAAATCGAAGAGCTGAAGAAGCAGTCGAAGGTCTTTAGAACTCGCTTCCAAATGCTCATCGAAGCTCAGCTTGATCTTCTAAAAAATGACGATTGGGATCATTTACTGGAATATGAAGTTGACGCTGTCTTTGACGAAAAAGAATAAGCGCATCATCTTGACATGACGTGTACAAGTTGCATATAATACCATCATAAATTAACAAGAGATAAACGTTTGAAAGGGACACTCGCAGTTGTCATATGCGTAATAAAGCGAATCAGGGATGGTGGAAGCCTGACATTACGAGACGCTGCAATGAGATCACCCCTTTAGTTCCTTTTCTGAAATGACCAGTAAGAAAAGGCGTCTGATCACGTTACGATTTTAGAGTGGATAAGCGGCTGTTTAAATAGCGCTTGTCTAAAAGGGTGGTACCGCGAGACAAGCCTTCTCGTCCCTTATGGGATGAGAGGGCTTTTTTTATTGTTTTTTAATCAGAATTTGCATATGGAGGAATGGGTATGAACTACAAAGACACCTTATTAATGCCGAAAACAGAATTCCCAATGAGAGGGAACTTGCCGAACAAAGAGCCTGAAATCCAAGAGGAGTGGGCAGAACAAGACATCTATCAAATGGTTTTAGAGCGGACAAAAGGACGCCCGACCTTTATTTTGCATGATGGACCTCCATATGCGAATGGTGACATTCATATGGGGCACGCACTCAATAAAATCCTAAAAGATTTTATTGTCCGTTTTAAATCAATGAATGGGTTCCACGCACCGTACGTACCGGGCTGGGATACACACGGCTTACCAATTGAAACAGCACTCACTAAAAATAAAAAAGTCAAACGTAAAGAAATGTCGACAGCTGAATTCCGCAAACTATGCGAGGAGTATGCATGGAAGCAAATCGAGGGTCAGCGCAATCAATTTAAGCGATTAGGCGTCAGAGCAGACTGGGACAATCCATATGTCACGTTAAAGCCTGAGTATGAAGCGCAGCAAATTCTTGTCTTCGGAGAAATGGCGAAGAGAGGCTATATTTACAAAGGACTAAAGCCTGTTAACTGGTCTCCTTCAAGTGAGTCAGCTCTTGCTGAAGCGGAAATTGAATATAAAGACAAACGTTCACCATCCATTTACGTTTCATTTAAAGTGAAAGATGGAAAAGGCGTACTTGAAAACGGCGAACAATTCATCATCTGGACAACAACACCTTGGACACTTCCTGCAAACCTTGGGATTTGTGTTCATCCAAACCTAGAGTACAGTGTTCTTCAAGTGGGTGCTGAGCGATATGTTGTCGCATCTGAGCTTGTTGAACAAGTGGCAAAAACGCTTGGCTTTGAAGAGTATGAAGTCGTGAAAACATTAAAAGGAAAAGAATTAGATAACGTCGTTGCAGAGCATCCGATCTATGGTAGAGATTCCCTTGTGATGCTTGGTGACCACGTGACAACGGATGCAGGTACAGGCTGTGTTCACACAGCACCAGGTCACGGGGAAGATGACTTTATTGTCAGCATGAAGTACGGTCTTGACGTACTATGTCCAGTAGACGAAAAAGGTGTCATGACAGAAGAAGCGCCTGGTTTTGAAGGTCTATTTTACGAGGATGCCAATAAAGCTATCACAGAACAGCTTGAAGCAAAAGGCGCGCTGAAAAAGCTCGACTTTATCACGCACTCCTACCCGCATGACTGGAGAACGAAAAAACCAACGATTTATCGTGCAACCGCTCAGTGGTTTGCTTCGATTAAAGACTTCAGAGAAGCGCTATTAGACAATATTAAAGAAACGAAATGGGTGCCAGCATGGGGCGAAACGCGCCTATTCAATATGGTGCGTGACAGAGGCGACTGGTGCATTTCAAGACAGCGTGTATGGGGCGTTCCAATTCCGGTCTTTTATGCAGAAAATGGTGAGCCGATCATCACAGATGAAACCATTCAGCATGTCTCTCAATTATTTAGAGAACATGGCTCGAATATTTGGTTTGAAAAAGAAGCGAAAGAACTATTGCCAGAAGGCTTTACACACCCAGGCAGTCCAAACGGTGAATTCACAAAAGAGCAGGACATCATGGATGTATGGTTTGATTCTGGTTCTTCTCACCAAGCTGTTTTAGAAGAAAGAGATGATCTTGTTCGTCCGGCAGACCTTTACCTTGAAGGCTCTGACCAATATCGCGGCTGGTTTAACTCTTCCTTATCAACAGCAGTTGCAGTCACTGGAAAAGCACCGTATAAAGGTGTTCTCAGCCACGGCTTTACGCTTGATAAAGAAGGACGCAAGATGAGTAAATCATTAGGCAATACAATTGACCCAACAAAGGTAGCGAAGCAGCTTGGGGCGGAGATTCTAAGACTTTGGGTATCTTCTGTCAACTATCAAGCCGATCACCCGGTGTCTGATGATATCTTAAAACAAGTAGCAGAGGTCTATCGTAAAATCCGTAACACGTTCCGCTTCCTGCACGGTAACCTATTTGACTTTGATCCAGCAGTCAATGCAGTACCTGTAGAAGAGCTTCGCGAAGTGGATCAATATATCTTGATCAAATTAAACAAATTGATTGATAAAGTGAAAAAGGCTTATGATGATTACGAATTTGCGGTCGTGTATCATGCGATTCACAATTTCTGTACAATTGAGCTAAGCTCTTTCTATCTCGACTTTGCAAAGGATGTCGTGTACATTGAGCATGCGGATCATCCAGACCGCCGTAGCATGCAGACGGTCTTCTACGAAACATTAATGGCATTAGTGAAGCTGACTGCACCAATTCTTCCGCATACAGCAGATGAATTATGGAGCCACTTAAGCTTTGTTGAAGAGCCAAGTGTTCAGTTAACAGATATGCCAGAAGGTGTGGCTGTTTCTCAAGCGGAAGCGACAGAAGCGAAGTTTGACCGCTTTATGGAAGTGCGTGACGATGTGCTAAAAGCGCTCGAAATTGCGCGTAACGAGAAAGTCATCGGACGTTCTCTTGAAGCAAGTGTGACCCTTTATGCGACAGAAGAAGTGAAAAACCTTCTTGCATCCATTAAAGAAGATGTGAAGCAGCTCTTTATCATCTCTGAATTAACTGTAGAAGATGAGCAAAATGCTGACACATCAGCACCTGAATACACTTCAGGAAGAATTTTGGTTCAAAAAGCAGAAGGAGAACTATGCGAACGTTCTCGTATTATTTCAAAAGATGTTGGTGCAAATCCGAAATACCCAACATTGTCACTGAAAAATGCTGAAATCGTGGAAAAATATTACCAGAATTAACAGTGTGATATGACCAACTAGCGCCCCGCCATATGCGGGGTGTTTTCTTTTTTGCGGAAATGACAGCGTTTAGAACGAAAGGAAAAATCTTATGGCTTTAAAGTGGACAGCCGGGGCAACAATATGATTATCACGACAGGGCAGGAGTTGAAATAGCGACATGAATGGCGATCTAGAGACGATTTACACGGAACTCCTTCAAATGAAAGAAGAGCTGCAAGCTAAACTGTTTGAATACGCATCATTTCGTTCACCCGCTGAGCATGTCTCAATGAACGAGGTCCAAACGGCCACGCTTCTTTATCACATCAAAGAAGAGCTGCAAGATGTGTCTCTCGCTATTGCAAAAATTGAGCAAGGAACCTTTGGTATATGTGAGGCAACAGGTGATGTCATTCCGCTTGAACAAATGAGTATTCTTCCTACCGCCCGCACGGCTGACGACTTTTTATATCATAAGCAATACGAGAAAAAAGCATTCACTCCTTATCCTCATGAATCAGATGATTCTCATTTTGAAGCCTTCCACATGTAGGGAGGTTTTTGTCTGTCAACTAAAGTTTCTTTACTCCTTCCTGTTTTCTTGATAAAATGCATAAAGATCAAAGTATGAAGATGGAGGAACGTGTGTGTTCTATTACATAATCGCATTCGTGATGATTTGTTTAGATCAATTAACAAAATGGCTCATTGTCAAAAATATGATGCTCGGAGATTCTTATCCGGTGATTGATGGTTTCTTTTATATCACGTCTCACCGAAATTCAGGAGCCGCATGGGGAATTCTCCAAGGACAAATGTGGTTTTTCTATGTGATCACACTCGTTGTTATTGCGGGAATTGTTTATTATTTGCAAAAGCATGGGCAAAAGGACAAGCTGCTTGGAGTTGCACTGGCCTTAATGCTTGGCGGAGCGATTGGGAATTTTATCGACCGCGTTTTCCGTCAGGAAGTGGTTGATTTTGCTCATTTCGTCTTTGGGAATTATCACTACCCAATCTTTAATATTGCAGATTCTTCTCTATGTGTAGGAGTTATTCTGCTCTTCATTCAAATGCTGTTAGATGGAAAGAAAACGAAGGAGTCAACTACATGAATCAAGTAAATATTGCCGTTTCAGAAGAACAAACGAGTGAACGGCTTGATAAATTTCTAAGCACGACAGAACCAGAATGGTCAAGAACCCAGGTCCAGCAGTGGGTAAAGGATGGGCTGATCGAGGTAAACGGGAAACAAGTGAAAGCCAATTACAAAGTACAACCTGGAGATCAGATTAAAGTCGAGATTCCAGAACCAGAAGTACTAGATGTAGAAGCAGAACCAATGGATCTTGATATTTATTATGAGGATGCAGATGTGCTAGTGGTGAATAAACCACGAGGAATGGTCGTTCATCCAGCACCAGGTCACGTGTCAGGAACGCTTGTAAATGGCCTGATGGCACATTGCACGGACTTATCAGGGATTAATGGTGTGATGCGTCCTGGAATTGTCCATCGTATTGATAAAGACACATCTGGGCTGTTAATGGTCGCAAAAAACGATATGGCGCATGAATCACTCGTCAATCAGCTTGTGGCTAAAACTGTCACAAGAAAATATACGGCCGTTGTCCATGGCATCATTCAGCATGATACAGGCACAATTGATGCCCCAATTGGCAGAGACAAAAAAGACCGCCAAAGCATGACGGTCACAAAAGAAAGTGCAAAACAAGCCGTCACTCACTTTGATGTGATTGAACGCTTTCAGGATTTCACGGTGGTGGAGTGCCGACTTGAAACAGGAAGAACACACCAAATTCGTGTTCATATGAAATATATCGGCTATCCGCTTGCAGGAGATCCGAAATATGGACCGAGAAAGACAGTCGATTTCAATGGTCAGCTGCTTCATGCAGGTGTTTTAGGATTTGATCATCCAAGAACAGGCGAATATATCGAGTTCACAGCACCAGTTCCTGCTGATATGCAAGCTTTTATCGATTCATTAAGAAATAACGATTGACAGGCCGTTCTTTTTTTGAAATAATGAACGAAGAAATGAAGATTCTTTAAAACAGTCCAGAGAGGCTGAGAAGGATAACGGATCAATTTGTGCACGTGTATGCACAAATGAACGCCCCTCTCTGCCCTTTGCAGAAGGGGCTTTTTATTTGTCAAAAAGAGGTGTAAAAGATGGAACAAAAAGCAGTCATTCTTGATGAACAAGCGATCAGACGAGCGCTTACCCGAATTGCACATGAAATGATTGAGCGCAACAAAGGGATGAAAGATGTCATCCTTGCGGGGATCAAGACTAGAGGTATTCATCTTGCAAAGCGCCTTGCAGAGCGCATCGAGCAAATTGAAGGAAATCCAGTCATAGTGGGTGAACTTGATATTACGCTATACCGTGATGACCTGACAAAAAAGACAGAGAACCAAGACCCGCTTGTGAAGGGTGCAGACATTCCAGCTGACATTAATGACAAAACACTGATTGTCGTTGACGATGTCCTGTTTACAGGCAGAACCGTCAGAGCAGCCATGGATGCCCTTGTGGATGTAGGAAGACCATCTTCCATTCAGCTTGCTGTTCTCGTCGACCGGGGACACCGGGAGCTACCGATTCGAGCGGATTATATCGGGAAGAACATTCCGACATCAAAAGCAGAGACAGTTATGGTTCAACTGAATGAAGTAGATCAAAACGACCTTGTCGCTATATATGAAAAATAACCTTTTTAAATGCATTCCAGAGAGTTTGCAAAGAGGGCAATAACAGAGATACCGAGCACGGCAAACATGACGTGTACGGTTTTTCTAGGCCTCTTTGCGCATACTCGCAAAGAGGCTTTTTTAATGAAAAAGGACACATCTAGGAGGAAAATCATGAGTCAGCAAAAAGCCAATTTAGGCATTCGAGATATCCCAAAACCGTTCACATGGCTGTCACTTAGCCTTCAGCATTTGTTTGCCATGTTTGGTGCAACCATTCTAGTACCAAAAATCATCGATATGAGTCCAGCGGTCGCGCTCATCTCAAGTGGTGTTGGAACCATAGTTTACTTAATCATCACAAGAGGCCAAATTCCAGCGTATCTTGGATCGTCCTTTGCCTTTATCGCCCCCATACTGAATGTGAAAGCCACAGGCGGCCCTGGAGCCGCCATGGTGGGTGCCTTCATGGCGGGTGTCGCTTATGCACTCATTGCACTATTTATTAAATGGCTCGGCACAGGCTGGCTGATGAAACTTCTACCGCCGGTCGTCGTAGGGCCGGTCATTATGGTCATCGGACTCGGACTCGCTGGAACAGCTGTCAACATGGCGATGTATGCTGATCCGAATGCAACCGAGCTTGTTTACAGCCTGAAGCACCTAATGGTCGCCGGCTTCACACTGGCTGTCACGATTATCAGCATGATTTTCCTAAGAGGATTCCTTAGCTTGATCCCAGTATTAATCGGCATTATCAGCGGCTATCTCTTTGCCTTATCACAAGGCATTGTGAACTTCCAGCCGGTCATTGATGCAAAATGGTTTGCTGTACCAGACTTCGTTGTACCATTTGTGGACTACACACCAGCTGTGACTTTAAGCATTCTCACCGTAATGGTGCCGGTTGCCTTTGTGACAATGTCTGAGCACATCGGCCACCAAGTGGTGTTAAGTAAAGTTGTAGGGCAAGATTTCATTAAAAAACCTGGTCTTCACCGCTCCATTTTAGGAGACAGTGCGGCGACAATCTTCGCTTCACTCATTGGCGGACCGCCGACAACAACGTATGGAGAGAACATCGGCGTCCTTGCCATCACAAGAGTGTTCAGTATCTTCGTCATCGGCGGAGCAGCAGTATTTGCAATCTGCTTCGGCTTTGTCGGAAAAATTTCAGCATTAATCAGTACAGTGCCGTCCGCGGTCATGGGAGGCGTTTCATTCTTGCTCTTTGGGATCATTGCCTCAAGCGGCCTGAGAATCCTGATTGATCATAAAGTGAATTTTGAAGAAAAGCGTAATCTCATTATCGCATCAGTCATCTTAGTCATCGGAATTGGCGGGGCATTCATTGAGGTGAAACAAATCAACCTCACACTATCTGGAATGGCACTTGCTGCCATCACGGGTGTCCTGTTGAACCTGATCCTGCCGCAGCAAAAAGCGGAGGATGACGAGTCAAATGAATCGAATACAGAAAACCTTTTAAAAGAAGTCCAGTGAGGCTGACAAGGGTTCTAAAATGAGCAGAATGCACGAACGTGCCGCTGCTTCTTTTGGAGAACCCTAAGCTGCCGAGGCTTAGGGTTTTTTTGAACCTGAAAGTGATGAAAAACTAGAGGGGGAAGAAAAAATGAATGATTTATCGACAATGAGCAGCTTGTCTAAAGAAGAGATTTTACAGCTGATTGAAGAAGCAACGACTCTCAAAAAGGGGAAGCAAGAGCTTGGTTTAGCGGGAGAATTTGTAGCAAATCTCTTTTTTGAACCAAGCACAAGAACACGATTTAGCTTCGAAGTCGCCGAAAAGAAGCTGGGGATGAATGTACTAAGCTTAGATGCGGCAAGCACCTCTGTTCAAAAAGGCGAAACTCTTTACGATACGGTAAAAACGCTCGAATCCATCGGCGTGAAAGCTTGTGTGATCAGAGACAGCACCGATGAATATTACAACGAACTGATCGGGAAGGTTGGGATTCCCATCATCAATGCTGGAGATGGCTGCGGGCAGCACCCGACCCAATCACTGCTTGACCTAATGACCATCTATGAAGAGTTTGGCGGCTTTGAGGGCTTAACGATTTCGATTCATGGAGACATCAAGCACAGCAGGGTGGCAAGGTCGAATGCGGAAGTACTCTCAAGGCTCGGAGCGACAGTCCTTTTCTCAGGACCTGCTTCCTTCCAAGATGAGCAAAATCCTCACGGAACGTATGTCCAAGTAGACGAAGCCATTAGACAATCTGATGTGGTGATGCTGCTTAGAATCCAGCATGAACGGCACGCTAAAAAAATGGGTAATGAAGATTACTTATCGACTTATGGATTAACAGTAAACAGGGCAAACAACATGAAAGAACGAGCCATTATCATGCATCCAGCACCAGTAAACAGGGGTGTGGAGATAGATGATTCTTTAGTGGAATCAAAGCAGTCACGAATTTTCAAGCAAATGGAAAATGGCGTTTATGTCCGAATGGCGGTATTAAAAAGAGCTTTTCAAAATAGCAGACTACATCAAAAAGGGAGAGATTCTGTCTATGTCGTATCTCATTAAAAACGGTTTTATCTTAACAAGCACAGGTGAAAAAGTGCAGCAGGATATTAGGGTAGAAGGAAAAGTGATTCAAGCGATTGGTCATTTAGAAAGAGAAGACGGAGAAGAGGTCATTGATGCTAAAGGGCTATTTGTTTCACCAGGCTTAATTGATCTGCATGTACATTTAAGAGAGCCAGGCGGAGAGAAAAAGGAAACGATTGAAACAGGCTCTAAAGCAGCAGCAAGAGGCGGCTATACGACGATTGCAGCGATGCCGAATACACGCCCAGTTCCAGATACAAAAGAGCAAATGGAATGGCTCATGAATCGAATCGAAGAGACCTCTTCTGTCAGAGTACTGCCATACGCCTCCATCACAACTAGACAAATTGGGGAAGAGATGACAGACTTTGCAGCACTAAAAGAAGCAGGCGCCTTCGCTTTCACAGATGACGGGGTTGGCATCCAAACAGCAGGTATGATGTACGAAGCGATGAAAAAGGCAGCAAGTCTTGATCAAGCCATTGTCGCGCACTGTGAGGATAACTCGCTCATTTACGGAGGATGCGTTCATGAAGGAGAATTTTCAAAAGCGAATGAATTAAACGGAATACCGTCCATTTGTGAATCGGTGCATATTGCAAGAGATGTTCTTTTAGCAGAAGCAGCGAACTGTCATTATCATGTATGTCATATCAGTACGAAAGAATCTGTGCGAGTCGTTCGCGATGCAAAAAAAGCAGGCATCCGTGTGACGGCAGAGGTGTCACCGCATCACCTGCTCCTATGTGATGCAGACATCCCAGGGCTTGATACGAACTATAAAATGAACCCGCCTCTTAGAGGAAAAGAGGATCGCGAGGCACTAATCGAGGGACTGTTAGATGGAACGATTGATTTCATCGCAACAGACCATGCACCGCATACAGAAGAAGAAAAGAACGAAACGATGCAGCGCGCACCTTTTGGAATAGTTGGGCTTGAAACAGCGTTCCCGCTTCTTTACACGCGATTTGTCAAAACAGGCGAATGGACATTAAAAGAACTCGTTGATTATATGACGATCAAGCCAGCAGAAGCCTTCTCCCTTCCTTATGGAAAGCTGGAAGAAGGACAAACAGCTGATATTACACTCATTGATCTAAACAAAGAAATGGCAATCGATAAAAAGAGCTTCTTATCAAAAGGACAAAATACACCGTTTGACAAATTGACTGTATCAGGATGGCCGGTCATGACACTTGCATCTGGGAAAGTCGTGTATGAAGAGGGGAGACTAGTAAAATGAAGAGACGCTTAGTGCTAGAAAACGGAACAGTATTCGAAGGAACAGGCTTTGGCAACTTAGAATCATCAGTCGGAGAAGTCGTCTTTAATACAGGGATGACAGGCTATCAAGAAATTTTATCTGATCCATCATACTGCGGACAAATTGTCACACTCACTTACCCGCTCATCGGCAACTATGGCATTAACCGTGATGATTTTGAATCGATCACACCGTTTGTAAAAGGGCTGATTGTGAAGGAACTTTGTGAAAAGCCCTCAAACTGGCGCTCTTCATACTCACTAGATGAATACTTAAAAATGAAAAACATTCCAGGCCTTAGCGGAATCGATACACGAAAGCTGACGAGAATGATTCGAAGTGCAGGGACTTTAAGAGGGGCATTTGCAGGACCGGATGAACAAGTGGAAGACGTGGTGCGCCGTCTACAAACAATGCAGCTGCCGACTGATCAAGTGAGTCAAGTATCTGTGAAAAATGCGTATCCAAGCCCAGGAAGAGGAAAAAGAATTGTCCTTGTCGATTTCGGCATGAAGCACGGCATTTTGCGCGAGCTCAATAAACGGGACTGTGATGTCATCGTGGTGCCGTACAATATCAAGGCAGATGAAGTGCTACAGTTAAAGCCTGATGGAATCATGCTTTCAAACGGCCCTGGGGATCCTGTTGATGTACCGGAAGCAGTCGAGATGATTCAGCAATTGATTGGAAAAGTTCCACTCTTTGGCATTTGCCTTGGACATCAATTATTCGCGCTTGCATGCGGCGCAAGTACTGAAAAAATGAAATTCGGTCACAGAGGATCGAATCACCCAGTGAAAGAACTAGCAACCGGCAAGGTCACCCTGACAGCTCAAAACCACGGCTACACAGTTAGTGCCATTAACGAGGACGTGCTCGAAGTCACACACATCGCACTAAACGACAATACAATTGAAGGCTTAAAACATAAAGAAGCACCAGCATTCACTGTCCAGTACCACCCAGAAGCATCACCAGGTCCAGAAGATGCGAACTACTTATTCGACCAGTTCATGGACATGATTCATACAACTGAGAAAGAAGGGGAAGAAGTATGCCAAAACGCGTAGACATCAAAAAGATTTTAGTTATCGGTTCAGGTCCAATCATCATTGGTCAGGCAGCGGAGTTTGACTATGCAGGCACACAGGCTTGCTTAGCACTGAAAGAAGAAGGCTATGAAGTCGTTCTTGTGAATTCCAATCCAGCGACCATCATGACAGATACAGAAATGGCCGATAAGGTATACATCGAACCACTGACACCAGAATTCTTAACACGAATCATTCGAAAAGAACGTCCTGATGCGATCTTGCCAACACTTGGCGGACAAACTGGACTTAACCTTGCTGTTGAATTATCAGACCTTGGCGTATTAGCTGAATGTGGTGTTGAAGTATTAGGAACAAAACTTTCAGCTATTCAAAAAGCAGAGGACAGAGATCTATTCCGTAATTTGATGAATGAACTAAATGAGCCTGTACCAGAAAGTGAAATCATCCATAACCTAGAAGAAGCGATGGCGTTTACGAATCAAATTGGTTTCCCTGTCATTGTGAGACCAGCTTATACATTAGGCGGAACAGGCGGCGGAATTTGTACAAACGAGCAAGAGCTGAAGGAAATCGTCGAAAACGGTTTGAAGCTAAGCCCAGTCACACAATGCTTACTTGAAAAAAGTATTGCAGGCTTTAAAGAAATTGAATATGAAGTCATGCGTGATAGCGGTGATCATGCGATCGTTGTTTGTAACATGGAAAACTTTGATCCAGTCGGTATCCACACAGGAGACAGTATCGTTGTGGCGCCAAGCCAAACGTTAAGTGACCGTGAATATCAGCTGCTTCGCAATGTGTCGCTCAAGCTGATCCGGGCACTTGGGATTGAAGGCGGATGTAACGTACAGCTGGCAATTGACCCAGACAGCTTTCAATACTATATCATCGAAGTAAATCCGCGCGTGAGTCGCTCTTCTGCACTTGCGTCGAAAGCAACTGGTTATCCAATTGCCAAACTTGCAGCGAAAATTGCTGTCGGCTTAACGCTTGATGAAATGATGAACCCAGTCACAGGTAAAACCTATGCCGCCTTCGAACCGGCACTTGACTATATTGTGTCTAAAATTCCGCGCTGGCCGTTTGATAAATTCGAATCGGCCAACAGACGTCTTGGTACGCAAATGAAAGCAACGGGTGAAGTGATGGCGATCGGTCGTACATTAGAAGAGTCTCTTCTAAAGGCTGTTCGTTCACTTGAAGCGGATGTGCACCACATTGAATTAAAAGATGAAGCAGATATCACAAACGAAGTGCTTGAAAAGCGGATTATCAAGGCGGGAGACGAACGATTATTCTATATCGCCGAGGCACTTAGAAGAGGCTATACGGTTGAACAAATACATGAGTTCTCAAAAATTGATTACTTCTTCCTTCATAAACTGGAAGGCATCATCGCTTTTGAAAAGACATTAAAAGAAAACAAAGGCAATACAGACGTATTAAAAGAAGCGAAAGAAAAAGGCTTCTCAGACATCTATATTAGCCGCGAGTGGAATATGAATGAAGCGGATGTCTATACGCTAAGACAAGAAGCAAGCATCGTACCTGTTTACAAAATGGTAGATACTTGTGCGGCTGAATTTGAATCCGAGACGCCATATTTCTACAGCACATATGAAGATGAAAATGAATCAGAACGTACAGACAAGAAAAGCGTCATCGTATTAGGCTCAGGTCCTATCAGAATCGGTCAAGGAGTAGAATTTGATTATGCGACCGTTCATTCTGTGTGGGCAATTAAACAAGCAGGGTATGAAGCAATCATTATTAACAACAACCCTGAAACGGTCTCAACAGACTTTAGTATTTCGGACAAGCTCTACTTTGAACCACTCACTGTAGAAGATGTGATGCACATCATCGATCTAGAGCAACCTGAAGGAGTCGTTGTCCAGTTCGGCGGTCAAACAGCAATCAACCTAGCAGATGAATTATCAAATAGAGGGGTGAAGATTCTCGGCACTTCTCTTGAAGACCTAGACCGAGCTGAAAACAGGGACAAGTTTGAACAAACATTAGAAGCACTCGGCGTGCCGCAGCCTAAAGGAAAAACAGCTACTTCTGTGCCTCAAGCTGTAGCGATTGCCAATCAGATCGGCTACCCAGTCCTTGTCCGTCCTTCCTATGTATTAGGCGGTCGTGCGATGGAAATTGTTTATCAAGAAGCCGAGCTTCTTCACTACATGGAGAATGCAGTGAAAGTCAATCCGCAGCACCCAGTCTTAATTGACAAATATTTAACAGGAAAAGAAATCGAAGTAGATGCCGTGTCTGATGGCGAAACTGTCGTGATCCCTGGCATTATGGAACACATTGAAAGAGCCGGGGTTCACTCTGGTGACTCGATTGCGGTTTACCCGCCGCAAACATTGTCTGAAGAGATCAAAGCGAAGATCGCAGAATACACGATCAAGCTTGCAAAAGGACTCAACATTATTGGGCTGCTAAACATTCAATTTGTTCTCTCAAAAGGTGAAGTGTTCGTACTTGAAGTGAACCCGCGTTCAAGCCGGACAGTTCCTTTCTTAAGTAAAATCACGGGCATCCCGATGGCAAACCTAGCGACAAAAGTCATTTTAGGAGAAAAACTCAAAAACTATGGCTACGAAGAAGGACTTCACACAGAGCAAGAAGGGGTGTACGTCAAAGTTCCAGTCTTCTCTTTTGCAAAACTAAGAAGAGTCGATATTACACTTGGACCTGAAATGAAATCGACAGGTGAAGTCATGGGGAAAGATGTCACAATCGAAAAAGCTCTTTACAAAGGATTAATTGCATCAGGCATTCAAATTCCTAAAGATGGGACAGTTCTTCTGACAGTTGCTGACAAGGATAAAGAAGAAGGACTGGAGATTGCGAGAAGATTCCATTCAATCGGCTACCATATTTTAGCGACAGAAGGAACAGCGAATTACTTAAAACAAGCCTCCATCCCATCAAGTGTTGTCGGCAAAATAGGAGAAGAAGGCAAAAACCTTCTCGATGTCATTCGAAACGGGGAAGCCCAATTTGTCATCAACACTCTGACAAAAGGAAAACAGCCGGCAAGAGACGGCTTTAGAATCAGACGTGAAGCTGTTGAAAATGGCGTAGCTTGCTTAACGTCGCTAGATACAGCAGAAGCGATTTTAAGAGTACTAGAAAGCATGACATTTAGAGCGGACGAAATGCCAGAAGTGAAAACGAATGCTGAGGTGACAGTAACGATATGAAAAAAGCATACTTGACGGTCGTCTCAAATCGAGAGATCGCTGATCATATTTACGAAATGACATTAAAAGGTGACCTTGTGGACTCCTTTCAAACGGCTGGACAATTTCTTCATATCAAGGTCAGCGAGTCCATGACACCGCTGCTGAGAAGACCGATCAGTATTGCCAATATTCATGCCGAGAAGCAAGAAGCAACCATCATCTATCGCGCAGAGGGAGAGGGCACAAAGCTTCTTTCCCAAAGGCGGGATGGGGAATCCATCGATGTCTTAGGGCCGCTTGGCAACGGGTACGATCCTTCAGTTGTTCAGCCAGGTCAGACAGCGTTACTAGTCGGTGGTGGAATTGGAGTACCGCCTTTATATGAGCTGTCCAAACGTTTAACGAAAAAAGGCGTCATCGTCAAGCATGTCCTTGGCTTTCAATCGAAAAAGGATGTATTTTACGAGGAGAAATTCCAAGCACTCGGAGATACATTTATCGCAACAGTTGATGGGACATATGGCGCAAAGGGCTTCGTGACAAGTGTCATTGAAGAGAATGATTTGAGCTTTGATGTCATGCTTTCCTGCGGGCCGACCCCTATGTTAAAAGCACTAAAAGACTCTTACCCCGATAAGCCTGTCTACATTTCAATGGAAGAACGAATGGGCTGCGGAATTGGTGCTTGCTTTGCATGTGTCTGTCATACCGATCAGCACGAAAAAGCTTACGTCAAAGTCTGTCTGGACGGACCTGTATTTAAAGCAGAGGAGGTGGCGTTGTCATGCTAAACGTTGAGTTACCCGGCTTATCTTTAAAGAATCCGATTATCCCTGCATCAGGCTGCTTTGGATTCGGGAGAGAATTTGCTTCATTATACGACTTATCCGTGCTTGGCGGTATCATGATCAAAGCCACAACCTTAGAGCCGAGATTTGGCAACCCGACACCAAGGGTAGCGGAGACAGGTGCCGGGATGCTCAATGCCATCGGTCTTCAAAATCCTGGCCTAAAAGGCGTGCTGGAAAATGAATTGCCTTGGCTTGAGCAGTTTGATACGCCTATTATTGCAAACGTCGCTGGCTCACAGGTCGATGATTATGTTGAAGTAGCGAAGCAGATCAGCCAAGCAAAAAATGTCCATGCCCTTGAACTGAATATCTCGTGTCCGAATGTCAAAACAGGCGGAATTGCCTTTGGTACAGATCCTCAAATGGCAGCAGCATTGACAAAAGCGGTGAAGGACGTGTCCTCCGTTCCTGTCTATGTCAAACTGTCTCCTAACGTAGCTAATATTGTGGAGATTGCTCAAGCGATTGAATGTGCTGGAGCGGATGGACTCACGATGATTAACACGTTAATCGGTATGCGTTTAGATTTAAAAACAGGGAAACCGATTCTTGCCAATAAAACAGGCGGATTATCAGGCCCTGCGGTCAAACCTGTCGCTGTGCGCATGGTACATGAGGTCAGTCAAGCGGTTTCTATCCCGATTATCGGAATGGGCGGAGTGCAAAATGCTGAAGATGTACTTGAATTTTTACTAGCAGGTGCGAGTGCAGTAGCTGTTGGCACAGCCAATTTTGTAAACCCATTTATTTGCCCAGAAATCATAGAAGAACTGCCAAATGTATTAGCAGCCTATGGGTATTCATCTGTAGAGGAATGTATCGGAAGGAGCTGGAAACATGAAGCACTTGCCCATCATCGCGCTTGATTTTCCATCAGGGCAGGAGGCGCTTGCCTTTTTAGAACCCTTTGAAGGGACACCATTATTTGTGAAGGTCGGCATGGAGCTGTTTTACCAAGAAGGACCTGCCATCCTTGACGCACTTAAAGAAAAAAATTGCCACATTTTCCTCGACCTCAAATTACATGACATTCCAACAACGGTGCAAAAAGCAATGAACCGGCTTGCCGCACTTGGCGTTGATCTAGTCAATGTACATGCTGCTGGCGGGAAACAGATGATGCAAGCTGCGTTAGAAGGGCTTGAAAGCGGAACGCCTGCTGGGCAAAAACGTCCGGGCATTATTGCAGTGACTCAGCTGACGAGTACATCTGAAGACATGATGAGAAGCGAATTACTCATAGACCGTCCGCTGCAAGAGACTGTCATCCGGTACGGTCAATTGGCACATGAAAGTGGACTAGACGGTGTTGTTTGCTCTGTTCATGAATCCAAAGCCCTTCATGAGCACATCTCACCTGACTTCCTCACTGTTACGCCAGGGATTCGTTTACTAAATGATCAAACCGATGATCAAAAGCGTGTGGCAACCCCTGCTTATGCAAAAGAGCAAGGTGTTTCACAAATTGTTGTCGGAAGGTCAATCACAAAAGCTGAAAAACCATTGGAAGCCTATCATCAAATTTTGAAAGAGTGGGAGTGACTGCCAGATGAAAACAAAAATTGCTAAACACCTATTACAAATCAAAGCGGTCTCATTGAAACCAGACGAACCGTTTACATGGGCAAGCGGTATCAAATCACCGATCTATTGTGACAACCGTCTCACCTTGTCCTATCCAGAAGTTAGACACGACATTGCTGAAGGTCTTAAAGAGTTGATTCTCACTCATTTTGAGGGAGCGGAGGTGATTGCTGGTACTGCAACAGCAGGCATCCCGCATGCGGCATTAGCAGCAGATCGTCTAAACGTCCCGATGTGTTATGTCAGAAGTAAGCCAAAAGCACATGGAAAAGGAAATCAAATTGAAGGTGCCGTATCAAAGGGCCAAAAGGTGGTCGTTGTAGAAGATCTGATTTCAACAGGAGGCAGTGTGCTTGAAGTGGTCGCTGCTCTTCAAGAAGCGGGCTGTGACGTACTAGGCGTTGCCGCGATCTTCACATACGGTCTGCCAAAAGCTGCGGCAGCATTCCAAGAGAAAAACATTCCATATGTCACCCTAACAGACTATGACACCCTGACAGACGTGGCACTTGAGCTGAAAGCGATTGAGCCTTCTGCTATGAATAAATTGAAACGCTGGAGACAAGATCCTTCCTCTGAATCTTGGATGGAAGAAACCGTCTAAAAAGCTGCGCCTCCCCGCACAGCTTTTTTATTTGGTTAAAAATAGTAAAATAGACTCAAATTTAAATAAAAACTAATCCTATCAATAAAGTCGGGTTGACTTTTGTTTGAATTGTGTTAATATTTAAGACAAATTAAAACACTTATCCAGAGAGGTGGAGGGACTGGCCCGATGAAGCCCGGCAACCTGCGATTTGCAAGGTGCTACTTCCTGCAAAATGATTCTATTTTGAAAGATAAGGAAATCGTGAGCTTCCTCATCTTTCTTTCGGACTGAAAGGAAGTTTTTTTATTTTAACGGTGAGGGGGAAGTGAAGCAAAAGCAGGATGAAGACTTAATTGAAGCCTATGCAGAAACTGATTGGGGATATGAATTCAGTTTAGTTACACTGATTGTTCAGGACGGTCAAGTGATCCAAGTGGAAGAAGACAGAAAAAATTCAGTTGACGTAGTGCGGAGAGTAGTGATACTCCGGAAGGGGAGAAACAATGTTAACTTATGAAAATTGGCAAGAGCCGTCCATTACATTTCAAGAAGATGATTTGTATAAAGGGGCCTTATCTGTGCTGAAATGGGCATACGGTCATTATGGTGATCAGCTCGTTTATGCATGCAGTTTTGGTATTGAAGGCATCGTCCTCATTGATTTGATTGCGAAAGTAAAAAAGGATGCAAGAATTGTCTTTTTAGATACAGGTCTGCATTTTAAGGAAACGTACGACACAATTGATGCGGTAAAGGAAAGATACCCGGGTTTAGATATTGTGCTGAAAACCCCTGAGCTGACGGTTGAGGAGCAAAACGAGCAGCATGGTGATCAACTATGGAAAACAGATCCTCAAAGCTGCTGTCATATGCGTAAGGTCATTCCTTTGCAAGAAGCGCTATCTGGCTATCCGGCATGGCTTTCTGGCTTAAGGAGAGAGCAGTCTCCTAAGCGAGCAGGGACGAACTTTTTAAATAAGGATGAAAAATTCAAATCAGTGAAAGTATGTCCGCTTATCCACTGGACGTGGAAGGACATATGGAGATATGCATCTAGAGAGGAACTTACTTATAATCCGCTACATGATCAGGGATATCCAAGTATCGGGTGTGCCCCGTGTACACAGCCAGCATTTACTGCCGAGGATCTGCGGTCTGGCAGATGGTCAGGCACAGCTAAGACTGAGTGCGGATTACATGAGTAAGGGAGCATAGTGTATGGAAATTGCCGCAATTTTATTTAGTTTATTTTTCGCTCTAAACATTGGCGCGAGTGGTGCAGCAGCTTCGATGGGTATCGCGTACGGATCAGGTGCGATTCGAAAGCCGATCTATGCACTCAGTGTATGTGCAGTTGGGATTTTAGCAGGTTCAGTTATTGGCGGTGGTGAGGTTGTCAAAACGATTAGCTCTGGAATTATGCCTGAATCCGTCATTACACTTGAAATTGTTTGTATTATTATTGGTTCTGCTGCATTATCACTCTTTATAGCGAATCTGATGGCCATCCCTTTATCAACGAGTGAGGTGACAGTAGGAGCTGTAGTTGGTGTCGCGGTCGCATATAAAGTATTGTATGTGAAATCCATTTTAGTCATTGTGGCATTTTGGGTTATCATTCCGCTTGTCGCCTTTCTTTTTACCTTTGTTGTAGTCAAAATCATCAGAATGTTCCCTAAACGTAAGCTGTCTAAAAAAGGAACAGTCATTTTATCCATTGTTTTAATCCTTAGTGGGTTTTTAGAAGCATTTTCAGCAGGTATGAACAATGTGGCAAATGCAGTCGGTCCACTTGTTGCCGCGGGCGTTTTGTCAGTTGGGCAAGGAACACTTTACGGCGGAATCTTCGTCGCCATTGGAGCCCTCTTGCTTGGTAGAAGAGTACTGGAAACAAACGGAAAGAAAATTACCCGCTATCAAACGGGCGAAGGGATATTGCTTTCCGGTACCGGTGCTGGACTTGTCATCGTCAGCTCTATTTTTGGGCTGCCAGTTCCACTTACCCAAATCACCTCCTCGTCTATCATTGGACTTGGCATGGCAAAAGGCGGACCTAATATTTTTCATAAACATGTGGTGAAAAAAATGCTGAAAGTGTGGGTAGTATCACCCTTTTTATCACTTAGTCTATCGTATTTGCTAGTGAGTCTTTTCTTAAAAGGGGACTATTACTCTATCTTTATCATGGTGAGTGTACTGCTTGCCTCACTTGGTGCGCTAAGTCTGATGAAGGCAGTCAAAAATGAAAGCAGCTCGATTCATGAACAGGGCGGCGGGATTTAACGACAAATCCGACTATTTACATCTAATAAATATGAACATTGAGAGGAAGATGAACAAATGAGTTTAACACCACATGGTGGCGTATTAATTAATCGAGTAAATGAAGAGTATGACCTCAGCACGGCTGCAAAGGAAATTGAACTAGATGCTATCTCTTTTGCAGACCTTGAACTCATAGCAATTGGCGGGTATAGTCCAATTGAAGGGTTTTTAACAAAAGCTGATTATGAAGCGGTTGTGAGCAGTATGCGGCTAGCAAGTGGTGTCGTTTGGTCTCTTCCTATTACACTGCCAGTGACAAAGGAAAAGGCAGCGGAAATCCATCGAGGCGAGATTGTGCGTCTATCGTATAATGGAACTGTATATGGCGTGATTGAAGTAGAGGATCAATACACACCAGATAAGGAAAAAGAAGCGGTGAATGTGTATAAAACTGATGACCGCAATCATCCAGGCGTGAAAAAATTATTTGAACGCGGTGATACGTACATTGGTGGTAAAATTACACTGACGAAACGAAGCGAAAAACCATTCCCTCAATTTACGTATGAGCCGGAAGAAACAAGACGTCATTTTAAAGAGAACGGCTGGAAAACGATTGTTGGTTTCCAAACGAGAAATCCTGTTCACCGTGCCCATGAATATATTCAAAAGACAGCACTTGAAACCGTCGATGGTTTGTTTTTAAATCCACTTGTCGGTGAAACAAAATCAGACGATATTCCGGCAGACGTGAGAATGAAAAGCTATCAAGTGTTATTGAACGGTTATTACCCAAAGGATCGCGTCTTTTTAGGTGTTTTTCCTGCGGCAATGCGTTATGCTGGACCAAAGGAAGCAATCTTTCACGCGCTTGTTCGTAAAAATTACGGCTGTACTCACTTTATTGTGGGAAGAGATCATGCAGGTGTTGGTGATTATTACGGCACATACGAGGCGCAGGAGTTATTTGAACAATTTACAAGCGAAGAAATTGGCATTACCCCGTTAAAATTTGAACATAGCTTCTACTGTAATACATGTGAAGCAATGGCAACACCAAAAACATGTCCTCACGATAAAAGCGAGCATGTCATTCTTTCAGGTACAAAGGTTCGAACGATGCTGAGAAACGGAGAATTACCGCCAAGCACGTTCAGCCGAAAAGAAGTCATTGAAACATTAATCGAAGGATTAAAAACGACGGTATCTTAATGGGAGGGTATGACATGAGCAACGAACATATCGTGTGGCATGATTCATCTATTACAAAAAAAGAATATCAACAAAAAAACAATCATAAAAGCGGCATTATTTGGCTCACAGGTCTAAGTGGATCAGGTAAATCTACAATTGCAAATGCAGCGGCTAGAGAGCTGTTTGAACAAGGTTATCAAGTCACTGTTCTTGATGGCGATAATGTGCGGCATGGTCTGAATAAAGATTTAGGGTTTTCAGATGATGACAGAAAAGAGAACATTCGACGTATCGGAGAAGTGGCGAAATTATTTGTTGAGCAAGGAACAATTGTCATCACGGCTTTTATTTCACCATTTCAAGAAGACCGCCGCATTGTTAGACAGTTAGTTGAAGCGGGAGAATTTCACGAAGTGTTTGTGAAATGTGATCTGAACGTATGCGAAGAGCGTGACCCAAAAGGTTTATATAAAAAAGCTAGAAATGGCGAAATTCCATTTTTCACCGGAATTGATTCGCCGTATGAAGAGCCAGCTGCACCTGAGCTTGTTCTAGATACAGGTGAATTATCGCGTGAAGAGTCCAAACAGCGTCTTGTTGATTATGTAAAGGGAAAAACAAAATAATCGCCTGATGGTAGGGGGAGAAAAGCACGATGGGGAAAGTATACATTGTGGGGGCTGGACCTGGGGATCCAGACTTAATTACATTAAAAGCCCATAAGGCAATACAGCAGGCAGATGTCATTTTATATGATCGTCTTGTCAATCAAGAAATACTCGCCCACGCCAAACCCGAGGCGGAATTAATCTATTGCGGCAAGCTCCCGAATCATCATACGATGAGACAGGAAGCCATCAATGAAGCCCTTGTCACCCATGCAAAGGAAGGGAATGTTGTCGTCCGTCTGAAAGGCGGCGACCCCTTTGTATTTGGCCGCGGCGGTGAAGAAATCGAATGCTTAGCTGAGCACGGAATTCCATATGAAGTTGTCCCGGGGATTACCTCTGGTATTGCAGCAGCTGCTTATGCAGGCATTCCTGTGACGCACCGTGAATTCAGCTCGAATGTTGCGTTTGTCACGGGTCACTATCAAAAGGATGAGCATTTTGAAGAAAAGTGGGAGGCACTGGCTACAGGGATTGATACCCTTGTGATTTACATGGGCGTCAAAAACGTAGAAAGAGTGCAGCAGCTTCTTATAAAAAATGGACGTGATCCAGAAACGCCAGCAGCGTTTATACACTGGGGAACCACGACAAGGCAAAAGACGACTTGCTGCACTGTGGCGACACTGTCTGAAACCGTTGAAAAAGAAGGCATCGAGCATCCAAGCTTAATAGTTGTTGGAGATGTCGTTCATTTTCACCAAAAGCTGAACTGGTTTGAACCTGCCCTTATTGAGAAATGAGATTGATAAAGACAAGACACGTACATTGATCGTGTCTTTTCGTCTGAATAATACAAGTGAGAGGGAGGAGCCGCATGAAACAAGCTGTACTTTATGTTGGGCATGGAAGCAGGGTAAAAGAAGCACAAGATAAAGCCATTTCTTTTATGAAAAGCTGTATGCCATTAGTAGAAGCCGATATACAAGAAATTTGTTTTTTAGAACTAACAGCCCCTTCTATAGAGGAAGGCTTTGAAGCCTGTGTGAACAAAGGAGCTACACACATTGCGATCGTCCCGCTCCTCCTTTTAACTGCTATGCATGCTAAATCAGATATTCCAGTTGAGATTGAGAAAGTTCAAAAACGATACCCGCAAGTGAATGTCACATACGGGAAACCAATTGGGGTCAATCAAGAAGTGACAAAAGCAGTTGCTGCAAGAATTGAAGAAGCAGGATATCAAGGCGGGGAAGCACGGATTCTTTTAATTGGCCGCGGAAGCTCTGATCCAGATGTGAAGCGAGATGTGTTTGGCATTGCGGACGATGTCCGGCGCCTGCTTCCTTTTGCTGAGGTCTTGCCATGTTTTATTACAGCATGTGAGCCAAATTACCGAGATGTTCTTGCGCAATTAACAGCAGATGATGATGCGCCTGTTTATCTCGTTCCTTACTTGTTGTTTACGGGTATTTTAATGAAAGAGATTGAAAGCGAAGCGGCTCAGGCGAGAGAGAGGCTGAAAGACGTCCGGGTATGCCGGTATATTGGCTTTCATCCGCATGTAAAAGCAGCTTATATTGAACGCGTGCAAGAAACCATTTTAAACAAAGACGATGTGTTTCATTTCCAAGGAGAAAGCCATGCTTCCAGTCCATCTTGATTTAACCAATCAACAAGTGCTCATCGCCGGCGGTGGAAAAATAGCCGCAAGAAGGGCAGAGGTGCTATGCATAGAGCCTTGCCATATCACCATCGTGAGTCCTGATATTTCTAAAGAGATGGCGCGTCTCATTGATACATACAACCTGAATTGGAAAGAAAAGAAAGTGGAAGCTCAAGATGTAGAGGATGCATTTTTCATTGTCGCTGCTACAAATGATCCGGTGGTAAATGAATGGATTGCACAAACAGCACGGCCTCACCAGCTTGTGAATTGTGTGAGCCAATCAGAGCTTGGCAATGTGATCGTGCCAAAGGTGGTCAAAGCAGGGAAAGTGACGATTTCAGTCTCTACAAGCGGTGCAAGCCCAGCCCGGACAAAACAGCTGGCTGCGGAAATTGAGACATTGCTTGAACAAGAGGATGTAGATGCACTTGATGCTCTCTATATCGAAAGAAAAAAACAACAAAGAAAAAGCCGATAAAATCTCTTGAAAGGATTTTATCGGCTTTTATTATTTTCGCAGCTTAAGAACCACATCTTCGTCAGGCGTGACAAATAATGTTTGCTGTTGATCATACGTCACAAATCCGGGCTTGGCTCCATTTGGTTTTTTCACATGCCGGATTTTCGTGTAATCGACAGGAACGGAGCTCGACTCCTTTGCCTTCGAGAAGTAGGCAGCGATTTGAGCCGCTTCAAGTAGCGTCTGTTCGTCAGGCGTTTGATGACGGATGACGACATGTGATCCAGGAATATCTTTCGTGTGCAGCCAAATATCGTCACGGGCAGCCGCCTTTGTGGTTAAATACTCGTTTTGTTTGTTGTTTTTTCCGACTAATATCGGAATCCCTTGAGACGATTCATACGTTTCAAGCTGAATGGCCGCCGTTTTTTTCTTTTTGGCGTTGCGCTTTTGTTTGGCGCGTAAATATTTCCCTTCAACAAGCTCTTCTCTCATTTCCTCTAAATCCTTCGGTGAGGCAGAGGACAGCTGCTGAATCAACTCATCAAAATAAGCAATCTCTTCATGCGTCCGCTCAATTTGCTCATTGACCGCTTCTACTGCATTTTTTGCCTTTTGATATTTTGTGAAATATGCTTGCGCATTTTCAGAAGGGGTTTTGTTTGTTTTGAGCGGTATTGTGATCTCTCCGCCATCTTCATCGTAATAATTGATGACAGTCGCTTCTTTATCCCCTTTTTTGATGGCATATAAATTGGCTGTTAGCAATTCGCCATAGAGCTGGTATTTATGGGCATTTTGAGATTCTTCAAGGGTTCTGATTAGTTTTTTGAGCTTGTTTTCATTTTTCTTTTTTTCATTTACGACAAACCGTTCAAGGTCAGAAGCTTGTTGTTTCACTCTGTCTCTTTCAGCTTTGCCGAAATAAAAGCGGTCAAGCAGCTGGCTGAGAGAGTCGAATGTCTTCATCTCGCCTTGGACATGCTGTAGTTCTAATAAATAGAAATACTCCTTCCCATCTTTTCTTGTCAGCTGCGGGGTAAAGGAATGCATGCGAATCAGCTGGAACATGTCGACTAGTGTATTTGGAATTGTTTCCTGATTGGCAAGACCGGCCCTGTGTACAGCTTCCTTTGCAAACAGCGGAGAAACCCCAGAGAATGTATCGACAATTTGCTTTGTGATCATTCCTTCTTGAAAGCGTAAATGCTTTAAAATATCGTCCTTCGTTACTGCAAACGGATTTAATTTTTGCTGCGCAGGCGGCAGAAGGTATTCGTGCCCAGGAAGCACTGTTCGATAGCTGTTTACAGATGGAGAAAGATGCTTCAAGCCATCGATGATCTGCTGCGTATCATCTTCGACAAGAATCAAATTACTATGCCTTCCCATGATTTCAATGTAGAGCTTTCGCGTCTGTTCGTCGCCAATTTCATTGCGGCTTCGTACATGAAGTACGATCACACGGTCAAATCCAATTTGTTCAAAACGCTCAATGAATCCGCCCTCAAGATGCTTTCTAAGGAGCATACAAAACATTGGAGGTTCGCTTGGATTGTCATATTGCTGCTCTGTGAGCTGCACTCTAGCATAGCTCGGATGAGCGGATAAAAGGAGCTTATGATTCTTTCCGTTTGCCCGGATATGAAAAATCAGCTCGTGCTTATATGGCTGATGAATTTTTGAAATTCTTCCACCAGTTAATGTCTCTTGCAATTCATTTGTCATACCATATGTAAAAATGCCGTCAAATGACATGTTGGATACACCCTCTTCTTTCACACAAATCTACTGAAAGAACCTTCCATTTCTCGTTCTTTAGGCAGTCTTATTATTATAGCATGATTTAGGACGAGTCTGAATAAACTGGCTTATAGAACACTGCATATGAGAGAGAACAAAAGAGGAGTGGACGAGGTCAAATGAATTGGCATGAACTGAACCAAACCGATTTATTAAAAACAATGAATACATCGATAGGTGACGGACTGTCAGAAAAAGATGTACAAAAACGGCTTGAAAAACACGGGTCAAACGAATTGCAGGAAGGGAAAAAGGCGTCAGCTCTGATCATTTTTTTAGCGCAATTTAAAGACTTTATGGTGTTAATCTTGCTTGCAGCAACGATCATTTCTGCTTTTCTAGGCGAATACATTGATGCAGTAGCCATTGTAGCGATTGTTCTGATTAATGGAGTGCTCGGCTTTTATCAAGAACGCCGGGCGGAAAAATCCCTTCAAGCACTAAAGGAATTATCAACCCCACATGTGTATGCAAGGAGAAATCATGAATGGATCAAGATCCCGTCTAAACATCTCGTGCCAGGGGATATTGTGAAATTTTCAAGCGGAGACCGGATTGGGGCAGATATTAGATTACTAGAAACAAAGAGTCTGGAAATCGAGGAGTCTGCTCTCACTGGCGAATCCATCCCAGCAGTCAAACACGCAAGTCCGCTTTCTAGCAATCATGTCTCGCTTGGAGATTTGACGAACATGGCCTTTATGGGGACGCTTGTCACTAGAGGAAGCGGCGTGGGCGTTGTCATTGGTACAGGAATGAATACAGCGATGGGACAAATTGCCGGTATGCTGGATGCTGCAGGGAATATGGAAACACCACTGCAAAGACGTCTCGAACAGCTGGGGAAAATCCTCATTGTGGCTGCTTTATTTTTAACGGTGCTCGTTGTGGTTCTTGGCGTTGTGCAAGGACATGATTTGTATCATATGTTCCTGGCGGGAGTATCACTTGCGGTTGCTGCCATTCCCGAAGGCCTGCCGGCAATTGTTACCGTCGCACTTTCCTTAGGAGTGCAGCGGATGATCAAACAAAAATCGATTGTCAGAAAGCTCCCGGCGGTGGAGACTCTTGGCTGCGCGTCGATCATTTGCTCAGATAAAACAGGAACCATGACGCAAAATAAAATGACTGTGACCCATGTATGGGCAGAGGGCAAAACGTGGAATATTTCTGGTACGGGCTATGAGCCATCTGGTGATTTCACCTTGAACGGAGAACTTGTCCATGTAGACAAACATCCAAGTCTGCAAAAGGTGTTATTATATGGGGCGCTTTGTAATACATCGACCATCGTTGAAAAAGATGGCGAAATGAGGCTTGATGGTGATCCGACAGAGGGGGCACTTCTCACCGCAGCACGTAAAGCGGGTTTTACAGAGCAATTCATCGAAGCAGGATTTCACGTGGTAGAAGAGTTTCCTTTTGATTCAGAAAGAAAGATGATGTCAGTCGTCGTCGAAACGAATCAAAAAGAGCGGTACGTCATTGCAAAAGGTGCGCCGGATGTCCTGATGAACCGTTCAAGCCATATCATGCACGGCGGACGCACAGCTTCATTTTCAGCCACTCACAGGCAAGAAACAGAGGCTGCGATTCAAGGTTTAGCAAGACAGGCGCTGAGAACGATTGCCATTGCGTATAAAAAAGTTGGTCTGACCGAAACAATCACCACTGTCCAGCAGGCTGAAACTGATTTAACTTTTATCGGACTAGAGGGCATGATCGACCCGCCTCGTCCTGAAGTGAGACGAGCGATTAAAGAGTGCAGGGATGCGGGCATAAAAACAGTCATGATTACAGGGGATCACGTGGAAACAGCCAAAGCGATCGCAAAAGACTTGAGCCTTTTACCAAAGCAAGGAAAGGTGCTCGACGGAAAAGCGCTGGATCAGCTGAGTGACAAAGAGCTTGAGCAAACGGCTGAAAATGTATACGTCTTTGCACGGGTATCACCGGAGCATAAGCTGAGAATTGTGAAGGCCTATCAAAAAAATGGACATATTGTAGCGATGACAGGTGACGGGGTCAATGATGCGCCTGCAATTAAGCAAGCAGATATCGGTATCTCCATGGGCATCACTGGAACAGACGTAGCCAAGGAAGCGTCCTCTCTTATTTTACTTGATGACAACTTTGCGACCATTAAATCGGCCATTAAAGAAGGCCGAAATATTTATGAAAACATTCGTAAGTTTGTTCGCTATTTGCTCGCATCAAATGTGGGAGAAATTTTGGTTATGCTGTTTGCGATGCTTCTAGCGCTTCCGCTTCCTCTCGTTCCTATTCAAATTTTATGGGTCAACCTCGTCACAGATGGTCTCCCGGCGATGGCGCTTGGTATGGATAAGCCAGAAGGCGATGTCATGAAAAGGAAGCCGAGGAATATGAAAGAGGGGATTTTTGCTAGAGGGCTCGGCTGGAAGGTTGTATCTAGAGGGTTCCTCATTGGACTTGCGACCCTTTTAGCATTTATGTTTGTGTATCACCGTGATCCAAACAACCTGCCATATGCACAGACTGTTGCATTTAGTACGCTTGTGTTGGCGCAGCTCATTCATGTATTTGACTGCCGCAGTGAACGATCCATCTTTGAACGCAATCCATTCGGGAATCTCTACTTAATCGGTGCGGTATTGTCATCACTTTTACTGATGTTTGTGGTCATTTATTATCCGCCGCTTCAGCCGATTTTCAAAACGGTGGCGATTGCACCAATTGATTGGCTGCTGATCATCGGTATGTCTGCACTGCCAACTTTTTTACTGGCAGGATCACTTTTGACAAGAAAAAAATAATTCGTTATGGTATAATTTTGAGGTAATAGTGTCTGCTATTACCTTTTTCATTTTATTAATATGAAAGAATTGGGTGTTTTGACATGATACGCAGTATGACGGGATTCGGCCAAGCGAGTAAAACGGATGGAGAACTGACAGTGTCAGTTGAGCTAAAATCGGTCAATCACCGTTTTAAAGAGGTTCATGCCCGTTTGCCGAGGCCGCTTTTATATTTCGAAGACACATTAAAAAAAATCATTCTTCGTCACGTGCAGCGCGGTAGAATTGAGCTGTTTGTTACGATTGAAGGCGGTAAACTAGCAAGCCGGTCCTTGCAGATCGACTGGCCGCTGCTTGATGAATACATGAAAGCCGCAAAAGATCTCGAGAAACGCTATCACATTTCAGGCATTCAGCATGCACATGACTTACTGGGGCTGGAGCATGCCGTTCAAGTAGAAGAATCCGCTAGCCGAAATGAGCAATTAGAGCAATTGCTGATGGAAGCTTGTGAAACGGCTGTCAAGGAGCTTTGCTTCATGAGAGAGCAGGAGGGAACATCACTTCAAAAAGACTGTGAGCTGAGGCTTTCTGAATTAGAGGCCTATACAGAAGAAATCAAAGTCTTTGCACCAGAGGTTGTGAGTCAGTATAAAGACAGGCTCAATCAGCGATTGCAAGAATGGATCGGAGAGGCGCTTGACGAAAGCAGATTGACAACAGAGGCTGCGATCTTTGCTGACCGCTGTGACATTACAGAAGAGATTACGAGATTGAAAAGTCACTTTCAGCAATTCCAGCAAATCTTGATGCAAGGCGGTGCTGCTGGCAGAAAACTTGATTTTCTTGTACAGGAGCTCAACCGTGAAGTGAACACCATTGGCTCAAAAGCGAACCATCATCATTTAACTAAGCTGGTGGTTGAAATGAAAAGTGCTATTGAAAAAATAAAAGAACAAGTGCAGAATATAGAATAGTCATTGTGTATGCTGTTTACAGTACGTCTCTTTCGGCGAGACTAGAGACGTTTATAATACAGGGGGACGTTAGAAGATGACCATAAAGTTGATCAATATCGGATTTGGAAACATCATTTCAGCGAATCGGATGATTTCGATCGTCAGTCCGGAATCAGCACCGATTAAACGAATGATACAAGACGCAAGAGATCGAGGCATGCTCATAGATGCTACATACGGAAGAAGAACCCGTGCTGTTGTCATTATGGACAGTGACCATGTCATCTTATCTGCCGTTCAGCCTGAGACTGTCGCGCAAAGACTTTCTGTAAAAGAAGAAATCATAGATGAAGGGCAGGGGTAATACGCCATTATGAAAGAAAGAGGACTTTTAATCGTTCTCTCTGGACCTTCGGGAGTTGGAAAAGGAACGGTCAGACAAGCCATTTTCTCCCAGGAAGATACGAAATTTGAATACTCAATTTCTGTGACAACACGTAAACCGCGTGAAGGTGAAAGAAATGGTGTCGATTATTTCTTTAAATCCAGGGAAGAATTTGAACATATGATTGAAAACAAAAAGCTGTTAGAATGGGCAGAGTATGTCGGGAATTATTACGGCACGCCTGTTGACTATGTAGAACAGACATTAAGCGAAGGAAAAGATGTTTTCCTTGAAATCGAAGTGCAAGGTGCACTTCAAGTAAGAGAAGCATTCCCAGAAGGTCTTTTTATTTTCCTTGCACCGCCTAGTCTTTCAGAACTTCAGAACCGCATCATTACACGTGGTACAGAGTCTGAGGAGCTCATTCGAAATCGAATGGCTGCTGCAAAAGAAGAGATTGAAATGATGGATGCTTACGACTATGTCGTGGAAAACGATGATGTCGAGCTTGCTTGTGAAAGAATCAAAGCGATCGTCCTTGCAGAACACCTGCGCAGAGACAGAGTCGCACCAAGATATAAAAAAATGCTGGGGGTAGAATAAACTATGTTAGATCCTTCAATTGACTCATTGATGAACAAACTTGATTCAAAATACACACTTGTGACAGTATCTGCACGCCGTGCACGTGAAATGCAGATCCACCAAGATCAGCAAATCGAAAATACGAAATCTTACAAATTTGTAGGTAAAGCACTTGAAGAAATCGATGCCGGTCTTTTGACATTTGAAAAAGAGGATCAAGAATAACACATCGCTTCTGCTATGCAGATACGATACGTTCAAAAAAGTCAAAACTATGATTGGTTTTGACTTTTTTGAATTGTAGACGAATTTGTGAAAAAGGCCGTTAAGGGGGACAAACAAATGTTACAGTCAAAAAATATTTTGCTCGGCGTCAGCGGAGGAATCGCCGTATATAAAGCAGCTGCACTTACTAGTAAACTCGTACAGGCGGGCGCAAATGTAAGAGTGATTATGACGGAATCTGCTCGTGAGTTTGTGTCTCCGCTTACCTTCCAAGCTCTGTCTCGACATGAGGTGTATGTGGATACATTTAAAGAAAACAATCCAAAAGTCATTGCGCATATTGACGTAGCTGACTGGGCCGATCTCATTCTTGTTGCCCCTGCAACAGCACATACGATTGGTAAAATGGCGGCAGGGCTTGCAGATGATATGCTCACGACGACCTTACTTGCTTCAACTGCTCCTGTGTGGATCGCACCAGCTATGAATGTGCATATGTATGATCACCCGGCTGTAAAGCGGAACATTCGCACATTATATGAGGACGGCTACCGGTTTATTGAACCGAGTGAAGGTTATTTAGCCTGTGGCTATATTGGAAAAGGGCGATTAGAGGAGCCTGAAAAAATAGTTGAGCACATCCGTGCATTTTTCGAAGAGCCAAAAAACTTACCGCTTTCAGGTAAAAAAGTCGTGGTGACAGCAGGACCTACACGAGAAGTCATCGATCCTGTGCGTTTCTTTACAAATCGATCGTCAGGAAAAATGGGCTATGCAATTGCAGAGGCTGCGCAGCAAATGGGGGCTGATGTCACGCTTATTTCAGGACCTGTTTCTTTAACGGCACCTAATCATGTACATGTGGTGCACGTTGAATCGGCAGAGGACATGTATCAAGCCGCATTAGCTGTGTACGAGGAAGCGGACCTTGTCATTAAATCAGCAGCAGTCGCCGACTATACCCCTGTGACCTCATATCCTCATAAAATGAAAAAACAGGACGGCGGCTTAGAAATTGAATTCACCCGGACAAAAGATATTTTAAAAGAGCTGGGGAAAAGAAAAGAGCATCAAGTGCTTGTCGGTTTTGCAGCTGAAACGCAGGATGTAGAATATTATGCGAAAAAGAAAATCGAATCCAAGCATTTAGATATGATTGTGGCCAACAATGTCACAAAAGAAGGTGCAGGCTTTGGCACAGACACAAATGTAGCAGCAATCATCAAAGCAGATGGTACAACAACAGAACTGCCGATGATGAGCAAAAAAGACCTCGCTTTTGAAATCTTAAAGGAGGCAAAACAGCTGTTGCCAAAAGAGCGTGATCGCGCATGATTGCTGAAGTTATCGTAGATGTCACAACGAAAGCCATTGACCGGCCATTCGATTACCGTGTACCAGATCGATTCAAAGATCTCGTCAAAGCGGGAATGAGGGTGGTCGTTCCCTTTGGCCCGAGGAAGATTCAAGGGTTTGTGACAAAAGTCAAAGAAGAAACAGACGTAAAAACAGGAAGCATAAAGGACATTGTCGATTTATTTGACTTATCACCTGTTCTGACAGATGAGCTATTGGAGCTTTCCCACTGGCTGACGGAAAAAACATTGTCCTATCACATTACGGCACTTCAATCGATGCTGCCTGCAGCTATGAAGGCGAAGTATGAAAAAGAAATTCAAGTGTTGTCAGATGAAGAACTTCCGCAGTCATTGAAAGAGCTTTTCGGTCAGCGAGATAGCATTCTTTACGCTGACATCCCAGCCGAACAACTAAAACAGATTCAAAAGCATGTCCAAAAAGGTCATCTAGAGGTAAGGTATCACGTCTCCCAAAAATCTGGAAAGAAAAAAGTGCGCACGCTCCAACTAGCTGCATCAAAAGATAAGCTTGAAGAAAAACAGCAGCAGCTGAAAAAAAATGCGGTGAAACAAAAGGCTCTGCTCTCCTTTTTGCTTCAAGCGAGTGAGACGACCTTTTTAGCGAAAGACTTGCAGCAGCAAACAGGCGCGAGTTCTCAATCGCTTAAAACCTTTATTCAAGAAGGGCTGCTAACAGAAAGCTATGAAGAGGTCTACCGGGATCCTTATCGTGACCGGGCATTTACACCTTCTGCTTCACTTGACCTTATGCCAGAACAAGCAGAAGCGGCAAAACATATACATCAAGCAGTCAGTGATGACCGGCATGAAACCTTTCTGCTGCACGGGGTGACAGGAAGCGGTAAAACGGAAATATACTTGCAGACGATTGATCATGCCCTACAAAAAGGAAAAGAAGCGATCGTCCTCGTTCCAGAAATCTCGTTAACCCCTCAAATGGTTCAGCGGTTTAAAGAACGATTCGGTTCAAATGTGGCTGTACTTCATAGCGGATTATCGACAGGGGAAAAATATGATGAATGGCGGAAAATCCACCGCAAGGAAGTCAAACTTGTCGTGGGCGCGAGATCGGCTGTTTTCGCACCATTTGAAAATCTAGGCATGATTATCATAGATGAAGAGCATGAATCTTCTTATAAACAAGAGGAAATGCCTCGTTATCATGCCAAGGACGTCGCCATTGAACGAGCCAAAAGGCATCGATGCCCAGTTGTTTTAGGTAGTGCAACTCCTTCACTTGAAACCTACGCGCGTGCCAAAAAAGGCGTGTTTACATTGCTGACGCTCAAAAACCGAGTCAACCAGCAGCAGCTGCCGCACGTTTCGTTAATTGATATGAGAGAAGAATTGAGAAATGGCAACAGGTCCATGTTTTCAGAAGAATTAATGCTCAGATTAAAGGAAGTGCTTGAAAGAAAAGAACAAGCCGTCTTATTTCTGAATAAAAGGGGCTATTCATCCTTTGTGATGTGCCGTGATTGCGGATATGTGGAGCAATGTCCTCATTGCGAAATTTCTCTCACCTATCACCGCTATCAAAAACGGCTGAAATGCCATTATTGCGGTCACGAGGCACCGGTGCCAGCTGAATGTCCAGAATGCCATAGTGAGCATATTCGCTATTTTGGTACGGGTACACAACGTGTAGAAGAAGAGCTGACAAAAGTACTGCCAGAGGCAAGAGTCATCCGAATGGATGTGGATACAACGTCGCGTAAAGGTGCTCATGAAAAGCTCCTCACATCTTTTGGCAATAAAGAAGCAGATATTTTGCTCGGGACGCAGATGATTGCAAAAGGGCTAGATTTCCCAGATGTCACACTTGTTGGTGTTCTAAGTGCGGATACGTCTCTTCATATCCCTGATTTCCGTTCAAGTGAAAAAACATTTCAGCTTCTCACGCAGGTCAGCGGCAGGGCAGGACGACATGAAAAAGCGGGCTCTGTGATCATTCAATCGTATACGCCTTCTCACTATAGTATTGAATTAACGCAGCAGCATGACTACGAAGCCTTTTATGAACAGGAGATGCTGCATCGCCGCCACCAGTCCTATCCGCCGTATTACTTTTTGGCGATGGTGACAGTATCACATGAGGAAGTGACGAAGGCAGCGCATGTCACGGATCAAATTGTTCAGTTCCTAAAAATGAACTGTGCACCGAATACAAGAATTCTTGGTCCGGCTGCATCACCAATCGCTAAGATCAAAGATAGATATCGATATCAATGCGTGATAAAATACAAAAGGGAAAATGAACTGGCAAGTTTACTACGGAAAATACAAGATCATTATCAAAAGGAAATGGAACAAAAACAATTGATGATTTCAATAGATATGAATCCATATATGATGATGTAAAACGGAGGGCTTTAAGTGGCAGTCAAACCAATAGTCATGCATCCGGCTGAAGTACTCGAACAAAAGGCAGAGCCTGTCGATACGTTCGATAAAAAGCTCAAAAAACTGCTTGATGATATGTATGATACAATGCTTGAGCTAGATGGAGTCGGACTAGCAGCACCACAAATCGGCATTTCACAAAGAATTGCTGTTGTCGATATCGGAGAAGAAACGGGCAGAATTGATTTAGTGAATCCCGAGGTTCTTGAAGTGAAAGGAAGTCAAACAGATCTTGAAGGCTGCTTGAGCTTTCCATCTTTATACGGCACAGTAGAAAGACCGAGCTATGTGAAGGTAAAAGCCTTTGATAAGAAAGGCAAACCATTTACAATAGAAGCAGAAGGATTTTTAGCAAGAGCCTTATTGCACGAAATTGATCATTTAGACGGCATATTATTTACGTCGAAAATCATTCAAACCTATACAGAAAAAGAACTTGCGGAAATGGAAGGGTGAAGAAAATGGCACGTATTGTATTTATGGGAACCCCTGATTTCTCAGTACCTGTGCTGCAGACACTTATAACAGAAGGATACGAAGTTGTCGGGGTCGTCACGCAGCCAGATCGCCCGAAAGGCAGAAAACGAGTACTCACGCCGCCTCCTGTGAAAGTAGAAGCCTTAAAGCACGGCATTCCGGTCTTGCAGCCTGAAAAGGTACGCCTTGATGAAGAAATTGATAAAGTGCTTGCCTTAAAGCCAGATTTAATTGTCACGGCGGCATTTGGACAAATTCTACCAAAACGATTACTAGATGAACCTCAGTTCGGCTGTATCAATGTACATGCCTCGCTGCTGCCAGAACTAAGAGGGGGCGCGCCGATCCATTATGCGATCCTTCAAGGCAAAAAGAAAACAGGCGTCACGATCATGTACATGGTGGAACGGCTCGATGCAGGGGACATGATCAGTAAAGTAGAAGTGGAAATCGACGAATTAGACAATGTCGGTACATTACATGATAAATTAAGTGTAGCAGGCGCCGCACTATTGAAAGATACTGTGCCGAATGTTCTGAGCGGATCTATTTCTCCAATTCCGCAAAATGAAGAAGCGGCAACGTATGCACCTAATATAAAGCGAGAGCAGGAAAGGTTAGACTGGACAAAGACCGGAGAAGAGCTTTACAACCAAGTTCGCGGCTTAAATCCGTGGCCAGTTGCCTATACTGAATGGAACGGGGCTCATCTAAAAGTATGGGAAGCGAAAAAAGTTCCACTCGAAACGCAAGAAGAACCTGGGAAAGTGATTGAGCTTCAAAAAGAAGGTCCAGTCATTGGAACTGGGAATAAACAAGGCCTTTTATTAACAGGTGTGCAGCCAGCTGGTAAGAAAAAGATGAGCGGCGAAGACTTCCTAAGAGGCGCAAATATCGAAATGGGACAGAAATTAGGGTTAATGAATGAAGAAAAGTAATGTAAGAGAAGTAGCGCTGGACGCTTTAATCAAACTCGAACAAAACCAAGCTTACAGTAATTTGCTTTTGCAGTCAGTTATGAAAGACAAAGACTTGGCAGATCAGGACAAACCGCTCTTAACAGAGCTTGTGTACGGTACACTACAAAACAAGCTGGCATTAGATTATATGCTGGCACCATTTGTGAAAAAACCGCAAAAGGTGGCTCCGTGGGTCATGCAGCTTTTGCGGATGTCTCTTTATCAAATGGTCTACCTTGAAAAGATTCCAGATCGTGCAGCCATCCATGAAGCGGTTGAGCTAACGAAAAAGAGAGGGCACAAGGGCATTTCTTCACTTGTGAACGGCGTTCTTCGATCCGTGCAAAGAGAAGGCGTTCCGGCTTTTGATGACATCAAAGATCCAGTCAAGCGGCTTTCGATTGAGACAAGCCACCCATTATGGCTCGTGCAGGAATGGGTTCAGTCGTACGGATTTGAAGCGGCAGAAAGCATGTGCCGCATTCATTTAGTACCGCCAAAGCAAACCCTTCGTGTCAATCGAATGAAAACGGACCGCGCAGCACTGCAGCAAGAACTGCTGGATGCCGGAATTGAAACGGAGCTTGGCGATTTATCAGAAGATGCACTTAAGCTGATGAAAGGGTCCATCGTTTCAACCCCTTCTTTTCAAGAAGGCTATGTGACCATTCAAGATGAAAGCTCAATGCTTGTCGCAAGAGCACTAGACCCTCAGCCGGGAGAAGCTGTGCTTGACGCCTGTGCGGCTCCAGGCGGAAAATCAACACATATCGCAGAGCGTATGAACGACGAAGGACAAATTGTTTCACTTGATTTGCACGAACATAAAGTGAAACTCATCAAACAAGCAGCAAAACGCCTGAACCTTACTCAGATCGAAGCAAAAGCGCTTGATGCAAGGAAAGCAAAAGACGATTACAGCGAAGCTTCATTTGACAGGATTCTGATTGATGCGCCGTGTTCTGGTTTTGGTGTCATTAGACGAAAACCAGATATGAAATATACAAAGTCTCCAGAAGACTCAGCAAGGCTAGCTGCAATTCAGCAGGCAATCTTAAAAGAAACAGCTCCGCTTTTAAAGCCTGGCGGAACCCTTGTATATAGTACATGTACAATGGACCCAACAGAAAATCAACAAGTGATTCATGCGTTTTTACAAGAACACCAAGACTTCGAACCCGATCTATCTCTTAATGAACGGCTGCCTGAGCAGGTTGCTCCGTTTGTTCAAAACGGAAGTGTGCAAATTCTTCCTCATTATTTCGGAACAGATGGTTTCTTTATTTGCAGCATGAGAAAGAAGGGATAAAAAATGACAGAACAAAAAGTAAGAAAAGAACTGAAAACAGATATGCCGTCGATCTATTCTTTTGAGCTTCACGAAATGAAAGAATGGTTAAAAGAACAAGACGAAAAGCCTTTCCGCGCAGCTCAAATTTTTGAGTGGCTTTATGAGAAACGTGTGACATCCTTTGATGAAATGTCTAACCTCTCCAAAGATTTAAGAGAAAAATTAAAAGATCAATTTACAATCACAACATTAAAAACCGTGATCAAACAAACGTCTCAAGACGGAACGATCAAGTTTTTATTTGAACTGCATGATGGTTATACAATTGAAACAGTGCTTATGCGTCATGAATATGGAAACTCTGTCTGTGTGACAACACAGGTTGGCTGTAGAATTGGCTGTACATTCTGTGCATCTACACTCGGCGGTTTAAAACGAAACCTTGAAGCCGGAGAAATCGTTGCACAAGTATTAAAAGTACAGCAGGCACTTGACGAAACAGACGAGAGAGTCAGCTCTGTTGTCATCATGGGAATTGGCGAACCGTTTGATAACTTTGAAGAAATGCTTGCTTTCCTTAAAATCATCAACCATGATCATGGCTTAAATATTGGTGCACGCCATATTACGGTTTCGACAAGCGGAATCATTCCAAAGATCTATCAATTCGCTGATGAGCAAATGCAAATCAACTTTGCTGTGTCATTGCACGCACCGAACACAGAGATCAGAAGCCGCCTAATGCCGATTAATAAGGCATATAAGCTGCCAAAATTAATGGAAGCCATCGAATACTACATTCAAAAGACGGGTAGACGTGTCAGCTTTGAATACGGCCTGTTTGGCGGAGTAAATGATCAAGTTCACCATGCAGAAGAACTTGCAGACCTATTAAAAGGAATCAAGTGCCACGTGAACCTCATTCCGGTGAACTATGTACCAGAGAGAGATTATGTGAGAACACCTAGAGAACAAATCTTCCTATTTGAAAAAACGCTAAAAGAACGAGGCGTAAACGTAACGATTAGACGAGAGCAAGGCCATGACATTGATGCTGCTTGCGGTCAGCTAAGAGCGAAGGAGCGTCAGGAAGAGACGAGGTGACGAATGTTGATAAGGGCAGCCTTTCTTACCGATACAGGAAAAGTCCGTCAGCATAATGAAGATGATGCAGGTATTTTTGAAGCAAAAGAAGATTCACTTCTCGCTGTTGTAGCAGACGGCATGGGAGGTCATCTTGCTGGTGATGTCGCCAGCAAGATGGCAGTCTCTTCTTTAAAAGAATACTGGGAAGAAACATCTTCAATTCCAGAAAAGCCAGCCGATCAAGAAAGCTGGTTAATCTCAAAAATCAGTGACATTAATGACCAAGTTTATGAACATGCGCAAAACAATGAGGAGTGCCAAGGAATGGGGACGACTATTGTATGCGCGCTCGTTCATTTGCAAACGGTCACAATTGCGCATATTGGAGACAGCCGCTGCTACCTGCTAAGAGAAGGAGCGCTGACCCAATTAACAGATGATCATTCACTCGTGAATGAGCTTGTGAAAACAGGTGAAATTTCAAAAGCGGATGCAGAATATCATCCAAGAAAAAATGTGCTCACGAAAGCATTAGGAACAGATAAACAGGTTCAAATTGATGCACGTACTTTTGAAGTGGACCCAGGAGATCAAATCCTGCTTTGCTCAGATGGTCTATCGAATAAAGTAGAAGAAGAGAATTTGACTCATATATTAACGCAAACGACCGCGCCAGAGGAAAAAGTAACAGAGTTAATACAAACAGCGAATGACAACGGCGGTGAAGATAACATTACAGCAGTACTGTTAGAAATCTCCTCCCAGCCAGAGGAGGGTGACAGCAAGTGTTGATCGGAAAAAGGATCAGCGGCCGTTATCAGATTCTTCGCGTCATAGGCGGAGGCGGAATGGCCAACGTCTATTTGGCGGAGGATATGATTTTAGATCGCGAAGTAGCGATTAAAATTTTGCGGTTTGACTTTGCGAGCGATGATGATTTTATTAGACGTTTCCGGCGGGAAGCGCAGTCAGCTGCAAGCTTAGATCATTCGAATATTGTCAGCATCTACGATGTTGGGGAAGAAGATGACATTTATTATATTGTCATGGAATATGTCGAAGGGATGACGCTGAAAGAATACATACACGCCAATGGCCCGCTTCATCCGAAAGAAGCCGTTCGCATCATGGAGCAAGTCGTTGCGGCGATGGAAGAAGCCCATGCGAAACAGCTCGTCCACCGAGACATTAAGCCTCACAATATATTAATAGACAATATGGGGAACATCAAAGTCACTGATTTTGGGATTGCCATGGCACTCAGCTCAGCGACCATTACCCATACAAATTCTGTCCTAGGCTCCGTGCACTACTTGTCTCCAGAACAAGCACGCGGGGGTCTTGCAACGAAAAAATCAGACATCTATTCACTTGGGATTGTGCTCTATGAACTCATCTCAGGACGCATGCCATTTGAAGGAGAATCGGCTGTCAGTGTTGCACTGAAGCATTTGCAATCCGAGCCACCATCTGTGAGAAGATGGAATCCTTCTGTTCCACAAAGCGTGGAAAACATCATTTTAAAGGCGATGGCCAAAGATCCATTTTATCGATATGAAGATGCATCTGAAATGCAAAAAGACTTAAAAACCGCTTTCGATCCAGCCAGATTAAAAGAAAAACGCTTTGTTATTGAAGAAGACCATGAAGCAACGAAAGCAATCCCAATCATTCAAGATCATCAAATCGATCAAGACAATGAAAAAACAGCCGTCCATCCGGCTCAAAAACCGAAGAAAAAAGAAAAACAAAAGCCGAAAAAGAAACGAAAAAAATGGCCATGGATTGTGGCATCCATCTTATTTATATTGACTGCTGCGTCAATTTTAGCCATCACTGTGTTTCCGGGGCTGCTTTTTCCAAAAGATGTGGAAGTCACAGATGTATCTGGCATGACGGTTGAAAAAGCAGAAGATACCTTAAAGAAAGCTGGGTTTACCGTCGCTTCGGAGTCAATAGAGATCGCTGATGAGAAAATTGAAAAAGGTCTCGTCGTCAAAACAGACCCGAAAATCGGCACAAAGGTCAAAGAAGGAACAGAGATTCAGCTTTACGAAAGTACTGGCAAGGAAAAGACTGAATTACCTGATGTTACAGGCGAAAAGGTCGATAAAGCAAAAGAAATATTAGAGAAAAAAGGATTTAAACAGGTCGTTGTGGAGGAAGTGAATGATAATGACACCGAGTCTGGGATTGTCATGGAACAGAGTCCTTCCGCGAATACTGAGCTTGTAGCAGCAGATGAAGAAGTTACGTTGACTGTCAGCATAGGTCCTGCCGATATTACATTACGTGATTTAACGACGTATAGTAAGCAAGCGGCATCGAATTATTTAGAGGATAACGGCTTAAAGCTCGATGAAAAAGAAGCGCATTCTGACGATGTGCCAAAAGGCGAGGTCATGAAGCAGGAACCAGGAGCAGGAACGGCTGTTAAACCAGGTGATACGGTCAAGATTACATTCTCTCTTGGACCGAAGGAAAAACCAGCTAAAACGGTAACTGAAAAGATTGAGATCCCTTATGAACCAGAAGCGGAAGGGCAGGAGATGAATGTCCAAATTTCCATTGATGATGCGGAGCATAGCATCTCTGATTCATACGAAAGCTTTAAAATCACTGCGCCGACTGAACGGACCATTAAATTTAAGATTGAACCAGGTCAAAAAGGATATTATCAAGTGACGGTTGATGATAAAGTCGTCAGCTCGAAAACGATCGAATACCCTGATGATGAATAAAGGAGGGACTTTATGCCTGAGGGCAAAATTATTAAAGCATTAAGCGGATTCTACTATGTGCTGGATGAGTCGCAAGAGAGTGGAAAAGTAGTTCAGTGCAGAGCGAGAGGCATCTTTCGAAAAAACAAAATTACACCTCTTGTTGGCGATTACGTCGTGTATCAAGCAGACAATGATAAAGAAGGCTACTTATTAGAAGTAAAAGAACGGACAAACGAACTTGTTCGTCCGCCTATTAGTAACGTTGATCAAGCGGTACTTGTTTTCTCAGCGGCAGAACCAGCCTTTAGCACCTCACTTTTAGACAGATTTTTAGTGCTTGTAGAAGCCAATCATATTGAGCCGATTATCTGTATCACTAAAATTGACTTATTGAAAACAGACGAAGAGCGTGAAACCATCAAGGCATATGCAGACGACTATCGGCAAATTGGTTATGAGGTTCATTTAACCTCTACGATTGAAGGAGATGGCATTGAGAAGCTGACCCCGCATTTTCACAATAAAATCACGGTATTTGCCGGTCAGTCTGGTGTAGGCAAGTCCTCCCTTTTAAATGCGATGAGTCCTGAATTGGCGCTGAAAACAGATGATATCTCATCCCATCTCGGACGAGGAAAGCATACGACAAGACATGTTGAACTCATTCGAACAGCAGACGGGCTCATTGCAGATACTCCGGGCTTTAGCTCGCTCGAATTTACTGGCATCGAAGCAGAAGATCTAGGTCTATACTTTTTAGATATTAGAGACCGGAGTGCAGATTGCAAATTTCGAGGCTGCCTGCATGTGAAAGAGCCTGGCTGTGCGATAAAAGATGCGGTCGAGCATGATCAAATCAAAGAATATCGCTATCAGCATTATTTAGAGTTTTTAACTGAAATCAAAGACAGAAAGCCGAGGTACTAAATCATGGTTTATATTGCCCCTTCCATTTTATCAGCAGATTTTGCCAATTTGGAGAAAGATATCCGTGATGTGGAACAAGGCGGTGCAGACTACATTCACATCGATGTCATGGACGGTCATTTTGTTCCGAATATGACATTTGGGCCAAATGTCGTTGAAGCGATCAGACCACATACGCGTCTTCCGCTTGATGTTCACTTAATGATTGAGCAGCCAGATCGGTATATTCCTGCATTCGCAAAAGCAGGCGCTGATATTATCTCTGTTCATGTGGAAGCTTGTCCGCACTTACACCGAACAATACAACATATGAAAGAACAAGGTGTAAAAGCAGGGGTCGTCTTGAATCCGCACACACCTGTTTCTCACATTGAGCATGTATTAGAAGATGTGGACCTTGTGTTATTCATGACAGTGAACCCTGGTTTTGGGGGACAGGCATTTATTCCATCTGTCCTCACGAAGGTAAAAGAAGTAAAAGCACTGAGTGAACAAAAGGGCTTAACCGATTTACTAATAGAAATAGACGGCGGTGTCAATGTAGAGACTGCAAAGAGTTGCAAAGAAGCAGGCGCTAATTTACTAGTAGCGGGCTCTGCGGTATATGGTAAAGAAAACCGCGCAGCAGCGATCCAGGCAATTCGAGAAGCGTAAAGGAAGGAACCAAAGTCATTGTGATCTTTGGTTCTTTTTACATGGAGAGGAGCGTGTATCATGCACATACATATCGTAGCCGGCGGTCCTTTTGAATACATCCCGCCACTTGAACGTGAAGCATCACAAGAGGATGTTCTCTGGATTGGCGTAGACCGTGGAACCCTCTTCTTACTAGAGCACGGTATTACCCCTGCCAAAGCCTTTGGTGATTTTGACAGTGTGACAGAAAAAGAGCTTCGGGAGCTGAAAGAGAAATTGCCTGCTCTGAATGTATTTCAAGCTGAAAAGGATGAAACCGATTTAGAGCTTGCACTGAACTGGGCACTAAGTCAGCACCCAGCACATATTTACATCTATGGTATTACAGGAGGAAGGGCGGATCATTTTCTAGGAAATATCCATCTTCTTTACAAAGGGATTCAGCACAAGCAGAATATCACCCTTGTAGACAAACAAAATATCATTCAAATGTTTGAACCTGGTACATACGAAATAAAAGAAGATCAGGATAAAAAATATGTATCGTTTTTACCCTTTGGAACACCGGTTGAAAAGCTGACGTTAAAAGGTTTCAAATATCCTCTGAAAAATTGTCATATTGAGCCTGGTTCCACACTATGTATTAGTAACGAACTCATCCACTCAAATGGTACTTTTTCTTTTCATGAAGGCATATTAATAATGGTAAGAAGCAAAGATTGACCAACCTATCAATGTGGATGGCTGATTAAGCTCAATTGTGCTGCAAGCGGTACTTTTAGGAGGGGGACAAAATGAAATTTTATACAATCAAACTGCCTAGATTTCTTGGCGGCATTGTCCGTGCGATGCTTGGTTCATTTAAGAAAGATTAATGAGTAATCTCCTTTATTTCCACATAAAAACGCCTGCTACAAGTTATTGTAGCAGGCGTTTACTCTTGCTTATACACGCTCAACTTTACCAGATTTCAAAGCTCGAGCTGATACATATACTCTTTTAGGCTTACCGTCCACTAGAATACGAACTTTTTGAAGGTTCGCGCCCCATGTACGTTTTGTAGAGTTCATTGCGTGAGAACGATTGTTCCCAGCTTTTGTTTTTCTGCCTGTAATAACGCATTTACGTGCCATTTGTTTCCCTCCTAACTGCGAAAACATCATCATATTCTTCATATACGTACTTAGAGATGCCTCAAGATACTTTAATAATTTACCACAGCTTCAAGGGGTTTGCAAGGATTGTTTACTCCTCTTTCAAGAAAAATACCTTGACATCTTGATAAAAAATCAAGGCTATAGTATAAGTAGGATTGGGTCGGATTGAATGATTTCTTTTAAAAAGAAGGGTCTTATAGTAAAATAGTGATAACTCAGGGCAATTTCTCAAAAAGGGGGAACCAATGTGTCCATTGAACTTAGAACGAAATACGGACAAATTGATATATCAAATGAAGTCATTGCAATGGTGGCAGGAGGCGCTGCGATCGATTGCTATGGTATTGTTGGGATGGCGTCCAAAAATCAAATCAAGGACGGCTTGACGGATATTCTCCGTAAAGAGAACTTCAGCCGGGGTGTTCTTGTGCGTCAAAAAGAAGACCGCATTCATATTGATATGTACATCATCGTCAGCTACGGTACAAAAATATCAGAAGTCGCACATAATGTTCAAACGAAAGTCAAATATACGATTTCTCACACAGTTGGACTTTCTGTTGATTCGGTCAACATTTATGTACAAGGAGTAAGAGTTACGAACCCGTAGTAAGGAGGAAATATATTGTCTATTAGAAATCTTGATGGCCGCTCATTTGCAAAAATGATTCTTGCAGGTGCTCACCATCTTTCTCAAAACGCACAAATTGTGGATGCGTTAAATGTTTTTCCAGTGCCAGATGGAGACACGGGGACAAATATGAATTTGTCAATGACTTCAGGGGCAAAAGCAGTTGAAGAAACAAATACCGATCATATTGGGAAGGTCGGCGTGGCCTTGTCAAAAGGGCTATTGATGGGCGCAAGAGGAAACTCAGGCGTCATCCTATCACAGCTCTTTAGAGGTTTCAGTAAAAATATAGAACAAAAAGAGACGATTGACGCCAAAGAATTTGCCCTTGCCTTGCAGGCCGGTGTTGATACAGCCTATAAAGCCGTGATGAAACCGATTGAAGGGACCATCTTAACGGTCGCAAAGGATGCAGCAAAGAAAGCGGTTGCTGTTTCAGCAACCGAAAATGACATTGACCGCGTTCTTGAGTTAACGATTGAGGAAGCGAGAGCATCACTTGATCGAACGCCAGATCTACTTCCTGTTTTAAAAGAAGTAGGCGTTGTCGATAGTGGAGGTAAGGGACTTCTCTGCGTATATGAAGGTTTCCTTGCTTCATTAAGAGGAGAGGACCTCCATCTGAAAGCGTCCTCTTTGCCAACGTTAAAAGAACTTGTCAGTGCAGAGCATCATAAAAGTGCACAAAGCCATATGAACACTGAAGATATTGAATTTGGTTATTGTACTGAATTTATGGTGAAATTTGAAGAAGAGAAACAGTCCTTTGATGAGAATGCCTTCAGAGAAGACTTAAGCGAATTCGGAGATTCACTTCTTGTGGTATCTGATGAAACGCTGGCGAAAGTTCATATTCATGCAGAGCAGCCTGGAGATGTCTTATCCTATGCACAGCGCTACGGCAGCCTGATCAATATGAAAATTGAAAACATGAGAGAGCAGCATAGCTCGATTGTGAACGAAGAAAAAGAACATGCGCCCGCTGCACCAAAGGCACCTGCTGCTGAAAAACAGCGCTTTGGAGTCGTCAGTGTCGCAATGGGAGAAGGAATTGCTGACTTGTTTAAAAGTATCGGAGCTTCCGTCGTCATTGAAGGCGGACAGACGATGAACCCAAGTACAGAAGACATTGTCACAGCAATTGAAAGCGTACATGCCGAAACCGTCTTTATCTTACCTAATAATTCTAATATTGTCATGGCAGCGAAACAGGCGGCAACTGTCTCGAGTCGTGAGGTTGTTGTCATTCCAACGAAGACCGTTCCTCAAGGAATGTCGGCACTTCTTTCTCTCAATGAAGCAGCTTCAAATGAAGACAACGAAGCGGCGATGCTAGAAGCGATTGACCACGTGAAAAGCGGCCAAATTACCTTTGCGGTGAGAGATACCCAAATTGATGGAATCGACATTGCCAAAGGAGATTATATGGGTCTCTTTAACGGAAAAATTACCTTAACTGCGAAAAATCAATTAGATGCAGCAAAAGAACTTTTGACCAAAATGGTGACAGAAGATGATGAGATTGTTACGATCATTAAAGGGGAAGATGCATCATCTGAAGAGATGGATGAGTTAGAAGCCTTTATTGAAGAAACATTTGAAGATATAGAAGTTGAAGTCCACGATGGAAAACAGCCGCTTTATTCATATATTTTGGCTGTCGAATAACGAAAGAAGGGCAAATAAAGCCCTTCTTCTTCTTTTGCAATTTTTTACTAACGATTCAACGGTGAAATGAGTTGCGGGAAACGATTGAATCCATTAGTCTAAAGAAAGAACCAAACCAATATGTGAGTGGTTATGAGAGGGGAAGACCTATGAAATTTAGAAGTGTGTTTGATATTATTGGACCCGTCATGATTGGTCCATCAAGTTCGCACACAGCGGGTGCGGCTCGAATAGGAAGAGTGGCTCGCAGCTTATTTGGAAGAGAACCGAAGCGAATTGTCGTTTCATTTTATGGCTCTTTTAAAGATACGTATAAAGGACATGGTACAGATGTCGCCATGATCGGCGGCGTTCTTGACTTTGATACATTTGATGAACGCATCAAAACAGCGATCGATATTGCAAAAAGCAAAGGGATCGACATTGAATTTAAAGAAGAAGATGCGGTACCAGCGCATCCGAATACAGCAAAAGTAGAGATATCAGATGCGAACGGAAGCCTTGAATTAATCGGGATTTCCATCGGCGGTGGTAAAATCGAAATTACTGAACTGAATGGCTTTGAGCTCAGACTTTCAGGAAATCATCCTGCCATTCTTGTGGTTCATAACGATCGCTACGGCACGATTGCGGCAGTCGCCAACGTGTTAGCGAAATTCGCCATCAACATCGGTCATATGGAAGTGGCGCGTAAAGATGTCGGGCAAGAGGCTCTGATGACCATCGAAGTGGATCAAAATATTGACCCAGCTGCCTTATCAGAGCTTGAAACACTGCCAAACATTATTCAAGTCACACAAATTGCAGAGTAACAACAAGGAGGTTATGAATGATGTTTAAAAACGTCAAAGAACTCGTGCAGCTAACAGAAGAACGGAATACCTCCATTTCAGAAATCATGATTACGCAAGAAATGGAAGTAACAGGGAAATCGCGTGAAGATATTTTCTCCCAGATGTACCGCAACTTAGAAGTGATGGAACAAGCCGTAGAAAACGGGCTAAAAGGTGTGAAATCATTATCCGGTTTAACAGGCGGAGATGCGGTCAAACTTCAAGCGTATATCGCATCAGGCAAAACATTGTCTGGTCATACGATATTAGATGCTGTTAGTAAGGCAGTGGCAACAAATGAAGTCAATGCCGCAATGGGGACGATCTGTGCAACGCCTACAGCAGGCTCAGCAGGTGTTGTGCCAGGTACGTTATTTGCAGTAAAACAAACATTAAAGCCAACAAAGGAACAAATGGTCAGATTCCTATTCACTTCTGGCGCATTTGGTTTTGTTGTGGCCAATAATGCGAGCATCTCTGGTGCAGCAGGCGGCTGTCAGGCTGAGGTAGGCTCAGCATCAGGGATGGCGGCAGCAGCCATTGTCGAAATGGCAGGCGGTACACCTCAGCAATCTGCTGAAGCAATGGCGATTACACTGAAAAATATGCTTGGACTTGTTTGTGACCCAGTAGCTGGACTTGTTGAGGTACCGTGCGTAAAACGAAACGCCATGGGTGCATCAAATGCGATGATTGCAGCAGATATGGCACTTGCCGGCATCACAAGCCGTATCCCATGTGATGAAGTCATTGATGCGATGTATAAAATCGGTCAAACCATGCCAACGGCACTTCGCGAAACAGCACAAGGCGGACTTGCTGCGACACCGACAGCAAGAGAGCTTGAAAAGAAGATTTTCGGAGGTGTGACCCCATCTCGTGATACAGAAACTGCAAGATAATGTCTCAGTCCTTAAGGGGATTGGAGAAGAAACCGAAAAAACACTCAATGAACTTGGAATTCACACAGTAGCCGATTTACTTGGCTACTTTCCTTATCGATATGACGACTATGAGCTTCGTAACTTAGAAGAAGTAAAGCATGACGAACGTGTCACAGTTGAAGGAAAAGTGCACAGTGAGCCCGTCCTCACCTATTATGGAAAAAAACGAAGCAGGCTGACATTCAGGCTGCTTGTCGGGCGTTTTCTCATCACAGCAATTTGCTTCAATCGTCCTTATTTAAAACGAAGCCTTGTGTTAGGTGATACGGTATCCGTCACTGGCAAATGGGATAAAAACCGTCAATCGATCATGGTGCAGGAATTTAAAAAAGGGACGCACGAGCAAGATGGCAGTATAGAGCCTGTTTATTCAGTAAAAGAAAATGTAACCGTGAAAATGATGAGGCGTTTTGTCAAACAAGCCTTGTCACTTTATGTAGATAAAGCTGAAGATCCACTGCCAAAGCAGCTTGTCTCTACCTATAAACTCATGTCCTATCAGGAAGCATTAAAAACCATTCACCTGCCAGAAACAAGAGACTCGCTCAAGCAAGCAAGACGCCGCTTTGTGTACGAAGAATTTCTTATTTTCCAGCTGAAGATGCAGGCCATCAGAAAGAAAGAACGAGAAAAAACATCGGGCATCCAGCATCCGTTTTCTAAAGACGCTGTTTTTGAGTTTGTTCACAGTCTGCCATTTCCGCTGACAAAGGCACAATCAAGAGTGCTTGATGAAATTATGACTGATATGGCGTCCCCGTACCGGATGAACCGTCTGCTGCAAGGGGATGTAGGTTCAGGGAAAACTGCTGTTGCAGCTATTGCACTATATGCCGCTCATTTATCCGGCTATCAAGGTGCATTAATGGTTCCAACAGAGATTTTGGCAGAGCAGCATGCAGATTCCCTTTATCAGCTGTTTGAAAAATGGGGACTAAATATCGCTCTACTAACAAGCTCTGTGAAAGGAAAGCGCCGCAGAGAATTGCTAGAACGTCTAAAAGAGGGCGAGATTGATATATTAGTCGGAACGCATGCGCTCATCCAAGACGAAGTCGAATTTCAGCAGCTCGGTCTTGTGATCACAGATGAGCAGCACCGGTTTGGCGTCGAGCAAAGGAAAAAACTAAGAAGTAAAGGGCAGGACCCAGATGTCTTATTCATGACTGCCACACCTATTCCGCGCACACTTGCGATCACTGTTTTTGGAGAAATGGACGTTTCCGTCATTGATGAATTACCAGCCGGCAGAAAACAGATCGAAACGTATTGGGTCAAGCATGACATGCTTGAGAGGATTCTTGCATTTGTAGATAAAGAGCTAAAAAAAGGAAGACAGGCATATATTATTTGTCCACTCATAGAAGAATCGGACAAGCTGGATGTCCAAAATGCGATTGATGTCCACAGCATGCTGACAGAGGCATACCGCGGTAAGTGGTCGATCGGCTTAATGCACGGGAAACTGGCGAGTGATGAAAAAGATCAGGTGATGAGAGACTTTACAGCAAATGAAGTACAAATTCTCGTTTCAACGACAGTCGTTGAAGTGGGTGTCAACGTGCCGAATGCGACCATCATGGTCATTTACGATGCAGACCGCTTCGGACTGTCTCAGCTTCATCAGCTCAGAGGCCGGGTTGGACGCGGAGAGCATCAATCATTTTGTGTTTTAATGGCGGATCCAAAATCGGAAACCGGGAAAGAGCGGATGAGGATTATGTCCGAAACAACCGACGGCTTTGAGCTGTCTGAAAAGGACTTAGAGCTAAGAGGACCTGGCGATTTCTTCGGTAAAAAACAAAGCGGAATGCCTGAATTTAAAGTAGCAGATATGGTTCATGACTACAGAGCACTGGAAACCGCTAGAAAAGATGCGGCAGAACTTGTGCAATCAGATGCATTTTGGACAGATCCCGAATACAAAGAACTTCGGCAAACACTTGTAGACAGCGGGGTGCTGGGCGGAGATAAATTAAGCTGATCAAGCGCTGGAGGAATTTTCTTGTCTTTTTGAAACAAGGATTGATTTATCATCTATGAGATTATATACTACTATTAGTACCTAGTCATAAATGTACGGATGGTGTCTGCATATGAAACTAAATAAAAAAGAACGTCAAAAGCTTCTCCAGCAAACGATCAGCTCGACTCCGTTCATTACTGATGAAGAATTGGCAAGTAAATTCGGTGTAAGCATTCAAACGGTTCGTCTTGATCGTTTGGAACTGTCAATTCCTGAATTACGCGAAAGAATTAAGCATGTGGCCGAAAAGACATTAGAGGATGAAGTGAAGTCACTTCCGCTGGATGAAGTGATTGGAGAAATGATTGATGTAGAGCTTGATGACCAAGCCATTTCCATTTTAGAAGTGAGAAAAGAGCATGTATTTAGCCGAAACCAAATTGCCAGGGGACATCATCTCTTCGCCCAGGCAAATTCGCTTGCAGTAGCGGTCATTGACGATGAACTGGCTTTAACAGCAAAAGCGAATATTAAATTTACAAGGCAGGTTAAACAAGGCGAACGAGTTGTCTCAAAAGCCAAAGTAGCCTCGCATGATAAAGAAAAAGGCAGAACTGTAGTTGAAGTAAACAGCTATGTCGGTGAGGAAGTTGTCTTCTCAGGTGACTTCGTCATGTATCGCTCAAAACAAAAGTAAAAGGTGGCACGTAATATGAGAATTGCAGTCGATGCAATGGGGGGAGACCATGCCCCTAAAGCCATTATTGACGGTGTGCAAAAAAGCTTAACGGCATTTTCAGATATCGAGATTACACTTGTCGGCGATGAAAATAAAATCAAACCATACATAACAAATAACGAGCGCATCACGATTTTAGATGCAAAAGAAGTCATTGAACCGACAGATGAACCAGTGCGTGCAGTTAGACGTAAAAAGGATTCATCTATGGTGAAAATGGCGCAAGAAGTATCCGAAGGACGAGCAGATGCTTGTATTTCAGCAGGAAACACTGGCGCACTCATGACAGCAGGACTGTTTATCGTAGGAAGAATTGATGGCATCGATAGACCGGCACTTGCTCCAACACTGCCAACACTTGATGGCAGTGGGTTTTTATTACTAGATGTCGGCGCAAACGTTGATGCCAAACCAGAACACCTTGTGCAATATGCGATGATGGGTTCAATCTACGCAGAGCGTGTTTTTCCAAAGAGCAATCCGCGTGTAGGATTGTTAAATGTAGGAACAGAAGATAAAAAAGGCAACGATCTCACAAAAAAAACCTTTGAATTATTGAAAGCATCAAATTTGAATTTCGTAGGAAATGTGGAGTCTCGTGATTTACTAGAAGGTGTAGCTGATGTCGTTGTCACAGATGGTTTCACAGGAAATATCGCCCTGAAAACGATTGAAGGCACAGCTCTTTCTGTCTTTAAAATGCTGAAAGAAACATTAACATCCAGCTTCACAGCAAAAATAGCGGCTGGCATGATGAAGCCGAAATTGATGCAGATGAAGTCTAAAATGGATTACTCCGAATATGGCGGTGCCGCTTTATTTGGTTTAAAGGCACCTGTCATTAAAGCGCACGGTTCCTCTGATGAAAACGCCATTTTTCATGCCATTCGTCAGGCACGTGATATCGTAGAAAAAGACGTTTCAGCCATCATTCATCAAGAAGTCCAAAAAGAAACCACGAACGAGTCTTAATGGAGGTATAGCAGCATGACTAAAATTGCATTTTTATTCCCTGGCCAAGGCTCTCAAAAAATTGGCATGGGAAAAGATTTATTTGACCAAGAAGAAGTATCTAAAGCTGTATTTGAAGAAGCAGACAAGACCCTCGGTTTTGACTTATCTTCAATGATTTTTGAAGGAGATGCAGAAGAGCTGACGCTCACTTATAACGCGCAGCCAGCTCTTTTAACGACAAGTATCGCCATCTTAAAGAAATTTGAAGAGAGCGGAATCAAAGCAGATTACGCAGCAGGACATAGCCTTGGTGAATATACTGCCCTCGTTGCGGCAGGCGCACTTTCGTTTCAAGATGCTGTCTATGCAGTGAGAAAGCGCGGCGAATTAATGAACGAAGCTGTTCCGGCAGGAGAAGGCGCTATGGCAGCGATCCTTGGCTTAGATCAAGCTGCGCTTTTAGAAGTGACAAAAGAAGTGACAGAGAGTGGTCATCTTGTAGAACTCGCTAACTTAAACTGTCCTGGTCAAATCGTGATCTCTGGTACAGCAAAAGGGGTCGAACTCGCTTCAGAGAAAGCGAAAGAAAAAGGCGCAAAACGTGCGATTGCCCTTGAAGTGAGTGGACCTTTCCATTCTGCCTTAATGAAACCAGCCGCTGAAAAATTCACAGATGTTCTGTCAAAGCTAAACATTACAGATGCCAAAACACCAGTGATCTCAAATGTCACAGCAGACATCGTTACATCTCGTGATGCTATTGAAACAAAGCTCATTGAACAATTGTATTCTCCTGTTCGATTTGAAGAAAGTGTAGAACGTCTGATTGATTTAGGCGTGACAACGTTTATTGAAATTGGCCCAGGCAAAGTGCTTTCAGGTCTTGTGAAAAAGGTCAATCGCCGCCTGACAACTATTTCAGTTTCAGATCAGGAAACAATTGAAGCAGCCATTGAAACATTGAAGGAGGATTCTTGATGCTTACAAATAAAACAGCCGTTGTAACAGGTGCATCACGCGGGATTGGCCGTTCTATTGCGATCGATTTAGCAAAGAATGGTGCAAATGTTGTCGTCAACTATTCTGGAAACGAAGCAAAAGCAAATGAAGTCGTAGACGAAATCAAAGCACTTGGCCAGCAGGCATTTGCCGTTAAAGCTGATGTTTCAAATGCTGAAGAAGTACAATCGCTCATGAAACAAGCGATTGACACATTTGGTTCAATTGACATTCTTGTCAATAATGCAGGGATCACAAAGGATAATCTGCTCATGAGAATGAAAGAAAATGAATGGGATGACGTCATTAACATAAACTTAAAAGGTGTCTTTAACTGTACAAAAGCCGTGACACGTCAAATGATGAAACAGCGCAGCGGAAGAATCATCAACTTGGCTTCAGTGGTTGGCGTATGTGGAAATCCTGGACAAGCAAACTATGTTGCAGCAAAAGCTGGTGTCATCGGATTAACGAAAACAACAGCAAAAGAGCTGGCAACTCGTCATATTACAGTCAATGCAGTAGCACCAGGCTTTATTTCTACAGATATGACAGACAAGCTTGATGAGAATGTACAAACTGAAATGCTTAAGCAGATCCCGCTTGCACGCTTTGGTGCACCTGAAGATATTAGCAACGTTGTTGTCTTTTTAGCTTCAGAAGGAGCAGGTTATATTACAGGCCAAACCATCCAAGTAGATGGCGGAATGGTCATGTCCTAAGAAATATCAAAATTTCATTAGGTTTTCTCTAGTTTTTTAAAAACGAATCAACTATAATACTTTGAGGGGAGGTGAAAGGCAATGGCAGACGTATTAGAGCGTGTATCAAAAATTATTGTAGACCGCCTTGGCGTTGATGAGGCTGACGTGAAAATGGAAGCTTCATTTAAAGAAGATTTAGGCGCTGATTCCCTTGATGTAGTTGAGCTAGTTATGGAACTTGAAGATGAGTTCGATATGGAAATTTCTGACGAAGATGCTGAAAAAATTGCAACAGTCGGTGACGCTGTGAACTACATAAATAGCCAGCAATAAGCGTAACAAAGTCCCGTCTGTTTTCATGACGGGACTTTCAAAATTTATGTTAGTTTCAACATATTCAGCTGATCAATTGTCAGCCTTTTTCAGATGCTAAGGAGCAATGTTTCCTTGCATGTAGAAAGAGAGACTCCATATAATCAGTATCCTTAAAGGCGATTAAGCCTACCTGGAGGTTGCTATGCCAAAACAATATAAAGACAAACAGAAACAGAGCAAAAAACTAGAGCAATTTAGAGAATTCCAGCAGCGTATTTCTGTACACTTTCAAAATGAAAAACTTCTATATCAAGCCTTTACGCATTCCTCTTATGTGAATGAACACCGGAAAAAGCCATACGAGGATAATGAAAGACTTGAATTTCTAGGAGATGCTGTTTTAGAATTGACCATCTCTCAATTCTTATTTGCGAAATATCCTGCGATGAGCGAGGGAGATTTAACAAAACTAAGAGCAGCTATCGTATGTGAACCGTCACTTGTGTCTCTGGCACATGAGCTGTCCTTCGGAGACCTTGTTCTTTTAGGAAAAGGCGAAGAAATGACAGGCGGGAGAAAACGCCCAGCACTTTTAGCGGACGTATTCGAGGCGTTTATCGGGGCACTTTATTTAGATCAAGGGCTTGAGCCAGTGGAGCGATTCCTAGAAGCCTATGTTTATCCGAAAATTAATGATGGAGCGTTCTCGCATGTCATGGACTTTAAAAGCCAGCTGCAAGAATTCGTTCAGCGCGATGGAAAAGGTGTACTTGAATACCACATCCTGCATGAAAAAGGACCAGCACACAACCGGGAATTTGAAGCAAATGTCTCCCTTCGCGGAGAAGTGCTTGGAATTGGTAATGGCCGCAGTAAAAAAGAAGCAGAACAGCATGCTGCACAGGAAGCACTTGCTAAATTGCAGAAACATCATATGAACCAATAAAATCCCCCTCGTCATTCAGGGGGATTTCACTCTGTTTTCCATCATCTTTTTTCACTTCATATGGTAAGATAATAGTACTTTAAATACATAAGGAGGATCACTCTCATGTTCCTCAAACGTTTAGACGTGATAGGATTCAAATCTTTTGCACAGCGAGTGACCGTGGACTTTGTCAAAGGGGTCACCGCTGTTGTTGGACCAAACGGAAGCGGCAAAAGTAATATTACCGATGCCATCCGCTGGGTACTTGGAGAACAATCAGCGAAAAGCCTCCGCGGAGGAAAAATGGAAGACATCATTTTTGCAGGAAGCGACTCAAGAAAAAGAGTCAATCTAGCAGAAGTGACTTTAACATTAGATAACGAAGATCACTTTTTACCGATCGATTTTCACGAAGTCAGTGTGACAAGAAGAGTCTATCGTTCAGGAGAAAGTGAATTTCTCATAAACAATCAATCTGTCCGCTTAAAGGATATTATTGATCTTTTCATGGATTCAGGTCTTGGAAAGGAAGCTTTTTCGATCATCAGCCAAGGGAAGGTAGAGGAAATTCTATCTAGTAAGGCAGAAGAGAGAAGAAGCATCTTTGAAGAAGCGGCTGGTGTTTTGAAATATAAAACAAGAAAGAAAAAAGCCGAGAATAAACTGTTTGAAACGCAGGACAACTTAAACCGAGTAGAAGATATTCTGCATGAACTAGAAGATCAAGTAGAACCATTAAGAATGCAGGCATCTATTGCAAAGGACTATTTGCAAAAAAAAGAAGAGCTTGAAAATGTCGAAATCGCCTTAACTGTCCATGACATCGAAGCACTTCATGAAAAATGGACAACACTTGGTGAAGCTGTCGAGCGCTTCAAACAAGATGAAATGAAGCAATCCACAGATATTCAAGCAAAAGAAGCTAAAATTGAAGAGTCAAGAGACCGCATTCAAGCACTTGACGAATCAATTAATGACCTGCAAGAAGTTCTTCTTTTCACAAGTGAGGAATTAGAAAAGCTTGAAGGTAAAAAAGAAGTACTAAAAGAACGGAAGAAAAATGCAGCCGCAAATCAGGGACAGCTAGAAGAAACGCTCATTCGTTTAACTGAAAAGCAGGCGCAGCTAACCGAAAAGATTCAGCAGCAGAAAATCGCGCGGGACAGCCTTCAAAAAGAAGTGCAGCAGCTAAAAGATGAAGTGAAAACAAAGCAGCATCAACTGTCGCTTCATAGTGAAGATGTGGAAGGTCAAATTGAACAGCTGAAAAGCGATTATTTTGATCTGCTCAATGAACAGGCTACCATCCGCAATGAACGCAAATTATTAGAAGAACAGCAGCGCCAAGCGGCCATGCAGCTAGATCGGCTCACGCAAAACAACCAAAAACACATTGAAGAACGTGTGTCTGTCAAAGAGAAGAAAACAGAGGCTGAGCAGCAGCTTTCAGCCCTAGAAGAAGACATTCTGGCTCAGGTCAAGCGTTTTAGAGAAGCGGAACAAAAGCTTGAGCAAATGAAACGTCAATACGAGAAAAAAGAAACGGCTCTTTACCAAGCCTATCAATATGTGCAGCAGGCAAAGTCAAAAAAAGAGATGCTAGAATCCATGCAGGAAGACTTCTCAGGCTTTTTCCAAGGAGTAAAAGAGGTCTTAAAGGCAAAAGAACGGTTAGGCGGTATTCACGGTGCCATTGCAGAGCTGATTCAAACAGATCAGCAGCATGAGACAGCGATTGAAATCGCGCTAGGCGCAGCAACGCAGCACGTCGTCACAGAAAACGAAGCCGCAGCGCGACAAGCAATTGCATACTTAAAGCAGCACTCCTTTGGACGAGCAACCTTCCTGCCAATGAATGTGATCAAAGAACGAACCATTCAGCATAGAGACGTCCAAACAGCCGAGCAGCACGCTGCATTTATCGGTGTAGCAAGTCACCTTGTTTCCTTTGAAGAAAAGTATCAAAAGGTCATACAGAACTTGCTTGGAACGGTTCTGATCGTTAGAGACTTAAAAGGCGCCAATGAACTGGCAAAAATGCTTGGTCATCGTTATCGCATCGTGACCCTTGATGGAGATGTTGTGAACCCCGGCGGTTCAATGACTGGTGGCGGTGTTAAGAAAAAGAACAACTCCCTTCTTTCAAGAAACCGAGAGATCGAAACATTAACAAAGCAGCTTGTTGAAATGGAAGAAAAAACGACGATCCTTGAAAAGGAAACAAAAGAAACGAAGCAATTGATTGCAGCAAACGAAAGTCAATTAAACGAACTGCGTCAGCGGGGAGAAACGCTTCGAGAACAGCAGCAAGAGCTCAAAGGGAAGCTATACGAACTGCAAGTAGCAGAAAAAAATATTAATGCTCACCTTGAACTCTATGACCAAGAAAAAGAAGAATTGCAGCTGCGTTCTACTGAACTTACAGATAAGGACAAAAAGCAGGCAGCTCTTGAAGTTTCTATAGGGGAGAAATTGACCACCCTTGATCAAGAGATCAATACATTAACAAAGCGTAAACAGACCCAAAGCTCAACGAAAGAAACCATTTCTGCCGAATTAACAGAGCTGAAAATCTCGCTTGCCAAAAAAGAGCAGTCCTTAGCGAATGAACAAGAAAAGCTTTCGAGCTTAATGGCCGAATTAGAAGAGGCTGAACAAACGCTGACGGAAACAAAAGAAGATCTGTCACTCTTAACAAGTGAAATGACATCTAGCTCAAGCGGAGCAGAACAGCTGGAAGAAGCGGCGAAAGAGAAGCTTGAAAATAAAAACAAAACAACCGCACTCATTTCAGAGCGGCGTAAACAGCGTCTTGCTCTTTCTGAAACGTTAGAATTTGCTGAACGTGAACTGAAAGAACAAAAACGCCTTTACAAGCAGCTCACCACAAGCTTAAAAGATGAAGAAATTAAGCTTGGCCGTATGGAAGTTGAGCTCGACAACCTCATCGCTTATTTGAACGAAGAGTATGCTCTCTCGTTTGAAGGGGCAAAAGAGATGTATCATCTGACGTTATCGCCAGATGAAGCAAGAAAACGAGTGAAACTGATCAAATTAGCCATTGAAGAGCTAGGAACAGTGAACTTAGGCAGCATTGATGAGTATGAACGAGTAAATGAACGCTACCTTTTCTTAACAGAACAGCGAAATGATCTGACAGAAGCGAAAAATACATTATTCCAAGTGATCGAAGAAATGGATCAAGAGATGACAAAGCGCTTCTCTGAAACATTCTCGCAAATTCGCGGGCATTTTGAATCAGTTTTCCAAGCATTATTTGGCGGCGGGAAAGCAGATCTTAAGCTGACAGATCCAAACGATTTACTAAACTCTGGCGTTGATATTGTCGCGCAGCCGCCAGGGAAAAAGCTGCAAAACTTAAGCCTTCTTTCAGGCGGTGAGAGAGCATTGACAGCGATCGCTTTACTATTCTCTATTTTAAAAGTCAGACCTGTTCCATTCTGCGTGTTAGATGAGGTAGAAGCGGCGCTTGATGAAGCCAATGTTTTCCGCTTTGCACAATATTTAAAAAAATACAGCGAAGAAACACAATTCATAGTCATTACGCACCGCAAAGGAACAATGGAAGAAGCAGATGTGCTCTACGGTGTTACGATGCAGGAGTCAGGTGTTTCTAAGCTTGTATCTGTCAAACTAGAAGAAACGAAAGAGCTTGTCCAGTAATTAAAGGAGGTTTTTGAACCAAATGAGCTTTTTTAAGAAATTAAAAGAAAAATTTACGCAGCAAACCGATTCAGTATCAGAAAAGTTTAAGGATGGACTTGAAAAAACGAGAAACTCCTTTCAAGGAAGAGTAAATGAACTCATTTCACGCTACCGTAAAGTTGATGAAGACTTTTTTGAAGAATTAGAAGAAGTTCTGATCGGCGCGGATGTCGGTTTCACAACGGTGATGGAACTGATTGATGAGCTGAAAAAAGAAGTGAAACTAAGAAACATTCAAGACCCAAGTGAAGTACAATCGGTCATCTCTGAAAAACTGGTTGAAATCTACAATAGCGGAGAGGAACAAATCTCTGCGCTGAATATTGAAGACGGGCGATTAAATATCATTTTATTTGTCGGTGTCAATGGCGTTGGGAAAACAACGACGATCGGCAAACTTGCAAATAAGCTGAAAAATGATGGGAAATCCGTCATTTTGGCAGCAGGTGATACATTCCGTGCCGGTGCGATAGAGCAGCTTGAAGTATGGGGAGAGCGTTCAGGTGTCCCTGTTGTCAAACAGACGGCTGGCTCTGACCCAGCAGCGGTGATCTATGATGCCGTTCAATCAGCAAAAGCGAAAAATGCGGATGTCCTTATCTGTGATACAGCAGGAAGACTACAAAACAAAGTCAACTTGATGAAAGAACTGGAGAAGGTCAAGAGAGTCATTGAACGCGAGGTTCCAGATGCACCGCATGAAGTGCTGCTCGCTCTTGATGCAACAACGGGTCAAAATGCGATGGCACAAGCGAAGGAATTTTCTAAAGCGACGAATGTGACAGGAATTGCTTTAACAAAGCTTGACGGCACTGCAAAAGGCGGGATTGTCCTTGCAATTCGAAATGAGTTAAACATCCCCGTGAAGCTCGTCGGTTTAGGTGAGAAGGTAGACGATCTGCAAGAATTCGATGCAGAATCGTATGTGTATGGATTATTCTCAGACGTGATTGATCAAGAGGACTAACAAAAATGCCGGCAAAGATTGCTGGCATTTTTATTTATACGCCGCTTCATGCAGTGACAAGATAAAAACTTGACACACAGTAGAGAACCGTGTAAACTTAGTTGATGTAAAGGGAATGAACTTAACAAAGGGGAGAGAGCCCATGACGCTTGAAAAAACAACGAGAATGAACTACTTGTTTGACTTCTATCAATCGTTGTTAACCGCAAAGCAAAAGAGCTACATGTCGCTTTACTACCTAGACGATTTTTCCCTCGGTGAAATTGCGGATGAATATGAAGTATCAAGACAGGCTGTTTATGATAATATTAAACGGACTGAAGCGATGCTTGAACAATATGAAGAAAAGCTGCTCTTGTTTAAGAAATTTAAAGAGCGTAAAGAACTTCTCAAAAAAATGAGTGAGCTCGTAGCAGATTCCGCTCAGATGGAAGAAGCAGAAGCTTTAATTGAATCGCTTGAGAAATTAGATTAGGAGGCGGCACAGTATGGCATTTGAAGGATTAGCCGACCGACTGCAGCAGACGATTTCAAAAATCCGCGGCAAAGGAAAAGTGTCAGAACAAGATGTAAAAGAAATGATGCGCGAGGTACGCCTTGCCCTTCTTGAAGCTGACGTCAATTTTAAAGTAGTCAAAGACTTTGTGAAAAAAGTAAGTGAGCGGGCAGTTGGACAAGAGGTCATGAAAAGCCTTACCCCTGGGCAACAGGTCATTAAAGTTGTAAAAGAAGAACTCACTGAATTAATGGGCGGAGAAGAGAGTAAAATCGCTGTAGCGAAAAAATCTCCGACGGTCATTATGATGGTTGGTCTTCAAGGGGCAGGTAAAACCACCACAACTGGGAAGCTTGCCAATTTACTTCGCAAAAAACATAATCGCAAGCCGATGATGGTGGCTGCAGATATTTACAGACCAGCAGCGATCCAGCAGCTTGAAACGCTAGGGAAACAGCTTGATATGCCTGTGTTTTCATTAGGTGATCAAGTCAGTCCTGTCGAGATTGCCAAACAGGCAATCGAAAAAGCGAAAGAAGAACACCATGATTATGTCATTTTAGATACAGCAGGACGTCTTCATATTGATGAAGAATTGATGGATGAACTTCAGAAAGTAAAAGAAGTAGCGAGTCCAGAAGAAATTTTCCTTGTTGTTGACTCTATGACAGGTCAAGATGCTGTCAATGTAGCGAAAAGCTTTAATGAACAGCTAGGTTTAACAGGTGTCGTTTTAACGAAACTAGACGGGGATACACGAGGCGGTGCAGCACTTTCCATTCGAGCTGTCACCAATACGCCGATTAAATTCGCCGCGCTAGGTGAAAAGCTTGACGCGATTGAACCATTCCACCCAGAACGGATGGCATCAAGAATTCTTGGCATGGGAGATGTGCTTACACTGATTGAAAAAGCACAGGCAAACGTGGACCAAGATAAAGCGAAAGAGCTTGAACAAAAAATGCGGACCATGAGCTTTACACTCGATGATTTCCTCGAGCAGCTTGGCCAAGTTCGTAACATGGGTCCACTTGATGAATTGATCCAAATGATGCCGGGAGCCGGTAAAATGAAAGGGCTCAAAAACGTCCAAGTAGACGAAAAGCAGCTCAATCACATCGAAGCGATCATTAAATCAATGACGACCGAGGAAAAAGAACAGCCAGAGGTCATCAATGCAAGCCGAAGAAAACGGATTGCAAAAGGGAGCGGAACATCTGTACAGGAAGTCAATCGCCTTTTAAAGCAATTTGACGAAATGAAAAAGATGATGAAGCAAATGACCAACATGTCCAAAGGAAAGAAAAAAGGCTTTAAATTACCATTTATGTAATTGGTTATACATGATAAAACCGTTGTTAAGAAAAAACACTTTACAAACCCTTTTATCATTGTTAATATACTATCTTGTTGAAATATTTTCGGAGGTGCTAGTAAAATGGCAGTAAAAATTCGTTTAAAACGTATGGGATCAAAAAGATCTCCTTTCTATCGTATTGTAGTAGCAGATTCTCGTTCACCACGTGATGGTCGTTTCATCGAAACAGTTGGAACATACAATCCAGTGTTATCACCAGCTGAGGTGAAAATCAACGAAGAATTAGCTCTTAAATGGCTTCAAAATGGTGCGAAACCATCTGATACAGTTCGCAACCTTTTCTCAAGCCAAGGAATTCTTGAAAAATTTCATAATGCGAAAAACAGCAAATAATGAATGAGCTGTCCTTGGAAGAATTGATTGTGTCCATCGTCGAGCCACTTGTTGATTTCCCTGAAGATATTCACGTATCTTCATTAGAAAAAGATGAGCAAGTGATTTACACACTGTCTGTCAATGCTGAAGATACCGGAAAGGTGATCGGAAAGCAGGGACGTACAGCGAAAGCGATACGAACAGTCATGTTTGCAGCAAGTGCAGAGTCTTCTAAGAAAGTTCAACTTGAGATTGCTGACTAAAAAGGGAGAGGGCTTAGGACCTCCCCTTTTTTTACACGTTTAAATCTATTTTTCGTTATACTGTAGAGGACAAATGCCTTCGGATAGGGGGACAAAAAGGAAGATGCAGATCATTCAACATGTCACCGTCATGCAAGTATTAACTGAAAGCAGTAAGGACAAACTGTTAACGACTTTTTTGGAGAAAAAAGAAAGACTAGAACGTGAATGCAACCAACTATATTTTCAACTGAAAAAACATGAAAAAGAACCACATCAGCAAGAAGCCATCCCTCAATTTCAAAAAGCCATCGATAAACGGCAGGAAAAGATCCAGCAAATTGACTTTCAAGTAGAGCAGCTGCATATTTTGCCGCTTGGAAGTGAAATGAAAGAGACAGAAGTGGATGCGCTGGTTGAAGTGAAAATAGGTGATAAATGGGATGACAAGATGCAAGACAATGTCATCGTCGTGAAAGACGGCACCATTGTGGAAATACGTCAGGGGTGATTGAGAACATGGAACAAGAATGGTTGAATGTTGGAAAGATTGTCAATACACACGGAGTGCGCGGAGAAGTACGCGTCGTATCAAAGACAGATTTCCCAGAAGAGCGTTACAAAAAAGGAAGCGTCCTCTATATTTTTAAGCAAGGTCAAGGGGAGCCGCTGAAAGTCACTGTCGCATCACATAGGCAGCATAAACAGTTTGATTTGCTTACATTTGAAGAAATTAGCTCATTAAATGAAGCAGAGCTATTGAAAGAATCAATCTTAAAAGTAGAAAAAGAACATCTCGGCTCTTTAGATGAAGGAGAATTTTATTTCCACCAAATCATTGGCTGTGAAGTATACGATGAAGAGGATCAGCTTGTCGGCCAAATCAAGGAGATTTTAACACCAGGGGCAAATGATGTCTGGGTGGTCGGAAGAAAAGGCAAAAAAGATGCCTTGATTCCTTATATCCCATCTGTCGTCAAAAAGATCGATATCTCATCCAAAACCATACATATTGAAGTGATGGAAGGACTCATTGACGAATGAAAATCGACTTCTTAACGCTTTTTCCTGAAATGTTCGAAGGTGTGCTCCACTCATCGATCTTAAAAAAGGCACAGGAGAAAGAAGCTGTCTCATTCAATGTTGTCAATTTTAGAGAGTATTCAGATCATAAGCACAAAACAGTAGATGATTACCCATATGGCGGCGGTGCTGGTATGGTACTGAAAGCACAGCCCGTATTCGATGCGGTAGAAGATTTAACGAAGAAAGCAAGCAAGAAGCCCCGAATTATTCTTGTCTGTCCTCAAGGAGAAAGATATACACAAAAGAAGGCAGAGGAACTTGCAAAAGAAGAACACCTTATGTTCATTTGCGGCCATTATGAAGGCTACGATGAGCGCATCAGGGAGCATCTTGTCACAGATGAAATCTCAATCGGAGATTTCGTTCTCACAGGCGGAGAGCTGCCAGCGATGATGATTGCAGACAGTGTGGTCAGGCTTTTGCCTCATGTGCTTGGAAAAGAAGCGTCTCACATTGAAGATTCATTTAGTACAGGTTTGCTAGAGCATCCTCACTATACAAGGCCAGCCGATTATAAAGGACTAAAAGTGCCGGAAGTGCTCCTCTCTGGAAATCATGCCAAAATTGAAGAGTGGCGGCGCAAAGAATCCTTGAAGCGAACTTATACAAGAAGGCCAGATTTGATCGATTCATGCAAAACGTTAACAGATGAAGAAAAAAGATGGCTTTGGCAGCTTCATAATGACTAGATTGTATTGCACACTGCATAGAGGTATGGTATGATACTACTTGTGACTTGGACGGCTTGCCGATTCGAGTTTGAAAACGATGTTCCGCTGCAATGAAGAAAGAGGACATGAGCATCTGTTGGAAGGAGTTGAAAACGATGCAACATTTGATTGAAGAAATCACAAAAGAACAATTACGCACTGATCTTCCTGCGTTCCGTCCTGGTGACACTTTACGTGTACACGTTAAAGTTGTCGAGGGTACTCGTGAGCGTATCCAGATCTTTGAAGGTGTTGTAATTAAGCGTCGTGGTGGTGGAATCAGCGAAACTTTCACAGTTCGTAAGATTTCTTACGGTGTAGGCGTTGAGCGTACATTCCCTGTACACACACCAAAAATCGCTAACATCGAAGTTGTACGTCACGGTAAGGTACGTCGTGCGAAACTTTACTACCTACGTGAACTTCGCGGTAAAGCGGCTCGTATCAAAGAAATCAGACGATAATGATATCAAAGGAAAGAGCTTGTTACCTGTAACAGGCTCTTTTTTTGTACGATGTATAGAGATAATCGATAGAAGAGAAGGTGCACATATGACGATTCAATGGTTTCCAGGCCATATGGCAAAAGCAAGACGTGAAGTCACAGAAAAATTAAAGCTCATCGACATCGTATTTGAATTAACTGATGCTAGAATTCCGATGTCCTCTAGAAACCCAATGATCGAAGAAATCCTTCAGAATAAACCCAAAATCATGCTATTAAACAAAGCAGATAAAGCGGATCCTCGTGTGACAAAGGAGTGGCAGGCGCACTTTGAGCAGCAAGGCGTTCGGTCACTTGCTATTAACTCTGTCGATGGACAAGGGTTAAATCAGATCATCACAACTTCAAAAGAAATCTTAAAAGAAAAATTCGACCGCATGAAAGCAAAAGGTGTTAAACCACGTGCAATCCGGGCGCTGATTATCGGGATTCCCAACGTCGGGAAATCGACCTTAATCAATCGTTTAGCGAAAAAGAACATTGCCAAAACAGGAGACCGTCCTGGTATTACCACCTCACAGCAATGGGTGAAGGTAGGGAAAGAATTGGAACTGCTCGATACACCTGGAATCCTCTGGCCGAAGTTTGAAGATGAGAAAGTAGGACTTAGGCTAGCGGTAACTGGAGCGATCAAAGATTCTATCATCAACTTACAGGATGTCGCTGTATATGGACTTCGCTTTCTAGAAGAAAACTATCCAGAGAGATTAAAAAAACGCTATGACCTAACGGAGATCCCTGAAGATACGGCTGAGCTGTTTGATGCAATAGGTACAAAGCGCGGCTGTCTCATGAGCGGTGGATTGATTAATTACGACAAAACCACCGAAATCATTATTCGGGATATTCGAACAGAAAAATTTGGTCCCCTCACTTTTGAGAAGCCTGAAAGCTAAAAGACACGCAGCTCATGCGGGTCTTTATTTTTTGCGGAAAACTGCCGATATAAAGAAGGAGGCTGACGAAAAGCCTATGTACACAGTGAAACAAATAAAAGAACTGATAGAAAAGCATTCGCAAGACGAGTCATACATTCATGAGCTTGTAAAAGATGATAAGAGAAAAAGTGTCCAAAAACTGATAGAGAAGTGGCACAAAGAGAGAGAAAAGCAGCAGCAACTTCATGTAGCATGGAATGAGATGCTGCAATTTGAAAACAATGCTAAGGCGCAGGGATACACATGTATTGCTGGAATAGATGAAGCAGGAAGAGGACCACTGGCAGGCCCCGTTGTAGCAGCAGCTGTCATATTAAAGGAAGATACAGTCCTGCTCGGTTTAAACGACTCAAAGCAATTATCTGAGAAAAAAAGATTGGCATATTATGACCTGATCCAAAAAGAAGCACTTGATATCGGTATCGGCATTGTTGATGCGGCTACGATTGATGAAATCAATATTTACGAGGCATCAAGACTGGCGATGGTGAGAGCGGTGGAGCAGTTAACTCATACACCTGATTATCTACTCATAGATGCCATGACGCTCCCACTTCCTATTCACCAGGAGAATATCATCAAAGGAGATGCAAAAAGTGCATCCATCGCAGCAGGTGCATGTATTGCAAAGGTGACAAGAGATCAGATGATGGAAGAATACGGGCGTAAGTACCCTGAGTATCAATTTGAAAAACATAAAGGGTACGGAACAAAAGAGCATTTGGCTGCCATTCAAACACATGGAGCTGCCCCAATCCATCGATTATCGTTTGCACCAGTGAAATCCGTTATCTCATAAATTTTTGACCTAAGGAGGCTGCCTGTGATGACAAGAGTTGAGGACATACATACAGCACTGAATAGCCGGTTAAGTGCGGCAGAATCTGTGCCATTAAACACCGAAGGAAAGGAAAATGTGCATCGGCTGATTCTCGGTAAAGTACTGAAAATGCTTGGAGATGATACAGCCCTTGTTCAAATAGGCTCAACAAAAATAAAAGCACAGCTAGCGGCTCAGCTCAAAGCAGACGCATTTTATTGGTTCCAATTTGAACAAGAGGGTGGAGACAGCCTCAATAAACTAAGGCCAGTCCAGCAATTTGATCAAGATCCTAAGACATTAAAGGATGCCGCTGCCAAACTATTAGAAGGTCTCTCTCTGAAAAGCGGACTTGAAAACATTCTAACAGCCACAGCTTTTTTAAAAGAAAAATCGGTTATCAACGAAACAGAGTTAAAAACGGCAGTGAAGTGGATCGAACAGCTTCAAGGAGCTGATGTGAAAAAAGGTCTCCAGGCACTTCTATTTGCTTTAAAGAAAGACTTGCCGATCCAGGAAGGAGTGCTTCAATCCATTTTAGCTGTGAAATCATCCTCTGCTCTTCATCAGGATATGACAGCGCTGCTAGAACGCTTAACACAGCTCCCGAAGCACTCAGACGCCACACAGGCGCTTACACAAGCCGTTCGATCAGTCATAGATGCTGAGACGTCTGTCCATGCAGAAAAGCTCTTATCGGTCCTTCTAGCAGCGAGAGAAGGGGCGACGAAGCAAGGAGGAAGTCTACCTGTAACGCCTCAGCCCAATCTGACTCAACCAAAAGAAAATAGCCAAACTCCAATCGCTCAAGAGCGTCAGACGACCCAAGTTCTTCAATCTAACGTGCAGCAGTCAACAAGTCCAAAAGAGCTGCACATCCCGCCTCAGCAAATTGAGCGGATACTTACAAGTTTAATAAAACAAGGCGCAGATGGGCAGCAAGAACCTAGCTTAAAACAGCTCACGTCATTGCTGCAAGGGCTTCAGCAGGCTGGATCTCAGCCTGACGCAAAAGCATCTGTGCTTCAAAAAGAATTTCCATTCCTGTCAAAAATAGAGGCAAAAGCATTGGCTCAGGTGGTGCAGCAGACGGAACCCGCATTAAGCAATAAAACCGATGTGCTCGATTTACTCATGACGATGAAAAAGGCAATAGGTGTACGTGACGAAATCGGTATGCTGAAACTACTCGAAAAAGGCAACCAGGATGTAAAAAATCAGGAGCTTCACCAATTAAAGCTCGTCTTAAATGATGTGAGACAGTCTGATTTACCAGAGCCCGTAAAAAAAGAAGTCGATCAATTGTTTCATAGATTGAACGGGCAGTTATTTGTGCAGCAGGAGAACCAAACCATCAGCCAAATGATGGTCTCTTATCCGCTCTTTTCAAAACATAGTGTTCAAGATTTAACCTTTATTCTAAAAGGACATAAGAAAAAAGATGGCTCTATTGACATTTCTCAGTGTCGCCTTATGTTTTACTTAAACATGGAAAACCTCGAAGAAACATTAATCGACTGTACGATTCAGCAAAAGGTCATGTCAATTACAGTTGAAACCGGTCATGAACTTCAAGGAGCCATTAATCCAATGATTCCAGCAGTTCGGGAGAATTTAAATGCCTTAGGATACAGCCTTACGGGAATTACAGCAAAGAAGAGACAAGAGCCAGTAGATCCGTCTCACTTTCTAGATGAACACTTTCATAAAATCAGCGAGAAAGGGCTGGACTTACGAGTATGAAGGATTCAAAACCGCTTAGAAGGGCGGTCGCTCTACATTATGATGAAGAAAAACAAAAGGCGCCAAAAGTCGTCGCGACAGGGAGCGGCTATGTGGCAGACCATATCATTGAAGAAGCAAAAAAGTCGGGAGTTCCTATCCAAGAAGACCGTAATTTAGTCGAACTCATGCGCCACTTAACGCTGGATGAGGAGATCCCTGAAGCGTTATACGATACTGTAGCAGAAATATTTTCATTTATCTATAGGTTAGATCAAAAAATGAAAAAATAAGGTAAAATAAGTGTTTTGAATGAAAAATTTATATTTTTAATAAAATAAAAGTTTGAATGTTTAGAAGGATTTTACGATTTTACATAGAACCCTAGACATTCTCTTTTTTATTCTTTAAAATGAAAGCGCAGTCTATTTTATAATTTTTGTTTCTACATATGTTGGGAGGATGGGAAATGAATATCCATGAGTACCAAGGAAAAGAAATCCTAAGAAAATATGGGGTTTCAGTTCCAAATGGTAAAGTAGCATTTACACCTGATGAAGCAGTGAAAGCATCAGAAGAGCTAGAAAGCTCTGTATATGTCGTAAAAGCACAGATTCATGCAGGCGGCCGTGGTAAAGCAGGCGGGGTAAAAATTGCAAAAACAAAAGATGAAGTGAAAGGGTTTGCAGAGGAATTGCTCGGCAAAACACTTGTCACACATCAAACTGGGCCTGAGGGGCGCGAAATAAAACGCTTACTTATTGAAGAAGGCTGCGATATTCAAAAGGAGTACTACGTTGGACTTGTTTTGGACAGAGCGACATCAAGAATTGTATTGATGGCTTCTGAAGAAGGCGGTACTGAAATTGAAGAAGTAGCAGAAAAAACGCCAGAAAAAATCGTCAAAGTGGTCATCGACCCAGCGATTGGATTGCAAGGCTATCAGGCGAGAGAAGTAGCGTTTAAAATTAATATTCCAACAAAATTAGTTGGCCAAGCTGTTAAGTTTATGACAAGTCTTTACAATGCGTTCGTTGAAAAAGATTGTTCAATTGCTGAGATTAATCCACTTGTTGTAACAGGCGATGGAAAAGTCATGGCACTTGATGCGAAATTAAACTTTGATAGCAATGCCTTATATAGACAAAAAGATATATTAGAATACCGTGACCTTGATGAAGAGGATCCAAAAGAAATTGAAGCATCTAAATATGATCTAAGCTACATTTCTCTAGATGGAAATATTGGCTGTATGGTCAATGGTGCAGGTCTTGCGATGTCTACAATGGATATCATCAAGCATTACGGCGGGGACCCTGCAAACTTCCTGGATGTTGGCGGCGGTGCAACAGCTGAAAAAGTAACGGAAGCATTTAAAATCATCTTATCTGATCAAAATGTAAAAGGGATTTTCGTGAACATTTTTGGCGGCATCATGAAATGTGATGTCATTGCAGAAGGTGTCGTTGAAGCGACGAAACAAGTCGGCTTAACATTACCACTCGTTGTACGTCTTGAAGGAACAAACGTTGAATTAGGGAAGAAAATTCTGAGCGATTCAGGCTTAAATATCACTTCTGCTGAGTCTATGGCTGATGGGGCAGAAAAGATTGTATCTTTAGTCAAGTAGAGCAGAAAGGCAGGGAACCTAAATGAGTGTATTTATTAATAAAAATACGAGAGTAATTGTTCAGGGGATTACCGGTTCAACCGCATTGTTCCATACAAAACAAATGATTGAGTACGGAACAAATATTGTTGGCGGTGTCACACCTGGAAAAGGTGGAACTGAAGTAGAAGGAGTTCCTGTATTTAATACAGTATCTGAAGCTGTTCAAACAACTGGAGCAAATGCTTCTGTTATCTATGTACCAGCACCATTTGCAGCAGATGCCATTTTAGAGGCTGTTGATGCAGAAGTCGATCTAGTCATTTGTATTACAGAACATATTCCAGTACTTGACATGGTCAAAGTAAAACGGTATATGGAAGGGAAAAAGACAAGACTTGTTGGCCCTAACTGCCCAGGTGTCATTACACCTGAAGAATGTAAGATTGGGATCATGCCAGGCTACATTCATAAAAAAGGTCATGTGGGGGTTGTTTCTCGTTCTGGAACGCTTACATATGAAGCGGTACATCAGCTTTCAGAAGCTGGCGTTGGTCAATCGACAGCTGTAGGAATCGGCGGAGACCCTGTCAATGGGACAAACTTTATTGATGTATTAAAAGCATTCAATGAAGACCCTGATACACATGCTGTCATTATGATCGGTGAAATTGGCGGTACGGCTGAAGAAGAAGCAGCTGAATGGGTAAAAGCAAATATGACAAAGCCAGTTGTTGGCTTTATTGGCGGTAAAACGGCGCCTCCAGGAAAACGCATGGGACATGCTGGTGCCATTATTTCTGGTGGTAAAGGAACAGCTGATGAAAAAGTAAAAACAATGCGTGAATGTGGAATTGAAGTGGCAGAGACACCATCTGTCATGGGAGAAACTTTGATTAAAGTACTAAAAGAGAAGAATCTCTTTGAAGCTTGTAAAACGCATTAATGACACAAGAAGACTTGTTCTTTGACAAGTCTTCTTCTTTCTATCTTAAACAGGAGGAATGGTATGTACAACGTGTCCGAAAGAATGATTTTTCACCGCTTAAAAGGCCTCATCTCACCCTCTTTGTTAACAAAATGGTGGAAAGTCGATCCTGAGCTATATATAAATGAAGAAACACATCATTTCAAACAGGATCGATCATTACAAACAATCGACTTTACCCGCTTAAAACAAGCCGAAGAAAAAGAATTCCCCATTTTTCAACACATCGTTCAAGCCTATTTAAAGCAAAACATTCACATGATTCCCATCACATCACCCTTATATCCCAGCACACTAAAACATATTTATGATCCTCCCCCTGTGTTATTCCTAAAAGGAAACATATCGTATTTAAATGAAGAAAAAAGTTTAGGTGTAGTAGGCACACGAGTTCCATCGTCTTATGGAGAAGCATGTGTGAAGAAAATTGTTGGTGAGCTTGTAAAGGAAGAGTGGACGATTGTCAGTGGCTTAGCAAAAGGCATTGATGGACTTGCACATAAAGAGTGCATTAGGAATAAAGGGAAAACGATCGGTATTATAGCAGGCGGATTTCAGCACTTATACCCAAAGGAACATGTGCAAATGGCTGAATACATGGGCGAGCATCATTTGCTTTTATCTGAGCATCCGCCTTACGTCAAACCAGAAAAGTGGCATTTCCCTTTGAGGAATCGTTTAATTAGTGCGCTCACAAGTGGAACCATCGTGATTCAGTGCAAAGAAAAGAGCGGTTCACTCATTACCGCCTATCAAGCACTTGAGCAAGGCAAAGAGGTATTTGCGGTTGCAGGATCAATCTTTGATCCTAATTCCACAGGTCCAGCCAGACTTATACAGCAGGGAGCAAAGCTTGTTCATTCAACGAAGGATATTTTAGAGGAATTCTCCTTCCGCAGCGTTCAATATACTGAACTCTCATAAAAATATCGTTTGACAAAAGACATAGGAATATTTAATAATAGTGAGGATTTAAGTTTACACTTTGTTTTTCGTGTTTATAATGATGTTCATCATAAAGAATTTTTCATGATTGCCTGTTAGATAGGTGCAATTAACATAAATATGAATTGTGAAATGTATAAAGAGAGAACACCTCTTAAGGGGGATTTTGAGTATGGCTGATTATTTAGTCATCGTTGAGTCGCCAGCCAAGGCGAAAACGATTGAGCGTTATTTAGGTAAAAAGTATAAAGTAAAGGCTTCAATGGGGCACATAAGAGATTTACCGAAAAGTCAGCTTGGTGTTGACACTGAGCATGACTTCGAACCGAGGTATATTACAATTCGCGGGAAAGGCCCCGTATTAAAAGAATTAAAAACAGCTGCGAAAAAAGTAAAGAAAGTCTATCTCGCAGCTGACCCCGATAGAGAGGGAGAAGCGATTGCTTGGCATTTAGCGCATAGCCTTGACCTTGACCTCTCTTCTGACTGCCGCGTTGTCTTTAACGAGATTACAAAAGATGCTATTAAAGATTCCTTTAAGCATCCACGTATGATCAATATGGATTTAGTTGATGCACAGCAGGCAAGACGGATCTTAGATCGTCTCGTTGGGTATAAAATTAGTCCGATTTTATGGAAGAAAGTGAAAAAGGGCTTAAGTGCTGGTCGTGTTCAATCAGTTGCACTCCGCCTGATTATTGATCGCGAGAATGAAATTAATGAATTTAAACCAGAAGAATACTGGACAATTGACGGTACATTCCTAAAAGGAAAAGAAAGCTTCGAAGCGAGCTTCTTTGGCGTCAATGGCAAAAAGCATCCACTGAAAACAAAAGAAGATGTAAAAGAAATCCTTTCGAAACTAAAAGGGAGCAAATTCTCTGTAGAGAAAGTGACGAAAAAAGAGCGTAAACGCAACCCAGCTGTTCCGTTTACAACATCTACTTTACAGCAGGAAGCTGCGAGAAAATTAAACTTCCGTGCGAAAAAGACGATGATGATTGCACAGCAATTATATGAAGGAATTGATCTTGGTAAAGAAGGTACAGTCGGACTCATTACATACATGAGAACGGACTCAACACGTATTTCCAATACGGCGATTGAAGAAGTATCTGCTTTCATTGATCAGACGTACGGTAAGAATTTCTTAAATACAACAAAACGAACCGCTAAAAAGAATGAAAATGCACAAGATGCTCACGAAGCCATCAGACCGACATCTACGCTAAGAAAACCAGCAGATGTCAAACATGTTTTAAGCCGAGATCAACTTCGTCTGTATAAATTGATTTGGGAACGATTCGTCGCAAGCCAAATGGCGCCGGCTGTTCTTGATACAATGAGTGTGGACCTTGATAATAACGGGCTTACATTCCGTGCTAACGGAAGCAAAGTGAAATTCCCTGGATTCATGAAGGTATATGTAGAAGGGAAAGACGACCAGCTAGAAGAAAAGGACAAAATGCTGCCTGATCTTAAAGAAGGTGATACGGTTCTTTCAAAAGATATCGAACCTGAACAGCACTTCACGCAGCCGCCTCCGCGCTACACTGAGGCAAGACTTGTCAAAACGCTTGAAGAGCTAGGTATAGGCCGTCCGTCTACGTATGCACCAACATTAGATACGATTCAAAAGCGCGGCTATGTCGCACTTGATAATAAACGGTTTATCCCAACAGAGCTTGGGGAAATTGTTCTCAACTTAATCATTGAATTCTTCCCTGAAATCATTAACGTGGAATTCACAGCGAAAATGGAAAAAGAACTTGATAGCGTTGAAGAAGGTACGATCGAATGGGTTCGTATTATCGACAGCTTCTATCAAGACTTTGCAAAACGGGTCGAAAAAGCGGAAGCAGAAATGCAAGAAGTTGAGATTGAGCCTGAATACGCCGGAGTTGACTGTGAAGAGTGTGGACATCCGATGGTGTACAAAATGGGTCGATACGGTAAGTTCATGGCTTGCTCTAACTTTCCTGACTGCCGTAACACAAAACCAATTGTGAAAGATATTGGTGTGAAATGCCCGACATGTCATGAAGGAAACATTGTTGAACGAAAATCTAAGAAGCGCCGCATTTTTTATGGCTGTGATCGTTTTCCAGAGTGTGAATTCGTCTCTTGGGACAAACCGATTGAAAGAAAGTGTCCAAAATGCGAAAATATGCTTGTAGAGAAAAAGCTGAAAAAAGGCATGCAAGTTCAATGTGTGAACTGTGATTATAAAGAGGAACAACAAAAATAGCGGTGAGCAGCCTTGTTCACCTGCTTTTTTATGTCATCAAACAGAACTTACGAAATAGGAGAGTTGTACAATGAGTCAATTTGTAAATGTGATCGGAGCAGGTTTAGCTGGAAGTGAAGCGGCATGGCAAATTGCTAAACGCGGAATTAAAGTCAACTTGTATGAAATGAGACCTGTCAAACAAACGCCAGCTCACCACACAGATAAATTTGCAGAGCTTGTATGCAGCAATTCACTGCGTGCCAACGCTTTGACAAATGCGGTCGGTGTATTAAAGGAAGAAATGCGTCATTTAGATTCAGCGATTATCGCAGCTGCAGATGAAAGCTCAGTTCCTGCTGGCGGAGCGCTTGCAGTAGATCGTCATGAATTTGCAGCAAACGTTACTGATCGCGTAAAAAATCACCCGAATGTGACAGTTTTTCAAGAAGAAGTGCAAAGCATTCCAGAAGGTCCAACAATTATTGCGACAGGCCCACTTACATCTGAAGCACTTTCAAAAGAATTAAAATCGTTAACTGGTGAAGAATATCTGTACTTCTACGATGCAGCGGCTCCTATCCTAGAGAAAGATAGCATTGATATGGATAAGGTGTACTTGAAATCACGTTATGACAAAGGAGAAGCTGCTTATTTAAACTGTCCAATGACAGAAGAAGAATTCGATCGTTTTTACGACGCGCTTATTTCTGCTGAAACTGTGCCATTAAAAGAGTTCGAAAAAGAAATCTTCTTTGAAGGCTGTATGCCAATTGAAGTCATGGCGAAAAGAGGAAAGAAAACGATGTTGTTTGGTCCGATGAAGCCAGTAGGACTTGAAGATCCGAAAACAGGAAAAAGACCTTATGCTGTTGTTCAATTAAGACAAGATGATGCAGCAGGCACTTTATATAACATCGTCGGCTTCCAGACACATCTGAAGTGGGGCGACCAAAAGGAAGTATTCCGCTTGATTCCAGGTCTTGAAGAAGCAGAGATTGTTCGTTATGGCGTGATGCACCGCAATACATTCATTAACTCACCAAGTCTTTTAAAACCAACGTATCAGTTTAAAAATAGAGAAGATCTATTCTTTGCCGGACAAATGACAGGCGTTGAAGGCTATGTCGAGTCCGCAGCTTCCGGACTAGTGGCTGGAATTAACGCCGCTCGTTTTGTCAAAGGAGAAGAGCTTGTGACACTTCCGGAGGAAACAGCGATCGGCAGCATGGCTTATTACATCACATCGACAAACAAGAAAAGCTTCCAGCCAATGAATGCGAATTTTGGTTTGTTGAAAGATCTTGGTGTTCGCATTAAAAACAAACAAGAGCGTTATGCGGAGTACGCTAAGCGCGCAATCGAAACTATTCAAACTATTTCGAAATCTCTGTAGTAAATCATTGCACGGAAAGCAAGATATGTGATACCATTTAAAAGCCTTAAAGAGGTGTAAAAATGACGAATAAACAGCGTCTTGTCCACTTATTCATTGAATATCTGCAAATTGAAAAAAACTATTCTGCTTTAACCATCTCAGGATATACAGAAGCGATTGAAGAGTTTGTCAGATTTATGAACGTTCAAGGAATAGACGGTTTTGAAGAGGTATCCTATCAAGATACGAGAATTTATTTAACAGAAGCTTATGAAAAAGGCCTGACAAGAAGAACGATTAGTAAGAAAGTCTCTGCGCTTCGCAGCTTTTATAAATTTCTATTAAGAGAACAGCTTGTGAAAGAAAATCCTTTTTTACTCGTTAGCTTACCAAAGCAGGATAAGCGAATTCCTTCATTTTTGTATGAAGAGGAACTAAAAGAGCTTTTTACAGTTTCTGATGTCAGCACACCGCTTGGGCAAAGAAACCAAGCGATTTTAGAACTTCTTTATGCAACAGGTATGAGGGTCAGTGAGTTATGTTCATTAAAAGAATCTGATCTTGATTTATCGATGGATACAGTGCTTGTTCATGGAAAAGGCAGCAAGCAGCGGTATGTTCCTTTTGGTTCATATGCTCATGAAGCGCTCATCACTTATTTAGAGGATGGAAGGCTAAAGCTGAAAGCGAAGGGGAATGATCGTGCTGATGCATATGTGTTTTTGAATCAGCGCGGGGCGCCTCTTACAGACAGAGGCGTTCGATTCATTCTCACTGAACTAATGAAAAAGGCGTCAGGCACATTACATATCCATCCTCACATGTTAAGGCACACCTTTGCCACACACCTCTTAAATGAGGGGGCAGATTTGAGAAGTGTTCAAGAACTTCTTGGTCATTCGAATTTATCATCAACTCAGGTGTACACGCATGTATCAAAAGATTCTTTAAGGAAAACGTACATGTCTCATCACCCAAGGGCTTTTAAACGATCCTAAAAGGAGGTTTTTTCATGTCATCATTTCATGCAACAACCATCTTTGCCGTTCAACACAAAGGAAAAAGTGCGATGGCTGGAGACGGTCAAGTCACTTTCGGGCAGGCTGTCGTGATGAAACACACAGCAAAAAAAGTGCGCCGTCTTTTCGGAGGCAAGGTGCTTGCAGGTTTTGCAGGTTCAGTAGCAGATGCATTTACACTCTTTGAAAAGTTTGAAACGAAGCTTGAAGAATATGGTGGTAACTTAAAGCGGGCAGCCGTAGAACTAGCAAAAGAATGGCGTAGTGACAAGATGCTTAGACAGCTTGAGGCCATGCTGATCGTTATGAACAAAGACAGCATCCTGCTTGTCTCTGGGACAGGAGAGGTCATCGAACCAGATGACGGTATTTTGGCCATCGGCTCAGGCGGCAATTATGCGCTTAGCGCCGGGAGAGCACTCAAAACACATGCAGGTGATCATCTCACAGCAAGAGATATTGCAAAGGCAGCTCTTGAAACCGCTGGAGAAATCTGTGTCTACACGAACGATCAAATCACTTTAGAAGAGCTTGAATAGAAAGGACATGAGACGTATGGAGAAAAAGCCGTTCACCCCAAGAGAGATAGTTGAAAAGCTTGATCAATACATTATTGGTCAGCTTGATGCGAAAAAAGCAGTGGCGGTGGCTTTAAGAAACCGTTACAGAAGAAGCCTTTTACATGATAAGCTAAAGGATGAAGTCGTTCCGAAAAACATTTTAATGATCGGCCCAACAGGTGTGGGGAAAACAGAGATTGCCCGCAGAATTGCAAAAATTTCTGGTGCGCCTTTTATTAAAGTGGAAGCGACGAAGTTTACTGAAGTTGGTTACGTCGGCCGTGATGTAGAATCGATGGTCAGAGATCTAGTTGAGACAGCGATCCGAATTGTCAAAGAAGAAAAGATGAAAGACGTTCAAGAAGAAGCAGAAAAACAAGCAAATAAACGTCTTGTTCATTTACTTGTTCCTGGCAAGAAAAAAAGCCAGTCTGTGAAAAATCCTTTTGAGATGCTGTTTGGTGGTTCTGATGAAGATGACCGTGATCGAGATCAATCAAGTGAAGAAGTTGAACTTGAATCGACAAGAAAGCGAATCGCTCATCAACTGGCTATGGGCGAACTTGAAGATCATTACGTCACGATCGAAGTCGAAGAGCAGCAGCCATCCATGTTTGATATGCTTCAGGGCTCGGGTATGGAGCAAATGGGCATGAACATGCAGGATGCGCTCGGCAATCTCATGCCTAAAAAGAAAAAACGCAGAAAGCTGACCGTCAGAGAAGCAAGAAAGGCGTTAACAGCTGAGGAAGCTTCAAAACTGATTGACATGGATGAAGTCAGTCAAGAAGCTGTCTATAAAGCAGAGCAGCAAGGAATTATTTTTATCGACGAAATCGATAAAATCGCTAAAAGCGGTGGTGCATCATCTGCAGATGTTTCTCGTGAAGGGGTTCAACGTGATATTTTACCGATTGTAGAAGGTTCAACTGTGATGACGAAATATGGGGCAGTGAAAACAGACCATGTGCTTTTTGTAGCAGCAGGTGCATTTCATATGGCAAAACCATCAGATTTGATTCCAGAGCTTCAAGGGCGCTTCCCAATTCGTGTAGAATTAGATAAATTAAGTATCGAAGACTTTGTGAAAATCTTAACGGAACCAGATAATGCATTATTAAAGCAATATAAAGCTTTACTTGAAACAGAAGGTATATCTCTTGAATTTTCTGACGATGCTATTCATAAGATTGCCGAAGTGGCTTATCATGTCAATCAGGAGACAGATAACATCGGTGCAAGAAGGCTTCATACCATACTTGAAAAGCTGCTTGAAGAGCTTTCATTTGAGGCGCCTGATATTACACTAGGGACAGTGACCATTACCCCTCAGTATGTAGAAGAGAAGCTAGGAAAGATTGCGAATAACAAAGACTTAAGTCAATTTATACTTTAACAAATGAATAAAGTAATCTAGGAGGATCATTAATATGGCGTTACTACAAAAAACAAGGATTATTAACTCAATGCTGCAAGATGCAGCGGGGAAACCAGTTAATTTTAAGGAAATGGCAGAAACGTTGAGAGATGTCATTGATTCAAACATTTTCGTATTAAGCAGAAGAGGGAAGCTTCTAGGCTACTCGATCAACCAGCAGATTGAAAATCCGCGTATGAAAAAAATGCTTGAAGACCGTCAGTTCCCTGAAGAATATACAAAGAGTCTATTTAACATCCCTGAAACATCTTCAAATCTTGACATTAACAGTGAGTATACAGCTTTCCCGATTGAGAACCGTGATTTATTTGAATCAGGTTTGACAACCATTGTTCCAATTATCGGAGGAGGAGATCGTTTAGGGACGTTAATCCTGTCTCGTTTGCAAGATACATTCAAAGATGATGATTTAATTCTTGCTGAATACGGTGCAACAGTTGTTGGAATGGAGATCCTTCGTGAGAAATCAGAGGAAATCGAAGAAGAAGCAAGAAGTAAAGCTGTTGTCCAAATGGCGATTAGTTCTCTTTCATATAGTGAGCTTGAAGCCATTGAGCACATCTTTGAAGAACTTGATGGTAACGAAGGGCTTCTAGTGGCAAGTAAAATTGCTGACCGTGTAGGAATCACTCGTTCAGTGATCGTGAACGCCTTACGTAAGTTAGAAAGTGCAGGCGTCATCGAATCTCGTTCTCTTGGAATGAAGGGAACGTATATCAAAGTGTTAAACAACAAATTTTTAATTGAACTTGAAAATTTAAAATCTCATTAATCAAAAACCCTTTTCAGCAGAAATACAAGCTGAAAAGGTTTTTTTTTTATAAAAAAAGAGGATTTGTCCGAAAAATGACACTCTTTTTTCCAAGAAAACCCTTACAATTCTTAGTTCTTTGAATCTAGGTCTTTATACCTATTCGTAAAATAGATATATATTACGAGTTTTTTTTACATATACATCATAGACTTTAATCCTATTATTTCTTACAATGAACATATGGTTTTACAAATCTCGACATGATTAAATGGAATGAAATACATATGATTGGAGGTATATGGTTTTGGATATATTTTCTGGAACGATAAGCAACCTTGAGAATGCCTTGGGCAGAGCGAATGTTAAGCAAAAAGTCATAAGCAATAATATCGCGAATATAGACACACCGAACTACAAGTCGAAAAACGTCGCATTTCATGATATGCTAAACGATGCGTCGATCAAGTTAGATGCTAAAAAAACATACCAAGGTCACATTGATTTTTCTAAAACAGGGTCTAATTATTCAGTTGTTTCGAGCAACCGTACTTCATATCAAGAAAACGGAAATAATGTCGATATTGATCAAGAGATGAGTGAACTCGCTAAAAACCAAATTCAGTATAATGCGTTGGTTGAAAGAATGAGTGGAAAATTCAATTCTCTTAAAACAGTTTTGACAGGAGGTAAGTGATGTCAATTTTTTCAGGCGTTAACGCTTCGGCCTCTGCATTAACAGCACAGAGGCTCAGAATGGACGTTGTATCCTCTAACCTTGCAAATATGGATACAACAAGAGCGAAACAGGTTGATGGCAACTGGGAGCCTTATAGACGTAAGCTCGTCACATTACAGCCGTCAGGTGAATCGTTTTCATCTATATTAAACTCAAGCATGAATTCGAGCGGTAAATTAGGAAACGGCGTGAAAGCAACGAAGATTACAGAAGACGAAACTCCATTCAACCTTCAATATGATCCTACAAATCCCGATGCCAATGAAAATGGATATGTTCAAACACCTAATGTTGATCCATTAAAGGAAATGGTTGACCTCATCAGCAGCTCAAGGTCATATGAAGCAAACGTGACCGCGCTAAATGCGAATAAAAGCATGTTGATGAAAGCTTTAGAAATAGGAAAGTAAGGTGAAAAGAATTGGTTAACGCAATATCTCCTTTCCAGCTTCAAGCTGCTCAGCAAGCAAGTGAATTGACAAATGCATCGTCCGTTCATGCGGCTGCACCTAAAAGTCAAACGAATTTCTCTGATGTGCTGAAGAATTCCATTGAGGCATTAAATCAATCACAGCTTAAATCAGACCAGTATACAAATGCACTTGCACAAGGAAAAGATGTCAATCTCGATGAAGTCATGATTGCCTCGCAAAAAGCGAGTGTGACACTCACAGCTGCAACGGAGTTTCGAAATAAAGCGGTCGAAGCGTACCAAGAGATTATGAGAATGCAGATGTAGGAGGTGCTGACGGACAAAAAAAGACTGAATGGAATGACCGGGGGTTAAGATGAATCGTACTTTAATGCAATTAAGAACAAAAACAGTTGAGTTTTGGCGAAATCGATCAAAATTACAAAAAATACTTATGATTGGCGGCGTTGCTGCCCTAGCAATCATTATTACGGTTGTTAGCATCTTTGCTTCTTCTGAAAAAATGGTTCCATTGTTTAGAGATTTGTCTGAGGCAGAAGCTGGGCAAATCAAACAGGAACTAGATGGCAAAAACGTTAAATCGGAACTTGCGAATAATGGAACAACGATTCTCGTTCCAGAAAAGCAGGCCGACTCTTTAAAAGTAACACTCGCATCTGAGGGTCTCCCTAAGACAGGGAATATTGATTACTCCTTCTTTGCGAATAATTCCGGCTTCGGTTTAACAGATAATGAATTTGATGTTCTGAAAGTAGACGCAACTCAGACAGAACTATCCAATCTAATCAACACGATTGATGGGATCAAAGATTCAAAAGTTATGATTAACCTGCCAAAAGATTCCGTTTTTGTTGGAGAAGAGCAAAGTAATGCATCAGCATCCATTGTGCTGCAAGTTGAACGTGGCTACACGCTCGCGCCGCAGCAAGTAAAAGGCCTTTATCATCTTATTTCAAAAAGTGTACCGAATTTAAAGACAGAAAACATTGTCATTATGGACCAAGATTCCAACTACTACGACTTAAACAGCAGTTCCGATTCCTATGCAAGTGGAATGGATGCACAGCAGCAGAAAAAAGAAGAAATCGAAAAGAACCTTCAAAGAAAAATTCAACAGCTGCTGGGAACAATGATGGGTCAAGAAAAAGTCGCTGTATCGGTCACAACAGACATTGATTTTACTGAAGAGAAAAGAAAAGAAGACCTTGTAGAACCAGTTGATAAAGAAAACATGCAAGGCATCGCTGTCAGTGCTGAAAAGATTGCTGAAACTTATTCAGGAAATGGTGCAGCAGCTGGTGGAACCGCTGGAACAGGCGACGATGATGTCACAAACTATCAAGGCGCCGATGGAGCGAATGGTAGCGGAGATTACGAAAAGAGCGAAGATCGTATCAACTATGAAGTCAACCGCATTCATAAAGATATCAAAGAGAGCCCTTATAAAATTAGAGATGTTGGCATTCAAGCATTGGTCGAACCACCAACTGCAAACGATGTGAACTCTTTAACAGCTGAAAGGCAAGATGATATTAAAAAGATTCTTTCAACGATCATTAGCACGTCAATTGATAAAGAATACACAAATGGTCAAGCGCTCACTCAAGCGGACTTAGATAACAAAATTGTTTTATCTGTATCAAAATTAGACGGTAAACAGCAAACTGCAGCAGAAAACCCATCAAACAATATTCCAATTTGGGTTTATATTGTAGGCGGTGTGCTACTACTTGCAATTATCGCTCTCATTATTCTTCTTGTGCGTAAACGCAGAAAAGAAGAGGAAGAAGAGTTTGAGTTTGATGAACATACACCAATTCATGTTCCTGATATCGACACTGAACCAGAAACAGAAGAAATGGTGAGGAAAAATCAGCTTGAAAAAATGGCAAAAGATAAACCAGAAGACTTTGCTAAATTGCTACGCAGCTGGCTGTCCGAGGATTAGGAGGAATACACATGTCGAGAAAAGATTCAAATCGACTAACAGGCAGACAAAAAGCAGCAATCCTAATGATTTCCTTAGGGCTAGAGGTGTCAGCATCTGTATACAAACATCTGTCTGAAGACGAAATAGAAAAATTAACATTGGAAATTTCCAATGTGCGAAGTGTAGATACTGCTAAAAAAGATGAAATCATTGAAGAATTTCACAGCATCGCCATCGCGCAGGACTACATATCACAAGGCGGTCTTATGTACGCAAGACAAGTGCTTGAAAAAGCGCTTGGTGAGGACAAAGCGGATAGTATCTTAAACCGATTAACATCCTCACTTCAAGTGAAACCGTTTGATTTTGCTCGAAAGGCTGACCCAGAACAAATCTTAAACTTTATCCAGCATGAGCATCCACAAACCATTGCGCTCATCCTTTCCTACTTAGATCCAGTTCAAGCAGGGCAGATTTTATCTGAATTAGGTGAGGAAGTACAAACAGAGGTTGCGAGACGTATTGCTTTAATGGATCGCACATCTCCAGAGATCATCAATGAAGTGGAACGCATTCTTGAACAAAAACTTTCTTCAACCTTTACGCAAGACTATACGCAAACGGGCGGAGTCGAAGCGGTTGTAGAAGTACTAAATGGTGTAGACCGTGCGACCGAGAAGACCATTTTAGACACTCTTGAAATTCAAGATCCTGAGCTTGCTGATGAAATTAAGAAACGTATGTTTGTCTTTGAGGATATTGTCACTCTTGACAGCAGAGCGATTCAGCGCGTGATCAGAGATGTTGAAAATGATGACTTATTGCTTGCACTCAAAGTGGCAAGCGAAGAGGTCAAAGAAATTGTCTTCCGCAACATGTCACAGAGAATGGTCGAAACGTTCAAAGAAGAAATGGAGTTTATGGGACCTGTCCGGCTTAGAGATGTCGAGGAAGCACAAACCCGTATTGTCAGCATCGTAAGACGACTCGAGGAAGCTGGAGAAATCGTCATAGCTCGAGGCGGAGGAGACGATATCATTGTCTAGGATTATCAAACATGAAACATCTGTTATTCCTGAGCAAGGCCGGCAAACGATTCCTTTGCAGCAAGTGGAGTTCAAAAAAGAACATCATGAAGAAGAGCTTGTCAATGAAACAGAAGTGTCGCAGCTTGTACTAAGTGATGCTGAAGATCAAGCAAGCCGTATAGTAGAACAAGCAAATAGTGAGCTTGAAAAAACAATGGCTGAAATCAATCAGCGCCGCGCTGATTTTGAAGAAGAAAGAATGCAGCTTATTGAAGAAGCGAAACAAGCAGGTTATCAAGATGGCTTCCAAAAGGGTGAAGCAGATGCGATGAGTCAGTACCGATCAATTCTTGATCAAGCAAATGACATTGTCAGTCTTGCCAAGCAGGATTACGAAGAAAAAATTGAAAGCTCCGCAGAAAAAATTGTGGAACTGGCTTTTGAACTCGCCAAACGTGTTTGGTACTCGGCTGAGGACACGAAAGATCAATTTTTGGCTCTCGTGAAGCAGGTCATTTCTGAAGTGAGAGAATATGACGATATTTCCATCTATGTTGACCCTGAACATTACGATCATGTGATGGAGTATAAAGACGAATTAATCAGAATCCTTCAAAAGGATACACACCTTGCAATTTACTCGGATGAAAAAGCGCCAAAAGGGACTTGTTACGTAGAAACAAGCTTTGGAAAAGTGGAAGCGAGTGTTGATACACAAATGAATCAGTTGAAAGAAAAGCTACTAGAAGTCATTGATTCAGGTGATCACAAATGAACATCGATGTGTTAAAAGAAACGATTGAAACCGCAGATCCTTATAAACGATTTGGTAAAGTCAATCGAGTTGTTGGACTGATGATTGAATCTAAGGGGCCGGAAAGTTCTATCGGAGACGTGTGTCTCATTCATAAAAAGGGGCGTAAGCACGATCCAATAAAAGCAGAGGTCGTAGGGTTTAGAGATGAAAATATTCTGCTCATGCCTTATGTAGAAGCATCCAATATTTCACCAGGAAGTCTAGTTGAAGCGACAGGTGAGTCGCTGAAGGTCAAAGTTGGGACTGGGTTAATTGGCGAAGTTGTTGATGCCTTCGGTGAACCGCTGGACGGCAGTATGCTTCCAAAGGGACTTGCACCTGTTTCGACAGATCAGTCACCTCCAAACCCGATGGACAGGCCGCCTATTCGTGAAAAAATGGGCGTTGGTGTCAGAGTGATCGACAGTCTGCTTACAGTCGGCACTGGTCAGCGGATCGGTATTTTTGCCGGAAGTGGTGTTGGAAAAAGTACCTTAATGGGGATGATTGCTAAGCAGACAGAAGCAGACCTCAATGTCATTGCCCTTGTTGGAGAACGTGGCCGGGAAGTTCGTGAGTTTATTGAAAAGGATTTAGGTACCGAGGGACTAAAGCGATCGATTGTTGTCGTCGCAACTTCTGACCAGCCTGCACTGACGAGAATGAAGGCTGCTTATACAGCAACAGCTATTGCAGAATATTTTAGAGACAGAGGCAAAAATGTCATGTTCATGATGGACTCTGTTACACGGGTCGCTATGGCACAAAGGGAAATCGGTCTTGCAACTGGTGAACCGCCAACGACAAAAGGATATACGCCTTCGGTGTTCGCTATACTGCCAAAATTACTTGAACGAACTGGAACGAATCAGCTTGGTTCCATCACAGCGTTTTACACAGTGCTTGTTGATGGTGACGATATGAATGAGCCAATCGCTGATACAGTCAGGGGAATCTTGATGGCCACATTGTACTTGATCGTGCTTTAGCCAACAAAGGACAATTTCCTGCTGTCAATATTCTGAAAAGTATCAGCCGTGTTATGAGCAATATCGCAAGTCATGATCACAAGGAGGCGGCCAACCGGTTCCGCCAGCTTTTATCCACTTATCAAAACGCTGAAGACCTCATTAACATTGGAGCATATAAAAAAGGCTCCTCGAAAGACATTGATGATGCCATGCAGGCTTATCCTCATCTGATTTCATTTTTGAAGCAGGATGTAGAAGAGGCTGTATCTATTGACGACAGTGTGAATGTATTGCTCGGTTTGATGAATAGAGAGGATTGACAAAAACAGTGAGATATCAATACAAATTTCAAAAGCTCTTAGAACTGAAAGAAAGTGAAAAAGACAAGTCACTCGCAGCGTACCAACAATCCGTTTCGGCATTTGAGCAAGTCGCTGAAAAGCTCTATGAAAATATGAGTAAAAAAGAATTAATGGAAAAAAGCAAAGAAGAAAAGCTGAGAAGTGGTATGAGTGTTCAAGAAATGCGTCATTATCAGCAATTTGTGACCAATTTAGATAACACCATTCAGCATTATCAGCAGCTTGTGATCATGAAACGCCATCAAATGAATGAAAAACAATCTGATTTAACTGAAAAAAACATCGAGTTTAAAAAGTTTGAAAAAATGAAAGAAAAGCAGTATGAAAAGTTTTCCCTTGAACATAAGGCCATTGAAATGAAAGAAATGGATGATATCTCTATCAGCCAATTCATGTTTCAAGGACATTAGGAGTCGAGATGAATGCCTAAGAAGGAAAAAACGAAAGAATCAAGCGGCGGTAAATTTCAATGGATCTTGTTTATTGTCATCATCCCATTGATTGTGCTTGTGTTAGTGACTGGCACAATCCTTTATATGGCAGGTTTTGATCTAAAGAAACCGCTCCAAAACATTCCGGGCGTCAGTAGTTTGGTTGGTTCAGATGACACCTCAAAAACGTCATCTTCACATAATAATCAAAGCGATGCAGAATTGAAGGAACTGAAAAAGACCATTAAAGAGCAAAAGAATGAACTTGAAATTGCACAAAAAGACTTAAAAACAAGTGATGAAGAGATTAAAAGACTGAATCAAAAAATCAGTTCACTTGAAAAAACATCTGAAAATGATGCGAATGATAAGTCAGCGGATGACAGTTCATCAAATAGCAGCTCATCAAGCGATACATCAGGTAATAATGCATCAGGGACAACTTCTGATGGGGCAGCAGCCTCTAACCAGAAACCGAAAGGGAAGATTGCCAGTATCTATGAAAGCATGGACGCAGGGAAATCTGCCAAAATTTTATCAGAATTAAGTGATAAAGAGGCATTGAAGATTCTTGAAGAGCTGAGCAAAAATAAACTAACAGACATATTAGCAAAACTAACACCTCAGAAGGCAGCTACGTTTACGAAAGAGCTTTCTAAAAAAGAAAGTGAAAATGGGGGTGGACAATAAGTGAAGCTATTGGATATTGGAGCCTTACAGCAATCGTCTCAAGGTCTCTCGGGACCAAAGGGGAGCGGCGCGGCATCTGCAAGCGGGTTGTTTAAACAATTACTTAGCGGGGCAGGCGCACAAAGCGGCCTTGTGAATGCTGAGACAGCGGGTGCCACTCTTTCCATCAATGATGCGATGCAAATCATTGAAAAATGGATGCAATCGCCTGAAGAAGGCATCAACGGAGACCTTCTTAGCGCGCTTCAAACACTTCAAGGTCAAACGCTTGATTCGTCTGATCTCAAGTCACTAGAAGAGCTATTTCAAAAAATGGAATCATCCATTTACGGTGATCAAACGGATAAGTCAGCTTCTGAACATAGTGAGCAGCTCATACAAGTCCACTTTTTCATATATCAACTACTCAATCAACAGCCGCTCAGCTTTGATGCAAAGCTAGTGCAAGATATTGAAGCAAAGGGTCAAGACTTCATTCACTTTCTTTCAAAAAATGGAGTAGATGAGAAACTGATTCAGCAAGTAAAAGAGCAGTTTTTCTCGCAGGGTTCAGCACCAAAGCTGAATTCGATGTCTCAAAGTGAGCTGAAACACTTTAATCAGTTAATCGACCATATGATGGCAAATGCAAAAGGGTCAGACAAAGAGTTGAAGATTGCTTTAGGAGAGTTAAAAGAATTGGTCTCTCCAAGACAAGAATCTACTCTTGCTACTCCTGCAAAAGGGGCTAACTCTCTTGAATGGCTCATCAAAAAGGAAGTTGTCAAAGGACAAAGCACTGCTGCACCTGCTTCTGAAAAAACAATCACTCATACGCTGTTGCCAGGTCATAAGCAGTTTTTTCAACTGCAATCAGCAGCTCCTGTTCAGCAGACACAAACAACTGATGAAAAGCCGGGAACGGTTGATCAGCAAATTCTAAATACGTGGAAGCAAATGAAATTCACGCCATTTGGCAACTCAAGTGGGCGCTTTACAGTTCGGTTAAATCCAGAAAATCTCGGATTTATCACGATTCAGCTGACGAAGCAAAATGGTATGTATGCGAGTAAAATTACAGCTTCGACACAGGCAGCAAAAGAACTGCTAGAGCATCACCTTCCGCAGCTCAAGCAGGCGCTTCCGAATATGTCGGTTCAAGTGGACCGTTTCCATATACCGCTTCAATCAAATGAGCAGCCGTTATTTGGACAACAATTTAACGAAGAAAACAAGCAGCAGCAGTCAAAAGGACAGAATTCCCAGCAGACTGATGAACAGGAAGCAGAATTCCAAGATGTACTGGATGCTCTTGTTGGGTCAGATGAAGAAGAGGAGGAGATCTAATGGCAACAGTTGATGCTACAAATAGAATAGCCGCACAAACAGACACTTCTTCAAAAGCAGAAAAGAAAACAGATACGCTTGGCAAAGATCAATTCTTGAAAATTTTGCTCACACAGCTTCAAAACCAAGATCCGACAAACCCACTAGATGACCGTGAGTTTGTCACACAGCTTGCAACATTTTCATCTTTAGAACAGCAAACCAATATGAACGATTCTATCACCAAGCTGAATCAGCTCATGTCTACATTTGTTGCACACCAAGATCCGTTTACGACGTATGTAGGGTGGATCGGTAAAGAAGTATCGGGCAAATTGGATGATAAAGAGATATCAGGCACTGTGAAATCTGTTAAAAACATAAACAATGAATACTTCCTATATTTAGAAGATGGAACGAAAATCAGCCCTTGGGATGTTACAGCAGTTGGAGAAAAAACGAAGTAATTCGAGGAGGAAAATAAATGTTACGCTCACTTTACTCAGGAATTAGTGGAATGAAAAACTTCCAATCAAAATTAGATGTTGTAGCCAACAACGTAGCCAACGTCAACACACACGGATACAAAAAAAGCCGTATCACTTTTAAAGATATGGTCAGCCAAACCATTGGAAGTTCTGGTGGGCCAACGAACAACTCTGGTTCAATCAACTCAAAGCAAATTGGTTTAGGGTCATCTTTATCTTCAATCGATAAAATTATGTCAGCGGGATCTTCTCAAAATACAAATGAACCTTACGACTTCTATATCAATGGAGATGGGTTTTTCCGTATTGAAGTTCAAGGAGAAGTTCTTTATACAAGAACAGGAAATTTCGACACTGATTCAGAGGGAAGCTTAGTCACCCCTGATGGAAATTATCTACTTGGAATGAATGGACAAAAGATAACGATTCCAGACGGTGTTTCAAGTGTAAGTGTTGGTCCAGATGGAACGATTTCGGTTGTTGAAAACAATGTATCAAGAACCGTTGGTCAAATATCACTCGTATCTTTCCGTAACGCAGGAGGGCTAGACAAAGTTGGTGACAACCTTTACCGCCAAACGTTAAGCTCAGGTGCTCCAAGTAATCCAATCGTACCAGGTGAACAAGGAACGGGCGTCGTCCAAACAGGGAAACTTGAAATGTCAAACGTTGATTTAACAGACGAGTTTACCGAAATGATTATCGCGCAGCGTGGATTCCAATCGAATGCAAAGACGATCACAACATCTGATGAAATCCTGCAAGAGCTTGTGAATCTGAAACGATAGGAGGTAGGGGGAGCGGATGATCGCTTCTCTGCTTAATATGATCGAAGTGACAAGATTGAATGGCAAAGGATTTATGCTGAACGCTCTCCATATCGAGCAAATCGAAAGCTTTCCAGACACGACCATTACATTAGCCAATGGAAAGAAATTCGTTGTGAAAGAAAATGAAGAGCAGCTTCAAGAGAAAATCATTTCTTTCTACAGAAAAATCCAAGTCATTTCATTGAATCAAGGAATAGAGGAATTTGAATGAAGAAGAAATTAGTCGTAGTAATGCTAATCATGATTATTGCCATCGGCGGAATAGGAGCAGGCATCATTTTTCTGTTGAATGGTTCAGAAGAAGCAAAAGCTGAAAAAGAGCCAACAGCAGATGAAGTCGTAAAAGCTTCTGTTGAAATTCCTGAGATTATCACCAATTTAAAGTCTGAAGGAAATGCGGTCAAACTTGTATTGAATATTGAAACAGACTCTGAAAAAGCAAAAGAAGAGCTCGAGAAAAGAAGTTTTCAAGTGAAAGACGCCGTAATTGACATTTTATCAGACACAAATGCAGATGAACTTGATGGCAAAAAAGGCAGAGAACATTTTAAAGCACTAGTTAAAAACAAAGTGAATAACTATTTGCAAGATGGCAAGGTGAAAGAAGTATATATAACCTCCTTTAATCTGCAATAGAGGCGATTAATTGACACGATGGAGGTGAAGAAATGTCAGGAGAAGTGCTTTCCCAGAATGAGATCGATGCATTATTATCCGCCATATCTACAGGCGAAATGGATGCAGAAGAGCTGAAAAAAGAAGAAACGACGAAAAAAGTAAAGGTGTATGATTTTAAACGTGCACTTCGCTTTTCGAAAGACCAGATTCGAAGTTTAACAAGGATTCACGATAACTTCGCTAGACTGCTCACCACACACTTTTCAGCTCAGCTAAGATCATATATTCAAATTACTGTCAGCTCGGTTGACCAAGTACCATACGAAGAATTTATTCGTTCGATTCCTAATATGACATTATTAAACTTATTTTATGTCAGCCCGCTTGAAGGAAGAATTATGCTTGAAGTGAACCCAACAATCGGCTATGCCATGATGGACAGGCTGATGGGCGGGATAGGCATTAGTCATAATAAGACAGAATCACTTACAGAAATCGAAACAAAGATTATCTCAAACATGTTTGAGGGAGCTTTGGAAAATTACAGAGAAGCGTGGCAGTCCATAACCGACATCGAGCCTGAAATGGCAGATTTCGAGGTAAATCCCCAGTTTGTTCAAATGGTGTCACCAAACGAAACAGTTGTCGTCATTTCTCTTAATACACAAATTGGTGAGGTAAGCGGGGTTATTAACCTATGTATTCCTCATGTTGTATTAGAGCCTATTATTCCAAAGCTGTCTGTACACTACTGGATGCAGTCTGAACGAAATGAACCAAAACAACAAGAAACAAAGGCTATTGAAAAACGGATTATGACGGCAAAGATACCGGTAGTCGCAGAGCTAGGGGAATCGGAAATGACGGTGGAAGAGTTTTTGAATTTGGAAATTGGTGATTGTATTGCCTTGGACAAACCAGTAAATGCGCCTCTTACTGTTATGGTCGGAAATAAACCGAAATTCTTGGGACAGGCCGGCCGCGTGAATCGGAAACAGGCGATTCAAATTCTAGATCACGACATAAGAGGTGAAGAAGATGGAGAATAACGGAAGTAAATTATCACAAGACGAAATCGATGCGCTCCTTAAAGGAGGCAGCAATGACGATATAGAGCCTGAAACAATCCTTTCTGCAATGGAGCAAGATGCCATTGGAGAAATCGGAAATATTTCATTCGGCAGTTCCGCTACAGCACTTTCAACCCTATTAAATCAAAAAGTGGAGATTACCACTCCAACTGTGACAGTGATTCAAAAAAGTATGCTGAATGAGGAATTTCCTCATCCGTATGTCGCGATTGAAGTGAATTATACGGAAGGCTTCAGCGCAAGTAACCTGCTTGTCGTCCAGCAAACAGATGCAGCAGTCATTGCGGACTTAATGATGGGCGGAGACGGGACAAATGCTGACCCTTCTTTAAGCGAGATTCACTTAAGTGCAGTGCAAGAAGCGATGAACCAAATGATGGGTTCTGCTGCGACATCCATGTCGACGGTCTTTAATAAAAAGATTGATATTTCTCCGCCTCGCGTCGAATTACTTGATGTGAAAGAAGGAGAAGGAACAGACCGGATCCCAGCTGAAGAAATGCTTGTCAAAGTGTCCTTCAGATTAAAAATAGGAGAGCTCATTGATTCAAATATTATGCAGCTTTATCCTATTACATTTGCGAAAGATTTAATCGCAGAATTAACAGACCCAGCGCAGGAGGAAGAGCCGGTTCAAGACACGCAAGTGAGCACACCCGAACCTCAGCAGGCAGCACCTCAAACGCAGTCTGCACCAGCGCAGCAAGCTGCTCCGCCGAAAAGACAGGCGAAGCCAAAGGCGGCAGCACCTGTAAATGTGGCACCAGTTGAATTTGAAGCGTTCAGTGAGCCTCAGCATACAACAAGCCAGCTTGGAAATCTTGATATGCTGATGGACATTCCGCTTTCCATTACGGTGGAACTTGGAAGAACTCAGCGAAGTGTCAAAGAAGTCCTTGAGCTTTCAGCAGGAAGTATCATTGAACTGGACAAACTTGCTGGTGAGCCAGTAGACATTCTAGTGAACAAACGAATCGTCGCCAAAGGGGAAGTCGTTGTCATTGATGAGAACTTTGGTGTTCGTGTGACTGATATTTTAAGTCAGTCAGAAAGACTTTCTAATTTAAAATAAACAAACATACAGGGAGAGAATAAGTAAATGGCTACTAAGGTATTAATCGTAGATGATGCAGCATTCATGAGAATGATGATAAAGGATATTCTTGTAAAAAACGGATTTGATGTAGTAGGAGAAGCAGAAAACGGCGCTCAAGCAGTTGAAAAATTTAAAGAAACATCTCCTGATCTTGTCACAATGGATATCACAATGCCAGAAATGGACGGGATCACAGCATTAAAAGAAATTAAACAAATCGATGCTTCTGCAAAAATCATCATGTGTTCTGCAATGGGGCAGCAGTCAATGGTTATTGACGCGATCCAAGCAGGCGCAAAAGACTTTATCGTGAAGCCGTTCCAGGCAGACCGTGTACTTGAAGCAATTAATAAAACGTTAGGCTAAAAAAGGGTGTAAGACTTGTTGAAAAAACGTTTGATATGTATAGCAATGATCAGTTTTATGCTTTTCTTAACGATACAGCCTGCTTCACTGTTTGCTGAAACGAAAGATCCTGAAAATGGCACAGTGAATGACTGGCTCAAAGAAGAGAAAGGCAGCAAAAAGGATACAGAAAAGACAACCACTGACAATCAAACGAATCCGGCAGAAGAAGTTCCCTCTTCTTCTGTCTCCATTATGGATTTTGTCAAAATGATTGGTGCCTTACTTTTTGTCATCCTGCTCATATATGGATTGGTGAGATTTGTTGGTAAGCAAAACCGCTTACTTAAACCATTTCGCTATGTTGAAAATATTGGCGGAACGACGGTTGGCCAAAACCGTTCAGTCCAGCTTATCAAAGTGGGTAAACGAGTATTAGTTGTCGGAGTAGCGGACTCAATCCAGCTGCTAAAAGAAATTGATGATGAACAAGAATGTGAAGCGATCGTGAAACAATATGAAGAAGCGATGGAAAGCAAAACTGATTTACCAAAAATCGTTCAAAAATTCACATCTCAGATAAAGAAACAGGATCAGCCAACCACTTCTTCTTTTTCAGCCAATTTGAAGGCGCAGCTAGCCGAATTGAAAAAGACCCAATCAGAAGTCAGAAAGAAAGGCCCGAAACAAAATGAATGAGTTTATCGATTTATTTAATTCCAGCGGTGCAGGGAATATTAGCACGTCTGTCCGTCTTCTTTTACTTTTAACCGTATTTTCGGTTGCACCAGGCATTCTCATTTTAATGACGTGTTTTACACGAATTGTGATTGTACTTTCATTCGTTAGAACGTCACTTGCAACCAACTCAATGCCGCCAAACCAAGTGCTTGTAGGGCTTGCATTGTTTCTCACATTTTTTATCATGGCACCTACGTTCTCAGAGATTAATAAAGAGGCACTCACGCCGCTTTTAAATGATGACATTACGCTCAATCAGGCATATGAAAAAGCCGAAGTGCCCATTAAAGAATTTATGAGTAAACATACGAGACAGAAGGATTTGGCTTTATTTCTTAGTTACGCAAAAATCGATACACCTGAATCGATAAAAGATATTCCGTTAACGGCGATGGTACCCGCTTTTGCGATTTCAGAATTAAAGACGGCATTTCAAATTGGTTTCATGATCTTTATTCCCTTTTTAATTATTGACATGGTGGTCGCAAGTGTTCTGATGTCAATGGGGATGATGATGCTTCCGCCGGTTATGATATCGCTCCCTTTTAAAATATTGTTATTTGTTTTAGTCGATGGATGGTATTTGATTGTTAAATCTTTGCTGCAAAGCTTTTAGAGTAGGTGCTTAAAACATGAGTTCAGAATTTGTCATTACGATGGCTGAAAGATCAGTGTATGTGGTATTGCTTGTCAGTGGGCCGCTTCTAGCGCTCGCTCTTATTGTGGGACTGATTGTCAGTGTGTTTCAGGCGACAACCCAAATTCAAGAACAGACGCTTGCGTTCATTCCTAAAATTGTTGCAGTTCTTATCGGGCTTGTTGTGTTTGGTCCATGGATGCTGTCAACCATTGTGTCCTTTACGACAGAGCTGTTCTCGAATTTAGATCGATTTGCAGGTTAACGAGCGATGTCAATCATAGAATTATTCCCTGCTTTTCTATTAGTTTTTATTCGGATCACCGCTTTTTTTGTGACAGTACCGCTTTTAGCGCATAGAACGATCCCAGCTGTACACAGAGTTGGATTCTCTCTGTTTTTAGCCGTGATTAGTTTTAGCACGATTAAGGAACCGCCAGCACTCGACATAGACGGTCTTTATATGATGCTTGCGGTGAAAGAAGCAACGGTCGGACTTCTGCTTGGTTTGATTGCATATATCATGGTGTCCGCTGTTCAAATTGCCGGCTCATTTATTGATTTTCAAATGGGCTTTGCGATCGCCAATGTGATTGATCCGCAAACAGGGGCGCAAACGCCGCTGATGGGGCAGTTTTTTTATACGGTCACATTGCTATTGATGCTGGCAACCAATGCACACCACCTGCTGCTTGATGGAATCTATTACAGCTTTCAATATATTGCAGTTGATCAGTACGCACTGAATTTCGGCAGTGAATCCTTTGCTTATTTTATTGCAAAGAGCTTCAACCAAATGTTCATCATTGCCTTTCAAATCTCAGCACCGGTCGTTGCCAGCTTGTTTTTGGTCGATTTGGCACTGGGCATTGTGGCACGAACAGTTCCGCAGATGAACGTTTTTGTTGTCGGACTTCCTATTAAAATGGGTGTGAGTTTTATTATGATCATCATCTGTATGGGCGTCATCTTCGGGGTTGTCCAAAATACATTTGATACGATTGTACTCACCATGAGGAATTTCTTAGCATTGGTCGGTGGTTCGTCATGATGACAAGACTTAGACTAGACTTGCAATTTTTCGCAGGTGAAAAAACAGAAAAAGCAACGCCGAAAAAGAGACAAGATTCACGTAAAAAAGGTCAGGTTGCCAAAAGTACCGACGTCAATACAGCCATCTCATTTCTATTAATCTTTTTATCATTCTTTTTTATTGGGCCTTTTATGAAAGAGCGTATTATTGCGCTCATTGAACGTTTTTATTCAACAACGATGCTAATGAAGGTTAGCACATCTAATATTCATCAACTATTTGTGCAATTGCTTCAGGAAACAGGAATCCTCCTCATGCCAATCCTTGGTGTTGGTATGCTGGCAGGGATCATCAGTAACTATTTGCAAGTTGGTTTTCTCTTTTCGACAGAAGTAATCAAACCAAAATTAGAAAAACTCGATCCAATCAAAGGGTTTAAACGGATATACAGTATTCGAGCCCTCGTAGAGCTATTAAAATCCATTTTGAAAATTGGTTTAATTGGTTTTGCGACATTTATTGCACTTTGGATGCACTTTGACGAAATCCTGAGGCTTCCTTTATTAACAGCAGAGGAAACCCTTCATTTCGTCGCAAATATGACCTTGATTATGGGGCTATATGCAGCAGGTGCTCTCATGATCTTAGCAGGGCTTGATTATATGTATCAGAAATTTGATTATGAAAAAAACTTACGGATGTCCAAACAAGACATCAAAGATGAGTATAAAAAATCAGAGGGTGACCCGCTCATAAAATCTAAGATTAAACAGCGCCAGCGGGAAATGGCCATGAGACGGATGATGCAGGAAGTCCCAAAAGCGGACGTCATCATTACAAACCCAACCCACTATGCAATTGCTTTGAAATATGACGAAGAAAAGATGGACGCGCCCTTTGTTGTGGCAAAGGGAACAGATATTTTAGCTTTGAAAATTAGAACGATTGCGAAAGAGCACGATATCATGACCGTAGAAAACCGGCCGCTCGCTCGGGCACTATATGATCAGGTCGACATCGACCAAGCGGTCCCAGAGGAATACTTTAAGGCGATCGCAGAAATTTTAGCTTACGTCTATAAAACGAAACAAAAGATTTTATGAATTTTTGGTTTTAAAAGGAGAGAACAGGCATGTCAGCAAGAGATTTATCTGTTATATTCAGTGTTATTTTAATTGTGGCGATGCTGGTCATACCGTTTCCGCCAATGCTATTAAGTATTTTAATCATTATTAATATTTCTCTTGCGCTTATCGTGCTTCTCACCACTATGAACATGCAAGAACCACTGGAATTTTCAATTTTTCCATCATTGCTTTTGCTCTTAACACTGTTTCGTTTAGGGCTTAACATCTCTACAACACGTTCTATTCTTTCAACAGGAGATGCTGGAAAGGTTGTAGAAACGTTTGGTTCATTTGTTGTTGGAGGAAATATCATCGTTGGTCTCGTTGTTTTCCTTATTCTGATCATCATTCAGTTTATTGTTATTACTAAAGGGGCTGAGCGTGTATCAGAGGTTGCGGCAAGATTTACACTTGATGCGATGCCAGGTAAACAAATGAGTATTGACGCTGATTTAAATGCAGGGATGCTGACAGAAAGTGAAGCAAGAAACCGCCGTGAAAAAGTAGCGAGGGAAGCAGACTTTTATGGAGCGATGGACGGTGCCAGTAAGTTCGTTAAAGGGGACGCCATCGCTGGTATTATCATCGTTATCATCAATATTATATTTGGAATTATTATTGGGATGCTTCAGCAAGGCATGTCGATTCAAGAATCAGCTTCCCACTTTACCCTGTTAACAGTAGGGGACGGAATTGTTTCTCAAATTCCGGCACTCCTCATTTCAACGGCGACAGGGATTGTTGTTACGAGAGCAGCTTCTAACGGAAACCTTGGATCAGACATTACAGGTCAGCTCTTTGCATTCCCAGCTATGCTTTATGTCACAGCAGGCACGATCTTCCTTCTTGGGCTGTTTACACCAATCGGCATACTTTTGACAGGACCGATCGCAGGTTTAATTGCACTTGGCGCATACATGATGTCGAAAAACAAACAAGACCAAGAAGAAATTGAAGAGGTACTGGAGGAACAGGCAGAGGTAGAAGAGATGAAAAGTCCAGAAAGCGTTATTCATCTCCTGCAAATGGATGCCATTGAATTTGAATTTGGCTACGGCCTCATCCCGCTCGCTGATGCAAATCAGGGCGGTGACCTGTTAGACCGAATTGTGATGATCCGAAGGCAGCTTGCCCTCGAACTTGGTCTTGTCATTCCAGTCGTACGGATCCGGGACAATATTGCACTGAACCCAAATGAATACCGGTTGAAAATTAAAGGGAACGAAGTAGCAAAAGGAGAGCTGCTGCTTGATCATTACTTAGCGATGTCTCCAACGCCTGATGATGATCCGATTGAAGGGATTGAAACAATTGAGCCATCCTTTGGTCTTCCGGCTAAATGGATCTCAGAAGCAGAAAAAGATCAGGCTGAGATGCTTGGCTATACGGTTGTAGATCCTGCATCGGTTGTGTCTACTCACATCACAGAGAAAATTAGACAAAACACACACGAACTGCTCGGGCGCCAAGAAACGAAGCAATTAATCGATCATCTAAAAGAAAGTTATCCTGTCTTAGTGGATGAGGTGACGCCAAACCCACTAGCAGTTGGTGATATTCAAAAAGTGTTGGCAAAACTGCTGAAAGAAAAGGTTTCTATTCGAAATCTTGTCACCATTTTTGAGACGCTTGCAGACTACGGAAAATTAACGACGGATACAGATTTGTTAACAGAGTATGTCAGACAGGCGCTGGCAAGACAGATTACTGCACAATATGCGAGAGAAAATGAATCGCTCAAAGTCGTGACATGCTCAGGCCGAGTGGAAAAGGTGATTGCTGACAGCGTACAGCAGACAGAGCATGGCAACTACTTATCGTTAGATCCAGAATCCTCTGAAAGTGTGATTCAATCAGTGGCGAGAGAAATTGAACAGCTTTCGCTTCGTCAGGAAACGCCGGTTCTATTGTGCTCACCTCCTATAAGAATGTACGTCAAGCAGCTGTTAGAAAGATATTTCCCGGATTTACCGGTACTATCTTATAACGAACTAGAAGCAAATGTGGAAGTACAGAGCATCGGAGTGGTGGATATCTAATGAAAATGAAAAAAATCACAGCGAATTCAATGCAGGAGGCAACGATTCAAATTAGGCAGCAGCTTGGGAAGGATGCCGTCATTTTAAATTCCAAAACTGTTGTGAAACGAAAGCTATTCGGTTTAAAGAAACAGCAAATGGTTGAAGTGATTGCAGTGCTGGATCAAGATTTTGAAGAAAGAGCGGGTAAAGGTGGACACCCTGCACCTTCTCTTCCAGTATTTCCGAAAAAGGAGCAGATTCAACACCGGCCTGAAGAGCCGTCTCTTGCTCCTGAGGCAGTGAAACCAGTACCTTCTCAAGCTCAGCCTTTAGAATATGCGAGGAATGAGCGGCTTGCTGGTATTCTGCCTGATCCTCTCATGGCAATCGATCAAAAACTGAAGGATCAAGGTCTTGATGATGTCATTCGAGACGAATGCCTCAAAGGTCTTTTAACGAAGGGTGCTGTCAAGGAAGATCAAATTCAAAAAGAACTTGAACAACAGCTGACAGATATGCTGCCGGCTCACACCTCTGATGAGCCGATGATTCGTTCAAAATACATTGTGCTGTTTGGTTCAACTGGAGCTGGTAAAACAACAACGATTGCAAAGCTCGCTGCCAAAACGGCCATTCAGAAGCAAAAGAAAATCGCTTTTATTACAACAGATACGTACCGAATTGCAGCGATCGAACAACTGAAAACATATGCGGAACTGCTCAATGCACCGCTTGAGGTTTGTTATTCGAGAGAGGATTTTGTAAAAGCTCAAGAGACGTTTAAAGAGTATGATCATATTTTCGTAGACACAGCGGGTCGTAACTTTAAAGAAGAAGCGTATATCAAAGAGCTGACAGACATCATTCCATTTAATGAAAGCATTCAAAGTTTTCTAGTGATGAGTGCGACCTCGAAGTATCAGGACATGAAAGCCATGGTTAAACGCTTTGAACACGTTCCAATCGATCAATTCATTTTTACAAAGGTAGATGAAACAGACACGATGGGAACCATCTTTCAAATCATTGCAGACTCTCAAATTGGACTTGGCTTTTTAACAAATGGTCAAAATGTTCCTGAGGATATTCTTGAGGGCTCTCCTCTTGAATTAACAAGGATGGTCTTACAATGATGAAGCCCGACCAAGCAGAAGGTTTAAGAAAGCTCGTTCAGCAGAATCAAACGATCGCACCAGCTCCTCTTGGTATAAGCGGACAGGCAAAAACCATTGCTGTCATGAGCGGTAAAGGTGGGGTTGGAAAATCGAATTTGACGCTGAATATGGCACTGTCTATCGCAAATGCAGGGAAGCGAGTGTTAGTCATCGACCTTGATTTTGGTATGGGGAATATTGATATTTTACTAGGAAAAACATCGACTAGCTCTATATTAGATGTTCTTGTCAGGAAGAAATCCTTCCAAGCAGCTATGACCCAAGGCACGAACAACCTTTATTACATTTCTGGTGGCAGCGGACTTGAACAGCTGTTTTCTTTAGATAAAGATCAATGGTCGTTCTTTCTAGAGGAAATGGAAAGAATGATGCACGACTTTGATTGTATCTTCTTTGATATGGGGGCTGGCTTGTCTAAAGATCAACTGCCTTTTGTTTTATCAGCAGGAGAAGTTGTGGTTGTGACAACGCCAGAACCAACATCAATCATGGATGCCTACAGCGCAATTAAACACTTAGCGATTCATCAGTTCGAACAACCTGTGCAAATCATTGTCAACCGGTGTAAAACCTCGTCAGAAGGGTCAGAAACCTACCGGAAATTAGCAGGAGTGGTCACATCATTTTTACACAGAAAACTAGTATTTGCTGGTGCTGTGCCTGATGATCCTGCGGTTCCAAAAGCGGTGGCTGAACAAATTCCATTTTATATGAAGCAGCCTCATTCACGGCTGAGTAAAACGATCAAGATGCTGGCAGAAACACTTTATCAACAGCAGATAAGAGAGGCACAGAGAGAGCAGCATACGTTTATAGATAAGTTGTCCTCTTTTTTTAAAAGGAGGAAGGTGGACTCATGATTAGAGTGCTTGTAGTAGATGACTCGGCCTTTATGCGAAAGCTCATTAGTGATTTCCTAAGTGCCGAGCAAGAAATAGAAGTCGTCGGAACGGCGCGAAATGGGGAAGATGCCTTAAAACGGATCAAGGAACTGAATCCAGATGTCGTCACATTAGATGTGGAAATGCCTGTTTTAAATGGAACAGAAGCATTAAAACAAATTCTGGCTGAACACGACCTTGCCGTGATTATGGTGTCAAGCCAGACAAAGCAAGGGAAAGATTTAACCATCCATTGCTTAGAACTTGGTGCTTTTGACTTTGTGACAAAGCCTTCAGGAAGTATTTCGCTCGATTTACACAAAGTAAGAGGCCAAATTGTAGAGCGGGTGCTTGCGGCAGGGCTGTCAAGGAAACGCACTGAAGTACAGGTTTCTCCAAAGCCGGTGATGAAGCCGCCAATTCCAGTGGTTACACCTCGCCCGCAAGCCGTAAAAAGTGGCTCACTCCGAAAGATTATTTCAATCGGAACATCAACGGGAGGGCCAAGGGCACTTCAACGAGTTGTCACGAAGCTGCCTAAGGACATAGAAGCACCTATTTTGATTGTGCAGCATATGCCGGCAGGATTTACAGCATCACTTGCTACTAGGTTAGACCATTTATCTCAAATTTCGATTAAAGAAGCACAAGATGGAGACATCGCTAAAAATGGAGTGGCTTACATAGCGCCTGGTGGAATGAATATGTCACTTCATGAACAAGGGGCATCCTTAGTCATCAGGCTTTCTCCAGAGGACACGGAAAGCCGGCACAAACCTTCTGTTAACTATTTATTTGAATCTATCAGTCATATAAAGGGTTACGAGAAAATTGCTGTCATTATGACAGGCATGGGTAGTGACGGCACAGAAGGTGTCAAAAAAATGGTCGCAAGCGGTCATACTAAAGTCATTGCAGAAAAAGAAGAATCATGTGTTGTTTTCGGAATGCCTAAATCAGTCATTAAAGCAGGCCTTGCACATGAAACAAGGCATGTGGATGACATCGCACATGCAATTATAAGCTCCATGAAAAAAGAGAGGGCGTGAACACGTTGGATGTAAACCAATACTTAGATATCTTTTTAGATGAAAGCAGAGAACACTTACAAACTTGTAATGAAAAACTTCTTGATTTAGAAAAGAACCCAACCGACTTGCAGCTAGTGAATGATATATTCAGAGCGGCTCACACATTGAAAGGCATGAGTGCAACGATGGGCTACGCTGATATGGCTCAGCTAACACATCATTTAGAAAACATGTTTGATGCCATTCGAAATGAACAAATGATTGTCACACCTCAGTCAATGGACACAATGTTTGAAGCACTTGATCACCTTGAAGCAATGGTTCAATCAATTGCAGAAGGCGGAGATGGGAAACGCGATGTCACAGAGATTAGTAAAAAGCTAGATGTGACAGGAAGCCATGCTGAGGCAGCTCCTAGTGTTGAAACAGCGGCTGTATCAGCGGCTGCTGCTAATGACTTAGACTATAACGAATTTGAACGAACAGTGCTTGATGAAGCGAGGGAACAAGGCTTTAAATGCTATGAACTCAATGTAACATTAAGTGACGCATGCCTATTAAAAGCCGTTCGTGTCTATATGATCTTTGAAAGACTGAACGAAGCAGGCGAGGTCGTCAAAACAGTTCCAAATGCAGAACTTTTAGAATCAGAAGATTTCGAATCTGAATTCAGTATTTCTTATTTATCTAAACAACCGATGGACGAAGTGAAAAAAATCGTGATGACGATCTCAGAAGTTGAACAAGTTGAGATCTCGGAAGTTTCTGCATTTGAAGAAGCGACTCCAGCTGAAAAACAAGAAGCAAAACCTGAACAGAAAAAAGAAGAAGTCTCCGTGCCTGCTGCGAAAGCACCAGCAAACGATGCACCAAAAGCAAATGGCAATAACGGTTCAGCTGCAGGAGGAACAAAAACGATTCGTGTCAACATCGATCGTCTAGACTCTCTTATGAATCTATTTGAAGAACTGGTGATTGACAGAGGCCGTTTAGAACAGATTGCCAAAGAGCTTGAAAATAACGAACTCACTGATACGGTCGAAAGAATGACACGTATTTCAGGCGATCTGCAATCGATCATCCTGAACATGAGAATGGTTCCTGTAGAAACGGTGTTTAACAGGTTCCCACGTATGATCCGTCAATTGACGAAAGAGCTCAATAAAAAAATTGAACTGATCATTGAAGGTGCTGATACTGAGCTTGATCGAACAGTCATCGACGAGATTGGAGATCCGCTCCTACACTTACTTAGAAACAGTCTAGATCACGGAATTGAATCGCCAGAAGAACGTGTGAAAAAAGGCAAGCCAGAAAAAGGAACCGTTCTATTAAAGGCGTATCATAGCGGAAACCACGTCTTCATTGAAGTAGAAGATGATGGCGGCGGAATTAACCGTAAGAAAGTGCTTGAAAAAGCATTAGAGCGCGGGGTTATTACAGAAAGAGAAGCGGAAACCATTGAAGATCATCAAATTGATTCATTGATCTTTGCAGCAGGATTCTCTACAGCTGATGAGATATCTGACATCTCAGGCCGCGGTGTAGGTCTTGACGTCGTGAAAAACAAGCTGGAATCACTAGGCGGATCTGTAAGCATCAACTCAACAGAAGGACAGGGCTCACTATTCTCGATCCAGCTTCCGCTTACATTATCGATTATTTCTGTACTTCTTGTAAAACTGGAAGAGGAAACATTTGCGATTCCGATTTCTTCTATTATTGAAACGGCTGTCATTAAGAAAAGCGACATCCTTCAAACGCATGATCGCGAAGTAATTGATTTCCGCGGATTTATCGTACCGGTCGTGTACTTGAAGAAACAATTCCACGTACCAAATGCGAATGAATTAGAGGAAGAACTGCACATCATCGTTGTTCGTAAAGGAGATAAGCTGACAGCATTTGTGGTCGATTCATTTATTGGTCAGCAAGAGGTTGTATTGAAATCACTAGGAGATTACCTGCCAAACGTGTTTGCGATCTCAGGCGCAACAATCCTAGGCGACGGTCAAGTTGCACTCATCGTTGACTGTAATGCACTGATCAAGTAAAAAACAATAGAGGAGCGGTCTGAAATGAGTACAGATATCAAAACTGGCGAAAAGATGATTGTGTTTATCGTAAACAAAAAAGAATACGCCATTTCAGTATCAGAAGTAAAGTCCATTGAAAAATGGCAGCAGCCGACAAGAGTCCCTGGCGTTGCCCCTTATATATGCGGTGTTATTAATCTGCGCGGTGTCGTGACGCCTGTCATCGATCTTAGAGTGAGACTTGGATCAAGTGACAACGAAATTACAGATGAAACAAGAATGATTATTGTACAAGTTGGTGACATTGAAGTCGGCTGGATTGTTGATGAAGCGAATGATGTCATTACAGTCCATCAAGAAGAAGTAGAATCTTCTCCTGAGTCAGCTGAAAAAGAAGGACAATCATGGGTAACAGGTATCATTAAGCATGATCAGCGTCTATTTAATATCATTCACCCTGGTGCTGTCCTCGACAAGAGCGTTCAAGATGCACCTGTTCATTAAGGAGGATGTGAAATGAGCATTTTCAATGAAATAAAAGATGAACAGCTGGATGTATTAAGAGAGGTAGGGAATATTGGAGCAGGCCACGCCGCGTCTGCTCTTGCCAGCCTTTTGGATCGCAAAATAGATATGGCTGTTCCGTTTGTCAAGGTTCTCTCGTTTGAAGAATTAATGGATTTCTTTGGCGGTGCAGACCTCCCAGTTGCAAGCATTTTCCTGCGAATGGAAGGAGATTTATCTGGCTCTATCTTTTTCATTATGCCCTTTGAGCAAGCTGAGCAATTTGTAAGAGAGCTTGTACGAGATCCAGCATTTGATATTGATACCATTCACGAGCATGTGATGGGGACGTCAGCACTACACGAGCTGGGAAATATTTTAGCAGGCTCTTATTTATCAGCCCTTGCCGATTTAACAAAATTGCAGCTTCACCCAAGTGTTCCAGATGTTACGCTCGATATGTTCGGGGCTGTCATTAGCGAAGGGTTAATGCAATTCAGTCCTCTAGGTGATCAGGCAATTGTGATTGATACATCAATTTTTGATGATCAAAATAAGCAAGAGCTGAAAGGGAATATGTTTCTATTACCAGACTTTGAATCGTTTGAAAAACTATTCAAAGCATTAGGTAACCTTTAATGAACGTTCAGATTCCGGCAGTTGTAAAGGTTGGTATAGCGGATGTTCAGCTTGTGAAAACACCGGACCGCATTCGGACATCCGGACTTGGTTCTTGTGTAGGGCTTGTTCTGTTTGATCAAGAAAAAAAACTGGCAGGTCTTGTCCATGTCATGCTTCCAGACTCATCCCTTGCAAAAGGGGCAGTGGAGAACTTGGCTAAATATGCAGATACAGGTGTCAAGCATACAATTGATCTGCTCCTTAAAGAAGGAGCGCGCAAACATGCGCTAAAGGCAAAACTTGCTGGTGGCGCAGAAATGTTTAAGTTTAAGTCAACCAATGATCTGATGAGAATTGGACCTAGAAACGTATCAGCTGTTAAAGAACATCTGTCTCTTTATCGCATCCCGATCATTAGTGAGGATACGGGCGGGAACAATGGCCGTACGATTGAATTTGATCCGCTTACGACAGAGCTTGAGATCCGCACTGTGAAGCAAGGCATTATGAAGATATAACTAAGGAAGTATAGGGGGAGAAAGATGCAATCCTTAAATTACGAAGATCAGGCGCTATGGGCTAGATGGAAAGAGTGGAAGGACCCAGCTGCTGGAGATGATCTTATGCGCCGCTATATGCCGCTCGTCACATATCATGTTGGAAGAATTTCCATCGGTCTCCCGAAGTCAGTGCATAAAGAAGACTTGATCAGTCTAGGGATGCTCGGTTTATATGATGCCCTTGAAAAATTCGACCCTGGAAGAGATCTGAAGTTTGATACATATGCATCCTTCAGAATCCGCGGGGCCATCATCGACGGTCTTCGTAAAGAGGACTGGCTGCCTCGTACATCAAGAGAAAAAACAAAAAAAGTAGAAGCGGCTATTGAAAAGCTTGAACAACGCTATTTACGAAATGTGACGCCGACAGAAGTGGCAGAGGAACTTGGCATGAGTGAACAGGATGTTGTCACAACAATGAATGAAGGTTTCTTTGCAAATCTGCTTTCAATCGACGAGAAGCTGCATGATCAAGAAGACGGTGAAAACGTCCAAGTCATGATTCGCGACGAGAAAACTGTGACACCTGAAGAGAAGATGCTGAAAGATGAATTAATAGAACAGCTTGCTGAAAAAATGACCGAGCTATCTGAAAAAGAAAAGCTCGTGATCAGTCTTTTCTATAAAGAGGAACTGACGTTAACGGAAATCGGTCACGTGCTCAATTTATCGACCTCACGCATTTCACAAATTCATTCAAAGGCATTGTTCAAGCTTAAGCATCTACTTGATAAAGCCATTCAATCTTAAAGAGTTAGTGAGTGAAAAAATATGTTATGGCTGATTAGCTTCATGCTTCATGCTGCACTTATTTATTTTGTGATCATTTTATATACGAGAATGAATTCGCTGAAGGCAACTGAACAAAAGCAGCGAGAACTTCTAGAAGAAACGGAAAATACCCTGGCTGCATTTTTGATGGAAGTCAAAGAAGAGAATGACAAACTATCAAAAGTGGCAGCCGCTTCCCCTGATTTTTCTGCTGAAGAGCTGAAAACAGATTTTCAGACACCAAAGCAGCCACAAACACCAATTGAATCCCAGCAATCGGTAGAAAGTGAAGATCCAGTACCAGAGCACTTGTCGGCTCTCCTTAGCGAAGTCGAAGTGCAGGAAGAGAAGGTAAACGAACCCGTTCCACATCTTGAATCAGACGCTTTTGCGTCTTCTGAAAGTGAAGTAGAAGAAACATTCGAGGACCAAGTGAAGACCTTATATGACCAAGGGCATTCGCTAGAAGAAATAGCGAAAGAACTGAAAACGGGCAAGACAGAAATCGAGCTTTTATTAAAATTTAGCGGAAAGCTGTAAAGGATTCTTGATTGTCAGTCCATCATGTGTTATATTATTTCTTGGTGTTAAATACACACGCTTAATGATTCATATGAAGGTGCTGCCGTGGCGCAGTTTTATGTGAACATGACTTGAGCGGAGGAAAAAAAACCATTATATTAGGAGGCAACAACATGTCAGTTATTTCTATGAAACAATTGCTAGAAGCTGGTGTTCACTTCGGTCACCAAACGCGCCGCTGGAACCCAAAAATGAAGCGTTACATCTTTACAGAGCGTAACGGTATCTACATCATCGATCTTCAAAAAACGGTGAAAAAAGTAGAGGAAGCTTACAACTTCACGAAAAACCTTGCTGCTGACGGAGGAAAAATCCTTTTCGTTGGTACGAAAAAGCAAGCACAAGATTCAGTGAAAGAAGAAGCAATCCGTTCTGGTATGTTCTATGTGAACCAACGCTGGCTTGGTGGAACTTTAACAAACTTTGAAACAATCCAAAAACGTATCAAACGTTTAAAAGATATTGAAAAAATGCAAGAAAACGGTACATTCGATGTTCTTCCTAAGAAAGAAGTCGTTCAACTGAAAAAAGAATTAGAACGTCTTGAAAAATTCCTAGGCGGAATCAAAGACATGAAAGGTCTTCCGGATGCACTTTTCATTATCGACCCTCGTAAAGAGCGTATTGCAGTTGCAGAAGCTCGTAAATTGAATATCCCAATCATCGGTATCGTTGACACAAACTGTGATCCAGACGAAATTGATGTTGTGATCCCTGCAAACGATGATGCAATCCGTGCTGTAAAACTTCTAACTGCTAAAATGGCAGATGCGATTCTTGAGTCTAAACAAGGCGAAGAAGAAGCTGTTGTAGAAGAAACGACAGAAACTGAAACAACAACTGCGTAACCTATTCAAAAGGTGATAAGAGGGAAATGCCTTTTATCACCTTTTTTTCACCTAGTAATCCGTGTTTTAACATAGAAGGAGGAAATGTAAAATGGCTATTACTGCTCAATTAGTTAAAGAACTGCGTCAAAAAACTGGTGCAGGTATGATGGACTGTAAAAAAGCATTAACAGAAACTGATGGTGACATCGACAAAGCAATCGATCTTCTAAGAGAAAAAGGAATTGCAAAAGCTGCGAAAAAAGCAGACCGTATTGCTGCAGAAGGATTAACTCTTATCAAAACTGACGGCAACACAGGCGTGATCCTAGAAGTGAACTCTGAGACTGATTTCGTTTCGAAAAACGAAGGGTTCCAATCACTTCTTAACGAACTTGCTGATCATTTGCTTGCTGCTAAACCTGCAACAATTGAAGAAGCTCATGCTTCTAAAATGGAAAACGGTTCAACAGTTGAAGAGCATATCACATCTGCGATTGCGAAAATCGGAGAGAAAATCACTCTACGTCGTTTCTCTGTTATCACGAAAGAAGATAACGCAGCATTCGGTTCTTACTTACACATGGGCGGACGCATCGGTGTGTTAGCTGTTCTTAACGGAACAACTGACGAAGAGCTTGCAAGAGACATCGCAATGCACGTTGCTGCTGTAAACCCTAAATACATTTCTCGTGACCAAGTGTCAGAAGAAGAAGCAAACCGTGAGCGCGAAGTATTAACGCAGCAAGCGCTTCAAGAAGGAAAACCTGAAAACATCGTAGCTAAAATGGTAGAAGGCCGTCTAAACAAATTCTTCGAAGAAATTTGCTTACTTGACCAAGCTTTCGTTAAAAACCCAGATGAAAAAGTGAAACAAGTAGTAGCTGCGAAAAACGCAAGCGTTCAAACTTATGTTCGCTATGAAGTGGGCGAAGGCATCGAGAAGCGTCAAGATAACTTTGCTGAAGAAGTTATGAGCCAAGTGAAAAAATAATGTTTGAAAAGCTCTCTGGGGCTTTTTTAGGGAGCACAAGCACTGTGTTCCCTATTTTTTAGAGGATATTGATTTACAAAAGGCAGTTTCTTACGCATAATAAGAGACGGTATAGTTTACACTTGGAGGTTATCATGAGCAAACCGAAATATAATCGCATTGTACTGAAGCTAAGTGGCGAAGCACTAGCAGGTGATGCTGGAAATGGAATTAACCCAACTGTCATTCATTCAATTGCAAAGCAAGTAAAAGAAATTGCAGAGCTAGATGTTGAGGTTGCAGTTGTTGTAGGCGGAGGAAACCTTTGGCGCGGTAAGACAGGTAGTGACTTAGGAATGGACCGTGCAACAGCAGACTACATGGGCATGCTGGCAACAGTGATGAATTCACTCGCGCTACAAGACAGCCTAGAAACGCTTGGCATTCAGTCTAGGGTACAAACCTCTATCGAAATGAGACAGGTTGCAGAACCATACATAAGAAGAAAAGCGATCCGTCATCTTGAGAAGAAACGTGTCGTAATTTTTGCTGCAGGTACTGGTAACCCTTATTTCTCTACAGATACAACGGCAGCACTTCGTGCAGCAGAAATTGAAGCAGATGTCATTTTAATGGCGAAAAATAATGTAGACGGTGTCTACAGTGCTGATCCTCGTACAGATGCGGATGCAGTAAAATATGACAAGCTTTCATATCTTGATGTGCTAAAAGAAGGGCTTGCAGTAATGGATTCTACTGCGTCCTCATTATGTATGGACAATGACATTCCATTAATCGTATTCTCTATTATGGAAGAAGGAAATATTAAACGTGCCGTAAATGGCGAATCAATTGGAACGATTGTGAGGGGGAAATAACGTGTCAAAAGAAGTATTGAACCAAACGAAAGAAAAAATGGAAAAAGCCGTTCAAGCATACGGACGTGAACTTGCAACTGTTCGTGCGGGCAGAGCAAATGCTTCATTGCTTGATAAAGTGACGGTTGATTATTACGGTGCACAAACACCACTTAACCAAATCGCGTCAATCACAGTGCCAGAAGCACGTATGCTGATTATCACACCTTATGATAAAACAGCTATCGGTGATATCGAAAAATCGATCCAAAAGTCTGATCTTGGCATCACGCCAACAAGTGACGGAAATGTGATCCGTATTGCGATTCCTGCACTAACAGAAGAAAGACGTAAAGAGCTTGTGAAAGTGGTAAGAAAATATTCAGAAGAAGCAAAAGTAGCTGTTCGTAATGTTCGTCGTGATGCAAACGATGAGTTGAAAAAGCTCGAGAAAAATGGTGAGATCACTGAAGATGAATTAAGATCATCAACAGAGGATGTTCAAAAATTGACAGATGAATATGTCGCTAAAATTGATGACGTGACGAAAGATAAAGAAAAAGAAATCATGGAAGTTTAAGAAAAAACTATGTACAATAGATAATAGTGAAAAGACCCTCTTCATGTTTACAGGGGGTTTTTTTGTTAATACTGTTGGTGACTATATTATTAGCGGAAACGCAACCTTTTTGGGTGATGGAGGAATCTCATGCTCAATATACTCAAAAATTGGAAGAATCAGCAAACTGCAGCTTCCAACTTAGAAAGTCTGACAAAAGAAGACATATTAAATGGAGAAATTCCTGAACATATCGCCATTATCATGGATGGGAACGGAAGATGGGCAAAAAAACGTGCTCTTCCGCGGGTAGCAGGACATCATGAAGGAATGAAAGTCGTCAAGCGCATGACAAAGCTTGCAAATGAGCTGAATGTCAAAGTGCTGACTTTGTATGCTTTCTCTACAGAAAATTGGAAGCGTCCAAAACTAGAAGTAGACTTTTTAATGAAACTTCCTGAAGAATTTTTAAACATCTACCTGCCCGAGCTCATCGAGGAAAATGTCCGTGTTCGCTTAACAGGTGATCCAGACGGCCTCCCGCAGCATACGAAAAGAGCGGTGGAGAACGCAGTAAAGAGTACGACGAATAACGACGGGCTCATTTTGAATTTTGCGCTCAACTATGGAGGGCGCACAGAAATCGTCTCCGCATGCAGACAAATTTCTGAAAAAGTCAAAGAAGGTAAGCTTCAAGCAGAAGACATCACAGAAGAGATGTTTTCAGCTTATTTAATGACAGAATCTCTTCAAGATCCGGATTTGCTTATTCGCACAAGTGGAGAAATTAGATTAAGCAACTTTATGCTTTGGCAAATTGCGTACAGCGAATTTGTCTTTACGGATGTGCTTTGGCCTGACTTTTCTGATGAGCATCTTATAGGCGCTATCGGAGAATACCAGCGCCGCGGCCGGAGGTTCGGTGGAATTTAGAGGGTGGTGCAGATGAAACAAAGAATTTTGACGGGTGTTTTGGCAGCTGCAGTCTTTTTACTTGCAGTTATATATGGACAGATGCCATTTACCCTGCTGATTTACTTAATGGGAAGTGTCGCTCTCTTTGAGCTTCTAAGAATGAAAAAGATATCGATTTTTAGCTTTCCTGGTATTGTCAGCTTAATATTGCTTTGGCTTTTAATGGGCGGAGAGAATAGCTTCTTCCCGAACGTAGACGCATCAAAAATGCAGATTGCTTTATTTGCAGTCTTAATTCTTTTAACTTATACAGTGTTGAGCAAAAACTCTTTCACATTCGATGAGGTTGCTTTTGTAATATTAGCGACATTATATATTGGTGTCAGTTTCTATTATTTTATTCAAATTAGAGGCTTATATGGCATGAGTGCGATCTTCTTCGCAGCAGTGATTATTTGGTCCACTGACTCAGGTGCCTATTTTATTGGGAAATCGATGGGGAAACGAAAGCTCTGGCCAGAGATCAGCCCAAACAAAACAGTAGAAGGATTTATCGGCGGAATCGTCACAGCGGTCGTGTTGTCATTTGTGTTTCAGGCGGTTACAGGATTTTTGCCATCATATCTGCTCGTTATGTTTATTACGCTTTTGCTCAGTATCTTTGGACAGCTTGGCGACCTTGTGGAATCTGCTTTAAAGCGTCATTACCACGTGAAGGATTCAGGGACAATTCTCCCTGGACATGGCGGGATTTTGGACAGGTTTGACAGCTTTTTATTCGTTCTGCCGTTTTTATATTTATTGCTTGCAACGTTTGCCAGCTAACCTCATAGAAACTTATTGAACGAGAGAAGGAGTGGCAATTTGAGATATATTTCGCTATTAGGCGCAACAGGATCAATTGGAGAACAAACATTAGATGTGATGAGGCAGCACCCAGACAAATTTAAGCTAAAAGCCATGACGTTTGGCCGAAATGTAGACAAAGCCATACCAATCATTGAACAGTTTCAGCCTGAATTTGTCGGATGCTTAAGTGAAGAGGCCTATCACACGCTAAAGGGTCATTCATTTGAATACGATGTCAAGATGGCTGCTGGTGATGAAACCAACATCGAAGCAGCGACCTATGAAGCAGTGGACGTTGTGGTCAATGCCCTTGTCGGAAGTGTCGGGCTTGTTCCAACATTAAAGGCCATTGAACAAAAAAAGACGATTGCACTCGCAAATAAGGAAACACTTGTGACAGCTGGTCATATAGTAAAAGAGTACGCGAAAAGATATGATGTACCTTTACTTCCTGTCGATAGTGAGCATTCCGCTATTTTTCAATGCCTGCAAGGTGAACAAGCTAAAAACATTGAACGCTTAATCGTGACAGCCTCAGGTGGTAGTTTCCGAGATAAAAAACGAACTGAACTTGAAGGTGTTACGGTTGAAGAAGCGCTGAACCACCCAAACTGGTCGATGGGAGCGAAAATTACCATTGATTCAGCGACGATGATGAATAAAGGGCTCGAGGTGATTGAGGCACATTGGTTGTTTGATATACCGTATGAACAAATTGATGTGCTGTTACATAAAGAGAGCATTATCCATTCGATGGTGGAATTTCACGACAAAAGCGTCATGGCTCAGTTAGGGACACCTGACATGAGAGTGCCCATTCAATATGCACTCACATACCCTGACAGGGCGCCATTACCAGAAGCAAAATCATTGAACCTTTGGGAGATTGGACAATTGAATTTCCAAAAAGCGGATTTTGACAGGTATCGCTGCTTACATTTTGCTTATGAATCAGGTAAAATAGGAGGGACAATGCCTGCTGTGCTCAATGCAGCAAATGAAATGGCAGTCGATGCATTTCTGAAAGGCAAAGTAACATTCCTGCAAATTGAAGAATTGATTGAAAAGGCACTAAACAGACATCATGTGATTTCAACGCCTAGTTTGCAAGATATCCATGAAGTGGACAAAGATACACGAGACTTTGTTCAATCAATCCTCACATAAGGTGGTATGTTCGTGAATACAGTGATTGCGTTTATTATTATTTTTGGAACGCTCGTTTTTTTCCACGAGCTTGGCCATTTAATTATGGCGCAGCGAGCGGGGATTTTATGCCGTGAGTTCGCAATTGGTTTTGGGCCGAAGATTTTCTCCTTTAAACGAAAAGAAACCGTTTATACCATTAGACTTCTACCTATTGGCGGATTTGTTAAAATGGCAGGAGAGGACCCTGAAGTCATTGAAATTAAACCAGGTCATACAGTGGGGCTCTTATTCAATGAGCAAAATGAAGTAGAAAAAATCATTTTAAATGATAAAGAAAAATATCCTGATGCACTTGTCATCGAAGTTGAGCAGATTGATTTAGATCATGCGATGAGAATCTCAGGATATGAAGCTGGAAATGAAGATATTTTGACTGGCTACAATGTAAGTCAAACAAGCTTTTATATTGCAGATGGTGAAGAAATTCAAATCGCACCGTACAATCGTCAATTTGGATCAAAAACGGTATGGCAGCGTATTAAAGCGATCGCAGCTGGACCGATTATGAACTTTATCTTGGCGTATGTGATTTTAGTTGCTTTAGGGTTTATTCAAGGGGTCACCGTTGATGATCCTGTACTCGGCAAGCTGACGAAAGACGGCCGAGCGGCAGAAGCTGGACTCATGCAGGGGGACCACATCGTGTCCATTAACGGGGATAAAATGAATTCTTGGACAGACGTCGTTCAAACTGTTCAAAAGAACCCTGAGAAAAAAATGAATGTCGTCATTGACCGAGACGGCAAAGAAAGCACTGTGCAGGTTGTACCAGAAGCTGTGAAAGCAGACGGAAAAAACATTGGCCGTTTCGGATCTTATCCGCCAACGGAAAATGGATTTCTGAAGGTTATTTCATCCTCAGGAACGACTGTGATTTCAACAGCAGGTCTGATTTTAACGAACTTACAAAAGATTGTCACAGGGCAATTTTCACTAGATATGTTAGCAGGTCCTGTTGGGATCTATGACATGACAGGAGAAGTAGCTAAGCAAGGTGTGTTAACATTAATGCAGTTTGCGGCGTTCCTTAGTATTAACTTAGGTATCGTGAATTTATTGCCGATTCCTGCACTAGACGGAGGACGTTTACTATTCTTGTTTGTTGAAGCCATTCGCGGTAAACCAATTAATCGTGAGAAAGAAGCACTTGTTGTCTTTATCGGTGTTGCATTCCTCATGCTGTTAATGCTAGTGGTTACGTGGAATGACATCCAGCGATTATTTTTATAAAACCAATGTCTCTTGTTTCTCATTACGGGAAACAAGAGTTTTTGTGAGAAGTCCTATTTCATAAATGAGGTGTAACGACATGAGACAATCCCTGACTTTCATACCAACTCTTCGAGAGGTGCCAGCAGATGCTGAGGCAAAAAGTCACCAGCTCTTAGTAAGAGCTGGGTTCATTAGACAAAACACAAGCGGAATCTATCATTATCTGCCGCTTGCTCATAAAGTCATCCAGCATATTCAATCCATCGTTCGCAAGGAGATGGAAAAGGCGGGAGCAGCTGAGCTGTTAATGCCAGTGCTGCAGCAGGCAGAAATGTGGCAAGAGTCAGGAAGATGGTATACATACGGTCCAGAATTGATGCGTATGAAAGATCGTCATGGCCGTGAGTTTGCACTTGGCCCAACGCACGAAGAAGTGATTACATCACTTGTACGCAGCGAAGTGAAATCGTATAAGAAGCTTCCTTTAACTCTTTATCAAATTCAATCAAAATTCCGCGACGAACAGAGACCGCGTTTTGGGCTACTGCGGGGACGTGAATTTATTATGAAGGATGCGTACTCATTCCATTCTTCACCAGAAAGCCTTGATGACACTTACAACAAGATGTTTACAGCTTACTCCAATGTATTCTCAAAAGTAGGTCTTAATTTTAGACCAGTTATTGCAGATTCTGGTGCAATGGGAGGAAAAGATACACATGAGTTTATGGCACTGTCAGAAGTAGGAGAAGATACAATCGCATACTCTGATACATCTTCCTATGCTGCGAACATTGAAATGGCTGAAGCTTTATATCAAGGAGAAGAAGCAAATCCTGCGGACTTCAAAGAACTTGAAAAAGTCCATACACCGCAAGCAAAAACGATTCAAGACATCGCTGGATTTTTAGAAGTTGATCCTTCTCTTTGTATCAAGTCTGTTTTGTTTAAAGCAGATGATGCGTATGTTCTCATCCTGACGAGAGGCGACCATGAAGTAAATGATGTGAAAGTGAAAAACTTGGTAGGAGCACAGCTTGTAGAGCTTGCTACTCGCGAAGAAGTACTAGAAGTCATTGGAACAGAGCCTGGATTTGTTGGTCCAGTGAAGCTGGAAGCAGAAGTCGATATTTATGCAGACCTTGCGGTTAAAGGCATGACAAATGCTGTTGCAGGTGCAAACGAAGCGGATTATCACTATATCAATGTCAATCCTGCGCGTGATGTGTCAGTGAAAGAATTCACAGATCTCCGTTTGATCCAAGAAGGCGACGTTTCTCCAGATGGAGAAGGCACAATCCAGTTTGCTAAAGGGATTGAAGTAGGACAAGTCTTTAAACTAGGCACTCGTTATTCTGAGTCAATGGATGCGACGTACCTTGATGAGAATGGTCGAGCGCAGCCAATGATTATGGGCTGCTATGGTATCGGTATCTCTAGAACGCTTTCAGCGATTGTTGAACAGCATCACGATGAGAAAGGAATCATTTGGCCGGAAGCTGTTGCGCCATATGACCTTCATCTCCTTGCATTAAATATGAAAAACGATGCTCAAAAAGAGCTAGCTGAAACGTTATACGAGCGCTTAGAAGATGAGGGCTTTGACGTACTTTTCGATGACCGTCAGGAGCGAGCAGGCGTGAAATTTGCAGACAGTGATTTAATTGGGCTGCCAATTCGCATTAGCTGCGGAAAACGTTCAGAAGAAGGCATTGTTGAAGTGAAGTTTAGAAAATCAGGGGAATCACACGAAGTATCTGTTGATGAGCTGATTTCTTTTATACGCCAAGCATAAAAAACGAACAAAAAAATGAAGGTACCTCCTGTAGAAAAGAGGTACCTTTCTGATTGACAAAAGGAGGGTCCTGTCTTGGATGAACAATTACCGATCACACGGCGGCAATTTCATATATTACTCAATCAGATTCAAATGACAGATGATGACCTCAGTCGTTACTTTGAAGAAGGAGAAATCGTCAAATTGACGGTGCATAAGGCGGCGAAAACGTGGCATTTCCTTTTTAAATTTAAGGCGCTTTTGCCTTACAAGGTATATGCAATGTTTCTCAGCAGGCTGACAAATGCATTTTCTCATATTGCACAAGTCACTTGCACGATTGAAGTCAATGATTCGAGCATCTCTGAAGAGCTCGTTCAATCGTATTGGTCACATTGTGTGGAAGAGCTTCAAGGAATTTCTCCTCCAATTATCAGCTTGCTTCAGCAGCAAAAACCATCGCTGTCTGGACATAAAATCATCATCAAAACGAAAAGCGAAACAGAGGCTTTGGCCATCAAGAAGAAGTACAGTCCAATGCTCCAGGCTGCTTTTAAACAAGTAGGCTTTCCAGAATTGCAATTTGATACAGAAATTTTTGTATCAGATCAAGAGATTCAGAAGTTCAGAGAACAAAAGCTTGCAGAAGATCAAGAAAGAGCGATGCAAGCCCTCACTGAGATGGAGAAGAAGGAAAGTGAGGAGCAGGAAGAAGGTCCGTCTGGCCCACTCATGATTGGCTATCAAATTAAAGACAATGAAGAAATTCGTACGCTTGATAGTATTATGGATGAGGAAAGAAGAATCACCGTTCAGGGCTATGTATTCGATGCAGAAACGCGTGAGCTGAAAAGCGGCAGAACGCTTTGTATCTTTAAAATTACAGATTATACAAACAGTATTTTAATTAAAATGTTTGCAAGAGAAAAAGAAGATGCCCAGCTGATGAAATCATTGAAAAAAGGCATGTGGGTCAAAGCAAGAGGAAGCATTCAAAACGATACGTTTGTCAGAGACCTTGTCATGATTGCCAATGACGTCAATGAAATGAAACCTCAGCTGAAAGAGGATACGGCACCTGAAGGTGAAAAGCGTGTCGAGCTTCATTTGCATTCCCCAATGAGTCAAATGGATGCTGTTACTGGCATTGGCAAGTTGGTGGAACAAGCAAAAAAATGGGGACATGAAGCGATTGCTCTGACGGATCATGCGGTTGTACAATCCTTCCCAGATGCGTATGCAGCAAGTAAAAAGCATGACATCAAAATGATGTATGGTGTGGAAATCAACTTGGTTGACGACGGAGTACCTATTGCCTATAATCCAGAGCACCGTTTGTTAGAGGATGCAACGTATGTTGTATTTGACGTAGAGACAACTGGACTTTCAGCTGTGTATGACACGATTATTGAGCTGGCAGCAGTGAAAATAAAGGGCGGAGAAATCATTGACCGTTTTGAGGCATTTGCAAATCCTCATCACCCACTATCAGCGACAACGATCGAATTAACAGGTATCACGGATGATATGGTCAGAGATGCTCCAGATGTCGTCGATGTCGTACGGGATTTCAAAGAATGGATTGGACAAGATATACTTGTTGCGCACAATGCAAGCTTTGATATGGGCTTTTTAAATACAGCGTACAAACGCCTGTTAAAAACAGATAAAGCGTCAAACCCTGTGATTGATACACTGGAACTTGGCCGATTCCTTTACCCTGAATTTAAGAATCACCGGCTGAACACACTTTGTAAAAAGTTCGATATAGAACTGACGCAGCATCACCGGGCCATTTACGATGCAGAGGCGACAGGCTACCTCATGCTGAAAATGCTAAAAGATGCGGCTGAAAAGGATATTGCCTATCACGATCAATTGAATGAAAACATGGGTCAGTCTAATGCTTACCAGCGCTCACGTCCTTACCATGCCATTCTGATCGCACAAAATGAGACAGGGCTGAAAAATTTATTCAAGCTTGTTTCTCTTTCTCATATTCATTATTTCTACCGAGTGCCGCGCATTCCGCGCTCACAGCTTGAGAAATATCGAGAAGGTTTAATTATTGGGTCTGCCTGTGATAAGGGTGAAGTGTTTGAAGGGATGATGCAAAAATCACCTGATGAGGTGGAAGACATTGCAGCATTTTATGACTATTTAGAAGTTCATCCGCCAGAAGTGTATCAGCATCTGCTGCAGCTGGAGCTTGTTCGAGATGAACGTGCGTTAAAAGAAATCATCACAAACATTGTGAAGCTTGGCGAAAAGCTGAATAAACCAGTCGTAGCAACCGGAAATGTGCATTATCTGCATCCAGAAGACAAAATTTATCGTAAAATCTTAATTTCATCACAAGGTGGAGCAAATCCGCTGAATCGTCATGAACTGCCAAAAGTTCATTTTAGAACGACAGATGAAATGCTTGAAGCATTCTCCTTTCTAGGAGAGGAAAAAGCGAAAGAGATCGTCGTGACGAATACGAAAAAAGTCTCTGAGATGGTCGAAAGCATTAAACCAATCAAAGATGACCTATACACACCAAAAATTGAAGGTGCAGATGAAGAAGTACGGGAAATGAGCTATCAAATGGCGCGCAGCATCTATGGAGATGATTTGCCGAAAATCGTAGAAGACCGTATTGAGAAAGAATTAAAAAGTATTATCGGGCATGGATTCGCCGTTATTTACTTAATCTCTCATAAGCTTGTAAAGAAATCACTTGATGACGGATATCTTGTTGGTTCAAGGGGATCTGTCGGCTCATCTCTTGTTGCAACTTTAACAGAGATTACCGAAGTGAACCCGCTTGCGCCGCATTATGTATGTCCAAGCTGTAAGCATTCCGAGTTCTTTAACGACGGATCTGTTGGTTCAGGCTTTGACCTTCCTGACAAGGACTGCCCGGAATGTGGCACGCCGTACAAAAAAGACGGACATGATATTCCGTTTGAAACGTTCTTAGGTTTTAAAGGAGACAAAGTCCCTGATATCGACTTGAACTTCTCAGGTGAATATCAGCCGATTGCCCATAACTATACGAAAGAGCTGTTCGGTGAAGAGTATGTATACCGAGCAGGTACGATTGGTACTGTTGCAGAAAAAACAGCGTATGGTTACGTGAAAGGCTACGCTGGAGATCATAATCTTCATATGAGGGGCGCAGAAATCGACCGGCTTGTACAAGGCTGTACAGGGGTAAAACGGACAACGGGCCAGCATCCAGGCGGTATTATTGTAGTGCCGGATTATATGGACATTTACGATTTCTCACCTATTCAATTTCCAGCAGATGCGACAGGTTCTGATTGGAAAACGACGCATTTTGATTTCCACTCAATCCATGACAACTTGCTCAAACTTGATATATTAGGGCACGATGATCCTACGGTTATTCGTATGCTTCAAGATTTAAGCGGAATTGATCCAAAGACGATTCCAACAGATGATCCAGAAGTGATGAAAATTTTCCAAGGAACAGAGCCTCTTGGTGTAACAGAGGAGCAAATTGGCTGTAAAACAGGTACACTCGGTATTCCAGAGTTTGGGACAAGGTTTGTTCGGCAAATGCTTGAGGATACAAAACCAACAACCTTCTCAGAGCTTGTTCAGATCTCTGGATTATCACACGGGACGGATGTATGGCTAGGGAACGCGCAAGAGCTCATTCACAATAAAACGTGTGAACTAAGTGAAGTGATTGGGTGCCGTGACGATATTATGGTCTATCTCATCTATCAGGGCTTAGAGCCGTCACTTGCCTTTAAAATCATGGAGTCTGTTCGTAAAGGAAAAGGACTTCCCCCTGAATGGGAAGAAGAAATGAAGAATAATAATGTACCGAACTGGTATATTGATTCTTGTAAAAAGATCAAATACATGTTCCCTAAGGCCCACGCAGCTGCTTACGTATTAATGGCTGTACGGATTGCCTACTTTAAGGTGCATCATGCACTTTTATACTATGCGGCTTATTTTACCGTTCGTGCAGATGACTTTGATATTGAAACAATGACAAAAGGATCGAATGCGATTCGAGCGGTCATGGACGATATTAACTCAAAAGGTTTAGATGCTTCACCGAAAGAAAAGAACCTATTAACTGTACTAGAGCTTGCCCTTGAAATGTGTGAAAGAGGCTACCATTTCAAAAAAGTGGATCTCTATCGATCAAGTGCAACAGAGTTTATCATTGATGGAGATGGATTAATTCCGCCATTCAACTCAATCCCTGGACTCGGAACGAACGTTGCGTTAAATATTGTTCGCGCACGTCAAGATGGGGAATTCCTTTCAAAAGAGGATTTACAAAAACGCGGAAAAGTGTCGAAAACGATTCTAGAATATTTAGATCGTCAAGGCTGCTTAGAAGCACTTCCTGATCAAAACCAGCTTTCTTTGTTTTAATGCGATCAATGAAGAGCGCCCTTAAAGGGGCGTTTCTTTTTTATATATACAATAATATTATTATGTTAACTAATAAAGAATTTCCACCAAATGGAATCATTTTCTAATTCATTCATATACCTTGATTTAGCGTGATGTTTTAAAAGAAGAGATTGTATGTCATTCTTTCTACCCAAATAGAGCAAAAAAGAGAATTTCGCCGTCTGAAATGTTCTCAATCGACATATGATCATTCTGGGTACAGTCACAGAAAGAATCAAGAGAAAAAAACTTCGATGAGCGCAAAGCTGATTGCTGTTTACTATGCTTATTTTTGAAACATATTTGATTCTTTTCAAAGCTGTTCAAATCACGTTCTGAATCAAAGGAGGTGGCTTGTCTATTCATGTTTGACTAAATAGAAGGGGTGAGTCATACAGAAATGGCATCGTATAACTATGTAGAGGTTCTTCAAAAATCCTTGTTGTTTTATGAAGCGCAGCGGTCTGGAAAACTGCCTAAAAGCAGCCGTCTCAACTGGCGGGGAGATTCTGGACTGGAGGACGGGAAGGATGTAGGGCATGACTTAACTGGCGGCTGGTATGACGCAGGTGATCATGTGAAATTTGGACTTCCAATGGCGTACTCAGCAGCTGTGCTTGCATGGACAGTATATGAATACCGAGAAGCCTATGAAGAGGCAGAACTGCTTGATGACATCCTCGATCAAATCAGGTGGGCAACAGATTATTTTTTGAAAGCTCATACAGGTCCGAACGAGTTTTGGGCGCAGGTAGGTGATGGGAACGCTGATCATGCTTGGTGGGGACCGGCAGAAGTGATGCCGATGAGCCGGCCAGCTTTTAAAATTGATGAAAATTGTCCAGGAACAGAAGTGGCCGCACAAACTGCGGCAGCTTTAGCAGCGGGCTCTATCATTTTTAAAGAGACAGATGCCCCTTATGCAGCAAAGCTTCTGACGCACGCGAAACAGCTGTATGCATTTGCGGACAGGTATCGCGGCGAGTATACAGATTGTGTCACAAACGCTCAGCCGTTTTACAACTCATGGAGCGGCTATATTGATGAACTCATTTGGGGCGGAATCTGGCTGTACTTGGCAACAAATGAAGAAACCTATTTAAATCAAGCATTAAAAGCAGTAGAGGAATGGCCGAAGGATTGGGATTATACGTTTACCATGTCCTGGGACAATACTTTTTTTGCTTCGCAAATCTTACTCGCCAGAATCACGAAAGAGAATCGATTTATAGAATCGACAGAGCGTAATCTTGATTACTGGACCACAGGTTTTGTTCAAAATGGAAAAGTCGAAAGAATCACTTATACGCCTGGCGGTTTGGCATGGCTTGATCAATGGGGCTCGCTTCGTTATACAGCAAATGCAGCATTTTTAGCCTTTGTTTACGCTGATTGGGTGTCAGATGAAGAAAAAAAGAATCGATACCAAACGTTTGCGATCAACCAAACTCACTATATGCTTGGTGATAATCCGCTTAATAGAAGCTATGTCGTTGGGTTTGGCCAGAACCCGCCGAAGCATCCACACCACCGAACTGCACACGGTTCATGGTCTAATCAGCTGACAAATCCTTCGAATCATCGTCACACTCTTTATGGGGCGCTCGTTGGCGGACCAAATGCACAGGATCAATATGACGATGACATCTCTGATTATGTATCAAACGAGGTGGCGACGGACTATAATGCCGCTTTTACAGGAAATATAGCCAAAATGGTGCAGCTGTTTGGAAAAGGGCAATCAAAGCTGCCCAATTTCCCGCCTCAAGAACAACCAGAGGATGAGTTTTTTGTAGAGGCAGCAGTGATGAATAACGATGCAACATCTACTCAAGTAAAGGCGGTTCTATACAACCGGTCCGGATGGCCGGCGAGACGTAGTCAAACGCTCTCCTTTAGATATTACGTCAATCTGAGTGAGGTCTTTGCAAAGGGATTCACTGAAAAAGATATTCAAGTGACAGCCGCCTACAATGAAGGCGCTTCCTTATCTCCGCTCAAGGTATATGACGCATCAGCTCACGTGTATTATGCAGAAATTGATTTTACAGGCGTAGCGATTTTTCCTGGAGGAGAATCAGAGCATAAGAAGGAAATACAATTTCGATTATCTGCACCAAATGGGTCGAATATATGGGATGCCTCAAATGATTATTCCTTTCAAGGCTTAACATCCAATATGCAAAAAACAACGAGAATTCCTGTTTTTGATGATGGTGCTTTAGTATTTGGTACACTTCCAGACAAATAAAAATCAAGATTTTTTGAAAGGGTGAAGGATTTGTCAAACAAAGAACGGTTTTTAACGCTTTATCATCAAATTAAAAGTGATGGGAATGGATATTTTTCATCAGAAGGAATTCCGTATCATTCAATTGAGACGCTTATTTGCGAAGCGCCTGATTATGGGCATATGACAACGTCAGAAGCGTATAGCTATTGGCTGTGGCTAGAGGTGTTGTACGGACATTACACAGGGGATTGGAGCAAATTAGAGGCAGCCTGGGACAATATGGAGAAGTACATCATCCCAGTAAATGAAGATGGAAATGATGAGCAGCCGCATATGAGCGCCTACAATCCTTCTAGCCCAGCCACATACGCAGCGGAAAAACCATATCCAGATCAATATCCTAGTCAGCTGAGCGGAGCTCGTCCTGCTGGTCAAGATCCGATTGATGGTGAATTGAAATCAACCTATGGAACGAATGAAACGTATTTAATGCACTGGCTGCTTGATGTCGATAACTGGTATAAATATGGGAACTTACTCAATCCATCACATACAGCCGCATATGTGAACACGTTCCAGCGCGGGCCGCAGGAATCTGTATGGGAGGCGATCCCACATCCATCACAAGATGATCAATCTTTTGGGAAGCCAAATGAAGGCTTTATGAGCTTGTTCACAAAAGAAAACCAAGCACCAGCTGCTCAGTGGCGCTATACCAATGCGACGGATGCTGATGCGCGTGCAATACAAGCGATGTATTGGGCAAAGGAACTCGGCTACAATAATTCAACCTATCTTGATAAAGCAAAAAAAATGGGTGATTTTCTCCGTTACGGTATGTACGATAAGTATTTTCAAACGATTGGAAGCGGCAAGCAAGGGAATCCGTACCCTGGAAACGGAAAGGGTGCCTGTCATTACTTAATGGCGTGGTATACCTCTTGGGGCGGAGGACTTGGCGACTATGCAAACTGGTCATGGCGTATCGGAGCGAGCCACTGCCACCAAGGGTATCAAAACCCTGTCGCCGCTTATGCTTTGTCCTCAGACAAAGGTGGTTTAAAGCCATCTTCCGCTACCGGTGCAAGCGATTGGGAAAAAACATTAAAAAGGCAGCTTGAATTTTATGTATGGCTGCAATCAAAAGAGGGAGCGATAGCAGGAGGCGCAACCAATAGCTGGAATGGAGACTATAGTGCATATCCGGCGGGAAGAAGTACTTTTTACGATATGGCATACGAGGATGCACCTGTTTACCATGATCCACCTTCTAATAACTGGTTCGGGATGCAGGCATGGCCGATGGAGCGCGTAGCAGAGCTTTATTATATTTTTGTGAAAGATGGAGACAAAACTTCTGAAAATGTCCAAATGGCGAAATCTTGTATCACAAAATGGGTCGACTATGCATTAGATTACATTTTTATCGGCAGCCGTCCTGTGTCGGATGAAGAGGGGTATTTCTTAGATGACCAAGGACAAAGAATTCTAGGAGGAACAAATGCTGCTGTTGCTACAACGAGTGCACCTGGCGAGTTTTGGCTTCCTGGAAATATTGCTTGGAGCGGACAGCCTGACACGTGGAATGGATTCCAGTCTGCAACAGGAAATCCAAACCTAATAGCTGTCACAAAAGATCCAACTCAGGATACGGGCGTACTAGGGAGTCTCGTCAAGGCTTTAACTTTCTTTGCTGCTGCTACTAAGCTAGAAACAGGGGATTATACAGCGCTTGGCGTAAGAGCGAAAGATGCAGCCGCTCAGCTCCTTGAGGTTGCGTGGAATTACAATGATGGCGTGGGCATTGTGACAGAGGAAGACAGAGAGGACTATGACCGCTTCTTTAAAAAAGAAGTGTATTTCCCAAATGGTTGGAGCGGGACATTTGGTCAAGGGAATCAGATTCCTGGATCAAGCACTATTCCTTCTGATCCGCAGCGAGGAGGTAATGGGGTCTATACGAGTTTTGCTGATCTTCGTCCAAACATTAAACAAGATCCAGCATGGTCTTCACTCGAGAGTAAATATCAGTCTTCATATAATGAAGCAACAGGCAAATGGGAGAATGGGGCACCGGTTTTCACCTATCACCGTTTTTGGTCACAAGTGGATATGGCCACTGCCTACGCAGAATATCATCGTCTAATCAACTAGCAGGTGAAAATTTAAGCTGCCGGTTTCTTTGAGCCGGCAGTTTGTTTAAGAAATATAAATACAGTGAAGATAAGGGTGTTTTTACATGGTCAAAGAAAGAAGTTTTCTTCATCAATCAATAAACAAGGGCGAAAATGAGCAGATCAATCTGATGTGGAAAAAAGAGGCGAATGATCGAATCTCAGAGCATAGACAAAGAGATCTTGAAATAAACGTCACAAATCACGATAAAAAGCCAATAGCAGGAATAGAGGTTGAGATTAAGCAAATTAGGCATGAATTTGCATTTGGTTCAGCGATGAATGACCAAGTGTTATTTAATCAACAATATGCCGATTTTTTTGTGAAGCATTTTAATTGGGCTGTTTTTGAAAATGAGGCAAAATGGTATGCAAATGAGCCGGAAAGAGGGAGAATCACCTACGAAAAAGCAGATGCGATGCTGAATTTTGCAGATAAACATCAACTTCCAGTAAGGGGGCACGCTTTATTTTGGGAGGTAGAGGACGCCAATCCAAGCTGGCTGAGGTCACTACCGAATCACGAAGTGTATGAAGCCATGAAAAACCGGCTTGAGCATGCGGGCAATCACTTTAAAGGAAGATTCCGTCACTGGGATGTAAACAATGAAATGATGCATGGTTCATTTTTTAAAGACCGCTTCGGGAAAAATATTTGGAAATGGATGTATGAAGAAACGAAAAAAATTGACCCTCAAGCACGATTGTTTGTGAATGATTATAATGTGATCTCATATGGTGAGCACCATGCTTATAAAGCACATATCAATGAACTTCGTCAGTTAGGCGCACCTATTGAGGCGATTGGTGTACAAGGGCATTTTGAAGAACGGGTCGATCCAGCCGTTGTAAAAGAGAGGCTCGATGTGCTTGCTGAGCTTGGACTTCCTATATGGGTTACAGAGTACGACTCTGTTCACCCTGACGCTAATAGAAGAGCGGATAACCTAGAGGCTTTATATCGCGTCGCATTTAGTCATCCAGCCGTAAAAGGAGTGCTAATGTGGGGATTTTGGGCAGGTGCCCATTGGAGAGGTGAGCATGCGGCCATCGTGAATTACGATTGGTCTTTAAATGAAGCAGGTAGACGTTACGAAAAGCTTCTAAATGAGTGGACGACACAAAGAGTTGAAAAAACAGATGCTAATGGCAATGTGACATGTCGAGCATTTCACGGGACATATGAGATTCGAATCGGTAAAGAAAGTAAACTGTTGAAACAGCAGACAATTGAACTTGATTCAAATGAACAAACACCACTTCGGCTAGATGTGATCATACCTGAAGAAGGATAGATTGTGAGGAGAATGTAAATGAAAAAGTGGACTCAAAGAGTGTCCTTCTTCATACTTGTGGTCGCTATATGGGCCGGATGGTTTTCACTGACGATTAAAGCCGCCGCTTATGTACAGACGTCTGGCACACAATTTACGCTGAACAATCAACCATTTTACTTTGCTGGTACAAATAATTACTATTTCCATTACAAATCTAAAAAGATGGTAGATGCAGTGTTCGATGATATGAAAGCAATGAATTTAAAGGTCTTACGTATTTGGGGATTTCACGACGGAGCCCCTCAAGAAAACTCCGTTTTACAATCTAGTCCAGGGGTCTATGAAGAATCGGGTTTTCAAAAACTAGATTATGCGATTTATAAAGCGGGGCAGGAAGGAATAAAACTTGTCATCCCACTAGTGAACAATTGGGATGACTTTGGCGGGATGAATCAATACGTAAAGTGGTTCAATGCAGGATCACATGATGCCTTTTATACAGATCCTCGTATTCAACATGCTTACAAAAATTATGTGCGTTATGTTTTAGAAAGAACGAATACGTACACAGGTGTTCAATATAAGGACGATCCAGCTATTATGACTTGGGAACTAGCCAATGAGCCGCGTGTGCAGTCAGATCCAACGGGTAATATACTAGTCAAATGGGCAGATGAAATGAGTACATGGATCAAATCGCTGGATCGTCACCATCTTGTTGCAGTAGGAGATGAAGGGTTTTTTCGCATACCAGGCCATGAAGATTGGTTTTACAGAGGCGGAGAAGGCGTCGATTGGGACCGTTTGACAGCTCTCTCTAATATCGATTATGGAACCTACCATCTGTACCCAGATCATTGGAACAAGTCTGCTGCTTGGGGAGTGAAATGGATCGAAGACCATATCATCCGCGGGAAGTCAATCGGAAAACCAGTTGTGTTAGAAGAGTTTGGCTATCAAAATCAATCAGCACGTCCTGACGTATATCAAAGCTGGCTGTCAGCGGTTGAGCGGCTCGGAGGGGCTGGTAGTCAATTTTGGATTTTAACAAGCATTCAAGACGATGATTCGCTCTATCCCGATTATGACGGTTTCCGCATCATAAAAGGGAGCAGGGAGGCAGCCCTTATCAGTGAACATGCGAAAAGAATGAACGAAAAGAACTGATGGCGAATGCTTGCTGAATAAGGAACTTCATTTGCTGTTTATATTGCTTAAACCAAGTTTTCAGAAAGGATCAAGTGACAGAAGGTATTTATGAGATTTCGTTCCCCATAAAAAAGGAGGTGGTTATTTTTATTTTTTATCTTAATTTGTAAAAAACATTTCCAATAACTTGACTAAATGGAAATTTAACTCTATACTCTGTAGTACAGAGTTCTTTGTGGAAGAGGAGTTTATTTATGCTGAATGAAAAATCGAATAATTCAGAAATATTAGAGAATTTATCTCATATCAAGACGATTACAAACTATAAAACAGAGTATTGTAAACAAACAAGTATTTATTTTATCATTTGGGGCCTTATTTGGATAATGGGGTATTCAATACCTTTACTTTTTGCTAATCCAATAACTATAGGTGTCTTTTGGCTTGTTTTAGGTATTGTGGGCTGGGTTATCACTTTAACTACATATTTTAAACAAAAGAAAATGATACCAATGCCCTTGTTTTTAAGAACTCAATTGCAATACACATGGCTTGGCCTTGGAATCATTTTAGGTATCTTTATTTTTTTAATATGTGTTGGTTTATTACCATATACAGTAGATAATTTACCCTTTTATATTGTTTTATTGGTATCCATAATGTATTTACTTTTAGGTATTGTTCTAGCTAAAGAGATTTTTATTATGGGGTTCTGGTTAAGTGTTTTAGGTGTAACTACATTTTTATTATTTCCTAGTTTAATGAACATTATTTTTGCTTTTATTGGTGGAGGAAGTTTGTTATTAACTGGTGTGATTTTAAAAAGAAAAGGACAAGGAAATGAGTAATGTCAATAGTTTAAATGATTTAATCCATCCAAAAGTCCGGTTAGGGATTATGAGTTTATTAATGATTTATGAAACATGTGATTTTACCTTCTTAAAAGGTTCTTTATCTGTAACAGACGGGAATTTGGGCTCGCATTTGAAAAAATTAGAAGAAGCTGGCTATGTGCTAATTACAAAGACCTTTGTGGATAAAAAACCAAAAACAATAGTTAGTATAACAGATTTAGGAGAGCACGCTTACAAAGAATATTTGAGTGTTATTGAAGCCATTTTAAAAAATAAATGAGATGAAAGGAAAGGGTGCCGAATGTTGAAAATAGAGAACGTCAGTAAAAAATACGGAGCTTCCCAAGCGTTAAGAAGTATTACATTAACGATTCCAGAAGGAGTTTGTTATGGATTAATAGGTCCAAATGGCTCTGGTAAATCAACCTTAATGAAAATTATATCTCATATAATTAAATCTTATGAAGGCAAAGTTGAGCATGTTGGTGAGTCTAAAAGTGCGCTAGGCTACATCCCCCAAGACATCAGCTTGGAGGAAAAATTAACAGCTAAAGTAAATATGGAGTTTTTTGGACAGATTTATGGTTTAAAAGGGAAGAAATTAGATGAAAGAGTAGAAAAAACACTAAAAGATGTAGGGTTGTGGGAAAGAGCAAATGATATAGTTGAACATTTTTCAGGAGGAATGAAACGCCGTTTGAATATTGGCTGCGCTCTCATGCACGCCCCTGAGTTAATTCTTTTAGATGAACCGACAGTGGGGGTAGATCCTCAATCAAGACGCTATATTTTTGACATAATCAACAAATTGAAGGAAGAGGGAAGAACTATTATCTATGTTAGTCATTATATGGAGGAAATAGAGAGTTTATGTGATTATGTGGCTTTCATTGATAAAGGAAAAATTGTTGAAGAAGGAAAAATAGGTGAACTTTTGAATCGTTATGCAGAAACATCTGTCTTTTTTGATTCTATGATTCCTAATAAAACATTAACTAGTCTCGGGTATGACTTTGTAACTTATCAAGGCGGTGTGTTAGTTAAAACAACAAAACCCTTAGAAACTTTAGAAGATTTGGCTAAACTGAGTAAAAAAGAATCATTGGTTCCCCAACAATTATCTTTGTACAGACCTAGACTCGAAGATGTATTTTTTCAATTAACAGGAACAGATTTACGTGATCAATTCCAATAAAAATGTCTTTATGAATGAAAACCACTCTCGTATTTTAATTCATATAACTTATAAGAGTGATTGACATAGTTAAGAGGCATACATCAAACGAACAGAATTACCTTGTGTGAACCTTCAATTTAAAATAATAAGTAGGTTAGTTAAGATTATTTGACTAATTATAATTAAATGCATCTATAAATGGTAAAATAATTAAAAAATGTGATTATTTTAAAAGTGATATAAGAAAGCGAATTAAATTAATATAACGGGAGTGATTTTTATGTGGCCATTAGTCCGCATCGAATCCATAAAACAAGTGAAAGATCGATCTTTGTTGTTCTGGACCATTTTGTTGCCAGTTGCTTCAATTATTCTTTTAATAGAATTATTTACATCAGGTAGTTCACAAGCACAAAAAACATTAGTTGCTTCTCAATCGGTTACAGGAATGAGTGTGTTTTTTTCCACATTTGTTATTATTTCAATTGTAATTAGCTTTGTAAAAGATCGAGAGAAAGGAATTGTGGCAAGGCTGGCAAGTACTCCCTTACAGCCGCATAATTTTTTTCTTGGAAAGTGTGTTCCGTTCTTTGTCATCATTTTATTTCAAGTTTTGTTGTTAACCATTTTGGGTGTTTACTTATATGGTATTGAAATCACACAATACAGCTCGTATTTCTTAGTAGTTGTCCTATTATCAATGCAAGTCACTTCATGGGGAGTAGCCATCGCCGCATTTGCTAAAACTGAGAATACAGGTTTAGTGATGACGAACATGATTGCTTTAGGGACAGCGGTTGCTTGTGGTTTATGGACTCCATTTGATCAATTACCTAGTTATTTAAAAATAATTGGAATGCTCTTCCCACAGTATTGGGCACATCAAGGCTTAGTGCAATCAGTATCAACACTACCCGGGGGGGAGAATTTGATCTTAGTAACAGTAGTCCTTATAGGTTATACACTGTTAGGATTTATTCTTTCGTTGGTTGGTTATAAAAAATATATAAAGAGAGCCAGAGGCTAGGCTATAAAATTTCAGCTGAATGTTATGCACATAAACTAACTTAAATTTTAATGATTTATCTAAACTTCAATTAGTCTATTTCTAGAACGTTGACCGAAAAATCAATACTTGTAAGCCGTCTTTTTATATAAAAGGAGTGGGGCAATGTTAAGTGAAAAGTTAGAATTATATGTTGAAAGTTGTTTTCGGCCATATAAAAAAGACAAAACATATGAAGAAAAGAAAAAAGAATTATTAGAGATGCTTGGAAAAGTTAAATTAAAACTGAAAAATGCTGGAACAAAAGATGAAGAAGTTCAGGATATGCTTATTGAAAAGCTGAAATCAGGTGAAATAAGCATTGATGTCAATACATTAGATATTGATGATCATAATCGAGTAGAGCATGTGAAAAAAATATTTGTTAATGCTGATTTAGATTGGTTGACTTTTATAAATGTTAAGTATAAGTTGTGCGATTTTAAAGGGCTATCGATCGTACAAAAAGTGATGAACCATTCAGAATTTAATGGGTGTTATCTGAGAAAAATGAATGTTAGCAATTCTAAAATTTCCACATCAACTTTTGAAAAGAGTGATTTGACTCAATCTCATTTTGAACATTGTGAGATAACGAATTCATCTTTATATGGCTGTCATTTACCCAATGTTCGTATTGATGAATCAACTTTAATAAATGTTTCATTTGAAAATTGTTATTTTAAAAACATCTCTTTTGAGAATTCTAAATTAATAAATGTTAATTTCAAATCATGTACGTTTAAAAAATTAAATTTTATTGGAGTGACAATGGATAAAATGACCTATCATATCTTAGAAGGAGAAGGGGCTGATTTAAGCGGTGTGAAAGTAATCGATAGTTAATGTAGTAGGCTGTTGAGAAAAATCTCAATAGCCTTTTTTGTTTTATCCTCTATCTCTAGATTACCCCATTAGTATCATGATCACCGTGTCTTTGGGTTGAAATTCAAATATATGTAAGAGAAATAGTTGTGTTGAGAATTTAAATTGAAGTACAAGAATTAGTTTAAATTATAAGAGGGAGCTTTACAAAAGCGAGTTAAATGCAAGGTTTTCGTTAAGGAGAATAAGTGTGGAAAATTTCTATTTTTCCAAATAAAAGATGACCACACACCTAACTAATCTGCTTCGCTAAGTGTGTGGGAGGTTTTTTCAATCATATATATTACGAAAAAACCTAAAGTTGATTAGAAAGTTGAAGAACTTGAGATGATTGTTGTGCAAGTGCAGCGCGCAGCCATTGGTTCAAATAAATGTTGACCTTCCCCATGTACCTTAGCAGACAAAGCAGTTGGAATTGTAATTTTAGTCATCTTTAAACCTCCTTAAATAAAATTTATCAACATAGATTATGTAGTTGATATATTACATATGATGGTTCATAAGTCTTTATTTGTCAATAATTAAGTGTGAAAGTTTTATATTTTCTGAAAAGTACATTGATAACACCAAAAAAGTGTGGTTTAATATGACTATGGAAAATAATACTATAATTAAAATTTTATGTATTTAAAGTCATTATATGGTCTAGATGTTATTTTTTAATTGAGGGATGATGTTAATTTGGATCAATTATTTTGGGTATTTAGATATTAAGTTAAGTAAATGTATGAAAAAAGTCGAGGTTAACTATGTTATGAAGAACTCAAAAAGAAGATTACTATTTCTGTTAAAAGTTTAATCATTTTATCTAACTGAGAGATAAGAAAGAGAAAAGAGGGAAGTGCTGTTTATGAGTATTCATTATGTCGGTATTAGAGAACCAATAAAAGTCTATTTAGAGAAGATGAAAGTTGATTATGACGACTACCCTGTTCAAGTTATTGATTTGGGCGGAGCGGTCAATTATGACAAAGAATTTTTTATAAATAATACTGATTTTCAAACGGAAACAATTCTTTTATCTAATAGAAGGCATAATGTCGAGGATGAACTAGGTTCTCTTGAAAGTGAATTATTGAAAATTTATCAGAATAGTATACTTTATAGGACTTCACCGCTTGATATCAATATAGAACTTTATAGAGGATGGGCAGGTGCTACTGGAAAATTAATAACTGCATTTTCTCCCGAGGGAGTTAATTGGATTAATACAATAGATGTTATAAAGGCATGTTTGATCCCTAAAAAAGATGTTAGAAGTCGCGCTGGAAAAGCATATGATTTAACAGGGCCAGAGTTAGTAAGTATGAGTAGGCTTAAGGATATCTTTGAAAAGGATTTAGACATGAAAATTGAATTATATTGTAAAAGTAAAGAAGAGGTTATAACAATTTTATCCCAAAATAATATGCCTTTAGATGTATTAGAATGGTTAGTCGGATTTCAGGAATATTCTTCTTCAAAACAATTACAGCCATTTACGAAAACGCTAGAACAAATAATTGGTCATCCCCCAACAAGTGCACAATTATTTAAAAATACAAATTAGTTATTCTTAAAGGAGGAATAATGTATGTTTGTTAAAGAACAAGAAAGCACGAGATATAAATTAGCACCACACGTTACGCTGGGTAAATTAGAAGACAGTTTGATTGGTTTAAAAGCGCAAACTGTCACCAAAATTGAAGGTGAAGGAATTATTGAATTTATTCAAGAAATTTCTAATCATCTCACGAAAGATAATGGGGTTTCAATTAAAGAGCTAGAGGAGAATTTTGAAATTGAGAGTGATCAATTAAAACATGTCCTCGAATTTTTAGTTGCGAATGGAATATGTGTTAAGACTGATATGAACTTTGATTTGACTGCGCTTTTGTCTTATGAAAGAGCCGGTGGCCAAGTATTGGTTGAAGATATACTAGATCGTTTAAAAACAGGGATTGTTGAAGTGATTGCGCAGGATCACAATCCAGTTGCTGTAGAATTCATTCGTCATTTGCAAGAGGCAGGGCTACATGTAGCGCTTAAGGGAGAAATAACTAAGCAACCAAATATCAGGGTTGCTATTGGTAAATCTCATTTAGATCCGATTTTGGAAGAAATAAATGACCTAGCATTAGATGACCATATACCTTGGTTAAGCATTGTGCCATATGATGGACAGACATCTTGGGTAGGTCCATTTTTCATACCACATCAATCAGCTTGTTTACATTGTTATAACCTTCGAAAATCAGCGAACTTTTCTGACGAAGTACTGCGTTCAGACTTAATGAAAATCAAACCTGTAAATCCTGAAAAGAAGCCGGTTTATCATATGCCGATTAATTTAGTTCAAATCGGGATTGCAAGTAATTTAATTCTAGAATGGCTCACTTTAAAAGATTACGCACCAAGTGCAACACCAGGTGGATTTACAACAATTAATTTAGATGATAAGGGAGTATCTGTTCATAATCATCGTGTTTATAGAGTACCAAGATGCCCTAAGTGTTCTCCAGCTGCAGATACCGGTTTTCCTCAAGTTTGGTTTCATGGTGAGGTGAAAAATTAATTATGGTTAATAAATGGACAACATTAGAAGAGTCATGGGAGATACTTGACCAATTGGCGGATCCTTATGTTGGGATAGTCCGTAGAGAGTATAGAAAACTCAGAGACGTTGATGATATATGGGGTCATTCATATGGAGCGCATGGTACAGACAGCAATATTTTATTTGGAGTACCATCTAATTCTTATAATGGGGGAGGGTCTGCTAATCCAGCAGCAGCCAGATTAGCAGCTATAGGTGAAACGGTAGAAAGATATAGTGCAGCTTATTTACCTTTAAACTCTGATGTAGTTTGTTTTGGAACACAAAAGGACTTAATCAATGAAAACAAATCAGTAATTGGCTTTGATAAGTGGGAAATGTATGCTGTCACCCAATATGAAGATCCGAATTTTCCTCATAATGTATGGAATGAAGATACAAAATTATGGTGGAGAAAAGGTCATATTGCTGAAAATAATGAAGAAGTTTGGACGCCTGCTCAATTAATTCATATTGCAAACTATACTGAGTGGCCAGGAGACCCAAATATTGGTCATGCAACTAGTAATGGACTAGCATGTGGTATTACATATCAAGAAGCGGCAATCTCAGGTTTATTTGAAACAATTGAAAGAGATGCATTTATGCTTACTTGGTACAATAAGTTAAGTTTACCGCAGATCGATATTAATACTTCACCTAGATTAAAACATTTCTATGAACGATATATTAAACCTACATCTCTTGATTTGCATTTAGTAGATATGACCGTTTTTTCTGGTGTACCTACTATTTTGGCAGTGATAAGAAATCCTCATACAGATTTAGCTCCATTTGCTATTGGCGCTGCCTCTGCTCATTCAATTGAAAGAGCATGTGAGAAAGCTGCAATAGAGGGAATGTATACAAGAACTTGGGTAAAAACAGAACAACGATTAGGGAATGCGCTAGTAGATGTAGATTATCATCGTGATATAAATAGTTTTGAAGATCATATTAAACTCTATGCTGGAACAGCTATTGTGAAAGAAGCTGATTTTTTAACTGCGAGTAAGAAATTAGTGGATGTTAATGATTATACACCGTTTGATGATGGTTCTCCAGATATCTTATGGACTAGTCTCGTCAGTCATTTATCAAAACAAGGATATCATGTAGCAACTTTTGATTTAACCAGTCCTGATATAAAAGATGCTGGTGCATATGTCGTAAAATCAATTATTCCTGGATATAAACCGATTGACGTTCTATATAGAGGTAGAATGTTGGGTGGAGAACGAATTTTAAAACACTCTTATCAATTAGGTTTAGTAGATAAACCTTTTAAATTAGAAGAACTGAATCCAATTCCGCATCCATTTCCTTAATATCGTAGAAAGGTGATTAAATATATGAATAGTATTGAAAGACATGCTACTAATTTGGCTGATGTTGTGTATGGAAACGAAGCATTACGGTTTGATGATCCTTCTGAAAATTGGTTTGAAGCAACAAAAATCTATAGAGGTTCAATGGCATGGGACGCACCTGGTGTTGCAGGACTGCTTCGATCTCAAACTTTGCAAAAGATTGCTACACATGCAAGTAAAAGGTTTGATGACCTACCATTAATTTCACTACCTAAACCATTAAATACAAATATATCTTTAGACGATGTCATTAAGGGACGAAGAAGTGCAGATTATTTTAGCGGGGGGAGTGTTTCATTAGAACAACTCTCAACAGTTTTACAGAAGAGTTATGGATTGGTAGAGCGTAAAGAAGGACCTAGACGTCCTATACCATCTGGTGGTGCGCTCTATCCTCTAGATCTATATATTGTAGCCAATAAAGTGGATACTTTAGACAAAGGTGTTTATCATTTCGATCCGTATAGAAGAGGATTGACTAAAATGGGTGATTACTCCGAAAAAGAATTTGAGAAAATAATGTTACAAGAAGAATCAGTTCAAGATTTTGCATTTGCTATAGTCATTTCAGCTAATTTTTGGCGTTCTCGATTTAAGTATGGACATCGTTCTTATCGCTTTGTTTTTATGGAGGCAGGACATGTCATGCAAAATATGATCATGCTATCTACTGCACAGAAGATTAATAGTCGACCGTTCGGAGGGTTTATCGATGATGAGTTGATGGAATTGATCGGTGGATTTAATGGGGTAGATGATGCCCCAATATATACATTGATTGCGGGTACTTAAATAAATGATTTCAATGATAGCAGCTTTAGGGATCCTCATTCACTTTTTGGGTCCCTTAAGTTCTAAAATGGTTGTCAAAATCATGAGAGATAAATCAACAGCCAATCGAAGGCTAACAACATATATCACACCTCAGAGGAGCTATGATGGACTCACCATTATCGGAGCTTCTATATGCTGTGGGGCGCTTTCTCAAGAACTCTTTGTTGAAATCTCGAATAGTAAAAATGTATTTGGCATTTTATTTTTCTTTTTGTTAGGAGTACTTTTACCATCAGTGCTATGGAAAATAAAAAACAAAGTGATTGTATTTAAAGGTAGATTTGCTGTCAATGTTGATTCAATCGTTTTTCTTCCATTAACTGCTCTATCAGAAGAAGTAATTTGGCGCTTTATTCTTCCGGCTTTATTAATGAATTTATGGGAATCTATTGCAATATCAATCTGTGTAAGTTCGATAGGATTTATATTGCTGCATATACCATTAGGCGGTGCTAAGTCAACTGCTTATATGTCTCTTTTTACATTAATTACAGTTATTTCATATTTTGCATTTGGGATTTTAGCAGCGATAGCATTTCATATTTCTCATAATTTGTTCATTCATTTTTTTCACCCTCTCAAAGTAAAGGAATTCAAAACGAAACCTCCCGTATTATCTGAAACTGACTGGTGAGGCTTTTATAAAGGTGGTAAACCCTGTGATGATACAAGAAAAAATCAAAGAGCTTGAAGTAAAAAGAGCTCTGGCTCAGTCATGGTTTTTGGATCCAGATAAAAGAAAAATAAGTTCAAATTATGATAATAGAGAAACACCATTTACTCGATTTCTATCAGCTGAAACTTTCATTTCTTATTATCAACTAACATTCAAAAAAACACCTGTTTCTATTTTAGATATAGGGTGTGGACAAGGTCAGATGCTTGAGTATATATCTAAGCAATTACCTCTAGCTGATTTGACTGGGATTGATTCATCTGAAGAAGCCATACATTGTGCAAATAAATTAAATATAAAAGCCAATTTTATTTGTACAGATATAAAAAATTTTTCATCACATGCTAAAATATATGATGTGATTTTAATACATCTGTGTTTTGGGCTATTTGAAAATCCGATCGAATTATTAGAACAGTTACTTCCTTATTTATCAAATGAATCTATGATTTATATTGTTGATTTAAATCGAGATAGTATAGAAAGTGGATTGAGTTCAGTTCAGAGCAAAGAAGAAGAACTGTATATATATGATCAATATCATGCCTCGTTGACATTATCTGAGTTTGAACAGTTACTCACCTATATTACCAAACCGAGAGAAGATATGATGTATAAGATTGGTACTTCTATAATTGGAGGATTTAGCCCATTTAGTATGGAATTTTTATCGTTAATAGGAAATGGAAATTTACAACAAACGTTAAGACAGGCTCCAGATCAATATAGCAGTTCAACGCAGAAAGTACCTGTACTTTTACATGCGTGGCTTATTAAAAATTCTGGCTAAATAACTCCATCTAAACATGGTCCTTTCTTTATGTGTAATGTTAAGGTTATCAGTACAGTATTCCGCCTACTCTCCATGGAGTTCGATGTGAATTTTTTCTCAATTTTATTCGCTAGAAACAAGTTGGAAGGGTTTTCTTTGAAATGAGGGAGCAAAGGCAAAGCGATTAAAATGGAAGCCTGCTTATTTCTTTAACATTTACACTCTTTTCTTCTATATTAAATATCAACCATTCTGTTTAATACAAAATGCTTTTTCGACATAGAAATGATTTAGTGCAGATGGAGATCATTTTTCATAGGGAGTTCTGTTCTTCGCCCATAGTATACAGCTGCGATTATCACCAGCCCGTTCTGTTCATATTGGCATATATAATAAAGGAAGAGAGAGTTATGATTGGTTTAAAGTAAACGATTTACGAGTACCTGTTATAAGGAAGAACTTCATTTGCATAAAAAAATTGGATATGGTATAGTTTTTATGGAAATGCTAACGATTACCGAGACAAGAGTGGGGAAACCCGCTCTTTTGTATTGAACAGGCAATTTTTGTCTCGACATTATTCATCCGTTTTCTGCTCCCCCTGCTCACATAAAGCAGGGTTTTTATGCAGAATGATTGATAAGAGCGTTTATCGAAAGCACAAGGAGGAAGAGAATGAGCAAAAAAGTAGTGGATGTCGTAAGCGAAATGGTACAGCCAATTTTAGATGGCTTACAGCTTGAACTCGTTGATGTTGAATTTGTCAAAGAGGGTCAAAACTGGTTCCTTCGCGTGTTTATTGACTCTGATAAAGGCGTCGATATCGAAGAATGTGCCAAAGTGAGCGAAGCCTTGAGCGAAAAGCTTGATGAGGCAGATCCGATTAGCCAAAACTACTTTCTTGAAGTGTCCTCTCCTGGAGCGGAGCGCCCATTAAAGAAAAAAGCTGATTTTGAAAAAGCACTTGGAAAAAATGTTTTCATGAAAACATATGAACCAATTGATGGTGAAAAAGCATTTGAAGGTGAGCTTACAAGCTTTGATGGTGAGATTGCAACAGTGACAGTGAAGATCAAGACAAGAAAGAAAGAGATCAATATTCCATACGAAAAAATAGCTAACGCAAGATTAGCAGTTTCGTTCAATTAACCTTTTCATTGATATAAGGGGGAACCATAAAAATGAGTAGTGAGTTGTTAGATGCCCTGACTGTTCTCGAGAAAGAGAAGGGTATTAGTAAAGAAATTATTATTGAAGCGATAGAAGCTGCACTCATTTCTGCATATAAGCGTAACTTTAATCAAGCGCAAAATGTTCGTGTTGATTTAAACCGCGAAACGGGAACAATTCGCGTATTTGCAAGAAAAGATGTTGTAGATGAAGTGTATGATTCTCGCCTTGAAATCTCTGTAGATGATGCAGCCAATATGAACCCGAATTACATGGTAGGTGACGTCGTTGAAATTGAAGTCACGCCAAAAGATTTCGGACGCATTGCAGCTCAAACTGCGAAACAAGTGGTGACGCAGCGAGTGAGAGAAGCAGAGCGAGGTGTGATCTACACTGAGTTTATCGATCGCGAGGAAGACATTATGACGGGAATCGTTCAGCGAATTGACAGTAAATTCATTTACGTGTCACTTGGCAAAATCGAAGCCCTTCTTCCGGTCAACGAACAAATGCCAAATGAGGACTACAAACCACATGACCGCATTAAGGTGTTTATTACAAAAGTCGAAAAAACAACAAAAGGACCACAAATTTATGTGTCTAGAACACATCCAGGTCTTTTAAAGCGTTTATTTGAAATTGAAGTGCCAGAAATTTATGATGGTACTGTAGAGCTTAAATCGGTTGCTAGAGAAGCTGGGGACCGTTCTAAAATCTCTGTTCGTACGGATGATCCTGATGTTGACCCAGTTGGTTCTTGTGTTGGACCAAAAGGCCAGCGTGTACAAGCAATTGTCAACGAGCTAAAAGGCGAAAAAATTGACATTGTCCATTGGTCTAATGACCCGGTTGAATTTGTTGCCAATGCATTAAGTCCATCAAAAGTACTTGATGTTATTGTGAATGAAGAAGATAAGGCGACAACAGTCATTGTCCCTGATTATCAGCTGTCGTTAGCCATTGGTAAAAGAGGTCAAAATGCTCGTCTTGCAGCAAAGCTGACTAGCTGGAAAATTGACATTAAAAGCGAAACAGATGCAAGGGAACTCGGTATTTTCCCAAGAACTGAAGACTCTGAATCTCTTTTCTTAGAGGCTGAACCAGTAGCTGAGGAATCTGACGAATAAGAGGTGATGTAAAAGGTGAATAGCCGAAAAAAAATCCCGCTTAGAAAATGTGTCGTGACGGGAGAAATGAAACCAAAGAAAGAACTGATCCGTGTTGTTCGTTCTAAAGAAGGTGAAGTGTCTGTTGACGCAACTGGAAAAAAGAACGGACGCGGAGCTTACCTTTCTCTCGATAAAGAAACCATTCTTGCGGCAAAGAACAAACGCAGTTTACAGCAGCAATTTCAGACACAGATTGACGAACACATATTTGAAGAATTACTAGAACTAGCTGAAAAGGTGAAAAAACCAAATGACTGATTCTAAGTGGTATCCTTTGCTTGGTCTAGCAAATCGAGCTCGTAAAGTCGTGTCAGGAGAAGATCTTGTGATCAAAGAAGTTAGACATGCGCGTGCTAAGCTGGTTCTTCTTGCAGCAGATGCCTCACCGAACACAGAGAAAAAGGTATCTGACAAATGCAAATTTTATAATGTTCCGGTTAGAAAAATTGAAGACCGTTCCGTTCTCGGACGTTCTATTGGGAAAGAAGCTCGCGTAGTTGTCGCTGTCACTGACCAAGGCTTCGCTAAGAAGCTTATAAGCTTGCTCGATTAATTTATTTGGGGGTGAACGAATGGCTAAAGTGAGAGTATATGAATACGCAAAAGCCATAGATGTTTCAAGTAAAGATATTATAGCAGCGCTTAAGGATATGAATGTGGAAGTGAACAACCACATGGCGACGCTTGAAGACGACACTGTGAAAAAGCTAGACGCTATCTATAAAAAAGCCAAAGCAAAAGAGACAACTAACGAGAAACCCGCAGAACAAAAAAAACAATCATCTAACAAAAACAATGATAGAAAGAAGAATGACGTGCAGAATAATCAATTTAATAAAAACAAAAAAAACAACAACCAAAACAAAAACAAAAATAAACGCGGTGGGAATAACAAATCGCAGCATCAACAAGCTAGACCTGTGAAGCCTAAGAAAGAGCTTCCTGAAAAAATTGAATTTACAAATTCAATGAAAGTCGGCCAGCTGGCTGAAGAGCTTGGAAAAGAAACAGCTGAAATTATCAAAAAGCTGATGATGCTTGGTGTAATGGCAACCATTAACCAAGAGCTGGATAAAGATACAGTTGAACTAATCGCTTCTGAATATGGCGTTCCAGTAGAGGAAGTCATTATTTTAGAAGAAACTGAACTTGAAAAGTATGAAGTGGAAGATAAAGAAGAAGATATGCAAGTACGCCCTCCAGTTGTGACGATCATGGGACACGTTGACCACGGGAAAACAACGCTTCTTGACAGCATTCGTAAGACGAAAGTCGTTGAAGGCGAAGCTGGTGGAATCACGCAGCATATCGGTGCATACCAAATTGAAGAAAACGGCAAGAAAATCACGTTCCTTGATACACCTGGACACGCAGCCTTTACAATGATGCGTGCACGTGGTGCCGAGGTAACGGATACAACCATTCTAGTCGTGGCAGCAGATGATGGTGTGATGCCGCAAACGGTAGAAGCTATTAACCATGCGAAAGCAGCAGAAGTGCCAATCATTGTTGCTGTCAACAAAATTGACAAACCAACAGCGAACCCTGACCGTGTGATGCAGGAATTAACGGAGCATGGTCTAGTACCAGAAGCTTGGGGCGGCGAAACGATCTTCGTTCCTCTATCTGCAAAAACAGGTGAAGGCATTGACGAATTGATCGAAATGATCCTTCTTGTCAGCGAAGTTGGAGAACTGAAAGCCAACCCAAATCGTGCGGCAAAAGGGACTGTTATCGAGGCTGAGCTTGATAAAGGAAGAGGGTCAGTTGCAACCCTTCTTGTTCAAACTGGTACGCTTCAAGTAGGTGACCCAATCGTTGTCGGAAATACATTTGGGCGCGTTCGTGCAATGGTCAATGACATCGGACGCCGCGTGAAAACAGCAGGACCATCTACACCTGTTGAAATCACTGGTTTAAACGATGTACCAAATGCAGGGGATCAGTTCCTCGTATTCAAAGATGAAAAAACAGCTCGTCAAGTAGGTGAGGCGCGTGCTTCGAAACAGCTTGATGAACAGCGTTCAGACAAAGCGAAATTATCTCTAGATGACCTATTTGAGCAAATCAAACAAGGTGAAGTGAAAGATATCAACTTGATCGTGAAAGCAGACGTACAAGGTTCTGCTGAAGCACTGACGGCCGCTCTTCAAAAAATTGAAGTGGAAGGCGTAAAAGTGAAAATCATCCATACGGGTGTTGGAGCGATTACAGAATCTGATATTATTTTAGCAAGTGCTTCTAATGCGATCGTGATCGGATTTAACGTACGTCCTGATGGAAATGCGAAGAGCACAGCTGAAACAGAAAACGTAGATATCCGCTTACACCGCATTATTTATAAAGTCATCGATGAAATTGAAGCGGCGATGAAAGGAATGCTTGACCCTGAATATGAAGAAAAAGTCATCGGTCAAGTTGAAGTTCGTCAAACGTTCAAAGTATCTAAAATCGGTACAATTGCTGGTGGCTATGTTACTGAAGGAACGATCACAAGAGATAGTGGTATCCGCTTAATCCGTGACGGCGTCGTTATTTTTGAAGGCGAAGTCGACGTATTAAAACGATTCAAAGATGACGTGAAAGAAGTTTCACAAGGTTATGAATGTGGTATTACCATTAAGAAATACAATGATATCCGTGAAGGCGACGTTCTGGAATCATTTGTTATGCAAGAAATCGAAAGAAAATGATCGGTTATACCGAATGTGAGTGCATCATTTATGATGCCTCCTCACTGAAGGAAAAACGTGCGGTTCTTCAGCGTATATTGACAAGAACGCGCCATAAATTCAATGTAACCATGGCTGAAATGGATTACCAGGACACATGGCAGCGTACATCAATTGGAATCGCCGTGATTTCCTCATCTCGGGTTCAAGTGGAAAAGGAATTGCAGCGTGTTTTAAGCTTTATTGATTCTTTTCCTGAAATTGAACGAACGATCACGAAAACTGAGTGGTTTTAATTAGAGGTGATATGATCATGAGTATGAGAGCAACCCGCGTGGGTGAGCAGATGAAAAAAGAATTAGGCGATATCCTAGGCAGAAAGCTAAAAGATCCAAGAATCGGCTTTTTGACTGTAACCGATGTCGAAGTAACCGGTGATTTGCAAATTGCCAAAGTCTACATTTCTGTTCTCGGTGACGAGAAGAAAAGAGAGGAAACCTTAAAAGGCCTTGCTAAGGCTAAAGGGTATATCCGCTCTGAAATTGGCAATCGAATTAGACTTCGCAAAACACCAGAACTGCACTTTGAATTCGATGAATCCGTGGATTACGGAAACCGAATTGAAAGCCTAATTGCTGAACTAAACACAAAAGATCACGAATAAGACGTTGAAATAAGGATAGGCGATGATCGTCTGTCCTTTTTCATCGTTTACGAAAGGAGAGAGCGCAGATGGTAAATGGTGTTCTTTTATTACATAAAGAAAGAGGGATGACCTCTCACGACTGTGTGTTCAAAGTGAGAAAGCTCTTACATACAAAAAAAGTCGGACATACAGGCACCCTCGACCCCGAGGTATCAGGTGTTCTGCCCATTTGTATCGGAAGAGCAACGAAGATTGTCGAATACTTAACAGATAAATCGAAAACGTATGATGCAGAAATCACGATTGGATTTTCTACAACAACAGAAGACCAAACAGGTGAGATCGTAGAAGAAAAAAAGGTGCAAAACCCCATCTCAGAAGAAGACATTGATGCTGTGCTGAAACAGTTTCAAGGAACCATTGAACAAATTCCTCCTATGTTTTCGGCTGTGAAAATTGGCGGAAAAAAACTCTACGAATATGCAAGAGAAGGCATTGAAATTGAGCGGCCGAGCCGCGAGATTACGATTCACCGTATCGAGCGGACAACACCTGCTTTATTTGAAAATGGAAAAGTATCATTTAGATTCACCGTTTTATGTTCAAAAGGAACGTATGTCAGAACCTTAGCAGTTGATATTGGAAAGAAACTAGGATTTCCAGCTCATATGTCACATCTCATTCGCATAGGATCAGGTGATTTTACACTAGATGAGTGCATCACCCTTGATGAGTTGCGAGATATAAGCGAAGAAGGCACAGTAGATGAGCACCTTGTCTCGATCGAGCGTGCGCTCAATCATTTGCCGAAATGGGAGATAAATGATACATTAGCAAGTAAAGTGGAAAACGGTGCAGTCCTGCCCATGCCTGATGAATTCGCTCATTTCGCAGAGGAAGATCGTGTCGCTGTCTTTGCTCCTTCAGGCAGGTGTTTGGCGATATATATGAAGCACCCGACCAAACAGAATCTGATGAAGCCGGCGAAGATCTTATCTCAGGACAAGCAATCTTAAAGAAAAGGTGACCATCTCGTGAAGACTATACATATTTCACACCCACATACATTGAATCAAAAGGATCAAGACCCGTCTGTTATGGCTTTAGGGTATTTTGACGGTGTTCACCTCGGACATCAAAAAGTGATTGACGCAGCAAAAAGCATTGCGAGAAAAGAAGGATTGGCTTTAGCGGTCATGACCTTTCATCCGCACCCATCACATGTTTTGCAAAAAGCACGTGAACCCAAGGACTTAATTACACCGCTTGAGGATAAAATTGATTTCATCGAACAACTGGGCGCTGACTATTTATACATTGTGCAGTTCAGCGAAAGCTTTGCAGCGCTATCTCCTCAAGAGTTTGTCGATCAATATTTAGATGAGCTGAATGTGAAGCACGCAGTAGCTGGTTTTGATTTTACGTTTGGCCGTTTTGGTGCAGGCACAATGGAAACCTTCGATGAGTACGGAAAAGGGCGTATCACGGCCACCATCGTTCCTAAGTTGTCCAATCAAGACCGAAAAGTCAGCTCAACACTCATACGCTCTGCATTGAAAAATGGGGATGTTGAATATGTGAGTGAGCTTTTAGGAAAACCGTATCAGCTGCGCGGTATTGTCATTCATGGTGATAAACGAGGACGGACGATCGGCTTTCCGACTGCGAATGTCGGTTTATCTGCTGAGTATATCATTCCGCCAACAGGGGTTTATGCAGTAAGAGCAGAAGTGAAAGGTAAAGTGTATGACGGTGTTTGTAATGTTGGCTATAAACCAACCTTTTATGAAAAACGTCCTGATCAACCTGCCATTGAAGTAAACCTCTTTGGTTTTAACGAAGAAATATATGGTGAACCGATTAAATTACAGTGGTTCAAGCGCATTCGCAGTGAGCAAAAATTTAACGGAATCCAGGAGTTAACGGCTCAAATCAGTCAAGATAAAGAAGAAGCGATTCAGTTTTTTCAACATCAGCGAAAGCAAACAAAAAATTCATAGAAAAACAGCTCTACCATTTGCAAATTCAGCATATTTTTAGTATGATTATTCCTGTAGCTTTAAAACCACTTACTTGGCAGGCCGACTTCACCGACGGTTGCGAGGTAGATGGGGCTAACATGATTTGGAGGTGAAACAGGATGGCTATTACTCAAGAGCGTAAAACTCAATTAATTAGTGAGTTCAAAACACACGAATCTGATACTGGATCTCCAGAAGTTCAGATCGCTGTCCTAACAGAATCAATTAACAACTTGAACGAGCATTTACGTACTCATAAGAAAGATCACCACTCACGTCGCGGTCTTTTGAAAATGGTAGGTAGACGTCGTAATCTTCTTACGTATCTACGTAATAAAGACGTAACTCGTTACCGTGAGTTAATTAACAAACTAGGCTTACGTCGATAATCGTAAAAAGCGGGAGGATTCCCGCTTTTTTATCGTATAATCACTAATATTTTATGGTTAAAATGTTGAAAGAATGGCAAAAACCCTTCTACATACACCTTTCACATTGATATGTGAAAATCATTTTGTTCATAATAAGAATTAACTAAAATTTCAAGATAAGAGAGGAGTTTTTCTCAGAATGGGACAAGAGAAACATGTCTTCACCATAGACTGGGCTGGACGTCAACTGACAGTTGAAACTGGCCAGCTTGCAAAGCAAGCAAACGGAGCGGTCCTCGTACGCTACGGAGATACAGCTGTGCTTAGCTCAGCAACAGCTTCTAAAGAACCAAAACCACTTGATTTCTTCCCGCTCACTGTGAACTACGAAGAAAGATTATACGCAGTAGGTAAAATTCCTGGTGGCTTCATTAAAAGAGAAGGCCGTCCAAGTGAAAAAGCGATCCTTGCGAGCCGCTTAATTGATAGACCAATCCGTCCATTATTTGCTGATGGATTTAGAAACGAAGTACAAGTTATTAGTATCGTCATGAGTGTGGATCAAGATTGTTCATCTGAAATGGCTGCAATGTTTGGCTCATCTTTAGCATTATGTGTGTCTGACATTCCATTTGAGGGACCAATCGCTGGCGTTACAGTAGGACGAGTTGATGGAAAGTTTATCATCAATCCAAATGTAGAACAGCTTGAACAAAGTGACATCAACCTTGTAGTCGCTGGAACAAAAGATGCGATCAACATGGTCGAAGCTGGTGCTGACGAAGTACCAGAAGAAACAATGCTTGAAGCTATCATGTATGGTCACCAAGAGATCAAACGTTTAATCGAATTCCAAGAGGAAATTGTCAAAGCAGTCGGTAAAGCAAAAATCGATATTCCTCTATATGAAGTAGATCAAACGTTAGCAGACGAAGTAAAAGCACTTGCTGAAACAGACCTGCTGAAAGCGATTCAAGTACATGAGAAGCATGCACGTGAAGATGCAATCAGTGCAGTGAAAAAAGCTGTGGTTGAGAAATTTGAAGAAGAAGATCGCGACGAAGCGACAATTAAACAAGCGAAAGACGTATTAAACAAGCTTGTCAAAAATGAAGTTCGTCGTCTGATCACTGAAGAGAAAGTACGTCCAGATGGACGTGGTGTAGATCAAATCCGTCCACTTTCTTCAGAAGTAGGACTTCTACCAAGAACGCACGGTTCAGGTCTATTTACAAGAGGACAAACACAGGCGCTCAGTATTTGTACATTAGGTGCACTTGGCGATGTGCAAATTCTTGACGGTCTAGGCGTTGAAGAATCAAAACGCTTCATGCACCATTACAACTTCCCTCAATTCAGTGTTGGTGAGACAGGGCCAATGCGTGGCCCAGGACGCCGTGAAATCGGACATGGAGCGCTAGGTGAACGGGCATTAGAACCAGTGATCCCATCTGAAAAAGATTTCCCTTATACGGTTCGCCTTGTGTCTGAGGTACTGGAATCAAACGGATCTACTTCACAAGCAAGTATTTGCGCAAGCACACTTGCGATGATGGATGCGGGTGTTCCAATTAAAGCACCAGTTGCAGGGATTGCAATGGGACTTGTGAAATCCGGTGAATACTACACAGTGCTGACAGACATTCAAGGAATGGAAGATGCACTTGGTGATATGGACTTTAAAGTTGCAGGTACATCAAAAGGTGTAACAGCACTTCAAATGGATATCAAAATCGATGGTCTATCAAAAGACATTTTGGAAGAAGCGCTCCAACAAGCGAAAAAAGGAAGAATGGAAATCTTAGATAGCATGCTGTCAACGATTCCTGCTTCTAGAGGAGAATTGTCTCGTTATGCACCAAAAATCTTAACGATGAAAATCAATCCTGATAAAATTCGCGATGTCATTGGACCAAGCGGTAAACAAATCAATAAAATCATCGAAGATACCGGTGTGAAAATCGATATTGAACAAGATGGTACAATCTTTATCTCTTCTACAGAAGAAGACATGAACCAAAAAGCGAAGAAAATCATTGAAGATCTTGTGAGAGAAGTTGAAGTAGGACAACTTTACTTAGGTAAAGTAAAACGCATTGAAAAATTCGGTGCTTTCCTTGAAATCTTCAGCGGCAAAGATGGACTTGTTCATATTTCTGAGCTTGCGCTTGATCGTGTAGGCAAAGTAGAAGATGTCGTGAAGATTGGCGATGAATTACTTGTCAAAGTCACTGAAATCGATAAACAAGGCCGTGTGAACCTTTCTCGCAAAGCTGTTTTACGTGAAGAAAAGGAAAAAGAAGAAAAACAGTCTTAATGAAATATGTTAGAAGCCAGGTATCCGTACCAGGCTTCTTTCTTTTCTTGCGCTAACAATAGTTCTAGCTTGTTTCTCCCCATCATAATTTGTGGTAAAGGGGAGGGACAACCATTGAAAAAAACGTTACCATTCATTGTGTTTGTATTTTTACTGCTCGTGTCATATCAAACGATGAAGCAGCCGGCTGCTGTTACATATATTGAATCAATGAAAGAGCATGCTGAGGTTGCATCTGTTTCAAAAGATATTTTATATCAAGAGATTGAATCGAAGTCTTCTGACTATGAAGTGAAGGCGCAAAATGCTAAGATTGATAAAGTGTGGAAAAAGATGCCTGGTCTAAATGGACAGACGGTCAATATCGATGCCTCTTATGAAAAAATGAAAAAACAAGGGTCATTTGATGAAAAGCTGCTTGTTTTCAATGAAACAAAACCTTCTATTCATTTACATGAACTTGGTGCTGAACCCATTTACAAGGGACATCCAGATAAAAAAATGAATGCTTTCCTCATCAACGTGGCTTGGGGTGACGAGCATTTAATCAAGATGTTAAAGACACTGGAAAAGCATCAGGTCAAGGCGACCTTTTTCTTAGAGGGCAAATGGGTGAAAAAAAGCACGGATCTTGCTAAAAAGATCGTGGCAGATGGTCATGAAATTGGAAACCATTCATACAATCACCCAGATATGCGCACACTGACAAGAGAACGAGCATTAGAGCAGATTACCAAAACAAATCGTCAAATTGAAGAATCCCTTGGAAAAAAACCGAAGTGGTTCGCCCCTCCAAGCGGTAGCTTTAAAGAAGAAACAGTGAAGCTTGCCGCAGAAGAAGGAATGGAAACCATTATGTGGACGGTAGACACCATTGACTGGCAAAAACCGTCACCAAACGTACTACAAAAACGGGTGCTTGGAAAAATTCACAATGGGGCGATGATATTAATGCATCCAACAGATTCGACGGCGAAAAGTCTTGACGCACTTATCACTCAAATCAAGGAAAGAGGATATGAATTAGGAACGGTTTCTGACCTCCTAAGTGAAAAAAGACATCCGTGATCCGATCTGTTTGTTGAATAGGAGGAGCAAAACTTGGTCAAAACGTATACATGCCAAAACGGAGTAAGAATTGTACTTGAAAACAATCCCACTGTAAGATCTGTCGCAATTGGCGTCTGGATTGGAACGGGTTCTAGACATGAGACACCAGAAATTAACGGAATCTCACACTTTTTAGAGCATATGTTCTTTAAAGGGACAAAGACGAGATCTGCACGTGATATCGCAGAATCCTTTGACCGCATCGGTGGTCAAGTAAATGCCTTTACGTCAAAAGAATACACTTGCTACTATGCAAAGGTGCTTGATTCACATGCCGGCTACGCCCTCGATGTATTAAGCGACATGTTCTTCCACTCTGCTTTTGATGAAGAAGAGCTGAAAAAAGAAAAAAATGTAGTATATGAAGAAATCAAAATGTATGAGGATACACCTGATGATATCGTTCACGATCTGTTGAGCAAAGCGATTTATGGTGATCATTCTTTAGGGTTCCCGATTTTAGGAACAGAAGAAACACTTTCTACCTTTAACGGTGATTCTCTTAGAGCTTATATGGATGAATTCTACACGCCGGACCGCGTCGTTATCTCTGTTGCAGGGAATGTGGATGACACATTCATTAGTGAGGTTGAAAAGTTGTTCGGTTCGTATGAAACGAAAGGAAAAAAACAGCCTGTAGAAGCGCCGCAATTTCACTATGACAAGCTCACACGCAAAAAGGAAACAGAGCAAGCGCATCTATGCATGGGCTTTAATGGCCTCCCAGCTGGAGACAAAGGCATCTATGACTTAATCGTCTTAAATAATGTTCTTGGGGGAAGCATGAGCAGCCGCTTATTTCAGGATGTAAGAGAAGACAAAGGCCTCGCCTATTCCGTTTTCAGCTATCACAGTTCATTTGCAGATAACGGCATGCTGACGATTTATGGCGGGACTGGAGCGAAGCAGTTAAACCTGCTCTCTGAAACCATCTTACAAACACTTGACGTCTTAAAGCGTGAGGGAATTACGCAAAAAGAGCTTGAAAACTCTAAGGAGCAAATGAAAGGGAACCTAATGCTCAGTCTTGAAAGCACAAACAGTAAGATGAGCCGAAACGGTAAAAATGAACTGCTCCTTGGCAAACATCGTACACTTGATGAAATTATTGAAGAAATCAATAAAGTCACATTAGACGGTGTGAATAACTTATCAAAACGAATCTTTACTGAGGATTATGCGCTCTCGCTTATTAGTCCTACGGGTGATCAGCCATCATAATGTAAACAACACGGCAGGCTTCTTATGAGGTCTGCCGTTTATTGTATATCAAGTAGAAAGGGGCACTGCTTACATGGAACGTGAAAAACTGAAACTCCTCTCTCCGCTTCTGACACAAGCCATCTCCTTTCAGCCGATGACATCTGGCTTTTCTGGAAACCGTACTTACCTCGTCACAACATCCTCAAGTGAAAAGCTGGTGCTCAAGCTATCAAATCTCAAAACGTATACTAATTTTAAAAGAAAAGCTTCAGTTCAGCAAAAGTTTAAAAATCGAGGGCTTCTATGTTCTGAAGTCATGGAGGTTGGAATGAATCCTGAACTTAACTGTACCTATCGTATTTTCTCTTTTATTGAAGGAGAGAACGCTAGAGCATCCATCCATCTGCTTACAAATGAAGAGCAGTATGAAATCGGAAGACGGGCAGGCAGAGAGCTGAATTTCATGCATACATGTCCCGCACCTTCTCATGTCGCGCCATGGGATGAGAGAGTCATGGCGAAACATGAACGGTATGTACATGCCTATCAATCAAGTGGAGTGACCTTTACGAAAGAGCAATTCGTATTAGATTTTATCAAATCACATGCTGATGCGGTAAAGGCGAGACCTAATCAATTCCAGCATGATGATTTTCATTTGGGGAATATCATCATACAAGAAGGTGAGTATGCCGGCGTCATTGATTTTGATCAATCTGACTGGGGTGACCCGGTTCATGATTTTTATAAATTGTCCTTATTTAGCCGAGAAAATAGTATTCCGTTTTCAGCAGGGCAACTGGATCACTATGTAAATACGCAGGTCACAGACGATTTTTGGCTTCTTTTTTCTATCTATACAGCAATGAGCTGCTTTTCTTCTATTGTTTGGACGCTTTCTTATGACACTGAACATGTACAAGGTATGGTGAACCGAGTGGAGAGAATGCTGGCAGACCATGATCACTTTCATCAACTGAAACCAGCTTGGTATTCAAATTGGCATCATGCATAACTTGCAAAAGCGGGACGGTCTATTTCTTCTTGTGGCTGCATATATGATACGGAAGGGAAGTGATGCGATTTTGAGGCTAAGCGAGCTGTCAGGAAAAGAGATCGTTGATATTAAAAGAGCGGAGCGGCTTGGCGTGCTTGGACAAACCGACCTTGAAATCAATGAACAGGACGGTCAAATCACAGCACTCATCATACCTTCCGTGAAGTGGTTTGGCTTTCGAAAGCAAGGAAATGACATCCGCGTCCCGTGGAATCACATTCAAAAAATAGGATCAGATATGATCATTCTCGATGTGCCTGAAGCACTTCAGCCGCCCGGGGAAAAAGAGCATCCATCATAAATGGGTGCTCTTTTTCTTTTCTCTCTTCGATTTGTTCACAGGCTGAATCCTCTCCTCATATGCTGAAAGGGAGATTCAGAAAATATTACAGACTTTTTTAAATAAAGAAGGTGAACGGTCAGTATGTTGAGCGGTTTAACGGTTGCGGTGATCGGGGGAGATGCAAGGCAGCTTGAAATTATTCGCAAGCTGTCACAGCAGCATGCCAAAGTGTTTTTGGTTGGATTTGATCAGCTGGATCACGGATTTATTGGGGCTGAAAAGCTAAAAATGTCAGAACTTCCATTCGAACAGGTAGACAGTATGATCCTGCCAGTATCAGGGGCAACGGATGAAGGTGTTGTCGCGACAGTTTTCTCAAATGAACAGGTGTTACTAGAAGCAACTTATTTAGAAAGAACCCCTGCCCATTGTACCCTGTACTCAGGTATTTCTAATACGTACTTAGACAATCTGGCAAAGCAGGTGAACCGAAAACTTGTGAAGCTGTTTGAGCGAGATGATATTGCCATATATAACTCTATTCCAACAGTTGAAGGGATTATCATGATGGCCATTCAGCAAACGGATTATACGATTCATGGATCACGTGTCGCTGTTCTTGGACTCGGAAGAACAGGACTCACCATTGCCCGCACATTTCGGGCACTCGGTGCCGATGTAAAAGTAGGGGCAGCAGATACAGCGCATTTAGCGCGGGCATTTGAAATGGGACTCGATCCATTTTCAATGGACCGGTTAAAAGAAGAAGTAACCGATGTAGATATCATCATCAATACCATTCCAAGCCTTGTATTAGATTCATCTGTCATCGTCAGCATGACACCAAAGACACTCATTTTGGATATCGCCTCCCGCCCAGGAGGAACAGACTTTGACTTTGCACAAAAACACGGGGTGAAGGCGCTTCTTGCACCAGGACTCCCGGGGATTGTCGCACCAAAGACAGCAGGGCAAATCATTGCAAAAGTGCTTTCTGGGCTCTTATGTGAACTTGCAGAGGAAAAAAGGGGGATGGAATCATGACAACATTAAAAGGGAAAAGAATCGGCTTTGGCTTAACTGGTTCCCACTGTACGTACGAAGCTGTTTATCCGCAGATCGAAGCACTTGTAAAAGAAGGAGCAGAAGTGCGTCCAGTGGTGTCATATACGGTCCAGAACACGAATACAAGATTCGGAGATGGGGCGGACTGGATTGAGCGGATCGAGAAGCTGACTGGCTTTAAGGCGATTGACTCAATCGTGAAAGCAGAGCCGCTCGGACCTAAGCTGCCACTTGATTGTATGGTCATTGCTCCATTAACAGGGAACTCGATGGCGAAATTCGCAAATGCCATGACAGACAGCCCTGTTTTAATGGCTGCAAAAGCAACCATTCGAAATCATCGTCCTGTCGTTTTAGGAATTTCAACAAATGATGCGCTAGGCTTAAATGGTACAAATCTGATGAGGCTGATGTCGACAAAAAATATTTTCTTTATTCCATTTGGCCAGGATGATCCATTTAAAAAACCGACCTCCATGGTCGCGAACATGGATTTGCTTTCTCAAACAGTAGAAGAGGCACTTCAGCATAGACAAATTCAGCCAATTTTAATTGGACCAAGCGAATAATAGATTCACTAGAAAATCATGAAAGATTCAAAAAAGATGCTTCAAGCCTTGCTTTTCTATGGTAAAATAAAATGTAAAAAGTCATAGGATGGCCATCCGAAAGAAAAGAATCATGGATGGGTCGGAAGGAGTTTTACTGATGGGAAGAGGATTGCATGTAGCTGTAGTTGGAGCGACTGGAGCTGTCGGTCAACAAATGTTAAAAACACTAGCTGACAGAGATTTTGAAATGGATACACTGACTCTACTATCCTCAAAACGTTCTGCTGGAACAAAAGTGACATTCAGAGGTCAAGAGTATACTGTACAGGAAGCAACACCTGAAAGCTTTGAAGGAGTAAGTATTGCATTATTCAGTGCTGGAGGAAATGTTTCCAAGGCGCTAGCTCCTGAAGCAGTCAAACGAGGTGCGATTGTTGTAGACAACACAAGTGCTTTCCGTATGGACGAAAACATCCCTCTTGTCGTACCAGAGGTAAACGAAAAAGACTTGCATGACCATAAAGGAATCATTGCAAACCCTAACTGTTCAACGATTCAAATGGTAGCGGCATTAGAACCGCTTCGTCAGGCGTATGGCATGAAAAAAGTCATCGTGTCCACTTACCAAGCCGTATCAGGTGCAGGACATGAAGCCATTGACGAGCTATATAGCCAATCACAAGCCATTTTAAATAAAGAAGATGTGAAACCGGAAGTCATGCCTTATCAAATTGCATTTAATGCGATTCCGCAAATTGATAAATTTCAAGACAATGGCTATACATTTGAAGAAATGAAAATGATCAACGAAACGAAAAAAATCATGCATATGCCAGAGCTGGAAGTAGCGGCAACATGTGTGAGACTTCCAATTGAAACAGGACATTCAGAATCTGTTTACGTCGAACTAGAATCAAACGACGCAACAGTTGAAGACGTCAAGTCCATTCTAAAAGATGCTCCAGGCATTACACTGCAAGATGATCCGTCTCAGCAAATTTATCCAATGCCTGCAGATGCTGTTGGGAAAAACGACGTATTTGTCGGCCGCATTCGGAAAGATTTGGACCGTCCAAACGGGTTCCATATGTGGATTGTATCTGATAACCTGCTAAAAGGCGCTGCATGGAACTCCGTTCAAATTGCAGAAAGCTTAAAAGCATTAAAATTAGTTTAACATTCAATGGATGATGAGGACGAACAGAAGAGAGTTAGGCATCTTTCGCCTGCTCTCTTCTGTTACGTCAGAATGAACTTGGAGTGAAAACAGTGAAAATAATTGTCCAAAAATTTGGCGGTACATCTGTCAAAGATGATCAAGGTAGACAAAGGGCACTTGCACATATCTTATCGGCAAAAGAGAAAGGCTATAAGTCGGTTGTCGTCGTTTCCGCAATGGGACGAAAAGGCGATCCTTATGCGACAGATACGCTGCTTGGTCTGCTTTACGGCAGCGCGCAGCATATGACAAATCGAGAAAAAGACTTGCTCGTTTCCTGCGGAGAGAATATTTCAGCTGTTGTGTTTTCAAGCATGCTGAATGAAAACGGGCTAAAAGCTGTAGCGATGACAGGCGCACAGGCTGGCTTTGTGACAGATAAGGAACATACGAGTGCGAAAATTATTGATATGAAGTGCGAACGTCTCGAGGCGGCACTATCTGAACATGATGTTGTCGTTGTTGCTGGGTTCCAAGGAGCCGCGAAAAATGGAGACGTGACCACAATTGGACGAGGCGGCAGTGATACGTCCGCAGCTGCTTTAGGTGCCGCATTACAGGCAGATTTTATTGATATTTTTACAGATGTAGAAGGCGTCATGACGGCAGATCCCCGCATTGTTGAAAATGCAAAGCCGCTCAGAGTCGTGACTTATACAGAAATTTGCAACCTTGCATATCAAGGAGCAAAAGTCATTCACCCGAGAGCTGTCGAAATTGCGATGCAAGCAAAAGTACCAATGAGGGTCCGTTCAACATACTCTGATGAAGAGGGCACACTCGTCACGTCACACTACTCAGATAAAATGAGCCATGATGTGTACGACCGCCTCATTACGGGTATTGCACATGTCAATGATGTGACGCAAATCAAAGTCCCGGCAAAAGAAGGGCAATACAGCGTCCAAACAGAGGTCTTTAAAGCAATGGCTAATGCACAAATCAGTGTCGATTTCTTCAATATTACACCGAGTGAGATTGTGTATACCGTGACAGGTGCAATGACTGAAAAGGCAACCTCGATCCTAAAAGATCTTGGTTATACGCCAATTGTCACAACAAATTGTGCGAAAGTATCAGCTGTTGGCGCAGGCATCATGGGTGTACCAGGTGTCACATCAAAAATTGTATCGGCTCTATCCGAGCAAAACATTCCGATTTTACAATCGGCTGACAGCCATACGACCATTTGGGTGCTAGTGAACGAAGAAAACATGAGAGCGGCTGTCAATGCCCTGCACGAAGTGTTTGAACTTTCAAGATAAATGTGATTGAATCATGATGAGGTGAAAAAAATGAATTTCGGAAATATCGCAACAGCTATGATTACACCTTTTGATAAAAAGGGCAACATTGATTTCCAAAAGCTATCAATTCTCATTGATTACTTGTTAAAAAACGGCAGTGACTCATTAGTCGTTGCAGGGACAACAGGCGAATCGCCAACTTTATCGACTGAGGAAAAAGTCGCTCTTTTTCAGCAATCGGTAAAATTAGCAAATGGTCGTTGTAAAATCATTGCAGGAACAGGCAGTAATAATACAAATGCGTCTATCAAACTAACGAAAAAAGCAGAAGAAGCGGGCGTTGATGCAGTGATGCTTGTCGTACCTTACTACAACAAGCCATCACAGGAAGGCATGTATGCACACTTTAAAGCCATTGCCGAGTCTACATCTCTTCCTGTCATGCTTTACAATGTACCAGGGAGAACGGCTGCGTCATTAGCCCCAGAAACAACCATTAAGCTTGCGCAAATACCTAACATTGTCGCAATCAAAGAAGCAAGTGGTGATCTTGATGCCATGACAAAAATCATTGCAGAGACACCAGAGGATTTCGATGTCTATTCAGGTGACGACAGCTTAACACTTCCAGCTGTATCTGTTGGTGCAAAAGGAGTAGTCTCTGTGGCGTCTCATATCGTAGGGCTTGATATGCAGCAAATGCTGAAAAGCTATGCTTCAGGTCAAACGGCCAATGCCGCATTGATCCATCAAAAGCTGCTCCCAATCATGAAACAGCTATTCTCAGCGCCAAATCCAACGCCTGTCAAAACAGCTCTTCAGCTGAAAGGACTAGATGTCGGATCGGTTCGTCTTCCGCTTCTACCTTTGTCAGAAGAAGAGAGACTGGATTTAAGCAGCGTCTTAAACAGCTGATCAAAACAAAAGATTTCGTAAGCGGTCATTCTCAGATGTCCCTGAGTATGACCGTTTTTTATACATAAACACTTTCTTAAAATGTGACTTCATCTTGTTTTCTAAAATTAGATTCAGTTATAATAGCATTAAGCGATGATGGACGGGCTTGAGACTAGGAGGATAAGAATTTTGAAAAAGAAAAATACAGAGAACGTAAGAATTATTGCACTTGGAGGCGTTGGAGAAATCGGGAAAAACTTATATGTCATTGAAATTGATTCGGACATATATGTGGTAGATGCAGGCTTGATGCATCCAGAAAACGAAATGCTAGGCATTGACGTTGTCATTCCTGATATCTCTTATTTAACAGAACGTGCTGATCGGGTGAAAGCAATTTTTCTTACCCACGGACATGATGAAGCAATCGGAGGCGTATTCCATTGCTTAAGCAAATTGTCTGTACCAGTTTACGGAACGAAGCTGACCCTTGCGTTACTTCGAGAAAAATTAAAACAGTATGGCTTCAATCAAAAAGCTGATTTGCGTGAGGTACATGCAAAATCAGTCATTACGTTTGAAACAACAAAGGTATCATTTTTTAGAACGAATCACAGCATCCCTGATTCAGTTGGGATCAGCTTCAAAACCTCTCTTGGTTCAATCGTATGCACAGGTGATTTTAAATTTGATCAAACCCCAGCGCTTAACCAAGCCTGTGACATCGGAGAGATTGCGAAAATTGGAAACAATGGCGTTTTAGCACTTCTTTCAGACAGTGCCAATGCTGAAAAACCAGGCTATACACCTTCTGAGGCGCTCGTCCAAGACGAAATCTCAAATGCGATGTACAATGCTGAAAATCGTGTCATTGTGGCTGTATCTTCATCTAATATTAACCGAGTGCAACAGATCATTAATGCAACAAATCAAAATGGCCGTAAGCTTGCCGTAGCAGGAAAGAATATGATGACGACTCTTCAGCTGGCGATCAAACTTGGTTATGTCACAGCAGACGAAGAATTATTTGTACCAGTTCAAGAAGTGAAGAAAATGGCGAAAAACGATGTGGTCGTCCTGACAGCTGGAAGCCACGGAGAGCCTTTAGCTGCGTTAACAAAAATGGCGAAACAAAATCACAAACAGCTTCATATTGAAAAAGATGACACGGTTGTGATTGCATCTACACCTCTTCCTGGACAAGAACTTACCTATTCAAAAACAGTGGATTTCCTTACAAGAAGCGGCGCACAAGTCATTTTTGCACAAAAACGTGTGCATGTTTCTGGACATGGCTGCCAAGAAGAGTTAAAGCTCATGCTGAACTTACTAAAGCCGAAGTATTTAATTCCGGTGAATGGCGAATATCGTATGCAAAAAGCACATTCTCGTGTTGCTGAAGAAGTGGGAATGAAACGAAGTGACATTTTCTTGATTGATAAAGGGGATGTTGTGGAGTTTAGAGGACAGAACGTCAAGATTGGTGAGAAAGTTCACCAAGGCAATATTTTGATCGATGGTCTTGGCGTTGGTGATATCGGGAACATTGTGTTACGCGATAGACGCCTATTGTCTCAAGATGGTATCTTAATTGTCGTCATTACGCTCGATAAACAAAAGAAACAATTAATTTCTGGACCTGAAATCATCACAAGAGGATTTGTGTATGTCAGAGAATCTGAAGAGCTGATTGTGAAAGCGACAGAAATGGTCAAAGGGATTGTCAAAGAGCAAACGGAAAACTCAATTGTTGAATGGTCAACATTGAAACAATCCATGCGTGACGTACTCAATCAATTCCTATATGAAAAAACAAAACGTAAGCCGATGATCATTCCAATTATTATGGAAGTATAATGAGAAAGCCCAAGGAGCATAAGCTCTTTGGGCTTTTTTGATGTGGTGCGAGGAATGCGGATTGAATATGGCCTTCTTGTTCATAATAGGAGGAGAGTTTGAGGAAAGGATGGAGACAAATGGACGAAAAAAATGAACAGCAGCCTGAGCGAAAGCCAGAAGAAAAAGACAGCATTATGAGCAAAATACAGCAGCTTGGTGAAACAGCCATACCACAGCTGCCGCAAGATACAAATATCCATTGCCTCACCATTATTGGACAAATTGAAGGGCACATGCAGCTTCCACCACAAAATAAAACAACCAAATACGAGCATGTCATACCGCAAATCGTAGCAGTAGAGCAAAACCCAAAGATTGAAGGGCTTTTGATCATCTTAAATACAGTAGGCGGCGATGTTGAAGCGGGACTAGCGATTGCAGAAATGCTTGCGTCTTTATCAAAACCGACTGTATCGATTGTACTTGGCGGCGGCCACTCCATTGGTGTCCCGATTGCTGTATCGTGTGACTATTCCTATATTGCGGAAACAGCCACGATGACCATTCATCCTGTGCGTTTAACTGGTCTTGTGATTGGTGTCCCGCAAACCTTTGAATACTTAGATAAAATGCAGGAAAGAGTCATTAACTTTGTGACAAGCCACTCCAATATTACAGAAGAGAAGTTCAAAGAGCTCATGTTCTCAAAAGGCAATTTGACAAGAGACATTGGAACAAATGTTGTTGGTCATGAGGCGGCAGAATACGGACTCATGAATGAAGTAGGCGGTGTAGGACAAGCGATTAAAAAGTTGAACGAGCTGATTGGAGAAAGGGCATCTCAAAACGAGGGGCTGATCCAATGATTTTATACACACCTATGCCATATGAAGCTATTTACGCAGAGGAACAAGGAGACCGTAAACTTCAGCAGGTAAACATCCAAGGCGTGCCAGTTATGGTTGAAATGAAAGAGGATGAAGCAGAAATCGTTCAGGTCATGAGCACCAATCCAATGGACTTTTTGAATCAAGAGCTTGCACCAGGCAAGCGATTGAAGTTACAATTAGGCTCCAATCAAACCGACTCATATGAATGATTCTATGCTATAATAAAGGGAAAACTTACAACAAGATGCAGCCAAAACCAGGCTGCTTTCTTTCTGATCTTTCGGTAGGTTATATTTTCTTTCGTAGTAAGGTGATGAGTATGGCTAAAAAGAGAAAACGGAAAACGAGAAAAAAACAAAATAAACAGCTAAAACTGAAATATGAATTAAATGGGTTAGTCTGTATTGCCATAGCGATCATCGCCATTTTACAGCTAGGCGTCGTTGGACAAACCTTCGTACATTTATTCCGATTCTTTGCAGGTGAATGGTTCATTCTCTGCCTTATCGGATTATTTCTTTTTGGCGTGACCATCTTCTGGAAAAAACAAATCCCAGATATGTTGACAAGAAGAAAAGCAGGGCTATACTGCATCATTGCTAGTATCTTGCTTTTGTCTCATGTGAAGCTCTTTCAGCACCTTTCATCTGCGGGTGCGATAGGCTCTCAAAGTGTGATCAGAAATACATTTGAGCTTTTCTTGATGGACATGAAAGGTGAGACGGGGTCGCCTGATTTAGGAGGCGGCATGATCGGTGCCGTATTATTTGCTGCTTCTTATTTCTTATTTGCACAAGCAGGCTCTCAAATCATGGCAATCGTTCTGATGCTGATTGGAATTGTGCTGATTACAAATCGATCTCTTCAAGAAATGGTGAAAAAAGTGACGTTGCCTGTCTCGCAATTTATGGTGAAGCAGTGGAAAGCGTTTGTTGAAGATATGAAAGGAATCAGGCAGGCGAAAAAGAGCGCGCCCTCTCAGAAAACGGCCCAAAAGAAAAAACGGTCTCGTATTCAAGAAGAGGACGAAGATGATCAGATCATAATGGAAGAGGAAGCGCCAGTGCCTGACAATAGTCAGCCGATTATCTCAAGCTTTGCTGACAGAGATGACATTCTCACCCCGCTCGTTCAAAAAGAGCAGGCGGCAAAAGAGACTTCGCCTCTTCAAGAATCTGTGCAAAGTACGCCGGCTCCATCAGATTCAGCTGATGAACCAAAAGAGGCGCCGCCGATGACGTTTACTGAACTTGAAAACAAAGATTACGAATTGCCGTCACTGGATATTTTGGCAGAGCCGCAGCACTCAGGACAGCAAACAGACAAAAAGAATATATATGAAAATGCAAGAAAGCTTGAAAAAACGTTTCAAAGCTTCGGCGTCAAAGCGAAAGTTACACAGGTTCACTTAGGACCGGCTGTTACCAAATATGAGGTCTATCCAGATGTTGGCGTGAAGGTAAGTAAGATCGTCAATCTAAGTGATGACTTAGCTCTTGCTCTCGCTGCAAAAGATATTCGGATTGAGGCGCCGATTCCTGGGAAATCAGCCATCGGTATTGAGGTTCCTAATGCAGAAATTGCGATGGTTTCTTTAAAAGAGGTATTAGAATCGAAGCAAAATGACCGTCCAAATGCGAAGCTGCTGATTGGACTAGGCCGCAATATTTCGGGTGAAGCCGTGCTCGCTGAAATGAACAAAATGCCGCATTTACTTGTAGCAGGATCGACAGGAAGCGGAAAAAGTGTGTGTATCAATGGCATTATCACAAGTATTCTCATGAGAGCGAAACCTCATGAAGTGAAAATGATGATGATTGATCCGAAAATGGTTGAACTAAATGTGTATAATGGCATTCCGCATCTGCTCGCTCCCGTTGTAACGGACCCTAAGAAAGCCTCACAGGCACTGAAAAAAGTCGTCAGTGAAATGGAACGCCGCTATGAATTATTTTCTCATACGGGGACAAGAAATATTGAAGGGTACAATGATTACATTAAACGAATGAATCAATCAGAAGAGGCGAAACAGCCAGAACTTCCTTATATTGTCGTCATTGTAGACGAGCTTGCAGATTTAATGATGGTCGCTTCCTCAGATGTGGAAGATTCTATTACAAGACTTTCGCAAATGGCTCGTGCAGCCGGGATTCATTTAATTATTGCCACACAAAGACCTTCTGTCGATGTCATTACAGGTGTCATTAAAGCCAACATCCCATCTCGCATCGCCTTTAGCGTGTCCTCGCAAACCGATTCAAGGACGATCCTTGATATGGGGGGCGCAGAAAAACTGCTCGGCAGAGGGGACATGCTGTTTCTGCCAGTTGGAGCAAACAAACCGGTTCGTGTGCAGGGCGCCTTTTTATCAGATGAAGAAGTAGAGCATGTCGTTGACCATGTGATCACTCAGCAAAAAGCGCAATATCAAGAAGAAATGATTCCAACTGAAGAAACGCAGGATCAGCTTACAGCTGTGGATGACGATTTATATGATGAAGCAGTGGAACTCATCATCGGCATGCAGACGGCTTCTGTCTCTATGCTTCAAAGAAGATTCCGCATCGGCTATACCCGGGCCGCCCGCCTGATTGACGCAATGGAAGAGCGAGGCGTTGTCGGTCCTTATGAAGGAAGTAAACCGAGAGAAGTCCTGCTTTCAAAAGAACAATATGATGAGCTCTCTTCATAAATCGAAGAGAGCTTTCTAAAAAAGAAGTGAACGATAGTATGATTATGTTAACTGGAAGTCAGACTATTTATTTATTTGCAAAAACATGATATAGTTATGTTCAACTTATCTCGGAATAGAGATTTCTCATCTTATCATTTGCATTGATTAGACGGAGGGAAAACATGTCGACCAAAACAGACAATCGCCATTTATATTTGAAAGTGATTGACCGTATTAAAGAAGATATACAATCAGGCGTATATGCCGAAAAAGAAAAGCTGCCTTCTGAGTTTGAGCTCTCAAAGCTTTTAGGCGTGAGCAGAGCGACACTGCGTGAAGCCCTTCGTATATTAGAAGAAGAGAAATATTTAATTAGAAGGCATGGTGTGGGTACGTTCGTCAACACAAGACCACTCTTTTCAACAGGCATAGAACAGCTGGCAAGTGTCACGAAAATGATAGAGCAGGTCAATATGACGCCTGGAACCATTTTTTTATCCTCCCAAGAAGGGGAACCAACAGAGAATGATGTGATTCGTTTTCAGTGTGATGAATCTGATGAGATTTTTTCAATGGAGCGCGTTCGGACGGCAGATGGACAGCCCGTGGTTTACTGTTTAGATAAAATTCCGGTCAAGCATCTTCCCGCTTCTTTTACACATGAAGAAGAGTCTCTTTTTGAGCTATTTGGAAGAGAACCACACAGCGGGATAAAATATGCAGTTGCTGACATTGAACCAATCGGCTACCACGATCAGGTTTCACCGATACTAGAATGTGACCCTGAAACAGCATTATTACTACTGAAACAAATGCACTATGATCAGGATGATCAGCCGGTCTTATACTCGCTTAATTATTTTCGAGCGGATAAATTCAGCTTTCATGTGATACGTAAACGATTTTAACGAGCAGTCGCTTTCATAAGCGGTTGCTTTTTGTTTGCCCATACATAATACCCGTAAAACTTGCCACACTAATACGTAACAGTATATAGAATTGGGTGAATGATGTTGGGCGAGAAAACAGTCAGTAAAAAGAATATTATTGCATTATCATCAGTGCCTTTAATCATGACACTTGGGAACTCGATGCTTATTCCCGTATTGCCACAGATAGAAAAGACACTCTCCATTACTTCCTTTCAAGTCTCCCTCATTATTACGGTATACTCCGTTGTCGCGATCTTATGTATTCCGATCGCCGGCTATTTATCAGATCGAATCGGGCGAAAAAAGGTACTCCTGCCGTGTCTGTTAATCGCAGGATTTGGAGGGGCTGTGGCAGCAGTTGCCTCAACGATCATGAAAGAACCGTACATGTGGATTCTATTTGGCAGGGTCCTTCAAGGTGTTGGCTCAGCCGGGGCAGCACCTGTCGTGATGCCGTTTATTGGAGATTTGTTTCATGATGATGAAGAAGTCAGTGCGGGACTAGGCGCCATTGAAACCTCTAACACAGCTGGAAAGGTATTGAGCCCGATTATTGGGGCGCTTTTGGCTTCATGGTTTTGGTTTGTGCCGTTTTGGTTTATTCCGTTCTTCTCAATCATCAGCTTTCTCATGGTACTGTTCATGGTAGAATCCGCGAAAAAAGAGGAGGACCCACCTTCATTCAAAGAATTTTTAAAATCAACAAAGACCATATTTAAGCATGAGGGACGCTGGCTTTATGCCATTTTTGCAATTGGCGGTTTTATTATGTTTCTTCTTTTTGGTGTGCTTTTTTACTTATCTGATAACCTGGAGGCAGCTTATCAAATTAAGGGTGTCAAAAAAGGGCTCCTGCTTAGCATTCCGCTCCTTTTTCTATCCATCAGCTCATACGTTGCTGGGAAAACAATTGGAAAAGAAAAAGGGAGAATGAGAATCTTTTTAATCGTAGGCATGGCCTTGTTATCACTTTCCTATATGCTTTTATGGTGGAATCACAGCTTTTATGTATTGTTTATCTGCTTAAGCATTGGCGGTGTTGGCATCGGTATTGTCCTGCCTGCACTTGATGCCCTGATCACAGAAGGAATTGAAAAAGAGCAGTGTGGAACCATTACGTCGTTTTACAGCAGTATGCGTTTTATCGGTGTCGCTTTAGGACCTCCGATTTATGCTTATCTCATGGATAAAGGGGACTCCATCGTTTTTATTCTCTCGACCATTTGCAGTCTTATTTCTCTATTTTTGGTTCTCTTCTTCATCCAGCCAGATGAAGAGGATGAAAGTGAACAATTAAAAACGGTTTAATCTAGAAAAAAGACGGTATTTTGCCATCTTTTTTCTTTTTTATAAATTGACATGTAAAATTTTGATAGTTAAACTAATGTATAGTAATATCTTTTAAATTATTCCAAACGGGAGGTGTTCAAAAATATTCATTTTCTGTCCTTCTTTAGGCGGAAATTGAGTTCGCGTGGTGATGATGAATGTGTGTTTCTTCAACACGAAAAGACAATTGAATAGGTCATCCTGCCATTAGCACGTTGAAGGAGACGCAGTCAGCACTTCAGACACGCTCAAATATAGCAAATTGATTGATGAACTAGAAGGAGCTTGAAGCAGCTATGTTGCAAATAATTAAAGCAAGATGGATTGTATTAGTGGTGTGGATGATAACAGCTGTGATTCTGTTTATTACTGCGCCCAATTTAGAGGAATTAACAAGAGAAAAAGGGCAATTAAAGGTTCCGGAGGGGACACCAACAGCTGAGGCACTTCACTTATTGGATAAGCTCACAGATCAAAACGGGAAAAAAGATACGGGTGTCATTGTATTCTCCGAACAACATCTGTTCCCAAAGAAAGAGCAGGAATTAAAAAAGGCTTTATCTGCACTCATGACACATGCTCCAGACCTCCACGTTGACGGAATTACTTCGTATTTTCATGTAGATCCGGACATTCAAAGACAACTTTTATCAAAGGATAAAAGTACACTTCTTGTTCCATTCAAATTCGACCACTACGAAACAAAAGCTGTGAAGCTTAAAGAACAAATTGAGGAAGTTTTAAAGCCCTATCATGTCTCATATGAAATGACGGGACAAAAATTTGTGGATTCAGATGTCATTCAAAGCTCTCAACAAGGTCTGAAGAAAACTGAACTTATAACGATCATTTTTATTTTCTTTATTTTAATCATTGTTTTCAGATCGATTTTGGCACCTGTTGTTCCGCTCATTACGATCGGCATTTCTTATGCTGTCAGCCGGTGTATTGTGGCTTTTCTAGTAGAATATATGCAATTTCCTCTATCTAATTTTACTCAGATTTTTATGGTAGCGATTATGTTCGGTATAGGAACAGATTATTGTATTTTGCTGTTAAGCCGTTTTAAAGAAGAAATCGGTCAAGGTCGTGATGTCAAAGAGTCGATTATCATCACATATAAATGTGCAGGGAAAACGGTCCTTTTCAGTGGCTTAGCCGTGTTAGTCGGCTTCTCAAGCATTGGGTTTGCCAAATTTCAATTGTATCAATCAGCCGTTAGTGTTGCTGTTGGAGTTGGTATCCTGCTGATCGCCCTTGTCACCATCGTTCCCTTTTTTATGTCTGTTTTTGGAAAATCCCTTTTCTGGCCATCTAAAAGAGAAAACATTCGCCACCCGCAAAGTAAAATGTGGGAATGGGCTGGGCGTTTTTCATTTAAAAGGCCGCTGATCAGCCTAGGTTTAGTTGCACTCATTACGGTGCCTCCTATTCTGATGTACGACGGGACTCTTTCTTATAACAGCTTAAATGAGATTGGGACAAAGTATGAATCAGTGTCTGCATTTAATACGATATCAGAGCAATTTGGCTTTGGGGAAGCGCTGCCCCTGAATGTACTTGTTGAAAGTGACAATAAGTTAGATAACCAAGAAAAGATTGTCATAATTGAAAAACTGACCCGTAAATTAAATGACATTGACGAAGTAAAAACAGTTCGCAGTGTCACTCGGCCTGTTGGGGACGGGCTAAGTCAGCTTTACGTCACCTCTCAAGCAAAAGAGCTGGGCGGAGAATTAGGAAAAGGCCATGAAGGAATCGGAAAAATTTCAGATGGTTTGACCGAAACAAATCTTGCCCTTCTTAAACAAAAACCAAAAATTCAAGAATCCGCTAAAGGCATTGATCAGCTGATTGATGGAACAAAAGCGATCAAAAGCGGCATTGGAGAAGTAAGGGTGTCCCTGATCTCTTTAGAAGATGGGGTGAGGCGCAGTAAAGATGGCGTCGGAACCATTCGAAGTAAAATCAAAGAAGCAAAAAAGGAATTAGAGCAAGAATATCGAAGCAGTGAAGCGATGATTCAAGAGCTTAAACGAATGGTGAGTACGCTGGAACGTCATGCGAAATCAAATCAGCAGCTAATAACCACCATTAAAAAAGTAAAAAGTTCGTATGAAAATGTATCGTTTGAAGCACTTGAAAAACGGCTTCCAGAAGTAAAAGATATGGATGAATATAAAGAAATAAAGAAAGTTTTCAAAGACACAAAAGGAATGCTTGATCAAGCAGGGGACCAAATGAGTCTGTATGAAGAGGAAGCCTCTGTCTTTAAAGAAAAGATCAAGAAAGCAGATTCAGTGATTCAAAGCCTATCAAGCAAGCAAAAAGAAGTAAAACGTCAAGTACAAGCGCTCATGGAAGGACTGGATCAAATTTATGCCGGTCTTGATCAAACAAATGAGGGTCAAAAACAATTGATTAAAGAAATGCCTAAAATTGAAGATGGCGCAGACCAGCTGACAGACGGTCAAAAAGCCATCAAAAAAGGATTTAGCCAGCTTTCATCAAAACTCACATTGTTAACAGATGGTTTAGATGAAAGTATTGAAGGGCTTGAGCAGGTCAAAAGCGGCTTCACAGAGGCGGACGGCTATTTAAAGCAGCTTCAGAAAGCGCCAGATGAAGAAATAACAGGCTGGTTTATTCCAGAAGAAGTGCTGAAACGCCATGAATTTAAGCAAATCTTTCATACGTATATGTCTCCAGATCGTAAATTAACAACCTTTGAAGTTATTTTAAATGTGAATCCATACAGCAATGAAGCGATGAAAGGCGTTGCGAAAATTGAGGACACCCTTGATCAATATTTACCTGTCAGCGGGTTAAAGAATGCAAATTACGGTGTGTCTGGTATCTCAAGTTTAAATGTAGATTTAAAAGAAACATCTGATGGTGACTTTATTCGAACGGTCATTTTCATGCTAGTTGGCATCTTTATCATTTTAATTATATTATTACGGTCAATCGTCATGCCGATATACTTAACACTTTCACTCATTTTAACGTATTTTACATCCGTCGGTTTAACAGAATGGATCTTTAAAACATTTTTTGGCTACGACGGTCTCAGCTGGGCTGTCCCATTTTTCAGCTTTGTCATTCTTGTCACCCTTGGCATTGATTATTCGATCTTCTTAATGGATCGCTTTAATGAATGGAAGGGAGAGCATGTGCAAGCATCAATGATATCAGCGATGAGAAATATGGGTTCCGTCATTATTTCAGCAGTCGCGATATTAGCGGGGACCTTTGCTGCTATGCTGCCGTCCGGTGTATTATCACTTGTTGAAATTGCAACGGTCATACTCATTGGGCTTTTATTATATGCTTTTGTTGTATTACCGCTCTTCATCCCGGTCATGGTTCGTATTTTCGGTAAATGGAATTGGTGGCCTTTTAGAATGAAATAACGACCGGCGTCTCTGCTTATAGCAGAGGCGTTTTTATTTCCTATCCTTTCCTCTGATTGATATAATGTCTATTAAATGGCTGTTTTACGTATATATCAGCTATGTTCTAATACATAATAAATAGGATGAACAAAGGAGGTTTCTCATGACGTACTTACAAGAGAAGACACTAGACACACCTGGTCTTCATACTCATATTGTCAAAACAGAAAAATTTAAAACGGTCACAATCCTTTTTAAAATGCTTGCGCCTCTATCGAAAGATGACGTCACCATGCGTTCACTTTTCCCGCATGTGCTGTTAAGAGGAACAGAAAAAATGCCGAAAACAGGAGAATTGCGTGCTTATTTTGATGAGCTTTATGGTGCTACGGTTTCAGCAGACATGGCGAAAAAAGGGGAGAATCACATCATTACCTTCCGCCTGGAAATGGCGAATGAGAAATATTTAAAGGATCAAACCCCTTTACTAGAAAAAGGGATTGCCTTACTATCTGATCTACTATTCCATCCGTATGTTGAAAATGGAGCGTTTAGTCAATTATATGTAGATCAAGAAAAACGTACTTTAAAACAGCGAATTCAAGCAGTGTATGATGATAAAATGCGTTACTCGAACTTAAGGCTTGTGCAGGAAATGTGCAAAGGTGAACCGTATGCACTGCACGTCAATGGAGAAATGGAAGATATCGAAACGATCACAGCTCAATCGCTGTTTGAAGCATATAAGCATGCGCTTCAAACAAATCAGCTTGATCTTTATGTTGTGGGAGATGTAGACGAACAAGACATCAGCCGAATGGTCTCTCAATACTTCAAAACAAGTAATAGAGAACCGGTCAAACAACACGCTGAAACAGCAAGCACGCAAAGAGAAGCAAAAGAAGTCATCGACGAAGAAGACGTGAAGCAAGGCAAACTGAATATCGGCTTTCGCACGCATACGACGATTGCAGATGACGATTATCCGGCTTTGCATTTGTTTAATGGCATATTCGGCGGCTTCTCACACTCGAAGCTATTCATCAATGTTCGGGAAAAAGCAAGTCTTGCGTACTACGCTGTGTCTAGACTTGAGAGCTTTAAAGGCTTGATGATGGTCATGTCAGGGATTGAAGTCGGCAACTATCAGCAGGCAGTAGACATCATAAAAGAACAATTTGAAGCGATGCAAAAAGGTGATTTTTCAGATGAAGCGATTGACCAAACAAAAGCTGTCGTCAAAAATCAGCTGCTTGAAACGATCGATACATCTTATGGGACAGCGGAATACCTGTATCAGCATGCCGTTGTGCCAACAGGGGAAACGCTTGATTCCTTTTTAGAAGCACTTGACCGAGTGACAAAAGAGGATATCATCAAAGTGGGTCAGAAAATCGAATGGGATACGACCTATTTTCTTAAAGGAACGGAGGGTGCTTCATGACAGTGAAAACAATTCAATTCGACCAGCTGCAAGAAACGGTCTATCACGAAAAAATGGAGAGCGGACTTGACGTCTATGTGCTCCCAAAGCAAGGGTTTAACAAAACCTATGCGACCTTTACAACCAAATATGGCTCTGTCGATAACGAATTTGTGCCGCTTGGCAAAGAAGACATGATTCGAGTGCCTGACGGAATTGCCCATTTCTTAGAGCATAAACTGTTTGAAAAAGAAGACGGAGACGTATTTCATACATTTAGTAAACAAGGAGCATCCGCAAATGCTTTTACGACATTTACGAGAACAGCTTACTTATTCTCAAGCACCTCAAATGTCGAACAAAATCTTGAGACACTCATTGATTTTGTTCAAGAACCTTATTTTACTGAAAAAACGGTCGAAAAAGAAAAGGGCATCATTGGTCAAGAGATTAACATGTATGATGACAATCCGGACTGGCGTTTATTCTTCGGTCTGATTGAAAATCTATATCAAGAGCACCCCGTGAGAATTGATATAGCTGGAACAGTAGAAAGCATTGCTCCGATTACAAAAGATCATTTGTATGAATGCTATGAAACGTTCTATCACCCGAGCAATATGCTTCTATTTGTTGTCGGTCCCGTTGATCCGAAGCAAATATTAGATCAAGTTCGAGCAAATCAGGCGAAAAAGCCATTTACAGACCAGCCAGAGATCAAACGAAAAGACATCAATGAGCCTGAAGGTGTGTACCGAAAAGAATACGAACTTCCAATGAACGTACAAGGCTCGAAATGTATGTTCGGTTTGAAAACAAAGAATCCTCATAAAAAAGGAAATGAGCTGCTAAAACATGAGCTCGGAATGAATCTCATTTTAGAGACACTGTTTGGTAAAAGCTCCTTACAATATGAACAAATGTATGAAAAAGGTTTAATTGATGAGACCTTCAGCTACGATTATACGGAAGAAGGCGGCTTTGGCTTCACGTCAGTTGGCGGAGACACAAATGATCCTGATCAACTGGCGAAAGTATTAAAAGAAACCCTTCTTCAAGCAAAGAACTTGATCTCAGAAGAGAAAATTGAGCTCGCGCGTAAGAAGAAAATCGGAAGCTTTTTAAAAGCGATGAACTCTCCTGAATACATTGCAAACCAATTTACCCGATATGCATTTTTAGACATGAGCTTATTTGATGTCGTGACTATGCTGGAACAGATCCAATTAACCGACATTCAGCAAATTTTAGAGGAAGAAATTGATGAAGAACGGATGTCCGTTTTCAAAGTCGTCCCGAAAACCAAATAAATAAAGAGAGACAAACTCAGATAAATGAGTTTGTCTTTTTTGTCTCTAATGAATAAAAGCCTGTGATTTGTATGGATTTTCATTGACAATCATTTTGTTCATTAGTTAAACTCTTTAATAGTTAAACACTTAAACTAAAAAAGGAGCAGCGTATGGAACAAAATAAAATTGCACAGCTCATTCAGAGATATGCAGACGTCTATCTTATGATGGAAAAAAAGGTATCGAGTATGATCACGGAAAAGCTTGATAAAGAGCTGACGCTTGATCAGTATTACTCGCTTCGATACATCAATTTACATCCTGGATGTACGTCTACTGACCTTGCAAATGTATGCAATGTGAATAAAAGTGCGGTAACCTCCATGACCAATCGTCTTTTTACAAAAAACTATATTGTCCGTGAGCACGATAAAGCCGATCGAAGAAATGTTCACCTTTACGTCACGCCAGAGGGCAAAGATGTGGTCAGCCGAATGGAAAAGCAGCTTCAGGATCTCGTTCGATCTTATTTTGAAAAGCTGGAAGAAAAAGAAATGGAATCATTTATTCAAACATATGAAAAGATCTATCAAGTAATCATCGAAGAGGAGGCACAAAGTACTAATGAGAGCAATCATAAAGGGTAGATGGCTGATCACGATTTTATGGATCGTATTAGCGGCAGTGTTACTCATCACCGCCCCTAATATGGCGCAATTAACAAAAGAAAAAGGGCAAATTTCAGTACCAGACGGCTATCCGTCCTCATATGCAAATCAGTTATTAAAGAAAATGTCTGAAAACGGTGATACAGAAAAATCAATTGTCATTGTCTTTCAAGAAAAGAACATCGTCAAAGAAAGAGAAACATCTTTAAAAAAGGCAATGGAGATTTTAGAAAAGGACCAAGATCTACATGTCGAGGACATCACTTCTTATTTTGACGCCAATAAAGATATCAAAAAACAGATGCTTTCTAAAGATCGCACGACGCTCCTTGTTCCAGTTACATATGACTCAAACAAAATCAAAGCTTCCGATTTTAAAGAAAGAGTCAATGAAAAGCTGAAGAGCTTAAATCTAACATATGAAATGACAGGACAGCCGTTAATTGATGATGACGTGATCACAAGCTCGCAAGAAGGTCTGAAGAAAACAGAGTTCATTACGATTGGGTTTATTCTCATCGTTCTTGTCCTTGTCTTTAGATCAGCTGTGGCGCCTTTCGTTCCATTAGTCGCAGTAGCTCTGTCTTACTTGGTGAGTCAATCCATCGTGGCTTATTTAGTTAAATATCTCGACTTCCCGCTCTCGACCTTTACCCAAATTTTCATGGTCGCGATCATGTTTGGAATAGGAACGGACTACTGCATTCTACTTCTCAGCCGCTTTAAAGAAGAAATCGCACACGGTAAAGATAAAATTGAGGCAATTCTCATTACGTATAAAACAGCAGGAAAGACTGTTTTATTCAGCGGAATTGCTGTGCTCATCGGTTTTACATGTATTGGCCTGGCACAGTTTCAGCTCTATAAATCAGCTGTTGCAGTAGCAGTTGGTGTTGCTGTGCTCATTGTGGCGCTTCTCACGATTGTTCCGTTCTTTATGGCGGTTTTAGGTAAAGTGTTATTTTGGCCGATTAAAGGTGATATTGCGCATCCGCAGTCAAAAATGTGGGAAACAGCAGGACGCTTTTCATTTAAAAAACCACTTTTCAGTTTATTAATCGTAGGAATCATTACGCTTCCGCCCATTCTCATGTATAAAGGAACGCTTTCTTATAACAGCTTAGATGAAATCGGTAATAAATATGAATCAGTCAATGCATTCAATACGATTTCCGACAAATTTGGGCCAGGAGAAGCTCTACCTGCAACGATTGTCGTGAAATCAGCTGATCTGTTAGACAACAATAAAGGGCTGATTGCTGTTGAAAAACTCAGCCGTGCAATTGAACAAACAGATGGCGTAAGTAAAGTGAGAAGTGCGACACGTCCTGTCGGTAAAGGGCTGAGTGATCTATACGTGAAATCACAAGCAAAAGAACTAAATACCGGACTTGATAAAAGTAATGAAGGCTTGAAAAAAATCCAAGATGCACTGACGACAATGAGTCAATCCATTGAGGATCAAACGCCGCAAATCAAATCATCTGGAAAAGGCATTAACAAATTGATTTCTGGTACAGAATCAGTGAAAACAGGCATTCAAAACATCGAAAAATCGTTAAGAGATTTACAAGGCGGAATCGCTCAAAACAAAAACGGTGTTGCACAGATTAAAGAAAAAATTAAAGGTGCGAAAAAAGAATTAACGACTCAAGTCGCACAAGTAAATCAGCAAGTGTCGCTATATAAAAGCATTTCCAGAGAATTAAAGGCAGCATTAGCGAAGGTGGATACGTCCTCCTCTGCCGCAGCAGATGTAAAAGCATTAATCACACAAGCAAATAAACAATTTAGTACACTTGAAAAACAAATTCCGCAAGTGAAAGAAAATCAATCGTATCAAGCCATCAAAGCTTCATATAATGAACTTTCTACGACCTTGCAAGAAGGGGCGAAACAGGCAGACAGCTATGCCAAACAAGCGAAAGAAGCTAGAAAACAGCTTGAAGCAGCGGATGCCTTTATCGCAAAAGCTAGAGAGCAGCAAAAAGTTTTGACGAGTCAAATCGATGAACTCGTTGCTGGCTTAGATGCAATTGAAACTGGATTGGATAAAACGTCTAAAGGTCAAGGGCAAATAGCTGATAATATGCCAAAGCTTGCTAATGGTGCCGGGCAAGTGATTGATGGTCAAAAACAAATGAAAGAAAAGATTGGCGGCTTTGGTGATAACCTGACCAAACTGACAGATGGGCTGAACAAAAGCGTCGATGGCTTAGAGAAAATTTCAAGCGGATTAATGGGTGCAGGTGACTACTTAGACGAACTGAAAAATGCACCAGATCAAGACATGGCCGGCTGGTTTATCCCAAAAGACGTGCTGAAAAACAAAGCATTCAAGCAAGTGTTTGATTCATACATGTCGGATGACCGCAAGATGACAAAGATTGATGTCATTTTAGAAAAAAATCCATATGGCAACGAAGCCATGTCGACGATCAAACAAGTAGAAGCTTCTGTCGAGCGGGCACTTCCTGAAACGAATTTAAAAGATGCATCATTCGGCGTTTCAGGTGTATCAAGTATGAACGCTGATTTAAAACAGCTGTCAGACCAAGATTTCAATAAGACGGTTCTTTACATGATGATCGGTATTTTCCTCATCCTGGTGATCCTGTTCCGTTCGCTTGTGATGCCGCTGTACTTGGTAGGTTCACTTATTTTGACTTACTTTACAGCTATCGGAATGACAGAATTTATTTTCACTCATTTCTTCGGATATCCGGGCATTAACTGGGCGGTTCCATTCTTTGGATTTGTCATATTAATGGCGCTCGGAGTCGATTATTCGATTTTCTTAATGGAGAGGTTCAATGAATACAAAACAAAAGACATTCAGTTTGCGATGACCGAATCAATGAAGAATATGGGCTCTGTCATTATGTCTGCTGCTGTTATTTTGGCAGGAACATTTGCAGCCATGCTTCCTTCAGGAGTGCTGTCTCTCCTGCAGATTGCAACACTTGTTCTCACAGGACTTTTGCTGTACGCACTCGTTGTGCTACCATTGTTCGTACCTGTGATGGTGAAATTGTTCGGATCAGCGAACTGGTTCCCATTTAAACGAAAAGAATAGATATTTCAAATAGAAAGTAGGAATCCATGTGATGAGTCGTTGGGCGCTGATAACAGGAGCCAGTGGCGGGATTGGGCAGGCTGCGGCAAAAAAGCTTGCCCAGGAAGGCTGCCATGTGATAATCCATTATCACAAAAATGAACAGACAGCCGTTCAGCTTGCCGCTGAGCTGGAAGAAACATGTCATATTCAGACGCATGTCGTTCAAGCGGATTTAGCTAAAACGGGCGGAGCAGATGAGCTCGTCAGCCGTCTGCCTGTATGTCCAGATATTCTTGTATTAAATAGCGGTAAGAGTCATGTCGGATTAGTGACAGATACAGAAAAAGACGTATTAGCCAGTATGGTGCAGCTTCATGTCACAAGTCCATATGAGCTCACCCAGCACCTATTGCCAGCCATGATTCAAAAAAAAGCAGGTCATATTGTTGCGGTAAGCTCAATATGGGGAGAAACAGGTGCATCGTGTGAAGTGCTGTATAGCATGGTAAAGGGGGCGCAAAATGCGTTTATTAAAGGTCTGGCAAAAGAGCTTGCCCCAAGTGGAATTAGAGCAAATGCTGTTTCGCCAGGTGCTGTCCATACAGACATGATGAAAAGCTTCACACAAGAAGATATTGACATGCTGGAGGAAGAAATCCCGCTTGGCCGGCTTGCATCACCTGAGGAGATTGCAGATGTCATTTGGTTTCTCGCCTCAAAGCAGTCAAGTTATATGACAGGTCAAATTTTATCCGTTAATGGAGGCTGGTACTGTTAAATAACGTGTATAATTCGTAACTCCATGACAAAAGCTATGGCTGTAATTCATCTTTTCGAATGGAGGAATCGACATGTCAGTACTTGAGAACTGGGACCATTGGAAAAACTTTTTAGGTGACCGCTTAAATCATGCGCAGGATAAAGGCTTAAAAGATGATACCATCAATAACCTTGCGTATGAAATTGGCGGATATTTAGCTAACGAAGTTGAAGCAAAGAACGAGCAAGAAAGAGTACTTGCTGACCTTTGGAGCGTTGCATCAGAAGATGAGCAGCGCGCAATTGCCAATATGATGGTCAAACTGGTTGAAAATAATAGCTCGCACTAAACAAAAAGAGGGGTCGTTTGTGCCTCTCTTTTTATTTTAACTGTTTCACAACATTGTGCTTTCTAAAAATGTGAAAATGCTTTATGATATAGGAAGGTAAAAATTTGCCACAATGAAGGGGGTAATATCATTTGGCAAAGCTCGAATGGTATTTTGAATATGAGATACAGGTAAACCGTCCCGGACTTTTAGGAGACATTTCATCTCTAATGGGGATGCTTTCAATTAATATTGTGACAATTAATGGTGTTGATGTATCAAGACGCGGAATGCTTTTGCGCTGTGACCATACAGATCAAATTAAGCGCCTTGAATCAATTTTAAATACAATGGAAACGATAAAAGTAACGAAATTAAGACAGCCAAAACTTCGTGACCGCTTAGCGGTTCGTCACGGCAGATATATTCAGCGTGATGCAGATGACAAAAAGACGTTCCGATTTGAAAGGGACGAGCTTGGTCTTCTTGTTGATTTTATGGCAGAACTATTTAAAAAAGAAGGACATAAATTGATTGGGATTCGCGGGATGCCGCGTGTCGGAAAAACAGAATCAATTGTGGCTTCAAGTGTATGTGCCAGCAAGAGATGGCTATTTGTATCGTCGACTCTTTTGAAACAGACGATCCGAAGTCAGCTGATTGCGGATGAATACAGCCCAGATAACGTCTTTATTATTGATGGTATTGTGTCGACGCGAAGAGGTTCTGAGAAGCACTTGCAGCTTTTAAGAGAAATTATGAGACTGCCGGCAACAAAAGTAGTTGAGCATCCAGACATCTTTATTCAAAATTCAGAATATACAATGGATGATTTCGACTATATCATTGAATTGCGTAATAGTGCAGACGAAGAGATTACATATGAGCACGCTGAAGAACCACAAGTGTTTGATCATTCTGGTTTTTCTGGCTTCGATTTTTAATATGGTAATGGTAGGTGTTTGTTTTGACTGAATTGGGAAAACGGCTCATTGAGGCCAGAGAGGAAAAAGGGATGTCGCTGGAGGATCTTCAGACGGTGACCAAAATCCAAAAGCGCTACTTGCTAGCAATCGAACAAGGAAACTATGATATTATTCCAGGTAAATTTTACGTCAGAGCATTTATTAAACAATATGCCGAAGCCGTTGGACTAAATCCTGAACAATTGTTCGAAGAATTTCGTAAAGATGTGCCGAGCACATATAACGATGAAGTATCTGATAAATTATCAAATATTAAGCCGCAAAGAGAGCTGCCTAAGCCTGCCTCGAAGGTGCTTGAGCTGCTGCCGACCATCTTGATTATTGGAGGCGTCCTTGTGGTCATCGCGATCATTTATGTCATCGTGCAGGCGGTCAATCATGATAGCGGACAGAAGAACAACCAGACGGCTCCTCAGCAGTCAGAATCTAAGTATGAAGTATCTGAGGATTCATCTCTTGCCAAGGATCAAAAGAAAAAAGAAAAAGCTTCGTCAGATGATCAAGAAAAATCATCTAAAAAAGATGACTCATCAAAGGATTCATCCAAAGACGATGAAACGGTCTCTTTGAAGGCAGCGAATACAGAAGGCTCAACGACAACGTATGAAGTGTCAGGCGCAGATGAGATGGAGTTAACCATTTCTGCTACAAAAGCTTCTTGGCTGCGCGTCAGAGACGAATCTGGAAAAGTGCTGAAAATGGGTGAACTTAAAGATGGCGAATCGTTTAAAACAGACTTGTCTGAGCTCTCTCAGGTCGATATCCGTCTAGGCAATGCGACTGGAATTGATATTAAGGTGAATGACGAGACGCTTAAGTACGAATTAGACCCTAAGAACACCATGACACAAAACATTGTGATTGTGAATAAAGGAAAGGAAAAGTCATCTTAAGCAAGTAGATGACTTTTCTTTTGTTCCTACTATTATATATACATAAAAAAATGGCTTATTGGAGGATTGAAATTCATGTTTAACTTACCGAATAAAATAACTCTTTCTAGGATCGCCTTGATCCCTGTTTTTATGATTATTATGCTTGCACCTTTAGATTGGGGCGTTGCGCGTTTTGGTCACGTCAGCATCGAAGTGACACATCTTGTTGGAGCAATCCTGTTTATTGTTGCTTCGACAACGGACTGGATTGATGGGTACTATGCGCGTAAACTGAACTTAGTGACGAATTTTGGTAAATTTTTAGATCCGCTTGCAGATAAATTGCTTGTTTCAGCTGCTTTAATTATACTTGTTCAGTACAACCTCACGCCGGCATGGATGGCGATTGTGATCATTAGCCGTGAATTTGCTGTAACTGGTCTAAGGCTTGTACTAGCTGGAGGCGGTGAAGTGGTAGCAGCTAATATGCTTGGAAAAGTGAAAACATGGGCGCAAATCATTGCGATTTCAGCTCTTCTATTGCATAACCTGCCGTTCGAACTTGTATCATTCCCATTTGGTGACCTTGCGATGTGGGTAGCAGTGTTCTTCACTGTTGTGTCAGGCTGGGATTACTTTGTGAAAAACTGGGAAGCTTTAAAGAATGCTAACTAAAAAGGACGTGTACGCTTTGAAGTCAGAGAGAAAAGCAGAAATTATTGCAGTCGGTTCCGAACTTTTGCTAGGGCAAATTACGAATACGAATGCACAATTCATCAGCAAACAGCTGGCTGAAATTGGTGTGAATGTTTATTACCATACAGCAGTTGGTGACAATCCAGAGCGTTTAAAAAGGGCCATTCAAGTGGCGCAGGAAAGATCGAATTTTATTATCTTCTCAGGTGGTCTTGGACCAACGAAAGATGATTTAACAAAAGAAACCATCGCGAGTACGCTTGGAAAAGAGCTCGTGCTAAATGAAGAAGCATTTGAATCCATTCAAGAATACTTTCGAAAGACTGGACGAGACATGTCACCGAATAACCGGAAGCAGGCACTCGTCCTAGAAGGATCTGATGTGCTCGTGAACCGGTTTGGAATGGCTCCAGGTATGTTTATTCAAGAAAACGATACGTTTTATATGCTTCTTCCTGGTCCGCCAAGTGAACTGCATCCAATGTTTGAGAACGAGGCGAAGCCGCTGATATCTGAGAAACTGGATTTGAAGGAAAAAATCGTGTCTGTTGTTCTTCGCTTTTTCGGAATCGGTGAATCACAGCTTGAAACAGACCTAGAAGATTTAATTGATGCTCAAACCAACCCAACGATTGCACCTCTCGCATCTGACGGTGAAGTGACACTTAGGCTCACGGCTAAGCATAAGGATGAAAAAGAAACGGAGCGTCTGTTAAAAGAGACGGAAGCGAAAATTTTAGCGCGTGTAGGAGAGTACTTCTACGGGTATGGTGATACATCACTTGTCCGTGAAGCCTCCAAGGCTCTGCACGAACACGGGAAAACAGTGGCAGCGGCTGAGAGCCTGACAGGCGGAATGTTTTCTGAATGGCTGACAGATCTTGAAGGTGCATCGTCGATTTTAAGCGGCAGTATCGTTTGTTATACAAACCAAGTCAAACAGCAGGTGCTTGGCTGCCGTGAGGAAACATTGTCTTCTCATGGTGCTGTTAGCAAAGAGTGTGCTTTAGAGCTTGCTGAAGGTGCTAGAAAGCTTACGGGAAGTGATATTGGCATTAGCTTTACGGGTGTAGCAGGCCCTGATACCCACGAGGGACAGCCTGTCGGAAAAGTGTTCATCGGGCTATCTACGAAAGACCATACAGACGTGTTTGAATGGATGTTTACAGGAAGCCGGTCGGGCATTCGAAAGCGCGCTGTGAAATACGGACTGCATCACTTGCTGAATTTATTAAAAGAAAGTTAATTTTGTTTTTTGTTAGGTTTACTCCTTTATAAAAGAGTGTTTTTTCTAATAGAAATCACTCTTTTCTTAAAAATCTGCTAAGAAAAAATCGAATATGTGTTCGTTTTTTTCTTGGCAAATGAGGTGAAACAAGGTATAGTATAGATAGTGGAATTGATAAAGGAGGAAACAATAGAATGAGTGATCGTCAAGCAGCCTTAGATATGGCTCTTAAACAAATAGAAAAACAGTTTGGTAAAGGCTCTATTATGAAACTAGGAGAGCGAACAGATACACGTATTTCAACAGTACCGAGTGGTTCGTTAGCACTTGATACTGCACTAGGAATAGGTGGATATCCTCGTGGCCGTATTATTGAAGTATATGGTCCAGAGAGTTCTGGTAAAACGACAGTAGCACTTCATGCCATTGCCGAGGTTCAGCAGCAGGGAGGACAAGCTGCATTTATTGATGCAGAGCATGCGCTCGATCCAGTTTACGCTCAAAAACTAGGTGTCAATATTGATGAGTTGTTACTTTCTCAGCCTGATACAGGAGAACAAGCACTTGAAATTGCAGAAGCTCTTGTCCGCAGTGGTGCAGTTGACATTGTTGTTATTGACTCAGTAGCTGCTCTTGTACCAAAAGCAGAGATTGAAGGAGACATGGGTGATTCACACGTTGGTCTACAAGCACGTTTGATGTCCCAAGCACTTCGTAAACTATCTGGTGCCATTAATAAATCAAAAACCATTGCCATCTTTATTAACCAAATTCGTGAAAAAGTTGGGGTCATGTTCGGTAACCCTGAAACAACGCCAGGTGGACGTGCGCTGAAGTTCTATTCATCTGTTCGTTTAGAAGTGCGCCGTGCTGAACAGCTGAAGCAGGGCAATGACATTATGGGGAATAAAACGAGAATTAAAGTAGTGAAAAACAAAGTAGCACCGCCATTCCGTATTGCAGAAGTAGACATTATGTACGGTGAAGGAATTTCAAAAGAGGGCGAAATCATCGACCTTGGAAGCGAACTAGATATCGTACAAAAGAGCGGTGCTTGGTATTCTTACCAAGAGGAACGTCTTGGACAAGGCCGCGAAAATGCGAAACAGTTCCTGAAAGAAAACAAAGATATCATGCTAATGATTCAGGAGCAAATTCGCGAACATTACGGCTTGGATAATAACGGAGTAGCGCAGCAGGAAGCTGAAGAGGCGCTAGAAGAATTAGAATAAAAATAAAATCAGTATGAAATGATACAAAAGGCTGGGTGAAAAAACTCAGCCTTTTTTATTTTGCAAAAAACTTTCGACAACTTTTTCAGTACTTCATCCGTCTAAAATATAAAATGGGATTTATTTTGGGAGGAAAAGGTAATGACAAGCCCAACCCGCAGTAGAACTGCAAAACGCAGACAGAGAAAACCAAATCAGAGGGGAAAACTTGTGCTTGTTTTTTTAGCAGCGATGATTTACTTAGCGATGTGGAATGTGCTTCATCGAAATAGTGAAGAGAACAACCCGTTTCAACAAACTGCAGCAGCTTCAAGTACTAGCCAGAAAAAAGAAGTCAAAAAGAAAACCGTCAAAAAATCAGAGGAACAAATCAAAACAGTAGACCGCAATCAAAATATCAGCAGCTATTTAAATGAGATCGGTTTCAGCGGAACAGCCATGATGGTTAAAAATGGAGAAATCGTAACAAATAAAGGTTTTGGTTATGCAGACCGTAAACAAAAAATTCAAAATAATCCATTGACATCTTTTTATGTCGGTTCGTCACAAAAAGCGCTGATAGCAACCGCTATTTTGCAGCTTGAGGAAAAGGGGAAACTTCAGACAAGTGATCCGGTAAGCATGTATTTACCTCATTTCCCTAACGGACAAAAGATTACCTTGAAAAATCTACTTACACATACATCGGGAATAAACGGACATATTGAAGGAAACGGCGCAATTACTCCGGACAATTTAATAAAAGATATAGAACGTCAGGGAATTAATCGTCAGCCGGGCGTATGGGAATACAAGGATTCCAACTATTCTGTTCTTGCTTATATTGTTGCTAAAGTAAGCGGTGAGTCCTATGAACAATATATAACGAATCATATTTTTAAACCGGCAGGAATGACGCATGCAGGTTTTTACAAAACATATGAAAAAAACCCTTATCCTGCTGTAGGGTATAAACTGAAAGGCGGCAGAATGGTTACACCGTATATGCCTGATCTATCTCAGCTGTATGGTGCTGGAGATATTTATATGAGTGCTATAGATATGTGCAAATTTGACCAAGCACTGATAGACGGCAAACTGTATTCGCAGAAGAGCTATAAAAAGATGTTTACGCCAGGAAGCAGCTCCACATACGGAATGGGATTTTATGTTGCTCCCGGCAGCTATTCAAACCATGGTGTCATGCCGGGTTTCAACATTTTGAACAGCTTTAGCAAATCTGGACAAACCATTGTTGTATTGTTGTCAAACATTCAAAATAACACGAAACTGGGCCAAGTGAACAATATAATATATCAGCTGCTGAATCAAGAATAATTCTGATCTGCTTTTGCAAACGTTAAGATAGCAAGCTTGACAAGTATTTCCGACACAATTACAATGGAAATGTATCACTTGTTTTTCTTAACATGATTGATAACTAATTTAAACTTGACAAGGGCAGTGAGGATCTCATTCCCTGTGAAGGCCCTGTATGTTGAGACACAAAACAATGTACATGCCGACACTTTATTTGTAAAACCAAGTTCATAGCAAGAGGAGGTGAAAATATGTCGCCTACGATGTTTACGATCATCTCCATTTTGCTGAGCCTAATCTGTTTAGTTGTTGGCTACTTTGTTCGTAAAACCATTGCAGAAGCAAAAATATCCGGCGCAAGAAACATGGCCGAACAAATTGTTGAGGATGCAAAGCGTGATGCGGAAGCATTGAAGAAAGAAGCGCTCTTGGAAGCGAAAGATGAAATTCATTCCTTTCGTGTAGAGGCGGAGCAAGAAGTTCGTGAAAGACGTAATGAGCTTCAAAGACAAGAAAACCGTTTACTTCAAAAAGAGGAAAATCTTGATCGCAAAGATGAATCTTTAGATAAACGGGAGTCCCTGTTGGAGAAGAGAGATCATTCTCTGAATGAACGACAACAACATATTGAAGAGATGGAAAGCAAAGTGGATGATATGATTCGTTTGCAGAAAGCAGAGTTGGAACGTATTTCAAGTTTAACTCGAGATGAAGCGAAACAAATCATTCTGGATCAAGTTGAAAATGAGCTTTCCCACGACATTGCAGTCATGACGAAAGAATCTGAAAACCGAGCGAAAGAAGAGGCTGATAAAAAGGCGAAAAATATTCTTTCACTTGCGTTACAGCGTTGTGCAGCTGATCATGTAGCTGAAACGACGGTATCTGTAGTCAATCTTCCAAATGATGAGATGAAAGGTCGTATTATCGGACGTGAAGGACGAAATATCCGTACGTTAGAAACGTTAACAGGTATTGACTTGATCATAGATGATACACCTGAAGCTGTTATCCTATCGGGCTTTGATCCGATTAGACGTGAAACAGCGAGGATAGCTCTGGACAAGCTAGTCCAGGATGGCCGCATTCATCCTGCACGAATTGAAGAAATGGTGGAAAAATCACGCCGTGAAGTCGATGATTATATCCGTGAGATGGGTGAGCAAACGACATTCGAAGTCGGAGTTCACGGTCTGCATCCGGATCTCATCAAGATTCTCGGTCGCTTAAAATTCCGTACAAGTTATGGACAAAATGTCCTGAAGCATTCAATTGAGGTTGCACATCTTGCAGGTCTCATGGCTTCAGAGCTTGGAGAAGATGCAAAGCTTGCAAAACGAGCAGGTCTTCTGCATGACATTGGAAAAGCCATTGATCATGAAGTAGAAGGAAGCCACGTAGAAATTGGCGTTGAGCTTGCGACGAAATATAAAGAGCATCCTGTTGTCATCAACAGTATTGCCTCTCACCACGGTGACCAAGAACCGACATCTATTATCGCTGTTCTTGTTGCGGCAGCAGATGCATTATCTGCAGCACGCCCTGGTGCACGAAGTGAGACGCTTGAAAATTACATTCGGAGACTTGAGAAATTAGAAGATATCTCTGAATCTTATGAAGGTGTTGAAAAATCGTTTGCGATACAGGCTGGACGTGAAGTACGTATTATGGTGAAGCCGGATTCAATTAATGATCTTGAAGCTCACCGTCTAGCAAGGGATATTCGTAAGCGGATTGAGGACGAGCTCGATTACCCTGGTCACATTAAAGTGACGGTCATTCGAGAAACTCGCGCAGTAGAGTATGCAAAATAGAGCGGTGCGCTTAGCGCCGCTTTATTTTTTTGTGTAAATATGCAACACTGATAAGAAGTCAATTTATAAGAGAAAGGGTTCAAAGCGCATGAAAATATTATTTGTTGGAGATATTGTCGGTTCACCTGGACGAGACACACTGAAAGAATACTTGCCAAAGCTAAAGAAGAAATATCAGCCCCACTTTACCATTGTCAATGGAGAAAATGCTGCTCATGGAAAAGGGATCACTGAAAAAATCTATCATGAACTGCTGCAAGCAGGAGCTGACGTGCTCACAATGGGCAACCATACATGGGATAAAAGAGACATTTTTGATTTCATTGATGACGCAGCCAACATGGTTCGTCCGGCGAACTTCCCAGAAGGTACACCTGGTAAAGGTCTTACGTTTATCAAAAAACAAGGGAAAGAATTAGCCGTCATCAACCTGCAAGGACGTACTTTTTTACCCCCACTTGACTGCCCATTTCAAAAAGTAGACGAGTTAATTGCGGAAGCATCTAAACGTACACCGTTCATTTTTATTGATTTTCATGGTGAAGCCACAAGTGAAAAGCTAGCGATGGGCTGGTATACAGACGGCCGTGCATCATGTGTCGTTGGAACGCATACACATGTTCAAACAGCAGATAACCGCGTTTTGCCAAAAGGAACTGCGTATATTTCAGATGTGGGGATGACAGGACCTTATGATGGCATTTTAGGTGTTGATCGGGAGACGATTATTAAACGATTCAAAACGAGTCTTCCAGTCCGTTTTGAGATTGCGGAAGGACGCACGACATTAAGTGCAGTAATCGTAGAAATTGACGAACAGTCGAAAAAAGCTGTCAAAATTGATCGAATTTTGATAAATGATGACCATATTTTCTTTGAATAAATGTTCACATATTTATTTCAGAAAAATATTAATCAGAAAGAAGGAATATGCGCCCTCTATCGTGAATATAGTAAAAATGGTAGGTAGCCTGCTATTTTTGAAAAACATTTTGGGGATGGATTTTCAAAAAATAGCATCATCTAACAAAGATTGTTCTAATGAACACTCACTTATCCATTGTAAATTTAAGGGGGAGCAGAAATGGAAATTTTAAAAGTGTCAGCAAAGTCAAATCCGAATTCAGTAGCAGGAGCATTAGCAGGCGTTTTACGTGAACGCGGTGCAGCGGAAATACAAGCAATCGGCGCTGGAGCGCTGAATCAGGCGGTCAAGGCTGTAGCCATAGCAAGGGGATTTGTTGCACCAAGTGGAGTGGATTTGATATGCATTCCAGCCTTTACTGACATTCTTATCGATGGAGAAGAAAGAACAGCCATCAAATTGATTGTTGAGCCACGATAATTCTAATTTTATTATTTTCAACCTGCTTACATCATGTAAGCAGGTTGTTTTTGTTTACCACTATACATTTCTTATATAACATATTCAGTTCATGAAATAGATAAAAATGACATATTAGAGCTTGCATTTTTTCACCATGATGATAAATTAAGATTAAGTTAAAAATACTTCATCAAAAATAAATATTTAAGTAGGTGAAATAATGGTTGAAGCTTTTTTGAAAAGAGGAAAGCTTGTTTTTATTTTATTTTTTATTGTTCTCATTGCTGGCGGCTATTTATTTACACAGCTTCCTAAGCGAGAACTGCCAGAATTCCAAGCGAATATCATCACGATTTCCACCGTGTTCCCAGGTGCGGATGCAAAACAGGTGGAAAGTGATGTAACCAATAAGCTCGAATCAGCCATATCTGATATCAATGGTGTAGAGAAAACGAGCTCTGTTTCTGCCATTGGGTTTTCAAATATTGTGCTTGAAATTGATGATCAAGCCGACTTTCAAAAGGTGGCAAGTCAAATTAAGAACGAAACCACAAGTGCTGCGTCGTCCTTTCCTGATGGAGTGATGGAGCCTGATGTAAAGGATGAGTTTGGCAGCGTGCCGGTTGGTTCTTATATGGCTGTGGCAAGTCAATCAGCAGACTTAGCAAAAAGTCAGGAATCGCTGCGTGCGTTGAAGGAAAAGGTTGAGGACATCAATGGGGTAGACAGTGTCGTCATCAAAGGATTCAATGACAAACAAGCGGTATTAAACTTAGATTCAAGTAAACTGGAGGATGAAGGGTTAAGTGTAACGGATGTCACAAATGCCATCAATCAGGAATTTGACACATCTCCACTAGGCGACATTCGGACAGGCGGCGAGAAGGTTAAGCTGTCCATCGATGCCTACGACCGTTTGAATCAAGTGAAAAAGCTTGAGCTTTTCGCCAAAACGAACCGTGAACCGGTCACAATCAGTCAGCTTGGCAGCTTAAAAGAAGTAGAAAAAGAGAAAAGTGACATTGTGTCGTATAACGGAAAGCCTGCCTATTCATTTACAGTCAATATCAAACCAGGGCTTGATATTCCTAAAATGTATGACAAAGTCAGTGATGTTATTGAGAAAGAGAAGCAGCTTCCAAGTGGTGTCGAGTGGGTAAACTACTATTCACAAAAAAGTGAAGTGGATGCCATTTTTAATGATTTGATAAAAGAAGCCATTGTTGCGGTCATCGCTGTTATTGTTGTCACCACACTTGGTCTGACCATTGGCGGTGCGTTCATCGTTTCACTTGCCATCCCATTATCAATCACAATCGGAACGATTCCGCTGCCATTTTTACAAGTGGACCTCAATCAGATATCGATTATCGGATTTATCATTGCCCTAGGAATACTTGTCGATGATGCCATTGTCGTCAACGATAATATTTTAAGGCAGATGAAAAAATATGAAAGTCCGCTGAAAGGAACGATTGCAGGGGTCAAAGAAGTTGCAGGGTCTATTTTGACCTCAACACTTGCGGTTGTGTTTGCTTTCTTGCCACTTGTTTTCCTATCAGGTGCAAACGGTTCATTTATACGAGCATTACCGTCTGTCCTCGTAACGACTGTACTTGCGTCTATGGTAATTTCTCTGACACTAGTGCCAGTCTATCAATATACTGTGAACCGAAAAAGACAGAACAAGAAAATTCAAAAAGAGCCAGGATTCCTAGGCAAACCGTTAAAAAAATTAGCTGATTTTTATGCAGACCGTGTGCTGACGAACATTGTGAAGCGTCCGCTGCTTATTGGCTTAAGTGGTTTGCTTGTTGCAACGCTTGCCTTTTTATTGATTTTCGTCACACCATTTGAATTTTTCCCTGCAGCGAATAAGAAAGAAGTGGTTGTCACTGTCACACTTCCAAGTGAAACAACATTAGACAAAACAAATGAAACATTAGAGAAAATAGAACAAGAGATAAAACAGCAGAAAGGCATTGAAGAGACGGCGATCTTTGCAGGCGGCGGTGTACCGAACCTGTTTAATGAAAGTATCTCAAATGCAAGTGATCATACTGGTCAGGTTGTCGTGAGAGTAGACAATGATCAGATGACGAGTAAACAATTGATCGATCGTATGACAGAGCCATTGCGTAAGAAATTTAAAGATGCTGATATCTTTATGAAAACCATTGTTCAAGGACCTCCAACTGGTGCACCTGTGACAGTAACCGTTGCGGGTGACTCTTTTGCAAAGCTCATTGATGTCAAAGAAACGCTCACAAGTGAAATGAAAGAAAAAGGAGCGAGCTTGATCACTGACGATGTCAATCAGCCGGTAAAAACGATCTCCTTTGAACTAAACCGTGACCGAATGGCAGAGGATGGCCTCAGCGCTCAGCTTGTCAGCAGACAGCTCGGTCTTGTGACAGAAGGCATGCCATTAGGCAGCTTTAAACAAGGAACAAAAGATATCGATTTAGTGGTCAAACAGGATGTAGGTACACATCAAAATGGATTAAAGCTAAACAAAATAAAAGTGCCTGTCAATTCAAATGAAGGCGGTATGCCTTCACTCGAGCCACTTAGCCGATATGTAAAAGAAAAAGAAACAGAGCAGTACGAAAGCATTCCACATGAAAATGGAATTCCGACCATTACGCTGAAGGCGTACCCTGGCACGTCAGAGTCGTTTAAAGACGACATGAAAGAAGTCGTCGATCAAGTAGGAAAAACAGATGCAGCGAAGGATCTAGCTATTTCTCAAGGCGGAGAAAATGAAGATCAAACCAAGTTCTTTATTGAAATTAGTCTCTTATTTGGGGTTGTCTTGCTTCTCATTTATGTGACCATCGCTTTCCAGTTCAATTCATTGATGCTTCCACTATTAGTTCTAGGAACGGTTTACTTAGCGATATCTGGAGCTGTTATCGGACTATTTGTCACACAAACGCCGTTCAGCTTTATGGCAACAATGGGAATTGTCTCATTAGCTGGTATCGTGGTCCGAAATGCGGTTGTCTTGTTCGAATTTATTGAGCAGCGGCGTAAGCAGGGATTCGATCAACAGACAGCTGTCATTGAAGCGGGAAGAGCAAGGATTAGGCCAATTTTACTAACAGCATTTACGGCACTTGTTGCCCTAATGCCTGTAGCATTAAGTAATGATCCGCTCTTTAAGCCGCTGGCAATCTGCATTGTATCGGGTGTCTTTTTCTCAACAATTTTGACACTATTAATTGTGCCAGCCTTATATATTGCCGTTTCAAAAAGACGGTGAGTCAAAAAGTAAATCTCCTTTTCTATGGGGATTTGCTTTTTTTTTAGAAAAATATCCAAAAAAATATGTGGAGTGCTCATTTGTCTTTTTACAGTAGACAATGGTATTTACGACGAAAAAAAGACGTGTTAAAATCTCATTGGGAGAAGTTTTTTAACAAAGGGGTTGTACGTCATGTGTGGAACGATGAAAGCAATTGTTAAAAAAGAAAGCGCTTACGGAGCGGTGCTGATGGAGATGCCGATTCCAGAAATCAATGATCATGAAGTATTGATTCAGGTGAAAGCCACTTCGATATGCGGAACAGACGTGCATATTTATAATTGGGATGACTGGGCAAAGGGAAGAGTTAAAGCGCCCTACATTTTTGGACATGAATTTACAGGGGAAGTTGTCAAGACGGGGAAACAAGTCTCACGTGCAAAAGTAGGGGATTTTGTATCGGCAGAGACACATGTTGTATGTAATCAGTGCTCTATGTGTTTAACAGGTCAACAGCACTTGTGCAATGAAACGAAAATTTTAGGAGTAGACATTGACGGCTGTTTTGCTGAATATGTCAAAGTACCTGAACAAAATGTGTGGCACAATCCAGCTCAAATGCCAGTAGAGCTTGCGTCTATTCAAGAGCCGCTTGGCAATGCGGTTCATACAGTGCTGCACACACCTGTTTCAGGTAAGTCAGTGGCGATTTTTGGCTGCGGACCAATCGGTTTAATGGCGATCGCCGTCGCGAAAGCTTCCGGTGCTGTCCAAGTGTTTGCTGTCGATCAAAACGAATACAGGCTGAATCTTGCCCGGGAAATGGGAGCAGACCATATCGTGGATATTGGAAAAGATGATCCTGTTGAGGTGATTAAGCAGTTCACGCGGATGGAGGGGGCAGATGTGATATGCGAGATGTCAGGACATCCAGTTGCCATTAATCAAGCTCTCGAAGCTTGTGCAAATGGAGGGAAAATCAATATACTAAGCTTGCCAGAACGACCAGTGACAATTGACATTACGAATCAAATTGTTTTTAGGGGATTAACCGTGCAAGGGATCACGGGGAGAAAAATGTTTGAAACGTGGCGTCAAGTATCTGAGTTATTAAGAACAAATACCATCGATGTCAAGCCAGTTGTCACCCATACACTACCATTTGAACAGTTCGAAAAGGGATTTGAACTCATGAGAAATGGGATGTGCGGAAAGGTCGTACTGATGATGCCATCAAATCAAAGGGGGAAGAAATGATGAAAGAATTCACGTATTTACAAGATGAATTGGAAACAATGAAGCAGCAAGGCACTCACCAAACATTGAAAGAGATTGACTCAAAACAATCATCCACTGTGACATTAAATGAACAACCTGTCATACAGCTCTCCTCAAATAACTACTTAGGCCTCACCTCACATCCAAGGCTGATGAAAGCGGCAAAAGAGGCCATTGATGAATTCGGTGCTGGTACGGGGTCGGTACGAACAATCGCTGGCACAATGACGATGCACGAACGTCTTGAAAAAAAGCTCGCTGCATTTAAAAAGACCGAGGCAGCCCTTGTATTCCAATCAGGCTTTACGACCAATCAAGGGGTCTTATCAAGTATCCTGACAAAAGATGATATTGTGATTTCAGATGAACTGAATCATGCCTCAATCATTGACGGCATTCGGTTAACAAAAGCAGATAAAAAAGTATATGGTCATTCCAATATGGAAGAGCTTGAGAAAATTTTAAAGAAATCTATGAATTACCGCGTTCGTCTCATCGTCACAGACGGTGTGTTCTCGATGGATGGAGATATTGCGCCACTTCCTGAGATTGTCAGGCTCGCAGAAGCATATGATGCATTTGTGATGGTAGACGATGCACATGCCTCGGGCGTGCTTGGTGAAAATGGCCGCGGGACAGTCAACCATTTCAAGCTCGACGGCAGAGTGCATATTCAGGTTGGGACACTTAGTAAGGCTGTCGGAGTGCTCGGCGGCTATGTAGCGGGATCAGCCGTTTTGATTGATTATTTAAAGCATAAAGCAAGACCGTTTTTATTCAGCACCTCGCATCCGCCAGCTGTGACTAGAGCGTGTGAAGAAGCGATTGAAGTGCTGTTAGACGAACCAGAGCGAATTAGCACACTCTGGGAAAACGCCGCCTATTTCAAAGAAAAAGTCGTCAGCCTTGGATTTCAAGTTGCTCCGACAGAAACACCAATTATTCCAATTATGATTGGAGACGAAGCTCTTACGTTTCGCTTTTCAAAGGCTTTAATAGACCGAGGCGTGTTTGCCCAGGGCATCGCTTTCCCAACTGTAGCAAAAGGAAAAGCGAGAATTAGAGCCATCATCACAGCAGAGCACACAAAAGAAGAACTGGACCGTGCACTGACGATCATCGAAGAAGAAGCAAAAAAACTGAACATACTTGATTGAGAGAGCGCAGGCTCTCTTTTTTTGCACTATTCTTTCCATATTTCATCAAATCTACCGTTTGTTATGTATAATGTATGTAAAAAGATCTATTGAGGTAAGTGGTGAGACAAATGTTATTTAATAAAGAAAATTTTTATGAGCAATTTTTAGATTATAAGAACAAAGGGAGAACAGATAAGAATCACCCTTTTCACAACATGTTTAATAAAGAAATCCCAAACAACATTCGTTATGAATTAGAAAAACGTCATATGAGGAATTTGGATAGGATCGATATTAAAGCATCTACAGGAAATGGAAAAGTTGCAGAATCTATTTGGATAGCATTTCTAGATCAGCTATTAACAAAGAATCAAAAAACTAATAAAACAACAACACAAAAAGGATTATATATAGTTATTTTATTCGCTAATAACGGCAAAGACTTTTATTTATCGATTGGATTAGGTACTGAAAATTTATCTCTCAAAAAGATTAAATATGAAGCCGAAGTTTGGCGAGAACGACTAATACCACAATTGGAGAGTAGTCCTAATTTAAAAGGATTTGAAATAGGTGATTTTTACCTAGGAGAATCTGATAGGCCAATAAAGTACGCAGCAGGTTCATTGGTTTTTAAAAGGTATAATATCAATACATTTAATCAACAAAAATTTTTAAAGGATATATATAACTTGAATGAATTCTTTTACGATTTTATTTTCGAAATTTATTCGAGTCCTGATCTTTTTATAGACACAAAAATTAAAAAGAGTATAAAACGAAAAAGAATCATTCATAGAGATGTTTATAAACAATTAAGAGAAGAAAGAGCAAAGCAAAACGAAGAGACAGGTAGAATAGCAGAGAAATTTGTTTATCGTAAGGAAGTAGAGCAATTAAAAGCAGTGGGTCGGGAACAATTAGCGGAAGCTGTCGATTGGGTGGCTGAGACGGAAGATGGTCATGGATTTGATATCAAATCTTATTACCCCGATGGAAAAGAGAAGCTCATAGAAGTAAAAGGATCTAAACTGACTCACCAAGACTTTCCATTCTTCTTATCTGAACAAGAAAGAATGGTAGCAGAAGAGGAAAAAGAATCATATGTGATTACTTTAGTTGAGAGTGTCGGGACACAGCATATGAAGATTGTCAAAGAAATACAAAACCCTTTAGGTAAAGACGATCTACATCTGAAACCTACTCAATATTCATGCAAAATTCGTGTGGATTGAAAAGTGGTGGCACGTATGAATTTATTTTCAATTCATCACAAAATAGTCTATACTGTAGGGTGGAGCTTGGTTTGAAAGGAGTACAAATTCATGAATGAAGAGCAGAGAAAAGCGAGCGGACAAGTAAGTTCATCGGACAAAAAATCCGAGAAGGACTATAGCCAGTATTTTGAAGCTGTGTACATTCCGCCTTCCTTAAAAGATGCAAAAAAACGGGGTAAAGAAGAAGTCGAATACAATCAATTTCAAATTGACGAGCGTTTTCAAGGGTTAGGAAACGGGCGCAAGTTTTATATTCGCACATATGGCTGTCAAATGAATGAGCATGACACAGAAGTGATGGCTGGTATTTTTATGGCGCTTGGTTATGAACCGACAAACTCAACGGAGGATGCAAATGTCATCTTATTAAACACTTGTGCAATTCGTGAGAATGCGGAAAACAAAGTGTTCGGAGAGCTTGGTCATTTAAAAGCATTAAAGCGTGAAAAGCCAGATTTAATTTTAGGAGTCTGCGGATGTATGTCTCAAGAGGAATCTGTCGTCAACCGTATTTTGAAGAAACATCCATTTGTTGATTTGATTTTCGGTACACACAACATTCACCGCCTGCCAGAGCTGTTATCTGAATGCTATCTTTCAAAAGAAATGGTCATTGAGGTTTGGTCAAAAGAAGGCGATGTCATTGAAAACCTTCCGAGAGCCCGCCAAGGAAAAATTAAGGGCTGGGTGAATATTATGTACGGTTGTGATAAATTCTGTACATACTGTATCGTCCCTTACACACGCGGTAAAGAAAGAAGCCGCCGCCCTGATGAAATTATTCAAGAGGTCAGACGTTTAGCGGCAGAAGGATATAAGGAAATTACCCTTCTTGGTCAAAACGTGAATGCGTACGGAAAAGATTTTGAAGACATGGAATATGGTCTTGGACACTTGATGGATGAGCTGCGTAAAATCGATATTCCGCGTATCCGTTTTACAACAAGCCACCCGCGTGACTTTGACGATCACTTAATTGAAGTGCTTGCTAAGGGTGGGAACCTTCTCGATCATATTCATTTGCCAGTTCAATCCGGCAGTTCTTCTGTCTTGAAGCTTATGGCGAGAAAATATGACCGTGAGCGTTACCTTGATCTTGTGCGCAAAATCAAAGAAGCGATGCCAAATGCTTCATTAACAACGGATATTATTGTTGGGTTCCCAAATGAGACAGATGAGCAGTTTGAAGAAACACTTTCCCTCTATCGCGAGGTTGAGTTTGACGCTGCTTATACGTTCATTTACTCTCCAAGAGAAGGAACACCAGCAGCGAAAATGCAAGACAACGTGCCAATGCATGTGAAAAAAGAACGTCTGCAGCGCCTGAATGCCCTCGTGAATGAAATTTCTGCGAAAAAAATGAAGGAATATGAAGGGCAGACTGTCGAAGTATTAGTAGAGGGTGAAAGTAAAAACAACCCTGAAATCCTAGCCGGATATACAAGTAAAAGCAAGCTTGTGAATTTTAAAGCACCAAAAGAAGCGATTGGCAACATCGTCAAAGTGAAAATCACACAAGCCAAAACTTGGTCTCTTGACGGAGAAATGGTTGGAGAAGCTATCGAGGTGAATTAAAATGACACTTTATTCAAAAAAAGAGATTGTCGAGCGCGCAAGAGAGCTCGCTAAAATGATTTCTGAAACAGAAGAAGTTGATTTCTTCAAGAAAGCAGAAGCGCAAATCAATGAAAATACAAAAATTTCAACGATTATTAATCAAATTAAGGCGCTTCAAAAACAAGCTGTGAATTTAAAGCATTACGGCAAACATGAAGCCTTAAAGCAAGTCGAAGAAAAAATCGATGCCCTGCAAGAAGAACTGGATGAAATCCCGGTGATTCAAGAATTCAAAGAATCACAAGTGGAAGTCAATTCCCTGCTTCAGCTCGTAGCGCATACGATTTCTAATCAAGTAACAGATGAAATCATTCTTTCAACCGGCGGTGACCTCTTATTAGGAGAAACCGGTTCAAAAGTGAAAAACTCATCACCAAGTTGCTCCATTAAATGAGAAAACCCCGCAAATGCGGGGTTTTTTGTTTTGCTATCATCATTTTTTGAAAGAACAAAAATCACACTTCCCATTCTACTTCTTGTTTCGTCACCCCAAAATCTCTCACTCTCCAACTTTTCCAATTTTCAAGGCAAGTTTATGGGCGACCATGCATACACTGAAACAGAAATGAATTTAATTGAACATGAAGTTCAAAATCGTGACACACTAGACGAATGCCCAGCATAAGATAAAACGATCAAGAACAAGGAGGCATGCCGGAATGTCTGAATACAGAGAAATTATTACAAAAGCGGTGGTTGCAAAAGGGAGGAAATTCACCCAAAGCACACACACCATTTCTCCATCGCAAAAACCAACCAGCATCCTAGGTGGTTGGATCATTAATCATAAGTATGATGCTGAAAAGGTCGGTAAAACTGTTGAGATTGAAGGAACCTTTGATATTAACGTATGGTATTCTTATGCTGATAACACAAAAACAGAAGTCGTCACAGAACGGGTGAAATATGTAGACATCATCAAACTAAGATATAAAGATAAAAATTTCCTTGATGATGAGCACGAAGTGATTGCAAAAGTGCTGCAGCAGCCGAATTGTCTAGAAGTGACCATTTCTCCAAACGGCAATAAAATTATCGTTCAGGCAGAGCGTGAATTCATTGCTGAAGTGGTAGGAGAAACAAAAATTGTTGTAGAGGTCAATTCAAGCTGGAAAGAAAAAGATGATCATGAGTGGGAAGAAGAGGTGGATGAGGAGTTAGAGGATATTCATCCAGAATTCCTAGCGGGTGATCCAGAAGAGTAATTGATGACTAGGGCGCATATCCCCCTAGTTTTTTTGTGTCCTATCTAGGAGAAAAAAGGTGATTTTTTATGCTATAATGAAAGATGGTATGAATTCGAATGTAATATAGTGAGGGATTAGAAATATGGCAAGTTATACGCCCATGATACAGCAATATTTAAAAATCAAGGCAGAGTATCAAGATGCCTTTTTATTTTTTCGCTTAGGCGATTTTTATGAAATGTTTTTTGATGACGCAAAAGAAGCGTCACAAGAATTAGAAATCACGCTAACAAGCAGAGATGGCGGGAGCATACCAATGTGCGGTGTTCCTTATCATTCTGCTTCTGCATACATAGAACAATTGATTTCAAAAGGCTACAAGGTCGCGATTTGTGAGCAGGTGGAAGATCCTAAAACGGCAAAAGGTGTAGTCAAAAGAGAAGTCGTTCAACTCATTACACCAGGTACGGTGATGGATGGTAAAGGCTTAAGTGAAAATGAAAACAACTTCATTGCCTCTGTGACAAAGTTTGAAAATGGATATGGACTTGCACTTTCCGATTTATCTACTGGTGAAAACATGGCGGCTTTCATTGATCGATTAGATGAAGTCGTGTCTGAAATTTATTCTGTCGGTGCAAAAGAAATTGTGGTGTCAAAGCAGCTGGATGAGGAAACAGTCAAGACCTTAAAGGATCGGTGCCAAGCGACCATTTCATACGAAGATAGTGATGAATTGATCGATGAAGCTGAGCGGCTCGTGTCCCGCCTGAGCGAGCAACTAAGATCGGCCTTTTTGACATTATATGCCTATTTAAGAAGAACGCAAAAAAGAAGCCTCGATCACCTTCAGCAAGTTCAAGTGTTTGAGCTCGAACAAACAATGAAAATTGATCTTTACTCAAAACGAAATCTTGAATTAACAGAGACGATCCGCTCAAAAAGCAAGAAGGGCTCTTTGTTATGGCTGTTAGATGAAACAAAAACAGCGATGGGTGGAAGGCTGCTCAAGCAATGGATCGATCGGCCGTTAATTCGTCTTTCGCACATTAAAGAACGCCAGGAAATGGTGCAAATTCTCATGGACCATCTCTTTGAACGAGAGGATCTGCGTGAACGGTTAAAGCAAGTATATGATCTCGAACGTTTAGCGGGCCGCGTCGCATTTGGCAACGTAAATGCCCGTGATCTCATTCAGTTAAAGGAATCCTTAAAACAAGTACCAGCCATTAAAGAGCTTGTGCACTCACTGCCAGAGGAAATGGCAAAATCAAGAGCGAATGCGATTGATCCTTGTGGTGACTTGCTTAATTTATTAGAAGATGCACTTTATGAAAATCCGCCGATGACGATAAAAGAAGGCAATTTGATTAAAGATGGCTACAATGCAAAATTAGATGAATACCGTGATGCCAGCCGAAACGGAAAGGACTGGATTGCACGTCTTGAACAGCAGGAAAGAGAATATACCGGCATTCGCTCCTTAAAAGTCGGGTTTAATAAAGTGTTTGGTTATTATATCGAAGTGACACGCGCAAATACACATCTGCTGGAGGAAGGCCGTTATGAAAGAAAACAAACGCTTGCCAATGCAGAGCGGTATATCACACCTGAATTAAAAGAAAAAGAAGCACTGATACTTGAAGCAGAATCAAATATCAACGAATTGGAATATGAACTATTTACAGCTCTCAGGGAGCAAGTGAAAGGTTATATTCCTAGATTACAGCTGCTTGCAAAACAAATGAGTGAGCTGGATGCGCTTCAATGCTTTGCGACTGTCAGTGAAAAACGCCGTTATATCCGTCCAGAATTCTCAGAGGATGAGGTAGATGTCATAGATGGTCGTCACCCAGTCGTTGAAAAAGTGATGGATCACCAGGAGTATGTACCAAATGACTGCCATATGGGAAATGGCCGGCAAACCTTACTCATTACTGGACCAAATATGTCAGGGAAAAGTACGTATATGAGACAAATGGCGCTTATCTCCATTCTTGCGCAAATTGGCTGCTTTGTGCCGGCATCGAAGGCGACTCTTCCGATCTTTGACCAAATCTTTACACGCATTGGGGCGGCAGATGATTTGATTTCTGGTCAGAGTACTTTTATGGTAGAGATGCTCGAAGCAAAAAATGCGATGGTGCATGCAACGAAAAACAGCTTGATTTTATTTGATGAAATTGGACGCGGGACAAGCACCTATGATGGAATGGCTCTTGCGCAGGCGATCATTGAATTTGTTCACGATCATATTGGTGCCAAAACGCTTTTTTCCACACATTATCACGAGCTGACAGTTCTTGAATCTCAATTAAGCGAGCTGAAAAATGTCCATGTACGTGCTGAAGAGCATGAGGGCACGGTCGTTTTCTTACATCAAATCAAAGAGGGTGCAGCTGATAAAAGCTATGGTATTCATGTAGCGCAGCTTGCTGAATTGCCTGATGCGATCATCGATAGGGCCCAGACCATTTTGACGGAGCTTGAGAGCGGATCACATGAAGTGACCCCGCACGTATCTGCAGCTCCAAAAACAGAAAAGGCGGAGGAAAAGCAGCAGCTTTCTTTCTTTGAAGTAGAAGAAAAACCGCAAACCAAACCAGTTCTAAAACAGAAAGATCAAGCGGTGATCGAGGAATTAAAGTCATTCAATCTAATGGATATGACTCCGCTCGAAGCGATGACTAAGCTATATGAATTGCAAAAGAAATTATAATGTAAGGTGAGGTGAGCAAAATGGCAAAGATTATTCAGTTATCCGATGACCTATCCAATAAAATTGCTGCAGGTGAAGTAGTCGAACGTCCAGCTTCTGTCGTAAAAGAGCTTATGGAAAATGCAATCGATGCAAGTAGTACAGTGATTGAAATCGATGTAGAAGAAGCAGGTCTTTCTTCTATTAGAATGATTGATAATGGTGTTGGAATCGATGCTGAAGATTGTAAGCTCGCCTTTCAGCGCCATGCAACGAGTAAAATCAAAGATGAAAATGACCTGTTCCGTGTCAGAACGCTCGGTTTCAGGGGAGAGGCGCTGCCAAGTATCGCATCTGTCTCTCATCTAGAAATGAAAACAAGTACTGGTGAAGGAGCTGGAACGCACCTGGTGCTGCAAGGCGGAAAGATCATTTCAGAGAAAAAAACCTCTAGTCGCCGCGGTACCGAGATCGTCGTTACCAACTTATTTTACAATACACCGGCCCGCCTAAAATACATGAAAACCGTTCATACGGAGCTTGGCAATATATCAGATGTCGTCAATCGAATTGCGCTGGCTCACCCAGAAGTATCGATTCGCTTGCGTCATCAAGGAAAAGTCCTGCTTCAGACGAATGGAAACGGGGATGTGCGGCATGTGCTTGCGGCCATTTACGGAACAGCTGTTGCGAAAAAAATGGTGCCGCTTCACGTGCAATCACTTGATTTTGAAGTGAAAGGATATATCTCCTTGCCAGAAGTGACAAGGGCATCACGGAATTATATGTCTTCTGTTGTAAACGGCAGATATGTTAAGCATTTTCCGCTCGTGAAAGCGGTCCATGAAGGGTATCACACGCTGCTACCGATTGGCCGCCATCCGATTACATTTATAGAGATGAAGATGGACCCCATTTTAGTGGATGTGAACGTTCATCCTTCGAAGCTTGAAGTGAGACTTAGTAAAGAGCAGGAACTTCATGAGTTAATTAAGCAAGGAATTAAGGACGTATTTCAAAAGCAGCAGCTCATTCCAAGTGCTTCGGTGCCAAAGAAAGCACCAATGCCAGCGATCAAAAATGAGCAGCAATCCTTAACCTTTGATGCGAAAAAAGGAAACACAAGCGAGGTGGAAACGCCGCTATCCTATCAGCCGGAGCCGCTCGAATCGGTCTTATATGAGACAAGCCATACCGAAGCATACGGAATGCCTAATCAAGAGAAGACGGAACCATCATCACCAGTATTTTATGAAGAAGCCTCATCTGAGCGAGTTCAGTTAGAGGAATCCGCCGCTTCACTAGAATATGAAGAGTCAGAACTAAGAGAAGATGCTGTAGAAGCCATTTCAGAAAACGAACGCGTCCCTGTGATGTATCCCATCGGACAAATGCACGGCACATATATTTTGGCTCAAAATGAACGTGGGCTTTATATTATTGATCAGCATGCGGCCCAGGAGCGAATCAAGTATGAGTATTATCGTGAGAAGGTAGGAGAGATCAAACAGGAAGTGCAAGAAATGCTCGTCCCATTAACATTCCATTACTCGAAAAACGATATGCTGATTATTGAAGAGCATAAAGAGATACTAACGAAAGTGGGTGTCTTCTTAGAGCCTTTCGGTTCAGGAAGCTACATTGTACGGTCGCATCCGCAGTGGTTTCCAAAAGGAGAAGAGGCTGAACTGATCGAAGAGATTATTGAGCAAGTGCTGGATGAGAAACGTGTAGATATCAAAAAATTAAGAGAAGAAGCGGCAATCATGATGAGCTGCAAAGGCTCTATCAAAGCAAATCGTCATTTGCGAAATGATGAAATCAAAGCCCTATTAGATGAACTCAGGCAGACAAAGGACCCTTTCACTTGTCCGCACGGCCGGCCGATCATCATTCATCACTCGACATATGAAATGGAGAAAATGTTTAAACGGGTCATGTGATCAAATAAAAAAGCGCTCTTATTAAGGCACCTCAGCGTGTAGACAAACTATTGCGCGAGCTGGTGCTCACGAATGTCTAATCCGCGCCAGAACTCGTCCTTCCTAAGCTACAAAGGTTTCTATCACACTGAAAAGAAGACAAAGGGCTAAAATAAACATCATTTTGCCCTTTGTCATTTGGAGCGCTCTTATTAGAGCGCTTTTTTATTTAGCATCCACACGGATCTGGCGGTGTGACCACAACTGGTCGTGTATTAATATCAATCGTATCTTCTGCATAAAATGTGGAACCGATGCTAATTGCTCGATTTTCTGCGCGGAACGTATATGTACCTGCGGCAGGGAGTACTTTATGTGAAAGCTTTAATGTATATTTGGAAATTCCAAGTAAATCCAATCTAAGCGGAATACGGACGGTTTGTCCGTTGTTCAAAATGTAGCTGTCTTTTAATGCTTTACCGTTCATAATGTCTTTAGTTGTTGCTTGGAAACCCTTTGGCAGTGTGAACTCAACCGCACCAAGACTTAAAATAGAATTTGGGCTGTACGTTAGTTCAATGTCAGAAAAAGACCATTCCTGCTTACTTGTACCTGTAATTTTTGCGTAAAGGGCAGCTGGTTTTGCATTGGTTGATGCTTTGCTTTCCTCTGTTTTGGCTCCTTCAGCAGATGCAGAAAGCGGTACTGACAGCGCCATAACCAATGTGAGCATCCCCATCATGATCATCGTCCATGTTTTTTTCATTTCTTCCTTCCCCCTTGTTGAATATAGGTAAATAATAGATGATTACACCCATTATTTACCTATAATGTTACCATATCCCTACATGGTATTAAATGGTATATTATACCCTTATTTTGTCATTTTGTTTAGTAATAACGGGGAAAATGCGCATTTGGTTGGTTCATTCCGTAACCAAAGCCTGGCATTTGCTGATTCGGCATCATCATATGCATATCTTGATATCCGTATGGATGATATGGCATCATTCCATATCCACCATAGTGGCCATGATGATGGTGATCCTTCATTGGAACATGCGAAAAGGGGTCATGCTGATTTGGAAAAGGCGGATAGGCTGAATGATGATGCGGATAATGTCCGCTGTACTTATCCTTTTTACCGGTATGATAATGGTTTGGCATATTCATATGATCATGCATGTTTGGCGCGACCACATGCTCATGATTGGCTGTATACACATTCTCAAACGTATGGTACGGATTTTCTTCGTGATGATAATTCATTTGGCTATTCATATTGTTCATTTGATATCTCATCCTTTATGTCAGGTTGCCATATCCTATGAGCATGATCCGTTTCATGAGCCTATCCATATGAAAAAAACCGGCTTTTCAGCCGGGAAAACAAAAAGCAGTTGAAAGCGTCAGGTGCTAATATGAGAAGCCATGTCTTCTTCTACGACGCTTCTTACAACTGCTGCAGACACTTTTAGGGTAATAATAGGGATCGTAGCTTCTAGAAGTATCCCAGAAATCGCTCTCAAACCAATCATCTTTTTTATGATGAAACTTTTTTTCTTTACATGGGTCCTCATGGCAATGATCGTCATGCTTTTTATAACAGTTTGAGTGGGAATGTTTGCACTTGCATTTGCACATTGTCATCCCTCCTAAATGTGACTCAATGCTAGTATATGCACGAATAAGACAAGGGGACTGGATGGTGGCGCATCTTCTCTAAAAAAAGGCTTTTTCTCAAAATTCAAATGAAAAGAATTGACTAGTGCTAAAATAACATGATAAAATATAAATTTTTATCCAACCATGAAATGTGTTATAATCAAATTGTGAATACTTTCGGAGGTGGCGGATTTGTTTCAAATAGGTGATAAAATTGTTTATCCTATGCATGGTGCCGGTGTGATTGAAGGAATGGAAGAAAAAGAGATTTTAGGTAAGACGGAGGAATATTTTCTGATTCAAATGCCGAATATGCAGATGATGATCCCAAGAGGCAGAATCAATCAACTAGGTATTCGTCAGGTAGCAGATCAAGCAACGCTGAAAGTTGTGATGAACAATTTTGCAGAAGAAACAAACGACGACACGCTTACTTGGAAGCAAAGATATGATGAAAATATGAAAAAACTAAAAACAGGTGCGATCGAAGACGGTGCAGACGTTGTCAAAGATCTGATGAGACGAAATCAGAAGAAAGCATTAAATTCAAGTGAAAAGAAGATGCTTGAAGATGCTAGAGGCATGTTAGTGAGTGAAATTTCTCTTGCACAAGGGCTTTCACAAGATGAAGTCCTTTCAGCTTTAGAGAATGAACTAAGAATTTAATGATGGATATACAATAATTGGCTGTAAACAGAAGGGCATCCCTTTTGTTTGCGGCTTTTTTGTTTGAAATCAGAAAAACATGTCCATTTTTGTAGGTGATTTTAACTAAAGCTAAAATAAGGTCATACGATGCAGTTTTTATTCAAGCAGCGAATGATTCAAAGAAGTCAGAAATACCTAGAGCGGCATAAAAAAACAGGAAAGTTCTCCTGATTCAATTAAATGAGCCGGACAACCTTTGAATTCTGTTAGCCATTGATAGTAAAATTATGCGATAAGATGACACCTAAGAGAATGAAAAGGAGCGGTGAAATGAAAAGGCTACTGATATGTGGATTCATCTTTCTGATCCTATGTGCTCTTTTAATGGTGAAATGCAGCCATTCTGTTCAAGAAAAAAAAGAGCAAAAGCAACATCAAGAAGAGGTAGAAAAGTATCAAAAAGAGCGAAAAAAAGGGGATCGATACGACAGTTTTAAACAGCTTATTCGGCATGAAAGAAAAGGGTATGAAATAGAATTTCACGAAAAGGGCGGAAGTGATTTACTCGTCTTTTCTCCTCATGGAGGGGAAATTGAACCAGGAACAAGTGAAATTGTAGAAGCATTTCAACAAAGATACTCGACGTATTTGTTTGAAGGAACGAAACAAGACAACAATCGTGATTTGCATATTACAAGCACCAAGTTTGATGAACCGATATTGGTCCAAATGATTAAAACGTATCCCTTCTCCATTTCCATCCACGGCTATAAAAGTGATAAAAAGCACACGCTAGTTGGCGGGACAAACGAAAAAATGAAAAGAGCAGTTGTACGAGAGTTAAAAGATCGAGGATTTTCTGCAGAAATGGTGCAAGAAGGCGAACGGCTTTCAGGAACAGATCCTAAAAATATTAATAATCGAAATGCAAGTGGTGAAAGCGTTCAGCTAGAAATTAGTACGGCGCAGAGAGAATCTTTTTTCGACCATTTTGATACGAGAAAAGGAAAGAAAAAAGCATTCAGACGTTATATCCGTGCTTTAAAAGAAGTATTAAGAGAATTTGACCCAACTTCGTAGTAAAATCGTTTTGATGGGTAAAAGTACTCCATTTAAACTTGGTAAAAAAGATAGAAATATGCGAAATGAACATAAATCATGCAATAAATTACAATTTGCCTTAAAAACATAAATTATGTAAAATAATAGTTATCAGTTTGATATGATAGAATGGGGCTGAAGTGGATGGCACATAAAATACCATCTTCCGAAGTAGGTGTAAAGATCAATCAATGGTACACGCATATTTGCAAATTTGAAGTCGAACAAGCAAACGATATGAAGCGCCTTGTTGAAGAAGAAATTCATGAGATGGAAGAGGATCAAGATTTGCTTCTATATTATTCTCTAATGGATTTTCGCCATCAACTGATGCTTCAGCATTTAACGCCAGTCCATGCAGGGAGTGAAACACTTCAAGCCGTGTCTTTTCCGAAAGAAATGGAAGATGGAGAAGATGAGATGACAGGCTTACTTGGCTATTACTTTCATTTTTTTCATGGAATGTATGCGTTTATCCAGCGCCGATACATCGAGGCCATTTCCTATTACAAGCATGCGGAACATCAACTGATCTTAGTGACAGATGAGATTGAAAAAGCGGAATTTTACTATAAAATCGCTGAAGTATACTATCATATGAAACAAACTTATTTCTCCATGCATTATGCTAAAAAGGCGAGAGACATTTATAAGAAACATCAGCTTTATGGAAAAAGAAGCATTCAATGTGATTTTGTCATGGCAGGTAATTGTATTGATGTGAGTCAGCACCAAAAAGCGCTTCCTTACTTAGAAAAAGCGTTAAAGGTTTGTGAAGCGATGGAGCGGAAAGAGTGCACATCTTATTTTAAAGCGATGGCTCTTAATAACTTAGGAGCTTGTCATTATAGTATGGGAACGTACCATACAGCGACAGTCTTTTTTGAACAAGCCATTTCCCTTTATCAAAAAGATCAAGCATCCACGATGATCAAATCATTATTTTCACTTGCTCTTACCTGGTTTAAACTCGGAGATATCGAGCGGGCGGGTGAGGCTATACGTAAAGGAATGAACGAGGCTTGTTTATTGGAAGATGAAATTTATCAGTTGAAATTTCAATTTTTACAGGCGCTTTATATAGAAAAAGACAGCTGTGAGCAATTAAGATCGGCACTATTTGGACTGCGAAGCAAAAAAATGTTTGCTGATTTAGAGGAATTAGCACTTGATGCGGCTAATTATTATAAGGAACGCGACATGTACAAGGAATCCTCCACTTTTTTTGAGATTGTGATCGAAGCGCGTACGCACATTCAAAAAGGAGATGAGATGTATGAGAACGAAGCATAACATGTCAGCTGATCAAGTAGATGAAAGACTTCACACGTAATAACAGACAAAAACAACACCCTTTACGAATCAACGTAAAGGGCTTTTTTATTTATTCTTTGATGGCTTTTTCTGCGTCAATGGCACCTGCCCCGTAAATCATCGGGTCATCCCCAGACCACTTGCTTGTATTTTCTTTTAACAGGGTTTTGACCTCATCGGGCGTTAAATCTGGTGAATGCTCTAATAGAAGAGCACAAATACCAGCGCAAATCGGTGTTGCCATAGATGTGCCAGATAACGTCGTGTAATCATCATCGACTCTGCTTGATTTGTCGAGTTTATCTAGAAAGGATCTTGGTGATCTGAGAGAGACGATGTTTACTCCTGGTGCAAGGATATCAGGCTTTGTCTCACCATAAACAGTAGGACCTCTGCTTGAAAATGGTGCCACGATATCATCGTTTGATTCTGGTGTATTCCGGTCATCAAAAGCGCCAACCGTAATCACTTTTTGACTGACGGCAGGGCTCGCAATCGTTTGACTGTTAGGACCAGAGTTTCCGGCTGCGACGCATACTACAATGCCTTGATCCCAAGCAGCATTGACAGCACGCACCATCGGATCGTCCTGTTCGTCATCATAACGCTGAGCATCTCCGCCTAGTGACATACTCATAATATGAATCGGATCATCAGGGTGATCTTCATTGAACTGGATGCACCATTCAACCCCTTCTATAATAGTAGAAAGCGATCCAGCCCCTTGTTTATTTAACACTTTTACGCCAATTAAATGAGCTTTTGGAGCAGGTCCTTTGTACAAGCCATCTGAGGCCGCTCCGTCTCCAGCTACATCTCCAGCGCAATGAGTACCATGCCCGTTATCATCATAAGGCTTTGTTTTTTGCTTGACTAAGTCCACAAAATCGCGAATCCTTCCTTCTAAATCTTCATGCGGATAAATTCCTGTATCAATGACAGCGACCGTAATGCCTTCCCCTGTTAAGGCTGTACCGTTGCGGAAGACTTCATCCGCGTGACTGGCTTGTGTGGCCACATCCAGAAGTGCATGAACTTTCCGGTCTAAATAAATTTTACGAATATGCTCACCATTTGCTAACAGCTCCTCTAAAGCGGCCGGTGTTATGTCTGCAGCGCAGCAGTCGATATGTGAAAAGTGCCGTTTGATATTTGTTTTTCTACTTTTTTTCATGAGCTGTTTTGTGCTTTGAATCCCTGCTTCGACCGCGTCTTCCTTAAATTCAATAATTACACGAAGCTTCTTTCTCTTCTTTAATCTTCCTTCAAAGAAACGATGAAGAAAGCATGGCGTCCATTTAAAAGGTTTATAAAGGTGAAGGACGGTCTCTCTTAAAGGCTGATCTAGTTTACTAGCATGTGTCCTGACCATTTGCACCATAGAAAATCCAAACATGTGATGCCCTCCATTCTAGCTATCCATTCTTGTACACTCTTACGTTATGAGAATGAGAGCTGCTTTGTTCGGATTCTTGTCCCTTCTTTTCTTCATATTGGCGGCTTACTCATTTCTGATGAAAAAGAAAAGCGCTTACATTTTGTAAAATAATAGAAAAAGGTGGAAAACATGTAGAATCAGCCGATGATAGGTGGGAGAGTTCTTCTTAGAGAACCGGTGAAACAAACGATTTTGCAGAAAAAAAGGAGGGGTTAGACAGGGTCAATGCTCATACAAATGTGACTTGTCACAGAGGAAAAAAATCAAATCCATATAAAAACAAGCCGAATTAAAGAAAACAGACTGGATAGAACTAGGTCATTTTAAACATAACTTCGTTTGTCTGTCATACTATTCTAACTCTGTTTTCAAAGACGAGAGGCGTTTCTGTGTATATAAATGCAATTATCTTATTTTTGAGGAATCTCATGATCTAGAGTGTTATGATCAAATTTGAAGAGAAAAAGTGGAAAAAATGAAAAGAAATGATGATTCAATATAAATCATAGAAACGGCTTAGAAATCTGTTAAAGGAGAACGGGAATGAAGAAGTTTTTTGCTTTGCTTCTCCTGCTTGCGATCGGATGGGGCGTTTATTATACAATGCAAGCACAGGAACATGATGAGCCATTGTCATCAGGTGGGGAAGACGAAAGCGGTTCAAATGATATTTATCGCAATTTTAAAGAACTGGAAGAAAACGAATCAACAAGCAGCTATCAAATTACAGCCAACCCAGTGCCTGGAAGCCGTCTTCTTGTGATGTCACCCCATGGCGGGAGAATTGAAGGCGGCGTGAGTGAGATCGTCCATTTTTTCGATAATGATTTCTCTACGTATTTGTTTGAAGGTTTAAGAGAGAATGCGTCAGAACTTCATGTGACAAGTACAAACTTTGATGAGCCAGTCGGCGTCGCGCAGGCAAAAGCACACGATTATATCTTAGCAGTGCATGGATACAAAGGTGAGGAAGGCATTGACCATACGCTCGTTGGCGGAACAGATTACGACCGTGCAGAAAAAATAGTGAACTCATTAGAGCGGAACGGATTTTCTGCTGAACTGGCTGTCGCACACGCAACCCTGAGTGGAACAAGCAATCATAATATTAATAATCTTACTAAAACAGGGCAAAGTGTACAGTTAGAGATTAGTAGAAGTCAGCGTGAAGCTTTATTTGACAGTTTTGACTTTCGGCGGCGGTCGAGTACAAAAAACGAGACGTTCTACCGGTATGTCAGGGCGATTCGGACAGTGCTGGATGAGGAATATACATAAAGATGGTGCACATGTTAAGACAAGCAGCGTGAATTCTTGTTACACTATAAAAAGTGATAACAAAAGGAGAGACGAATATGGCGCGTCATCATTTTCATCTTCAGGCGAGCTGGCCTGGCCTGCGTAACGATGTGGGTACAATCTCATGCGAACAGTTAAAAACGAAGATTTCAATTCCAAAAGAAATGGACGGTCCCGGCATCGGAACAAATCCAGATGAGATGCTCTTAGGTGCAGCGGCTACGTGTTATATTATTACACTTGCCGCTATGATGGAGCGGAGCCAATTAGAAAAAGAGGATCTCACAATGAGTTCTGAGGCTGTCGTAGATGTGACAAATGGTGTGTTTACATATGAAAAAATCATTCACCGGCCTGTCATCATCCTCAAAGCCTCTGCTTCTCCGCAAGATATTGAGCTGGCCCGCAAGCTCGCGCACAAAGCCGAAAGCTCATGTATGATCTCAAGAGCTGTTCAAGGAAATGTGGACATTTCCTTAGAAGAAACCATTGAAGTCGGCGGGTAAAAACAAAAAGTCATTTTCTCTTAATGAAATGGAGAAAATGACTTTTTTTATGACGTCCATTCGGTTTGATCGATTTGTTCTTTGTTTTCTTCCTTTTGTTTTTTTGACAGGTTCAAGACAATCACGCCGCATATCACTAGTGCAAGACCGATGAAGCCTTTTATGTGAATGGTTTCGTTAAACAGCACGAGTCCGATAAGAGCAGTGAGTGCTGTTCCAACGCCAGACCATGTTGCATAAGCAGACGAAAGGTCAATCGTTTTAAGTGCCAGACTGAGGAAGGTAAAGGCACACCCAAATCCGATCAGGACCCCAATGCTCGGCAGCAGTTGCGAAAAACCTTGTGAAAGCTTCAGCATCGTACTGCCAAAAACCTCTGTCAAAATAGCCCCTGTTAAATAGAGCATTCCTTTCATGATCTCTCACATCCTTTATGACATATTTAAAAGTACGACCCCTGAGACAAGCATCGCCATCCCAATGATTGCTCTTTGGTTCAAGGTTTCTTTGAAAAAAAGCACGCCAAAAATAGCCGTGAGGACTGTACCAACCCCAGACCATGTTGCGTAAGACATGCTAAGCGGAATGATATTCAGTGTCAATGACAGCATATAAAAGGCAAGTGTATACCCAGCAACAACGACAGCGCTAGGCTTAAAGCGAGTAAAGCCATTTGAGAATTTTAACATCACGGCGCCAATGGCTTCTGAAAAAATAGCCACAGCTAGAAAAAGATATCCGAGGATCATGATTATCCCTCCTCTAATAGGTGTAAAATCCGATGAAGTAAAAGGGTTTTTTCCTCTCGGTTCAGCGGTTCAAGCTGAAACATTTCTGAAAACCATATTCCATCACATGAAAGGCGGATCAGCTGGCTCAATGCAGGGTCATTGATTTCCTCAGCTGCTTTCGCTTTGAACTCTGCATAAAAATCACGCCAAGGGTTCAATAACGCTTCATCAAATGACATGGTGGCCAGCATGCTTGTACATAACTGGGTCGTGTTTTGCATATCAAGATCATTTAATGTCGCCAAAATATATGCACGTACATAAGGAGCCTTTTCGTTTTTGTATGTTTCCTGATACGACTCAAGCTGCTGACGAAAGCAGACAATCGCGTGGTCATTCATTTTTTGGATGAGCTCTTCCTTGCTTGCAAAATGATAAAGCAGACCGGCTTTGGTCATATTTGCATGCTCTGCTACATGTTGAAGGGTAAGCTGACTTAATCCTTCTTTTAAAATCGTACGAGCAGCTGCCTCAAAAATTTGCTCTTTTTTGGTTTTAGACATAAAAAAAACACCTACTTTACTGAACGGTCGGTAAAGTAAATGTTAACCCATGAAAAACTAGTGTGTCAATCGATTCATTTTTATGAAAGGTTGTTTTCACTTAAAAGGCATGTTTAATAATAAGGGTATGGTCCATATGGCGGGTACGGCGGATAAGGGTACCCATAGCCATAGCCTGGCGCAAGCAGAGACCCAGCCAGCAGACCTCCAGCAAAACCACCTAAAAATGGAGGTCCGAAGAATCCGGGTCTACCAAACCCGAATCCAGGTCTCCCAAACCCAAAACCCGGGCGTCCAAATCCAAAACCAAAAGGTCTTCTCATGTCTTCTTGCATAAATGGCGGTGCATCAAAATAATTCATAAAAAAAGGCTCCTCTCACATAAAATCACTGTAACTGACATCAGTGTATTCGATTGGCCTATATGTGTTTGGATGAACGCCTATGATAAGGAGGAATGTTAAAAATGGGCCTGTATCCATCTGATTGGGCAAAATGCCCGCCGCATGCTCATGCCTATAAAGCACGAACGGATGTAACAGAAGAGCATTATCATTTAATAGAAGGTATTTCTCAGCCTGTCAATGGGAGCAATACCGATCAGCATACTCATTACTATCGCGGGGTCACCTCTTTTGAGAGAGGGCATTTCCACAGATACTACGGCGTCACAGGGCCTGCGATACCGAGATTAGATGGTACCCACTATCACGAGATTGAGGAAGTTACGTTTTCAGCCTATAACGATTCTGTCCCCATTCCGTACGGAGGAGTCGTCTATAGTCCGGACGAAGAGCGGCCGACGCATACGCACCGCTTAAAAGGAAAAACATATGAAGTGGTCGGAAATGAACCACTCGGCTGGTGATGGGCATTATATAGGAGAGAAAGAGAAGTTATGCTATACTGTAGGCAGTTTGTAAAAGAGAGTGATGTTATGAAAAAAACGAAACAACCAGTGATTGTATTAGTAGGACCGACGGCTGTCGGCAAAACAAAACTGAGCATTCATATAGCCAAAGCATTTAATGGAGAAATTATCAGTGGTGATTCTATGCAGATTTATAAAGGAATGGACATTGGAACAGCTAAAATCACCCCTGAAGAAATGGATGGTGTCCCGCACCACTTAATTGATATTAAAGAGCCGGACGAATCCTTTTCTACAGCTGAATTTCAGCAGCTGGTCCGTATGAAAATCAAAGAGATTGCCGCTAGAGGGAAAACACCCATGATCGTCGGCGGAACAGGTTTGTATATCCAATCTGTTTTATATGATTACACATTTACCGATGAGAAAAGTGACCCTGCTTTTAGAGAAGAAATGGCGCTGTTTGAACAGCAGCATGGCTCCCTTCAGCTGCACGAAAAGCTAAAGGCAGTAGACCCTGATGCTGCAAAAGCCATTCATCCGAATAATATCCGCCGCGTGATCCGGGCGCTGGAAGTGATCCATACAACAGGTCAGAAAATGTCGGAGATGCAAAATGGTCATCAAGAAGTTCCTCTTTATGATACAGCCTTCATTGGGCTCAAAATGGATCGAGAGCTTTTGTACGAGCGCATTCACCAAAGAATTGATATGATGATAGATGAAGGCTTAATTGAGGAAGTGAGCGCACTTTATCAATCTGGCTTGAAGGATTGTCAATCGGTTCAAGCGATTGGTTATAAAGAGTTGTATGCGTATTTTCAAGGTGACTGCTCACTTGATGAAGCTATCCAGCAATTAAAGCAAAATTCCCGTAGATATGCGAAGCGTCAGTTCACATGGTTCCGTAATAAAATGGATGTCACTTGGTTCGACATGACACCGCCTTGCCACTTTTCAGACAAAAAAGAGGAAATTTTCGCATATATAGCAGGAAAGCTTGGACTTAAAGCGAAACTGTAGTTATCAGAATCAAGGAGGACGAAACATGAAACCGATTAATATTCAGGACCAATTTTTGAATCAAATTCGTAAAGACAATACATTTGTTACAGTATTCTTACTGAATGGCTTTCAGCTTCGCGGTCAAGTGAAAGGCTTTGACAATTTCACGGTGCTGCTTGAAACAGAAGGGAAGCAGCAGCTTATTTATAAACACGCCATTTCTACATTTGCACCTCAAAAGAATGTAAATCTAGAATTAGAATAGGATATGTTCGACCTAATAGCCCCATGCATCTGCGAATAAACCGGCCGGAACCCGCTACGTTTTTTGTCAGTGCAGAGGGGCTATTTTGCATGCCATGAAACCTTTCTGCCTATTCTGCGTATAATCCCTTATTGGATATGAAGAAAGGTGAGGGAAGCGATATGGAAAATGCAGAGCTTGAATTAAGAAGGATTAGAGTGATCCTTCTATTGATTGGGATTGTTGTCTTATTTGGATCATGCGCCATTTCAAACATTGAATCAAGACAGGAAAGCTGGCATAACTATTCTAATCAAGATGATCATGGACATATAGATGGCCTATTACAATCAGCTGTTGCACTAAAAAATAATCACTTTGCTGTTGTGAAAGATGATGAAGTACATGTGTACCGGTTTGATGAAAAAGAGGGAGAACTGACCCTTATTAAAACAAAATACATAGATGAGTGGGACGAAGATGATGATGATGATGACGATTCTGTAGAAGAGTAAGCACGTAAATTTACAAATGAATGTGAAGTCGCTACACTATAATCATGCATCAGACATCTAGACAGAAAAGGATGAGTTCATGACACACAAAATTAAAATTAATCATTGGGAACAAACTTGTGAAGACGACTCCTGTTTTGAATATGGAACAAGCGTTTCTGTAAATGGGAAAGAATTAGTCAGAGAAGCTTCAATCGTCTCTGCGCTTGAAGCGGTGCTAAAAGAATTAGGTGTTGAAGTGGAAATTACAGAAGTGTCAGAAGATTTACAGTGCGATGCCTACAAAAAATAAAACAAAAAGTCTAGTCTACTAAGCGATTTTTTTTCGTGTTATGATAGATTTCGGTTTCAGTTGAATAGAGAGTAGAGCAGTCTATTTTTAGATCCTGTTCTGCTCTATTTATTTGAACGTACGAGTTCGGCTATGAATGTTCGGCCGGGTTGGTTGATTTTTTTCGTTTCGAACATCTATATGTTGTGTTTTGAAAAAACATAGTATACTATATATAGTGAATAACGAAATGATCAACAATACTAAAAACTAGGTCGTGATGGAATTGATTCAAATCGTATTTGATTCAAAAACAGGAAATGTTCAACGCTTTTTGGACAAGACCCCTTTTACAGACAAACGAAAATTGACTGGAGAAGAGTTTTTGGATACGCCGTTTATTCTCGTCACCTTTACGACAGGATTTGGACAAGTCCCTAGTACTACTCAATCCTTTTTAGAGAAAAATGCTCACCTTTTACTAGGTGTAGCGGTGAGTGGAAACAAAGTATGGGGAGATAATTTTGCCAAAAGCGCCGATACGATTTCTAAACAATATCAAGTTCCTATTTTGCACACCTTTGAACTAAGCGGAACAAAAAGGGATGTTGAATTGTTTACACAGGAGGTAGAAAGAATTGTCACAAAATCAGGTTCCAAAGTGGATACAATTAAATAACGAGATTATGATTCAAAAAGAAGGAAAGTTTCAGTTCGATAAGGACAAAGAAGCTGTACATAGTTATTTCGTAGATTATATTAATCAAAACACAGTCTTCTTTCACAACTTAGAAGAGAAGATTGATTACTTAATAGAAAACGACTACTATGAGGAAGAATTTTTAAGACAATACAGCATGGCAGATATTAAAGAGGTATTCGAAGCTGCATATGCGAAGAAATTTAGATTCCCATCATTCATGAGTGCGTTTAAGTTTTACAACGACTATGCACTGAAAACAAATGATAAAAAGAAAATCCTTGAACGCTATGAAGACCGCATTTCAGTTGTAGCGCTTTTCTTTGCGGGCGGAGATAAAGAAAAAGCCCTTGAGTTTGTAGAACTGATGATCAATCAGGAATACCAGCCAAGTACACCAACATTCTTAAACGCTGGACGTAAAAGACGCGGTGAGCTTGTGAGCTGCTTCTTGCTTGAAGTGAATGACTCATTAAACGATATTTCAAGAGCGATTGATATTTCAATGCAGCTTTCAAAATTAGGCGGCGGCGTCAGCTTGAACTTGTCAAAGCTTCGTGCAAAAGGCGAAGCAATTAAAGATGTTGAAAACGCGACAAAAGGTGTCGTCGGCGTGATGAAGCTTCTTGATAATGCATTCAGATATGCAGATCAAATGGGACAAAGACAAGGATCAGGTAGTGCCTACCTTAATATTTTCCACAGAGATATTAATGATTTCTTAGATACAAAAAAAATCTCTGCAGATGAAGATGTGCGTGTGAAAACATTGTCCATCGGTGTCGTCATCCCGGATAAATTTATTGAGCTTGCCAGAGAAGATAAAACAGCTTACACCTTCTATCCGCACACAGTCTATAAAGAATATGGACAGCATCTTGATGAGATGGACATGGAAGAAATGTATGATGAGCTTGTAGAAAACCCGAAAATCAAAAAAGAAAAAGTCAATCCGAGAAAGCTTCTTGAAAAATTGGCTGTTCTTCGCTCAGAATCTGGCTATCCATATATCATGTTCCAAGATAATGTGAATAGAGAGCATGCATTAAACCATATTTCACGAGTGAAATTCTCAAACCTTTGCTCAGAAGTGCTTCAAGCTTCAGAGGTCTCTTCTTACGCGGACTATGATCAAGAAGATGAAATTGGTCTTGATATTTCTTGTAACCTTGGTTCATTAAATATCATGAATGTCATGAAAAACAAATCGATCGAAAAAACGGTCAAACTAGCAACAGACTCACTCACGCTTGTATCTGAAACAACAGATATTCGCAATGCACCGGCTGTTCGAAAAGCGAACAAAGCGATGAAATCAATCGGACTTGGTGCGATGAACCTTCACGGGTATTTGGCTCAAAACCAAATGGCCTATGAAAGTGAAGAAGCAAGAGATTTCGCGAATACGTTCTTTATGATGGTGAACTACTATTCAATTAAACGTTCAAGTGAGCTTGCAAAAGAAAAAGGAGAAACATTCCATCGTTATGAAGGCTCTGGCTACGCAACGGGCGAGTACTTCAATAAATACGTGGAGAATGATTTCACACCAAAAACAGAAAAAGCAGCAGCATTATTTGAAGGCATGCACATTCCAACAAAAGAAGACTGGGCAGCACTCAAAGACTTTGTAGCGGAAAATGGCATGTACCATAGCTACCGCTTATGTATTGCACCAACAGGTTCCATTTCTTATGTGCAATCGGCAACAGCCTCTGTTATGCCAATTATGGAACGTATCGAAGAAAGAACATACGGCAACAGCAAAACGTATTACCCAATGCCAGGTCTTTCAGCGCAAAACTGGTTCTTCTATAAAGAAGCGTACGATATGGATATGTTTAAAGTGGTCGATATGATCGCAACGATTCAGCAGCACGTCGATCAAGGAATCAGCTTTACACTATTCCTGAAAGATACGATGACAACGCGTGACCTAAACCGCATCGATCTGTATGCACACCATAAAGGCATTAAGACACTTTATTATGCAAGAACGAAGGATACAGGGCAGGAAGGCTGTCTTTCTTGTGTTGTTTGATTAAAGGAGAGTTTAACGTGACAAAAATTTATGATGCAGCCAACTGGTCAAAACACGAAGATGATTTTACACAAATGTTTTACAACCAAAATGTGAAGCAGTTCTGGCTTCCTGAAGAGATTTCCTTAAACGGGGACCTCTTAACATGGAAATATCTAGGTGAAAAAGAGCGAGATACGTACATGAAGGTACTTGCTGGATTGACTTTACTTGATACAGAACAAGGAAATACAGGGATGCCGATTGTGGCTGAACATGTAGAAGGCCATCAGCGTAAAGCAGTATTAAACTTTATGGCGATGATGGAAAATGCGGTACATGCGAAATCATACTCAAATATCTTCATGACACTCGCACCAACTGAAACGATCAGTGAAGTGTTTGAATGGGTCAAAAAGAATAAATTCTTGCAAAAGAAAGCAGATATGATTGTCAGTTTATACCGTTCGATTCAAAAGGACGATCCGATTTCCCTCTTTAAAGCAATGGTTGCTTCTGTTTATTTAGAAAGCTTCCTATTTTACAGTGGTTTTTACTACCCGCTTTATTTCTATGGACAAGGAAAGCTCATGCAAAGTGGTGAAATCATCAACTTGATTTTGCGTGATGAAGCGATTCACGGTGTATATGTTGGATTATTAGCACAAGAAATTTACAACAAACAAACACCTGACGTGCAAAAAGAGCTATATGATTTCTCGATTGACCTCTTGAACGAGCTTTATGAAAATGAACTTCATTACACGGAAGATATATATGACCAAGTCAATTTATCGCATGATGTGAAAAAGTTCATTCGTTACAATGCCAATAAAGCGTTAATGAACCTTGGATTTGCCCCTTACTTTGAAGAAGAAGAGATCAATCCAATTGTATTGAACGGACTCAATACAAAAACAAAATCGCATGACTTCTTCTCAATGAAAGGGAACGGCTACAAAAAAGCAACGGTTGAGCCGTTAAAAGATGACGACTTCTTCTTTGGAGATGAATCATAAGTAAGGCGTAAAAGTCAAAACGCATCACTCGTTTTGGCTTTTTGCCATTTCATATAATGCGTTACATACTGGAGGTTACCGAACATGGGAAAAATGGATGAAATCATACTAGTTGCACCGCGCACACGCGTATTCCAAAACGAAACGCTTGCGTTTAATGGTGTGAATAGTGAAGAGAAAACAATCAACACCATTATGAAAGAAATCGAAGAGCACTTCAAGCAGATGCGCAGAGGCGATGCGGAAGAAAATCCTGACTTCAAGCAGCCGATTCCTTATGTCGTGATTAAGCGTGAGGACGAAGTGTATGTATATGAAAGGCTTCAAGGCGGGGGAGAGACTCGATTGCATCATAAGTTATCTCTTGGCTTTGGTGGTCACATGAATTTCATCGAAGGCAAAAACTTTGCTGAAATTCTAAAAGAAAATACGGATCGTGAACTAGACGAGGAACTTTCTATTCAAGAAGAAGACAAACTTGAGATGAAAACCCTTGGTTTAATTAATGATGATGACAACAGTGTCGGCCGTGTGCACATTGGACTGTTATCGGCGCTTGAATTATCTCCAGGCGCTCATGTAGAAGTGAAAGAAACAGATCAAATCTCAGGAAAATGGATGAAAGCATCCGATTTGAAAAAGCCTGAATACTTCGATCGACTTGAAACGTGGTCTCAATTTGTCGTGAACATTTTAGCATAAAGGAATCAATCATAAACCGGCTCAGCAGCAGACTTGAGCCGGTTTATTTCGTTATAACAAGCTTCAGTTATTGGAAAACGAATGCGTCATGACCGGCCTGTTTCAATCTTGCGACGAGGTCATCCGCATTTTGCTTTGTACGAAAAGCCCCGGCTTGCACTCGGAACATGCCGCCCTCTAATACAACGAAGGCGTCAAAGCCTTTGGATTTCAGCGTGGCTGCTAATTCATCTGCATTGGCTTTCACCTTGAAAGCTCCAGCCTGAACTTTATAAAGATTACTAGCTTTTTTTTTCAGCTGAAAGGCTTTCTCTAATCCAGTGGCATGAGCGCGAGCGATGCCTTGAAGGAAGGTTGCGTTGCGGAGCTTATTTGCATCAGCTGTCGTATCGATGAAACCATTCTCTGTTAAAATAGCGGGCATAGAAGTTTCTCGAAGAACGTGGAAGTTCGCTGTTTTCTTGCCGCGGTTGGCAAAATCCACCGAGCGAACAATTTCATCATGAAGGGCATTGCGATACGTGGTGGTTGGTGCTGAAACGCCAGGATACACATAGCTTTCAAAACCTGTGCCCCCGCCTGCATTAATATGAATAGACACGAAATAGTCAGCTCCCCAGCTGTTTGCCGCATTTGTACGCTGGGCCAAAGTAACGGATTGATCAATAGAACGACTTAAGCGGACGGAAACGTCATCATAATCACTAATCAACATATCTCTCAATAAAATCGCGATTTGCAGTGTGATATTTTTCTCCAAAAGTCCATTAGCAGCAGCTCCAGAATCTGTTCCTCCATGGCCAGGATCAATAAAAATTTTCACCATCTATTCATCACCTCGTCTTTATTTTATGAGAAAATAGAAAAATTGCCTGTACAAAATGCGGAAATCATTGAGACTCTTTTCTGCACAATTTGTGATGAGAAAGCTACATTTTTCTAAGAAAAAACAAATTGTTGGTTTGTCCGCCTAAATGGGATGAATACAATGGAAATAGCACATCATTTCCTGGGAAACCGCAGAAATCCCTACAATATTCGGAATCTCGGGTCATTTTGACAGCAAACTTGGGCTTAAGCGGGCGATTGTCACGATTACAGCTCCACCCGAATAGAATAAAGAGAGAAGAGCGAGAGGTGAATACGTTGGAGCGAGCTGTCACATATAAAAACAACGGCCAAATCAATATTATACTTAACGGACAAAAACAAGTATTGGTTGATGCAGATTCAGAGGCAGAATACCTAGAAGCCTTGCAGAAAAATGAGGCAAAACACAGCATCTTACGGGAAATAGAGCGTGAAATGAACAGCCTTGTCGGTATGGATGAAATGAAACGAAACATAAAAGAGATTTATGCTTGGATCTTTGTCAATCAAAAAAGGCAGGAACAAGGGTTAAAGGTAGGTAAACAAGCGCTTCATATGATGTTCAAAGGGAATCCCGGCACAGGGAAAACAACGGTTGCAAGACTTGTCGGGAAGCTTTTCTTTGAAATGAATGTCCTCTCAAAAGGTCACTTAATTGAAGCGGAACGCGGAGATCTAGTCGGCGAGTACATTGGTCATACTGCTCAAAAAACAAGAGATTTAATTAAAAAATCACTAGGCGGCATTTTGTTCATCGACGAAGCCTATTCTCTTGCCCGCGGAGGCGAAAAGGATTTTGGGAAAGAAGCGATTGATACCCTAGTCAAACATATGGAGGACAAACAACACGAATTCATTCTCATTCTTGCTGGCTACTCCAAGGAAATGGATCATTTTCTATCATTAAACCCCGGCCTGCAATCGAGATTTCCAATCAATATCAGCTTTCCTGATTATACCGTCGATCAGCTCATGGACATTGCCAAACGGATGATGGCTGACAGAGAATATATATTTACTCAAGAAGCTGAATGGAAGCTGCGAGATTACTTAATGCACATTAAAAGCACCACGAGTCCTGCAAAATTCAGCAACGGCCGTTTTGTGCGAAACACGATTGAAAAGGCCATTCGTACCCAAGCGATGAGACTCCTGCTTGTGGATCATTATGATAAAAAAGATTTGCTCACGATTAAAAGTCACGATCTCCAAATGAAAGAGGATACGCCTACTTAAAATGGCGTATCCTTTTTATAAAGAGATACTAAAATAAACCATCCGAATAGTGGTATACGTGTGGTGTGTTTGGTATGATGGTACTACTGAAAACTTAAGTACAGAAAGGAAACAACTGACGTTGAATGAACATGAAATGACAGAAAAAGCGATCCTTGTCGGCTGTCAATTGCCGCATGTCACGGATGAACGCTTTCAATACTCAATGGAAGAATTAGCTTCCTTAACCAAAACGGCTGGCGGTGAAGCTGTCAGCGTAATGACGCAGAAGAGAAATAGACAAGACAGCGCAACATATATCGGTAAAGGGAAAGTAGAAGAGCTTGAAGTGCTTTGCGAGGAATTCGAATGTGATGTCATTATTTTTAATGACGAACTGTCTCCAAGTCAACTAAAAGCTTTGGCAACTGCCTTAGATGTGAAAATTATCGATCGGACACAATTGATTTTAGACATCTTTGCAAAAAGAGCCCGGACAAGAGAGGGGAAGCTGCAAATAGAGCTTGCCCAGCTTCAGTATGCCTTGCCGAGACTAAGCGGACAAGGGATCAGCCTCTCAAGGCAAGGCGGAGGAATTGGCGCAAGAGGTCCAGGTGAAACAAAACTTGAAACAGATAGACGCCATATTCGAAACCGTATTCACGAAATTAACGGGCAATTATCTACAGTCAAAGAGCACCGGACAAGATACCGGGAACGCCGGAAGAAAAATGGTGTGTTCCAAATTGCCATTGTTGGGTATACGAATGCCGGAAAATCTACTTTGTTTAACCAATTAACAGATGCAGATAGCCATGAAGAAGATCTGCTATTTGCGACACTTGATCCAATGACACGTAAGATGACATTAGCATCTGGCTATAGTGTGCTGATTTCAGACACCGTTGGTTTTATCCAAGACCTCCCAACAACACTCATTGCGGCATTTCGTTCCACTCTTGAAGAAGTGAAGGAAGCCGATTATTTGCTTCATGTCATTGATTCTTCTAATGAGGATTACGAAGGTCACGAACGGACGGTTCATGAGCTTTTAGAGGAATTAGAAGCAGATCGTATTCCAATGCTGACGGTTTATAACAAAGAAGATCAAATCAGACCGGATTTCATCCCATCTTCAAAGCATCGTCATCTATTAATCAGTGCGAGGCGCGAAGAAGATGTAAAGCGATTAAAAGCGGATATTATGGCAGAACTGAAACAAAACTTTTTAAAGCCCTATCATGTGAAGATTCCAGCGTATGAAGGAAAGCTCATCTCCGCATTAAAATCAGAAACGCTCGTGGAATCGCTAGAATTTCAAAAAGAAGCAGAACTTTATGACATCACCGGGTTTAGCGGTGAGGAGCAGACCATATTAGGTCAAATCAAGAAGTATATGTTGTAAGAAAGGAATTAAATCAAGATGTTTCATACATTAAAACACGGCAGTATTTTAGAAAAAGTAGCAGCAGAAACAGAACAAGACATTTTTCACATGCATCAGCAAATTGATCAAAAGAGTGAACAAAATGAGTGGCGGGTGCTTGAAAGCTACCGAAAGCATAGAGTCAGTGATTCTCACTTTAACCCGACAACTGGATATGGCTACGATGATATGGGAAGAGACACGCTAGAAAAAATTTATGCGGATGTCTTCGGAGGAGAAAGCGGCCTTGTGCGTCCGCAGATCATTTCCGGCACACATGCCATTTCCATTGCATTATTCGGTGTGCTGAGACCTGGCGATGAATTGATCTATATGACGGGAAAACCATACGATACGCTAGAAGAAATTGTAGGGATTCGCGGCAAAGAAGGGACAGGCTCATTAAAAGACTTCCAGATTGATTACAAGGCCATTGATTTAAGACAAGATGGATCCGTCGATTATGACAAAGTAAAAGAGTCAATCTCCTCTAAAACAAAAATGATCGGCATTCAGCGTTCGAAAGGCTATGCTTCAAGACCTTCCTTTACAATAGAAGAAATCGAGCAAATGATTTCATTTGTAAAAGAGATCAATGAAGAAATCATTGTGTTTGTGGACAACTGTTATGGTGAATTTACTGAATTACAAGAGCCATGTCATGTGGGAGCGGATCTTATGGCGGGTTCCCTTATTAAAAACCCAGGCGGCGGGCTTGCCAAAACAGGCGGTTACATCGTTGGAAAAGAAAAATGGGTAGAAGCTTGCTCTTATCGAATGACATCTCCGGGCATCGGTAGTGAAGCGGGTGCCTCGCTTTATGCGCTTCAGGAAATGTATCAAGGATTTTTCTTAGCACCGCATGTTGTGGCGCAAAGCTTAAAAGGTGCAGTGTTCACGGCTCGTTTTCTTGAGAAGCTCGGGTTCCAAACGAACCCGGCGTGGAATGCGAAAAGAACGGATTTAATTCAATCCGTCGAATTTGGTGATCCTAACAAAATGATTGCATTCTGTCAGGCGATTCAATATGCATCTCCGATCAACAGTCACGTCACACCGCATGCAAGCTATATGCCGGGTTACGAGGATGATGTCATTATGGCAGCGGGCACCTTCGTCCAAGGGGCTAGTATCGAATTGTCAGCCGATGGACCAATCAGACCGCCTTATACAGCCTACGTTCAAGGCGGACTCACGTATGCCCATGTGAAAAATGCGATTTGCAGTGCTGTAGATGCCTTATTGGAACAAGGTTTCATCGACATACCTGCTCGATAAAAAAATCCATGTTAATATTCCTAACATAATGTTGACACATAATATAACATGACATATAATAAATTTAAGCAAAGAGGAGGAGACAGTTGAGATGAGTGATAACATTCGCCGCTCAATGCCTTTATTCCCAATTGGGATTGTCATGCAGCTAACAGAATTATCTGCAAGGCAAATTCGCTATTATGAGGAAAATGGTTTAGTATTTCCAGCAAGAAGTGATGGGAATCGCCGATTATTTTCTTTCCATGATGTTGATAAATTACTAGAAATTAAAAACCTCATCGAACAAGGTGTAAACATGGCAGGAATCAAAAAACTTTTTGCCAATGCTGAGGCAGAACATCCAGCGTCTGATGCAAAGACCGAGGAGAAATCCACAGCGAAGCACAACTTGACAGATGATGAACTCAGGAAGCTACTGAAGAAGGAACTCATTCAGGCTGGACGTTTCCAACAAGGAACGACCTTTAGGCAGGGGGATATGTCAAGGTTCTTCCGTTAACCAATTAGCAAAAGCATTGCTATACAATTTTACCTTTTGTAGGGGAGGAGTTTTACGAAATGGCAAAATACACAAGAGAAGATATCGTAAAATTAGTAAATGAGGAAAATGTAAAGTACATCCGTCTGCAATTTACAGACATTCTCGGAACGATTAAAAATGTTGAAATTCCTGTGAGCCAGTTAGAAAAAGCTCTCGATAACAAATGTATGTTTGACGGTTCATCTATTGAAGGTTTCGTACGTATTGAAGAATCAGATATGTATCTATACCCAGATCTCAACACATTTGTTATATTCCCTTGGACAGCAGAAAAAGGTAAAGTTGCACGCTTTATTTGTGACATTTACAAGCCGGACGGGACGCCATTTGATGGAGACCCACGTAATAACTTAAAGCGTGTCTTAAAGGAAATGGAAGACCTAGGATTTAGTGATTTCAACCTTGGACCTGAGCCAGAATTCTTCTTATTTAAATTAGATGAAAAAGGCGAGCCAACGCTTGAATTAAACGATAAAGGTGGATACTTTGACCTTGCACCAACAGATCTAGGCGAAAACTGCCGCCGTGATATCGTGCTTGAGCTTGAAGAAATGGGCTTTGAAATTGAAGCGTCTCACCACGAAGTAGCACCTGGACAGCATGAAATTGACTTCAAATATGCAGGCGCCATCCGTTCTTGTGATGACATTCAAACGTTCAAACTCGTTGTCAAAACGATCGCGAGAAAGCATGGTCTTCATGCGACATTCATGCCAAAACCATTGTTTGGTGTAAACGGATCTGGTATGCACTGTAACCTATCATTATTCAAAAATGGCAAAAACGCATTCTTTGATGAAAAAGCAGATTTACAATTAAGCGAGACGGCTAGACACTTTATCGCAGGTATCGTCAAGCATGCAACTAGCTTTACAGCGGTCACAAACCCAACGGTGAACTCTTACAAGCGTCTTGTACCTGGTTATGAAGCACCTTGCTACGTGGCATGGAGTGCACAAAACCGTAGCCCATTAATCCGTATCCCTGCATCACGCGGCATCAGCACACGTGTAGAAGTGCGCAGCGTAGACCCATCTGCAAACCCATACCTTGCATTAAGCGTATTACTTGCAGCAGGTCTTGACGGAATCAAAAACAAACTAGACGCACCAGCACCAATTGACAGAAACATCTATGTCATGGACAAAGAAGAGCGCCTTGAAAACGGCATCGCTGATCTGCCTGCAACACTTGCAGAAGCACTTGAGCTGCTGAAATCAAACGAAGTCATGGTCAACGCGCTAGGCGATCACTTATTCGAACACTTCATCGAATCAAAAGAAATCGAATGGGATATGTTTAGAACCCAAGTACACCCATGGGAACGCGATCAGTATATGTCTCAGTATTAATCAAGAAACCCCTTGGAGCCATTGGCTTCAGGGGGTTTTTGTTTTTGTGGGTGTTTCTAATATTTCAAAATGAAGCAGGCATTACCCACAAACCATAGATGTCTCAGATTACAAGGCGGGTGTCGAAGGGCTAGCATCAAGAATGTAAATAAAAGCTATGTTTGGCAAAAGCTCATTATAATTAAAGTCCCTTCTTATTTGAGGGGTTTGACTATAACAATTATAAAAAGTAGTTTTGTTAAATCACTTTTTGAAAAATCTTATGAGATTGATGGTTGAATTTTCAGATCGAAGTTATCAATTTTTTAAGAAGATGTAGGTAGCCCTTTAGAAGAAATAAATATCAGAAGTCTCTCTCTTCTGATGTCACTTCACTCAATTATTATCGTATTTGCGGGATACCGAAAATTTCTATTATGAACAGTTTGACTTTACATATGTTGTAAATCTAGTGTTAAAATATTAGAAGGATTTGTTTAGAAGGGGGTAAAGGGATGTCAGAATTAATTGCCTCTCAGGAGGTAGGGAACATGCTAAACACTTGGAATCTTGCTATACAAAAAGGAAATTTATCGGCAGCTATTGAAATGCAAGATGATATAGACAGGGCAATCGAACAAATGGAAGAAAATCAAGATATTCTTTTGTATTATCAACTTTTGAGCTTTAGACTTAAGCTGAAACTTCAGAATATTAGCAGAAATTTAGATAAGCCATTTTTTGAGAGAAATGCACCAGATGAAAAAGAAGAAAAAACAAATAAACTCATGTCATATTACTTCTACTTTTATAATGGGATCTATCATGACTACTTGCAAGATTATGATAAGGCATTAAGTTATTTCAGAATAGCTGAAAAGAAGTTAGCTTATGTTGATGATGAAATAGAAAAAGCTGAATTTCATTATAAATTAGCTGTTCTGTTCTATGATTTGAAAATGACTTTCCTATCTAAATATCATGCTCAAATTGCTTGTGACACATTTAATGCACATGAATCATATATCAAAAGACAAATTAACTGCAGAATGCTACATGCGCTGAACTTAATCGATCAATTTGAATATGAGAAAGCAAGTGAACTTTTCTGCGAAGCAGAGAACATGATCGGAAGTATCAATGACAATCATTTAATTATTCACCTCTATTACAGCATGGGTTTTTTGGAAAGTAAAAAAGAGAATGCTGAGAAAGCATCAGTCTTCTTTAGACGTACGCTGAGTTATGAAGAAATTGAAAAACAAATATTATTAAAAATGAGATGTTTATATGAACTAGCTAGGATAGAAATATCAAATCAAAGCCATGAAGTGATTGAATGGATTGATCTAGGCATTTCTTTGTCGGAACAAGTGAACCATCATATTTTTCAAATCAAATTTAAATTGTTAAAAGAACTATTATATGAAACAAATGAAACTCAACTGGCCAATATGAATAATTTGTGTGCAGAGCTTGAAGAAAAAAGAGTATGGGTTGATTTAGAGGAAATCTTGGTTGATGTGGCGAAATATTTAGAGGACAAGGGCTTACTGCAACAATCATTGAATTACTATAAAAGAGCCTTACATGCAAGTCAATTTGTAGGAAAAGGAGTGAATTAAATGAAAAAGTCAATTTTTATTACATTATCAATAGCTGTGGTAGCAATAAGTACACTTTTCTTTACAAATGGTTCGATTCAGCCTCAACCTCAACATGAAGATGTCCAAACAGTCGCATCAAGAGGCAGCTCTGGAGGATAATTGGTTAAAAAACGATAAAGTGGATTAAAGTGTCAGGCTCCTTATGGTATTCTAGTAAAAGAATATTCCATAAAAGGAGTCTTTTTTATATGAAAATATTAGATGCTCCATCTTTACTATCAGCTGTCGAACAGAGGTCAAAGGCCTATCATGAGCTTCAAGAAGAGATGAAACTTGTGAAAAAAGCATTAAAAGGTGTATCGGGATTAGGTGATGAGTTTACTGGAAAAGGTGCAGATAATATCAAAGCTTTTTATAATGATCTTGCACTATACGCAGACACTTATCTTGATTTTATCGATATGCAAAAAGCTTTTTTAGATGGAGTGAAAGGAAAGCTGGATGATGAATCATTAGGCGGGAGTACATTTATTGATGAGCACTTCCTAGATGCTCAATTGAAGCAAGGCATTCAGAATAATAAAGATATGGTCAAGGAACAAAAAGAAGCTCTTTCCACTATTTTTGACGATATCAGTGATTTAATTGAATTACACACATTTTCAAGTAAAGAGGTCAATGAACATTTAGACGATGCGAACAAAAAAAGAAAAGAGACAATTGATGCTTTACATAAAATAGATCATGAGCTAAAAATAGAATACGCAAAGTCAGAAGAGATTGAGAATCACCTCAAAACTTTTTATACAAAAATGATGGCTGCTACAGGAAAAGGTAAGAACGCTCAGCCCATGTATTATGATGCAAAAGCATTTCATGAGACAGATGTGTACAAGAATCATGATAAAATCGATGCACAGGTGAAAGCATATTTAAAAGTGAAAAAAGAAGAAAAAGAGAAACGAAGAATTAAAGAATTGAAAGAAAAGCTCAATGATCCTTCGTGTATATCAGAAGCGAAATACTTTGAGATTGTAGACGAAATTGGATATGAAAATCTTTCTTACGATCAAAAAATGTATTACAGCCAGCTGCTCCAAATCAAAGCGCAGGAAGAAGCATCAGAGGTATTCGTTGATAGTGTAAAAGGTGCTGCAGTTGGTCTATATGATGTGGCCAAAGATACAGTGACCGGAATATATGATCTTGTGACAGACCCTGGTGGTGCCGTAGAATCAGTCATTACGGCTGTTTCTCATCCAATTGAAACATCGAAAGCGATTGGAAAATCAATTTCAGACTCATTCCAAAAAGAAGTCATAGATGGTGATGCGTATTCTCGTTCACACTGGTTCGCCTATGCGACTGGTTCACTAGCAGAAATCGTCTTTGGTTCCAAAGGGGCAGGAGCCATCACAAAAACAGGGACAACCGCGGCCAAAACTACAGTGAAGAAAGGGCTTGAACAAGGAGCAAAATCATTAGACAGAGTCTCTATTCCGAATCTATTGCCGTACTCACCAAAGTTTCAAATGGCTGGTGGACCGAAGCTCCCGTACAATGTATTTGACGGGGAAAAACTTAAAAATAAACTCCTCTCCATGGCTAAGCGTCTAGACAACAACTCAGGCTACGGCATCTCTCAGACAGGCAGACGCTTACCAGCACAAAAATCACCGCCAACCGTTGTCAGTTACGGAGACCACTATGTGAGATGGAAACGTAAAAAAGTATTAAAACCAAATGTCGTTTATTCAACAAAGCAAGGCTACACCTACACAACCGATCACTACGGACGTATTGTCAAAGTTGAAGCAAGTGATTTAAAATACGGAGAGGTCAAAAGAAACCAATACGCCCAATCTAATTCAGGCAAGCCAGATCGATTACTGGATGATGATGGTGGGCATTTAATTGCGTCAATTTTTAAAGGTTCAGGTGATATTGATAACCTGCTTCCGATGAATTCACAGATTAATCGTAGTGGCGGGAAATGGTATGAGATGGAGCAAAAGTGGAAAAAAGCATTAACGGCTGATCCTCCAAAGTATGTAGAGGTCAAAATTGAGCCTGTTTATATAAATGATTCATTAAGACCTGCAGAATTTCTTGTAGAATATAAAATCGGAGACCAAAAGAGATTTAGAACTATTAAAAATAAGCCAGGAGGTTGAATTGTGGAAAAAATAGAAGAAAACTATAAAGAAATAGCAGAAATATTAAATGAAATGATTCCTGTTGAATGGGATAAAGTTTGGATGTATGCAGAAATCGTGGATGATTCGTCAGAAGTGAATTTTTATTTCTGCAACCCAGACAGTGAAGAATTGATTTATGGTCATAATATTCCTGGAAAATATAGTGTTAGTAACTCTATTTATAAAAAGTTATTGTTAAAACTTCTCCATTCTTTAGAAAACTTAAAAAAAGAATATATAAAAAATGGATTCGGAGATTGGTCGACAGCAATTATAAAAATGGAGCAACCAGGAAAATTCTCTATTGAGTATGGATACAAAGATATTTATTCATTAGGAATTGATGGTGATCAAAGAATAGCAGTTTGGGAATATGAAACCTTTGGATTTCTCCCTGAAGATGAGGAAGATAAAGAAGCTGTATTAAATTATTTAAAAAATAAAGACGACAACTAACACGCATTACCCTCCTAATCAAGGAGGGTTTTTATGTGCCTGTATTTGATATATTTCATATCATAAAAAACTCATTCCATTATTTAAACCGATAAACCGTCACTTCACACCCACCCAATACCTCTTCAATCATGCCTTCCACAATCGCCCAATCGCCGCCCGCCAGTCCGCAGCCGATCCCGTAGGGAATGGCGATGGAAGTATGGTTTTTCTTTTCATTTGAATGGGTTACTGTGTCTTTTAGGCTTTGTAAGCAGCTGCGTAAGGCATCGTAGTCCGTTTGCATTCTTTTTCTTCCGTATCCGGTTTGAGCAAATAAGTTGGCAATTGTTTTTCCGTCATTAGTTGTGATGAGTTGAACGGAGCTTAACAAGTCATCTCCTTGTTCTGTACATAATTCTTTATACTCTTTGTACACATTGGGGTATTTGCTTTTGATTTGTTTGGCTAATCCAGCGCCCATGACCCCTTTACAGTTCACCTGGTGACAGATGATGTCTTCACTTGCCTCTAAAATGTTGCCATCCACTGTTTTGATCATATCGTGTAACCCCTTTTTCATAAAATAGAAACATAAGTTCTATTTTATCAGTTTTGACCAAATGATTTAATAGCAAAATGCTTTTTATGAGTTTCGTTTATTTGAAGACACTTCAGAATAACTTGATTGTCAAAGCTGGTGCATGTCATCTAAAATATGAAGAGACTAGAAAACACGAAATAAAGCAAGAACAGTGAGGAGTCATTTATGAATCAATTAGAAACGAATCGTTTAATGCTTAGACCGTTTTGCGATGAAGATGCAGCAGGGATGCTTGAGTACTTGTCTAATCCAAGAGTAAATTGTTTCCTCGCTGATCGAATTTCTTCATTAGAAGAAGCTTTGGCTATAGTGAAAAAGAGAAAAGAAGACCATTCATATGTAGCGGTTTGTTTAAAAGAAAGTGGGCAGATTATCGGTGAGTTGTTTCATTTAAAAGAGGATCCTGATACGTATTCAATCGGCTGGAATATCAATGAAGCATATGAAGGAAAGGGATATGCACGAGAGAGCGCTGTGGCGCTTTTGTCCTATTTATTTGTAGAAAAGGCAGCAAGGCGGCTTTATGCCTATGTAGAAGATGATAATGTCCGTTCGCAGGCATTATGTGAGCGATTAGGCATGCGGAGAGAAGGCCTTTTTCTTGAGTTTATTTCATTTACTACATATGAGGATGGCACCCCTAAATATGAAAACACGTACCAATATGCTTTACTAAAAAAGGAATGGCAGCATCACTCTCTATAGAGCAGTAAGTAAATGATGTCAGTGACAGCAAAGTGACAAACATGTCATATGGTTCCATGGTTTGTTCGTTCAATCGATGGAAGAGTCATCTTATTTCAATTATCCTTATCATAAATCGAGGAAAAAGGAATGAAATGAGATGCAGCGATATAATGAAGATTTATTTAGGTGGGTGAATCAGCTCAGTATCGATCATGGTTATTTGAATCCGATATTCATTGGACTAGCTGAATATACTGTGCTGTTAGCAGCGCTCACGTGTCTGTTCATATGGTTTCAAAATCGAAGTGAAACCAATAGGGGGATGGTGGTATCTGCTGGACTTACTTTCATATTGGCAGAGTTAATTGGGAAAATTGCAGGATTTTTTTATTCCAACCAGCAGCCCTTTGCCGAAATGAGTCATGTCAATCTTTTGATTCAAAAGGAAGTGAATAACTCTTTTCCGAGTGATCATACCATCTTTATTTTTTCTGTATGTCTGATCTTTTGGCTTTTTCACAAACGCCATGTTTATTGGCTGATCATAGCGTGCGCCGTTGGTTTTTCTAGGATATGGGTAGGTGTCCATTATCCTTTTGATGTCTTAGCAGGGGCTGTTATAGCGTGTTTAATAGCGGTTGCAGTTGTCTATTTGCCGATATGTCAAAGGAGCGTGAATGCCATCTTGTCATGTTATGAGTGGCTTGAGCAGAACGTTGTAAGGAAGAGAACAAAATAACATGTTGCAGCAAAATGCCCCGATCTGATAATGGCTCAGATCGGGGTACTTTTTATTTTCGCCAAAACGTTGTACAATCCGCTTTGTCTTCAATATTAAATTCGATGATTTTCTTTAGGAGAGGATAATCAACTGGTAAGCTTTCCTTCATGCGAAACATCTTTTTTCCATGATCGTAACCCGCTTGTACAATGTCAGCTGAAAAGTGATCGATTCCTTTTCCTTCTGGTGCGACAGAAATGTGATGTTTTGCCACGCTAAACCCAATAATAAATGTGCCATGGTCTGTGAACATGGGCTGATTCCAAGCAATTTTTGGTTCTAGTTGAGGGAATGTGTCTAATATCCATTGTAAAATGTCTTGCGTGCGCTGCTTCAGCTCTGGATTACCGATGTTGCTTACATATTCTTTAAACACATGCATGATGTTTTATCCTCCCATTCCATCGACCTCATAAGCCTCAGACGGGATTCGAACCCGCACTCCTTTCGTAAGCATAGGCTAGGGGCAACACGCTTCCCTACGGAATTTCACCGACAGGAGTTTCGCCTGTCTCAGCTCATGTGCTTTTCGGTGCTTCTGAAACCCTTGCCTTGCGACCCGCTAGCTACAATTTGTTTTACGGCGCTCTTCCCTTCTAGAGCTACTGAGGCGCGGAAGTTATTGATCATATTATATAAAGAAACTGGATAAATGAAAAGCTGTGCTGATAATTAGTTTACTGATCTATAGGCGAATCGCACAAAATAGTCAAAGACACATATGATAAAAGACCATATGGATTGTATACAGCATTGAATTGGGCTGATGGAAAGTGACAAACCTGTTGATGAGTAAATTGAAAGAGATAAACAATCAAACAAAAAATGAAAGCTTTACTCACAAGCGTTCAATGAGTCCTTCTTTTTTGCTACTCATGGAAGATGGAGAACCTTTCTACTCATGGGTGTTCTTTGAAAAAAGTGTGTTTAAGACTTGCTATTTTTCCTTGATTTCCATCAATGAAGAACAAAATTGTGTGGTGTTAGAGCTTCTTGTTCCATGCTGCATGCGATCGGCGTGCTGTCAGAAAGTTTTATATCGATCCAGTTCAAAGATCCTTGTTGATCTTTCTTTTTTATGCGGAATGATTGAAGCAGAACAACCAGTCTATGATGCGATCATTTTAAAGAACATAGAACCTCACCACCTCCTTCTTGGTTTTTCAACATCGCCCAGTTCGGTTGAAATCTGGCGAAATGGAACAAAATTACCAAATGCAGCAACAGTGATTTTGCATCATCATGATGATCAAGATGTGCCGGTTTCTATCACGATTCAAACGAAAAAATCATGTCACGATATATGTGTTCAAAAAGGAGAAAGTCGATCGATTACTGTAAAAGATATGATGTTGATTTTCAATCATCAAACCACTGAAAAGGTGCAAGCATGTTTAGACATTCGATTGAACATGGTACAAAGGAAAAAAATAAGGCTTTGAGTCTGGGATAAGCGCACAATCTTCGTAGATCACTAGATCATAGTCTATCAAGAATAGGTTGAAGGAGGGTTAAAATGGCTATTTTAGGCGGGTGTAGTAATGAGCAAACAGGCTTTGTGAATGATGCGGTATGCTTCACAGTCGATTTAGCAGCAGCAGCGGATCCAGTAGTCGTCTGGACGGATGGAACACCATTTGTCATAAACGGGACCATTATGGTGGAAAACAACGGAATCGTGGCTGTAGCTCCAACTGTGACATTAGAGGTCAACGGTGCGGCTGTTCCAGATTTCACTGTACCTCCAGGAGAGAGTCGATCCATTACGCTAAGTGATCTTAACTCCATTGGGATTGTAGCTACGGGTGGGACCTCGACTGGAAGTATTGTCGTTTCTTTTTCTCTCAATTATCAGTATTAGTGTGTATGTCTTGAAGATTCCACAGTTTGAAAGAAGTGAGAGGCATGTGTGCCCAGCTTAATATGTGTGGAGGAATAACGGGTCCAACAGGAGTAACTGGCCCAACCGGATCAACTGGCCCGACCGGATCGACGGGTTCAACCGGATCAACAGGATTAACCGGAGTAACTGGCCCAACAGGATCAACAGGTTCAACGGGAGTAACAGGTCCAACAGGATCAACGGGCCCAACAGGATCAACGGGTTCAACCGGATCAACAGGATTAACCGGATCAACTGGTCCAACCGGAACAACAGGTTCAACGGGATCAACAGGCCCAACGGGAGTAACTGGCCCGACGGGAGCAACGGGTTCAACCGGCCCAACCGGATTAACAGGTTTAACCGGATCAACAGGCCCAACGGGAGTAACTGGCCTGACCGGATCGACGGGTTCAACGGGAGTAACTGGCCCGACGGGAGCAACGGGTTCAACGGGAGTAACTGGCCCGACGGGAGCAACGGGTTCAACCGGCCCAACCGGATTAACAGGTTTAACCGGATCAACAGGCCCAACGGGAGTAACTGGCCTGACCGGATCGACGGGTTCAACGGGAGTAACTGGCCCGACGGGAGCAACGGGTTCAACGGGAGTAACTGGCCCGACGGGAGCAACGGGTTCAACCGGCCCAACCGGATTAACAGGTTTAACCGGATCAACAGGCCCAACGGGAGTAACTGGCCTGACCGGATCGACGGGTTCAACGGGAGTAACTGGCCCGACGGGAGCAACGGGTTCAACTGGTCCAACCGGAACAACGGGAGTAACTGGTCCAACCGGATCAACAGGATTAACCGGAGTAACAGGAGCAACAGGTCCAACCGGTACAATTGTAACCGCTAACTCAATGTACGCGTCTAATACGTCGGGAAGTACAGTGCTTGTTGTCCTAGGCGGGACAGCGGTTTCTTTGCCTAATAATCAGAGTTTAGATGGTTTTACGGCAAGTGGTGGAAATACGATTTTTACAGTGCCAGTCTCGGGTCGCTATTTCATCACTTATCAAGTGAACACAAATGCAGCGCTGCTTGCTGGAACAAGGCTGGTTAACAGCGGATCTGCCATTCCTGGTTCTATATTAACACCCGCTTTATCGGCATCTACCTACAACGTATCACTCATTACAACACTTGCAGCAGGTAACCAAATTTCTCTCCAAATTTTCGGTTTAGTCGCAACAGTGGTGTTACTTGGGGGAGGTTCTGTTGGAGCGGCACTTACCATCATACGATTGGAATAAGTACAAAAAGCCCCCAAAAAGGGCTTTTTTCATTTCATCCGAGATGATTGTTTATTTTAAAACCGAAAAAAGACGGAATTTTTACGCAAACATCATTGGTTAGAAAAAAGAAAAGCTTTTTCAAAGGAAACGGTTATTGAAGATTTAAGTGATTCATATTAAAATGATCTCGAATGGACTAATTAGCAATTGCTAATAGAAGTTCCATATTTAGTGAAATCATGTGATGCAGCTGAAGGTGATTGGGGGTGTAGAATGAGCAAGATTCCTGTTGCGGAATTGGCATCATTATTAAATGACTGGAACATGGAAATTAAAAAAGATCATGCAGATGAGGCAGAACGGCTATTTGCTAAAGCGAAACAAGCAGTAGAGGAAATTGATGATGCGGACATCCTTATGTACTATTCTCTTCTTGAGAAGAGGCATCACATTCTCATGTACAATTTAAGAGGTCAAAAGGGCAGTGTTTCAACGAAAAGTATGGAAGGTCTCCACGGGAAAAAAGAGGATGACTTATCTAACCGCCTTGCCTACTATTTTGATTTTTATGAGGGTGTGTATGAGCAGCATCAAGGGAATTACGAGGTTGCATTGCAAATGTATCAAAGTGCTGAAAAGCTCTTAGATAAAATTCCAAGTGAGATCGAACGTGCTGATTTTGATTTTAAGGTGGCCTGGCTTTACTACCGGCTTAGTCATATCATGCTCTCACTAAGCTATATCAGGAGAGCCCTTCACGTTTATAAACGGCACAAGCATTATGAAAGAAGAACGGCACTTTCATATTCCCTCATAGCGGCGAATCAAACAGAGATCGGCCGGTATGAAGAGGCGCTTGAAAATTATCGTTTGGCGGAAGAGGTTTTGACAAGCGAGCAGGATGATTTTATGCTGGCTCAGCTTCATCACAATGTGGCCATTTTATATTCATTTTGGAATAAACCGAAAGAATCAATACGTCATCTTGAAAAAGCATTGTCCCATCAAGAATATTACGAGTCGGATTTCTTTTTCCATTCTACGTATCTGATGAGCCGGGAACTCTGTGTGATTGGTGAAAAGCAGCGTGCAAGCCACTATATAGAGGCTGCGTATGCGAGAATAAAAGATGCTTCTCATGAAGTGTTTCAGCTGAAAATAGGCATCGTCCATGACCTTTACTTAACGAATGCACCACAAAGATTTCAACAAATTGATGAGAAATTAAGAAAGTTAGAAGAGAAGAATGAATATCATGAAGTAAAAGAGCTTTCACATTTTGCGGCTAAGTATTGTGAAAAGCAAGCACTTTATGAGCAGTCTGTTTTTTATTTGAACAAAAGTTTAGAAGCGGATTTACATATGAAAAGAATGGGGTTGATTTAAGATGAAAACAGGTTTAAAAGTATTATTCGTTGTAGGTTTAGCGATCGCTGCGTCAGTTCTGACTCAAAACGTTGCGGGTTCTTTCGAAGTAGCAGAAAAAATCATTGGTGGTTAATCCACCATTTATCTCTTGCCCTTGTTGATTATCGTCAGCAAGGGTTTTTTGACTTTTAATAGGCTCTTCTTATTAAACGCTACAAGAACGTTTAATAAGAAGAATTCGCAACAAAGGGGGTGTGCAAATTTGTTACCTGCCTCATTATTCTAAATAAACATAGGGCAGAGCAACAAGTTAAAAAGGTCACCTTTCTTTGCTTAATTTAATTTTTTGCAGGACTTTTCATTCAAATTTTCTCAAATTGATCTATTGTACATAGAAGTAAAAGAAAAAGCGGGAACACCGCTCCATTTGTCATGCATATGATGAGATGAAGTGTATCTAGAAGGTAGGTGATTGTATGGACCCACGGGTGTATGGAGGATTTCACGGAGGCGGTTTTAGCGGAGGAGCAGTGGGGCCACATATTGGCTTTGGCGGGTATTATGTGAGCCCTGGCGTGTTCTCTGGTTTAGGAGGTTATCCTGGATATGGTGGATTCGGGACATTTTCTGGATATTCTCCATATGGCTCCACGTTCATTATGGGGCGTCCTCCTGGTTTTTATGTAAGAAGTTATTAGTGGTTTCATTACAGAGATTGAAATAGCCATCTTTCGATTGGCTATTTCAATTGATGAAAGTGCTTGAATGCAGCAGTGATCACAATGACCCCTAGGATAGAGATAGGCAGCCAAATGATGATAAACGGATCAAATGCATCTGTGTATGCCGCTAATGCAGCACCTAGGCAGTAAAAGACAATAGAGCCTATTCGCATGAAACTGACATGCTGAATGGGAGCTGTTCTTTTTTCCCGATGTGAAATGCGCTGAGCCAAATCCTCAAATAGGTTGGCGAGTGTATTCGTTAGAACCGTTGTGGAAATGCCAGCCACATTTAATTTGCGGGCGGCCGCTGTCTGCAGGCCCATGGCCATGCTTAAAAGGATAATGAGCATAAAATAAGCACCTTGTGTATAAGGGAAAATGGTCATGAGAGCAAATAGAAGCAGTATCAGGACTTCTATGATAAAGATACGTGTAACGGCTTTTGGCCAAAATGTTTTCTCATGCTTTCCGCCTATCACAACAGCAAGTAAAATCCCTAATACAAATCCACTCAGTGCGGTGATGGAATGAAGGGCCGTAAGCTGCAAGGAGCTTCCTGCTGCAATGCCAAGTAGCACAATATTACCTGTCATATTGGCTGTAAATACATGCCCTAAGCTCAAATAGCCAATCACATCCACAATACCTGCTGCAAGGCACAAGAAAATAAGTGCTATATTTCGAAATGAATGTGCGGTCAAAATGGTCATCCCTTTCTTACTCTCTAATGAGTAAGTGTAACGCTTAATGACCGCGTATGTCCATCTTATGTGCCGGGATAATGTCCTCAAGCCGGTGCAAAACTTGTCTGAAAGTGTCATCATTTGCAAGGTGCCTCATGCGTCGGAATGGATCGCCTTTTTCCTTTAGACGCTCTATCACAGCTGGCATGGTAAACAAAGAAGGATGAAGTCCATCTTGATGGAGTTCGTCCCATTCAAGCGGTGTCGCTACAAGTCCAAGCTCATTTCCTCTTGGTGAATAGGGCGCAATGATTGTTTTTCCAGCATCGTGCTGAATATAGTCTAAATACAAGCGCTTGCCGCGTTTTTTCTTAAGACGTTCCAAAGTAAATAGCTCAGGGGCTTGTTCACATAAAAATTGGCATATAAACGCGGTAAATGTCCTCGTTTCTTCATATGTGAAGGCATTTTTCTTTAATGGAATATAAACTTGAAGTCCTTTACCACCGCTTGTTTTAATAAAGGCTGTGAGAAAGAGACCGTCTAAAAGCGTTTTGATTCGCTTGGCAGCTTCTATGGCTAGATGAAACTCGTTAACAGACGGCGGGTCTAAATCAAAGACGATTTCGATCGGCCGGTTCGTATCCCTTGTTTCAAAAGGAATATGAAATTCCATTGCAAGCTGGTTGCCAAGCCAAAGAAGCGTCTGAGGGTCATTACAGACCGTGTATGAAATATCATCAGCTTGATCGGTCAACACATAATCTGGCGCATAATCAGGTGTCGACTTTTGATAAAAGAATTCATCCCCGGCACCATGAGGAAACCGAATTAAAGTCAGCCGTCTTTCACGTAAAAAGGGCAAGAGATAGGGAGCGGCTTGTCTTAAATAAAGTAAGTAATCTGCCTTGTTCAGATGAAGAGCTGGCACAATCGGTTTTTCGGGATGAGTGATGTCAATCACAGCAGGGAGCGGATATAGCTGTTTGAGCATTTGCTGAAACGTACACGTCGCTGGATCAGTATCTAGTAAAAAGGAAGAAAAACGCGGCTCTCTTAAGGCGGATCCATCAAAGGAGATACAAGCAATGCTCGCGACGATAGAAGGTGGGATTTCATATCCTGATGCCCCTGCCTGCTTGCCTTTTGTTTGAAAGAGCGTACGAAGCGTTTGTTCTTCTTCTTTAGAAAATCCATGCTTGAATTGGACAACCTCGGTGAGTTGATGATCTTGATAAATACAGCCTTGAAAGTAGCTATTTTCTTTATCAAAATGAGTCACTATGACAGAGACATATCGCCAGTTTTTGACTTTCAACCATTCTTTTGACCGGGTATTGTCGTGCCATTTACTCGTCCCTTTTTTCGCAACGAGTCCTTCTGCTAAATACGTCGTCATCAGCTTTTTCATATTTTCAGGATTTGTGTCTGTATGAATGAGTTGAAGAAGGGAAGGGTGCTCAAGCTGTACAGATGGCGGAAGTTTTGCTGCTTGGAAAACTTGCTGTAACTGTTTTTTCCTTTCTATCAACGGTAAATCAATTAGAGATTGCCCTTTGCATCTTAATAGATCAAATGCGATCAAATGACATGGAAACCGCTCAGCCTGTTGCTTAATCGCCTCTTTGTTTTTCAGCCTGCCTCTTTGCTGAACCCTCGCAAAATCGCTTTGCTGTTCATCCAGTAAAAAGACCAATTCCCCGTCAAACGTCAGAGGTAAAAAAAGAGCAAACTGATCCCTTAATTGTTCGCACTGTTCAATCACCTCAGGAAACTGTTCATTTAATCGTTTTCCGGCTCTGCTTTCTAAATGAATCTCGTTTTGATCCCACGTCAGAATGGCTCGAAAGCCGTCATATTTTAATTCATACACCCAGTCTGCACCCGTAGGAACCTCATGTGCAGCCGTTAATCGCATAGGTTTCATTTGTGCATGTCACTTCCTCGTATAATGTGTTCTTAGAGTGGGATGAAATTTTCATTTACATACATAAGTCTAACGAAAACATTGCATAGTAAGGAGAAAAGAACGGAGGCGACGCGATGCATACAGTTTGGAAAGGTGGCATTAGCTTTGGACTAGTCAATATTCCAGTGAAGCTGTTTACCGCTACAGAGAACAAAGACATTAAATTAAGGCAGCTGCATAAAGAGTGTCACACGCCCATTAACTACAAGAAAGTATGTGCCAATTGCGGTGAAGAGGTAGCGCCAGAACAAATTGTGAAGGCGTATGAATATGCGAAAAATAAATTTATTGAATTGGACGAGGAAGAGCTTGAAAAACTGCGAAAAGAAAATGAAGAAAAAGCCGTTGAAATCATTGATTTTGTGAAGATAGAAGAGATTGATCCAATCTATTATGAAAGAAGTTACTTTTTATCACCAGATACCGGCGGAGCGAAGGCTTATTCATTATTAAGAAAAGCTTTAGAGGAATCGGGGAAAATTGGTGTCGCAAAGATTATGATCCGCTCAAAGGAGCAATTAGCAATCGTTAGATGCTATGAACATATTTTACTGATGGAAACCATTCATTTCCCTGATGAAATTAGACAGGTATCAGATGTACCGAATATCCCCCAAGAAGAAAACATTGTAAAAAAGGAGTTAGATACAGCGCTTCTTTTAATCGAGCAATTAACCACAACTTTCGATCCAGCTGCCTATCAGGATGAATACAGAGAACAGCTGATGAATTTAATTGGAGATAAAATATCTGGAGAACATACAGTTCAGCCAGAAACGACAGACAAAAAAGATCCTGCATCCAATGTGACCGATTTAATGGCAGCTCTACAGGCTTCAATCGACCGATCAAAACCAGCCAAAGCGAAAAAGGCAGCACCTAAAAAAAGAAAAGCACCAGCGAAAAAAGAAAAGAATGCATAAAATAAGACCGCTTTTGAGCGGTCTTACTGCGGTTTTAACACATCCTGAATGCTCCCATCTTTTCTATGGATAACAACAGAAGTCCCTTTATTAGATGCAATCTCACTTGCCCGGTCGATGGCTTCTTGTTTCGTTTCTTTGACCTCACTTGCTCGTTTTGCTTTCTCTGTTTGAACCGCCCAGCCTTCTTCGTGTTTGACGACATGCTGCGCATGATCCATAAGCTCTGGTCTTGCGGAGCTGCTGTCTTTAGATGGCGTGACAGAACCATGAGCTGAGACATTCTCGATCTCTTTCTCCGTTGCGTTCTTTTTCCATTCTTTCGCTTGACTGATTGCAATTGGGATGGCTCTACTTTCGTCATAGCCTTCCTGCATCATTTTGTTCGCAATCTCAAGCGCTTTTTTTCGAATGACGTTGTCTAATGATTTAAATGAAGCAGGATAATCTTTCATCGTCCAAGGCATATAAAGCGCTCCTTTCTTTTATTTGAACAACTTCCCCCATATGTAATCGATCAAACATATCATTCTTCTCAAACCAATGAAGGGGATAAAATACATCGTTTTGCTGAGGCAGAATCTCATCAATTCCCGCAGAATAGAAGGTAGAAAAGGAGTGATTTTGATGATGATAAAAGGTTTGTATGAAGCCCATTTACCTGTGAGTGACTTAAAGAAATCTATTGCGTTTTATGAAAAATTGGAATTGACACTTGCTCACGCAAATGAACGAGTTGCTTTTTTATGGATTGAGAAAGGGAAGAGCTGGCTTGGCTTGTGGAAAGTAGATATCAATGACTTCCCATATCATCCCTCGACACGGCACGTTGCTTTTCAAATTACAACCTCTAGTATCGAACAAATCAAGGCTTGGCTGGTTGAAAAAGGCATCAGCATTCACCCAATGTTTGGCTTTTCAGAAGAGAAGCAGCCTTTAGTTCTCGATAATCCGCCGCAATTTCATGCAGCGATCTATTTTCTTGACCCAGATGGAAATCTGCTTGAATGCATTGCCCCGCTTGAGCTTGATACAGAAGAAGACCACGATATCATGACATATGAGGACTGGGATCGAAAGAAAAATCCGTTTATTGATTGACAAAATCACTCGTTGTAACTATATTGATTACAACGGTGGTGAAAGATTGTGAAACAAATTAGCAACAGGTATCCGATTGCTGTTCATATTTTGTCATTTATTGCAGGTGTTCCAAAAGAGTGTACAGGGAATTTTATTGCAGAAAGTGTGAATTCAAATCCAGCCATTGTTCGAAAAATGATGGCAATGCTCAAACGGGCGGATCTTATTGAGATACGCCGCGGAGTAGGTGGTGCTTACTTAAAAAGGCCGGCAGAGGAAATCACGCTGTTAGATGTGTACCGTGCTGTCGATGTAAGCGAGGATGAAGAATTGTTTAACTTCCATCAGCCAGTCATCGCATGTCCGATTGGTCAAGCGATGGATACAAGACTGCGGCATGAACTAAAAGAAGCACAAGCTGCACTTGAGAATCACCTAAAGCAAGTGACAATTCAGCAATTATTGACAGAGGCGGAATAAAAAAGCTCATACATTGGAGCTTTTTTTACACTTTTGTTGTAACCATTTTGATTATAACGTATGCACATCACCGTGAATCACAAAATGAGGAGGTCAAACATTATGAAGTTATTAGTAACAGGCGCAACAGGACAGCTTGGATCGCTCGTCGTCCAGCATTTACTTAAAAAGGTACCAGCTGAACAAATTGCGGTGAGTGTTCGAGATCCGCAAAAAGCAGCACATTTAAAGGAAGCCGGGGTGGATGTACGCCGCGGAGACTTTACTCAGCCAGACACCCTTAAGGCAGCCTTTCAAGGCATTGACCGCCTTTTGATCATTTCAACTGCGGATGGTGACCGCGTGCAGCAGCATACGGCTGCCATCCAAGCGGCCAAAGCAGCCAGTGTATCCTTTATTGCTTATACAAGCGTTGTGAATGCAAGAGAGAGTCAGCTTGTCCTTGCACACGACCACGCAAAAACTGAAGAAGCCATTGTGGCCTCTGGCATTCCTCATGTGTTTCTAAGAAACAACTGGTATGTAGAAAATGAAAAAAATACGATACTAGCAGCCGTTAGCGGCGCACCATTTTTAAGTCCAATTGGTGATGGCAAGGTTGGCTGGGCAACAAGAAATGACTACGCAGAAGCGGCGGCAAATGCGTTAACACTTTCTAAACATGACAAGGAGATATATGAACTGTCAGGCCCTCTTCGGACACACACTGAACTTGCTCACATTGTCAGTGAGGTGAGCGGAAAAGAGATCAAAGTGGAGCAAATGGATGTCGACACATTTGGGGAATTTTTAGCTTCTAATGGTGTACCAAAAGAAGCTGTGCCATTTGTCAAAGCCATTCAAAGCGGAATTCGCGATGGTGCCTTAGCCGTTGAAAGCCATGATTTCGAAACCTTATTAGGACGGCCGTTAACACCTATCGACGAAAAAATTCGTGAAATGATTACAAAATAAATTTTCTCAAACGTCCTATCAAAAGGGCGTTTTTTTCATTCAAGCTACACGAGCACTTCATTGAAATTGCAGGAAGTTGGGACTAAAATGGAATTTAGGCTTATTATTTGTTTATTCTTCCTGCTTAATCTAGCATAGGGAAGCTAATAATAAAGGTTAGATTTTCAATTAGTTCTTCTGAATAATGGACGTATATAATGGTTATTACTCTTTCTTAACATATGAAACCTTTTAAAATCTACATAAGCAGGATGTGACGAAATGTTACGAAAAGCCTCCCTTTCTTATCTTATTGCAAGCATTATAACAATAATAGTCATTTTGATTGAAGTTGGTATCCGTTCAGCAGTTGTTTCTCCTTTTGTTCTACTTGATTCGAACAAAGATAACAATCCAAAAGTATTAATCTCCCATTCTCTTTATCAGGGTGATTTTTTATTAACCTATCAAGATGATGACTCCAAAGATCGTTCAGAAGCAGCCTTTCAATTGGGGGGAAAGCAAGTAAATTTCACGGAGATTTCATCTAGGAATAGAGTTAGCGCGATTGAAACTAACAAATTAATGAAAGAAAAAGCAATGGTTTTTCTAAGAAGAGGTTTTGTACTTATTCATGATGATAAAATTAAGATGGAACAGGTATCGCAAAATCCTTTTTTCTCTAAATACAATCTAACGAATCTAACAGAAACTACTAAGGTCAAAACAGGTTTTAAGCATAATACCACATATATTATATTAATTACCTTAATAGGAATTCTTTTTCCAGCTATGTTATTTTTATTTTTTAATCTTCATGAATCTATGAAAAACCTATTCACATTATTTATTCCCTTTGTTCTAGCCATTTTTCTTCCCTTGGGATTAAATTATTTTTTCTTAATGGGATATGCGCTATCAATAACAGGCTCTTATGTATTAAGCATCATTCTCTCTATACTTGTACCTAGTTTCCTGTCAGTCTTATTGACAGCTTATTCATTTGAGTATACTACAAAAGATACGCCTGAAGGTTTAGAAGAGAATGAAGGTGCGTCAGGAAATTCGTTTTTAATGAATGTTAGGGAGCAAGTCGTTTTGTTTGGTGCTGCCACATTATCCTTGTTATATTTCGGATCTTATTTATTACTTCCTTTGTCATTTCAAGCGAAGATCATGGATAACCTTTTTCTTTTTTGTGGCTGGTACTTCGCCCTAATCATATTATTTATTTTTGGTTACTCAATCATACAAAAAATAATAAACAAATATGAAGTTTTGAATACAGAAGCATTCATGTATATTCGCAAGGATATTGAGTATAAGACAAACCAAAAGGTGAATATTTGGGTGAAAAAAGACTCAAAACAGGATGTGAATGCCTGGATATATTCATTTAAACTTCCATTTAAAAGAAGAGTTGATGTGTATGTGACAGAAGGGTTGTTAGATAAGTTTGAAAAAGATGAAATTCGTGCCATCTTATACCATGAAATGGGGCATGCGAAGTTAAAACATGCGCATTATACCATGTTTCTAACTTTGATCGTAACATTATTTATGGGCATCAGTATGTATTATGCCAGACATGTTATGCTTGCCAACGGATGGTGGCAATATGTTCTTATTTTCCCAGTAGGAGTAATTCTCATGATCTTCATTACGGAATGGCTGCCAAAGAAAATCAGCCGGTTATTTGAGATTCAGGCTGATAACTTTGCTGTTTTCCACCTTGGGAATAAAACACTGTATCTCAATACTTTGATTAAATTAAGCAGCCTTATTGAAGAAGAAGATGGAGATTATGGAAAAAAGTCTGAATGGCGTGAAAGTCATCCCTCTTTCGAAAAAAGAATTGAGAACATAAAGAAAAATTAGGCCATCTCACTCCTATTAACGAAAAAATTCGTGAAATGATTACAAAATAAATTTTCTCAAACGTCCTATCAAAAGGGCGTTTTTTTCATTCAAGCTACACGAGCCATATGTCCAAATTTAGACAAATCACCTCGTTGAAATTTCAGAAATTTGGGATTAAAATGAAAATAAGGCCTGTTATTTCGTCATCAGATGACCAAATTGATGAATCAAATTGCAGCAAAGAAGGGAAGTTCGCCGATGAAAGTCCATTTATTCGTTACTTGTTTAATTGACACCATGCAGCCAAATGTAGGAAAGGCCACAGTGGAAGTATTAGAAAGGCTCGGTGTAGAAGTGGAATTTCCAGAGGCACAAGTGTGCTGCGGGCAGCCAGCCTTTAACAGCGGCTATACAAAAGAAACCATTAAAGCAGCAAAAAACATGATCAAAGCCTTTGAATCAGCTGAATATGTCGTGACGCCGTCAGGTTCTTGTAAGGCGATGTTTTTAGAATATCCTCATCTTTTAAAAGAAGACCCAGTGTGGTCAGCAAAAGCTAAGGCACTTGCTGAGAAAACATATGAATTAACCGAGTTTATTGTTGATATATTACATGTCACAGATGTCGGAGCGAGCCTGAAAGGAAACGCAACCTATCACACATCCTGTCATATGACGAGACTGCTGCGAATTAAGGAAGCCCCTTTCACACTGTTGTCAAATGTCAAAGATTTGACGATGACACCATTGCCGCGCGCCGAAAATTGCTGCGGATTTGGAGGAACCTTTTCAGTAAAAATGACTCCTATTTCTGAGCAAATGGTCGATGAGAAAGTCCAAAGCATAGAGGAGACACACGCTGAATACATCATTGGTGCTGACTGCGGCTGCCTGCTGAATATTGGCGGGAGGCTGAATCGTCTTGATAAGCCCATTCAAGTGATGCATATCGCAGAGGTATTAAATAGCCGCTGACTTTAAGAGGGGGAACGGCACATGAGTATGAAAATTGGAGAGAAGGCCTTTAAAGAACGAATCGGGGAAGGGTTAGAAGATAAAGTCATGAGAGTTGCTGTTTCCTCAGCACAGGAACGCCTGTATGAAAGGCGGCTAGCTGCGAGCGAAGAGCTTGGCAACTGGGAAAAGTGGCGTGAGCTTGGCGAGGAAATCCGCCAGCATACGCTGACGCATCTTGATGACTACTTATACCAATTAAGTGAAAGTGTTAGTGCACGCGGGGGACATGTCTTTTTTGCAAAAACAAAGGAAGAGGCATCGGCGTATATTCAACATGTGGCACAGAAAAAGGCGGCCCAAAAGATCGTTAAATCAAAATCAATGGTCACAGAAGAAATTGAAATGAATCAAGCCCTTGAAGAGATCGGCTGTGAGGTGGTGGAAAGCGATCTTGGCGAGTATATTCTGCAAGTAGATGATCATGAACCTCCTTCACATATTGTGGCACCTGCTCTTCATATGACGAAAGAACAAATACGAGAAGTCTTTTACGAAAAGCTCGGATATGAGATGTCAGAGACACCTGAAGATATGACGAGTTTTGTGAGAGCCATCTTACGTGAAAAGTTCCTCGAAGCAGATATTGGTGTCACCGGCTGTAATTTTGCTGTCGCCAATACAGGTTCCATTTGCCTTGTGACAAATGAAGGGAATGCGGATCTTGTCACGGCTATCCCGAAGACACATATCGCCGTTATGGGCATGGAACGGATTGTTCCAACGATGGAGGAGCTGGATGTCCTCGTTGGTCTTTTGTGCAGAAGTGCAGTCGGTCAGAAATTAACGAGTTACATTTCTGTCGTTGGACCAAAAGGAGAAGAAGAAGTGGATGGACCAGAAGAATTTCACTTGGTCATTGTGGACAATGGGCGGTCCAATATATTAGGTACTGCCTTTCAGCCTGTTCTCCAATGTATCAGGTGCGCAGCCTGCATCAATGTGTGCCCAGTTTACCGGCATGTGGGCGGACATTCATACGGATCGATTTATCCGGGGCCAATTGGTGCTGTTTTATCGCCGCTTCTTGGCGGCTATGATGACTACCAAGAGCTCCCCTTTGCATCCAGCCTTTGCGCGGCCTGCACAGATGCTTGTCCAGTAAAGATCCCGCTTCACGAGTTATTAATAAAACATCGTCAAGTCATCGTGGAAAAAGAGGGGAGAGCGTCTAAAGCTGAAATGATGGCGATGAAAATGTTCGGAATGGGCGCTTCGACTCCCGGGATGTATCAATTCGGAACAAAAGCAGCTCCTGTATTGATGAATCGTATGGCTTCAAACGGACAGATTTCAAAAGGAACAGGTCCTTTAAAGAATTGGACAGATATTCGTGACCTGCCAGCTCCTAGTAAAGAAAGATTCAGGGATTGGTTTAAAAAGAGACAGAAGGAGGAGCAGTGATGAAGGGAACCATTTCTCAACGAGAGTCGTTTTTAGCTCATATCCGTAAGCAATTAGGGAAGGATTCCTCCTCGTCTGCATCTATTCAGCGTCCAGCTTGGAAGCATCAAGTTCAGTGGGAAACAAACGGACTTTTGTCTAAAGAAGAGCTAGTCGAGCAATTGAAGGTGCAATGTCAACGAATTCATACAAGAGTGGTCGAAACAACACCAGAGGAAGCGTCCTCTGTATTACGATCATTGATGACAGAGTATGGAGAGGGTTCTGTGATGACATCGGGCGATCATCGTTTTGAACAATATGGATTTTATCCGATGTTTGACACCTTGCAGCACGAAGGATTCGCAGTCACCAGTTGGAATGCTGAGGCTTCAAGGGAAGAAAATATCAGGCTGGCAGAGCAAGCGGCGTATTCGGTTGTATTCAGTGATTACACCTTAGCAGAATCAGGTACAGTCGTCCTTTCATCCCATCAGGGCCAAGGAAGAGCGCTCCATTTTTTACCGATGATGTATATCGTGTGTATCGAAAAAAGCACGGTGGTTCCGCGGATGATTCAAGCTGTTTCGGCTCTTAATCGCTCAGTAGAGGAGGGAGAGCAGGCGAAAGGTGCTATTCATTTTATATCAGGTCCGAGTAACTCTGCGGATATCGAGATGAATTTAGTAGTAGGGGTTCATGGTCCAGTTCGGGCGGTTTATCTATTGATAGATGATGAATAGGGCTTTCGAGAAGAAAGCCTTTTTTCATGCAAAAAAAGCGTACATAAGTTTTAAAATCATCTTGCCTCTAGCGGATTGGACATAGTAAGATGACGACATACAAGATGAACTTCTCATCTACTGCTGATGTAAAGGAAGCTGCTTATGGACATGAAGTCAACTGCTCAAAAGAAATCAATTGCACTACCGCTTGTGATTTCAATTATTGCCATTTCGTTTTCTGCTATCATTGTGAAATGGTCAAATGCACCTGCTGCTATTTTAAGCATGTATCGAATGATCTTTGCCGCGATTTTTATGCTACCGTTTATTCTGCCACGAAAAAAAGAATTTCTCTCGATTCAGCGAAGAGATTGGTTTTTCTTATGTATGTCAGGCTTCTTTTTAGGACTCCATTTTGTGTTGTGGTTTGGCTCATTGAAGCTGACGACTGTGGCAAGCTCTACTATTATCATCGCCCTTCAGCCGATGGTCTCCTTATTAGGCGGCTTTCTCTTTTTCCGTGAACGAACCACGCTGCCTGCACTCTTGACGATGTGTGCCGCAATTGTTGGTGCACTTATGATTGGGTGGGGAGACATAGGTCATAGCCAGGAAGCCATCCTAGGAGACATTTTATCCTTTTTAAGTGTGATCGCGGTTGTTTGTTATTTATTAATAGGTCAACAGGCTGTCAGAAAGATATCTCATTGGATTTATAGTTTTTGTGTGTTTGGTTTTGCCGGTCTTTTTTTAATTTTATTCAATTTGATTCAGCAAACGCCTTTTACAGGCTATCCGGGTAAAGAGTGGGGAATCTTTTTATTGCTTGCGATCATTCCCACCATGTCTCATGTCATTAATAATTGGCTTTTAACCTATGTCAATGCCACAACCATTTCAATGAGTATCCTTGGCGAACCTGTTGGAGCCACGATTCTTGCTGTATGGCTGCTTGGAGAGAAAGTCACGCTGCTCCAAATGTGTGGCGGTTTTCTTGTCCTTTTAGGCGTCTTTTTCTTTTTGATGCAGCAGCGGCAAGGGATTGTGATGAAACAAAAAAAATCCGGTTAAATTCCGGATTTTTACTCTTTTAAATCGTTTTTTTCAATTACTTTGTTCAATCTTTCCTCAACCTTCTTCAATTCCATTCTTTTTCTTCTGATCATTCGAAAAGCGATGACAATGATCGTCACGATAGCAGCAATGAATAGAAGAGAGAACACTTGAAATAGAAGATCACCAATATTAAATGCCATATTCTCCCCATTAGACATACGTAAAACCTCCCTTTCTATCTATATATTACCATAATCGATAAAAGATTGAGATTTATCCATCATTTATCTATAATAGGTAAAATATCACTTATTAAAGGAGAACCAATATGAGAACTTTAGTCCTTTTACGAGGTCTCCCAGGCGTAGGGAAATCAACTTGGATCAAAGCCCAAGGCTTAGAGCCTTACACATTATCAGCGGATCAGATTCGTCTTTTGACCCAGCCTCCGCAGTTATCTGTCAATGGGAAACCAGAAATTTCAAGCAAGCATGACCACAAAGTCTGGTCTTTATTATTTGAATTGCTTACAGCACGTATGGAACGCGGAGACTTTACTGTGATTGATGCCACGCATATTTCAAGCAAATCGATATCTCAATATAAATCGCTGGCCACATCGTATCGTTACAGGGTGTATGTCGTCGATTTCACGCAGGTGCCGCTTGAAACAGCTCTATTGCAAAATCGCTCACGGGTAGCTCACAAAGTTGTGCGGGAGTCTGTTTTATATCAAATGAATGAGCGGTTAAAAACAGAAAAGGTCCCATCATGGGTGACTGTCTTGCAGCCTGAGGAATATCCGCAAGTGATGACCTATCAGCCTCGATCCTTCGATCAATATGAGGCCATTCATGTTTTTGGAGATATTCACGGCTGTCATACCGCTCTGACCACCTATTTGCAAGGAGATATTAAAGAAAATGAACTTTATATCTTTGCAGGTGATTTGCTTGATAGAGGTATAGAAAACAAGGAAGTATTAGAATGGATGCTCGCACATAGAGAATGCCGGAATGTCATCGTGATTGAGGGCAATCATGATCAGCATTTATACCGGTTTGCACATGGTGAAAAAGTAAAAAGTAATATGTTTAACCGGCATACTGCACCTGAGATTGAAGCAGCAGACTTTGATTTAAAAGAAGTACGAAAGTTTGTTAGGACATTTCATCAGCTTACTTATTTTACGTACCATGGCAAGACATTTCTTGTTACCCACGGGGGGCTTGCTCATTTGCCAGAAGAGCTATTGCATGTCTCAACACAGCAGCTCATCCACGGTGTAGGTGAATATTCAGATGACATTGATCATTTGTTTGTTCAAAATACTGCTGGATTAGATGTCATTCAAATTCACGGGCATCGCAATTTATACAGGCTGCCTATTCAAGCAGCGGAAAGGTCTTATAATCTAGAAGGCCAGGTTGAATTCGGGGGACAGCTGAGAGTGTTGAAAATCACAGCTGACGGGATTGAGACTCATGAAATTGACAACCCAATCTATAGAGCTTCTGAGAAAAAACCATCAGCCACTATTCAACCAGATATCTCACTAGATGACTTTTTAGCTCACTTAGATCAGCATGAGTATGTACAGGAATTAAAGCTTCCGCACCACATTTCATCTTTTAATTTTACGAAAAAAGCGTTTAGTGAACGGCAGTGGGATGATGTGAATGTGAAGGCAAGAGGCTTGTTTGTCAATATGGTGTCAAAGCAGATTGTTTCAAGAAGCTACAACAAATTTTTTAACATTGATGAGCGTCCGGAGACAAAAATGCATCATCTAGTAAACCACCTTCAATTTCCTGTCACCGTCTATGATAAAGCAAATGGATATTTAGGGACGGTTGGGTATAACGAAATGGAAGATGAATTGGTGTTTACGTCCAAATCGTATACATCTCATGTGAAACAAAATCAGCATGCTTCCTGGGTCGAGGAGTTATTCTATCAGACCTTCGGAGACGTGCAGGTCGACTACATCAAATCATACGTACGTGACCACAATGCATCTCTTGTGTTTGAAGTCATTTTGCCAGAGAAAGACCCACATATTATCACATATGATCATGATCAACTCATTTTGCTTGATATAGTGAAGCGTCAGCTAAGCTATGAAAAGGCACCATTTACTGAAGTGAAAAGAGTAAGCGAACAGCTTGGAATATCCAGCAAGCAGGAAGTGGCTGTGTTCCATGATTGGACGTCTTTTTATAAATGGTATCAGGCCGTTTCTCATGACGACTCGATCAAAGAAGAGGGATATGTCATTGAGGATGATCGCGGCTTGATGACCAAGCTCAAGCTTCCTTATTATCAATTCTGGAAGCAGATGCGCGCGATCAAACAGCGCGTTGCAGAGAAGCGTTCCACGCATAAATATATGCAGGCATTGCAAACAGCGGAGCAAGCTAGATTTTATACGTGGCTTCTTGAGCAAGATGCCAATGCTGTCAGAAATAGCTCCATTATTGAGCTGCGCTCACAATTTGAGCAAAGCGATGCAGCCCAATTGAATAATGATGGAATAAATGCATAGTCTAAAAAGGAGTCTTTTCTAAGGAAAAGGCTTTTTTTGATGCAATTGAAAGGTGGACCCTTACATGCCTGACCATATTGAAGTCATTTTACGAACGATGTTTGCTTTTGCGATTTTATTTGGCGGAGCACGTCTTCTTGGAAAGCAAACCATAGCGCAAATGAATATTTTTGATTTTATAGCAGCCATTAGCTTAGGTTCAATTGCGGCGAGTCTCGCGTTTAATACAACGCTTCCGTTTCATCACACGACGATTTCCTTTGTCACGCTTGTCATGATCATTTATGTGATTTCGCTCATTGCTTTAAGGAGCCGAAAATTGAGAGGATTTATGGCCGGTAAACCAACCCTTGTCATACAAAATGGCAAAATTCTTGAAGAGAATATGAAGGGAATGAGATATACCCTTGATTATTTAAATCAGCAGCTGAGAGAAAAAGACATTTTTGATATTAGCGAAGTTGAATTTGCCATAATTGAAACAGATGGACATATGTCAGTGAAAAAATATCCTTCGTTTGAAAATGTCACTCGAAAGGATCTTCAATTGTATATGAAGGCAGAGGGCTACATGCCTATTGAAGTGATCATGGACGGAAAGCTCATTTTGAAAAACATTCAAGAAAATCAATTAACAGTGGAGTGGATAGATGAAGAGCTTAAGAAAAGGCAGCTCTCCTTAAAGGACATTGTATACGCAGTCCGTTCAAGTAATGGCAGCTTATATATTGATACATATGACGACCACATTCACTCTCCGATTGATCAAGAATGATATAGTGCGGAGGTCACCCGCATGACACATATCCGTCAATGTTTATAAGTCGTTTGGATGCTGTCTGACTAGGCATCATTTCTCAATTATTATTATTTTCAGAAAATGTGATGACGGAAAAAAATAAATGTGTTTAAGTGTATATAGAACAAATTAAAATATTAATATAATATACCGTTTGCGGAATGAACGTTCATTCCTGGGGCGAGGAGGGGATGAAGTGCAAGCAGTGACTGATAAACAAGAACAGATCATGAAGGCTTCACTAGACTTATTTATTGAACGGGGCTTTGATGGGACCACGATGCCAATGATTTCAAAAAGAGCAAACGTCGGAGCGGGAACCATTTACCGTTATTTCGACAGTAAAGAGGCACTCGTCAATATTTTGTACCAGCGCAGCCTTTCTGCATTTATCGAAAAAATGAACACAAACAGTCCAGATCCAAAGGCGAGTATTCGGGCGTACTTTAAGCATGTATTTTATTGCTTGGTTTTATTTACAAAGGAGAATCCAAGCGGGCTATATTTCTTAGAAATTGATAAACGATCCCATTACTTAGACGAGACGAGCAAAGAGAAAATGCAGCATTTGTTACATGAACTATTCCTTATCTTTGAAGAAGGGAAAAAGGATGGGATTCATCCAAATCTTTCAGGTAAAACCATTTTATCGATTGTATTTGGTGCCTTTGTACAGCTGCATAAACAAATTCTTGCAGAAGAAATAGAGCCAACGATTGAATTTCTAGAGGACATTGAGCAAAGTTTATGGCGCGCTATCAGCGTCGCATCTTAATGAATGAATGAAAAGGAGTGGGCACATGCAACAAACATCAATCATTCCAAAACCAAAAACATACGGACCTTTTAAAAATATTCCCCATATCAAAAAGGGGGAGCTTTCTCAAACCTTTTGGCGGCTGGCAGATGAATTAGGACCGATCTTTCAGTTTGAATTTTCAAAAGCAACAAGTATTTTTGTTTCTAATCATGAACTTTTCCAAGAAATATGTGATGAGAGCCGTTTTGATAAATACATTGGGACTAGTCTCAATAAAGTAAGAGCATTTGCAGGGGATGGGTTATTTACGAGCTGGACAGAAGAACCGAACTGGAGAAAGGCTCACCACATCTTGATGCCGGCGTTTAGTCAGCAGGCCATGAAGGGCTATCATGAAATGATGCTCGATATTGCCACACAGCTTGTACAAAAATGGCAAAGAACAGGCCGTGATGAAGAAATTGAAGTAGCAGAGGATATGACAAAGCTTACTTTAGATACGATCGGACTTTGTGGTTTTGATTTCAGGTTTAACAGTTTTTATAAAGAAAATCAGCATCCATTCATCGAAAGTATGGTGAATGGTTTAAGCGAAGCGATGGATCAGGCGAGCCGGTTGCCGGTTGCAGATAAGCTAATGATCAAAAGAAGAAAAAAATTTGAAGATAATGTTGATTTTATGAAGCAATTAGTAGATGACATTATTCAAGAACGGAAAAAACAAGATAAAACGGGCGATGATTTACTGTCCCTCATGCTGCATGCAAAGGACCCTGAAACAGGAGAGCGCCTGTCAGATGAAAATATTCGCTATCAAATCATTACCTTCTTAATAGCTGGGCACGAAACAACAAGCGGGCTGCTATCCTTTGCGATTTATTTCTTATTAAAGAATCCTGAAAAATTAAAGAAAGCTGTCCAAGAAGCAGATGATGTGCTGCAAGGCGGACTGCCAACATTTAAGCAGGTACAAAAACTAAATTACACACGTATGGTTTTAAATGAATCTCTTCGCCTCTGGCCAACAGCGCCTACGTTCTCTTTTTATGCGAAAGAGGACACCGTCATCGGAGGGAAATATTCGATTAAAAAGAACCAAAGTGTCTCCGTGCTGCTACCTAAGTTACATCGTGATCAAGCGGTATGGGGAGAGGATGCGGAAGAATTTAAACCAGAGCGGTTTCTACACCCTGAAAAGATCCCGCAGCATGCCTACAAGCCTTTTGGGAATGGACAGCGTGCATGTATCGGCATGCAATTCGCCCTTCATGAAGCCACAATGGTACTGGCAATGGTCCTGCACAACCTGGAATTGATTGATCACACATCATATGAACTTGATTTAAAAGAATCTCTGACGATTAAGCCAAACGATTTTAAAATCAAAGTGCGGCCAAGAAAGCAGCAACTCTTTATGGCACCACCGAAAGAAGAGGCGAAAAAAAGCACAAAATCTGATGAGTCAAAAGTGGAGAGTCATGGTACACCATTGCTTGTTTTATATGGATCAAATCTTGGCACAGCGCAACAAATCGCAAACGAATTGGCTGAAGAAGGAAAAGCAAAAGGGTTTGATGTGACCACTGCTCCGCTTGATGACTATACACGTCAATTACCAGATAAGGGTGCAGTCTTCATCGTGACCGCTTCATATAATGGACATCCGCCTGACCATGCGAAAAAATTTGTGGATTGGGTCACGCAGGATAAAGAGCAGGATTTAACAAACGTGACGTTTGCTGTGTTTGGATGCGGAGATCGAAATTGGGCGAGTACGTACCAGCGTATTCCTCGTCTCATTGATGAAGCACTTGAAAGAAAAGGTGCGAAGCGTGCAGCTGATTTAGGAGAAGGTGATGCAGGCGGAGATATGGATGAGGATAAAGAAGCATTTCAGAAAACGGTCTTCAAGCAGCTCGCAAAAGAATTTAAGCTCACCTTCCAAGAAAAAGGTAAAGAAAACCCAAAGCTATCAGTTGCTTATACCAATGAGCTAGTAGAACGTCCTGTGGCGAAAACATATGGTGCCTTTTCAGCTGTTGTACTGAAAAATGAAGAATTACAATCTGAAAAAAGTGAGCGGCAAACAAGACATATAGAACTGCAATTGCCTGAAGGGAAAAAGTACAAAGAAGGGGATCATATCGGAATTGTTCCGAAAAATAGTGATGCACTCGTTCAGCGGGTGATCAATCGCTTCAATCTAGATCCTAAGCAGCACATCAAGCTTTCTTCTGAGAAAAAAGCAAATCATTTACCTTTAGATCAGCCGATTCAAATGAGAGAATTACTTGCGTCGCATGTTGAGCTTCAAGAGCCTGCAACACGTACGCAGCTAAGAGAGCTCGCCGCATATACAGTTTGTCCGCCTCACCGCGTGGAGCTTGAGCAAATGGCTGGTGAAGCGTATCAAGAAGCTATTTTAAAGAAACGAGTAACCATGCTTGACTTACTAGATCAATATGAAGCATGTGAGCTGTCATTTGTGCACTTTTTAGCACTTTTACCAGGTTTGAAGCCGCGCTATTATTCTATTTCTAGCTCACCAAAGGTCGATGAAAAAAGAGTCAGTATCACAGTGGCGGTTGTGAAAGGGAAAGCGTGGAGCGGCCGCGGAGAATATGCCGGAGTCGCATCAAACTATTTATGCGGTCTGCAGGAAGGAGAAGAAGTCGCCTGCTTCCTCCACGAAGCGCAGGCAGGATTCCAGCTGCCGCCTTCATCTGAAGTACCGATGATCATGATCGGACCGGGTACAGGAATCGCTCCATTTAGAGGGTTTGTTCAGGCAAGAGAAGTATGGCAGAAGGAAGGCAAACCACTAGGCGAAGCTCACCTATATTTTGGCTGCCGTCACCCTCATGAAGATGATCTGTATTTTGAAGAAATGCAGCTTGCAGCGCAAAAAGGAGTTGTCCACATCCACCGGGCTTATTCTCGTCACAAAGAGCAAAAAGTATATGTCCAGCATTTGTTGAAAGAAAACGGCGACATACTGATCAAGTTACTTGACCAAGGTGCGTATCTTTACGTGTGCGGGGACGGAAAAGTCATGGCACCAGATGTAGAGGCTACACTGATCGACCTCTATCAACACGAGAAACAATGCTCGAAGGAAGCAGCTGAAAATTGGCTGACAACCCTTGCGAATAATAATAGATATGTAAAAGATGTATGGAGCTGACAAGAGGGAAGACCGCCAATTAGGCGGTTTTTTCTGTTTCATCAAGAGAGGTGAGATCGATAGAATGAAAGTTTGAAAGATACAAAACACCTAATTTGAAAATGAAATATTTTGTAAAAAATAAGAATATTCTCTCATTTACTCCAATATGGAACAATCGTATCATTTTTGATATAGGACATAAAGGAGGAATATGATGAAAAAGGTGAAAATGTTACTCCCTTCTCTACTCGTTTTTGGTGCTTTAAGTGTGCCTAGTTTTGCCCATGCCGCATCGGATTCAGTACTAACATCTGATTATGACATGGTGACTTCTGATGGAAAGGTGATCTCTTCAAGTGATTTCCACAATGATACGAAATCCCCCTCATCCTTTGATAAAGTGGATGATCTATCTTCAACTGTTGGTGAAAAAGTAAAACCACTATCAAAATATGTAAAAGACTTTCAAACTAAAGTCGTCATTGGAGACGATGGTAGAACAAAAGTAGCAAATACAAGAGTAGCACCATATAATTCAATTGCTTATATTACATTTGGCGGCTCCAGCTGCACGGGGACACTCATTGCCCCTAACAAAATTTTGACAAACGGACACTGCGTGTACAATACAGCATCGAGAAGTTATAGTGCAAAAGGATCGGTGTATCCAGGGATGAATGATAGCACTGCGGTAAATGGGTCAGCAAATATGACAGAGTTCTATGTACCAAGCGGATATATCAATACAGGTGCGAGCCAATATGATTTTGCCGTGATCAAAACAGATACGAACATTGGCAATACAGTCGGTTATCGTTCCATCCGTCAGGTGACAAACTTAACTGGAACAACGATTAAAATTTCTGGATATCCAGGTGATAAAATGAGATCGACTGGCAAGGTGTCGCAATGGGAGATGTCAGGTCCTGTGACAAGAGAAGATACGAATCTCGCATACTATACGATTGATACATTTAGCGGAAATTCAGGCTCAGCGATGCTAGATCAAAATCAGCAAATCGTTGGGGTTCATAACGCAGGGTATTCAAACGGAACGATTAATGGCGGTCCGAAAGCGACAGCTGCCTTTGTTGAATTTATCAACTATGCAAAAGCGCAATAAAAGCTAGAACATAAAGCTTGTTTCCTTCATAGGGGACAAGCTTTTTTATGTGGATACAAGTGTCTATCTGTCTATGCTTGAAAGATTCATTGAGTTTTCAGCCTCTTCATTTTTTTCACATGTCATTCGTGAACAACTCATACATTAAAATGACACATTTCCTTTAAGTCAAGATTCTACTTGAGAAAAATGAGGAGGTCACGCTTTTTTGAAAATGAGAAGAGGCTGGATTACTGCTGTCGCCTTATGCTTTGTGATATGGATGGGCACGCTGTTAGGTGGATTTGGGGAGGAACATGCGGCAAAAGGTGCGGATCGATATGATCATGTCATTCAATTTCCAAAGGAACGGTACCCTGAAACAGGCAGTCATATTCAAGAAGCCATTCGAAAAGGGCATTCAGATGTGTGTACGATAGACCGAAATGGAGCAGATGCCCGCAGGCAAGAATCATTAAAAGGCATTCCGACTAAGCCTGGATTCGACCGAGATGAGTGGCCGATGGCAGTTTGTCTTGAAGGAGGAAAAGGGGCGAGTGTTCAATATGTCAGCCCGTCTGATAATAGGGGAGCGGGCTCATGGGTCGGACACCAGATGAGCGGGTATCCTGATGGGAAAAGAATTTTATTTATTGTGAAATAAAACTAAAAGAGAGGCACCTGTGAGTAGGTGCCTTTTTTGATGATGATCAGAGCGTATTGGAGCTAGCAGGGGCAAAAGATTCAGTGGTACAATGGATCCTATAAGGTACAAAGACAGACAAGAAGAAAATGTGAAGGGACATATGCTTATGGATAAGAACCGTGCATTATACGATTATTTCATGCAACATGCAGAGAAACTGACTGAAACTTGGTATGATTCAATTGAAGATGATGATCCAGAATCAATATATCGTTCAACAGATTCCAGCATCATATCAGAGCTAAAACGGCAAAATCAAGATTATTACCAGCATTTTATACGTGCTATTATTGAAGACAAGACGTATTTACATACTGAGTTTAAAAAGTGGTCTGAAGACTTAGCCAGTGACCCAAAGCATTTAAACACACCATTAGATTATGTTGTGAGAGAATACATGTCCAATCAAAGAGTGGTCCTTCATTACTTAAAAGAATTTATTAAACAGCGTCAAGATGAAATTGATATTGACCGCATCTTTTATTGGTATGATTTAATTTCAGAGGCGTTTAATATTTCCATTCATATGTTCATCCAGCAATATGTGAAAAATACAACGAGGAAGCTCGTGGCACAAAGAGACATGATTTACGAGCTGAGCTCACCTGTCATTGTCTTAAAAAGTCATATTGCGTTATTGCCGTTAGTAGGTGATATTGATACAGCGAGAGCAAAGATTATTTTAGAAAATACGCTAAAACAGTGCTCACAAAAAGGTGTACAGCATTTATGTATTGATTTATCGGGCGTTGTCATTATTGATACAATGGTGGCTCATCAAATCTTTGATCTTGTCACATCACTTCGGTTAATTGGAGTAGAGACAACTATTTCAGGAATCAGACCAGAAATTGCCCAAACCGCTGTGCAGCTCGGGCTTCCTTTTAATGAATTTCGCACGGCATCATCACTTGCTCACGCCTTAGACCGCATGACTGAATTTACTTCAATATAAAAACCAGGCCGATTGAATGGCCTGGTTTTTATTTAGATAACAGCGTCAATTTTAGTGACTTTCCAATCTTTTTGTCCTTTTTCGAACGTAACCGTTCTTTGTACTTTGCGTCCATCAAGTGTTGGGACAGTGAATTCATATGTGCGGACTGTTTGTTTTTTAGAGACAAGTTTAGGTGTCGCTTTATCCCAATTAAGCATATTGTCTCCGTCGCCGACTGGAACAGCCATTTTGCCTTTATGAACAATGAACTGGTAGTCTTTTAAACCTTGATTGATGGCTTCTTTTGTGAAAACTTGAGATAGGTAGCTGTTTAGTTTTTTCTTTGTATCAAATGTTTTAGAAAGATAGTTGTAAGTCATGTCTTTATAGCTAAATGATTTTAATTTGTAATCAGAATGTTCATTAATTTTGTAGCCTGACATCGCACTCCAAAAGTGTTCCCGTGCATCAAGGGCAATATGTAACGCTTCTTTATTTGTCAAAGTGGCTGGTTTTTTAGAAGCGGCCAATGTTGTAGATTGTAATGAGATCATAAGCATAATAGCAGTTAATAAAACGAATAATTTTTTCAAGGCGATTGCCTCCTTTTCTCAATGAAAACTTCTTATGTTACAAATGTTACAATAATTACAGAGATATTACAAGTATTAAATTGAAATGTTTTTTATTTCTTTTCTTTCTATATATATAACGTTTGAGGGTGGCAAAAAGTTTTCATTTTTTTATTTTTTCTTTATATCTACTATTTAACCGTTCTAAAGAAGAACAAAACGTTTTTTGGAAAAGTTTCTGTTTGGACGTTCAACACGCTTTTTCATTTATGACATATACTATCGTGATGAATGTCTAAGAAAGTGGTGTTGAATATGTATTATCCGTATGAAGGTATGTGGAATGGGTACTCATATGATAGGCAGATGCAAGGTTGGCCGTCGCTCCCTTCTCAAGTTGGAGGATTTCCAGGGTTTCCAATCGGAGGAGGAGGCACTGGGCCCGGATCTAGTGGATCAGCCCCGCCAGCCCCACCACAGCATATCGTTTCGCAATATCAGCAAGCATTATCACAGCCTCAAAGCATGCAGTCACTTATTTCAGGGCAAACAGGTGGAGGTCAGCAATCGGTTCAATTTGCCGCGGGATGTAATAGAAGGTGGACGATTGTGTTTATGAGAAACGGTCAAGTATTTTTAATGTATGTTCTATCTTCACAGCCTTTCGGGAGAACAACTGGCTTTATTTGGCCGAACTTTACATTTGGTTCCTTCCCAAGCTCGAGTATTCTTGCCTATTCTTGTTCATAAAAAAAAGCCGGTTCTCATCATTAACTGATGAAATACCGGCTTTTTTTAGTGAATATTTCTAAAGACGCCAATCACTTTACCTAGTATACTTACATTCTGTAAAATAATCGGTTCCATAGATGGATTTTCTGGCTGTAATCTAAAGTGTGTATCTTCTTTATAGAAACGTTTCACTGTCGCTTCATCTTCCTCTGTCATGGCGACGACAATATCTCCATTGTTAGCAGTGCTTTGCTGACGCACAATGACATAGTCCTTGTCCAAAATTCCTGCGTCAATCATACTTTCTCCCATAATTTCAAGCATAAATACTTGTTCATCTGGTGCTGCAAAAGTCTCTGGAAGAGGGAAGTACTCTTCTACATTCTCAACAGCCGTAATAGGCAGGCCTGCTGTTACTTTTCCGATGACTGGTACGTTCATTACAGCACTCTTTGGAATATTCATTTCCTCTTCATCTAGTACTTCGATCGCTCTAGGTTTTGTCGGGTCTCTTCTAATTAAGCCCTTCGTTTCTAGTCTAGCTAAATGTCCATGAACCGTTGAACTGGATGCTAGACCGACAGCTTCTCCAATTTCACGAACGGATGGGGGATAGCCCTTGCTTTTTACTTCTTCTTTGATGAATGTCAGGATATCGAGTTGTCTTTTTGATAGCTTCGTCATCTTTTGCACCTCAAAACGTCAATTTTAAAGAAATTATAGCATGTTTTTCCTAACAGTACAAACATAGGTTCGAAAAAAACGTTTGACAGAAACGTTTGTTCGTATTTATAATAAGTGTCAGAAAGAACGAACACACATTCTATTAGGAGAGATGACATTATGAGGTTAAAAGAATCTATTATTTTTATTGGGGTATTCTCATTCATCGTTGGCATATTTCTCTCACTTATTGCAGTCACAAGCCATAATGATCCAAATCAGTATGTTAAAATAGAAGTTCAATCAGGGGATACTCTTTGGGGGTTAGCTGATCAAGTAAACGACAGCAAATCAATCGATAAAAATGCGTTTATTGACTGGGTCACTCAGCACAACGATCTTGCTTCAACAGAAATCCAGCCTGGTGACATCCTTGTCATACCAGTCAAAAAAGAGCATCCAGTCGTATATCAACTTGCAACAGTACAGTAGAAAGGTCGATTGAAGACATGAATGCAATCATCTATGCGAGAGTAAGCACTGTCAAAGAAGAGCAGGAAACCTCACTGAAGAGACAAGAAGAAGAATTGCTAGCTTTAGCTGCTATGCACAAGATGAATGTGGTTAAAGTCATTAAAGAAAAAGCAAGCGGGTATGATCTAGATCGCGATGGTGTGTTTGATATGCTAGCTACACTAAAAGAAGAGTCAATTGATGCTGTTCTTATCCAGGATGAAACACGTCTCGGAAGAGGACAAGCAAAAATTGCGCTTCTTCATTGTCTTTTTAAAGAGAATGTAAAGGTGTACAGTACGTTTCATAGAGGCGAACTTGAGCTTTCAGAAGCAGATGAAATGGTGATTGAGATCGTAGGAGTCGTTGAAGAGTATCAACGAAAAATTCATAACCTGAAAATCAAGCGGGGAATGAGAAGAGCCGTAGAACGCGGGTATCAGCCCGAACTGAATTTAAAACAGCAGGATCATGCGCCTGGCCGTGAGCGTATTGAAGTGCCGATTTCAGAAATTGTTCGATTAAGAAAAAATAACATGACCTTCGCAGAAATCGCAGCAACTCTTCAGGCACTAGGTTTCGACATTTCAAAAGCAACGGTCCATAGAAGGTATCAAGAATATGAAAAAGGTCTGACCACCTAAAGCTTGATTTGTTGTCAAAATGATTGATATTTAGTAGTATGTAGAGAAAATGCTTTAAAGGAGTTAGTCATGATTTCTAAAAATCAGCTTGCAAGAATCAATGAGCTTTCAAAAAAGTCAAAAGAGACCGGTTTGTCAGACGCTGAAAAAACAGAACAAAAGCAATTAAGAGAAGAGTATTTAAAAGCTTTTCGTTCTTCTATGAAAAATACACTTAAAACCGTGAAAATCGTTGACCCTGAAGGAAACGATGTCACACCAGAAAAATTAAAAAGAGAAAGAGATCAAAACCTTCATTAAGTTTTCGGTTTCTTGAATTTTGAAAAGATGGGAAGGATATTCTCATCTTTTTTCATATTTGCATAACTTTTTAGGTGATCGATAAACTAAATGTGACAAAATCACTCTTTTTCAGCGTGAAATAGTTGTGAAAAAAGGACAGTAGATTTATGATAATGGTGTACACAAGATACGGAAGGGGATTTATATGGAAACGATTGAATTGAAATCTATTGCAACAATACGTACTCTCTCCATAGACGCAATTGAAAAAGCGAATTCCGGCCACCCTGGAATGCCGATGGGTGCTGCGCCAATGGCATACGCTTTATGGACGAATCACTTAAACGTAAGTCCGCAAAACCCAAATTGGTTTAACAGAGACCGTTTTGTATTATCTGCGGGACATGGTTCTATGCTTCTATATAGCATGCTTCATTTAAGCGGATACAACTTGAGCATCGATGATCTAAAACAATTCCGCCAATGGGGTAGCAAAACACCTGGACATCCTGAATTTGGACATACAGATGGCGTCGATGCTACAACAGGTCCTTTAGGACAGGGGATTGCCATGGCAGTTGGTATGGCACTTGCAGAAAGACATCTTGCGGAAACGTATAACAAAGACAACTTTAATGTTGTAGATCACTATACATACAGCATTTGCGGAGATGGAGACTTAATGGAGGGAATTTCCTCTGAAGCTGCTTCCCTTGCTGGTCATTTAGGCTTAGGCCGTTTAATTGTCCTTTATGATTCAAATGATATTTCTTTAGATGGCGACCTAGATCGTTCATTCTCTGAAAATGTGAAGAATCGTTTTGAAGCGATGAACTGGGAAGTTCTTTATGTGAAAGACGGCAACAACATTGAAGAAGTGACGGCTGCTATCGAAAAGGCAAAACAAAGCACAGACAGACCTACACTGATTGAAGTGAAAACAACAATCGGCTTCGGATCGCCAAACCGTGCAGGAACTTCTGGTGTGCATGGTGCACCACTTGGCAGCGACGAAGCCAAGCTGACGAAGGAAGCTTACTCTTGGACGTTTGAAGAAGATTTCCATGTACCTTCTGAAGTGTACGATCATTTCAAAGAAGCTGTAAAAGACGCTGGTCAGAAAAAAGAAGCAGCTTGGAATGAATTATTTGCGCAATATGAAAAAGAATACCCTGAGCTTGCAGCTCAATTGCAGCTTGCGATTGAAGGAAAGCTTCCTGAGAATTGGGATCAAGAGGTTCCTGTTTATGAAGCAGGTTCAAGTCTTGCCTCCCGCGCTTCTTCAGGCGAAGTATTAAATGGCATTGCGAAGCAAGTACCTTTCTTCATTGGCGGGTCTGCTGACCTTGCAGGTTCAAACAAAACAACGATTAAAAACACAGACGATTTTGGTAAAGATCATTATGCTGGTAAGAACATTTGGTTCGGCGTCAGAGAATTTGCAATGGGTGCCGCGTTAAACGGTATGGCGCTTCACGGCGGCCTTCGTGTATTCGGCGGAACGTTCTTTGTTTTCTCAGATTACTTAAGACCAGCGATTCGTCTTGCTGCCTTAATGGGACTTCCAGTCACTTATGTCTTTACTCATGACAGTATCGCTGTTGGTGAAGATGGTCCGACGCATGAGCCGGTTGAACAGCTTGCTTCATTACGTGCGATGCCGAACCTTTCTGTCATTCGCCCTGCGGATGGAAACGAAACAGCTGCAGCGTGGAAACTGGCTGTATCTTCAACGGATAAACCGACAGCACTAGTTCTGACTCGTCAAAACCTTCCAACGATTGACCAAGCACCTGAGAAGGCATATGAGGGAGTAGAAAAGGGTGGATACGTCGTCGTTGAAGCTGCTGATGCGCAGCCAGAAGCACTTCTACTCGCATCTGGATCTGAAGTCGGTTTAGCGATTGAAGCGCAAAAAGCACTTGAGAAAGAAGGAATCCGCGCGTCTGTTGTCAGTCTTCCTGCATGGGATCGTTTCGATCAGCAGTCAGACGAATACAAAGAATCAGTCCTTCCTACAGCAGTGCGGGCTCGTATTGCGATTGAAATGGGGGCTTCACTTGGCTGGGAGCGTTACACTGGTCTTGATGGTGACGTAATTGCCATTGATAAATTTGGCGCTTCTGCACCTGGTGAAACCATTATTGAGAAATACGGCTTCACGGTCAGCAATGTCGTCAGCCGTGTGAAAGCGAAGCTGAACAAATAACGAAGTCTCCAAGCATCATGCTTTTTTTCATCTGTTTGCAGAGCATTTTCATCCGCTCTGCAAACTTTTTTCTTTTTTCTTGTTTTTTTGACAAAACTAGTTTCTTCTTGCTTCATATATAGACAATTCTTTCTTTCACATTTTTGTATAATACAAGCAATATACGAGATTGACGAAATGTGAAAGGAAGGGATAGACATGGAACGCCATTATTATATTTATTGGATTGAGGATGAATTTGCGCATCATTATTTTGGCAGAGAATCAATTTTGTTTCATTTGTTTGAGTCGTTACACTGGACGAACCGCACGGAAGATGAATTGGTGATGCTTGTGAAACAAGTGGATTACGTGACGAAACGAATCCCTGCTTTTCATATGCATCAGCGATTAATGAACAACTTAACGAACGTTCACTATACACAAATTGGCTCGATATACAGCGCTTCCTTACCTGATGGAAAAGGAACGGCTGCATTTATCATAAAAGATCGTTATATCCAAATGTCTGCCACCGGTAGTTATGAAGCAGAAGCAGTGTTTTTTGAAGTGCTGAGAAAAATTAGTCCTTGCTTCCTTGCGATGGACTTCGGTTCAAAGAAGCACGGGTGGCTCAATCCGGTAAAAGTGAGGAATTTTGTTTAAAAAAATAAATTTGAACGTGAAATGTTGTATAATAGCCTTTTGTTTAGTACACTTTATACGAGACAACATGAAGGAGGAAGAATTATGGATTTATGGGTTGTCATCCTTGTAGGCGTTGTTGCACTGCTTGCAGGAGTTGCACTCGGATTCTTTATTGCTCGTAAGTATATGATGAGCTACTTGAAAAAGAATCCACCAATTAATGAACAAATGCTTCGAATGATGATGATGCAAATGGGCATGAAACCGTCCCAGAAGAAAATCAATCAAATGATGAAAGCCATGAACAACCAAGCGAAATAATACGTACGATATTATGATCATAGATGGAACATGGTTATAAAGAATGGACAAGCGTTGTCCTTTCTTTATTGAATTCACCTTCATCAGACGCTTTAAAACCACTGTACTTGCCTAAATGAAGCAGGGAAGGTGGTTTTTATTTTGGCGTCAGCTTCCTGTAAAAAAACAAAAACCCCTGTTATCAGAGGTTTTTGTTTCGTTTATGGTCACACATATCAACTGTTCTAAAAATCGTGCAGCATGATAAATATCATGAGATATGATTAGTTGGCTGAGTTTGAGTGTAAGTGTCGTTGATATTGTAAGAGGAGATGATCTAGCTGCTGGCTATGTTCGATGGTCACTGTTGATGTCATCCCATTGTGCATCACAACTTTCATCAGCTCTTCTCTTTTTTCTTCGATTTGAGTTAATAATGATGTTTTTACCAAAGTCATGTTCCTTTCATGCAAATCTTGATAAAAAGAATCGATTCTATTATATCCATTTTCAGGTTTATTTTCAAATTTAAAGGATTCGTTATCTCGATGTCAAATTAAATTATATAAGGTTTTAAGAGAATAGACCATCTTTATTGAGAGGATGTAAAAAAAATGAAATGATTTTGTCATCTCTTATTGTATATTGTAAGAAGGGGGTGTTCTTTTGACAGATTTGAATTACTTTTTAGCTTTCGGAGCAGGATTCCTTTCTTTTATCTCACCGTGCTGTCTGCCGCTTTATCCAGCGTTTTTATCTTATATTACGGGCGTTAGTATGGATGAAGTGAAATCTGAGAAGGTGATGCTGAGAAGAAGAAGTCTGCTTCATACCTTATTCTTTTTAATTGGTTTCTCTATTATCTTTATTGCGATAGGCTTTGGGACATCGTTTGTTGGGAAGTTTTTTGATGATTACCATCAAGCGATTCGTCAGGTTGGAGCTATCCTCATTATTTTCTTTGGTTTTATGACGCTTGGTGTATTTCAGCCTTCTTTCCTCATGGGCGAAAAGAGAATGCAGTTCAAAAACCGACCTGCTGGTTTTTTTGGATCGATTCTCATTGGAATGGGCTTTGCCGCTGGTTGGACACCTTGTACAGGACCTATTTTATCTGCTGTTATCGCACTGGCGAGTAACAATCCTGAGTCGGCTGTGCCTTATATGATTGCGTATGTATTTGGATTTGGCGTTCCCTTTTTTGTTCTCTCCTTTTTCATTACGAAAATGGCGTGGATCAGAAAGCGTCAGCAGCTCATCATGAAAATTGGCGGGATCATTATGATTGTGGTAGGGATATTGCTGTTCTTTGATCTCCTCACATGGATTATCATCATGTTCTCATCCTTGTTTGGCGGATTTACAGGCTTTTGAAATCGTTTTCTACAGTCGCGGCGAATGGTTTTTTTTCGTCAATTGGAGTATATTATACATAGGCTGACCTTAAAGAATAAAGGAATGATTTGATATGATGGTCTTAATCTCTTCTATAATTGCAATATGTATGGCGGTAGCCGTCATGTTTATTCGCATTAAGTCATCTGCAAAACCGGCAACCGCGAAAAAAATTATATTACCTCCTATTTTCATGAGCACTGGAGCTTTGATGTTTTTTGTTCCTATGTTTCGAGTAACTGGAGCTGAATTTCTTGAAGCGATCACAGTGGGGATGTTTTTCTCCATCTTTTTAATCAAAACATCGAAGTTTGAAATTAGAGGGAACGAGATTTACTTAAAGCGGTCAAAAGCATTTGTATTTATTCTCATTGGACTTCTTGTTCTTCGTATCGGGATGAAGACGATCCTGAGTTCTTCTATTGATTATGGCTCTCTAAGCGGAATGTTTTGGATACTTGCCTTTGGCATGATTGTACCTTGGCGCGTTGCCATGTATTTGTCGTTTAGAAAGCTGTCTAAGCAATTAGATCCGCAGCAGGTTCAAATGAATTAAACCCAGATTGTTGACAAAGGGCTAAAATGATCTTTATTTTAGCCCTTTGTCTTCTTTCTTTTCAGCGTGATAGAAAACCTTTGAAGTCTAGGAAGGGTGAGCACCAGCGCACAGACTGACAAAGAATGCGAGGGTTTGTCTACACGCTGAACCTCCTTTTTATAAAGGAGGTTATTTTAATAACGCCTCATATGGCGTATGATCGATGTTTTTTTCTTGAAGGCGCTTCAATAAAAACTTATGATCACGCTTTGGTGTAGCGATAATATAGCCGCGAATGATTAAGTCTAAATTAATGCTGGCAGCTTGTTCTTTTAAAGCCAGCTCGCCAATTTTCCCTGCAATTTTTTCTTTGGCGACATCTCTAAACAGCTCTGGAACAGGTAATACAAGCTCATTTAAAAGCTGTTTGTCTTCTTCCCGCCATAGGTGGAGGCTCTTTTGGATATATTCATCCTGCCAATCAAGCTCTGATTTCCCATCTTCCTTCGGCAATCGTTTTAAAAATTTGCGAAACATAAAAAAGCCACCGATTGCGAGTAATCCGATCATCACCGTACCCCAAAATAAAATGAACCACAAAAACCAGCCGCTTAACATGTTCTCACTCCTTATACCCCTCGTCTCTCTATTTTATTTTACATGAAGCGATGATAGAAGAAAATAACAAAAATGTATGTCTCTCATCTCTATGAACGCCTTTTTTCATTCATAACTGCCCATTTACTAGAAAGACCCAAACCATCTAGTAGAAAAAGAATACCTTATCATATAGCGACTCTACTATTTGGCCATGGTGGTTCGCAAAAGGTATTGACTTGACACGAACGGAAGAGAGCCCACCAAATGAAGGTGGGCTCTTAATGTTTGAAGTGCGGGATTTGAAAGGAAAATGCCCCGCGTGGATGGTCGGAACTTTTTTTAATTCTTATCGAAATGATTCGGTTTTCGTATTCTGTTTCAATCTCTTTGTCGTTCAAATAAAAAGGGAGCATGACACTTTTTTCAATTGGCTGTTCGCCTTCAACATTTGGCTTTTGTACCGTGCAACAGAGAGTCAGCTCATGTCCAGCGAAGGTCAGCTTTACATCGGTGATCGATAGGGTGGAGACATCAATCTCAATAATATAATCACGGCTTGTTTCATAAAGGTCAATTGGGAGGTGTTCATCATACCAGGCAAATGGATCATCCATTAAAACATTGAGCCAATCATCTATTTCTAGAAAATCAGAGGAATTCGATTGCTTTTCATTCTCCATAGACACTCCTCCATCACATCTCATAATAAATGATATGTTGAGAACTGAAATGTGTGAAAGACCTAAAACATCCCGTTTTGCCACGGGATGAGAGGAGAATGTTTACATATCGTGATGAGAATTGTGCTTTTGTCTTGTATGGTTGCGGTTTTTTACTTTTTTACTGCCTGATAATGGCTCAGGCTGTCCGCCCTGATGCTCCTTAGGCGAGTTTTGACGGATGTCTTTTCCTGTGTTTTTATTCGTCATGATGCTTGCTCCTTTCCTATTGGTTTTTTTTACGTTTTTTATTGTTTTGTCTTTGTTCTTCTGTTAAAACGAGTTGGTCATTTTCAATATAGCCTGCACCATTACCTTGGCTTTTGGCTGCATTCATGCCGTCAATCACATGATTTGCTTTACGTTTTGTCATGTTCTATCACCTCATTTGTAGTATGAGCCCGCCCCGCTTCGTTTATGAAGAGTAATCATTTCCTAATGATAAGTTAAACTTATTGAATTTAATAAAAGCATTGTTATTTACTTATGTATGAATTTGTTTTAAGATGAAATTGTGAGAAAATTGTGGTGAAATACGACGATTTTTCTGAGAATTGAAATTGATCTTGATCATCAAAAGGGGGATTTTGGATATGTCGAAACAGCAGCAAGTCGCTAAACAAGACGCTTTTCAATCTAGAAAAACGTTTTCGACAAATGGGAAAACGTATCACTATTATTCGTTAGAAGCACTAGAGAAACAAGGAATCGGAAATGTTTCTAAGCTGCCTTATTCCATTAAGGTACTTTTAGAATCAGTGCTTCGCCAAGTAGACGGTAGAGTGATCAAAAAGGAACACGTTGAAAACTTGGCAAAATGGGGAACTGCCGAGGTCAAAGAAATTGATGTTCCATTTAAACCTTCTCGTGTTATTTTACAAGACTTCACGGGTGTACCAGCCGTCGTTGACCTTGCTTCATTAAGAAAAGCAATGGCAGATGTAGGTGGGGATCCGGATAAAATCAACCCTGAAATTCCAGTTGACCTTGTTATTGATCACTCAGTACAAGTTGATAAAGCTGGAACTGAAGATGCATTAAACATTAACATGGATTTAGAATTCGAACGTAACGCAGAGCGTTATAACTTCCTTAGCTGGGCAAAGAAAGCGTTTAATAACTATCAAGCTGTTCCGCCTGCAACAGGGATTGTTCACCAAGTAAACTTAGAGTACCTTGCAAGTGTTGTTCATGCGATTGAAGAAGATGGCGAGATCATCACTTACCCAGATACATTGGTTGGTACTGACTCTCATACAACCATGATCAACGGTATCGGCGTACTTGGATGGGGCGTTGGCGGTATTGAAGCGGAAGCTGGTATGCTCGGTCAGCCTTCATACTTCCCAGTACCAGAAGTCATTGGTGCTAAATTAGTTGGAGAACTTCCAAACGGAACGACTGCAACTGACCTTGCATTAAAAGTGACACAAGTTCTGCGTGAAAAAGGCGTAGTCAACAAGTTCGTTGAGTTCTTCGGACCAGGTGTTGCACAGCTGCCGCTAGCAGATCGTGCAACGATTGCGAATATGGCGCCTGAATACGGGGCTACTTGCGGATTCTTCCCAGTAGATGAGGAAGCTCTTGCTTACCTTCGCCTTACTGGACGTGATGAAGAGCAAATTAATATCGTTGAAGAATATTCTCGCGCAAATGGCTTATTCTATACGCCAGATGTAGAGGACCCAATTTTTACGGATGTTGTGGAAATTGATCTTTCTCAAATTGAATCAAACTTATCTGGTCCAAAGCGTCCACAAGATTTGATTCCACTTTCAGAAATGAAAGAGACGTTCCATCAACACATCGAAAGCCCAGCTGGTAACCAAGGGTTTGGATTAGAAAAATCAGAGCTGGATAAACAAATTGAATTTGATCTAGCAAATGGTGAAAAAGCTGTGATGAAGACAGGTGCGATTGCGATTGCAGCGATTACGAGCTGTACGAATACATCAAACCCTTACGTCTTAATCGGAGCAGGTCTTGTTGCGAAGAAAGCAAGTGAGCTTGGCATGAAGGTGCCAAACTACGTGAAAACGTCACTAGCGCCAGGTTCTAAGGTTGTGACAGGATACCTCGTGAACTCAGGACTTCTTCCATACTTAAGAGACCTTGGATTTAACATCGTTGGGTATGGCTGTACAACATGTATCGGTAACTCAGGACCGCTTGCACAAGAAATTGAGGATGCTGTCTCTGAAAATGATCTGCTGATCACTTCTGTTTTATCAGGTAACCGTAACTTTGAAGGACGTATCCATCCGCTTGTAAAAGGAAACTACCTCGCATCTCCACCATTAGTTGTGGCATATGCACTTGCTGGTACGGTCAATATCGATTTAACAAAAGACCCTATCGGTGTTGATAAAAACGGTGAGAACGTTTATTTCAATGACATTTGGCCATCAATGGACGAAATCAACAGTGTCGTGAAAAGCACAGTCACACCTGAACTCTTCCGTTCAGAGTATGAAACTGTATTTGACAGCAATGACCGCTGGAATGAAATTAAAACGACAGATGATGCTTTGTATAAATGGGATGAAAATTCCACATACATTGACAACCCGCCATTCTTTGAAAACCTATCAGTTGAACCTGGTAAAGTTGAACCGCTTAAAGGCTTGCGCGTCGTTGCGAAGTTCGGTGACTCTGTGACAACTGACCATATTTCTCCTGCTGGAGCGATTGGTAAAGACACACCTGCGGGTAAATACTTGCAAGAAAGAGGCGTATCTCCTAGAGACTTTAACTCATATGGATCTCGCCGTGGTAACCACCATGTCATGATGAGAGGTACTTTTGCAAACATCCGTATTAAGAACCAAATCGCACCAGGAACAGAAGGCGGATATACAACGTACTGGCCAACTGGTGAAGTAACATCCATCTATGATGCATGCATGCGTTATAAAGAAGATGGCACAGGTCTTGCGATTTTAGCAGGTAAAGACTACGGTATGGGTTCTTCCCGTGACTGGGCTGCAAAAGGAACAAACCTTCTTGGAATTAAATTCGTTCTAGCTGAAAGCTTTGAGCGTATCCACAGAAGTAACCTTGTCTTCATGGGTGTACTTCCGTTACAGTTTAAAGACGGAGAAAGTGCAGAAACTTATGGACTAACAGGAACAGAAACATTTGAAGTTGAAGTTGATGAAACAGTTCGTCCACGTGATCTTGTCACTGTGAAAGCAATTGATACAGATGGCAATGAGAAAACATTTGAAGTGGTTGTTCGCTTTGACAGTGAAGTCGAAATTGACTACTATCGTCATGGTGGTATCCTTCAAATGGTACTTCGTGAAAAATTGGCAAGCAACTAATACTCATACAGCAAAGAAGAGAAGGCGCCTAGACAGCTTTCTCTTCTTTTTTAAAATAGTGGAGGATCAATCATGTGGAAAAAAGGAATAGCAAGCGCTGTTTTACTTGTATTGATTGGTTTACTTGTGTGGAATTTACTTGAACCAAAAGAGCCCGCAATCGGTCTTGAAAAAGGGGATCAAGCCCCTGATTTTGAACTTAAAACCCTTGATGGTCAAACGGCCTCGTTATCTGATTACAAAGGGAAAAAGGTGCTCGTCAATTTTTGGGCGACATGGTGTAAGCCATGCAGGACAGAAATGCCGGATCTAGACGCAATTAGAAGCGAATATGATCAGGTCGAAGTACTTGCAGTGAATTTAACGACCACTGAAAAAAGTGAAGATCATGTTGCAGCATTTGCAGATGAATTAAAGCTGAGCTTTCCTATTTTATTGGATCAAAAAGGCATTCAAGCACGATATCAGGTGCTTTCATACCCCACGACATACATATTAGATGAAAAAGGACGCATCATGTCTGTGAAGCATCAAATGCTGACAAAAAAAGAAATTGAGCAAGAGCTGGATCTATAATGATTCAGCTTTTTTGCTTATTTTCTAAATGTTTTGGCGAAAATGAAATACAAACACTGGAGGTGAGTACAATGAGAAGAAGAAAACGCCGTACATTTGAAGAGCTTGTACTTGAAAATAAAAAAGAATTATTAAGCAATGAGGAATTTTTAAACCAGCTTGAAGAAAAGTTGGAAGAGCGATTTAGACAGAAATAAGTTATGAATTATCCTTTTTCGTTCATCCTAAAGAAGAGGGAGGGATGAATGATGGGTAGAGAGCATGATAAACAAGCGCAGTTTACACCAGACCATTTAGGGACAAAACCTGTAGCATACAAACGCAATAAAGGTAAAAAGATGCATAATAAATCAAATGAACAGCCTGATGTGATCCAGACGAAGGGCGAATAAGGAGGGAATCAAGATGAATGGAAAGTCTTATCAATCCAATCCAGATGATCGTTCTGATAATGTTGAAAAGCTGCAAGATATGATTGAAAACACCCTTGACAATATCGATGAATCTGAAGCAGCGATGGCCCTTTCGACAGATCAAGAAAAACAGATGATTAAGCAAAAAAATGAAAATCGAAAAATGAGCATAGATGCGATGCGTTCTGAAATCAAGGACGAAGAAGCAGCAAGAAAAAATGGCTATACTGAATAAACCAGGGATCCCTGGTTTATTTTATTGCCTCCTTTTAGAAGAACCATTTCGATTGTGGTAAAATGGCAGAGATCTTAGGTTTTGATAGGAGAGCGATGAAAACGTGTATGTATCTAAAAAAGAAATAGAAGTCCGTTATGCAGAAACAGATCAAATGGGCATTGTGTATCATGCCAATTATTTAATCTGGATGGAAGTCGGCAGAACAGCACTGATTAAAGAATTAGGATTTTCCTATGCGCAGCTAGAAGCAGACGGCGCTCTTGCACCCGTTATAGATTTGCAGGTGAAATATAAAAAACCACTCCTGTACGGTGAAACAGCGACCGTTCATACTTGGATTGAAGAATACAATGGACTCAAAACGGTGTATGGCTACGAAATTCAAAAGCCTGATGGACAAACAGCGATTACAGGGACAACCTCGCATATTTGTGTAGACAAAGACACCTTTAGACCTATTCAATTTAGAAAAGCATTTCCTGCCTGGCACAAAGTATATGAACAGTCGAAGAAGCAGGTTTAACTTATGGCGTTTGGTCTTAAAAGAAGCGATCTAAATGCGTGGAAATCAGCTGTTCAGCAGGGAAAAATGGCCTTTTTAACTCATTATTGGCTTGATGACCGTTTCCCGCATGCTAATACCGTCACTAAAGCAGCCTGTCAGGATATGAAGCAGTTAATTGAATGGGGAGAAAAGCATGGACTTAAAAAAGAATGGATTCATGACCGCGCAGGGTTTCCTCACTTTGACTTGATCGGTGAACCACAAAAAAGAATCCTGCAAAAGGAGCGGTCTTTAGGAAACATTCAGGAGTATGGGCTATATATTGAAGGATAAAACAAAAAAGATACCCGAGGGATGAGGTATCTTTTTTGTTTATTCATAATGAAATTCTGGTTCTTTTACAGACTCGTTATAATCAATATGCAGATCATGGTTGTCAAAATACCAAATATCACTTTCTTCTACAAAGAAAGTAATACCTTCTATTTCAGCGGTTGCGCCGGCATTTTGAGGTTCATCTTTTGCGACGCCGAGAGAAAAGCCTTTTTGTACATTACTGCACCCGCCATATCTCACAAAAAAGCGAACTTGATCACCTTTTTCTAAATCTAATTCATCCTTGTACCAATTAAGTGCATCTTCTTTTATCGTTAATTTCAATGTGATCGCCCCTTTTTGAAGTCATGCTGTTTTTTAAAATGCAGGATGCAAAAAACAGCTTTTCTTTACTTTTACCACAGAATGAAACTTATGAAACGGCTAGAGCCATTTGATTTTCGGTTCAGTTTTGTTGAGGATTCGTTTGAGGTTGGCGATGTGTCTGTAGATCACAAAACCAGCAAGAACGGCAACAACAATGATTAAGAATACGTCTTTGGTGAATATGCTGTAAATGAATGTATAGATGCCGGTCAGCATAGATGATAATGAAACATATTTACTAATGTATAAAAATAAGAAAAAAGCAGCGATCATCGTGATAAATAAGAATGGGGCATAAAATAATAACACGCCGCCAGATGTAGCGACTGCTTTTCCCCCTTTAAATTTTGCAAAGATAGGAAAGCTGTGACCGATAACAGCAGCAACCCCTACTAATAAGGGATGAATGTCCAGTTGCATGAAAAACGGTAAAGCAGAAGCGAGAGTCCCCTTTAAAATATCAGCAGAAATAACGATAGACCCTGCTTTTACGCCAAGCGTACGAAATGCATTCGTCGCACCAAGGTTGCCGCTGCCATGTTCACGGATATCAATCCCCTTTGCAGCTTTCCCGACAATGAGACCGGATGGAATACTGCCGAGAAGATAAGCCAAAATAAACATCAAAGCAATTAACATCTGCATAACTCCTTTATATTCTCCCTCTTGTCTTACATTTTAACATGATCTTATGAAAAACATGGGGATCTTTTTTTGAAAAAATCAAAAGCAGATGGATTCAGCTTTGTTTTTAAGCAGAAGTTCGCTAAAATAGAGGAAAAGGGGTGTTTGGATGAATCATCCTTCGAAACAAGAAATTGGCCGTATATTAAAAAGCAGTAAACGAATTGCTGTTGTTGGTTTATCAGATCAACCGCACCGAACGTCATATATGGTGTCTAAAGCGATGCAGGATGCCGGTTATGAGATCATTCCGGTGAATCCAACGATCGATGAAGCACTTGGTGTGAAAGCAGTCGCTTCACTAAAAGATATCAAAGAGCCTGTTGATATCGTGAATGTTTTTAGACGTTCAGAGTTTTTGCCCGAGGTAGCAGAAGAATTTCTTGAAATAGACGCACCTGTTTTTTGGGCGCAGCAAGGCATTTATCACGAAGAAGCGAAAAGGCTGATTGAGGAAAATGGCAAGGTCGCCATCATGGATGTATGTATCAAGGTGGCTCATGCAATGACAAAAACTCATTAAATCGTCAAAAATCCTTGGTTTTCAAGGATTTTTGCTTTTTTGTTACAGAAATATATTTGCGATTCTAGAAGAAAGCGATAAAATAAGGCGACAGGGACATATCGGTGATCTTGCATAACAAGCAAAAGAGCGATAAGATAAAAAACAGAACATTTGTTCCGTTTTATAAAAATCATCATATGATTGCATTTGGCTTATCAAACAGTCTTGTTTATAATGGACTTCTAGTTCTCATTGCAGAATGTAGAACATTCTCATAGCCGTTAAGGAGCATGTGTTGTTGAATCACACATGCATGGTGATGATGCAGCTTATTAAAGTGGACAGTAATGAGCAGCATGATCATCATTAAAATCTAGAGAGATCATTTGATGGTTTGCCGGTTATGTTTGTTAGTGAAAGGGGATTAAGCATTTGGTTAAAAAGCAGCAAGTAGATTATAACGATGATTCTATTCAGGTGCTAGAGGGGCTTGAAGCGGTCCGTAAACGTCCAGGGATGTATATTGGGTCAACGGATTCACGCGGTCTTCATCACCTTGTCTATGAGATTGTAGACAACTCTGTCGATGAAGTACTCGCTGGCCATGGAGATCATATCGTTGTCAAAATACATAAAGATAATAGCATTTCCGTCCAGGATAAAGGACGCGGGATGCCTACTGGTATGCATAAGCTTGGAAAACCGACACCTGAGATCATTTTAACGGTCCTTCACGCAGGCGGAAAATTTGGTCAAGGCGGATATAAAACAAGTGGTGGGCTTCACGGAGTTGGGGCATCTGTTGTAAACGCGCTGTCAGAGTGGCTTACTGTCACAATTGAACGTGATGGCTTTATTTATCATCAGCGCTTTGAAAACGGCGGAAAGCCTGCCACATCACTTGAAAAAGTCGGAAAAACGAAAAAAACCGGAACACTGATTCATTTTAAACCAGATCGATCGATGTTCAGCGTTACAACCTATAATTTCGATACATTATCAGAACGTTTAAGAGAATCTGCCTTTTTATTAAAAGGATTAAAAATAGAGCTGATTGATGAACGACATGATGTACAAGAAACCTTTTATTATGAGACGGGCATTGAAGCCTTCGTTGCTTATTTAAATGAAGAAAAAGATGTTCTGAGTGAAGTGGTCTCATTTGAAGGAGAGCATCAATCCATCGAAGTAGACTTTGCATTTCAATTCAATGACGGCTACTCGGAAAATATTCTTTCTTTCGTCAATAACGTGAGAACAAAAGATGGCGGTACGCATGAGTCTGGTGCCAAAACGGCGATGACGAGAGCCTTTAATGAATATGCGCGCAAAGTAGCCCTTTTAAAAGAAAAAGACAAAAATTTAGAGGGCACTGATATTCGCGAAGGGCTGGCTGCTATTATTTCTGTCAGAATTCCTGAAGAACTGCTTCAATTTGAAGGCCAGACAAAAGGAAAGCTTGGAACAAGTGAAGCTCGCTCAGCTGTTGATGCTGTTATTTCTGAAAAGCTGGCTTATTTCCTTGAAGAAAACCGTGAAACAGCGACTCTTCTTGTGAGAAAAGCGATTAAAGCGCAGCAGGCAAGAGAAGCTGCTAGAAGAGCACGTGAAGAAGCAAGGAGCGGCAAGAAACGGAAAAAGTCCGAAGCAACACTGAGCGGTAAATTAACACCTGCTCAATCTAGAAACCCAGCAAGAAACGAATTGTACCTTGTAGAGGGCGACTCAGCGGGCGGGTCAGCAAAACAAGGACGTGACCGTAAATTCCAAGCGGTGCTGCCGCTTCGTGGAAAGGTCATTAACACAGAAAAAGCGAAACTTGCTGATATTTTCAAAAATGAAGAAATCAACACCATTATTCATGCGATCGGTGGAGGCGTCGGTGTCGATTTTAATGTAGAAGACATCAATTATGACAAAATCGTGATCATGACAGATGCTGATACGGATGGAGCGCATATTCAAGTGCTTCTGCTCACGTTCTTCTACCGCTATATGAAGCCGCTGATTGAGCATGGCAAAGTGTTTATTGCACTACCGCCTTTATATAAAGTCAGCAAAGGCTCAGGTAAAAAAGAAGTCATTGAGTACGCATGGTCTGATGAAGAAATGGACGACGTACTGAAGAAAGTTGGAAAAGGGTACACGATTCAGCGCTATAAAGGTTTAGGTGAAATGAACGCCGACCAGCTATGGGAAACGACAATGAATCCAGAATCGAGAACACTTGTCAGGGTTAAAATCGACGATGCTGCACGTGTGGAACGCCGCGTCACGACATTGATGGGTGACAAAGTAGAACCACGTCGTAAATGGATTGAAAAGAATGTCGCCTTTGGACTTGATGAGGAAAGCAACATTCTTGAAAATGAAAACTTGTCGCTAGCTGAGGAGGTTTAAACATGGCACAACAAGAACGATTTCATGATTTACCATTAGAAGAAGTAATCGGAGACCGGTTTGGTCGCTATAGTAAATATATTATCCAAGACCGCGCGCTTCCAGATGCGCGAGATGGACTAAAGCCTGTACAACGAAGAATTTTATATGCGATGTACGCAGAAGGAAACACGCAAGATAAAAACTTCCGTAAAGCCGCGAAAACAGTCGGTAACGTGATTGGTAACTATCATCCGCACGGTGACTCATCTGTTTATGAAGCGATGGTGAGAATGAGTCAGGATTGGAAAGTACGGAATGTGCTCATTGAGATGCATGGAAATAACGGGAGTATCGATGGTGATCCGCCTGCTGCCATGCGTTATACGGAAGCAAGGCTAGCTGCGATTGCTTCAGAGCTATTAAAGGACTTAGACAAGGAAACGGTCGAGTTTGTCGCAAACTTTGATGATACAAGCAAGGAGCCAGTTGTTTTACCAGCAATGTTTCCAAACCTTCTCGTGAATGGATCAACAGGGATTTCCGCTGGTTATGCCACTGATATCCCGCCGCATCATCTAGGAGAAGTGATTGATGGTGTCATTAAACGAATCGAACAGCCGCATTGTACGGTTGAGGACTTAATGACGGTCATCAAAGGTCCAGATTTCCCAACAGGCGGTATCATTCAAGGGGTAGACGGCATTAAGAAGGCCTATGAAACAGGCAAAGGAAAGATCATGATTCGCGGAAAAGCGGAGATTGAAACCATCCGCGGCGGGCGCCAGCAAATTGTGATCACAGAGATTCCTTATGAAGTGAATAAAGCCAACCTTGTCAAAAAGATGGACGAGTTCCGAATTGAAAGAAAAGTGGAAGGAATTTCAGAGGTTCGAGACGAGACTGACCGGACTGGACTTCGAATCGTAGTAGAGCTGAAAAAAGAAGCAGATGCAAATGGTGTTTTGAATTTCTTATATAAAAACTCAGATCTGCAAATCCCGTATAACTTTAATATGGTGGCGATACATAATCGTAGACCAACCTTAATGACGCTGACAACTATACTTGATGCATATATTGCTCATCAAAAAGAAGTGGTGACGAATCGCTCAGCATATGAGCTTCGAAAAGCGAAGGAACGCCACCATATTGTAGACGGATTAATTAAGGCGCTATCCATCTTAGATGAAGTCATTGCCACAATCCGCTCTTCTAATGATAAGCGAGATGCGAAAAACAACTTGATGGATAAATATGACTTTACAGAAGCACAATCAGAAGCAATTGTTTCCCTCCAGTTATATCGTTTAACGAATACGGATATTACGCAATTAAGAGACGAAGCAAGTGAGCTTGATGTGCGTATAGCAGAACTTGAAGACATTTTAGGTAACGAGAAAAAGCTGCTAAAGGTCATTACAAACAGTTTGAAAAAGCTCAAAAAGACATATGCTGATGAGAGACGATCTGTCATTGAGGAAAAAATCGAAGAAATTAAGATTAACCTAGAAGTGATGATTGCCTCAGAGGATGTTTACGTCACGGTGACGAAGGATGGGTACATCAAACGGACAAGCCAGCGCTCCTATGCTGCATCTAACGGTAAGGACTTTGGCATGAAGGATACAGACCGCCTGATTCATCAGTTTGAAATGAATACAACAGATGTCCTTCTATTGTTCACGAATAAAGGGAGCTACATTTATTGTCCTGTGCATCAGCTGCCAGACATACGATGGAAAGACATGGGGCAGCATATTACGAATATCATTTCTATTGATCGTGATGAATCCATCCAAAAAGCCATTCCAATTAAAGAATTTGATGAAACATCGTATCTGCTGTTTTTTACAAAGGGCGGAATGGTGAAAAAAACAGAACTTCTTCAATATAAAGCGCAGCGCTATTCAAAACCACTTGTCGCCTTGAACCTAAAAGGGGACGATGAACTCGTGGATGTCCATGTGACAACAGGACAGCAGGAATTGTTTATTGCGACGAAAAATGGCTACGGATTGTGGTTTGATGAAGAAGAAGTAAGTGTTGTTGGTCCGAGAGCGGCTGGTGTTAAAGGCATCAACTTGAAGGACGGGGACGAAGTAGTCTCTGGCCAGATCATTGATCCGAAAAACGATGTCCTTGTGCTGACGACACAAAGAGGGGCTGTGAAGCGAATGAACCTCTCTGAATTTGATAAAACATCTAGAGCCAAACGCGGAGTTCTGATGCTAAGAGAATTAAAGAAAAACCCGCATCGTATTGTGGCTGTCATTGCTGCATCACTGCACGACACACTTGAAATGGATACAGAGAAGGGTGCAACGATTCCGCTTGATATCTCTACTCTCAGAGCGAATGACCGTTATAGCAATGGATCATTTATTGTAGATGAGGAAGAGCAGGGAGAAGTAACGCATGTCCTTGTCACACCTCAACCTGCACCAGATGACAATAAATAAGCAAACGAAAACCCCCTGCGATCAACAGGGGGTTTCTTTTATATACGGGTCATTTAGCTCTCGTGGCTGCCAAACATGTTTGTAATGGCGTGCACTACTTCAATTCCTTGGTAGACGAAAAGAGAAAGTGAAGTGACAGAGAATAGACCTAGAATGAATACTCTTAAGAAAAATAACATCGTGTAAAACCTCCCAATTTTTGTTTTGATTTAGATGGTTGGGTTAAACACGAGACAGTCGGAAATAAGAAGATTGATAGAACACTGCAAGTAAATGCTTCTTTTTCCGGTCATATTGATCAGTATGAGTGATGCGTGCAAATCCAGCTGTCATACTGCCAATCATCAGCAGTACTGTAAATGCGGCAAATACTGCGCTCACATGTTTTTGTTTCTTTTCATCGCCCATGGTCTGAGCGATTTTCATCTCATGTGATTCTTGATCGGCAACCACCTTTGCATGATGGTATACCTGAACGGAATGAGGCATTGAGAACAAATGAAAACTTGCGAGTGCTATGAATAAGACAGCTAATTTTAGCAGCATATTTTTTTTCATTTATCTCACCCCTTCCTGTTTATTTTCATGATCTTACCACGTTTTCTGTTATTTGAAAAGTCTTATTTTTTTACTTTCCCTCTTTAAAAAAGCGATAAACATCGGGACATTTATAGGACTGTTTCACTTCATGAAAGGTTTCAATTTTATTTTTTAAATTTAAAAAAAGTGCCATGATCGAGGATCAGACACTTTTAGTGAACTTGTGATGTACGCGGTTTTGCGACAGCTTTTGTAAAGATTCCTGCAATACATATGGCGAATAACACAAAAATAAAGGCATGAAGCAATCCTACTTGATTGGCAAGCAGCCCTAATATAGGCGGCCCAGAAAGAGAGGCGGTGTAACCTGATAAGGTCACAATGCTGACGCGTTTCACGGCGTACCGGCTATCATCACCAGCTGCAGAAATGGTTAGCGGGAAGCCTAAAGAAGCGCCAAGTCCCCATAAAAAGATCGATATCATACATACCACAAGTGAAATCTTTAAAATGACCAAGAATAGTCCAGCAGCAGCTGATACAATCGCAACTCTTAGCAATAACACCCTGCCGAAACGGTCGATCAAACGTCCGCTGATTAATCTGCCGCTAATCATCCCGCATAAAAATAATGCATAGATGACGGTACTCATGGAATGTGAAACCTGGTATCCATCCACCATTGCAAGTGGAATCCAATCATTAGCAGACCCTTCGACAAACGCAAGACATAAGGCGATCATCGCAAGAGATATCGTCCGTTTGTTCAGCCATGGCGTTTGAGTATCATCTATTGTATCTGACTGCGACTGCTTCTCATGCTGATCCATTCCAGTCCCATGCGGAATATACCGGGTACAAATTAGGATGCTGAGAAAGAAGAGAAGGGCAATGACAAGTAAATGAATCAACACAGAGACCCCTAGATGAATAAAAAGAATGCCAGCACCTGCTCCAATTAAAGTGCCAATGCTAAAGGAAGCGTGCAATATAGGCAAAATGGTTTTCTTAATCCTGTATTCAATTTCTGTCCCTTCTAGGTTCATCGCCACATTGCACATCCCTGAGCCTGCTCCAAAAAGAAATAGCCCGGCCGTGACGACAAAGATAGAAGAGAGGGTCGAACCAATAGCAAGAGTGGTGAATCCAAGAAACATCAAAAAAGCACTAATCACAATTGCCAATCGTCCGCCTTTTTTTCGAACAAATACATTTGAAAGACCAAGCCCAACAATTGAACCAACGGATAATCCGAGTAAAATGAGTCCCATCGTTCCTGTATTGGCTTGTAATAAATCTCTCACTTCTGGTGTCCGTGAAAACCATGTGGAAATGGAAATACCAGACATCGTGAAAATGATGATGATTGCTTTATACCACTTTAATTCCATGTAATCCCTCACATTTAAAGATGTATCTGTTACTGAACAAATCTACTCGATTATAAATGAGACGGGTCGATTCGTAAATAACTTATAGCAGGAACATGGCCAATTCTATTCAAAAGAAATCATGCCTTCACAAATTCTTCTGAAGAGAAGGTAAAATAAAGAAAAAGGGGAGGAGAGGATCAATATGAAAAGTGAGAAGGATAAAATGATCCAAGGAAAACATTATGTATCTAGTGACCAAACCTTGATCGCAGATCGTGAAAGAGCGAGACAATTGACCTTTGCATACCAGCAAACCAATCAGCCAGAAAAAAGAACAGCCATTTTATTAAAGGAATTATTAGGCGCTTGCGGAAATGATGTCGTTTTGAACCAATAGAACGTGCAAAAGGCATTGAATTTGGCAAGCCAGTCACCATTGGAAACCACGTCTGGATTGGCGGCGGTGTTATTATTAATCCAGGTGTCACCATTGGCGATTGTGACAAAAAGTGTTCCAGCAAACGTCGTGGTTGGCGGAAATCCTGCAAAATCATGAAATATCTAGATGAATCAAAATCTGGCGAATAAGCGAAGGATTTTGATTTTCCTTTTTTGTCTCAATAAGATAAGTATACTTAGATTTGAGACATGAAAAATGTATTCGTTGTTTAACTTCCTAGAATATATATTATGTAAACTAAGAAATGAAAATAAACAGACGCAATGCAATTGTTCTGTACTAGAAGGTAAATGTGAATCCATTGTTGTACACTCCCTCTTATCCATCTCCAACTGCCCTTTTGTATGTAATATCAAAAACCTCTATGTTCAATAAATTATTTTGAATTTAATTATTGTTACCTAATTGCCATCCCTCGACTTCACCCACATATTAAAAAATGTTTTTAAAAGCTTGTTATCTTTATTGAAATACTTAACTTCAAAAGGCCTTTCGCAAAGGGTGGATCGCCAGTTAAACAAGCCCTTTCTGCCTCAAAAATCTCTGTTAAAGCCTCTTTCCTAGTATTGGGCTTATTATCACCAAATAACTCAAGACCAAAATCAATTTGTGATCTTTTAGTCGAATTAAAGAACTCTCGATTTTCTTCAATACCGATAAATTGGAGTAGTGAATTATCTGAAATAAATACAGCGCAGTGGTCACTTCCGGACCTAACTGCCCTTCCCACCCCCTGTAATCGTTTGAGCAGTTTGTGCACATCCCTCTCGCACAATAGAATTATATTGTTCTCTTGCTGTGTATGAGTTAGGCTTACCATCAAGCACGAGGATTCTGCAAGAATCCCCTGCCAGATCTACTCCATGTCATATACAAATTATCCAGTCCAATATAAACTAGACGTACTTCACATGGGACGTCTATCATGGAAACAGCTGCACTCTTTAATTTGCCTTCTGATACTACGCTTTGGGACTGGCAGCGTATCATGGAAACACAAGGAGAAGACGCCCCCAAATCAATGAAAAAGGGGCGTCCGTCTATGAAAAAAACAGGAAAGCAAGCACCAGCTAAAGGATCGATGGAACTTTGATTTAAGGCATAAATACCCGGTGAAAGCACTGCTTAAGATCGCAGGTATTCCGCGAAGTACCTACTACTATTTGGTGAAACATTGGAATCTTCATAACCGAGATGTCCATCTGAAAAAATGATTCAAAATATTTACTAAGAACATCATGGCCGATACGGATACCGCCGTATTCGTGATGAACTAGTCAATCACAAAAAAGTACAGCGCATCATGAAATCACTAGGTCTAAACGCATGGTTCGAATGCAGAAATATCGTTCATACAAAGGCTTAGTTGGCAAAGTAGCGCCTAATATTTTAGCTCGTCACCTTCAAGCTGATAAGCCAAATGAGAAATGGGTCACAGATATGACTGAGTTCAAATTATTTGGGCAAAAGCTCTACCTTTCGCTCATATTAGATCTATTTAATGGAGAAGTGTATTAAGTATCTTTAATATGTTTTATTTTTTTATCGCATGAATGTAATGAATCGTTTCAAAAGCAGATAAGTAATCATTACGATTCTTAAAATAAAGTTCATGAATTTGAGCCGGTGATAGGTGTTCGTAAATTAATAAACCGGATTTCTCTAACATCTTCTCAATTTCAAAGTAAGAAAAACATGATTTCATTGGTTCCCCGCCTATTGAAGCCATTTTCAACATATTTTCAACTCTATTAGAGGTTCCTTTTTCTTCGAATAGTTTCTCGTCTGCATAATCAAAAACGATTGAACTTCCTGATGGAACCTTGGTGAATAAATAATCTATTAAGCTTGAAACTTCCTCTTTAGTTAAATAGTATGAAACACCTAAAAGACTAAAGAACGTCTTTTTGTTATCAAATCCTTTACCTGTTAGGTTTTGATAGGACAATTTTTTTGTGAAGTCCATAGAAACAAAATGAAGATTACTTGGGATTTTTAAATTAGCCTCGTCCAGTTTTTTCTTTTTAAATTCCTGTGTAGTAGGATAATCAATTTCGAATATTTCTAAGATGTTTTCCAATTCTGGATGTCGAAAACTAAAAGTATCTAATCCAGCGCCAAGTATGACATATTGTCTTAAACCTAAAGCTACCTCATTAAGTAATACTTTTTCGCAATACGCAGCACGTGATAAGGTTATTGGAGAAAGTTGTACTTGTGTAATCCATTTTAATATTTCTTCTGTATTCCCCTCGAATTTTTGTGCGATATCTTTGTTGAAGAAATGTATGCCTTGAACCATATTCTCTTTGATGTCATTAAATTCTTTTTCGGAAATTAAGTCTTTAGCTAAATAATCATTAAAGATTTTAGGGGTATCATCAAATTGACTATGATAGGATCTGCCAAAAGCTGATATTAACGAAGTTACACTTGACTCATCTTTCTTCATACAAACACTCTCCTTTATTATAGAACAAAAAAATAGGGTTCCCCTGGCCAGGAGAACCCTATTATATAACCGAAAAAAACAAAAGTAAATTATAGCACAAATAAAAATTTTGTCAAGCGTAAATCGAATTTTTTTGTTTTATTTCGTAACCTTAAATGCTTTAACAAGGTCAATACAACTTTTCGAAATATTGTTTTATTGAAGGGAAGCTACCTTTTGGAGCACCTAATAGTTTTTCATAAATCTCGTCAATCGCATCTAGTTTGGCAATGAGCTGTTCGTGAGTCAATGAGAAAAGGCTGGGATCAAGCATAAAATGGAGTCCGACTAATAAGAATTCCGTAATTTCATCTGGAAAATCCGTGTGAAATACACCTTCTTCTACTCCTTGCTTCAAAACAGATGAAATAATTGGTACATATTCTTTTATCATGCAAACTTTCATTTTCTGATGTAGAAGAACGTTATCTTTGTGATGTAAATGAGTCATTAATCCATCACTGAAATGATTTGATGTTTCCTGTGAAAAAAACTGAATAATATTTATAAACTTCTCTATTGCTTTTAAATCGGAGTTATTATTAATTTGTTTAAACACTTGAACACTTGAATCAATAGAGTCTTGAATTACTGCGTCCGCAATTTCATCTTTTGACTTGAAATAATGATAAAAAGTGCCTTTTGCAACTCCAATTTTTTTAATAATATCGCTAATCGTAGTATTCTCGTACCCATTAGATGAAAACAAATCTTTTGCGACGGAAATAATCTCGCTTCTTCTTTCTTCGGGTTTTTTGACAATTCTTTTCATGGAACTCCCCCCTCGAGACTTATAATTGTCTTTTAAAGATACATCATTGACCGACCGACGGTCAATGATGTATTATTTATTTACTTTTAACATCTTTAAGGAGTGTGAAGAGGTGAAGAATGGAAACCAAGTGCGAAAGTATGAAGAGGAGCGCATTCGTATTGTTTTAAGAGAAATTGAAAAAAAAGTCGTTAAGTTGGATCATGATTCTGGTGGATTAAAGAAAGATGTCAATCATCTAAAGAAAACCTTTTGGGATGATGTAAAAATAAATCTAGATAATCCTGAAGATGCTGGTGAAACCTTATCAAGCATTAGACAGCAGGCGGAGATGCTGTCCGAGAGAGAAAGAACGCACCGTCAGCTAGATAAGCAGAGGAAGACCTTATCTCGATTAAAAGATTCTCCATATTTCGCCCGTGTTGATTTTCTCGAAAATGGTAAGGAGACAACAAATAACGTGTACCTTGGAGTTTCGAGTTTAATGGATGAAAATGAAGAAACATTTCTTATTTATGATTGGAGAGCCCCTATTTCCAGTATTTATTATGATTACTCTCCAGGATCAGCCCAATACGAAACAGTAGAAGGGATAATTCAAGGAGAAATAGAGTTAAAGCGTCAGTTTATCACGAGAGATGGGCAAATCAAAACGATGTTTGATACGGATGTTACCATTGGCGATGAACTTTTGAAAGAAGTACTTGGCAATAATGCGAGTACCAATATGAAAAGCATTGTTGCTACCATTCAGAAAGAGCAAAATCAGATTATTCGTAACGTGAAAAGCAAGTATTTAGTTGTACAAGGGGTTGCTGGAAGTGGGAAAACCTCTGCAGCTCTTCAAAGAGTTGCTTATTTGCTATATCACTACCAGAATGAGATCACGGCTGAAAATATTATGCTTTTTTCACCTAATTCTTTATTTAATCGCTACATTGCTTCTGTCCTCCCTGATTTAGGGGAGGACAATATGCAGCAGCTCACATTCCAAGAATATGTGGAGAAGCGTCTTGGAAAACAATTTGATGTTGAACATCCGTTTACGCAAATGGAATATATGCTTACATGTCAGGACCATAAAAAGTATCCTGCAAGAAGAAAAGGAATACGGTATAAAGCGAGTAGCGATTTTAAAGCTTTGATTGATTCCTATGTTGTTATTCTCTCGAGTGAAGAGCTTATCTTTAAAAATATTTCTTTCCGAGGAGAAATGTTGATTAGAGCTGAACAAATTAAAAACTATTTTTATTCACTAGATGCATCTATCTCCATTCCAAATCGTATGCAGTTAGTAAAGGAATGGCTTCTAAAAGAGTTAGGAAAGAAAGAAAAATTGGAAAGAACCAAAGATTGGGTAATAGAAGAAAGTGATCTGTTAGAACTTGAAGAGTATACAAAAGTTTATAGTGAGCTACTGAAGGAAGGAAGATTTTCTGAGAATACGTTCGACGATTTTGAACAGGAGCAAAAGAAAATAGCTAAAATGATTGTCAAAAAACACTTTAAACCAATACGAACAGCTGTAAAGAAACTAAAGTTTATTAATGTAGCGGCGATTTACTGTCAACTGTTTAAACAGAAAGACAACATCCTTCAAAAGCTTAAAGATACACTTCCTGAAAGTTGGGAAGAAATTTGTTCGTATACATTAAAAAAGCTGCAAAGAAAAGAAATGACGTATGAAGATGCAGCGCCTTATTTGTATCTCCAAGATAAACTTGAGGGAAAAAGAATAAACACAAGAATACGCCATTTATTAATTGATGAAGCACAGGATTATTCACCCTTTCAGTTTTTTGTTCTTAAGCAGCTTTTTCCTTATTGCCGAATGACGATTCTAGGTGATTTTAATCAGGCGATATATGCCCATACTCTAAATGCACCAACCTTACTATCAAGCGAATTATATGTAAAAGAAAATTTTGAGAGAGTAGAGTTAACGAAAAGCTACCGTTCAACTCGTCAAATCGTTGAATTCACAAAGGGAATTATAGAAGAAGGAGAAACTATTGAAGCTTTTAACAGAGATGGTCAGAAGCCTACTTTTACGAAGGTTGAGGATCTTGACACCCTTCAATCTCGAATAACACAGAAGATTCGTCAACTGCAGTCAGCAAACCATGAAACAATCGCTGTGATATGTAAAACGGGAAAAGAATGCAAGGAATCCTATGAGCAATTGAGTAAGCAAATGGATCTCAAGATGATTGAACAAAGTGCGATTTCCTATCAAAAAGGTATCTTAATTCTCCCTGCTTATTTAGCAAAGGGAATCGAATTTGATGCTGTGATCATATACGATGCTTCTAATATAAAATATGGAAGAGAATTTGAAAGGAAACTCTTTTACACTGCATGTACGAGGGCTATGCACGAGCTTCATCTTTTCTCCGTAGGGGAAATGAGCACGTTTATGAATAAGATTCCTGAAAATTCGTATGAGATTACAGTTTGAGTATAATTTCAATGAGGAATTGCTAAGCGTTTAAAAGCCGCCCTATCACTTCAATTCCTGCCAGATTTGCGGATGCTTCTTTTTCTTTGACATTAAATATGAAAGCCGATGAATCCTTAGCGTAGGAAAAATCGGCTTTATCCATCTAGAAATTGTCTTAGCGTATGTTTTCCGCGTTTGGCTGGTAGGACCCCAAAAAGAGCTGGCTCTTTTTTAAGTCATCAACTATCTGTAACTGTACGAAGTCTACATTTCTTTACTAATTTCGGAGTCAAATGATGAAATAATCTTGGAGGAATGTGTAGGTGCCGAATAGCTAACAATTTTCACCTTCTAATTCCATGGTGTTTACACTTGGTTTGCTAGGAGAAGAAAACTTTGCTACTTCTTATCTTTATTTTGATTTATTAGTCGTTTATTATGGATCCATTTTTAACTTCTATGAAAAGAGTATAAAAATTGGATCCATTAAATTATAGAATCCTTATTTCACTAGTGTCAATGAAGCATTCAATGGATCTATATTTACCTTCTTGTACATCTTCCCTTCTGTGCATCATCTCAAAAACCTCTACGTCCTCAATTAATTAAACCAGTCATAGAGGTTTTTGAGTTAAATGAGCTGTCATATGACAATTCTTAATTTTAAATAAAGCTTATTGGCTCATTTTGTTGATGAGCTGACTCCATTCCTTCTGCCAGATAGAGAGCGTTCTTTTTATCTATATCATCATCAGGCCAATTGTGGATCAGTTGACGTAATCTAACTGCAACGGTCCTACAAACATCTGGCATTAAGTAGCTATCAGAATCCGAAAGTTCCAGCAAAGGAATGATGTCATCTGCAAAGTTCTCAATCGGTGTAAGACCAATGTGCTTCGCAATGAGTAAAATCCAATCCCACGAATCATTCCTCCGTTTTCAAATTGTAATGATCAATGTTTTCAACACTCGCAAACGTCACTCCTGATTGATCATATAATAGGTCAACGAGGCACGCAACTCTCTATTCTACCTGAGTTCTGCGTGATTTTCCCCTAAGGTTATTTTGATTTAATCCCTGCACCACAAAGAGGTATGACAATGGTTTCTTCTGGTTCCTTTTGATATTTCATGTAGCCAGCAAAATTGACTGCAGATGTCACTTCGACATAAAATCCTTTTTCACTCAGTTTAGATCGTGCATTTAAGATCTCATCTTCTTCAATATCAATAAATGTACCATTCGTATCTAGTACAGCTTCTAAAATTTGTTTGGAGCGCGCCGGGGCAGCAATGGCGATCCCTTCTGCTAAGGTCCCTTTATTCGTCACAGGTGCTGCTGATTTTTCTTCATTTTGATAAGCTTTCACAAGGGGTGCACAGTTTTTCGCTTGTACTGCAACGATTTTCGGTATGTTATGAATGAGACCATTTTCAAATAACTCTTTAAAACCATAATACGCACCTAGGAGGAGAGTACCATTTCCAACCGGAATGATTAAAGCATCAGGTGCTCCTTTTAGTTGCTCATAGATTTCATAGGCGTATGTTTTTGTTCCTTCAAAAAAATAAGGGTTATAGACATGGCTTGCATAAAAAACGTCTTCGTCGTCTACTGCTTTTTGGGCTGCGGCTGCAATATCCTCTCGAGTACCACGAATTTCTTTAATCGTTGCTCCATGGGCTTTTATTTGAGCGACCTTTTTAGGAGAAGTGTCATCGCTTAGATAGATGTCACAGGCAATCTCGCAGCGTGCTGCATAAGCTGCAATCGCCGTTCCTGCATTCCCACTACTATCAGCAATCACTTTTGATACCCCGAGTTCCTTAGCCTTTGTCATCAAAACAGCGGCTCCTCGGTCTTTAAAGGATAATGTCGGCATCATATAATCAACTTTTACATAAGTGTTTGGCTCATTAGGATCTAGAACGATTAAAGGGGTTTGACCCTCCCCCATTGTGACAGTTTCCCAAGTCTTAGAATCTTTTGAAAATGGCATGGTTTCAACATAACGCCATAATGAGTTTGGATAGTGATCCCAAGCTGTGATATCTATTTTTGGGGTATCTTTCACTAGGTTTAATACTCCATCACAATCACATCTCCATAGAGTTGGTGTCATCTCATACTTTTTCCCGCAATGGTTACAAATCAATTGATTCATCAATCATCAACCCCTTCAAATATTTTTTTATACGAAATATAATTTTTTATATAGAGTAGGCAAAAAAAGATCTTAAATATATGCAATGGCATCAATTTCAATTTTGAAACCAAAATGTAATTCATTCGTTGGTACAATAGTACGTGCTGGTTTATGTTCACCAAAAAAGTCAGTATAAACCGCATCAACTTTGTCCCATAAGTGAATATCCGAAATGTATAATGTCATGCGCAAAATCTTCTCTTTGTTACTTCCAGCAGCCTCTACAATCATCTCTACATTCTTAAGCGCTTGTAATGTCTCTTCTTCAATGGGGCCGAACTCTTTTTCTCTCGTTTCGGGATTGATGGCAAATTGTCCTGAAACATAGACCGTGTTTTGATGAATGGTTGCGAATGCATAGTGTCCGTTTGATTTTAGATTTCCTACCTCGAGTATGCTTTCCATTTTGACTCTCCTTACCTCGATTTATTTTTGATTTCATCCAAATAGCTATAGACGGTTACTTTGGAAATGCCTAACATAGATGCGACCTTCTCAACAGATCCTTTCATTAAAAAAATGCCCTTTTCATCCATGAATTTAATTAGTTCAATTTTTTCATGACGTTTCATGACTGGGTGAACACTGTTTTGAATGATTTGTTGAATCAATTGATCTACTATTTCTTCCACATTTTCAAGATCATCATTTGATGTTGTTTCTTTCTCTGGAGCTTCCACTTGTGTAGAAAGAAAAGTATCCATAAATTGCTGCATTTGATGCAGGGCTTCAACATCAAAGTTGATACAGAAAGCACCAATCACTTTTTGCTTTGAATCACGTATTAGTGAAGTCGAAGAACGAATCGTACGCTTATCTTCTGTTACAAATGTATAGCCAGCCAGATAATCTTCTTTAAAATCTTCTGATTGTAATACAGTCTTTACTAGATGATCAAATGATTGGCCGATTTGTCTTCCTGTCACATGGTTATTTACTGTAAACATGACAGATGCTTGAGGGTTCGTTAAATCATGAATCACCACTTCACAATTTGGTCCAAACATTTTTGCAGTAGATTTTGCTAAAGGAATATAACTCTCTAATAAATTTTTAATATGTTCCATGCCTAAGCACCTCATTTTTTTATTCCACTAGATTATATAATTTTTTATATATAAAAACAATATATAGATTTATTTATATATCATGATGCTCACAAGATCATAAATGTGAAAATCACCATATAAAAAAAGCAGCCATTGACTGCTTTTTGCTTGTGCTCCTTTCTAATTGATTTCTTTCTGGATTCCATACAAAATGACGTCAATTCCCCACCTGAACCGTTCCATTGATATGGTATCACCTGCAAACATTTCTTCTTTTACACTATGAATGAAAGGAAAACGCGTTTTGTCTGCATCATGAAATGTTTTTTTAATGTCTGAAATCTGCGAAGAGTCATGTTTCTTCCAAGAGACCTTTTCGTAAGCTACCGAAGATACGTATAACAGCAATAGGTCTACTCCCCATGCAGCGGATGTAGATTTGATCCCGCCTTCATTTAATGCAGCGAGAATACGTTCGGTCAACTGAAGAAAGTTCGTTCCTTGCGGGATGGTGGAAAGAGAAATTTCAGCGAGACCAGGTTTTTCGAATAGCAGTAGGAAATAAGTATGCAATATGTCAAATAACTGTTCTTTCCATGTGCCATTCTCTGAATCTGGGTAAACCATTTGGCCGAGACCATAATCCAATACGTAAGCACTGAGTTCTTGAAAATTGTTCACGTAGACATACAAGGATGCAGGTCCCGTATCCAATGCTTTAGCCACCTTACGCATACTCATGCCCTCTATCCCTTGCTCCTTAAGAAGCTCATAGGCCGTTTTCACAATGAGCTCACGGCTTAAGGGCTCTTTAGCCGGCCGAGACCGGCGACTTATAATACGACGATTTGAATTGTTCATACTCTCTTTATAACATGTCAAAGTAAAATAGTAAATTGAGCATCAATCACCGTTTTCTTGAAAAGAATTCATCATATCTGCAAGCTTGACCGCAGCGTCTTTTGAAAAACACAGTTTTAAACTATTCTCCGATTCATGTGCCTTTTCCGATGAATATTCGTACATCATGTCTTCGTATTCCTCAATGGCCTTTTCAATATCATGAGGATGTCGGACAATAGCAAGTGCTAGCTCCCTTGCATCAAACATCGCCATGTTTACACCCTCGCCTGCGAATGGTGACATGACATGAGCTGCATCACCGATAAGCGTTACTCCTTTATGACGGTTCCATTTAAAACCGGTAGGAAGCGTATAAATCCGTCTTGGAATGATGGCATCTTCTGCATAACGAATATACTTTTTCAGCTGATCATCCCAATCACTAAATAACTCTAATAATTGTTCTTTTGCTTCTTTCGCTTGATGAAACGGTATACCACAAGTCTCGATCCAGCTGCGTTCTACCATAAGGCTTGCATACACTTTGATTCGTCCATCTCCGTTCAACTGCCCAATTATCCCTTTGTGATCAGCTAAAGCAAACATCTTACCACGTTTATTAAATTCAGCTAAATCAGGGTGGTTCGCCTCTACGCTTAGGACATTCAATTCCAGCATCGTGAGCCCAGAGTATTCAATCTCAATATCTGTTAACAGAGGACGCACACGAGAAAATGCACCATCAGCCCCAATCAAAAGGTCAACTGTCTCGACAACCCCGTTTTCAAAATGAAGCTCCGTCATGCCGTTTTCTAATGAAACGCATCTTTCTAGTTTATATCCATATTTGATGTTTGCAGCATCAATTTGATCTAACAGCAGTTCGCACAACACACCACGATCAATTTCTGGACGAGTGCCTTTTTGATCTGATTCCGTTTCTTCATCTAAATAAATTCTTCCTGATTTATCAAGTAATCGGAAATCTTCTCCTTCATAACGGGCATTCCTTTGAAATTTCTCATAAACTCCTGCTTCTTTTAATGCTTTTTGGCCTGTTTCTTCGTGAATATCCAGTGAGCCTCCTCGTTCAAGACTCTTGTCATGCATCTCCCGTTCGTAGATGGTTGTTTGTATACCGTAATTCTGCAGAATTAAGGCGAGTGTTAGCCCCCCAGGTCCTCCTCCAATAATAGCGATTTGCTTTTGGTTCTTAGATAATGCCGTCATCGTATGCATCTCCTCTTCTTTTATGGAAATCGTTTAAAGCTACATCTCATTTATATTATAACGAACATTGTTCGTAAAGAACAGTGTTCGTTTGAAATTTGTTTGTTTCACGATTGTGTTTTAATGAAAAGAAACCACTCGCCCGCCATCATATGATACACTCCATCTAGGAATATTAAAGGTTTTCATTGTTCAAATTGTGAGTGTAAGAGGTGTTTCTATGAATAAATTATTGGCAATGTTGATATTAGGATTGGGCTTTAGTGGTGCCGCGCTCATTCTTTCTGTCCCTTTGTTATTCAAATCCAAATTAGAACAATCTGGGCTGATGTTTGCTGCTGGATCAGCAGGCGCTTTCGCAGTTTTTGCTATCTCATGCCTAGTTCTTCGAAAACGATTCAATCGCTAAAAAACCTAAACACAATCTATCATTGGAACAATGGAGATGTGTTTACGTTTTTGTGACTTACCTTGATATGAATTTAAAGAATGTGATATAAGCTGACTCATATCACAAAAAGTCCATTAAAAAACATAAAGATTAACACACGAAAAAAGAGAGGTTGTTGACTGCTCTTTTTGCTTATGAATTAAATAAGTTATTCAACTTTAAACTGACTCTTTAAAAGGCTGCTATCAGCAGCTTCCCCTATCTCACTTGTTGCTGGTTTTCTTGATTAAGTCTACACCTTCATATGACAGGCTTTCTACACGTACAGCCTTTTGCAGGATGTAATGATCAAAAAAGGTCTTCGTATAGTCCGTCACAAGATTTCGCATCTCTAATACATCCCTTGTGCCTCTAAGTTCCTCATCTACACCGGTAAACACGATGTCACAGTAATCTAAATGTGCAGCACCATCAACAGAGAAATAATAGGTTTCCATGCTGTTGTTATCACCAATGATCGCATTCATATAATAATTCGGTTCAGAAAACAGGAGCAAAAAGGGTTTATTGAGGTCGCTGTCGAGAAGGCCGAATGCACCACTATCTAAGCCAACCCCGCAGACAAACCGGTCGTCATCCCGGCAAACAATAGCCGCTGTAGGCCCGCCATAAGAATGCCCTGCGATGCCCATGCCGATGCCGAGCAGCAGTCTGTTACGAAAGATAGACTTCCATTCTCCAGAGTCTAGTTTGTGAAGATAATCGGCTACGTACCTTACATCTTCTGCCTGTTGTTCACTATATCTTGTTAACTTGTTAATGGTTGGCAAGGTAAGGACGTTACGGCACATCTCAATAGCCGTTTCATCGTCAGGCCGCATTTTCATCTTACTAGCCAGCGCCATCATCTCTGGATCTTCAGAAAACGTCATTATGACATCCGAAAAATCCTTTGAGACATTCACCAGCTTCCCATCTTTCCGTTTATACATGGTGCTATCCTGATGACCGATACTGACGACAACATACCCTTGGCTTGCCATGTCTGTACAGATGGCTGTCCCCCATTCTGGTGAACCACCCCCGCCGCAAACATAGAATACCACTGGATAGCGCTTTTCCTTCCCGGAAAGAGCAAGATCGTCATAACAATGAGTCTTGATATCGGTAGAGAAGAAGTTTATTTCCTTCAAATATTCAGTGACAAGTGGCTGCTCATGAAGCATCTCGTAGACTTCAGGAAACATGTACGTTGATGCAGTCTTCCCTTCGCTGCTATCAGATGGATAGTATATAAACGCGGTCAATTCTCTTTTTGAGTGATCTGATGCGGTATACTCAAAATCCATCTGGATTCGGCCGGCTATATAGCTACCGATTGGTTTTGGGAATGTGTCATACCTTTTCATTCTTTTATGCCCCTTTCATCTTGAAAATGGATATCTGTTCTTTGCTGGGTGAGTATCGTTTTGTGATATAATCTTGAGTCAAATACAAGTGATAAGAAAAATGAAATGAACTTGCTGAATGGAATTCTTGATTGTAAAAAATTCTGAAGAAATGATAGGGTGATAGCGATGAGAAGACTTGAGTCTGGTATATCAATAGACTACGAATCATTTTCTGATATTGCCAGGTATGAACACGAAACAATCAGCAGAACGACAATCATCAACTCAAATGTTCGTTCTCCTATTTTTTGGAGCTGTCACCTGGATCATCTTGTATTTGATACGTGTGATCTCACGAATGCAAGATTTTTTGCCGGTAGTACGATTGATCATTGTACTTTTAGTCGTTCCGACTTGCGTTCTGTGGGCATTGGCAAAAACGAAGCTGTCTTCACCAATTGCGTATTTTCTTCTTGCGATATGAGGGGAATGACCTTGGAGAATGCTACGTTTATCGATTGCATTTTCTCTAAATGTAGATTCAATGACCGCGTTTTACAGGTAGCGAATATCGTCAATTGTACCTTTGCTGGTAAGCTAATAGATATAACGTTTGAGGGAAATGGCAAACAAAAGCTGATCGCCGATTTTGAAAACTGCACCCTTGACGGTGTTCGTTTTACAGGCTGTGACCTGTCGGCATGTATTCCGCCAGCATCCAAAAACCAACTCTATGTTGAAAAGGTATCTGCACGAGTGAAAATGGCTTTGGAGAAGGTAAATGATGACCCTGCTCTTTCTGACGATGAACGGAAAATACTAGTGCGTAGTCTGCGCAAGCTTGAGCATATGGAACAGTATATTTTTAACATGAATCATATGGAGAAAATATATGGGGTTGCTTTTGTTGAGCGATTTTTCAGTCATCTTGGATGCAGTAAGGATCACACTTGACGTTTTCTGCATCCATCCTCCTACTGTATATCTATGGGGCACATCAGCTTCGAGTATATTTGAGCGGTATGAGTTCTTCGATTTTCACCTTGACCAGCTCCCCAGCCATCTCGATGATGACAAAACATGCTGGTCCGAAGTCTGAAATGAGCTCTCGGCAGATGCCGCAAGGGCTTACTACCCTAATTTTTCTATCTTCTTCATCTGAATAGGGGTGTCTCACTGCCACAATTGTATCAAAATCCTTATGTCCTTTCGATAAAGCACTGCCAATCGCAATGGCTTCTGCACAAACAGTTACCCGTCCGATATAGGCTTCTATATGGACAGCCGACATTATTTCTCCTGTTTTCATGCGGATCGCTGCCCCTACATGGTGTTTATCATCTTCATAAAGACTGATAATCTTCTTTTTTGCTTCGTCTATTAATTCAAGATCTTCTTGGGATAAATCAAAAGTTTCCAACGTGTTCTCCTTCCCCTTCCATGCTCGTATCTATTATACCAAACATTAGGTAATGAACTGTTTGCCCGAAGATGAGTGGAAACAAAAATAAAGCTTATGTTTGCAGGCATAAGCTTCTTTATGCTTTTTTATAGCGTTGAATCATAAATTGGATGATTTTTGTGATGAGAGAGGTACACATGCATAGAAAAGTCATTGCGACGACCCAATACATATTCGACAAATCGAACCCCGTATAGGCAAAGATAAAAACGGTTGAAGCTGCAAATGTGATCACTAGAACGACGTAGACCCGCTTAAAGATGAAATAGCCGACAATCCCCCATATCAAAGATAACAAAGGCAATGTAAACAAGATCAGAGCCATAGGTTGAAGAAAGGAAACAATCATCATTCACTCTCCTTTACTAGCCGTCATTTATTTAAATCCAATGAAGAAGCGAACAATCATTATATTAATGGGAAATACGATCGTTGTAAACAAAAATTGGAATTTAAGGAAGTGGAATCTGTAGTGAATGGATATTGTGATTATATTTAAAAAGACTGCTTAAAAGGAAGCAGTCTTTTTGGTGTGAACGGAATCCCTAACGATTGATCACCTGAATGATTTTCTCCTGAGCATCTTGTGCCTCAGGGATTGGCATGACAACAAATACATGAAGCATTTCAGGATAAACAAAGGTTTTGATGTCAATTCCTTGTTCTGTTAGTTTTTCATCGAGCTTTATGGCATCTGGATATAACATATCATGTGTTCCAATGAAATGAGTAATCTTCGCAAGTCCTTTGAAGTCACCGTAAATGGGACTGATCATTGGGTCAGTTACATGTTGATCAGCTATCCAAATCTTTGCAATGGCTTCCATTCCTTCATAACCTAGAATCGGGTCCTTTTTTGCATATTCAAACATGAGAGGATTGCTTAAGCTCATGTCGACACATGCAGATAATAAAATAATATCCTTCGGCTGTGGCAGATTCTCCTTCTTTAAAAGGTGCGCCAGACCAAGTGAGATGTTTCCACCAGCTGAATCTCCCATAATCGTCAATTGATTGGCACTTCCGGCAGTTTTCAGAAGGTCTTTATATAGGTTAAGAATTTTCGGATACGTATCCTTATAGCTATAATGAGGCACTTTTGGATAAATAGGAGCGACCACTTTCGCACCTAGTGATTGCGCCATTTTATCCATGAACCACCAGTGGACATTCAAAGGCTGATTTGTCCATGCACCGCCATGTAGATAGAGAATGACTTTTTGATTTTGTGATGCTTGTTCATTTAATGTGAAAACTTGCATGCCTTCGAATGTTTGCTCTTGTACCTCACTCATTAACTTCACATCATCTCCAATGGCATAAGGCTGCGTATTTTCAATTCCTTTTTGCTCAAGAAATTTTTTTGTGTGCTCGATACTAGAAAAACTCTCTTTATTACTTTGCGAAGCGAATAATGTTTCAAATTGAATACTTTCTTCAGAACGTTCACCATGATAAATTTCTACACTCATTTTTTTCTCTCCTTTCACTCAATATGATGATTGATCATCCTCATTTGGTACACGAAATGATTCCAGGTAGACTTGTACTTTTTTTTCAGGAGTTTTTAATAAGTTAGATAAAAGGTCTTGAATGAGACGAAGGCTTTTGATTTTCCTTTCAATTTCTTCATGTTTAAGATGGACAATTTTTCTTAGCGTATCAAGTTCTATGTCTTGACTTAGCATGTCCATGATTTCAGCTATTTCCTTTAATGAATAACCCAATGTTTTCGCATCTTTGATCAATTGAATCTTCACAACATAGTCTTCTGTATAGAATCTGTAACCGTTTGAACGTCGTCTTGGAGCAGGTAATATGTTGTGCTCTTCATAGTAACGAATTGCGGCAGGACTTATTCCTGTTTTTTTGGCAAGTTCTCCTCTAGTCATCAACTCCATCGTTACTCCTTTGTCATTATTTTGTCTTACTATATATATATTATAAAGGTTGAACTATACTTCAAGGTCAAGGTGAAACATTTATTGGCTTGCTATGACATGATTTGGGTTTCTTTTCGGTAAACAAATAAAACACCATCGCACCCGGCAAATAAAGGCGGGCGCAATGATGTTTTCATCATTCAATCTGGATTATGATAAATCTTCTCCATTTGTTGCAATCACATTTTTGTACCAGTAGAAGGAATCTTTTCGGTAACGATTTAATGTACCATTCCCTCTATCGTCTTGATCTACATAGATCAAACCATAGCGTTTACTCATTTGAGAAGTTCCGCAGCTAATTAAGTCGATGCATCCCCAAGGCGTATACCCCATTAAGTCGACACCTTCTTTGACTGCTTCTTTCATTTGTTCAATATGTTGTTTTAAATAATCAATTCGATAATCGTCGTGTATTTCTCCGTCTGGTGTCAATGTATCTCTTGCGCCAAGTCCATTTTCACAAACAAATAAAGGCTTTTGGTATCTGTCATACAGCTTGATTAATGAAATGCGGAGTCCCATCGGATCAATTGGCCAATCCCATTGTGATAGCTCCAAATGCTCATTTTTGATTGGACTATCAAATGTACCCGCTAGCTCAGCCGCATCTTCTCGCGCTTCTGCAACGTGGGACATATAGTAGCTGATTGCCACAAAATCAACAATGCCCTCTTTCAAAATTTGTTCATCCTGCTCTTTGATATCCAGCTTGATGTCGTTGTCTGCAAAGTATTTTACCATGTATGTTGGATATTCTCCTCTAGCTTGAACATCTGGATAGAACATATTCAATTGGTTCGATTTTACCGCTTGCAGCTGGTCCTCTGGCTTTGTTGTTTTTGCATAGGCTTCAATTTGGTTAATCATACAGCCAATTTGTGCATGAGGAATGATTTCTTTTGCTGCCTTCACTGTGAGAGCGCTGGCGATAAATTGATGATGTGACGCTTGATACGCAGCCTGTAATTTATGGTCTACTAGGTCCTCTAAAATTCCAGCACCGGTGTAAAGGCTGTTGAGGTTCATATTCATTTCATTGAATGTAATCCAATACTTCACTTTATCTTTATATCTTTCTAAAATGGCGCGGGCATATTTTTCAAACAACGGCACAAGCTCTCTACTCATCCATCCATTATATTTCTCTGTTAAAGTAATCGGCATTTCATAGTGAGACATCGTGACTAACGGTTCAATTCCATATTTCGCACATTCATCAAATACTTGATCATAAAAAGCCAATCCTTCTTCGTTCGGCTTTTCCTCTAAACCAGTTGGGAAGATTCTTGCCCATGATATAGACAAGCGAAACACTTTAAAGCCCATTTCTGCAAATAGTGCAATATCCTCTTCATATCGATGGTAAAAATCGATTCCGCGTCTTTTCGGGAAATCAAATTCATCAGGTTGTTCCTTGTATCTTTTTAATTCAGCTGAACTAACATCGAAAGTAAAGTTGTTCACTTTTCCTTTTTCATAAGGATCTTTATATGCAGCAAAGTCTGACGTCGATAGGCCCTTGCCACCTTCTAAGTACGCGCCTTCTATTTGATTGGCAGCAGTTGCGCCACCCCATAAAAAATCATCTGAAAATCCTTTTTTTACATTCTTCATTTCAATCATCCCTTCTCTTTATATTAGTGAATAAGCATTAAGAGCTTATTTTGACCTGCGGTGACATGAGCGTCACCTGTATGAATCACATCAAGGTATTGCGTTGAATTTGTGACGATAATAGGTGTCACTACATCTAAATGGTTTGATTGAATTCCTTCTATATCAAACGATAATAAATGATCCCCGGTCTTCATCTCATCGCCCTCTTTTACCAGTACATCAAAGAATTGGCCATTTAGGCTGACGGTATCAATCCCCACGTGGATCAATAATTCAATTCCATCATCTGAAACGAGTCCGATGGCATGTTTAGTAGGCGTAACAGTCACTACTTTTCCTGAGAACGGTGCTTGTACCACCCCCTTATCAGGCAAAATTGCGACTCCCTTCCCCATCATTTCACTTGAGAACACTGAATCATTCACTTCAGATAAAGGAATGACCTTTCCACTCATAGGTGCTTGAACTTCGAAAGGGCTTGTTTGTCTAGACATTTGTTGATTCTCTGTACTCACAGTGTGATTTGGCTTTTCTGCTGCTTGCTCGTTAACGGTGACTGACTCCTTAAATCCAAGGAAAATGGTGACGAGAAGTGACACAATGAAGCTCAAAGCGATTCCAATCAGAGCCAGCTGGAAATTATTCGTTCCTTTCATAATGTAAGTGGGCAGTGAAGTAATGCCTGGGATCGAAAAGGCTGTCGTTTTAACTGAAAATAAACCGTAAAAGCATCCACCGACTGCGCCGCCAATTAATGAAGCATAAAAAGGTTTTTTTAGTCTAAGCGTGACTCCATAAATGGCTGGTTCAGTGATACCAAAGAAACTAGGAAGCAATGTTGAAAGCGCTAAAGACCTTGTTTCTACCCTTTTGGTGCGGATGATGACCCCTAACACAGCACCTGCTTGTGCCATATTCGCAATGAAATTCATCGGAAGCAGCATGATATCGTAACCCACTTTTTCAAAGCTGGCTAACGTGCTTGGGAAGAATGCGTAATGCATCCCAGTTAACACAATGAGTGGCATCAAGCCGCCCATTAATAAACCGGCAATCGGACCAGCGAAATTGAACAAAGAAGTGAAAAAGATTTCTAAATACTGCCCGGAAACGTTTCCAATAGGAGCTATAAAAGCCAGTGTAAGAGGAGCCGTGATCATCAGGCTCAGTACCGGTGTAAATACGATACTTAAGGATTTTGGGATCGCTTTTGTTATCCACTTATCGACAAAGCTTAGTAATAGCACACCTAAAATAATTGGTAATACGGAAGATGTGTAATTATTTAGTGGAATACTTAACCCTAAAAAGCTTAACGGGTCTGCTCCTTTTGCTGCACCTTCGATCATCGTTGGATATAGTAAAATTCCTGCTAATGCGAGCGCGAGAGATTCTCTTGTTTTAAACTTCTTCGCTGCCGAATAAGCAATGAGGAAAGGTAAAAAGTAAAAGACAGCATTTGAAAAGATTTGAAGCACTTGATAGGTAGCGCTTGTTTCCGTCAGCCAGCCTAAGCTAACAAGCAGTGCCATGATCCCTTTGATCAATCCACTCCCAACAATCGCTGGCAAAATAGGTGTGAAAATCCCGCTGATCACATCGAATACGACTTCAATTGGATTCATCTTTGACGTGTTTTTAACAGGAGCAGATTCATTGCTGCTATGACCAACCAGATGATCAATTTCCTCATAGACCTCTGCTACCTTTGCTCCAATAATGACTTGGAATTGTCCACTTTGAAATTGTGCACCTAAAACCCCATCTAATGTTTTCAGCTCATCTACTTTTACTTGGCTTTCATCGTTGAGATTAAATCTTAGTCTCGTGATACAATGCCAACTTTGAGATATATTTTCGGTTCCACCGATTAAATTCACAATTTCTTGAGCCAATTCTTTGTTTTCCATGCCTTCACCCCTTCATTTTCACAAAAAAAACCTAAACAAAATCCGCCATGAGAAAAGATCATTCTTCTTCATGGAGATTTGTTTAGGTTAATGCTTTTTCATAACACGCCTAAAAGAAATCAGTTATTTTTTTGGTGTTCCTTTGTGATTCTTTCAATATGGATGACTAAAAAAACAAGTTCGTCTTCTGTCACATTCCAATTGAATTCTCGTTTTAACATTTCTTTGATAATCAATCCGCAGGCATAACTCTTCATATAACGATCCTGAATTAATTCTTTTAACGAGTCATCCATCTGTTGCGGCGGGTGATTGGTTTCCTGCCTCACAATAAAATATCTCAAGTGTGTGATAAACCTCGAATAATTAATGGATGATTTATCCAATATCATCTCGAAAATATTTTGAATAATTTTGACGATTTCCTTCGTGAGGTGAGTCATCTTAATGGTGTCTCCCATAGACTGACCATCTATTTGAGCGTTTACAAAATGCAGGGCAATGAGTGAAGCTTCAGTATCTTCAAAAGAAATGCCCATCATTTTTTGAATAATTGTCAGTGCTTTTTTCCCGATTTGATATTCTTGAAAATAGAGATGTGGAATTTCCCACACAATGGGGTTTTCATACGCCATTTTTTCTTCGTGCCTTTGAATAGCAAAGGTAAGATGATCGGATAGCGAAAAGAGCACGCTGGAACCTAACTTCTTATTCAACATCTCTTCGCCCACACGAATGATTTTTTCAGTTAATAAAAGGATATCAGTTGGGATAGCGGCAAGTTGAGATTCTAATGGAGACGTCTGATCAGAATAAAATGTCTTACTGACAGCGCTCTCATCAAGAGTATCACCTTTCTTCTTTTTAAAACCTATTCCTGTTCCAAAAACAACGACTTCATTTTGAGTCTCTGTTAGAGCTAATACGATATTATTATTTAAAACTTTAACGACGGTGAACATCCTCATCCCACCTTACCTAAAATGCTAAAAAAAGCATAAAAAAACACCAAAATCTCAGCAAACAACGTACAAAATGTACAAACTGTTTACCTGACTTGGTGGTGCCTGATCATATCAGTAACACTCCTGCATCGGTTACGACTTTATTTTAAACAGAGGGATGACCAAAGTCAACTATTTTTTCTGAAAAAATAGATTGAAATACCTATAATCATTTTATCTTTCATTGATCATTTTACGGTTTAACATTTTTAAGGTTGCTGTAAGGTTCGGATTAATACAAGTTAAGGTTGAGGTTGTACAATGGGGTTGTAAGGAAGTGAGGGAAGAGTCAAATGGTCCCCTCTTCTAAATCAATCATAGAGGTGAAAAGGTTTGAGAGAAAATAAAATTTTGTCTTCATTATGTTACTTCAGTATCTTTTTTGCACCGTTTCTGTTTCCAATTATCGTCTATTTCTTAGGAAAGGACGAAGTGAAATATCATGCGAAAAAATCGCTTTGGACGCATTTAATTCCTTATTTGATTTTTGGCATCGGTATTGCCGGTTCAGGGTTACTTGGCATGAACGATATCAGTCATGCTGGTCCGTTCTTAATTGCAACGTATGCTGTGACATTCCTTGTCGCGATCTACTTCTTCATTTGGAACATTGTGAAAGGCATTAAAGTGTTTTCAGAATAATAGTTGAAAAAAACGGTTCTGTGATTGAGCAGAACCGTTTTTTTGTATGTCCGTTCATGCGGGTAATTGGATATCAATCGTTGTTCCTTCCCCTATCATACTGCGTATCGTAGTATCCCCGCCGTGTTTTTGGATAATATCCTTTGCAATCGCCATTCCAAGACCAGAGCCTGCATGTGTCCCTCCTGTATTTGTCCCTCTATAGTAGCGGTCAAACACTTTTTCTAGCTCTGCCTCTTCGATTCCTTTGCCGTTGTCTTGAATCGTAATGTGGGTGTTTTCTTTTTGTTCAAGCTGTACAATGATGTTCACATCAGCATCATTGTGAACAAGGGCATTTAAAATGAGATTGGTGACCGCTCTTCGTATGAGGATCGTATCAATATTCAGCATAAGCTTGTCTACATTCGTTTGCAGCTCAATGGTCTGATCTGCATATCTCGAATCGTTGAGGATATCAATTAACGTTTCACGCAGCAACGGTACAATGTTCACCAGCTCTTTATGCAGCATCACGTCGTTATTTTTCAGCCTTGTTGTTAAATTGAGATCCTCCATGACATCTTTGATGTACAGTGATTTATTCTCTATGATGCTGGCATAATGTTTGATGTCTTGATCTGAAAGAGGATAATTTGGATCTTTCATGATTTCTGCATAGCCTTGAATGGAGGATAATGGTGTTTTAATATCATGAGAAATATGGCTGATCCACTCTTCCCGCATTTGCTCTAATTTGTCTTTTTCTTTTTGGCTTGAAGCGAGCTGTTCTGATAAGTGATTGACATTATAGAAGACATCTTTATATATCCCCTTAGTTGGCAGCTTCGTCGTATAATCTCCGTTTGCGAGCCGCTGGATGCCATAAATGGCACGGCCGAGCGGTTTGATGAGCTGCCGGCTGAATAAGTATCCAATGACTAAGGCAATGATGGCATCAATCGATAATAAAATCATCGTCCCGATATTGAATTGCGATATTAAGTCTTTCGTATTGAACGAAAATAAATATTTTCCGATGGAAGGGTCCTTAAATCCGATAAAGTAGCTGTATTCCTTGCCCTTTCCATTTTTCCCCCCAGCATAGATAGTCGACATCAATTGCTTATCTTTATATTTATGTAAGTTTACGATTTCTATAGGTGTGTATTTGCTTTTTAAGCCTTTAGGTGCTTGTGCATGATAAACATCTTGTCCATTTTCGTCTAATATTTGAATCCATGCATTTTGTTGTTTTAAGGCTTGCTGTCCTTCTTTGCTCACAGTGATATCTTGATCGGACAAGGTGATGTATTGTTCAAATGTTCTTGTGAAGGTTTCCGGCGTATTTTCTTCGTTTTGCTGGCTGCTTGCTTGTAGTACAAGCCAAATCATGAATCCAAATAAGTTAATAAAGACCGTGATAATGGTCACGATAATGACAGAGACCATATATCTGCCTGTTAATCGCCATTTCATCTTTACGCATCCTTTACAACGAATTTATAGCCAAGTCCTTTAACCGTTACGAGAAATTCTGGTGTAGATGGGGAATTTTCTATTTTCTCCCGAAGTCTTCGTATATGAACCATCACCGTATTATCAGAACCGAAGAAATCCTCTCCCCAAACCGTTTGATAAAGCGTTTCTTTACTGATCACGCGATTCGGGTGCTGCAAGAAATAGGTCATCAGCATAAGTTCTTTCGGAGTGAGCTCAATCGCCGCTCCGTTTTTCGTCAGTTCGGCTTGCTGCTCGTTTAACTCAAATGGCCCTTTTTTGATGATGGGTTCTGCTTGAGAAGGCTGTAAGTATGACGACCGTCTAAGCTGGGCTTTTACCCGGTAGGCGACTTCTTTTGGACTGAACGGCTTTGTAATATAATCATCACCGCCAATGGCAAGTCCTACAATTTTGTCTGATTCCTCTCCCTTTGCTGATAAAAAGATAATCGGAACATGCGAGACGTCTCTGATTTGTTTGCAAATATCGTAGCCTTCACCGTCTGGTAGCATAATATCCAGTATGACGAGATCGGGTTGTTCTTGATGGAATTGCGAGAGCCCATCACGGGCAGTTGAAGCTGTTATCACCCGGTCAATGCCTTCTCTTGTTAATACGGTATGGATTAATTCTAAGATTTCTTTTTCGTCATCTATAATCAATACTTTGCTTTGAAGTTTTGGCATTATGATCACTCTCCTGAAGTCATTGTTATTATTATACCCAAAGTGGAGACGTCGTGAAAAATCAACTTTCTATTTACACAGAAAAAGCCAATTTTCTTTGTTAATGAGAAAATTGGCTTTTGGTGTTTTTTAGCGTTTGACCACAAATGTTGTCACACTTTGAGCAGGGAGATGAGCCCAAAATTGATTTCCTGATATGTTTAAGTCAGTTCCAGGCTGGAGGTTACTGTTGCTGCTCGTGATCCATCTTGACGCTTGGGAAGCAGTTCCGTTTTGCATGACAAAGTGTTGATTGACTCCTGTATTGTTTTTGTTAATCGCGACAATGACGACCTGATTGTTTCCTTTATAGGCTGAGACGAAAACATTCGGTTCAGGGCTTTTCGTTGCATCAATTCTGACGTACCCTGGACGCACAAACTTGGAGAAATGCGCCATGTTGTATCCGCGCTTGCTAATCATTCCATCTTCTTTCATAGGACCGTATGATCTCCGGATGTACCACCACACATACGCCTGAAAGTCCCCTTCCACCATTGAATGGTGAATATGCTCTGATACCCCTAATGCCTCAGGCCAGCGGTCCGCTGAATTGTTATCACTATTCGGGTAGTAGACCTCTGTCATCCACAGCTCTTTTCCCCCTCCTTTTTGTTTGAAAAGAGGATACGGAAGCTGACTGATTTGGGTTCCGTACAGATGGGCACCGAGAATGTCCATATTTCTAAGCGCCTGCGGATCGTTTAAGATAGGATCTGAGATATTCTTAAGGTATTGAAAGGATTCTGGTGCAATCACACGTGCATTTATGGAGCCAGCATTTTCTCTCATGAATCGCAGGATTTCCTGAGGTGTCCACCATGTCCATTCATGTGCATAATCAGGCTCGTTCTGTACAGAAATGGCATAGAGATTGACGCCATTATTTTTCATGAATGTCACAAAATCATTCAAATGCTGAGCATATGCGGCGTATTGATTGTATCTCAGCCGCTTTGCAGACGCACCATTACGGTTGAAAGTCTCTACCATATGGCTTGGAGGATTCCAAGGCGAAGCGATCACCAAAGCGCCGTGCTCTATCGCTCTTTTGGCGGTGGCGACTTCTCTGTGCCAATTATTTCTGTTCTCGTCTACATAAATCCGTAAAATGGAGAATCCTAACTGATTCTGTCCATTGCCAAAGGCGGTATCCCTTTGAGGGCCGGTCAAATCACCAATCCAGGCCGGGTGGTTCATTCCGCCAAAGCCGCGGATCACTTGTCTTTCCGCGTTGACATTAATATTCGCATCTGCCGCTGACACCTCAGTTACCCCAGGCCCTAAAAACATGACAGACAACATAGTGAAGCAGACCAATAAAGTGCAAATTGGTTTTTTGATTATGGACATCAAATTTTCCCACTCTCCCATCAACCATTAATCGATGCCGTAGCATCAGATTTTGTTTACCTTTGAGTAAACTGCCAGGAATCAAATTGGAATAGGTTGGCACCATTTCCTTTGAAGACAAAAAATACGTTGTGTACTCCCGTTGCCCCGTTTACTGCCGCTTCTATTTCTCGCCAGTTTCCGCCTGTGGAAGGGACATTGAGTGTTCCAGCAATTCTACCGTCTGGACTGCCAAGACGTACTTCAATTTGTCCGCCTGAAGCGGCTGCTACATTGGCTTTAAAGGTTCTGGCACCTCTCGATCCGAAATCGACATTACTGACAGCCACCCAATCGCCGTTTTGAATGTTTGTGACGTGCTGGTTATTGGCTGGCCCACCAGGTGCTGAGGAGGCCTCTGTTAAAATGCGCCCATTCCAAGCGAATGTTTCAGCTTCTACCCGTTGATAAGGATTTAAGTTGGAAAGCTGTTTAACGCCTTCAAAATTGGCTGCGACCTCTCGAAGGGAGCCGTCAGCATTATGCACAAGCTTATTAATGTGGGGAGATCTGTAGCCTTTCCCTGCTCCGTATAAGGCAGAACTCACCGTTTGTGTGTGATACACGACATACCACTCGTTTTTAAAATTGAACACAGCATGATGGTTGTTACCGCCGCCACCGAAAAATGCACCCGGATTTTTCAAGAAGTGTCCTTTATACGTAAAGGGACCCATAGGACTTGAGCTCCTCATATAGCCGATCTCGCCTGGTGGTTTATCTGCTGGGTGAGAGCCGCCAAAATTGATGCAATAGGAATAGTAATAGGTACCGTTATACTTATGCATCCCTGAATCTTCAAACATGAAAGGAGCATCAATGGTTGATGCACTACCGACCACACTTGTCATGTCAGGCCCTAGCTTCAGAACTCTTGCTGTTTTAGGATTGGCCCATTGTCCCTGCGTTGGATTTGAACCGCCTGGAACGCCTCCACCAGCATATAGATAACCGGTCCCGTCATCATCTACAAATACGGCTGGATCAAACAGCCATACAACACCTGACATCCCTGGTGTATTTGGCGTGACGAGCGCTTTTCCGATAGGATCTTTCCATGGACCAATCGGGCTGTCCGCTGTCAGGACGCCAATCCCTCCACCGCTGTTAGCAAAATAAAGGAAAAATTTATCCTTCCCATTGATCTTCTTCACCGCAGCGGCTGGAGCCCAAGATGCGCCTGCCCATTTGGCAATCCCTTTCCCGCCATTGGCCCCATTGGCACCTGCTACTGGAATCGCTCCGTGATCTGTCCAGTTCACCATATCCGCCGAAGAGATGACAAAAACCCTATTCAAATTTGCAAAAGAATTGTCCTTAATCGTTCCATTGCTGTGATACTCATAGTCATCGCTCGACATATAAATGTACACTCTTCCGTTATAGGTGAGCGCAAACGGATCTGCCCCCAGGTGATGGTCTATGAGCGGATTTGCATTTCCTACTCGTTTTGCAATGGGGGTACTTGCTGCACTCGCATCATATACAGGTATACAGCTCAGTACCAAAGCAAGAATCAATAAACCTAAACCGCACTTCATCCTCTTTCTCATCGTGTCATTTTCCTCCTGTTTTCATCTTCCTAATCTTGGGGTTTACGCCCAATTTCAAATTATGTTGATAGACGCTGATGAAGAATGAATACAAAGGATGATTTCTTGGGAGAATCGCTGCTAAAACAACGATGAAAACCCTTACTTTTTGACTAGGAGACAACAAAAAAATGCAGTTCTCCTTTTGGAACTGCATTTTCTTAGCTTATTTATGATTGTTGATCACATATAACGCGCGGTCACCATTTTCTTTCTTGTGTAAAACTCTACTCCGTCTGTTCCATTCGCGTGCAAGTCCCCGTAGAAAGAATCCTTCCAGCCGGAAAACGGGAAAAATGCCATTGGTGCGGGAACACCGATATTGACGCCGAGCATCCCTGCGTCGATGTTTTCGCGAAATTCTCTGATGCTTGATGCACTGTCTGTATACAGGCAGGCACCGTTCGCAAATTTTGATTGATTGGACAGGTCGATTGCTTCTGTTAGTGAAGAGACACGAACAATGGATAAGACTGGGGCGAAAATCTCGTCCTGCCAAATTTTCATTTGATTTGTCACATGGTCAAAGATCGTTGGTCCAACGAAATACCCTTTTCCATTTGTTTCGTGATCTTTCCTGCCATCACGAATGAGACTTGCGCCTTCTTCAATCCCTGACTGGATGTATTGAAGCGTTCGTTCTTTATGTTCCTTTCGAATGACTGGACCAAGAAAGACCTCTTCATTTATTCCATTTCCAATGACGAGCTCGTTCGATTCATCAACTAATTTTTGAATGAGCTCATCTGCCACTTCTTCTTCCACTGCGACAACGGCCGCAGCCATGCAGCGCTCTCCTGCTGATCCAAAGGCAGCACCAATGATTTGTTTCGTTGCCGCGTCTAAATCTGCATCTTTGAGAACAATGGAGTGATTTTTTGCTCCTGCAAGTGCTTGGACACGTTTGCCATGCTCTGTGCCTTTTTTATAGACGTATTCTGCGACTGGCTGAGAGCCGACAAATGAAATGGCTTTGACCTTTTGATGTTCAAGCAGACCATTGACGACATCGTGAGCCCCATTGACAATGTTGAGAACCCCTTTTGGAAGACCTGCTTCTTCGAATAGCTCGGCTAATCGCGCGGCAAGAATCGGCGTGCGCTCTGAAGGTTTTAAAACAAACGTATTTCCGCACGCAATGGCAAGCGGAAACATCCAGCAAGGGACCATCATCGGAAAGTTAAATGGTGTAATCCCGCCGATGACGCCAATTGGATAGCGGTACATGCCGGATTCGAGTCCAGATGCGATATCTGGTAATTGTTTTCCCATCATTAAGGTTGGTGCACCAGCGGCAAATTCGACACATTCAATCCCGCGCTGCACTTCTCCTTTTGCTTCTGTTATGCTTTTTCCGTTTTCAATCGTGACGAGTTCAGCCAGCTCATCCCATTTTTCAACGAGTAACTGCTGATATTTAAATAAAATGCGGGCACGGCGGGGAACGGGGGTTTTCGACCAAGTGGTAAATGCTTGTTGTGCTGCCTGTACCGCACGTTCGACATCTTTTTTTGTTGATAGCGGCACTTCTGCGATGATCTCGCCAGTAGCTGGGTTATATACTGCCTCTGTTTGACTAGTTTCTGCCTCAATCCATTGTCCGCCAATATAATTTTTCAACATTTGTACATCTGTTTTGGTCATGTTCCCTCTCTCCTTTTTATGAAAAAATGTCATGCTTATAGGATGTGTTTGGTTGTCATTGTCTCATCTAATGGGCGCCCATCTGTATACACTCTTTGTCAAATATTATTGTCGTTTTGGTTTACGTTGTGATAAAAGCTTGCTCTAACGTGTGAAAGGTTGCCAACCGTCCATTTGTTTGTGAGAAATGATTCCGGAATGTGATTCATTCATGATGTATTTTTGATTAACTGTTGGTTAACTTTAGAAAAATCATAATATTAAAAACGCTTTCAGTCAATCCTCTTTTTGCAGCATAAAAAAACCTGATGCGCGTAGCATCAGGTAGAGGCTGGTTTATTTCTGTAAGTTGGTTGATGCGGCATATTGATTCGGTTCTGCAAAATGCGGAAGCATCTCACCATGTGCTTCAATGAGTTCATCGCATAATTTGATGATGTCATCAATCGATAGTTCAGCGCTTGTGTGTGGATCAAGTAATGCCGCTTGATAAATGTGCTCTTTTTTGCCGCTGATTGCTGCTTCGATTGTCATGAGCTGTGAGTTGATATTGGTCCGGTTCAGTCCAGCCAATTGTTCAGGGATCTCTCCGACATAGCATGGCATGATACCGCTCTGATCTGCAACACACGGCACTTCGACACACGCTTTTTCAGGCAGGTTGTGAATGAGGCCTCCTGTGTTCAGCACATTCCCAGCAAATTTAAAGGGAACGTTCGTTTCGATCGCTTCAATGATACGAGAACCATATTCTTTTGAGCGAGTATGTGTGATCTGTGTATTGCCCACAAGGTCATGCTTCATGGTATTCCAGTTGTTGATTTGTTCCTCGCAGCGTCTCGGGTATTCATCAAGCGGAATATTAAATTGACCAATCAGTTCTGGATAGCGTGATTTAATGAAATAAGGGTGGTATTCGGCATTGTGCTCTGAGGATTCAGTGACATAGTACCCGAATTTATCCATCAGCTCAAAACGTACCATATCATGATGCCGCGATTGCTGCTTTTCTTTTGCTCTTTTTTTGATGTCTGGGTACAAGTCTTTTCCGTCCCGTTTCACTTCTAATAACCATGCCATATGATTAATGCCGGCAATTTTTTCTTCAATGCCTTCATGATCCATTTCAAGTGATTCAAATAGATCCTTTGTACACACCTGCACACTATGACAAAGACCCACTGTTTGAACCTGTGTATAGCGCTGCATCGCGCCTGTCAGTGTGGCCATTGGATTTGTGTAATTTAACAATAAAGCATTTGGGCAAACCTCTTCCATCTCCTTTGCAAAATCAAGCATCACAGGAATTGTTCGAAGGAAGCGGAAGATGCCGCCGATGCCAACCGTATCCGCAATCGTTTGTCTTAACCCATAGTTTTTCGGAATCTCAAAATCAATCACCGTGCTTGGCCGGTAGCCTCCAACCTGGATGGCATTGATCACATATTTCGCATCCTTTAAGGCTTCTTTTCGGTTGTGATAGGACTTAATGGCCACATGTGCACCGTAGTTCTCTTTTAAATGGCGGAGCATCGTTTCGGATTCTTTCAGCCGGTTGTGGTCGATATCATATAAAGCGAATTCAAAACCGGTTAGTGCAGGGACGAACAAACAATCTCCTAATATATTTTTAGCAAACACGGTACTCCCTGCACCGATAAATGTAATTTTAGACATAGACGACTCTCCTTTTCGCATCCATATTGAACTACCCTTTGACAGAGCCTTGTGAAAGCCCTGCGATAAAATATTTTTGCAACAGTAAAAACATCGTCACCATCGGCAGCATTGCAATGAGCGCAGCAGCACCAACGAGCTGAAGCTGATGTTGATTTTGACCAAAAAAATGGGATAAGGCGACTGTGAGTGTATGCATCTCTTTATCTTGCAAAAAGAAGATGGCAAATTGATAGTCGTTCCAAATATACACACAGGCAATGATTAAAACAGAAGCGGTAATGGGTTTCAGAAGCGGAAAAATGACGGTGAAAAAAACTCTAAGTGTCCCAGCTCCATCAATACGGGCTGCTTCTTCAAGCTCCTTTGGAATGGTCGACCGGATAAAGCCTGCGTATAAGAAAATCGTTAGCGGCAAAAAAGCAGCGACATTATTTAAAATAGCGATTTGATAGGTGTTCATCATCCCGATTTGAACGACCATTTTATAGAGAGGGACAAGGGCTGTGAGTGGTGGAATGACCATAATGGCGATGAATAAAACATAAACTGCTTGATTTAGCTTTGTGCTTCTCCTTGCGAGCGGATAGGCTGCAAGAGAGCCAAGAAAGATGAGGCATACAGCAGAGCTGAACGTAATGATCACGGTATTCAAAAAGGATTGGCCAAGCTGAGCCTCTGTCCATGCCGTGCGAAAGTTTTCAAGATGAAGCGCTTTTGGAAACAGCCATTTTGAACTGAAATCTCCTATCCCCTTTAATGATGTCGTTACCAAGATATAAAATGGAATGAGATGAAGCAATGTCACCAAAAGGGCGAGGAAGGTGTACCATCTCTTCTTACGTTTAAAGGCATTTTCCATCACACCTCGGTCTCCTTTCGTTTGAAATACATCAGCGCTGCGACACTAATGACAAGGATGATGACCGCCATGAAGACCCCTTGCGTTGCTGCATAGCCTGCATCCTGACGTTTGAAATACAGATCATACATAAAGGTCGACATCGATTGCGAGGAATCTCCAGGTCCGCCGCCAGTAAGCGCCACAATGACATCAAAGAGCTTGAGCCCGCCAATGACATTTAGCACAACATTAATGGTGATAGACGGTATAAGGAGAGGCAATGTAATTCGCCTGAATTGCTGGAGGCTGGATGCACCGTCTAATTGTGCGGCTTCATAATAATCCTTAGGAATGCTTTGCAGTCCTGCTAAATAAATGATCATCGCGATCCCGACGAATTGATAGGTGTTGACGAGCACAATGATCCATGTGTTTAGTTGCGGATTGCCAAGCGCATTCATTTGATCAAATCCAAAAAGCGTCACCACATCGTTTAAGGCACCGCCTTGGTAAGCAAACACAAAATACCAAATATAGCCCATCGCAATCGGACTAATCATGACAGGTAAATAGACAATTGTTCTTGCGATCGCTCTCATTTTTAAGCTTTGATTTAATAAAAGAGCATATCCAAGTCCGATGATATTTTGTAAGATGGTGCTACCGATGCCGTATAGAAGTGTATTTTTAACAACAAGCCATGTCGTTGGGTCCTGAAGCAGGCGCTTATATTGATCCAGCCCAATCCATTCATAAGTTTGTGAGAACCCATTCCAATTCGTAAAAGATAGCTGAATTCCGTTCAAAAAAGGATAAATGATAAAGGTACTGACGACGAGAACAGCTGGCAAGTACATCCACCAAAGGGATGAATTCTGGCTTTTTTTCATTTTCTGTTTTGGTAAAGAGGTGAATGCGGCTGGCTGCTGTGCTTTTGTGATGTCATTCATTGGCTTCACTCCTGTTTCAGCATGAGCCTGCTATTGTTTTTTCAGACGCTTATATTCTTCTTCCATCTTCTTCGATAATTGTTCTGGTGTAATGGAGCCTGCTAATAATTCTTGACCCGATGTTGCCATGACAGCCCACATGCCGCTTGGTAAGTATTTTCGATCGAAATACGGTTCAATCTTCACCTGTTCGTATTGATCGTAAAACGTAGAGTAATAGTTTTTCGCTTTCACTTGCGTTAAGGCTGCTTCAGAGGATGTGCCTTCTGCGATCTTTTTCGCATTTTCAGGCTTTGCGAGAAAATCAATGAATTGTTTTGCTTCTTTTAGATGCTTGGAGTCTTTCCATGCAGCGACCGTAAACCGTTCTCCTCCAATCCAGCTTTGCTTATCTCCTTCATGAATAGATGGAACTGGCATCGTCCCTACTTTGATCGATGGATTGAGTTCAGATGCTTCAGGTCCTAATGAGCCTCCGACAAAGGTGAAGGCTATTTTGTTTTGTGCCATCAGTTCAGGTGCTTGAGATAGTTTTGCTGTGAGGACATCTTTGTTTAAAAGATCTTGATCCTTCAGCTCCTTCATGAACTGTGCAAGCGGTGTATAGAGAGACCAATCAAATGATCCGTTTTCAAGGTCTTTTCCGTATCGGTGGTTTGGACTGGTGATCAATAAAGGTGTGGCGAGTTCATCAAAGACTTGGGCGATATTTGAGTTGTCTCCTCCTGGTATCCAGAGCGGCACAACCTCTCCTTTGCTCTTTTCCTTCACTGTCAGCAAAGCGGATTTTAGCTCATCAAGTGTTCTAGGGATTTCAATGTCATAGTCCTTTAATAGATTGGCATTAAAGCTAAGCCCGTCTTTTGCTTGATTCAGCGGATACGCGTATACTTTGCCATCTTGGTCCTTTAAAATTTGATCGAGTGAAGGATCAAGCTGTTTCACCCAATCCATTTCTTTTAAATCAGCCACATACTCGCTGTAGCGCAGTTTTGCCCAGCCATGTGTGTCAAACAGATCCGGCATATCGTTTGCCCCCATTTTGACGCGGATCGTATCTTCATAGCTGTTGCCTGGGAAGTTGGCATCGATTCGAAGATGTGGATGCTCTTTTTCAAACTCACGAATCACTTCTTCAAACGCTTTTCTTTCCCCGCTGTTGCTCATCGTCGAAAAGAGAGTTAGGGTGACCTTTCCGTTTGCTTCGGACGTACTGTTATTGCTACAAGCAGACAAAAGAATGGTCAAGATAAAGGCCGCAGTGAGTAGCATGATTTTTTTATTCATGGTTTCCTCCTTTTAATCACTGAAAATTCAGACGATAATCGGTAGAATTCATGCAGTTGCGGAAACAAAAGAAGTCCATTATACTGGAATTCTATTCTTTTCAAAGAGATAAGAGAGCATACCAGTAGGCTGCCTTGTTCTTCGCATGATCTGGCCATCATGCTAGCAGCTTGCTTTCTGCTTTTTTGTCTCTTTTTTGTTTGCTGAAATCTCGGGTTCACCCCCTTTCATGGATGAGACATGTGCTGCCTCGTTCGATGAGTTTTGTTGGCACGACGACTTTTAGAGGAAGCTTTCTGCCGTTTATTCTCTCAAGCAAAAGCTTCAGACCGACTTCCCCCATTTCTTCTGTATATACTTTGACGGTTGTAAGCGGCGGGCTTGAAAATGAAGCCGCTTCAATGTCATTAAACCCAACAATGGATACATCGAAAGGAACACGCAGACCGGCTTCGTTGAGCGCTCGCATTGCACCGATCGCCATTGAATCACTTCCGATAAAAAAGGCTTGTGGCAGGTTTCCTTTTTTAATGGCCTTCTGCATGAGCGTATAGCCTTCTTGCATGGAGTATTCTCCAATATGGATGTCATCCAGATGAAGACTACCTGCCTCTTGCATTCTTTTCATAAACGTCGTTTGTCTTTCGTCCTCAATCACAGCATTACCTTCGAAATAATGCTCTCGCTCCTTTCCGCCAATATAGCCTAGATGTGTATAGCCAAGCGATTGCAGATGGCGAATCGCTCGATCTGCCGCTCTGACAAAATCGACATGTACACAATCATATAAATCCTCATCCGCATAATGATTGATAAAAACAATGTGTTCCATTCGATTTGTCATTTTTTCCACCGTATCAGGGCTAATTCGTCCAATGACGATCAAACCGTCAATATCCTTTAGCATCGCCCCTTTATCCATGCTTCTCAGGCGAAAGGTATGGAGGGTGGAGAGCCCTTGTTTGGCATATTCTTTTTCAATTCCTTTTCGAATCGATGAAAAAAAGGGGTCATTTAATTCTTCGTCAATGGATTGAGCGACAACGATACCAATGATTGGGGATTCAGATGGGCTTTTTTCCTCTGTTTGATCGGCTTTTCTTGCTCTCACTGGGGTATAGTTTAACTTCTTTGCAATGTCGAGGATGTTTTGTCTTGTTGCGTGCGAAACGGCAAGGGTTTGATCGCCATTTAACACACGGGATACAGTAGAAACGGACACTTTTGCATCATGAGCAATATCTTTGAGTGTGGTCATAGGCAAACTCCTCTTGGTTTTTGACTAAATATTTACTAAAGATATTTGAAGGATAACATGTTGATAAAGCGCTTTCAAGTGTGAAGTTATGATTTTTTATTTTGTTTTCGAGTATGTTTTGGTTAGATACGATGTTTTAGTAAAGTTGCGTAAAAAAGAGGATGGGTTTCATCCTCTTTTAATAACGTGATTCAATTGAGGCTGTTTCTTTTGAAAACAATTGCTTCATTGTCTCCCAAGCTGTATCAAGTTGATGGTGAAGTCCAAATAAACCTGAGGTACCGATAATATAGATCTCGTTTCCAGCCTCAGCAAGCAGCCGGAACGTGCTCTCATTACAGGAGCCGTCTACTTCAATTGAAAACGTGTAGCCTCCCTTCTCTTTTACATCTTTCACCTGTTTCATTTTCTGAAGCATTTCTTTAATAAAAGGCTGCCCTGCAAAGCCTGGATCAATCGTCATGATCGTCACTCGGTCTATTAAATGTATATAGGAATCTAACACTGCAATTGGTGTGGCTGGATTTAAGACAAAGCCAACCTCGCAGTCTCTTTGATGGATATGCCGAATGATCCTAAAAACGTCCTTTTGCACGACCTCTGGGTGTAAGCAGATCATGCTTGCGCCAGCATCAATACAGGCATCAATTAAAAATTCTTGGGGGAATTCAGCCATAAGATGCACATCAATTGGTCTATCTGTCAGTTTTCGGAGCTGTTCTATGAAAAAGGGTGATAAGGTGATATTTTTCACGTAATGACCATCCATGACATCGACATGATATCGATCTGCTCTTGTGTTGAGAATATGAATATGTTCGCGGAAATGCGTTAAATCCATGCACATCAGTGAAGGTGAAAAAATGGCTGTCATTCCCAGGTTCCTCCTTTTTACAGTTGAAATAAAAGCTTGATCAATCCAATCAAGATTCCGATGATACCAAAGTCTGTATCTCCAAAAGTTGTCCCTTCAAAACCAAGGGTTCCTAACACAGGTAATAAACAAGCAGGTAAAAAAGAAAGAAGCAATCCATTTGCAAATGCCCCAGCGACAGCCCCTCTCACGCCTCCAGTTGCATTACCATACACTCCTGCTGTAGCGCCGCAAAAAAAGTGCGGGACTAGACCAGGAACAATGACAGTTAAACCAAACAATGGTAAAAGAAAAATGGATACAATGCCTCCTGCAAAGCTGCATAAAAAACCGATAATGACTGCATTTGGAGCAAATGGAAAAACGGTTGGTGCGTCAAGTGCCGGTTTTGCCCCTTTCACAAAACGATCGGCAATCCCTTTGAAAGCAGGCACGATTTCACCGATTGCCATCCGAACCCCGGCTAAAATAATGTACACACCAGCAGCAAAGGTTATCGCCTGGATGAGAATGAAGACGGCGAAGTTCGTGCCCCCACTCATTTGTTCTATAAAGGGAATACCAGCAAACGGTGCAATCGCAAAGAAGAGCAAAGCCATCGTGATTGAAATGGCCACAGATGTATCTCGTAGAAAGCCGAGTGATTTAGGCACTTGAATGGTTTCTGTTGATCTCTCTGGACGACCGATCCATTTTCCGATCATTCCCGCTGTAAAATAACCGAAGGTACTGAAGTGTCCAAGCGCAAGATCATCGCTTCCAGTGACTTTCCTTGTGAATGGCTGAAGAATAGCGGGTGCAATGACCATAGCGGTCCCTAATATAATTGAACCGATAGTGACAAGAAGCGCTCCTTGCATTCCTGCTGTCGAAAGAACGACTGCGAGCATTGCAGCCATATACAAGGTATGGTGTCCTGTTAAAAAGACGTATTTAAAGGGGGTGAATTTTGCCAATAATAAATTGACCAGCATGCCAAAAATCATAATGAGAGCCGTCTGTGTCCCGAATTCCTTTTGAGCAATGGCTGCCATGGCATCTGTATTTGGGACAACCCCTTGAATGTGAAATGCTGCTTCAAACATTTTTCGAAAAACGCCAAGTGAATCAGACACGACTGTGGCGCCCGCTCCTAATATTAAAAAACCCATCGTTGTTTTTAAGGTGCCTGACACGGTATCGGCAGCTGATTTTTTCTGCAAAAGTAAACCAGCTAGTGCAAACAAACCGATGAGAATGGCTGGTGTGCCCAATATATCGTTCATGATCAGTTCTATCATGATGTGAATCCCCCTTTTTCGTGGCTTAAATGTGTTTACGAAGGACGTCTTTAATAGCTTCCTGGTCTAACAAGTTATTTAATCCAGCGACCTTTCTTGTGCCGTCATCCAGCTGATCGATAATGTCTGTTGCTCCGATATATAGATCAGCCAGTTCATTTTTACTTGTGCTGAGATCGGTATGGTCCACTTCAGCTACAAGCCCTAACTCTTCTAATGCTTTTTTGACATTCATTTCTACGATAAAGCTGCTTCCTAATCCGTTTCCGCACACAACAAGAATTTTTTTCATTCTCTTTTTCCTCCTTTATCGTTGTGAAAATTGATCAATTAGTTTTTGCACCGATGCTAATTCATTTGCTTCAATCAGTTGTTTCCTCCGTTTTTCATCACTTAACAGCATGGTCAGCTGTTTGAGCGCTTTCAGGTGAGTGATACTGTCAATGGCTGCTAGCACAATGATGAGACGAACTTGTTTTTTTTCATCCTTAGAGAAAAAAACGGGCCGTTCGAATGACATGAGTGACATGCTTAATTCGTTCACGCCGTCCTCTGGTCTAGCATGCGGAATGGCTACTTGTGGCGCGATCACAATATAAGGTCCATTTTGATGAACGGACTGAATCATGGCCTCCACATAACCTTTCTGAATGGCATTTTGATCGAGTAAAGGCTGCGCTGCTTTTGTGATGGCCTCTTGCCATGTTTCTGCTGTTTGTTGGAGATGAATGGTTTTTTCTGTTAATAAATCGTTTAACACTGGTTTCCACCCTTTCTGATGGGATACATATGCGGGATGCAGTAGCGCTTTAAGATCACGAAGCAGTGCATTTTCATTTTGTACGATGGTATGTTGTTGAATGATGTTGAATAAAGCGTTCACATTTTTCTCATCAAACCTAGTTTCTGCACCTTCTCCATATTGAAGTAAGGTTTTTTTCTCATAGGCAGTAAGGATGGGATGAACGAGATGAACTGGCTTTCCTTTAAACGAAATAGGTGTTGTTGACACAACAAAGTCGACATCAATCGATGACAGTTGTTCATATGAGCGCTTTGATAATAGATCACGTACATCGATATAACCGATTAATTCGATAAGCTGTGTTTTCAGCATATGACTTGTGCCAATTCCTTCGCCGCAAACAATGTATACAGAACGCCGCACAATTGGCGAAATCCCTTCTCTTCTCATCCAACCACCAAAATGCATCGCCACGTAAGCAATTTCATGATCACTTATCTTGGAGCAGGTCGCCTTTTCTAAATGGCATACGACCTTTTGAGTGATGTCAAACACCTCTGGCTGTGTTTTTTTAATAGATTCTGTTAATTCATTGTTGATATCGATGTGATAGATGAGTCTGTAATAGGCAGGAATGAGATGCATGGTTAAGTTTTGCTCCAAGGCTTCGTACTCTTGAAAGGAGATACATGCATATCGCTGAAAATCAACAATCATTTGTCTGGCAATGGTGCGAATGAGATGCTCTTCTGGCTTTTGACTTGATGGAAGCTTTTGTTTCTTGGCGCTGAGCCATAGAGTGCTAAGAAAATAGATTTCATCATCATGAACTTGAAGGCCAGTTTCTTTTTGAATTCGTGCCATGAAACGAATAGCCTCCAAGCATTCATCTGTTTCCTGCAATGTACGCTTTTCTTCGTTTGAAAGGTGTACAGCACGTCCTAGCTTCATCCGCTTAAAGTAGAAAAAGAGATCCAAAGAGAGCTGATCCAGCATGTCATCTGCAAACTCGAGCTTAAGCTCTTGTTCTGACTGCTCGAGGAGATGCTTTAACCGCTTATATGAAATTGGCCCCTTTAACCAAAAAGATGGAAACGCTTTTTCGTTTTTTATCATGGTGCGAATGGAATGAATATAAGGTTTCAGCGCCAATCGAATCATTCTTTCTTTTCCTGAAATCAAATAGCCGCAGGCTGCCTGATAGTGAAGCGTGAGCTGCTGCTTTGAAAGTGCTTCTTTTAGCTGTTTCATATCTTCAAGCAATGTATTTCGGCTCACTTTGGTCAGCTTCATAAAATCATCAATTTTTAGACGTTTCTCACTGCATGCAATGGATAAGAGCAGGATCGCCCTTCTTTCCTTTACACATGGTTCATAATCAGAACCAACGAGAATGGTGTTCGCTTTTTGAATAATGACTTTTTTTTCATGTGTGAGTAAGTAGTAGCCAAGTTGATCTTTTCGCTGAACGCCACTAAGCTCATGAGTTTTCAGCCAGCTATTCATTCGTTTGATTTCAGAGTAGACGGTTCGAGTAGAGACATTCAGTCGGTTCTGTAAATCTTCAATTGATAAATAAGATGTCGTGTGAATCAGCATCGATAATAAAGTCGTACCCCTTTTGGTTAAGTGCAGTTCGAATTCCTCCCTTCTTCCCTTTGGTTATAAGTCTAATCAACTCCCCTGCGTCAAAGAAGCCCAAATGTTTTCAGCAAATGCTGTGCAGGTTTTTGGGTGCTCTTTTGCTATAAGAAAAAGCACACCCGTATGAGTATGCTTTCAGACTTGTAATGTTTATTTTAGTCCTTTGTCTTTTTTTCGTGATAGAAACAAACCCTTCGTAATGAGGTCATGAATGTCCTTAAAATCGTTTCACATGCCTTTTTTGACCCTTCACAATGCTTTTGGCATTCTTATTCACACAATATGTACTGATGATCCACGCTGAAAAAGGTTCCCTTTTTGTCGGCTTTTTCTCGGTTTAAAGCCCAATAAACGCAAAAACCTTGAAAGGCATAAAGTCAATCAAGGTTTTTCTACTTTCTATAATCTTTTATTTTTCCTATACGTGACGCTTAAAATTATTTCTTGTTTAAACTAAAACCGAAATCCAAATAGTTTTCATAAGAAATGCAAATACACCAATCACCTTCTAATGGTACAAAGTAGTGATGCTGTGGGATATCTAAAAAATAGACTAGTAACTCTTCTATATGCTTTAATTCAAACTGGTACCCAAACTCTGTAAGATTATCCCCTATGTAAATTACTTGTAAGTTATTAGCTAAATATTTTTCTTTTAATTCAGTTATAAATAGAAGAGCATCAGGAAGTAAAGATTCATTATTTGAGTTCTTACTATGATGGTTATTAGTTTGTAACCAATCTATTTTCGACCCATCAAATTCAAATTTTTGTTCTATTAAATCTAAATAAATTTCTGGATTTTTATTTACTTTGACACAATTAAGAAGGTCTTTTAATTCCAAATCCTTTATTAGATCTTCATCATAAGTATTCAATAAAATTAACCCCTTTATCTAAAATGTTTTTGTATTTTTTTAACTGTTTTTTCGGATGCATCAAATTGAAAATGCGGTCCCTTTTCTTTCCCAGCCCAAACGTTAATATGAGCACCACTTCTACTATCATGTTCGATTCGGAAACCTACTTTACCGTCCTCAGTTTGTCTACCTATAGGTTTATTTCTAGTATATCCAAATTTTCCAAAGGTTTGTTTTTCAGATTTGAAGCCTCTTTCCTCCAACCAAACCAATGCTTCATTTCGAGATTGCTCATATGACTTGTTTTTATTTGTAGCCTTAACCCCTATTTTACCGTGAATCCCTTTCGCCCCAAACGGCAAAAGCATTCCCAGAGCCGCATTCATACTCGCTTCCTGCTGTTCTTTTGAGATCTTATTCCCAAACATATCACGCCCTGTAATCGCTTCGCTGAAACCGTTGGTGGCGGTAAGACCATATAAGCCTTTTTGAGATGTTTTTAAGGCGTCAAAGGATTTTTGCGATGTCTTGTAAATGTCGACTGCTCTGACTGCGGCTGATGTGGCTTGAGTTGTTTTATAGACGGCTTTTCCACCTTTGAAAATACGACCTGCCCATCCGACGATTGGGATATAACCTGCTGCTGCCATGCCGCCTGCGGCGACGCGCTGTCCTGCGGTGAGCTCTTCACCTGTGATCGGGTCAACACCTGTTGCGGCACGTTTTGCATCGTTCACACCTGTCAATTCATTGACGATATTTCCGCCATAATCAAGTGCTTTTTCATACCAAGGACGGTTGGCGAGTGCTTCCTGTTCCTTTGCATTCTCACGGGCCTCTTCTTGTTCTTTTTTGATTTTCAGATATTCAGAAGTTTGCTTCTCAATATCGCTTTTTGCCTTGTAGATTTCACTATTTTGATACGCTTTCTTGTCAAAATTCATAGGCGAAATGGCTTTTCCGTCATTTGTGGCATTCATCATTTCCGTATACAATGCCATTGTAGCTTGCTGCTCCGTTTCTGACAAAGCATATTCATCTTTTAAATTTTGATCAAGCTCTCTTAGGTCTTTGATCGTCTTTTTTCGCTCGTCTTCCGCATCTGCAATTTTTTCATCAAAGGTTTGACTATCAAATACTTCTAGAGAAATGAGGTCGTCGATGTCTTGAAAAATCGTTTTAAGCGCCTTTTTTTGATCCTTCACAATGCTTTTGGCATTTTTGATGCCCATATGTACAGCGTTGTCTAAAAAGTGTTCTTCTACGAAGGTTTCGCCGCCAAAACTCGTATCATCAAGTGTCCCAGAAACACCTTCATGAAAGGCTTTTTGCTTATCAATGAAGCTGATAAACATATCTACATTTCCAGCCAGTTCTTTATAAAAGCTTTTAATGTTATCGGCACCTTTTCCAGTGAAATCATCACCGAGGTTAGCCACGCCTTGAAGTGTCTTTTTCAAATTGACCATTTGTTCACGGAGTTCCTGGTAGTGTTTTGCCCTTGCATCCATGGCACTTGTTAGTGCTTTTGCATCAAGTATCTTCCCCAGAAGAATTCACTCCTTCCTATTCATTGACAAGGTCAATTTTACCAACACAAAGTTTGTCATTAAATAGGAATATAGATACAAAAACAGTACTTAATATGTAAATAATCCGTGTTTTAAAAGAACGCCTTAGCCACGCCATCGTCAGTAATAATTAAAAGGAGACTTTTACAACCATCCTTTGATTAAAACCGTTTGAGTTGCTCCATTTTATACAAGTGTTGTAGAACACTTACATGGTAAGGAAGTGGTCACTAATCGACCAATCTGCAAATTTTTATTATCTTATTTGAACAGCTCATAGAAAAAGCACACCCGCAACAGTGTGCTCTCTTACGATTTAGACTTAAGTAATTGCAGCTCTTGATCCATAATATCTGCTGCTTCGGTAATAAATTGAATAATTAAGTCTAATTCTTCTCGTTTGTATTCGTTTGTAAGCTGTTTTGTTGATGCCGATAAGGATCGAAAGAGTTCTTTTACCTGTGATTTCCCTGCTGTTAATGGAACGATGATGACTCTTCGTTTGTCTTTTGGGTCCTTTTCTCTTTTGGCGTAGCCTGCTTTTTCAAGGCGGTCAATCAGAGCTGTGACCGCACCTGAGCTAAGACCTGTTTTTTCACTTAATTCTCCTGCTGTGAGAGGACCGAGTTCGTTTAATAAATCGGCTGATTTGAGGTCTGTTGGGAAAAGGCCAAGCGATTGTGCGGCCGCTTGGTGGAATAAAACCGTTCGTGTGGCGAGGCGCCTCATTGTATGGATGATCAGGTCTGCTCTGTCTTCTGCGTCGTTCTTTATTGACAACTTGTTCTCCTCCCTTTAAAATCAATTTATCTTGATCATCAAGATAAATGTTCTCTTACTTTATATTTAAGTTGATCATAGCAAAAATAAGGAGAGAACGTAAGCAGGAGGTAAATGAAATGAATCATGTGGATAAAGGCAAGGCATCCACTCGCTTAGTTGTCATCGGTTTGCTGTTAGGAATTTTTATGGCGGCGATGGACAATACCATTGTTGCAACAGCAATGGGAAGCATCGTAGCAGATTTGGGCAGTTTTGATAAATTTGCTTGGGTGACGGCTTCTTATATGGTGGCAGTAATGGCTGGAATGCCGATTTACGGAAAGCTTTCTGATATGTATGGTCGAAAGCGTTTTTTTCTGTTTGGACTTATTTTCTTTTTAATTGGATCTGCGCTTTGCGGTATCGCACAAACGATGGATCAGCTCATTATTTACCGAGCCATTCAAGGGCTTGGAGGCGGTGCCCTTCTTCCGATCGCGTTTACGATCATCTTTGATATCTTCCCGCCTGAAAAACGCGGGAAAATGTCCGGTATGTTTGGTGCAGTGTTTGGTTTATCGAGTGTACTAGGACCACTATTAGGAGCTATTATCACAGATTCAATCGGCTGGCATTGGGTTTTCTATATTAACGTGCCAATTGGTATTGTTAGTGTGTTCTTGATCGCCAGATACTATCATGAATCACTAGAACATCGCAAGCAGAAAATTGACTGGTCAGGTGCTATTACACTTGTCGTGGCGGTTGTCAGCTTGATGTTCGCTCTTGAGCTTGGCGGTAAATCCTATGCATGGGATTCGGTGCAAATCCTCACACTTTTTGCCGTGTTTGTTGTGTTTGGTACCATCTTCTTTATTGTTGAGCGTAAAGCGGAGGAACCGATTATTTCATTTTGGATGTTTAAAAATCGTTTATTTGCGACATCTCAAATTTTGGCGTTTTTATATGGCGGAACATTTATTATTCTTGCCGTCTTCATTCCTATTTTTGTCCAGGCGGTGTACGGTGAATCAGCGACAAGTGCAGGATTCATTTTAACACCGATGATGATAGGGTCTGTCATTGGCAGTATGATTGGCGGAACGATGCAGACGAAAGTGCCTTTCAGACGTCTTATGACGATCTCTGTCATTTCATTTTTCGCGGGGATGCTGCTGCTTGCCAATATGTCACCAGATACAGCTAGACTGTGGCTCACAATCTTTATGATGATATCAGGCTTTGGTGTCGGCTTCAGCTTCTCCCTTCTGCCGTCAGCTTCAATGAATGATCTTGCCCCTCGTTACCGAGGCAGTGCAAACTCGACCAATTCATTTATGAGATCACTTGGGATGACACTTGGTGTCACGATTTTTGGGACGATTCAAACCAATGTCCTATCGAATCGCTTAGCAGATGCCTTTAGCGGAATGAAAGGAGTCCCTTCTCAAATAGGCGATCCACAGGCCATTTTCCAAGAAGGTGCCCGTTCACAAATTCCGCCTGATATTTTAAATAAAGTCATCGATGCGATGTCACAAAGTATCACGTACGTATTTTTGATTGCGTTATTCCCTATTGCCCTTGCAGCGATTACGGTCCTGTTTATGGGAAATGCACGGGTGCGCACATCAAATGAAATGAAAGAAAGCGAATAATGTGAAAAAGCAGAGCTTAAGCGGCTCTGCTTTTTTGTTTCACTGATATAGAGGATGGGCTTTGCCCTCACTGCCAACGATCCGTATTTTCGATGTGACCATATCTTTTGCTGCTTGTTTAGCTTTTTGTAAATACATCCGTGGATCTAAGCTTTCCGGTTCGTTTGAGAAATGATCACGAATGGCTTCAGAGTACGCATTTTTTAATTCAGTTGAGACATTGACCTTTGCCATACCAAGTGCCACACATCGTCTGACGTCTTCATCCGGTACAGCGGAACCCCCGTGCAGCACAAGGGGAACATCGACCAGTGATGCAATTTGTTCAATGCGGTCAAAATCAATATCCGGAACCCCTTTATAAATGCCATGTGCGGTACCAATTGCAGGTGCTAAAGTTGGTACCCCAGTTTCTTCTACAAATTGACGGCATTCTGATGGAATGGCTTTTTCAGCATCCTTTTCATCGACAACGATATCATCCTCTACGCCGCCCACCTTGCCTAGTTCAGCTTCAACGTTCACCCCTACTTTTAATGCGAGGTCCACCACTTCTTTTGTACGGCGAACATTTTCTTCATATGAATGCATCGATGCATCGATCATGACGGATGTATATCCCGCCCTGATACAGGTGAGAATCACATCAAAATCCGTACAGTGATCGAGGTGCAGACCGATTGGGATTTGATATTGATCAGCCGCCGCTTTGACTGTATCTGCAATCGCTTTTGCTCCAAGAGATTGAACGGTTCCAACCGTTGTTTGCAAAATGACAGGTGACTTTAATTCTGCGGCCGTTTCGAGCACCCAATAAATGCTGTCAAAGGAATGTACATTGAATGCAACGATTCCGTATTTTTCTTTTTTCGCAGTCTCAAGCATTGGTGTTGTGGATAGTAAAGGCATGATCAAACATCCTCTCTCGTTAAAATATCTGTTTCTAATACAGTTAGCATCTCTTCATTTGTTCTTGTTTCCAGTAGCTTTTGTCGTTTCGCTTCATCCATTAATCCTCGTGAAAGGGCAGAAAGAGCCTTTAGATGAGTGGTCCCTGCTTCACTTTTGGGGATCAGTAAGGATAAGAAGAAAAAGCATGGCTTCCCATCAAAAGCGTCCCATTCAATGCCTGTTTCCGTGCGGACGATCACGAGTGCTGGTTTTGTGATGGCGTCTGTTTGTGTATGCGGAATCGCAAATCCATCTTGAAATCCAGTTGTGCTCAGTGCTTCTCTTTCCGCTAAGCCTTTTTTAACATCCTCTGGTGATGTACAAATACCTGCTTTGTAGGCAATATCAGCAATGGCTGCGAAAACGCCAGCCTGTGACGACGCGGTTTCATGAAGATTCATATAAATATGTTCCATCATTTCTCTTCCTCCCTATTAAACTGCGGGTTTGTCTATTTTTTTACGATAAAGTCCGTATAGAATGGCACCTACAAGTGATCCGATCAGTATGGATAGTACCCACTGGAATGCGCCTGTGACGACTGGAAGGACAAGGAACCCGCCATGCGGAGCTGGAACCTGTACGCCAAAGAGATACGTCAATATAGCAGAGATGGCGGAACCAAACATGATAATTGGCAGAACAACGATCGGGTTCTTTGCCGCAAATGGGATGGCCCCTTCTGTTATATGTGTCGCTCCTAGAATATAGTTGATGGCCCCTGCATTTCGTTCCTGCGGTGTGAAATGTTTTCGGAAAATCGTTGTGGCAATCGCAATGATAAGCGGTGGTGTGATACATGCTGCTGACACACCTGCCATGAAGTAAAGGTTACCTTCTGCAAGTAAAGCCGTTCCTGTGACATAGGCTGCTTTGTTAAAAGGTCCTCCCATGTCAAATCCACACATCGCTCCAACAATTAAACCTAAGAGCAGCGGATTCGTGGATTGAACAGCTGAGAGAAAATCCATTAATGAATTATTTAGCCCCGTGATTGGTACTAATAGAGGTGTCATCACAGCCCCAATTAAGAAAATACCGATGACAGGATAGATGAAGATTGATTTTAATCCGTCAAGTGATGCAGGTAATTTTTGAAGCAGGAATTGAAGGAGTACGATGATATACCCTGCTGCAAAACCTGCGATAATACCACCTAAGAATCCAGCACCTCCATCGTTTGCAAGCAGGCCGCCGATAAATCCGACAACCATCCCTGGGCGTCTGGCGATTGAATCAGCGATAAATGCTGCTAAAATAGGCACCATTAAGCTAAAGCCGAGTCCGCCAATGTTTTTCAAGTAGGCAGCAAACGGATGATACGTTTCATGCTGAGGATCAGCTGAGTAAATACCGAATAGAAAAGATAAAGCAATTAAGACCCCGCCTCCAACAACAAATGGAAGCATGTGTGATACACCGTTCATTAAATGTTTGTAGATGGTGTGTATCCACTTATTCGCCGACTTTTGTTGAGCTGGTGAAGAAGAAGCAGATGTTTTTTCTGTTCCAGTAGCTCTTCCTTTCACTTGATGAACGGGAGCTTCTCCATTGATAATGCCTTGGATCAGTTCATTTGGCGTGCGGATACCCTTCGCTACAGGCACTTCAATCAGTGGTTTGCCATGAAAACGATCTGTATTCACATCTTTGTCAGCTGCGACAATGACCCCATCGGCCTCCAGAATGTCTTGATCGGTTAAAGCGTTTTCAATTCCTACTTGACCGTGCGTTTCAACTTTGATGTCGACCCCTAGTTGCTCAGCAGCTATTTTTAATGCCTCAGCTGCCATAAATGTGTGTGCAATGCCTGTTGGACAGCCAGTTGCAGCGACAATTTTTTTGCGGCTCATGTCTATTCCCCCTTATATCTTGTCAATGTGTACTTGATCAATTAATGAATGAATGTCATGTAAATCACTTAAGCCTTTAGAAAATGCAGTAGATGCCCCTGTTGCAATGCCGTAACGTAAGCACTCTTCAGGTGAATGACCCTCAAGCTGTTTACTAAGAAAGGCTGCGAGCATCGCATCTCCAGAGCAAGCTGTATTTACTACAGTGCCTGTCGGTGCGTTTCCTTTTAAGACGGCGTCTTTTGTAATGAACAAAGCCCCTTCTCCCCCGCGGGAAATAAGCACTTGCTCTGCACCCATCTCAATGAGCTTTTCTCCTGATTGAATGAGTTCTTTTTCTGACATAGGCTGTGTTTTGCCGAAAAAAGCAGCGATTTCTTCTTCATTCGGTTTTAATAAATACGGCTTGTATTGAAGCGTCTCAAGAACTGCTGCGGAGCTTGTGTCTAAAATAAACTTGACGTTGTGCTTATGACAAATAGCTGCTACTTCTGAAAAAATGCTGGCTGGTATGCCCTTTGGCAGGCTGCCTGACATGATCAGGATGTCCCCCTGCGGAATGGCCGCTATTTTTTCACGAAAGGCGTGAAGTGCTTTTTCTTCAATCGCAGGTCCTTGGTTCACGAGCTTGTATTCTTCTGTCGTATTAATAAAAACATTAATGCGTGTAATTCCTTCAACTGAGATAAAATCGGTTTGAATGGAAAGGTCCTTTAAGGATTGTTCAATATAAGAGCCTGAAAACCCAGCAATAAATCCTAATGCAGTGCTGGTGAATCCATATTTCTTTAGCATAATGGAGACATTGACTCCCTTGCCGTTCGGCTGATAATCTTCATCTTCCGTGCGGTTGACTGCATTTGCCTTCATTTCTTTTAATGCAATATATAGGTCAATAGCAGGATTTAAGGTGCAGGTATAAATCAATTGGTTTCACCTTCTTTCTTTTCTCTAAAGAAAGTATCTCATACGCAGGAGTGAAAATGTTTTCAGATTGTGTAAAGGTTTTCATGATAAAAAGCCTTCTAGATCAAAGTCTCGAAGGCTTCTTTATCGGTTATTTCATTCGAATCACGTAGGCATCTAGTAAAATGCGGGCAATGACATGAAGAGACAGGCGCGATCTGACCTCATAATCTGGGAAGAAAGATTGTTCGCCTTTATATCCGACTAGAGTCATATCTGATATTTTACTTAATGTAGAATCTATTCTTGTGGTGACGGTAATGGTCGTGACTTGCTTCATGCTAAGGTTTTGACACGCTTCAACGAGCTCCGCTGTTTCGCCATTTAATGAAACAAAGATCGCAAGTTCGTTTTTACTGATGTCTCTCGATTTCAGCCGAATGATATTCGGATCGTCATGTACTTCGCATGTTTTTCCGATGAGCTGTAATTTGATGGTCATTTCTTTGGCAATCATCTCTGAGAAGCCTCTGCCGAAAATATAAATTTTGTCCGCATTATGTATTTTTTGAACGGCATCTTCAATTTGCCCAATACTTTGCAGCTGGATCGTCTTTAAAACCTCTTCTTCATTTTTCCGAATCGCTAGTTTAATGTCTTCATCAATGTTTTTGAGCTGATCACTTGCATCGGTCATTTTCTTTTCTTGTTTCAATCGATATTTAAAGGATGTATAGCCGTTGTAGCCAATTTTTTTCATCAGTCTGACAATTGTGGCTGTCGACACATTCGCTCTTTCACTCAATGTGACGATGGATAAGGTGGAAATATCCTCTAAATGCTGGTGAATATAATGGAGTAAATAACGTTCTGTTTCACTTAGCGTTTGATACACTTCGCTTGGAATGTTAAATAGTGGTTCATTCAATTCGATTCCCCCTTACTCATTTCATACTATAATTAAATGCCCAATAAAAACAAGTTGATTCTTTTGTCATGTATTTTTTTAAAAAAGCCAAAATGAGTGAAATTTCATTTTTGACATACACTAAGGAAAAGTTGTGTCTGTGTGAAAGGAGCTGATCATGATGCTTCATCTTTTGTTTTATCTCATCCTTCTTTATGTCGTCTATGTATTTTTGACCGCATTTGTTTTGTTTTATTTACCGATACGAAAAACATGCAAAGAACATTGCATTTATAAAGCCTCTTCTATCTCAGGAGACGATCAGGGGACAAATCAAGTGATGCTTCTTGACGACGGGTTTGAATCTGGTCAGGTGAGGATTCAAATGATTCGTGAGGCAAAGAAGGTGATCCGCCTCAGTTACTATTCCATTCAAAAGGGAAAAACAGCCGAATGGATACTAGGTGCTTTAATTGAAGCAGCTGATCGAGGTGTGAAAGTGCAGCTGTTGTTAGATGGCATCTGTCACAGTTTGCGCGGTCCGCTAAAGCATTTGCGCTATGCGGTAGCAAATCATCCGAACATGTCGATTCGTTTTTATGAGCCCTTTCGTTTGTTGAAGCCATGGACGTGGCATAATCGGCTACACGATAAGCTGCTACTAGCAGATGGCCGAGTGGCTGTGATGGGCGGAAGAAATATCGGTGATAAATACTTTGCAGACCAGCCGCCGAAAGACTTTGCTTTTGACCGTGATGTGCTGCTCTATAACCCCAAAAAGGGAAAAGTATTAGATGAAATGGAGCAATATTTCGTTTATCTATGGAATCATGATTTTACAAAAAGAACAAAAGATGTGTTCTCTAAGCCAAAAGCGAAAAAAGGGCTAAAACTAAGAAAACAGCTGCTCAGATCCTATCAAGAAGCCATGCGCACGAAAGAACCTTTTGTGATGTCGTCCTTTAACTGGGCAGCAGATACCACTTCTGTGAAACAGATTGCCTTTTTCACAAATCCTGTGGAACGCTTTAATAAGCGACCACTTGTGCTGAAAAAACTGAACGATCTTGCGCACCGGGCAAAGCGTTCTGTGCTCATCCAGACGCCTTATGTCATCCCAACGCGCCCAATGAAAGCCGGACTCACTCCCTTACCTAGTGATATCCAGACGACCGTGGTGACGAATTCACTTACGGCGACGCCAAATCCATTAGCCTTTGCTGGATATTTAAGTACAAAAAAGGAATTGATGAAAACAGGCGTTCATTTGTATGAATACGAAGGTCCATATTCGATTCATGCGAAATCAATGGTGATTGATGATTACCTGAGTATTATTGGGACATATAACTTAGATGCGAGGTCTAGTTTTTTAAACACAGAGTCCATTTTGGTCATTGACAGTGCCCCGTTTGCGTTATCACTTACGCAAACAATTGAACGAAAAATCGCCTATAGTTATCTCGTTGCTAAAGATCGAACTGTCTACCAGACGAGCGCTTATGGACAGAAAAAAAAGCCTTTGATGAAAAGGCTCCTTTTAAATGGATTATCCGCAATAACGATTTTATGGAGGAGATTGATTTAAAGTAGGGCAGCTACTCCTGTGGCAGCCCTTTTTCTTGCGATTGCTGCTCTTCAGCTGACTCCAATTTGGTCAATTTAAACACCAAGATTCCAGCAACAATCACAATAACACCTAAAAGTTTTGTCAAAGAGAATTCTACTTTTTCTAACCCAAGCCAGCCAAGCGAATCAAACAAAAGCGCGCAGCCGAGCTGTGACGTGAGGACAATCGAGATGCCATAAGTCGGTCCAAGACGTTTGATACTTTGAACAAGACAAATGACCACTCCTACCCCAATGGCCCCGCTGATCCAGTACCATGCTTCCATATGTCTTAATCGAAACATGCCAGTCCCCTCTAGTAAGAGCCCCATCAGGAGTGAAGCAATAAAGCCCATTCCAAGAACGAGGGTTGTCGTTGACCAAGAGCCTGTCTGCTCATTGACCTTACTGTTAAAAATGGTTTGTAAGCTGACGAGTGCGCCAGCCGTGATGGCTAATACTATTCCTATGATCATATATAAATCCCTTCATTTCTTCTATTCATAAATGTTGTGCTCGGCTATTTCTAGGAGCCCTTTGCGGTCACAAATCGTAATCTTTCCTCTCTGCCTTTCTATCAGTCCTTTTTCACAGAAATGCTGAATGACTCGGTTAATATGACGGTAGCTTGTACCGATTAAGCTTGCCGCATCAGTGAGACGAAGGGCGCTCGCGCTGTCGTCATCTGTGACAACAGACAATAAGTAGCTTGCAAGCCTGACCTCCACAGGATATAACAGGTGGAAACTCAAATCGTTTGATTTTGTATAAAATTTGTTTGTGATCCCTTTTAGCAGAAAGGTTAGCATGCGCGGGTCATCCTTCGCATGGCGCATGAGCGCTTGATGAGAAATCCTTAACATATGTACTTCTGTGACCGCTTCGACTGTATTGACCATGTCCGTCTGCTGAACGTATTCGATATCTCCAATCGCTTCAAGGGGATGTTTAAAGCTAAGAATAAAGGTTTTCCCTTCCTTTGTGGTCGTGAAAATCTTTAATTTTCCTTTCACTAACAAGTACAGGTACTCCCTCTTATCCCCTTTTGAACAAACGAGCTCCCCTTGCTCATAGCGCCACAAACTTACGTGTGATATGAGCTTTTGATGAAAGACACTTTCTAATTGATGTGCCTTCATATATGAGGCAAAAAGAGACTCATCTTGAAGCTCCTCCATCTGTCGCCCTCCTTTATAGTTTTAAAATGATCACGCCTGTGACCATCAATAAAATTCCTGCGTAATGTGGCCATTTCATTTTCTTTTTCTGAACACCAAACCATCCTTTTGCATCGATTGCAAAGGTAAAAGCAAGCTGTGCAATGAGTAAAGCTGCGATAGTGAGTGTCACACCGATGATTTGAATCGCGGTGACTTCATTAAAAATAATAATCGCTGCAAATGCGCCGCCTATTAAATAAAGTGGCTGCACCTTTCGATATTCGCTAAAGTGTCCGTCTCGTACGATGAGTAAAATGACGAGCGAGATGATAAAGCCGGTCAGCTGCGTGATGGTGGCTGCCTGCCATGTGCCGATATCCTGGCTAATTCTTGCGTTGGCTACGCCTTGTAGTGTAATACAAGCGCCTCCTAATAAAGCGAAAATAACACCTTTCATTCGTTCAAAAGCTCCTTCTTTTTTCAGTCTAGTTCCATTAAATGATACATGCCTGCCGGTTGAAAAGGACATATGTCCCACTTTGCGTATTATATCAGAAACTTTTTCTTTTGCAGTTTGTTCGTTTTAGATTTTTCACAGTGGGTACAGTTTTATATCAGCTGAAAACAGAATATTGAATGAATCATATACAAAAAGGAGACATGTCAGAATGAGAAATCAAGAGAAACATTTTATAAACGGAGAATGGATTGCATCAACAGGAAACGAAACGACAGAGGTCATCAACCCTGCGACAGAGGAAGTCATTGGCACCATTAGCTTAGGAACAAAAGAAGATTTAGATAAGGCAGTGAAAGCAGCTCGTGCCGCCTTCCCTTCTTTCTCCAAAACATCTCGAAATGACCGAGTGAAGATGCTGGAAAACATTGTGCGCGGCTACGAAAAACGCAAAGATGAACTTGTAGAAGTGATGACACAAGAGCTTGGTGCACCGCTAAAAGTATCCGAAGAAGTTCATTACAAAATGGGCTATGAACATTTTTCTAAAGCAGCGGAAGCACTTAAATCTTATACATTTACAGAGGACCGCGGCGGACATACCATTATAAAAGAAGCGATTGGCGTCAGCGGATTGATTACACCGTGGAACTTCCCAACGAATCAGACATCTCTTAAAATCGCAGGTGCCATTGCGGCAGGCTCACCAGTTGTCTTAAAGCCAGCGGAAATTACACCATTTGCTGCGATGATTCTTGCAGAAATTATGGATGAAGCTGGTGTACCGAAAGGAGTCTTCAACTTAGTAAACGGAACGGGTGACGTGATTGGTGACGGCATTAGCTCACATCCTGATATTGACTTTGTTTCATTTACCGGATCAGGTGCCGTCGGCTCTAAAATTATGGAAAACGCGGCGGACAATGTGAAGAAAGTGGCTCTTGAGCTTGGCGGGAAATCCCCTCTTATCGTCTTAGATGATGCAGATGTGGATGTAGCAGCAGAAACCGCTGTTCATCATATTGCGATGAATACAGGTCAAGTGTGTTCTGCAGCTACGCGTGTGCTTATTCCAGAATCAATGAAAGACAAGTTTGAAAAAGCGCTGCTGAACGCCCTGCCGAAGTTTACAGTGGGTGATCCGAGAGAAGATCATGCTACAGGCCCGCTTGTATCTAAAAAGCAATGGGATACCGTGCAATCTTATATTGAAAAAGGAATCGAAGAAGGTGCTACCCTTCTTGCTGGGGGAACTGGAAAGCCAGACGGAATCGATAAAGGATATTTCGCCAAGCATACCATTTTCACCAATGTGAAAAATGACATGGCCATTGCACAAGAAGAAATTTTTGGACCGGTCATGAGTGTCATCACGTATCAGGACCTGGATCATGCCCTTGAGATCGCCAATGATACAGTGTATGGCCTTGCTGGGTATGTTGTTGGAAAAGATGAAAAAACATTAAAATATGTCGCTGAACATATTCGTGCTGGCCAAATCACCATTAACAATGCCGAAACAGATTACTTTGCCCCATTTGGCGGCTTCAAGCAATCAGGTATCGGAAGAGAATGGGGAGACTTCGGCATCGAGGAATATTTAGAAGTGAAAGCTGTGATGGGGTTACCAACTGCATAAATCGAGAAGGGGGGAAAACTCTAGGGTTTTTCTCCCCTTTTTATTTAATCAATAAGAACCCATTTCGAATTTTAAGAACTGCTTACTACTCTCTTATTTATTCTTATCCATAATGATTTTGTATTTTTCGACGGTTGCTTTTGGAGGAAACGATTCTTGTAACTCATCAAACCAAATCTCAATCGTTTGCCCCTGTGACAGTTCTTTAGAATCTACTTTCGTTAAATCGATAATGATGAGATCATTTTTATACTTATCAATAAGTAGATGAGTATTTAATGAATCATCGCTTTTTAGGGGCGTTTTATTGTTTATAAGAAGTAAACTCGTCTCCTCTTTACATAGCAGTATGCCTTTTTTTGAAAAAGGTGCTGTTGTTTTATTCTGATTGTATGAATCCTTTATATTTCCCTTCGGAGAATTGCACGCTACTAATAAAATGAGAAAAATCAAGATGACAAGCCGAAAACATTTTATTTTTTTAAACTTTAGCTGTATCAAATTTCATTCACCCCTTTTCAATTCTTTGCGTTCGCTTCTTCATACTAGCATTCTTAGAACAAAACGACCCATTTTTCTTAAGATGCTTTATACAGTTAAACCGATTTACCCTCAAGTTCATTTACCTTGTAAAGGTATTAGAAATGTTAATCATGACAATCAATATTATATATTTTACTTAATGGCAAACTTTCGGTAAAGTTCAAATTGAACCTATATATATAATTCCTATCGAATTAATCTATGTTTATATTCCTTGTGAGGTGGATATCGTTGCAACTTCATGTATTGAACAGTCCGTTTAGTCAGCAGCAGGCAGACTTGCTTAATCAGCTGCTTCCGACTTTAACAGATCAACAAAAAATTTGGCTTACCGGTTATTTATCAGCACAGGCAGCTCTAACCGGATCAGAAACAGCTACTCTAGCCCCTTCTCCTTCTGCCGCAGTACCTGCGCAGCCTGTCAGTAAAGATGTGACCGTCATTTATGGCTCACAAACAGGTAATTCTGAAGGATTAGCGAAAAAGACAGCGCAGCATCTTGAGGAGAAAGGTTTTCAAGTGACGCTCTCTTCTATGTCAGATTTTAAACCAAATAATCTGAAAAAAATACACAATTTACTGATGATCGTCAGCACACATGGCGAGGGAGATCCGCCTGATAATGCCCTTTCTTTCCATGAATATGTCCACGGCAGACGTGCGCCAAAGCTTGATCATTTAAGCTTTTCTGTTTTATCGCTAGGCGACAGCTCCTACGAATTCTTCTGTCAGACTGGAAAAGAATTTGATGAACGCTTCAAAGAGCTTGGCGGAACGCGCCTGACAGATCGAGTGGATTGTGACCTTGATTATGATGAGCCGTTTTCGGAATGGCTTCAAGGGGTGACATCGTCACTTAGCGAAGGTGAAGCCGCAGCATTCCCGCAAGAATCAGCAGGAGAGAGCAACCAAACAGCAGCTACTGAATACTCAAGAACGAATCCTTTTTATGCGGAAGTTCTTGAAAATATCAACCTAAATGGCCGCGGCTCGAACAAAGAAACCCGCCATTTGGAGCTTTCACTAGAAGGATCAGGACTTGTGTATGAACCGGGTGACAGCCTTGGAATTTATCCAACAAATGATCCTGCGCTTGTTGATGAACTGATCACGACATGTGGATGGAATGCAGACGAAGCCGTAACTGTTCATAAAAACGGTGACACTCTTCCTTTAAAAGAAGCACTTACCTCACATTTTGAGATTACCGTATTAACAAAACCTCTTCTTCAAAAGTTGGCGGACTTGACGAAAAATGAAGCTCTTCATGCCCTTTTAGAAGAAGGAAATGAAGAAAAGTTAAAAGCGTATTTAGCAGGAAGAGATTTAGTCGATGCTGCGCGCGACTTCGGTCCTTTTGAAGGAACAGCCGCAGACTTTACTGCGATTTTAAGAAAAATTCCTGCCCGCCTTTATTCGATTGCAAGCAGCCTGAAAGCGAATGAAGAAGAGGTTCATTTGACGATCGGTGCTGTGAGATATGATGCGCACGGGAGAGAACGTCAAGGTGTCTGCTCCATTCTATGTGCAGAGCGCTTAGAGCCAGGTGACACGCTGCCTGTTTATATTCAGCACAATCAAAACTTTAAGCTTCCTGAAAACCCTGATGCACCGATCATTATGGTGGGACCAGGTACAGGTATCGCCCCTTTCCGTTCGTTTATGCAGGAACGAGAAGAAATCGGTGCAAGCGGAAAGTCGTGGTTATTCTTCGGCGATCAGCACTTTGTGACGGACTTCTTATATCAAACCGAATGGCAAAAGTGGTTAAAAGATGGCGTCTTAACGAAAATGGATGTGGCTTTTTCAAGAGATTCAGACGAAAAAGTATATGTTCAGCATCAAATGAAGAAGCAAAGTAAAGAATTATTCGAATGGCTGGAGCAAGGTGCGTATGTATATGTTTGCGGAGATGAAAAGCATATGGCGCATGATGTGCATCGTACCCTTCTATCGATTATCCAAGAAGAAGGAGCGATGAGCAAAGAGAAAGCAGAAAGCTATCTAGCTAACTTGCAGCAGCAAAAACGCTATCAGCGCGACGTATATTAATGGACTTGATGCTTGAAAGAAAGGAGCTTTTACTTACATGGTGAAGACAGCATTAACAGCGCCGGATGGACCTCCGAGCGACGTAGAAGAAATCAAAGAAAAAAGTGATTATTTACGGGGTACGTTAAAAGAAGTAATGCTTGATCCGATTTCAGCGGGAATTCCTGATGATGACAACCGCCTGATGAAGCATCACGGCAGCTATTTACAGGATGATCGGGACCTCAGAAATGAACGGCAGAAACAAAAACTTGAGCCTGCCTATCAATTTATGCTGCGCGTACGCCTGCCTGGCGGAATCGCCACATCTAAGCAGTGGCTAGTGATGGATGAGCTTGCTCACACATACGGAAACGGTACGTTAAAGCTGACTACTCGTGAAACCTTTCAGCTTCACGGTATTTTAAAATGGAATATGAAAAAAACCATTCAAGACATTCATTCTACTATGCTTGATACAATTGCTGCTTGCGGCGACGTGAACCGGAATGTCATGTGTACATCAAACCCCTATCAATCAGAAGTGCACCATGATGTATACGAGCTGGCGAAAAAATTAAGTGATGACCTGCTTCCGCAAACAAGAGCGTATCACGAAATTTGGCTTGATGAGGAAAAGGTTGCGGCAACGCCAGATACAGAAGTTGAACCGATGTATGGCCCGCTTTATTTACCAAGGAAATTCAAAATTGGTGTGGCGGTCCCTCCTGCTAATGATATTGATGTCTTTTCGCAGGATTTAGGCTTCATTGCGATCATCGAAAATGAGCAATTAATCGGCTTTAATGTCGCAATTGGCGGCGGAATGGGTATGACTCATGGTGATACAGCGACCTATCCTCAGCTTGCAAAAGTAATTGGCTTTTGTACACCGGAACAGGTTGTAGAGATTGCGAAACAAGTGATTACTATTCAGCGTGACTACGGAAACCGTTCCGTGCGAAAAAATGCCCGCTTTAAATATACAGTGGACCGCCTTGGTCTTGAGAATGTAAAAGAAGAGCTGGAGCGCCGCCTCGGGTTTGCCCTTTTAGGCGCAAGAGATTATCACTTTGATCATAATGGGGACCGCTATGGCTGGGTAAAAGGCATCAATGGCAGATGGCATTATACGATGTTTGTAGAAGGCGGACGTATCACAGATTATGATGATTATCCGCTGATGACGGGCATTCGTGAAATCGCAAAAATTCATACGGGTGACTTCCGCTTAACAGCGAATCAAAATTTGATCATTGGAAATGTCACTTCTCATAAAAAGAAACAAATCGAGCAGCTCATACAGGAGTTCGGTTTATCAGCTGGTCAGCAGCACTCTGCACTCCGCCGCAGTTCAATGGCCTGTGTTTCTCTTCCAACATGCGGCTTAGCAATGGCAGAAGCAGAACGCTACCTCCCGCGCTTGATTGACAAAATTGAAGAGATTGTTGAAGAAAACGGCTTAAGTGATAAAGAAATCACGATTCGTATGACTGGTTGTCCAAATGGCTGTGCCCGCCATGCGCTAGGTGAAATTGGTTTTATCGGCAAATCACCTGGCAAATACAACATGTATCTTGGCGCTGCGTTTGATGGCAGCAGATTAAGTAAGCTGTACCGTGAAAATGTTGGTGAGGAAGAGATTTTAAACGAGCTTGGCTCTCTTCTCCCCCGCTATGCAAAAGAACGAGAAGACCAAGAACATTTCGGTGATTTTGTTGTTCGGGCAGGGATTGTCAAAGAAACAACAGATGGCACGAATTTTCATGTGCAATAGAAAAAGACAGGACACTCTCCTGTCTTTTTTTCAGCCCTAGGAAGAACGAGTACCGGCACGCAGATCTGAACACCGATGCGAGGGCTCTTGTTTACACGCAGTTCTGTTTCCGTTTTAAGTACTCGCAAATGCTTTTGTACACATGAGGATTGTCTAAAGAAGAAAGATCTGGTGAAGGCTGCTGTTCATAAGCTCCTTTTAATAAACGCCGGACGATTTTTCCGTTTCTTGTTTTCGGTAAAGCTGAAATAAGATGAATTTCCTTTGGCGTGAGCGCTTTTCCCGCAAATGAACCAACATGAGTTTTGAGCTCTTGAATCAGTTTTGATTCGTCACAAGACTGCGGGCTGCTCACGATGAAGCATACGAGTGCCTCCCCCTTCACCTCATCCTTTACCCCAATCACAGCTGCCTCGTGTACAGCTGGGTGTCCGACAAGAATGGATTCAATTTCTGCTGGACCGACACGTTTTCCTGCTGTATTAATGACATCATCTGATCTGCCAGTGATATGAAACGTGCCATCCTCTGATTGCACCACCCAGTCACCATGTGTCCACACCCCATCAAATCGTTTGAAATACGTGTCTTCATAACGCTTAGGATCTTTCCAAAACCCACATGCCATGCCAACCCATGGCTTTTTCACAACGAGCTCTCCTACTTCATTTATGACGCTCTCACCTGCTTCATTATATACATCAGCTGCCATTCCTAAAATCGCCGCATTAAAAAGGACTGGTTTAATTGGGCGAAGCAACGTACTTCCTACAATTCCGCCTGAGACTTCTGTTCCTCCCGAATAGTTTAGAATTGGAATATGCTTATGACCAATTTTATCAAAAAGCCATTGCCATGGTGCTTCATTCCATGGCTCACCTGTAGATATGATGGCTTTGACATGGGGCAGCTTTATACTTGCAAGATCTTGCTGCATTGCGGATCGAACAAACGTAGGTGAAAGACCAAAGTGGGTGACCCTTTGCTTGTGAATGAATGACCAGAGGTGCTGTTCATCTGGATAATCGGGTGCGCCGTCATATAAAACAATCGCAGCTCCATTGATCAAGCCGCCAAAGACGAGAAATGGCCCCATCATCCAGCCCATGTCTGTGAGCCAAAACAAGCGGTCTCCTTTTGCAACGTCCATACAAAGACCGGCATCAAAAGCTGCTTTTACAGGGAATCCTGCGTGTGTATGGACCGCTCCTTTTGGCGTACCAGTCGTTCCAGAAGTGTATAAGATCATGAGAGGCTCTTTATTTGTGAGATAGGTCGGTTCACTTATCGGGTCTTCTTTTAACAAATCGTTTAACCTAATATCTCCTTCATATTCAGTGTCAGAGGAAGTGTGTACAATAACGGTTTTGACGGTCGTGGTTTTGCCTATGGCTTCTGCTGCACATTCCCGCATATTGATCTTCTTCCCGCGGCGCGTCATGCCTGAGCCTGTAACGACAATGGCTGCACCTGACGCACGAATACGTACGGCAAGAGGCTCGCTTCCATATCCAGAGAAGACGGGGCTAAAGATAACGCCAATTTTTGCAAAGGCTAGCATGACAGCGACCGTTTCAGGAAGCATCGGCATATAAATGACTGCCACATCTCCTTTTTGAAGCCCATTCTTCAAAAAGCCAGCAGCGAGGCGATTCACCTTTTCCTGAAGATCGAGATACGTCCATCTCCTCTCTTCGCCCATCTCGTTTTTCCAAATCACGGCTGGCTGATGCTGCGCTTCTTCGTTCTCTGCCCATTTGTCCACGGCCGTTTCGGTTATGTTGAGTTGGCCGCCTTTATACCAGTTTGGCCACATGAGTGAATCTTGACCTAATGCGGCTTCATACGGCATCTTCCATTTGATACCGACCGCCTTTTCAGCTTCTCTCCAAAACCAATCGGTACGCTCGATACTAGCTTTGTAGAATGCATCATAAGTAGAAAAACCAAGTGAGTGCATCCATTGGTAAAGACGTGTCTGTTTGATCATTTGCTCTTCCGGTTTCCATACTGGTTTCAGGTTCATCATGAGGCTGCCCCCTTAGACCGGATAGACCGGATGTTTTCGTCTTGTAAATGTCATCTCTTTTGAGGAATAGGCTTGTAATCGATGACAAAGCTCATCTCGCAGGTGGTCGAACGGGATGACGCCGTCGACAATCATTTCAGAAGCAAGCTCATATATATTCATATCTTCTTGATATTCCTTGCGTTTCTCTTGGATAAATGCAGCTTTCTCTTCAGCAGGCAATTCGGCAATCTTATTTGCATAGACAGCATTTACAGCCGCTTCTGGCCCCATGACAGCAATTTGCGCTGATGGAAGAGCAAGACAGCAGTCTGGTTCAAACGCTGGTCCTGCCATTGCATATAAACCTGCACCGTATGCTTTACGCACAATGACCGATATTTTCGGAACGGTTGCCTCTGACATAGCGGAGATCATTTTCGCCCCGTGCCTAATAATGCCAGCTTGTTCCACTTTTGTTCCGATCATAAATCCCGGTATATCCGCAAGGAAAAGGAGCGGGATATGAAAGGCGTCACATAGCTGAATAAACTTGGCAGCTTTGTCAGCTGAGTCATGGAACAGCACCCCGCCTTTTACCCTCGGCTGGTTGGCGATAAGACCGACAGGCTGTCCGTTCATGCGGCCAAAGCCTGTGATCAGCTCTGCGGCAAACAGTTTTTTGATTTCAAAAAATGATCCTTCATCAATGAGTAAATCAATGAGCTGATACATATCAAAAGGGGTATTCTGCCCTTTAGGAATAAGGTTTTGGATGGTCCTCTCAGATGCTTTAGGTGCTTTTCCGGCTGCCAGTTTTGGTTTTTCTGTATAGTTGGCAGGCATGTAGGTTAAATAGTCGCGAGCGATTTGAATGGCTTCTTCCTCGGTTTTGGCTAAAATATCACCACATCCTGATATGCTGCAGTGCATGTTTGCCCCGCCCATTTCTTCAAGTGTTACTTTTTCTCCAATCACCATTTCGGCCATTCTCGGAGAGCCTAAATACATCGAGGCATTCCCTTCGACCATCACAACGATGTCACAAAAAGCAGGAATGTAAGCACCTCCTGCCGCAGAAGGACCAAATAGTAAACAAACTTGCGGGATACGTCCAGACAGCTTCACTTGGTTATAAAAAATGCGTCCCGCTCCTCTTCTACCTGGAAACATCGCAATTTGATCGGTGATTCTAGCACCCGCAGAGTCGACTAAATACAGCATTGGACAGTTGAGCTTTTCTGCTGTTTCTTGGATTCTGATGATTTTTTCGACCGTTTTGACGCCCCATGATCCAGCTTTGACAGTAGAATCATTGGCCATAACGCATACGGTTTGCCCATTCATCCGCCCCGTCCCTGTAACAACACCATCTGCTGGTAAATGCTCATCTTTACACTCGGCAAACATCGCATCCTCAATGAACGAACCCTGATCTAATAGCAACTGGAGCCGGTCACGGACGAACAATTTTCCTTTTTCTTTGTTTTTTTGATGGTATCGTTCAGTTCCTCCTTTGACAATCCGCTGTTTTTTCACTTCATATTCTTCAATCATACCCATTCCCCTTTCTTGCTAGTTGCCTCTGTATTGAGGCGTTCGTTTTTCTTGGAAAGCTTGAAGACCCTCCATTCGATCTTCTGTATCAATGAGCCGTACATAGGCTTCGTATTCCTTCATCAAACCTGTACGCAGATCGTGATCAAGACTCATTTGAATCGCTCGTTTCGCTTCTTTTAAAGCAATTGGGCCGTTTTTGGCGATTTGTTTTGCGAGAGAAATGGCGTCATTCATAAGGGAATCTGCTAAAGAGAGGTGCTCAATTAGTCCAATTTGAATGGCTTCTTCAGCTTGTAATGAAGCACCTGTGAAAATGAGTTCTTTTGCTTTACCGAGTCCAATGAGACGAGGAAGCCGCTGCGTCCCTCCTGCCCCTGGTATGATAGCTAGTCCTGTTTCTGGCAGACCGAGTCTTGCTCCGGCTCGTGCGATGCGAATATCACAAGCCAGTGCGAGCTCAAGTCCTCCGCCAAGTGCGTGTCCATTCATGACGGCAATGACAGGTACAGGAAGGGATTCAAGTTCTGTAAAGGTTTGCTGAATTGACAGAACTGCCGCTTTTGCTTCTTCTTCTGTCATCAATCGTCGCTCTTTTAAATCAGCACCTGCGCAAAAAACGTTAGAACCAGCTCCTGTCATGAGCAGGCAGCGGATGCTTTCATCATGTTTGATTTCTTGAATGAGTTGATTGATCTCCTCAAGCATCGCAGCAGATAGGGAATTTGCTTGTGCTGGTCTGTTTAAGGTCATGATTCCAATCTGTTCATCTTGTATCGTAAAATTGACCAATGATGTCATGTCACATTCATCCTTTATGAAGTAGTATGAGAGTGAAAAGCGCGTAAACAATGACTAGGCAAGGTTCGATTTACTTTTGATTCGATCCATTCTGCCGCTTTTATCAATGCTGGAAAATCGATATTGGTTTCAATTCCTAGTTTTTGAAGCATATGCACGACATCTTCTGTCGCGACATTTCCACTAGAGCCAGGCGCATATGGACAGCCGCCTAGCCCGCCGCTAGAGGCGTCAAATGTGGTGATTCCAGCTTTTAATGCCGTATAAATATTGGCAAGACCCATCCCTTTCGTATCATGAAAATGAAGAGCGATTTTATCAGCAGGAAAACGTTCAAGTAAAATGTCTAAGCGTCTTTCTACTTGAAGCGGATGGGCTTCTCCAATGGTGTCGCCGAGTGATATTTCATCAATGCCATAAGAAAGCAGCATATCCGTTAACCGCAACACTTGATCCATCGGCACTTGATGTTCATAAGGGCAGCCAAACACGGTGGAAATATATGCGCGTGTCTGTTTTCCTGCTACTTTTAAATCAGCTGTCATTTGTTTGATGACAGGAAGTGTTTCGTGGATGGATTGATTCATATTCTTTTTGTTATGTGTTTCACTCGAGGAGATAAACATAGCGCCTGTGTCAAGATTTGCTTCAAAAAAGTGAGCTAAGCCTTTTTCGTTAGGAATGAGTGCTGCATAGGTGATGTCGCCTCTTTTGTGTAAGGATTGGGCTAACTCTTTGGCGTCTTTTAAGGCTGGGACCCATTTAGGATGAACAAATGAGGTGACTTCAATATAAGGAAGCCGGGCTGTTGTGAGCAGTTCAATCCATCTTTGTTTCTCACTTGTGTCCAGCCAAGTGGATTCATTTTGCAATCCGTCCCGCGGGCCAACCTCCCTAATAAGTACACGCTTTGGTAATGCCATCTCGCTTCCCCCTATTCTGTCAGCTCTAGAAGAACCTCCCCTTCATCGACAAATTCTCCCTCTCTTTTATACACTTTGCTGATGACACCTGCCTCTTCTGCCACTATTGGAATCTCCATTTTCATTGATTCCAAGATAGCGACCTCCTGCCCTTGTTGCACTTCATCGCCTTGTTTCACAAGAAGCTTCCATAAGTTTCCCGCCATTTGTATCGTGACCGTTTTCATGAACGGTTCCCCTCCCTTTTTTTCATGAGAAAATCGGTTGTGATGCTGCCATGTAAGAAAGTAGATGATTCAGCCATTTCCCTCAAAAGCGGTAAGTTGGTTTTGATCCCTTCTATTTCATATGCTTGTAACGCCTGTTTTAATCGTTCTATTGCAAGTTTTCGTGTATCACCGTAAACGACCATCTTCGCAATCATTGGATCGTAATATGGGGTAATGACGCTCCCGCTTGTCACACTTGATTCATGGCGTATATAGGGAGCTTCTGGTATAGATAGCCGAGTGATTGTTCCTGGTGACGGATAAAAGGTGACGGGATCCTCCGCATAGATTCTGACCTCGATGGCATGCCCGATTTGATGAATGTCCCCCTGATTGAAGGAAAGCGGCTCTGATGCAGCGATTTTCAGTTGCTCCTCGACAAGATCAATACCTGTAATTTCTTCTGTGACAGGGTGCTCTACTTGTAATCTCGTGTTCATCTCTAAAAAGTAAAATTGTTGGTTTTGATCGACTAAACATTCAATTGTCCCTGCATTTTCATAGCCAATGGCTTTGGCTGCTTTCACCGCCACCCGTCCCATCTCTTGTCTTACGGATTCATCGAGACAGGCAGCTGGTGCTTCTTCGATGATTTTCTGGTGTCTTCTCTGGAGTGAACAGTCGCGCTCAAATAAGTGAACCCCGTGGCCGAATGAATCAAAGAGGACCTGGATTTCAATGTGCCGCGCGTCTTCAATGACCTTTTCCATATAAAGCGTCCCGTCGTTAAAAAAACTTTGCGCTCTTTTTTGATTTCCCTCAAAAGCTTTACGCAGCTCCTCATCATTTCGGACAAGCTGCATGCCGATACCTCCGCCTCCGCTTGATGCCTTGAGCATGATCGGATAACCGAGTGACTGCGCTTTACTGACTCCTTCTTCTGCGTCATGGAGAGGTGCTGAAACGCCAGGTACAATGGGGATTCCCGCATGATCCATCGTTTTTCTCGCTTCAATTTTATTCCCCATGCGCTGAATGACCTGTGCAGATGGACCAATAAAAGCGATTCCTTCGCTGCGGCAGCGTTCTGCAAAGGCGGCATTTTCTGATAAAAGGCCATACCCAGGGTGGATGGCGTCTGTATTTGTCTGCTTGGCTACCTCGATGATCACTTCCATGTTTAAATAGCTTTCAGATACTTTTGCACCTCCAATAAGATAGGCGCTGTCTGCTTCTTGCACATGAAGTGCATGCTGATCTGCCTCTGAATAAACAGCCACGGTGTTGATCCCGAGCCTTTTACAAGTCCGAATAATTCGACGAGCAATTTCGCCTCGATTGGCGATCAATACTTTTTTGAACATCGCTGCCCTCACTCCTTTATTAGATCAAGTGCCTGTTTTTTCAGACGAAATTTTTGAATCTTCCCTGAGGCGGTCATCGGATACTCGTCTGTGATGAAAAAATATTTCGGAATTTTGTAGCGTGCCATTTGTGACTGACAGTAGCTGGTTAATGTCTCAATCGTCACCGTGCGACCTTGTTTGAGCCGAATGAATGCGGCGGCTTCTTCTCCGTAAGTCTCGTCAGGAATACCGACGACCTGTGCATCAAGAATGGCTGGATGCGTGTAAAGAACGTCTTCAATCTCTTTTGGATAAACATTTTCCCCGCCTCTAATGATCATATCTTTCAGCCGTCCTGTGATTTTCACATAGCCATCCTCATCCATCTCCGCTAAATCTCCTGTATGAAGCCACCCGTCCTCATCAATGACTTCATTTGTGGCTTCTTCATTTTTATAGTAGCCTTTCATCACGTGATAGCCTTTCGTGCACAGCTCGCCTTGTTCTCCTCTTGGTACTTCATATGGGGTACCTGGGGCGGTGATTTTTACCTCGATGTGAGGAAGCGCCCGTCCGACTGTTTGAACCCGCCTTTCAAATGAATCATCCGTTCTTGTTTGGGTAATGACAGGCGAGCTTTCAGTCTGGCCGTAGGCAATCGTGAGCTCCTTCAGACCCATTTGTTCAATGACGGCTTTCATCACATGGGATGGGCAGAGAGATCCTGCCATAATGCCGGTGCGTAATGTTGACAGATTGTACTTGTGGAAATTCGGATGATCAAGCTCTGCGATGAACATTGTCGGGACGCCGTGAAGAACCGTGCACTTCTCTTTTTCCACTGTTTGAAGGACTCGCTCTGGGTGGAAAGATTCAATTGGAATGATCGTGCCACCTTTTGCGAGACAAGCAAGTACGCCAAGAACAGACCCAAAGCAATGAAAGAACGGCACGGGGATACACATGCGGTCTTCACGGGTGAGCTTCATGCAATCTCCGATTTGACTGGCATTGCAGACGATGTTTGTATGGCTGAGCATGACACCTTTTGGGTAGCCTGTTGTCCCTGACGTATATTGCATATTAATGACGTCATCAGGCGTTAGCTCCTCCATTCGTTTCTCCCATTCATCATCCTCCGTTCTTTTGGCAGCAGCTTGAATACTGTCCCAGCTGCGCATGCCCTTTGGCGTGTGCTCGCCAATATAAACGACACTTTTTAAATATGGAAATGCTGTTGAAGTGATCTCGCCCTGATGAGCTGTTTGGAGCTCTGGGATGAGGTCTTCAAGCATTCTGACATAGGATGTCTCTTTAAACCCGTCTACGATAAACAGCATGCTGCTATCAGAGTGTTTTAGTAAGTAAGCGAGTTCTTGTGATTGAAAGTTCGTATTCACGGTGACAAGAACGGCTCCAATAGAAGCGCAGGCGAATTGCAGCATGAGCCATTCAGGTACATTGGGTGCCATAATGGCGATATGATCTCCTTTTTGAACGCCTAATGCCATAAGACCTTTCCCTGTTTCCTTGACCTCTTTAAAAAACGCTTCGTATGAATAACGTAATGAACGTTCTGGATACACAATGGCTTCATGTGCTGGGTGCTGCTCCTTTTTCTCTTTTAATAGGGAGCCAATCGTTTGTGGATGAATCGACATCATGAATTTCCTCCTCCACCAATAGTAAGCGTTTTCATAACAGAATTAAGCTAACAATTGTCTTGCGATGACTAAACGCTGAATTTCAGAGGTGCCTTCTCCAATTTCCATGAGCTTGGCATCTCTCACAAGCCGTTCTACCCCGCACTCTTTCATATAGCCTGTTCCTCCGTGAATTTGGACAGCATCAAGACTTGCTTTTGTCGCCATTTCTGAAGCGAAAAGCTTGGCATAGGCAGCTTCTTTTGTAAATGGCTTGCCGTGATCTTTCAGCCAAGCGGCTTTCCACACCATTTGTCTGGCGAGCTCTATTTGCATCGCCATATCTGCCAGCTTAAACTGAATGGCTTGGAAGGAAGAAAGGGTCTGCCCAAATTGCTTTCTTTCCTTTGCATGCGAGAGCGAAGCATCTAGTGCAGCTTGTGCGATGCCAACTGATAACGCAGCAATTGAAATGCGTCCACCGTCTAATGTATATAAAAATTGCTTAAAGCCTTTCGCTGGGTCTCCTAAAATATTCTGGGCTGGTACACGTACACCGTCTAAAATGATTTCTGCTGTATCTGAACCGCGCACGCCCATTTTGTCATATGGATTTGTAATGGACAGCCCTTTTTGCCCTTTCTCCACTATGAAGGCGGAGATGATCGGACGGCCATTTTCATCATGATCCGAGACAGCGGTGACAATAATGGTTCTGGCAAAATTGGCGTTTGTGATCCAGCACTTCTCCCCGCTGATGACATACTCTTGTCCGTCTTTGACCGCTTTTGTTTTCGTCCCTTTTGCATCTGATCCTGCGTTTGGTTCTGTTAATCCGAAGGAACCGAGTGCTGTTCCAGATGCCAGCGGGACAAGGTGATCCATCTTTTGTTCCTCTGTACCGAAGTAATACAGCGGGCTTGCGCCTAAGGAAACGGCCGCGGCATAGCTAAGACCTGTACTGGCACACTGTTTTCCGATTTCTTCTACAGCGAGTGCATATGAGATTGTATCTCCACCTGAGCCTCCGTATTTCTCTGGAAAAGGAATACCCATCAAGCCGAGCTCCCCCATTTTTTGAAAAGTTTGGGCTGGGAATACAGCCTGTTCATCAATGGTTTGAGCGAGTGGTGCAATTTCTTCCTTGGCGAATTCTTTGACCATCTGCCGGATCATTTGCTGTTCTTTCGTTAATTCAAAATCCATCATGTTTCCCCCTTTGGCTCTTTTCTATCATATTTATTAATCAAGTGGCTGCTTCATGCCAAGCTTGGCTGAATTCAGAAAATTAAAACAAAAATAATAGAAAAAAGCATGAACGAAGAAAATCCTCATTCATGCTTTTTCGTTATCTCACTCTTTTTGTAGAAGGTTTGCTTTCGTGATGAAGACGATTGAGAGCCGTTACTTTGTAAGTAACACTCTTATTCTGGTGAACTGAAAGATCTTTGACGGATGTCAGCGTACCAGTTTCTTTTCTAACAGTTTGAAGCAACTCATATGTTCCTTTCGTCGTCAATCGATAGACTGCATAATAGGATGCGGTAGATTGCGGATCATTTTTGATCTGTAAAGCTGCACCATCTGCTGTTTTTTTAATAGATTGAATGATTGGTTTTTTTGGCGCTTTCTGATGAAGCCAAGGCATTTCTGGAATGAGAGCCGGTTTACGGTAGGCGTCTTCTATCAATCGATTTTTGACATTCAAAGGGTTACGGTTGATATCCTTTAGGCTAAAGTGCATGCTTCCCTGTACGAGAGGTGACTGTCTGTTTAGCTGGATCTGCCGAAAGTATTCTTCTGGATCTGACCAAGCAGGATCACTGTTTTGATTAATTTTATACGTCGCCTGACCAATGTACAGGTGAACAGGCTCTCCCTTCACTTCATTTGACCACCATTTCGTGAGCACGTCATAGGCGGCTGCCTGAAAACCGATGCTCCAGTAAATTTGCGGGGTGACATAGTCGATATCATGCTGCTGAATCCACTCTCTTGTATCAGCATACAAATCATCGTAATTGGTCATCCCTGCTGTGGTATTTGAACCAGTCGGATCATCCTTTATGTTGCGCCATACTCCAAATGGGCTAATACCAAATTTCACATACGGCTTTACTTTCTTCACGGTGTCGTTGATTTGCTTGACCAATTGGTTCACATTATCTCTTCGCCAATCTTCTATATGCGTAAATGCCTTTTTTCCATATGTTTCATACGTTTCTTGATCTGGGAACGGCACATCGGCTATTTTATTCGGGTAAAAATAATCATCCATATGCACTGCATCAATATCGTAGTTTTTCACGACTTCTTCTATACCGCCGACAATGAACTCCTGAGCTTTTGGAATGCCTGGATTGAAATAAAGCTGATTTCCGTACGCAATGGTCCAATTAGGATGTTTTTTTGCCGGGTGATCGGCTGATAAACGGCTGAGATCGGTATGATTCATTGTGATGCGATACGGGTTAAACCAAGCGTGAAATTCGAGCCCGCGTTTATGAGCTTCTTCGATCATGAATTCAAGCGGGTCATACCCGGGATCTTTCCCTTGCGTGCCGGTTAAATATTCGGACCACGGCCCGTATGCCGAAGGGTAAAAGGCATCTGCTGTCGGTTTAATTTGCATGATCACGGCATTCATATTCATCGCTTTGATCTCATCTAACAAATGAATAAACTCTTCTTTTTGCTCTTTGACAGGCAGCCCTTTCTTTGAAGGCCAATCTAAATTATAAACCGATGCGATCCATACTGCGCGCATCTCTCTTGTGCTTTCAAGCTTCCCTTTTGGGATTGGACGAGCTAGACTGCTAGAAGGAATCAATAAGAATACAAACATTAAAATTAGTGTTAGACACGTCATACAGATCTTTTTCACCATTTTTTGCATCACCTCATCATCAGTTTATTCCGCTTTTTGAGATCGAATGCCAGCAGATGGTGTCAGCAGGATGTTTTTCATTTCCTTGAGCTGGACTTCAGGGATGTCGCAAGCCTCGATTAAATACCGCTCTGCACTCCCGTATGTCTTCATCATTTCGTTTAGCACATCTTCCAGATAATCTTGCTGCACACCGAGAAGCGGCTGAATTTGCTCTTTTGATACCCGATATAAACTCATCATCCGGACAAATCGCTGCTGCCTTCTGACAAGCATTTTCACCCCTTCGTTAGAGCGCATGTATTCACTTAAAACGGCAGACATCGGTACACCTACTGCTAATTGAATGAGGGCAGATAAAAAGCCTGTCCGGTCCTTACCGCTTGTGCAGTGAAGCATCAGCGGGTAATTGCTTTTATCTGAAAGCAGTGTGAACAGTTGCTGAATTTCTTCTTTACGCTCTGTGAGCATGCTTTGATATAAATCCTTCATAATCGGTGTGAAAGTGAAAGATTTCCCTTCTGCTACCAGCATACGAAACATGGTCCATTTACTTGGCATCTTACTGTCAGGATGCATGGGAATATGGACGATTTTGTTATGTTCCTTGATCTTTGGCGGATGTGATTTGCGTTCTGAGGCTGTACGAAGATCACAAACGGTTTGAATCCCAAGGGTCGAAAACGTCTCGATATCTTGTTTCGTCAGACGGGACAAATCTGCGGATCGATAAATCATCCCCTCCCTGATCACCATTTCATCTGTTGTGTGAAGTCCCCCTACTTCTCTAAAATTCGCAAGCTTTGAAAATGGGTTGTTTGATTGATTCATAGAAGTGAAAGTCCTTTCCGTTACGTTCTTTTCTCTATCATACGCTTTTATCGAGATGGGGAAAAGAGAAGCCATTTGGTATAATGGAAAAAGGACATACGGTTGGATTGGAGAAATGTAGCATGATCAAAACAAAACGGATTCAGCAAATCAAAGAGTATGTGTTTGACCGGGAATCTGCCTCACTGGATGAGCTTGTGGCGCATTTTGGCGTTTCAAAAAACACGATACGCCGAGATGTACAAGCATTGGTCGAGTCCGGCGTGCTCAAAAAAGTATATGGCGGAGTGGCTGTGAATCATTCAACATTAGTAGTATATCAGGAGCGAAAGACCCATCAGCTGAGTAAAAAGCAATTGATTGGTCAAACAGCAGCTGCTTTTGTGGAAAATGGGGATATGATTTTTGTTGATTCTGGTACGACAACACTTGAGATGCTTCCCTATTTGACTGAGAAACAGGTGACTGTTGTGACCAATAATGTAGATTTCATCACACAGGCGATGCCTTATGAGAATCTCACTATCTTTTCCACCGGCGGGATGCTTGAGAGAAAAACGAATTCATTCGTTGGCTATCAAAGTGTAGAGCGTTTGAAAGCTTACAATGTCAATAAAGCCTTTATCGCATCAACTGGTTTATCCATTGATCACGGCGTCACGAATTCGTCCCCGCTTGAAACGGATATTAAAAAGACGGTTGTTGAAAAAAGTGCCAAAACGTTTTTATTAGTGGATGATAGTAAATTTAATCATTACGCTTTGACCACATTTTGTCATTTGCAAGATCTTGATGTCGTCGTGACGAATAAACAGCCAAGTGAAGATTATCTTCAATATGGAAAAGAGCATGATGTACGGTTTGTCACGCCTTCATCAAAATAGATGGATCACAAAACAACGGCTCAGGAATTTGAGCCGTTTTTTAATTCATTCATTTCAAGCTGCATGATCAAGCGGAATAAAAAGCGGTACACGGCAGAGATGACTTCAATGAAGGGCATATCTTCATGGATATCCTCAAGCTCAAGAAGCTGTAAATTCACATCAAACAAGCCGTCTTGCCCATTAAATTGAAGCTGCGCACCATTTAATGAAGCCAGCATGTCCTTTAGAATGCCTGTGTCTTTTTTAGGACGTTTGAAACCGAATAACACGGTATACGTTTGAAATACTTCGTCCCATTCAATGGCTAATCCATCGACTCTCACCACATCAAACCACTTTGATTCGATATAAATGAATTCTTTTTGATGTTGTTTTACATATGTAAGCGGTGTGTTTAGAAATGAGGCGCCCTCTGATTGAATCATGTCCTCGGATTCTTTGTCTACACGCTCTATATATACATCGCTAAAGCGTGCCTCTTCCTTTATTCTTGCACCTTCTAAAGGCCAATTGTGGCGCGCCGCTTCGTCATATTCAAAGTCTGTCAGCGCTTGTCCTTCTTTCAATAAATCTTGTAAGCGATTTTGTAGCGACATGGCTATGTCTCCTTTCTTCTCCTTCATGTGCGTGTATTATTTTAGCATAACTCATGAAAAGAAAGATATGACTCAGCATATGATGGTATGATAGTGTCAAAAGATACATCTCGGAGGGGTACGTTTTGCTCACAATGACACTGGCAGAAAAAATCGTAGACGAGGTCAAAAAGGTGCTGACTGAGGAAATCATCATTACACAAACAAACGGCACCATCATAGCGGCAACAGATCCAGCGCGCATTGGTCAATTTCATGAAGGGGCATATTTGACATCCTTTGAAGGACAAAAACGAATCCTCACAAAGGATGATGAGCAGCGAATGAAAGGGGTCAAAGCTGGCATCAATCTGCCTATTTATTTTAAGCAAGAGGTCATTGGTGTAATTGGGATGACAGGAAATCCTGTCCATGTCTCTCCATTTGGCGAAATATTACGAAAAATGACCGAATTGCTTATTCAAGAACATGAATTTTTTCTAGAAACAGAAACCGATGAACGGCAGCTTGAAGCGTTTGTGTTCGACTGGCTTCATCTGCCAGAGACAGCCATCGATCTCACTGAAAAAGCAGCGCGGCTTCAGCTTGATATCAATAAGCAGCGTGCGGTCGTCCTCATTGATTGTCACGATGAATCGTTTATGAAGCAGGATCAATACAAAAAAGTGAAGGAAATGCTGCATCTCACCAATCAGGAAATGATCGTCCGCTGGGGACATGCCCGCTTTTTGCTCATGCTACAAACCTCGGCAAATGACCGTGATACTTTGCGGCAGCGTCTTTTTCACATCCATGCTGCGCTCACCGCACATCCTAAGTCAAAGGTTTTGATAGGTGCGGGAAAACCTGCAGCTGGACAGATGATGAAGCAATCATTTCATCAAGCCTTTCGTGCTTTAAAAATGGCGAATGCAGATACACCGATTGTGTTTGATGAGGATTTAACACTTGAACTTTTTATAGAAGAAGTGAGTCAGGAAACAAAAGAAGTGTTCCTTGATCGAACGATTGTCCCGCTTCTCCCCTACCCTGAACTAGTGAAAACATTGCGTGTACTCATGACGTCAGATTGCTCATTGAAATATACTGCGGAAGCGATGCACGTACATATCAATACACTGCATTACAGGCTAAAACGTATCCAAGATTTAACGACCCTTGATCCGAAACGCATGCAAGATGCGATGCTCTTTTATTTAGCCTTGATGCTATTAGATCATCATCCAAATAAACGAGGCGAGAAGCCCGATATTTTGTAGAATCGTCCATAGGCATGAGGCGATTCTTTTTTTATACTGAAAGAAACGGTATGTCTAATCAGTAGGAGTGAATGCGTATGTTAAATTCTGAATTTTTTAGTCAATTAAAAAAGATTGTCGGTGCGTCTCATGTACAGCGCAGTAAAGCCGATCGGCTTGCCTACTCTTATGATGCAACGCCTAATTTTCAGCATATGCCAGATGTCATCGTAAGCCCGCACGCGGCTGAGGAGATCCAGCAAATTGTTCGGCTCTGCGCCTCATATAAGGTGCCGATTGTGCCAAGAGGATCCGGTACGAACCTTTGTGCAGGCACCTGTCCGACACAAGGCGGACTTGTGATGTTGTTTACAAGAATGAACCAATTCATCGAAATTGACGAAGAAAACCTGACTGCAACGGTCCAGCCTGGTTTGATCACACAGGAACTCATTCACCAAGTAGAGGCAAGAGGCCTTTTCTATCCACCAGACCCAAGCTCGATGAAAATTTCGACGTTAGGCGGCAATATTAATGAAAATTCAGGTGGGCTCCGGGGGTTAAAATATGGTGTGACGAGAGATTATGTACTTGGACTTGAAGTGGTTCTGCCAAACGGTGACATCATCAAAACGGGCGGCAAGCTCGCAAAGGACGTGGCCGGGTATGATATGACCCGTTTATTTGTTGGATCAGAAGGAACGCTCGGAATTGTCACTGAAGCCACGCTGAAGCTTTTGCCGCTTCCAGAAACTAAACAAACGATGCTTTGTTTATATGAAAGCCTTGAGGAAGCAGCTGCATCAGTTTCGGCGATTATTGCAGAGCGTATCATCCCCGCCACGTTAGAATTTATGGATCAGCCGACACTAGAAGTCGTCGAAGACTTTGCCAAAATCGGCCTGCCGACTGACGTTCAAGCGGTGCTATTAATCGAACAGGACGGCAATCCTGAGGCTGTTTCCCGTGATATGCAAAGCATTGCAAAGGTTTGTCAGCAGCACGGTGCAAAAGAAGTGAATATCGCACACTCTGAAGAAGAAGCAAGTGCCCTTTTAACAGCGAGACGAGCCGCTTTATCTGCCCTCGCCCGTTTAAGCCCTACGACCATTTTAGAAGATGCAACAGTGCCCCGTTCTGAAATTGCGAACATGGTGCGCGCGATCGAAGACATTGCGAGAGAGTACGACGTGAAAATCTGTACATTTGGTCATGCAGGTGACGGAAATCTGCATCCTACTTGTGCAACTGATGCAAGAAATGAAGAAGAAATGAAGCGGGTTGAAGAAGCATTTCAGGCCATTTTTGAAAAAGCAGTCTCCCTTGGTGGCACCATTACGGGTGAGCATGGTGTGGGTCTAATGAAAGCCCCCTATTTGGAGCTAAAGGTCAAAAAAGAAGGAATCGCTGCAATGAAAGCGATCAAACAAGCGCTAGATCCAGCAAATATCATGAATCCTGATAAGGTGTTTGGAAAAGCGGCAAGGAAGCGAGTGGTGGTCTCATGAATTCCTCTAAACAAACAAAGATTCAGCAAACATTTCAACAGCAAATGGATGAAAAGGAGCTGCTCAATTGCATGCGCTGCGGCTTCTGCCTCCCTTCCTGCCCTACTTATATTGAATCCGGTCAACAAGAAACGCACTCACCCCGCGGCCGAATTGCTTTAATGAAGGCGGTAAGAGACGGCGTGATTGAGCCTGATGAAGACGTCGAACATTCATTGAACCTTTGTCTTGGCTGCCGTGCATGTGAACCGGTTTGCCCCTCAGGCGTCAAATATGGACGTTTACTTGAGGATGCAAGAGACATCATTCAGCAGCACAAAAAACAATCTCTTCCTGTCAAATTTGTGAGACGTGTTGTGTTTAAAGGACTCTTTCCTTCCCAAAGCCGAATGCGTCAAGCGGCTGGACTACTGCGATTTTATCAAACCTCTGGTCTGCAAACGGCCGCCCGCAAGTCTGGCATGCTAAAGGTACTTCCGCCGCATTTACAGCTGATGGAAGAGGCCCTTCCAAAGGTGCCGCGACAACAAAAAAGCCGTGCGTTAGAATACAAGGCCATTGGCACAGCAAGAAAACGTGTCGCCTTTTTTACTGGCTGCTTAATGGACACCGTTTTTTCCAGCACAAACGAAGCGACCATCCAGCTTTTGCAGCTGGCCGGCTGTGACGTTGTCATCCCTCCTGTTCAGACGTGCTGCGGTGCACTTCATGGTCATAGTGGAGAAAAAGAGCAAGCGAAAGAGCTAGCAAGGCGGAATATTGAAGCATTTGAGGAGGTTGAGGCAGATGCCATTGTCATGAATGCGGGCGGATGTGGTGCCTTTTTAAGTGATTATGATCATTTACTAAAGGATGATCCGCCTTTTCAAAAGCGAGGTGAAGCCTTCTCACAGAAAATCACGGATATATCAGACATTCTCGTGGAGCTGGAATTTCACGGCCGTACGCCGCTTGCTTTGCCAAAGCAAGTCATCACCTATCAAGATTCCTGTCATTTGCGGAACGGAATGGGTGTACAGCAAGCGCCAAGGGTGCTCATGAAGGCAATTCAAGGGGTATCATTTAAAGAAATGAAGGATGCCGACCGCTGCTGCGGATCCGCCGGAATTTATAATATCTTGCAGCCACAAATGTCGATGCAAATTTTAGATCATAAAATGACAGAAGCTAGTCAAACAGCTGCGACTGCTATTGTCACGTCCAATCCAGGCTGCCAGCTGCAAATGGCAGCAGGTATCAAACGTTCAGGACAATCGAACAGCATGCGTGCTGTTCATCTCGTAGATTTTTTATTAGAAGCGGTTCAATATGGAAAAGAAGCGTCCAGCACATCAAGCTGAACGCTTTTTTTCATGCATATCTTCCGGCAATTGGTTGGATAATAGAGGCAAATTGCGGAAGGAGATGGTTCAAGTGCTGAAGAAAAACAAACAACATCAAAAAGACCCAAATTCAGTATTTGAGGCATTGTCACGTTCCTCTGATTTTACAAACGAGTTGTCACGAAGTGAAGGGTTTCTTTATCGAATTTCTTTTTTTCGTTCTTTAATTAATGGGCATCTACTCCATGAACAAATTTTGCCCTGCATGAAAGAATTACATCTCACCCCTACTCTTGAGGAGCTGAAAGAACGAATTCCCATTGAACAGTCTGTCATCACGACCGATCTTCAGGAAGTGGAAAAAGCGCTTCATTTAGGTAACTTGGCCATTCGGCTCGAAACGGATTGGGGCAAAGCGCTTCTGATCCCGATTGAAGAAAAGAAAGGCAGACAAGTAGGTCCACCCGAGATAGAATTTGGCATTATTAGTGCACAGGAAGCATTTGTGGAGGTTTTGGATACCAATTTAAATTTGGTCAGACGGCGGCTGCCGACACCGAACCTGAAAGTGTCAGAAAAGACGGTTGGCACGCTTTCGCAAACAAAAGTAGCGGTGTTATATATTGAAGAGATTGCTAATCCGACAAACATTGAAACCGTTCTCCAGCGTATTGAAGACATTGATTTTGATCAAATTTTAGATGCAAATTACCTTGCACAGATGCTTTATGATGTGTCCAATACGATCTTTCCGTTGTTTTTAAATACAGAAAGACCCGACCGCGTCTCTTCAGGTTTATCAGAAGGGAAAATTGCCATATTAGTGGATGGCTCGCCTCATGTCTTGCTTGCCCCGACGATTTTACTTGAGTATTTTTCCACTATGGAAGACTACAATATGTCGTGGATTGCGGCTTCTTGCTTTAGGCTGTTACGCATATTTGCTGTGATATTTTCCATTTTTGCGACACCTTTATATGTAGCCGTTTTAACGTTTCATTATGAGCTAATTCCAAAAGACTTATTAGAAACCATTGTGGCCTCCCGCTATCTTGTTCCATTTCCTCCAATCATTGAGGCGCTATTTTTAGAGATTTCGATTGAATTACTAAGAGAAGCGGGTTCGAGGCTTCCGGCTAAAGTCGGTCAGACGCTCGGGATTGTTGGAGGGATTGTCATTGGACAGGCTGCTGTGGCAGCAGGATTAACAAGTAATATTTTACTCATTATTGTTGCCCTTTCTGCTCTTGCCTCATTTGTCACCCCTATTTACAAAATGGGCAGTGCCATTCGGCTGCTGAGATTTCCCTTTCTACTTGCGGCACAGGTGTGGGGTGCATTAGGTATTGCAGTGATGGGATCATTCCTTCTCACCCATTTAATGAAATTAACGTCTATTGGACGTCCGTATCTAGAGCCTATTTTTCCGCTGCGCCTGACAGATCTAAAGGGCAGTTTGATTCGCCCTCAGCTTCGTTTTTTGAATAAAAGACCGGAAAATTTACGCCCGAAAAATGAAACCATCCATCGGCAAAAGCCTAAGCAAGGCCGTAAGGGGAAAAATGATTTTTATGAATAAGGAAGTGAAAGCATGAGTTCTTCTTCTGTAAAAGAGAAATTTCAAGTTTCCCCTTTTTTTGTGTTTTTTCTCGTTAATGCTAATCAAGTTGGTGTTGGCATTTTAAACTTTCAAACAAACCTTGTTCGTTCTATGAATAATGATGGATGGATCGCCATTCTGATTTCTGGCTTCAGTGTCAATGTCATGATCTTTCTTATGTACATGATGTTTAAAAAGGCCCCTTCGGATGAATTTGGTGATATCACGCAATATGTATTTGGCAAGTGGGTTGGGCAATTATTCAACATTCTCTATATCTTATATTTTGCTTCTTTGTCGTTGACCGTTCTCGTCCATTATATGGATGTGATCCATGTATGGCTGTTTAAAGAAATTCCTGGTCTATTGTTTGCGTCTGTACTTCTGCTGCTCGTGTATTACATTCATACCGGCGGGTTTAGAACGATTGCTGGATGGGCATTTTTTAGTATTGTACTGACGTATTGGATGACGTTTATTTGTTTTTATGCCATGAAATATAGTCACATTCGTTTCATGTTCCCGATGTTTGATCATACATTTTCGCAGCTGTTGATGGGAGTCAAAGATGCTTCATTATCTATGTTTGGTTTTGGCACACTGCTTGTCTATTATCCCTTTATTAAACATGCGCAGACGTCTCAAAAATTTGCTCACATGGGGGCATTATTTACGACATGCTTAAATTTACTCGTCTTTCTCGTCTCCATTGCGTATTACTCAAGTGCTCAGCTTAAATTAACAAAATGGCCGACGTTAACGTTAACAAGCATTGTGAAGCTCCCGTTTATCCAGCGCTTTGAATTTATCGAAGTGTCTCTTTGGCTGCTTTTAATCATTCCGAATATCGCGATTCCACTGTGGGCCGCGAGCCGAATGGCAAAACAAGTGCTTCATACAAGCCAGCGCGTCACGTTCATCGCGCTCAGCATCCTCATTCTGGTCATGTTTTCATTTTTTACGGGGGCGACTTCTTTTGAAACCTTTAACCAATGGGTGGAATATAGCGGATACTTTCTTGTATATGGCTTGATTGTATGTATGGTTATTGGACTGATGTTGAAAAAAAGGTGGGTGAAAAAACGAGCATGAAACGTTATATACTCACGGGTCTCATGTTGTTTAGTCTCTTCTTAACTAGCTGTGCACAGCCTCGTCTTTTAGATGAATTAAATATCTCTCAGGCGGCAGGATTTGATTTAATCGAAGATGGAGAAATGAAGGGCTTCTTTGTCTTCCCTGTCTTTAAAAGTGAGGAGCAAGGAAGTTATCAAATATTAAGCGCAAGGTCAAATACCATTAGTAATATTCAGTTTCTCGTATCAGAAAAATCACCTTTTCCAGTCGTCATGGGTCAGGTGCTCGTTATTTTAGTCAGTGAAAAATTAGCAAAGGAAGTCGGCATGATCGATTTAATGAATTACATTTATCGTGATCCTATCATTGGTTCACGCCAAGTGTTTGCGATTGTAGGCGGAGAAGTTGAAGATTTATTATATACAAAAATGAATCAAACGAACTTAAATATAGGTGTGTATCTCTCTGATCTGTTATCCCAAAATATGCGAAATGGCAATCAACCTGTCACTAATCAGCATATTTTCATGAATCAGATGCTGGCAAAAGGAGTCGATGCTTACCTGCCTTACATCAAGAAAACTAGCAACGCCATTAAAGTCACAGGAGTTGCTCTGTTTGATCAGGAAAAAATGGTCGGTCATATCCCTGGAGAAGACACGTTTACATTTAAAGCGATGATTGAAAATCATAAAAATGGTATCTACGAGTTTCAATTGGCTGATCAAGAAAAGACCCATGTCGTCATTGAAAATATCAAATCACATGTGTCCTACCAGGTCAAACCAACGAATAACCTAACAAAAAAGCCTCATATCACGATTGATATCAAGCTGAAGGGCGAATTAAAAGAATTCATGAAATCCAAGAAAATTGATAAACCGAATATATTGGACCATGTCGAAAAAGAAGTTGAAAAACGTGTCGCCCAGCAAGGACAAGACCTTGTTCAGTCCTTTAAAAAGCAACATATTGATCCGCTTGGGCTAGGCTTAAGGTATCGATCAAAAGACAAAGCTATGACACCAGAAAAATGGAAGGAAATCTATCCTGATGCGGATGTACAAGTTAAATGCCATATGAAAATTGTGCAAACTGGTGTCAGTCAATAAAGGAGTTGGAAATTATTCGAAAATATCTTCTTTGTTGTTCAATATGGTAGACACGTTCGTTTTGACTCTTGGAACGCAGTCTTTTTGAAGATAGTCATTTAACGTGTTCTCTACTTCACTTTTATCTGTGTGAAGGATCTTAGGTGAACATTGTTCCACAAGGACCGGTCTATTCCCTTTAGCACAGTGTGTCATTGTTTCAAGGGCAATTAAACTGAAAGGTCTTCCTTTGTCTAGCCATGTTTTCATTCTATCCCAGTTTGGACAGCTTAAAGCTGCCAGCCTTCCCCAATGAACGTGAAAATGAGTGCAAGTGACCTCCATCCAATTTAATACTTTGTTAGAGTGGAAACGGTACAGACAGATAAAAGCAGCTGTCGGTAATTCTTTTTCACTGATCGATTTCAATTTCTCTATCACATGTTGTAAACCTTCATCTTCGGGCAAACTGCTGGCCGCTGCCCAAGAAAGTGGATAAAGAAATTCTTCGTCAGCCTGATTCACCAGTTCCCTTACCCACCCAACGGCAGATGTACCTAAAACATCAGCCACGATTTCTAACATGCGTGATTTCACTTCGATATGCTGAGTTTCCTCAAACCGGCTTTGAACAGAGTCTAAGGTCCTTTGCTGATCATGCTGTTTCAGCGCATCAATGACATCATCCTCAAGAAACCACCTAGTAATTGAGAAGTCTATTAAAGACGCCAAATCTTGCCGCACGTCTTGTAATGTGGGGGCTTTATCTTCTTTGGTGACGATGACACCATCCAAAGCCTGTCCATCCTCTCCATAAAAGTCATCATGCAGTAAAAATTGTTTAGGAGAATGGAGAACGGCTAAGTTATACCATTCAATCGGTCGTAAAGAATTGTTGATTAGTCTCTTGTGACACGGCTGACATAATTGATAAGGTTGTTTCGGTTCATCAGTATCTTCTACCACATTCATTGCGTTTTTTTGACAGGCTTCACATAAGACGACTTTTTCCACTCCATTCACTTCCTTTGAATCTAATCTTCATCCTTTACATCTGGATCTTCAGGAATCGGTTCATTTAAAATCTCTTGGACGAGCTCTTTGTATTGTTCAAGCTGCTTCATATGCGTTTGAAACTGTCCTTGATAAATGAGATATGATTCTCCGTCAAATACAAAACGGATCTTTTTTTGCTGAATTAATTTCTCAATATACGCCTCTGATACTTCTAAGTATTCAGCTGTTTCTTCGATTGTTAAATACATGTTTATGCACCACCCGTTCGTTTCATCTAACAAATTATATCATGATCTGTTGAAAAAAACGGAAGCCGCCTGTTCATATTTTCTTTCCTGATATCATGATAACAAGTGTTCAGCAAGTAGATCGTCTAGGTGCGAGCAAATATGGTATGATAAAGTTTGCTAGATGGGCGTTTTTCGGTTTGACCTTCAGAGAGGTAAGCGGAAAGCAGACTCATGAGAGAAACAAAACAAGCATAGGCTTTTATATGGATGCTTGAAGAAAATTCGTATTTAAAGGCAGAGTGAAATGAATGGGAACCTTGTTTAATGAAATTTTAACTTGGCTGACAAGCCTTGGTTATGTAGGTGTAGCACTAGGTCTGATGATTGAAATCATTCCGAGCGAAATTGTTCTTGCTTATGGCGGATATATGGTGTCAACAGGAACAATCGGTTTTGTTGGAGCTGTTATCGCCGGCGTCATCGGAGGTACGCTCGCACAGTGTTTTATATACTGGATCGGTATTTATGGCGGAAGACCTTTTTTAACAAAGTACGGGAAATACTTATTCATCCATGAACATCATATCGCCACTGCAGAGCGCTGGTTTGATCGATATGGAACCGGTGTGGTGTTTACAGCGCGCTTTATTCCTATTGTCCGCCATGCCATCTCCATTCCAGCCGGTATTGCCAAAATGCCTTTTTTGAAATTTGTCCTCTTGACAGGATTAGCAGCCATCCCTTGGTCGATCTTATTTATCTATCTCGGTATGCAGCTTGGGACAAAGTGGGACCACATTCAAAGTGTTGCTCACGCTTATACCACTCCTATTATGGCCATTGCGATTGTCCTGATCGTTCTCTATTTCGTCTTAAAAAAAATTCGTACGAACCGAAAACGGACAATCTAATGAAAAGCGCCTTCCACTGATCTAGTGAAAGGCGTTTTTTCTATGAGTGTAAGGATTGTTTTTTCATATATTGAGATAATTCCATAATCATTGCACCCATTCTCTCAAGTGACGGGGCGAGAATCCGGTCAATTCCCTCTTCTTTTAAAGCTTCAGCTGTGACTTTTCCAACAGCTACTGCCAGTACGGGCTGCTCGAATAGCGCTTGGAGTTCTTCTTTTCTTCCCCATTTTGCCGCTAGTGTGAAAAAGGCGTGCACCTGAACAGCGGTTGTAAAACAGACGGCTTGGACTTTTCCATCTTTCATTTCTTGAAGCAATGTTTCTGCGGCTTCTGGTTCAGGTGGTGTATGCTGATAAGGTAAAAGCGGCAATACATCTGCCCCTTTGTCATGTAAAAACTTCATGAGAGCCGGAGCGTTTTCTCCGTGCAGCTGCACCATGACACGTTTGCCTTGAAACTCTTTGCCTTCAAGCTTTGAGATTAGGTCACGCACCGTTCCATCTTCATCAGATACGTCTGGCTGAATTCCGCGTTTTTTGAGTGCAGCATAGGTTTTGTATCCTCTTGAAGCAATCTGTGCATTTGATAGAATGTGCATAAATTCTTCCCCTAAATGAAGCTCTTCTGCACTCTCAATTAATGTATCAGTCCCGATACCCGTTGTTAAAATCACCCAATCGGCGCCTTTTTTCACAAAGGTTTCAATGCCTGGCTTTAACTCCTCTTTGGCTAAAAATACGGTTCCTTGAAGAGAACGAATAACGGCTTGTCCCCCTTGCTTTTCGACAAGTGTACGCATTTCTTCTGTTTTTCTCGTTCCACAAATGGCAATCGTTTTTCCAGCTAAGCCTTTACTCAATTTTATCCCTCTTTTTCTATCACATTTGATATGTATTAAATATAGATTTATTTGGAAGACGTTGCAAGTGTCTACTAAAAAAGAGCTTGACGTTTCGGTCTAATTCGAGTATCTTTTGTAAGTGCAAATTGTAGGAGGTCATTATGGAAAAACAGAATGTTCAAGCTTATCGATTATCAATTGCAGACCCAACACCACTTGGTTTGTTTGGTTTAGCAATGGTGACGCTCGTTGCGTCCTCACAAAAACTAGGAATTACAGATGGCACTTCCCTTATTTTACCTTGGGCTATCTTCCTTGGAGGCATCGCGCAGCTGATCGCGTCCATACAAGATTCAAAGCATCAAAATATTTTTGGAGCCACTGCCTTTGGCGCATTCGGTCTTTTTTGGATGGGCGTTGGTACGACTTGGCTCATTCAAGCGGGCGTTTTTGGGAAAACGCTTGCGGAAGCAGCAGATCCAAAACAACTAGGTTTTGCGTTTATCGGATATTTAATTTTCAGCTTGTTTATGACGATTGGTGCAATGGAAACACATAAAGTATTATTTTTGATTTTCGTCTTTATTGATTTCTTATTCCTTGGTCTTTCCCTAAGCTCATTTGGTGTGATGTACGATGTGACTCATACCATTGCCGGTATTGCAGAATTGATCATTTCCCTGCTTTCTTTTTATGGTTCAGCAGCAGTTGTGCTCAATACTCATTTTGGCCGTACTGTACTGCCAATTGGACAACCATTTCGTATTTTTACAAAAGCATAAGTAAAAAAAGAACTGCTTTGTGCAGTTCTTTTTTATGTTTATTTTTCTTGTGCCTCTTGGAAGATCTCGCTGATGATTTCATATGAACGCATTCTTTCTTGATGGTCAAACATATCCGAATTAATCATCACTTCGTCTGCTTGAGTAGCTTCAACAAAGGCTTCCAATTCTTTTTTCACCTTTTCTTTATCCCCGATCATTGTTGAACTTAATTGTTCATCCACCATCACTTTTTCATATGGACTCCAAAGGCCGTCCATACTGTCGACAGGCGCTTTGAGTTTTCCTGGAGTATTTCGAATGAGACTCAAAAACCGCTGATAATGAGAGGTTGCCAAATATTCAGCCCGCTCTGTTTGATCTGCAGCAAAAGCTGTCACCCCCACCATGGCATAAGGCTCTTTCAACACATCAGAAGGTCTAAATGACTGTCTATACAACTCTAAAGCAGGAATTGTATTTTTAGGTGAAAAATGTGCCGCAAAGGCAAATGGCAATCCAAGCTCTCCTGCAAGTCTTGCGCTAAAACCGCTTGAACCAAGCAGCCAAATCGGAATGTTTAGACCCTCTCCCGGAACGGCTCTTACATGTTTTTTGACCTGTCCGGTTGGTTTAAAATATTGCCGAAGTTCTTCTAGCTGCTCAGGGAAATCTTCTCCATTATGAAGATTACGTCTAAGCGCCCTTGCCGTTAACTGATCTGTCCCTGGTGCTCTGCCAAGACCTAAATCAATTCTCCCCGGATATAATGTCTCAAGTGTGCCGAATTGTTCAGCAATGACAAGTGAAGAGTGGTTTGGCAACATAATTCCACCAGATCCTACTCGAATTTTTTCGGTTCCGCCAGCAATATACCCAATTAAAACGGACGTTGCTGAACTTGCAACACCTTCCATATTATGGTGTTCTGCCAGCCAGTATCTATGATAACCCCACTTCTCCGCCTTTTTTGCTAAATCCATACTATGTTCAAAAGATTCCTTAATGGAGCCTCCTTCTGTCACAGAGGATAAATTTAAAACGGAATAAGCTGTACGCTGTAAAACTGATTGACTCATAAATGATGTCCCCATTTCTGTCAAAAATCATACTAGTTTCATACTTTCAACACCATAACATAAAATCATCAAACATTTAAATGATTTGATTCGATGATTTTCGAAATGATGATTTTCTAGGTTTTACTTCCAATTTAAAAATTTGCACATAGAATGAAATATCAATTTTAGGAGATGGGCAATTTGTACAATCAATTCGATCACAAATGTCCCTTTTGCGGTAAATATCATGAACAGCCTCATTACAAAAGATCACGTCATGACCGTTCTCAAAGAAGAGACTGTCCATTTATCAAACAAGAACTTTCGAAACAAAATAGACCTCAAGGAAATCCTCTCTGTCACAGTGCAAAAGGAGAAAAACAATCAAAACCAATTCAAAGGGTTGGACGAAGAGGTCCCGCTGGGCCTATAGGACCCACCGGACCTGCTGGCGCTACTGGGGCAACCGGTGCCACTGGTCTAACCGGAGATACTGGTCCTACTGGACCTACAGGTGTAACTGGAGATACCGGTCCAACGGGAGCTACTGGTGCAGGGTTAACAGGTATTGAAGCGTTTGATCCGGTAATCAGCCCTACTTACCAAGTAGGGCAAGTAGTGACCTTTAATGGCAGTACGTATGTAGTAAATACTGCACCACCGACAGGTACACCAGATACTTCCCTAGACTACACATTACTGGCTGCAGCAGGATCAACTGGAGCTACCGGTCCAACGGGAGTTACTGGTGCAACCGGAGATACCGGTCCTACTGGAGATACCGGCCCTACTGGAGATACCGGCCCTACTGGAGCCACTGGTGCAACCGGAGATACTGGTCCTACTGGAGCCACTGGAGCTACCGGTCCTACTGGAGTTACTGGTGCCACTGGTGATACCGGTCCTACTGGAGTTACTGGTGATACTGGAGTTACTGGTGCAACCGGAGTTACCGGTCCTACTGGAGATACCGGCCCTACTGGAGCCACTGGTGCAACCGGAGATACTGGTCCAACTGGAGCCACTGGAGCCACTGGAGCTACCGGTCCTACTGGAGTTACTGGTGCCACCGGAGATACCGGTCCAACTGGAGCCACTGGTGCAACCGGAGATACTGGTCCTACTGGACCAACAGGTGTAACCGGAGCTACCGGCCCTACTGGAGTTACTGGTGCGACTGGTGATACTGGTCCTACTGGAGCCACTGGTGCGACCGGAGATACTGGTCCTACTGGACCTACAGGTGTAACTGGAGATACCGGTCCAACGGGAGCTACTGGTGCAGGGTTAACAGGTATTGAAGCGTTTGATCCGGTAATCAGCCCTACTTACCAAGTAGGGCAAGTAGTGACCTTTAATGGCAGTACGTATGTAGTAAATACTGCACCACCGACAGGTACACCAGATACTTCCCTAGACTACACATTACTGGCTGCAGCAGGATCAACTGGAGCTACCGGTCCAACGGGAGTTACTGGTGCAACCGGAGATACCGGTCCTACTGGAGTTACTGGTGCAACCGGAGATACCGGTCCTACTGGAGATACCGGCCCTACTGGAGATACCGGCCCTACTGGAGTTACTGGTGATACTGGAGTTACTGGTGATACTGGAGTTACTGGTGCAACCGGAGTTACCGGTCCTACTGGAGTTACTGGTGTAACCGGAGCTACCGGCCCTACTGGAGCCACTGGTGCAACCGGAGATACCGGCCCTACTGGAGTTACTGGTGCCACTGGTGATACTGGTGCCACTGGAGCTACCGGGCCTACTGGAGTTACTGGTGCAACCGGAGATACCGGTCCTACTGGAGTTACTGGTGCAACCGGAGATACCGGGCCTACTGGAGCCACTGGTGATACCGGGCCTACTGGAGCCACTGGTGCAACCGGAGATACTGGAGATACTGGAGATACTGGTCCTACTGGAGCCACTGGTGCGACCGGAGATACTGGTCCTACTGGAGCCACTGGTGCCACTGGAGATACCGGCCCTACTGGAGTTACTGGTGCAACCGGAGTTACCGGTCCTACTGGAGCCACTGGTGCAACCGGAGTTACCGGTCCTACTGGAGTTACTGGTGATACTGGTCCAACTGGAGCCACTGGTGCGACTGGTGATACTGGTCCTACTGGACCAACAGGTGCAACCGGAGATACCGGCCCTACTGGAGTTACTGGTGCCACTGGTGATACTGGTGCCACTGGAGCTACCGGTCCTACTGGAGTTACTGGTGTAACCGGAGCTACCGGCCCTACTGGAGCCACTGGTGCGACTGGTGATACTGGTCCTACTGGAGCCACTGGTGCGACCGGAGATACTGGTCCTACTGGACCTACAGGTGTAACTGGAGATACCGGTCCAACGGGAGCTACTGGTGCAGGGTTAACAGGTATTGAAGCGTTTGATCCGGTAATCAGCCCTACTTACCAAGTAGGGCAAGTAGTGACCTTTAATGGCAGTACGTATGTAGTAAATACTGCACCACCGACAGGTACACCAGATACTTCCCTAGACTACACATTACTGGCTGCAGCAGGATCAACTGGAGCTACCGGTCCAACGGGAGTTACTGGTGCAACCGGAGATACCGGTCCTACTGGAGTTACTGGTGATACTGGAGTTACTGGTGATACTGGAGTTACTGGTGCCACTGGTGATACCGGTCCAACGGGAGTTACTGGTGATACTGGTCCTACTGGACCAACAGGTGTAACCGGAGATACCGGCCCTACTGGAGCCACTGGTGCAACCGGAGTTACCGGTCCTACTGGAGTTACTGGTGATACTGGTCCAACTGGAGCCACTGGTGCGACTGGTGATACTGGTCCTACTGGACCAACAGGTGCAACCGGAGATACCGGCCCTACTGGAGTTACTGGTGCCACTGGTGATACTGGTGCCACTGGAGCTACCGGTCCTACTGGAGTTACTGGTGTAACCGGAGATACCGGTCCTACTGGAGTTACTGGTGCAACCGGAGATACCGGGCCTACTGGAGCCACTGGTGCAACCGGAGATACCGGGCCTACTGGAGCCACTGGTGCAACCGGAGATACCGGGCCTACTGGAGTTACTGGTGCGACTGGTGATACCGGGCCTACTGGAGCCACTGGTGCAACCGGAGATACTGGAGATACTGGAGATACTGGAGATACTGGTCCTACTGGAGCCACTGGTGCGACCGGAGATACTGGTCCTACTGGAGCCACTGGTGCCACTGGAGCTACCGGTCCTACTGGAGTTACTGGTGTAACCGGAGCTACCGGCCCTACTGGAGCCACTGGTGCGACTGGTGATACTGGTCCTACTGGAGCCACTGGTGCGACCGGAGATACTGGTCCTACTGGACCTACAGGTGTAACTGGAGATACCGGTCCAACGGGAGCTACTGGTGCAGGGTTAACAGGTATTGAAGCGTTTGATCCGGTAATCAGCCCTACTTACCAAGTAGGGCAAGTAGTGACCTTTAATGGCAGTACGTATGTAGTAAATACTGCACCACCGACAGGTACACCAGATACTTCCCTAGACTACACATTACTGGCTGCAGCAGGATCAACTGGAGCTACCGGTCCAACGGGAGTTACTGGTGCAACCGGAGTTACCGGTCCTACTGGAGTTACTGGTGCAACCGGAGATACCGGTCCTACTGGAGTTACTGGTGATACTGGTCCAACTGGAGCCACTGGTGCGACTGGTGATACTGGTCCTACTGGACCAACAGGTGCAACCGGAGATACCGGCCCTACTGGAGTTACTGGTGCCACTGGAGATACCGGGCCTACTGGAGTTACTGGTGTAACCGGAGATACCGGGCCTACTGGAGTTACTGGTGCAACCGGAGATACTGGTCCTACTGGAGCCACTGGTGCAACCGGGATACCGGGCCTACTGGAGTTACTGGTGATACTGGTCCTACTGGAGCCACTGGTGCGACCGGAGATACTGGTCCTACTGGACCTACAGGTGTAACTGGAGATACCGGTCCAACGGGAGCTACTGGTGCAGGGTTAACAGGTATTGAAGCGTTTGATCCGGTAATCAGCCCTACTTACCAAGTAGGGCAAGTAGTGACCTTTAATGGCAGTACGTATGTAGTAAATACTGCACCACCGACAGGTACACCAGATACTTCCCTAGACTACACATTACTGGCTGCAGCAGGATCAACTGGAGCTACCGGTCCAACGGGAGTTACTGGTGCAACCGGAGATACCGGGCCTACTGGAGTTACTGGTGATACTGGAGTTACTGGTGCAACCGGAGATACCGGTCCTACTGGAGTTACTGGTGCAACCGGAGATACCGGCCCTACTGGAGCCACTGGTGCAACCGGAGATACCGGTCCAACGGGAGTTACTGGTGATACTGGAGTTACTGGTGCAACCGGAGATACCGGTCCTACTGGAGCCACTGGTGATACTGGTCCAACTGGACCAACAGGTGCAACCGGAGATACCGGCCCTACTGGAGTTACTGGTGCCACTGGTGCAACCGGAGTTACCGGTCCTACTGGAGTTACTGGTGATACTGGTCCTACTGGACCAACAGGTGTAACCGGAGATACCGGCCCTACTGGAGCCACTGGTGCAACCGGAGTTACCGGTCCTACTGGAGTTACTGGTGATACTGGTCCAACTGGAGCCACTGGTGCGACTGGTGATACTGGTCCTACTGGACCAACAGGTGCAACCGGAGATACCGGCCCTACTGGAGTTACTGGTGCCACTGGTGATACTGGTGCCACTGGAGCTACCGGTCCTACTGGAGTTACTGGTGTAACCGGAGATACCGGGCCTACTGGAGTTACTGGTGCAACCGGAGATACCGGTCCTACTGGAGCCACTGGTGCAACCGGAGATACCGGCCCTACTGGAGCCACTGGTGCAACCGGAGATACCGGGCCTACTGGAGTTACTGGTGCGACTGGTGATACCGGGCCTACTGGAGCCACTGGTGCAACCGGAGATACTGGAGATACTGGAGATACTGGTCCTACTGGAGCCACTGGTGCAACCGGAGATACCGGCCCTACTGGAGCCACTGGTGCAACCGGAGATACCGGTCCAACGGGAGTTACTGGTGATACTGGAGTTACTGGTGCAACCGGAGATACCGGTCCTACTGGAGCCACTGGTGATACTGGTCCAACTGGACCAACAGGTGCAACCGGAGATACCGGCCCTACTGGAGTTACTGGTGCCACTGGTGATACCGGTCCAACGGGAGTTACTGGTGATACTGGTCCTACTGGACCAACAGGTGTAACCGGAGATACCGGCCCTACTGGAGCCACTGGTGCAACCGGAGTTACCGGTCCTACTGGAGTTACTGGTGATACTGGTCCAACTGGAGCCACTGGTGCGACTGGTGATACTGGTCCAACTGGACCAACAGGTGCAACCGGAGATACCGGCCCTACTGGAGTTACTGGTGCCACTGGTGATACTGGTGCCACTGGAGCTACCGGTCCTACTGGAGTTACTGGTGTAACCGGAGATACCGGGCCTACTGGAGTTACTGGTGCAACCGGAGATACCGGTCCTACTGGAGCCACTGGTGCAACCGGAGATACCGGTCCTACTGGAGTTACTGGTGTAACCGGAGCTACCGGCCCTACTGGAGCCACTGGTGCGACTGGTGATACTGGTCCTACTGGAGCCACTGGTGCGACCGGAGATACTGGTCCTACTGGACCTACAGGTGTAACTGGAGATACCGGTCCAACGGGAGCTACTGGTGCAGGGTTAACAGGTATTGAAGCGTTTGATCCGGTAATCAGCCCTACTTACCAAGTAGGGCAAGTAGTGACCTTTAATGGCAGTACGTATGTAGTAAATACTGCACCACCGACAGGTACACCAGATACTTCCCTAGACTACACATTACTGGCTGCAGCAGGATCAACTGGAGCTACCGGTCCAACGGGAGTTACTGGTGCAACCGGAGATACCGGTCCTACTGGAGTTACTGGTGATACTGGAGTTACTGGTGATACTGGAGTTACTGGTGCCACTGGTGATACCGGTCCAACGGGAGTTACTGGTGATACTGGTCCTACTGGACCAACAGGTGTAACCGGAGATACCGGCCCTACTGGAGCCACTGGTGCAACCGGAGTTACCGGTCCTACTGGAGTTACTGGTGATACTGGTCCAACTGGAGTTACTGGTGCGACTGGTGATACCGGGCCTACTGGAGCCACTGGTGCAACCGGAGATACTGGAGATACTGGAGATACTGGTCCTACTGGAGCCACTGGTGCAACCGGAGATACCGGCCCTACTGGAGCCACTGGTGCAACCGGAGATACCGGTCCAACGGGAGTTACTGGTGATACTGGAGTTACTGGTGCAACCGGAGTTACCGGTCCTACTGGAGCCACTGGTGATACTGGTCCAACTGGACCAACAGGTGCAACCGGAGATACCGGCCCTACTGGAGTTACTGGTGCCACTGGTGATACCGGTCCAACGGGAGTTACTGGTGATACTGGTCCTACTGGACCAACAGGTGTAACCGGAGATACCGGCCCTACTGGAGCCACTGGTGCAACCGGAGATACTGGAGATACTGGAGATACTGGAGATACTGGTCCTACTGGAGCCACTGGTGCGACCGGAGATACTGGTCCAACTGGAGCCACTGGTGCGACTGGTGATACTGGTCCTACTGGACCAACAGGTGCAACCGGAGATACCGGCCCTACTGGAGTTACTGGTGCCACTGGTGATACTGGTGCCACTGGAGCTACCGGCCCTACTGGAGTTACTGGTGCGACCGGAGATACCGGTCCAACGGGAGCTACTGGTGCAGGGTTAACAGGTATTGAAGCGTTTGATCCGGTAATCAGCCCTACTTACCAAGTAGGGCAAGTAGTGACCTTTAATGGCAGTACGTATGTAGTAAATACTGCACCACCGACAGGTACACCAGATACTTCCCTAGACTACACATTACTGGCTGCAGCAGGATCAACTGGAGCTACCGGTCCAACGGGAGTTACTGGTGCAACCGGAGCTACCGGTCCTACTGGAGCCACTGGTGCAACCGGAGATACTGGTCCTACTGGACCAACAGGTGTAACCGGAGATACCGGTCCTACTGGAGTTACTGGTGCCACTGGTGATACTGGTCCTACTGGGGCGACAGGTATCACGGGTGCTACTGGTCCTACTGGGGCGACAGGTATCACGGGTGCTACTGGTCCTACTGGGGCGACAGGCATCACGGGTGCTACTGGTCCTACTGGCGCCACTGGTATCACGGGTGCTACTGGTCCTACTGGGGCGACAGGTATCACGGGTGCTACTGGTCCTACTGGGGCGACAGGCATCACGGGTGCTACTGGTCCTACTGGCGCCACTGGTATCACGGGTGCTACTGGTCCTACTGGGGCGACTGGTATCACTGGTTCAACCGGATCTACCGGAGCCACTGGTGCAACCGGAGATACCGGTCCTACCGGTCCTACTGGAGTTACTGGTGCGACTGGTCCTACTGGAGCCACTGGTGTAACCGGAGCTACCGGTCCTACTGGAGTTACTGGCGCCACTGGTATCACGGGTGCTACTGGTCCTACTGGGGCAACAGGCATCACGGGTGCAACTGGACCTACTGGCGCCACTGGTATCACGGGTGCTACTGGTCCTACTGGGGCAACAGGCATCACGGGTGCTACTGGTCCTACTGGGGCAACAGGCATCACGGGTGCTACTGGTCCTACTGGGGCGACAGGCATCACGGGTGCAACTGGTCCTACTGGCGCCACTGGTATCACTGGTTCAACCGGATCTACCGGAGCCACTGGTATCACTGGTTCAACCGGATCTACCGGAGCCACTGGTATCACTGGTTCAACCGGATCTACCGGAGCCACTGGACCAACCTCACAAATTTTCTTTGACCAAACAGCAACACAGCAGCAAGTATTTCCTCCGTTGAATTCAGAAATAACATTACTCACTTTTACAGTTCCTGTAACAAGTGGTCAAAGAGTAAAGATTGACCTATCAGCAAATGTTACAGCTAACACTACAGCGAATTATAGTATAAGTGGAAATACTCGATTAAGGAGAAACGGAACATTGTTAACAGAAGTTCCTTTCTTTAGATCGGGATCAGGCGCAGGGGCACAAAGCTTTGTAGTTTCCACCACTTACGTTGATACTGTAACTAGTACGGGTAATAATGTATATACTGTTAATATCATTATTACAGCACAGTCAAATATAACAACTGTTAACACAGATACTCGAGCTGCAAATGCTGTAATATATGTATAAACAAAACGCATAAAGGCTTTGGCCTTTATGCGTTCAGGCTGTCGAGAAAATCTCGACAGCTTTATTTTTTTCCTTAAAGTTTCCATTCCCCCATTTTATAATAGAGAAAGCAGCACCTTCCATATTATGGTGTTCCGCCAGCCAGTATCTATGATAACCCCACTTCTCCGCCTTTTTTGCTAAATCCATACTATGTTCAAAAGATACCTTAATAGTGCCGCCTTCTGTCACAGAGGATAAATTTACATAAAACAATTTAACTTTTAAATAATTTGATTCGATAAACTTCGAAATAAAAATATCATTTAACTTAATTCCGCTTTTTAAATTTCCACATAGAATAAAATATTAACTTGTAGGAGATGGGGGAATTTGTATAATCAGTACGACAACAAATGTCCCTTTTGCGGAAAAAAGCATGATTGGCAACCTCATTACAGAAAATCTCGTCACGATAGACCTCTATTTGATGACTGCCCTCTTCTTAAACGAGAATGTAAAAAGAACAAAGTTGTTAAACATCACAGCACTTGTGCTAAAGCAAAAGGACGGAAAAAAACAAATAATAAAATTGTAAAAAGAGGTCCTACTGGAGCCACCGGAGCTACCGGTCCTACTGGAGTTACTGGTCCAACTGGTGCAACCGGAGCTACTGGTGCAGGGTTAACAGGTATTGAAGCGTTTGATCCGGTAATCAGCCCTACTTACCAAGTAGGGCAAGTAGTGACCTTTAATGGCAGTACGTATGTAGTAAATACTGCACCACCAACAGGTACACCAGATACTTCCCTAGACTACACATTACTGGCTGCAGCAGGATCAACTGGAGCTACCGGTCCAACGGGAGTTACTGGTGCCACTGGTGATACTGGTCCAACTGGACCAACAGGTGTAACCGGAGCTACCGGTCCTACTGGAGTTACTGGTGCTACTGGTGACACCGGTCCTACTGGAGTTACTGGTGCTACTGGTGATACCGGCCCTACTGGAGCCACTGGTGCAACCGGAGATACTGGTCCAACTGGAGATACCGGGCCTACTGGACCAACAGGTGTAACCGGAGCTACCGGGCCTACTGGAGTTACTGGTGCTACTGGAGATACCGGGCCTACTGGAGATACTGGAGCAACCGGAGATACTGGTCCAACTGGAGCTACCGGGCCTACTGGAGATACTGGTGCAACTGGAGTTACTGGTGATACTGGAGTTACTGGTGCCACTGGAGTTACCGGCCCTACTGGAGTTACTGGTGATACTGGAGATACCGGTCCTACTGGAGTTACTGGTGCGACTGGTGCTACCGGGCCTACTGGAGCTACTGGTGCCACTGGAGTTACTGGTGATACTGGAGTTACTGGTGATACTGGAGTTACTGGTGCCACTGGAGTTACCGGCCCTACTGGAGTTACTGGTGATACTGGAGATACCGGTCCTACTGGAGCTACTGGTGCGACTGGTGCTACCGGCCCTACTGGAGCCACTGGTGCCACTGGAGATACCGGGCCTACTGGACCAACAGGTGTAACCGGAGATACCGGGCCTACTGGAGTTACTGGTGCCACTGGACCAACAGGTGTAACCGGAGATACCGGTCCTACTGGAGCTACTGGTGCCACTGGAGATACCGGTCCTACTGGAGATACTGGAGCAACCGGAGATACTGGTCCTACTGGAGCCACTGGTGTAACCGGAGATACCGGGCCTACTGGAGTTACTGGTGCCACTGGACCAACAGGTGTAACCGGAGATACCGGGCCTACTGGAGATACCGGTCCTACTGGAGATACTGGTCCTACTGGAGCCACTGGTGCGACTGGAGATACCGGGCCTACTGGAGTTACTGGTGCGACTGGTGATACCGGTCCTACTGGAGTTACTGGTGCTACTGGTGATACCGGGCCTACTGGAGTTACTGGTGCGACTGGTGATACTGGTCCTACTGGAGTTACTGGGCCTACTGGAGTTACTGGTGCGACTGGTGATACTGGTCCTACTGGAGTTACTGGGCCTACTGGAGTTACTGGGCCTACTGGAGTTACTGGTGCGACTGGTGATACTGGTCCTACTGGAGTTACTGGGCCTACTGGAGTTACTGGTGATACTGGTGATACTGGTGCTACTGGTGATACTGGTCCTACTGGAGATACCGGGCCTACTGGAGCAACCGGAGATACTGGTCCTACTGGAGTTACTGGTGCGACTGGAGATACCGGGCCTACTGGACCAACAGGTGTAACCGGAGATACTGGTCCTACTGGAGTTACTGGTGCAACCGGAGATACTGGTCCTACTGGAGTTACTGGTGCAACCGGAGATACTGGTCCTACTGGAGTTACTGGTGCAACCGGAGTTACTGGTGCGACTGGTGATACCGGTCCTACTGGAGCAACCGGAGATACTGGTCCTACTGGAGATACCGGTCCTACTGGAGTTACTGGTGCCACTGGAGTTACCGGTCCTACTGGAGCAACCGGAGATACTGGTCCTACTGGAGATACCGGTCCTACTGGAGCCACTGGTGTAACCGGAGATACTGGTCTTACCGGAGCCACTGGTCCAACGGGAGATACTGGCCCTACTGGTGCAACTGGTCCAACGGGAGCCACTGGAGTTACCGGTCCTACTGGAGCTACTGGTGCAACCGGAGATACCGGCCCTACTGGAGTTACTGGTGCGATTGGTGATACCGGTCCTACTGGAGATACCGGCCCTACTGGAGCTACTGGAGCAACCGGAGCAACCGGAGATACTGGTCCTACTGGAGTTACTGGTGCCACTGGAGTTACCGGTCCTACTGGAGCCACTGGTGTAACCGGAGATACTGGTCCTACTGGAGCCACTGGTCCAACGGGAGATACTGGCCCTACTGGTGCAACTGGTCCACGGGAGCCACTGGTGCAACCGGAGATACCGGTCCTACTGGACCAACAGGTGCAACCGGAGATACCGGCCCTACTGGAGATACCGGTCCTACTGGAGTTACTGGTGCGACTGGTGATACTGGAGATACCGGTCCTACTGGAGTCACTGGTGCTACTGGTGCGACTGGAGATACCGGGCCTACTGGAGCAACCGGAGATACTGGTCCTACTGGAGTTACTGGTGCCACTGGAGATACCGGTCCTACTGGACCAACCGGAGATACTGGTCCTACTGGAGTTACTGGTGCAACCGGAGTTACTGGTCCTACTGGAGTTACTGGTGCAACCGGAGTTACTGGTGCCACTGGTGATACCGGGCCTACTGGAGCAACCGGAGATACTGGTCCTACTGGAGATACCGGGCCTACTGGAGTTACTGGTGCGACTGGTGATACTGGTGCGACTGGTGATACCGGGCCTACTGGAGATACTGGTGCCACTGGAGATACCGGGCCTACTGGACCAACAGGTGTAACCGGAGATACTGGTCCTACTGGAGACACTGGTGCAACAGGAGACACTGGTGCAACAGGAGACACTGGTCCTACTGGAGCCACTGGTGCGACTGGAGATACCGGTCCTACTGGACCAACAGGTGTAACCGGAGATACCGGTCCTACTGGAGTTACTGGTGCCACTGGAGTTACCGGTCCTACTGGAGCCACTGGTGTAACCGGAGATACTGGTCCTACCGGAGCCACTGGTCCAACGGGAGATACTGGCCCTACTGGTGCAACTGGTCCAACGGGAGCCACTGGAGTTACTGGTGCGACTGGTGATACCGGTCCTACTGGAGATACCGGCCCTACTGGAGTTACTGGTGCGACTGGTGATACCGGGCCTACTGGAGATACCGGCCCTACTGGAGCTACTGGAGCAACCGGAGCAACCGGAGATACTGGTCCTACTGGAGTTACTGGTGCCACTGGAGTTACCGGTCCTACTGGAGCCACTGGTGTAACCGGAGATACTGGTCCTACTGGAGCCACTGGTCCAACGGGAGATACTGGCCCTACTGGTGCAACTGGTCCAACGGGAGCCACTGGTGCAACCGGAGATACCGGTCCTACTGGACCAACAGGTGCAACCGGAGATACCGGCCCTACTGGAGATACCGGTCCTACTGGAGCTACTGGAGCAACCGGAGATACTGGTCCTACTGGAGCCACTGGTGCGACTGGTGATACTGGTCCAACGGGAGTTACTGGTGCGACTGGTGATACTGGTCCAACGGGAGTTACTGGTCCTACTGGAGCTACCGGTCCTACTGGAGCTACTGGTGCAACCGGAGATACCGGGCCTACTGGAGCCACTGGGCCTACTGGTCCAACTCAAACGGCTCTTTATGCCGGAAATACAACGGGGCCTACAATCATTACTGTTCTTGGTGGTACGAACATTGCTTTACCAAGTAATCAAAATATCAATGGATTTGCACCGAATGGTTCAAATGATACTTTTACTGTACAACAAACAGGTAAATACTATATCACATACCAAATTAATACAACAGTTGCACTTTTAGTTAGTGCACGGCTACTTCTTAATGGAGCCACTGTCATCCCAGGTTCTATTCAATCACCGGTGGTCTCAACCACATTTATCAGTAACACATTGATTGTGAATTTAACTGCTGGAAATACGATATCATTGCAATTGTTTGGGGCAGTTGTAACAGCTATTTTAATTGGTGGAGGTGCAACCGGGGCATCCCTAACAATCATAAGACTCAGTTAACGAAAAAAAGAAGGGCTACTTTAGCCTTCAGATTGTAGAGAAACTCATGTTTTTCTACAATCGTTAGGTTGAATAAAAAAGGCATCCCACACACGTTTTGTTTTCCTCTCAACCGGCAATAGCGAAGCCCATGCAGTTGTTTTGAATCTGCAAGGCTTCGCTCTATTTTTCTTTTCTTTTTTTATATAGCTCTTTTCCAGAGGCAGACAGACGATTTTGTCTGATCTTTTCTTGTGTTCCTCTCCCATACATGTCTGGAGATCACTTTTTGATGATTTTTCGATCTTGTACAGCTCTCAAGGAAAGAGATGGAAAATATCTAAGAAAAAATAAAGCTGTCGAGATTTTCTCGACAGCATGAGAAAGGCTTTTTCAGCCTTTCTTTTTTATGTCTTCTATGACATTTATACATTGTTCAATATCATCAGATTGTAAGAGGTGAAAAATAGATTGGATGACGGTAAACTCTAAATTCCACCATTCTAATAACTGAAGTTTTTCGATGATTTCAGATGAAAACCGGTATTTCATGAGCTGCTGCGGATTTCCTGCGGCAATCGCATATGGGGGCACATCTTTTGTGATGACACTATTTGCACCAATCACTGCTCCGTTCCCTATACATACTCCTGACATGATAGTTGCTCCATAACCAATCCAGACATCGTGTCCTATGTGGACATCTCCTTTTGACTTTGGATGTCCTTTAATGTGAGAAGCTTCCTTGAAAATTTGATTAAACGGATACGTTGTGGCCCAATCTGTACGGTGTTCACCGCCAAGGAAAATTTTGACTTCGTTTGCGATGGAACAAAACTTTCCAATGTTTAATGTTGTTCCTTCCCCCCACGTCAGCACTTGGAAATCTGGTCCGGCATAAGAAAAATCACCGATATTGTACGCACTCAGTTCACTTCTTTGATTCAAATACATAGAAGATCAGACCTCCTGAAAAGTGATAGATCTTCGTATGTATATGCTGCTTCACACTTTTACATTATGACTGCACTAGCGCTACAATCTGTTTTTTCTTCCATACGAGCTGATAGTAGCCGTATTGAAGGAGTAAGTTCACGAAAAAAGCCGCAGGATAGCCAATCCAGATGCCCTTGATGCCAAGGGTTGTGTAGTGCGATAGCACATAAGCGACTGGTACTTCTACAAGCCAAATGGAACAAATACTAAAGATCGTTGGCCATAGCACTGTTCCGCTTGCTCTCATCGTGGCTGCAACAATTTGGGCTGTTCCAAAAATAAGATAGCTCCATAATGTAATGACAACTAAGCTATAGGCAATGTCAATCGTCTTAGAATCTGTTAAAAAGATAGATAAAATCTGCGGTGCGAAGAGATAAACAATGATAATAATGAATCCGCCTATGGCAAAATTGAGCCCTAACCCGATTTTTATCACATCTTTCAATCGGTTGATATTCCCTGCGCCGATGAATTGTGCTGCAAAGATCGAGACCGCGATGCCAAGACTTACTGCCGGCATCTGCACATAGCTCACAACTTGATTGACAACACCATAGGCAGCAGTCGCCTGTGATCCATAATCATTGACAAAGGAAATAACAGCAATTTCTGATAAAGAAATAAGGATCATATTAATGCTCGATGGAATGCTGAGCTTTAATAATGTTTTTAGTAGATCCCCTTTCATCAATAAATGCTTTCTAACCGATGCATCGATGCGAAGCGGGTGTTTTGTTTTATATAAGTAGATATGTAGAATAATAAACGTCACAATGGTTGAAATCACAGAAGCATACGCAGCACCGTATAAACCAAATGCCGGCAGTCCCAGCCAGCCAAATAATAAAATCGGCAGCATCAAAATATTCGTTGCCGTACTAATCATTAAGAAATAAAAAGGCGTTTTTGAATCCCCTGTCCCTCGCAGGAAAGTCGTGTAAACAAAATAAAGAAATAAGATCGGCATTGAGATGAATAGAATTCTGGCATAAGCCGCACTTTCCTCCACGATATTCGCAGGTGTTCCCATGAGATTTAAGATATCTGTTGCAAAAAAACCTCCAATGATTGCTAAAGAAAGTCCGATCAAAAAAGTGAATGAAAGCGTTGTGCCAATAATTTCTTTTAATCTTTGTTCATTTTTTGCTCCATACGCTTGTCCAATAAGGATTGAACTTCCCGATCCAATTCCGATGGAAAAAGAAACGAGTAAAAAGAAAAGCGGAAAGAATGCAGAAATGGCAGCTACTGCATCCTCTCCAATCCATCTGCCGACAAGGACAATGGATACAAGCTGTCCGATTGATTGCAAAATATTGCTAAGCAAAAGCGGGACGAGAAAAATGGACATGGTTTTTACTAAAGATTGATTGTTATCTAACGTCATGGTGGTTCTCCTTCTCTATCTAAAGATTCTCAGCTAAAATGCTAACAATGTGGTCTTCTATCTCTTTCCCTTTCTCGTCATCAACAAGATGATTTAATAAAATGGAAAAAGCGACCGTCTTTCCACTCTTTGTGTCAATATATCCAGAAAGTGTACTGACCGTAGTTAATGAACCTGTTTTTGCACGTACTTTTTCTAGTGTAGCTGGTTCTTTCAACCTGTTTCTTAACGTCCCTCCCACCATTCGTTCACTTGCCCCTGCTAACGGAAGCGCATGTTCATAGGTCTTAAACCATTTTTCCTTTTGAATGTTTGTTAAAAAGAACGTGAACTGGTTGGCAGAAACAAGGTTAATAGGTGAGATGCCTGACCCATCTCGCAGCACTGCAAGAGATGGATCGATGCCGAATGCAGGAAGCCGTTCATTCATCACATCCAGTCCATCTTCAAAGCTCCCTTTGCTTTTCACTTGTTTTCCAAGTTCCTTCAGCAACATTTCTGCATGGGTATTGTTGCTGAGTTTCATCATGGGAACAAGGAGCTCTGATAAAGGCATCGATGAATGGGTGGCAATTTTCTTGGCTTTTTTAGGAACTTGTTTTATTTTAAGCGGTCCTTTTACGTGAATCCCTTCCGCCTTTAACGCTCGTTTCATTAAATCTAACGCATAAGAGGATGGCTCCCATAATGCTACCCATTGTCTAGATACACTCGCTTTCACCGGAATGGTGCCAGTTAAAGTGATTTTGTTGGTGCCGTGAGAGCGCTTAAAAGAAATCTTCTTTTTCCCTTCTTCTGGCACGGTTTTTACTTGATTGATGACTTGAGGGACAGAAGTCTTCGGAATCATGTCATAGGTTGCTTTTTGCCCAGCTTTTTTGCCTGGCTTTACTTCGAGAATCACGGTTCCTGCATCATAATCTTGATTCGGTGAAGCCGTGAGAGCAGAGATTTGTGCACCGTAATATTGATCCTCATCACTCCAAGGTAAATCAATCGAATATCTTGTGTCATCATACCATGTATCGTCTGCCGCAAGCTGTCCGCGAATTGTATGTATTCCGGCCTTTTTCACTTGTTTGGCAAGTGCTGCAAAATCCTCTTCTAATAAAGTCGGATCCCCGGTACCGCGTAGATACAGGTTGCCATGTAACGTTTTCTTTTGAATAGAACCATCTATCCAGATGTCTGTCGGGAATGTGTGTGTTTCTCCTAGTATATCAAGGGCGATGGCTGATGTGAGCAGTTTCATATTAGAAGCAGGAGTAAGACGAATATCGGCTTGATGTTCATAAAGAAGAGAGGAGTCAGAAGTATCGCGGACGCTGATGCCAGAGATCGCGCCCTCTAAATCAGGTGCTGTTCGTATAAATTCATCTAAAGCTGTCACCCACGGCAGTGAGTCGTCACGAGCTGTAAGTTGATCATCTTTTGCTGAAAAAGGGAGAAATAAAATCGACAGGATACATATGTGTAAAAACAAGATCTGTGAAAAACGCTTCACGCAATCCCTCCTTTTTAGTCGCAGCCAATTTTAGAAGAATATGTTCATTATACACAAAAGAACGTTTGTTCTCAAAGGTTTTTTAAACAGAAAAGTCAGCTTTCTTTGACGAAAACTGACAAGCTCTTTACCTTTTTTCTGGATTCCAGCCATCGGTTCCGCTAAGAACAGCTTGCACTGTGATTTGACTTGCTTCGTTTTTCGATAAAATACTGGACCATTTTACGCGGGTTGCTGCGTTGCTTCCTGCTCCTGTCGATCCATATTCTTTATATCTTGCTGTTCTTTCGTTATCACGGTTATCCCAGTTATGCCAACCCTCTGCCTTAATATGATCATCCATATTTGTATAGAGGAATGTCACAGCAGAATGAGGCCGCCACGGACGTCCTAAATATACCGATTGAGCAGCAGCCGTCCCCTTTTTGAGCGTAGAATCGATGAATACATATCCATACTTTTGCGCTTCTGTTGTGGATGCTGCAGTAATATACCCATTTCCAAGACTTTTTATTTCAGCTCTTTTAAACACGGCTGTGGCTGATCCAAAAATAAAATCGACCGTGCCTTCGATATAGCAGTTTTCATAATATTGCCGGCCTGTACCTGTTGCATAAAGCGTATCTTGATAGCCTAAGACCCGTATTTGTTTGAACGCAGCCCGGTCACCGGACACGTATAGTGCAACCGCCTGACCAGCATGTCTGCCGGCCGTATTTTGAAAGGTGATATTTTCTGCGTAAAACTCGTTCGCACGAATCATTGTGCTTGAGCTATTTGTTGTGCTACCAGTGCTTGCATTTGTATCATGATACGTCAGAATCGTCTTGTATTGGTCTTCCCCGATAAAGGACACGTAAGGTTTATTTTGCGGAAGCAGGATTTTTTCTTTATACACACCATTTTTAATATAGATCGTTACGCGCTGTTGATTGTTCACTGGAATCGCATCAATGGCAGATTGAACGGTTCGAAACGAGCCATTTCCCTTTTGATCGACCACAAGGACGCGATTTGTTTGATTCTGATGTCCGGCTGCTTGAAGTGAAGCTGAGTTCAATAGTAATAAAAACAAGACGACTACAAGCCATACCTTTCCATACTTCATCGTACATCTCCTCCTCTTTGTGAACGTTTTCAATCAAACATTCTTTTTGATCCTATTCATGACACGCACAAAAAAACACCCACTTATAGATGTTATGGATGTTTTTTGGACTTTTCATATTTCATTGCATAAATCCCTTCATTTTCAATCCATTCACAAAATAGAACGTCTCGATAGGAAGAAATGTGCTGCTTTTTTAATTGCTCACTCAGCCATGTTTCATCGAAGCCAGCTTCTTGTAAATCTTTTTTTAAAATTTCACCATCAATAATAAACGTTCTAGGTAATTTGACTTCTTTTCCCTTCACGTTCACATCTTCTGCGGTGGCTGTTGCGTATTTCATTTTCGGAAGAACGCTTACCGAGCCGTCTGTTTCCAAAATGGCATATTCAATTTCATTCAAGGCAAAATGACCCTTCGCGCGAATCAGTGTCTGCAGCTGATTGAGATCAAGCATATTTTTCTTTAAACGTTTGTAGTGAATCTTCCCTTGATCAATGACAAGTGTCGGTCTTCCTTCTAAAAAGGCTCGAATACCTTTAAAGCGCTGTGAAAACCATTCAACTGTATAGAGAAGAACGCCCCATACCGCAACAGCAAACAAAATGTGCTGAATCTTGACTTCTGGGTCGAAAATGGCGTTTCCGACCATTTCGCCTAAAATCAGTGCAGAAATAAAATCAAACGGCGTGATTTGTGCAAATTGTGTTTTCCCTAATAATTTTATTATAGAAAATAAGGCAAAAAATCCGATAAACAGTTCAATGAAAATATTAAAAAATGGCACAAACATACCTTCCTTTCAAAGTGCATTTACCTACAGCATGCACATGAAAGGAAGGATCTAAACCGTTTACAAAGTAAAACGTCGTCTACCTCAAGCAATGAGTCATATACTTGCATCCATGATCTGGTGCTTGAATGTCACCTCATGAAAGATGGATTTTCAAATCAGCTCACTATCTGAATCATAAAAAGCCATGATCACTATTGGATCATGGCTTTTCTATATCATAAACACCCTTTGTTTGACCTATTTTGGCAGAACCGAACTCCCCATTAAATAACGGTCTACCTCGTGCGCCACTTGTCTGCCTTCATTAATTGCCCAGACAATCAAGCTTTGCCCGCGTCTTGCATCTCCCGCTGCAAATACGCCTTCTACATTTGTTGTATACTCCCCATACGTTGCGTCAATGCGATTGTTTTTGCTGTCCACGCCAAAGTGTTTCACGAGTGGCTGTTCAGTTCCCTCAAAACCAATTGCAATAAAGACTAGCTGAGCCGGCCATACCTTTTCTGTCCCTGGAATCTCATGAAATTCAAACTTCCCTTGTTCGTTTTTCACCTTTTCCATTTGAATCGTATGAAGCTCTTTTAATTTTCCATTTTTGTCTGCCACAATTTTTGTGGTTTGAATGGAATATTGACGCGGATCTTCCCCGAATTTTGCTTGTGCTTCTTCATAAGCATAATCGAGTGAGAAGACGTAAGGCTGTTCAGGCCACATGTTATCCCCTACACGTGTATCTGGAAGCTTCGGATGCTTCCCGAACTGAACAACACTTTTTGCTTTTTGGCGAAGTGCAGTTGCAACGCAATCTGCACCTGTATCTCCCCCGCCAATGACAATCACGTCTTTTCCTTTTGCATCAATGAAGTTTTTGTCTTTAAATCCTGAATCCAGCATGCTTTTTGTTGCGAGGGTCAAATAATCCATCGCTAGGTGAATCCCTTTAGCTTCCCGGCCTTCAATCAACAGGTCACGCTGCTTTTGTGCACCTGTACAAAGGATGACCGCATCAAACTGCTCTTTCAGTTCATCGGCAGTGACATCGACGCCAATTTCTGTGTTCGTTACAAAATCAATGCCTTCTTGTCTTAGCAGTTTGACTCTTCGTTCCACTACTTCTTTGTCCAGCTTCATGTTTGGAATGCCGTATGTCAGCAGTCCGCCAAGGCGATCAGACCGTTCGAACACTGTGACGGCGTGGCCTGCTTGGTTTAATTGATCAGCACTTGCAAGTCCTGCTGGTCCTGAGCCGACAATGGCAATCTTCTTGCCTGTACGGCTTGAAGGAATTCTCGGTGTGATCCATCCATTTTCAAAGCCTTTATCAATGATGGTGCGTTCGATATTTTTAATCGAAACAGCTGGATCATTGATGGCGACTGTACATGACCCTTCGCAAGGCGCTGGACACACTCTCCCAGTAAATTCAGGGAAATTATTTGTTTTTTGCAGTCTTTCGAGCGCTTCTTTCCATCTGCCTCGATACACAAGGTCGTTCCATTCTGGAATTAAATTGTAGATCGGGCAGCCTGACACGCCGCCTTTGATCTCCATCCCAATTTGACAAAACGGTGTGCCGCAATCCATACATCTAGCGCCCTGCTTCTTCAATACGTCATCTGTATAAGGAGCTGAATATTCTTTCCAGTCATTTTGACGAGTGAGAGGGTCACGTTCATTTGGCTTTTCTCTTTTATAATCCATAAAACCTGTTGCTTTGCCCATTGTCCTCTCCCCTTTCTTAATGAGCGAGGGCTGCTTTTTGCCCGTTTGCCGTTTCTTGATTTTTCGGTTTTGTGTTTGCTTCAAAGGCATACATGACCGCTTCCTCATGACTAAGGCCCGCTTGTTTTTGTTCTTCAATGCTTTGAAGCATCATTTTGTAATTTCTCGGAATGACCTTGATGAATTGATCCTTTTCTTGCGCCCAGTTTTCTAAAAGTGCCGAAGCTTTTGCGCTGTTTGTATAGTGAAGGTGCTCTTGAATCAGCTGTTTCACTTCTTGCTCTTCATCGTGATCTGTGAGTTTTTCAAACATGATCATTTCCATGTTGCACATTCTTTTGAACTGTTTCGCATCGGATGTATGGACATAAGCTACGCCGCCAGACATTCCTGCGCCGAAGTTCTTTCCGACGTCTCCTAAAATGACGACACGTCCGCCAGTCATGTATTCACAGCCGTGATCACCGATTCCTTCAACAACCACCTGCACGCCTGAATTACGAACGGCAAAGCGCTCACCTGCACGCCCGTTAATATAGGCTTTTCCACTTGTCGCTCCGTAGAATGCGACGTTTCCAACAATGACGTTTTCATGTCCATTTTGTACAAAGTGATCAGATGTTTTGACCGCAATTTTGCCTCCAGAGAGTCCTTTGCCGATATAGTCATTTGAATCACCTGTTAAATAGAGAGACATGCCCTTTGGCACAAATGCGCCGAAGCTTTGTCCTGCGGAACCAGTGAACCTTAGTGTGATCGTATCCTCTGGCAAGCCTTCTTCCCCGTAGCGTTTAGACACTTCACTTCCAGTAATGGTTCCGGCCACACGATTGATATTGCGAATATTCAATGATAGATCAACCGGTGTTTGATGATTCAACGCTTCCTGTACATAAGGGAGGATTTCATTCATATCCAGTGATTCATCAATTTTATGATTTTGCGGTGTTCTGAATGTACGAGCTCCTTCTGGCTGATAAAGCAGTGTTTCAAGGTCTAGCTGGCCTGCTTTCCAGTGAGCTTTTGCTCGTTCGCTAACTCCTAGAACATCCGTGCGTCCAATTAATTCATCCATTGATGTAAAGCCGAGCTCCGCTAAGATTTCTCTTACTTCCTCTGCAATAAACATCATGAAATTCACAATATGGTCAGGGTTCCCCATGAATTTTTTACGAAGCTCTGGATTCTGTGTAGCGACGCCGACTGGGCAAGTATCTAAATGACATGCTCTCATCATCACGCAGCCCAATACGACAAGTGGAGCTGTCGCAAAGCCATATTCTTCTGCTCCTAATATCGCAGCCATGACAACGTCGCGACCAGTCATTAACTTTCCGTCCGTTTCAAGAACGACTCTCTCGCGAAGGCCGTTTAACACAAGGGTTTGATGCGCCTCTGCCAAACCGAGCTCCCAAGGAAGTCCTGTGTGTTTAATACTCGTTTTCGGCGAAGCTCCTGTGCCGCCATCGTATCCACTGATCACAATGACATCCGCCGTTCCTTTTGCAACACCTGCTGCAATCGTACCAACGCCTGCTTTAGACACAAGCTTGACGCTGATGCGGGCATCACGGTTCGCGTTTTTCAAATCATGGATCAGCTGCGCTAAATCCTCGATGGAATAAATATCATGATGCGGCGGTGGTGAAATCAATCCGACGCCTGGTGTAGATCCGCGTACATCGGCGACCCAAGGGTATACTTTATTTCCTGGCAGCTGTCCGCCTTCTCCAGGCTTTGCTCCTTGTGCCATTTTAATTTGCAGTTCATCTGCATTGACCAAATAATGACTCTTTACGCCAAAGCGGCCAGAAGCAATTTGTTTAATCGCACTTCTGCGATCATCGCCGCGTTCATCAACTGTAAAGCGTGCAGGATCTTCTCCGCCTTCTCCGCTGTTACTTTTACCGCCAATTCGGTTCATGGCAATCGCAAGTGCTTCGTGCGCTTCTTTACTTAAAGACCCAAATGACATGGCGCCTGTCTTGAATCGGCGCACGATGGATTCAGCAGATTCAACGTCTTCCAAACGAACTGGTTTTTGTTTTGGCTGGAAAGCAAATAAATTTCGAAGGAAGCCGATTCTTTCTTCGTCCGCTGCCTTTGTATATTGCTTAAATAGATCGTAATCTTCATTGCGACATGCCCACTGAAGCGTATGGATCGTTTTTGGATTAAAGGCATGGTGCTCACCATTTTTTCTCCACTGGAAGTCACTTCCTGATTCGAGTGTTTGGTCAGTCGCTGCCTGATACCCTGCTTCATGACGAAGTTTTGCTTCATGTGCAATGGTCTCAAGGTCAATCCCGCCAAGCTGAGAAGCTGTTCCCGTGAAATACGCCTGAATGACGTCTTCACTAATACCAACGGCTTCAAAGATTTGGGCTCCTCTATAGCTTTGCACAGTGGAGATTCCCACTTTAGACATGACTTTGACGACACCTTCGGTTACGCTTTTACCAAACTTAGTGACTGCTTCATCAAAGCTGAAAGAGATCGCTTCTTCTGCAATCAGCTGTTTGTACGTTTCATACACAAGATAAGGATGGATTGCATCTGCTCCGTAGCCAATCAGTGCGGCAAAATGATGAACCTCTCTGACTTCTCCAGATTCAACGATCAGACTCACCTTTGTCCGTAAGCCTTGACGCACAAGATGCTGATGCAGTGCACTTAGCGCTAGAAGTGGTGGAATCGGCACTTTTTCTTCCGTCATTTCACGATCGGAAAGAATTAATAAAGATACACCTTCGCGGATCGCTTTTTCCGCCTCTTCAAACATCGCATCCAGCCCGCGCTTTAAATCATCGGTGAAAAGAGTATGAATCGTTTTGCTTTTAAAGGCATTATGAACAATTGTTCTCAAACCGTTAAACTGCCCGCTTGTTAAGACGGGTGTATACAGTTTAATTCGTCGGCATGAATATTCATTCGGATGTAAAATATCTCCTTCAGCACCTAACCATGTCATCGTAGATGTCACAAGCTGCTCACGAATGGCGTCAATCGGCGGGTTCGTCACTTGTGCAAACAGCTGCTTGAAGTAAGAAAACAGAGACTGCGCACGATCTGATAACACAGCAAGCGGAGTGTCGCTTCCCATTGAACCGATTGGGTCCTTGCCTTCTTCTAGTAAAGGAATTAAATACTTTTGAATGTCCTCGTACGTATAATGGAAGGCACGCTGGCGCGTCAATAAATCATCCATTATACTAGAATTTTCTGAATTTTCTTCCGAGCGATTGACGTGCACCATTTCTTCATCAAGCCATTTTTGATAAGGAAGTTCATTCGCAATCGTCGATTTCACTTCTTCGTCAGAAATAATTCGCCCTTCTTCTAAATCAATTAAAAGCATTTTACCTGGCTCAAGACGATCTTTATACTTCACATCCTCTTCATTTGTGTCGATCACACCGACCTCAGAAGAGAAAATGATATGATCATCATTTGTGACATAGTATCTTGCTGGTCTTAATCCGTTTCGGTCTAAGATGGCTCCGATTTGTTTACCATCAGTAAAGGAAATAGCTGTTGGCCCATCCCATGGCTCCATAAGAGAACTATGGTATTCATAAAATGCCCGTTTTTCTTTCGACATGTGCGTGTTTTCAGTCCATGGCTCTGGAATCAGCATCATCGCTGTATGAGCAGGTGTTCGGCCTGCAAGCACAAAGAATTCAAAGGCATTGTCTAGAATGGATGAATCACTTCCGTCTGCATTCAGCACTGGCAAAATCTTGTCTAAATCGTCTCCGAAAGCTTCAGATACGAATTGTTGTTCTCTTGCTCTCATCCAATTGATGTTTCCTCTTAATGTGTTGATTTCACCGTTGTGAATCAAATAGCGGTTTGGATGGGCTCTTTCCCATGTAGGAAATGTATTTGTACTAAATCGTGAATGAACAAGTGAAAATGCAGAAACAAATGTTTCATCCTGAAGATCAAGATAAAAAGCATCGACTTGATCTGATGTTAAAAGCCCCTTGTATACAATGGTTTGACTCGACAGGCTGACAAAGTAAAATTGCTTTTCCTCTGCTGTCCCCCAGTTCTCAGCCTGCTTACGAATGACATATAATTTTCTTTCAAATGACAAACGATCTGTGATCTTGTCATTTGCCCCGATAAAGACTTGCCTCACAACCGGACAGCTCTTCGCTGCGACAGTACCAATTTTCCCTGCATCAATAGGAACTGTTCTCCAGCCAATTAATGTTTGACCTTCTTGTTTAATGAACCCGTTGATTTTTTGCTCGATGGCTTGGCGCGTTTTCTCGTCATCCTCTTTTGAAAAGAAGACCATTCCTACCCCGTAACGGCCCTTTTCAGGAAGTGCAAAGTCTTTGCAGCTTTTTCTAAAGAAAGCGTCTGGTAGTTGTACCATTAAGCCGGCACCATCACCTGTATACGGATCACTGCCTTGCCCGCCGCGGTGATCAAGCTGGCACAGCATTTGTAATCCCTTTTTGACGATGCTGTGTGTCGCTTCCCCTTTTAAATGAGCGTACAGTCCGATCCCACATGCATCATGTTCAAATTCAGGACGGTAGAGACCTTGTGGTTGTGGTAGTTGATTATAAGTCATCGTTTCTCTCCCCCGTTTAAAAGATCCGTTTTTTCACAGTAATAAAATCTCACAAACTCTGTAACTTATTTTAAGTTTTCAAATTAATATAAACAATATATAATTTAGATGAAAACAATCTCTTTTTGAGATAGATGGGTGTGAAGTGTAAAAATGGAGCTTCGTCAGTTACGTTATTTTGTAGAAGTCGCAGACCGTGAACACGTGTCAGAAGCGGCTGAAAACTTACATGTTGCCCAATCTGCGATCAGCCGGCAGATTGCGAATTTAGAAGAAGAGCTTGGAGTGGCCTTATTCGAACGAGAAGGACGAAATATCAAATTAACGAAGATCGGCAGACAATTTTTAGATCATGTCAGAACGGCTCTAAAAGCCATTGATTATGCGAAAGAACAAATTGATGAATATTTAGATCCACACAAAGGAACCGTCAATATCGGCTTTCCTACTAGCCTAGCAAGCCAAGTGCTACCTTCTGTCATTTCCGCCTTTAAACAGGAATACCCAGAGGTCGATTTTTTACTTCGTCAAGGATCCTATAAATTTCTCATTGAAGCTGTAAAAAATCGAGATATTGATCTCGCCTTTTTAGGACCCGTACCGACAAACGATCCTCAAATAGAAGGACATATTTTGTTTTCAGAAAGCATTTACGCCTTGCTGCCTGTCAGCCACCCCTTTAGCGGACAAAGGAGTATTCATTTAAGTGATTTAAGAAAAGATCATTTCGTGTTATTTCCGGAAGGATATGTCCTGAGACAAATTGCGGTTGATGCTTGTAAGCAGGCAGGTTATGAGCCAACCATTTCATCAGAAGGAGAAGATTTAGACGCCATTAAAGGTCTCGTATCAGCGGGTATGGGCGTTACCTTATTACCCGAAAGCGCCTTTTATGAAACCACACCGCGCTTTACAGTGAAAATTCCGATCGATTTTCCGCAAGTGAGAAGAACGGTTGGAATTATTGCTTCTAAATCACGAGAAATGTCACCTTCTGCTCATGATTTTTATGTGTTCGTGAAGGATTTCTTTTCTAAAATTGAACAATATAAATAACTCATTAAAACAAGACATTTCATTTGTGGAAATAATCCCTCTTTGTATATGATGGGTTACAGAACAACACACTATATGGAAGAAAGGTATTCGTATGAAATCAATTTTATCGTTTTTAAAGCCGTATCGGCTATCCGTTGTGTCCATTGTGATCCTCACCTTTTTAAGCAGTATGCTCCAGCTGTATTTACCGACGCTTACGGCAGATATCGTCGATGTCGGGATCGTCCAAGGAGATATTGCTTACATATGGAAGGTTGGCGGCTGGATGGTGGCCTGTTCTTTACTTGCCATCTTACTCACGATCTGGAAGTCCTACTTGTCATCAAAGACTGCACTTGGCTTCGGGCGTGATATGAGAAGACAGCTATTTGTGCATGTCGAACAATTTTCATTAGAAGAATTTCAAAAGATCGGAACGTCTTCCTTTATTACAAGATCAACAAATGATGTAAAACAAGTCCAAGATGTCACGATCATGATTTTACAAATGATGACGAGAGCCCCGCTTATGCTTGTCGGCGGAATTATTTTAGCTGTATCACGCGATGCTGTCCTGTCTCTCATCTTTTTAGCAGCACTTCCCCTTCTTGGCGGATTTATCTATTTGGTGTCGAGAAAAGCCATTCCGCTCTTTGGCCAGCTTCAGAAAAAAACAGACCGGCTGAATTTAATTATGCGAGAATCTCTTTCAGGCATCCGGGTCATTCGTGCTTTTAACCGAGTAGATGATGAAAAGGAGCGTTTTCAAGAAGCCAACACATCCTACAAGGATACCGGCCTTAGAGTCAATCGTTTAATGGCTTACTTGTTTCCATTTATGCTGATTATCATGAACTTCACGAATATCGGCATTGTCTGGCTAGGTGCAAACCGAATTGATGCCGGAGAGATGGAAGTAGGGAACCTCATTGCCTTTATCCAATATGCGATGATGATTTTGATGGCACTGATTATGCTGTCAATGAGCTTTATTATGGTCCCAAGAGCACAAGCATCAGCTAAACGGATGAACGAAGTGTTAAACATGGAACCGAAAATTCAAGACAATGAAAGAACGGTTCCTGACCTGCGCGCGCCAGCACAATCCATTCGCTTTGAGGATGTGTCATTTTATTACTCAAATGCTGAAAAGCCGGCAGTTCAAAACATTTCGTTCGAAGCCAAAACTGGCGAAACGACAGCTATTATCGGAAGTACAGGTTCAGGGAAAACCACCCTTCTCCAGCTAATGACGCGCTTTTACGAAGCAACTGAAGGCCGGATTACACTAGATGGTGTAGACATTAGAGAGCTGCCTCAGGAGAAACTAAGAGGCCAGATGGGCTATGTTTCTCAAAAAGCGGTTTTATTTAGCGGAACCATTGCCGATAATGTGCGCTTCGGCAGGCAGAATGCAAGCGATGAAGACGTCTGGCAGGCGCTGCGAACGGCGCAGGCAGAAGAATTTGTTTTGCAAAAAGATGGCGGCATCGATGCGGAAATTGACCAGGGTGGATCGAATCTATCTGGCGGTCAAAAGCAGCGTCTTTCTATTGCAAGAGCGCTAGTGAGAAAGCCGTCATTCTATCTGTTTGACGATAGTTTTTCAGCACTTGATTACAAAACAGATGCGAAGCTTCGGGCATCTTTAGAAGCTGAAAAAGCGCATGCAGCCCTCATCATTGTGGCGCAAAGAATCAGCACAGTGAAGCATAGTGATAAAATCATCGTACTAGATGATGGGAAAATCGCAGGTATCGGTACACATGAACAATTACTGAAGGAGAACCTTGTCTATCAAGAGATTGTTGCATCACAGGAAGGTCAGGAGGTGGAGCGAGGATGAGTAAAAAAATGTCTTCCGGCATGGGTCATAAAGGCGGCCACCCTAGAGGACCTGTCGCAAAACCAAAGGAATTTAAGAAAACACTGCTTCGTTTGATTGGCTATTTAAAACCAAGGAAGATTCAATTGATCATTGTCTTCATTGCAGCAGTCGGTTCAACCGTCTTTAACGTCATTAGTCCAAAGCTGCTCGGGGATGCCACCTCTTCCCTGTTTGACAGCTTTACACAAGGAACAGCTGTTCAATTTGATGTCATTTCACGAATCTTATGGTTGCTTGTCGTGCTATACGTCGTTGCTGCTCTCTTTTCATTCGTTCAGCAATATGTCATGGCCGGTGTCTCTCAACAGACCATTGCTGAATTACGGCAAGAAGCAAATGACAAGCTCACACGTCTCCCCCTTCGGTATTTTGATAAAACAACCCACGGGGACACGCTGAGCCGTGTAATGAATGATATCGATAATATTAATACTTCGCTTCAGCAGGCACTCACCCAAGTGATTACATCTGTCATCACAGTCATTGGGATTGTCGTCATGATGCTATTGATTAGTCCGCTGCTAACCTTGCTTGTTTGTTTAACACTGCCGCTCAGCCTGTTTGCGATTCGCGGCATTACGTCATTTTCTCAAAAGCATTTTAAAGCGCAGCAAAAAGAGCTCGGGATGATCAATGGACATATTAATGAAATGTTCACAGGGCATCAGACAGTTCGTGCGTATGGCTACGAAAAGAAAGCGATCGATACATTTGATCAATTAAACGAGCAGCTGTATGAATCATCAAGGAAAGCACAGTTCATTTCTGGCTTAATGATGCCAGTGATGACGTTTATCGGGAACCTCGGCTATGTGGCAGTCAGTGTAGCCGGCGGTATTCTTGTGATTAACGGGAATATTCGTGTCGGAGATGTGCAGGCGTTTATTCAATACACGCAGCAAATGTCTCAACCGCTAGTGCAAGCATCAAGTGTCGCCAACTTGGTTCAATCAGCGATTGCTTCTGCTGAAAGGGTGTTTGAAATTCTGGATGAGAAAGAAGAAAGTCCCGAGGAAGATGCAGCGATTGATCTTGAATCACTTTCAGGCGATGTGAGCTTTGAACAAGTTCAATTCGGATATGAAAAAGACCATCCGATTATTAAAGATTTGACTTTAGATGTCAAAGAAGGTCAAACGGTTGCGATTGTCGGGCCAACAGGAGCAGGAAAAACAACCATCATCAATCTTTTAATGCGTTTCTATGAATTAGATCAAGGCTCTATCCGCATCGGCGGTGTCAAAACAACTGACCTCAGCCGTCATCAAGTACGCGACCTATTTGCGATGGTTCTTCAGGATACGTGGCTTTTTGAAGGGACGATTCACGACAACATTGCCTATGGCAGGCAGAACGTCTCAAAAGAGGATGTCATTAAAGCCGCCAAACATGCTTATGCTGATGACTTCATCCGCACGCTTCCAGACGGATATGACACACTCTTAACAGAAGATGCCGGCAACCTGTCTCAAGGTCAGCGTCAGCTGTTAACCATCGCCCGTGCGATTTTATCTGATCCAAAGATCTTAATATTAGATGAAGCGACGAGCAGCGTAGATACACGGACAGAGATGCACATTCAAAAAGCGATGAATGAATTGATGAAAGGCAGAACAAGCTTCGTCATTGCACACAGACTTTCGACGATCAAGGATGCCGACGTTATTCTAGTCATGAAAGATGGCACCATCATTGAAAAAGGAACGCACAGCGAACTCTTAAAACAAAATGGCTTCTATGCAGACTTATATATGAGCCAATTTACGGAGAATCAAGTGGGTTAAATATAAAAAAGGATAGACACGCATCCATGCGGTCTATCCTTTTTTGGTTAATCTAAACGCTTTTTCACTTTTACACTGAGTTTCGTTATATACTCTGCTTCATCTTTAGACATGAGTGAATGAAGCAAATACTCCTCAAATACATCTCCATCTAGCATCATGTCCTCTTTTTCAATTTCATCTAACAAGCGCGAATAAGCAGAATCAATCTCCTCGTATGATCCTTGATCATACATCACCGCATAAAGGCCCGCAGGTTTTTTAACTGCTTCCGGCGCTTCCATTCGGCAAAACAGCTGATCTGACTGATGATAGTGACGCTGAAGGAACTGCTCCTTTTTTAAGACAGCCCCATTTGCCGCAGCCCCTTTTATGCCGATTTCCTTTAGAAAATGTCCAACAATACGAGATATTTCTTCTACGGATGTATTCATGTCAATCGGGTTCGGTGCACTTAATACAACTGGTTCTTCTGGCAGCTCTTGAAACAAGACCTCCCCCATTTTGACAGATGATAGTTCCTGCGTCGTCTCCATGACCCGCATAAGAAAAGACTGGATATCTTGAAGTTTTTCAATCTCTTGTTTGACCTTTTCTATTTGTTCAGCTGCTAGGCTTTGGAGCCTTTCTCGGGAAGGCTCAGTGAAATATTGCTTTAACTCTTTTATCGGAAATTGCACAGCTCGAAGGGATTGAATCGCTATAAAATGATCAAATTGCTCAAGTGTATAGTATCGGTACCCATTTTCATGAACACCAGCTGGCTTAAATAAATCAATTTTATCGTAATAAAACAAGGTGTCTTTCTTTACATCAAATAGCTTGGCAAATTCTCCAGTAAAAAATGTTTTTTGCACATCATTTATCATAACTAAGGCTCCCCTCTTGACTATGGAGTTACTCCACCCTTTATGATAACATGCAGAACACCACTACGCTTGGAAAGGATAAAAACATGAACAACATCACTCAACATGAAGTGGCATTAGAACTTGCAAAAAAAGAGGAATTCCCTTTTATGAAAAATGAGCTACAGAAAGCTTTTACAGCTGGTGTGATCGACGCATTTGGCGATGCGCATGATGGACCGATTCCTCCAGGTGAAGTGATTGATGAATCTTTTCATTCGAATGAACACATCGTTTACCACATTATGCTAAATGACGAAAAAGCAGGCGGCGTTGTCATTAAAATCAACCAAGAGACCCACCACAACTCAGTTGACTTATTATACATCTCTTCATCCTCACACGGAAAAGGCATTGGTCAGGCAGCATGGAAAGCCATCGAGGCGCAATATCCAGAAACGATTGTTTGGGAGGTTGTGACTCCGTATTTTGAAAAACGCAACATTCATTTCTATGTCAATAAGTGCGGCTTTCAAATTGTGGAATTTTATCATATGAAACATCCAGATCCGAACGCACCTCATGCAGCTGATCAAGAAACTAAGCCTTCAGCACCTGAAGAATTTGAATTTTTTAAATTTGAGAAAGTGATGAAGAAAACCTGCTCTAGCTAATAAATATCAGCATCAAAAAACACTACCCCATGAAAAAGGTAGTGTTTTTTGAATCTCATCTAGCTTCTAATCTGACCGTCACCCGACAGAAGCAGCTTCGTTGTCGTGAGTGCTGGAAGTCCCATCGGACCTCTTGCGTGCAGTTTTTGAGTAGAAATGCCAATTTCAGCCCCATATCCAAGTGCACCGCCGTCTGTAAAACGGGTAGATGCGTTATGATAAACCGCCGCCGCATCGACTTCGTTTAAAAACTTAAGTGCCTGCTCTTCATCCTCTGTCACGATGGCTTCTGAATGTTTTGTACCGTACTCTTCAATATGGTGGATCGCTTCCTCGATTGAATCGACTACCTTTACTGCAAGATCAAGACTTAAATACTCATCTGTCCAGTCCACTTCCTCAGCAGGAATGGCGTTTGAAAAATGAGACAGTGCTTCCTCGTCGCCATGTACGGTGACATGGTGCTCTAGCAGAGCTTCATTCAACGATGCCGCATTTTCTTTCAGCCAATCGCGATGGATGATTAGCGTCTCAAGTGCATTACATACAGCCGGACGATTCGTTTTTGCATTGATGACAATCTCAATGGCTTTTTTCACATTGGCTGTTTGATCAATAAAGACATGACAGTTTCCTGTTCCTGTTTCAAGGACAGGAATGGTAGATTGTTCAACCACGGTTTTGATTAAAGAAGCTCCGCCTCGCGGAATTAAGACATCGATCCATTCTTTTAGATGAAGCATCGCTTGAACCGATGAACGGTCTGTTTGTTCTATCAATTGCACCGCATCACGCGGAATCTTTGTTTGATCTAATGCTTCATGAATAACACTTACAATGGCTTTGTTGGAAGAAATAGCGGAGGAACCGCCTTTTAAAATCACTGCGTTGCCTGCCTTAAGGGCAAGCCCTGCTGCATCGACAGTGACGTTCGGTCTCGCTTCATAGATCATCCCGATCACGCCGAGCGGTACTCTTCGGCTTTTCACATGCAAGCCGTTCTCAAGAGTCCATTCATCCAATATTTCTCCAACAGGATCTGTTAATCTCGTCACAAGCCGCAAGCTTTCGGCAAACTCATGAATTCTTTCTTCATTTAACATTAAACGATCCAAGAGTGCCTCTGAAAATCCCTTTTCCTTCCCGGCATCTATATCCTTTTCATTCTCTTGCAAGATGAACGTGCTATTTTGTTCTAACGCTTCTGCTAGTTTCAGCAGTGCCTCGTTTTTATCCTCTGTATGAAGTAAACCTAGTTTTTTTGAAACGTGCTTTGCTTTTTTCGCTTTTTCTTTGACCGATGTGACAACTTCAGCTGTCAGTGTCATGGAATTCCTCCCTTTTGGTTAGCAAACTGGTATCGATAAATCTAAATGACAAACAAAAGCTTCAAGATCGACGACATGAACCACTTCATCCTGCAACGAGTCACTGCTCAGTGCAAGTTCGTCAGATGGATAATTCACAATACCAAGCCCGATTTCTCTTCCATCTTGATCTAAAATGCGGACGACATCACCTTTTTTAAACGAACCCTTTACATTGACAATGCCACCCGAATCAAGGCATTTCTCTCTATGGATGAGGTGTTCCTGCGATTTCTTTTGAACAACAATCTCGCCTTTTGGTCCAGAATGAAAGGCAATCCACTGCTTCTTGTAATTCAGCGGTGCTAAATTTTCATCCGCGGTAAAATAAGTGCCGTCCTCTGTTCCATTAATGGCTTTGTCTAAAATGTGAGGCGTATCCGCTTTGCCTAAAAAGCCGTTAATGCCAGCTGCCATTGAAATTTTAAACGCATCGAGTTTTGATTTCATTCCGCCTGTGCCCACACTGCTCCCTGCATCTCCAGCTGCTGCTTCGATGTCTTCTGTGATGTCTGTGACTTCAAGAATTCTTTTCGCATTCGGATTTGTATGCGGGTTCTCTTCATACAAGCCATCAATATCAGATAAAATGGAAAGGAAATCCGCATCAATGAGTCCAGCTACTTTTGCAGACAATGTATCGTTATCTCCGAACTTCAAGCGGTTAATCGTCACTGTATCATTTTCATTGATAATCGGAATGATGCCTCGATCTAATAACACATTCATCGTGTTGCGCACATTTTGATAGCGCGTTTCATCTGAAAAATCACTTCTTGTGATTAAAAGCTGTGAGGCAATATAACCGTGTGATAAAAATAAAGTAGAATATGATTCCATTAAAAGGCCTTGCCCAATTGAGGCAGATGCCTGTTTTTCCGGCAGTGTTTTGGGTCTATCGATAAATCCTAGTTTTCGGTAACCAGCTGCAACCGCACCAGATGAAACCAAAATGACTTCGTGTCCTTCATCTTTGAGTTTTACAATTTGATTGACGAGGTTTTCTAGTTTTTTTAAACTAATCTCCCCTTGAAAGCTAGTAAGTGAGCTGCTTCCGATTTTTACAACAATTCGTTTTCTCTCTTTATCTGCGTACACCTTATCACTCCTGTACCTGAGCTCTATTTATTATATAGATACTTTTTGTTTTTGCTGTTTGCTGATCTCTTTTGATCGGTTGGCAGCATGTTTGACGGCCTGCTTGATTGCTTCTCCTCCGCCAAAATCATCTAATGCATTCAGTCCTGCAGCTGTTGTTCCATTTGGTGACGTAATTTTCTCTCTCAGAGTAGAAGGGTCTTCCTCTGTTTCTTGCAACATTTTCGCAGCACCGAGAAGTGTCTGCGCGCCAATTTGGCGAGACAATTCCTTAGATAAACCTGCTTCTTCTCCTGCTTCTTCGATTCTTTCCATTAAGAAATAAAAATAGGCTGGCCCGCTTCCGGCAATTCCAGTGAAAATATCCATTTGCTCTTCCTGAATGGTATACACTTCGCCCATTTCAGATAAAAGAGCCTGACTCATGCTGATATGGTCGTCTTTCACATAACGTCCAGCACATAAAGCGGTCGCTGAAGCCCCGATCGTACTTGACGTATTCGGCATGACCCTCATCACGGGCTGTCCTTCATGCAGCATATCTTCAATATACGATTGCTTCACGCCTGCAAGGACAGACATGATCAGCTGGTCTCTCCGAATATGAGGTTTTAACGATTCAAGTGCTGTTTCAGCATCCTTTGGCTTCATGGCCAGGATCAACATATCCATTTCTTCAAAAGGAAAAGAATCCATTGTGGCTGTTTGTATTCCGTAACGTATCGTTAGTTCATTCAATCGAATTTGATTTTGTCTGTTTGTTGCGTAAATTTGGCCTAGTGGCATTTGTCCTGATCGCACAATCCCGGCAATCATTCCTTCCGCCATAGAACCTGCTCCAATGAAAGCAACTTTCTTTTGATCAATGATATTGATCCTCTCCCTTGTTCGCTTTTTGTTCGTGTTTTTCGCACGTTAGTTATCGTAACATGATGAGAAATCGTGTCAAGAAAGAGCCAGCGCTTTTCAAAAGTCCCGAATACGCGTTCAACCGCTTGCTGTATGTATACTGACTGCGCTTTTGCAAAACAACATTTTAGATCAAAAGTACTATTCGTATTTGCATCATAGTACCCTTTCGTTCGACTGAATTCCCCATTTTATTTTTGGTTTCGGTGACTTCAATTCTATTTTTTAGAAAGCGCTATCATTTTTAATGACTTTCTATTTTCCTATACGATGAATGTGCTTGAATCTTCCGATTAGACTATTGACATATTTTAGAAAACATGTCCGTTGAAATGATATTTTACGGGTGATACCGTGAAAGGGAAACTAAGTGAAAAAGGAGCGTTCATAATGAAAGTGAAAGAAAACTATATCAATGTCATTCCAATGAAAGAAATCCGTTCGACCGATGACCTTCTTTTCCCGTTCCCTATTTACAATGAGCTACGTGCCCAGAGTGATATTAGATATGATGAAACAAGAAAGTGCTGGGATCTCTTTCGATATGCGGATATCCAGTCTGTTCTGAAGCAGCCAAAAGTGTTCTCATCACAGCGAGGAAGAAGCACAACGAAAACGAGTATTTTAACGATGGACCCGCCAAAACATACAAAAATGAGAGCACTCGTCAATAAAGCATTCACACCAAAAGCGATTAAACAATTAGAAGATAACATTAAAGACCTGACACATGACCTGCTGCAACAAGTCAAGGGTCAGCGTACGTTTGATATCGTAGAAGATCTAGCAGCTCCCCTGCCTGTCATGATTATTGCTGAGCTTCTAGGTGCAGAGGTAAAGGATAGAGCGTTCATTAAGAAACATTCTGATGCCCTAGTAGCAGGTGCAAAGGATGAATCAAAAGAAGCCATTCAAGCAGTAGTCGATATGCAGAAACGCGCAGAGGAAGAGCTGTCCGCTTATTTTGCTCACTTGATCCAAAAACGAAAAGAATCCCCTGCTGATGACCTGATCTCACTTCTTATTCAAGCAGAAATCGATGGTGAGCGTTTAACCGAGAATGAACTACTTGGTTTTTGCATTCTATTACTTGTTGCTGGTAATGAGACAACGACCAATTTGATTACTAATGCAGTAAGACTGCTAACAGAGCAGCCGCATATCGCCGAAGCAGTACGGCAAGACCCCTCTCTTATTCCTCAATTGACCGAGGAAACACTACGCTATTACCCGCCTGTTCAAGCCATTGGGCGAATCGCGGCCGAGGATGTTGAGATTGCAGGCTCGAAAATTAAAAAAGGAGACTATCTCATTAGCTGGGTTGCTTCAGCAAATCGTGATGAACAGAAATTTGACGATCCGGATACGTTCCGTCTTGACCGGAAATCAAACCCGCATATGAGCTTTGGCTTTGGCATTCATTTTTGTCTCGGTGCACCGCTTGCCCGCCTTGAGAGCAACATTGCACTTGAGATTTTACTCCAGACGTTTCAAGACATCACCTGTGCGGCAGATCAGCTAAAACCCATTCAAAGCACATTTGTTTTTGGGGTAAAAGAATTTCCTGTACAGGTCACCCGTTTTTAAAAGTCCCTTTTGAGGGGCTTTTTTTCATTTTCTTCAATTCATCATCTCTTTCTTACCTTCCACCTCCGAACATGCTAAAATAAAGTCCATATAAAGTGATAACGGATTTCAGAAAAGGAGCCAAAAATTCATGACCGATTATACAGCAATGAAAGACGGAATATTCAAATCAGTTTGTTCGTTAGATTGCCCAGATCAGTGCGGTCTTTTGATACATAAAGAAAATGGAAAGATCGTAAAAGTGCAGGGAGATCCAGACCACCCCGTCACCCAAGGCAACATATGCAACAAGGTGCGGAATGTCACAGCCCGTTTATATGATGAAAAGCGACTGACCACTCCTTTGAAGCGTGTTGGCCGCAAAGGCGATGGACAATTTGCTCCGATTACGTGGGAAGAAGCCATTGAAACCATTCGGCAAAAATGGACAAAACTGATTGAAGAAAAAGGTCCAGAAAGTATTCTGCCTTACAGCTTTTATGGGAATATGGGCAATCTGAATGCAGAAGGCATGGACCGCCGCTTTTTCTATCGTCTTGGTTCAAGTCAATTAGACCGGACCATCTGTCAGTCTGCAGGAACGACTGGCTATAAATATACAATGGGTGCAAGCATTGGGACAGATCCAGAAGAGACCATTCATACGAAACTATTCATCTTTTGGGGCATCAATGCCGTGTCGACCAATATGCACCAAATCACCCTCGCACAAAAAGCGCGAAAGCAAGGAGCAAAGATTGTCGTGATTGATGTACACAAGAACCAAACCGGACGGATGGCAGATTGGTTTATTCCGCTTCGACCTGGTACTGACAGTGCCCTTGCCCTTGGCATCATGCATGTTCTTTTTAAAGAAGGACTAACAGATGAAGCCTTTTTAGAATTTTATACAACCGGTCATAAGGAGCTGCGTGAGCATGTGAAGCAGTATGATCCAGACACTGTTGAGGGTATCACGGGGGTTTCTAAAGAGGACATCCTTACACTTGCAAGAATGTACGCAGAGACATCGCCATCTCTTATTCGTATTGGCAATGGTTTGCAGCACCATGATAATGGCGGAATGAGTATTCGAACCATATCCTGCCTCCCTGCCCTGACTGGTCAATGGCTCCACAAGGGCGGCGGTGCGATGAAATCAAACTCTTCTTTTCTCAGCTATAATGAAACAGCTCTTCAGCGGCCGGATTTATTAAAGGAACGCACGCCAAGATCATTTAATATGAATCAGCTAGGCAGTGTGCTGACGAATGCAGCGCCTTCCATTGATTCACTCTTTGTCTACTCGTGCAACCCAGCTGTTGTGACGCCTGAAGCGAATAAAGTAAGAGAAGGTTTGCTGAGAGATGACTTATTTACAGTCGTTCACGACCTATTTCTAACAGAGACAGCTAAGTATGCAGACATTGTCCTGCCGGCAACATCCGCCTTTGAAAATGAGGATTTCTATACATCATACTGGCACCATTATATTCAAATTCAAGAGCCAGTGATTGAACGCTATGGAGAAAGCAAATCCAATACAGAAGTGTTTCGCTTGTTAGCCCATGCGATGGGCTTTGAAGATGAAGCCTTCCGCGAGACAGATGCGGAACTCATGGAACAAGCCCTTCATCATCCAGAAAATCCGCATTATGAGGACATTTCATACGAGGCATTAAAAGAAAAGAAATGGATCAAAGCAAAACGAGGACCTTTCCAAGACTTAAAGCTCTCTACCCCGAGCGGCAAAATTGAGCTTTATTCTGAACAAATGAAAAAAGACGGATATCCGGCGCTTCCTACCTACGTGCCCCTTTATCAGGAAAGCGAATATCCGCTTACCTTTATACCGGGACCGAATCATAATTTTCTTAACTCGACCTTCTCACTTCATGAAAAGCATCAAAAGCTTGAGAAGTTCCCGAAGCTTCACATGAATGAACAAGATGCAAAGGCAAGAAAAATTGAAGATGGTGACATGGTGCGTGTGCTCAATGACCGAGGAGAATGCGAGCTTGTCGTGTCAGTCGGTCACAATGTATTACCTGGTGTTGTGGTCAGCCAAGGATTATGGGCAGATCAAAAAGGCAAAAAGCATCTAGTTAACGGGCTAACACCTGATCGGCTGGCAGATATGGGCGGCGGTGCGACGTTCTTTTCGGGCAGAGTGGAAGTTGAAAAATGATCATAGACAGAAGAAAAGCCAGCAAAAAACTGCTGGCTTTTTTCATTTGGTTTTATCGAATAATCAGCTGGTTGGTCATTACATTCGCACTTCCGTTGCTTCGGTAGCCTTCTACAGTTAATGCTGTTTCATACATTTTCCCCATTGGCATACCTAGGCTTTCCCATTTTCTGAAATGCTCACTGACGGATACAGTACCGCTCGTACGTTTTGTTTGACGTACACTCCAATATTGCTTAAAGGTAGCGTCTCCAATAATAGAAGGCTGATTGACACGTAGCGTTTCATAAATGTCATATGTGCCTCCATCGGCATAAAATGATCCTTTATACGTTCCTGTTGGGCGATAGGTGCCCCATGACTCAACAATGTAGTATTCAGCTAATGGAGATTGTGTCCAGCCATAGACACATAAGTAGGAATTCCCGCCTGGGTTAAAGGCTGCGTTGTAATTGATGGAGATGTTGCCAAGTTGATGATGAGTTTTAGTGGAATCAAACTTCTTCCCTTTTCGAAACAAAGCATTTCCGATATTGTTCCATTGCGCGCTAAATGCCCCGCCGTTATTGAGTGTCATTGCGGTATTTCCGTAATCCTTCCATAATTCAAAATCGTACCCGCTGTGATTGCCTATTCTATTGTCATAAATCGTTTCCGCATGAGCTGGTACAGCCGTCAGTGTCAGCACAAATCCAATACACATCACAAACAATAGCCTCAATCTTTTCAAGTTCATTTTCAATCCCTCTCCTTTTTTCATTAAAATTGTTCTGCCTTCTCTAAGATGAAGCGAACTCATCACCTCCTTTCATGTCACCCTTTTTGCTAGACGGAACGGTATTGTTCTAACCCAGCATGGATATCTCTTGTTTGTGTATAGACCTTTTGATACAGATGAAACAGATCATCATATATACTTGCAAGCTGCTGCTCTGGCTCATAGACAGCAGCTTGATGAATAAACTGATTTGCACATGCTTCAAGCGATGGATACCAACCGCAGCCAACGGCGGCCAGTATCGCTGCTCCTAAAGCAGGCCCTTGTTCATTGTCTAACTGGATGACCTCTGCCTGAAAAATGTCTGCTTGCATTTGAAGCCATGTCCGGCTTCTCGCACCGCCTCCAATGGAAACAATTGAATCTATGTGTTTCCCAGCTTGCCTGAATAAAGCGATCGATTCATTTAACGAGAAAGTAATCCCTTCTAGCACAGCCCTAACGACATGTGCCCTTTCATGCCGGCTGTCTAATCCAATCAAGCTTCCACGAATGATAGCATCCGCATGAGGTGTTCTTTCCCCGACTAAATATGGCGTGAAGAGCAATCCATTTGCTCCTGGCGCGACATCAACCGCACCCTCTAAAAGTGATTGGAACGATTCCTCTGGAGTCAGTAAATGTTTTATCCAGTTAAGGCTATATCCTGCTGAAAGGGTCACACCCATTGTGTAGTAAGCGTCTTTTTTTGCATGATGGAACAAATGCAGGTTTCCTTGAAGCTCTCTTTCATGATCCTCTTCGTAAGAGAGAATGACCCCAGATGTGCCAATACTGCATAACGTGCGACCAGAGGATAAAATACCAGCACCAATTGCTCCGCAAGCATTGTCTGCCCCGCCAGCAAAGACTTTTGCACCCTCTTCGATCCCCGTCTCACGTGCAATGTGCGGAAATAGTGTACCAACCTCTTCCTCTGATGAGATCAGTGGCGGACAAATATGAGGAGGAATATCAAATGCCTGACAAATTTCTTCACTCCACGCTTGCTCTCCAATATTTAATAACAATGTGCCAGCCGCATCAGAATAATCGATATGAACAGAACCTGTTAATCGAAATCTGACATAATCTTTTGGGAGTAAAAACATGTCGATTTGTTGATCAATTTCTGGTTCATGCTCCTTTACCCATAATAATTTTGGCAGTGTGAATCCTTCTAGCGCTTGATTTTTCGTGAACTGTTGGAGCCGTTCCCCCAGTTTTTTTGTAATATGTGTACATTGCGCTGTCGTTCGTGTATCATTCCATAAAATCGCAGGGCGGAGCACCTCGCGGGATTCATTTAAAAGAACCAGACCATGCATCTGTCCAGAGAAGCTGATGCCCTCTACTTTCTTTGAAAGGACAGGCTGCCTTGCCATCAGTTCTTTCATCGCAGCCACTGTTTGCTCAACCCATTCCTCTGGGTTCTGTTCACAATATCCAGGTTTATCTTGAATGAGGCGGTAAGGCTTAGTGGCCTCGCCGCACACCTTTCCATTCTCATCGACTAATATGGCTTTGACTCCGCTCGTTCCAAGATCAATTCCCATCACATACTTCATGTCTTCACTCCTTCAAAACAGGTCCGCTTCTTCAATCAATCTTCTAACAAGTATTGATTTAACCGGGCTTTCAACTGTTCCTCTCTTCCCGATTCGTTACTGATTAAAGGGTGCTTGAGCGCATACTCTTCTAATGTATGAAAGTTTGCCTTTCCTTCTGAAATGTCACGGCCAATCCCTTCAGAAAAACTGCGATATCGGTGCTTGATCACATCTTCAAACACACGATCTTCTATGAGTCTATGAGCCACCCGCAGTCCTTTTGCGAATGCATCCATGCCCGCAATATGGGCATACAAAATATCTTCAAGCTCAAAAGAAGCTCTTCTCACTTTTGCATCAAAATTGAGACCGCCAGTTCCTAGTCCGCCATTTTGCAGAATTTCATACATGGCAAGAGTTGTGGCATATAAATCGGTTGGAAATTCATCCGTGTCCCAGCCAAGCAGCGTATTCCCTTGGTTCGCATCCACAGAACCGAGCAATCCATGTATTCTTGAGACGCGTAATTCATGCTCAAACGTATGACCAGCAAGCGTCGCATGATTGGCCTCGATATTCAATTTAAAATGTGAATCTAGTCCGTATTGCTTTAAAAAGGCAATAGATGTCGCTGCATCTGCATCGTATTGATGAGTGGTTGGCTCCTTTGGCTTAGGCTCAATTAAAAATTGGCCAGTGTACCCAATTTCCTTTGCATAATCAACAGCCATATGCAAAAATGACGCCATGTGATCAAGCTCTCTTTTCATATCTGTATTCAGCAGAGTATCGTACCCTTCTCGTCCTCCCCAGAAAACGTAATTTTCTGCGCCAAGTTCTTTAGCTGTTTCGATGCCTTTTTTCACCTGTGCGGCTGCATAGGCAAAGACGTCTGCATGACAAGATGTTGCTGCGCCGTGTACAAATCTAGGATGCTTGAACATATTGGCTGTATTCCACAGCAGCTTGACTCCGCTATCCCGCATGTATTCTTTCATTCTTTCTAAAATGATGTCTAATTGCTGATTCGTCTCTTGAAGCGTATCTCCCTCCGGTGCAATGTCACGGTCATGGAAGGAAAAATACGGAACATCCAATAGATCAAACAGTTGAAAGGCTACTTCCAATCTAGCTTTTGCTAAATCCATTCCGCTATAGGAGTCCCAGGCTCTTTGCATCGTACCAGTTCCAAACATGTCTGTTCCATCAGCAGTCAATGTATGCCAATAAGCGACTGAGAAGCGCAGGTGATCTTTCATTGTTTTTCCGCCAATCATTTCACTTGGATCATAGTGTTTAAAAGCGAGTGGATTTTTTGATTGTTTTCCTTCATATTGTATTTTTCCGATTCCTTCTAAGCTGTGTAACGTTTTCATATTTGAGTTGGCCATCTTTTATTCCTCCTATGAATATACTTTGTAAGTTGATTCAACAAACTAATGTTCAATTGATGATCAATTCACTTTGAATTTTCCATATTTTTTAGTTTTTTAGAAATATTTTCGTTATAATAAAGTTAAAAACATCCTTCTTACAGATTACATGCGTAGAAAAGCAGCTTTTTTCTTCACTTAATCTAAAGACGAAACAAATGGAGTGGATAACATGGATATCGCTGATCAGAACTTTGTGAAAAAAATAAATCAAAAGCTATTATTAAAAGAAATTCTCCAGCATGCGCCAATTTCTAGAGCTAAATTATCTGAACGCACTGGGTTAAATAAATCGACTGTTTCCTCTCAAGTGAGTACATTAATGAAAGAGCAACTCGTCTATGAGATCGGTCAAGGTGAGTCTAGCGGCGGGAGAAGACCGGTTTTACTGATGTTTAATAAACGTGCTGGCTGCTCCATCGGGATTGATGTCGGCGTTGATTATGTCAATGGCATTTTAACCGACCTTGAAGGGTCCATCCTTCAAGAAGAACAGATCAAGCTCCCATCAAGCGCTCCTGATGTGACCATACGCATATTAACTGAATTAATACAGCAGTTGAAGGCCCAAATCCCCTCTTCCCCATATGGGCTCATAGGTATTGGCCTATGTATACCCGGGCTAGTGGATGCCGATCAACAAATCGTGTTTACGCCGCATTCTAAATGGAAAAATGTTGACATGAAAACAACGCTCCAAGACGCATTTCAAGTACCCGTCTTCATTGAAAATGAAGCAAATGCCGGTGCATATGGTGAAAAAATCTTTGGTGCCGCTAAACTTTATGATCATTTGATCTATGCCAGCATCGGCACCGGCATTGGAATCGGGATCATTATCAATCATCATTTATACAGAGGTGCATATGGCTTTTCTGGTGAAATGGGACATATGACCATCGACTTTAATGGACCAACATGCAGCTGCGGAAACCGTGGTTGCTGGGAGCTGTATGCATCTGAGAAAGCCTTGTTTCAGTCCCTTCAAACAAATGATCAGCCCATCTCTCATCAAGAATTGGAAAAGCTGGCGACGTTAAATGACATGAAAACCCTCAATGCCCTGCGCAACTTTGGCTTTTACCTTGGGGTTGGTCTCACAAACGTCCTCCATACCTTTAACCCGCAAGCGATTATTTTACGAAACAAGGTGATTGAAGCGCAGCCAACGGTTCTACGTGTGATTCAAGAGGAGGTCTCCTCCAGGATGGATACTCAATTCAGTTCACATGTCGAGCTGCTTCCATCGTCATTAGGACACAACGCACCAGTATTAGGGATGACATCTCTCGTCATTGAAGCTTTCCTGCAAGATGCTACCCTCTCACCATGACAGATTCATAGATAAAAAAGACAGCTCTTACCGTGTTGTCTTTTTTTATTTATCTGTTTCCTCATAACGGAAATAGTTGAAATCAGCAGGAAGACGCTCGCCACTTGTATCCTGGCACTGCATGCCGACAAATGCCCCTGTAAAAAATCCTCCTCCTCGAATGAAGTCATCAGATAGGTGGCTAGATTCAAATATCACATCAATTTCCTTCCAGTCTTTTTGATCAAATGAATAAGAATAGGTATATGTTTCTTTCTGAACGGTCACTTTTAAATACACATAGGTGACCTCCTCTGGAATGACGATTTTTTGTGCCAATGGCTGAGAAAAGGAAAGGTTTTGACAGGCAGATAATTCAAGAATTCGGCCAAGTTCCTCGTCATATGTCACCTGAAGCGCTGTCCAATTTTCCGTATTGTAATAATTCACAAGACCAGCGGCTTGCTGAAAATTCTCTGGATAGAACAACACAGCTGTCTCTGCTTCAAAATAAAAGCTTTGCCAGCGCCTTGCAACAAAGGCTTGAGTAAACTTAGATGTTAGAGATTCGTGACCATATAACCTTAAATGCTGAGGTTTTTCCGTTAATGAACCGATCTGTTCAGTAAAAGGAATTCTTAATGTTTGAAAGTGTCTATTTAACGTTGATTCTTTAAACTCATCGACTGTATGGTAGGTAGGAGCAAAAACCTTTTCGTTGATCGCTGGCGCTTCAACCTCCAGCGTTCCTTCTTTTCCGCCCACAACATACGGCCAGCCATCCTTCCATTCAAGCTTTTGAATCGCTGTTTCTCTTCCTAAAGGACACCACCCTCTTTGCTGAAAAATAGATTCCTTGCTTGATTGAATAGGGCGGCCAGTCAGATGAGCGAGATACCACTCATTTGTGTGCGTTTGAACAATGGAAGCATGACCGCATTTTTGAAGCGGATGTTCAGGTGAGTGAAAAGCACTTAAAATTGGGTTATCAGGATGAACCTCATAAGGCCCTTCAATCTGCCGGGAACGGGCAATTGTTGCCGCATGCTCGTACCTAGTGCCTCCTTCTGCTGTTAATAAATAATAGTAATCACCGATGTGATAAAGATGCGGTGCTTCTGTCAATTTAATCGGTGTGCCTTTAAAAATGACCTTCCGCTGACCAATGAGTTTCTTTTCCGTCACGCTATATTCCTGCAAGGCAATACCCGCAAAGGAATGGTGCTTTTCTCTATGATCCCACAGCATATTTAAGACGTATTTCTTCCCGCTTTGGTCATGAAATAAAGAGGGATCAAAGCCAGAGCTATTAAGCTTAACCGGCTCACTCCAATCACCATCAACCTCACTTGCCGTAACCAAATAATTATGACCATCTTTAAATGGACCATCCACTACTTTGATATCTGAATAAATGAGCCAAAACTGACCATCTGCGTAGCTTAGGCACGGTGCCCATACTCCGCCAGAATCAGGATTCCCTTTCATGTCCAGCTGCGACGTTTTTTGCAAAGGACGCGCAGCAAGCCGCCAATGCACAAGATCCTTCGAATGATAAATTTGCACCCCTGGAAACCATTCAAATGTAGAGACCGCCATGTAATAATCTTCTCCTACACGGCAAATACTTGGGTCCGGGTTAAATCCTTTGAGTACTGGATTGGTGATTTTCATTCAACTTCCTCCTCTTTCACGACCTACATTTTAAAATCGTCCATATGATCGATATATACTTGATCCCTATTCTCAAGCTCCCTCACGACTTTTTGGTGCTCTTCTTCATCTAGGTTATAAAAATTAATATCAATCATCGCTAAAATCAGTAAGCATACAGGAATCACTGTTACCGTGATTAAAATGCCAAGCAATGCTTCTGGCGTCTGCACTTGGTTTGCAACATAGCCAAATCGATCGAGTACAAGCCCCGGAACAATCCCGCCTAATGCCATCCCAAATTTAAAGAAAAATCCAATGACTGCGTAGATCAGTCCGCCCATCCTTTTTCCAGTTTTATATTCGCCGTATTCAACAGTCTCAGGAATGAGCGCCCACATGTAAGCACCCGCTGTAATACTCCCCGCAGCAGCAACTAGCCTGAAAATCAGTATTAAAGTGATTTGACTCGGCGGTATCACAAGTAAGGCAAGAAGACCTACGATATTCAGCGATAAAGAATAATTCAGCAGCTTTTTCTTTCCTAACAGCTTGTGCAGCTTCGGAATAAACGGCAGCACCATTAAAGCTGGCAGACTGCCAATGAGTCCGTACCATTTCACTAAATCTTCTCTGCCAAGGTTATACGTCACATAATAGATCCCAACAGAGTTGCTGATCGAGTTCACACCAAAAATAATAATAAAGAAAATGCTTAATACAACAAGCGGGCGATTCACTCGTAACTGGACAAAGATATCACTGAATTTAATCTTTTCCTCTGGCTTTTGAAGCGTGACACGTTCATTCGTGCTTTTAAAACAGAAAATCAGTAATGCGCCGCCAAGAACGCCGAGAAAAGCCATCGTCATCTGCCAGCCAAGTGCTGTATTTCCTGTCGTATCACTTAAAAAGGTCGCAAGAAAAGGAACAAAAAAAGCAACAACTAGACCACCTAGATTGGCAAACACCATACGAACGGACGTAATACTGACAACCTCTTGGTTATTTCTTGTCATTGCGGAAGTTAAAGCACCATAAGGAACGTTGATGAATGTGTATGTAAGCGATAAACCAACATACGTGATGTAGGCATAAATGAGTTTACCCATTTCGGAAAAATCAGGTGTTGTAAAGCAAAGAATGGCAAGTACGACAAAAGGAAACGCACCGAATAACAAATAAGGTCTGAATCTACCAAAACGGCTGTTCGTCCGGTCTACCAATGCACCAATAAATGGATCTGCAAGCGCATCGATGGCGCGAACAACCAAAAACATCGTCCCTGCTGCTGCCGCTGATAAACCGTACACATCTGTATAGAAAAATAATAGATACGTAGAAACAGTTGCGTAAATCAAATTACATGCGAAATCCCCTGAAGCATATCCCACTTTTTCAGACATACGAATCTTCTTTAAATTCTCACTAACCATGAGCTTTCTCCCTTCTTCACTTAGCCTCTTCTAACGAACAGATGACGGAGGGCAGCAGCAATCAATACAGGGAATATAAAGCGCTTTCAATTTGTTATAAAAATGTAGCTGAACATCTCTTCCTTTCAGCTTAGCCCAAATGCGCAGCAAAACAGTCGAATGACAGAATCATCTCCTTCAATATAGGGATCAATACTTGAAATTCATCTTAGTTTATTGACCAAACAAACTAAGATGAATTCATTTTATAAAATCTGATCTGACTTTTCAATATATTTTGAAAAAATAATCCAAATAATCGATTTCTTGTCATTCATCTTGTGAAATGACAAGAAAATCTGAAAGAATTCATTTAAAGGTTGCATTCAAGCTCATCCCATGCTATATTAATCAAGCGATGAGCTGAATTGTGTAAGTCGGGTAACATGTCTCTTTGAGACACACACGAATGTGGCGTGTGGTTATTCCGCCTCAATACGCAAAAGACATCTTCTTAGGAAGATGTCTTTTTTCTTACCCTATTTTTGTTCCATTCTCAACCGGTTCATCTGTCGCTAACAACACCACGTCTTCTTTTGACGGCATGCCTCCTAAGACAAGCACTTCTGATTTGAACCCTGCAATTCTTCTTGGCGGGAAATTAACGACCGCTACGATTTGTTTGCCGGTAAGATTTTCCGCTGTATAACGCTTCGTCAACTGAGCACTAGATTGCTTTACACCAATTTCTTCACCAAAATCAATCTTAAGCTTCAACGCAGGCACTCTTGCCTCTGCAAAAAATTCTGCTTCTATGATCGTCCCAACGCGAATATCTAACGCCAAAAACTGTTCAATATCTGCCATCTGACTCTCTCCTCTTCATAAAAGGTAACGTAATCTATTGATTATCCATTGTAGCACATTCATTTTGTCATAGATGAGGTTCAAAAATCCTATACAGCGCTAAAATCACCTTTATAGTTTACATAATAAATTTATTGTCGTGTATTAAATGTTTGCATCCTGAAAATGAATTCAGTAAAATGGCAAATAATCCTACTGCTTCCTCCCGAATATATTGGGGAGGGTTCACACTTGTTTACATTATCGGATATGTGGACGTTTTGCTGGTCGTTTTTTGTCATTCTTCCTATCGTTGCCATCCTGCATCAGCTTGGCCATATTGTGGTCGCGTGGATGTTTGGAGCAAAGGTTTCCTTTGCGCTTGGCAGAGGGAAAAAAGTGTTGAAAGTAGGCGTCGTTGAAATTAGACGAATCTATTTTCTAGATGCATTTTGCCACTATGAAGAAATGAGGAAAAACAACCGATTGTCGCACATTCTTGTCTACTTAGGCGGTTCATTATGCAACCTGCTCAGTGTTCTCATACTGAACACAATGATCGCCAATGATTTCCTGCCAGAGCACCAATTTTTCTATCAATTTGCTTACTTCTCAGTCTACTATGTATTTTTTGCACTGCTGCCAGTCCAGTATGCAGATCATCATCCGAGTGATGGGCAAGCGATTGTGAACATCATTCGACACGGTGAACCATGCGACATCATTGACTAACATGATGACTTTCACTGTCAATATGATAATGAATCGTTAAAAAAGGAATACCGAACAGCTTCATTTGATGTACCGCTGTGAGACTTTGATCTGTCTCCGGCTTCATATGAAAGCTTTCTTCCATTGGCAGTTTCATGGTGATAAAAGGCGTATGCAAATACAATCCTTCGTCACCGGTACTGCCTTTTGGACATGCGCTTTTTAATAGAAAATCTTCTTTCTCATTAAAAGGCTTTAAAATAGCTGTCAGCTGAGAATACGGAAGTGGCAGCGCAATATTCATATAACCCGCAGCTGCATCGTAATGAAGAGCATAAAGTGCAAAAAAGACTTGCTCTCCTTTTACATTGTGACGTATCCAAGCCCGAACATTTTCCCTTTCTTCCTTCGGATGTTGAAATCTAGTCAGACGTCCCTGCATCTCATATGGATGACGAGATAACCCCAAATATAGCTGACCTATTTTCTTAAACAGCGGCTGAAGTAAAAAGACGAACGGCCTTACCCACCAATGAAAGTTGACGGCTGCTTTTAATGTAAAAGCCATAGGGTCTTCATAAAATCTGCGAATCACAGGTGAGACCCTGTCAGCTGAAAATGTCGTTCCATTTAATTCATCAAGCGAATCGACTAAACCCAGCTTCTCATGGTTATGCACGCTTTCCTCTTGAAAAGAGATCAGTTGAAACCGGCCATACACTTTCGAAATCGGAAAGTTCTTCTGCTTTAATTGATCCTTCGGCCCTTCAATCAGCCAGCCAATCAACCCCGGCAAAATCACAAAAAAAGCATTGATACTGCCATGAAACCAAATCATCTGATCCATGCTGATGTAGGTCACACGCATCAGCATACCAGCGGAATAAAGAAGTGATAACACGATCGTCCCCATTAAAACTAAGCTAGAAAACACAACAAGACCTTTTGCCAAAGTCGACCGAAATCTTGTTTTCATACAAAGGATACCATATATGTAGAGCGCCATTACATAAAGTATGACGCTGAACGTATCAAATAGACGGGAAAAGCTAATCCCAACAGCTATCATCACAGGCGACAGCAAAATCACCCAGCCTGCCGCTTTGTATAAAGCTGTCTCTTTTGTTCGCTGCCTTCCTAAAAATCCATAAAAAAGCGGGATAAAAAAAGCCGAGTAATGAAAATGAATAGCGGTCAAAAGAACAATGATCGGCGAAAATGTCATCACCTGTATATCTGCTGTGTACAGCCAAAACCACAGACCGCCTAAAGCGAGATACATCCATGCGCCATCAATCATCAGCTCATGAAGCGGAAAGATTCCTCTTTCCAGCAAACGACAAAAGCCAAATAACGCCAATAACATTGTATATAAAAGCCATCCCGATGCAAACCAAGCGGAATGATAGATAAAAGCAGCGGTTGCACAAAGAGCCGCTAGTGGAAAGGCTTTCATTAAAAAGCCGATCAGCCTCTCTGGCTTGTGTTTCTTCCCTTCTTTCTCAAAAAAGTGTAAGGCAGAGGGAACAAAAAATAGAATTGCCATGAGAACAAAAAATTCTGCTACCCGGCCTGTCATGAAACGGGTGGCGATAAAACAAGACATGAAGATCAGACTGGATGTCAAATGCCACTTATTCATCATGAGACACCCTTTCTGTAAAACGGCCTTTATATGTAAAAAGAGTACCAAACAGGCGATTTTTCACGTGGACATCAATGGTATATTCACCTGCATGCTCATCGTAGCCTTCCGTTACATCTGACACACCATAAAGCCATGAAGGCAGCGGCCATTCCCTGCCGAACATCAAAAACTTCTGCCGGCCGGATTGGATGTGCAAGAAACCATGCTTTGTTACTGTAAAATGAAGCTCTGACACAAGAAGTCTAGGTTTTCCAAAGTAGTCTAGTACTGTATGACTCTTCTGATCAATGATCATATCAGCATCAAAGTGCCGCTCCTTCTTTGGGAAATAAAACGTTCGATACCAGTGCATCCCTTCCTCTCCCTTATGTGTCACAAAGGGATCATTGACAATTTGGAAAGGAATGTCTTTTCCTCTTTCAGGGAAAAAGCACCGAAACAAAGAACCAATTCTGAAAATAAATCGAATGAGTCTTGACCCGCCGCCTATTTCCTCCATGGTGCCTTCAGCAGAAAACGCGCGATTGTATCTCTCTTTTAGCTTTGGATGCAGTTTATCGTAATCCTTTACTTGATGACGATGAACGACCATGTCTACCTCCCCTTTTTCGTTTGATGGAAAATACATCTACACAATCTTTTAGATTGATCATACCTGCAATCGACAAAATGAAAAATGCACTTATCACAAGCGGCTCATGAAGCGTCGTTTGCGGGGATAGGACCCCTATACAAAGCATGATGAGAAGAAACATACTTTGAAAAATAAATAGATATTTCTTTGTTAGCTTGGGAATTAGCCATGATACGCCTAAAAGCGCATAAAACAATCGGAAACTCGTGCTATGATCAAAAGCCGAATGTGAAAAAGGAATGACCGCTTGGCATAGCCAGACGATGGCAAACAGCAAACAAATCCCGTAATGAGCAAGTGTTCTCTCTAGCAGCAAACGGGGATGCGTTCCCTTTTCAAGCCACGTCTTTAATGCCCCAAAACTAAAGGCTGTCATAAACCCGATCATTGGGCGAAAAAGAATCCGGTCTGCCCATGTCCATCCTTTTCCTTCTTTCGTTTTGTAATCAAATTGAGTTTGAAACACAATGTGGTCGCTTGTTTTCATATATTTCCAGTAGCCGCTGCCTTCTTTGATAAAAGACAATGGGTGTGACGATTTGAATTGAAGTGAGGATGCCCGCTCATTCCGTTCATCCATCATTCTTGTTCGATAAGCTCCTGTCCCTGTGACACTTAAACCAAATCCAAGATGCTTTTCATACAAAAAGGATTGGGGCTGTTCATTTTGAGGTTCATTTAATGAAATGGTTGAAAAGCGCAAATCCCATTGTTCATGAAGCTTTGGATTTTGCGTATACTCCCATACTTTCTCTATCGGTGCATGAATGGTTGTTTCCACATAAACAGGCTTTCTTTTCATCTGCCTCTACTCCTCTATGTGAATTATTTCACATAACAAGCATACCATGTTTCACAAAACTGTCAAATGTTTATTCTTTTTTTGTCAAAAAATTGGTTCAAGATGGTCGCCTCTTTAACATATCGGTTCACTACCAAAAAAAGACCTGTCAATGAGACAGATCTTCTTTTTGCAACACACCTGAGATATAAAGCTTGACCGCATAGCTCACACTGTCTTCAAGCTGTTCTTTTCGTTGAAATCCATTTTTATTTGAAATATCACCGAAGCCGTGCAATAAGCTTCTTAGTCCTCTGACCACATGTGTCATCTCTTCTTCTTTGACACCAAAACGGGCCATGATGGATTGGACAAATTCAACAAGGCGCTCTGCCTCACTTCTTACTTTTTTCTCCTCCATATGTGAAAAGGCCGCTTCATAAAGGCCTGGATGTTCGCGGACAAATTCAACATACTGTTTGGCAAAGGCTAACACAGCTTCTTCTTTATCCAATCCCTCTGTTACGTGTATACCTTCTTCACGTAGCATGGACAGCCCTTTTTCTGCGAGTGCCGCCTGAATTTCAAGAAGACCAGATACATGATTATAAAGAGAAGGTGGTCTGATGTTCAGCTTTTTAGACAATGTAGCAATGGTCAATGCAGAAAAGCCCTCTTCATCAACAAATGCGGCCGCTGTATCGATGATTTTTTCTTGCGTGATACCCATTCTTGGAGACACGGTTTACTGCTCCCCTTTCTTTAACTGTTGCTGCCTTTTTGTTATGACAGCTTGAAGCTTGGCATGAGGTTCCATGATAAGATCACCATGTCCTACTGCAAGACAAGATAAGGGAAGTGCCAGCAATTTTTCGGCACTTTTGAGTGCTGTTTCTGCATCCCAAGTGGCAAAAGCCGGGAACGGGAAGGTCAAGCGAAACTCACCCGTTACGAATAAACCGCCTTTTGTCACAAGTGCATCTCCTGCAATGACAATCCCTGACCTTTCATCGTATAAAGAAATGCTGCCAGGTGTGTGCCCTGGTGTTGAGATGACTTTAAGTGACCCAATCTCGTCCCCTTCTTCGACAAGCACATCTGGTTTTGTGTGAATGTCTTTTGAAAAACTGCCTTTAATTTTTTGCTGAGGTTCACCAGGAAGCAAGGAAAAATCACCTTCAAAAAGGAGGGCATCGCGTTTTGATAAATAAACGACTGCCTCTGGAAAAGCCTTTTTCACTTCATCTAGTGCACCGATATGATCCATATGACTATGAGTGAGAATAATCTTGTCGATTGGCTTGTCTTTTTTGTGCGCAAATTCAATGATCGAGCTTGCTGCCATTTTTAAAGCAGCATCAATTAATATCAGTCCATTTTCTTCCTCAAATACATAGCAATTTACCGGAAATAGACGCGGCATCAATGTGAGCTGGTGCAGGCGATCAAAAGTTGTCAATCTCATCATATGTCCTCCTAAAACTAATGTTGTTAGTTTTATATTAACTAATGATATTAGTTTTATCAAGCATTTCTTCATCAACCGCAATATAAATATCAATTTGCGCTTCTTTTGGATCTATAGATCTTTCATCATACCATTCAAAGTCGCCTGTATATGTGCGGTAATGGCGCTCATCCCACGCCCAAATCTGCTGCCATGTCTCCAACACAACCTCTTCAATAGGTCCCTTTCTCGTTCGGAATTTTGCGTAGGTCGATGAAGGAATCTCTATGACATGTTCTACCTGCTGATCCACGAATTGCCCAGCAGTAAATAAATAAGAGCCATGCTCATCTTTTTCATAATCTGAATATAATCCTATGACGGGCGCTTGCCCTCCGTGAAGCTGCTGCGCAAAAAATTGTTGCCAGAGTGGAGCAATCTTCCGCTCTTTTGTTTGCTCCATTTCGTTTGTTGTTCGAACAGACAACCCTTTCATCCATTGTTTCTCTAATGTCACGATATCGTACATACATTCTCATCTCCTTTTTTTCTATCATATAAAAAGAAACCTGACAACACTGTGTCAAGTTTCTATTCGTTTGAGAAATTGTTTCAACTGAATGTCAAACGCTTCTTTGACATGCTTCGGGGAAAGAATGTCAACATCTGGACCTAAATGGAATAGGAAACTATTTAACCAATCATCAAGAGGTACGGTAATGGTGGCAAGGTAAGTGCCGTCTGAACAAACATTCAATTCGTTCTCATCTACCCACTCCTTCACTTTCCCCACTGATGCTTCCGTTAACCTGAGCGTGACAGAGCTGACCGACGGTTGTTCTTGCCAAGAATCATTCCAAGGCTTTTCTTCGTTTTTGATTCTTTTCGGTTGAAAATACCCTGAAATGGTGACAAGACCCGTCATTCTAGTTAGCTTGAACAGACGAAAAGCTTTTTTTACACAACAGAACGCATACAAATACCAATGCCTCCCTTTTAAAACGAGCGTATAAGGCTCCACTTTGCGTGGAAGTGTTTCACCTTTCGCATTGCGGTAAGTAAACTGAATGTATTGGTGCGCTGACGCAGCTGTATGAATGAGCTGGAGCTTCTTTTCTGCCTGGCTGTCTTTTCCCCAGGAGCTTAAATCAATGAAGACATGATGCTGCTTTTCGTTTTCACACGTATGCGTGGGAATAAGCGATTTGATTTTTTTCAGTACATGTTCGCTTTCTTTAAAGGAATAGGCACTCGTCATGCTTTCGAGGGCTGTTAAAATGACCTCGATGTCATCATCGGTAAATAATTTTTTCTCTAAACGATAATCCTCAACAAGTGAAATGCCTCCACCTGCTCCTTGGGTTGTGACAACAGGGATTCCCGCTTGATTGATGGTATCAATGTCACGATAAATGGTCCTCGTGCTCACTTCGTGAAGTTCAGCAAGATCTTTCGCCTGTACTTGCTTCTTGCTAATGAGCAGCATCACAGTAGATAAAATGCGGTCGATTTTCATGACTTTTCCTCTTTTTCATAAATGTAGGTTTTGTTTTGATAAAAAAAGAAAGAATGGTAAAGATAAGTAACAGCCAGCATTCGTTTACATCCCTGCACGTGCAGGAGGAGGTTGCATCATGACACATAACGTGTGGCAATTGTTCATGATTGGGAGCATTATGTTGATCTGCATCATGATTCGAATGAATCGAATGAGACGCTTTCAGCTTGTACGCCCCATCAGGCTTTTGATGAGAATGTATCTCTTTGGTCTTTCAGCCCTTATTCTCCTATCAGAAGGATGGCAAAATCATAATATCCTCATCTATGCCGCTATTGGTATGCTTTTTGGAAGCAGCCTAGCTGTTCATGCCTATCAGACGATTCGTATGAAAGAAGAAAATGGCCGGCTGTATATGAAAACGAGTAAATGGATTGAAAGCTTCATTTTGTGTTTGTTTTTATCCAGGCTTAGTTTTAAGCTGGTTGAGCTCACAAACCATTCGATGACCAAAATCAGTGTCGTTGAACTGTATCAGCACATCGTGAGCGATGATGCGATGACCATGCTCAGCTTTTTTCTTTTAGCTGCTTACTATGTTGTTTTTTCTTTTCACATGATGAAAGCAAATAAACGATCGACACATGTGCATCATGCATAAAAACCTTCCTATATGAAAGTAGGAAGGTTTTTTATCAATCGTGCTGTGCATGGTGAATCATCTGTTCAAGCACTTCCATCACATGCTGATCTTCAGGGCTGTAAAAAATCGAGGTCCCTGCTCGTCTAGATTTCACGAGACGAAGGTTTTTTAAAAAGCGCAGCTGATGAGAAACGGTTGATTGCATGAGATTCAGTGTTTCTGCTATATCATTTACCGAGTGTTCACCTTGAGACAGCAGGTGCAGAATTCGAATACGTGTCGGATCAGATAAAGCTTTAAAGGTTTGGGAGACAAGAAATAGACTTTCTTCATCCAGCTCCATCCGTTCCTGTTCTTGATTTGTATTCAGTTCTTCCTTCATTTTGCTTCACCTTTCTTGTCCGTCAAATCACGACTTATTCTATGTATCATCATATACCAAAACGTCCGGCATGCAAAGAGAGCACACTTTAGAAAAAAGATTTACTCAAATAGCATTGACACTTGGTAGCATTCTTTTTAAAATGAGCATTATTTATTCATTTTTTTAGAGGAGCTGATAGGCAAATTGACTGAAGAGCCAAGACTAAAACGCAGCCTGACTGTCTTCCCACTTGTTGTGATCGGGCTTGCTTATATGGATCCACTTGTCGTATTTGATTCATACGGCATTGTGGCTCAGCTGACGAAAGGACACGTCGCTACAGCTTATATATTTACGTTACTTGCATTACTATTGACAGCGCTTAGCTATGGGAATATGGTGAAGGCTTTTCCAAAAGCAGGATCTGCTTATACATACGCGCAAAAAAGTATTCATCCTCATGTTGGCTTTCTTGTAGGCTGGACACTTTTACTGGATTATTTATTTTTGCCTATGGTGAATTTTGCGATTGGAAGTGCTTATTTAACCGCAGCCTTTCCTGATGTACCTCATTACATTTGGATCACCATACTTGCTATCGCCATAACGACTGTCAATGTAATCGGTATCCGGCTTACAGCCAACATCACGGCACTATTTGTGACCTTTCAGGTCATTGTCGCCGTCACTTTTGTTGGATTTATTATGTATGGGCTCACGCAAAACGCAGGCAGCGGGGAATTATTGTCCGCCCGGCCTTTTTATTCGGCGAGCTTAGATCCAGCGCTTATTTTTTCAGGAGCAACCATTTTATGTTTTTCGTTTCTAGGATTTGATGCGATTTCGACCCTGTCTGAGGAAACCATTAAGCCAAAAAAGACGATCCCACTTGCCATCTTCTTAACCGTCGCCATTGGAGGCGTACTGTTTACCTTGACGTCTTATTTTTTGCAGCAAGTATTTCCAAATTTTCAGCAGTTCAAGCATCCCGATGCGGCCTCACTTGAAATTGCGGATTTTGTGGGCGGCGCCTTTCTCCACTCGTTCTTTTTAGCTGGCACAATGGTCGCTGTTATCTCTTCTTCCTTATCGTCACATGCAAGTGCAGCAAGGCTATTATATGCAATGGGTAGAGATGAGTCGTTACCGAAGCGCTTCTTCGGATATATACATCCGAGATTAAAAACGCCTGTTTTTAATATTTTATTAATTGGTGCTTTCTCCTTAACCGCAGTCGTTGGCGAACTTGAAGTCATTTATTCCTTTATCAGCTTCGGCGCGTTGATTGGATTCACATTAGTGAACTTATCTGTTTTTGCGTACTATTTCATTAGACAAAAACAAAGAGGTGTACTCAATACATTGAGATACGCAGTGATTCCTCTGTGCGGGACGGCCTTTTGTATATGGCTGTTAACGAACATCAGTACAAATGCATTAATCATTGGTTTGCTTTGGCTGATTATCGGTTTTGTTTATTTCTGCTACAGACTGAAAACAAGACCCGAATTTACATTTGGGTACGATTGATTATAAGGTTTTCACTTGGTATCTTGTGCAGGATATGGCATAATAAAAAGGCTGTACTTCCCTTTTAAAAGCGGGGCAAAACAGGGGTGAACTGACCTTGAAAAAGAAAAAAACAGGATGTTTTGCCATTTCAGGCTGCTTCACGATTTTTCTGTTTGTTTTCGTATTAGCAGCCATTGTCATGTCCTTTAATCAAAAGGAGTTAAAAAAGCTGCCGATTGATACGGAATCAATTGTTTTGTCGAGATTGGATGATTTCAAACCGCTTGTAGAAACAGAGTTAAGAGATCAAGATTTAGATCAATATACCGCGTTAATCCTCGGTATGATGTATCAAGAATCAAAAGGCAGAGGCGGAGATCCAATGCAGTCCTCTGAATCTCTTGGTTTGAAACGAAATGAAATCAATGACCCTCAGAAAAGCATTAGACAAGGAGTCCATCATTTTTCTACTATGTACAAGCATGGGAAGAAAAAAGGCGTTGATTTGGAAACCATTATCCAAAGCTATAATATGGGAATTGGCTATATTGATTTTGTTGCAAAAAACGGGGGAAAACATTCCGAGAAATTGGCAAAACAATACTCTAAAAAGCAAGTGAAACGAAACCCAGAAGTCTATACGTGCGGAGGCAACAAAGATAACTTCCGCTACCCATATTGCTTCGGTGACTTCACTTATGCTGAAAAAGTAAAAGAAAAAACGAAAACAGTTGAAGAAAAGATGAAATTGGCTTCGTCATCCTCACCATCATCGTAAAAAAAGCACTTCCTAAATGGAAGTGCTTTTCATTTTATCGATGTTCTTTCCCGATTTCCGGCAGGATCGTTTTCGCTAAATGCTGATCCATTTCCTCATATTCATCATAATGAATCGTTTCATACAGCTCTTGTCTCGTTTGCATGTCCTTTAGCATTCCTTGCTGCGTCCCCTTCTCCATGATTTCTGTAAATAAACGCTCATACGCTTTTGCAGCGACTCTGAGTGATGACACAGGGTAAATGACCATTTGAAAGCCAAATACAGAAAATTCGTCTGCATGATAATAAGGCGTCTTGCCAAACTCCGTCATATTTGCAAGGAGCGGTCCTTTAATATTGTTTGACGCATGCGTGAAGTCCTCTGCTGTGATGAGTGCCTCAGGAAAAATAGCGTCAGCTCCTGCTTCTACGTAAAGATTGGCCCGGCGGATGACATCCTCCATCCCATTTACGGACCTTGCATCGGTTCTCGCAATCACTAAAAGCGTTGGTGCCGCTTGTTTGATGGCTTTGATTTTTGCGATCATCTCTTCTACTGGAACGAGCGATTTTCCGTTTAAATGTCCGCATTTTTTTGGCATTTGCTGATCTTCAATTTGAACAGCTGCCACCTTACTTTCTATCATTTCCTTTGCCGCCCTTGCAGCATTCAATACACCGCCATAGCCAGTATCCATATCGACCAAAAGCGGCAGCTGAGAAGCTCGAATGATTTCCTTTGCTTTTTCAGCTATTTCCGTTGAATGGATCATGCCGAGATCAGGCAATCCTTTGCTGGCACAAAAGGCGGCTCCGGATAAATAGAGCCCTTGGAAGCCCATTTTTTTTGCATAGAGCGCAGACATTCCATCGTGAACGCCTGGAATTTGAAATAAAGCTGATTTGTGCATTTGTTCTTGAAAGGCTGCGGCTAAATCTACTTGACTTGATTCATCATTCACGATCCACACACTAATTCCCTCCCTTATATGACGAATAAGTCCATAAATGCTGGTACGGTTGTTGTTTTTAATTGATTTGGATTTTGACAGAGTGACACAATTTGATCCACTTGTTTTTGTGGAAATCTCGTCTTCAAATGATAGAGCCATTTCTTTTCAAGCAGAGGAATGCCTTCCTGCCTTCTTCTGCGATGACCAAGTGGATATTCAATTTCGATTCGGTCTGTCATCGTCCCGTCTTTAAAGAAGATCTGCACACTGTTTGCAATGGATCTCTTTTTCGGATCTAAATAATCCGCTGTATATTGTTTATCTTCTTTGACGACCATTTGATCCCGGAGACGATCAATGACCGGATTTTGCGCCGTTTCTTCTTCATAATGGTCAGCTGTGAGCTCACCATAGATTAATCCAATCGCAGTAATATATTGCAAGCAATGATCGCGGTCTGCTGGATTATACAGCGGTCCCTTCTTATCGATAATCCGAATCGCTGATTCATGTGTTGTAATCTCTACTCGGTCAATGTCATCTAATCGACCTTTTACAGCGTCATGCAGGATCATAGCAGCCTCTGCAGCCGTTTGGGCATGGAACTCAGCAGGATAAGCAATTTTGAAAAGCACATTTTCGATGACGTATGATCCTAGCGGCTGAGCGAGTGTGAGAGATTTCCCTTTCATCAGAACATCTTCAAAGCCCCACTTCTCTGCACTAAGCGGCGTTTGATAGCCCATTTCCCCTTTGAGTGTCATCATTGCGAGTCTCACCCCGCGGCTTGTTGCATCACCCGCTGCCCATGATTTCCTTGATCCTGTGTTCGGGGCATGACGGTATGTTCTAAGCGGTGAATTATCAACAAACGCTTGCGATAAAACATGCTGCACGTCTTCCTTTGTTCCGCCAAGCAATGCACATACAACAGCACTTGTTGCTACTTTGACAAATAGCACATGATCCAAGCCATTGCGATTCAGACAATTTTCTAAAGCCAGCACGCCTTGAATTTCATGTGCTTTGACGATCGCATGTAGTACGTCATTCATCGAAAGTGGCTCTTCTCCGTTTGCAAGCCTTGTTCTGCTGATGTAATCACTCACAGCTAATATCCCGCCTAAGTTATCTGACGGATGTCCCCACTCCTCTGCAAGCCACGTGTCATTATAATCTAACCAGCGAATCATACAGCCTATATCAAAAGCCGCTTGAACAGGATCTAGCACAAAGGAAGTACCTGGAACTCTTGCTCCATTAGGTACAACGGTTCCAGGGACGATCGGTCCAAGATGCTTCGTACATTCAGGAAAATTGAGCGCCAGCATTCCGCAGCCAAGTGTGTCTATGAGCACATAGCGTGCCGTTTCAATGGCTTCTTTACTCGTAATTTCCCCGTCTACTGCATAGGCTGCGATTTCTTCTAATAGCTGATCCGTTTGATTGGCGACTGCTGTTTTATTCATGTTCATTCCCCCATTTTTCCATCATCATCTGAAACTTTTAATCCTCTTGGCCCTAAATAACGGACTCTCGGTCTGAAAATGCGATTATGCAAATGCTGTTCAATGACATGAGCAGCTAATCCACTTGCCCTTGCAGCAAAGAAAATCGGTGTATAAAGTGAAATTGGAATCCCGAGCACGTAATAAATAGGTGCGGCATAATAATCAAGGTTCGGATAGAGGTTTTTCTTCTCTTTCATGTATGCCTCTCCTGCTACACACATGTCATAAAGCGTTGTATCTCCCTTTGATTCCGTAAGCGTTTTCAATGATCGTTTTAAAAGAGCGGCTCTTGGGTCCATTTTTCTCATGTATACCCTATGGCCAAAGCCCATCATTTTTTCCTTTGCTGCTAATTTTCGCTCAATCAGCGCAAGGAAGCCTTCCGTGGTTTTCCCTTCGAGAAGCATATGCATGACAGCTTCATTCGCTCCTCCGTGCAAGTCACCTTTTAATGAAGAAATTGCTCCAGTAAAAGCACCATACATATCAGAATGTGTGGATGCGATAACTCTAGCCGCAAACGTTGAATTAGGCAGCTCATGTTCACTATATAATGTGAGTGTTTGGTCAAAAGCGGTGATTTCGTCTTGGGTTGGCGTGCGTCCGGTTAGCATGGTTAAAAAGGTTTCAGTGTAGGATTTGGTCTGATCTGGAGAAATAGCGGCGTCTTTTGTGAGAATATGATAGCTTCCAGCGACAATGGCCGGTAGCTGGCCGAGTAATCGAACAGCACGCTTTTGCTGGCATGCTTCTGATCGATCTTGTAACGCATCATCGTACCCACTAAGAGCAGATATGCACGTTCTCATGGCATCCATCGGATGTGTGGTTTTTGGCAGTTTTGTTAAAATGGTTTGAATGGTTGGATGTAAGTTGGTTTGTGAGGAAATGTCTTGCTGAAACTGGTGATATTCCATCGCATCTGGTAATCTTCCATAAATAAGCAGATAGGCTGTTTCTAAATAGGTCTTTTTTTGTGCCAACTCGATGAGGTCATACCCGCGAATTACAATCTCTTCTTGCTGCACATCTAAGTATGAGATAGACGTTTCGCTTGCCACAATGTCTTCAAGCCCCGGTTTATACTGCAGTTGTTCAGTCATCATATAACCCCCGTTTCGTTCAATTGTTGTTCTCCAAACGAGCAAACGGCCAAAAATGATGTGAGTCTATAGATGGGAAGATACCGTGCAAGTCGGATACCCAATTCCCATTTTATCCAAAGCACTGCATCTTGTAAATAAAAGAACGTATGTCCAGTTGGACATACGTTAGCTGTAGTATGGAGAAATCATCATATACACAATGACGCCAGTGAGACTGACATAAAGCCACAGCGGCATGGTCCAGCGAGCAATTTTACGGTGACGCTCGACTTGCATCTGTGCGCCTCTAAACAGCGTAATCAGGGCAAGCGGTACAATGACTGCTGATAAGACGATATGTGTGATTAAAATAAAGAAATAAATTGGACGGATAATCCCTTCTCCTCCGAAATGGGTATCAGCTGCCATTGAGTGATAGGTCACATACGAAATTAAAAAGACAAGTGTCGTTGAAAATGCAGCAAAGATAAATCGTCTGTGCGCTTTAATGTTCTTTTGTTTAATCATGATGAGTGCTGAAAGTAAAAAGATAAACGTAAAGCTGTTCATCACGGCATTAAGTAACGGCAAAAATGTAATATCCAGATGGCTAAATTTATCTGATTTTGGCATTAAAAATAATAAAGCGATTAATCCGTTGATGGCAATTGTTAAAATGATCACAATACCAGTAAAATTTTTCGGTTTTTGATTCTGTTCGTTCATGTTTGAAAACCTCTCTTTATTAGTTCCGACTAAGAGTATGTTATTTAAATTTCTCTATAAAGTCAATGAATTCGCTGTCTTCGTCGAATTTTAGACAAACTTGCAGGTTGCAGGCGTTCTAACGGCTTGAAAGATCCATCCACTTCCTTTAAAATTGGAATTTATGTGATTTTGATCATTTCTGATAGGAAAGGAGTAATGGACTTGTCAATCTTACAGGAAACAGCCAACGATGTGAAGACGTTAGAGCAAGAATTACAGCAATTGCAGTTCCAAATGTATCGAATGCAAGAAAATATGAAAGATATTTCGAAAAAAGCAAAGATCATTGGCATTGATCAAGCGAAAGAAGATGAGTGGCTGATCGTCTCTGCCATTGAAAGTGCAGATACATGTAAAATTATGCTCAGCGATTGTGAAAAAGCTTTTCGCGGACAATCTGATTTTTCCTTAATTGCGGAATATCCTGAAGAAGGAAAGATTCATATTGCCGATATTAAAGGCCCGCCAGATAATGGATACGGCTCCATCTGCATGAAGCATTTAAAAGAAATCGCAAGAGAGCAGAACATACCCGTGATTACTGGCGACCTCGTCAAAAGAGACTGGGATCACGTAGATCGCTTAATTCATTTTTATGAAAAGCATCAATTTGATGTCCAGATCAATTGGAAAGAACAAAGCGGAGAAATTTATTGGGTGGACAGCTAACGACAAAAACTAGCGTGTATCATAAGATATGCGCTGCTTTTTGTCGAAAATGCAAATTTTTCTGAAAAATATGTGTATTTTTGACCAAAAAAAGGGTACAATAAAAGCATCAGGCCGCCACCTGATGCTTTCTTCCAAAAAACAATTGTTTACTAGTTAAGTACTTTTACTTTGACTGATTTTACGCCCCAATTTTTCGCTTGGGATTTGCTTGGTACATGTACATCAATTTTGTTACCTTTAATTGCGCCGCCAGTATCTGCTGCGATGGCTTCACCGTAGCCTTCAACATAAACCTTACTTCCTAATGGAATGACATTAGGATCTACTGCAATGACTTTTGCATTTGGGTTTTTGTTTAAGTTTACCCCTGTTGCAGTAATACCTGAGATGCCACCATCATTTGCTGTATAAGCCGTAGCTGTAACAGTCATTTCTTTTTGTACACTCTGACTAGCAGAAGATGATTCTGCTTTAGCTGTTTCCTTTTTAGGAGCAGCTTTTTTCGTTGTTTGCTCTTTTTGGACAGGTTCCTGTTTTTGAACAGGTTCTGAGCTTACCGGAGCCGAGCTTTGGCCAGCAACACTTAGTGTTGAACCAACCATAATTATATCTGAGTTTAAGTTATTCCAAGACTTAATATCGCTAATTGACACATTGAATTTTTGAGCGATTTTCCAGAGGCTGTCCCCCTTCTGGACTTTATACTGCTCCTGAGTTTTCTCTTTTGAAGAGATTGTCAATTTATCACCTACATAGATCATATCAGTAGATAAATTGTTCCAACCCTTTAGGTCCTTTAGAGACACATCATTTTTTTGTGAGATTCCCCAAAGTGTATCACCTTTCTGTACAGTGATTTCCTTTGCAGAAGCTTGCTGCGCTCCAAATGCTGTTGTTGAGATTGCTGCAACAGCAACCAAGGACATAATAGTCTTCTTCATAAAGTAAATCCTCCCTTGTTAGCTTTTTATGGCGGCTAACGAGTGCTATCGTAACATATGTAAATGTCAATTCAATAACAAAACGATATGTTTTAGATTACAGTTCCTTTACATGAAACATCTCTCTCCATTGGTAAATCAGACCACAAAACGGCTTGATTCCCCGCCATATCAAGGTTTTAAAAGGATCAAAAACGGCCTGCTGAAAACGTGTCCAAGTGCAGCGAAAAATATTTATTTTTCTTCTTCAAACTCTTTATTTTTTCTCTTTTTCTATAAATAAACGAATTTCTTCTAAAAAAACATCTCCGTATTTCTCTCTTTTTTGAGCGCCAATCCCCTTAATTTGGAGTAATTCATCATCTGTTTGAGGCTCTACCGCTGACATTTCCTTCAATGTTTGATCAGAAAAGACAACAAACGGCGGAACACCTTGCTCTCTAGCTAGCTTCATTCTTAGCGATCTCAATCGCTCAAATAATGCATCGTTTTCTTGAATGGCTTCTGCTTTGAACGCCTGCTTTTTATACACAGCCTCTTGTCCAACTAACACTTTCTTCCCTTTATGGGTCACCTTCAGTGTTGGGTAAGCTCCTTCAGACATGTGCAAATACTCTTCTGTAATTAAAAATTCAATGAAGTCACTGATTTGCTGAGCCGAATGTTGTTTCATTAAAGCATATGTAGGGAGACGATCGAATCCTAGCTCTAGCACTTTTTTGTTTTTAGAGCCCGCCAGTACTTGGGCGATCATCATTTTACCGAAGCGCTCATTCATTCTCACTGTACAAGATAACACCATCTGTGCTTCTCTTGTGACCTCTTCACGCTCTCTTTCATCAAGGCAGTTGCTGCATTTACCACAAGGCGAACTAGCTGTTTGATCAAAATAATCCATCACAAATTGCTGCAGACATTGCTCAGTATGACAGTAATCCACCATTTGCCTTAATTTAAGCAGCTCATGCTGGTAGCGCGTCTCATCTTCTATTGACTGTTCAATGAGAAAGCGCTGCACTCTTACACCTTGAGGTGAAAACAGTAAGATGCATTCACTTTCAAGCCCATCTCTGCCGGCACGCCCAGCTTCTTGATAGTAGCTTTCAATATCCCTTGGAATTTGATGATGGATCACAAAACGGACATTCGACTTATTGATTCCCATGCCAAATGCTGATGTGGCGACCATCACCTGGATATCATCATTTAAAAAGAGGTTTTGCTGCTCTTCTCTCGTATGATCATCCAATCCACCATGATAAACGCCAGCTTTGATCTTTTGTTTTTTTAGTCGATGATAAATATTATCTGCTTCTTTACGAGTGGCTGTATAAATAATGCCAGACTCAAGACTGTTTTTCTTCATATATTGTGTGATAAAACGTTCACTGTTTTCTCCTTTGATCACTTGAAAGGACAAATTTTCTCTAGCAAACCCAGTAAAGACGGTTTCTTCTCCGTTTATGCCAAGCTGTTCACATATATCTTGGTGTACCTTTTTCGTCGCTGTAGCTGTTAATGCGACAATCACCGGTCTTTTTGACAGCTTGTTCAAGCATTCTTGAATGAAGCGATAACTTGGCCTAAAATCATGTCCCCACTCGGATATACAGTGCGCTTCATCAATCGCGATTAAAGGAATCGTTAACCGATCTAACAGCTGAAAAAAACGTTCATTTTGTAAGCGTTCAGGTGTGATATAAAGCAGTTCATATTCCCCGTTTTCGCATTTTTTCAGCCTTTCATTCATTTCAGCTGCGGACAGAGTGCTGTTTAAAAAGGAAGAACGTATGCCCATCTCATTTAACGCATCAACCTGATCCTTCATTAAAGAAATAAGCGGAGATACTACGATCGTTGTACCTTCCATCATTAGCGCAGGGATCTGATAGCAAACTGACTTCCCTCCGCCTGTCGGCATAATGCAGACGGTATCCTTTTGTTTATTTACAATCGCTTCAATAGCTTGTTTCTGTCCTTTTCTAAAGGCATCAAAGCCATAATATTGTTTCAGGAGTGCTTCTGCTTGTTCTAACATTCAATTCCCTCTCCGTCATTTGTTTTGTCCATTTTAACATAGATTCTTGCCTCTACAGGCGATCAGTCGAATTTCGTCTTTTTACAAAATAAAAAGCCATTTTCCGAAATGGAAAATGGCTTGAATCATCCTAGGAAAAGCTGCGGATGCCGTAATCTAAGTAAGAAAGTTTTAAACCACCACTCCTCAAAGTGGGTGTTTGCAGAAACGTTCCTGTCTTCCTCTCTAAGGAGGCATGACATTCCGGCTTCAATATAAAACTCCCTATTACAGCTTAAAGGTTAAAACTTAATTAACATTACGCGCATCGCAGCCTTTAAACTATATTACACGAAAGTTTATTAAATTTCAAGAGATCTTTTTTCTATGAAATACTCATGTATACAAGATATTTGTCATTGCATACATAAGAAAAAATTATTCTGAAAAAATGTAACTTCGATTTATTATCCTATTTTTCTTCGTCTATGTCAACATCCTGCTCTTCCTCTAATCGTTCATACGTATCTGAATGCATCTGATCCATTGTTTGTCTATTTGTTAAATCACGCATTTGATCTGAGAAATTACGGTCAAACTCGTTTGGGTCTTGAGTGGTTTCTTCATTTTTCTTCGCATCGATTGAATAACGTGTATAGGGAACTGCTTTTAAACGTTCATATGGAATGTCTTTCCCTGTTTTCTCACAGACCCCATATGTTCCGTCTTCCATTCGTTTCAGGGCTGCATCAATTTCAGCTTCAAGCTGGCCATCAACTTGGTCCAGCGTTTGTTCGGTCATGCGGTCTAAATAAATGCTCCCATGATCAGCGATATGGTTCCCAACACCATTTGAAATCTCGCTCGATTCACTTAGCATAGATTCTTCTTTCTTTTTTGACCCTTTTACATCTTCCTTTAATTGATTCAATCTTTCGTATAAATCAGCTTTTTGTTCTTTCGTTAAGCCCACGGTCAATCACTCCTTTCTTATTCCCTTCCCGCTGCAAACGAAATGAAAACATCAAAAAAGCCGCCGCCTTATTGGCAGCAGCTTGCTTCTCTTACAGGGTGCGAAGTGCTTCTTCTACTGGTTTATCCCCTTTAATTAAGTCAAAGGATTTATTTTTCACATTGGATTCTGTTAAGCTTTCCACTAGTACAGTGGCTACGTCCTCTCTTGAAATCTCAATGTTTTGATTATCTGAAATATGCTCCGCAGCTTCAATCTTTCCTGTCTTTTCCTCATGCAGCAAGGCACCTGGACGGACAATGGTATAGGAAAGTCCAGACTGTTTTAGATGTTCATCTGCTTTTCTTTTCGCCTCATAATAAATTTCCATACTTCCTTGCCCTTTTCCCTGGTTTGGATCATCGGCATTAAAGGAACTCAGCATCACAAAATGCTGAATGTTTTCTTTTTTCGCTGTGTCGACAAGACGTTTTGCACCTTCTTGATCCACTGCAATCGTCTTATCTGCACCTGTTTTGGAGCCTGAACCAGCTGCAAAGATGACAGCATCTGCTTGTTTCACAGCATCTGTCACATCCTTTTCAAGATCACCGATGACAGGCGCTGCACCAAGTTCTTTTAGCGCATCCGCTTGTTTTTCATCTCGAATGAGAGCAAGCGGCTCATGTCCTTTTTCTTTTAAATAACGAATGACGAGTCTACCTGTATGTCCATTTGCTCCTGCAACTAATACTTTCATTGTTCATTCCCCTTTCTGTATCTGTTTCATCTTTATCCTTTTTTGCTATCATTCAAACACCTAAACAAAAAAGCCCTTCCAAGAAAATATGGGGAAGGGCTCAGGCAATGTGCGATCTATTAAAATAAATACGTAGAATGAGAAAAGTGCATGTGATCTATGTAATCGCAAGGTTGATCAGCAAATATGTTTTGTCAAAATGGCTTGAACATCACTCAAATCCGTCTCTTTTGAAAAATCAAGTTCAAATACTTTTGAGCTTGTGACAAGCAGCATACCTGTGTCCTGATCAAACACGCCAGCTTCTTGAATGGCAAAACTTTCAATTGATCGATATGGCAAGGAGACCCTAACTTTCTTCTTAGAAAATACGCGGTTATCGCCAAAGATCAGTCGTTTATTGGTGAAACAAATTTGGTCGTGACGCAGTCTGTAAACAGCTTCAATTCTTTCCCCTTCAATTAGTAAGGATTCGAATTTCTTATCATTTTGTTTACTGACAGAAAAAATACCCACGTAAACCCCCTCTTCCTCCATCAAATTCCTTTATGAAAAAACGGCCACACGCTCTGTGGGTACGTTTTGTTCTCACTTATAGAATACGCTATAAATGATCGTTATTCCATTACGAATAGATTAAATTTCATTTAACTTTTTCTTTTTGATTCGATGCTCTTTCCTCTACTTATTTAGACAGTTAAAGCAGGAAAAAAGTTTCAGTTCTTTTTGAGAAAAATGGTTGAATTGTGACCAATAAAAAAACAGTGATTTTTTCAAATCACTGTCAGCGTGTAGACAAACCCTCGCATTCTTTGTCAGTCCGGTGATCACGAATGTCAAATTCGCTCCGCGCCGGTACTCGTCCTTCCTAGGGCTGCAAAGGTTTTCATGTCACACTGAAAAAGAAGACAAAGTGCTAAAATAAAGATCATTTTAGCACTCTGTCAACAATCTGGACTATTCGTCTTTTGGTGTTTCAATGGTTCCCTCGGCATATACATCGGAAATCTGCTCAAGCGTAATTGCCATATCAGCATCTTCGTTATCATGCCAAGCATTTTGTTGATTCTGCTCATCTGTTTGCTTCTTTTTCATCATCATCACCCTTTACTGTTTTTCTTAGTATGAGTGATGATGATCAAAATCATTCAGCAGAAAAGTCTTCGAAATACTCTTTATAATACCCGCCTACTTTACCTGTATTATCAACGACAAACAGGAATTCTTCTGTTTCATTTTTCACTTCATATGTGCTTCCAACCGTTAGTGCACGGTCGACCATATATTTTTTCGCATTCGTATGTATACATTTTACTTGTTTTAACGTTTGAGCCGTTTGCCAGTTTTGATGGATCATGATTTAAAAACTCCTTTTTTCATCTATACATTTATTGTAGCCAATTTTTCATGAAATGCAATGAGTGTTATGGATTGCTTTCAAAGATGTCATGTAATATGATGAATGTATACGTTTACATCCATGTGCGTATACTAGATCATTTGCTTCAGGTCCGCTTTTTCACCTAGAACTCGCAGAACAATCCATATCTTTAAGGAGGTTTGTTTATTTATGAGCTCTACAACACTTCAAATTAGTTCAAAACTCGAATCTTTTCTCCAAGGGACGAAAAAACTCTACATTAATGGTCAGTTTGTCACAAGTCACGATAACAAAACCTTTTCAACTCCTAACCCAGCCACAGGTGAAACCCTTATTGATGTATATGAAGCAGGTGCAAAAGACATTGATGAGGCAGTAAAAGCAGCCAAAAAAGCCTTTCATGGTCCTTGGCGCTCCATGTCTGCCGCCGAACGCGCCCGGCTCATGTTCAAGCTTGCTGATTTAATGGAAGAAAACCAAGAAGAGCTCGCTCAGCTTGAAACTTTAGATAACGGAAAGCCAATTAATGAAACAACCAATGCAGATATCCCTCTCGCAATCGAGCATATGCGCTATTATGCGGGCTGGACAACCAAAATAAGTGGACAAACCATTCCTGTCAGCCAAGGATACTTTAATTATACCCGTCATGAGCCTGTTGGCGTTGTTGGACAAATCATTCCTTGGAACTTCCCGCTGCTCATGGCCATGTGGAAAATGGGTGCTGCACTTGCGACAGGCTGCACCATCGTTTTAAAACCAGCTGAACAAACACCCCTCTCTGCTCTTTATTTAGCTGAATTAGTTGATAAAGCCGGCTTCCCAGAAGGTGTGATTAACATCGTACCTGGATTTGGCGAAACAGCCGGGAATGCGTTAACCGATCACCCTGATGTGAATAAGCTTGCCTTCACGGGGTCAACAAGTGTTGGGAAACTCATCATGGAGAAAGCAGCCAAATCCATTAAGAGGGTCACATTAGAACTTGGCGGAAAATCACCAAATATTATTTTGCCAGACGCTGATTTAAAGAAAGCCATTCCAGGTGCTTTAAATGGGGTCATGTTTAACCAAGGTCAGGTATGCTGTGCTGGTTCTAGGGTCTTTGTTCACCGGAGCCAATATGATGAGGTTGTCGATCAAATGGCTGAATATGCGACATCCCTCAAACAAGGAGCCGGTCTTCATCAAGATACGCAAATCGGACCTCTCGTAAGTAAAGAACAGCACGAGCGCGTGTTAGGCTATATTGAAAAAGGTAAATCAGAAGGTGCAACAGCCGTTGTCGGTGGCGATTGCCCTTATGAGGCTGGTTATTTTGTCTCCCCTACTGTTTTTAAAGATGTAGAAGATGACATGACCATCGCAAAAGAAGAAATCTTTGGACCTGTCCTATCTGCGATTCCTTACGATTCCATTGATGAAGTGGTCGAAAGAGCCAACCAGTCTGACTATGGTTTAGCCGCAGGACTTTGGACAGAAAACTTAAAGCATGCCCATGACATTGCTGCACGTCTTGAAGCAGGCACGATTTGGGTCAACTGCTATAACGTCTTTGATGCTGCCTCCCCGTTTGGAGGATACAAGCAATCAGGTCTTGGCAGAGAAATGGGATCATACGCCCTTAACAACTATACAGAAGTCAAAAGTGTGTGGATTAATCTCCAAGACTAATGACGCCTATAAAGCCGGTGACCATGTCATCGGCTTTTTTGTGATTGCATGTGACAGGCAGGCTCCTGAATATAGTAATAAAGGAAAGGAGCATGGCCGAATATGCAAGATTTTAAAACAAAAGTAAACGAATATATTGATGAATTGCACATGCAAATGCAGCGCAGACAACGAGAAGATGGCGCTTTTGTCTTCTGCTTTGAAGGGCCAATGATGACAAATGCTTTTTTGATTATGCTGTTAAAGGCGGTCGGTGATTCGGATCAGGCTTTGGTTCATCAATTGGCAGAAGCTATACGTGAAAAGCAAAATGAGGATGGTTCTTTTTCTTTGTATCATGATCAGGCGGGACATGTAACCGCGACTGTGCAAGGCTACTGCGGGATGCTCGTGTCAGGCAGGTATCAACAAGATGAGCCGCATATGGAAAAAGCAGCACATTTTATTCGATCAAATGGCGGCTTGAAGAATGTTCATTTTATGACAAAGTGGATGCTTGCTGTCAATGGCATGCACCCTTGGCCATACTTCTATGCACCACTTTCATTTTTACTCATCCCTACATATTTCCCGCTTCACTTCTATCATCTTAGTGCATATGCAAGAATTCATTTTGTCCCAATGATGATTGCACTCAACAAACGATATGCCTCTCATGAACAGTTTCCAAGCTTAGCACATCTCGATGCAAACATGTCTAAAAATCCTTTTGACTGGTTTATGGCAAGAGAAGAACGTTCCACTCACCACTTTCTAGCATACATGCGGTCGTATACTGCACTCGACAGCCGGCTCGACTTTTTCGGGTATGAGGCAGCGAAGCGGTATATGTTTGAACGCCTTGAAAAAGATGGCACGCTTTATAGCTATTTAAGTGCCAGTATTTTTATGGTCTATGCACTCATGAGTCTTGGATACTCTCCGGGACATCATCTCATTTTAAAAGCAGTCAAAGGGATGAAACAGCTAGTCACTGACTGTGGGGGCAGGAAATATGCTGAGAATTCTACATCCACTGTTTGGGATACAGCGCTTGTCAGTTATGCTTCTCAGCGAGCAGGCAGAACACAAGATGATCCAGTGATCAAAAAGTCTTTTACGTACTTACTGAACCGGCAGCAAATGAAGAAAGCAGATTGGGCGATCCATAACCGGCATGCGGCTCCGGGAGGCTTTGGTTTTTCAGATTTAAACACAAATAACCCAGATTGCGATGATACGCAAATTGTGTTAAAAGCCGTTCCTCAAACATACGCTCCCGTTCAGTGGAAACGAGGATTTGATTGGCTTCTTTCCATGCAAAACCGGGATGGCGGCTTTTCAGCTTTTGAAAAAAATCAAAATCACTTCTTGCTTCGTCATCTCCCGCTCGAATCTGCTGAGGATGCGGCCATTGATCCTTCTACGCCTGATATTACAGGTCGTGTGCTCCATCTTATTGCTCTTGAAGAGAATAGCATGTCACCACTCATGCAAAGGCAAAAAGATCATTGTGTGAAATGGCTGCTTGATCATCAAGAGAAAAACGGATCATGGTTCGGAAGATGGGGCGTTTGCTATATTTATGGTACTTGGGCTGCGTTAACAGGACTAAAGGCTGCTGGCATCTCCTCATCGCATTCTGCTGTTCAAAAAGCATGTCGATTTTTAAAAACAATTCAATTAGAAGATGGCAGCTTCGGAGAATCGTGTAAAAGTGCAGAGGTTAAAAGGTACGTCCCGCTTCCATTTGGGACAGTGGTTCAAACGGCTTGGGCTGCTGAGGCACTTTTACAATATGTGCAGCCAGATGACAAAGTGATTTTAAAAGCCATCTCATTTTTGATTCAACATCAGCACTCGAGTGAAGCCTTGCACTATCCAGTAGGTATTGGTCTTCCAAAGCAATTTTACATCACCTATCATAGCTATCCATTTGTCTTTCCAATGATGGCTTGTTCCACATTTTTAGAAGAAATGAGGCGTAAAAATGAATAAGGAAGAATATCGCATGCAGCTTAAAGATTGGCTTAGCTTCATTCAAGGTGCAGTTCAAGATGACAACACCCGTCAGAAAGCAGAACATTTATCGTTCATCATGAATGATGAACATTCCAGTGAAGAAGAGTGGTACGAATTGGCTGAAAGTATTGCAGAGGATATAATTCCACAAGATGCAATGCGAGATGTGGCAGTTGGCGGCCATCAATTACCCCCTCTCCCTTACCGGTATGATGCACTAGAACCGTTTATTTCAAAAGAGGTGATGTATTTGCATCACCAGAAGCATCATCAATCATATGTTGATGGTCTGAACCAAGCTGAGCTTGCCTTAAAAAGAGCAAGAAGAACCAATGATTTTAAAATGATCAAGCATTGGGAACGGGAGCTAGCCTTCAATGGTGCGGGACACTATTTACATTGCATTTTTTGGTTTTCTATGAGTCCTTCAGGCAAACGAAAGCCCACTGGTCAAATGCTTCGTCTTATTGAACAATCGTTTGAAAGCTATGATGCATTCAAATCCCAATTTTCAGCTGCAGCCAAACAAGTTGAAGGTGTTGGATGGGCCATTCTCGTATGGGCACCAAGATCTCAGCGATTAGAGATTTTACAAGCAGAACGCCATCAATTTTTATCACAATGGGATGTGCTCCCTCTTCTAGCTCTTGACGTATGGGAGCACGCCTACTATCTGCAATATCTGAATGAAAAAGCGACATATGTAGATCGCTGGTGGAATGTCGTTGACTGGCGTGAGCCAGAAGCACGCCTTAAGCAAGCTCAGCAAGTGAAATGGACCCCTTTTTAAAAACGCTACTCCATGTAGGCATTTGCTTATATGGAGTATTTATAGTTTACATAATATTATTATCACCACTAAAAGAATGGGTTGTTTTTTCAGAAAATTCATTTAAAATAGAAAAGATATGTATAGAAAGAGAGCTGAAGCAATGAATGAAGATTTTATTAACCATTAGTCACTTTGCAGGAAGAACCTTTGCAATTTGGGTCATTTTATTTGCGTGTCTTGGATTTGCCTTTCCTGCCGAATTTTCTAAGATTGGAACTTATATTCCTTTTTTACTCGGTATTATTATGTTTGGGATGGGGCTTACCCTGTCTGCTGAAGATTTTAAAGAGCTGTTTCGAAAACCTCTCTATGTGCTGATTGGGGTTCTGGCGCAGTACACACTCATGCCGCTTATCGCCTTTCTATTAGCTTACGGATTACAGCTTCCTTCTGAAATTGCAGTAGGCGTTATTCTTGTGGGCTGCTGCCCAGGCGGTACAGCATCCAATGTGATGACCTTTTTGGCGAAAGGAAATACGGCATTATCTGTAGCCGTCACCACCATATCGACCCTTCTTGCTCCATTTTTAACACCTGTCTTTATTTTACTCTTTGCAAGATCATGGTTACCTGTATCGCCAGAAGCGCTATTTTTGTCAATTGTACAAGTTGTGTTGATCCCAATTATCTTAGGTGTCATCGTTAAATTGTTTTTCAAAAAACAAGTGACCTATGCGGTTCAAGCATTGCCGCTTGTATCTGTCGCCGGAATTGTAGTGATCATTGCAGCGGTTGTCAGTGCAAATAAAGAGCAGATTCTTCAATCTGGGCTGCTAATATTGGCTGTTGTGATCTTACATAATGGACTTGGTCTTTTATTTGGTTACCTTATTGCAAAGTGGTGCAAAATGGATATCCCTTCTCGAAGAGCCATCTCGATTGAAGTAGGCATGCAAAACTCTGGACTTGGTGCAGCTCTAGCGACAGCACACTTCTCGCCACTTGCAGCCGTACCAAGTGCCATTTTTAGTGTGTGGCATAATTTATCTGGTTCCTGGCTTGCGACGTATTGGTCAAAGAGAGGAAATACTGAAAATGAAAAGAAAAAAAGCTAGCACCTTTAATGGGTGCTAGCTTTTCAAATTGAAGATTATCCTTCAAGCAAGAGCTGCTCTGGATCTTCAAGTAAGTTTTTAATCGTGACAAGGAATCCAACTGCTTCTTTACCATCGACAATCCGGTGGTCGTAAGAAAGAGCTAAATACATCATCGGACGGTTCTCAAAACGTTCTTCATCAATTGCCACAGGTCGAAGCTGAATTTTGTGCATCCCTAAAATTCCAACTTGAGGGCTGTTTAAAATTGGTGTTGAAAGCAGTGAACCAAATGTTCCGCCGTTTGTGATCGTGAATGATCCACCTTGCAGCTCATTTAGAGACAATTTGTTATCTCGTGCTTTTTTCGCAAGATGACCAATTTCCTTTTCAATCCCTGCAAACGACAATCTGTCTGCATCACGGACAACCGGTACGACAAGTCCTTCGTTAGCAGCAACAGCGATGCCGATGTCATAGAATTTCTTCAAGACGAGCTCATCACCTTGAATTTCTGCGTTAAGCAGCGGATATTTCTTCAGTGCTGCTACAACTGCTTTTGTGAAGAAAGACATGAAGCCAAGCTTTACATCATTTTGTTCAAGGAAGGCATCTTTACGGCGTTTTCTTAAGTCCATCACAGCCGTCATATCTACTTCATTAAATGTCGTCAGCATTGCAGCCGTTTGCTGAACCTCAACTAAACGTTTTGCAATCGTTTGTCTGCGGCGCGACATTCTCTCACGTTCAATTGGCTTTCCTGGTTGTTCATTTTGCACCGCAGCATTTGCTTTTGGCGCGGCTTTTGGTGCACTTGCAGGTGCTTCATTCTTTTGATAAGAAGCGACATCCTGCTTTCGTACCCTGCCCAGCGGATCTACGGTTGGAATTTCAGATAAGTCTAGTCCCTTCTCTCTCGCTAGTTTTCTAGCTGCTGGAGAAGCGATGGTTCTGCCATTACCAGATTTCGGCTCTTCTTTCACTGCTTCTTCTTTTTGAGCAGCTGCCGGTTCTTCTTTCGAAGCTGGTGCAGACTCTTGCTCAGGTGCTGGAGCTGCGGACTCGCTTCCGCCAGCTTCACCCGCTGCAATTGTTCCGATGACTTCTCCAACTTGTACAGTGTCACCAGAATCCTTCAGCACTTCTTTCAGTACACCAGATTCTTCTGCTGTCAGTTCGACATTGACTTTATCTGTTTCAAGTTCTAACAGGTATTCTCCCTGCTCCACATAATCGCCCGGCTGCTTTAGCCATTGAGCTATCGTTCCTTCCGAGATCGATTCCGCTAATTCAGGTACTTTAATTTCCGCCATTTTTCATTTCCCCCTTAGTTTTTGCGAGTCAAGCTATCAGATACAATTCGTTCTTGTTCTTTTTTATGCACAGTTGGATCACCCTCAGCCGTACTTGAGCGTCTTCTTCGACCGATGTAACGTACTTTTACTTTTTCAGACGCAATTTCACGTAAATATGGCTCAATGTATCCCCAAGCCCCCATATTTTGTGGCTCTTCTTGCGCCCATACGATTTCTTCTAAGTTTGTTAGTTTTGATAAAATCGCTTTAATATCTTTGGCTGGGAATGGATATAGTTGTTCGACTCTCGCAATGTGAAGCCAATCTTTCGGCTCTTCCATTTGAGTAAAACGATCACTAATATCGATTGATACCTTCCCGCTAGATAGCACGAGTCGCGATACTTTTTCGTGATCATGCACAAGGCCTGGTTGTTCAAGAACTGGTTGGAACTGTCCATCCGTTAATTCCTGGACTTCAGACAATGTGTTCGGGTTACGAAGCAGACTCTTCGGTGTCATGATGACAAGCGGACGAATCTCTTCACGAAGCAGCATTTTCGCCTGTCTTCTAAGAATGTGGAAGTATTGCGCTGCACTTGTGAGGTTCGCCACTGTCCAGTTATTCTCAGCAGCTGATTGCAGGAATCGCTCTGTTCTTCCACTTGAATGCTCAGGACCTTGTCCTTCATATCCATGAGGCAAGAGCATCACTAGACCTGATTTTTGTCCCCATTTTGCGCGTCCAGCTGAAATAAATTGATCGAAATACACTTGAGCCGCATTTGCGAAGTCTCCAAATTGAGCCTCCCAAATGACTAACGTTTCAGGAGAATAGACATTATAACCATATTCAAACCCGATGACTGAGCCCTCTGACAGTGGACTATTATGAACAGTAAATGATGCGTTTGCATCACTCAGCTCATGAAGAGCAATAAATTCATCTCCAGTTTGACTGTCGTGAAGAACAAGGTTTCTTTGAGCAAAAGTACCGCGCTCTGAATCCTGTCCGGTCATTCGAATTGGCGTACCGTCTTTTAATATAGATGCAAATGCAAGTGCTTCCCCAAGTGACCATTCTACTTTACGGTCATCTGTAAACACTTTTGCACGTTTTTCAAGGATCCGTTTAAGCTTACCAAATACTTGGAAATCGTCCGGCCAGCTGATCAATTCTTCATTCAGCTTTCGTAACACATCAAACTCTACGGATGTATCCACTGCTGGGAAGCCATTTGATACTGGTTCTGGCAGTTCAATTTCTTGAATCGTATGCTCTTTCTTTGAAGGCACCTTTTGATAGGCCTCTTCTATTCTCGTCGCTACAGCCTGCTCGATTTCTTCACGCTGCTCTTTCGTTAGAAGACCTTCTGTGACAAGTTTATCTGCAAAGATATTCTTGACCGTTTTGTGCTTTCTGACTGCATCGTACAGCATCGGCTGAGTCGTAGAAGGCTCATCCATTTCGTTATGACCGTATCTGCGGTAGCCGATCAAGTCAATTAAGAAATCCTTCTTAAAGCGTTTGCGGTATTCTACAGCTAATTGAACAGCCGCTAAACATGCTTCTGGATCATCTGCATTGACGTGAACAATTGGAATCTCAAACCCTTTTGCAAGGTCACTTGCATATTTCGTTGAGCGAGATTCATTGCTTTCCGTCGTAAATCCGATCATATTGTTTGCAATGATATGGATTGTTCCGCCCACTTGATAGCCTACAAGTTGACTTAAATTTAATGTTTCTGCCACAATTCCTTCCCCAGGAAATGCCGCATCACCATGAATTAAGATGGCTAATGCCTTTTCAACGTCTTGTACTGGATAGCCCTTTTGAGTACGTAATTCCTGAGCAGCACGTGTGCTTCCTTCAATGATTGGATCAATGAATTCCAAGTGACTTGGGTTATTAGCAAGCGTGACTCTCGCACTCTTTGTATCTTCGTCTTTAATTTGACGATCTGCTCCAAGATGGTACTTTACATCACCTGTCCACCCGTAGCTGATGCCAATAGAGCCTTCTGATGGAACAAGCTCTTTATTTGGCGCATGCTGGAATTCTGAGAAAATAATCTCATATGGTTTTCCTAACACATGTGCTAATACATTTAAACGGCCTCTGTGTGCCATTCCAATGTTAATATTTGAAGTCCCTTGTGTAACAGACTCTGAAATAATTTCATCAAGTACTGGGACAAGTGCGTCTAATCCTTCTATTGAGAAGCGCTTTTGCCCAACAAATGTTTTATGAAGAAACTGTTCGAACTGCTCAACTTCTGTTAATCTCTTGAATACAGAAACTAGTTTATCGGCTGGTTTTTTCTTAAATAGTTCACCAGACTCGATTGATTTTGAGAGCCAGTTCCGTTCTTCGAAATCATGTACGTGATCAAACTCAAATGAAATGGTACGCTTATACGTATTTCTCAAATGGTTAATGGCTTCTATGCCGTTTGAAATGTGTTTTGGTGCGTCAGGACTAATAATAGATATTGGAATATTCTTGACGTCTTCTTCTGTTAAACCGTATTCCTTTAAAGGAAACAGCTCTTGTAATTCCTTTTCTTTGCGAAGAGGATTGACGGAAGCATTTAAATGGCCATACGTTCTGATGTCTTCTGCCAGTTTAACGACTGATGCTATCTTTTGGATTTGTTCAGAAGTAACTACGCTATTTTCTTTTTTCCCAATTTCCTCCTTCATTTCACTCGGTGGTGCACCAAGTTCATCAAATATGCCTCTTAGATCTTCATCAACACTAGTAGGATCCTGGACATACTGATCGTAGAGCTCGAGCACATAGCCGAGGTTCGGACCATGAAATTCTTCCCAACTCAACGGTTGTTTCACATCATTTTGAAACATTTTGAACACTACCCCCAACTTTGATCATCAAGTGATTGAACACTATCTCGATATAACTTCCAGAACACAATGACCAAATTTATGTAATAAAACGCTTCCAATAATATTCTACCACTGTTTCGGATTACTTTCTACATTCTTTGTTCAATTAAAGATAAAAAATTCACAGAAAAACAAAAAATTTAAATCATTCCGAAAAATATTTTGAAGAAAGGGGCAAAACCTTATGCCCCAATGCTTTTATGCAGTAATTTCTTCAGTAACGGATATAAAACATCTGGCAATGTATCGACATCTGGTACAAAAATGCTGAACTTGCCATACATATCTTGAATGGTTTTCATCTGTGCTTCTTCGATCGGTGAATTGGATAAAAACACATTGATTACTTCAATGCCTTTTTTCCTCGCCTCAAGAACTGCTTCATGTGTATCGACGATCCCATTTTGTTCGTAGCTGAATGCAGCTGGCTCTCCGTCGGAAAAAACAATGAGAAACTTTTGCTCTTCTCTTCGTTTTAATATCATTTTTGTCATTTGGCGAATCGCATAGCCATCCCGGTTATCCTCTTCTGGCTCAAGAGACATAATGGAAGGACCTGCATCAAATAAAGAATCTTTGAACGACACGACTGTGTTGAAATAGTTCGGCTGACTTGTTTCTGATGCGTCGTTTGTATCTTCCCAAAACCCCACAATTTGATGCGGGACTTGAACGGACTTTAAGGCTTCATGGAATAGAACAATGCCTTTTTTCGTCTCGTCCATCTTGTCAAACATGCTAGCAGAACAATCCACTAATAAAGTGAAAACAGCATCAATCTCCGAAGAAGGTGCCTGTTTTTTATAGAAAAGACGCGGATTCGACTCTGTAAAATAACGAATGAGCTTTTTACTCAGACGTCCTGCATGAAGATCCGTTTTTGGCCATGTTTTTTTATGTTCGAGCGTTTTTTGAATCATCTGTTTTAACCGTTTCTGATACGGCTCAATCTCCTTGGCGTGCTGCTTGTATACATTGATTTGTTCTGGCGCGGGAGGATCTGGTGAAATCATGACTGGAAACGCATATTTGTTCTCTTTTCCATTCTCATGAGCATCCGCTCCGCTTTCCTCGCCTTCAGCCTCTTCCAGCGCCTCAAGCTTTGAATAATCTTTTCGGTGAGTCTGCTTGGCAGAGCCTTGGACAGTGCCAAGTGCTTGATCTCCGTCATCGCCTTCTCTTGCTGCATCCTTCCCGAGATCACTTTTCCCGCCGTGCTCTAAATCAAATTGAAGGAAGCTTTTTGACGGTGCTTCTGTTTCTCGATGCCACACTTCCATATACTCTTGGTGGATGTCTTCATCGCCCTCTTTTTCCCGGTCGACTTTGATGTCTTCACTTAATTTAGGTTTTCTTTTTAAGTCATGAAACAGCGGTTCTTTTGCCGCTTTTTCATAGTCCAATTCCGGGAAGAAAAAGTACGTATTCAGCATATCTTTATCAAGAAGCTCATCAAAGCCTTCCATTAATTCTTTGACGATGACTGCGATATCTCCGGTTGAACGCGCTTCATATACACGCTCAAGACTTGATTCAATAAATGGAATCATTGGGTTGATCCGCTCGTGAAGAGGCGGAATTTCTTCTAGCGGTGAATCCGCTGTCAGCTTCACATACATTGCACAATAGAGTGCATCCGTTAAAATGCTCCGCTCTTGGTTAATCGTTAATTGCGTCTTAAAATGACGCCGGTATAGCTCTCTTCTTCGTTTAAATACCTTTTTTGTTCCTGGGCGGTCACGTTTAATCCGCTCTTCAATCCGGATATCTTCAAAGAGCATAAACAATTGTTTACACAGGTCAGGAATGGACATTGTATGAGCATAGCGAATGATTTCCTGAAAGACAGTCAGATCACTATAAACGGTTCCTACTGCACGGAGGAATACATCACTTTTCAGTCCGGCTGTCATGTCTTCCTGTTTACGGTCATCCCAAAAATGGCTGATGAAAATTTTCTTTTCAAAAGGATCATAGTAGGACTGCACCCCGTATTCAAGCTCGGCATCATCACTTTTTGCTAACGTTTTGGCTAAATCCGTTAATTCCATAAATAAAAATGAATCGATTCTGCTGTCATTAAATTTGATGAATTTCAAAACTCAGAACCTCACTCGAATAATGTTTGGGCAATATTTCTTACCGCTGCTTTTTCCCGGTCATCTTCTAGCTTTTCAACAATCCCTCGTTCAACTGCACGAAGCGGCGGGATGTATTGCGCAAGATCACATGTGTCTAGAAGGGCGCGAATGGATGCTGCTTCTTCACTCACCTGCCCGTTGTGTGCCTGTGTAATGAGGTCTGATGAGAGCTGCACGAATTGATCGATTAAACGTTCATCCTTTAATACAGATTGAGATTGCAGTACATCCTTTAAGATGCCGCCGCCGATATATGGAACGTCAATGACAACAAAACGGTTTTTTAACGCTTCATTTAAAGGCACTGTGCCGACATAACCTTCGTTGATTGCCGCTATCACGCCAAAGCCTTCATCTGCTCGAACGACCTCTCCTGTAAATGGATTTGTCATCATTTTTCTGTAGTCGAGTACACCGTTTAAAATAGGCAGGGTTTCTGGCTTTGCCATGTTGATTTCATCAATATATAAAAGATGGCCTTTTTTCATTGCTTTCGTTACAGGTCCTTCAATAAATTCAATAGAAGCAACTTGACCATCATTGTGAATGGTTTTATAGCCAATCAAGCTTTCTGCATCAAGATCAACCGAGCAGTTCACACTGTGCATCGGCTGCTGAAAGAAAGCAGATAAAGTTTCTGCTAATTTTGTTTTACCTGAACCAGTCGGCCCTTTTAAAAGAACGTTTTTGCCGAGTGCTAGTGCAATCATCGCATCTTGTATGATAGACGTGTCCTGTGATTCATAGCCGCCTGTTCCAATAAGCGGACGGAATTCTTCTTCTAGTCCTTTTGCTTTTGCTTCAATCATTGCTTGAATTTCTTCTGGGAGTAATTGTTCGTTAAACATGTATGATTAATTCCTCTCTTCGATCATTTTCCTCACCAAGTATACTAAAAAAACCTTTATGCACTCAATACATAAAGGCTAGACATCTGTTATTTTACCATTTCTTTTGTGATCGCTCCGCATGCGATGCGTTTCCCTGAGTTTCCAGAAGGGTTGCTTAAGTAATCATCTGCTTCTGCATGAATGATAAAGCTACGCCCATTTTGATCGATTAATTGGTTCGATCCTCCCTTTAACGTCACATCTGGTACATTCACGACAACATCAATTTGTCCATCTGCCCCAACTTCTAAATTAGGCATATCTCCAGCATGATGACCCTTTGGGTTATCAAAGCCATGCTCCCGGTGTGTTGGATTAAAGTGAGCCCCTGCCGTTTCAAAATCTGGCGCTTCACATCTTCCTGTTTCGTGAATATGGAAGCCATGAGGACCTGGCGGCAGATTTTTCGCTTTCACATGTAAATCCAGCCCGTTTTCTGAGGAGTCTCTTACTTCGATGCTCCCTATTTTTTGCCCGTTTTCATTGATGAGTGACGTGGTAACTGGTGCTTGCTTAGGTGCTGCAACTTCAATGGTTTCTTCTGTCGTTTCTTTTTTCGGCGGTGCATGACAAGCTGTTGCAACAAAGACCAGACACATCATGATCAACCACACTGACTTTTTCATATGATTGCCCCCTTTTAATATCAGTATGGACAACCTGATCAATGGGCAAACAAAAAAAGCCGAAAATCGGCTTTTTTAGAAGAAACGTTTTGCACCTAAATAGGCTTTTTTCCAATATGGATTGCTTAAGTTTGAGATCCCCACTCCGTTGTCACTTGCGTGAAGGAAATCTCCTCCGCCAAGGTATAGTCCCATATGAGATGGACCCGCTTTGTACGTTGTGAAATAAACAAAATCGCCAACTTGAGGTGTGCTCACAGGTGTCATCATACTCCAGTAGCCTGCTGTGCTTAATCTGGATACAGACGAAACCTTGTTAATGAGGTAATAAACAAAGCCGCTGCAGTCAAATCCAGATGGTGTATTGCCGCCCCATCTGTAAGGAATGCCTGTCAGCTTTTTACCTTCTTGAATCATCGTCGTGATTTTTGCATTCATTGGCACATCGGGTTTGTTATTGTTGACCGGCTTTGTCGAGCCGTTAGACGTAGAACCATTCGACCCAGTTGAGCCTGAAGCTGCACCATTAATTTTGAGAACTTGTCCAATTCTAAGCACATCGCTTTTTAAGCTGTTGGCTGTACGGATGGACTGAACTTGCACTTTAAATTGATTCGCAATTTTCCATAAAGAATCGCCTGATTTTACAGTATAAGATGTTGCTTTCCCGCTTGAAGACTGGTTACTGTTTGAATTGCTTGGTTTAGTAGGTTTCGGCTGACTTGGTTTTGATGCAGCCGTCCCTTTTACTTTCAATACTTGATTCGGATAAATCATATCAGATTTTAATCCGTTCAATGTTTTGATTTCACCAATCGACATATTGAGCGAATTGGCAATTTTCCAGAGTGAATCCCCTAATTTGACCTTGTATGTACTTGATGAAGATGAACTATTTGAGTTCGTTGTCTTATTGTTTGAGCTGGAATTTGAAGAGGAGTTTGATGACTGGCTCCCGCTTGTCTTCGTGCTTCCAGATACCTTTAGCTTTTGTCCAGGACGAATTAAGTCACTGTTTAAGCTGTTTAGACTTTTTAAGCTTGCCACTGACATTTTATGATTTTTCGCAATAAGCCATAAAGAATCTCCAAGCTTTACTGTGTAGCTTGATGTCGTTGAAGCATTTGATTTCGTTGCTTTTGAACCAGTTGACGAACTGGATTTTTTGCTTTTTGCGCCAGGAATTTTCAAGCTTTGTCCTGCAAAAATCATCGTCGTTTTTAGTTGATTAAGAGATTGAAGCTCCGAAATACTTGTATTGTACTGTTCGGCAATCTTCCAAAGTGAGTCACCGCTTTTCACCTTGATCGTCTGTGCTTCTGCCGGTGCAGCAAACACAGCTGAGCCAGCGATCGCTGAAACTGTGAGGCCGGTTACTACTTTTTTCTTCATAGATAAATCTCCGCCTTTCATGATTTCATTCAACAAGACTTATGTACTAGTTTTAAGTTTAGCATTTAACGACTCTGCTTCTCTTGCACTATTTTATCTTTATTTCTATTATATTACTCGACATGTAGACGTTGGGCAATAACAAATAGGCTAAAGCAGTCAACTCAAAATGCTAAAACAAAGCCATATCGTTTGTATCGGCCGTTTGCTGTATTTATAAACATTTTTTAAGGAATTTTTAAGTTGACGTTTAGAAATTTGTCAAAACAAGCACGCTGCTAGTTTCATAGTTCTATTCTACATGACAAATTTTTCTGTATCAAATGACTTTTTACTTAATTGCCTGTTTTTTCTCCTCAAATGAAAAAAGCATCCTTCCGAATGAAGAATGCAGCGATTGGTTTTTTATTTTCTGATTTCAGGTTCTTTTACAGTAAGCGGATAAAGGACTCCTTCTTTCGCAAATGACATTTTACCCGTTTCCTCTGAAACGACGAGAACAAGTGCATCGGTCATACCAGAGAGTCCGATCGCAGCCCTGTGTCTTGTCCCGAGAGAAGGACTGACTTTTTTTGAAGTAAGCGGGAGCACATTTGCCGCAGATACGAGCGTATTTTCTTTGACTAAAAGCGCACCATCATGAAGTGGATTTCCTGGGTAGAAAATGCTTTCAATTAATGAAGCACTAATTTTCGCATGGAGATTTGTCCCTCTTTGAATAAAATCCTCGACCTCATCCCGCCTTTGTATCACAATCAGTGCCCCGTGCTTTTGTTTTGATAAGCTCTCAATGGCTAACGAAAATTGAGCAAATCCAGGTGTGAATTCTTCCATATACGATTGTAAATAAAACGAGGAAGCCTCTGCATGCATTTCATTAAACTCATCATGTAATGACTCGAGATCACAAAGTAGACATTGCTCAATCTCATCAAGGGAATCGATAATGTCACTTGCATCCTTCATAATTTTCATCAAGTGTGTTCTCATGCCCACTTTAAATTGCACTTCTTCATTCGTACGATTGATCATTTGACCTTTTCCCTCCTCCTTTTCGTTGTCATAAAATAACAAATTATGTGCATTCTATTGTTATGGAGGTGACTTAATATGACCATTCAGAAAGTGATTCAATATGCTTGCAGCATTTTAGGTGTTGTCAGTCTTTCCTTTATTTATGCCCAAATGTTTAAAAAAACGAAGCCATCTAAGAAAAATAATCCGACAGAGAATTGATTTTTTTACATAGCATGATATAATCCTCTCGTTATTTCTGTTCAGAGAGGAACTTATGATGAGAGAAACAAATAGCATTCGAGCTAAGGTGACACTATTTTTAACCATTTTGATTCCGATTTTAATCACTCAAGCGGGTCTTTCGCTTATTACGTTTTTAGACACCGTGATGTCTGGAAAAGTGAGTGCAGAAGACCTTGCGGGTGTTGCGATCGGTTCTAGTATTTGGACACCCGTTTATACAGGACTTGCTGGTATATTAATGGCCGTTACGCCAATTGTCGCTCAGCTGATGGGCGCAGGGCATAAAAAAGATGTTCCTAAGGCTGTCTTTCAGGCGATTTATTTATCCTTTATTTTAAGTATCTGTGTGATTGCAATTGGAACAATTAGCATCCCTTACGTATTAGGGGGACTTGGACTTGAGCAATCCGTAGAGGATATTGCGCGGCATTTCTTAAGTTTTCTTGCTTTTGGTATCATCCCGCTGTTTGGTTATTCGGTGCTCAGGTCATTTATTGATGCATTAGGGAAAACACGTGTAACGATGTTTATCACGTTAACAGCACTTCCGATTAACTTTGTGTTAAACTATGTATTTATTTTTGGGAATTTTGGCTTTCCAAAGCTTGGCGGTGCGGGAGCTGGTCTTGCTTCTGCGTTGACGTATTGGGCGATTTTCATCATGAGTATTTGTATTGTCATGAAAGCAGAACCATTTGCCTCATTTCGTTTGTTTCAGAAACTGCCTCAAATCAATATCTCCCGTATGGGGCAAATACTGAAAATCGGTCTTCCTATTGGGTTTGCGATTTTTTTTGAAACGAGTATCTTTGCAGCAGTTACGTTATTAATGGGTCACTTTGATACTGTGACTATTGCAAGTCACCAGGCTGCGATGAACTTTGCTTCCATCTTATATATTTTACCGCTCAGTATCTCGATGGCTTTAACTATTGTCGTTGGGTTTGAAGCTGGTGCCAAGCGTTATAAAGACGCGCAAAGCTATAGCTATATCGGAATTGGAACGGCGGTATTATTCTCCTTGTGTACGGCAGCACTCATTTTATTATTTAGACCAGAGATTGCTGGTTTATACACAGCTGAATCGGCTGTTTTACAGTTGACACAGCAATTTTTGATTTATGCGATCTTTTTCCAGCTGTCAGATGCCATTGCAGCACCCATTCAAGGGGCGCTGCGCGGCTATAAAGATGTTAACTATACGCTCATTGCCGCATTTGTTTCATACTGGGTGATCGGCCTTCCTTCCGGCTATCTGATTGGCACCTATACCTCCTATGGGGCATTTGGGTATTGGATTGGTCTCATTGCCGGACTTGCCGCTGGTGCCATTGTCCTCTTTATCCGTCTCAGATTGATTGAAAAACGATTGCTTCAACAAGCGCCCAATCACTAAATACGACACAAAAAAACAGCTGATCAATGTCAGCTGCTTTTTTTATTTAGTCATTCCATTGGTACGTCCAGAAAATTTCTTCATCGAACCATTTTTGGACGACAGGTTCTTTGTTTTTCAGCTTCTGTTCAAGCTCTCTCAGCATGCCTTCTGTTTGCGTTCTATGCGCTCTCAGTGCATTTAATTTGATATCTGCTACATCTGTAATGTCGATCGTAATATCTGCATTTCCAAGCACTTCTTCTCTATTTTTCGTAATGGCCATGCAGTATGTGACAGGACGATCTTCTTTTTTCTTACGGTAAAGAGCGCGAATCACCGCTTCCCCTGTCGCATCATGATCAGGATGTACACCGTGTCCAGGATAAAACGTCACAATCAGTGTAGGTTTGACTTCATCAATGATGGTTTCCATCACATCAGCTAAATACTCGTCGTCTTCAAATTCCAATGTTTTATCACGAAGTCCAAGCATACGTAAGTCTGTGATATCCATTTCTTTGCAGGCGCTGATTAATTCCTGTTTTCTTAATTCAGGAAGTGTTTCACGGTTAGCATATGTTGGGCTGCCCATATTTCTGCCCATTTCCCCAAGTGTCCCGCATGCATACGTGACTGGGATGCCGCGTTTTCTACTTTGTGCAATGAGACCTGCAACCCCAAACGATTCATCATCTGGGTGAGGCAGCATCACTAGTACATGTTCATTCATGACTCGTCACCCTTTCTTCTACACCTGAAATGGTGTTTCACTAATTTGTAATGAGATCGCTAGTTTCCCGTCTGGCAAGTGCCCAGCTAACAGCAGGCGGCCATGGTCATCAAACACATAATCCGTTAATCCTTCTGCGTAAATCCAGCCATCTTCTGTTTTCATTCCAACACGGTACGGACCTTGTCCTTTTATTTTCGCCTGTGAATAGACGACTTTCGCATTGCGGATATAGGCAACGACCGTCATATTTTGTTCATTTACATGAGCTGAATAAGAACCAGTGGTCGTTTCAAGATGAACGAAGACTGGACGATTTAAAAACGATTCAAGATGTGCTGTGACATCTTCCGTTTGAATTGGTTTCATGAGTGGTTCCTTCCTTCATTTTGAATTAATTCGCGCAGCTTTTTTGTATGTAAGCTGATCAGCTGCAGCTGATGATCATGCCGAAGCCCACTTTCTAATATTCTCTCTACAGCGAGTACATATTTTTGATGAAATGATTTTCTCGCCCTCGGATGAGTGCGCGCATCGCTTAAATCATCACATATTGCCTCGTGTAAAGAAGACATATCATCGACATCAAGCTGACGATTTTTCCATAAAGATTGATAAGCAGCTGTAAGCTCATTGGCTGATGACATGTAATCACCTCTACAGTTTTGGTAACAACTTATTATGACATGATCCGCCTTCAAAAAAAAGCAAACTGCTCGTAGGACTTAATGAGAATTCGCTGTTTTTTTCATGCGTAATTGAGAGGTCGTAAACAATAAAATCGCCACCCAGATACAAAGAAACGTCACAATTTTAGCTGAAGATAAATGCTCGTGATACACAAATAACCCTAAAAACAGCGTAATCGTTGGTGCAATGTACTGTAAAATACCCACTTGATAAAGAGGAATTCTTTTTGCCCCTTCAGAGAATAAAAGAAGCGGTACCGCAGTAAAGACCCCTGCAAAGAATAAGAGACCAAGCGATCCGAAGCTGTTAGGATTCATTGTCACCACAGGTTCTTTTAAGAAGAACAATAAGTACACAAGAGCTGCCGGGGCTAGAAGCAGCGTTTCAATTGTCAAACCAATGGCACTCGTGAAGCTCATTCTTTTTTTAATCAATCCATAAAAACCGAAGCTAAAGGCAAGTAATATTGCCACGACAGGAAATGAACCGTACTGAATCGTAGAAAGAATCACCCCAGCTGCGGCAATTAAAATCGCAATGGTTTGTAATTTATTGAGCCGCTCTTTCAAGAAAATGATGCCTAGTAAAACAGAGACAAGCGGATTAATATAATACCCTAAACTAGCTTCTAGCATAAGATGATGGTTGACTGCCCAAATGTACACATACCAGTTAACCGATATTAAAATAGCAGATAATAGTAATGAAAAAAGTGCCTTGCCATCGAGCATGAGACCCTTCACTGTCTGCATCGCCGGCCGGACTTGTTTTAAATACAGAAGAATACCGCACATAAAAACAAATGACCATAAAATTCTGTGCGCTAAAATTTCGCCTGACGAAATATGCTCCATCAGTTTCCAATATAACGGGAATAATCCCCATAATGTAAAAGATGCTGCCGTATAGAGAACACCTTTTGATTGCTGTTGTTCGTTCAATCTAACCATTCCTTTCTAAACCTATCGTATATTATAGCACGCACTCAAGTGAATGGGCATATACTAATTCAGGGCATTTAGAAAGGATGATTTGCATGTTTGACTGGAACCGATTATTCCCTTTTCAAAAGCAATTTTCAAAAGAAGCCTTAAAGAATTCAGACCCTAAAGACGTCGAGCAGTACGTCAATCAAGTGATGGAAAGTGTATTCGGCTCCAATTATCCTGCTCAGTTCCCTTTTCAGGACCCACTCTCTCAACATCAAAAAACGAGAGAAACAGACGTCAAAAAAGAAAAAGAACCCGAAGTGGAAGTGTTCGAAACCACTGATCACGTGTTCGTTAAGATTGAGCTTGCTCGGCCGAGCACAGAAAAAGTAAAAATTAAACATACAGCCAACCTGCTGTTTATTGATCATTTTCCTGAGGAAGGCACGCAGAAGAAAGTCGTCCTCCCTGCTGCTGTCAAAAGAAAAGGAACGAAGGCTTCGTATCAGGACGGTATTTTGGAGATTATGTTTTTAAAGCATGATGATCCGGGGATTTCTGAAATCGATATTCCATTATAAAAAGCCTGCTTTGATATAGAAGCAGGCTTACTCTTTTTTCTTAATAGTATGGTGGATATCCTCCGCCATAAGGTGGTGGAACAGGCGGTGGTGGTGGTGGGTAATATGGACGGGGATAATTAAAAATCGCACTTCCTAAAAACCCGCCAAGCAGTCCGCCGACTAAAGGAGCGCCAAAACCAAAAAACAAAGGGACTCTGGATTCATATGGCGGAATGCCAGGGGCGCCGCCTCGGAAATACGGAGTATGAGGGTACATGCATTTCTCCTCCTTTGTCATGTGCCTAAGATCAGCATATTCATCAGGAGTCAAAACGTTTGGGCAAACCTGAAACTAGGCTTGTTCCTTTTTTTCATGAGATTCTGTATATTCCCCTGCCCACCTAGATACCTCATGAAACACATCATTTAGCGCATTTCCTTTTTCAGTTAAACAGTAAATGACCTTCACAGGCGTCTCAGGCAATACAGTTCGCTCTATAATCCCCTCTTGCTCAAGTTCCTTTAAACGCTCTGCGAGCATTTTTTGACTGATGGATGGGATAATGTCCGTCATGTCTTTAAAACGCTTTGGACCATCAAGCAATACATGAATAATGAGACCGTTCCACCTTTTGCCTAGCAGTAAAAAAGCTTGCTGAATGTGTGGACATAATTGAAATTCCATAAATTTCAGCCTTTCTTTTCATGATTGTTTGACAAACTAACGGTATACAATTTAAAATATATCTCTAGTTACAATAAGTAAGTTTCTCACTTTTTAGTTATTGTACCATATTATTTGCAAAAACGGGAGGAAATATCCACATGGCGACTGATCAAAAAACGATTGACATTTTAAAACAAAGAGCTTCAGTAAAAGAGTACGATACAACTCATGAAATGACAAAAGAAGAGTTAACAGAGCTTCTTGATATCACAACAAAAGCACCATCCGCGTGGAACCTTCAGCATTGGCATTTCACTGTCTTCCATAGTGCTGAATCTAAAGCGAAGTTACTTCCAATCGCTTACAACCAAAAGCAAATCTCACAAGCATCAGCTGTTATTGCTGTACTAGGTGATCTTGAAGCCAATCAAAATGGTGAAAAAATCTACAGTGAGCTGGCAGAACAAGGCTTCATTACTGAAGACATCAAAGAAACATTGATGACTCAAATCAATGGCGCATACCAAAGCGAGCAGTATGCACGTGAAGCTGCGTATTCAAATGCTTCATTAGCTGCTATGCAATTAATGATTGCTGCAAAAGCAATGGGCTATGATACATGCGCAATGGGTGGTTTCAGTAAAGACGCCTACATCAAAGAATTCAATGTAAGCGGCCGATATGAGCCAGTCATGCTGATTTCAGTTGGTAAAGCAGCGAAAGAAGCTCATAAAAGCAATCGTTTCGACATCGAAGAAGTATCTGATTTCCTTTAAAATTGGCAAGGCCTCAGCTTTCATGCTGAGGTTTTTTTATTTGGTTTCAATATTATTTCTGCATATTTTCTTTTCACTTTACCCCTTTTCACCTCCACTTTTTCTCCTTTTTAAGAATGAAAGCGTTATATTAGTATGATATTCAGCGAAATGATTGTTTTTTCTGAAAATGGTCTTGTGATCTAATCTGACAACTGCTATTATTATGAAATTACAAAAAATTCAGGAGGAAATCATGAATAAAAAATTGATACTGGCACTACTTATAGCGATTCCATTCATCGGACAGCTCGCACTGCTGCCCTTTGCGAATCGTATCCATCCATTTGTGATAGGCCTGCCTTTTTTCCACTTCTGGCTCTTACTATGGATTGTTCTCACACCAGTCTGTACATTCATCATTTACCGCATGCAACATTCAAATGGAGGAACTGACTAATGCAAGGAAATTTAACAGCTTTATTGATTACAGCAAGTATCATTTTCATAGTCGTGGTCATTGGATTTGCCGCTGGCCGTGATAAATCATCCAGACAGTCAGTAGAGGAATGGTCTGTCGGCGGGAGAAAATTTGGCGGGCTGCTCGTCTGGTTCCTCGTTGGCGCAGATTTATACACAGCTTATACCTTTTTAGGGCTCACTAGTACAGCCTATACAGCTGGAAGTGTCGCTTTTTTCGCTATTCCCTATTCAGTTCTAGCGTATTTTATTGCTTATTTCTTCTTACCAAAGCTATGGACGGTTGCGAAGAATCACAACCTCACAACGCTCGCTGATTATGCACGTGAGCGCTTTGACAGCAAGCTGTTATCCAGTCTAATTGCAATTATTGGAGTACTTATGCTCATTCCTTATATTTGTCTTCAACTGAGCGGGATTCAAGATACGTTAACTGTCGCTGGAACTAGTTATATTAATGTGAATGCAGTTGTTATTATTTCATTTATTTTAGTCGCACTTTATACATTTTTCAGCGGGATTAAAGGTCCTACATATACAGCCATTATTAAGGATATTCTCGTTTGGGTCATCATGCTGTTTATGGTGGTTTCACTGCCAATCATTCATTTTAACGGCTGGACTCCGATGATGAATACGTTAGCTAAGGAAGCTCCACAGCTTCTGACAATTCCTGACGGCGGTCCTAAAGGCATTTTATGGTTCATTACCGCTTCAGGTGTTTCTGCCCTTGCTTTGTTTATGTGGGCACATGCGGCAACAGGGGTATTTACAGCAAAAAGTGCAGATGCTATCCGTAAAAACAGCATGTTTTTGCCTCTTTATAACATCGTATTGATTTTGGTCATCTTCCTTGGATTTATTGCCTTTTTGGTCTTACCAGAAGATACAAATCCAAGATTTGCACTTCTTCATTTAATTCAAACATCATATGGCGGCGTGATGCAGGGTCTTGCTTATTCAACGATTGCACTGGCTTCCCTCATTCCATGCTCGATCATGGCCATTGGTGCATCGAATTTATTTGCCAATAATTTATATCGTGACTTAATTCATCCGAATGTATCACCTAAAAGGTTGACCATCATCACTCGTTCAATGGTGTTTATCGTGATCGGACTGGCTCTATTATTCGGAATGCTCTTCCCAACAGCACTTGTGACGCTTCAGCTCATTGGTGTTTCAGGAATGGTTCAAATCTTCCCAGCCATTGCGATCAGCTTGTTCTGGAAAAAACAATCGAGAGAAGCAACGATTGCGGGGTTAGTTGTTGGCATCATCGTCACCTTTACAGCCAATATCTCACAAGTCACGTTCGGTCTTTATGAAGGGTTTCTTGGTTTACTAGCAAACGTTGTGGTCATCCTGATTTTGAATCCATTCTTCCAAAAGAAGGTCACATCCAATTCTGTCATGAATGAACTATTTGAAAAAGATCAAGACAAAACAGAAGCGATGGGAAACAACGCGTAAATATAAAAAGAGCAGTCCCCCTATGAGGACTGCTCTTTCTTTATTTCATTTCTTTTTTCAAGACTTCAATGGCTTTTTTCATTTGAGTATCATTTTTCTTTAGCTTATCTTGGATCTTTGTCATCAGTACTGTCGTTGTATCTCCCGTCAGAATTCCGTCTGCTTTCAGATCGTTGTCTGTTTGGAAGCTTTTGACGATCGTCTGGAAGGCTTTATCGTACTCACCATTTGCTTTTGCTTTGTAGTCAAGCGCTTGGAACATTTTTTGAGCCGCTTTGACTTCATCTCCATTGTCATTCAGCTGATACGTTTTTTTCGGGCTTAAGTATGGCAGCTTTGCATAACTTGGGAGCGATGCTTTGACCTGTGGTTCAATTCCTTTTTTATGAATCCACGAACCATCCGGCGTTAGCCACTTGGCAATGGTTAACTTGACACTAGAACCATCATTATAGCTTTGCGCATTTTGAACAGTTCCTTTACCAAATGTCTTTTCACCAATAATTTTGATACCTGAAGATTGGTGCAGAGCCGCCGCCATGATTTCTGCAGCGCTGGCTGAGCCGCCATTTACAAGGACAACTGCCGGCTGATGAACTTTGCGTTCTTTTTCAGCCTTGTACTCTTCTTTCTTCCCTTTTTCTTCAACTTGCATGATGACTTTCCCTTTATCGATAAAGTCATTACTCATTTCAATCGCTTCTGTCATAATGCCGCCTGGATTATCTCTCAGGTCAATGACAAACCCTTTTGCCCCTTTTTTCTCGAGGTCATCAATGGCTTTATCTAACTCTTTTGACGTTGTTTCAGCAAAGGACGTGATTTGGATTTCTCCTATTTTGTCTTTTGTGAGTTTTGCATACACTGTTTCAACTGGAATGGTGTCTCTTGTGATGGTCACATCAACATTTCCCACTCCTTGGCGGTTAAGGTGAAGCTTGACATCCGTTCCTTTTTTCCCTCTGATTAGAGAGACTGCTTGATTGACCGACATGCCTTTTGTGCTTTTTCCATCCACCTTTAAAATACGATCATGAGGTTTCAACCCGGCTTTTTCAGCAGGAGAGCCTTTAATCGGTGCGACAATTAAAATTTGTCCATCCTTCTCTTCTACTTGTGCACCAATTCCTTCAAATGATGAAGAAATGGTGTTGTTAAATCCTTCGGCTTCCTCCTGATCCATATATGTAGAGTATGGATCATCAAGTGATGCGATCATTCCTTGAATCGCACCATCTACTAGTTTTTGATCATCCGTTTTTTCGTAATACTCATCTTTTACTTTCGTATACGCAGCCATGAGTTTACTAAACTTCTCATCTCCTGAGACATTGACAGTCCCTTGTTTTGTGATCACAAATGTAATCGCTGAGGACAGTGCCGCTGTCACCAAAATAGCGATGACGATCTTAAATTGTTTTTTCAAAAAAACACCACCTTTATCTCCTTTCATTATTATCAAGGACGATGCTTCATCCGTCAACCAAAGGATCGAAGTTCTCTTTGAAAAGATAAGCCATTTGACCTTGCATTGCATAATCTTTAAAGAGGAACTTGATAAGGAAAGAAGGGATTTTATGAGTGATTATGTAGAAATGCTTGCCTATTTTGGCGTATCTAGTGCCCATCCTGGCGGAATTGAGTTAACAAAAACGATGCTTGAGCATATAAAATTGATGCCTGATGCGCGCATACTGGATGCGGGATGCGGGACTGGACAAACGGCGGCATATTTAGGCAATATCGGTTATCAGGTGGAGGCAATTGATACACACCCTTTGATGATTGAAAAGGCTAATCTGCGATTTGAGCGAGAAGAACTGCCGATCCGCGCACTGCAAGCATCGATCGAACAGCTGCCATTTCCAGATGAAGCGTTCACTCTTCTGATCAGTGAATCTGTTTTGAGCTTTACCAACCTTCCAGCGGCACTTGCTGAGATTAAACGCGTGCTTGCCCCTGGAAGTCAACTGATTGCGAATGAAGCAGTATTAAAAGCACCCCTTACACCGAAGGAGCTTGCCGCCGTTCGAGATTTTTACGGGTTTCACGCACTCTTTTCACTTGAAGAATGGAAGGAGCAGCTAAAAGCAGCAGGATTTCATGACGTTCGCATTCTCTCATTCGATGATCACATGGTACAAGAGGAGCCGACAGAAATGGAATTATCTGAATATATCCCGCCTTCTCTTTACGAAACGATGCAAACACACTACGATCTGATTCAAGCGCACCGAAAACAGCTAAGCCACATTCTATTTGAATGTACCGTATAAAATGAGCGAATCTCCTATATGTTTTGTCCAAACTCTATGAGGTCTCTCGCATAGGATAAGAGGGAAAAGAGTTTGTCATAAGGAGGAAAAATATGGAGCGCTATCAAAAGCTTTGTCAGCAGCATATGGGGAAAGTCGCTAGAATCACAGATCGTAATGGCAGAGTACATGTCGGACGCATTGAGCGGGTGACAAACCGCAAAGTGTATATTCGTCCAGTCGGCGGTTCTCGCGGCGGCTTTGGCTTTGGTTATTACGGAGGGTATTACGGCTGGGGTGCCGCTTATGGCATCGGGCTTGGTTTCATTACAGGTTTCGCATTAGCAGGATTGTTCTTTTTTTAAAAGAAGAATAAAGAAGGCCCCCCGAATAGCTGGGAGGCCTTTTTATTTGATTAAATTTTCTTCACTTTATTCATGTACTCTTCAAATGTTAAATCGTGATCATGCATCGCTTTTGCTGCTTCTTTTCCAACATAGCGCAGATGCCACGGCTCATATTCATATTTTGTCATGTCTTCTTTTCCTTTTGGATAACGAATGATAAAACCATATTTATAGGCGTTTTTAGCCACCCATTTGCCATCAGGTGTTTCACCAAACTTTTCAGAGATGTCAAAGCCGGCACTTTTTGAGGAAATGTCCATTGCAAGGCCTGTTTGGTGTTCACTTTCGCCTGGTAAAGCTACTGCTTCTTGCGCTTTTTCTTTGCCTTTTAACTTGACTTCACTATCAAAAATGACCTTTTGACGTTCATAGGAGCGATAGCCAGATACGGCAGCCAGCTCAAAGTTTTTCTTTTTCGCATCTTTGAATAATGTCTCAAGTGCTTCTGCTGCTTCTTTACGAATATATCGTTTTTCAATATCCTCTGAAAAAGAGAATTCTACTTTTGGAACAACGAGATCAGAAGGTTTATAGGTTCCTGGTAATGCGTATTCTTTGTTGACAAGTGCTAGCACGTTTGCAGGATTTTGAATGGTTTTCAGCCCGCTTACCACTTTGATGTCATTGAAATATTCACTCTTTAACGTCAGCTCTTGATCCGATGAATCTGCTGTATTGTTTGAGTTTTGCTGGGTAGATGAATTTTCTGCGCTTTTTTGTTCGTTTGTTTTGTTCGATTCAGATGTACCGCTATTTTGATCCAGCAACTGGCAGCCCGATAGTGCGGCTGTCAAACCAAGAATCGATGCGATTGAGAGTATTTTATAGCTTTTCTTCATGACATACCTTCCTTTTGCTCTTCTAAAAAAATAAAGATGCGCTACATCGTAGCACACCCTTTATACTATTATAAAACGGAGTCTAGCGCAATTAAGATCATTTCGTCAAATGTCGTTTGACGCTCTTCAGCCGTTGTTTCTTCTCCTGTGAGAACATGATCACTCACTGTCAGAATGGATAACGCTTTACGATCAAATTTTGCTGCAAGCGAATATAGAGCGGTTGTCTCCATTTCAATTGCTAGAATTCCGTATTGAGCCATGAGCTCAAGTGGTTTTTCATTGTAAAATTGATCTGCTGTAAATACATTACCGACACGTACAGCGACATTTTTTGCTTCTGCTGTGTCGTATGCTTTCTTAAGCAGTCCAAAATCAGCGCAAGGTGCGTAATCAATCGGTCCAAACGCCACACGATTCATTTGTGAATCTGTTGAAGATGTTTGAGCTAAAATGACATCTCGTACGTTGACATCCCTTTTAATAGCCCCGCAAGATCCAACGCGGATTAAGTTCTGAACATCATAGCTTTGAATGAGTTCATTCACATAAATCGAAATAGAAGGTACGCCCATTCCGGTTCCTTGTACAGAAACGCGCTTTCCTTTGTAGGTTCCAGTATAACCATACATTCCGCGCACTTCGTTATAGCATTCGACATCTTCTAAATATGTATCTGCAATATATTTCGCACGAAGCGGATCGCCTGGCAGCAATACCGTTTCTGCAATTTGTCCTTTTTCTGCTCCAATATGTACACTCATTTTTTTAGCCTCCACTTACGTTTACTATGTGTTTTGTCCTATTTAGTATAAACGATTGAGCCCAAAAAAGAAAATACCAGCTAAAGCTCGAGCTGGCATCGAAAATCTCTATTTAACTCATCGTCAACAGTCGCTCACTGCGTTTCCATCCTGCCGGAAAAAGCTGATAATAGCATTTTCCCTTTTTCTTATCATCAATCACAACAATATCACCTGTTGTGATAAACCGTGCATTGTAATCACTAGGGACTGTATCATGTACATTAAATGTCGAGAATGCTTTTTCCAGAACATCCAGGTGTGTTCTGCCGCCAATCTTTGTCCGGTACACAGGCTGATGCCCACTTGCAGCGCCATATTCAGGTGTCTGATAAATGGTTAAGTGAAATGCTGAAGGTTTCTTTTGAAAAAATCTCAACGTCAATTGCATTCAAATCCCTCCCCTTTTATATAAAATTGGCTGGGGTCTGTCAATTTCCTTCTTCTATTTTTGTCGAATGGCAGACAATTTTCCGTCAATCTTTTTACAAATGAGAAATAAAGCAAGTCCTATCGCAAAACCGCCTGCGACATCTGTCAAAAAATGAACGCCGATATACATTCGGCTGATCCCAATCAAAACAACACAGACCCCTGTGATCAAGTAGACGATTTTTTGTCTTTCTTTCAGCCATGGAATCATTTCAACTAATAGATAAGCTATAAAAGGATAGATTGTGGCTGCATTCATCGAATGTCCGCTCGGAAAGCTGTAATACGTTTCATTGACAAGATGATCAAAGGCCGGACGCTCTCTAGCAAACAGCCCCTTTAGTTCATGGTTGATGGTCTTTTCTGTGAGATATAATAGAAAAAGCATCATGATAGAGTAATAGCGCTTATACATGAATAAAGCGACACTAAAAATGAGCATGATGGGCACGAGCAGCGCACTAATGCCAAAGTCCGTCAAAGTCAGCATGACATCATTTAAAAAAGGGAGTCTGATGCTCTCAAACCATAAGATGATCTGGTTGTCCAATGCTTGACCCGCTCCAGATACCATGAGCGCAGCAATGGCACCAAATAAAATTAAAAGAAATAGGATATACACGCGAAAGATTCTCCTCCCTCTCTTCAGAATCACTTCAAAGTATAGTGCCTACCACGCCTCTTCTTCAACTATCATTGTTTTTTTCAGCATATATTCAAACGTAATGTCAGCCAGCTCAAACGTTTCCAGCTCAGCAGGTATGTACCCTCTTTTGACCAGCTCCATGTAGAAGAATTCCGCAATTTCCTCTGTATCGATCACCAAATCTGCTTCTTTCATGACATTCCGCCTCCTTTTTTATGATGTATGAACGACGCCTGTTTTTTATTACAGTTTGTCATAATGGCTCATTCCATACATATAAATGCAGTAAACAAAAAGAAAAGGGGTTTGAGGCAATGAAATGGTTCAGCATATTAGATGGAGAAATGTTTGATCAGGTGATGGGCCGTATCTTGAGGGGATGGTTTTATGTGATTGTTTTTTTCTGTGTGCCTTATTTTTTATTCGTGTTAGGACAAGTCTTTCTTTAACCAAAATGCTCGTGTAAACTTTCCAATATAAAATCCATCATATCTTTGTATTCTGGATCTTCGAAAAATTCGTAGAGAATTTTATAGTCATTATAAATATCAAGAAGCTCATCCACTATAGATACAGCGAGAAATTCTAGTGATGCTTCGCTTTCTTGTTTCTCTTCTAATTGTAATAGAGCTGTTTGCACCATATCTTCTTCCATTTCTTTTGAGGTTTCACCGACGTAATGCACAAAAAGAAGCTGATGAACGAACTGGTCCATCTCATATTTCCTTAGGACAAGCGTTAAGTCTTCCTCTTCTGTTTCCAGCCACTCTCCGTCCTTTAGCCTCGTGAGTTCATAAATGACATCTTCCCAGCCATCATCAAGGTATCGCCATATTTCAGTTCGATGGCCAATAATTTTAAATAGCTCTTTTCCGTAATCTTTTACATATACAACATCGCCAATGAGGAACTCATATTCAATGTCCAGCTTTTCTGTATCCACAATCACCCCGTCGTACTCATCGTAAAGCTGAAGTGATGTTTCAAAATAAAGCACCTCATTATGATTGACCTCATACAAATAGTGCTGGTCAATTTGATGGACTTTTGTAATCGTTCCAACTGTGCCGTACATGACAACGACGACAATATCCCCTACTTGATATTTTGGTGCTTTCGCCTTCATTCTGTCTCCCCCTTGCCCGACTTTTGGTCTTAACGTATCGTATGCCGGCGCAAGGAATTCTGCATGGGCAACCACACCATGCAAAACGCCATTTTATTTCTCATCAAAAAACCGCTTCTCCCATCTGGAAAAAGCGGTTGTGTGTTATTTTTTTTTGACTTCTACTTCATATTGCTCAAACGCTTCGTCAAATGTTGTCATTGAGCTTAAATAATCGCCATTTAATTCTAAATAGGCACAAAGCTCATGATAATCAGTGGACGCTTTCGGGAAGCTGTGATCCTCATAAGCAGCATTTGCAAAATGGCTGATTTCATCTTTCGGTTTTGGATGTCTGTACTTCATTAAATAATGGTAAAACGACTTCACCTGTTTTTCCCTCCGCGACACTCTATTTTGTTGTTATATTATACAGCAATTTGATGACTTGTATAGGCGGAGGTACAACTTATGATGAAAAGTCAAAGTAATTTCGCTTTAATAACCGCTCCATGCTCATTAATTCTTCGTATGAAATTTTTTCTGGAAGTTTTGTCTGATCCACTAAAATTAATTGATCTTCTATCCCTTTAACCGTCTCATCCTTTTGATATGTCATACCGCAGTGCGTGCAGGAAATGGACGGTGTTTCGATGATTTCAATGGATTGTGTGCCAGTGATCAGTTCCCAATAGACTGTTGTCTGCTCTGCGTTTGCTTTGCTTTCCTCACACCAATCACATGTCAGCAAGGTTATTTCTCCTCCTTTACAGTTTGATCTTTTTTGAGCTGCGCTTGATATTTTTTCTCTTTTAATTCATCTCGTTTTTCACGTTTGTTTTTGAGTGTGTCATGCTCAGGATTTGTCTCATATGCTTCTCTTCGTTTCATCCGGCTTAAATTCTCTGGCGTAAACGATTTCGCCTCATCCTCAAATAGTGCGGTAATACCAATTGCCGGGTCTTGTTTCTCTTCATAAATTTCATTAAAATACGCATCTGCCTGGCCTGCGACGTAATGCTCTGGTTCAGGGTAAGAGGTGATGACACCTTCAAAGTTACGAAGAACGACTTTGTCAGGGCTTTGCGATAATAAATAATTTGGCTGCAAGGCGATCTTTCCTCCGCCTCCTGGTGCATCCACAACAAAGCTTGGCACGGCATAGCCGCTCGTATGCCCTCTTAAGCCTTCTATGATTTCAAGACCTTTTGATACTGGTGTTCTAAAGTGGCCAATGCCCTCAGATAAATCACACTGATAAATATAATAAGGTCTGACCCGTATCATCACGAGATCGTGCATCAGCTTCTTCATAATCGGCACACTGTCGTTAATTCCTGCAAGGATGACGGCCTGATTACCTACAGGCACGCCGGCATTTACAAGACGTTCGCACGCTTCTTTTGCTTCTTTCGTAATTTCAATGCTTGTATTGAAATGGGTATTCAGCCAAACTGGATGATATTTTTTCAAAATCTCGCACAGCTCATCTGTAATGCGCTGCGGAAAGACGACCGGCGCGCGGGTTCCTATGCGAATGATTTCAACATGCGGAATGTCTCGTAAGTTTTTCAAAATGTATTCAAGCACTTGATCATTGATTAAGAGCCCATCTCCGCCGGAAATTAACACATCCCGCACCTCAGGTGTTTCTCTAATATATCCAATGGCAGCATCTAACTGCTTTTTTGGCACGCCCATACCGATCTGACCGGAAAAACGTCTTCTCGTACAATAGCGGCAATACATGGAGCACTGATTTGTTACAAGAAAGAGCACACGATCTGGGTACCGATGCGTTAACCCCGGGACAGGTGAGTCTTCATCTTCATGCAGCGGGTCTTCCAGGTCATATTTTGTTTTATGAAGCTCCTCAGCAATTGGCACAGATTGCATACGTACTGGACATCTTGGATCGTCTGGATTCATCAATGAGGCATAGTAGGGTGTAATGTTAAGTGGAATGGTTTTGGTGGAAATCTTCACCCCTTCTCTTTCCTCTTCTGTTAAGTTTACGACTTTCTCTAAATCTTCAAGCGTTTTCACGGTATGCGTCAGCTGCCAAATCCAGTCGTTCCACTTTTCCTCAGGTACATCTTTCCAAAGCTCAATGTCCTTCCAATGACGCGCCGGTTCATATAGTTTTTGATTCATATCCATTCCCCCCTATCAGCATTCACCTTATACTATGCAAGTTATGTGCCAACATGGGAAAATGCCCCTATTCTTTATAGAAGGAGCTTTACCCGTGATATTCAATGGATGGTGATGCCTATATTTCGGCATCTGCATATTTCTTCAGTTTATATTGCAGTGTTTGTCGAGGGATTTTTAAAGCGGCAGCGGTTTTTTTAATATTGCCATGATGCTTGTTTAAAGCTTCTTGAATGAGTGTTTGTTCAAATGAAGAAACCTGACTTTTTAAGGAGGCATTGAGTGTTCCTTCCTCAAGCTTCTGCGTACGTAAATGAGCAGGAAGGTATGAAGGTGTGATGTCTTCCGCTTCCTTTGGCATCATCAATACGGCATGCTCAATGGTATGTTTTAATTCTCGAACGTTCCCCGGCCAGTGGTGAGCCATAAACAATTGCTTTGTTTCTTCAGAAAGGCGTTTGACGTTTTTTGAAAACTGCTGATGATAGGTTTGAATGAAATGGCGGGAAAGCAGCGGGATGTCTTGCTTTCTCTCACGAAGCGGCGGGATATGAAAAGATGACACATGCAGTCTATAAAATAAGTCTTCTCTTAAAATTTGCTTTTTCACAGCTTCAAATGGGTCCATATTGAGTGCAGTAATGAGTCTTACATCTACTTGAATCGCTTTTGCATCTCCAATGCGGCGCACCACGCCATCCTCTAACACACGTAATAATTTCGTCTGCAGCGTGAGCGGCATCGCTTGCAGTTCATCAAGAAAAAGCGTGCCTCCATCAGCTAATTCAAAGAGCCCCTTGCGATCAATTGCGCCTGTATAGCTCCCTTTGACAGATCCGAACAATAGGCTTTCAAGTAGCGATTCTGGGAGTGCCGCACAGTTTTGCGGAATGAACACTTGGTTTTTCCGATCAGATTCATGAACGATGGCTTGAACGAGCACTTCTTTCCCTGTCCCTGTTTCCCCGTAGACAACAACTGATGACGGATAAGCAGCAGCTTTTTTTGCCTTTTCAAGCATTTCATTTAAGAGCGGATCATTTGTTAAAAATGAAGAAAAATCATGCATTTGTTCTGCCCCAGCCGCATCGTGTATTCGTTTTTTTTGATCTAAACGATTCGAAAGGGCTGACAGCTTCGATACATCTTTTGCGACTTCGACCGCACCTATTAACTGGCTGTCTTCAATAATAGGCAATGTCGTATTGACGGTCTCAATTCTTTCGCCGTTTTTATTCAAATAGGTTTGCAGCGAATGATAAATGGGCTTCCCTGTTCTCAAAACATGCATGAGCGTACTTGTTTTTTCTGTTAAAGAGGGATACACATCAAGGATGTACTTGCCAATCACCTCTTCTTTTTGTAAACAGTCAAACTTAGCGGCATTATGATTGTAAAAGATCGTCATTCCTTGATCATCTACAACATGGATGGCTTCATCAATGGCTTCTAAAATTAATTCAAACCAGTCCGCTCTTTCGACAACCTTCCCCATTCTTTCCCCCTCACTTTCAGTGCCGAAAAACCGGCATCTATTGCCGGATTTTCAGCGGCTTGATCATCTTCATCACACGTTCTCCTGTCCTTTCATGTTTCGCTTTTTCCTTGCAACTTCCTGCTTTTTTTGTCAATAGCGTCAAAAAAGCACCCCTCTTATGAGGAGTGCTTTCGCCCTGATGTTTGATAAAGAGACATATCGAATTCTTGCAGCGATTCCATATACAGCGGCATTATCGGCTTTCCTTCTTGAAATAATGTAAATTGGGAAGGGTATAAATTAATTGGCTGATGATAAAAAGCAAATCGCTTTACAACCTCAGGGTCAATACGACAAAAAGTATGATGCATCAGTAAATAGACATCTTGTTTCCATTTAAAGAGCCGCCTGTTTGGCGGATTAAATACTGGTGACACTTGAATCATGCCGCACTCTTCATACATCTGAAGCCGTTCATTTGAAATCGTATAGATATCTTTAGGGTGAAACTGAAAATATTGCACGTCACGCTTTGAAGCAAACCGCCTTCTTTTCTGACCTTCAATATAATAGAACGTTTTCCCATGATCTGCCGTGACAACTGTATAATTAGGTACTGCCAGCATGTCTTTCATCTCATATTTCATCGCACATAACGACGGAACCCGAATGGCGCGTCTGTTTTTTTCGTTCACCCAGCACCTTTCAATTTGATGAAGATTCCCGTCTGCGATTTGGTAGTAATCCCCTTCCTTTTCAATCACCGTTCCGTCAATGAGATCATACGGCATACTCGAAAACAAATGATGAAAGGAATGAGGCGTTTTATACGTTGTATCAAGTACATCTCTTAATGGAAAAAAAGCAGCAAAATCATTCAGCCTCATCCAAAAAACAGAATCTGCATGATGCCAGTGTTTCGGCTCATCAGCCCAATATTGTCCGTATTTTTCATGAATTAGCGGAAGCAAACGCCTTCTGTGCATGACCGAACAATGGTCCACTTGAAAGGACGCATGCTCCAATATTTGGTCTGCTTCACGCACAAAGTTCATCGTCTCAACTAATTGCTTATCAACATGCACGACCCGCTGCGAGGAATACACAATATCGATATGAGGCTTCGACTGAAAAACATCCACCATTTTCTGCAAACGATCTTGATGATACACGGTATCATCGGTTAAATAACAAATGAGCTCACCTGTTATACGAGCTAGCGCTTCATTAATTAGTGTCGCATACCGTACGGTTAACAGCCGTTTTGCAGGATGAACCGTGCGTGAATACAGATGAATGCGCTCATCTTCTAAATAGGGCTGGATCTTTTGGATGGTGCCTTGTTCTGAGCCATCATCCATAATGAGAAGCTCCCAATTTGAATACGTTTGTTCCACCATACTCTTTAGCACACGATCAATGAAATCAGGTTTATTGTAGCTTGTTAAAATCACCGATACTTTCATGATCATTATCCTTTTTAGTTAGATTAAAAAGCCCCCCAGCTGACGATGTTCACGTAAGGAACATTCACTCTTAGCTGATTTGTCGCGTTTTTAAAGACCGCTACTGTATCAAAGAGCTGCACAACAACTACGTTTTGAAGGACATCTCCATTGACTAAATGAACGCGTGGCACTGGAATGCCAAGTTCAAGCCACGGACGAAGTAATTCTTTAATATCTGACACACTCTCTTCCTCACTTTCTTCTAAAAGACGAAGAAGAAGTAAAATCAAGATGACTTCAAGTACTCCTTCTGCTTCTAGTAATTCTTCGTTCCAACCATTTAATAATTGATCAAATTCCATTCATAATCCCTCTCTCTTCGCATTTAATCTTTACTAGAGTATGAGATTCACTTCATTTAGCCTCAGCATTTGAAAACATTTTTAAAAATGTGTGAAGTGATTAATTGATAAAAAGAGCAAGGAATCAGCGTTCTGCTTATACCAAAAAAAATGAACGGCATATACATAGGGGTGAGTTTGAATTGATGAAGAAAGGATGGGAAAAAATGAGCGACAAGCGTGCCGAATTAAAAAAAGAACTATTGAAAGTGTTTTTCAAACCGCTTACTCGTACATTAACAGTTAATCTTGAAGAAGGAGGAGTACAAATGGAAGAAAAATTGAATGATTTATTAAGTGAAGTGGCAGCCGAGGCATCACCTTCAGATTCTGCTACAACACTCGATGTATCTCAGCCAGCAAGATGGATTTTTGCAAGACTTGCACCAGGAACCGTCATTAGCATTGTCACTGACTCAGGTGATTTAATCGGGCCAGTTCAATTCGTAGCATTCAATGCTTTAACGGGTGTTGTATTTGTTACACAAGAAAGCTCAGTTACACCAACAGGCTCTGCAACGACTTTATTAGATGTAGATAAAGTTGAAAGTGTTACGTTCACATCTTAATGTGAGAGGGCCATCATGAAGCTTCTTTATATCAGCTCTGGCTACGGCGGAATCTATCATATGTTTGATCAATGGGTAGAAGAGAGCTTCATTGATTCCCCCTTTTCATGTGTAAAGATCGACCGAGAAACTCTACCCGCTCACATGCACAAAATCCGGACATTTTCTCCGGATTTTGTTTTGATGATGATCGGTGATCATGTTCCGAGCGAAGTGCTTCATCAATTCAAACAAGAAAAGATCCCGATCGTTTTGTGGATGACAGAAGATCCCTTTTATACAGATGTGTCAGCTGCTTGCACGCGTGATGCGCGGCTCATATTAACAATTGATGAAGGAGCTTTGCCATTTTACAAGCAATTGGGCATAGGTCACGCCTACTACTTTCCCATTCCGGCAAATACAAATATTTTTCAAAAAAATGAATCGTCTGAAAAGATGTGCATCTACGACATTGCACTCATTGGCTACCCTTATCCCAACCGCATGAAAGCCATTGATACACTCTTACAACAAAAAAAATGGCGAATTCTCGTTGCAGGTAAGGAATGGCATCGTCATTTAAATAAGTCACGAAGACATGATCGCGATCTCACATTAGTGACCAATTGGCTGAGCCCTCAGCAATTGGCGGACATCTATCAGCAATCAGCGATTGTTCTTAACCCGCACAGACCGGCTCAATTTGCTTATAACAAAAACAAAGCCATGGTTCAAAATGTAAGCCTGAACAACAGAGCGTTTGATATCGCTGCAGCTGGAAGCTTTCAATTGACGGATCTACAACCGCCTCAAGCTTTTTCAAGCTTCGCTTTTTATAAAGATGAGGACGATTTGCTAGAACAGGTTGAATATTATGGATCAAATGCCGAGAAAAGAAAAGCAATCGCACGAAACAATTACGAACAAGTCGTTTCCTGGAATACATTTGAGTCATTTCCACACAGACTTTATGAGATCGTAAAAAGCGCCCTATGACCGGGCGCTTTTCTCGTTGAAATTCTTCTTATACCTAACCCTCCGCATCTCTGCGAGCCAATAAGACTTTCTCCGCTTTCTCAAGATCTTCTTCCTGTTTGACCACAAGTGATTTTTGGGAATCCATGATATACGCTCCAACAGATCCTTCTAAAAAGGAATGAATGCATTCTTTTGCATATGGAACATGAAAAGCATACACTGCTCCATTTAAACGGCCATACGTATATGGCTGCTCATGCTTTGGCATGAAAAAGTAATGATTGTCCTTATATAAAGTGGCTTCATTATTCTCATGCAGTGTCCATGTCTCATTTGGGTTTTCTAGCGCCTCTGTAAAAGATGCCACGCAGTCATAGCTCCCTTCTACTAGAAGCTGCAAGCACTTCTCAATATCTTCCGGATGTCTTAAAGGAGACGATGGATGCAAATATAGAACAATATCAAAGGTCTTCCCCTCACGCTCTAAGTAAGCAAGCGCATGCTTCACCGCTATGAGTGACGGTGTTTGTTCTGTTACATGACTGTCTGGAAGTTCTATCACACGGGCTCCGTAGTGAGAAGAAATGATTTGTGTATTGACATCCTCTGTAGAGACGATGATTTCGTCTAACTCAATCATTTGCAGTAACGGCTGAATGGTCCAATAGATGAGCGGCCGCTCCGCCAATACGCGAATGTGTTCATCATGCTGATCGCGCCTGCTTCTAAAAGCTGGTATCAAGGCTAAAATACGATTTCCCCTATACATGTATTCCCTTCTCCCCTCGCGCAAAGCTCTCTACATATTCTTCCGAGCTGATCGCAGTACTGAAGTGTTCAGGTCTCTCTTTTTTCTACTTATTCTCTTATCTCTCCATATTCTATTAAAACGTCATGCAGATGGTTATAATGTGTTCACCTAATTTATATAGAAAGTGGTTCTTTTCCTCAAACGGATACCACTCTTTCACATATGATGCAAAGTAGAGAAATGAGAGTTGGGGGATTAGATATGTCCAAAAAGATAGAAACGAGTTTGAAGGCTTTTTTTCGTGACAAAACGATATTAGTTACAGGCGGTACAGGTTCGATCGGCCGTCAAATTGTGAAAAAATTAACATCATGCTCTCCAAAAAAGATTATCGTCTTCAGCAAAGATGACAGCAAACAATACATGATGAAAAATGAGTATGCGGATCACCCAGAAGTCGCCTTCGCTTTAGGCGATGTACGAGATGCAAGCCGCGTGAGACAGCTCGTCAAAGGCGTTGATATCATCTTTCATGCAGCCGCCTTAAAACAAGTACCTACTTGTGAAGACAATCCGTTTGAAGCCGTGCAAACAAATATTATCGGCGGGCAGCACATCATTGAGGCTGCAATCGAACATGAAGTCAGTCATGTTGTCAACATCTCCACAGACAAAGCAGTTTCTCCGACAAATGCCATGGGTGCAACAAAATTAATTTCAGAAAAACTATTTTTCCAAGCAAACGAAAGTATTCTGAACCAAAAAACATTGTTTTGCTCTGTGCGTTTTGGCAATGTGCTTGGATCAAGAGGTTCCGTCATTCCCATCATGCTCCAGCAGCTGTTAAATGAAAAACCTTTGACCGTAACTGATCCTCATATGACACGTTTTTTTATGTCCATCGAAGAGGCTGTCTCCCTCACACTTCAAGCAGCCATCATGATGAAAGGAGGCGAAACGTTCATTCTCAAGATGGAGTCATTACAGCTTGCTGATCTCTTAAAAGCGTTTCATGAATATGCTGCTCAAATCAAGGTCTCATCTCCGGAAATTCTCGTTGTCGGGAAAAGACCTGGAGAAAAGCTTCACGAAGAGCTTACATTTCCGCACGAAGCAGATGCACTATTTGAGCATGAACAATTTTATGCCATTTTACCAAGACCAAAACTGCATGCTTCCTTTCAAAAAGTCGACTTAACCAATTACACATCCAATGAAGCGCCTCTCATTACAAAAGAAAAGCTATTCCTCATCATTGAACAATTACATCACACGCATCATAAAAAATAAAAAATCGTCACACGGAAGCAGATGCCTTCCATGTGACGATTTTTTAATAGATCAATCAAATAGATGTTTCAAATCCCCATAGCCTTCTTTTTCAAGATCATCTTTTGGGATAAACTTCAAAGCGGCTGAGTTAATACAATACCGAAGACCATTTGGTCCTGGTCCATCAGGAAAGACATGACCTAGATGAGAATCAGCTGTCTTGCTGCGCACCTCTGTCCGCACCATCCCATGGCTCTTATCCACCTTCTCGGCTACTTCCTCATCTTCAAGCGGCTTTGTGAAACTCGGCCAGCCGCAATGGGCATCAAACTTATCTAAAGAAGAAAAAAGCGGCTTGCCTGAAATGATATCTACATAAATGCCTTCTTCTTTATGATCCCAGAATTCATTTTGAAATGGCGGCTCAGTGCCATTATTTTGTGTGACTTCATACTGCATTCGGTTTAATTCTTTTAGTCGTTTTTCTTTATCGTTTGTCATGATTTATCACTCCAATGGGACTCAATAAAACCCGCTCTGCCAGAACCGACATGATATCGTTCGTAGTGCATTTTGTTCTTTTTATAATAGTGCTGATGATACTCCTCTGCGGGATAAAAAGGAGCAGCATCTAAAATTTCTGTCACAATTGGCTTTTGAAAGATGCCGCTTTCGTTCAGCTTCTCTTTCGATGCCTCTGCAAGCTTTCTCTGCTCATCATGATGAACATAAATACCTGTGCGGTAGGACTCTCCTCTATCACCAAATTGCCCGCCATCATCTGTTGGGTCTATTTGCTGCCAATACAGTTCTAATAGCTTTTCATACGGGAATACGTCTGGATCAAACGTGATTTGAACCGCTTCTCTATGCCCCGTTGTATTTGTACATACTTCTTCATAGGTCGGATTCACTGTATGTCCGCCAGTATACCCTGATTCAACTTTGATAATGCCCGGCTGTTCATCAAAAGGTTTAACCATACACCAGAAGCAGCCTCCTGCAAATGTGGCTAATTCTTGTTTTTCAGACATATTAGTGCCCCCTTCATTTAAAAAATGGTATCATCATATTATAACATGATGAAAAATAATGAAAATGATACGACTTGTCTTCCTAAATGATAAAAAAGCATTTCGTCGTATTTTAAAATATAATGGGGGTTTAATGATTGGAACAAAGAAAAAAAATGATGTATGAAATGGATACTTTACTGAGAACCGTATTTAAGCAGATCCGTTATGAGATTAACAGCCTGCTCGAAAACGAATTATCTCGGAATGAATTTCTCATTTTAAATCTGCTTCGTGAGCAAGGTGCAAAAAAAGTAACGGAATTTGCGTCCATTCTAGGAGTGTCAGCAAGCCATATCACAGCTGTGACCGACACACTTGTAGAAAAGGGCTGGATCACCCGTATCCGTTCTAAAGAGGATCGCCGCATCATCAAAATCCACTTAACCGATAAGGGTAAGGAAATTACTGAGCATTTTGAGAAAAAGAAAACAGAATACTTTATGGAGCGATTTGAGTCATTCGACGATGAGGAACTAAAAACAATGATCAAATTATTTAAAAAGCTGGATAAAAGTCAAAAGGATGAAGCATAGAATTTAGCGCAATGGACATGCTACGGATAAAAAGAGGTGGAATGAACCATGACAAGCCCTTATCTTTGTCCAAACTGTAAAACGAACAGAACGCGCTTTAATCTGATTGAGCAGCTTTCAGAACCTGTGAAGCTGGACCCTGCGACCGGAGCAGTTGTCGAAAGATACGAAGGAGAGCAGCTTTCTCCTTTTCACATGAGCTATCAAGGTCCTCAAATAAAAGTCCAGTGCGGTGTTTGTGGTCTCATTGAGGATGAAAAAACGTTCATTAAGCTAGCTGAATATCATCAATATTCTTCTCCTTCTTAACATGCGGGCCTGACGGAAAACGTCAGGCTTTTTTCTATGCTTCGTTTGCCTATACAGATCGCCTTTTTCATGCATACGCTACAAAAAACACCATCGCATAAGAAAGTAGGGATTGATACATGCAGCAGCTCTTTTATCATAACTATCCATACCGTCCACTCGCTGCGGGCTTCGAGCACCCTCAGAGCAGCCCTTCATCCAAAGCCTTTATTCGGCTTTTTCACGCTGCCCCAGATCTTAGTGAGCTCGCTGTTTATGTGAACCGGAATGAGGTTTTGAAAAAAATGCCTTACAGCCAGTTAACAGCTTATATGGAGTGGGATGAGGGAATGTATGAGATAGAAGTGTTCAAGCTAGCTACAAAACAAAGAGTTCTTCATTCTCGTATGATGATTAAACGTGACGAGATTTACACCCTATGTATCACGGGTGCACATGCAGGTTTTGCGCTGCTGACAGAGCGGCAAGACCCTCTGATTCAACATAAGGAACTGTCAGCCCTTACATTTGTCCACCTTTCTCCAGACCTTCCTTCCATTGATATATATGAACGTGATCAAGGGGTGTTAGCTAAGGAGCTTCACTATGTAAACAGCACTCACATTCATCATTTCTCCCCGAATAAATATCATTTTGAATTGAAAGCCGCCGGCACTCAAAGTATACTGCTTGATATCCCAAAAGTTCATCTGCAAGCAAATCGCGCATACCTCATTCTGCTTCATGGATTTGCTAACGGAGAGCCAGAGCTTATGGCGAAGGTGGTCTTGTCTCAGCAAATATAAAAAAGAGCCTTTTCCATAAAGGAAAGGCTCTTTACGAGACATCTTCAGCTTTTTCTTGCTTTTGAAAATCAAAAGCAAGAATCATGATACCTAGAAATAATGCACAATAGGCAATATTTAAGTAAAACTGATCGATATTTTCTGCTCTTAAATCAGTGGCAGCTGTGATGCCAAAGTACGCAGCAAATAAAAACGACAGTAAACTAAAATATTGATAGACTCGCTTCATGATTTCACTCCTGACTCACTTTCTATTGCTTTGGATGATAATATGAGAACTCAATTTCATCGTTCTCTAGATCAATTTTGTTTGCTTTCACATACATATCATTCGTCAACGGCATTTCTGAAAGGCGCACTTCAACCGTTTTTTGATCCGGTTTCACATGAACGAATTCTGGCAGTTCATAGAACTGGCCCATGTAGCTTAGAACAAAACTAATCGGAATGCTCAATTGTCCAATTGAAAGGCCATCCACTTTCAAAAGCACATCACCATTATCTTCGACAGTTGGCGTAAATGAGACGTTTGCATCAATCGTCGAAGAGAAAGCTTTAATGGCGCCTGTTACTTTTACATCTTGATCGATCGCCACATGAAAGTCTGGCATATCGCTTGACCCTTGATTTTTCAAGTAATCATTGATAAAGCTGGTGAGTGATTCCTTTGAGCTAGATATATTAAAAGAATACTCGCTTTTCAATTCTTTAGTTGAAGCGGATTGACCGCCTGGCATTAACATCAAAATACCGCAGGCAAGTACAATCAATAGATTGATTGCAAGTAAAATAAAAAATAAGCTTTTCCACTTTTTCATACGTTCACCCTATTCCTTCGGCAGTCCTTCTTTTTTCACTTTGGAGAATAAACGATTTGCCATAAGAGAGTACCCCTTTTGGTTTGGGTGGAAATCATCATCTGCCAGTAATTTTTCATCAGAATCTTCCTCAAATAAATCTGCTACATTGATCATATCAGCGTTGCCATCTTTTTTTAGTTCTTTTTTGGCGACGGCATTCCAGTCTTTGACGACTTCATCAATGTCTTTCAGCTCAGTGAGACTGAATTTAAAGGGATTATACATGCTTACATACATGATCTTCGCATGGTCATTATGTTCTCTCAGTTGAGCAAGAATGGTTTTAAAGCGCTCCTCAAAAGGCCCCTGCTCTTTTTGAAAAGGAGCAAACGTCAAATTGAGTACATTTTGACGAACGACATGCATTAAGTCATTGCCGCCGATCGTAAAGAAAATATAGTCAGCATCTTTCAGACCGTCTTGCACCTTTTTTTCTTTTAATCTTTTTAATAAATCTACCGTTCTACTGCCTTTAATGGCATAGTTTTTTAATGTGACAGATTGCACGCCGTCCACTGCTTCTAACTTGTCACGGGTCATGCCTGCATATCCTTTTTTTTGTTGATCTCCGATTCCTTCTGTTAAGGAATCTCCAACCGCTGCGATGGTAATATGTTCTTTTACGTCTTGTGTGTCTTCTAGTTTATCCTTTATGCCAGCCTCTTGCGCGGAACATGCAGAAAGAACAAAAGCTAGAGACATCACAATCAAAATCAAACGAGCCTTCAAACGATGATGTCCCTCCTTTTTCTGATTAAAAAAGTGTATCATGTTTTTGCTCATTTGAACATCTTTATGCTAGCTACGGATCAGCGTTTTGATGTCCTTGATGATGTCATCATATGGCGTGTTTTGTACACCATCATAATTTTTCATCACTTTTCCTTCTTGATCAACTAGGAAAAACAATGACTGATGGATCACTTGGTCTTCATCTTCAGGTTTCTTCACAATGGTTTTAAAGCTTTTCATTGCGAATTTTTCAATTGCTGACTGCGAGTAACCAGTGAGGAAATCCCAATTTTTAAAGGATAAAGGATATGCTTTTGCAAATTCTTTTAGCTTTTTCGGTGAATCTACCTCCGGGTCCACGCTAAAGGAAATGATATGCGCATCCAATTTTTCTTCTTTTAACCGTTTTTGCAGCTCTGTCATATGTGCAGTCATCGGCGGACAGATCGTTTCACAGCTTGTGAAAATAAAATCTGCCACCCATACTTTCCCCTTCAAATCATCCAATGACACCTTTTGTCCATCCTGATTTTCATATTCAAACGGCTGTATTTGATAATTTAACGCATCTTTGATTTGTCCATTTGAACATGAGACTAAAAGAAGCACGCTTATGATCATAAGCGCACCAAGTGAGGCTCCCCTTTTTTTAAGCATGGTACGTCCATCCCCTTTTTCAAGTCAATCGGTATAAAAAGTAAAGCCTATTGCACCTTTTCCAGTGTGACACGAAATAATCGGTGTTGTGTAGGCGATGTCAACAGGTGCTTCAGGTGTATGGTCAAGCAGCGCTGATTTGAGCTTTTCAGCGAGTTCTAATGCATCTGCATGCGCTATCCCAATGGCTTGAACTGTTTTTCCTTTCACCGCCTGTACATACTGTTTGGTTAAATAGCGGACAAGAGCAGAATAGCTTCTCACATTCGCTTCTGGCGTGTAAACCCCGTCTGTTAAGCTCGCAATTGGTTTGATGTGAAGAAGTGAGCCGATCAGCGCCTTCCCTCTTCCAATTCTTCCACCTTTCACGAGATTTTCTAATGTATCGATTGTGACAAATAGCTTTGTTCCAAGACGGATTTTATCCATTTCTTTGATGATGTCTTCACGGCTTGCACCATTTTGTGCAAGTTCGGCTGCTTTGGTGACTTGAAACCCTAATCCATATGAAATAAAGTTTGAATCAATCACCGTGATGTTTCCGTCTACCATTTTCGAAGCGCTTTCAGCAGTTTGAACCGTACCACTCATCCCACCCGTTAAATGGATACTAATGACTTCGCTTCCATCTGCCGTCAGCCTTTCATATAATTCGACGAATTGACCGATCGCAGGTTGAGACGTTTTCGGCAATTCCTCAGCGGCCTCCATTTTTTCAATAAATTCATCTGGCTGTATATTCACTCGGTCAATATAATCAACCCCAGAAATGGAGATATTGAGCGGAATTACGTGAATGGAAAGATCATTGATTTTTTCTTGCGGAAGGTCCACTGTTGAATCTGTTACAATTTTAATTTGTTTCACTATTGTCTCATCCTTGCTGTCTTAGTCTTTACTTATGATATTACCTTATTTCGCGCAAACTTGAAAACAACTGTCATGACGTTTTTGAAATTGTCACATTTTCTTCTTTTCATGAAAAAAATCCTTGCCAAGCTGAGCAGCAGCCATTTTAAAACAGCCGCTCACTCCCTTTGACAAAGATTCCTTTTTACGCATTGTGTTTCAGTGTAGGCTCCTGATAGATCTGCTCATATGTGCTCCACTTGACGTTACGTTTCACATCCTCTCTGAAAGAGTACACAGCTCTCTTTCCTTTAGATACATAGACTTTTTTCAAGAAAGCTTCAAGTCTAAAGGTGAGCATGAAACGATACGGCTCATCTCCCTTTAGTACAGGAACTTCTGTTACCTTGATCTGAGCTCCATCCATCCGTCTAAAACATATTGTTTTGAGCAGCACAAATGATCAATCCTCTTTTCCAATGTTCTGTTACGCCTAAATAAATAGGTGGAATAAATCTTGATCTTTATTCACTTCAACATAATGGAATCCTTTTTTATTCATCCGTTCAATGAGCGCCGCATAGTCATCTCTTTCTTTCAATTCGATGCCAACAAGCGCGGGTCCTTTGCTTCGGTTATTCTTTTTCGTATATTCAAAGCGGGAGATATCATCATTTGGCCCTAATACTTCATCTAAAAATTCCCGAAGCGCACCTGCTCTTTGCGGAAAATTGACAATGAAATAATGTTGAAGCCCTTCATAGATCATCGACCGTTCTTTGATTTCCTGCATTCTGCCAATATCATTATTTCCTCCACTGACAATACAGACAACATTTTTCCCTTTAATCTCCTCGCGATGGGCATCCAGCGCTGCGATCGGAAGTGCGCCTGCCGGCTCTGCTACAATCGCACATTGATTATAAAGCTCTAAAATGGTTGTACATACTTTCCCCTCAGGTACAAGACTAATTTTATCGACAACAGATTGTAGCGATGTAAACGTCTTTTCGCCAATCCGCTGAACCGCTGCTCCGTCTACAAACTTATCAATGGAATCAAGTGTCACAACCTTGCCCTTTTCATGAGAGGCATGGAGTGAAGCTGCGCCAAGTGGTTCGACGGCAATGATTTCGGTTTCTGGGGCGATATTTTTGATATATGTACCAACTCCAGATAACAGACCTCCACCTCCAACACTTGCAAATAAAAAGTGAGGCTCCACTTCGATATCATTTAATATTTCTACAGCTGTCGTTCCTTGTCCTGCCATCACATCTAGATCATCAAACGGATGGATAAACTCACGCTTTTCTTCATCTCCGCATTTAACTGCTTCATGATATGAATCATCAAACGTATCTCCGGTTAAGATAATTTCAACATATTCTTTTCCGAAAAGCTCTACTTGAGATACTTTTTGCCTTGGTGTCGTAGCAGGCATAAAGATTTTCCCGTGGATACCTAGATATTTACAAGAATAGGCAACACCTTGTGCGTGATTTCCTGCACTTGCGCAGACAATGCCGTTTTTTAGTTTATCTTTTGGAAGCTGGCTCATTTTATTAAAAGCGCCTCTTAATTTAAAGGAACGAACTACTTGCAGATCCTCTCTTTTTAAGTAGACATTACATTCATATCGTTCAGAAAGTCGCTCATTTTTTTGAAGAGGTGTATGAATGACTACATCCTTCAAATTTTGATGGGCCTTTAAAATGTCTTTCACTTGAATTAGCGTGTTTTCTTTGAGCAACGGTTTCATGTACAAGATCCTTTCTCTTTAACCTTATTTAATTTGTCATTATAACATGAATATTCAAAAAATAAACCAATAGATCATAGATCAAGCATAAATTTCATAAACTTTTTCGTTTCTCTGTACATTTGGTTTTATTGGGTGTTACAATTGAACCAATTAGAACCACAAAGAAAGGAATCACCCGATGACCACACATTCGTTTACGTCTATATATGGAGAGCATCAAGAAATGAAGCGTGCCATTCACCTGGCAAAGCAATTCACAAAGCACGAGCAGCCTGTCTTGATCACAGGAGACATTGGCACAGGCAAAACACGATTTGCCCATGAAATTGCTCATGCATCGGCTCCAAACGCTTCACTGACACATCTATATTGCCCCATCTTAGATGAAGATACCTTGCAGAAAGCCTTCACGGAAAAGACCCGTCAAATCCTTTATTTAGACGAAATCGCCGCATTAAGTATTCCTATGCAGCATCAGGTTGTTCGTTTTCTAGAAACATCTCCTGCAACAAAAATCATTGCCACTTCGTCTTTATCAATAGAGGCATTGAGGGTTTCATCTACCTTTTTACCTGAGCTGTTTTATCGCTTAAATGTTTTCCATTTGCCCTTACCGTCATTAGCAGATCGAAAAACTGACATTCCTGTGTTAACAACTGCTTTCTTTCAGGAGCTGAGCATGGCGCCTGATATTGATCCAAGTGTTTGGGAAACCTTGCAGGAGTATCCGTTTGAAGGAAACGTACAGGAACTCAAAAATATCGTTCATTATGCTGCAGTCATTCTCGAGGGGCAAACGGTATTTTTACACCACCTGCCGCCTTTTGTGTTAACCCCTCTTTCGCCGGAGGTAAAAGGAAAAAAGGAAGATCATCAACTCACACTAATGGAAAAACAAGAGTTTGTTTTCCTGCTAGAAGCCATTAAATCTCTCAATGAGAAAGGTGAAGCAGCCAGCAGACGCATCTTGTCTGAATTAAGCAAGCAAGGCGACATCCCGCTGACCCCTCAGCAGGTGAGGAGCCGATTAGATGACCTTGAGAAAAAAGCATACGTGACGAAAGGAAAAGGCAGGGCCGGCACAAAGATTACACTTGAAGGTCTTTCATTCCTGAAGTCACTTGATGGTTATATACCGGTTCAATAAAAGGAGGACATCCATTGTTTACTGTAAAAGAAGAAATTGCAAACGCCATTACACATGGCATTGGCGTTATTTTATCCATACCAGCCATTGTTTTTCTCGTGTTATTCGCTGTTCAATACGGCACTATCACAGAGATCGTGAGCTTTTCAATATTTGGGGCATCCATGCTGCTGCTCTATTTAAGCTCGACCTTGCTTCATAGCATTCGGCACAAAAAAACAAAAGATGTATTTGAAATCCTCGACCACTCGGCTATTTATGTATTGATTGCTGGTACCTATACGCCCTTTTTACTCGGACCATTAAAAGGCGCACTCGGCTATACGCTTCTTGCAATTGTATGGGCTCTTGCTGCTGGCGGAATTGTCTTTAAAATCTTTTTCGTCAAACGGTTTATCATTGTGTCCACCCTCGTTTATTTATTAATGGGCTGGATGATTATCATTGCCATCAAACCACTTTACATTGGATTAACGGGCGCAGGATTTGGCCTCTTGCTGTTAGGCGGTCTATTGTATTCGGTCGGAACCATCTTTTATATTTGGCGGAAAATCCCCTATCATCATGCCATTTGGCACAGCTTTGTTCTCGGCGGCAGTGCATCAATGTTCTTCTGCATTCTCTTCTACTGTGTGAACATTCCTGCTGCATGAAAAAAAACCAGCATCCGAAAGTGGATGCTGGTTTTTTTATGCTCGCTTTTGGGCGTATTCGCTCATCATGACAGGTGCTTTAATATGAATATCAACATTAACAGGGCGCAGCCTTTTCACGACTTTCCCAGTTAATAGACGCTCCGTTCCACTTGTTTCAACCGGTACAAGCGGACAATCACAATCTTCAGCAAGTGCCTCTGCCATGTGACGCTGTGCTTCTGAAAGCAATACACTCTGACCCGATAAGATTCTTTCCTTTGCTTCTTCTAATAAGGCATCATCAGATTGATTCTGATGCATAACCGCCATCTTCTTCAGCCATTGTTTTAAAATGGGATATCGACAAAGATTCGGCTTTGCCATGAAAGCAAATGGTTTTTCAAGGTGACCAATCAATAATGTCGTCGTGACTGGATTCAGTGCCTGTGTGATATAAATAACGGGTCCATCTGGCAGCTTCTTTTGCTGGTGAATGGTCATAACTGATCCTGACTGGTCAATACATCCCCGGGCAAACCTTTTTACATGCTCATGAATGAGGTGCATTCGTTTCGTATAGGAAATGCGTGGATCAGTTAATTCATGAGCATGCAAATGCCTCATACTTTTAAAAAAGGATACAACAACATAAAGCGTTAAAAACCAATAACGAAACAACCGTACTCCTCCTACTCATTTATCCTTTTTTGTCATATACGACAAATTCATAATTGTAGGGGTTCTTTTCGTCACGATGGCCTTTTTTGCGTGATACAACCGTCCATTCGTTTTCATTGTAATCAGGAAAGTAGCGGTCTCCTTCAAACGCATGGAGAATATGCGTGATATATAGACGATCCGCATATGGCATCATTTCTTCATACAGCTTAGACCCGCCGATGATAAATAACTCGGTCTCGCTTTCCCCCATTGCCAAAATATCGGCAATGGAATGGACAACCTCGCATCCTTCTGCTTCAAAAGAAGAACTTGTTGTGAGCACGATATTTCGGCGGTTAGGCAGCGCTCGTCCAATGGATTCAAACGTTTTTCTGCCCATGACAATCGTATGGCCGCCTGTGACCTTCTTAAAATACGCTAAATCAGCTGGTAAATGCCAAGGCATTTGATTATCTTGACCAATGACTCTGTCTTTTCCTGTCGCCACAATCATCGAAATCATACACTGACTTCTCCTTTAATATGCGGATGCGGATCATAGTTCTCAAGTACAAAATCATCGAACGTGAAATCGAAAATGCTCTTCACATCTCTTGTGATGCGAAGCTGCGGAAGCGTGCGTTCCTCGCGCTCTAGCTGCATTTTCACCTGCGGAAGATGATTCTGATAAATATGTGCATCTCCTAGCGTATGAACAAACTCTCCTGGCTCAAGATTTGTGACTTTGGCAATCATCATCGTGAGAAGAGCATATGAAGCAATATTAAATGGCACGCCTAAAAAGATATCTGCCGATCTTTGATAAAGCTGGCAAGAAAGCTTCCCGTTTGATACGTAAAATTGAAACAGACAATGACATGGTGGCAGTGCCATTTGATCAATTTCAGCCGGGTTCCAAGCGCTGACGATCAGTCTTCTTGAATTCGGATTATGCTCGATATCGTGGATCAGCTTTGTGATCTGATCCACTGTCTCACCGTCCCCACTAGCCCAAGATCGCCACTGCGCTCCGTATACACGGCCCAGTTCGCCATTTTCATCTGCCCATTCGTTCCAAATACGGACACCATTTTCCTGAAGATATTTGACATTTGTATCACCTTTTAAAAACCACAGTAACTCATGAATAATTGATTTCAGGTGCAATTTCTTTGTTGTTAACAGCGGAAATCCTTCCTGCAAATCAAATCTCATCTGGTAACCGAACGTGCTGATTGTACCTGTTCCCGTTCTGTCACCTTTTTCATCCCCGTGCTGTAATACATGACGGCATAACTCTTTGTATTGTTTCATTTTTTTCATCCTTTATTTATGTTCTTGTTGTAGTTTACCTTATTTCCGCTTTTGTTTAAACACCAAAAAAACATGCCTGCATAATCATGAGCAGACATGTTTTTCTTTTATACTTGATTCACTCGATCCTGCTCTTCATCCTTAATATCTTGGTGTGAGTGAGCAATACGGCTAGCTGCTGCTGCGGCAAGCGCGGCGACAAGATCATCAAGGAAGGTATGCACTTCACCTGGACGACCTTCATCTAATTCCTTGATAATACCAAATTTCTCTTTATCTAAATAACCGAAGTTGGTCAAGCCGATTGATCCATATACATTGACAATGGAAAGCGGAATAATCTCATCAATTCCATATAGCGGCTCATCTGTTTCAACTAAGTGCTGTAAAGGTTCTGGCAACAGCTTTTTTTCTGCCAGCTGATCAAGGGCAAGTCCTGTTAAAACCGCATGGACAATTTCCCTTTTATTCAACACTTTTTCAACATTTTCAATACAGACACTAAGTGGAAGGTTTGGATGATATTTTTCTTGAAGCTTTAGCACAATGTGTGCAATATCTTCAATTTTCACTCCGCGTTCGTTTAACATTCGTTTTGTAATCTGCACCATTTCGTTCATTGTATACTTTTTCAATTGGCATGACATCTCCTTCTAGTGGCTCATCCAGCTCGGCGGGGTGTTTTTGTCCCAGTAAATATTACCGAGTTCATGATGCGTCTGGAATCCATCTTCTGCTGTATGGTAGTGAAAGTTAAACCAATATCCGCTGTGTGGCGGCTGATCTCTTCTCACATGAAAACGGAGCAAATCTTCTCCAGTCTTCCGGTTGTAGATGTGAAAGATTTTTTCGCCATTTCCGCTTGAAGGCTGATCAGTTAACACAACATCTTGAAATTTTTCGTCATCTTTGAAATTTGTTAAAACATCGGTTAACACTTGTTCAATTTTCGGTTGAATCTCTTCTCTGTACTCGTCTTCAATGACAGGTGTGATTTTACGGCCGAATTTGAGAAATGACTGATTTTCTGCACTTGATAGAACCTCTTCCTTATATTGCTCAAAGGGGTCTACCTGCTCTTTGCTTGCCTCTTGCGATCGTTCCCAGCCTGATGTATCATAAACCGCTGTATAAGGCGTTTTATCAGGTGAAGAAAGTTCAGATGGCTTGTCTGTCATCAAAGCCGACGGAGGAGAAACCAAACCAAAAGTTGCAATGGTAAAGAGCGCAACAAGCGTTTTTCTCATCCACATCTTCATGATATCTAATTCCTTCCATAAGTTATCATACTGCTATTCTAGCATATAATGAATTTTCAGTCATTCAATTTGGTCACTGATTTGAGACTTTCTTTTTCATAATAAAACGTTTACAATGACAGTAATGGCAACTAAAATTTGGGAGGAATGGGTATGCTTGAAGGCTTTTTCGTCACAGCTTCCTTGCTGACACTGTTTTATTTTGTCTATATGGAGATTACGGATTAAAAGCCCTTAGAGAGGGCTTTTTTCTTTCTCGATATACCCATAATGAAATTGGGCTGTTTTTCGTTTGATGACGTGAAATTGGTAAGAGTCCGCTTTAAATCGTGTGCTTTTCCAATGATCTTTTAACACCACTCTTTTTCTTGCCACCCTTAATGCTTCTTGCACGGCTGCTTCGTGATCAAAGTCGTGCTCTGCCGCATGACGTAGCGGCGCTATACTTGTAGATTCTTGGATCGTTTCCTCAAACATCGGATCAAAATAGACGATATCAAATGAACAGTCAGGATACTTCTTTAGCTGCTCGATACTGTCTCCACTGATAACAGAAATCCGTTTCATCGCTTCATCAGCTTCCTCTATCCCCGTCTCCCATGTATTCAGTCCTTCTTTCACTAGTAACGCCGTAATGGGATTCTTTTCAATACCGACGACCTGTCCATTCCTGCCTGTCGCACAGCTTGCAGTAATCGCATCAGACCCTAAGCCAAGTGTGCAATCTAAAAAGGAATCTCCCGGCTTTAGCTGTGCTGCTTCAATTAAAGGATCCTTTTCTTCGCGCAAGAGCCGCTTCACCCTGAACATCGCTGAGCTTGGATGAAAGAAGAACTTTTCACCATTTGGCTGATACCATTCAAATCTTTCCTTTCCAACAACAAGGACATCTCCTCGTTTCATCGCAAGCTGCTTGACAGATTGTTTGCGTCTTTCTACATACTCACCATGTAAATCTTCTGCAAGAGCCTTCGCTGTTTCAATCTTTTGTTCATTTGCTCTAAAGCTTGTTGTAATGAGCATACTGTTCCTCCATCATGATCAAGAAAAAATGCCCTGATCTAGTTACAGGGCATTTCAACACGTGTATTAGCAATGTTTTTCAAATGCAGTTAAGACATTTTTCATGATATCTTCCATTTCACGACCTTCAATTTCGTCACGCGGGATAAAATGAACGAGTTCATTTCCTTTTAAAAGGGCCATAGAAGGAGATGATGGCTCTTCACCAGTGAAGTATTCTCTCATTTTTGCCGTTGCTTCCCGGTCCTGCCCAGCAAATACTGTGACGATTTTGTCTGGCGCTTTTTCTGCCTTCATCACAGCTTGAGTCGCTGCTGGGCGTGCTAAGCCGGCAGCACAGCCGCATACAGAATTAACAACAACAAATGTTGTTCCTTCAGCCTCTTGCATCGTTTGTTCTACTTCTTCTTCCGTCGTCAGTTCTTGGAATCCTGCACTTGTCAGCTCTTGGCGCATTGGCACAACGAGCTGGCGCATATATTCTTCATATGCCATTGACATAAAAAAGCCCCCTCTAAAATCCTTATGTTGTGAATAAAGGATACTATAGAGAGAGCCAATTTTCAAATGTTCTATTTCAGATTAAATTTTCATAATTCCGCCTGTGTTGGCTGATGTCACAAGTTTTGAATATCTGGCAAGATAGCCCGTTTTCACTTTTGGCTCAAAGCCTTTCCAGTTCGCTTTTCGTTTTTCCCATTCTTCCTCTGGAACCTCTACGCTTAAAATGCGTTGCTCAATATCAACCACGACATGGTCACCATTTTCAACAAAGGCAAGCGGGCCGCCTTCAGCTGCTTCAGGAGAGACGTGTCCGATAGACAAGCCGCGAGAAGCGCCGGAAAAACGTCCGTCCGTAATTAAAGCAACCTTTGGTCCAAGACCCATCCCGACAATTTGTGAAGTAGGAGCAAGCATTTCTGGCATACCAGGTCCGCCTTTAGGTCCTTCATAGCGAATGATGACAACATGTCCTGCTTCTACTTTTCTATTAATGATGCCTTCAAGAGCTTCTTCTTGGGATTCAAATACGATCGCAGGTCCTTCGTGGCGTGTGATCCCATCTTGTACTCCGCCCGTTTTAATGATGGCTCCATCTGGCGCAAGGTTTCCAAATAAAACCGCTAAGCCGCCCTTTTCAGTAAATGGCTTGTCGATTGGATAAATGACGTTATAGTCTTTAACCTCGTGACCTGCAATGTTCTCACCCATCGTTTTCGCTGTGACGGTCATTGTATCTAAATGAAGGGCGCCTTCTTTTTTGGACAATTCATTTAGCGCAGCTGTAACACCGCCTGCTTCATGTAAATCCTCAATATAAACATCCGAAGCTGGAGCAAGTTTTGATAAATGAGGGACACGCTCTGCTACTTCATTGATGCGTTCAAGTGAATATTCAACACCTGCTTCATTTGCGATCGCCAGTGTGTGAAGAACTGTATTCGTTGAACCACCAAGTGCCATATCTAATGCAAATGCGTTATCAATTGCTTTCTCAGTCACAATATCACGTGGTTTAATATCCTTTTTAATGAGCTCCATTAGTTGTTTTGCTGACTTTTTCGCAAATTCTCTTCGCTCTGGTGATGTCGCCAAAATCGTTCCATTTCCAGGAAGAGCAATTCCAAGTGCCTCTGCTAAACAGTTCATTGAGTTTGCTGTAAACATACCTGAACAAGATCCGCAGGTCGGACAGCCAAACTGTTCTAATTCATTTAATTCCTCTTCGTTAATTTTACCTGACTGGTAAGCACCGACGCCTTCAAATACAGAAGAGAGGGAAATCTTTCTGCCATCACTTGTTCTACCCGCTTCCATCGGTCCACCGCTGACAAAGACCGTCGGAATATTGACACGCATTGCTGCCATCATCATCCCAGGTGTAATTTTATCGCAGTTAGGAATACAAACCATTCCATCAAACCAGTGAGCAGATACAACGGTTTCGACAGAGTCAGCAATGATTTCACGGCTTGGTAGTGAATATCTCATCCCGATATGGCCCATCGCAATTCCATCATCGACCCCAATCGTATTAAATTCAAATGGGACGCCGCCAGCTTCACGAATGGCTTCTTTCACAATCTTTCCGAATTCCTGAAGATGGACATGTCCTGGGACAATATCAATATAGGAATTACAAACAGCAATAAATGGCTTGCCGAAGTCCTCATCCTTTACTCCCGCTGCTCTTAGTAAGCTTCGGTGAGGTGCTCTGTCAATTCCTTGTTTAATCATATTACTACGAAGTTCTGCCATCTGTTTAAAAAGCCTCCTATACTACAAGTCTTGTTGACTGTATGATTTTGAGTTGATTTTATTTTACAAATTTTCTGTTTATTTAGCCACCGATGAATGACCGATGACCAGCATGGCTGCTGAAGCTAGTGTTCAGCATGGTTCGTGTCATAAAATCTGACCTCCAATATTCTATATTGGTACTACTATATAGAGTTTTTTCGTATATTTCAACAATATTCAAAATAATTTTTCTAAAAAAATTTTTCTGTCTATGATTTTAGAAAAACAAGCTACCTATCATTGGCAGCTTGCTCATAAGTCTCATCATTCTGATGCATTTTTTCTACTTTCTGTCATTTGCTTCCATACTGAGCCTTTCGCTTCTTCTCCGTGCTCAATGCGCTCAATCGCCATTTTCACTTGAAGGCTGACTTCAAATTCAGGGTCTTGCTCAGCTTCTTTTAATGCGTCAAGTGCTGTTTCGTCACCTTCTTCATAAAGAAACATCGCTGCACGCCAGCGAACAAGTTTACTTGGATCCTTTAATGATTCGATCATTGCTTCTATAGCGCTCGGGTCACCAAGGTCTGAAATGCAGTCTCCAGCGGTTCTGCGGACCGTCACTGTTTTATCTTTAAGCCCTTTATATAAAATAGGCAGAATAGCAGGATCTTCAATCATTCCAGCATTCACAACGGCTTGTCTGCGAATCGATGTTTTAGGGTCCTCCATTGCTTTCATTAAAACAGGTATATCCTTTTGCTCTGGCTGCATTTGCTCTAAATGGGCAAAACGCTTTTTCCAATCTTCCTCGCGCAGCATTTCTTCTGTCACATCATATGCCTTTCGGTTCACCTGTCGATCTACAGCTTCTTGTCCTTCTTTGACTGCCTCTGTTAAGCGGGCTAAACGTTCGTCATCATAGGCTGCTTGGAGCTCTTCTGTCACTTCCTGGCCGATATCTGCAAAGTCACCAAAACGAACGCCATGTTCTTTCCACACACGTTCAAATACGACATTGTCTGAACTGCTTCTGAGCTTTAAAATGGCTGCTTGGAAGCGTTCAGGCATGCCAAACCGCTCTTCTCTTTCACCGTCCGTTAATTTGACTTGCATCGGAATCCCATTAAACATTTGGATGAACACTTTGACTTCGCCAAATGTGTCACCGCCAGACTGCGACCCTTCCTGAAGGCCTTCTGTTTCTTGACCAAAGGCTTCTCTGACCTGCTGCAAAATGCCCTGCCAGTCAAACTTTGCATTACGCTCAACCGCTAAGAAATCTGCGACATGATAAACACCTTTTACACCTTCAATGTTCAAAATACGCTTAATCATCTCTGGCGCTTCGTCTTTTTGATCCTTTTTGTAGTTGTTGCTTTTCCCGCCGGCAAGTGCTTCTGTCAAAATGACCTTCATCGTATTTGGACTTGGCGTCGGTTCTATCGCTGTTATTTTCATCTATACATCCTCCTTACACACATAAAGACCCTACTCATCTGTAAGGCCGCATTCTTCTTTCCATGTCTTGATAAATAGGCTCATCAAATCATGCCGCTCCTCAGCAAGCTGCTTTCCAGAACGAGTGTTCATTAAGTCTTTTAATTTGAGCAGTTTTTCTTCCATATGTTTTAGCACAGAGCCCTGCTGCGTGTCCTTTGTATAGTGGGGTTCCCCTTTTGCGCCTGCATAAGTAAACACCCTCGCAATACCGGTTGCTCCTATCGCATCGAGCCGATCTGCGTCTTGAACAATGGCCCCTTCTAACGTTATTGGTCTATTCTGCTTATGTCGATGACGAAAAGACATCGTTGTAATGATGTCCATGATATAACAAATATCTCGCGTATGAACTTCCCAAGAAAGGAGCTGAAGCTCAAGCTGATTTGGTGAAAGTTTCCATTCACCCGGCAGCTTTTCATCTATGACATCATGAACAATCGCTGCCATTTCGATCACAAACAGAGAGCCGCCTTCCTGATTAGCAATCTGGCAGGCAAGCTGCCGCACACGATCAATATGAGCCGCATCGTGTCCAGTCGGTTCATATTTCAGCCGATCTGAAACAAAGGAGGCAGCTGCCTCCAATTGTTTTTTCTGCATGACGGTGAGCACCTTATTTGTCCAAAAGAGCGATGATGGAGCTTTCTAATTCTTTTGGTGATGTTTTCGGAGAGAACCGCTCAGTGACTTCTCCGTTTTGATCCACGATAAATTTTGTGAAATTCCATTTCACTGTTTTTGTGCCAAGTACACCTTTTGCATGACTTGTTAAATGTTTGAAGAGCGGGTGCGCGTTGTCACCATTGACATCTACTTTCGCAAACATAGGGAAGGTCACCCCATAATTCAAAGAACAGAATTCTTGAATGGCTTCTTCTCCTTCTGGTTCTTGGTTCATAAATTGGTTACATGGAAATCCTAAAATTTCAAGGCCCTTTTCATGATATTGATCATATAGCTCCTGCAGTTGTTTAAATTGAGGAGTCAGTCCACATTTGCTTGCTGTGTTGACAATAATGAGTACTTTTCCTTTGTAATCTGCCATTGATTTTTCTTGACCGTTAATGGTCTTGACCTGAATATCATAAATTGACATCTCATAGCCTCCTAGGATTCACTTTTTCCTATCGTAACATGCTTCTTTTATAAAATCGCTTTTTATGCTTCCGGTTAAAAGAGTCCTGTCACACTGCCGTCTTCTAATAAATCCATCTCGAGCGCCGCTGGTTTTTTAGGTAATCCAGGCATTGTCAAAATGCTTCCAGTTAAAGCAACAATAAATCCTGCTCCTACAGATGGTTTTAACTCACGAATCGTAATGGTAAAGCCCTTAGGCCTCCCAATTAAAGCTGGATCATCTGAAAGTGAATATTGCGTTTTTGCCATACAAACCGGTAAATGCCCCCAGCCGTTTTCCTCGATGGCTGCCAGCTGTTTTCTTGCTTTTGAAGTGAGTGTGACCCCGTCTGCTCCGTAAACCACTTTGGCAACTTTAGATAATTTTTCTTCGATGGAATCATGCTCTTCATACAAATAGGAAAAGCTGTTCTTCTTCTTTTCAATAAGTGTTGCGAGTTCTTCGGCAAGTGCTGTCCCGCCTTCTCCTCCTTCTTCCCATACATTCACAGCTTGGACTGGGTGGCCATGTGCGTGGCACCAATCTTCTATCGCTTGAATCTCTTCTTTTGTATCAGTGATAAATCTGTTAACTGCGACAATGTACGGAAGACCGAAAGCTTGGACGGTTTCAATATGCTTTTCTAAATTATGTATACCTTTTAATACAGCTTGTGCATTCTCTTCTTTGAGTTCTGTTTTCTTCATTCCGCCATGCATCTTTAATGCTCTGACAGTCGCCACAATGACAACTGCACCAGGCTTGAAATCACCAGCTCTTGTTTTAATGTGCAGGAACTTTTCTGCTCCAAGATCTGCTCCAAATCCAGCTTCTGTTACGACATAATCGGCTAATTTCGCCGCCATTTTAGTTGCAATTAAACTATTACATCCATGTGCAATATTGGCAAAAGGACCGCCATGAACGAGGGCCGGAGTTCCTTCAATCGTTTGTACAAGATTCGGTTTGAGTGCGTCTTTTAAAAGTAACGTCAGAACACCTTCATATCCAAGTGCACCAACAGTGACTGGCTCCCCGTCTTGATTATAGGCAACAACAATAGAAGAAAGACGTTTTTTCAAGTCGGTTAAGTCTTCTGCTAAACAAAGGATGGCCATCATTTCGGAGGCAACCGTGATGTCAAACCCGTCTTCTCTAGGATACCCATTTACCTGTCCACCAAGTCCGACAACGACCTGTCTTAAAGCACGATCGTTTAAATCAAGCACTCGCTTCCATACAATGCGGCGCGCATCGATGCCAAGTTCATTTCCGTGATGGATATGGTTATCAATGAACGCAGATAAGGCATTATGTGCAGAAGTAATGGCATGAAAATCTCCTGTAAAATGAAGATTGATTTCTTCCATCGGCAGCACCTGTGAATATCCTCCACCCGCTGCACCGCCTTTTATGCCCATTGTAGGACCTAATGAAGGCTCGCGCATCGCAATGATTGCTTTTTTCCCAATTTTTTCGAAGGCTTGACCGAGGCCGACTGTTACGGTAGACTTCCCTTCACCTGCTGGCGTTGGATTGATCGATGTGACAAGGATCACATGTCCTTCTTTTTGTTCTTTTAAACGGTCAAAAATAATCAAAGATATTTTCGCTTTTGTGAAACCATAGCATTCTAATTCTTCGTCATGTATTTGCAGCTTTGCTGCGATGTCTTGAATAGGTCTCAGCTTTGCCTTTTGGGCGATGTCAATATCTGATAAATGCTTTGTGATCATAAATAAACGGCCTCCTTTTTTCGAGAAACAGCTTTGTTTTTGCTCTGTTTTTCATTGTAACATAATTGAAACATTGAAATATCGCCAGAAAGTTCCTATAATGAAATGAAATTAGCTTTGGTTCAGGGGGTGGCGAGTTGCCTATTAACATACCAGTTCATCTGCCGGCAAAACAAATACTAGAGAGCGAAAACATTTTCGTCATGGATGAGACAAGGGCATTCAAGCAAGATATCCGTCCTTTGAATATCGTGATCTTAAATTTAATGCCAAAAAAAATACAAACCGAAACGCAGCTGCTAAGAATGCTCGGAAATTCTCCTTTGCAAGTGTACTTTACGTTTTTGATTCCAAGTACGCATACACCGAAGAATACGTCGAGAGAGCATCTAGATGAATTTTATACGACCTTTGAATCGATTCGCCATAAGAAATTTGATGGAATGATCATCACCGGCGCACCAATTGAGCATTTAGCTTTTGAAGAAGTATCCTATTGGAAAGAGCTGCAGGACATTTTGGACTGGAGTAAAACGAATGTGACGTCTACTCTTCACATTTGCTGGGGTGCACAGGCAGGCCTATATCACCATTATGGTATTGAGAAAATCAAGCTTGCTGAGAAAAAATTTGGTGTATTTGAGCATCTTGTGAAAGAGAAAAAAGAAAGATTAGTCAGAGGTTTCGATGAAGTATACTATGTCCCACATTCGAGGCATACAGATATTAATACAGAACAATTAAAAAACACGCCGAATTTGAAAGTATTGAGTGTCTCTGAAGAAGCGGGTGTTTGTTTAATTGTTTCAGATGATGATAAACAAGTATTTTTAACTGGACATCCTGAATATGATACGGACACATTGAAGCAGGAATATGAAAGAGATTTGTTGAAGGATGATACAGTCCAAAAACCTGTCCACTATTTTATAGAAGATGGTGACACATTAGTCCCAGTGAATCGATGGAAAGCCCATGCCACTTTACTGTTTATGAACTGGCTCAATTATTATGTTTATCAAGAAACACCATACGTTTGGGAATAAAATAGACTGTAGTCTGATGATAAATGGCCAAAATGTGTTAAAATACAAATGGCTCTGTCTTCCATTATCAATTTAGTCTTGTTGTTTTTTAAAATTAGTTTAATTCTTTCGTAACGAATGATATGCTCTGACTGTTTATATGTTATCTTTATGTATATGTAGACCTATGAGATTAATAGTTTTCGTACGAAGTTTTGTTGTTGTTGATTACATTTGAGGTGAATATTCTTGAATACCAATAAAAAAATATTAATCTTGACCGCAAATTATGGAAATGGACATATGCAGGTGGCTAAAACACTGTATGATGAGTGCAAATCTCAAGGCTTTGAGCATGTTGTAGTTTCTAATTTGTATCAAGAATCAAACCCCATTGTGTCGGAAGTGACTCAATATTTATACTTGAAGAGCTTTTCCATTGGGAAACAATTTTATCGCTTGTTTTATTACGGTGTAGATAAAATTTACAATAAACGCAAATTTAACATTTATTTAAAAATGGGAAATAAGCGTCTTGATGAACTTATTCAATTACACAATCCGGATATGATTATTATTACATTCCCGATGATTGTTGTTCCTGAATACCGGAACAAAACAGGAAAAGTCATCCCGACATTTAATGTCATGACAGATTTCTGTCTTCATAAGATTTGGGTACATGAAAACATCGACCGGTACTATGTTGCAACCGATTATGTGAAACAAAAATTAGTGGAAATCGGCACACATCCAAGCGATGTCAAAGTGACAGGCATTCCTATTAGACCACAATTTGAAGCAGACGTGCCAAAATCGAAGATTTATAAAAAATATGGATTATCATCAAACAAAAAAGTTCTTCTGATTATGGCCGGTGCTCATGGTGTACTGAAAAATGTCAAGGAATTATGTGAAGCATTGCTTCTAGACAGTGAAGTACAAATTGTTGTTGTATGTGGAAAGAACGCAGCGCTGAAACAATCACTAAGCGATCTTGAACAAGCACATCCAGATCAATTGAAGGCGCTTGGATATGTGGAACAAATTGATGAATTGTTCAGAGTAACAGATTGTATGATCACAAAACCAGGTGGCATTACTTTAACAGAAGCAACTGCAATCGGCGTCCCAGTCATTCTTTACAAGCCTGTCCCTGGACAAGAAAAGGAAAATGCTCATTTCTTTGAAGATTATGGGGCAGCCATCGTCATCAACAGACATGAAGACATTTTAGAATCTGTGACCAACTTGCTTCAAGATGAAGAAAAGTTAGAAACCATGAAACAAAACATGAAAAATCTTCACTTAAAGCATTCTTCTCAAACCATTTTGGAAGATATCGTTGAGCAATCAGATATCATCACGAATAACAAAACGTATGCTCGCGCATTATCATAAAAAGGTGTCCGTCATTGACGGACACCTTTTTCTTTATCCTTGATTTCCATTTGTTGTGTACACTTCTTCAAACGGCTGCACGACAACAAAGCCGCTTCCGCTAAATTTCATTTGAATAGACTCTCCGCTTCCTCTGCCAATAAAGGTTTTGAATGAAACATCTGTCACAAATTCAGTTTTTAAATCCCCTGACCATGCAACTGTCGCATTTGGATCTGTATAGACAGAGTCACCCGGCTGAACAATCAATGTGAGCGGCTCATAATGACTCGTAATCGCAGCAAGGCCTGGTCCTTCTAATTTGACATTAAATAATCCGCCTGCAAGCATCCCCGACACTTTTTTCATCAATTTGATATCCCAACGGACTGAAGGTTCAAATGCGAGCAAATCATTCCCATTCACAAAAATGGATTCGCCTTCAGCCAAACGAAGAATTGAGATTTTTTTGCCTTGATCTGCTACATATAATTTCCCATCACCTGTTGCCTTCATGAGTGAAGTGCCTTCTCCTGACAGCATTTTTTTGAACATCTTTGAGACGCCATGTTCAAACACGCCCTCACGTTCAAACTTGATTTTGCCTCGGTACGAAACCATGGAACCTGTTTTTGCCCAAATGGTATCAGTCAAATTAATTTCTAAAAGTCTTGATGTTTCAAGTTCGAAGACCCCTTCTCCCTTATCTTCCTGCTGCGTATTCTGAACAAATTCTTCGAGTGTATAACGATTCATGATAGCACCTCTTTCTGTATTTTTTTTATATACGGACAAACTGTGCATAAAGTTTCAGAAAATGGGGACGGTTTAGCTATTATTGTTATTTGTCAAAAAAAATCAAACATTCTGCTCAAAATTTGGCTCTCCCGCTTGACGCTTTACTTTTGATGGTGTATAGTGGAACCATCATTTAACAACTGCAAAGTCGTTAGGTGATGAAAATTTTTTTTAGTATGCCAAAAGGTATGCTACAGTACTAGGAGGAAAAAGCAATATGCAAAACGGTAAAGTAAAATGGTTCAATAATGAAAAAGGTTTCGGCTTCATTGAAGTTGAAGGCGGAGACGATGTATTCGTTCACTTCACAGCTATCGAAGGTGACGGTTACAAGTCTTTAGAAGAAGGACAAGAAGTTTCTTTTGAAATCGTTGAAGGTAATCGTGGACCTCAAGCTGCAAACGTAACAAAAATCTAATCAACTAAATCAATGATGCAAAATAAAGAGAGGCTTATGCCTCTCTTATTTGATTTTCAGCTGAATTTCAATTGCTAAAATATTTTGCTTCAGTCGTTGTTCAATTTCAGAGATATCTTTTTCGAGAAAAGGTCTTCCCTTCTTTGCTACATCTACAAGTTGCTCTAGATCGCTGTACACCTCTTGAAATGTTCGATGTAATACCGTTTCGAACTCCTTATTATTCATACCGGCCTTCCCCTTTTCCTCTAATATCCGTCACTTAGTCAAAAAGTAACTCAACCAAAACTTTCTATAGTTATATCGGCTCATTTTTCGGAATATGTTCTTTTTTTACACATTCTATCCGTTTTTTTTCAAGAGCGAATGTTTGAGCAGGGAAAACCGGTCCGTTCGTTTATTTTTTGAGCAGCGTTTGGCCATATTCTTTTATTTTCTCTCCAACAGTGCATTGCTGTATGCAAAAGGAATGGGCATATTTTTTGCCAAATTCTTTTCGAAAATGCTTCTTAATCAAACAATCTGAACAATACGTGTCTTGAAGATCGGTCAATTCTTGTACTGCTGTTTTTTTATCCACATTATTCAGCTCCGTCTGCTTCTAATTTCAATGTACTTTCGATTGGGACGTCTGCAAGAATCTGTCTTGCAAGCTGATCCGCTTCTGCATTTTGTTTCCGATCGATGGCTTCATAGGTTGGCGTCAGCTTCAGCTCTTTTAAAGCCGCTTCAATTCGGTCAAGCCATTTGTTATGTACATCATCATAACAAGGCCATTCTCCTTTTAACTGATTCATGACAACAAGTGAATCTCCTCTAATCGTGACAGAATTTCTGCTTGCCCCCAGGTCTTTTAAAGCTTTTACTGCCTCAAATAAAGCCGCATACTCTGCTTCATTATTGGTACTCCCTTGGAAAGGCTGATTTTTTCTCAATCGATAAGCGTCTTTTCCTAGCTTATAGTAGACGACAACACCAAGACCAGAGTCACCAGTTTCTTTGTGAAAACTTGCATCAAAATAGACTTGAAGCTGATCAGGTTCAAGCTTTAATTCTTCATTTAGCTTTTCAAGCTCTTTTATAGACCACATAGCCCCTTTTTCATCTTCAAATGACAGAAGTGACTGTGGTTCTTTTTTGTCAATATGTTTTGCTAACCTCAAGGCCTCTTTTAGCTCCAACCAATCTTCTTGGTAAAAAGCAATGGACCCAATTGATTTCACTTTCATTGTGTAGTGTGCTCTTAGTTTCATTGATCACATCGCCTTCCCGTGCTTTTAAGGTAAACATACGTTATGCTATAATCAAAAAGTTACATTTACAATGAGAAAGGAAGTTCATGTCACTTGTTTAATGAAGGTATTTGGATCTTATTTGCGATCATTAATTTTATCATTGTTCTTCTATTTTATAAAGGATTTGGCAAGATGGGCCTTTTTGTCTGGATTGGCTTTGCGACGGTTGCCGCAAATTTACAAGTTGTCAAAACCGTTGAATTATTCGGCCTAACGGCAACACTTGGAAATATTTTATATGGCAGTGTGTTCTTTGCAACGGACGTATTGAATGAAAAATATGGACAAAATGAAGCGAGAAAAGCTGTCTGGATTGGTTTTGCTACCCTTTTAACACTAACTGTTGTCATGCAGGAAGCCTTGCTTTTCCATCCCGCTCCATCTGATATCTCACAATCATCGCTGGAAACCATATTTGGCTTTATGCCAAGGGTTGCACTTGGCAGTCTCGCTGCTTATATCATCAGTCAAATGCTAGATGTTTATGTATATTCTTTTATTCGCCGCATATTTCCTTCCGATGGCGCGCTCTGGGTGCGCAATGCCGGAAGTACGATGATTAGCCAGCTTCTTGATACATTGATTTTCACGACCATTGCCTTTCTTGGCACGTATCCATTTCATGTATGGATAGAAATCTTCATCACGACATATGTCATTAAATTTATCGTCGCTGCGATTGCAACACCTTACGCGTATGCAGCGAAAAAAATGGTTCCGCTTGATGAAAGGGTGAAATGATGTGCCAGCAGAAATATACATTGACGGTGCGAGTGCAGGGAATCCGGGTCCCTCTGGCATCGGCATTTTCATCAAATATAATGGAAAGGCTGAGTCCTTCTCCATTCCTCTTGAACCCATGAGCAATCACGAAGCAGAATTTTCTGCTCTGATCGAGGGGATGAAAATATGCGCAGAAAAAGGATTGCGTACCGTTTCATTTCGAACAGATTCACAAGTAGTTGACCGCGCAGCCAATGTAGGATTTGCTAAAAATCCAGCCTTTCAGCACTTTATCAAAGAGATGATCGAGCTTCAAAGCCAGTTTGATTTATTTTTTATTAAATGGATTCCGAGTAAGGAAAATCAAATAGCAGATCAGCTCGCCAGAAAAGCGATTCACCTATCTAAAGGATGAATCGCTTTTTTTCGGTTATGCTAATGTGTGTGAGGTGATACTGATTGGATAAAGAAAATAAAGGTCGTGTCACAAATGGGACAACCCCACAAGGTGATGCGCAAACAAAAGATAAACAGCCACTATCTCAGCTGGAAAATAGAGCAAAGAAAAGCAATACAAAAAGATGAACCTTAGAGATCGGCTTTAGCTGATCTCTATTGTACTTAATCGATTCATCATCGGTTCGATTCCTTTGATTTGATGGTGCCTCAGCATAGCAGCAGCACGTTCTTGATTGATGTTCATTTTCGTCTCATCCATTGGACAGCTGAGCGGGACATCACATTTAATCTCTGCCAATAGACGAGAAAGCTTCAAATCTTCTAATCCTGCTTGCATTTTCTTTTGCTGCGCAGCCGTTAGTTCATGGACATTTTCTAACAAACCGTCAATCGTTTCATATGTTTGAATAAATTTTAAAGCAGTTTTTTCTCCGATTCCTTTGACACCTGGATAATTATCACTTGCATCACCCATGAGTGCTTTCATATCAATGAGTGCCTTTGGCGAGATTCCCATTTCCTCTTCAAATAAGGCTTTTGTATAATGCTTATAATTGCCAATTCCTTTTTGCATCAGGGCAACAGTCACTTGTTCATTCAAAATTTGCAGCAAATCTTTGTCACCAGTTAGGACAGTCACACGTGCTTCTTTTTGGTAAAGCGTAGCAAGTGTACCAATACAATCGTCTGCTTCAAAGCCCTTTAAACCAATGTTCACAATTCCTAGTTCTTCTGTAGCTTCTTTTGCTAAATCGAATTGCGGAATGAGCTCGACAGGCGCCTCTCCTCGATTTGCTTTATACTCTTGAAACAATTCGTTTCGATAGGTTTGGCTTCCCATATCCCAGCAGCACACAATATGAGTTGGCTCAAATGTCTGTACAGCTGTTAATAAGTGCTTCAAATAGCCATTCACTCCATTTGTTGGTACACCGTGGTCATTTATCATAAAATTGCGATGGACAGCCGTCGCATAAAACGATCTGAACAAAAGCGCCATTCCATCTACAAGCAGTACGTGTTTATTCATTCTCTTAAACTCCCTTTTCAAAACAATACTCCCATTCTATCACAGAACACAAAACTAGACATGAAAAAGGCGCCTTCTTCTTTTACAAAAGAAGAGGCAGCCCGTTTACTTTTGACCGTATTGCATTTTTTTCGTTTCTGCTTCTGCATAGGACGGCATGTCTTTTTGTTTAGGGTCACGCTCATCCTGCTGCTTTGTCTGTTGCTTTTTTTTCATGATCATTCCCCTTTCTCGGTACATTCATTAAGATGACCAAAAAAGAGAAAGTTACTCTTTACTTCTGTTTCTGCTCGACATACTCTCTGACCATATCATTCGTCACAAGCTTACGAAGCGGAACAATACCGCCTCGTGCAAGCTCATTCATCTTCGACGTAATGGCGTTGATCTCGTCTGTTGTAAATGGCTCGTTTTGCTCACATTTGACAACAGCCATCTCTATTGCTTGTTCTCTTTTCTGTTCAAGCTCAAGAAAGGACTGAATATGAGCATGCTGCTTTTGTGAGTGTGCTGAAATCTCTTCGTGTACGCTCGTCATTTTCTATCAACTGCTTTCTTTTTTATTTAGTCTACCATGAATCAAATGGTTTTCAACTGGTTCTTCCATTCGGTTGTTTGTTCATAAACTTGTTCAATGACGGCCTGCTCTTTGGCATCTGTCGTTAGGCTCGTGATAAATGTTTGTTTTTGTTCACTTAGCTGCTCGAGCGCTTCTGTTTCATATCTTTCCGTAAACGTCTTCACCATCATGTCGTACCTGCTCAGTAATTCTTCTTTTTCTTTATCAGCCCATTTCGTGGTTAACTGATGAAGAATGTCTCGAATCGCTTCAATAAACGCAGCCTTTCCATTCTGTTCAAAGAAAACTTTCGGTGATTTTTGTTTCTTTAAGAGCGGTTCGAATGGCGTTAGTTCAGCTTCGATTTCAATTTGTTTCAGCTCAGCATTTTTCTCTTCAGGCGGCGACAGTGAGAGAGAAAAGTAAGGGTCTTCTGCACATGCCGCTTGCAATCCTTTCTCCCACTCCTCTTGGAAGTATTGATGAATAAACGATTCCATTCGGATATCAAGCGCCTTTAACTCCTGTACAAATTCAAATTCATAATCCTTTAGTGCCTTCTCAAGTGCTTTTTTCAATTGCTGTCCGAAATTCCCTTGAGATATTCCAGGATAAAAGGCTGTCTTAAAGAGATCATTCGCAAATAATGAGAGGCGCTGCACAATATGATAGAGCTGCTCATGTAAGTCCTTTTTCACGCTTTCTGTCACTAGCTTAGATTGCTTTATCTGACTCATTTGATCAAGAATCGCTTCATAGGATGCGTCTATCTTTTTCTTTTCCGCTTGCTTCTCATCTTCTGACTGATGCAGCGTCGCATGCAGTTTGTCGACCGTTCTACATAACGTACGTGCTTCAAAATATAACAGCTCGATCGCATCTTTCGTTAGTTCTTCCTCTATAAAATAGTCGAGCTGCTTTCTAAGCTTTGCGTATTGATTATAAGCTGTCTCTCCCTTTCCTTCGATCTCTTCCTTACTGGATACATGATGAAGGTTTGGGTTTCTTATCCCTTCTTTTGTGAGCTCATTTTTCACATAGTCAAAGACGGTGTCAAGCTCTGCTTGATCCTTTGCGAGATCAGCTGCATTGATAATAAAGAACATTTTATCCATGCTAAATGAATCTTTTACAAGCCCAAGCTTACGTAAAAATGACCGATCTGCCTTCGAAAAAGAGTGCTGGTAGTAAGTTAAATAAAGAAGCGCATCTGCGTCCTTCATATATTGAAAGGCGATCTCTGTATGACGCTTATTCATACTGCTAGCGCCTGGCGTATCAACAATAGTCAGCCCTTTATCTGTTAGAGGTGTACTCAAATAAACCGTTACTTCCTTCACCACACAAGAAACAGCTTCTTCCGCCACATATGGTCTCAGTTCTTGAAGGGTGACATGAAGCGGCGTTTGCTTAGTAATGTGATCAACGAAACGGGTATGTGCTTGTAAAAAATGTTCAACAATGACGCGGTGATCTTGTTCAAGCTGTCTTTTTTTAAGCGTTCGTTTGAGCTTGGATGTAAACGTCTCCCCTTTTTCTTCTGAGATCGGAAATCCTAGGATCTGATTGAGCTCCTCTAATATATCCTGTTCTGTTTTGAACACCACTTTGACACTTTCATGCGGGTGATCTTCCGTCGGCCGCGTTAGCTTGTTAATGGTTGCCGTTGTTGGCGTGGGAGAGGATGGCAGCACCTTTCTCCCGACGAGTGCATTTGCAAAGGAAGATTTCCCCGAACTAAACGCCCCAAATAAAGCGAGTGTGAATTCTTTCGCTTGCAGCCGTTTTGTTCGTTTTTCAAAGGACTTTCTTTGAGATTGGAGCGCATCTAATGGCAATAAAATCTGAGAAAGCTGCTCAAACTGGTCAATCGACTGTGCCGTCGTGACATGCTGTGACTGACGCATTTGAGGCTGATCAATCTGCTTGTTCGGTTTTTCTTGGTCGCTCTCAGCAGGATGAATGGTCGCTTGCTCCTGCTTTAGCAGATCATGCTGCATTTGTCTCTTTTTCGTATAAAACCAATCTTCTTCGATCTGTTCATCCGTTCCATTTTGCCATATATCCCATACATCCTGAATATCTCGCTTCATTTGTTCATTTTTTCTGGTGCATTGCTCGAGTGTTTGGAGCTCTTTTGCAGACTGAACCCATTTTTCTTGCTGCTCTGCTTGATCTTCCATAAGCTTGGCTTTGAGCGACTCCACCATTTGTTCAATCAGTGGCATCGCTTGCTGCTTAGCCTGTCTTCTCAAGGCTTCGCCAGCATCTTTTGCATATTGCAGTACGTATTCATTGGAGAACGTTGCTCCATGATGAATCACACTTTCAAGAAGTGATTCTTGTACAGGTGTTTCAAACGCCATCACTTGATTTAATAACTCTTCACCAAGCTGATGCTTCTTGACTTCTTTTTTTAGTAGCTCAGCAATATGCCAGTCCACTTCTGCTTTCATTCTCGCTTTGACATCTGTTAAGAAGTCAGTTGCCCGTTTTTCTTTTTCCTGCTCAGTTTTATTTTTAGCAAAAAGCAGTCCCACTTTAAAGCCAGGTGCTTTTGATTCAATATAGTCGCTTGCGAGTTCTCTCATTTTAAATGGAGTTAGGTTGGCATTTTTCAAAATGCTCTCGACTTCAGTAGATACTTCTTCTTCTAACTGCTTGGCTCCATTTTCAATGAAGTGATTTTTCGCTTCCAAATCCTTTACTTCTTTTCTTTTTTCTTGGAGCTGTGACTCAAGCTCCTCACCTTGCAACTCTTCTTTTATCGAGTCAATGTGTTCTTTTAAGACATGCTCAATTTTCTGCTCCGTATAAGCCCGAAGTGATGCTTTCGGCAACGTCTGTAATTCTTGCAGTTTTTTGATTAAACGAATCATTTCATTTCTTGGATGCGTCTCATCGGTTACAGATGTAAAGTATAGATGATCTTCTTCAATGCCTTCTTTAAGGAGCATGTCAACCACTTGATTTTTGTAGTCTTCAAATGCTGTCTCATGCTCATCATGCCGGTCCACTTGATTCACGATGAAATAGAGATTTGGCACTTTTTCTTTGATGGAGCGAATGAAACGAATGTTTTCTTCAGAATGAACATGGTTGTAGTGAACGACATAAAAAAGAGCATCTGCTTGATGAAGAATAGACGCAGCAGATAAAAAGTGGGCATGATCCGTGGAATCAATTCCTGGCGTATCAATCAGTGCCACTTTTTCTTCAAGGCCTCTATAGTCACCGCTAATTTCCACCATCTCAATCTGTTCTCCATCCTTACAGAAACGCTGTACTGCTTCTTTATCATAGGAGCCGCTCATTTTTGCAAAACGGCCATCAGAGGTGTGAAGCTGCACTTCACTTTCCCCTTTCCTCACGACGACCAAGTTTGCACTTGTTGGGATTGGACTCGTTGGCAAAATGTGATCATGAAGCAGATGATTCACAAGTGATGACTTTCCAGCAGAATAGTGGCCGGTAAATGCGATATATACTTCTTCTTCTGCTTCCTTTTTGATAATCGATGCAAGTTTGGCAGCGCGCTCATGATCATCCCTTTTGAGAAAGCTTTGATATAAAGCTCCTGTAGTTTGAACGAGCGAATCTCGAATAGACAAGTCTTTCATGACGATAAACCCCTTTGTTTTTAGAAAAGTCAGTTATGTATGTGATACCATTTTACACAAAATAAAGAGATTTTTCTTCTGATCTGAGGAAATAAAAAAAATCTGCTGCCCGATCAGTCGCAGTTGACTGGAATCAGGAAGCAGATTTTTTGGAGACACCTTTTAATACGAAGCCAATTAATAGGCTGTACACACACACCGTACCGAGTAAGAAAATCATTGTCATGTGATCACCGTCCATCCTTCATGATTGAGAATGCTTATCATTAATGAAAGTGTAGCACAATTGATAATGATTTTCAATATTAATTTAGCAAATACTGATTTAATGCTTTCTCCTCTGTTTGAATTCGTACAGCCATCATCCATGCATTTAAACATGTAAACAAAATGGCAGTGACATACGCATCAAACAATAGCGGGATCAGTAAAAGCTCAATCGCCACGACTACATAGTTAGGATGTTTCAACCAGCGATACGGTCCTTTTTTTACAATCATCGCGTTTGGTACGACTAAAATTTTCGTATTCCAGTACGTCCCAAGGGAGCATAATGCCCAGTATCGAATGACCTGTGTAGCCATGAGAAAAAGGAGCAGCACAAGAAAATAACGGGACGGCCCCTTATGTAAAAGCCCTATCTCAACTATAAGTGAGAGAAAAAAAGCCGTATGCATAGCGACCATATAGGGATAATGACTAGCACCAAATTCAATGGCACCTAGTGCTTTTACTTTCTTTTCATTTCTTTTGGCCACAAGCATTTCAATGAGCCGCTGACAAACGAAGAAACCGATGACAAGCCAAATGATCATGACAAGACCTCCTCCCACTTCATAAGCAGCAGCTCTGAGGAAAAGCCCGGACCAAGCGCCCCGCAAAGTCCCATCTCCCCCGCTTCAGCTGATTGATGTTCCAGGAAATGCTTGATGACATACAAAACTGTGGCAGAGGACATATTTCCGTGTTGTTTGAGTACTTCTTTTGAAGAAAACAGCTGATCCTCTCGTAAAGATAGACTTTCAACATAGGCATCAATCACTTTTTTTCCTCCAGGATGGGCTAGAAATACGGATAAGTCATTAGTTGAATATCCTTGCTCCTCTAAAAATTGATCCACCTGCTCTTTTAACCAGCCGGAAATCAAACTCGGAATGTCACGGGAGAAAATAACCCGAAAGCCGTCACTTGTAAATTCCCAGCCCATCACATCCTCAGAATCCTTCATCGTGACAGATTGCGTGCTTAGTACTTTAGGGACCGTTTTTAAATGGGCATATTCAAGCGCAGCTTTTTCCCCAGCTAAAAGAACCGCTGCCGTCCCGTCTCCAAACAAGGAGGTGCCGATTAAATTGCTTTTTGATTGATCTTGCGGCTGAAAGGTTAAACTGCACAGCTCACAGGCAACGACAAGTACCTTTGCTTCTGGAAATGCCCTTATGTATTCATAAGCCCGCGACAGCCCTGCCGCACCGCCCCCGCACCCAAGGCCCCAGATCGGTACTCGTTTCGTATAAGGAGAAAAAGGAAGGACGTTCATGAGCTTTGCGTCAAGACTTGGGGTCGATAAGCCGGTACTTGAAATAAAAAACAATGCATCGATCTCTTCAACCGGGACTGGTTTTTTTAGAAACGCCTTCTCTTGAAGACAATGTATGATCGCTTCCTTTGCATGAGCCAGTGCCTTTTCCAAATAGATATTGTTTTTTTCTTCAAAAGAGTGGTGCGTCTGATACCATTCAATAGGCTGCACAAACTGCCTGCTCTGAATTTCTCCATTTTGAAAAGCTCTCAGCAGCCGGTCAATATCTTTAAACGATCGTTTAAATTGAGACCTAGCAAAATCAGCAGCTGTTTTCTGATCCACGTGATGCTTCGGGTGACTCGTTCCAACTGAAAGAATGTACGCCATCGGCTTCACCTCTTTTTTCGGTTAATATCCCCTATCGAAAAAAGGATATACATGCCGAACCGTCACAATTCAGTCAAAACATTTTCCTCCGTCTAACTTTTTGTCTTGACGACAATTGATAAATATTGGATAATATAGGTGAAAACATGATGTAGTTTTCCTCCTTCACAGGTTCGTTCCAAGCCAAGCGAACCTGCTTTTTTTATGCAAAAAAACACCTCTAAAAGAGAAGTGCAGACCGTAGACAACCCCCACCTTTACTTCAAGTAAAAGTGGGGTTTTCACATAATTATAAAGGGGTACGCTGGACATTCAGCATCTACCGTGTCTACATTTCGTTTTCCGATTTTCTCTGTCACCTGTTATACGAGTGAATTTAACATACGAGTATCATGAACATTGCCACCTGTGACCAGTGATCCAAAAATAAATCCTGTTGAATCACAAGCTGTATGAAAGGAATAAGCAAATGACTTTTCACGTTCACCTTTTACATAGTAGCCAATCTCTGATTCAGTTGTACTGACTTTGATTTCTTTTGTTTCTTCTTTATTTTGTAGGGGTAAGAGCTTTTCTCTATGTATTTCGCGATTGATCGCCTCTATCTCCAATATCCACATGAGCATCCTTTTTTTCAATGAAATCGTCATTATACAACACTTTCATACGGAATCTCCCTTTCGCTTCGCATTAATGGTTAAATCTGATGCTATCTTAGCGTATAAATATCAACGTTTCGATCATTATTCAGAATGATTTCATTTAAACATGAATGGATCACCTTTTTTTCTGATCAATACAAAGCAATAACCATGAAATGCTAATTTATTTGATTATTATATATAAAAAGGTGTTTTTTTCCTGTATACTTAATCAATATGAACACCATGAAAAACAGTGAAAAAAGATAGAATCTACTACATGATTCGGCACAAAATTTAATTGACTGGAGTGATTGTAATGAAAAAGGTGTCCAAAAAACAGACACCCTACAACACGATGCTTCTCTCGAAGAAAATTGGTTTAGTGCTTCTTACACTGTTTCTCTTTTTTATCTGGGATATGTCTAAACCCCATTTGCAGGCGACAAATGGGCAAGCAAAAATTGTTGCCAGCAGTGACTTCCGAGACACAAGCATCAGTCTGAAAGCAAAAGATCATTCTACAAGAACATTGGATACACATGTTAAGACCAATCCAAACCAACAGACAACGAATAAAACGGTCTTTTTAACATTTGATGATGGTCCTACTGCTACATCAAATCAGCTGTTAAATGTATTAAAAGCACATCACGTGAAGGCGACATTCTTCATGCTTGGACCGCAAATCCAAGCACACCAAGCAGCTGTGAAAAGACTTTATCAAGAAGGACATCAATTAGGGCTTCATGGCATGACGCATGATATAAACCGCTTTTATCAGAACAGTGAGTCTCCCGCAAATGAAATGAGAGAAGCTCAGCGCATTCTTGCTTCTGTTACAGGCGTTTACACCCGTCTTGTGAGAACACCCTATGGCAGTGTTCCAAATTTAACATATCATCAAAAAGTACGTTTAAACCAAAATGGCTTTATTTACTGGGATTGGACGATTGATAGCCTTGACTGGAGATATAAAAACTCACAATATGTTCCAGAGGTATTGAATCAACTGCAATTGTTTGAGAAAACTAAACCATGGGAACCAAAAGTTATTTTAATGCATGATCAACCCTCTACCACAAACTATTTAGATAGCCTGATTACACAGCTAAAAGCAAGGGGCTATACATTTGCAGTCATTAACGAAACAATGCAGCCGGTACAACATTAATAGCGCTAATCACAACAAGCCCGTATCCAAAAGATGCGGGCTTTCAGTGTTTACACAACAGATTTCTTAGGCTCTTCCATCAGGTCCTGCCCGGTTTCTTTTTTAAAAGGAATCATGTGATAAATAATATGAAGCAAAATAGCGGTAAAGCTACCGGCCACGATGCCATTACTTGTTAATAATTTGATTGATTCTGGCAGATGCTCAAACATTTGCGGCACGACGGTGACACCTAAGCCAATCCCCACTGAGCAAGCAACAATCAGTAGGTTTTCCTGTTTGGCAAAATCCACACGCGAGAGCATTTTAATACCGTAGGCAATGACCATCCCAAACATGGCAACCATTGCGCCGCCAAGAACTGACTTTGGAATAATCGTCGTAAATGCAGCAATTTTAGGAAAAAGTCCAAATAACATGAGCAATGCGCCTGTCACAACGATGACTTGATTTTTCTTGACCCCTGTCAACTGGATCAACCCAACGTTTTGCGAGTAGGCTGTGTAAGGAAAAGCATTAAAGATACCACCTAATAACACAGCAATCCCTTCTGCGCGATAACCTTTCGCTAAGTCCTTCTCTTTTAATGAGCGGTTTGTTAAATCACCTAGTGCGAAATAAACACCTGTTGATTCAACTAGTGACACAATGGCAACTAACGTCATCGTCATAATGGGTGCAAATTCAAAGGTAGGCATGCCAAAATAAAATGGTTCAATCATACGGAAAACTTGTGCGTTCGCCACCTCAGCTGTTTCCACTTTCCCCATAAATGCAGCAACGGCTGTCCCAAGGAGAATACCGATTAAAATGGCGATCGCCTTCATAAAGCCTTTTGTGAATCGATAGAGAAGCACAATGATAAACAGCACAAGGAAAGCGAGGCCTAGATTTTCAAAAGAACCATAATCAGCACTTCCTTCTCCCCCTGCCATATTGTTCATCGCTACTGGAATAAGGGTAATGCCAATAATGGTTACGACAGAACCTGTCACGACAGGCGGGAAAAATTTCACCAGCTTCCCAAAGAAAAAGGAAAGCAGAATGATGATACACCCCGAAGCGATAATACTTCCATAGATAGACGAAATCCCGTATTTAGAGCCAATCGCAATCATAGGAGAAACCGCAGTAAATGTACAGCCTAATACAACAGGCAAACCGATACCAAAGAAACGGTTTTTCCAAACTTGAAGGAGCGTGGCAGCCCCGCACATGAAAATATCTGCCGAGATTAAGTAAGTCAGCTGTGCAGGTGTGAGGCCGAGTGCATCTCCCACAATGAGCGGCACAAGAACGGCCCCTGCATACATCGCCAGCACATGCTGAATCCCTAGCGAGAGCGTTTTGGCTTTTTTAGCTGCACTCATGATTGTACCTCTCGTACAAACGTGACTTTCCCTTCCTCAAGTGATTCAATCCGTGCAAGGGATTCGACGCGGTAGCCCATTTGAACAAGTGCATCTCTTCCCGGCTGGAATGACTTTTCAATGACAATGCCAAATCCGGCTACTTTTGCCTTCGCCTGCTTTGCGATTGCGGCAAGTCCTTTAGCGGCTTCACCGTTCGCCAAAAAGTCATCAATGATTAATACACAATCCTTTTCACCGAGATGCGTATTTGAGACAGCGATCGTGCTTTCTACTTTTTTTGTAAAAGAGTACACACTCGCTGTTAATAGATTTTCTGTTAGTGTTAGTGATTGACGTTTTCGAGCAAAAACAACGGGTACTTGAAGAGCTAGTCCTGCCATCACAGCAGGTGCAATGCCCGAAGATTCGATTGTGATAATTTTTGTAATGCCATCATGCTTGAATAATCTAGCAAACTCTTGCCCGATCTCATGCATTAACACAGGATCAATTTGATGATTTAAAAAGGCATCTACCTTTAACACTTGATTTGACAGAACGATTCCTTCGTTCTCAATTTTTTGACGTAACAATTCCATCATTCTTCCTCCCAGCATATTGGCAAACATTTTCATTTTTTTGCATAAAAAAAGCATTGCTGTCCATGAGGAGCAAGCAATGCGAAAACGATCCACGGATCTTCAGCTCAAACAAGAGCTGTTTCATTTGCTCACTCATAGTCGGACGGTATCGGTGTCCGGTAGAAACTTGCGTGCCATCATCACGCGATTATATGAGTGTTATAGTGTTCAAATTATAACAAGATTTCAGACGCTTGGAAAGCACTTTTCTAGAAAAATACCGAACTTAAATAATAGATCAGATCAAAACGTTCGTTTTTAGAATATTCAAGCATCAAAAAAGCACCCTTCTAAGCAAAGGGTGCCTTTTATTTAAGATAAATACAGTTTCGTATATTTATCCGTTAAATAATCGATTAAATATTGTACATTTAATTCCTCACCAGTCGCATCTTGAATGATTTCAGAAGGCTTTTTGCGTTTTCCATGCTGGTGAACATGTGTTGTGAGCCATTCTTTTATCGGTGCAAAAGACCCATTTTGAATCAGCTCATCAAAATTCGGTAAATCTTTGATCATTTGGTGCTTTAGTTGCGCCGCATACATATAACCAAGGGCATATGAAGGGAAATATCCAAAGCTTCCATCAGACCAGTGAACATCCTGCAAGATGCCGAGTGCATCATTAGGAGGCGTAATGCCAAGATATGCTTTATATTTTTCATTCCACAGTGCAGGCAGGTCTTCGACTGCCACTTCTTCATTAAATATCGCTTTTTCAATTTCATAGCGGATGATAATGTGAAGCGGATATGTAAGCTCATCTGCTTCAATTCGAATATAAGTTGGCTTCGATTCATTCACTGCATGCACAAAGTCTTCTAAAGAGACATCTTTAAACTGCTCAGGAGACGCTTCTTGAAGCTTTTGATAATACGTTTTCCAGAAGTCTTCATGTCTGCCAATAAAGTTCTCAAAGAAAAGAGACTGTGATTCATGGATCCCCATTGATGTGCCATCACATAATAACGTTCCGCTCAGCGCCTCATCAATGTTTTGTTCATAGATGGCATGACCACACTCATGAATCGTGCCAAAGATCGCCATCCGAAAATCATGCTCATCATAACGGGTCGTCACACGAACGTCCCCTCTGCTCAATGTCACAGCAAACGGATGAACTGTTGTATCCAGACGTCCTGCGTCAAAGTCATACCCTAATTCTTTTAAGAAGAAAAGACTCAGTTCCTTTTGTTTGTCGATCGGAAAGCTTTTCGATAAAAATGAAGTATCCGGTTTATGAGGAGAGGCTTCGATTTTTTTCACGAGAGGAACAATGGCATCACGAAGTGCACCAAACTTTTGATCTAGCTGTTCAACCGTCATATCTGGTTCATAATTATTGAGCAGCACATCATATGGCGTTTGTTTCACGCCCCAATATTGAATAAAACGCTTGTTAAAATCAATGAGCTGTTTTAAGTATGGTGCAAAGAGTGAAAAGTCTGATTTCTCCCTTGCTTCTACCCAAACATGCTCTGCTTTTGATTGTAAAATCGAGTATTCTTTAAATTCTTCTTTCGGAATTTTGCTGTTTTCATCATACTCTTTTTGTGATAATTCGAGCGCCTTTTGTGTATCTTTTGACAGCTCATCTCGGTGTTTATTTAATGCGTGGAGAAGGTCTCTCATTTCATCAGAAGTCTTCATATTAAAAATATCACTTGATAATTGACCGATCGTTTCAGCTCTGAAATCGGCGCTTTTTTTAGGCGCCTGTGTTCTAGAGTCCCAATAAAGTAAATGGAGCGCCTCCGTATAGTGGGCGATTTTTCCTAGTAATTGATAAAACGCTTTCTCTTTTGCTTCAAGACTCATACGTTTGTTCCCCCAATCGATAAAATATGTATGTACGTTTCAAGGCTACTTCAAGGAATGTTCTTTTGTCAATCAAAAAGGAGGATACGCATATGGTATCCTCCTCTCTTTTCTCGTTCATATGTTATTTAAGATGTGATGATTGGCTTTACAGGCAGAACGGATTCAATTTTACTTTGAAGCTCTGTATCTTCCTTACGGTCAAAGTAAATATGAATAGTTCCTGCATCTTGGCTTGTCCGAATCAGTCTCCCAATTCCTTGTCGTAAGCGCAGCAGCATATACGGAAGATCGACTTCAGCACGAGCGTCCTTTGCTTCATTCCGTTTCGCCTCAAATACCGGATCACGAGGCGGGTAAGGAAGTCCCCAGATGATCACATTTGTTAATGATTGACCTGGAATATCTAATCCTTCCCAAAGGTGAACAGAGCATAACACAGACGTCTCATCTGCTTGGAACTTTTGAACAATTGTACTGATTTCCTCGTCTCCCTCAAAGTACACGTCGAAAGGCAGTGATTCATTCGATGCCTCAAGCTGCTTTCTAAAGAAATGAAGTTCATCAAATGAAGGGAACAAAATGAGAGACCGTCCTCCATTATCTTTCAGCTGAGTGATCACTTGCTGTCCTTTTACTTCTTGCTCTTGAAGCTGCTGAATCCCGTGGAAATAAATCTTCATTTGTTCATCGTAATCATACGGCGAAGCGACACTCATTGATAAGTAATCTTTAATCCCAAGACTTTCAGCTAAATAATCAAAGGATTGATTTTCAGACAATGTAGCAGAAGAGAAAATGTATGGTCTTTTTTGCGAGAATACCTTTTCACCAAGCACCTCTGCGACAGTCTTTGGCATCACAACAAATGTCGTATCTAATTCCTGCTTTTCAAGCCAGCTAATCGCATTTTTTTGATAAAGCGACAGAGAATACGCCATTTGTTCAATGTACTCTTCCACAACAGACAATTCGTATTGATCGATTGTATACATCTCTGATTCAAATACGAGTGCTTCTCCGATTTTTTCAAGTAAATCACACAATTCACTTGCTGAACGCTTCACCTCATCCACACGTCCAATTTCAAGTCGATGTGAGCCCTTGATTTCTTTGGCATGTGTTTTTAAGAGATAAAAGAACTCATCGTTTGTAGCAAGTGCATCTTCAACGAGCTCGGCAAACTCTTCGCGTATATCGTTTTGTAGCAGGCGCTCTAAAAAGGTTTCGAGCATTGATTGCTTCACGCGGTATGTCAGTGCTTTTTGTGCAGCAAATTCAAGAAGGTGGCCTTCATCAAATACAACGGAGCTATGTTCTGGAAGCAGCGGAAGCTGACCCTCACGTTTGCGTGATTCCTTCGTCCACACATGCTCCATATAAAAATCATGAGAACAGATGATGAGGTCTGTTGCTTTCCGGTAATGATCTCTTGATAAATTCAGACCACAGCGATGACGCATATCGCACGTCAAGCAGTCCTGAAACGAGTCATAGCCAATGCGTGACCATTCATCATTGGATAGCTCTGGGTACTCTTTTCGATCACCATACGGATAAAAGTTTTGCATGCCATGTGATTCATGAACAAATGAAGGAAGCGATTCATAAATATCGAGCCACTTCTCATCATCTTCACGCTGCATGGTTTTCTCTAATTTCTTTAAGCATAAATATTGATCATGCGATTTACTTAATCTCGCATCTATTTGAATATCAAGGTGATTGGCAATTTTATAGATATCACCCTCTTGTTTCACTAGCTGTTCAATTAACGTTTCGTCTGCACATGCAATAATCGCAGGTTTCCCTGTATACCTTGCATATGTGACCGCAAATAATAGATAAACGATGGTTTTGCCTGTGCCTACCCCAGCTTCGGCAAACATCACACTTTTTTCTTTAAAGGCTCTTTCTAGTTGAAAAGCCATGAATATTTGTTCATCTCGAAGATCAAAGCCCTTTTCTGGCAAAATGTCATAGAACACATCACCAATCCAGTTGCCCAGTTCTTCGTAAAAATTATGTTCTTTTGATAATGAAAAAGGCAAACGAGATGCTGTCACCTGCTTCAACCCCCAACTTTTGAATCATTCAGACATTCTATAGTAACATTTATGCTGGGGATTGACAATCTTTTTTATGACCGCAAACGATGTTGATAGGTTTCCTTCATTAAAAATGCGTGCTCAGAACGCTCTATGTAAGCCTGAGCAAGCGCTAAATCTTCGATGGCTGCAGTCAGCTGAGCAGATTGTCCACCTTCTTGCCCTTCAATTTGTTGAGCAGTCGAAGCGAGTGCTTTTTGGATTAACTGAAATTGATCATATTGTATCATGGAGACACCTCTTTTTTTAAAATCAAGTTCAGTTTATTCCGTCCCGTGAAGGTTTATACCTTTCTGGGATAAAAAAAGCCACACCTTCTGTAGGTGTGACATTTTTTTATGATTCAGTTGTCTGTTTTCTAGGCGGGCGTTTTCCCCAATATTGGTAATAGTCTGTTTTAATAAAACCATTAAACAGTTTTCTCTTTTTCGTTGCTTTTCTACCAAAGCACTCTTCGAACTTTTCATGTGACGTTAAGATGTAAATGGACCATGTGTCTAGGCTTTTAAATGCTTCGCCCATTCCTTGATACATTTTTTCAACCGCTGGTTTATCACTGAGTCGTTCTCCGTAAGGCGGATTTCCGACAATCACACCGTAATCTTCTTTTGTTTGAAAGTCTTTCACTTGCATTTGTTTAAACTCAATCAATTCACTTAGTCCCGCTTCTTCTGCATTCATTCTTGCAATGTCTATCATCCGGTGGTCGATATCACTTGCAATAATGTGGAGCGGCTGATCATAGTTTGCTTTTTCTTCCACTTCGTGACGCGCTTTGTTCCATACATCTTCACCAATCCATTCCCATGACTCAGACGCAAATTCCCGGTTAAATCCTGGGGCAATGTTTTGCCCAATCATGGCCGCTTCAATGGCGATTGTTCCTGATCCGCAGAAAGGATCAACAAACGGACGGTCAGGTGTCCAGTTCGTTAATAGCACGAGTGCAGCCGCAAGGGTTTCTTTAATAGGTGCTCCGCCTTGATCCATGCGGTACCCCCGTTTATGAAGACCTACACCAGATGTATCAAGCGTGAGCACAGCTTTATCTTTTAAAAGGGCAACCTCAACTTTATACTCAGGTCCTGTTTCTTCAAGCCATTCAGACTGTATGTTGTAAGAGGATATGAGCTTTTGCGCAATTGCCTTTTTGACGATACGCTGGCAATCCGGCACACTGGCAAGCTGTGATTTCACAGATTTACCGATGACTGGGAACGTGCTGTTTTTCGGTAAAAAAGAGGCCCAGTCAATCGCCTTTGTGCGTTCAAACAGCTCATCGAAGGTTTTTGCCGAAAATTCAGCAACTTGTACCTTTATGCGGTCTGCTGTACGCAACCAAAGGTTCGCACGGCAAATCGCAAGAGCGTCTCCTTCGAAAATCACTTTTCCGTTGTCTACTGTGCAGTCATAGCCAAGGTCTCTTACTTCTTTTGCAACAATCGCTTCAATTCCCATTGGAGCCGTTGCGATAAGTGTATAGGTTTTCATTGATTTATCACCTGTTTTCTCGTCCTTTTATGTATTCCAAGATAAAAGCTCTCCATATGTTGAAATAGGAGAGCTTTGTTTTCATCATGTTTATCATAACGGATATAACGTTCTGTAAGCCATGTTTTGTTCCATTGTACTGCAAACGGCAAATGCCTCGTACTCAGGTGGTAATCATCTATCTACAGAATTCTCTGTCCTTCTCTCCGTTTGGTTCCTTTGAGAAAGTTCCCCTACCAAGTTTGGGTTTCTCGCTCGAGGGGTTTACCGCGTTCCACTCTCACCATTTCTAGTGAGACTTCGTCACTGTGGCACTTTCAAGGATACTTTGCCATATCCTAAAAGGACGTAGGCATTTTTCCTGCCGTCAGCCTTTCCCAGGCTGCCCTGGCTTATTTTTTCGCCAGGCACGAACACTACGGGCATCTCAGCACCGTGCGAGCATGGACTTTCCTCTGCAATGTCTAAAAGCATTGCAGCGATTACCCGAACGTTAATCAACAAGCGTTATTATAAACGACAATGACATCAGGCACAAGCTTTTTTCAGTAAGGCTCAATCATAAAGTTTGCTGCCGAAAACATGTTTCTCAAGGTTAGATAGTCTTTTTAAAATATCAGAGTTTGTTGTATTAGACTGTGCAGGCTGTCTTTTCCCTTGCTCAACGGCTTCCTCAAGCTGTTTAGACAAATGGAGGTTTTCTTGTTGAAGCTTTTCGATTTCTTGGTTGAAGGACTCATAGTCTTTAATGACCATATCTAAAAATTTATCGACTTCTTCTTGTTTGTATCCTCTGACACCTGTTTTAAATTCTTTTTCTAAAATTTCTTTTGCAGAAAGCTTTACTTTATCAGCAAGCATCTTTTTCACCTCATATCGTGAATTCATAGTATATTTTTTCAGAAATACGTGACGTTGTCAAATTTTCTCTTGCTTTTAGTCAAAAAACGGATCTTCCGCCTCAACTTGCGCTCTCAAATCATCCATTGTGATGTACATAATGGGGTAATCGGTATAGTTTTCCGCTTCTTTGATCATGTACTTTGGCGAGCCATCATGCTCCGGATCATAAAGGGCGAGGAGTCCATCTGTTTTTTCAATAAAAAAACGGTTCTTTTGTTTAAATTGTGCCGGACTTTCATACGGTCTATGCGTGACACTTTCTACAAAATCGGCCTGTGCAAGAATTCCTTCATACAACTCTTTGTTTTGTTCATTCCAGCGCTCTTCCTGTTCATAAAATGGCGTAATGACGGCAAGTTTTAACGCTGGATACTCCTCTTGAAGCTCAAATACCACTTCAGCTGTCCAGATTTCTGCCCCTAGCTGGCCTGATATGAGAACCCACTCGAGGCCATCTTCAATTAAAGCTGTCAGCCTTTTTTGAAGCTCCGCTTTTATGTATTGAAGTGCAGGCTCGTCTTGTTTGAATATCCCAAGCTCAAATGGCTTGTACCCTGTGACAGCAATAATTTTCATTTTTTCACCTGCTTTTAAAAAAAGGGACTTATAAAAGTCCCATTCCACTTTATCTGTTACAGCAAGGTCCACCGCAGTTAAAGTGTTGATGTGTTGCCGGGTCCACCTGAGAAAACGTATGCGGGAAGTAGTGAACATGTTTGAAATTTTGATGGTGAACATTTGTCACATGTTGCGGATGGATATGCGGCACAATTGTTGTTGAATCACTGTGTGTACAGCAATGATTCGTCGGATGAACAATTGGCTGTGTAACATTCGGTTGGCAATGATGATGATGGTACATGTAGCATTCCCCTCTCCTTAATTTTCTTACATTAACAATGTATGAATTAAGAGGTGTACATGTACTAATGCATTAACCTATTTTAAAAGTTTGCAAGGAAAACATCCTTATAGTTTGAAAACACAAATGCGACCAAAATGACAACAAGAAAAAACAAGTAGAAAAGACCTTTATACATGCTCTACGCTCCTCATTCAATATCTAACGTTATTTTACAGGATTCATGACTTTTCTACAATAAAAGTGCTAAACAATTTTTATTTCCGGCCGAGAGCCGAACGTTGTCATGTTTTGCGCTTTCCCGGGCAATAATTTCATTGTCCAGCTTTCCGAAGTAGACGAGTTATTCTTTTTTCGAGCTCAACATATTTCGAGAGCTCAATACTTTTTTTAACTGGTATGCTCAAAATCAACCGTTCTGAGCTCTTTTAAATGCCTTGTTGCGCTTTCTTGATCCCGATGAGGCAGAGATCATGTAGCACAACTCAAAGAGGTTCTCCGTCAGCTATGACACGAAGCTCGTATTGTTGCTGTTGTACGCTGTACTGCCTCTATTATATGGCGAGAGTTTCATTGGACGAGCCGATATTATCGGGGAGAGAAAAACTGGAACACTCGTTGTTAAAAACATCTGGTCCGAGAACGGTATGAAGCAAATAAACAATTGCAACCAGCTGAACAGTTGTTTCTAAAAGTTTGAACGGGTGAGACAATTTTGGCAGAGTCTACGAACTGATATTCCATGTATGTGTATAAGGATAATTAAGTTGCGCCCCTTATCCTAAATTTCAAAGCTACACTTATCGTGTAATTTCCTCTTCTGTTTGCCTACTCGTTCTTTTTGCCATGTTCACAATAAAAAACCGTATTTAAGATCATTATGATCTTAAATACGGTTACAATCAAAGAACTTTATTATCCGAAAACAGGAGAACTCTTTCGGATATCATCCATTAAAGAGTTTGACTTCTTTCCTCTAATTTATTAGAGGTTACTGCCAACTGATCCGTACTCTTTGTAACTGTTTGTAGCGCATTACTCGATTGATCTGCTGAAACCACCGTCTGCTTCACACGCGCAGCAGCCTGCTCAGTTCCTATTGCAATTTCCTCATTTATTTTGCTAACATTTTCACTATCATTCATAAGAATTTCTCAGAAGTATCTTGAATATTGATCGTTACAATGTTTTTTTATTATTCGTCATTACACCATTTTTTATTTAATACCCATGGAAATATATTTTTCTTCTAAGTATTCGTCCAGCCCTTGATGTCCGCCTTCACGCCCCATTCCACTCTCTTTAATTCCTCCAAATGGAGCTTGAGCAACTGCAGGAACTGCATCGTTCATACCAATAATCCCGAATTCTAGAGCTTCAGAAACTCTGACGGATCGACTAAGATTTTCTGTATAGAAATACGCAGCTAAACCATATTCTGTCGAATTTGCATATCGAACGACTTCTTCTTCTGTCTCGAATGGAATAATTGGAGCAACTGGCCCAAATGTTTCCTCACTCGTAATAAGCATGTTTGAATTTACTTCACCCAAAATGGTAGGTTCATAAAACAACCCCTCAGACAATTCACCTTTAAGGCGTTGTCCGCCATAAAGAAGGCGAGCTCCTTTAGAAACAGCATCATTTACATGCTCTTCCACTTTCTCTAAACTTTCGGGACTTACCAAGGGTCCAACTTGTACACTTGGATCAATACTATTCCCAACTTTAAGAGCTTTCACTTTTTCTACAAAAAGTTCTGAAAACTTATCTATAACAGAGCTTTGGACATAGATTCGATTTGCACATACGCACGTTTGCCCTGTATTTCTAAATTTACTTTCAACCGCACCTGTAACAGCAGCTTCTAAATCAGCATCTTCAAAAACAATAAATGGTGCATGTCCACCAAGTTCCAATGACAACCGCTTCAATTGTGCAGCAGACTTGGTCACTAATAATTTCCCAACCTCAGTAGATCCTGTAAATGAAATCTTTCTAACTGTTGGGTTTTCAAAAATTTCATCAGAAATTGGGCCTGAAGCACCTGTTACGATGTTTACAACTCCTTTTGGCACTCCTGCCATTTCTACCAATTTTCCAAACGCAATCGCACTAATAGGAGATTGTCCAGCTGGTTTCACAACAGATGTACACCCAGCTGCCATCGCAGGACCTACTTTTCTAGTCATCATGGCTAAAGGGAAATTCCATGGAGTAATTGCTGCAACGACACCAATTGGCTGGCGGATAACCATTAACCTTTTGTTAACAGCAGAAGCAGGAATCGTTTCTCCATAAATCCTTCTTCCTTCTTCAGCAAACCATTGTAAATAACTAGCTGCAAAAGCTACTTCTCCTTTTGCCTCCGTAAAAGGTTTTCCCATTTCCAAACTGATGATTTCTGCTAATTGATCTTGATATTCATGCATAAGATCATACAACTTCAGTAAATAGTGAGCACGTTCGTTTGCCGTTAATTTGGACCAGGATTTAAAAGCATGATCTGCAGCTTCAATCGCCAGCTTTGTCTCTTGATGCCCCCCTTTTGGAGCTTGAGCAATAATTTGACCAGTTGATGGGTTTGTTATTGAAAATGTTTTTCCATCTAATGCAGCTGTCCATTCACCATTGACATACATTTTTAATTTCTCTAATTCAACTAAAGAATTGACTTTTAACAAAAAAATTCCCCCTTAAATAAATTATCTTCAAGCACTGCTATAAAATCTAAATTTCAGGCGTCTAGTTTGTCATTACACTTGCAATCTTTTGTAGATTACATCTCATCTAACGCACCATAATATGCTTTTTCAATAATCAAGTGAATATCTTCAGCCTTTGTCAGTCTAGGGTTTCTTAATACATTACCACTTCTCATCGAATCGGTTACTAATTTTGGTAAATAATCAAGTGAAACACCCAAATCTTTTATATTAAGAGGGATATTCATCGACTGATTCATTTGGATAACAATTTCAATTGCTTTTTCTGCTGCCAATCGAGTAGATAATCCGCTAACATCTACTCCTAAAGCAATTGCGATATCTTTATACTGTTCTGCACACGCTGGTAAATTATATTTCATTACGAACGGCAATAATGCAGCATTTGCAATACCATGAGGAATATTAAAAACTCCACCAAACGTATGAGATATGGCATGGACATTTCCCAAAAGTGATTGAGAAAATGCCACCCCTGCTATCATTGAGCCAACAAGCATTTTCTCCCTGCTTTCTATATCTGTTCCAACAAAATAAGTCTTAGTTAAATTTTCACCAATCATTTTTATAGCCTGTATAGCAAATCCTTGACTAACAGGACTAGCAGATTTAGATGTATATGATTCTATCGCGTGTGTTAGCGCATCCATCCCTGTTGCTGCTGTAATCCCTTGTGGGAGATGCAATGTAAGAGCAGGGTCTAATATAGCTAAAATTGGAAATAACTTCGGACTAATCACTGCCAATTTAAATAATGTATCTTTATTCGTAACAACGGTCGAGGCTGTTACTTCGCTTCCTGTTCCTGCTGTAGTGGGAATGGCTATGATAGGTAGAGGCGGTATGGTGATTTTTCCTACCCCTTCATAATCAAAGATATGACCAGGGTTAGTAGCCATTGCGGCTATCCCCTTCGCTGTATCGATGCTACTACCACCACCGACAGCTAATACAGCCTCGCTTTTATGCTGTTTAAGACAGTTTGTTCCTTTATGAATCGTATCATCTGATGGATTTGGCTCTATCTCATCATATATTTCATATTCCAAATGAACAGCCTGAAGTGACTTCTCAATCCCTTCTAAAAGATTAGCTGAACGTATACCTTTATCTGTAACGATCAGTACTCTCTTAATCCCTAATTCACTAATCATTTCTCCCGTTTTATTTGAAATTCCGTTGCCACATTCTACTCGCGTGGGCATAAAATATGTGTATGGCATTAAAGACATTGTTAACAACTCCCCATAAGTAATCATTTTGAGTTTAGTAAAACTCATTCTTCAAATCTATTGAACTTGAATCAAACGAAAAGATTATTGATTTGTTGAGATATGTGAATTATCTTGTGAAACTTTTAATTGGCTTTTTCGCATTGCAAACAACAGAGCGCTAGCTACTAGCAAAGATCCACTTAAGAAGAACAATGCAACACTTACATTTCCTGTGGCATCTTGAATCATCCCAATACCATAAGGTCCAACGAATCCACTTAAATTTCCAATTGAATTAATAACAGCAATTCCTACAGCAGCAGCTGAAGTACTTAAAAATTGAGTTGCCAAAGACCAAAAAGGCCCATAGAAACTGTACATGCCTGATACAGCTATAACCATAAATGCAATTGAAAGAAACGGATTTGAGGTCATTCCAGATGCAAACAGTCCTAATGAGCCCACAATCAACGGAATAGCCGCATGAATACGTCTCTCTCCTGAACGGTCAGAACGACGAGACCAGATATTCATTACAATGGCTCCTGCGATATAAGGAATCATTGTAAGTAATCCAATTTGCACATTAGTTAGGACTTCCGAAAGAGATTTAATAATTTGAGGTAGCCAAAAGCCTACACCATATATACCAATGTTAAACATAAAGTAAATTATTGCTAGATACCATACTCGTGGATTAGTTAAGGTTTGTTTGTGTCCAACTAGTTTTTTGTCAGCATCTACCTTTGCTTTTTCTACTCTTTCTTTCTCCAATTCAGCTATTAACCATTGTTTCTCCTCGCTCGAAAGCCATTTTGCTTGGTCTGGTCTATTCGTTAAATAAAATAACGTCACAATCCCTAAAATAACAGCTGGTACACCTTCAAGAACGAACATCCAACGCCATCCATCAAGCCCCATCCATTGGATGTTATCCATAATCCATGTAGAAAGTGGAGCTCCAATAATGTACGAAATAGCAATAGCTGTCATAAACATAGCAATTGTTTTTGCTCTCTCTTTTGCTCTAAACCAATAAGTTAAATACAAAATAACTCCCGGAAAGAATCCCGCTTCTAATGCACCGAGTACAAAACGTAAGATATACAAATGTGTAGCATTTTGAACGAATCCAGTTAAAACAACTACAATCCCCCAAGTTATAAGAATTCGTGCAATCCATTTTTTTGCTCCGAACTTCTCTAACATGATATTACTCGGCACTTCACACAAAAAATAACTTATAAAGAAGATACCAGAAGCAATTCCAAACATCTGACTCGTTAGTCCTAATGCTTGATTCATTTCTAAAGCAGCATAACCTAAATTTGCCCTATCAAGGAACGCAACAATATAGAGAATAATTAAAAATGGTACGAGTCGTCTAGTGACTTTTCGAGTTGTTTGCTTTTCTAATGAAACTGCATTGTTCATACCCATTCCTCCTAATGTATAAAAGCGTGTAAGTATTGAAATGATGAACTTCAATATATATAAAGTGGAGTAAGCCACGAACTTTAAAATATTCAAATTTGTAAGTGCTTTCATTTCAGTTCAAAAACATTGAAAGCAATGCTTAAATTGTCGCAATTTGAAAATTTGTATTACAACTATTGCAAAACCTAGTAAGTTTGTTTATCATTTTATACATAAATGAACGTTTTGTAAATTTAAAATTTAAAATTCATCATACAAATTAAAATTTTATGGAGGATGGTATCGTGTCTCAAAAAGAAAAAGTTTCGCAGATAATTGCTCGTAAATTATTAACTATGATTGAAAATGGAGAGTTTCCTCCAGGTTCAAAGCTGCCAACCGAAATGGAACTAACTGAACAATTTGGAGTAAGCAGAGTTCCAATTCGAGAAGCGTTAAGCATGCTTCGTGCTGCAGGTGTCATTTATTCACGTCAAGGTGGGGGAAGTTACGTAGAAGATTCTGCCAATTCAACATTACTTCAAAGAATTCATATCGAAACTGATGATATTGACAATATTAAATATCTCTTTGAAATGAGAAAAGTGCTAGAGCCTGAAGTTGCTTACTTAGCTGCCCTCCGTCGCACGCCAAAACAACTTGAAAACATGAAAAGAATATTAGACGAATGGGAGAAAAAATCAATCGAGAATACTACAACTGCTAGAAAGGAAGATATAGATTTTCATAACTCTATTACTTTAGCTACACAAAATCCTATTATGATTCAAACACAAAATAACCTAGCTTCCCTTTATGAAAAAACATTACAAATTACTCTTCGCCCAAATACAGAGTTAAAACTTAAAAGAGAAGCTGTCTACAAAGAACATCGAGATATTTTGCTTGCAATCGAAGCAGAAGAGCCTGAGTTAGCCAAAGTTCTGTCTATGATTCATTTGAAAAATGCAGAAGAGAAAATAAGCTTGTTTATAAAAGATTACACTTTATAGCAAAACGAGAGGATGAGGATTAAATGAAAGTAGTGACCGATTATCATATAGAGAACATCGAAGCAATCATAAAAACGGGGAGAATACTCATAGATGAAAGTGATCGTTTTAGTTATTCATTCGATGGTTCTTTTGGAACCTATTTACCCGATATCGTCATTCAGACTAAAAGCGTAGACGAATTAGCCTCCCTTGTGAAGTTTGCTAATTGCGAAAAAATACCTATTTGCCCACGAGGTCAGGCAACGAGCCTAAGTGGAGGTCCTCTTCCTGTTAAAGGAGGGATTGTCATAGATTTATCTATTATGAACGATTTGCTTGAAATTCATGAAGAAGATCTTATTGCAATTGTTTCTCCAGGTGTATTGACATCAGACATTCATAAAGCTGCCGAACAAAAAGGACTCATGTATCCACCGGATCCAAGCAGTTCTCACGTTTCTACGATTGCTGGTAATTTAGCAGAAAACTCAGGTGGCCCAAGAGGACTGAAGTATGGCGTGACAAAAGATTATGTCATTGGTCTTGAAATCATTACCCCGGAAGGAGAAATCATCAAAACCGGCGGTAAAACAGTAAAGAATGTTACCGGTTACGATTTAACGAAACTCATTGTGGGTTCAGAAGGAACACTTGGTATTATAACAAAAGCAATATTGAGACTCATTCCTAAACCACAGGCCAGTGGGACCATCATGGCCATTTTTGATAACCTTGTTGATGCTGGAAGTGCCATTTCCAAAATTCTTTCTTCCGGTATTTTGCCATCTAAAATGGAGCTAATGGATCAGTCTTCTATTGTAGCAGTCGAGAATTTTGAACCCCTTGGTTTACCCACTGACGCAGCAGCACTTATATTAATTGAACTTGACGGCCACCCCCTCTCTCTGAAAGAAGAAATGGAACAAGCGGCTTTATTATGCCGTACTGTAGGGGCGAGAGAAGTAACAATTCCAAAGAATAAAGCCGAGGAAACAGAGCTTTGGAAAGCTCGTAAGCTTGTATCACCAGCCATCGCGCGGATTAAGCCAACTAAAATCTCTGAGGATGCTACCGTCCCTCGAAGTAAAATACCTGAAATGTGTGAAAGATTACTGAACATACGTGATAAATACGGTATTCACCTTGTTGTGTTTGGTCATGCTGGTGATGGTAATCTTCATCCGAATATTATTTGTGATAAAACAGATCAGGAAGAAATGTTTCGTGTTGAACAAGCTGTTGCAGAAATTTTTACGGCTGCTGTTGAGCTTGGTGGGACACTTTCAGGTGAGCATGGGATTGGAACGATGAAAGCACCGTTTATGGAAATGGAACTCGGTGCAGTTGGACTTGATATGATGAAACGTATAAAAAAAGCATGGGACCCGAACAATATTATGAATCCTGGTAAGATATTCCCTGAGCCAGGACAAAAATTGGAGTTGAGATAACATGACGGTACCACTTAATGAATTAAGAGAAGAACTTCAGTATGACAAAACAAAAAATTGTGTTCAGTGTGGCTATTGTTTACCTGTATGCCCAACATATGTAACTTTCGGTACAGAAACTCACTCACCTCGTGGTCGGATTAATCTAGTAAAGATGGTTGGTGAAGGAAAGATTACAGATTTATCCGTTCTTGAAGAACCACTCAATTTGTGTTTGGGCTGCCGGGCGTGTGAGACAGCTTGTCCCACAGGTGTAGAATATGGTTCGATCCTAGAAGCGGCACGTGCAGCAATTGTAAAACGTAAAAAATTTTCCTTACCAGTACGTCTATTACGAAAAGTGATGCTGAAAAAAGTCATTCCGAACAAAAAGATGATGAATGTAGCTGGTCATTCTATCTGGCTATACAAAACAAGCGGATTACAAAAAGCTGCCCGGGCGTCTGGCATTATGAAAAATACCCCATATAACTTAGGCGAATTTGAGTCGATTATTCCTACTCCTACTTCCCCTATAGAGCGTAGTCGAGCATCAACCGAAGTGAAGGCAAAGCTAAAAGCAAAATATACTGTTGCATTTTTTACTGGCTGTATAATGGACTCTATGTTCCACACTATAAATCAACTATCTATAAAGTTACTTTCAGAAGTAGGCTGTGATGTTGTGGTGGTTCCGAAACAAACCTGTTGCGGAGCACTACAAGCTCATACTGGAGAAATGGACGAAGCACGTCACCTAGCAAAGCAAAATATTCTCGCATTCGAACAAATAAATGCCGATTTTATAGTTAATAATGCAGGAGGTTGCGGCGCCCAGCTTTATGAGTACGGACATTTACTTTCGAATGACAAAGAGTGGGCCGAAAAAGCTGCTGCTTTCTCTGCTAAATCAAGAGATATAAGCCAGGTACTTGTCGCTTGCGGTGGTTTGCCAGACTTACAGCCCCGTCATGGCGAAAGGGTGACCTATCAGCACTCCTGTCATATGACCAATGTTCAGAAAGTAAATCAAGAACCTTTGGAATTATTGAAAAGTATCCCTGGAATACAATTTATCGAAATGGAGCAAGCAAATATGTGCTGCGGATCAGCAGGCATTTATAATATCGTAAATTATGATGCTTCCATGCAGATTCTTGATGAAAAAATGAAGCATACGAAAGCTACAAACGCAACCGTTGTCATCACAACCAATCCAGGTTGCCTATTGCAGATGAAACTTGGTATAGAACGTGAAGGTCTCTCTCATTCTATGCGTGCCCTGCATCTAATTGAATATTTAGCGGAAGCCTCTGGGATCTCATGAGCTTCTCTCTCACTATTTGATCATGATCAATTCCAAAAACAAAAGAAGATTGAAATGATTTCATCCCAAGCCCCTTCTAAGTTCTTTCTTTTTTAAAGAATGAACCTCTCTCTATTTCTTACTGTATGAAACCCACTTTTTGTGGGTTTCATTTCAGAATAAAGCCATGACGAATCAACAAACATAGGAAAGTTCTCCCTGCATGCTATGGGCATCTTCATCTCCTAATTGATTTCCGATCATCCCCACCCTGCCATGACACGCTCATTGGCTTCTTTTTGATGTATATAGAGCTCACTCACGTCCTTTTTTCTAACACGACTTTTATCTTTCAGCGACCTGCTGCGAAATTATCGATGTCTTTGCGGTGTTCTCATTTATTTCATGCCAATGTACAACTTGTTCATCTGCTTTTAATTCATCAATAAGATCAGTCATTATTTTCCTTTCCATTACGTTCCACCTCTTAATTCTAGTGCACCGATTATTTGTTTGCATGACCAGACGACAATTTTTGAAATGTTTTTCTGAGCAAATTATTTGTTTGCATGTAACCATATCAATTACACTTCAGAAGAGAAAACATTTCAAGAAAGAAGGAAATCGTATGAAAAAAGATTTTGAGCCTTTATTTGAACCATTTACGTTTCCAGGAGGTGCGTCTATTAATGGCCGGTTAGTCGTTGCGCCAATGACACACTTCGGTTCTCACGAGGATGGCACTATTTCTAAAGAGGAAATTGATTTCATTACAGCTAGATCTAGTGATATGGGCATGGTGATCACAGCATGTGCGAACGTGACTCCAGATGGTAAGGCATTTGAAGGACAGCCTTCTATCGCAAGAGATGAAGATATACCCGGCCTGAAAAAACTAGCTTCTGCGATTCAGGCAAAGGGAACAAAAGCCATCATTCAAATTCATCACGGCGGCTCTCAGGCTCTCCCTCACTTAGTTCCAAATGGTGATGTGGTTGCGCCAAGTGACGTGTTTAAAGATGGAAAACAGATTGCACGCGCTTTAAAAGAAGAGGAAATTGTTCATATCATTGACTCTTTTAAAGAAGCGGCAAGACGAGCGGTCGAAGCAGGATTTGACGGCGTGGAAATCCACGGTGCAAACGGTTATCTATTACAGCAATTTTACTCTCCGCATAGCAACCAGCGGACAGATCAGTGGGGAGGAAATGAAGAAAAGCGGCTAGCTTTCCCTATCGCTGTTGTGGATGCAGTGAAAGAAGCAATTGAAAAGCATGCGAAAAACCCGTTTATCTTTGGATATCGATTATCCCCTGAAGAACCAGAAACGCCTGGTTTAACGATGACAGAGACGTTTACCTTAGTCGATGTTCTTAAAACTAAAAACCTTGATTATTTGCATATCTCTTTAATGGAGATTGACTCTAAAGCAAGACGCGGTGCAGATACGGATAAGACGCGTATGGAGCTGCTAAAAGATCGTTGCGGCGATAACCTTCCGCTCATCGGTGTAGGCAGCGTCATTACAGCCGAAGATGCACTAAGTGCCTATAACCAAGGAATTCCGCTTATCGCTGTCGCACGTGAGCTAATCGTCGACCCAGATTGGGCAAAGAAGATTAAAGAAGGCAGAGAAAGCGAGATTGAAACTGTTATTAAACGCAGCCAAAAAGATCAATATTTGATTCCAGAAGGATTGTGGTCTGTTATGGAAGCAAGTCAAGGCTGGGTTCCGATGGAAGATTAATGTCATCAAAAAAACTACCCTCAAACGATTGGGTAGTTTTTTTGTGTCCTGATTATTTTAATTTAACGGTAAAAAGCTTAGATGTCTGTTTTTCAACAGATCCATTTGGTTCTTTATCGAGATGCTCGATCAAGTCACCATTCATAATGACAATCGGTGTCACTGTACTTGCCGCTTTCTCTTCAATCAGTTCTAAATCACACGTAATGAGAGGGTCACCGATCTTCACTTTATCGCCCTCTTTGATGTGCGCTTCAAATCCTTCACCATTTAATCCCACTGTTTCAAGTCCGATATGAATCAGAAGCTCAAGCCCTGAGAGTGTTCGAATGCCAATTGCATGTTTTGTATGGAAGAGCTGGATGATTTCACCCTCTACTGGTGACACAATCGTGCCACTATTTGGTTTGACTGCTACGCCGTCTCCCATCATCTTTTGAGAAAAAACAGGGTCTGGTACATCCGTCATATCCATTAACTCTCCATCAGCTGGAGAATAAATGATTTCTTCTTTTACATCATCTTGGTTTTTCCCGAAACCGAATAATTTTTTCAGCAATGTCAATTGCTCCCTTCAAGCTTTGCTTCTATATCTATTCCGTGTATGAAACGCTGCGCTCATACACCTTGCTTCATTCAACACTATTTAATCATAATTTTTTCCTCTCATCAATTGATAACCGCCTGAGTCCTTTCTGCATAGGCTGTAGATGAGAGGTGATTCAAATGGAACATGAAGGCGAAAAGAAACATGAATTGCTGGCAAATGAAGATATTCTCTATGAAGCGATTGAACAATTTTTCGCATCCTCCCCGTTTCATGAGATATTAAATAGTGCGGAGGCACTCATGACCACATCGCATTCACTTGCATCGATTACGACCGATGTGACAGAGGATGAGCAGTTTGTGTATATCGCAATCCAATTTCCCGACCATTTTGTCGAAGGCGATATCGCACTAGAAGTAAAAGCCCAATATTTACACTTATCCGTACAGGAAACAATTAAAACGGATACAACTTCCTCGTATTCGAGCTTTACAAAAACCATTTTAATGCCGGCAAAAATAGATGAAACGAACATGAAAAGCGTGTGGAAAGATCAAACGCTTCGTGTGACGGCACCAAAGCAAAGAGCCCAATAGATCCTTCTATTGGGTTTTAACTATGCTTTAAAAATGCTCGTAAATCCTTTCGCTAATGAGCCTACTTGATTCATCGTACTCATCATTTGCCCAGCTGTATCAAACATTTTGTTAAAGTCGAATTGTCCATTCGTTTTTTTGAATTGCGATAGCACACTTTTAAATTGAGATGATTGCTGTTTTTGCGGTCTTGGCAAAGGATAAGGGTTCATAGGCTGCTGCATGGGCATCATGCCTGGTGGCTGCATCTGGGGTTGATTGATCGCTTCGGGCGGCTGAAAAGGCGGCACATTTTCTTGATATCCATAAGGCGGCTGATAGACAGCAGGTGATGCCTGGCTCATTCCACCTTGATGTGGCGGCATGAAATATTCTGGAGGCTGCGGAGGCTGCTGCTGCATTTCTGGATACGGAAATGGCCCTTGATTGAATGGATTGAATTCATACGGCTGCTGGTTTGAATAAGGGATCATATATCTCGCTCCTCTCGCTCTCAGCGCATAGTCTTGTCACTCACATATTATGACGAAAAGCAGAAGATGTGCCTAAAGCAGCCATAAGAAAAACGCAGCGATGTCTTCAGCTGCGCTTGTTGATTTCTTCTATTAAAAGGTTCAGTGTGTAAATCACTGACTCAACTAAATTTTTCACACGGGGTGCATGCTGTTTGCCAAAATAAGATTGCAGGACAACCTCTTTCCCATTTTCTTTGACGGCTTCAAGCTGTTCTTCGTGTAAATATCTAGGCTTCGCCAGATGAATAAACGAGATCGCAGCAGTGAGCCACTCTTCCATTTTCTGATCAAATGACTCAACGGCCGGCTGAATTTCTGTGTGAAAATCATATACGGGGTATTCCTCTTCAGCCTTTCCCTTTTGGTACTGCTCATACGCCTCTTCGATCCATATTCTCAGCTCTTGTGTATGTTCAAGTAATGTTTGATTATCCAAAGTGTTCACCTCTATGAACCATCCTATCAAACGTTTACTTATTGCTCAAATAGAAAGCTACCCTGCGTGGTATGCCGGTCTTGCCGCCAGTTGATACTCAGCTGCGTGAATCTTCACTTCACAGTCCTTTACTTCTGATTCAAGCCGGTCTATCATTTGTTCTTGCTCCTCTATGGCTGCACGTGTTGTTTCGTTCACAGCAAGAGACAGCTCTTCTTCCACCGCATCAATTTTTCGCTCGATTTCCTCTAATAACTGCAAAATGGATTCTTTTGATACAAATTCGCTCATCATCAGATTCCTCCTTTATCGTCTCTCGTTACATTCTCTTTTCTTTCACACCCTCCTTCACACATGACAAAACTAGAAGCAAATCGCCAATCTAAGTGTAGATGAGCGCTATTTCTTCCTTTTCGACATATGCTTGTCCTTCTTTGTATGATTGCGTCCGATTGTGTAAATTCTAAGGACAAAGGAGGTAGATTTCATGAAAAAGCAGCCAGCACCAAAAGATCAAAAGCCAAAAGGGAAAGAAAACAGTACAGATCAGCTTGATAAAAAACTCGGCGGTCCTAATCGACCATCCACGTAAAAAAAGCAGGTACCCCCTGCTTTTTATTTATGCAAAAAATAGTGCTCTAATGAGAAAAGAAAACGAAGCTGTCTTTTTTTATGAAAATACCAGTCGGTCAGCTCAATTTGTTTTGGCAATGTCTCTGCATCAAACAAAGATGAGCTCAATTTCTTTTGAAACCAATCTTCTCTTTGATCGTCTAATGAATGTGTCATCACTGGATAAACAGTTCGAAGAAAAGGTGTTGACCTTCTAGCGATCCCTAAAAACGGCTCAAAATCAAACCGTGATCCGGTATGCGGAACAGTATGCAAAAAATGATAAAAATCCGAAAATAAATCGGCCCGAAATAATAGTTTCGCTAGTTTTTTCCCTAATGAAATACGCTCCTTTACGTGGGAAAACTTCCGTATGGTTAACCCGTACAAATGCCCGTCCACCGTTGGAAAAACAACGGTTTGAAAATGTCCCCACTCACTAAACAGATATTGAATCGAGTGAAAAACATTCTTTTTCAGTAGAGGATTTTGTATAATAGGAGATTGTATAGTATATTGTTCATTTATGATGAGTGCATAAAGCAGGCGCTCTGTGTCACGCTTTAGCCAAAAACGTTCCCACTCAGTGCTCATAAAACGAGATACAGAAAAATACGGAAGCAGATGGAACAAAGGTTTGCCGCACCGCTTAGACCATTCATACAAAAGAAGCTGAGGGTAAGCATCCGAAAAGATCAGCCAATTCGCTCTTTCATATGCTGTGAAAAAAAGGTGCCCCTCTTGATCTGTTAAACCTGGATGGAAGAGCTCGCCCTTTAGATCCGTCATAGACCATCCAGCATTTCTTGAGACAAAGGAAGCAAGCAGCGACCATTTCATCTCTGGATGACGATCATAAAAGCGCTTGTAAGCATTTGTCCTCGTCAGGTTGTCTTTATTTTTCACTTTCGTTTCACGCAATATATGCTGAGTGATGATGTACTCTTCTTGTGACAACATAGGTATCTCTCCAATACAAAATGCATTAAAAGGAGGCTGAAACTTGATGATTCGGTATCCAAACGGAAAATCGTATCAGCCCATTCAACCAATTGGGACAAAAAAAAGAAGCAGCGGCGAATCCTCTTATAGTAACCGCGGGATGACGCTTGAGGCTGACTTAAATGAAACCAACCAGTACTATTTGGTCAATGGGATCGCAGTCATTCATAAAAAGCCTACCCCCGTTCAGATTGTGAATGTGGATTATCCAAAAAGAAGCGCTGCTGTGATCAAAGAAGCCTATTTTAAGCAATCATCCACAACAGACTATAATGGAGTGTACAAAGGGCGCTATATCGATTTTGAAGCAAAGGAGACCAAAAGCACCACCTCGTTTCCGCTCAAAAATTTCCACGACCATCAAATTGAGCATATGAAACAGGTTGAAAAGCTAGGCGGCATTTGTTTCGTTATTATATCCGCATTTGGCTCCGTTTATTATTTGCCCGCTTCAGATCTCTTTTTCTTCTGGGAGCGGCAGAAGCTAAACGGCCGGAAATCCATTAGTAAAGATGAATTAATGGAAGCCGGCCACTTAATGACACTTGGATATTCGCCAAGAATTGATTATATTAAAGTAGTGGAGACACTTCATTTTTCGGATGAAAGTGAGTAGCAATGACGTTCGAAAAAGGTTTAACACGAAAGGTTGAGATGTGATGTCTGATCAATTTACAAGTCGTGAACAGCGACGTAAAGCAAGTCAAGAAAACAATAAGAAGCAAAAGAACAAAAAAGGCAAAAAGAAAGCAGGTCTATTTAAAAAAATATTTTTATCTTTACTCGTGATCGGTCTTCTTTGTGTAGTGGCCGGAATCACAACTTTTGCCGTTTTTGCATCGAGCGCTCCTTCAATTGATGATAGTAAGCTCAAAACACCGTATTCTTCAAAGCTTTATGACATAGACAAGAAAGTGTTTGCAGAAGTCGGTGCGGAAAAAAGAACGTATGTCTCGATTAAAGATATACCCGATGTGGTAAAAGAAGCATTTATCGCAACGGAAGATGCACGTTTTTATAAACACCACGGGATTGACCCAATCCGTATTGGTGGTGCCCTTGTCGCAAACGTCGAGGACGGCTTTGGAGCTGAAGGTGGAAGTACAATTACACAGCAAGTTGTGAAAAACACTCTACTTAACAATCAAAAAACGTTAAAACGTAAAGTACAGGAAGTATGGCTCTCGATTCAGCTTGAGCAAAAGTACTCTAAAGATGAAATTTTAGAAATGTATTTAAACCGCATTTTCTTCTCACCTTATGCTTACGGTGTTGGGAAAGCGGCTGAACAATTTTTCGGCGTGACAGATTTAAATAAACTAACGGTTGCACAGGCTGCCACACTTGCAGGTATGCCGCAGAGTCCTTCTGCTTATAACCCAGTGAAAAATCCTGAGGCAGCGGAAAAACGCCGCAATATCGTGCTAGGGCTCATGAAAAAACAAGGCTACATTTCAGAGAAAGACTATGAAGTTGCAAAAGCAACCCCTGTCAGCAAAACTGTCATCCCTGCTGATAAATATAAGAGCCAGAACTCAAGTAAGTATTCTGCTTATATTGAAGAAGTCATGGAAGAAGTACAGAAAAAAGCCAAAGTGGATGTATCAACTGATGGACTAAAAATCTATACATCACTTGATCGAAAAGCTCAGGATCACCTAGATGATATTATCAATGGAGATTCAGTTGGATTTACGAAAGGTATGCAGGCAGGTGTTACTCTGCTTGATACGAAAAATGGTGAAATTCGCGCTATTGGCGGTGGACGTGATGTACCAGCCGGCGGCTTTAACTATGCGACTGATGCAAAACGTCAGCCAGGTTCAACAATCAAACCAATTTTAGATTACGGTCCAGTCATTGAAAACAAAAAATGGTCAACGTACCAGCAAATTGATGATGCGCCGTATACGTACTCAAACGGTACACCAATTAATAACTTTGACAGAAGACATTTAGGGAAAATGTCGATGAGAAGTGCTTTGGCACAATCACGAAACATCCCTGCCCTAAAGGCTTTCCAAGAAGCTGGCACAGACAATGCCGTTCAATTCGCCAATAATTTAGGTATGGACTTACCGTCTGACATTCCAGAATCTTACTCAATCGGTGGATTTGACGATGGCGTGTCCTCTCTAAAAATGGCTGGGGCCTTTAGTGCATTCGGTAATAATGGATATTATAACGAACCGCATGCTGTCAAGTCTGTTGAATTTAATGACGGTACAAAGCTTGACCTAACGCCAGATTCCAAAGCGGCTATGAGTGATTACACAGCCTTTATGGTCACAGATATGCTGAAAACTGCTGTCCAATCTGGAACTGGGACACTTGCACAAGTACCGAACGTTCAAGTAGCTGGTAAAACAGGTACAACGAACTTTACACAAGATGATATCAATAAATACAATATTCCTTCTGGCGGTGCGAAAGATTCGTGGTTTGTTGGTTATACGCCGCAATATACAGCAGCCGTTTGGACTGGGATCGGTAACTCAAAAGATGCGGACGGCAAAATGTGGCTCACAGATTATGAGCAACGTGTTGCCAAAATCGTCTTCCAGCGATTAATTTCTCAAATTGATGATGGAAGCGGCTCATTTGAAAAACCAGACAGTGTCGTAGAAGCTACGGTTGAAAAAGGATCGGATCCAGCGAAATTGGCCGGACCAAATACACCTAGTGAGAAGAAGACAACAGAATACTTTGTAAAAGGTACGGTTCCGACAAAAGTGTCTGACACATATGAGAAAAAAGAAGCTGATAAGCCTTCTGATTTAAAAGCAGTGTATGATGAAGAGAAAAAATCCATCACACTGACTTGGGGCTATGATAACGACGCAGATGCTACATTTAATGTAAAACAAGCGGTTGATAACGGCGGCTATAAAGAGATTCAAAACAGTTCTGCTAAAGAAGCGGTCATCTCTGATGTAAAGCCTGGCTCTACTTATAAATTCCAAGTGACAGCCACTGTAGAGGATGTCACAAGTAAAGCAGCTTCTACCTTCCTCACCATCAAAGATGATGAAGATAAGGAAGAAAAAGCAGATGATGAGAACAAAGAAGAAGAAGAACCACAGCAGCCTGACGACGAGCAGACAGACCAGACTGACGATAACAAAAATCAACCCCCAGGCACTGATGAGCAAAAGCCAGATGATAAAAAAGATCCAGACAAAGATAAGGATCAGGATCAAGGCGGAAATACGGAAAACGGAAATAATGGTTCTTCCGATGATGGCTCAGACAGTACAAATGGGAACGGCAATTCACAAACTGACAATAAAGATAAAAAGAAAGATGATGCGAAAACGAACTCTCAAAACTCAAGTTCGCAATCAACTTCTCCTAATCGAAAAGAAAATGAATAATGAAAAAGCACTTGCCTATATGGCAAGTGCTTTTTTAACGGTTTTGTCTGATTTTTTTAAGTGCTTCATATTTTCCATACTGCTTTTTTAGTTCTGTGTATAGCTCGTCTAGTTGAATGAAGCAGTGATATTGAGTCGGTTTTACCAATATGAACTCTAAACGTTCTGTCCAATTAATAGGAGCAACAGGAAATGTCTCTTGCTTAATATGTTCCCAATCAAGCGTTTGCAGTCTCTCCCCTTTGATCCAGTAAAACATCGCAATCATACTGACAATCCCTTGAAGCATATCATCTTCTTCACACCGGGACTTTCTTGTTTGAAAACGAGGAAGCATTTTTTCTTTTAATTCATTCCACAGTTCGAACATCACAGGAACAAATTCTTCTGTTTTCTGCCATGGAAGTTCATCTCTTAAAGGTTCTGAAGATAGATCATATGCGAGTGGATGCTCTCTAAGGATGTCTACTCGATCGCCTTTCATCTCTACCTTTTTCCCTTTTAGTTTTTCGACATATGAGAAAAAAACAACTGCCCCGCTCATGCCAGCTTCACCAATCCTTTTTTCAGCCTCTTCTGCCCTTCTCTACACATATCAAGAAGCGGACAAGATTCGCACTGCGGACGTTGCGCTTTGCAGTGATATCTGCCAAAAAAGATCAGGCGGTGATGCGTCACAGACCAATCTTCTTCTGGCACTTTTTTCATTAAGGTTTGTTCTACTTCGAGAACAGAATCCTTCCAGCGGCAGATTCCCAGTCTCTTGCTAACACGTTCTACATGTGTATCCACTGCAATTGCCGGCACCCCAAAAGCGACCGAAACAACGACATTTGCTGTTTTCCGGCCCACCCCAGGAAGCTTCACAAGCTCGTCCCGATCCTTTGGCACTTCGCCGCCATATTCTTCAATCAGCATTTTGCTCAACTTTTGAATGTTTTTGGCTTTATTTCGATAAAGGCCAATCGAACGAATATCTTGCTGCAATTCTTCAAGCGGTACACTTAAATAGTCTTCTGGTGTTTTATATTTTTGAAATAACGTTTTGGTCACTTTGTTGACAAGCACGTCTGTACACTGCGCAGAGAGTGCTACAGCGATCACAAGTTCAAATGGATTCGAATGAACAAGCTCACACTCGGCCTCTGGAAACATATCTCCTATAATATCTAAACATTCATTGATTTGTTTTTTTGATAACATGACTTCTCCTTCATTGGTTATTGTTCCAGCCAATTATAAAAAGGAACTTGTCGCTTATATGTTGACGTCTCTTCTTTTGATGGTGGCGCTTTTTGCTGAGAACGGAAATGCTGGCTATGCTCTTTTGCTTCTTCCGCTGTTTTTAGCCCTTTCTTTTTCCACTCAAACAGAATTCGGTCGATATAACGGAAATTTAATTTTCCTGATAAAACCGCTTCTCTTAATGCTAGGCGAATCATTTCAGCATCATGATGGTCTTGATCCATCCAGATCGAGAGTGTTTCTCCTTCAAGAGGAGAGAGCGGTCTGCCAAATTCATCTTCAAATAAAGCATATAAAGACTTTTCAGCCTGTACGTGAAGTTTTTGACCTTCCTTCGCTTGTTTTGCCTCTAAAAAGTCATACAGCACGCCCCATAAAGGCTCAACTGAGTAACGGTCATGCTGAATACCAGACCCGTCTTCAAACGGCTGAATCGAAATAAATCCTTTTTGAATTAAATGCTGAACCATATACGCACACTCTTCAGCTGAAATCGTCATGCCATGGGATAGCTCTTCAAATGTTTGAAAGAACACACCTTGTTCTTCATTCATTTTAATCTTAAGCATCACCATCATTTGTGATTCATTCAGTCCTAACTGCTCATAATGAGCAATCAGCAAATTAGGCAAACTGGTCGAACCCATTTGCTGCATATTAATAAATTGCTGCCTATTCATCGGATACACCTCTTCACTTTAAGTATATCACGTTTTATTTCACGTGCCCCTTCAAAAAACGTTTGAAAAAGCCTCCATATGTTGGAGGCTTTCACGTCTTAAGGATATAAACGGTTTAATAATCTTGGGAAAGGAATGGTTTCACGCACATGCGGCGCTCCACTAATCCAAGCAACAGTACGTTCAAGTCCAAGACCAAAACCTGAATGCGGTACAGAACCATATTGTCTTAATTCTGTGTACCATTTGTATGTTTCTTGATCTAGCCCATGTTCTTTCAATCTTGCTTCAAGCAGCTCTAGATCATGGACACGCTCAGAACCGCCAATGATCTCTCCGTAGCCTTCTGGTGCAATCAAGTCTGCACAAAGAACAACATCATCACGATCTGGTGCAGGCTGCATGTAAAATGGTTTTAATGATGTTGGATAATGAGTGATAAACACTGGTTTATCGTAGCTTTCAGCGATCGCTGTTTCGTGAGGTGCGCCGAAGTCATCTCCCCATTCAATATCGTCAAAGCCTTTTTCTTGCAAGAATTTAATTGCTTCATCGTAAGTGATGCGCGGGAATGGTGCTTTGATATTTTCTAATTTTGCTGTATCACGGCCAAGTGTATGCAGTTCCACTTTACAGTTTTCAAGTACACTTTGAACCACATGAGTCACATAATTTTCTTGGTACTCAAGGTTTTCATTAAATTCGACAAAAGCCATCTCAGGCTCGATCATCCAAAACTCAATTAAATGACGTTTAGTTTTAGATTTTTCAGCTCTAAATGTTGGGCCGAATGAGAATACTTTTCCGAGTGCCATTGCCGCAGCTTCCATGTAAAGCTGTCCACTTTGAGAAAGGTACGCATCTTCATCAAAATATTTCGTCGCAAACAGCTCCGTTGTGCCCTCAGGTGCACTTCCAGTTAAAATTGGCGGATCTACTTTCACGAAGCCTTCTTGATGGAAGAACTCATATGTAGCACGAATGATTTCGTTACGAATTTTCATAATGGCATGCTGCTTTTTAGAACGAAGCCATAAATGACGGTGATCCATTAAGAATTCTGTTCCATGCTCTTTTGGTGTAATTGGGTAGTCAGTTGCTTCGTGAATCACTTCAATGGATTTCACTTGCAATTCAAAACCAAGAGGTGAACGCTCGTCTTTTGTTACTTGTCCTGTCACATAGACAGATGTTTCTTGAGTGACTGATTTCGCAAGCTTAAAGACTTCCTCTTCCACTTCTGCTTTTACTACGACTCCTTGAATAAAGCCTGTCCCGTCACGCAGCTGCAAGAATGCAATTTTACCGCTTGAACGTTTATTGGCAATCCATGCGCCGATGGTTACATCTTCATCGACATGTTTGAACACTTGATTAATCGTTGTTTTCAACATAATTCCCTCCAAAGCCAGAAAGAAACTCACCTTTTCGATAGGTGTGATTCTTTTTTCATACATTTTATTATAACCGTTCTAAATCAGCATGGTCAACGCAAGACAGGAGAAACTATGGTGTTACATTTTTTTCCACATGTCCTGTTGAGAAGTCGACATAGCTAAAGCTGTATTGATTGTTTTCATTTAAGTACGTCACTTCCCAAAGGAGTACGTCACCTTCTCTTGCTAATTGAACGTCCTTTAGCTTAGAGACTGTGTTCTCCTTTTGAACAGCTTGTACTGCTTGATTTGAGGTAATACCGTCTTTTGCTTTTTTTGCAATCACTTTTTCTTTTTTGCTGGCAGGTACCCAAACATAGGTTGTTTCATTTTGTTTGTTTTTCCCTTCAACAATAAATTGTTTTTCTTTTCCGACAAAGGTTTCTACTTGCTCCACTTGTACGATGTTTGCTTGTTTTTTTGCTCGTTCAATCGCCGCCTCATGACCTTGTTCCTTTTGCCCCATGGCAATCTGATAAATCCACGTAAAGCTGATGATGCCAATGAGCAAAACGAGAGCCACAACGGATGAAATGATCCAAACTATTTTTTTCATGTCAAGCTTCCCCTATGTGCGATATATTGTAAATATCGCTTGATTTTGATCTTCTTGATCTAATGCCAATCCAAACATGAGATCTTCTCTTTTAAGCGTTCTGTTCAATAAGTCAACAATTTTATACAGGTCCTCTGAATGCTTAATGTGAACAGTTGAAAGTACCTCTATTTTACTTTCCACTTCTAATTCCTCCTCGGTACGTAAATATTGTTAGTCATACTTTTCGGCGCGGGAACCGATACTATTTTTACAACGGAACACAAAAAGCCGTTACGATAAATTAACTCCAAACCCACACCAGCTAAAGGCCGCTTATGACAGCGGCTTTTCGTTGTTGAGTTTCTCTATATACGCCTCAAGTGATTCTTTTGACATCTCGTGGACCGGCGCATGAGGGAGTGATTCTAAAAATAGCTTTCCATATGACGCGGTTTTCACTCGGCGGTCTAAAATGAGCAATGTCCCTATGTCTTTTTCAGAGCGCAGCAAGCGTCCTGCACCTTGTTTAAAGGTTAACACAGCTTCTGGGAGTGCAACGGCTTTAAACGGGTTCTTTCCCTGTTTTTTAGCGGCATCACATTTTGCTTCAATGAGCGGTGAATCAGGCGGCCGAAACGGGAGGCGTGCCATAATGACTGTTGTCAGCTCTGATCCTGGAAAATCGACACCTTCCCAAAAACTACCCGTACCAAGTAAAATCGCATGTTTTGCTAATTTGAACATCTTCGTTAATTTAACAGGGCTACCGCCCGTCAGACCTTGAGCAAAAAGGGCGGCTTGCATCCCTTCTGTTTTCAGTTCATCATACACTGCTTTTAACATCTCATGTGAATTAAATAACACCAATATTTTCGCTTGATGCTGCTTTTCCATCATCTTAATGTACCGTACTGATTGCTTTACATAGTCGCGCTCATCACGGTTCGTAATCGGCGGCATATCAGCTGGTACGATAACCTTGAGCTGTTTTTCAAGTTCAAACGGTGACTCAATCTGTACAAGATGCGGATAAAAATCCTGCAGACCAAATCGTTCTAAGCAATAATCAAAGCGCCCATTGATTGTGAGTGTCCCCGATGTGAGGACAACACTTTTTTTGTTCATAAAAAATCGATCCGCTAAAAGCTCTCCAGTATCTAGCGGCTGTGCATGCATAAAGACAGCATTTTTGGCACCTTTTGCATCAATCTCAATCCAAACCGTTTCATCGTTTTTCGGTTCAAAAATGAATCGGTACAGCGTACTGCAAAATGTATGCATAAACGACATCACTTGATCGTATTCCTCTGCTTCAAACGCAAAGTGCTCTGTCAACTGATCACTTTTTTGAAGAAGCTCGCTTTTTTGCTGCTCATACAGCTTTTCACAAGCAATTAACAAAGAACAAAGCTTACTTGCCGTCTCTTTAATCCGTTTCCACTGCGCATGCTTCGAATGATGACGGACTCTATGAATGAGACGATTGATGTCTGCTTTTGGTTTTGTCCTTTTGACAAAAGAATGAACGGTACTAAAAAAGGCGTCACTTTCCATTTGAAGCTGATGAAGATACTCATCCATTTCGATAAAGGTGTCCGTCTGTAAGCCGGCACCGTGAAATCTCTTTTTGAGCTTCTTTAACAGACCGCCCTGCATGGAGCCAAGCTGCGTTAATTTCGCATGAAGCTGAATATACGACGCACTATCCCCTAGCGTTTCATTGGCTGTTTTCTCAAATTGGTGAGCCTCGTCAATCACATATACGTCAGCATGCTGAAAGATAGATGATGCTTCCGTTTGTGATAAGAGCAGGCGATGATTCGTTAAAATTAAATCAGCTGTTTTGGCCCTTCTTTTCGCACGCTCATAAAAGCAGTATTCTTTAAAGCGGCGCTTTTTCGATGTAAACGGCATGTGCACACACGAAATCCGGTCTTTTATATTGGCAGCTCCCGACGGTAAATTTAGTTCAGATAAATCACCCGTTTCTGTCACAAGGAGCCACATTAATATTTGCGCCTTCGTTAAGACCACATCATAATTATCATCTTCCTCATGCAGCACATGCTCAAACTTATCTAAGCAAATATAATGCGCCCGACCTTTGAATACACAGGCTGCTGGCTCAAATGGAAGCAATTGATTTAAAATCGGCACATCACGCTGAAGCATTTGCTGCTGCAAAAGAATGGAATATGTACTAATAATGACAGGTTTTCCTGATTTCTTTGCTTCTAATGCAGCTGGTATGAGGTATGCGAGTGTTTTTCCAATACCTGGTGCCGCTTCAATTAAAGCATAAGCTCTTTCATGAAACACATCTCTCACTTTATTCATCATCTTGAGCTGGCCTTCTCTTACTTCATAGCCTTCCAATGTGTGGGGAAGCTTCTTTTTGATCTCCTCAAATAGCTGTTCATCGCCTTCCCCTACTGAATCTGTCGTATCCTTTTCAGAATTGGTGACATCTTTAACAGCAAAAGAGCCGACTTCTACCAAAGAATCTTCGCGGCTAGCATCACTCGTTTCAAGCTGCTGGATTAAAAGTCCTATATCACTTAAGAGATAAGAGGATAATCTGCGCAGCTGCTTTAGCACATTTGGCGGTGTATGTGTTAATTGATGGAGTAAGGTTAAAAATAACATGGCAGTAACTTCCGCATCACTATCCGCCCTGTGCGGGTGGTCATGTGGAAGCATGAGCTCTTCGCTTAATTCAGTGAGCTTATAGCCTTCAAGCTCTGGATAAAGAATTCTAGAAATTTCAACTGTATCAATCGCTAGCACATCCAGCTCATTTTTCCCGCATGCTTTTAGTTCATCATTTAAAAAATTCAAGTCAAAATGAACATTGTGCGCAACAAAATAAGCGCCTTGAATGAGATCATACACCTCTTGGGCAATGTCCTCAAAAAACACTGCATCGTCTACCATATGCTGCTGAATGCCTGTCAGCTGTTCAATAAATCCAGGGATCGCTTTTCCCGGGTTCACATATTTTGAATACCGTTCGACAATTTGTCCATTTTCAATGACCACCGCAGCAATTTGAATGATTTTATCACCCTTTTTAGGTGAATTTCCGGTGGTTTCAATATCAACGACAACAAACCTTTGATCGGCCATAAAATGGACACCTCAATTCCTCGTTCCACTCGAAGTGAAACACGCTCTGGGCAAAAATAGCTGAAACAGAACAGCTCCTTTTCTTAAACTGTTCTGTTTCATTGCAGCATGCGTTATAAAATCGTTCTCGCAGGCTCTTGCCCAATCATTTGTTCAATTTGATTTTCTTTATTTAACACGACCACTTTTGGTGTATGTGTCTTTGCTTCTTCTTCTGAAAGCATCCCATAAGCAATAATAATCACTTCATCACCCGGCTGAACCAATCTTGCTGCTGCGCCATTTAGACAAATGACACCGCTCTTTCTTTCACCGGGAATAATATATGTTTCAAGTCTCGCGCCATTATGATTATTGACAATCTGTACTTTCTCATTTGCCATCATACCTGCCGCATCAAGTAAATCTTCGTCAATGGTGATGCTTCCTACATAATGTAAGTTTGCTTCTGTTACTGTCGCTTTATGAAGTTTAGAAGTCATAAAGGTTCTATACATGCTTTTCACCGCTTTCAGGAACATGGAATATCACATTATCAATCAGTCTTGCCCGTGAGAATTTCACCGCAATCGCAATGATGACCTGACCTGCTAACTGCTGAAGCGGCTCAAGCTCTGGATAGGAGTAAATCTCAATATAATCAATTTCCCCGCTCGTTTGAAGAATTTCTTCTTCTACCAACTGATAAATGCGACTGACGTCACGTTCACCTTTTTCAACCGCTGACTGTCCTTTTTTCAATGCGCGGTACAAAGCAGGAGCTTCTTGTCTTTCTTTATCAGACAAGTACACATTTCTTGAACTTTTCGCTAAACCGTCTTCTTCCCTAACTGTCGGCACTGAGACAAGATGAAGATCAAAGAAGAAATCCTTGATCATCGCATCGATCACAGCGACTTGCTGTGCATCCTTTAAACCAAAGTATACATTTGTTGGTGCTACAAGATGAAATAGCTTTGTCAGCACAGTCACAACGCCGTCGAAATGTCCTGGACGTTTTTTCCCGCATAAGACATCAGTCCGCTTTTGAACCGTCATCGTGATTGATGGTTCATTTGGATACATTTCTTTCACATCAGGTGTAAATAAAATATCTACCCCTGCTTCTTCTGCAAGGCGCTGATCTCTTTCCATATCCCTTGGATAGGATTCAAAGTCTTCGTTCGGTCCAAATTGCAAAGGATTGACAAAGATGCTCATTACCACAATGTCATTTTGATCTCTTGCTTCTTTCGCAAGCGTCAGATGTCCTTCATGAAGAAAGCCCATCGTTGGGACAAAGCCGATGGAATGCTGTTTTTCTTGATGCAGCTTGATCAATTCCTTCAACTCGTGAATATGGGTGACAACGTTCATTTTTTGATCCCCCCATATAAACCATCAAGGACTTCTTCTTTGATATGAAATGTATGCTTGTCTTCTGGAAATGTGTGTGCTTTTACTTCTTTTGTATATTGAATAAGCGCTTCTTCTAATACAGTATCCATTTGCGCGTATTGTTTCACAAACTTAGGTGTCCTAGACACGCCGTATCCTACCACATCATGGTAAACGAGAACTTGTCCGTCTGCCTCAGCCCCTGCACCAATCCCGATCACAGGAATCTTCAGCATGTCGGTAATTCGTTTTGTCAGTTCACCAGGTACGCATTCAAGCACAAGTGCAATCGCACCAGCTTCCTCACATTTTAAGCTGTCTTCAATCAATTTCTGCGCACTTTCGTGGTCTTTTCCTTGCACTTTATACCCGCCAAGTACTCCAACTGACTGAGGTGTGAGGCCTAAATGACTGACGACAGGAATCCCGCCTCTTGTGAGAGCTTGAATGGATTCAAATACGCCATCTCCACCTTCTAGCTTTAAGGCATCCGCACCGCTTTCTTGCATGATGCGTGCTGCGTTTTTCAATGTTTCTGCTAATGAATAATGGTAAGACATAAATGGCATATCCGTCACAATAAATGTGTCTTTTGCGCCTCTTTTCACTGCTTTTGTATGATGAATCATGTCATCGATCGTGACTTGTACTGTCGAATCGAGTCCAAGTACAACCATCCCAAGTGAATCACCGACTAAGATCATGTCGACTTCCGCTTTTTCTGCTTGCTTTGCAGATGGATAGTCGTATGCTGTCAGCATTACAATTGGTTCATTTTGTTCTTTCATTTTGAAAAAATCTAGCTTTGTCTTCATTTGTTCCTCCTCATTCTGGAGAGGAGATGGCTTGCCTCACATCACATGTTTTGATCTCTCATGCGCGGCGAATCATCCCTCTGTCCAAGTCCCTTAGGATCAAGGCAGAAATTTATCAAATTTTTGTTTCTAACAGGTACAGCTCTTTTCAGATACTGCCCACACGAAGTATATCAAAAATGTGCCGGGTGTTCCACTTAAGTTGACTTGATCTCGATGTCTGCGGAGTAGATTTTTTGGATCCCTTCCTCCGTTTCAAGCAATAAAACACCTTCTTCATTGATTCCGAGCGCTTTTCCAGTGTATTGCCCATTGACGGTGCGGGCCACAATATGCTGGCCGATCGTCATCGCAAACGATTCCCATAATTGTTTAATGGGCGCAAATCCTTGCTTCATATAATCAGCATACCTTTTTTCAAAGGTGGACATGATCTGTTGGATGAGCGCAGCACGGTCCACTTTTTCATTCAATTCCATTCGCAGGCTCGTGGCGACATCCTTTAGTTCATCCGGAAAGTCATCAGCCGTTTGGTTCACATTAATTCCCGGGCCAATAATCACCGCATGAACCTGGTCCGCCTCTGCTTTTAATTCAGTCAGAATGCCAACGACTTTTTTCCCGTTTAACAAAATATCATTTGGCCATTTAATAGATGGACTGAGTCCTGTTTGCTCTGCAATGGCTTCTGCGATGGCTACAGATGCTAAAAGCGTCATCTGCGGCGCTTTGTGCAGCGGAATTTCAGGCCGTAGAATGAGACTCATCCAGATGCCTGTCCCATTTGGTGAATGCCACGTTCTTTGAAGGCGGCCTTTCCCGTTTGTCTGATGATCACTGACAACGAGCGTGCCGTGGGGCGCACCTTCATTTACAAGATCATGGGCAATCAGCTGTGTGGAGGCGACTTCTTTCTGAAAATAAATGTGCCTGCCAAAGCTCTCTGTGTCGAGACCAAACAGAATTTCGTCCTCACTAATTTTGTCCGGTTTACGTAGCAGGCGATATCCCTTTCTTCTGACGGCTTCTACCTCATACCCCTCTTTTCTGAGGTCCTCTATATGCTTCCAGACAGCCGTTCGAGAACAGCCAAGCTCATCACAAATTTGCTGACTCGAGACAAAATCCTGGCTAGATGCTGTAAATAGTTCAATTAATCGTTTTCTAATTGCTGATCGCATGCTGTAAGCCACTCCTCTATGGCTTCTTTTCGGTTTTCTAAATGATTGTGCAGAACGGCTTTTTTCACCAAATCAAGCTCTTCTGCGATCCATTTTCCTGATGTCTTTTGCCGAAAGACCATTAAATCTTTTCCTGAAACAGCTAGGTCTTGAAGCGTTTTAATCGGCAGTGCATCATAAGAACGCTTCGCTGCCTCCAGCTCGTCAAAGAAAATGCGGCGCTCGTGTTTTAGCTGTGAGATCTTCAAGCTAGATAAGAGCACGTGTTCACCAGCCTCAAACATCTTCTCCGCATCCCAGTCACAATCGACGTATTGACTAATAGCCACAGCGTCTTTCAAAAGCTTTGTTGACAGCTTCCATTCTTTTAAGAAGAGCACAGCCTCCGCTTCATCTAAGCCAAGCAAATGGATAACAGCCCCCCATACCTCTTCCAGTCCATCCAGTAAGTAATACGGAAATGACTGAAAGGATTCTTGCAGACGATCCTTTTTGAGACCCGGCAATTCTTCATACAATTTGGTAGAAATGAGCACCTTGATCGCCCGCTCACAATAACGACCTTTTAAAAGCTTTTCCATTTCAATCTTTTTGCGTTCAACGGATATGTTGGCAAGGAGATGCTTATCTTTTTCCATTGCCTCAGCCGTTTCTGCAGCGAGCTCAAAACCAAGCTGGCTTAAAAAACGGACCGCTCTCATCATACGAAGCGCATCTTCCTGAAAGCGGCACGCAGGATCTCCTACGGTTTGAATTCGTTTCCGCTCAATATCCTTTTTTCCCTCTACATGGTCAATAATCTCCCCATTTATATCCATGGCCATCGCATTGATTGTTAAATCTCTTCTTAAAAGATCTTCCTTCAAGGATGTGATAAACGCCACTTCTTTCGGTCTGCGAAAATCTTCATATTCTGATTCAGTTCGAAACGTCGTCACCTCATAGCTGACCCCATCATGTAACACAATGACAGTGCCATGCTCCTTGCCAACATCAACTGTTTTTTCAAATAAAGACTCGACCGTATCAGGCGTTGCATCGGTTGCTATATCAATATCACCGATTTCCCTGCCTAACAGGACATCTCTCACTGCTCCGCCGACAAAGTAAGCCTGATGCCCATGTTCGTGCAGTGTATGTAAAATAGGGATCGCATGTGTGAATGGTTCATTCATCTTCATCATCACCTTCGATCAATTCTAGGTAAAGCTCTTCATATTCACTCACTATTTTTTCAGAAGAGAAATGGGCTTGAACGCTAGACTGGGCCGCCGCTGACACTTGCTCATGAAGCGCTTTGTTTTTGAGTATTGAGACTGCGTGTTTAGCTGCCGCTTCTATATCGCCGAGCGGGACAAGGAAACCTGTCTCTCCATGTTCAATGACCTCTGGTATTCCGCCAACATCTGTTGCAATACAAGGGACACCGCAGGCCATTGCTTCAAGAAGTACAAGCCCAAAGCTCTCCTTCTCAGAAAGCAGCAGCTTCAAATCACTAATTGAATAAAGCTCCTCTACCTTCTCTTGCTTTCCTAAAAACAACACACGATCAGTTAGTTCCAGCTTTTTCACAAGATCGCATACAACCGACTTTTCAGGACCATCACCAATCAGCAGCAGCTTTGCATGCACCTGGTCAGAAATCTTTTTAAAGACATGAATCACGTCATGCACGCGCTTTACCTTTCGGAAGTTCGATACATGGATGATGACCTTTTCGTCCTGCATGAGACCATAATGTTTCTTCAGCACTTCATGATCTTCACGCAAATACACACGCTCATCGACGAAATTATGGATCGTATCGATTTTTTTATCCGGTTTAATCAGATCATACGTCTGTGCAGCTAATGAATGCGACACAGCTGTTACCCGGTCTGATGATTCGATGGCAAACCGAATCACTTCCTTTAAAGATGGATCATAGCCTAAAACCGTAATATCCGTCCCGTGAAGCGTGGTAACGACTTTCACTGTGTGTCCCGTCATTTGCTTCGCTAAGAACGCACAGACGGCGTGAGGGACCGCATAATGCGCGTGAATAATATCGAGCTTCTCTCGTTTTGCGACTTCCGCCAATTTACTAGCTAGTGCAAGGTCATAAGGTGGATATTGAAAAACAGCATATTGATTGACATCCACCTCATGAAAATAAATATTCGGATACACTTTATTGAGCCTAAACGGAATACTTGAGGTAATGAAATGAACATCGTGCCCTTTTTCAGCTAAACGTTTTCCAAGTTCCGTCGCAATAATGCCCGATCCGCCGACACTTGGATAACAAGTGATTCCGACCTTTAGTTTTTTCATAATTCCCCCCCAAGTAAGTCGTCATCGATCAAAAGTGGTTTCTTTGTGATAAACCCTTCTGCATAAGCTTTATTGACTTCTCTTCCATACATAGACTCTCTCATTTTCACAAAATCAATATACCCGTTCACAAGAGGTGTCTCCACTGAATGCGCCGATTTTACAAATTGGCTTTGATACGCATGCAAGCTATCAATCTTTTGGTGCATTTCCTCAGAAATATCAATCACAAAATCTGGACGATGATGGCCGTTAATCATGTAATAATACATCTGACTTATTTTATGCGCTGGCTGCTTGTATGAATCTTCAAATTTATGTATACCTGCCGAAAAAGCAGCCTCTTCTACAAGTGAACCCGCATGACCATGATCTGGATGCCGATCTTGGTGATGCGGAGCAAAAATTAGCTTCGGTTTGTATGTACGAATCACGCCCGCAATGTCCTTCATTGCTTCGTCATTCAAATAAAGACCTCTGTCTGGCAGCGTGAGCTGGATTCGCGTTGACACGCCTAAAATGGCGGCAGCCGCTTTCGCTTCCTCTTTACGGCTCTCTACCGTTCCATTCGAGGATAATTCAGCCTGGGTCAAGTCGCAAATTCCGACACGCGCCCCTTTTTTTACGTATTTTGCAATCGTTCCGCCCATACCGATCTCTACATCATCGCTATGGGCTCCGAATGCAAGGATATCAAGTCGTTTCATTTGTTCCTCCGTTTTTTGCTACATCTCGAAAATCAAACGTACCTTTATTTAAATTCCTGACTAAAATCTCTGCGGTCCCCATATTGGTGGCAAGTGGAATGGTATACACATCGCATAGCCGAATAAGTGCAGATACATCCGGTTCATGCGGCTGCGCGGTAAGCGGGTCTCTAAAAAAGAGCACAAGATCCATTGCATTATCAGCAATTAAAGCACCAATCTGCTGATCTCCTCCAAGTGGTCCTGACTGAAAACGATGAATGGGAAGCCCCGTCGCTTCTTTCACTCTCAAACCTGTTGTCCCTGTTGCGTAAAGTGTATGATTTGCCAATATATCACGGTACGCAATGGCAAATTGGATCATGTCACTTTTTTTCTTATCGTGAGCGATTAAAGCAATGTTCATCAGGAATCCACTCCTTATTAGTCGATGATATTTTCTAAACCATAGACAAGCTGATCAATGTGCATAACCTGTTCAACTGAAAGCTTTACACCTGACATAAATGAGGCACGGTTATAAGAATCATGACGAATGGTGAGCGTCTGTCCGTCCATTCCAAACAGTACTTCTTGATGTGCGATCATACCCGGAAGTCTTACGCTGTGCAGACGGATACCGTCATAATCTGCGCCTCGTGCACCTTCGATTAATTCTTTCTCTTCTGGATGTCCTTGCTTTTTTCTTTCTCTGACTTCTGCAATCATTTCAGCTGTTTTAAGCCCAGTACCGCTCGGAGCATCAAGTTTTTTATCATGATGAAGCTCAATGATTTCAACGTCAGGAAAGTAATTCGCTGCCATTTTGGCAAACTTCATCATTAAGACCGCACCGACAGCAAAGTTTGGCGCAATAATACAGCCTATGCCCTTTTCTTCTGTTAATTGCTGGAGCTCTTTCAGGTCAGCTTCAGAAAAACCAGTGGTTCCGACGACTGGACGCACGCCATGTTCAAGCGCCTTTTTTGTATGTACTTTCCCGATTTCTGGTGTCGTCAAATCAATTAATACATCAGGTGCTGTCTCTGAAAGACACACATCAATATCTGTATAAATCGGCGCCTCAGATGTCGTATGAATCACATCAGCTAATTTTTTTCCTTCGTGCGCGTGATCAAGGGCTGCCACAAGCTCAAAATGGCTCGTTTCTTCTGCCAGCTTCACAGCTTCTATCCCCATTCTTCCTCTTGCTCCAGCGATTACTACTTTGATGGTTTGGTTCGTCATCGTCTCTACTTCCCTTCTTTTTTCGTCCAGCGGTCTTTGTCTCTTGTATTGAATTTATGCATCACACGATCATGTGCTTCCTCTAGTGATATATCTAGTGAATTAGCGAGACATGTTAACACAAACAAAACATCGCCAATTTCTTCTTCCATGCTTTTTTCTGTTTCCGTTGTTTTTTTCGGCTTTTCTCCATAGTAATGGTTAACCTCTCTTGCCAGCTCGCCTAATTCTTCTGTCAGACGGGCCATCATGGCAAGCGGGCTGAAATAGCCTTCTTTAAATTGTCCTATGTAATCATCTACTTCTTGCTGCACGTGACGCAGCGTTTTTTCTTTCGTCATCAAGCTCATCCTCCTATCCATCTCTTACATGTTAGCGAAATCATAAATATTTGACAAATGTTTAAAACTCAGTTTGCTTGTTTCTCTCCCATACCATATAATATTATCGCTGTCTAAGCAAAAAAAGGAGTGGTCTCTTGCTAAAAGAAATTCGTCTTAAAAATATCGTCTTTATTTTAATAGGATCTGCGATTTTTTCTTTCGGTCTTGTTCATTTTAATATGCAGAACAATTTGGCGGAAGGCGGATTTACAGGTATTACACTGCTTTTATATTTTCTATTCCACATTGACCCATCCATTTCAAACCTTGTCTTAAACATTCCGATCTTTTTTATCGGCTGGAAAATGCTCGGCAGAACGATGTTTACTTATACAATTGTAGGTACTGTCAGTCTTTCTGTCTTTCTTGCCATCTTCCAGCGCTTTCAAATACATATGCCTCTCCAGCACGATTTGGCCCTAGCCGCACTCTTTGCAGGTGTGTTTATCGGAACAGGCCTCGGGATCATCTTTAAGTTCGGCGGTACTACCGGCGGTGTGGACATCATCGCAAGACTCATCAACAAGCATTATCAGGTAGCTATGGGACGAACAATGTTCATCTTCGACGCTTGCGTCATTACGATTTCTCTTACTTATTTAAATTACAAAGAAGCCATGTATACACTCGTCGCAGTATTTGTTGCTGCGAAGGTCATTGACTTCATGCAAGAAGGCGCTTACGCAGCCAAAGGTGCCATGATCATATCTGAAAAAGATGACATCATTCAAAAGAAAATCACAGAGGAAATGGAGCGGGGTGTGACCATTTTAAAAGGGATCGGTTCCTATACAAAACAGGAGCGCAACGTTCTTTATTGCGTCGTCCCAAAAAACGAGCTTGTCCATCTCAAAAGCGTCGTGACCTCAGTCGATCCTCATGCGTTTGTATCCGTCAGTGACGTGCATGATGTGCTTGGTGAAGGCTTCACATTAGATGAACACAAAAAGCCGCTCAATCCGCATTAAAAAAAGAAGCCCAAAAATGGTGCTTCTTTTTTTATGATTTCGGATAATCAGCTTGTCGCTTTTGCTTCTTCTCTTTTTCAGCACGGTATTTCCGAAATCCAACATACGTTAACGTTAATAAAATGATGCTTCCCGTTGTTAAAATGACCCATAAAAGCGATGGGTCAGCCTCATCTTGATCAACGTGGGCAAATACACTCGATAAATCCTCTTCAAGCTTCGTGAGGCGCTCAAGCTTTGTCCCACTTGATGCTTTTAAAAATTCACCTTGCTCAATCACTTCCATATGCTGCTTAATCGTTTGCAGCTTTTCAGGCGAAACATCAATGGTTAAACTCGGATAGATCATATCGTATAAAGAAACCAGCTCATTCCAAGTTTCATAAAACGTTGTTGATTCCGGATCCTTCACTTCTTTTTTCAACGTAGGAAAAGACCCCATAATGGGCTTCTCCAGCGAACCCCAAAGTGGCTCAGAGTCTGACTGGATCGCATCGAGCAGCATTCTAAACTGAGAGGCATAACGAAGCTTTTCGCGCTCATTCAATTCTTCTTGTGGCAGCCCTTTTATGATATCTTGATAGCCAACTGTAATTTGCCGAATCTGCGTATTTGTCAGCGTTCCGCGCCAATTCTCAGCTTTAAATGTCTTTTCAACATACAATGCGACCTGTAACGCCTCATCATATTTAGCTTGTCTCGTTAATTGAAAGATTGAATCTGATAGTTCCGTTAATTCTTGCAGCACACTAGCGGCTGTTTCCTCGCCTTTGGCAACAGATGGCTGTAATACGAGAAAAAATAATAGAATCATCGCGATTGGCTTTCGTTTCATGCAAGTCCCTCCTAGCCCTTCTCCATACAGCGTATGAAGGAAAGGACAAGGTTAGACCAATATTGTTAAGGGAGTTCGAGCTTGACCGATTTTTTCGATAGGACGAAATAATACGAAACAAGAAGAACGGCAATGCTTAACCAAAACGTGACGTAGCCGATCTCGTTTGTATAGGCAGACAGCATAGAATAACGCGGCATCATACCAAATACATAATCAATCACATCATTATGTAAAATCCATATGCCAGCTACCACCAAATGACGCATTTTAAAACGATAATACGGTGCAAACAATACGGCTTGAACCGCCATCGCAAAGTGGGACCCAATCAGCATGTACCCTTCCCACGGAAAATCATCCACAGATAAAAGGACAAAGATATTCATTCCTACAGCCCATAACCCGTACTTCATTAAGGTCACGAGGGCAAGTGCTTCAAAATAAGGAGCGTTTCGTTTCATCAAAAACGCAAGTAGAACAAATAAAAAGAAAAAGCTTGCCGTTGGACTGTCTGGAACAAAAGCTAAAAAGATAGCCGGCGTCTCTACAAGCTGTGGAATATACCAATAGTAGCCGTACACAGTGCCAAGGAAATTGATTATCAAGACTAGCACAAGCATATAGCGCGTGGCTAGCAGATATTGAATCCATCTCATACGTCTCTTCACTCACGATCTATTAAAATCAGAAAAAAGCTGACAGCGCCAGCTTTTTCTCTTTTGAGTATATCCTTGTACTTGCATTTAAACAACTGAATTATTTAGATTTGACCTCAGATAAATATTTAGACAGCTTTTCAAGTTCTTCATCGCTGCCTTTAAAGATACCCTTAGGCATGTTACCTTTTCCTTCAACAGCGATTTTAGCGATCTCCTCAGGTGCAAGACCATTGTCAACAAGTGACGGTCCGGCTGCTCCGCCCTGCATGTTATCCCCGTGACAGGAGATACATGTCTGCTCCTGATAAATTTTATACTCTTCCGCTGAGGTATCAATCTCTGCTTCTTTCTTAATTTCACCTTGCTTTGCCGCTGCTTCCCAATCATGAGTAGCAACAGACTCCCACGTTAAATATGTTGCTGCGCCGACTGCAAGGATCATCATCCCCACTGCAACCGGTCTTCTATACGGTCTGCGTTCAGGACCAGAATCAAGAAATGGTGCGAGCAACAGTGCACCAAACGCAATCCCAGGCATAATCATCGCACCAACTACCGTATAGCCACCTGCAGCAAATTCATATTTTAATAACTGGTACAAGAATAAGAAATACCAGTCTGGCAGCGGAATATAGCCGGTATCTGTTGGATCAGCCATCCGCTCAAGCGGAGGTGCATGAACCACAGTTAGGACAAGAAATCCAATTAAAAAAACGGCACCTACAAGCCATTCCTTTAAAAGAAAGTTCGGCCAAAAGGCTTCTGTTTTTCCCGGATATTCGGAATAGTCTTTAGGTATGTTAGGTTTTCTTTCTGCCGGAATTCTAGAGTCTCCGACAAACTTCATCCCTTTTCCCCTATGCAAAGTCATCCCCTCCTCATTGAACATTCATCAAACGCAAATTTTTTATAGCGGTCCAGAAATTCCTTGCTTACGAATCATAATAAAGTGGGCAGCCATCAGCCCAAATAATGCCGCTGGCAAGAAAAAGACATGGATAGCGAAAAATCTCGTCAGCGTTTGTGCCCCTACAATGTCAGGATGACCTGCAAGCAGCGTTTTGATCTCTTTACCAATGAAAGGCGTCGCTTCTGCAATTTGAAGACCAACCTTCGTTGCAAATAGCGCCTTCATATCCCATGGCAAGAGATAACCTGTAAAACCAAGTCCAAGCATCACAAAGAAAATGAGCACACCAACAATCCAGTTGAGCTCTCTAGGCTTTTTATACGCCCCTTGGAAAAAGACCCTTAGCGTATGTAAAAACATCATGACAATAACTAAACTCGCACCCCAGTGGTGCATCCCTCTGACAATCTGACCAAATGCCACTTCATTTTGTAAATAATAGACAGATTCCCAGGCGTTTTTAATATCCGGCACGTAATACATCGTTAAAAACATGCCCGAAAGGACTTGAATGACTGTCACAAAAAACGTTAAACCGCCAAAACAGTACACAAAAGCGGAGAAATGATGTGCTGGATTGACATGCTCTGGCACCTCATGATCCGCAATATCTCTCCATATTGGTGTAATGTCTAGCCGCTCATCTACCCAATCATAAATCTTGTTAAGCATCGTTACCCTTCCCCTTTCGGCACAGCTTTTCCAAGATAGAGGTATCCGTCCTTCACTTGCTGCTTATAATGATCAAGCGGTGCAAGTGGCGGAGTTCCGGGTACGTTTGTACCATCCTTGTCGTACAGCCCATAGTGGCATGGACAGAAAAATTTGTTTGGATTTTTCGGATCACTGTTCCAGTTCACTGTACAGCCTAAATGTTTACAGATAGGCGATAAAGCGACAATTTCATCCCCTTCTTTGTACACCCATGCTGACCTAGATTCCTTTGACTCATACCATGCATCTACTTGATCAATTTTAAAGTCAAAGCGCTTCGGTTCCTTCGTCAGTTCATCTACACTGACAACTTGAACCATATCCTGATCCTCTGTTCCTTTTAGCACAGGGTCAAGCGCAAAGCGAACCATAGGCATGAGCATTCCAGCGGCCATAAATCCCCCCACGCCGGTCAACGTGTAATTCAAAAATTGACGCCTGGACACTCCATGTCTCTTCTCGCTCATTTTTTTCTCCCCCCCTCAGGTCGTCAGCTACTTTATAACTGAATTAGAAAAAATTTCATAAAACTAGGACACCCTCATAATATATCAATCTATTCACAAGGTCAACATCCTAAAAAGCTATGTACAATGCAAATGTAAGGGTTTTTATGAAGGGTTCCACTTTTGTAACAAAAAGTTCAAAATTTGTTCTACACTGTCTTGAACAATTTTTTGCTTTAATTCTACCTTTAAATGCTCGAGCGGAACCGGCTTTAACAAAAATAGTGATTCACTAACCACCGCATGCTCTTTCCATTGGTGATCAGATGAGATCAACACAACATGCTGAAAATGATCTTCTAGCGACTGCTTCATCGTGAAGATGTCTTCTAGTTTTCGGTCATTGGCTTCTACATATGTATGTGGTGGAAAAAGAAAGACCCGCCCTTTCAGCTGTCTTTCAAGTTCCTCTGTTACAAGAATGGTAAACTCCCCTAAAGATACGGTTTGTTTGATTTGATTCACATCTATTCCAACTAATGGAATGATAGCGGTATCAATGTAATCTCTAGATTGCAAAAAGCGATCTGCATCCTCCGCTTGAAACTTCATCAATTTCCCCTCTTTCATGACATAAGCCCTGCCTGGATAGGGCAAGGCTTATTCGTTCAGTTTATGACAATAGGCTTAATTCTCTTGCTAACTTATTAAATGTTTCTTGATCATGACGGTCAAGTGCTTCATCTATCTCTTTCATAAGCCGTTCTTTTTGGAAAGTTGCGATCGAGTGTTCAAGCACTTTCTCCGCAAGATCCTTATCTTTTTCATTCTCATAAAGATCCTTTGGAATATGAGGATTTGTTTCAAGCACAGCTGCATATTCCGGCGAACGATAAGCAGAACGGAAATTCAATTGAATAAACAAATCTTGCTGTTTATTCAAACGAATATCATGAAATGACTTTTCAGCATCTGTCGTCATGATATTCTCTTTATAAAATCTAAAGGGAACTTCATCCACACAGTGTGTTGACATAATGATTCCCCTTGGGCAAAATTCTGCTTGCTCTACAAAATGAACCTTTTCCATCAAAGAGTCGTGACTCATTAAATAATTTAATATCCAAACGCACTCTCTTCGCTTTAACTGATAATGGTTTAAAAACCACCGGATGAATTCCTTCTTTTCATTGACAGAAACAGGGGTCTGCATGTTATTCCCTCCTCTATCGTAAATTAAATTGCTATACAAGAATTATTCAACAAACCAGTTCTTCATTCCTGCAAACTATAAGGAAATTTCGTCTTCAATTCTTAAAATCGTTTCTTCGATTTCTTCATTCGTGCCATCTTTCTGAAGAACTTTACGTAATAGCGGCAATGCTTCTTTTTGTCTGCCTTCTTCTAAAAGGAACGATGCGTATTCATATAAAAAGTCACGTTCCTCATCAAAATCAGGCAGAGCCAGCTTGAAGTACTCAGCTGCTTCTTTGTATTCTTCTCGTCCAACAGATGCAGATGCAGCATACCAATTCCATTTTGGATCATCTTCCCCAAAGCTTTTAACCTCTTTTATGACATCCAGAATTTCATCAAAAAGCTCTTCATCTAAATAGATCGCGAGCAATGTTTGGACCGCTTCAATATATCCCGGATCAAGAGCAAGTGCTTCTTGAAGCAGCTTTTTCGCATCTTCTGAATCCCCATTTTTCAAGTCAATCTTTGCACCATATAAATATAATTCTTTGTTATACTCATCAATTTTAATACCCTCTTTTACTACCTCTAAAGCCTCGTGATATAGTCCTTCTTCCTCATAACTTTTCGCTAAAGGCATATATAGAGACGAATAAGATGGATCAATATCTTTTAGTTCTGAAAGCTGCTGAATGGCTGTTTTCGTTCGTCCAGCCCTCATCGCTGTAAATCCGTAGCCAAAAAGTGTATTCGGATCTGTTTGATCTTTCACTGCCTTTTCGTACCATTCAAGCGCATCTTCGAATTCTCCAGCTGTGCTGAGTGATTCAGCGAGCCTCTGATAAACATTGACGCCGCCAACCTCATGTTGTTGATCTGCGACCTTGTAGAAATAGTCGGCCGCTTTCTTTGAAAGACCTTGCGAAAAATACAATTCACCTAACGCAAAATCAATAATGGCTTCATTTGGCAGCAGCTCTTTTGCTTTTAAGAGCTTTTGTTCACTGACTTCAAATAGTCCTTGCATTTGATACAAATCTGCCATTAACAGTAGGCTCTCTGGATAGGCATCATCATCCTCAGGAATCGTCTCTAATACCGAAATCGCCTTTTCTTCTTCATCAGAGTCAATCAGCAGTTCTGCATAAAAACATGTTAACCCCGTTTCCTCTGGATATAAATCATGTAAATCACTGATGAGATTTCTCGCTTTATCGATATCTCCCCAATCATAATATAACTGAGCTGCCTGCGCCTTTTCTTCATCATGCAAATGCTTTTCTGCCTGAGCAAGTGTTTGAAGTCCTTTTTCAGTCTCACCCGCCTCAACTAATTTTATGGCTTCTTGTAATGAACTATTCAAATCAAACCGTTCCTTTCTGTTTTCCAAAAACCTAAACTATTGTTACTTCATATCATAATCGACAGGTACTCATCCAGCAAATATGTTGCACTTTTAAAATGAACCCATTTTTGTGTTTTAAAGACTGGTTTTCATTTCATCCTTTACGAAACGGAAGTTTTGTAAACTGAAAACACCTGAAATTCATTTTTTGATCAGATAAAATGATTTTTTTCCAGGTTTCATCTTGAGACAAGCTATGCTATATTCCTTACAAATATGCATAAGGAAAGAAAAAGCCTGAGGACATCCTCAGACTGTTTTGGTTAAGTATTCAATGTGTTCAAAGAAATTCGGGTATGAGACGCGTACAGCATCTGTATCTTCAATCTCAACCGCTTGCTTTGTGATGCAAGCAGCAATCCCTAGCATCATACCAATTCGGTGATCTCCGTAGCTTGACACGGCTGCGCCGCCTTGAAGCGTGGTTTTACCATGAATCTTCATACCATCATCTGTTGCTTCAATATCAGCACCGAGTTTTTTAAGTTCTGACACGACTGTATCAATTCGATTGGTCTCTTTTACTTTTAACTCAGCAGCATCTTTAATGATCGTTGTTCCCTCTGCTTGTGTCGCTAGAAGCGCTATAATTGGAATCTCGTCGATAAGTCTTGAAATCATATCACCAGAAATTTCGATGCCTTTTAATGAAGAGGTAGAGATCGTTAAATCTCCATATGGCTCTCCGCCTTTTGCATCTACTTCATTGATCTCGAGATTCGCACCCATTTGTTTCAGAACATCAATAATACCCGTTCTTGTTTTGTTTAGCCCGACATTTTTTAAAACAATTTGGCTGTTAGGAACAATAGATCCAGCAACAAGGAAAAATGCAGCTGAGGAGATGTCTCCAGGAACAAATATATCTGTTGCTTTTAATGTTTGACCACCTTCAATAGAAACACTTTGTTCATCTTCGTCTAGTTTCACACCAAACATAGAGAGCATTCTTTCTGTATGATCTCTTGATTTATGCGGTTCAGTTAATGTTGTTGTTCCTTCTGCTTGAAGACCTGCTAAAAGGACAGCGGACTTAATTTGGGCGCTTGCCACCGGAGACTCATATGAGACACCTTTTAAATGGCCGCCACGAATAGAAAGCGGCGTATACTCGCCGTTTGCTCTGCCATCTATTTTCGCTCCTAGTTGTTTAAGTGGACCTGTTACTCGCTGCATTGGTCTTTTAGCAATACTCTCATCACCGATCAGTGTACTGTGAAACTCACAACCAGCTAATATTCCCATCATTAATCGAATGGTTGTACCAGAATTCCCGACATCGAGGACGTCAGACGGCTCCTTGAGCTCTTTCAGTCCCTTCCCACGGATCACAACATCTGTCCCTTTTTGTTCAATTTCAACGCCCATTTTTCTAAAACAATCAATCGTACTTAAACAATCGGCTCCAGGGAGAAAGTTTTTCACCACTGTCGTCCCATCAGCAATTGCACCAAACATCACTGATCTATGAGAAATGGATTTATCACCTGGAATATGAATGACTCCATTCATAGGAGCATGTTTATGAATTTTCATATTTGTCACCTCAGTCAGCATAAAATGTATCGTAATTCGCTCTATTTTTTATACAGATCTCTGCACGTTTACGGTCGTCTTCTGTTTGAAAACTAATGCGTAAAATCCCATTAATGTCTTCCCGCGTTTCAATAATACGGATATTCGTAATACTGATGCTCTCATTTGCTAAATGTCCTGTAATCTCCGAAATGACCCCAGGGTGATCTGGAACATCCACATAAAGGTCATAAAAAGCAGGAATGGCACCTTTTTTCCTCAGAGGAAGTCCATCACGATATTCCTTTGCCTCTTGAAAATAAGAGAACAAGCCTTCAGCGTCTTCTTGCTGTACAAAGGTCTCAATGCGATCGATCTCTTTTTTCCATTCATGGAACCGGTCTAAAATCTTGTTTTTGTTGTGCAGAAGGATATCTCGCCACATTGCAGGGTTGCTTGACGCAATACGTGTAATGTCACGAAAGCCTCCAGCAGCAAACCGTTTGACAAGTGGGAATTGTTCTTCAAAATGATGTGCTTGATGCACAAGGCTGGCTGCAACAATATGAGGGAAATGACTAATCACACTTGTTACACCATCATGTTCTTCTGGGGTCATCTCAATAAAATGAGCATTTGTACCTTTTAACAAGTCCTTCAAACGATCAACAGCCTCGCGGTTTGTTTCCTTTGCCGGCGTTAAAATGTAGAACGCATTTTCAAATAAAAAGTCTTTCGCTGCTATAACACCTGACTTGTGAGAGCCTGCCATTGGATGTCCACCAATAAATTGATAGTGCTTAGGAAGCGTTTTTTCAGCAAAATGGACAACCTTTTGCTTTGTGCTGCCAACATCGGTAATTGTGAGCTCTCTCTCAATTCCAGAGTTTGCAATATCACGAAGCATATTAACTGTTTGCTGAACTGGTGTTGCCAAAATAATAGTCGCAGATTCAGCCAAACCTGCCGCAAATGAATCAGCTGCTAAATCAATGATACCCAGCTTTGTTGCTGCAACCATTTGTTCTTTGGACACATCGTATCCAACAATTTTTTTATGAGGATACTCTTTTTTAATCGACAGTGCGATGGAACCTCCAATTAAACCAAGTCCAGCGATTAATATTGTTTCATTTGCATCATTCATGTTCATCACCTGTTTTTTCGCGAAAATTAAAAAAGCCATTTCAACAGCTTATATGTATGAGGTTGGTACAATGAAAGCCATATCCTGTAAAAGGATATGACTTTATGGTTATGCTACGCTCGAATGCCTTGCATTAAATCAGCAAGTGTACTTAGAATTTCTGCATTTTGCTCCATTGTTCCGACCGTAATACGTAAAGACGTTGGAAAACCAAGTGCTTTACCAGAACGAACAATGTAGCCTTTTTTCAATAATGCATTGAATAATTCATCTGCATCTCTTTTAAAATCAATCAGCACGAAGTTTGTTTGAGACGGATAAATAAATAGTCCAAAACGGTCAGCAAATTCTTGATATTGCTTGAGACCTGCTTCATTTTTTTGTCTGCATGATTGAATGAAGTCCTGATCTTTTATCGCTGCACGAGCTGCTGCCTGAGCGATACGACTCGTATTAAACGGCTCTCTCGCTGGTTCAATCGCAGTAATCAACTCTTCTGATGCAATGCCATAGCCTACTCGAAGCGCGGCCAGTCCATACGCTTTAGAAAACGTACGGAGTACGATAACATTTTGATAGTTGTGTAATAAAGATAAGCTGTTCGGAAAGTCTTCCGCACGAACGTATTCGACATATGCTTCATCTAGTACTACAAGCACATGAGCTGGTACTTGATCTAAAAACGCCACAAGCTCAGATTCTGACAAATGATTTCCCGTCGGGTTATTCGGGTTGCATACCCAGACGACCTTCGTGTTCTCATCAATCGCATCCAGCATGCCCTTCAGATCGTGAGCTCCTCCGTCTAAAAGCGGCACCTCTCGAATCTCTGCCCGCTCAATGATCGCATTGTGACGATATTGCGGAAAAGACGGAGCTGGGATGACGGTATTTGTATGTTGGTCAAGGAATGCCCTAGCAATAATTTGCACAAGTTCATCTGAGCCATTCCCGAATATTAATTGTTTTTCATTTACTTGAAGAAACTCAGCGAGCTCTGTTCTTAAACTTGCGCTGTATCCATCTGGATAGATCGCTAAATGTTCAAGCTCAGCTTGTATCGCCTCTCTTGCATGAGCGGAACATCCAAAAGGGTTTTCATTTGAAGCCAATTTCACAATTTTGTCTAATTGATATTCTTTTTTGACCTCTTCAATTGGTTTCCCAGGTTGATACGGTTTTAGTTGTTTTAATTGATCTTTGATTTGCAAAAGTTTCACCTCATTTGAATGAATAGAGGGGACTAAATGTTTTTGCATAGGTTTCAAACTCTCTTAAAGCGTCTTGACGAGTATCACTTGCTAACAATTGATCCTGAAGTTCTTCAATTTTTTTTACAAGTGCACTGCCTACAACGACGCCGTCACTCAGTTTATTCATTGCGTCTACCTGCTCTCTTGTTGAGATACCAAAACCGACCGCAACCGGTATGTGACTCAGCTGTTTCACTTGTTGAATAAAATCAGTAATCGATTCGTCAAAGGTTTGTCTGACACCTGTTACACCAAGAGATGAAACACAATACACAAAACCTTCTGCCTGCTCTACTATATTTACTAATCGTTCCTTACTGGTTGGTGCAACGAGCGAAATATATGAAATGTCATATGTTTGACAGTTCTTTTGCAGCTCACTGCTTTCTTCAAAAGGCAAGTCGGGTGTTAAGAGTCCCGAAATATGATTTTTGCGCAGTAAAGCGAAAAAGTATTCTGTGTCTAATTGTAACACAGGATTATAATACGTAAATAGAATTACAGGAATTTTTACACCGTTTTTTTTCATCTTCCCTGCTAATTCTATCGCTTTTACGATATTCATGCCATGATTTAGAGCTCTTTTGGAGGCTCTTTGAATGACAGGACCGTCTGCTAGCGGATCGGAATAAGGAACACCTAGCTCAATCGCATGTGCACCGGCTGCTTGAAGGGACACAGCTAAATCGATCGTGATTTCTTCTGACGGATCCCCTGCTGTAATAAATGGGATGAATAATTTCTCGTCTTGCTCTAATCGAAATGTGATCATTTGGTTTTGCCCTCACTTTCAAGCACATTCATTAATGTATGCACATCCTTATCTCCTCTTCCTGATAGGCAGACAAGGATGATTTCATCTTCACTCATTGTCCTGCTCATCTCAAACGCCTTGGCTAAAGCGTGTGCTGATTCAATCGCTGGCAGGATTCCTTCCTTTTCTGTCAGCAGCTTTAGTGCATCCAGTGCTTCTTGATCTGTAGCACTCACATATTGAACGCGTCCGCTCGCATGTAAATATGCGTGCTCTGGTCCGATCCCGGGATAATCTAGACCAGCTGAAATGGAATAGGGCTCAATAATCTGGCCAAATTCGTCTTGGATTAAATAGGTCAAAGATCCATGAATGACCCCTTTTGTCCCCTTCGTAATGGTTGCTGCATGAAGCGGCGTATCGATTCCTTTTCCAGCCGCTTCTACACCAATCAAATCAATCTCATCATCCAAAAACGCTCGGTACATTCCAATAGCATTACTTCCGCCGCCGACACAAGCAATGACTTTATGAGGGAGCCTGCCTTCTTTTTTCAGCATCTGCTCTTTTGCTTCATCACCAATCATCCGCTGGAACTCACTGACGATTTTGGGATAGGGATGAGGTCCTACAACTGAACCGATCATATAGAAATGATCACTACAGTGCTGGACCCAGTAACGAATCGCTTCGTTCGTTGCATCTTTTAATGTGCCGTTTCCGCTTGTGACAGGTATGACTTCAGCGCCAAGGAGCTTCATTCGGAATACATTGAGAGATTGTCTCTCCACATCCTCTTTTCCCATAAATACCGTGCACGATAATCCAAACTTGGCGGCCACCGTTGCAGCTGCTACTCCGTGCTGTCCAGCGCCTGTTTCTGCGATGATGTTTGATTTCCCCATTTTTTTTGCAAGCAGTGCCTGACCAAGTGCATTGTTGATCTTATGAGCACCTGTATGGTTTAAATCTTCTCTTTTTAAATAGATTTTTGCGCCGCCGAGGTATGCAGATAATTGATCAGCATATGTCAGCGCAGTCGGTCTGCCTGAATAGTTTTGCAATAGAGAAAGATATTCTTGCTTAAAGGCTGGGTCTTCTTTTAATTCGTTAAATGCTTGTTCTATTTCTTTGAGTGGCTGCATGAGCGTCTCGGGAACAAATTTCCCTCCGAATTCTCCATATCTGCCAAGCTCATTTGGATATGCGTACATCGTTTAACATCCTTTCTTCAAGCGCTTTGATCTTAGCGCTGCTTTTCTTCCCGTTTTCTTCTATGCCGCTTGAAAGATCAATCGCTTTTGGGCTATAGGCAAGAAGCTCTGGCAGTGTTTCTGGTGTAATTCCACCTGCAATGATGCATGCTTTCTCCAGTCGTTTTGCCTGCTGAATGTATACAGGTACCGCTTCCCATGTAAAAGCTGTGCCAGAACCGCCTCTCATCCCTTTTACTTTCGCATCAATGAGAAAACCATCGACAAACGGCGCAAATGCCGTCATCTGATCAAGTGTTTCTTTTATATCGGGATCGTGATGAAAGACTTTCCACACTACCGCCCCTGTTTGTTGTTTTATTTCTTTTGCATCCTCTCTTGTTTCATCTCCATGTAGCTGCACAATATCTAAAGGAATATGCTTTGTGATGTCACACACTTTTTGGATTTTTTCATTTACAAATACACCAGTAATCTTTTTCCTGCACTGCGAATCGGTGAGCCATTGTTTCACTTGATCTGGATCGACTTGCCTTTTACTTGGAGCAAAAATAAATCCGATCGCATCTGCTTGAGATTGCGCAATGCATTCTACATCTTCTAGTGAGACCGCCCCGCAATATTTTAAAAAAGGCTTCATCGTGCTCATTCTCCAAATAACGTCTGAACGGCTTTTTCTTGTGAAGGTTCTCTCATTAATGATTCACCTACAAGGACAGCACTCGCTCCATGTTTTTTGACAAAGGTCAGATCATCAAATGTCTGAATACCGCTTTCACTTACTAGTAAGACATCCTTTGGAACAAGTGGTGCAATCTCTTTAGTTTGCTCAACTGTTGTTTTAAATGTCTTTAAATTTCGGTTATTCACGCCAATGATTTCGGGGGTGAATAGGTTTAAGATATGTTCCAGTGTATCTGCTGCATGAACTTCGACAAGAATATCTAGTCCTTTTTCCTTCGCTTCAGCATAGAATTCATGCAGCTGTTGCGGTTCAAGTACTTCCCCAATTAATAAAATGGCATCTGCACCGATACGTCTTGACTCTTCTATTTGTATGGAATCGATGATAAAGTCTTTTCTTAAAATTGGACGTGCGACGTGTTCTTTAATTAAGGAAAGATACTCGTTCTTCCCTTGAAAAAATGGTTCATCTGTTAAGACTGATAAGCAATCAGCATTCGATTTTTCGTAGGCTTTTGCTGTTTGCAGAGGATCAAAATTTGGCTGAATGATTCCTTTGGAAGGAGATGCCTTTTTCACCTCAGCAATCAGCCCAATCGAGCGGTGAGGATTCATGAGTGCTTCTTTAAATGATCGTCTTTCAAAGTGTCCATCCACAGGTAACTGCAACGTTTGGATATGTTCTTTTTTGCGTGCAATGATTTGATTAAGCATAGATCTCTTCCTCTTTCGTTTTTTGTTTTAAACGAGCCAATTGTTCTTTGGCTGCTCCGTTTTTAATCGTTTCTAATGCTTTTAATGTTCCTGCCATGAGGCTTTCTGACTTGCCCGCGACATATAAAGCCGCCCCGGCATTCAGAGCTGTAATATGAAGCGGCGCCCCTCCTGTTTGATGATTCAATATATTCTGAATCAATTTCGCACTCTCTTCCGGTGATTGGACCTGAATATCTGATAAGTATCCTTTCTCCAGTCCAAAGTCTTCTGGGTTTAGCGTATATTCTGTCATGGCACCTTTTTTGAGTTCAATCACATATGAATTGGCTGTAATCGTTAGTTCATCCAGCCCGTCTTCCCCGCATACAAACAGGACATGCTCTGGCTCTAATGGGGCAAGGGCTTCCGCCATTAATTTTGCCTTTTCCTTTGCATACACACCGATGATTTGCTTTTTGGCTTGCATCGGGTGGCAAAGCGGTCCTAATAGATTAAATACCGTCCGGAAGCCAAGCTGCTTGCGGACTGCTGCTACTTGTTTCATAGATGAATGGTACAGTGGCGCAAATAAAAAGCCCATGTTTTTCTCTTGTATTTGTCTTCTTGTTTCTTCTGGAGTAGATTGAATGTGAATCCCAAGACACTCTAGCACATCGGCACTTCCGCTTTTTGAAGAGACTGAACGATTTCCGTGTTTTGCGATTTTAGCACCAGCGGCGGAAGCTACAATAGCAGCTGCAGTTGATATATTAAATGTGGAGAGTCCATCGCCTCCTGTGCCGCATGTGTCAACGACATCAAGCGATCTTTCCGCTGGTTCTGCTTTTTGCCGCATGGCCCTCACGAAGCCTGTCATTTCTTCAGCGGTTTCTCCTCTATGCGCTAAAATCGATAGACTTGCAGCGACTTCAGCATCTGTTAAAGAGCCGCTCATCATATCATGCATTAGTCTATGTGCTTCATTTTCTGATAGGAAGCCTCCGTTAACAAGAGCTGATAGTCGCTGATTCATCCTGCACACTCTCCTTTTCTGAAAAAATATGTTCAGCAAGCTGAATGGCCCTCAGAAGCGCTCCTGCCTTGTTACATGTCTCTTCCCATTCATTTTCTGGCACAGAATCTGCGACAATGCCAGCACCTGCTTGTATGGAAGCGATCTGATTTTTGACGCTCATGGTACGAATGGTAATACAAGAATCGATATTACCGTCGAACCCAATATAGGCAATACAGCCGCCATACGTTTCCCTTGGCTCAGGCTCCATTTCATTTAATAATTGCATCGCTCTTATTTTCGGTGCCCCTGTTAATGTGCCTGCTGGAAATGCGGACATGAGTGCATCAACTGGGTGTGTATCCTGCTTTAGCTTCCCTGTCACAATGGAGATGATGTGCATGACATGTGAAAAGTTCACAACTTTTGTAAAGGTCGGTACGGACACGCTGCCGTATTCTGCTACGCGACCGACATCATTTCTGGCTAGATCTACTAACATGTAATGTTCTGCTTTTTCTTTCTCATCTTCTAGCAGCTCTCTTGCCAGTGCGGCGTCCTCTTCTTTTGTTGCTCCTCTTTTTCTAGTGCCTGCAATAGGATGAATTTCTAGGTGCCTATTTTTGGCATGAATTAATCGTTCTGGTGAGCTTCCGACTAAATCACGGTCTTTTAATTTCATAAAATACATGTATGGAGATGGATTCACAATGCGAAGCACACGGTATAATTCAAATGAACTCACTGACACTGGGATATCAAAGCGCTGTGAGAGTACGCCTTGAAAAATATCACCCGCTCGAATGTATTCTTTGATTTTTTCTACGTCCTTTAGAAATTGTGTTTTTTCATAGGTTGATGTCACATGTTCAAAGGACGGTGATTCGTTCATATTCCCTGATAAAATCAGTTCTTTCATATCAATCTTTGTGTGGAGCTTGTGAATCATCTGTTCAAGCCGCTTTTGATTTTCTTTGTAAGCTCGTATTTTTTCGTCTTCTGTTTCATTTCCGGTTAGCTGGGTGTATTGGATAAAATGAACATGATTCGTTTCATGATCAAAGGCAATCATCGTTTGGCAGACAAATAGTGTACAATTGTCTGTCGTTGGTGCGCTTAGATGCGGCCTGACAGATGGTTCAATGCTTGGAATAAGATCGTAACTTAAGTACCCAACTGCCCCGCCTGTAAACGGGATGTCAACGTCTGGTGTCTTGATTTGATATTGCTCTTTCATCCAGTCTAATAAGTCTTTCAGTTCTTGCTTTTTCATGACCTCTTGCCCTGCCGCGTCACGTGCAATATATTTGTTTTGATCATCATGTAAGGTTAAAAAAGGATGTAATCCGATGAAGGAATATCTCGACCAGCTAGAAGACTCATCTTTGCTTTCTAGTAGATACACAATATCTGCCTTGAGTTTTTCGACAATTTGAATCGGTGAGAGCGTATCAACTGTAATGGTTTCAACAATCGGGATCGTTTTGTGGGACTCGCTGTCCCTTAAAAATCGGGTCAAATTTGATTGGGAATTCATAAGCACACTCCTTAAATGGGATTAAGGAGAATGAGGGGACATATAGAGGGTTTGTATGAGTATACGAAATAAGCCTAAAAGAGGGGTGCTCTTTTAGGCAGTATGATGAAATAGACGTATCGTATCTCTGCTCAACTCTACTCATCTCAACTACCCTAGTCTCATTCTCATCTTCTCTAAACTTGCAATGCCGTTTACACCTGTGTGTAAACTTCGGCTGTTCATATCGTATTATAATTCCTTGTTTTTTGTCAACTGTAAATCAGGGCGAAGCGTCACAGCTTCTTCCAAGTACACATGCTGCACATCTTCCTGCTTTGTGTCTGTTTGGACCGTCATTAACACACGAATACAATGTTTTAAACCGCCTTGAATGTCCAGCTCCTGCATACAAGTAACAGGCACATACGTCCACCCTTCAAACTGACGAAGGGCTTTTGCCGGAAAAACGGAGTGAATATCTTGTGTAGCTGAAATTAAGATCTGCACGACACGTTCTGGATCTACTTGATTTCTTGAAATAATCGCTTCTAGCAGCTGTTTCGTTTTGTTTAAAACTTCTGTTTCTGTATCTTCTTTCACTGTTGTAGCCCCACGTATCCCGCGAAACATCATAGACATCCCTCCTCCCGTTTCCATTCTTCGAGCCATTGATGCAGATCATTTTTTGTGAAAGACTGCAAGACAGCATCTCCAACCTGTTTTAATAAAACAAATTGAACGGTTCCACCTCTTGCCTTTTTATCACCAATCATCCGGTCAACAAATGTTTTCGTGGAAATATCTTGAGTGACTTGTACCGGAAATCCGAGTTCTTTCATCCACTCTTTTAGTTCCGTCCGATTGAGGCTGAGTCCCAGCTTCTTTTCGCTCACATATAGCGCAAACTGCATGCCGATTGCAATAGCATCTCCGTGCGTAATAACGCCGTATCCATACTCTGCTTCAATGGCATGCCCAAGTGTATGACCTAAATTCAAAAATGCACGCACGCCTTGTTCTCTTTCGTCTTTTTGAACAATCGACGCTTTGACCTTGATCCCTTGATACAGTATATGTGCCAGCTCGCTCTTTGAACATTCCGCCAAAGAACGAATAGACATCAGTTCTGATAAAAAGTCTTCACTTGAAATGAGGGCATGTTTGATGACCTCAGCAAAGCCTGACCTCATTTCAGTTTGAGATAGTGTCTCAAGCATGCTCGTATCATAGATCACGGCTTTCGGCTGATGAAACGCACCGATTAAATTTTTACCGAGCGGGTGGTTAATCCCCGTTTTCCCGCCAACTGCACTGTCATGTGCCAGTAGTGTCGTCGGAACTTGAATAAAATCAATGCCTCTCATATAACTAGCAGCAACAAAGCCAGCCAAATCGCCAATTACGCCGCCTCCAAGCGCAATGATGCACGAGGAGCGATCCAGCTGAAATTGAATGGCCTTCGTATGAATATGCTCAAACTCAGCAAAAGATTTCGACTGCTCTCCGCTTGGCACAACCACTTTATGCACAGACCACTTCTGCTTAAGTAATCGAACCATTTCATCACCGTAAATGGCATCAACCGCTGTATCTGTCACGATTAAGAGCTTCGTATAGGAATGCCCCGTGGAAGTCATCAAGTCGACGATATTGCGTTTAATCCCATCACCGATGTATACAGGATAAGTGGCTGAAGACGTCTTAACTTCCAGTGTTTTCATTAAAATTCCCTCTGAAGCTGGCGCATTTTGTCAACATTTTCTTTAATGCGGTCAATTTGATCAAGGCCAAACTGCTCCACTACAGCATTGGCGATTTCCCAAGCCACGACTGCTTCTGCGACAACACTTGCGGCAGGAACAGCACAGCTGTCAGAACGCTCAATGCTTGCAGAGAAAGGTTCTTTTGTTTCAATGTCAACGCTTTGAAGCGGTTTGTAAAGCGTTGGGATTGGTTTCATGACCCCTCTTACGACAATTGGCATACCAGTTGACATTCCGCCTTCAAGACCACCTAAGCGATTTGTTTTTCTCGTATAGCCCTTTTCTTCATCCCAGATGATTTCATCATGGACCTCACTACCATTTTTAGAAGCCGCCTCGAAGCCGATACCAAATTCGACCCCTTTAAAAGCATTGATACTCAGAACAGCACCTGCAAGCTTGCTGTCTAATTTGCGGTCATAGTGAACATAGCTTCCGACTCCAACCGGCATTCCTTCAACGATGACTTCCACAATTCCGCCAATTGAATCACCGTTTTTCTTCGCTTCATCAATGGCATCCATCATTTTTTGACCTGCTTCACTGTCGTAGCAGCGAACAGGTGACTCTTCCGTTACCTTTTGCAAATCTTCAATTGATTCATATGCCGTTTGAGCTGCTTTCACTCCGCCAATTTCAAGAACGTGGCCAGCTACCTTGATTCCTAAATGAGCCAAGATTTGTTTAGCGACTGCGCCTGCTGCTACGCGCACGGTTGTCTCACGGGCTGATGAACGCTCTAATACGTTTCGCATATCACGATGTCCATATTTAATCGCACCATTTAAATCCGCATGTCCTGGTCTAGGGCGTGAAATTTGACGCTTCATTTCACTCTCTTCTTCTTCTGTGATCGGCTCTGCCCCCATCACTTTTGTCCAATGCTTCCAGTCGTTGTTTTCAACGACAAGTGCAATAGGAGAACCTAATGTTTTCCCGTGACGAACACCACTTAACACTTTCGCTTGGTCTTTTTCAATCTGCATTCTTCTGCCGCGGCCGTGACCTTTTTGTCTTCTAGCCAATTCATAGTTGATGTCATCCTGCTCTATGTAAAGTCCCGCTGGAACGCCTTCAATAATTGTGGTCAATTGTGGACCATGTGATTCACCTGCTGTTAAGTATCTCATGACTTGATCTCCCTTCATCGCATTAACGCTTTTAAGTAAAACTATGATAACACACTTACTACTAAAAAGTCAGCTACAACCCCTTCTTTTGATAAAAGAAAGTATCAGCTGATGTGAGTCCAAACTTTTCTGGATGAAAAATTTGTTCAGTTGAACCAACAAATAATACGCCATTTGGTTTTAAACTGCTGCTCATTTTCCTGTAAATCTCTTCTTTTGCCTCTTCTGTAAAGTAGATAAGGACATTTCGGCACACGATAAGATCAAGCTGTTTTTCATAAGGGTCTGCTAAAAGGTTGTGTTTTTTAAATTGAATGTGCTTTCGCACCTCATCCTTCACAGTGTAAAATGAAGAATCTTCTTTTGTGAAATATTTTTGCTTGATTTGATCTGGTACCTCTTGCAGTGATCGTTCATGATATTTTCCTTTTTGAGCTGATTGCAGCACTTTATCATCAATATCAGTTGCAATAATTTGGAAGTCCTTCACAAGCGGATGGCTTGATAGCAGCATTGAGAGTGTATACGGCTCCTCTCCTGTCGAACATGCTGCACTCCATATTTTTAGGGTCCCGCTGTTTTTCAAAAGCAGCGGAAGAATTTTTTGATCAAGCACTTCCCAGCGTTGATAGTTTCGGTAAAATTCTGACACATTGATCGTCATTCGATCCATCGTCTCGTCTAATAGTGCTCTATCCTTTTCAAGGGCAGACGCGAATGCTTCAAAATCTCTATATCCTTTTTTATCATATAGTGACGTTAATCTTCGTTTCATTTGTGCTTCTTTATATAAATTCAGATCCACCCCGGTTAGTTTTTTCCATTTTCCGACAAACACTTGATATTGATCCATCAAAGTCCTCTCCTGTCTCATCTATCTTTGTCCTAGTATAGCTGTTTTTATCGAAAATTTGTATCTTCTCATGCGAAATTTCGTGTAGAAATATTCATATAAAAAAGCCAAGGTGCTCATTTGATGAACACCTTGGCTTGAATTTTAATAAATCCAGCTTGAGATGGTTTGATCCCAGTTTATGAGTTCTTCTTGTTTGAAGAATAAGCTGATTTCTCTTTCAGCACTTTCTGGTGAGTCTGAGCCATGGATAATGTTTTTTCCAACCGTCAATCCATAGTCTCCTCTTATTGTGCCCGGAAGCGCTTCCTTCGGGTTTGTTTTGCCGATAATCTGTCTTGTGACATCTACTACCTGCTCACCTTGCCATACCATTGCAAATACTGGTCCTGACGTAATAAAGTCAACCAATTCCCCGAAGAATGGTTTTTCTTTATGCTCTCCGTAATGTGTTTCTGCTACTTCTTTTGGAATGCTCATTAGTTTTGCACCAACAAGCTGAAGCCCTTTTTTTTCGAATCTTGACACAATTTCACCGATTAATTGTCTTTCCACACCATCAGGTTTGACCATAAGAAATGTTTTGTCCATATACGTTCTCCACCCCGTCGTTTATGTATGTATAGGCTTACATTGTTACAAAGTGATCGTATCATTTTTTTATATAATAATCAATTTTTGACAAAAAATTTCACAAAAAAACCAATCAACAATATGTTGATTAGAATTTTCGTTTTCCAATATATTTGGCAATGGAAGCGAGTGACGTTTTCGCTCGTCCTCGAGGAAGTTTGTCTAGCTGTTCGAATGCCTTTTTCAAATACATTTCACTCACTCGAATCGAGCGGTCGATCGCATCTGTTTGTTTGAGGTGTTCAATCACAGGTTTTAGCTGGGTTTCCGTTGTTTCACTATTAATCAGCTTTAATTGTCCTTCGAGTGTAGGATTCTTCAGTGCATATAAGACCGGGAGTGTGACATTTCCTTGTAAAAGGTCTCCTCCAACAGGCTTACCAAGCTCTTCTTCAGTTGATGTGAAATCAAGCACATCATCAATGATCTGATAGGACATCCCGACATAGTAGCCAAACCAGTAAAGGGCTTTATGTGTTTTCTCATCTGTACCTGCTGCTATCGCACCTAACTGACAGCTGCCTGCAATGAGCAAGGCTGTTTTTCGTTTGATTCTTCTTAAATATGTACGTAGGTTTTGATCCATATTGTATTTGTCTTTCACTTGCTCGATTTCACCAAGACAGAGCTCGACGACCATCTTTGACAAAATTTCATGCGCCATTGGGTGATTGATCTTTGTCATATACTCAAGAGATCTTGCAAACATATAATCTCCTGTGTACATGGCAATTCGATTGTCCCATTTTGCCTTAATCGTTGGCTTGCCTCTTCTCAGCTCTGCATCATCAATAACATCATCGTGAACGAGCGATGCCATATGAATGAGCTCAAGCGCAACGGCAACATATTTAATTTTATTAATGTCATAGTCGCCAAACATGCCTGAAAGGAGAACAAAAACGGGGCGGATTCGTTTTCCGCCCGCTTGCAGCAAATGAAGACCCGCTTCACTTAATAATGCATAATCAGAGCGAACTGTTTGTTCAAGCTCTTTTTCAATAATATCGATATCATGATTTAAAAAAGAGATCATTGCTTTTAGTTTCATTATTTTCACCCAAATATCGTTTATTCAAAGCTTCTTTCCGATATGTGTTGCTGCTACACCGCCTGTAAATGGATGATACGAGACATCAGACAGACCCGCCTCTTCGAAAAGAGCCGCCAGTTCTTTCATGCCAGGGAACGCTTTGGCTGATTCTTGAAGCCATGAATACTCCTGATAGCTTTTGGCAAACAGTTTACCAAAGAGCGGCATGATGTATTTGAAATAGACATAGTAGCCTTGTTTAAACCCAATCATTTCAGGTTGCGATGTCTCTAGACAGACAACCATTCCACCAGGCTTCACGACTCTTGTCATTTCTTTTAGCACTGTTAAGTAATCAGGGACGTTCCGTAGGCCAAAACCGATGGTGACATAATCAAATGTGTTGTCCTCAAAAGGAAGCTCCATCGCATTGCCGTGAAGCAATTCAATTTGATTATAGCCCCCAGTCTTCACCTTCGTTTCTCCAACACTCAGCATATTTTTACTAAAATCAAGGCCTTTGACTTCGCCTTTGTCTCCAACAGCATCAGCAAGCGCAATGGTCCAATCGGCTGTTCCGCAGCATACGTCTAATGCTTTGGCTCCTTTTTGAACATTCATCAGTTTCATTGTTTTATCGCGCCACTTTTTATGCTGCTTAAAGCTGATGACGGAGTTCATTTGATCATAGTTTTTATAAATTTTTTCAAATACACCGTGTACTCGCTGTTCTTTTGATTGCTGCATGACTTACCCTTCTTCCACTTTCTGATGATACGCAGGTTCATTTTTCATATGATCCAGGCGATTTAATAGCTCTTTTTGAACGACCGGAGATGAAACAAGATGCTCCTTGATGGATCGTTTGGCCTTTTCATAGCCTTCATTCTCAAAGTTGTCAAAACATGTATAGGCGTCCGTATAGCTATCGTTCAAAAAAAGTTTTAAATGTTTGTCATCTTCTGCTTGTTTCATGAAACGCTTATAAACAAGGAAACGACTTGCAATCTCATTCCAATGCGTTAATTGAAAATGCTCAGAAACCCTTTGGAATAACGCAGACTCAACCGTTGCTACACTTTTGTAAAAGTGCGCTGCATCTTGAATGGATCGATCATACAGTCTAATTTTATGTTCATTGATTTCTTTGATCGCCGTTGCGAGCGTGCGAATCATGTAGATGTCTTTCATGTCAGAGAGAAGAGAATAATAGAGACCGCTGAAATAGTCTCCTGCCAGGATCGTCAGCTGACGATTTTTGAATTCGTCTTGTTTGATCGCTGCAGCAGTTGTGACTTCATCATGGGTATCAAGGGCAATTTGCACAAGCATCGCCGTTAAAATATAATTTTCTTTTTTCTCTGCATCAATTTGAGCTTCATCAAACATTGCATGAAAAAGAAGGAGCTTATCTTCATCGATGAGTGGCGCACGTAAATGTTTCGCCAAATAAGGATGAGAAAGCTTTTTATTTAATTTTATATTTAGATTAGATAAAATTCCGTAGATGTCTTGCAAAGATATCACCCTTGTCCCAAAAATTACAGTTTCATATGTAGCCCTGCACATTGTATAGAGATTTATTATACCATATCAGCTCTCACTTTTATGCTATCAAGTGCACTCAAGTATTTATTTCTTTGCTTCGCTTTGAATTTCCCCGAAGCTTGTTTGAATGACAGCATCGCCTCTTACTTTGATCGCTGACGTATGCTCAGTAAATTGTGCAATGATGACTTCACCTTTATCGAGCTTTTCGGAATGGTGAAATCTTGTATCAGAGCCTCTAGTTAAGCCGATGACATTTACACCATTTTCATTGGCTTTAATCACTACAAAATCAGATGCTTTATTTTCACTCAATTTGTTCACCTTCCATCTATCTATTGAATTAGTCGTTTTTAATAAAGGAAAGTACTTCTGCTCTTGCCGCTGCATCATTTGCAAATGTACCGCGTACTGCTGAAGTCACTGTTTTTGCGCCTGGCTTTTTCACTCCGCGCATCGTCATACACATATGCTCTGCTTCAACGACAATCATCACGCCATGCGGATTGAGTGTTTCCACCATACTATCTGCAATGGTTGATGTGATGCGTTCCTGAAGCTGCGGGCGTTTGGCAACAGCCTCTACAGCTCTTGCAAGTTTGCTAAGTCCTGTCACTTTTCCGCCGCGCGGAATATAAGCGACATGCGCTTTTCCGTAAAAAGGTACAAGGTGGTGTTCACACATTGAATGGAAAGCAATATCTTTTACAAGAACGAGTTCTTCGTGGTCTTCACCAAAAATGGTTTTAAAATGTTCTTTTGGATCTTCATTTAATCCCGAGAACACTTCTTCATACATTTTTGCTACTCGTTTAGGGGTATCAAGAAGTCCTTCACGATCTGGATCTTCTCCGATGGCTTTTAATATATCGCGTACTGCGTGTTCGATTAGTTCTTTATTTATTTCACTCATGTATTATATCCTCCAAAGGCGATTACATTTCAATCAGATTCTAGCACACTTCAGATCCTAAAAGCAAAGGAGAGCGTTCTAAACGAACCTTTTGATTCAAAAGGAAAAGCCCCTTATGAAAGGGGCTTTTCTAGACCAGTGTGAAACTGTATATGTATAACTCCTGCAATAGGATCATTACACATAACGATTATTTACCTGCCACCGCGTCTTTAAGTGCTTTACCTGGTTTGAAAGCAGGTACTTTGCTTGCAGGGATTTCGATCTCTGCACCAGTTTGTGGGTTACGTCCTTTACGAGCTGAACGCTCACGTACTTCAAAGTTACCAAAACCGATAAGTTGGATTTTGTCACCATTTTTAAGTGCATCTAAAATTGTATCAAAAACAGAATCAACTGCTTTTGTCGCGTCTTTTTTAGATAACTCGCTTGCCTCAGCAACCGCGTTAATAAGTTCTGTCTTGTTCATGCCTTTCACCTCCTCCCAAAAATATGCATTCAGTAGATTGTTATCATTTCTTCACAATTCATCTTCTTTCTATACACTTTTTTCGAAAAAAAGAGCGTCTAGAAAGCGGTATACATGGCTTTTCATTAGAAAACAACTCTTTGAAGGAATGTTTGTCCAACAAAGTGAAGATTTTCTGTAAGTAGATTAACACATATGAAATACCATATCAAGCATTTTAAAGGGAAGAATCCTTATTCGTCAAGGATTAAGGGCACTTTTACGAACGAATATTCCTAATTTCAGCCTGAATCTGACTAATCTTTATACAATTGTCTTTTTATGACTCATTCCTTACGCAAAAAAAGACCCCTGTCAATGAGAGGTCTCACATGCTATAGAATAATCGCGATCAAACCGCCTGATCCTTCGTTGATGATTCTTTCAAGTGTTTCTTTCAGTTTATATCTTGCATTTTCTGGCATCAGTGACAGCTTTGCTTGAATGCCTTCTCTGACAAGGGAGCTGAGTGAGCGCCCAAATATATCTGAATTCCAAATCGAAAGCGGATCATCTTCAAAGTCTTGCATTAAGTAGCGGACGAGCTCTTCACTTTGTTTCTCTGTTCCGATAATCGGTGCAAATTCACTTTCTACATCTACCTTAATCATATGAATAGATGGCGCAACCGCCTTTAGTCTTACGCCAAATCTCGAGCCCTGCCTAATGATTTCTGGCTCATCTAAACTCATATCTGACAAGGCCGGGGCCGCAATTCCGTATCCCGTCTGCTTCACCATTTTTAAGGCATCTGATACTTGATCATATTCTGTCTTCGCATGCGCAAAATCTTGCATGAGCTCTAGAAGATGGTCTTTCCCTCTAATTTCTACACCAACCACTTCTTTTAGAATATGGTCATATAGATCATCTGGGGCGTACAGGTCAATCTCCGCAATCCCTTGACCCATTTCAATCCCTGCTAAGCCCGCTCTTTCAATAAAGTCAAATTCACTGAACTGGCCAACAACACGGTCAACATCTCTTAATCTTTTAATATCCTTTACGGTTTCCTTCACTGAGTCCTGATAGCTTTCTCTCAGCCAATGATCTTCTTTCAACACCATGACCCAGCTTGGCAGGTTCACATTCACCTCTAGGACTGGGAATTCATATAATGCTTCACGAAGCACACTAAGGACGTCTTGCTCTCTCATACTTTCTACACTCATGGAGAGTACTGGAATATCATATTTTTGGCTCAGTTCCTGCCGCAGCGCTTCTGTTTCAGGATGATAGGGTCTCACAGAGTTGATCACCATAATAAACGGCTTTCCTACCTCTTTGAGTTCATCAATCACACGTTCTTCAGATTCAATATAATCATGTCTTGGAATTTCTCCAATAGAACCATCCGTTGTAATCACAACACCGATGGTTGAATGCTCTTGAATGACCTTGCGTGTGCCAATTTCCGCTGCTTCATGGAACGGAATTGGCTCTTCATACCACGGCGTGTTGATCATTCTTGGACCATTTTCATCTTCATACCCGCGCGCACCAGGGACTGTGTATCCTACACAATCGACAAGCCTGATGTTGACATCAAGACCGTCACTCACATGAATCGATGCCGCTTGATTCGGTACAAATTTTGGCTCAGTGGTCATAATGGTTTTTCCTGCTGCGCTTTGCGGCAATTCATCCTGTGCTCTTGCACGATCTGCCTCATTATTGATATTCGGGAGCACCACGAGCTCCATAAACTTTTTAATAAACGTAGATTTCCCTGTACGAACAGCGCCAACGACTCCTAAATATATATCGCCTCCTGTTCGTTCAGCGATATCCTTGAAAATATCGACTTTTTCCAAGTGATCCCCTCCCGGACTTGCTATCCTCGTTTTCAAATAAAATACTCTATTCTTCAATCAAACTTGCTTGAAAGGTGTCTGGACAATATATGTGTATGACGTTGTCCTATTTGAATATGACACCTTTTTTTGTTTTGAGAGTATGTTTAGCCATAAAAAAACCTTTCTCCTCATTTATATGCAGAGGAAAAAGGTTCATTCTTGTTTATGACGTCTTTTTTTCTAAAAAGTCAGGCTCACCTTTTTTGTTGATGGTATATGGGACAGAAAACGCGGGTACAAACGGGGTTTCCTGCCAATAGACATCTTGAATGTTTTCACCTGGTTTCAGCTTTCGTTTCGTATTCTTCAAAATATGAGCAAAATCACTGCGGTAGTCCACATAGATTTCGCCATTTGATGAAATCAGTAATGGGAGGGAATTCCCTGTCACCGGGCTCATGACCGTAGGCGGCGATTTTAAGCCTAGCTTTTTTTCATTTAACGTATATAAATTGTTTGATACTACTTTGCCGTATGGCGGATATGTATGTTCATCTTGATATATTTTGATTCTAAGCCGTAATTCACTGATGGTTTGCGTCATTTTGACATCAAGCAGTTTCACAGTTGGTTTTTTTTCGACGTCTGTGAGGACATACATATATTCCCCTCCGCCTTCAAAGGATGTAGACGGTACATCGTGTAAATATCTTGGTGACAAGCGCTTAAAGTCGATGACGTACTTTTGATAAACCGGCGTGTCTGCTTCTTTCGTTTCAATCGGCAAAAGACCATTTGTTGCTTTTTGAAATTCCTCAATCGCTGTCTGAACGCTTTGCAGCTGCTCTTCGTACGGCACACGGTTTTCAGTTTTGCGATTTTCTGGATACAGACATCCTGTTAGTAAAATAAGTGCTAACAACGTGACACTGACTTTTGCTTTGATCATCACATTCTTCCTTTTTCTTTATTCATTGACCGGCCCGCTAAATACAACTAAAAACACAATGATACCTGATATCAGCATCAAGCTGTATGCGACGGTCGAGGCTGTTATTTTAAGAAACCGGCTCTTCAGCTTAAATCGACTGAAATAAATGGTTACTACAGCTAAAAACATGAGCCCCATTGAACCAAGTGCAAACCACATCTTGATTAAAGCAAAACTCATCGTGCCTGTCCCCCTTTAAAACGAACAAATTGTAAGCGTTTATATTTCATTCTAAACCAAAAATAAGGTAAATATCAATCATTTTTCCAATCATTCAGAAAAAAGCGCATAAAAAAACTGAAGCAAAGAGGGGGACTCCGCTTCAGTCATTAGGTCGACTATTTTTCCTCATTCTGTAGAGGCAAAGCTCTATTCAAACTTCATTGCTATGTTATGCAAGTCTTCCCCTTCTTGCATCCTCTACATGCCTAAGTTCAGTCTTCCATTTATTTTGTTTGGTTTTCAAACATGTTCACAAGGTCTTCCATTTCATGTGTTTTCACACGTGCCATCAATGATTCGACCGCATCGTCGACCTTTTTCCCTTCAAACAGGACGTGGTAAAGCGCCTCTGTGATCGGCATGCTGACCTTGTATTCTTTGGAGAGCTGATAAGCGCCTTTTGTTGTACGGACGCCTTCGACGACCATCCCCATTTTTTCAAGCACTTCTTCAAGCTTATACCCTTTACCAAGCAGATTTCCGCAGCGCCAGTTACGTGAATGAACACTTGTACATGTCACGATCAAATCTCCAACGCCCGTTAAACCGGCAAATGTCAGAGGATTCCCTCCCATTTTTGTACCGAGACGTGCAATTTCAGCGAGTCCTCTAGTGATGAGCGCCGCTTTTGCATTGTCACCATATCCAAGCCCGTCTGTGATCCCTGCCGCAAGAGCAATGATATTTTTCAGTGCGCCGCCAATTTCTACACCAATCACATCAGGGTTTGTATAAACTCTAAAGTTGTTGTTCATGAACAAATCTTGAACAAATTGAGCCGCTTCAATATTTTCTGATGAGACAGTGACAGTTGTCGGGTGACGCAAGCCTACTTCCTCGGCGTGGCTCGGTCCTGATAAGACGACGACAGCTTCTCTTTTCTCATCCGGGACTTCTTGTTCAATCATTTGAGATATTCTCAGAAGTGTATCTGGTTCAATTCCTTTACTTACATGGACAAACGGCACTTTCGACGTAATCAGCTCATTTGCCTGCTTCAACACTTCACGAATGGCCTTTGTTGGCACAGCGACAATAATAGCGTCTGTCCCCTCTAACGCCTGCTTCATGTCTGTCGTCGCCTGAATAGACACCGGTAGTGCGACATTTGGCAAGTAATCATGATTTTCATGTTTCTCATTGATTTGGTCAATGAGCTCTTGTCTATGTCCCCACATGTGTACATCATGATGATTATCAGCTAATACAAGAGCAAGGGCTGTTCCCCAGCTTCCTGCTCCAAGTACTGAAATTTTCTTCATTCTGCTCACCCTTTTTATTTTCTCGCTCTCGCAAATATTTTAATCGGTGTTCCTTCAAAACCAAACGCATCTCGAATGCGATTTTCTAGGAAACGTTCATAAGAAAAGTGCATAAGCTCTGGATCGTTTACAAATACAACAAAGGACGGAGGCTTAATCGCCACCTGTGTCGCATAGTAAATTTTCAGGCGCTGTCCATTATGAGTCGGCGTTGGATTCATTGCTACTGCATCCATGATGATATCGTTCAAAATATTCGTTTGAACGCGCATCGCATGATTTTCACTAGCTGTAATAATGGACGGCATTAACGTATGAATTCTCTTTTTCGTGAGAGCAGACATAAACAAGACAGGAGCATAATCTAGGAATTGAAAATGCTCACGAATGTTTTGCTCAAATTCCTTCATCGTACGCTCATCTTTTTCAACAGCGTCCCATTTGTTCACAACGATCACAACGGCTTTACCAGCTTCGTGTGCATAGCCCGCAATACGTTTATCCTGCTCAATAATGCCTTCTTCACCGTCTAGAACAACAGCGACAACATCAGAACGATCAATGGCTTTTAATGCACGAAGCACACTGTATTTCTCTGTTGTTTCGTATACTTTTCCTTTTTTTCTCATACCTGCTGTATCAACAATGACAAAATCACGCTGATTGTACGTAAACATCGTATCGACAGCATCTCTTGTTGTACCAGCGATGTTGCTGACAATGACGCGGTCTTCTCCGAGCATCGCATTCACTAAAGAAGATTTCCCTACATTCGGGCGACCGATTAAGCAGAACTGGACAACTTGTTCGTCATACTGCGTATCTGGTAAGTTCTTAAAGTGTTCTGCAACAGCATCAAGTAGATCACCAAGACCTAATCCGTGCGTTCCAGAAATCGGATATGGCTCGCCAAACCCTAGTGCATAAAAGTCATACACGTCACTTCTCATTTCAGGGTTGTCCAGTTTATTGACAGCAAGTACAACTGGCTTTTTCGTGCGATATAAAATTTTTGCGACTTCTTCATCCGCTGATGTCACACCATCTCGGCCATTCACCATAAAGATAATGACATCCGCTTCATCCATTGCAATTTCTGCTTGATGGCGAATTTGCGCTAAAAATGGCTCATCTCCAATATCAATTCCACCAGTATCTATTAAGTTAAAGTCATAATTTAACCATTCAGCAGAGCTATAAATACGATCTCTTGTTACACCAGGTGTGTCTTCTACAATCGATATTCTTTCGCCTGCGATTCGATTAAAAATTGTAGATTTTCCAACGTTGGGCCTTCCAACAATGGCTACGACAGGTTTACCCATAGTACCCTTCCTTTCAATCCAGCCGCGATTCAATATGTTCATCATCATGTTTCAACCGGGATTTAAAATTTTCATTCAGTTTTATGAAATAAACCCTTCAAACATGAAGGGTTCAACTTATATATTATATCAATTTTTAATCAGACCACAATGAATAACTTAAAAATGTTTGACAATCAAGTAAAGATCTTCTCCAATTCCGTGTGCAATTCCATCTAAAATGGCCTCTAAATTCATGGCGTACATGTCGAGTTCTTCTTTATTTTCACAGAAAAAAACGGCTGTTCCGCCCATGACCCGCTCTTTATTTGTTGTAGCCACAGCGAGTATAAATTGTTCAATGGTGTTCGCCATGCCCTATTACCTCACTTTCTTTTTTATGAACTCTGTCGGCATTCTGATGGCATTTTCTAAAATGGGTACTTCTTCTAATACACGGACAGCGAGATCTTCACGATACCATTGCGGTAAAATGAACACGCCAAGTGTGCCGTTATTCAAATCACGCTTTGCGAGCGGACAGAGTGATGGTTCACCGGAGTCGCGATACACACCAAGTACATTAGATAAATCAAATAAAATGGCTTGCCGCTGCCCAAGGTTGGCAATCGTTGTGGCTGCGTTGAAATTTTTCGGTGTCAAAATAAAGCCCATCCCATGCTCTAATATGAGCTTTTGCTTTTCGGGCAGTCCGATATTCATGATGTAAATATCGTTCACATAGAGCCCTGCCCCATCAAAGCGAAGCTCTCCTTTTTGTATGTTGACAATATCCTTTAATTGGCTGCCAGACATTAATAGCTTTGCCAAGAAAAAACAAAGAATACCGACCACTGTCCCAATAACGAGCGAGAAGAAAATACAGGCTGTGGTCGTAATCAGTGCCGTGAGAATCGCAATATAATTTCGGCTTTCAAAGGCAATGGCAATGCCTTCTATATATGTACTGCCTCTTGAGACTAGCTCATATGAATCCATTTGAGTTAACGTATTTCTTTCCATATTGCGGACATCTCGGAATTGCGTGGCCGCCAGCGTGAGAAAGGTAATCGCCGTAAATTCCTCCTGAATGAGTGCAGGCATAATGATCGCACCAAGCCCTGAAGCGATAAAACCAAGCGCAATGTGAATCACTTGTCCATGAATATACGTAGGGTATTGCCGGTAATCTGTTCTTAACATATAAAGCCTGGCCGCCATCCCAAAGATGACACCAATAATCACAGGAAACGTATAATCCGTCATGTTGATTTTGCAGCCCCTTTTACTGGTTTTCTTGATGAACGGGCGTTCAAGAGCTTTTCAAGCTGATCGACACCTAATAGGAAGATGGACCCTTGAACAACAAGGGACAGAAAAGAGAGATCTCCTATGACAATCGATGATGTCAGGCGGTGAATTGTGAGCGCATAAAGGGCTTCGCCAAGACATACAGCCATCATCCATAAGGTGACTCGTTCTGTGAAATGATGTCCATATGTCAAAGACATCAAGATCAGCAAGGCAAATACGACCCAATCCACTTTTATTAGCGTGAACCAAACCGGATCATATAATGCAAAAATCATAAAAAAGGCATATGCGCTCACCATAGAACCTAATTGTATGATTCTCATTATTTGATGCCCAGACCGGAATATAACGAAACCCGCACATGCATATAAAAAGGTCATCAAGTACCCCGCATTCAGGCTCATATCAAATATGGATATCATGAAATGACTACATATAATATGGACAAGGACAAAGACGCCTAGCACATTGCGCCATGAGCTTTTTTCCATAATAAATGTCACGATAATCCAAACGAACCATATGGACCAATAATAGTACAAAGCCTCCAACGTCTCATCACCTCAATTACATTATGGGAAAATCCCCAATTTTTAAACGTAAGAGATCGCTTTGGGCATTGTATGAAATAAACAAGAGGTGACACCCTAATGGTTGAGGAGGGATGTATGATGGGAAAAGATAGACAGGAAAAACGCTTAAAGGCATCAAAAAGAGTGGAATCTGACCGTGATCAATCCATACATTATAAAGGGGCAACAGCATTAGAAGGTCCAGATAGTGCGCGAAAAAGAAATCAATAAAAAAAGGCATGTGATGACCACATGCCTTAGATGTTTATGGGCTAAACTTGCTTTTAGTCCTTTTTCTTATTTGATCTTAAACTATAGTACGTTGTGTCGATGCCTCTTTCTTTGAGCCAATGACTCGTTTCACCTGAAATGACAACTTGGGTTTGTCTCAGCTCTTCAATGGTCTTCACGCCAAGGACTGTCATCATCATCTTCACATCTTCTTGAAGATCTATGATATTCGCGATGAGACCGCTCTCCCCTCCGTCAGTCAGTGATTTTAAGAAAAAGCCAGCTAGACCAGCAGCGGATGCGCCAAGTGCGATTGATTTTGTTACATCAAGGGCGTCTTGTATACCTCCCGAGGCTAAAATCGTTTGATCTGGAAAACTTGTATGTACTTCAGCAAGACTCGCTGCAGTTGGAATCCCCCATTGATCAAAATAATGAAGTGCTTTTTGGCGGCGAAGATTTTCGATCTTAGAAAAGTTCGTACCACCAAATCCGCCTACATCAACGGCCGCAACCCCAGCATGAAATAACTTTTTGGCCGTTTCCTTGCTCATGCCAAATCCAACTTCTTTTACGACAACAGGCACACCAACTGATTCATTGATGGCTGCGATGCGCTCAAGTGCCCCCCTGAAATCACGGTCTCCTTCAGGCATGACAATCTCTTGAATCACATTTAAATGAATCTGGAGCATATTGGCCTCCAGCATCTCAACGGCTTCCTTCGCTTGCTTCATCGTTGCCTCACTGCCTAGGTTCGCAAAGACAATTCCATCTGGATTCACTTTACGAACAACTTCATACGTACGTCTTTCTTCTTTATCTTTCAGTGCAGCCATTTGCGATCCAACTGCCACCGGAATATTGGTTTCCTTCGCTGCGATCGATAAAGAGCGATTAATCTCATAGGTCGATTTTCCGCCTCCGCCAGTCATTGCATTGATAAAAATTGGCGAACCGAAAGTCAGTCCGCCAATTGTTGAATGTGTATCAATTTGTGATGTTGCAAGATCTGGTAAACTGGCGTGAACGAAGGAAACATCTTTTAAACCTGTTGCTGCATGCTGTCCAGTGGACAAGGCATGTTCAATATGCTGCTTCTTTCTTTCTGCTCGCGTCAATTTTGATCACCAAATTATTTTAATTTATTGAGCTTATCTCCGATCAGGTCACCAAGCTGGAATCCACTTGTGTTTTCTTCTTTCGCCTGATATTGACGATAATTCTCTTCGATTTGTTTTTCAGGATTTTCTTCTAAATCACGGATGCTTAGTGAAATGCGTTCTTCATCTTCATTCACATCAAGCACTTTTACTTTCACAGTCTGCCCTTCTTCAAGGACTTCATGCGGCGTACCGATATGTTTATGAGAGATTTGAGAAATATGCACAAGTCCTTCGACGCCTGGCAGAATTTCAACAAATGCACCAAAGCTCACTAGACGTTGAACAGTTCCTTCAAGCACATCACCTTGTTTTACCTTTTCACCAATCTGGCTCCAAGGTCCTGGTAATGTTTCTTTAATAGATAGTGAGATACGTTCGTTATCACGATCAACAGCAAGTACTTTGACCTGGACTTCCTGGCCTTCTTCCACTACGTCAGATGGCTTTTCAACATGCGCATGGGATAGTTGAGAAATGTGAACCAATCCATCAATGCCGCCAATGTCTACAAATGCACCAAAATCAGTAAGGCGTTGCACTTTACCATCAATCACACTGCCTACTTCAAGTTTTTGCAAGAAGTCTTGCTTTTTGTCTAATTGCTCTTGCTCCACTACTGCACGGTGCGAGAGAATCACACGATTTTTTTCGCGGTCAAGTTCGACCACGACAAGTGAGAGTGTTTTACCTTTGTAGTCTGAAAAGTCCTCAACATAGTGCGCTTCTACAAGAGATGCAGGAATAAATCCACGCACACCAATGTCTACGACAAGACCACCTTTTACAACGTCTTTTACTTCAGCTTCAAATACTTCTTTTGTTTCAAACTTTTTCTCTAGGTCTTCCCAAGCGCGGTCTGCATCAACAGCACGTTTCGATAAAATCAAAGCATCGTCTTCGACTTTTGTTACTTTAAGCTCTAATTCGTCGCCATCTTTCACGACATCTGATGCTTTTTCAACGTGAAGACTTGATAATTCACTGATTGGGATGATCCCAGGTTGTTTCACATTGACGATATCTACATTGACATGCTTGTCCTCAACTTTAGAAACAATCCCTTTCACTACATCTCCAACCTCTGGTACCTGAACATCGATTTGATTCATTTCCTCTGTCATTTCGATAACCTCCTTGGTCCAAACCTACACAGCTTAGTTAAAACGACTGGGTGAATATGTGTCTTAAGCATGATGATTGCCAGCCGAGTATGTATTATAGAAACATTCAAATCAACAGAATTGCTTGAATGATCAATAAAAATAGTATTAGTATAAACTTCTAATAAAAGACCTTGTTTGTCAAGAGATAAACCTCTAACTTATAAAAGTTTTCTAAAATTTCTTACAGTTTCTCCACACGGTCTGCTGCATCTAAAATTTTACCTGCTACCTCTTGAATGGTAAGAGAAGTTGTGTCAATCTCAATGGCGTCATCCGCTTTCTTAAGCGGTGAAACTTCGCGCTCAGAGTCAAGCTTGTCACGTCTTGCAATCTCTTCGATCAGCTGATCGTAATTGACATCGTAGCCTTTTTTCTGATTCTCTTCAAAGCGGCGTTTTGCTCTTTCTTCTACAGATGCAAGCAAGAAAATTTTCACTTCGGCATCTGGAAGAACGTGAGTACCTATGTCTCTTCCGTCCATCACGACACCGCCTTTTTTACCAAGCTCTTGCTGCCTGCGGACCATTTCTTCCCGAACAGCTCTGTGCTTTGCGACAACCGATACTTGGTTGCTCACGCGGTCTGTGCGAATCTCTTCTGTCACATCGGTATTGTCTAGATGCACTTTTTGACCCTCGCCTGTTGAGACAAGTTCAATCACCGTTTTCTTTAGTAGTGCATCAAGCGCCTGCTCGTCTTCAAGATCTACACCATGGTGAAGTGCCGCAAGCGTAATCGCGCGGTACATGGCACCTGTATCGATATAAATATATGATTTTTTTGCTGCGACAATTTTTGCCACAGTGCTTTTTCCTGCTGCTGCAGGACCGTCAATTGCGATAGATAATTTCTTTTTCATAATACCTCTCCTTGATTGAATCTCCCTTATGAATTGTAACACGATCACCGGTCAAACGGGGGAATTTTCTATCAATCCTTCTGCTTAAACGTCTCGATCCAATCTTCAATGCTCATGTTATTTACACCCTCGTATTGCACGACTTTTGACAAAAATAGTTCTCCTTTTGTCAAATGAAGTGTGATCTGAACGGCTAATAATAAGACAAGCTGAATGAACACCGCTTTAAATAACCATCTTTCCATTGTTTTCATACAAAAAGCCTCCACGCTAGATTCTATTACCTCTAGTATGGAAGCTTTTAACATCCTTTATTCTTATGCTTTTTTCACACGTGTTAAAAGCTGCTGCTGGAAGCAGTACTTCATAATGTGCTGTTGCTGATCATTTGTGATCTCAGAAAACTCCATGATCGCTCTTGTTTTGCCAGTCTGCTCATCTTGATAAACTCGGCTCATCTCTGCAACCGCTTTAATTTTAACAGGCTCTTTCAGCGGAAGTTCAAACTCTGTGATCACTTCTCCGTATTCTTTCAATGAGACACCTTCAGGAACAGCAATTGCTAAGCCGCCAGCACTCATATTGACAATAAACGTGTCAAAGGATTCTTCACCCGTTTGCGTGATCGCGGTTTTGACCATTGTATCGACTCTCAGGTATTCTCTACGCTGAAGCCGAATCATTTCTTCTTTTGGCGGAATGGAAATGACGATCATCGGAATATCTTCTTTCCTCTTGCCGATGACTTCGCTTGTGCATTTGTATGGAATTTGATTTTCATCGAAAAAGAAAACGGTGATTTCTGTTTGCTGGTTTAAATAGATCGTGCGTCCCGTTTCTTTATCAGCTGGATAATTAATGCAAATATCATCGTTATTATTTTCCAAAACTTTCGATTTTGCAGTTTTCACTTCTTTGTTCTCATTGACATATTCAATTGTGATTGCATCCCCTATTTGTAACATTCCTCATCACTCTTTTCATCTGTGAAATCATATCCTCTCCTATATTAAACCATGTATAAAACAAAAGGAAAAGGCTTATTCGCCTTTTCCTCGTTTCCTTTTTTATAGGTCTTTATATATAGGTTCTGCGTTTTTTAGTTTATCTACTCGTTCTTCTTTTCCAGTATCCGCATTAATGAACATTCGGTACGTATCATTTTTTATCGTTCCTAGGAACTCATAGCATAAAACTTCCTCTGACATATCGTTTTGAACAATCGCTACATGAGTATCTTCGATTTTCACATGCTGATTGAGCGTTTTCTTCGCTTCTTTTTGCGAGATTTTAGGTGCTTTGATGTCTCTTGTTTTATGATTCGTTAAATAGTCTTTCGCTGAAAATCCAACCACTTCACCATCGTCTAGTGCGACCTTCATGCGTATACTATCTGGATACAGCAGTACATTTTTTTGAAGAGGTACATAGGTAAATACACCGATATTATCAAATTGTGCACTTTCATCTAAATGGAATGACTCTGCATCAAATCCTTGCTTCTTTAAGAAGCTGAGTGCTTTTTCTGATGCTTGGTTTAAACTGATTTTCTGTTTTTTCACGTCTCGATTTTGAAGAAGGTAGACTGGATGTCCTCCTTTTTCAGTCAAGTCTAAATAGAAATTCGCTTTACTATCAGGATCTGACATCGATAAGCTGTACACATCTCGATTGGTTTTGCTTCCGCTTTTTCTCACCTTAAAATGTTGATTATGATCAGGTGCGAATTGCTGGGCAATGCGTATCGCTTCTTTCTTTGAAATCTTTTTACCCTTTAAATGATTGTAGCCGCGTGTTTCTGCTTCTGTGGACACATTTGTCGGTCCGAGATCGACATCTGCAAATGCATCTGCATTTCTCTCGACTGTTTTCAACCCGTCAATGATGGTGTTATCATTTTTTCGGTCACCATCAGCAAGTGCCATTTCAACATCCATCCATTTTAAATTTTTATTGAGGACGAGGTGCTGCACTTGTCTCAGTTCGTTTTGGATATCAGATGCTTGCTGATATAAGGACGTAATGGTTTTGTGCGTATTTTTGTTTAATGGTTCATCTGATAAGGATTTAACTGATGATTTGTAGCTAAAGTCTCCGACATTCGCCAAAAATTCTTCCGTTTTGTTAAAAGGCATTAATGTGAGCGGAAGCTGACTCACATTGTTATGTGCTTCTGATGACATTCTCCATACATCTGCAAGTGCCGGTGAAATCGACGATTGGCTGTTCATCGCAAGCGTTGCCCCAAGTTTGTCGTGCAGCTGATCCACTTGGTACGTTAAATCGTGGAAGGCCCTCTGATAGTTGTTCTCTGCGTGCAACAGCACTGCGTCTTTTTCTTGATGCTCTTTATAGCCCCAATAACCTGTTGAGATGACAGCAATTCCTAAAATGGCAATCAATATTCCTCTGATCATTTATTTACACCTCTTTCTATTCGCAGAAAATATGTTTCCCAATTCGTTTAATTTGTGGTCTTCCCCAAATCCATGGACTTGTTGCTGTATCAGGATTAAAGTAATAGACGGCGCTCTCAGACGGGTCCCAGCCGTTAATGGCATCAAACACAGCCTTTTTTGCAGTTTCATTTGGTGACATATAAAATTGACCATCCGCCACAGCTGTAAACGCAAGCGGTTCAAAAATAACTCCTGCGATTGTATTTGGAAAAGTCGGGTTGTTCAAACGGTTTAAGATGACGGCAGCGATCGCCACCTGTCCTTCATACGGCTCGCCCCTTGCTTCACTATAAACCGCTTGTGATAAGAGCTGAATATCATTACTAGAAAAACCACCTGGCATGTTGGCTGCCGTTTGTTTCGGTGTTTGATTTGCTTGCTGATTGCCTGACTGTTTCGCAGACTTTCCAGGTGCTCCGCTTTGACTTTTTTGATTCTCTTTCGCACCTTGAGCAGTCTTTTTTTGTGAGCTTCTTTTCGCAGGAGCTTTTGTTTGCTGATCAAGAGGTTTCCCGCCATAATGGGTAAACTCATTCCCCTTTTGCAGCTGCTGCTGAACAAAGTCTTTATAGTATTTTGTCTTTTGAACTAATAGGCTTTTTGTTTGTTTACCTACAAGTCCGTCGACCTTCTTTACACCATATTGGCTTTGAAAGTTGCGAACGGCCCAGTACGTCCCCCAGCCATATACACCATCAATTTTGCCATTGTAAAAGCCATTGTATTGGAGCCGTGCTTGCAGCTCGACTACATCTTCTCCTGTCGCACCTCGCTGGATGACTTGACTGGTGAAGGCTTCACTTTTTTCAGTTGTCATCAGTGATGTTGCGAGTAGAACGATTGAGAAGATAAGGACGATTTGTTTCATGAAACGAGCTTTGTCCATATTTGATCCTCCTGTACTTTTGATGTTTGAATATATATTTCTTCCAATCCCTATTTTTATACATTCATCACAGGAGAGAAATGGATGAAAAGACAAAAAAACGCCCTATCAACTGATAAGACGTTTTCTACATTAAATTTTGCACCATTTTCACTGAACGAGCTTTTTTTGCTTTTCGCAGGCCAAACCACCATAAAAAAATCATGAATGGCAGCATGATATATCCCCAATTTTTCATTCCTAACAATATGAAATCATATAGGCCGTGAAAAAGCACAGGAAGCGTTAGAGAAAGGATCAGCCATTTGCGCTGCTCCTTTTTATCAGAGAAGCGGGCTTTGCCGATATAAAATCCCATCACAACACCGAATAAAGCATGACTTGAGACGGGTAATAAAGCACGGGTGAATGCATATTCAACCCCGTGACCGACCAAATAAAGAATATTTTCAAGTGTTGCGAAACCAAGTGAGACACTCGTTCCATATACAATTCCATCATAGTGTTCGTCAAATTGGGCATGCGCATAGACGCTGACCATTAAAATAAACCATTTTAAAGATTCCTCTAAGAAGCCCGACGTCACAAATGAAATCAAGATAGGGTTCGTTGCGATATGCTCCTCTTGAAGGACATATTGAATAAACATGGTTGGAAACACAAGTATAACACCTAGCATAAAAGATCTGATGACCATGTGTACCGGCTCATTGTCGTACTGATCTTTCAAATAAAAATAACTTAAAAGTGCGATGCCGGGAGCTAAACCTGCTGAGATGATTGCGATCATAACCAGACCTCTTTCCCTACATTATCCTTCATTATCGTACCATGATTTACCCTTTTTTTATATGACTCGAGCCCATTTTTATGAAAATATTCTTCTATATAATCCCATTTTATATCAAAAAGAACCGAATCCCTTGGAAGGATCCAGTTCTTTTTTTATGCGTTCATTCTTTTGTTAATTTCTTCTGCAATTAGCCCCCCATGAAATCTCCCGTTTTCAATGAAAATTTCATTGGCATTATTTCCAGCTGCAATCACTCCTGCGATGAAAATACCTTCTACGTTTGTCTCCATCGTCTGTTCATCAAATGCTGGGCGGCCTGATTCTTGATCAATTGTCACACCCATTTTTTCTAAGAAAGAATGATCTGGATGATAGCCTGTCATGGCAAAAACATAATCACTTTTCACTCGCTCCGTTTGCTCTTGCTGGTTTGTAAAAATCACTTCTTCTTCTGTAATTTCCTTCACCTGTGCTCCAAACTCCATTCGAATCGTTCCATTTCGCACAAGTGCTTCAAACTCTGGCAAAATCCAAGGTTTGATGCTAGATGAATATTCAGTTCCTCGATAAAGTACAGTGACTCTGCTTCCGCATTTCACAAGTTCTAGCGCAGCATCGACACTTGAGTTTTTCCCGCCGATCACCGTTACATCTTTATCAAAGTATGGGTGTCCTTCTTTAAAATAATGATACACATGTGGAAGGTCTTCTCCTTTGACATTCATATAGTTTGGATGGTCATAGTAGCCAGTAGCAATCACGACATAATCACATGAATAGTCGTCTTTTGATGTGCTCACGGTAAAATGGCCATCTTTTTTCGTCACAGCGGTTACTTTTTCAAAGGCATGCACACGCAAGTTTTTTCGTCTGACTACTTCTCGGTAATAAGAAAGCGCCTGGATACGAACGGGCTTGCGATTTTCAGTAATAAAAGCGACATCACCAATCTCAAGCTTTTCACTTGTACTGAAAAAGGTTTGATGTGTTGGGTAATGATAAATACTGTTAACGACATTCCCCTTTTCAATGACTAGTGCATCAATTCCGATTTGCTGGAATGCGATGGCAGCTGATAATCCGCAAGGGCCGCCCCCTATTATGATCGCTTTTTCTTGTTTCATTTGTTCCACTCCTGTCGTTTCAATGCAATAACAATTGCTAGCTGTTGATGATTTGTTCCCATTCCATAAAAAAATCTCCTATATAAGGATAGGAGATTTTTGGGCGCGATGCAAATAAGCCGCTTAAATCCAGCCTCTGAATCGAGAAGCTTCAGCCATTTTACGTACGCCGACCATATATGCAGCAAGACGCATATCGATGCGGCGGTTTTGCGCCATTTCATAAATATTATTAAATGATTTCACCATCATATCTTCTAAACGAGTTTCGACTTCCTCTTCAGTCCAGTAGAACCCTTGGTTATTCTGCACCCATTCAAAGTAAGAAACCGTTACACCACCCGCACTCGCAAGTACGTCTGGGACAAGCAGTACTCCACGATCTGAAAGAATTTTTGTTCCTTCAAGTGTCGTTGGACCATTCGCTGCTTCTACGACAATTTTAGCTTTAATGTTTGCCGCATTATCTTCAGTGATTTGGTTCTCAATGGCTGCAGGTACTAAGATATCACAATCGAGCTCAAGCAGCTCTTGGTTTGTGATGGTATCGTTAAATAATTTAGTAACGGTTCCAAAGCTGTCACGTCTGTCAAGCAAGTAGTCAATATCAAGACCATCTTCATCGTATAACCCGCCGTAAGCATCTGAAATCCCTACGATTTTCGCTCCGGCATCATACATGAATTTAGCCAAGTAGCTTCCTGCATTTCCGAATCCCTGTACGACAACACGTGCCCCGTTAATGTCAATTCCTTTTTTCTTCGCCGCTTCTTTGATGCAGATCGTCACACCTTTTGCTGTTGCAGTATCACGTCCGTGTGATCCTCCAAGAACAATTGGTTTTCCGGTAATAAATCCTGGCGAGTTAAATTCATCCATTCTAGAATATTCGTCCATCATCCATGCCATAATTTGAGAGTTTGTAAACACATCTGGTGCTGGTACATCTTTCGTTGGACCAACGATTTGACTGATTGCACGCACATAGCCGCGGCTTAGTTTTTCAAGTTCTCTAAATGACATTTCTCTTGGATCACAGATAATACCGCCTTTTCCTCCGCCATAAGGAAGATCCACAATACCACATTTTAAACTCATCCAAATTGAAAGCGCTTTTACTTCTTTTTCAGTAACGTTCGGGTGGAAACGAATACCGCCTTTTGTCGGTCCGACAGCATCATTGTGCTGCGCGCGGTAACCAGTGAAAATTTTCACTGATCCATCATCCATTCGTACTGGAATTTTCACAGTTAATAGACGAATTGGCTCCTTCAGCAATTCATACACTTCTTGCGGATACCCTAATTTGTCTAGCGCTTTATGTATGACGGTTTGAGTTGACTTTAAAACATCTAGCTTATCTTCTGCGTTATGAGCGGCGTTTTGATCGGCTGCCATTAAAATAAACCCCCTAGAAATCTTTCATGATCTACTGCTCCCTTTCAAGCAATAGTATACACCTTCGTACTGGTAAAGCAAAGGTAAAAAACGTTTTTTATTAAAATAAAATATCAGCGTTTATAAATATAAAAAGGATATAAAAAAATACTGTTGTTTCATCACAACAGTATTAAATATAATAGAAAAAAGTGATTAAAAATACATTTGAATCGTTTTCACTGCATCATCTTGCATGATCACTTTTCCGTATTCTTTTAGCCGATGGATCGTTAATGTCGTTGGTGAACCGAACTCCGCTAAAATGGAAATGACGGTATCAGCTGATAGTTCTTCAAAATCATCTAGGCTGAGAAAATATTGACCTTCATAATGGTAAACTGTACCCCCTAAAAGTCCAATACGACTTAAACTATGGGACAGTTGAATCACATCTTCAAACGAGGCAAATTGATAGAGCACATGATGACTCTCGTCGAGCTTGACTTGCATCTCAATGTAATCTTCATCAAACTCATCATCATCAGCATCATCCTGCTGACTCTTTGTGACAATGACGACCATCCCCTGCGCCTGAAGTGAAAATACTTCAACAGCAATCGGTCCACTCGCTTCAAAACCGAGCTCCTGATTCGCTTCGTTCATCATGTCTTTAAACAGCTGATGGACTTTGAACGAATCTTTCCAAAGGTCTTCTTTCGTAAGACCCCGGTCTGTCAGGTCATCTAGTGTGAGAAAAATTTTGATTTTATTATAATTCAGACGCTCCAGTCGCATAACGTTCCCTCCTGCCTCTTCTAAACACACATCATACTGTAGTATATGAGATGATGAGTCATAGGTTCTTAATTTTGTATTCAGTTTACACTGTGTCAAGACGGAAGACAAGCATGAAGCTATGCTTACGGTGACTTTTATGGAAAATATTGAGGGCGCAGCCAGTCATCGCGTTTTTACAGGCATTAAATAGATCAGATGCGTTTCCGGTTCTGCCCCGAGACGCATTGGAATCTTTGTTGTTCCATAGCCATTACTAATGAGAAAAAATGCGCCTTTGACCTGACCTGTTCTTCCTTTTTCATACGGACCAAATTTCCCAATTCGAATCTGACCTCCATGTGTATGACCGCTCAAAACAAGGTCGATCCCCTCATCTTCACTCATTAAATGATGTACATCTGGGTTGTGTGATAAGAGAATATTTACGTCATCTTTCACAAACTCAGGTCGTATCGCTTCATAATCCGCCTTTTCAAGCCGAATATCATCGATGCCTCCAATTTTAATTGACTGGCCTTCGAAATCCCACACAGCTGTTTCATTTTGCAGGGTCGTCACATCGTAAGCATGAAGAATCTCTTTAAGCTTTTGCTGGTGCAGCTCGTGATCATTATTTCCCCAAACAAAATAAACGGGCGCAATTCTTGATAAACGTTTCACATTTTCTTCAATTCTGACGTAGGGTACACCTTTTTCTGCTAAGTCTCCGCCTATCATAATGACATCCGGTTTTTCTTGTGTGACCTCAGCTAATAATGAATCACTAATCAGCCGCCGGTGTGTATCAGAAATAAAGAAAATCACTGCTGGTCGATCTGATTGAAGTGCTTCTATTGTAAAGTAATGCTTTTTGATGTTGTTTTGTTTTGCCGTTTTCACCATTTTTGCCGTTACACACACACCTGTTGTAACAGCCGCAATGGCGGCAGTAAATCCGATGGCATATTTCATCATAAATGGCTCCCTTGCATATGTGTCGTTCATAAGACGCTTGAATGAAAAAAGACGTTTCAACTATTAAAACGTCTTTTTACACATTTATTTACTTTCATAATAGAGATTAATGTCATATTGCTGCTGCATATAGCGAAAAACCGCTTCACGCTCTTTCCACTGGTCTGATTGCGGCCATAAGTCTGTGCTTTTTTGTATAATCTCACATCTAAGGCGATGATATTCATCCTCAGCCTTTTCTTCTTTTTTCTTATAATAATAAGATGCATAAAAAGCAAACACCTCAGCCATTATCCAAAATAGAAAGACCTCATGACTGAGCAGCGTTGCAATCATCGCTTCCGGCTGAAGCGAGCCTCCCTTATTTGCCGTTATCACAAAATAAAACAAAAGAATCGCCAGTGACAAAAGGGCTGTCCATTGCCACCTTCTACACTGCTTGGCAAAGCCCTCATATTTGTGCTTTCTTTTGATCAACGTTTCCATCATTTTCTGTGTCGGCTGATCCATATAGCGGCTGATTGCGTGCAAAGTCATCACATACACCCTGTCCCTTTTTTCTACATATGTATGTGCTTTTTCATTCGTTCATGTCAGGTAATTAGTTTTCCAATGGAATATTGAGTACTTGACCACTGTATACACTGTTCCCATTTAAATGATTGTAGGCTTTTATTTTCTCTTCACCTGATCGGCTTTTGTAATATTTCATCGAGATTCGATACAGGTTTTCCTCTGGGCCAACAGTGTGCTGGACGACACGAACTGGCTTTTCTTCCTGCTTCTTTTTCTCTTCGACTTCTTTTCGTTTTTTCTCTTCTTGCTGTTTTTGGAGGGCTAGCTGCTGCTGTTCACGCTTTTTCGCAGCTGCGGCTTTTTCACGCTCTTCTTTCTCTTTAGCAGCTTTTTCTTTTTTCTTTTGCTCTGCTTTTTCTTTTGATCGCTGCTTTTCTTTTTCTTCATCTTTCTTTTTCTTCTCTTCATCAGACGCATCCGCTTTATCAGCTTTTGCGTCATTTTTTGTTTCGGCTAGTGCTGACGGAACTGGGTCTGTGTCAGCACTTGAGGTTTTATCAATGTAGACATCTTGATTGTTATTATCGTTAATTTCCTTTGAAGTGTAGTAGATCAATAGAAAGAAAACAGTGATGACGATGATAGGAAAGATAATAGCCAATGTCGTAAACAAAGGATTGCGCACTTTTTTCGTACGCTGCTTCTTATATTCATGAAAGTCTTCTCGTGTAGGAAAGTGAGAGTCATCAGAAGGATGTACTTTTTCTTCAAGAATTTCCTCTACATTGTCGTCATGGTTGTTTGTCAGCTGCTCCTTCTTTCTCTGCATTCTCGACATTTCTTCCATGTTCATCCCTCCCCTTATATTTCAAACGAATTTGACAAGCAAAGACTAAGTCAATGACAAAATGTGTCATGACAGGAACAAATAAATTCCCCGTCCACTCGTATAAAAGTCCTAAAAAAATACTAATGGAAACCACGAGGATAAACAAGAGTATTTTTGATAAATAGCGAAAGTGAAGAAGCGCAAACACGATGCTGGCAATCTCAAGTCCAAATTGCTGTTGAACAATTCCGCGAAATAGTATTTCCTCTGAAAAGGCAATGAGAAGTGCTAACCAAACAATATGCGGAATGCTTCGGTTTTTGAACATCTTTTCATTTAAACCGCCATCATCATACATATGAGCAGGAAACACCTTCATGACAATTGCATCTATAATAATGACGAGCAATGCACCGCCAATTCCATATGTTAGAATGCGCATATCATGAATCTGCCAAAGGGCTGTAAAATCCGTCCATTGATCGAACATAAATATGCCTAGTAAAAAAGAAACGATAAGCATGAGCAGCTGCGTGAAATACAGCTGTTCTACGACTTGTCGATCGGTTAATTTTTCAATGATTCGGCGATGTTGTTCAATCAATGCTGCGCCTCTTTTGTCAGATGAAACATACGATCCAGCACAGTCTTCCAGTGTTTCATTTCATTCAGCTCCAATGATTGTTCTTTTTTTTCATAATCAGACAGGTTCAGTCCGCAAGAAGAGCAGCAATGCTCAGAGGACGCGCGCTCTGTTTGATCAAGCTGTTCGTGAAAATATGATAACAGAGATTGTCTAAAGCAGTCATGATCCATGATCCGCTCTTTAAATTGCCACACTTTTTTTAGCTTTTCTGTTTGTCTGTCCTGCAATATTTCTTTTAGATTCATCAGAATTGCCGGGCGCTGTTCGGACTCATGCATCATGTAATAGTGCGTCAGCATTCTTGCACGCGTCTCCTGAAGCCCTGTTTCCATCAATCGTTCACGTAATTTTTTTTCATCATTTGTCTGCATTTGAGTCAGTTGTGATAAGTAGAAATCAATTTCTGGTTCGTCAAATCCTTCTGCTTGGATCAAGTGTAGCTGAATATCTGCATCCTCTTCTGTATATAAAAGAATGCTCACACTGTTTTTCCCGTCCCTTCCCGCTCTTCCAATCTCTTGCATAAATGCTTCAATCGATTGCGGAGGGCTCATATGAATGACAAACCGGATATTTGCTTTATCAATTCCCATGCCAAAAGCACTCGTACAGCAAATAAGATCAAGCTGACCGCTAATAAATTGCTGCTGAATGAGCATACGATCTCCTGCGTCCATTCCGCCATGATAAAACTCAACACGCTGATTGGTTTTTTGTTTCATACAGAGAGCAAGCTCTTCTGTCATTTGCCGGGTTGGGCAATAAATAATGCCTGGTCCTTGCAAAAAATCCGCAAGCTCAATGGCCCGTTTCTCTTTTGCTTCTTTCGATTCGTGCACTTCTTTGACTAAGGCAATGTTCGGGCGGTTGACGGAATGAATATGAAAGTCTGGATGCTGCAACCTTAGCGTTTGCACAGTATCTTTTAGCGTTTGTTTCGTTGCTGTAGCTGTAAGAGCTAAAGCCACAGGATGACCTAACGCTTCTCTCCATTCTCCGAGCTTCGAATATTCAGGACGGAAATCATGCCCCCATTCTGATATACAATGCGCTTCATCGACGACAAACAGACCAATACGCATCGATTTGAGCTGTTCAAGCAGCACTTCTGACATTAATGCCTCAGGTGCGACGAATAGAAATTTATATGATGGCAAATGCCGAATGATATGTCGCCTCTCCTGAAAAGACAATGTGCTATTAAGCGCCGCCACTCGTTTTTCTCCGCGCATTTTCATTCGTTCGACTTGGTCCTCCATAAGCGATAAAAGCGGCGAAATAATCAGAACCAGCCCGTCTGTCATATAACCGGGAATTTGATAGCAAAGTGACTTTCCTCCACCCGTAGGCAGCATGGCAACCGTATCTTTTTGATGCAGTACACTTCGAATAATGTCCTCTTGACCTGCTTTAAATGTGTCGTGGCCAAAGTATCGCATGAGCGTCTGATGAAGCTTATCCATTTGCTTTCACCATCCTTGTCAGTGCCAATCGTATTTGAAAATAAGTAAATGGATGCTCGAGCTTTTCTTTAATTAGCTTCATTTTATTTGTTTGCAGCTCTCTGGCTACAGCAAGGATCTCCCGCTGCTCTTTTATACTCACATAGGGATCTATTGAAAAGCTTGGCTCATGTATCGACAGCTCCACGATATGATCTTCAATCGTTGCCTTTTTTAATGAACGAATGTGAGCAATTTGTTCAATATCAAATCCTTTTTGGACAAGCTCAAGTGTTTTGTGAGTAGAAGTTGTTAACACGCGTTTAAATTCAAGGTCACCTACGAGCTTCTGCAAAGTCGGCGCCTCACCTTTTTGGGCAGATTGAATAAAATAATGGAGTACATTCCAAAAAAGCAAGTACACATACCACACATCTTCTTTCATCCACTCCGCCATTTGCTGATACGTACGCCCGATTCGTTCATGTGAGGTCAATGAGTAAACAAAAATCAGTGCCTCTTGATCACTTAGGTTCATTAGGAGTTTTTCTAGTTCATGATGCAGCTCTTCTGAAAGCTTGCTTTTCTGCTGATGCTGTTTCAAAAAAGATTTCGTCCAGCTTTGAACTGAGACATCTCTTTGTATTGGAACATATTGATGTGATCCAGCCATATGGTGAGAAAGCACTTGTACAAGTAAAGAGAGCCTCATCCATAGCATCTTTGCTTTATCGTGGTATTTGGCACCATGAAAATAAGCAGGCATCGGTTTTTCAGAGAAATGCTGGTGTAGCATTTGCTGCCCTGCTCCAGTGATACTCAGTGTCTCATCGGTTTTTCTAATATAGTGCTTCTCTTCAAGCTTTAAAGCAGAACGATTCAGCTGATCCCTCGTAAACCCCGGGTAACAGCCGAAGTACCTGGAAAGCTCAAACAAGCTGGCATCCTGTATGGTTTGAGATGATTTTTTTCCTTTAAAAAGATGGTAGACAGCACTAATGGAGCGTTCGCCGTTCAATTTATATACGCTGTCCATTAACATGACATCCAAATAATGAAGAGTCATTCATCAAAGCACCTGTCTTCCTGACAAAATTCGAATATTTTCTCCCTTTATTTTAACAGATTTCATACAAGAAGAAATGTTTAAACTCAATTTATGGGGGAAAGTTATGAACAAACCCTTATGTGATAAGCATTCTCAATCACTTTACAGTTGAAATGTGAATTTAAAATCATTACAATAAGGTTTGAGGAAATTGTTTTTTATCGGTGAAACTAAAAGGTTAAACCATGTGTTCCATCGAACTATTTGGGAGGTATTTTTTTAACATGGCAAAATATACAATTGTAGACAAAGACACATGTATTGCTTGCGGCGCATGCGGTGCAGCTGCTCCAGACATTTATGATTATGATGATGAAGGCATTGCATTTGTTACGCTTGACGACAACCAAGGGACTGTAGAAGTTCCAGAAGTACTTGAAGAAGATATGCTTGATGCATTTGAAGGATGTCCAACTGACTCAATCAAAGTTGCGGACGAATCTTTCGAGGGTGACCCACTTAAGCATGAATAGTATAAAAGCCCCTTATGCAGGGGCTTTTTTTATATTAACTATTTTGAAGTCGGCGTTTATTTTCAAACCATGGACGCATTTTCACAAAAATGAAGCTAAATACGATGGTAATGATGATTCCTTTAATAAAGTTAAAAGGTAAAATCCCTGCTGTAATGGTCGTCTTGAGCGCATGATCTGATAGTTCAGGTGCGTTTAAAAACCATGTGTAAGCTGGCAGGAATAAGAAGTAATTTAAAATGCTCATCATCACAGTCATAAGTAATGTACCCATGATCATTGACCAAGCCATTCCTTTTGCTGATTTAATTTTTTTGAACATAAAGGCGACTGGTAAGATGAATAGTGTGCCTGCAATGAAGTTCGCGACTTGCCCAACTGGAACGCCGGACATACTGCCTTGAATGAGATAATGCAGAACATTTTTTAATGCCTCCACGGCAATTCCTGCACCTGGCCCATAAATTAAAATCGCAATAATCGCTGGGATATCGCTGAAATCAATTTTCAAATACGCTGGAAGCCCTGGGAAAGGGAAATCCAATAAAATTAACACGAACGAAATACTGCTAAGCATACTGGTGACGACTAAACGTTTTACTTTACTTTGATTCAATATTCTCTCTCCTTTTCGATCAAATCTTTCGAAAAGAGGATTGTTCAATTTCAGCCACAAAAAAACCGCTCATGAAAACAGGAGCGGGGAATTTAGGCTAGACAAATAAACGTGTGAAAAACCAAGTTTTCAACGTTTACGAACCTCCATCTTCTCCCATCCAGACTATACTGTCGGCTTCGGAATCACACCGAATCCTGCCAAAAAAGGCTCGCGGGCTTAGAGACTATGCTCATCACCGCCGGTAGGGAATTGCACCCTGCCCCGAAGATTGATCATTATTCAATTCGACATCATTATATATGATATATGAGCATTTGTACAGATAAAAATCCTGAGCAATTTCATCAGTTTTAAGAAATCGCAAAAAACTTAAAAATTATAATGACAAATACGAAAAAATTGGTTATCTTTTGTTTAAAGGTGTCCATTCTTTATAAAGACACTAAGAAATGTTCGTGTTTTCTTTTTCGCTTTACTGCTTTAATTTGATTGACACAGCGAAAAGGAATATGGTAAATTATCAGATATTTATGACGTTTATTTTAGGAGGAAATCTTACGATGTTTCGAGTATTAGTCTCAGATAAGATGAGCAATGATGGTCTTTTACCACTTTTAGAATCAGATTTTGTTGAAATTGTCCAAAAAAATGTAACAGAAGCAGAAGATGAATTACACACATTTGATGCCTTACTTGTCAGAAGTGCGACGAAAGTGACCAAAGAGCTTTATGAAAAAATGACTTCATTAAAAATTGTCGGCCGTGCCGGTGTGGGAGTAGACAATATTGATATTGATGAAGCAACCAAGCATGGCGTCATTGTGATCAATGCACCAAACGGTAATACGATCTCCACAGCTGAGCATACATTTGCGATGATCTCTTCACTCATGCGTCATATTCCACAAGCCAACATTTCTGTGAAATCAAAAGAATGGAACAGAGGTGCCTATGTTGGTGCAGAGCTTTATGGAAAATCTCTTGGGATTGTTGGACTTGGCAGAATCGGAAGCGAAATTGCCCAGCGTGCAAGAGCATTTGGCATGACAGTCAACGTATTTGACCCGTTTCTGACAAAGGAACGCGCAGAAAAAATCGGTGTCAATGCCAAGTCACTTGATGAAGTACTCGAAGTATCAGATATCATCACTGTACATACCCCGTTAACAAAAGAAACAAGAGGACTTCTCAATAAAGAAACAATTGCAAAAACGAAAAAAGGCGTTCGCCTAGTGAACTGTGCACGCGGTGGTATTATTGACGAGCGTGACCTTCTTGAAGCGCTTGAAAGCGGCCATGTTGCAGGAGCTGCACTCGATGTATTTGAGGTAGAACCTCCTACTGATAATCCGCTTGTAGACCATCCGCTCGTCATTGCGACTCCGCATCTTGGCGCATCGACGAAGGAAGCACAATTAAATGTAGCGGCGCAAGTATCTGAAGAAGTACTTCAATTTGCAAAAGGACTCCCTGTTATGTCATCTATTAACCTACCAGCGATGACAAAAGACGAGTTCAAAAAAATTCAGCCTTATCATCAGTTTGCAGGAAAGCTCGGACGTCTTGTCTCTCAATCAATGAGAGAACCTGTAAAAGAAGTAGGCATCTCTTACGAAGGCTCTATTTCAAAACTCGAAACATCCTTTATTACAAAAAGTCTTCTGTCAGGCTTTTTAAAAGAGCGTGTTGATTCGACTGTAAATGAAGTCAATGCTGGAATGGTGGCAAAAGAACGCGGCATTAGCTTTAGTGAAAAGATTTCTTCCAGTGAATCTGGTTACGAAAACAGCATTTCTATTGAAGTCAAAGGCGACCTTTCAACCTTTACTCTAAAAGCAACCTATATCCCGCATTTAGGAGAACGCGTTGTTTCCATTAATGGATTTAATATTGATTTTTATCCAGATGGACACCTTGTCTACATCCAGCATACTGATGCACCTGGTGTAATTGGAAAGGTTGGACAAATTTTAGGCGACCATGATGTCAACATTGCGACAATGCAGGTAGGACGTAAAGAAAAAGGCGGCGAAGCCATCATGATGCTTTCTTTCGATAAGCATCTTGAGGACGAAATTGTCAAAGAATTAACTGAAGTGCACGATATACTTTCTGTCCGTCTGATCGACCTATAAAAAATCATGATAAACCTCATGCACATGCATGAGGTTTATTTTTTTGAAACCATTAAACGATCTCCCGTTCGGATGAGATGAGTAGTCAGCTCATTGATCTGTTTCAATTGTTCCACAGTCATCTCATGCGCCTTTGCAATCGACCAAAGGGTATCTCCTTGTTTAATGAGATATGTATTGTTCTCTTGTCCGTTTACATGTAGAGCCGGCTCTTGGAAGCGATCCATTGCAATGATTGTGAGTGGATCTACCGCATCTTCTTTGCTGACTGACCAATGCCCCCTGTGCACCTCAAAATGCAAATGAGTGCCTCTAGACGCCCCTGTGTTGCCGATAATGCCGATCGGCTGTCCTGCTTCTACATGGTCACCCTTTTTAACAAAACGCTCGTGTAAATGTGCATAGACGGTTTCATATCCATTTGGATGCTGGATAAACACAACCTCGCCATATGTAGCAGATACATACGAACGCGAGACCTCACCTTCACTTGCAGCAAAGATGGATTCTCCTTCTGGCGCAGCTATATCTAATCCCATGTGCGAGCCGCCTCTTGTCCCAAACAAATCTGTGACTTCTCCTTTTATCGGCTCCACCCATTCGCTTGTATCCTGTGCATGAGCAACAGGTGAAAAGATCATCAAAAAACAGCTGGCACATATGAAGCAATACCTTTTCATTAGTGACTCCCCTTCTTTGAGGTTCTTTTTATGACAGCTTAGTATACAGCAAGGAAGCTATTTTCTATACATCAAAAAAGAACGCAATTTCTTGCGTCCTTTAACGGTCTTTTATGACAACTGGATTCGGCAGAGCCGGCACCTCTATCGGTTCTTCTAATTCATACGGACCAACTTGATCTGTTCCCGCCTGTTGAATGGTGACCTCTGTAAAACCAAAATCTTTCGCTGAGAGCAGCAGACCTTCAATGAGTAAAATATGATCATTTGAGTCCGATAATTGCGCTGATGCTCCAAACGTAATGGTCACATGTTTTCCTTTAGACGTCACTTCTTTAATCGGTTCGTCTTTAATTAATGGATCAAGTCCTGCATCGCTTGTACGCTTCATAGCTTCTACCGCATCTTCATACGATGAATAATGCGTTTTTGAAGGCACCAAAAAAGTCCCGCTCTTATTCTCTAAAACATAATAAGCGTGCTTTGTTTGTTTTTCAATCGATATTGTTCCAACGCTTCCATTTGCTCCTAGTTGAAGGTGAGAACCTTTGGCTGTCTTGACTTGCACCTGCTCATATTTGCTCCATTTTAGCGTTTCTTTTACCATATCTTTAAACCTGCTGGCTTCTTTTAACGTATCAAGGGACAAATCACTTTTTAATTGAAAAACAAGTGTATCTCCTTTTTCACGAAGGTCCACCATATCCATATAAGATTGAAGAGGCTTTGTCATTTCAGGCAGCTGCACCTGTTCATATGTGTTCACCATATCCTGCAAATGATCATACTCATCCTCTTTTTCAATGCTAATCGGAACCACTTGAGAGGTCGATTCATCTATGTATGCTATGGTCATAAACTTTTGCTGCTGCTTACGAGACACAACGTGTGAGGGGCCATTAGTCTGTTTGACCGCCTCTAATGTGGCGTTTACCTGACTTTTGTCAGCACTTGAGTCCATTTTCATTTGCTGATGATGATCTTGAGCAGCTGGCTGAAATAAATGAGGAGAAATTAAAAACGCCATAAATAAAACCACAACGGTTGCGACCGCTGGACCGATCCATTTGGCACTTTTCTTTTTCTGCCCGCTTGCCATCAGCATCTGCTGGTATATCTGCTTAGATGAACGGTTGTCCTCCACCTTTGGAAGCTGACTTAGTAACACCTTGATTCGTTCTTCGCTCCAATCGGACCTGTTCGTTTTCATTCACTAGCTCCTCCTTCAAAAGCTCCATATGTTTTCGGAGCACTTTCAGGCCTCGGTGCTGCGTTGTTTTGACTTTGCTTTCCGAGAACTTTAGCGCCTTTGCCGTCTCCATGATTGAGTAGCCCTGGATAAATCTTAAAATGATGACAGCTCGTTGATCAATCGTGCACTGATCAAGTGCGGCATAGATTTCTTTTACATTTTCATCCTGTACAGCTAGTTCGTCTGGGAGCAAGTCTGGGTCCTTTACATCCTGCTTATCCCAATCAAACGTGCCGAGTACCCGTTGTCTAATGGTTTGCTGTTTGCGAAACCAATCAATTGCCACATGCCTCGCAATTGAAAACAGCCATGTTTTCTCGCTGCTTCTTCCTTCAAAAGTTTTATATGAGTGAAGTACCCGGATGTAAACCTCCTGAACGAGATCCTCTGCCTGATTTTTATCTTTAACCATATAAAATAAAAACTGGTACAAATCTTGATGGTACGAATCATATATTTTTTGAAAGGTTTCATGCATAGGAAACCCCTCCGTTCACTTATTTTTGTCGAGTGACTCTTAAAAAACGTTACATTACAACTTTATGACAAATATATTACAAGTTCGACAATTTGGGAAGGGCTTTTTGTTTAACTTCTCCTTAAAAATATGAAAATAAAAAAACACTTCTTTTTCTTTCGAAAAGAAGTGTTAGATTGTTGACAAAGTGCTAAAATGATGTTTATTTTAGCACTTTGTCTTCTTTTCAGCGTGATAGAAAACCTTTGAAGTCTAGGAAGGGCGAGCACTGGCGCGGAGCGAATTGAACATTCGTGAGCACCAGCGCGCAGACCTGACAACGAATGCGAGGGTTTGTCTACACGCTGACACTTCTTTTTCTTTCGAAAAGAAGTGTTTCTCATGTAACAAGATTCTTCGTCAGGATTAGACGAGTTCCTGCTTTTTTCTCGGAATATAAAAGGTAAAGTGTGTACCAGTACCCGCTTTGCTATGTGCATGAATGGAGCCTTGATGTGCTTCTACGATATTCTTCACAATCGCAAGACCAAGTCCAGTACCAGAACGCCCTCTTGTTCTTGCCTTATCCGCTTTATAGAAACGTTCGAAAATAAATGGCAGATCCTCTTCAGGGATTCCGCTTCCTGAATCTTTCACATCCATTTTCAGACCGCTTTCCACCGATTGAACCGAGAAGTGAACCTCTCCGCCTTCTGGTGTATGACGAATGGCGTTATCAATAAGATTCGTAAACACCTGTTCAATCTTATCCGGATCGAGTACAAAGTACGGTTCATCCACTTGAATGTCATATGTGAGATCAACTTGCTTTTCTTTTGCTATACCAAGAAACTTGCGGTAAATCTTCTCGGTCAGCTCTTCTGTATCTGTTGATTCAAGATTCAGTGTAATATGGCCAGCTTCCATTCTCGCTAGGTCTAGAAGATCGTTCACAAGACGTCCCATTCGAAGTGATTCGTCGTAAATAATTTGCGCAATCTCTTTCTTTTCCTCTTCTGAGCCAGCAATATCATCTACAATTGCCTCACTATATCCTTGCAGCATAGCAATTGGAGTACGAAGTTCATGACTGACATTGGCAATGAAGTCTTTTCTCAGCTTATCAAGTCTTCGTTCCTCTGTCATATCACGAAGGACCGCAACTGCTCCCCTAACGTCCTGCTGATTATAAAGCGGAGACATGAGAAGAACCCAAGTACGTCCTTGCAGTGTGACTTCAATCATTTGCTCTTTTTCCGTGCTGACGGCTGTATGAAACAATTCTCGCGCTTCTGGAGGCAGTTCATCTCCATCTTTGATCTTCATATTTTGCTCGTAATACCATGCCTGCAAGAATCGTTCTGCAGGAGGATTCGTCATGAGGATCGTTCCATCAATATTGATGGTGATGACACCATCAGCCATACTGCTTAAAATATTGGACAAATGCTCTTTTTCTTGATTTAAAGCTGTGATATGAAATTTAAGCTGCTTGCCCATTTGGTTAAAGGCGATGGCCAGTTCTCCAATTTCGTCTTGCGTTAATATAGGAATCTTTGTATCAAATTTCCCTTTCGCCAGATCCTGCGCTCCCTCTTTCATCTTTCTAAGAGGATAGGTGACACGTGTTGATAAGAAGAACGCGAAAATAGTGGTCAGAACAATGGCAATTCCGGCTGCTAGGAAGATATAACGCGTCGTATGTTTTGTTGTTTGCTCTACCGCAAGTAATGATTGAGAAAGAAAGACCATGCCTTTTTTTCCGTTTGCCTCAAATGGAACACCGACAACAATTCGTTCATCCTTATGATTGCCTGCATTTGGTTCTGCACGTTTACTGATTTTTTTACGATCTTTTAGTGCTTGATTCAAATCACCGTCTGCTTCAATTTGTTTCTTTGTAATCGCAGGAAGCTTCCCGTCTTTTTCAGACGAATACCACTCTAGCCCGTCCTCTTGGATAATCGCAATACTCGTCAATTTGTCAGCAAGCTCTGATGTAATCGACCTTGCGAGTGATTGATCGTCATGGCTTTCTAAAATGACCGCCACTTTATTTGCCATTTGCGTTAAATCTGACTTTGCTTCTTCTACATGGTAATTTTCAATGAACTCTAAAAGAAGCACGGTTAAAATAGATAAAACGATGAGGACGAGGAAGAGAATGGTTAACCATAGCTTTCCAACGACACTTTTCCACAGTTTCATTCAGCGCCGACCTCAAATTTGTACCCGACACCCCATACCGTCACGATTTTTTTCGCAGCTTCTGGTGACACTTTATTCAGCTTTTCGCGAAGTCGTTTGACGTGGGTATCGACTGTTCTCAAGTCTCCAAAGAATTCATACTGCCATACTTCTTTTAACAGCTTCTCTCTGTCATAAACCTTATCCGGTGTTTTCGCAAGGAAATATAAAAGCTCATATTCCTTCGGCGTGAGACTGACTTCTTTGCCATCAGCTGTCACTCTATGCGCGTCGTGATCAATTGAAAGATGAGAAAACACAAGGACGTCTTTTGTTGTTGTCCCAGTATTGAGATAAGACGTTTGAGAAGATCTTCTGAGCAATGCTTTCACACGTAAAACAACTTCACGCGGGCTAAAAGGTTTGACGATGTAGTCATCCGTACCTGCTTCAAACCCTTGCACGCGGTTGGCTTCTTCTCCTTTTGCCGTCAGCATAATGATTGGGGTCGCTTTTTTGTCTCGAATTTGATTACACACTTCGATCCCATCTGTACCAGGCATCATTAAATCGAGCAAAATGAGGTCATAATCTGTTTGGAGTCCCTTTTGAATGGCCTCATCTCCATTTTCAGCTTCATCGATTTCATAATTTTCACGCTCTAAATACATTTTTAAAAGGCGGCGAATTCTTGCCTCATCATCTACGACTAATATTTTCGTTTGAGTTGTGTGTTCCATTAGACAATCCTCCTGCTTTCTCCGTTGTTACATTCATTTTAACAAAAAGCCGAATCGATTCATAAAAAGTTGGCCTTTTTCATGTGATTACGCGTAAGAATGAAGCCCTGCAATCACAAGATTGACAAAGATGAGATTAAACATAATGATGGCGAATCCGATGACAGCTAACCAAGCGGACTTTTCGCCATGCCAGCCCCTGGATAAGCGAAGATGAAGGTAGGCTGCATAAAAGAGAAACGTAATTAATGCCCATACTTCCTTCGGGTCCCAGCCCCAGAACCGAGTCCATGCAATTTGCGCCCAGATCATTGCAAAAATGAGCCCGCCTAACGCAAATACAGGGAAACCAATGGAAACAGCTCTGTATCCAATTTCATCGACTAAATCTAGGTTCACCTGTTTCACGAGCGGTTGAAGCAGAGCACTCAGTCTTTTGCGAATGATCAAGCGAATCAGTCCATACAAAATCAGCCCTGTGCCGAATGACCATAACACCGTATTGACCTTTCTTCCTGAAAAAACAGGCGGCAAATCAACAAACGGTTCCAAACGATCATGCGTCACAAGCTCTCCTTTATGAGGTCCAACTAGAGCTGGCAGCTCATAGACCATCACACTTTCCTCTTTATTTTTATCGACCCAATTAAATTTCGCTTCGTATCCTGTCATTCTAAAGATGGACGTGACTGCGATAAATGCAAGTGTCACAACAATCATAAACATGACAAGCTCTAAACCAAATGTCTTCTTACCTGGTTTTGTTTGATCGACATGCTTTAATAAGAAGATGACACCTGCCACAAAGCTGATCGCTAAAATAGCTTGCCCTAGTGCTGCTGTTGTCACGTGAATATAAAGCCAATTACTTTGTAATGAAGGAATTAGCGGTGATATATCAGATGGGAACATACTTGCATAGGCAATAATCAATAAAGCGATTGGAAGTGTAAATAAACCAAGTACCGACACTTGATACACAAAATATAAAATGATGAATGCGAGCACAAGCATCATGCCAAAAGCCGTTGTGAATTCAAACAAATTACTGACTGGTGCATGACCAGACACCATCCACCTTGAAATAAAGTAGCCAAATTGACTTAAAAAACCGATGATGGTGAGCGTAATACCGATAAGTGCCGCCTTATTTCTGCGCGGTCCATCAACTTTCTTTTTTCCTTTAATGGCACCACCAAAAAAAGGAACTGCCGCTAAATACAATAGAAAAGCTGCAAATAACAGGTTTTCACTGACTGCTGCCATCTAATCCTTCCCCCTTGCTTTTGCTGATACTTGTTGTATCAGGCAGTTCTTTTTGATCAACTGGCTGTTTGATGCCACTGTCACTTAGGATCACGCCAAGATCAGACTTTAAGCCAAACCAGTTTTTGTTTGTGTGTCCTGCCACGAATACTTTTCCATCCTTTGCAGACAGCCAAATTCTTCTATGCTGCCAATACATCCCCTGCACGACACCAATCATGAAGATGATCCCGCCTACGATGAGCACCCCAAGAGTTAAATCTTTTCTCACCGTCAATCCCGTGACGTTTTTCGTTTCCACTCGATCAAACTTCATTTTATATAGGTTATTATCAGAGCCCTCTACTGTCTCTTGAATCGCCACAAAGCTTTTTTCACCTTTAGGCTTTTCAGGAGAAACCATTTCAAACACGAAAGCAGGATTATTCGGATTCCTTGTTTTCGTACTCGGCGTTCCATCATCGTCAAAATAAAAATCAGGGAGATAGCTCATCACTTTGACTTTGTAACCGCTACCAAGATCATATTCTGACTTAGGCTCCAGCAGATTAATCTTCACTGTTCCGAAAGATTTTTCTGTATCTTTACGAATCAGCTGAAAGACCATTTGATCGAGTTCATTTTGTTTAAAATCCACTTGATATAATGAGAAATGATCAAACTTGAGCGGTTCGTTCACTTTGATATCGTGTTCTGATACCTGCTTCAGCTTGGGCTTTTCACCAAACACAACTTCCCCTTCACGTTTGTATAAAGTGGCATCGGTTTTATAACTTTTCACTACTTGACCGTCGCCAGCTCTTTCAATCGCATTCTCAAACACTTCTTTTTCATTTCCAGTTTCATAGCGGTCAATTGAAAACGCATTATTTTTCAAAAAATATTGACCATCTGTGCCTGGAATTGGGGCAGTTTCACCCTCTCTAACCCACAGCGTTTCATCCACATACATGCCTGGGACAAACCGGAGCATCGATCCAATGAGAAAGATGATTAATCCAATGTGATTGACGTAAGGGCCCCAGCGTGAAAAGCGGCCTTTTTCCGCTAAAATATGTCCGTTTTCTTCTCGCACACGGTAACGCTTTTGTTTCATTGCTTTCTTGATGCCTTCATATGTATGCTGATCTAACGTTTTGTCTGTCTCACTGAACAGACGCTGTCTTCTCATAAAGCCTTCTTTTTTAATAACCCCTTGGTTTTTGAGTGCTCGATAAAGAGGAATAACCCGGTCGAGACTGCAAATGACAAGGGAGATTCCGATGGATGCAACTAAAGCTAAAAACCACCAAGAATTATAAAGATCATGGAATCCAAGTGTGTAATACAGCTTGCCAAACGACCCATATTGCTCTTCATAATAGGTGGAAGCAGATGCACCTGGCGGAATAAATCGCTCCTGCGGAAAAATCGTTCCTAATGAGGAAGCAAGCAGTGTGATGACAATCAGCCACACACCCACCTTAACGGAAGAAAAAAAGTTCCATACTTTATCAACAATCGTTTTGTTGTATGTTTGCGAGCGTCTCGCACTGCCGTCATATCTCATATCAAGCAGCTTTGAAGAGTTTTTCTCTTTAGCCGCAATAGGATTCCCGCAGGATTCACATAAAACAGTACCGATTGGATTAATATGTCCACACTCGCATTTTACCTCTTTCATTCTATGACCCCTTTGGTTTAATCAAATTCATATAATCATAGACATTACGTTCTGTCATGGTTCCCTTTATGACTTTGATTACCTTGCCTTCAGGATTAATTAAAAATGTGGTTGGCAGCGGCGTAATATCATATGCCTCTGTCACCTGACGATCCTTGTCCATGGCAACAGGAAAATTCACGCCATAGGACCCCATAAAATTCTTCACGGCAATATTGGATTCTGCAACATTGACTGCAACAATTTCCACACCGCGATCCTTGAACACTTCATATTGATTTGCCATGTAAGGGAATTCTTGTTTACATGGACCACACCAGGTCCCCCAAAAATTAAGAAAGACACCTTTGCCTTTTAAGTCCTTTAATTCAATCCGTTCCCCATCCACAGATTGAAGGACAAAGTTTGGCGCAATAGATCCTTCTTTGACCCGATCCTGTTTGGCAAATACTGAGTTATACATGGTATAACATAGTGCAGCAAGCATCACGAGGAGAATGCCCGTCCGTATGAAAAACCGTCTTTTTTTCATCTGAAGTACCCCTTCCCCATAGACATTCAGGTAAATTATAGCATTCTCCTTCTTTTGATGCTTCTTCATTTTTTGAAGTTTATGTGAAAATTAAAAAGCGCTTTTCCCGTGATCTGCAATTGCTCTCAGGCGCTTTACTTCATGCGGTGTTAATTCTCTGCGGTCTCCTGGTCTCATGCCTTCAATATGAAGGAACGCATATTGCTCTCTTTTTAGCTTTAACACATCATGACCGATCGCTTCAAACATGCGGCGCACTTGTCTGTTTCTGCCTTCATGAATGGTTAATTGAACGATAGATGTCTGCTTTCGTTTATCGATAGAAAGCATCTTGGCACGAGCACGTGCAGTCTTTTTATGATCTAACATAATCCCTTTTTCTAGCTTTCTAAGCAATTCCTTTGATGGGATGCCTTTTAGCTTCGCTGCATATGTTTTATCAATTTCGTATTTCGGATGCATGAGCTTATGGGCAAATTCCCCGTCATTTGTAATTAAAATCAAACCGCTCGTATCATAATCTAAGCGGCCGATTGGATAAAGGCGCTGCGGGACGTCATCAAAGAAATCTGTGACAACCTTACGTCCTTTATCATCCTCGGCAGCTGAAATGACGCCGCGCGGTTTATAAAGCATAAAGTAAACCGGTTCTTCTCTTTCAAGCTTTAATCCGTTGACTTCAATTTTATCTGAAGAGCCCACTTTTACTCCGAGCTCTGTCACTGTTTGACCATTAACGGTAACTCGTCCTTCTTTAATTAATTCTTCTGCCTTTCGTCTAGAAGCGACGCCGGCATGTGCAATTACTTTCTGTAAACGTTCCATTTTGTCTTTCACCTCATGTACTATCTTACTTGCTTGACTTAAAACAAACAAGCATTCGTGGAAAAATAAGCGATTCGTCTGTTTAATTTCAGCTAAAAAGCAATTTTCCATCCATTGAAAGACAAAAAAGCGCCTCATTAGGCGCCGCTAAATAACAAACTGACGATGATGACAGATGCAATGATGCCAATGAGGTCCGCTAACAGACCTACTTTCAGCGCATCTCCCATTTTTTTTATACCGACTGCCCCAAAATAGACCGTTAAAATGTAGAGAGTGGTATCAGTTGACCCTTGCATGACAGCTGCGAGCTGTCCGATAAATGAATCTGGTCCATATGTCGCAATGAGGTCTGATGTCATCCCGAGTGCAGCTGTGCCAGATATCGGACGAATAAACGCAAGCGGCACCACTTCTGCCGGGAAGCCGATCGCTGTAAACACGGGTTTTAACAGTCCCATGACAAAATCAAGCGCACCAGACGCGCGGAATATCGTAATGGCCACGAGCATGCCGACTAAATAAGGAATGATTGAAAAGGCAATTTGAATACCTTCTTTCCCGCCCTCGACAAATGTTTCATAGGTCGGTACCTTTTTAATGGTTCCCGCAATTAAAATTCCTGCGATGATCAGTGGAATCAAAGCAAGTGACAGCCAGTTAATAAATGACACGAGATCACCCCCGCCTGCTTCTGCGATAGTGGAAATAGCGATCAATGAGAATGGCACCAATGCCTGAAATGAGTGTCGCCAAAATGGTTGGCCCTACAATGTCTGTTGGCTGATCTGCACCATAGGTCATTCTAATTGCAATGACGGTTGTTGGCACGAGTGTGATAGAGGATGTGTTGACCGCTAAAAATGTAATCATGGACCGGCTTGCTTCATTTTTCCCGCCGTTTAATGCTTTCATCTGCTCCATTGCCTTAATCCCAAGCGGTGTAGCGGCATTCCCGAGACCAAAGAAATTCGCCATCAGATTGGACAAAATATATCCCATCGCAGGATGGTTAGGCGGAATATCCGGAAATAGCTTTGAAATAAAGGGACGGCACAATTTACTAAAGAAATGTAACAAGCCTGCCTCTTCTGCAATCTTCATCAGCCCGAGCCAAAAAACGAGGACACTAATCAGACCAATTGAAATGGTCACTGCTTCCTTTGATCCCTTAAATACAGCTTCGTTTACTTCCTCCATCGTTCCGTTGAACATCGCGTACACAAGACCGATGACAGTGAGGAATACCCAAATTAGATTGACCATGAAGATCCGCCTATAGATGTCTGAAAGACAGACTTAAACATTTCTTGGAAGCTTTTTTGAGGCATTCGATTTCGTTTATTTTCATAAAAAATCGGTACTTGCTCGATCACCTGTCCATCTAATAAAAACGTCATTTTCCCTACAACATCAGGGATGGCCTCGGCGTTTTTTTTCCACTTCTTTTGAGGAGTAAGCATTTCCGTTTCAATTTCTACTAGCTTTTTCTCATCTTCATTTAAAAAATAGTCCACATCACGTTTGATAAATGCTTTTTTTTCGTAAAAGGTTCCTTTTAATGAAGCGAGTCTTCCTTTTTCAGCAAGTACGTACGTTTTATAATGATCAAATGCATATTCAAACATAGAGATATGATCCTTCCAATCATCTGGCGCATTAATGGTCACAGCGATCAGTGCCGCATCCCCTTTGGCAGCTGTAGAGACAAGTGTGCGTTTTGCAAGCTTCGTATATCCCGTTTTCCCTCCAGTAGAATATTGATATAAACCAGTAAGGAGCTTGTTTTTATTTTTCCAATAGCCCTCCATCGTTTTTGCTTTATAGAAAGTCGTTCCCGCAATTTTTTGATATTGTTTATGCCCCGTGGCGTATTTTGTTAAGATAGCCATGTCATAGGCTGATGAATAATGATGTTTATGATCATCGAGTCCATGCGGATTTTGAAAATTCGTATTCTCCATTCCTAGTTCAGATGCTTTTTGATTCATCATAAAAATAAATCCTTCTAAGCTACCGCCCACATGCTCTGCAATGGCAACAGCTGCATCATTTCCAGAACGCAGCATAAGCCCGTATGTCAAGTCTTCTAGGCTCACCTTTTGCCCTTCTTTTAAATAAATCGATGAGCCCTCTGCTTGAATCGCGCGCTTTGATACTTTGACGGTGTCTTTCATTTTTCCTGATTCAATGGCTAATACTGCCGTCATAATTTTCGTAATACTGGCGATTCTTCTTTTTTCATGCTCGTCCTTTCCAAATAGGACTCTGCCTGACTGTCCATCTATTAAAATGGCGCTTCTTGCACTCACTGATAATGACATATCTGCTTTGGCATGTGAGGAAAAGGGCAGTAAGAGTGTAAATAGAAGAAGGACTGCTGTTCCAATTTTTAAATAGGGCATGTTCATTCACGTCCTTGTCCGTTTTGTACAAGTGTATGCGCGGCTGAAAAAGTTATGATGCCTCGTCCATAAAAAAAAGCGTCTCTATATGTAGAGACGCTCCTTCCTCTTGCTTATACCATTTTCATTTGCTGATGAGATGTCGTATATTCTAGCTCTTCTCTCATCGCTAAAAAATCTTTTTCTAATGAAGAAAATAATCGTTTGATCTCAGCGGATACTTCATGGTGGAAAACAATGCTGCTCTTTCCTGTATATGCGGAACGGCTGTCTTCATACCATGTATCCTTTTTCGGCGTGAAAAACTCTTCAATACATTGATGATAAATACGGTGAAGCGTCTGCTGCGCGGCTTGCTGCGGGAATGTCTGCTGCTGGCTGATTTTCCTGCAAACTGCCGCTGCATCCTCGCTGTACACTGCAAGCTTCCGTAATGTATTCAATATGTCACAATAATAGGCTTCCGCTTCAGGGTTTAATCGTTTCATACTTGATAAGGTAGCTTCGTTCAGAAAACCATTCATTTCAGTTGCAACCTTTGATAAAAAGACGCCTGCTTGATCAACTTGAGCCTTTACATTCATATGTGCCATTTGTTTTGTGTTTACCTTCCCCTCATGGCTTTATGACCATTTTATCTGACATCAATAGATGTTAGACCTAAAATCTTTTTTATATTTTATCATACATTTTTCATTCTTTTGAACTATTTTATCTCTTCAAATGTTTGATTGAAGTTTTCAAAAAATAGATCAGCTTCTTCTTGTACACCATCTGCTTCCACATTCTCTGGAAGTGGCGGTAATTCATCCAATGCCTTTAAGCCAAACTGCTCTAAAAAGGTAGGTGTTGTCCCATAAAGAATTGCTCGCCCAGGGCCATCGGCACGTCCAACTTCACAGAGCAGCGCTTTGGCTACTAAACTATGAAGCACCCGCTCTGATTTGACTCCTCTGATTTCTTCTACCTCACTGCGTGTGATCGGCTGTTTATAAGAAACGATTGCGAGTACTTCAAGCGCTGCCTGAGACAAACCTTTGGATGGGGTCTCGACTAATTTTTTCAAATAAATGCTGTATTCCTTTTTCGTCAGCAGCATATATGAATCTGCATATTCAATGAGCTCAATTCCTCGTTCTTGTTTTTGATACTCTTCCTTTACGGCAGACATCATATCGAGTAACGCTGCCTCTTCTACTTCAAGAACAGACATGAGCTGTTTTTTTGTTAAGCCTTCGTCACCTGCTGCATAAAGCAGCGCTTCTATGATGGCTTTCCAATTCACGATATCAAGCGTCATGAATCGTTTCACTCCCTATAATATAAATGTCTTCAAAGTTTCCTTCCTGCTCTAACATGATTTGATGACCTTTCATCAATTCAAGAACAGCAAGAAACGTCACGACAAGGTGCTCCTTTTGATCATGTTGAAATAGAGTCATGAAATTGGTCCGCTTTTTCGTTTTTCTTAAATGGTTCATAATCTCATTCATTTTGTCTTCAATCGGGATTTCTTGTCTTGTAATCCTAGATGGTGCTGGTTTCGTTATTTTCTTTCGGTTCAATACCTTTTGGAACGCACCTAACATATCATACACCGTGACATGCAGGTTTGTGTCCTTCGCTTCCGATTCTTTTGCAAATTCGCTTAAATCACTCGGAGGTTTTGTAAAGGCATTTTGCCTTTCTTCCTCGCGTTCTTTTAGTTCTTGTGCTGCATCTTTATACTTTCGGTATTCAATCAGTTTGCCAATCAGCTCTTCTCGAGGGTCCTCTTCCTCTTCAAGCAGGTCTTCATCAAATAGCTCTTCCTCTTGTTTCGGAAGGAGCATTCTGCTTTTAATACTCAGGAGGGTTGCAGCCATCACCAAATATTCACTTGCCACATCAAGTTCAAGCTCCCTCATGGTATGGACATATAATAAATACTGCTCCGTAATTTTAGCAACGGGAATATCATAAATATCAATTTCCAACCGGTTGATTAAATGTAAAAGTAAGTCCAATGGACCTTCAAACGAATCTATTTTCACCTGATATTCCAGCATTTTTTCTCACCATTTCTACTGTCTTCTAAGTACCGTTTCACCGGCTAACCTTTAGTATAAGACAGGATAAAGCTCTCGTCCAATATAATTTCGACCATGATGTCCTAGGCAAAATAAGAAAAACAGTGGTTTCGCCCATACCACTCAGGGCATTTATACATAGAATACCATTGTAAACAGAACTATGAAAAAGGAGGCCGTATCATTATGGGAGATGGCTATAACTTTGGTGGAGGTTTCGCGCTTATTGTCGTGCTTTTCATCTTGCTGATCATCGTTGGCGCGGCTTGGGTTTATTAAAGAAACAGGGCGTCCTTTCACGAAGGGCGCTCTTTCTTCTTTTCTTTTCAATATGTTAGACTGAGAGTGGAAAAGGAGATGACCACTGTGTATCCTGAAGCGTACGTGGCTTTTTTACATGAATTTCATACGACAAGAGATTATTTTGAGTGTCATGAAATTCTTGAGGAATATTGGAAGGAAGACCCGCATGAGCAGCGCAAAGAATATTGGGTTGGCTTCATTCAGCTTGCCGTTGCTTTGTATCATCAAAGACGGGGAAATGGAAAAGGTGCAAAACGGCTCATTTCAAATAGCCTCCACTTGCTGGAAGCAAACCGGCCCGTATTATCGAACCTCGGTCTGGATGATGAGGCGTTTCTCAAACTTCTGAGAACGCTGAAGAAGAAAATGGCTGAAGACATGCCCTACGAAAGTGTGATGCTCCCGATTAAAGATGAAGCGCTCCTGTCTCTATGCCAAGAAATGGCTCAAAAAGACGGACTGATCTTTGGCCAGGAGAGCAACTTATCCCACACATTTTTGATCGAAAAACATAGACTGCGTGACCGGACAGATGTATTGCTTGAACGAAAAAAGCAAATCGAACGTAAAAAAAGCAGAGGACTGTAGCCTCTGCTTTTACATGTGTGATATTTAATTTGTTTCACTGTGACACCTATGAAAGAAGCCTTGCGTTAATTCATTTGGAATGAGTGTTTTGGTTTTGAATACCTCTTCCACGGCTAAAACCATTTCCTTGCCGATTCCTTGATCTCGATGGGATGGATTCACACTAATATGCTCGATTTGTACTTGGTCGTCTGTTTTCAACACACCAATAGCACCTACGATATCCTCGCCATCTTTCCAAAGGAACAGCTGCCGATTTTCATCCATTTCATATGACTTCATCGTCTGCTGAAGCTGTTTGACGTCTTTCTCACCTGGCATGAAGGAGAGTAGCCCCATGGCAATTTTTTCAAAAGACCTCTTATAACGAATTAACATATATACCCCTCAATATTCAAATTATCCTTATGTCCAGCAAATGTCTCACGAATCATTTGCTCATCACACATTATAAACATTTTTATACCGTTTTTAAACTCTTTTTCACTAAATTAACGAAAGGTACGGTTGAGATTCGCCATTTCAATGGCAGCTGCAGCCGATTCGCTGCCTTTATTTCCAGCTTTTGTACCGGCTCTTTCGATAGCTTGTTCAATGGATTCTGTTGTTAGTACACCAAAGATAATAGGTACCCCTGTTGACATGGCACTTTGAGCAATTCCTTTAGCGGCTTCATTACAAACATAATCGTAGTGAGTTGTTGCGCCCCTGATTACAGTTCCAAGTGTAATGACAGCATCATATTTCTCTGTTTCAGCTAGTTTTTTTGCCATGTACGGAATTTCAAAAGCACCCGGTACCCACACGACATCAATATCGTCACCGTTTGCTCCGTGTCTGAGCAATGTATCTTCTGCTCCGTCAAGCAGTTTACTTGTAATAAAGTCATTAAATCTCGCGACGACAATTGCAAATTTTAGTCCTTCTGCTACTACATGCCCTTGTATTGTATTCATATGTTGATCATCCTTTTTTGTGATTTTTTATTTTGTTTCGATAGCTGCTGTTTCTTTATTATTTAAATAGGTTTGCAATGCTTCTATTGTCAGCATCTTTAAACCGTGCTGTTTTTGGATTTCTTTTAGTTCTGGAACACGCGCCATTGAGCCATCTACATTCATGATTTCACAAATGACACCCGCTGGCTCTGAACCTGCCAGTTTCGCAAGATCTACCGCCGCCTCTGTATGACCTGGTCTTTCTAGTACGCCGCCTTCTTTTGCAATGAGCGGAAATACATGACCTGGGCGGGCAAATTCTTCTGGAGTTGCGTCTTTATTTAACATGGCAAGCATGGTCGTAGAGCGCTCAAAAGCACTAATACCAGTCGTCGTTGTCACATGATCGATGCTCACTGTAAAAGCTGTATGGTGTGCATCTGTATTTTGTTCTACCATTGGATGCAGGTTCAGGTGTTTGGCAATCGACGCATGGACCGGTGTACAAATGAGACCTCTTCCATGTAAAGCCATAAAGTTAATCACTTCAGGCGTGGCATGCTCAGCAAGTGCCACAAAATCTCCTTCGTTTTCTCTGTCTTCATCATCCACTACGATAATGATTTCTCCTTCTTTCAGAGCGTTTACTGCTTCTTCTACTAAATGATACATACAATCGCCTCCTAGAATCCGTGCTCTTTTAAAAATGATGGGGTCAATCGGGATGGCTGCTTTTCACCTTGTTCTTTTGTTAAAAAGCGATAGATGTATTTACCGATCATGTCACACTCTATATTCACGATCTCTCCCATAGATTTAGTCGGGAAAATAGTTCCTTCAAGCGTATGAGGAATAATAGAGACTGTGACGTGTGAATCTTGCAAATCGAAAATGGTTAAGCTGACACCATCTATTGCGATCGAACCCTTTTGCGTGAGCATATCTGTGAGGGTCTTGTCCATCTCTAAATCATAGTAAATGGCATTACTTTTCTTTTCTATTCGGGTAATGACTGCCGTCCCGTCAACATGGCCTGAGACAAAATGACCGCCGAATCGTCCATTCGAGGACATGGCCCGCTCTAAATTCACTGGACTGCCTGATGTCAGCTGATCCAGTGATGTCGCTTTGACCGTTTCTGGCATCACATCTGCTGCGAACTGTGCTTTTGTAAAGCTTGTGACTGTAAGACATACACCATTGATCGCAATACTGTCTCCGAGGTGAACATCTTCTAGCACACGGCTGCACTGAATGACAATTTCTATGGCATCTGCTGACTTTTTCCTTAATGACTGAACTGCGCCTACTTCTTCAATTATCCCCGTAAACATGTGATCCTCCCTTTCTTTTCATTTGTATTTCTCACTTTTTAAAAAAGCGATGTTAGGGACATGTGATCGATTGAGCACCTTCGTCGCTTTTTATGGTCCATACAAGGTAGATGAGGGATCACCTAATAAACACTGCATGCCGGTCTATTCACTACATGAACATACAGAAAGCCCCGGAAAAAATTCCGGGGCTGTGGCTTTTTTGCATCAGAAATAAAACTATGATCGATAAATATTTTTCGTTCATAGCTTTCTTTATCCTTCTCCCATCCAGACTTTCACTGTCGGCTTCAGCTTTTCACTGAATCAACCGTTAATAAATTAACGGGTCACGGGCTGTAAAGCATTTGCTTTATTACCGTCGGTCGGGATTTTCACCCTGCCCCGAAGGATACAATCGATATTTAGCTGTCCTTAGGGGCTATTATAGCGATCCTTGTTGTCAAATGCAACAATCAAGATTTCTCACAAAAAAAGCCTCCTTATAGGAAAGGAGACTTGTTAATTAACGACTTTTACTACTTTTATAAGACCATCTATTCTCTTTTCATTACTAAAGTAGGCTTTAATACGATCACCTTTCTTCAAGTCGGCCACATCATCTTCGAACTTCTTTCCACTAAAAATGATTTTTGTGCCGTTTTTTGCTTGACCGTAATATTCATCTCCGTCAATTTTCGTAATGGTATATTCATAGATGGTATAATCTTTATCATTATTTGTTAAGCTTTCACCAATGGCTGTTGGCACATCTTCAATTTTCATGCCATTCATGTATAAATAACCTGCGCCTAAACAAAGCAGTAAAACAAATAAGATGGCCATTTTCAATTTAATTTTCCCCATATTTAGAACCTCCATCATCTGCACTTCGCCTATTTGTATGCTTTATTCCTTCTTTTGATGAAATAAAACTAAAAAAGCTGATTTCCATTAATGGTTACTTATATAACGATTGAGATGGACCTTTGGTTCCACCTTTTCATCATTACATATGATACGAATATGCGTTCTTTATTAAGGGGGTCTCTTTCCTCTTTATCAGTTAGCAAGGCGCACATTATTGATGATCATCTTTTTTCGAGTGCAAATAAATCTTCCTCTAACAATTGCGATCTCTGAACAGCGATGTTCCGGCTGTCACGAACCCCTTGATTATAATAGTAGCTTCCAAGGTTTTTTGTGATAAATTCTAGTATATTGATGGCTGCTAATTCACCAATTTCTTCTTCTCGTTCTTCGGCAAAGTAACGCTGAATGGCAATCATCATTTGATTTTTTTCTTCTTTTGTTAATGGTTTCAAATTATCTCCTGCTTTCTTTCGGCCTGACCACGCTTTTTAGATTTGTACTGACAATGTGGCGACACCCACAAATACGAATGTTTGTTCTCTTATCATATCACAAAATCGAATTTTGTCCACAACTGTCCTAAAAGAAAAAGCGTATTTTGATATTTAGTTCAAAATACGCTATCACTCTTATTGAAGGAGGATACCATAGCATGTTGTCATTATTTTAATATGGAAAGTATCGTCGCTACAGAATGATCTACAAATGAACGTTCTGGACGAGATTTCATGAGGACGGTCAGTCCTATGAAAGAAACGACCAGTGTTTGTGCTAAAGCTTTCGCATTCAGGCTACTTTTGAGCTCACTCGAGCGAATACCTTGAACAATTCTTTCTTCGAAAATGACGGAAAGATACATCTGATGCTCTCTTGTCAGAATTTCAAATTTCTCTTCGTGTGGCGCAAGTTCCACTATTGTATTGATGCAAAAACACCCTTTACTCGGACCATCTCTATATTCCTCTTCTACTAAATCTACAAATAATGCATGAAATGCTTCCTTGACAGAAAGTTTGTTTTGAAGTTTTGTTCGAATATGGGCAGCATGCTGCTTTGTGTATTTGCGTAATGCGGCCTCAAATAATTCCTCTTTATCTCCAAACGCTGAGTATAAACTTGGCCGCTGTATTCCCATTTTTTCAGTCAAATCGCTTAATGTAGTGGCCCTATACCCCTTTTCCCAAAAAAGCACCATTGCCTCATCCAACGCTTTTTCCTTGTCAAATTCCCGTTGTCGAACCATCAGCAATTCCTCTTTTCAACATTAAAATTTCTTCACAAAGTCAGGTATCTATTTTTTGATATTATTGTCTATTTGATTACCAATCGGTACATTATAATTTTATTTTATCGACGTATGATTGTCAAATTTCCTTCCTCTTTCAAGATGAAAGTATTGACTTTAAAATGTTTTATTGGTTATCCTTAACAGGAATCATAATATACCGATCAGTATATTATACTTTTTAGTACAAAAGGAGACGAAGACATGCATGGTGAAAGAAAAAATCATTTCCATAGAACATCTTGATTTGGAAACGGCTCATTTACAAAACAAACCGAAGCAAGCGATGACTCACTATATGGCTCTGCTTTTTGCGTCAGCCTGCGGGATGGCAGTTGCAAACATATACTTTGCACAACCGTTATTAGACTCCCTCGCATCCGAGTTTGGCATCACCTATTCATCCATTGGCATTGTCATTACGATTACTCAGCTTTGTTATGCACTAGGACTGCTACTGATCGTACCACTTGGTGACCTGTTCAATCAAAGGCGGCTCATCATGGCTCAGATGCTAGTATCCGTGTTATCTCTGATTCTAGTCGGCATCGCCCCTACTGCAACCGTCCTGTTTATAGGGCTGGCTTCCGTCGGTATGCTTGCTGTGGTCACTCAGGTACTCGTAGCGTTCGCAGCGACATGGGCTGCTCCTGAAGAACGAGGCCGTATCGTGGGCTTGGTTCAAAGTGGCATTGTGATTGGTATTCTTCTCGCACGAACGTTTGCTGGTGTACTAACCGATCTCGCCGGCTGGAGGTCAGTCTATCTCGTGTCTGCCGTTATGATGCTCATCATAACCTCCGTGTTATACCGGTATCTCCCGCGGGCTGATAGCGAGAGAGCGTCAATATCCTATATGAAGCTGCTTGCTTCAATGTTTACATTGTTCAGACAAGAACAAATTCTGCGCATCCGAGGCATACTGGGTTTTCTGATCTTTATCGTGTTTGGTACGTTGTGGACTTCGCTCGTGCTGCCTCTCAGCAGCTCGCCACACAATCTTTCACATACGGCGATCGGTGCATTTGGTCTTGCTGGAGTTGCCGGAGCATTAGGCGCTACTCGGGCTGGAAGCCTTGCTGATCGAGGCTTAGGACAATTAACAACTTGTATAGCCCTTGTCCTATTATTCGTTTCATGGTTTTTTATTTTTTTCACTGAATATTCACTCATTTTATTAATCATAGGTATTATTATTCTTGACCTATCTGTGCAGGCCGTACATGTGACCAACCAAAGTATGATTTTCACAGTGCTGCCTGAGGCGAGAAGCCGGCTCACTGCTGCTTATATGATTTTTTACTCCATCGGCAGTGCGACTGGTTCCATTGCTTCCACTAGCATATACGCAAACAATGGCTGGAGCGGAGTATGTTTATTTGGCGCCTCTGTTAGCGCTATTGCCCTTTTATATTGGTTCATCACCTACCGCCTCACGGAACAAATAACCGTAAAATCAGATTGATAATAAAAAAACACCGCGTTTAAGCGGTGTTTTGGATTAAGCATCGAAAACTTCGACTTTTTCCATTCCTTGGCCTTGTTCCATATCTAGAACAGCCTCGATACCAGATGTTACTTTGCCAAAAACAGTGTGAACACCGTTTAAGTGCGGCTGCGGGTCATGGACGATAAAGAATTGGCTGCCGCCCGTGTCTTTTCCAGCATGCGCCATTGATAATGAACCTCTTTCGTGTTGATGTGGATTCCCTTCTGTTTCACATTTAATTGTGTAACCAGGACCGCCTGTTCCATTACCGTTTGGATCGCCACCTTGGCTTACGAAGCCTGGGATGACGCGGTGGAATTTCAATCCATCGTAGAAGCCTTCATTCGCTAATTTTTCAAAGTTTGCTACTGTACCTGGAGCAGCCTCTGGGTATAGTTCAAACTCAAGTTTCTTACCATTCGTTAGTTGTATGTATCCTTTTTTTGCCATTTTTCACATTCTCCTTTCAGGTTAAACAACGCTCATTATAGCACATTTTCGGTCATGTTAAACATCCCCTGCTCTTTGATTGTGATTTACCTCTTTTCTTAGGATTGATACAATAGAAGAGCTTGATCCTTTTTTCCTATTAAATTGATAACAGAATGAGCAACAGGTCTTTATTTATTGGAAAAGGAAAACATCTTAAAAAGAAAATTGAAACGTCGAATCGATTTGTTACGTCTATATGATGGAGTACATTTCTTTACGTGTACTCAAAAGATGAGTTTCTCTTGAAAGAGGAACCCTTTCGACTTGAAGGAGGTCAACATGTTTAAAAAATCAATGCTTAGTATGATGGCAGCGCTCCTTTTCCTCATTGGTGCGCCAAAAGTCAGCTTAGCGGATGCAGCTGTCGGCGATGTCATCGTCACACTTGGGCAAGACTTAACTCCGGCTGATCGCCAAAAGGTGCTTGACGAGTTGAATCCACCTGAAAATGCGACAAAAATTGAAGTAACCAATAAAGAAGAGCATGAATATTTAGGAAAGTATATCCCCCGTTCTTCTATCGGGACGAGAGCATTATCATCTTCATCTATCACCATTGAAAAATCAGGTACTGGTCTGACTGTGGATACACATAACATCAAGACCATTACAGATGAGATGTATTTAAATGCTTTAATGACAGCCGGTGTCAAGGATGCCAAGGTTGTTGTGACTGCACCGTTTGAAGTTTCTGGTACAGCCGCACTGACGGGTTTATTAAAGGCCTATGAAGTGTCTAGCGACAAAGCCATTCCAGAAGATGTGAAGCAGGTAGCAAACGAAGAGCTTGTGACAACGTCTAAATTGGGTGACTCCATCGGGAAAGACAATGCTTCTGCCCTTATTGCAAAAATCAAGGATGACATTGCGAAAAATGGTGTCCCTAAAACAACAAAAGAAGTAGAAGAAAAAGTGGATCAGGCTGCTTCTGATTTAAACTTAAATCTAACGCAAGATCAAAAGGATCAGCTTATTTCTCTATTCGATAAAATGAAGAACATCAATATCGATTGGAACCAGGTAGGATCTCAAATCGATAAAGCAAAAGACAAGATTACGAAATTCATAGAATCAGATGAAGGGAAAAACCTACTTCAAAAGATTTGGGATTTCTTTGTCTCCATTTGGAACGCGATCGTCTCTGTATTTACTGGAGGTAAATAAGTCATTATAAAAAGCTGCCTGATGTACAGGCAGCTTTTTTACGTAGATGATTTCACTTTTGATTGATAAGGTAAATCAAGTTTGACAATGTCCGCATATGTTTCACGTTCAACCACAAGCTGCGCTTCCCCGTCTTCTACAAATACAACAGCCGGACGCGGGATGCGGTTATAGTTATTTGACATACTGTAGCCGTAAGCTCCGGTACAAAAGACAGCTAATAAATCTCCTTGTGATAACTCTGGCAGATCGATATCCCAAATAAGCATATCTCCGCTTTCACAGCATTTCCCTGCAATAGAAACTGTTTGATTGTGCGATTGGCTCATTTTGTTGGCACTTGCCGCTTCATATTTCGCTTGATATAATGCTGGACGAATGTTGTCACTCATTCCCCCATCTACCGCAACATAATCGCGAATGCCAGGTACGTGTTTTGATGAGCCGATCGTATAAAGCGTTGTTCCTGCGTCACCAACAAGAGAGCGGCCTGGCTCAATCCAAATCTCCGGTATATCAAACTCATAGCGTGTCACGTTCTCTTTTACAGCTTGGATAATTTTCTCGACATATTCTGTCGCAGGAAGTGGTTCATCTTCTTCTGTATAACGGATGCCAAAGCCGCCGCCTAAGTTTAACACGGTCGAAATAAAACCAAATGATTCTCTCCATTCTTCCAGCTTCAAAAAGATCTTGTCTGCTGCAAGGACAAAACCAGCTGTATCAAATATTTGTGATCCGATATGGCAATGAACGCCTAACAGTTCGATCACTTCTGATCCAAGCACTTGTTTCACCGCTTCATCTGCTTGTCCATTGTGAAGGTCAAAGCCAAATTTGGAATCCTCTTGGCCTGTTGTAATGTAATCATGCGTATGCGCTTCGACACCTGGTGTGATACGGAGCAGCACTTTCACCTGTTTTGACAGCTCTTGACCAAGCTCTTCAATGAGCTTCATTTCGTAGAAATTATCTACAACGATACAGCCGATCTCGTGCTCTAACGCCATTTTTAATTCATCTCTACTTTTATTGTTGCCATGGAAATGAATTTTTTCTACCGGAAACCCAGCGCAAATGGCTGTGTGAAGCTCCCCGCCTGATACGACATCAAGAGATAATCCTTCTTCCTTGGCAAGCTGAAACATCGCGATGGAGGAAAATGCTTTACTCGCATATGCTACCTGCGCTTTTAACTCTTCTTCTATAAATGCTTTTTGAAAGCTTTTTGCACGCTCCCGTATTAAAGCCACATCATATACATAAAGTGGTGTCCCATACGTTTCAGCTAAAGAAACGGCATCAACACCACCAATTTCTAAATGACCGAGTTCATTTTGTCTGCAAGTGCCGTGTAAATACAATGTCATTCCCTCTTTCTCCGCCTCGGCTGAAAAAAGACAGCTGCGTGAGCTGCCTTTTTGCCGTTTCTCAAAGTTAAAAATACAATATCACAATCTTCAGCCACTTTCAATGAGCGTTAAGAATTTGGCGGAATTTTTGATCTGTTTTGAGGGTGAACAATGCTTGGCCTTACTTTTGAGCCAGGAACAGACGTCCGAATCAGCACTTGCCATAAAGCCTTCCCGTTAAAAGGAAGAAATGGCCACATATAAGGCGTCTGCAATGAACGAATGGATGTTAAGTAGATGAGTAACAACGTAAAACCAATGATGAGTCCATTCAGCTTAAAGATCGCCACGAGCGCTAATATGATGAGTCGTACAATCTTATTGGCGACACTCAGCTCATAGCTTGGGGTTGTAAATGTACCGATTGCCGCTAGTGAGACGTATAAAATGACCTCTGGTGTAAATAAACCGACATCAATGGCAATTTGCCCAATTAAAACAGCCGCAATCAGCCCCATGGCGGTCGACAATGCAGTTGGCGTATGAATTGCAGCCATCCTTAAAAATTCTACCCCAAAATCAGCTAGAAATACTTGTAAAATCACTGGGATATGGGATGGTTTGTTAAAGCCAATATAGCTTAAATTATCTGGCAGAAGACTTGGTTCAAGGATAAACAGAAACCAAATTGGTAAAAGAAACGTTGAACATAAAATGCCTAAAAAGCGTACCCATCTTAGGAACGTACCAACTGCAGGTGCTTGGCGGTATTCTTCTGCATGTTGAACGTGGTGAAAAATGGTGGTTGGCGTAATGATGACACTAGGAGATGTATCCGTAATAATGATGACATGCCCTTCTAGTATATGGTTAGCGGCGACATCTGGACGCTCGGTGTAACGTACAAGGGGAAAGGGATTGTATCCTTGTTTAATAATGAATTCTTCAATCGTTTTATCAGACATCGTCAGCCCATCGACTTTGATTCCTGATACTTCTTTTTCTATAATATCTACAAGATCCGGGTCTGCAATATCTTCAATATAGCAAACACAGACATCCGCTTTTGAACGTTCGCCTACTTTGAGCATTTTGTATCGCAGCTTTTCATCCCGTACTCTTCTTCGAATCAGCGCTGTATTCACAATAATGTTTTCAACAAAGCCGTCCCTTGCTCCCCGGACAACCTTTTCTGTATCCGGCTCCTCAGGCATTCTGCCAGGATAGCTTCTAACATCAATGATAAATGCGTAGTTTTCACCTTCAACTACAACTGCCACAAGGCCCGACAGCACTTGGTCTACCGCTTCATCAAGTGTTTCAACCTTTGAGACCTGCTGATTGACAAGACGATTCTCAATCACACGGGCCATGTCATCTGATTCAGGTTCGTTGTCATTGATTTCAACTAGCTCTTTTAATAAGTAGATGACATACTGTGTATCACACAGTCCATTTACATAGTAAAGTTGGATTTCCTGATCGTGTATATAAATTTTCCGCACGCCAAGGTCAAAGCTGAGACCCATTCCGACATTTTCTTTAAAGTAATCTTCATTTTTCTTCGGATCTCGGTACACGTTTACCTTGTCTTTCTTCATGGAAACCACTCCTTTCTAAAATTAATTCAACTGCTTTCATTGTGATCGGAGATCCTTTGCTCAGATCATCTTTCCGTCCCATTTTGCCAATATCTCCAATTCCAACAACAAACGGCAGATCGAGCGAGTCAAGACAATACACGGTATCTCCGCTCATTTTATGAGGCTCCATTTCGGGAAGACCATGCTTGTCGACACCGTATTCTGTCAGTTCACCCTCCCGGTCAATGGAAACATGAACCTTTGTCCATTCAGCTTGATGCGTTTTGGATGCAACGGCGATCGCCCCAATGACTTCAATTTTAGGATGACGCGCCACATGCTTCATCGCTATCTCCCCTGTTCCTTCACCTGTCAGGCCAGAATCATCAAACATGACAAACACTGGATCATTCGGCGTTTTTAAAATCATCTGCACAAGTTCAGGTCCTGTTCGTTTGCTTGGATTTCCTTTTGAGCTGGAAATACATCGCCCACCGACATTTTTAGCAGCAAGCTCAATGGTTTTGGCAGCATATATATCTCCGTCTGTCACTAAAATGACTTTTCGTCTTTGCCCCATATTAGGTTATCCTTTCGGTTTAAAGATAAGAGCGATAATAAATGAGAATAAAATCGCAGCTGAAATTCCAGCAGAAGTTAATTCAAAAATACCGATCCCGATTCCGATGAACCCGTGTACATCTGCCTGATGCATCGCTCCATGAAGCAAGCTATGACCAAAGCTGACGATTGGTACGGTTGCGCCCGCACCCGCAAATTCAATAAATTTATCATAAATACCGAATCCGTCTAAGATGGTGCCCGCCACAACAAAGGTGGTCATGACATGTGCAGGCGTAAGTTTGAGTATGTCTAGTAAAAGCTGGCCAATGACGCAAATAAGTCCGCCTGCAACAAAAGCGATAAGATAATCCATTAGCTCTCTCCTCCTGCACGCTCAAATACGACACCGTGCGCAATGGTTGGAATGGTCTCTTTTTGCTGGACCATCATTGGACTTAGAAGCGCTCCGGTTGCCACAACGAGTACTCTTTGCAGATTTCCTGCTTTCATTTCTTGAAAAATGTGACTAAATGTCACAACAGCTGAACAAGCACAGCCGCTCCCACCAGCGAATACATTTTGATCGGGTGTATAGATGATTAAACCGCAATCATCATGCTTTCTCCCAAGCTGAATGCCTTCTTCCTTCAGAAGATCCTTTAAGATTGGTGAACCAATACCAGATAAATCACCTGTTAAAATCAGATCGTAATCGTCCACCGTTCTTCCGAGGTCTTCTAAATGCTGCTTGATGGTATCTGCCGCTGCCGGAGCCATGGCCGATCCCATGTCAAATGGATCTGTAATTCCAAGATCCATCACCCTGCCTACTGTAGCGCTTGTAATTTGAATTGGAGAGGTCTCCTGGCTAATAATAACGGCCCCGCTCCCAGTGACGGTACTTGTGGCTGTATCTGGCTTTTGTCCGCCGTATTCTGTTGGATTACGAAATTGGCGTTCTGCCGTTGCATTATGACTGCTTGTCGCTGCAATGGCTCTATTGGCAAAACCGCCATCAATGAGTGCTGACGCAATGGCGACCGATTCCATTGAGGTTGAGCATGCCCCAAACAAACATAGAAACGGGATTTTTAGTTCTCTCGCCACATAGTTTGCTGTGACGTTTTGATTAAGTAAATCTCCTGCCAGCAATAGATCAATATCGCTTTTTTGCAAATTTGCTTTTGATAAAGCACTGGATATTGCATCTTCCATCAGTTTTCTTTCAGCCATTTCCCAGTTCTTTTGATCACAATGCATTTCGTCATACGTTTTATCAATTAAATGACCAATCGGTCCTTCTTTTTCTTTCGGCCCTGCAGCTGTTCCCTCTGCATTGACGTAAAGCTTGTGCTCAAAAACCCAAGATTGTTTACCTGTTAGTTTCACGTTTCATTCCTCCTACGAAAACATCTTTTCCAAGACGTATCGAATGATCCCTACGACATATGCCGAGACGACACCAAATACAATGACGTTCCCAGCGAGCTTAAACATATTTGTGGCAACCCCTAAAACAAGCCCTTCACTTCTATGCTCAAGGGCAGCACTTGTCATACTGTTTGCAAATCCTGTCACCGGAACAGCCGATCCCGCTCCGGCAAACTGGCCGATTCTATCGTAAATACCGATACCAGTTAATATAGAAGAAATTAAAATGAGGGTCGCCACTGTTGGGTTCCCTGCTGTTTTTTCATTAAAATCAAAAAAGTGAATATAGAAATGTTGCAGCCCCTCGCCTATGGCACAGATCAATCCACCAACAAGAAAAGCCTTGATGCAGTTGAGGACATAAGGAGGTTTAGGCTGATACGTTTTCACCTTAGATGGATAGTTCTCTTTTAAACTCGACACGGTTGTTCCCTCCAAATTTTTAAATATAAATCAGCCAATGGAATAGTGAACCAAATACTTTGCCTAAGACAATGGCCATGAGAAGCAAAACAATTTTCCCGTCCATTCCAATTCTTTTCGTTAATATAGGAAGTACATTTAATACTTCAGTCAGCGCAGCTGCAAGCATGCCGACGAAAATGCCTGCTAAAAGACCGATCGGGAGCGCCAGCCATTTGGATAAATGCAAATGCACCTCGCTCAAGGTTGCCCAGCCGCCAACGACCGCCCCGGTGATGACAGCTGCCTCGTATCCTTGTATGAAGCGCTGCGTTTTCGTTAATTGCATTAAACGAGGGATGATGCCAAGCACTGTGAGAAATGCCACAAACCCTGCTCCTACCGTTAAACCGCCGCCAAGTCCAACTAACGCGACAAAAAGCCACTTACCGATCATGGATATCTTTCATTGTCTCTTTATTTTCTTTAAGGGCGACATAATGATCGAGATCGAGCTGATATTTAAACATCTCCACTTCGAGCGGGCTTGGTTCTTCATTTAAACGCTTTTTAAATACATGATTGAAAAATAAAATCATGCCAAAGCCTAGTCCAAAGCTGTATGGAATTTGCAATAAATAAGGATGCTCAACCGTTTTTCCTGTGATCATTTCATATAGGCGGATATGAACGAGCCGCATACTGACATCCTCGTGGAAATTCATAATGGCAAGCGCCGCTCCGACAAATAATAGGAGCCACACGAACACAAATAAAATCGGAGAAAGCTGGCGTTTGCCTGTATCAATTTCAACAATGGCTTCAGCGCCTCCGACGGTTTGAATGTCGATGTCTGGCCATGTTTTTTTGATCGTTTTGACCACATGCATGATATCAAGAACGGCGATGTGACGATCCTTTTTACTGACATGATATATCGGCATCTTGCTAAGCTTTTGTACAGCAAACTCATCACCAGTGATTTGGGCGATATCTTCTAAATAAATGAGCTGATCATTACCGGTCTTAATGCGATGGCGCAGCCGAAGAAAGATTTGTCCGTCCATCCAAGTCACTTCCTATACGATGGGTTAAAAATAGTATGTGGTGAAAAATGGTTCTCATACCGAGAGAACTTGATTTACCGGTAATTACCACACGAAAAAAGCCAGCCGAATTGGCTAGCTCTCTTTTTGATCCATTTGCATTTGGATTTGTTTTAAAATTTTCTTTTCGAGCCGCGAGACTTGTACTTGTGAAATGCCGAGTCTCTCCGCTACCTCAGATTGTGTTTGGTCTTTATAATATCTTAAGTACACAATGAGTTTTTCTCGTTCTTCTAATTCCTTGATCGCTTCTTTCAGCGCGATTTTATCAAACCATCTTTCTTCTGAATGATCGGCAATTTGATCAAGTAATGTAATCGGATCCCCGTCATTTTCATACACCGTTTCATGAATCGACGACGGCGTTCGGACCGCTTCTTGGGCGAGGACGACATCCTCTGGTGTGATATCAAGATATTCGGCTATTTCCTGGACGGTCGGCATTCTTCCGTGAGACTTAGACAATTCATCTCTTGCCCGCCGGATTTTATTTCCAAGTTCCTTTAGTGACCGGCTGACTTTGACTGTTCCATCATCCCGAATGAATCGCTGGATTTCACCAATGATCATTGGGACAGCATAGGTCGAAAACTTCACATCATATGACAAATCAAATTTATCAACAGATTTTAGCAGTCCAATACAGCCAATTTGAAACAAATCATCTGGTTCATATCCTCTATTTAAAAAGCGCTGAACAACGGACCAAACAAGACGCATGTTTTTTTCTACGAGGAGGTCTCTTGCTTGCTGATCACCGTCTTGGCTTTTTTTGATGAGCTCTTTGACTTCATCATTTGACAGCTGGGTTTTTTTTGCTTGCTTTTTTACCTCCACATCCATATGAGCAGCTCCTTTAATTACAAAGCGCTTTGCTTTTTGATAGATGCTTTGTTAAACGGATGGTTGTGCCCATTTCTGGAGATGAGTCTATCATGACATCATCCATAAAATTCTCCATAATGGTAAAGCCCATTCCAGAGCGTTCTAAGTCTGGTTTTGTCGTGAAAAGCGGCTGTCTTGCTTCCTCAAGATCTGTAATGCCCATCCCTTCGTCACGGATGGTGAGGTACACAACATGGTCATCAAGTGTGACTTCGATATGCACCTTGCCATCTGGATTCCCATCATAGCCATGGATAATGGAGTTTGTCACCGCCTCTGACACAACGGTTTTGATTTCTGTTAATTCATCTAATGTCGGATCAAGCTGGGCGATAAACGCCGCGACTGTCACCCTCGCAAAGGATTCATTTTGACTTAAAGCAGAGAAGGTCAGGTTCATTTCATTCCTCATGATGCCACCCCCAATGTTTGCAATGCCGTTTGCTCTGAAGGCTCCATACGGATGATTTTAAATAAGCCAGACATATCAAATAACCGGTTCACTGCTGGCGAAATAGCACAGACGACCATTTCTCCGCCAAGCTGTTTAATTTCTTTATATCTTCCTAAAATCACTCCGAGACCTGAGCTGTCCATAAACGTTAAATCAGCCAAATTCAGCACAATGTGGCGAATGTCCTCTGTTTCCAAATAATTCGTCACCTTTTGTCTCAATGTTTCTGCGGAGTGATGATCGAGCTCTCCTGTTAATCGAATGCAAAGTACGCTCTCTTTTACTTGAAAATGAATATCAAGGCTCATCTTTTTATTCCTCCTTGCTCTAATTTCGGATAAAGATTGTTTCTCTTTTTTATCAAGTAAATCCTTCACCATGACAAAACTAGTGACCATTCGTCACATTTAGATGTTCTTTTCTTCTTCCTCATAGCAAAAAGACTGCCTGTTTCAGCAGTCTTTCACATTTTATTTCCATTTCACAAATTCAGCCATCGCTCGTTTGAAGAACGTCCAAACGCCCGCTTTTTCCATTCCTTCTTTGGCTTGTACAGGGCTTTCATGCAGCACTTTTCCGTCTTTTTTCAAGACAATGGTTCCAAGTTCCGTTCCTTTTGAGAATGGAGCCGTAACATCCTGAGACAATTTGATTTCTTTTTTAATCTGATCCACATTTTCGCCTTTTTTCGTTAAAAGGGAGATTGGTTCAGAGGTGACAAGCTGAATTTTTTTCTTTGTCCCTTTGCTTACCTTGATTTCAGCTACATCTTGTCCTCGTTTGTAAAGCGGGTGTGTGGTGTATTGACTAAATGCATAGTCTAACATTTTGACCATTTGAGCGTTTCTGTCTTTCGGTGTACTTGCGCCGAAGACAACTGCAATGACGCGCATGTTTCCTTTTTTAGCGGTTGCGGTCAAACAGTATTTGGCTTCGCCTGTAAAACCTGTTTTCAACCCATCGACACCTGGATAAAATTTAATCAATCGGTTCGTATTCACAAGCCAGAATTTTTTATCGGTGTTTTGACGGAGATAGTCTTCGTAGACCCCTGTGAATTTGGTGATTTGTTCATATTTCAACAGCTCTTTTGCCATTTTTGCCATATCATGAGCTGAACTGTAATGGTCTTTTTCAGGAAGTCCTGTTGGGTTTTGAAAGACCGTAGAGGTGAGGCCGAGTTCTTTTGCCTTTTTGTTCATTTGCTTCACAAACTGTTCTTCAGATCCTGCAATATGCTCTGCCATGGCAACTGAAGCATCATTTCCAGACGCAATCGCAATGCCTTTCAGCATTTCTTTCACGGTCATTTCTTCTCCAGGTTCAAGGAAGATTTGTGACCCTCCCATTGAAGCTGCATAGTCGCTTGTTCTTACCTTGTCAGTCATTTTCAGCTTTCCTTGATCAATGGCTTCCATGATGAGAAGCATCGTCATGATTTTGGTCATACTTGCGGGTGCCAGCTTTTCATCGCTGTTTTTGTTGTAAAGCACTTTTCCCGTGTCACGTTCTATTAAGATGGCTGATTTGGCTTCGTGCACCAATTCTGATGTTTGTTTTTCTTCTGGTTTTTCAATCTTTTCTTTTGCTATCGCTGATGGTGAAACCATTGAGATAATGATCATTAAAATAAACAATGCACATATATGACGTTTCAAGTGGCAGACCTCCATTATCGTAATCCTTTCTATTTTTTCCTCATTGAGGCTGTTTTATTCAGAGATCGTATGATTGCCATAAAAAAAGCCTTCTGTCGATAAACAGAAGGCTTCTTAAAACATGCTATGAGAGTTGTTTGACAATGTCTTTTACTAAATCAAGGAAACTCGCTTTCACTTTTTCGGTTACTTCAATGACTTCATCATGAGACAGCGGCTGATCTAAAATACCTGATGCCGCATTAGAAATGCATGAAATACCTAGCACTTTGATTCCTGCATGACGCGCAACAATCACCTCTGGGACCGTCGACATGCCTACAGCATCTGCGCCAAGTGTTCTAAGGAAACGAACTTCAGCCGGTGTTTCATATGAAGGACCTGTCATCCCTGCATAAACACCCTGCTGTACAGATATGCCTAACCGCTGAGCTGTTTCTTCTGCAAGTGCCAGCAAATCTTTATCGTATGGGGCAGACATATCAGGGAAACGAACGCCTTGACTGTCATTTGGACCAATTAATGGATTGGTCCCCATCATATTGATATGATCTGTAATCAGCATGAGATCGCCTGGATGGAATGAAGTATTCACACCGCCGGCTGCATTTGTCACGATGCATGTCTCAATGCCAATTTCTTTCATCACACGGACTGGAAACGTCACTTGCTTCATATCATATCCTTCATAGAAGTGAAAACGTCCTTGCATCGCACATACGACAGTGCCTTTCAGCGTCCCGATGACGAGCTGTCCTGCATGACCCTCTACTGTTGACACAGGGAATCCAGGAATATCTTCATATTTCAATTTGATTGGATTTTCAATCTCATCTGCTAAAATGCCAAGCCCTGAACCTAAGATCAATCCAACTGTTGGTACGTATGTCGATGCTTGTTTAATGTATGCCGCCGCTTCTGAAAACTGTGCTCCCACGAGATTTCCCCCCCTATTTGAGTTTAGATAAAAAGCTTGTGCCGTATTTTGGCATCGTTGTCTTGAAATTGTCTGCGACCGTTGCTCCAAGATCAGCAAAGGTTTTTGGAGTTGGCAGTTCATTTGCTCCTTGATGCTTTTTGCTGTAAGCAATGAGCGGAACGTATTCTCTTGTATGATCTGTTCCGTGATGAACCGGGTCATTTCCATGATCTGCTGTAATCACTAAAAGATCATCCTCTTTTAACAGATCAAACACTTCAGGAAGACGGGCGTCAAATTCCTCTAGTGCTTTTCCGTAACCCTCTGGATCTCTTCTATGTCCGTAAAGGGCGTCAAAATCAACAAGGTTTAAAAAGCTGAGTCCCGTAAAGTCTGTTTTAAGTGTATCAACCAGCTTGTCCATTCCGTCCATGTTCGATTTTGTTCTGAGAGAAGAGGTGATTCCTTCTCCATCATAAATATCAGAGATTTTGCCAATCGCAATCACATCAAGCCCATCATCTTTCAGCTCATTCATCACTGTTCGGTCAAATGGTTTTAAAGCATAGTCATGACGGTTCGGTGTTCTGACAAATGCGCCAGGCTCCCCGACAAATGGACGGGCGATAATGCGGCCAACCATGTATTTTTCATCTAATGTGAGCTCACGTGCAATTTCACAAATACGGTAAAGTTCATCTAATGGCACCACTTCTTCGTGCGCAGCAATTTGCAGCACAGAATCCGCAGATGTATAAACGATTAGATCGCCTGTTTTCATGTGCTCTTCGCCAAGCTCGTCTAAAATTTCAGTACCAGACGCAGGTTTATTTCCAATAATGCCTCTGCCTGTTTTTTCTTTTAGTTCATTTAATAGTTCATCTGGGAATCCGTCTGGAAAAACTCTGAACGGTGTGTCTATGTAAAGACCCATGATTTCCCAGTGTCCTGTCATTGTATCTTTACCATTTGATGCCTCTTGCATTTTTCCATAATACGCAAGCGGCTTCTCATCCGCTGGAATTCCTTTTATTTCTTTAATATGACTCAGCCCAAGCTTCGCCATATTCGGCATATGAAGCCCGTTCATTTTTTCAGCAATATGTCCTAGTGTATCTGCACCTACATCATTAAATTCAGCAGCATCAGGTGCTTCCCCAATTCCTACTGAATCCATTACGACGAGGAAAATGCGTTTATACTGATAATCAGGCATTAAAAAGCGCCTCCTTCAATATTCTTGTCTTTTAACCTTTCAAAAAGAGAGGTCTGACATCTCAAGTATAAACCGTTTACAAGCCGGTTGACAACCATAAACGGTGCAAACATGAAAAAGCATGACACACGTTCACCGTGTCATGCTTTACTTATGCCCTTGGATGGAATTTGTGATACACATCTTTCAGTCTTGTTTTCGTCACATGTGTATAAATTTGTGTTGTCGAGATATCGGCATGTCCGAGCATCTCCTGCACAGCTCTTAGGTCTGCACCGTTTTCAAGCAGATGCGTGGCAAATGAATGCCTGAGTGTATGGGGTGTGAGTTCCTTTTGAATCCCTGCTTCGAGAGCTCTTTTTTTCAGATTCTTCCAGAAACCTTGCCGCGACATTTTTTTCCCGTGATGATTGAGAAATAAGGCATCTGCCGGCTGTTTTTTTAACAGCTTGCTTCTTCCCTTTTCGAGATATTCTTCAATCGCACTTGCAGCTGCTTCACCAATTGGCACAATCCGCTCTTTTCTTCCTTTACCGAAACAACGGATAAAGCCCATTGTGAGGTGAACATCGGCAAGGGTCAGATCCAGCATTTCACTGACGCGAATGCCTGTCGCATATAAGAGCTCGAGCATTGCTTTGTCACGGTAGTCAAATGGAGTGTGCTGATTTGGTGTATCAAGCAGCTTTTCAACTTCCCCTAGTGAGAGAACTTTCGGTAATTTCCGCTCTGTTTTTTGCGTTTCAATGTTCCATGACGGATCATCTGTTGTCACTTTTTCCCGGAGCAGAAATTGGTGGAAGGACCGGATCGAGGAGAGATGCCGCACTGACGTTTTGCTCGATTTCCCTTCCTCTTTTAGCTTTTTTAAATAATGAATGATATGCAGGCGTGTGACATCTTTTATATCCGTCAGCTGCTCATGTGTCATTAAAAAAGACAAGTAGTTCTGTAAATCTCGTTTATAAGAAACAATGGTATTTTCAGAGAGTCCTCTCTCTACTGTCATAAAATGAATAAAGTCGGATAATTGATCGTTCAATGATTTCTACTCCCCGTTTTGATAAAAATAAATCAATCGGTCTTGCCAGTTGTCTTGATTCGGCTGATCCATTTCCATCACTTTAATTGCTGCACCCTCTGGTTTATCATAACGATGGTAGCTTTCATATTCTGAATTTATCCATATCATAGCATAATAGAACAGGACGGTAAAACCAGTGAACAAGATAAATACCTTCATCACTTCACCTGTTGTTTTGAGCCATTTTCGCATGATTCTCATGTCCTTTCTCGAGCTTCTCATTACTTCAGCATATGCCAGGTGGGACAAGGAATATACAGCGAAAATGCAAAAAACCTCTTCATCTTAAATGAAAAGGTTCCAATTCGGATTATTTGCCGGATTCATCATCATGACATCGGTGGCAAATACCATGGAATGTCAATCTATGATCCTTAATTTTAAATTTCCAGTCACGTTCAATAATCTCTTCAACGTCTTCTAATAAATCATCTTCTATCTCATCGACTGTCCCGCATTCCATGCAGACAAGATGATGATGGAAGTGAGCGGCTCCTTCTTTGCGAAGATCATATCGCGAAACGCCGTCTCCAAAGTTAATTTTATCAACAACTTTCAGTTCAGTTAGCAATTCTAACGTTCGATAAACAGTAGCAAGACCAATTTCAGGAGACTTCTCTTTTACGAGGAGGTATACATCTTCTGCACTTAAATGGTCTTCTTCATTCTCAAGCAGTACTCTTACTGTTGCTTCACGCTGTGGCGTGAGCTTATAGCTGGAAGAATGAAGCTGTTTCTTAATTCGATCAATCCGATTTTCCATTGACTTTCCCTCCTACGCCACATTACTTGATCATTATATCAAATGATGTGCTGGGAGCCAACTATAATCATTTTAAATTGATAAATAAATTGATTATTATTTAATAACAATTATAAAATCATGAGAAAAGAACACCTGCCAGCTTTTTCATGAGCATGAAGGAGACGTACGATTCAAAAAAGGACGAAAGAGCAGCAAGTGCTAAAATCATCAGTAGAACAGATGCATACCGGGCGAACCACTGCACAGGTGCTTGACTGATGGTTTTTTTCATGAACAGCTGCCCAATGAGACGGATGGAAAACGCAATCGCACATGTCCCAATCACTAAATAGGCTGGAATAAGTAATATGTTTTGCGGAAGAACCGATACGAACGAAAGGAAAAAACCACTCAGCCCCATTTGATTTACTAGAAAACCAACTGTAAACCCAACGACAATTCCCTTTAAAAAGATCATGAGAAAGATGAGCGGCAGGCCAATGATAGATATCCCTAGTATCCACATAAGACCTAAATATTTCATATGATGCAAAAAGCTTTGCAAAAACATTTCTTTTGACTCTGCTGCTTTCTCATTTGTCAGCTGACCAAAAAATTGATTTAAATAATAGAATAAATCCTCTTTCTGACTAATTGTCATACTATTGACGATGATGGCCCCAAAAATCACGCCCATTAAAAAGAGTACAGAGACAAACAAATAAATCGATAGATGGTCTTTTACGTGCTGAAGAAGATGTTCCTTCCAAGACTTTTTCCGCATGCGTCTTCCTCCCAAATAGTAAAGGTTACTAGATTCTATGAGAGAGATTACGAAACATGACAGTTTTATTGAAAGAAAAAAGAGAAAGCAGCCTAAACACTGCTCTCTCTTCTCATTTATCGTGCCGCTTTTTGTACGTTCACAAGCCCGGCACCATAGTAAAAAGGATCTCCAAGCTGTGTAGCCGTTTTTGAAAGTCTCTCGCGCACTTCATCGTTTGTCAGATTCGGATGTTTTGATAGAATGACAGCCGCAGCTCCTGCTACATGCGGTGATGCCATGGATGTCCCGCTCTTGTAGCCATATTCATTATGAGGAATGGTACTGAGCGTTGAAACGCCTGGTGCTGAAACTTCCACTTCTTCGCCTACAGATGAATCAAAAGCTCTTTGTTTTCTTTGGTCAACAGAAGCAACCGCTATCACTGAGCTGTATTTAGCTGGATAGTCAACCGTGTTGAGAGAGCCATAACTTCCTTCATTCCCAGCAGAAGCCACAATGAGAATACCCTTGTCATATGCTCGATCTACCGCTTCTTTCAGCGCTTCAGATTCACTTGCTCCTCCCATACTAATATTGATGACATCTATGTCATTCTCAATGGCCCATTCAATTCCTTTAATGATCCAGCTATAGTAGCCATCACCATTTTCATCTGCCACCTTGACCGCATAGATTGAAGCTTTTGGCGCAACACCAACGACACCTACCTTATTATCTAACGCTGCAATTGTGCCCGCCACATGCGTCCCGTGTTCATGCGGGTCAACAAGCGGATCTGACTCTGTTGGAACAAAGCTGACTCCCCCGGTGACATGTAGATCTTCATGTTTGCCATCAATGCCGCTGTCAAGAACAGCTACTTTGACATTTTGTCCAGCGTATCCCCGTTTATGTACCTTTTGTGCTTTGATGCTTTTGATGCCATATGGGATCGTTTGACCGCTTGTTTTTGCCTTTTGGTCCTCCTCAATGAAGGTCACTTCTTTTGCCTGATTTAGTTTCTTTTTCGATGCCTCATTCAAGGAAACTTTCATCATATCTATCTGCTCTATGGATTCTTTTACATGCCCACCAGCTTCTTCAACAAGCTGTTTTTGTGTATGATCTTGAACGGAAGAAGAAAAGCCGATCATGTACTCTTTTTTCGCTTGCTCCTTTGCAGAAATATGTGAGGCGCCGAACGTGACCGATGCCAACATCATACTTGCCATACAAAGCCCTGCTCCAATTGACTTGACGTTCACAATACTCACTCTCCCTTTCATCTTTTTGTCATTTAACTACATTTTTAGACAAAAAGAAACGACCGTTTGTCCTATTTTTTAAAATTTTTCCATTTATTTGAATTAGTTGTCACAAAAAAGCAAAATAAAAATGCTTATGATCCTCTTGATAGTGATCATAAGCATTCCTTCTTTTATGTTTTTTCATCATGTGCTGCAAGGCTTCTTGTTTTGTTTTTGTTTTTCTTTCATGTGTACTAAAGTGCGGCATGTTTCCTCTCGACAGTTCCGGGTTTCGACTGTGCTGCCTTTCAATATGTTCTCGTTTTTTCTTTGCATTGCTTTTTCCCATTTGGCAAAACCCCTTTCGTTGACGTTATGATACACGATGTGACATAAAAAAGATAGACGTATACACGCCTATCTTTCTGTTTTCACCATATCAAGATGGGGAATTCCATCTTCATCATAACAATCTGAAACGGCCTTAAAACCAAAGGATTCGTAAAACGACTTCAGGTAGGCCTGCGCCTGAATTTTGACACTTGTTTCACCTAATTCACTCAGCTTTTCCAAAGCCTTGCTAAGTAGCATTTTTCCATAGCCTTTTTTTCGGCCTGCCTCTGTCACAAGAACGCGGCCAATGGATGCCTCTTCGTACATGATTCCGCTTTGAAAAATTCGGCAATAAGCCACAATCGTGCCGTTCTCTTTTGCCATCAGATGAAGCGCTTCTTGGTCCCGGTGATCAATTTCAGGGTAAGGGCATGTTTGTTCAACAACAAACACATTGACTCTTTCCATTAAAATCAGGTAAAGATCCTCTTTTGTCAATTGTTCAAACGTTTCACATGTCCAGTTAACTTGATTCATGATTGATATCCACCTTACCGTATACTCCACCCCCGCCAGCGATCAGTTCGACTTCACCTTTTCTTGCTTTGATGATGTAATTGGCTGTTTTTTCTGGCAGGACAGCTTTTAGTTCTTGTTCTGTTGCTTGATGAAGGATATTCATCTCTGTGTGAAACACGGCTTTTAGCTTCTCCAGCGTTTTGGCTCCAACACCCGGAATAAATTGAAGTGGAAGCTGATGAACATAAGGAGGTCTTGTTCCATTGTCACTTTCTTGGTCAGCAAGCTCCTTTAAACGCTCGCTCACTCCTTTTGTCATCCGGGTATGTCCGCATGCTTGGCACTTTTCTTGATCTAGCGCGCGAGGTCTTACTCCGCACTTCTCGCAGGTTGTATGATAGTACTTCCCAAGACGCGGGGCGAGCCCATAATTTCCTGTGATGGCTCTCCCTTCTTTCCCTTCAAGGGCTAGTTTGAATTCGGCAAAAGATGCATGGTCCATGCGGATTTTTGTATATTCTCGCGCGATTTTCCCTAAAGAATGAGCGTCTGAATTCGTTAAAAAGGGATAACGGTTCAGTTCGCTTAACTGGGATGCCATTGACGTATCGCAGCTAAGTCCTAGTTCAACAGCATCAATGAGGTCCGGATCGAATACTTCCGTTAAAGACGTGCTGACTCCTTTGCCAAATAAGCTTTTATGAGGAGTGAAAATATGAGCAGGAATAAATAAGCCTCCTAGCTCCTTGACCTTATGCTGAAGTGTTTTCCCATCCACATAGAGGCGCTGTGAACTTAAATGCACATTTTTCATATGAAGCGCGAGCCATGCGGAGAACTCAGTCATTTTGCGCAGTGTGGGCATAAATGCAAGCACGTGAATCGGACCTTTTGATTGGTTATCGTTAATTTCTAATTCACTGCCTAAAAGCAGCACGGTCTGTTCAAATGATAGACCGCCATCACTTAGTTCAGTGTACTTGCCTTCTTCTACACCCTCTATTAATTCTTCTAGGACTTCTGGAGATTGTGCATCAATCACACCAATCATCCCCATCCCTTTACTTTGCGTTGCTTCAATGAAAATTTGGTCAATTGTCAGTGACCTTGCACCTGTAATTTTAACAGCTCTGCCTGTTCTTGTTCTGCCGATATGAATATGGATGTCTGCAAAAAACTCCCTCATTTTGTTGACTTAAGTACCTCTTGCAGTTGTAAGTACTGTATGGCATAGGCTGTTTTTGCATCATAAATATGCTGCTTTTCAATGAGGTGCAAGGCTTCTTCTAATGAAACTTCCATCACTTCAACAAATTCATCTTCATCCAGCTCTCTTTTTTCTTCAAGCTGAACTAGCTGATCTGCAAGATACATGTGGACGATTTCATCTGCAAAACCTGGTGATGTATAAAAGGCTGTCAGCTTTTGAAGCTTCTGAGTGGTGTATCCTGTTTCTTCTTCTAATTCTCGTAGTGCTGTATGTGCCGGCTCTTCCCCTGGCTCTAATTTACCAGCCGGAATTTCAACGATGGCTCTCTCTAGTGCTTTACGGTATTGCTTGACCAAGATGATTTTATTTTCGTCTGTCCGAGCAATGACGGCTACTGCACCAGGATGTTTGATGATTTCGCGTTTGCCTTGTTTTCCATTTGGCAATTGTACATCTTCAAGAACCAAATCAATGATTTTTCCGTTGTATAATTCTTTAGTCGATAATGTTTTTTCTTCAAAGTCCTTCAATTTTGTCAGCTCCTCGTTCTACTTTCACTTTTTACTTCATTCATTTTAACATAGATGATTTAAGAGAAGCGAAATGCGGACGCTTGCTTCAATGCGCCACTTGAAGTCACCTAGCTTGAATTCCAGATTTTTTTCACTTAATGTGAAGGAATAGGAGTGTGATGGAATTGAAAAAAAGACGAATTGGTACAACGGATCTTTTGGTGAGCGAAGCGGCTCTAGGATGTATGTCCCTAGGAACAGAAAAAGGAAAAGCGCTCTCTTTATTAGATGAAGCCATTGATCTTGGAATTAACTATTTGGATACAGCCGATTTATATGATTTTGGGACAAATGAGGAAATTGTCGGGGAAGCGATTAAAAACAGGCGGCAAGATTTAATTTTGGCCACAAAAGGCGGCAACCGCTTTGAAAAAGGCAAATCTGGCTGGGACTGGGACCCTTCAAAGGCATACATAAAAGAAGCCGTAAAACAAAGCCTCAAGCGGCTGCAAACAGATTATATTGATTTATACCAACTGCACGGAGGCACGATCGATGCCCCTATCGATGAGACGATTGAGGCTTTTGAAGAATTAGTGGAAGAAGGCGTCATTCGCTATTATGGCATCTCTTCTATCCGTCCAAACGTCATTAAAGAATACGCCAAAAAATCAAACATCGTCAGCGTCATGATGCAATATAGTTTACTCGACCGCCGTCCAGAGGAATGGTTCTCTCTTCTTGAAGAACAAGGCATTAGTGTTGTGGCAAGAGGACCTTTAGCAAAAGGGCTTTTAACTGAAAAACCACTTTCACAAGCAAGTCCATCAATTCAAAAAAACGGCTATCTTCAATATTCATTTGACGAGCTACAGCAGGTTATTCCTTCTTTAAAGAAAGTCGCTTATGACCTATCACTCACAGAGCTCTCCATTCAATATTTGCTTCAGCATTCTGCGGTCAGTTCCGTTGTATTTGGCGCAAGCTCGGTGGAACAATTAAAAGAAAATGCGGCAGCGGCCAATGCACGTTCTTTAAGTGACCAAGAAGTAAAAGCATTGACTTACTATACAAAATCATCTGTGTACGACGCGCACCGGTTTAAATGAGATAAAAAGAGATCATCTGATGTGATCTCTTTTTCATATTCGACAGACAAAAGCAAGGAGGGGCTAAAGGCCCCGTTGTCTTATCTTGCACTTTCGTAATATGCATAATTTCCAGATTTGCCTTTAAGATAAAATGTCGTACCAAAACGACTGAAACTATTTGCAAAAGAACCATTATCCGAATACATACATAATCGATTACTTGCGCCTTTAAAAGGAGTTACAGAACAATCTACAATTGAAGTAGCCTTTGTACGCAAATCCGCATTCGGTAATTCATTTGTAGCAAGAGCTTGTCCCGAAACAGGTAAAAGCAATCCTAAAGATAAAGCGACTCCAGCCATTGTTTTTCTCATTTTCATGTAAATCATCTCCGTTCCCAAATATTGTAATACACCTTCATTATAAGTAGTACGACCTTCTATCAAAAGGGTCTTAAATACTATATTTGTTATAAAAAGGAATTTAAATGAAGGAGGAATCGAAGGAACCGGAAGCACTTGCGTGTTGATCAACCTCAATGATGACATAAAAAAAGAAGCATCAGTGCTCCCTTTTTTAGCTTTTATATTTTCTCCAGTCCAAATGACTTTCATCTAGCAGCTCGGAGAAGCTTTTGTTTTTTTCTTTTTCTTTCTGCTGCCGAAGGAGGTCTTGTCGTTTTTGTTCTTCTCTTTTTTCTGTCTCGGCGGCCAGATTCTGCTTCATTTGAAGGAGCTGCTGTTTGAGATTTTCGTTTATGCCGTCCTTTAATTTCGCTTGATCATTGTTCTTTTTCATTGTGCCTCTCTCCTTTTGCCTCTAAGTGTATCATCCGTTTTATTTCCTGAGCAAGAGTCACGCCAATCTCCCAACATGTGGTATGATCGTCATAGGAAAAACCTCGGAAAGGAAGAATCAGCTAGATGAAAAAATGGATCGCTATACTTGCCTTCATATTATGTCCGCTCGTTGCAATCGGCATTTTTTTCACCAACAAAATGATGTATATTCGAAAATTAACAGATGAAGAGCTCATCAAACGAGAATCAGATGAAGGGCATTATCATCATGAAGAGTTTCAACAGCTTAACAAAGAGAAAGTGTGTATTCCTTCAGCATTTGGTTATGAGCTTCATGGCTATTTTGTGCCGCATCCGCATTCTCATACAACACGCACCATTGTACTTTGTCATGGCGTCACAGTCAGTTTAATAAATTCCGTTAAGTATATGAAATTATTCCAAAAGCTTGGATGGAATGTGATGCTTTATGATCATAGACGACATGGAATGAGCGGCGGGAAAACCACGAGTTATGGATACTACGAAAAAGAAGATTTAGCGAAGGTCATGAAGTGTCTTAGACAAAAACTTGGGGAAAATGCCATTATCGGTATACATGGAGAATCTATGGGGGCAGTCACGACTTTGTTATATGCCGCAAAGCCGGAAGCAAGCGCCAATTTTTACATAGCTGACTGTCCTTTTGCTTCTTTTGAGGATCAGCTTCTCTATCGATTAAAAACAGATTTTCGTCTTTCAGGTCAATGGATTCTTCCACTAAGTGATCAAGTGTTAAAATGGCGGGATGGATACAGCATTCGGCAAGTGTCACCGCTTGATGTGATCGATCAGGTGAGAGAACCTGTGCTTTTTATCCATAGTCTTCATGATGACTATATTCCATGCGAGCAGAGTCAGCAGCTATATGCTCGAAAAAAAGGTGATAAACAGCTATTTATAGCGCCGCACGGGGCACACGCGATGTCTTTTAGTGAAAATAAAGAAGCTTACGAACAAGAAGTTCAAGTATTCCTTCAACCATTTGAATCAAATGAAGATAAAAGAGGAGAATGAACAGTGGTTCGTCTCCTCTTTTTGAGCTAACTTATGCGATAGTCACTACTGTTGTATGGTGTCTGCCCGCCAGTTCCATATGACTCTCTTCCGATTGCTGCTGACTCATGACCGATAATCCTGCAGTTGCTGCCAATAAAAGAACTATCAAACTCGTTTTCATATAAATGACCCCCATTTTGAATTTTTGATATGGCTTGAATCTTCCGTTCGTAAAACCGTGTCGATGCTTCATACAGTCCAAGCTCATTGTAATAATGAGCCGCATCAAGTGCCAATTCCTCAATGTCTGGGTATAAGCGCTTGTCCTCGAGCAGGTCTAATGTATCGTCTATGATCGTTATTTCTGCATCAACGTATAATGCTTTTAAGAACTGAAATTTGCAGATGTAAATTTCATCTTCTAATTCACAGGCTTTCATAATACCTTTTTGATAGAGGGTTAACGACTCTTCTATTTGTTTTTGTTTAAACAGGATTTGGGTGAGCATAAATAGTGGGTCTAGAGAGCGATTAAGATGGGTTAAATTCTCCTTTTCAAACACTTCAAGAGAGTCTTTCAGATAACGGCTTGCTTCCGCAAGATCGTTCATTTGGTAATAACAGTTACCTAAGTTGAAAAGGGCCGAACCTATGACTCGAGGGTTTCCAATCGATCGTGCTCGATTTAGAGCATTTTTAAAGTAGGGCAATGCATGTTCATAGCATTTCAAATCATCATAGTTTGCACCGATGACAAATTCACAGTGGATGATTCTCAGCGTGTACGTTCTGTAGGCAGAGTACGTATTTAACGCTTGCAAGGCATAGTGCATCGAAAAGTGGGTTTGTTTCATGTGGTAGTATATTTCAGCTAATTTAAAGTAAAATTCTGCTCTTTCTATATCATCTGATATGAGATTGAGCTTTTTTTCTGCTGAACGGTAATAGGCAATGGCACTTAAATAGTTTTGCTGTTCAAACTCAAACATTCCTGTGAAAAAATGAACATAGTATTCAAGCATGTCCGTTAATTTCGTTTGCGAATGTTCGATCGTTTCTAGCAGGTTTTTAATTTCTTCATCATTTGAGGCTTTCTTTGCCGGTTCAAAATATTCAAGCATCACCTTATGGCGAAAATCCATCAGCTGGTAAAACAGCAACAGGTTTTGATCTTGCTCCATCTCCAGAATTTCCTGCTCGATCTCGGCCTTCAGCTTCTCTGCTTTCATGACATGAAATCCGCAAATCTGCCTATACCATTCGTTTATTTTAATTCCAACCTGAGGCGATGACAGCTTGAGCTTCAATTCACTTTAGCACCTCCCTTCTCATATACGATACATGTTGTATTCTATCATATTTCCTCGAATGGAAGAAATATGAAATGTCATTTTTCGCAAAGTTTTCGGTATCCCGCAATAACCGCTTCCATTGCCTATTTTTCGGCATTTATATCCACGATTTTTTCATGTCTATTTTTCTTGTTTTGTCGAATTGGTTGTTATAAAACAGTTTTTTTGCGTTGCAAAAGATCATTTTTCAGATTAGACGTTCCCAGCTGCTTGGTGAGATGATGAAGGCACGAAAAAAACCCTTTTGTCAAAAAGGGCTTTTATAATACATCTGTTACCTGTTCCATATTCTCTTTGATCCAATTGACAGCTAATTCGAGCGTTGGGAATTCTTCCGTTTCAAATGTGACTTCATCCTGAAGAAGCCAAACATCCTTTTTCACCGAATCCATTCCACCTATTGACCAGTGCAAAAGGGTATAGGGATGATTGTTATTTAAAAACGACACCCATGTTTTATTTTGTGCCGTGTTTTGTATCACTCTAAGCTTCTGATCCACTACGTTTCCACCTTACTTTACAAGTATGCCCATTCTTGGACTGAGTATTTGCTGAGGACTTTTCAGCATCAATGTATTGGCTTTTTCATTAAAATCGATGGTCATTTCCTCATCAAAAAATACCTTCTGTGCAATGTGTATATATAGTTTTAAATGTTGGCTATTTTTAAGTTGTTCCCATTCACCTGTTCTTTCACTTGTTAACCAAAGCATTGGTACGCCACTCACTGCACAGCCACAACCTTCTGAATCGTAGCGAAGCAGTAATTCCTTAGTTTCGTTTCCTGTTTGCTGTTTTTCTATATATGTTTTAGCCTTTTCTGTGATGTGAATATACATGGCGAACATCCTTTTTAAATTGATGCTTACATTGTAACACATAAAACACCATAAAACATGACACACGACTAAATCCGAAAGTCATATTCTTTGAAATACACGCTCTTCTCACTATGATTATATCTATCTATTGGCTCTTTTTGCTTCTTGTTTTTTAGAATTATACTTATGACGCTACCAATTTTTAAAGAATAAACAGGAGGTTTTAGATCGTGAAAAAAAGATTATCTCTCTGCTTCATCGGGGCACTGATATTGATGTTGAGTTTCGCTGTGCCAAACATGAAAGCGGCATCTGTCCTTGATGAAGTACGAGAAAGCTATGCAACTTATACGGGATCTGGTTACTCAGGGGGCGCCGCATTATTAGATCCTATTCCATCTGACATGAAAATTACGGCTTTAAATCCCCATGACTATAACTATAAAGGGATAAGTGCGGCACTTGCAGGGGCTTACCTTGAAGTAAAGGGTCCAAAAGGAAAAACCGTTGTGTATGTAACCGATAAATATCCAGAAGGAGCGAAAGGAGCTCTTGATCTTTCTCATAATGCCTTTGCCAAAATTGGCAATATGGCAGATGGGAAAATCCCAATTAGTTGGAAAATTGTAAAAGCACCGATTAGCGGAAATGTAGTTTACAGAATAAAAGAAGGTAGCAGTAAGTGGTGGGCTGCGATTCAAGTGCGCAATCATAAATATCCGATTATGAAAATGGAATATTACAAAGATGGACAATGGGTGAACATGGAAAAGACAGACTACAACCATTTCCTTGGATTTAATATGGGGTCTAAATCTCTTCCTGTTCGAATCACAGATATCCGCGGGGTCATCGTAAAGGATAAATTACCCGCTCTTCCATCTACTGCTGCTTCACAGGCCTATACTGTAAAAGGCAATGTTCAGCTTCCTAATTAACGAGGAAAAGAGGTAGCTTATTTAAGAGCTTCCTCTCCTCCTTCTCTATCCCAGCGATATGCCTCATTTTCTATTACTTTTATGATTTCATTCTTTCCTGCCATATAGCTTTGTATATCTTCCCGATACTGATTTGCTAATTGTTCCTTGACAGACGCATACGCTACAGCTCGTTCTGGATGGGCCCTTAAGTAATCTCGAAACAATAAATGCCTTTTCACATCAGGATGATTTCTCTCATAAATATGGACATGATGCGTACGATTCAAGCCACCCTTTTGAAAAAAACGTCTCCCTTTTATGCCATTTTCACCGAGCGCTTGATATCCAAGATGTTCAAAGCTCTCTCTTTTTCTATCGATCTCTTTTATATGACTTACTTCTATTAAGATATCAATAATGGGTTTGGCAACAAGTCCTTCAACTGACGTACTACCAATATGATGTCCTTCTATCCAGCTCTTTTGAATGATTTGCTTGAGTCGCTGCTTTTCTTGATGGAATTCTTCATGCCATTCTTTTTTGAATTCGACAACCGCAACCTTTCGCCTCGGTGTCCATTTCATTTTTGATAAGGTGAGCTCTTTTGCAACATGAATCACATTTGTTTCAACAAATCCTAACTTTTCGTATAGCCTTTTTGCAGGGGTGTTTTTTTGCCCAGTGGTCAGTTCTATAGGGACATTTTTCTCCATAATTGTAGACATAAGTCTTGTTCCAATACCCTGCTTTAGCGCTTTTGGATGTACAGCCAATCGACTAATGATCAAATAATCTTTCTGCTCTTCATAAGAGGCAACACCTAGTAAGATTCCCTTTTGCTCAAAACCAATAAATTGCTCTTTTGCTTTCATTACATCTTGAATGGTCTCTTTTAATGGCGGAAGATCGGCATAGCCAATTTGTTCAGCTTCTTGTTGGTATGCAGCTAGTTGAATATGTAAGATCTGCTTTGCTACATCTCCTATTGTTTGATCTAAATTGACAATCATGACATCGCCTCTAACTTTTTCACAAATAAAACACGGTCTTCATTTATTCCTTCATATTCTGAAAACACGGAGATTCCTTCTACAGTTTTATCCCCTTTTTCAATTTGAAAGCCCAATTTTGCATGATAGGCAATTGATACTTTATTTACAGGTGCTGTTACCACTTTAATGGTTGTTCTTCCTTCCTGTTTTGCCACATCATAAAAGGCTTGATACAGCATTTTTCCGATCTTTAATTTCCGGTGATCTGGATGTACCCCAACAAAGTGAATATACGCTTCATCTGAACGAGATTGCGATAAAAAACCGACTAAAAAGCCAATCAGTTCACCTTTTTCAACGACGACAAAACTTGTTTGCTGAAAATGTTCAAAAAATAGCTTCGGCAATGTTGCGCGCAAATCTTTACCTCCCCACCAGCTTTGGATGACGGATGTGACGGCGTAAAAATCTGACGGCTTCACTTGACGTATCATGATGACCTCGCCCCTTTTCATTTTTGGCTTACCGCTCTCTTTTTTTACAAAAAACTGTTGTTTCAATAGTCTACCTGTCCGATTAATTGTTTGTAAAGATTACGTGGCAGCCTTTTTTCCTTTCAGCTTTGTTGATTTCGTTCTTTCGCCGTCATCTCCTTGTAAATCTTCACACTTATTTCAAAAAGTTCACTTTTTGTGCGAAAGTTTCATTCTTTTGGTATGTTAAGATGGTTCATATAGGAAATGTAACAAATGTTTATTGGAGATGATGATATTGGTTTGGATTGTTACTTCACTTGTTGTGTTTAGTCTTTTAAAGCTTCTTGTCACTTCGCTGCCTTCTGGTGTTGTGGAACGCCTTTTTAGTCGTTATGCAGTGCATGCAAAAGTAACAAGTGATCAAACAACGATCATGTTTGAAGATCGTCCGCTCAATGATCAACAAACATCTGAAATTATTCAACATTTTAATGATGCGATCTTTATTGAACGCTATTATATTTATCCTGGTGATGAAGAGCGCTTTCTTCATCCGCAGGAAGGGCCGGCGCCTCTTACCATGCAAACAAAGCTTGGCAAGCATGATGTGACCCTTTATCTGTATCATTACGATGACCACGTGGATGTGGTGCGGCAGTTTACACATAAGCCTAAGAAAAAACTGATGGCCTATCGTTTGCGTTCTGAGCCGCTCCAAACATCCCACAACTTGGCACATGCTTAAAATATGTTGCATCAAATGAGACGAAGTGTCTTCCACTTCGTCTGTTTTTGTATGGATTTATACTCTTTTCTTTGAATGATTTACCAGTATCAATTTCGCCTCCTGACGGTTAAAATAGAAACAGAACATACGTTCTAAGAGGTGAAAATAATGAATGAACGAGCCATTCTGCTTGTGGATATGCAATCGTTTTATGCGTCAGTCGAAAAAGTGGAGGCTCCCCACTTGAAGGATGTGCCGCTCATCGTCTCTGGAGATCCTGAGCGGCGGAGCGGAGTCGTACTTGCCGCCTGCCCGCTCGCTAAAAAACGGGGCGTCCAAAATGCATCCAGATTATGGGAAGCACAGGAGAAATGCCCTGAAGCTGTCGTCGTACGCCCTCGTATGCAGCGCTATCTTGATATCTCTGTCATGATCACAGAGCTGCTTGAACAATACACAGATCTTGTCGAACCATATTCAATTGATGAACAATTTCTCGATATTACAGGCAGCCTGACACTACTCGGTTCTCCCCGTGAGATCGCTCAAAATATACAAACAACCATTATGAATCAGACGGGTATTTACGCACGTGTTGGCATCGGTCCTAATAAAGTGCTCGCTAAAATGGCCTGTGACCATTTTGCTAAAAAAAACACATCTGGCATCTATGAACTTCGCGCAGACAGTGTTGCGGCTGATTTATGGCCGCTTCCGATTGGAAAATTATTTGGCGTTGGTAAACGAATGGAGCGCCATTTAAAACGAATGGGTATCAGTACCATTGGGACGCTTGCTGCTTATCCGTTAGACCGGCTTAAAAAACGCTGGGGAATCAACGGAGAGCTTTTGCAGCGAACAGCTTTAGGACATGATCCCTCTCCGGTCACCGTTCACACACATAATGAGCAAAAAGCGGTGGGACATCATATGACTCTCCCCCATGATTATGCGTCTTTTGAGGATATCAAAGTCGCTCTTCTTGAATTGAGCGAAGAGGTGGCAAGACGTGCACGCTTTAAGCATTATCTTGGGCAAACAGTGTCTGTTGGCGTGAGAGGCGCTGATTTTTCTCACCCGACCGGATTTCATAGACAAATCAAGCTTCATTCACCTACACAGTACGGGACAGATATTGCAGAGGCAGCCATTCAGCTATGCCAGCAGCACTGGGATGGTCAGCCCATTCGCAGTGTCGGTATTACTCTCTCACAGCTGCAGTCTGACAGCCAGTATCAGCTAACTTTATTTGATCATCATGTTCAAAAAGACAAACTCAGCAAAGTATTTGATGCGATCCACATAAAGTATGGACCTGCTGCCCTGCTGCACGCTTCGTCACTGACAAGCGCAGGGCAGGCGTATCACCGCGCCGAAAAAATTGGCGGACATTACAAATAACGGAGGCGAACAGCCATGAATCCCAATAAATTAACACCTGGATACAACCTCATGTGGGAATCAAGCCGAATGATGCTTCCAGAGCACCGGGAGCAGCTGCTTGCTCAAAAACGGCAGAAAAAAAAATACACCCCTCCCCCGCTGAGCACCGATCAACTGGAAGAAATGAATTTTTTGATCACACAGTCGATTACTGAGGATCAAGCGATTTGCGTGACATATGCCGCAGCAGGTAGAAAAGAGCAGTTTTGGGGCTGGGTCAAAGCCATTCATTATGAAACGCAGCGCATAAAAATCGTCAATGATGAAGATGTTCTCAACCTGTCCTTGCAGCAAATCGTCGCGATCGACCTTGATTAAATGGGGTCAAATGACCGCGCGAATCAGTGGCATAAAAGCACCAGCAGAAAAAAGCACGCGTCTCCAAATACGAGCCAATCAAACTTCTCTGCCATATGGCGGATGTCCCCTCCATCAAATTGTGTATTTAATTTGCACAATTTTTCATGTATGATTGGAACATCTTACAAACTCAGGGGAGAAACAGCATGAAAAATAACTTACGTACGCTACATCCGCTTAGTTGGACGATCATCATCGGCACCATATTTGGCCGAATGGCGACGTCCATGAGCATTCCTTTTTTGGCCGTTTATTTAACACAAGTCAAAGGCGCCTCAGCTTCTTCTGCTGGATTAATCATTGCCGTTAGCTCTCTGATTGGGATCGTTGCGAGTTTTTACGGTGGATATATTTCTGATCGTATCGGAAGAAAAAAGGTCATGCTTCTATCAATCTTCGGTTGGACACTTGTCTTTGTTGGTTTTGCATTTGCAGATGCCATTTGGGTCTTCTTTATCATGAACGCTTTAAACGGACTGTGCCGGGCACTGTTTGAACCAACATCTAAGGCGCTCTTATCTGATGTCACCCCGTCAAGTATTCGGTTGTTTGTGTTTAATTTACGTTATACAGCCATTAACATAGGGGTCATCTTCGGTCCGCTGCTTGGCTTATATCTCGGGTCATCGAAAACAACCTTTCCATTTCTCGTCGCTGCCTTCATTTATTTGTTATACGGATTAACGCTGGCCTGGCAATTTCAGAAACATCCAGTTGCTGCTCCAGAAAACACGAAACAAATTGGGGTCAAAAAAGCCCTTTCCATTATCCAAAAAGATACGGTCTTTAGCATTATCCTCATCGGCGTTACCTTATGTTCGTTCGGGTATTCGCATTTGAGCTCAACGCTGCCTCAATATTTATCCGCTTCGCCTATGATTGAGGATGGTCCGAAACTGTTTGGATACCTTTTATCTTTAAATGCAGTTGTTGTCATTGTCGTACAATATCCGCTCATCATGATCGCCAAACGCTACTCCACCATTTTGTCGCTCACTACTGGGAATATTCTTCTTGCGGGCAGTTTGTTTGCCATTGCTTTTTCACAGAGTCTCGGCATGCTTGCTTTCATCATTGTCGTGTTTACAATTGGGGAGGTTCTGCTGTTTGCGATGATGGATCTATTTGTAGACAATGTGGCAAAGCCAGAAGTAAAGGGGTCGTACTTTGGCGCGATGGGATTTTCTCAGCTCGGCAGCGTCATCGGACCATTTGTCGGCGGACTGTGCATTGACTATTTTGGCGCAGCCCATCCCTTCTCCATTTTTTCAGTCTTGTCGATCATCACCATCGCAGGTGTTCCGTTCCTACTCATTGGATACTACCGCCTGAAAAAGCGATCCGCAGCTGCCATCGCTGTGAAAGTCAGTGGAGATCATTAAAAAAACCGCTCACGTTTGAGCGGTTTTTCTTTATACTCGGCGGATAGCAATCTCTTCCACCTTATGCTGATCACCTTTTTTCAAAATGAGATCAGCTCGATATTTTGTCGGTAAAATATTTTGATATAAATTAGGGCGATTGACGGTATTCCAAATTGTGCTTGCCATGTGATCTGCCTCTTCATCCGTCAAATCTTTGTATTGATGAAAGAAGGATTCAGGATCTTGGAAAGCTGTTTCCCTCAGCAAACGGAACCGTTCTTTATACCATGATTGAATTTGCGTTTCAGCAGCATCTACATAAATCGAAAAATCAAAGAAATCTGATACAAACACACGCGGTTCATCCTTCAGATCATCCAGCGCTGGGGATTGCAGCACATTGATTCCTTCAATAATAACAATATCGGCATCCTCCACCGTTTCATACACACCATCAAGCCGGTCATAGGTCAGATGCGAATATACCGGGGCATGCACAGTTTGTTTACCTGATTTTAATTCGTTTAAAAAAGACAACAAGGCTTTGACATCGTAGCTTTCTGGGAAGCCTTTCTTTTCCATGAGTCCTCGATCCTTTAATTCTTTTTGAGGATACAAAAAGCCATCTGTTGTCACAAGACTCACTTTCAGTCCATCTCCAAGCCTCGATAAAAGCGTTTCGATGATACGGGCCGTTGTGCTTTTCCCGACAGCCACACTTCCAGCAATCCCAATGAGAAAAGGAATTTTCGCATGATGTGGGTAGTTTAAAAAGGCATTCACATGCTGATTTTTTTGTTTTTCTGCAAAGACATGCAATGTCAGAAAACGAATAAGTGGTATGTAAATATCCTGAACTTCTTCAAGCGATAAATAGTCATTTAATCCTTGAAGTGCTCTTGCTTCCTCTTCTGAAACAGATACCGGCATATATTCTCCAAGAGCAGACCAAGCCTCTCTTGTATGACGTGTATATAAAGTATTAAAATCTAGTCGCGTGTCACTCAAAGTCTTTCCCACCAATCTTCACTAAACTCGTAACCAAAAAGACGATAATCCGATTGTAGCTTAAAATGAAGGCGCTGTCTTTATTTTTCCACTAAAGTTTGCTTCTTTTGCGAAAAAAAGCATTAAAAAAAGGAAAATGAGGGTAAATAAGAGTATTCAGTTCGATAGATAGAAGGGAGCACACCAAATGAAATATGTGATCATTGGCGGAGATGCAGCAGGAATGAGCTGTGCTATGCAAATATATCGAGAGGATCCAGATGCACATATTGTCGCTTTTGAAAAAGGAGAGATTTTCTCATATGGACAGTGCGGCCTCCCCTACTTGATCGGCGGTCTCATTGATCACCACAGCAAGCTGATTGCACGCAGCGCTGAAACATTTCGCGACAAATACGGAATTGATGCTCGATGCTTACACGGAGTGACCTCCATTGATCCAAAACAAAAAACGGTGTCAGGTCATCATACGAAAACAAAAGAACCCTTTACCGAAAGCTATGACCGCCTCTTAATTGCGACAGGAGCAAGCCCTGTTAAACTGGATTTAAACAATCAGCCGCTAGAAGGCGTACACGTATTAAAAACCATTCCGCATGCGCTGTCCATTTTAGACCACTTAAAACAAGATATCACACATGTCACGATCATTGGCGGTGGATATATCGGCTTAGAGATGGCTGAAAATTTAAAAGCGCTGGGAAAAAAGGTACATATCATTCAGCGGGGTTCAACACTTGGTCCGGGCTTTGACCCCGATATGGCAAAGCACCTGAAAGAAGAGGCGGGTGCCCAAGGCATTCACGTGACACTCGGGGAAACCGTGCAGACATTAGAGGGCGAATCACATGTCACAGCTGTTCAAACAGACAAACAAACCATAAAAACAGATATGGTCATCATGGCCATCGGCGTCACCCCGCAAACATCCTTTTTAGACAAAACAGAAATCAAACGGCTTTCAAATGGCGCCATTGTTGTAAATGAATACATGCAAACCAATGTAAAAGACATCTATGCTGCCGGGGATTGCGCAGCCACTTATCACCGCATCAAACAATCACTCGATTATATCCCGCTCGGCACAACGGCGAATAAACAAGGAAGAATCGCTGGTTTTCATATGACGGGAACAAACCGGGCGTTTCAAGGCGTGACTGGAACAGCAGTGATGAAATTTATGAGCATGACAGCGGGACGAACGGGCTTATCTGAAAAAGAAGCACAAGCAGCTGACATTCCTTTTTCCACCATCACCATTGACAGTACGGATCACGCTGGATATTATCCAGATGCGCAGAAAATGAAAATCAAACTGATTTACAGAAGTGATGACTGCACCTTGCTCGGTGCCCAAATCATCGGAAGAAACGGTGTAGATAAACGGATCGATGTGATGGCAACTGCTCTTTACCAACAGCTAACCATAACAGATCTTGAAGATTTAGATATTAGCTATGCACCGCCTTTTAACAGTGTGTGGGACCCGCTTCAGCAAGCAGCAAGGCGGAGATAAAAAAACGGTCACAATGGCAGCTTACTTCAAAAAAAGAAACCAGTTCACAACCGGTTTCTTTTTTGTTATTTTTTCATCATCGCTTTGCGTGCTACTTTTTCAAATAAAAATGGGAATAATTGATACAATTTACTGCCAGCGTTCATCCATCCAGGCAGATTAATCTCTCTTTTTTTCGTCATCATAGCGGATACGACCTTCCCAGCCACCTTGTCCGCACTAAGCATCATGAATTCCACATTCTTCACATATTCACCGCTGCGATCGGCGATGGTAAAGAAGTCAGTGGCAATCGGGCCTGGATTCACTGTGGTGACGTGAATGCCGATGTCTGACAGCTCCATTCTGAGGCTGTTTGAAAAGCCAAGGACGGCATGCTTGGATGCGGAATAAATGGCTGATTTCGGGGTGGCAATCTTTCCTGCCTGAGAGGCAATATTGATAATATGTCCATGTCCTCTTTGTTTCATCTCTGGAATGACCTTTTTCGTGCAAGCGATTAAACCAAACACGTTTACTTCAAACATCGACACCATTTCCTCAATGGACGCATCTTCAACGAGATCAAACGCACCAAAACCGGCATTGTTCACCAAAATATCAACAGCCCCCACTTCTTCATATGCGCGATCAATGTCCTCAAGGTGACTGACATCTAGCTCCACGATGTGACACACCCCGCCAGCACTCATAATCTTTTCTTTTACACCCGCCAGCTTTTCAATTCGTCTTGCTGAAATCATGATCTCTGCGCCTTCTGCTGCTGCCAAGTACGCCATTTTTTCACCAATGCCGCCAGATGCACCTGTAATCCATATTCTCTTTCCCGTTAATCGCCCCATGCGTTTCACTCCTTAGTTTGCCCTGTAATAGAGAATTCCATCTTTTTGCACTTCTTCAATTTGTCCAGCTTCTAAGAGGACATCCAGCTGCCCTACTGTCTCTGACATCGTTAAAAATAAGGCCTCTTCGTACAGCACTGGAAATAGCTTGCGGCAAAGATGAAAGGCAGTCATTTCTTTTCGTTTGAGTAGCTGATACATCGTATTTGCCCGTTTTTCTTGTTTCTTAAATCTTTCTTTGATTAATTCATGATGAGACGTGATGAGCAGCCCGTGTCCTGGATAAATCGTCTTGATCGGCAGATGAAGTAATCGATTGAGTGATGCTTTATATTGAAGCAGCGATTTTTGGCGTTCCTCCCCTTCATACGGCGCTTCCATTAACGGGTTTGAGGAAATAGTCGTTAAAAGAAGGTCTCCACCAATGAAGTGGCCCGTTGTTTCATCTAGAAAGGAAAGATGAGATTGTGCATGTCCCGGTGTTTCCATCACAAAGAAGTGTTCATGCCCTTTCAATCGATCGCCTTCTTTGATGACGTCATCTACATGTGCAGTACAAGAATATGTATAAGATTGCTTCACGATTCTTTCACACTCATCAGGGCGAAGCGGCACACCTAACTGCTGAAAAAGGTGTTTCGTAAAAGCAATTTGATGCTCTTTAAACACAGGGTCCTGGCTAATATACGGCTCATTTAACTCATGTCCGATCACACGGACATGAGGTTTCATCAGATTTAAAAGACCGACATGATCTGCATGATGATGGGTCAACACCACTTGATCAATATCGTCAATTGATAAACGATGCTCATGTAATTGCGTGACAAAGGCGTGCTCCGCCTCTTCTGTCATCGGCCCGCAGTCCACTAAAGTCACAGCTTCTCCTTTTAAAATATATGCATGTACATCCCCAACAGCAAAAGGGGTCGGGATAGATAATTGAATGATGTCTTCTTTCACTTTTTTATGTCATCTCCTGCTTTTTGACTCATGATTCATTGTCACTTCGTCTTCTTTATTCATTGTATCCTGCAAAGGGCAGACTGTCATGCGGTTTAGGCGGTCAATTTTTTTATCTGTCCCTATTGACACAAACTTGTCCATCGTTGCATAATGAACAACAAATATAAAATGCGTGATGACAAGGATTAGTAAGCAAAATAATGATGCAAGAGAGTGAGGTCCACCGGCTGTAAGACCTCACCATCCTCTTATTTGCTGAACCTGCCCTTTGAGCTGTTAGGCAAACCTAAACGTTTCCCGCGTTAAGGGACTAGAGCTGAGTATGCATATTTGCATGCTAATTGAGGGTGGTACCGCGAAAAACCTTTCGTCCTTTTCAGGCGAGAGGTTTTTTCATTTTCTACAAGGAGGAGCGGCTTATGAGTAAAATTGGATTTATTGGTGCAGGCTCAATGGCAGAGTCGATGATGAAAGGTTTATTAAAAAGCGGCATCATGTCAAACGAAGATATTATTGTCACAAACAAAACGAATGAAAAACGTCTAGAAGAATTAAAGGTGCGTTATGGGGTCAAAACGGATTTCTCTCGTTCTTTTATTTATGAAGAAGCGGATATTCTCGTATTTGCTTTAAAACCGAAAGATGCTGAAAGCGGGATATCTGAAGTTCGGCCTCATTTACAAGGGCAGCTGATCATTTCGATTTTAGCAGGCATCTCAATTGAAACGATCCAACACTATGCTGGCGAGAAGACTGCGGTGGTTCGCGCGATGCCAAATACATCAGCCGCCATTCAGCAATCAGCAACAGGCATTTCTGTCAGTCAAGAAGTGACAGAGGATCAAAAGAATAAAGCAATCGAGCTGTTTGAAACGATCGGTCATGTGACGGTATTAGATGAATCACAGCTAAATGCTGTTACAGCTATTGCAGGAAGCGGTCCAGCCTTCATTTATCATTTGATTGAAGGAATGGAGCGAGGCGCTTCGGAACTTGGGATGGACCAAGCAACAGCGAAGCTGCTCATCTGCCAAATGATTGCGGGCGCCGCAAACATGCTTCAAAGCAGCGGTAAAGAACCTGCTGAACTGCGCAAAGAAATCACAAGTGAAGGCGGAACGACAGAAGCCGGCCTGAACACACTTGCTGCCTATCAATTTGAAGAAGCCGTTGTCGATTGTGTCAAAACCGCAACAAAACGTGCAGCAGAATTAAACGAAATGTTTTCAGCAAGCACGTATAAATGATAGAGAAAAGTACCTGTTTTGATGACAGGTGCTTTTTATTTTTATCTAATGAGTGATTTTTCACAAATAATTAACAAATATTAACAAGGAATATATTACCTTATGTAGAATTACTTATATGTACCACAAAATGAGGAAGAGGAGTGTTTTAAATGAAATTAGTTAAGGTTCTTACTGGATCCGCATTGTCACTCGCTTTACTTTTTTCCGCAGCACCTGCATTTGCTACAAGTGCACATTCTAACGCAGAGGATGTCAACGTTACAAGTGATTTTAAAGCTCAACTTTACACATGGGATATTACCAACAATACTGGTATTTTTGCCAATTCGTTCGAACAAGATGGGATTAAATGGTATCTAAAAGGCATCACTAAAAATTCTGATGGAACTTGGACAGCTCATTATGAGGGTAGACGAGTATAATCCTAATTGGGAGCCTATGGCTCCCTTTATCTATTTTAAAGTAATGAAACATTCTCTCCACTTCTTCTTTCCTCATTAACCTTCATTTACTCTACATCCTCGACTCAAAAGCACATAAGCTTTCAAAGGCTCTAGAGATCTCATACATAAACAAGACTTACTTTTTCTCTAACAAAGCATGAATCGCTGATTCTAGTAATTCTGGCAAAATGCCGAATGAGAACGGGATGTGCAGCCGCTCTGTCCATTTGTGCGGGTCCTTTCCTAATGGACCCACGTTAATAACTGGAACGTAAAGTGCTCCCTTTTCTCCTTCTGGTAAAGAATAGCCTTTTTGGTAAAGCGGCATATTGGTCGTGTAATGACCTACTTCCTGTTTTTCGAGCTGTAAGTAACTTAAATCAGATAATCCCGGGAAATATTTCACTTCTTCTATTTCAAGTCCATAACTCTTCTTTGCCTCTATTTGAATCCTCTTTAAGGTTGCTTGGATATGCGGATCTTCCGTTGAGGAAACCGCTGGATAAAATGGTGGACTATAAAATAGAACAATGAGCGGCCCATCTTCCTTACAAAGCGTCGTCAGCTCAGAGACGATTTTGGTTGAAAAATCACGATCTCCAAGCTCACCTCGATTGGCGAACGCATAGTTTACAATGCGTTCAACCTCCTGTTTACCTGAGCGTTCAGCAGCTTTTTGATACAGCTCATGATACGTGAGAACGGTAATCCTCGTATCAATCGGTGTAAAAGGTTTAAAGCGCTGAAATTCTGCTGTTTTTTGTTTAATATCAGCTTCGATTTGGTCTGCTGCTTGTTTCGCCGTGTCATAAAGAAGTCCGTGCAGTTCTTCACTTGAACGATTCATCATCAGCACATTAAATAAAGAAACAGCTGTGTGAGGTGTTTGAACGGAATAGGCTTCTTTTAGATCTTTTTGCATTAAGTTGGTTGGGGGCGGCGTGACTTCACCATCTACTTCCTCACAATAATCACTATTCAGCTCTAACAGCCGATTTAATGCAGATACCATAAAATTCGCATTTAAGCCTGAGAACGGCTCTCCTACATGCGTTTCAATTCCTTTGCAGAAAAATCCGGCCAGCACCTTCCCTATACTGCCTGTATACATATAATAATGTTCATCACCTGGATACTTTTCAAACATAGGCTCACTGTTTAAGCACGCGGTATAGTCAAGGTCATGCTTTTCCTTAAGCTCCTTTAGTTTTGGAACAGCTTCAAGCATTCCTTGAGAATTCACTTCTTCATCCGGGACTGTGACGAGTAGGACATTTCCATCAAATGTCTCTGCCATCGCTCTTTCCAGCATGGACAGCTGTACAGTAAGACCTGCCTTCATATCCATGGCACCTCTTCCAAATAACCAGTCACCTGAAGCTAGATCTTCTCTTGCTCTTTTTGGGAGAAGCGCACTTTTTTGAGAAAATGACGCCATTAACTCCTCTGGCTTGCATGCCATGTTTTGAAATTCACCGTAATCTTCTGTATCGACGACATCGAAATGACTAAGCAGCAAAACGGTACGAGAAAGCGAACTGCGCTTTACAAGCGCCGTTAAATAATACCGGCCATCTTTCATCGGATGCAAAGCCAAATGATCAGGGTTCTGCTTGTAATAAGGCCGCTCCCTCAGTAAATAATATAAATATTCAGCTAACGCCACTTCCCCAGTTGTACCCGATATGCTTTCATACTGCATAAGAGCTGTGAGCAGTTCCTTTCGTTCACTCTCTGTTTGCCATTTCATTCGTTCTCCCCCTTTGCTTTCTCTATTTCTCCATTATACAAAAACGTGTATAAAAGCTATATTCTTTGAGCACCTTTTATGACGAAAGTTTGAATGGCTGTTATAATCGGCTATACAATTCTATGAGGAGGCGAAGGTATTTGGAAACAAAGCTCTTTTCACCTTGGACATTAAAAGGTGTTACGCTGAAAAACCGCATCGTAATGTCCCCGATGTGTATGTATTCATCCTATGATCGTGATGGGAAATTACAGCCTTTCCACTTTACACATTATATTTCCCGTGCCCAAGGTCAAGCTGGCCTGATCATGGTGGAGGCAAGTGCCGTTTCCCCCGAGGGAAGAATCAGTGATCAAGACCTCGGGATTTGGAGTGATGAGCACATTGAAGGCTTCGCTTCATTAAACGAACAAATCAAAGCATACGGAACCAAGACAGCCATCCAGCTGGCTCATGCAGGACGTAAAGCTGAACTAGATGGTGACATCCTGGCACCATCTAGCCTTCCATTTGATGAACAGTCTAAAATCCCTACCCAGATGTCTGTCGATCAAATCAAAGATACCGTTCAGGCGTTTCAGGATGCAGCTGTCCGGGCAAAAAAAGCCGGCTTTGACATCATTGAAATTCATGGGGCGCATGGCTATTTGATTAATGAATTTCTTTCACCGCTGGCAAATCACCGAACAGATGATTATGGCGGTTCACCAGAGAACCGTTATCGTTTCTTAAGAGAAGTCGTCGATGCAGTCAATGAAGTATGGAACGGACCATTATTTGTCCGTGTGTCTGCCTCTGACTACACGACAAAAGGACTTGATATTGCCGATTACATTGGCATTGCTACATGGCTGAAGGAACAAGGTGTCGACTTAATCGATGTCAGCTCAGGCGCTGTCGTACAGGCAAAAATCAGCACATTCCCTGGCTACCAAGTCACCTTCGCAGAAAAAATCAAAGCAGGTGCCGGTATCCAAACAGGTGCTGTCGGTCTGATCACATCTGGTGTACAGGCAGAGGAGATTTTACGAAATCAGCGTGCAGACTTAATTTTTATAGGCAGAGAATTTTTACGGGATCCATACTTTCCAAAAACAGCTGCCCAAGAGCTTCGTACATCCATCGAAGGCCCGCGTCAATATGACCGCGCTTGGTAAAAATGCATAGGAAAAAGGTGTCTATTTTTTGAAATAGGCATCTTTTTTGTTTTTAAGAGAAACATATCTGCCTTTTGTGCCGTCTTTTAGCTAAAGAACCACTTAGAGGAGATGGAAGAATGAATTCGGCAATGATTGAAAGAATGTATCATATAGATGGACATCATTTTTATACAAAACATCGTCAAGGCAAAAGGCAAGCCACCATTATCTTTGAAGCAGGCTACGGCATTTCGGGTGATACGTGGTCGAATATGGCCCGTGATATTGATCCTGAGCTTGGGGTTTTCTTATATGATCGATTAGGAAATGGAAAAAGCAGTGACAGTAGTGAAGGAAGAACATTGCATGATCTTGCAGATGATTTAGATGCACTGCTAGAAGAAGCCAATATTCAGCCGCCCTTTCTCATTGTGGCTCACTCATTTGGCTCTCTTGTCAGCCGGTTATGGGCAAGCCGCAGAGGAGATGAGGTCATTGGCATGGTGCTGTTAGACCCGGCAAGTGAGGAGCAAGAACAGGTCATCCTGCCGCTTTTATCAAAGGAAGAACGCTCTTCATATATGGCGCAATTTACAGCAGAATGTACGCATGAGGACTTTCAGCAAATGCTCAGCACAATAAAAGAGGAACAAACCCATTATGGGATGATGCCGCTTCTTGTCATTTCATCAGGTAAGAGCCGGCTGTTTCATCCAGCGCACGAGGCTTGGCTCAGACTTCATAAACGGATGCTGTCGTTGTCATCCCAAAGCGGATGGATTCAAGCGCAGAACAGCTCGCACTATATTCATCATGATGAACCGCATATTGTGCAGCTTGCAATCTATGATGTATGGTGCGCAGCCAAACAACCTGTTTCCTATTATCAAACAGCCAATTAAAAACAAAAACTCCTTGACTAGTTTTGCGTCAAGGAGTTTTTTCTTTATGCCGTTGGGGCTGACTGGCTTTTTTTAGACAGCAGCTTTTCAATGCTGACAAGCTGAACACATAATGTAAAGATGTCAATCGCTTGCTCTAGTTCTTCAAGTGATGGGAACGTTGGCGCAATGCGAATGTTACGATCAAGCGGGTCTTTTCCATAAGGATAAGTCGCGCCTGCACCTGTCATGGTCACACCAGCTTCTTTTGCCTTTTGCACAACAGCTTTTGCACAATGATCAAGCGTATTTAAACTAATAAAATATCCGCCATTTGGCTTGTGCCATTCTGCAATGTCCTTCCCGCCAAGTGTTTCATCAAGAATGGAAAGAACGAGGTCAAACTTTGGCTTAATGATCGCAGCATGTTTTCTCATATGTTCCTTCAAGCCTTCTGGATTCTTGAAGAAACGAAGGTGTCTTAATTGATTGATTTTGTCTGGTCCAATCGTTTGAATCGATAATTGTTTTTGAGTAAAGCTCACATTATCCGGGCTAGATGCCATGAGTGCAATACCTGAGCCTGGGAATGTAATTTTAGAAGTAGACGCAAACATAAACACACGATTTGGGTGCCCTGCTTCCTCTACTGCTTGAAAAATATCTTTTAACGTATCAGGCGTATCAGTTAGGTGATGAACTGCGTATGCATCATCCCAAAAAATGCGGAAGTCGTCTGCTTTTGTTTTCATCGAAGCAAGGCGGTCAACCACCTCATCTGAATACGTAATGCCATCTGGGTTGCTATATTTTGGTACACACCAAATGCCTTTAATCGCTTCATCTTCTGCGACCAATTTTTCGACCTGATCCATATCAGGTCCATCAGCCTTCATATCTACCGTGATCATCTCTATGTTAAATAGCTCACAAATGGAAAAGTGACGGTCATATCCTGGGCTTGGTGCAAGGAATTTTACCTTTGGCAGCTTTCCCCAAGGTGTTTTGCTGTCATATACGCCGTGGGTCATGGCACGGGCAATGGTATCATGCATCATATTAAGGCTGGAATTACCGCCGATGATGATTTGTTCTGGCTTCAGATTGAGTACATCTGCAAAAAATGTCTTCGTTTCAGGAAGCCCTGTCAAACCGCCATAGTTACGCACATCTGTGCCATCTTCAGCCGTCATCGCATCCTTTGATGTCACAACATCGAGCATGCCCATAGACAAATCGAGCTGTTTTGGTGAAGGTTTTCCTCTTGACATGTCTAAGTGTAAGTTTTTACTTTTATACGTTTCGTATTCATTTTGTAGTGCTGCATATAGGTCATTTAATTCTGCTTCACTTAACGCTGTAAAACCGCTCATCTTTGATTGTGCCTCCCGTATTCTTCATAGTTTCATTCGTCATTTGTTTTTTCTTCACCATTTTACCACTACCTGAAAAAGAGAGTCATTATAAATATCAAAAAAATCACACAACTTTTTTTGACGATTCATCCAATTTTTACAGGGTGCGGTCAATGGAAAAAGAAGAGAAATCCTGCGCAGCTTCTGTCAGCGGGAATATATCGCGGGCCTCTTTCAATAGTTGTTTTAGTGCCTCTTCTCCTTGGTAACGTGCACTAATATGGGTCAAAATTAATCTTTTTGCGCCTGCTTCCTGCGCTGTTTTCGCTGCTTGTTCTGTTGTGCTGTGATAATAATTGTAGGCTAGATCAGCATCTTCTTTACCGAATGTTGCTTCATGGACTAACACATCCGCATCCTTGGCAAGCCTTGTTATATTCTCGCATAAACGGGTATCTCCTGAAAATGCAACGATTCTCCCTTTTTTAGGGGGTTCCAAATAATCGGTTCCATCAATGATTCTTCCATCTTCGAGTGTCACGGTTTCCCCATTTTTTAACTTCTGATACAAAGGTCCAGGTTTTACACCGATTTCTTTTAGGTCTTCGGCTTTTAATGCACCTGGTACATCTTTTTCCACTACCCGATAGCCGTAAGCTGGAATACCGTGAGATACTCGTCTTGCTTCTACTTGAAAGGTATCATCTTCAAATACGATCCCTTCATCTATCTCTATAATATGCAGCGGATATGTCAAATGCGTTTGTGTAGCTGAAAGTGCTGCGCTCACAAACGCTTTGATACCCTTTGGTCCATAGATCGTTAGTTCATCCTCTCCGCCTTGGAAGGATCTGCTGCCGAGCAGTCCTGGGAGACCGTATACATGATCACCATGCATATGAGTGATAAATATTTTCTCAATTTTTCTCGGTTTAATCGTTGTATGTAATATTTGATGCTGCGTCGCTTCTCCGCAATCAAAAAGCCACACTGCTTTTCTTTCTTCTAAAAGCTTTAGCGCAGTGCAAGTGACGTTTCTAGTTTTCGCAGGAATGCCTGCACCAGTTCCTAAAAAGAGCAGTTCCATTACTTTTCCTCCTAAAGCCGGTATACAATATCTTCATTCATATAGAATACATGAAGACAAGGTAAATGTGAATTCAGCGGAATTTTCGAAAAAAGTCAAACGAGAGCAGAAAAAGTCGAATCAAATGTTTGCTTTACGAACAATGAACCTTTAAAATAAAGAAAATGTACATACATTCTCGGTTATTACAACAATGCTACGAATAAAGTGAGGTACTTTTCGTGAATACAGAAACTAACAATCCAAAAGCAGTCATTGTCATTTTTGGCGCAACAGGAGATCTTGCCAAACGCAAGCTCTACCCTTCTATACATAGACTTTATCATAGCGGAAAACTTGGCGATCAATTCGCCGTGGTCGGTGTTGGACGCCGTCCGTGGTCTCATGAGGATCTAAGAGCTGTGGTGAAAGAATCTGTTTCTTCTGATGATGCAGAAGCGAAAATAGAGGAATTCAGTTCACATTTTTATTATCACGACTTTGACGTATCAAGCCCTGCTTCCTATCAATCGCTTAACACACTTCTAGCAGGCCTTGAAGATACGTACAGTATCCCAAACAACCGGATGTTCTATTTAGCGATGGCACCGGAATTCTTCGGAACGATTGCAAAGTTCCTAAAAAGTGAAGGTGTATCAAAAACAACTGGCTGGTCAAGACTTGTCATCGAAAAACCATTTGGCCATGACTTGCCAAGTGCGAAAAAGTTAAATGAAGAAATTCGAGATGCATTCTCTGAAGATCAAATTTATCGTATTGACCACTATCTCGGTAAACAAATGGTTCAAAACATTGAGGTTATCCGTTTTGCAAATGCCATCTTTGAACCACTTTGGACAAACCGATATATCTCAAACATTCAAATTACATCTAGTGAATCATTAGGGGTTGAAGACCGGGCCCGCTATTACGAAAGTTCAGGTGCACTAAGAGACATGGTCCAAAACCATATGCTTCAAATGGTTGCACTTTTAGCAATGGAGCCGCCAATTAAGCTGAATACCGAGGAAATCCGCAGTGAAAAACGGAAAGCATTACGCGCTCTTCGTCCTTTCTCTAAAGATGAGGTCGATCAATTCTTTGTCCGCGGACAGTATGATGCTGGTACGGTTGATGGCGGCATGGTTCCTTCGTATCTTGAAGAGCAAAATGTTGACCCGAACTCAAACACGGAAACATTCGTTGCAGGGAAGCTGCTCATTGATAACTTTAGATGGGCCGGCGTGCCATTTTACATTCGTACTGGAAAACGTTTAGAAAAGAAATCTACTCAAATTGTTGTTCAATTTAAAGACATTCCAATGAACCTGTACTATGGTAACGGAAATTCCATGCATCCAAACTTACTCGTCATTCACATTCAACCAGATGAAGGCATTACCCTTCACCTGAACGCTCGCAAGCTTGATGGCGGTACATTTGCAAAGCCGATTAAGCTCGACTACCAAACAAACTATAACGACATCATGAACACACCAGAAGCCTATGAAAAGCTGATTCATGACTGCTTGCTAGGCGATGCTACGAACTTTGCTCACTGGGATGAAGTGGCGCTTTCTTGGAACTTTGTGGATCCGATTTCTGAGAAATGGGCAGAAAACAAAACATTAAAACCAAATTATCCTGCTGGTTCTATGGGACCGAAAGAAGCCGATCAGCTTCTAGAAAAAGATGGGTATCATTGGTGGAATATATAAAATGATATAAAAAAGAGCAGTCTCCCTTGGGGGTTCTGCTCTTTTTTTAACGTCCTGTTTTCGTAAGTTCAACTGTTGAAAAGTCGAACTTATCATAGCGGTGATGACTAAAGGAGTACTCAAACGGCCGGCCTGTGTTTAAATAAGCAACCTGTTCGACCTCTAGCACAGGATCCGTTGGGTCACAGCCTAAATATTGCTGGTCAAGCTCATCTGATTTAGCCGCTCTAATTTTCTTATGCGCTCCTGCCACTTTTAAATTCAAATCATTTGATATGTAGCCATAGATTGATCCCAATAGAACCTCTTCATCTATTCCCTTAATAAGATTGACGGGCATAAACGTTTTTTCTAATACGTATGGCTCCTCGTCCACAAGACGGAGACGGATGATGTCATAAATGGGTGTGGTGGAGTCTATGGATAGGTGGGCTGCCACCTCTTTGCTTGGAAAATGGACATCAAAGTGAATGATTTGAGTCGTGACGTTTTTATCCGCCATGACTTTTGTGAACCCTTTATTTTCATGTCCTGATACATTAATAGCCCCTTGATTGAGCGCTGCCTTCACAATAAATGTACCGTGACCTCTTTTTCTAAAGAGCAGACCTTCTGCTACGAGAAGATCGAGCGCACGCTTCATCGTCATTCGGCTGCATTGAAATTCAGCGGCAAGCGAGTTTTCATCTGGAATGGGTTGATCTTCTGGATAATATGCTGTTCCTATTCGTTTTCTGATTTCTTCTGAAATGAGTTCGTACTTTTTCATCTCACACCACCAACTGACTTGTTTTTTCATAGCTTCCTCTCATTCTACACTAAGCCTAGTGAGCTTAAAAGGTACCAGCCATTTTTGTTTCATCCACTTACCATCACATAAGAAAAATACTTGCCCTTTTCAAGGAAAGAGCAAGTATCTTGATTAAAAACCGTTATTTTCTGATACCGATTGAAACCAGTATCCGCTTTTCTTAATTGTACGTTTTCCGTCTTCTTGAAGATCAACTGAGACAAATCCATAGCGATTCTTATAGGCATTCGACCATGACCAGTTATCCATAAACGTCCACAGATGATAGCCTTTTACATTACTTCCTTCTTGAATGGCTTGATGCACCCATTTAAGATGCTCAGAGATAAAGTCAATGCGGTAATCGTCATGAATCATTCCTTCTTCATCCTTAAACCGCTCTTCTCCCTCGACACCCATTCCATTTTCAGAAATAAAGCATTCAATATTATCATAGTCTGTTTGGACTTTTTTCAATATATCATAAATGCCTTTTTCATAGATTTCCCACCCGCGATACACATTCATTTTTCTTCCCGGCATGTCAAACGCATCAAAATAATGATTTGGCATAAATGGGGCATTTGGATGCGGCATATGCTCTTTCGCCTTCACTCTTCTTGGCTGATAATAGTTGATTCCAAGGAGGTCGACGGTATTCTCTCGAATGAGTTCAAGGTCTCCTTCTTCCATACTCGGCATAAAGCCTTCTTTCTTTAAGACCTCTACTAGTTTCTCTGGGAAATGTCCCTTCACCGCAGGATCTAGGAATGACCGGTTAAAGAAAGCATCCGCCATCTCAGCTGCTTCTACATCGCGCGGATTCTGGCTTCTCGGATAAGATGGGGTAAGATTGAGGATGATGCCAATCTTACCGCCTTGCTTCAGCTTTTTATAAGCCGCAATCGCCTTTGCATTTGATAGAAGTTCATGATAACCGACCTGCACAGCCTTTTGGAAATCGACTTCGTTTGGATAATGGAAGCTATACATATACCCGCCCTCTACAGGCACGATCGGTTCATTATGGGTAAACCATTTTTTCACCCGGTCGCCAAATAATTGAAAGCACAATTCTGCATAGCTCACATAATCATCTACTACCTGTCTGTTGACCCAGCCGCCTTTTTCCTGCAGCGCCATTGGCATATCGAAATGGTACAGGTTCACAAACGGCTCAATATCATGTGCAATCAGTTCATTGATCACATCATTGTAAAAAGATACTGCTTCTTCATTGACCGCACCTGTCCCTTCAGGCAAAAGACGTGACCATGAAATGGACAACCGGAATGAATTGTGCCCAATTTCTTTCATCAGACGAATATCCTCTTTATATTTTCGGTAAAATTGAGATGTCACGTTCGGTCCTACGCCATCAAAAAAACGAGTCGGCTCTTGCTCAAACCAATGATCCCAAATATTCGGTCCTTTTCCATCACCAGGGACGCTGCCTTCTGTTTGCGTGGCAGAGGCAGAAGATCCCCACCAGAAACCTTCTGGGAATGTATATGATTGCTTGTTATTTTCCATCGACATGTATTGAGTCTCCTTCACCTTTGATGTTGGTTGTCTTCGTTTTTTCCGTTGTGGTTATTTTTTCATTTTTCACATTCATACGGTCAATAAACTTCAGGAACGGGAACCAAATGACAAACACGATCATCAGATTAAACAGCTGAAGCAGACCACCCGCCAGTGAATTGGTTGCCATGATTCCGCTTATAAAGATCGGAACGGTCCAGGGAATATTCACGCCAGTCGGCGGTGGTACAATGCCTGATGCCATCGCAAAATAAGAAATACATGTAATAACCATTGGCGCCAAAATCCATGGAATGAGAATAAGCGGGTTCATGACAATCGGTAAACCGAAGATAATCGGTTCATTGACGTTAAATAATCCTGGTCCTAGGCCGAGCTTTGCTACCTGTTTTAATTGCTTACTTTTCAGGAAAATTAAAATCGTAAACACAACTGCTAGCGTCATACCGGTTCCGCCCATGCCAACCGTATAAATTTCGATAAACTGCTTGCTGATGATATTTGGAACCTCACCAGTTTTTGTATAGCTCTCTAGGTTTTGAATGGACAACGTATTCCAAATGGGGTCCATGACAGAGTTGATAATAATTTGGCCGTGAAGCCCAAAGAACCAAAGAATTTGTATAAAGAAAACAGCGATCAAGGTCGGAATGATACCGCTTCCAAGTCCGACAAGCGGTGCCTGAATCGCATGATAAATCAGGTCATGCATATTTGTTTTGAAGCCTTGTGTAATGATGATATTGATCAGTAAAAAGGTTGTGAGTGTCAAAGTAGCCGGGATCAGTGCAGCAAAAGACTTAGCAACAGCTGGCGGAACCCCCTGCGGCATATTGATGACAAATTTCTTTTGGACAAAATAACGATAAATTTCAGCAGACAAAAAGCCTGTGATCATGCCAAGGAACATCCCCTTTGCTCCTAAACGATCGACTGGAATCACGCCTGCAATAGATGCACCGCCTTCTTGTTCTAGTAAAAATGGTGTCAGAAGTAGGAAAGAGGCTAAAGCAATCACTCCGCCAAATACTGCTTCCACATCATAGCTTTTCGATAAATAGTAGCCAATCCCAAATACAACAAACACACTCATAATGCTGATGGTCGCACTTGGCGCGATATTCAGTGCAGACTGGACGCCTTCCAGTGCGGTTTGACTCATGATTTTATCTAAAAATGGCAAATTCATTAGCACAACCATAATGGAACCAAAAATAGTAAGCGGGAACGCAAGCATAAAGGCATCCCGTAATACACCTAAATAGCGGTTGTTGTTCAGTCTCCCAGCAATTGGAACCAAAATAGCACTTATTTTATCAAACATTGGTTTCCCCCCTTGTTTACACCCTTTATTGTTTAAGTGATTGGAAAATCGGCAGGAGCTCTCCCACAAGCTCCTTGATCGTCATAGTCGACATTAAGTGGTCTTCGGCATGCATGAGCAATAAGGAGAAAGGCGTTTTCTCCCCGCCTGCCTCTTGCTGCACGAGTTGAAAATGGATGCCATGTGCATGACGTAAATCTTCTTCTGCTTCTTTCATAAGACCAAATGCCTCATCTTCTTGACCTTCTCGAAATTGTTTAAGAGATTGAAGCAATTTGCTGCGTGCATTACCGCTGTGTAAGATCAATTGAAAACTGACTTGTTCCTCCGTGAGCCCTTCAAGTGTTTTCTTTTCCATTCTTTACGATTCCTCCATCAATGTAACGGCTTGTTCATACGCTTTTTGTCCATCGGCAAGCCCGTACGCCTGCATATCGATGACCTCTACTGCAATCCCGTATTTTGTTGCTTCTTTTTGAAGATCCCCTTTTAAAAAGCTCATTTGCGGTCCAATTAACACAACATCCGCATTCGCCATTTCTTTTCTCGCTTGATCTTGCCCAACTGCCCAAATTTCTGCCTCGTCCCCTATTGAGTCGGCATGAGCCTTCATCTTTGTAACTAGTAAACTCGTAGACATTCCTGAACTGCATGCTAATAAAATACGTTTCATTTCTCTCACCCCATTGTTGTAATAAAAGCGCTTCCAGTTAATATTATATATTTTTATTTTTAAATGTCTAGACATTTAGATCTATTTGTCTGTATTTTATATAAAAAAAGAGCGTATGTGTGTGTACGCTCTTTTTGTTTCTTCTTATCCTTTTCCTGCTTGGAAGCCAGGATATTTTGTCATGCCGCCGTCCACATAGAGTGTCAAGCCTGTGACGTAGCTTGCCTCTTTTGACGCCAGCCAGACAGCACATGCTGCCACTTCTTCAGGCTTTCCAATATAACCAATGGGGATCAGCTCGATCACACCTTTTTTCAATGCGGGATCATCGAATTTTTCCGCATTGATCGGGGTATCGATGGCGCCTGGTGCAATACTGTTTACACGAATTTTTTTAGGGGCATATTCTAGTGCCAGTGTTTCTGTCAGCAGCTTGGCGCCCCCTTTACTTGCTGCATAATGCACGAAATGAGGCCAAGGGATTTGCTGGTGAACAGACGACATATTGATGATTGATCCTTCTATTCCGTGATCTGTCATATACTTCAGTGCATCGCGGCAGCCGAGAAACATACCTGTTAAATTGGTCGACATGACTTTGTTCCAATTATCTAGCGTCATTTCGGTAGAAGGCACTTCATTTTCAATGCCTGCGTTATTGATCATGACATCAAGACTGCCAAATGTATCAACGGCTTTATCAATCATCGCCTGCATATCCTCTTCCTTTGAGACATCTCCCTTGATTTTCACAGCCTGTCCGCCATTTTTTTGAATATCCGCAATGGTCTCATCTGGACTTTCTTGATCTGAGAAATAATTGATCACCACATTGGCTTTTTCTTGTCCAAACCGGCGCGCCATCGCTTGACCTATTCCTGTACCAGCTCCTGTAATCAGGACTGTTTTCCCTTCTAAATCTGGATACATTCGTTTACCCTCCTATTTTGTAAAACCTAGCAGCACGCCGCCTGCAATGATCATCAAGCAGCCTGCAATGACAAAGCTTGTTCTGGATGCTTTCTCTTTTAATAAGTAAATGCCGCCTAATGTCGAGATAACGATCCCTGTCTGCGACATCGAAAAACTTACGGCGACACCAATGAGCGGAATAGCCAAAAGAAGTCCGAGATTTCCTGTCGACCAAACAAGGCCGGCAATGATATTTCTAAACGTATATTTACTAAACGGGTGCTGCTTGAGACTAATCGCCAAGGATGAAAGCAGCATGCCGACCGATTGCGGAACGAGGGCAGACCAGCCATCAATATGAAACCATCTCAAAATAACAACATATCCGACATAGCCAACGGTTGAGATGAGCAGAATCATGATTCCTTTTTTGAAATTGCCTCCACCGTTCCCGCCGCCATTCTTTTTTTGACCGAGCGATGTCAGCACAACACCTGCAATAATCAGTAAAATGGCACAAGAACCAATGAGTATGACCGTCATCGTTTGCCATTCTTTGAAGACTAAGACGCCAAATAAAGTAGTGCTCACAAGCTGCATGCCCGTTGATAAAGGAACCGCCTTCGAGACTCCGAGAAACGCAACACTTGAAAGCTGATTCATTTGTCCAATGCTCCAAAAGATGCCTGAAATGACAGAAACCGCAAAAATAAGCGGTGTCAGCTCTGGCATTTTGATAAAGAAGGCTGCAATTGAAAAGAGAAATGCGCCAAGCGTTATACCGAGGGTTTGCTGGTATGCATTCCCGCCAAGTTTGACACTGATGAGAACAATACTTCCCCAAAATATCGCTGGGAGAAGTGCATATAAAATGCCCACTTCGACCCCTACTTTCTTTTCTTTTTTACATAGCATCCCTCTTTTTCGCATTTTTAGCCGAAAAGATGTAAACACAAAAAAACCTTACCAAAGGGTAAGGTTTTTCAGTCGTTCTATATTTATTTCATCCATTCTGTATGGAAGATGCCTTCTTTATCTGTGCGCTCATACGTATGTGCACCGAAATAGTCACGCTGCGCTTGAATTAAGTTCGCTGGCAGGACGGCTGTGCGATAGCTATCGAAGTAAGCAAGTGCACTTGACAATGAAGGAACAGGAACTCCTTGCTCCACTGCAAGTGAAATGACTTTACGAAGAGATGATTGATAGCTTTGAGCAATATCCTTAAAGTAAGGATCAAGCAATAGGTTTTTCAGTTCTGGGTTACGGTCATATGCTTCTTTAATTTGTTGTAAGAAGGCTGCACGAATGATACATCCACCACGGAAGATCATTGCAATTTCACCGTATTTTAAATCCCAGTTATACTCATCAGATGCTGCTTTCATTTGCGCAAAACCTTGTGCATATGAGCAGATTTTACTCATGAATAGGGCTTTTCTAACCGCTTCGATCAGCTCTTGTTTATTCTCTGCTGATTGCGCTGGCTTAGGACCTTCAATTAATTGGCTTGCTTCAACACGCTCATCTTTCATTGCTGAAATGTAGCGCGCGAAAACAGACTCAGTAATGATTGGAAGCGGAACACCTAGATCAAGAGAACTTTGGCTCGTCCATTTTCCAGTTCCTTTTTGCCCAGCTTTATCTAAGATGACATCCACAAGCGGCTGGTTTGTTTCTTCATCCACTTTTGTGAAAATATCAGCTGTAATTTCGATTAAATAGCTATCAAGCTCGCCTTTATTCCATTCTGAGAATACTTCATGAAGCTCCTCTGCTGACAATCCAGCCACATGCTTCAAGATAAAGTATGATTCAGAAATCAATTGCATGTCTCCGTACTCGATGCCGTTATGGACCATTTTGACATAATGTCCTGCTCCATCTGGGCCGATATACGTTGTACATGGCTCGCCATCTACTTTCGCAGAGATCGCTTCTAAAATTGGTTTCACTAGCTCATGCGCTTCTTTTTGACCGCCTGGCATGATCGATGGACCTTTTAGTGCACCTTCTTCACCGCCAGAAACACCTGTACCAATGAAGTGGATACCACTTTCCGCAAGCTCTTGATTACGTCTTTGCGTATCCTTGTAATATGTATTTCCACCATCAATTAAGATGTCACCTTTTTCTAGGTGAGGAAGTAATGATTGAATGGTTGCATCCGTTGCTGCACCAGCTTTTACCATTAAAAGAATTTTACGCGGTGTTTCAAGCGACTGAACAAATTCTTCGATGCTGTATGTGCCTACAACGTTTTTCCCTTTTGATTCTTGAAGAAATTCTTCCGTTTTGCTGCTAGATCTGTTATAAACGGACACGGAGAACCCGCGGCTTTCAATATTAAGGGCAAGGTTTTTCCCCATAACGGCTAGTCCAACCACACCGATTTGTTGTTTTGACATAATTCTGACGTCCCTTCTAACACACTATATTGATTACTGCTGAAATGATGTACCCTTTGAAATTACCACAACACCACCTCTTTTATCAAGTTTTCAGGCTAGTCATTTCCTTTTTCGTCCTGAAAAAAGTCTTTATTAAAACTTGTTCCACTTGTTTTGCTCTCTTTTTCCTTGATGGTCATCCCTCTTTGAACGAGTGATTTTCCATACTTTTCTTTCAGTCCTTCTAAAACGGTTTGAAGAGGCTCTTCTTTTGCATCTTCTGTATAGGAAAATAAATCAAGCTGTTTAATGGCTGCTTTTCGTTCTACAAGGTCTGTCCCCGTCACACCTAAGAGTCTCACAGGCTGATCATTCCAATGTTTAAGGAATAACTGCCTTGCTGCCTCAAATAAGTCTTCCTTCCGATCGGTCGGATTCGTGAGGGTGACACTTCGCGTGATATTTTTCCAGCTTGCGTACCGAATCATGATGAGCAGCCGATTGGCCATCACTTCTTTTCTCCTTAACCTTGCACTCACAGATTGTGACAGCTTATCAATTAACGCGACAAGTTCATCTGGATCGTCAGAATCATGAGGAAGGGTTGATGAATTACCGACGGATTTAAATTCGTATATCCTTTCTGGGTCCACGATGCCGTCATGTTCACCATTCGCCTTTTGCTTTAATCTCGGTCCATTGATACCCAGTAATTCCTTTAGTGTATACTCATTTGCTTTCGCTAAGTCTTTAATGGTATGAATGCCAATCGTTTTCAATTTATCAGCCGTTTTTTGTCCAACTCCGTGCATGTCACCCGCTGGCAGCGGCCATAGCATTTGGGGTACATCTCGTTTACGCAAAATGGTGATGCCCATTGGTTTTTTCCAATTAGACGCCATTTTCGCTAAAAATTTATTCGGTGCAATGCCAATACTTGAAGGAAGCATGAGCTCCTCTACAAGCCTCGTTTGAATATCATGAGCCGTTTTCACCGCATGCTCGGCATATGGCGTATGCGTTAAATCAATATAGCCCTCGTCAATGGATACGGGTTCGACTAAATCGCTGTATTCTCTTAGTATCGTAAACATCTCTTGTGAGGAGCTTCGGTACCGGTCAAAGTTTGGTGTACGGACAATCAGCCCCGGACAAAGCCGCTTCGCTTCCCATAACGGCATCGGGGGCTTTACACCTAGCGCTCTTGCCTCGTAGCTGCACGTGACCACAATCCCTTTACGCTCTTTCGCATTTCCGCTAATGGCTAATGGTTTCCCTCTCAAAGAAGGATCATACGCCATCTCGACTGATGCATAAAAACTATTCATATCAATATGAAAAATGATTCGACCCTTCCTTTGAGAATCAGCCATTTGCCTGCCTCCTAAATCTATCGACTTGATGTTTGTTCCAATAGACATTTCATATGGTGTATAGTACACTGTGAGTAATGAAATGGATGTGATAATCATGATTATTGATACATTCAATGAAGTCTTTTTCCTTGTTGAATTCTTTACGATTATTCTTCCAGCGCTGACGGCCATCGGCATTGCTTTTTTATTAAAAGACTGCCGTATGAACGAACACCTCGGTGGACATCGTTTGGAAGAGTTGGACGCATCTTTATTGAATCGAACAGACTTTCTGTTTATCATATATGATCGCATTACAACTTGGATTAGTAAAGTCATTCGAATGAAACGATCATCAAACGATGATGAAGACCATTCGCTTCCTCTCTCTAATTAATTTTTTTAAAAATGAGGAGGAAACGAATTGAAACGTTTATTAACGATTTGTACGACTTTATGTTTAATGATGATTGCCTCACCTGCTTTTGCAGCGAGTGGGCAAACGAATACGAGCTCTGATGGGTTTTTCCATCATTATTTTGTCCAGCCTTTTTCTGAGCTGATCATTTGGCTTGCGAACTTCTTCCATGATGATTATGGTTTATCGATTATGTTCGTGACCTTGATCGTCCGTCTGCTAATTTTCCCTCTTTTTGCGAACCAATTTAAGAAGCAAAGAGTCATGCAGGAGAAAATGGCACTAGTGAAGCCTCAAATTGACGAAATTCAAAGCAAATTGAAGAAAACGAAAGAACCTGAAAAACAAAAAGAACTACAAATGGAAATGATGAAAGTATACAAAGAGAACAATGTGAACCCGCTGGCAATGGGCTGTCTGCCTATGCTGATTCAAATTCCAATTGTTCTTGGCTTTTACTCAGCGATCCGCTCAACACCTGAGATCGCAACACATTCGTTCCTATGGTTTAACTTAGGACAAACCGATCTATTGGTCGCGATCTTTGCAGGCGCTATGTATTTCTTGCAATTTTATGTTACGCAAAGGTTTGCGAAGCAATCAGGCACCCAGACAGAGGCTGCGCTGAAGCAAGCCAAAGTGATGGGCATGATTTTCCCAATCATGATGCTGTTTATTTCAATCAATGCACCCGCTGCCCTTCCTTTATACTGGATGACAAGCGGATTATTACTCACAATCCAAACGATTATTTTAAATGTCATGTACCAAAAATCAAAATCAAAAAAAGCTGAGGCAAACGACCAAGCTAGCCCAGCTGCTGAATAAAAATAATCCCCTTATCATTTGATAAGGGGATTATCTTTATGCCAATTCTTCTTTTAACCGTTCTGGAAGTTGATCGAGGTCCTCAATTCTCCCAAGGAACTTATTCGGGTCCACTTGTAAAATCATCTTGTTCTCTCTCTCCACAACGCCGAAAAAATATTCAGAGGCTTTCGTGTTCATATGAAATGGCTTGATCTCGCTTAGCTCGATATCAATAATATCTTTTGCATCCGAGACAAGACAGCCTACCATTTGTCCGTTTAATTCAAATAGCAACACCTTGGATTGTTCGTTCACATCAAGAGGCTTTCCGTGAAGCATCACGCCTGTGTCACTGACAGGAATGACCTCTCCTCTTAAAGACATGAGTCCTTTTATTTCTTTAGGAAGGTTCGATACTTCTTGTAAATAAGGGACCTTCTCAATCGAACGAATATGCTCTACACTGATGCCAAAATCCTCTTGCCCCACTTGGAAAATAATGATTTTTTGCGTGCTCACAGAGTCTCCTGCCTTTACGATGGATTTGTCGTTTCTTCGATAATGGCGAGAACCATTTCAGCTGTTTTGACTAATTCTTCAATCGGCATTTTCTCATTTTTCGTATGAATATCTTCATATCCAACAGCTAGGTTGACAGTTGGGACGCCGTTTCCTGCAATGACGTTTGCATCACTGCCTCCGCCGCTCGTCTGTAGTTCTGATGGACGGCCAATTTTCGCAGCCGCTTTTTTCGCCACTTCTACGACTTGATCGCCGTGAGAGAATTTGAAGCCTGGATACATGATGTCAATGTGTACATCGGCACTTCCGCCCATTTCTTTAGCGGTTTTTTCAAAGGCTTCTTTCATCTTCGCTACTTGGGCTTCCATTTTTGCAGGTTCTAAAGAGCGTGCTTCCGCAAGGATATCGACTTGATCGCACACAATATTCGTTTGCGTTCCGCCTTCAAAACGACCGATATTCGCCGTTGTTTCTTCATCAATTCGGCCAAGCGGCATACTGGCAATGGCTTTTGATGCAATGGTAATCGCAGACACACCTTTTTCAGGCGCGACACCTGCATGAGCTGTTTTCCCGTAAATGGTTGCGCGTACTTTTGCCTGTGTTGGCGCTGCAACGATAATGGTTCCGACCTTGCCATCTGAATCAAGGGCATAGCCGTATGCCGCTGTCATCAACTTCGGATCTAACGCTTTTGCTCCGACAAGTCCTGATTCCTCACCTGCTGTGATGACAAATTCAATCGTTCCATGCGGTAAATTCTTCTCTTTCAGCACACGGATCGCTTCAAACATTGCCGCAAGTCCTGTCTTATCGTCAGCACCAAGAATGGTTGTTCCATCTGTTTTCACATAGCCGTCTTCAATGACTGGTTTTACGCCATTGCCCGGAACAACTGTGTCCATATGAGACGTGAAATAGATGGTATCAGCCTCTTGAGTGCCTTCCAGTGTACAGATGAGGTTGCCTGCACCGTGGCCTGTTTTCGCTTTTGAGTCGTCTTCCACCACTTTTAGTCCAAGCTGCGAGAATTTTTCTTTTAAGACTTCCACAATTTTCTCTTCGTGTTTTGTTTCCGAATCAATCTGAACTAGTTCTAAAAATTCGTCTAGTAAACGTTTTTCATTGATCATGATGATGCTCCTCCTCTTATAGCGGCATGTTGCCATGCTTTTTTAACGGTCTATCTTCTTCCTTCCTGCGAAGCAAATCAAATGAGCGAATCAATCGTTCTCTCGTTTCAGACGGCATGAAAATATCGTCTATCAGCCCTGCCTGAGCCGCTTTGAATACACTTGGCTCCGTTTCAACCTTGCGCGAAGCAGGATGAACGATTTCGTCAGCGAACGTTTTCCCCATGACATCAATTTCTGCCGCTGGCCATGCATAAACAAAGTCAGCGCCTAATCCCTTGCTATTCATTGCGACATACGCACCGCCATACGCCTTTCTTAAAATCACCGTGATTTTTGGAACGGTCGCTTCAGCGTACGCATATAAAAGCTTTGCGCCGTGACGGATAATTCCCGCATGCTCGGCTTTCTCACCTGGTAAAAAGCCGGGGACGTCTACAAGTGTTAAGAGCGGAATATGAAACGCATCGCAAAATCGAATAAACCTGGCCGCTTTATCGGCAGCATCAAGGTCAAGGCTTCCTGCCAGCACCTTTGGCTGATTGGCAACTATACCAATTGAAGCCCCTTGTAATCTGGCAAACCCTGTGACGATATTTTTTGAGAAACAAGGTTGTGTCTCAAAGAATGAGCCTGAATCGATGATCGCTGTCACCACTTGTTTGACATCATAGGTGTGTGATGGATCCTTCGGCAAGATGTTGCCTGGATCAGCTGCGTCTTGCTTACTCGTTTCAGCGTCCATGACAGTCTGTTGTTTCGTTGGTATGTACGTTAAAAGTGTTCGAACCGCTTTTAACACGTCTTTCTCATCTTTGCCAGTATAGTGCACATTCCCGCTTGTCTGATGCTGAACACTTGCACCGCCAAGACGGTCAGGACAGACCGTTTCTCCTGTTGCCTTTTCTATGACTTTCGGACCTGTTAAAAACATATGAGCTGTCTGTTCTGTCATGAACACAAAATCAGTCAAGGCAGGAGAATAGACTGCTCCTCCAGCACAAGAGCCTAAAATAACGGATATTTGCGGGATTTGACCTGAGTACAGCACATTCCGTTTAAAAATCTGTCCGTATCCTTCTAATGATACCACACCCTCTTGAATTCTCGCACCACCTGAGTCTTTTAGACCGATGACCGGCATCTGATTTTTAGCTGCGAGATCCATTAGAGAAGCAATTTTTTTGGCATGTATTTCGCCTAAAGACCCTCCATGCACTGTTGCATCTTGTGCATAAACACATACCGGCTTTCCATGAATGAGTCCAGTTCCAGTGACGACGCCATCACCGACATGCTCTGACATGCGGCCTGTTGCAAATCCTTGAATTTCCATGAAACTGCCCCCGTCAAGAAGTTCATGCAGCCGCTGACGAACCGTTAGTTTTCCTTTGTTCCGGTGCGCAGCTGCACGTTTCACGCCGCCGCCCATGAATGCTTTTTCGCGCCATTTAGCCAAGTCATTGAACGATTCATTCATTGCCATGTTCCTCTCCTTTCAAGGGCTCGCACAATTCGAATAACACACCGGACGTTTCTTTCGGTGAAATAAAAGCAATCCGCTTCCCGCTCGCGCCTATCTGTGCTGATTGTTGGAGAAGCTCCACGCCAAGATGATCAAGACAGTTAAGGTCCGCCTGTATGTCACCTGACTTTAGCGCAATATGATGGAGTCCCTCTCCTCTTTTTGTTAAAAAGGTATGTAGTTTGCTGCTACCGGACATCGGTTCAATTAATTCAATGTGCACATGATCAAGTGAAGCGAAGGACGCTTTAATCTCCTGCTCAGGAATCTCTTGTATGTCTGAAAAATGCCAGTTAAACAGCTGTTGAAGAATTCGAGATGTGTTTTTTATAGAAAAGACCGCAATGGCAATATGGTCGATTTGATTCATCCGTTCACTTCCTTTGTTGATCACTTGTCGCATTTGAAAAAACGAGCTAGAATAAAGAAAGGTGCGTTCGTCGCAAAAAATCTTCGGTTATAGGGGTGCGATATGTCTCAGAAAATGATGAAATTCATGGTATTGCTCATGATTAGCCTGCTGCTAATATCTTCACTTTTAGCAGGAGCCGCAACCTTTTTATAAGGTTTCAATAAAAGCAGACAAGCAGGTGATTCGTTCAATCAACGAATGGCCTGTTTGTCTTTGGCAAGCTTTTCAAATGAATCGGTTGATGTTGTAATCCACACTTTTGTCCCAACCGGAAGCTGGTCAAATAGAAGCTCTACATCTTGATTATGCAGTCTCACACAGCCTGCCGTGATAAATTTCCCTATCGATGTTTCGTCACTCGTCCCATGAATTCCGTATGTTCTACCATCTGTTCCTCGTGCATCAAATCCAATCCATCTTCTGCCAAGAGGGTTATTCTTCGCACCGCCTTCGATATTCTTTTTTCTGTAATAGGGATCTTTCGCTTTGATCATAATGGTAAATTCCCCTTCTGGCGTTAAATCGGACGTTTTCCCTGTAGAAGCAGGATATATTTTTTGGATTTGTCCTTGATCAATATAGGCAAGTTCATTTGTTTGTTTATTAATAATGACATAAGGGTCTCCTGGAAGCGGGTTTTGTCCGAGCGGCCAGATAGGTGAAAGGGACATGGTCAATACGGTGTAAAATAAAAGACGCATAGGCTCCTCCTTTTTCATTAGATTGACCAATGAAGGAGGAACTCATGCGTCTCTATTCTTTCATCCCTTTAAAATAGCTTTTCAATACTAAATATTGTTCCATTTCTCCGAGGAAATGAAACAGTGCAGCTCTTGCCTCAAACTCTTCTCTTGTTTGCGGCAGCGGTAGCTTATCGAACTCTTCTTTCATATCAATGAGGCGTCTTAAAAACTTATGCGCCGTGTTCCCTGGGTGAATATGTTCGCGTAAGTCTCTAATGTATTCTGCAATGATTTGTCCATGCTCTGTTGTAATGGAAATGGACGTGATCTTCGGAAGCACACGCTCGATGATTTCGAACTGCTTTTGCCTCATATTGAAATAATGATAATACAGGTTTTCATGTCTTAAGACATGGTTTTCAACATCACGATATGCGAGAGCTTTCGCTTCTTTAATCAATTGATGTGTCTCTGGTATTTCTTTGCCTGTCCAGTCTTGTTTCCCTGTCATTAAGTATTGCTCGATTTCTTCAAAAATTTTTGCAAAGTTGTCTTCAATCTGTTCGCTGTAGCGTTTGAGCTTTTTATCGACACTTGGCATATACAGGTTCATGATAAGTGCCACGCCAACACCAATCGTAATCAGCAGCAGCTCATTCCAGATGAGGTGAAGGGTAATCCCGCCCGACATGTATAAATGGAGGATGATGACTGAACTTGTGACAATTCCTTCTTTAATGCGGAGCAATACGGTTGTCGGAATAAAGACAAGCAGCATCAGACCAATCACAAAAGGATGATACCCAATCAGATCGAAAAATAGATAAGAAAATAAAATGGCAAGACTGCATGCGGCAAAGCGGGCGCCTGATGCAAGAAGCGACCGTTTCTTTGTCACCTGAATACACAGAATCGTAATAATCCCGGCAGCGGAATAATTTTGAAGGCCAAGCAGTTGCGCAATATAAATGGCGATCGCTGTTCCTAATGCTGTTTTCAGCGTTCGGTAGCCGATTTTAAACATGATATGAGTCACTCTTTTCTGTCTTGTTTCTATTCACTTATTGTGAAATGATGAACTTTTTTACTTTCCCCATTATAATCAAAAAAAGAAGGAGATGTTAAGTCTCCCTCTCTTTTTTCTTTATAATATTTTTTGTAAGAAGTCTTTCGCGCGCTGTGATGACGGTGATTCAAAGAATTGCACAGGGTTTGCATCCTCTACAATTTTCCCATCGTCCATAAAGATCACGCGGTCAGCCACTTCTTTTGCAAAGCCCATTTCATGTGTGACGATCACAAGTGTCATACCAGATTGAGCCAGCTCTTTCATGACCTCTAGCACTTCCTTGACCATTTCTGGATCTAGTGCAGACGTTGGCTCGTCAAACAGCATGATGTCTGGTGTCATTGCAAGCGCACGTGCAATTGCGACACGCTGCTTTTGACCACCTGACAAGCGGTTCGGAAAATCATCTTTTTTCTCTAAAAGTCCTACCTTTTTCAGCAGATCTTCAGCTTGTTTGATGCTGTCTTCCTTCGATTGATTCTTCACATTCATTGGCGCATATGTGATATTTTCCAGCACCGTTTTATGCGGGAACAGGTGAAAATGCTGAAACACCATTCCGATGTTCTCACGCACTTTGAGTGCATTGGTTTTTGGGTTTGTGATTTCGGTATCCTGAATCGTAATGACACCAGAAGTCGGCTTTTCGAGTAAGTTGATGCAGCGAAGAAACGTCGATTTTCCTGAACCAGATGGTCCAATGACTGCGACAACTTCCCCTTCTTTAATGGTGGTGTCGATCCCTTTTAATACTTCATTTTTTCCAAAAGATTTTGTGAGTTTCTCTATTTTAATCATTTGATTTTAACTTCCTTTCCACCGATTTGCCGACAAAGGTGAGAACAAGCACGATGACATAATAGATGAGACCCGCAAAAATAAGCGGTTCAAGATAATTATACGTGACGGCACCTGCTTGATAGGCTCGTCTCATGACATCTCCCAGTCCAATGACTGTCACAATAGCAGATTCTTTTGTCAGTGTAATCGTTTCGTTCACAAGTGCAGGTGAAATATTTTTAAATGCCTGCGGAAGCAATAAGTCCTTCATCATTTTAGCATAAGGGATGCCTAAAGCAACGGCTGCTTCTTTTTGACCTTTATCAATGGCATTAATACCAGCGCGAATAATTTCAGATACGTAAGCCGCAGAGTTTAGTGAAAATGCCGCTACAGCAGCCCAGTATTGATCGATTTGAAACCCAAGAAGCTGAGGCAGACCGAAATAAATAATGAGCAATTGAAGCACAAGCGGTGTGCCTCGGAAGATGGATGTATAAAAATCTGCAAGCCAAATGAGCGGCTTAAATACACTAATTTTGCAAAGCGTTAATAAAATCCCTAAAATAAATCCAAGAAAAAGTGATACCACTACAATAGAAAGTGTGACCTTAAGCCCTTCTAAAATAAAGGGCATCTGAGGTATTACATCTTTAAAATCTAACATGACAGTCTCCTTTTTTATGCCTTCATACGAAATCAAAAAATAAAACAGGAAAAAAGTTCAACATGAGTTGAACTTTTCAGCGCTTTCTACTGAATTTTCGTGAATGACGCTGATCCTTTTCCTGACTTATTTTTCATCAGCAAACCATTTTTTAATTAATTTATCAAGTTCGCCATTGTCTTGCATTTCTTTTAATGATTTATTAAATTTAGCTGTTAAGTCGCTATTTTTCTTGAATGCAATGGCTGAACCTTCATTTGAACTATTCAATCCAAATGCTTGGAAGTCTTTTTCTTTTTTCAAATAACCAGCAGCTACTTTATCTTCAATAATGGCTGCATCAAAACGACCTGCTTTGATTTCTTGAATGATATCTGAGATTTTATTACGGTCTTCCACTTTTAAGTTATATTTCTTTTGCAAACCGTTTGCTTCATCCTGCTGGATTGAACCTAATTGAACGCCGACTGTTTTATCTTTTAAGTCTTTCTCTGTTTTCATTCCGCTAGATTTCTTTGAGACAACTAAGTTTTTTGCATTGTAATAAACATCAGAGAAATCTAATTGTTTTTTGCGTTTTTCTGTAGGGGTCATGCCTGCTAGGACAATATCAGCTTTGTTTGTTTTAAGGGCGGATACAAGGCTTGCGAAATCCATATCTTGAATTTCTAGCTTGTAGCCGTTCTTTTTCGCTAGTGCTGTTGCAAGATCAACATCAAAACCGACAATTTTATCTCCGTCTTTTGATTCAAATGGCGGATAATCTGCTGATGTCGCCATAACGAGTGTTTTGTCATCTCCTGATGCGTTTGAATTATTAGAAGAAGTTCCGCAAGCTGCGAGTGCAGCTGCAAGACCAGCTGTCATAAGTAATAATAACCATTTTTTCATAAGATAGTGCCTCCTAGTATTTAAAATCATGTATTGTTTTGAATATTTATTCACTATAATGTATTTTAAACACTTTCTTTTTAAGATGCAATAGTATTTCGCTAAAATTATTTTGATTCAATGGTCTTATATAACAAAAAGCAGACCGATCTAAAGACCGGACTGCTTTATATGTCATCATTCAAACGTCACATGTTAAATTTCTTTGCAATGCTCATCGAATGCAGCTTGAAGCTTTGACACGACTTCCATTGGTTCGTGCCCTTCAATTTCATGACGTTCGACCATTTTAATGATCTTTCCATCTTTTAATAATGCAAAGGATGGTGAAGATGGCGGGAAGCCTTCAAAATATTCACGGGCTCTTGCGGTTGCCTCTTTGTCTTGTCCAGCAAACACTGTCAGCAATTGATCTGGTCGCTTATCGTAATGAACAGAATAGCCTGCAGCTGGTCTTGCAATACCGCCAGCACATCCGCATACTGAATTCACCATCACAAGTGCCGTGCCTTCTTTAGACAGGGCTTCATCCACTTCTTCAGCTGATGTAAGCTCATTATAGCCAGCCTGTTTGATCTCTTCTCTCGCTTGTTTCACAATATCATTCATAAATAAATTAAAATCAATATTCATTGTCCGTCCACTCCTTTAGCATGCCAAAACCATTTTAACAACATCATATCAAGGAAAACGCCTGCGGGCAAATGTGTTGTCTTCTCATTCCCCACTTTTTCTGAACATCGTTTATACGCCGCGAAATTGGGGAAAAGTGATGATAAAGAGATGAAAGGGAGAACTGCGTGATGGCACAATTCAAAAAAGCGATGCTCATTTATAATGGAAATGCTGGACAAAAAAACATGGAAAAAGTTCTCGGACAAACAGTACCTCTTCTTTCTCTACATATTGATGAACTCATTCTTAAACCAACAAAGCAGGCAAATGATGCTTATGAATTCTGTCGTACAATTGATGAGACGATAGAATTGCTTATCATATTAGGTGGAGATGGAACTGTGCATGAATGTATGAATGGCATCGGTGGTTTAGAAAAAAGGCCAGCTGTAGCGATTTTACCAGGCGGGACATGCAATGACTTTTCTAGAACGCTTGGTATTCCGCAACAAATGCAGAAAGCCGCTCAAATGATTGTAAACGGCGTAGAAAAAAAGGTCGACTTAATCAAGGCAGGAGATCGATACTTGTTAAACTTTTGGGGCATCGGGCTGATTGCAGACACATCCAACAATATTAATGACAAGGAAAAAGCTGTACTCGGCAAAATTAGCTACTTCACAAGTGCCCTGCGCACCTTACAGCAAACAGATCCTTTTCACGTACGAATTGAAACAGAGGAGGAAAGCTGGGAAGAGGACGCTGTCATCGTTCTTGTCATGAATGGACATTTCATCGGGACAAATAAAATTGATTTGCCGAGTGCAGCGATTGATGATGGTAAAGCAGAAATCTTAATTTGCAGAAATACGAGCTTCTCTGCTCTAAAAGAAATCTTTTCTATGAACCGGGAAGAGCTGGAGGATTTCACCGGCGATCTGTCTCTCATTCAAGCATCCAATATTCAGATTCACACAAAAGAGGAAATGGATGCTGATACAGATGGCGAAGTGTACATGACAGCCCCTGCTTTTTTAGAAGTGTTAAAACAACATTTGACCTTTATTGTTCCAGCAGAATAAAGAAAACGCCCGAGATCATTCTTTTTCGGGCGTTTTTTTGATATAGCGTCTGTATAAATATTCAAGTGCATAGCCAAGCAGCGTCCCGGCAAGAAGAGAAATTCCTAAGAGGCTATTCGCTGCTCCTTTAAATCCACCGACAATCAGCAAGCAATACAAAACTTGAATAATTGAAACGATTGATATGATCAGTAGTAATCTTTCAGGATGATTGCGTGATTTAGAAATATATCGAAGAAAAGCAAACGCAATTGCCGTGATAAACATGAGTCCAATCGTTAAAAACGCAAAAAAGTCTAGTCCAGACATACCATCGCTCCTTTCTCATCATGTGGAAATCCCCCTCTCCTTAGCGGGAGGGGGACATTCTTGTTTTAGTAAACAGATGTTTGCTCATCAATGCCTTCAAGGATTTGTTTAATCCGTTGAAGGAATCTGCCGCATACAAGACCATCAAGAACTCTGTGATCTAATGAGAGACAAAGGTTGACCATGTCTCTTGCTGCAATCATACCATTTACAATCACCGGACGCTTCACGATCGATTCTACTTGTAAAATCGCCGCTTGCGGATAATTGATGATTCCCATAGATTGTACAGAACCAAATGATCCCGTGTTGTTTACAGTAAAGGTGCCGCCTTCCATGTCACTTTGCTTCAGCGTACCTTGTCTCACCTTGGAAGCAAGCTCATGAATTTCCTTGGCGATGCCTTTAATCGTTTTTTCATCTGCATCCTTAATCACTGGAACAAAAAGAGCGTCATCAGTCGCAACAGCAATCGAGACATTGATCGCTTTCTTTTGCACAATTTTATCTCCAGCCCACATGCTGTTCATTTCTGGGAATTCCTTTAAGCCCTGAGCCACTGCTTTGACAAAGAACGCAAAGAACGTCAAATTAAAGCCTTCTTTTGCTTTAAATTGGTCCTTGAGCTGATTTCTTCTAGTCACAAGGTTTGTCACATCAACTTCCATCATCGTCCATGCATGCGGAATTTCATGTTTGCTTCTCAGCATATTTGCCGCAATCGCCTGTCTGATTGGCGTGACTGGCACTTCAACATCACCAGGCATTGTAGAGATGGAAGGCGCCGCTTTTGGTTTTGATGGCTGCACAGGCTCTGGCTTGACCGCCTGTTCATTGCCAGGTGCTGTCTTCTCTTGCATGCCGCCGTTTTCAATGAGCTGAAGTAAATCTTTTCTTGTGATTCGTCCGCCTGCTCCCGTTCCTTGCACTGCCGCTAAATCAATGCTGTGCTCATCTGCTAACCGAAGGACTGCTGGAGAGTAGCGTTTCTTTTGACTTTGATTCTCTCTTGTTTGATCTGCTTCAGGTGCTTCACTTTGCTCAGGTGCCGCTTCTTCTTTCGCACTCTGCTGTGAGCTACCTTCTACTTCAATTTCACAGAACACTTCTCCTACTTGCAGTGTATCGCCTTCTTCAGCCGATAGCTTTGTAATCGTTCCTGTAAAAGATGACGGGACTTCTGCGTTCACTTTATCCGTCATAACTTCCGCAATAGGATCGTATTTATTCACATGATCGCCAGGTGAAACGAGCCATTTGCTGATGGTTCCTTCTGTTACACTTTCACCTAACTGAGGCATTTTCATTTGTTCAATTGCCACTTGAAACCCTCCTCTTTCTTAAAACGCCGCTAGCTCTCTCATTTCAGCTTCAACCTTATCTGGGTTGACCATGAAGAATTTTTCCATCGTCGGTGCATAAGGCATTGCCGGGATTTCTGGTCCGGCTAGACGTTTGATTGGTGCGTCTAAATCAAATAAGCAATGCTCTGATATGATCGCCGCTACCTCACTCATGATGCTGCCCTCTTTTGTATCTTCCGTTAAAAGAAGCACTTTGCCTGTTTTTGATGCCGCTTCAATAATGGCTTCCTGATCAAGCGGGTACACTGTTCTCAAATCGAGAATATGCGCAGAAATGCCGTCTTTTGCAAGGCGGTCTGCTGCTTGCAATGCAAAATGGACGCAGAGGCCATATGTAATGACCGTGATATCATCACCTTCACGTTTCACATCTGCTTTTCCAATAGGGAGTGTGTAATCCTCTTCAGGTACTTCTCCTTTAATGAGACGGTAGGCACGTTTGTGTTCAAAGAACAATACAGGATCTGGATCACGCACCGCAGCTTTTAAAAGACCTTTTACATCATAAGGCGTAGAAGGCATGACAATCTTCAAACCAGGCTGGTTGGCAAAAATCGCTTCAACTGATTGTGAATGATAAAGCGCCCCGTGAACTCCGCCCCCATAAGGTGCGCGGATGACCATTGGACAGCTCCAATCGTTATTTGAGCGGTATCTAATTTTCGCAGCCTCTGAAATGATTTGGTTAATAGCAGGCATGATAAAATCCGCAAATTGCATCTCAGCAATTGGGCGCATTCCATACATCGCTGCTCCAATCCCTACACCAGCAATAGCTGATTCTGCAAGAGGTGTATCCATGACGCGCGCTTCTCCGAATTGCTCATAGAGACCCGCTGTCGCTTTAAATACGCCGCCCTTTTTCCCGACATCCTCTCCGAGCACAAACACTTTCGGATCTCGCTCCATTTCTTCTTTCATCGCCAGTGTAATGGCGTCTATATATGACATAACAGGCATTTTTCTTCCCCCTTACTCCGCATACACGTAACGAAGTGCGCTTTCAGCATCAGCATAAGCAGCGTTTTCCGCTTCATCAGTAGCTTCGTTTACGATTTGCATGATTTCTTTTGTCATCTCTTCTTTCATTTCTGAAGTCATGACGTTTCCTTCGGTTAAATACGTTTCATATTGGATGAGCGGATCTTTCTTTCTCGCTTCGAGCACTTCTTCTTTTTCTCGATAGCTTGAATCATCGTCATCACTTGAATGCGCAGTTAAACGGTAAGAGATCGTTTCAATCAACGTTGGTCCTTCGCCTCTTGCTGCACGGTCTCTCGCTTCTTTGACAGCGGCATATACTTCAAGCGGATCATTGCCATCAACGGTTACACCAGGCATTCCGTACCCAATCGCACGATCTGAAATGCGTTCACATGCTACTTGTTTGTCATACGGCACGGAAATCGCGTACTTATTGTTTTCACACATGAAAATAACAGGCAGCTTATGCACAGCAGCAAAGTTAGCGCCTTCGTGGAAATCACCTTGGTTTGAAGAGCCCTCACCGAACGTGACAAAGCTGACAAAGTTTTTCTGATCTAGTCGTCCAGCAAGTGCAATCCCCACTGCATGAGGAACCTGCGTTGTAACAGGTGAAGATCCTGTCACAATTCGATTTGATTTCTGTCCAAAATGCCCTGGCATCTGTCTTCCGCCTGAGTTTGGATCGTCTTGTTTTGCGAAACCTGACATCATTAAATCTTTTGCTGTCATTCCAAATGCGAGGACAACCCCCATATCACGGTAGTAAGGTAAGACGTAATCCTCTTCTCTATTGAGAGCGAAAGCAGCACCGACTTGCTGCGCTTCCTGCCCTTGACAAGAAATGACGAATGGAATTTTACCTGAACGGTTTAAAAGCCACATCCGTTCATCAATTTTTCTTGCTAGAAGCATTGTTCTATATATTTCAATTGCTTGTTCATCAGATAATCCTAATTCATGATGACGCATGTTACTCATCTTATTTCCCTCCTTGATTAAAAATGGATCGCTTTCCCGTCAACAGCAAGGGCAGCCTCGCCAATCGCCTCTGATAAGGTTGGGTGCGGGTGAATTGTTTGCCCGACTTCCCACGGCGTTGCATCAAGTACTTTGGCTAATCCAGCTTCAGATATCATATCTGTGACATGAGGACCAATCATATGAATCCCTAAAATATCATCTGTCTTTTGATCAGCAATGATTTTGACGAATCCATCTGACTCCCCGTACACAAGTGCTTTCCCGATCGCCATAAATGGGAATTTCCCCATTTTGACCTCGAAGCCTTGCTCTTTTGCCGCCTGTTCAGTGAGTCCAACACTCGCGGTTTCCGGGTGAGAGTATACACATTTAGAAACGAGCGTTTCATCGAGCGGCTTTGGATCTTGACCAGCCATATGCTCCACAGCAATCATGCCTTCGTGTGAAGCCACATGTGCCAGCTGAAGCCCACCAATGACATCTCCTATTGCATAAATATGCGATTCTTTCGTTTGATAATGTTCATTCACGACAATGCCTTGTTTTTCTGTTTGGATCTCCGTGTTTTCAAGACCAATGCCTTCAATATTTGGTACTCTGCCGACTGATAGAAGAAGTTTTTCCGCTTCAAACGTCTGAATGTCTCCATCCTTTTCTGCTTGAATCGTCACGAGATTCTCCAGCTTTTTAACGGTATCTGGCAGTACTTTCGCATTTGTCACAAAGGTGATGCCTTTTTTAGATAAAAGCTTTTCCATTTCTTTAGAAATGTCATGATCCTCTGTTGGCAATATGCGGTCTGCAAATTCAATCACAGTCACTTTCACACCGAAATCATTGAGCATGGAAGCCCACTCGATTCCGATCACCCCGCCGCCGACAATGAGCATCGACTGCGGAAGCTCTGGCAGTTCAAGTGCATCATCTGATGTAAGAATATGCGTCCCATCTGCTTCAAGTCCAGGCAGCACACGCGGTCTTGAACCTGTCGCAATGATGACCTGCTTTGGAATAAGCATTTCATTTTCATCTCCATTTGCCATTTCTACGGAGATGGTTCCTGGCATTGGCGAAAAGATAGATGGGCCAAGAATACGGCCGATCCCTTCATAAACATCAATTTTCCCTTGTTTCATTAAATGTTTGACGCCGCCTGCTAGTTTCTCTACAATCTCTGCTTTTCTTTTCTGTACATTGGCAAACTGCAAGGCGATGCCATTTGCCTCAACGCCAAAATCAGCAGCACGTTGGACGGTTTGATAGACTTCAGCACTTCTAAGCAGCGCTTTAGACGGAATGCATCCTTTATGCAGACATGTTCCGCCAAGCTTTTCTTTTTCTACAACTGCTGTTTTCAATCCAAGCTGTGAGGCACGAATGGCCGCTACATAGCCGCCTGTGCCCCCACCAAGAATGACGAGGTCATATTCAGTTGCCATGACTAGTCACTCCTTTCTTCATCCGTTGATCATTTGGGTATTCTTTCGGAGATTCTTCTTCTTTTAAAATACGAAGTGCACCTTCTGCTAAGGATTGCAGTTCATTTTCGCCTGGATACACGACAACATCTGAAATCCAGTCAATGTGACCTCTAATACTTGATGTAATTTGTTTGCTGTACGCAAGTCCGCCTGTTAACACAATAACGTCAACTGCGCCTTTTAAGACAGCACTAGCCGCACCGATTTCCTTGGCAATTTGATAGCACATCGCTTCATAAATCAGCGCCGCCCGTTCATCGCCTGCTTCAATCATGCGCTCAACTTTCACAGCATCTGTCGTACCAAGGTAGCCCGCAAGACCACCTTCACCAATAATGCGTTTCAGCATTTCCTCTTGGCTGTACTGACCAGAAAAGCAAAGATTGACGAGGTCACCTGTTGGCAGGGTCCCCGCTCGCTCTGGGCTAAAAGGTCCTTCGCCATGCAGTCCGTTATTGACATCAATGACTTTACCTTTTTCATGGACACCAATGGTGATGCCGCCGCCCATATGTGTAATAATCATATTCAAATCTTCATAGCGCTTCCCAAAGGATGCAGCTGTTTTTCTTGCGACTGCTTTTTGATTTAATGCATGGAAGATGCTTTTTCTTTCAATCGTTGGCAGCCCTGAAATACGAGCAATTGGTTTTAGCTCATCCACTACAACTGGATCGACAATAAAAGCTGGGATGTTCAAACCAAGTGCAATTTCTCGTGCAATGATACCGCCCAGATTTGATGCATGCTGGCCAGCATATCCTTCTTTCAAGTCTTGCACCATTTGCTCATTGACTTCATATGTGCCACCTTCAATCGGACGAAGAAGACCGCCGCGCGCACAAACTGCATCAAACTTTGAGATGTTCATTCCTTGTTCATGCAGCGTCTTCAGGATTGTTTCTTGACGAAATGAAAACTGATCAATGATATGAGTGAATTGCTTTAATTCCTCATCTGTATGTCTGAGTGTCGTTTCAAAAATAGATCGTTCATTGTGAAACACACCAATTTTTGTTGAAGTAGAGCCAGGATTAATTGTGAGAATACGCCATTCTTTTGTCAGCAAAAACAAAACCTCCGTTTCAACTCATTCTTCAAATTAGCGACGACTTAAAATATGTTGGCCATTTTGCAGGAATTGACTTCTTGATTTGCGCATTCTTTCAATTCGCTCCTCCGCCAATCGGTCTGCCGCTTTATAAGTTGGAATGGCATCACGGTTTGAAATTTCAATCACGCGTTCAATATTTTGGTAAATACCTTCTACCTTTTTCATCGCACGATCTGCATTATAGCCATAAAGCTCATCAGCAACGTTAATCACACCGCCTGCATTGATCACATAATCAGGTGCATACACAATACCCATTTCATGAATCAGATCGCCGTGATGCGTTTCTCTCAGCTGGTTATTCGCTGCACCTGCGATGACCTTTGCTTTCAGCTTAGGAATCGTTACATCATTAATCGTTGCACCAAGTGCACAAGGGGCATAAATATCACATGCTTGATCATAAATATCGTCAGGGTCTACAGCTTTTGCGCCAAAGTCTTCTACAGCTCGTTTTACAGAGTCTTTGTTGATATCTGTGACAATTAGCTGTGCGCCTTCTTCGTGCAGATGTTTACACAAATTGTAGGCGACATTCCCAACACCTTGGACTGCAATCGTTTTTCCTTCTAGTGAGTCGGTTCCAAATGCAGCTTTGGCAGCAGCTTTCATCCCTTTATATACACCGTAAGCCGTAACAGGAGACGGGTTTCCGGATGAACCAAATGCAGGAGAAATACCTGTCACAAAGTCTGTTTCTTCATGAATCAGATCCATGTCTTCTACCGTTGTACCGACATCCTCCGCTGTGATATAGCGGCCATTTAATCCTTGTATGTAGCGTCCAAACGCACGGAACATTTCTTCATTTTTATCTTTTCTCGGGTCACCGATGATGACTGTTTTCCCGCCGCCAAGATTCAGGCCTGCTGCTGCGTTTTTATAAGTCATGCCTCTTGCTAGACGAAGTGCATCTTCGATTGCTGCTTCTTCGTTTTCATACGTCCACATTCTTGTCCCGCCTAGTGCTGGGCCAAGTGTTGTATCATGAATGGCAATAATCGCTTTTAAGCCAGATTGTTCATCCTGACAAAATACAAGCTGCTCATAATCGTATCGTTCCATATATTTAAAAAGTTCCATTGTTTATTCCTCCTATAACTTTCGCTTAATTTGATGTACAGATGGCAAGTGCAATTGAATAAAGCTTACTTTCGGCTGTATCCGACCGGCTTGTTAAAGCAATCGGTGCCTTCGCTCCTGCCACCACAGCTCCCACCTTTGCATGTGCAAAGTAGATGAGAGATTTATAAAGAATGTTCCCTGCTTCAATCGTTGGCACAAGCAAAATATCTGCATGACCGGCGACATCACTCGTAATATTTTTATGAGAAGCTGCTGTTTGAGAAATGGCATTGTCTAATGCCAGAGGCCCGTCAATGAGGCAGCCAGAAATTTGACCTCGCTTATTCATTTGCGCCAGGCTTGCCGCTGTCAAAGTGGAATCCATTGCCGGGTTCACGACCTCTACCGCAGATAACACGGCCACCTTTGGCATGTCATTTCCAACAGCTTGCGCTACTTGAACAGCATTGATCGTAATCTCTTTGAACATGTTTAAATCGGGCGCGATGTTCATCCCAGAATCTGTGACATAAATAAACCGATCAAAGCCCGGCACTTCGAATGCCGCGACATGTGATAGTACACTCGCCGTCCGCAGCCCGTACTCTTTATTCAGCACCGCTTTTAATAGAACGGCTGTCGTGACATGCCCCTTCATCAATATATCTGCATGCTTCTCACTCACTGCCTGCACGGCAATTTTGGCTGATTCTTCAGGAGAATCCGAATGAATAATATCTATCCAGTCTTCATTGATCTCATGCTGTTTCACCAGCTCCTTCAGGTTGCGCTTGTTCCCAACCAGCAGGAAGCGAGCGACCTTTCGTTCAATTGCCATCTTGATGGCATGAAGCACTTCTTCGTCTTCTGCATGAGCCACAGCAGCAGTTTTATTCTGCAACTGGGCGGCTTTCATAATCAGATCGTCAAGCTTCATATATGCCCACCTTTCCTTATGCTCGGGTTCATGGTTTTTATATGCAAGTTCTATGCCAGCTTGAAACGCAGCGAAATAAGGCATTTCGCATGAAATACATGCAGCTTTTTGCAGGTAACGTGCATTTTATTGCATGCTATCTTTTGCAAGTTGATATTTATCCATTTTATAGTAAAGATTCCGAATGCTAATCCCTAACGTTTTCGCTGTTTTCGTGCGGTTGAATTGATGCTTTTCAAGGGTTTGTTTAATGAGCTGCGCTTCAAACGCTTCAACAGCATCCGAAAGGGTCTCTCCCTCAAATTGACTGACAGCCAGTTCCTGCTGCTCTTTTTCTTCCTGCTCTTCTGATTCCATGAAGGAAATATGATCTTCATCGATCCATTCTTCTTGCGGATTCAAAAAGATCATGGCTCGTCCAAGGACATTTTCCAGTTCTCTTACGTTCCCAGGCCAGCTGTAGGATCGAAGTCTATCGAGCGCCCCTTCCGTTAAGCCGCTCACATTTCGACCATAGTCTAAATTGATTTTCTGAATAAGGCGTTTACTTAAGGAGTCAATATCTTCAAGTCGCTGCCTTAGTGGCGGAATCGAAATCGGATATCTGTTCATCCGATAATATAAGTCCTCTCTGAACTTCCCTTCTGCCATCGCTTTTTCAATATTGACATTTGTTGCGGTAATCACACGCACATCAACTGGTATCGCTTTTGTTCCGCCTACTCTAACAATTTCTTTCTCCTGCATCACGCGTAATAATTTCGCTTGTGTACTTGGCGTCATTTCACCAATTTCATCTAAAAAGATGCTGCCGTGATTCGCTTCTTCAAACAGCCCTTTCTTCCCGCCGCGCCTCGCACCAGAAAATGCGCCTTCCTCATAGCCAAAAAGCTCTGACTCTAAAAGAGTTTCTGATAAGGCAGCACAGTTGACTCTTACAAAGCGATTATATTTCCGGTCACTTTCATTGTGTATAGCGTGTGCAAATAGCTCTTTCCCAGTACCTGATTCTCCCCTAAGTAAAATGGTGGCTGGGGTTTTAGCCCCTAGCTTTGCCTGCTCAAGCGCCACAAGCATTTGCTCACTTTCTCCAATAATGTCTTCAAAAGTGTACTTTGCTTCAAGTGTCCGTATGAGCTGTCTTGCTTTATTTAATTCATTCGTGAGTGATTGAATTTCTGATACGTCATGAATGACGCCGACGCTGCCTTTTAAAATACCATCAACGATCACTGGCGCTACGTTGACGATCACATCCTTCTTATTAGGTCCGACTTTCATTCTGACGCCTCGAACCGGCCTTCTTGTTTCAAGCACCTTCAAATGCATGCTTTCCCCTTCAGAAATATCCGCACCTGCTGGTTTGCCCACAACCTCTTTGTCTGTTAACCCCGTCATTTTCGTGTAAGCTCGGTTGATTAAAATTCCTTTCCCTTGCTCATCTACGACGGATATCGCTTCATCTGATGATTGAATGATGGCCTCAAGCATTGTGCGCACTTCTTTCAGGTTTGTGACTTCTTCCGCAAGCTCCACTGCATCTGTAATATCTTTAAAAATGGATAGAGCGCCTAGCATTCTTCCTGCGTCATCAATAATCGGTAAACGCGTTGTGACAATTTGTATTTGCTGATTCAGAAATTGTTTTTGATGAAATTCTGGCTCCCTCGACCTTAAAATATCGGGGAGTTTTGTATTTGGGATCACTTCACGTATGTGCCGGCCAATCGCATCTTTTTGCGAACGTCCAACCATTTTGGCAGCCGATCGATTAAACAGAACGACTTCTTCATCCATATTAATAAAAATCATGCCATCGTTCGTTGCATTAAAAATGCGGTCATGTTTATAGGTTTGTTCCTTTAATATTTGTATAAGCTGATGCTTTTCTGACATTAATTCTGATATGACGTATGCCATCGAACTTGGAACAATGACAGACTGCTCTGCTTTTTCTTCCATCAGTTCTTTCAGCACAGCTGAACTGCCCGTTGTTTCAATGATGATATCAATGTCATCTTTTATGTATTCTTTCCAATCCGTTGTCGTATCAATTCCATTCTTTTTCGCTTCTACCATCCCCGGTGCCTCAAGATCAAGGTCGGCGATTGCAACGATTTGAATCATATTTGTTTTCAGCAATGTTTCAAGCAAAGCTGATCCACCCTGTCCTGCACCGACAATCAAGACTCTCTGCATCCCGTTACCCCTTTATATGAAAAAATTTGCACACCATATTTTTCCGTTGCAAAAAATTGCACAACTCTTATATTACCACGTTTTCCTTTCTTGACAAAATATTTTTTGAATTAGACAATGGAAGTAAATGACGTTTAAGGGGACATTTGATGGGGAGAATACTTGCATTAGTGATTATTTTAATACCTGGGGCGCTTGCTGCACTTGGAATTAAGCTTTTGCGTGACACTGTTTTCGGTATCATCATTGCACCATTTCCATTTTTATGGCTGCAAGGAATTGCAGGGTTGTTTTTTTTAGGGGGAGGTCTTTACGTAGTCGCTGGCTTTATTTTATACAGAGACCGCAAACGAAATAAAGTGACCACCCGCTTTAAACAGAGATAAACATGAAAAAAGACCCGCTGTTGATCGCAGGTCTTTATTTCATTTCTTCTCTTATTTTGACGGCTCTATCAGGGAAATCAGTGAAAATTCCGTCGACACCTAAGGAAAACATGCTTTTCATTTGCTTTTCACTGTTTACTGTAAATGGTCTGATCACTTGCTGGGCGGCATGGAGAGCCGATACGACTTCTTTTGTTACCCCTGCGCCCTTTATATTCGGGTGATAACCTCTTGCAGGTACTGTTTTTATGTACATCTCTGGCTGATGAATGACATCCATTGTGAGAACAGCAAGCTCAACGTGCGGCATCAGCTTGTGAAAAAGAGCTAAACTGCCGTGATGAAACGATGAGACAAGTACACGATCTTCTATTTGAAAGTGTTCAATTTGCTCCTTTACCTTCTCTTCAATACCAGGATATCGATAAATAGAGTTTTTCAGTTCAATATTGATGATGAGTGATGATTGCTGCGTCACGAGCTCCAATACTTCCTCCAAAAGAGGAATGGATACAGCACCGGTTTCTTCATAAAAAGAATGACTCGCATCTCCTGCTTTTAACTCTTCATATGTATAGTCTTTCACTAAGCCTTTCATATTCGTTGTTCTGTTCAGCTTCTCATCGTGAATGACAGCAAGCCTGCCATCTTTCGTCAGCTGAACATCCAGCTCAATTCCGTCAGCTCCAGAATGGAGTGCATGCTCAAAGGCTATCATGGTATTTTCAGGGTAGATTCCTTTAAAACCTCTGTGTGCAAAAATTTTCGTCATAGGTCACCTCTAAGTATGATGCTTCCTTTCATTATGACGTGTCTCTTTTTGTTTTTCCAGTTTAAGCACATAAAAAAACCTCTTCTGATTCGTACGAAGAGGTTCTGTATAAATTCGATCACGTAATCGCTCTGATGGCTTGCTCTGTCGTCTCTGCGTCAAGAGCAAAAAGGGAAGAAACAACTGCGACTGCTGTAACGACGGTTAAACCTAACAACAACTTTTTCATAAGATAACCTCCACTTTCTTTTGAAGTATTTGTGCATCGAATTTCTTTTCAAGAAAACGAATGGCGTTTTGATAGTCATTTCGTTCCTTGAAGTATTTCGATATTTGTTCAGACAAATCCTCAAGCTCCACATATAATCTATTTTTTTCTATGTAGTCTAATTTTTCAGAGAATACGTCTGCTGCTCCACTATTTTCGCACATTAAATCTAAAATTTCAAATTTTACTATATATTCATTATTTTGGATATCACAGCTATACTGAATGCCCTCTTTAATATATTCTTTCGCCACTTGATCTCCTAGATGAACCAGGGCATTTGCGAGAACGTATAAAGATTGGATGTAATAATGGCTATTGTCACGGTGCATTTGAATGCCCATCCCTTTTTTGGCATATTGTGCGCTTTTTTCGTAATCATGCTTCGCATAATAAAGAACGGCTAAATTATGATAGCATTTCCCAATCAGCACTTCATTGTTAATGCGTTTACTTTTCTCAAGTGCTTCTTGGTATTTTTCCTCCGCTTCGTCAAATTGGATCAAATCGATACAATTACTTGCATGTAAAATCAAGCTGTCAATCGCCTGCGCTGTATATTCTTCATGCGCTTTGAACGTATCGATGGCTTTTTTAATATGATTAATGGATATGAAATTTTGTTTCAGTTCGTAATAGATTGAAGCAACCTTATGGTGAAAAGTCCCTACTTCAAGGTCCTCATTCACACGCTTTAGACGCTGTTCTGCAATTTTGTAAAAGCTGATGGCTTCATCATACTTTTTCACATATGCAGCATATTGGCCTTTGTAAAAGTAAAAATAAAAATTAATAATGTCATCTGCTTTCTCATCAAGCGTTCCGACACTCTTCATAATGTGATTGGCTTTTTCAATATTTCCAAGTAACATTTCATGTCGGCCATTCACAAGCTGATAATACAGGAGAACTTCGCGGTCTTCATCTGTATTTTTTAGCAAATTCTGAATTTTCTCTTTATAGATAGCAGATTTTTCTAGGTCATTTTGAGAAATGACCCTCGTCCACTTGCTAATTTCGTTCGCTACCTCAGCAGAGTGGATTTTCAGCTTTCCCATAACCTCACCCTCTTCTTTTCATTATTATAGCATAGTAAAAGAATGTGAAAATTATTAAATTCGACAATGGGAATATTCAGTTCAAATGGCACAATCTCTAAGAAGCCAGTGACTTTAAAACGCCAACCAATCAGGTCAATAGAAATAGAACTTTCGATCTCATTTGCTTTATTTACCAAATTCATCAGACCTTTTCCTCTCATCCTTTTTCTTAAGAATGAGCGTTTCCTTCTTCTATTTTGAAGACCAAACAATTGATTGGCGTAGCTGATTACCACTAATTTATGTCATACCCATTTCTTTCATGCTTTATTGTTCATTTTATTCTGAAAATAAATCAAGCTGAGTTGTTTAAAGGAGACAATAAGATGATTGTATCAATACAACCAATTTTTGACAATATTTTTCAAAATAAAAAAACGTCTCTTTGAAGAAACGTTTTTTTATGAAAATGAACTAGCTTGCTCTATGCTCTAAGCGCAGACGATCAGCCACCATTGCGATAAATTCAGAATTGGTTGGTTTTGCTTTAGACATGCTGACTGTATAACCAAAGAGTGAGGAAATGGAATCAATGTTTCCTCTGCTCCAAGCCACTTCAATCGCATGACGAATCGCTCGTTCTACTCTGCTCGCGGTCGTGTTAAATTTCTTCGCGATGTCTGGATACAACACTTTTGTGATGCTTCCGAGAAGCTCGATGTCATTGTACACCATCGAAATGGCTTCTCTTAAGTATAAGTAACCTTTAATATGAGCCGGGACGCCAATCTCATGAATAATCGTTGTAATGCTCGCATCTAAGTTTCTGCGTTTCGGTTCAGGTTTGTTTCGAAGGACACTGTTTTGGATAGATGAAGATCGATGGGTGACTTGTGTGCCGTTTCCACTGACTTGACGAATATGACCGACTAGGTTTTCCATATCAAATGGCTTTAAGATGAAATAAGATGCGCCTAGATCAACTGCTTTTTTCGTGACATCTTCTTGTCCAAACGCCGTTAGCATAATCACACTTGGCTGTTTGGTCATGTCATTGTTTTCACGGAGGCGTTCCAGTACAGCAAGACCGTCTAAATGAGGCATGATAATATCTAAGAGGAGAACGTCGGGCTCTTTATCTTTAAATAATGTTAGACATTCCTGACCATTATACGCCACGCCAAGTACTTCCATATCTTCCTGTCCCTCAATATACTCTGTCAAAAGGCCAACAAGCTCTCGATTGTCATCAGCTACACACACTTTAATTTTCTCCACGTTCTTTCCTCCCCAATGTCGATTCCTTTAGTCTTTTGCATTTCTCTTCTGAGTGTTCAATTCGACAAAAGCATGCTATCCCCTTTAAAAAACTTTAATTTTCCGAATAATAGAGCATTATCTAGCTTTTTCTACGTTTTTCTTAACGAATCGACGATTATTGCAATTTGACAACATACCATTTTCCATTTTGTCGAAAAATCTCTTTTTCCTTATTTTATAACATGATGGCAGAGAAAGAAAGGGAAGAAAAAAACTGCCGGAAGATTCGCGGCAGTTTGATGATCAGCTTGCTTTTTTGTTTTTTTGATAAAGATCGATGCCTGCTTCTGACAACATCCATTCAATGTGTACGCCGTAGCCACTTGTCGGGTCATTGACGAAAACGTGTGTGACTGCCCCGATGACTTTTCCGTTTTGGATGATAGGGCTTCCGCTCATACCTTGGACGATACCACCCGTTTTACTTAAAAGACGCTCATCTGTTACCTTCAATACCATCCCTTTTGTTGCCGGGAATTTCTGCGGAGTCGTGCTGACGATTTTAATATTAAACTTCTCCACTTTATCATGATCCACAACGGTTAAAATTTCTGCTGGACCTTCTTTTACTTCATTTGATAAAGCGACTGGAAGCGGTTTGTCTGATACATGATTTTCAAGCTTTTCGGTTAACGTACCAAAGATACCAAATGGGCTGTTGCGGGATATATCCCCTATCGTTTTTCGTTCGGAAGAGAATCTTGCCAATTTTTCTCCAGGATTGCCTCCTGTGCCTTTTTCAATCGATGTTACGGTTGATCTGACAATTTCACCATTGTCGACAACAATTGGTTTTTTTGTATCCATGTCAGAAATGACATGCCCTAGGGCACCATATTTTTTAGAAGATGGTTCAAAGAAGGTCATCGTGCCGATCCCTGCTGCGGAATCTCGAATGTAAAGACCAATTCGATAGGTGCCTTCACTTGCATCTTTTGCGGGTGTTAATGTTGTTTGAAAGGTTTTATGGTCTCTTTTTATGAGTAAACGAAGCGTTTCACCTGTTTTCCCTGCTTTTTGGATAAATGGGGTGAGGTCATTCATTTTCTCCATCTTTTGACCATTGATTTCAATGATCATATCCCCTGATTGAATGCCTGCGGCTTCGCCTGGTGATTTTTTGCCGTCTGCTGTTGTGATTTGATGAAAACCTACAACGAGAACTCCTACAGAGTGGAGCTTGACGCCAATGGATTGTCCTCCAGGAACGACTTTTAATTCAGGGAGAACGTCGACTTTTGTTTTCTTAATAGGAAATCCTTTAAAATCATAAACAATTTCGGCTTTTCCCGCCTTTTGTCCTGTTACTTCAAGCTGATTCTTTTTCTCTGAAAGACTAAAGGCTTGTGAAGAAGCATTGGCTGACGCTTCTATTGATGTGTCAATTGAGTGCTTCTGTTTTTCAAATACAGCAACATTTGTTGGAATGCTGATGTATTCCTTCACTATGCTCATAAACCCTGTACTTATTAAAGAAACAAGGAGAATTACACCAATGGCTTTTCTCATCTTTTCGGGCATTCATTTTTCACTCTCCTCGCTCCTTACCCACACCAGAACACTCATGTTTTGGCTACATCTTTACTTTTGCCTTCTTCGCTTTGATTTATAACCGGCAGCTATAGAAAATGATTGGATAAATTGATAAAAGAAAAAGACGATTTCGTGGGTATATACAGCGATTTTGACACAATATAAAAAAGGCAGCTGGTTTTTCAGCTACCCTGTTGTTTTGACATCATTTGCTTGATGCAGCAATTCTTTTGCGTGCTGTTTTGTCAGTTCAGTGACTTCCACACCCGCAATCATCCTGCCAATTTCACTCACTTTTTCTTCATGACTTAATGGTTTGACGCTTGTCAGTGTTCTGCCTGCTTTAGAGCGTTTAGAAATGAAGAGGTGCGTGTCAGCCATTGCTGCTACTTGCGGGAGGTGCGTAATGCAGAGCACTTGTGAGCCAGCCGCCACTTTGTAAATTTTTTCGGCAATCGCCTGTGCAACTCTGCCGCTTACGCCCGTATCGACCTCATCGAAAATAATGGAAGTGACTTCTTGTTTGGCCGAGAAGATACTTTTCACGGCGAGCATAACACGTGAAATTTCTCCACCCGAGGCAACTTTTGATAAAGATTTCATCGGTTCGCCAGGATTAGTAGAAATCACAAATTGAGCTTGGTCGATTCCGTTTTTTCCAAGCTGGACGGGCTTTCCATCTAGCAGCGGATTATCCGTGCTGCTAAAAGGCGCATACCGAATGGAAAAGGATGTATCAAACGTTGATTTTTCCATATACAAATCCTTTAGTTCTGTTTGAATTTGCTTCGCTAGCTTTTTGGCCCATTTTTTACGAAGCTCCGAAACGTTAAGTGCTTCAAGCAGGGCGTCACGGCTCATTGCATCCAGTTTGTTTTTAAGCGTCTGCAGGTGACTGTCTCGATTTTGAATTTGATCGATTTCTTCTTCAATCTTCGCCGCATACTCCAAAATTTCCTCAACCGTTGTCCCGTACTTTCGTTTTAACTGCTTCATTTCATTCAGCCTAGACTCAATAAAATCAAGACGTGCTGGGTCGAACTCTAATTGATCCAGCATGCTTCGCATTTGGAACGTCGAATCCTCTAATAAATAGTAAGAGTTCGACACTTGTTCTGATAGCTTTTTCAGATCGTCGTTGATCTCAGAAACCTGCTCGAGCTCGCTTGATGACATGCCAACCCAATCAAGTCCCCCCTGCTCATTGCGCAAGGCGTTATAGGCGTTTTGGAGTGAGGAAAAGATTTTTTCGTAGTTGCTGATCTGATGGCGCTCTTCTTGAAGCTTCTCATCTTCTCCCGGCTCTAATTGTGCCGCTTCAATCTCTTCTAGCTGAAATTGCAGTAAATCTAACCGGTGCACCATTTCCTGCTCATTCTCAGAGAGCTGTTTTAGCTTTTGGGCTGTCTTTGTATATTGCTCATATGCTTCTTGATATTGTGACAGAGCAGGTGCAATTTCTTCTGCTCCAAATTGATCGAGTAAATGCAGATGATTTTCATCCTCCATCAATAACTGGTTATCGTGCTGTCCATGTATATCGAGCAAAAGGCGTCCTACTTCGCGTAAAAGTGAGATTGTAACGAGCTTGCCATTGATGCGGCATATGCTTTTCCCGTTATTGTTCATATCACGGCGAAGAATCATCATTTCATCCGTTGCGTCAATTCCATGCTCTTCGCATAAAGCAAATACAGGGTGGTCAGCTGCTGGCACAAGAAAAAGCCCCTCCAGCTCAGCCTTTTTCTCACCATAACGAACAAATTCAGACGACCCTCTACCTCCCACAAGAAGTGAGACAGCATCAATCATGATGGATTTCCCTGCACCTGTTTCCCCTGTTAGGACTGTGAGTCCTTTTTCAAATGAAACTGTTAACTCTTCAATGATTGCAAAGTTTTTAATGGTTAGTTCTGCTAACACTCATTTGACACCTCTTTTTGTAAACCTGATTCTTTATAGAAGCTCTAAAATTTTGCTTGAAACTGTTTCCGTATCATCTGGAGTGCGGCAAATGATCAAAATGGTGTCATCTCCGCAAATGGTTCCCATGATTTCTTCCCAATCTAAATTATCCATTAAAGCCCCAATCGCCTGTGCATTACCCGGCATGGTTTTGAGGACGATTAAATGACTGGCAGCATCCATTTTAATAAATGCATCCATTAAGGATCGCTTTAGTTTAGACAGCGGATTAAACCGCTGATCCGCTGGAAGGCTGTATTTATATGTTCCATTGTTCGTTGGCACTTTCACTAAATGCAATTCTTTAATATCTCTTGAAACGGTCGCTTGTGTAATGTTATATCCATCGGATTTTAAAATATCGACTAGTTCATCTTGTGTTTCAATCTCTTGGCTCGCGATGATTTCTCTAATCTTAATATGCCTTTGACCTTTATTCATTTTTGACCCCCCTAGGCGTTTGATCTCAGTTTGTCTTTACGTTCTATGTTATATGAACCACAGTTCAAAAAACAAGCGTTACGTGAGAAACGGTCAACTCTCATCTTTTGACCATGTAAAAAGGAATAATAGCGAGCTATTATTCCTTTTGTTTCAATCTCATGTGTCAGCCGGCTCAGGACTGTTTTTCTTTTCTTTCAATACAGAATGGGCTTCCTTGACGATCTTTTCAAGCTCTGAAACCTGAAGCGCCGCATTCTCTTCTTGATCGGGATGAAGCACTAAATGGAGAAGGAACTCAATATTCCCGTCTCCGCCAGTAATAGGCGAAAATGATACATCCTTCACATCATAGCCTTCTTGTGCAGCAAATTCATTCACCTCTTCGAGTACACCAAGGTGGACCGATGGATCTCGCACGATGCCTTTTTTCCCAACAAGCTCTCTGCCTGCTTCAAATTGAGGCTTGACGAGTGCAATACAGTCTCCGCCCGGGACAAGAATGTGCTTTAAAGCCGGAAGGATGAGTTTAAGTGAAATAAAAGAGACATCAATTGACGCTACTTCTGGCAATCCTTCAGTAAAATCTGCTGGGACGGAATGACGGAAATTGGTGCGCTCCATGACGATTACCCTGTCATCCTGCCTTAATTTCCACGCAAGCTGATTGTAGCCAACATCAACAGCATATGATTTGACTGCTCCATTTTGAAGCGCACAATCTGTAAATCCACCTGTTGATGAACCAATATCAATTAGCAATTTCCCTTCAACGGTTAAGTCGAATTCTTTTAGCGCTTTTTCCAGCTTTAATCCGCCGCGGCTCACATATTTCAGAGGGTTCCCTTTCACAGTGAGCGGTGTATCACGAGCGATTTTCTCTCCTGGTTTATCCAAACGGTTTTCATTTGAGTAAACGATCCCTGCCATAATGGCACGCTTTGCTTTCTCTCTCGTTTCCATTAGTCCTTGTTCGACTAATAAAACGTCAAGTCGTTCTTTCTTTGATGTCATGATCCAATTCCTTTTCTTGGTGCTGCGGGAAGCAGGTCACGTAAAGTGTCAGCAACCTGTGCTTTCGTCAAACCAATTTCTTCAAGCAGGGCATCAACACTTCCATGCTCAATAAATTCATCTGGAATGCCCATACGTTCTACTTTTATATGAGATGCTTTCTTATCGTGTATATATTCTAAGACGCTGCTGCCAAATCCGCCTTGGAGCACAGCTTCTTCAATCGTTAAAATTGGAATACCTTCAGAAAAAATGTCATTTAACATCGCTTCATCAAGAGGCTTAATAAAACGAGCATTGACAACACGAACCGATTTCCCTTCTTTTTGAAGTTCTTCTGCAGCTTGGAGCGCCATTTTAATTGTCGTACCAAATGTTAAAATCACAGCATCCTTCCCTGGACGAAGAACCTCCCAGGACCCAATCGGAATGGTTTTCAGCTGTTCATCCATTTTGACACCTAGCCCATTACCGCGCGGGAAGCGCATAGCAATAGGACCGTCATCATACTGAATGGCTGTATTGACCATGTGCTGTCCTTCATTTTCATCTTTTGGCATCATGAGCACCATATTCGGCATATGACGCATAAAGGCAATATCAAACACACCTTGATGGGTTTCTCCATCTGCACCGACAAGTCCCGCACGGTCAATGCCAATAAATACATTAAGGTTCTGACGGCAAATATCGTGTAGTACTTGGTCATAGGCTCTTTGCAGGAACGTTGAATAAATCGCTAAAAATGGCTTCATGTCCTGCGTCGCAAGCCCAGCTGCCATTGTGGCTGCATGCTGCTCGGCAATTCCTACATCAAACATCCGCTCTGGAAATTCCTTCGCAAAGCCTTCAAGCTTTGAACCAACAGGCATCGCAGGCGTGATCGCAACAATCCGCTCATCTTCCCGCGCCAGCTTTCTGACCGTTTCACTAACGAGACCACTCCAAGAAGGAGCTGCTGCTGCCGGTTTTACAAAATCACCTGTATCAATTTTGTATGGACCTGTACCGTGCCAAGTCCCGATTTTATCGGATTCTGCCGGCTGATAGCCTTTTCCTTTTTTCGTGATGACATGCAGAAGAACCGGACCTTTTGTTTTCTTTGCATATTCAAGATTTTCAAAAAGATCTTCATACGAATGTCCATCGACAGGACCTAAGTAGGTAAATCCCATTTCCTCAAAGAACATGCCAGATACAAGTAGATATTTGAGGCTGTCTTTGATACGCTCTGCTGTGGCAGCAAGCTTTCCACCTACAGCTGGAATGCGCTTGAATAAATATTCAAGTTCGTCTTTTACCCATTGGTATTTGCCAGCTGTACGTAATCTGCCAAGCATTGTGTGAATCGCACCGACGTTTGGTGCAATACTCATTTCATTGTCATTTAAGATCACAATCATATCTTTCTTTTCATCACCGATATGATTCAAAGCTTCTAGCGCCATACCTCCGGTTAGTGCACCGTCTCCGATAATCGGCAGGATATATTCATCTGTCCCTTTGATATCACGCGCTGCCGCCATACCCATCGCGCCAGATAACGAGGTTGAACTGTGACCCGTCTCCCACACATCATGCTCGCTTTCATTTCGTTTAGGAAAACCGCAAAGCCCTTTATATTGACGAAGTGTATCAAACTCCGCACCTCTTCCCGTTAACAGCTTATGAACGTACGACTGATGTCCAACATCCCAGAGGAATTTGTCTTTTGGGCTGTCAAATACTTTATGGAGCGCAACAGTCAGTTCAACGACTCCTAGGTTCGGACCGATATGCCCACCAGAGTTAGCTAAGGACTCAATTAAAAACATGCGAATGTCAGCGCTAAGCTCCTCTAATTCTGCATTTGACATTCCTTTTAGAAACGTTGGATTTTTTATTGATAAAAGATCCAATTAGGATCAACTCGCTTTCAACAAAATTTCTATATACATCTATAATGCCTCATTCCTTTGAAAACCAATAGGGAATAAGAGTTGTCTCATCATAATAAACTGTTTACAGTTTACCACAATTGCTCGAGGACCCTCAAATCTAGGCTGTTTTTAATGATCTCTTGAGGCAATTAGATCACATAAATCATGCAACAATTGCTGCTCTAATTGAAGATTTGAGACAATTTCTTTTGCACGTGTGATGTGCTCATGCAGCTTTTCTTTTGCTCCTGAAAGCGTTAATAAAGAAGGATATGTCGACTTTTCATTTGCTGTATCAGAGCCGACCCGTTTTCCGATTTTTTCTTCGCTTCCTTCGAGATCTAAAATATCATCACGGATTTGAAACGCAATGCCAATATGATAGCTGAATTCCCTTAGCTTTTCGATATCGTCATCTGATGCTCCTGCCAGCATTGCACCTGCTGCGACGCTGAACGTAAGGAGTTTTCCTGTTTTACGGGCGTGAATGGATTCTAGTTCAGCAAGCGATACTTGCTTTTGCTCTGCTTCCATGTCGTCAAATTGACCGCCAACCATTCCTAGAGCACCTGCTGACTTTACAAGCTCATCCACAATTCTGAGCTTTTTGTCAGCAGAGACGCTGCTAGACAGCTGAGATGTAATCAGGCGGAAGCTTTCTGTTAAAAGGGCATCACCTGCGAGAACCGCTGTTGCTTCTCCGTACACTTTATGATTTGTCGGTTTTCCTCTGCGAAGGTCATCGTCGTCCATGCAAGGAAGGTCGTCATGTATCAATGAATACGTATGAATCATCTCAACCGCACAGCCGACAGGTATACCGTCTTCTTCGTTTTTACCGTAGGCATTTAGAAGAGCAAGAACGAGAACAGGTCGAAGCCTTTTCCCGCCCGCTTTAAGAGAATAGAGCATAGAAGATTTCAGGTCTTCAGGAATCGTCAATTCCTGAACATATGTAAATAAATAATCTTCAATGGTCTGTTTTCGTGTTGTTAAAAATTCATTTAAATTACTTGTCACCAGCATCGGCCTCCTTCACTGAGAAGGGAGCTAGCTCACCGTCCTCTTTTAAAATGAAATCCATTTGCTTTTCAACATGCTGTAATTTTTCATGACAAAGCTTCGAAAGTGTCATCCCTTCTTGGAAATAATGAATGGCCTGCTCAAGTGGTACATCTCCTTCTTCGAGCTTTCCCACAATCTCCTCAAGACCTTTCATCGCCTCTTCAAATGTCATTTGTTCTTCTTTTTGTTTATTGGATTCTGTCATGTTGATTGCCCCTCCTTCTCAATAACCTCACAAATCAGACGTCCATCCTTCATCGTGATGGTCAGCTGATCCTGCGTCTCTACTTGGTTCACACTTTTTATTAGTTCATCTTCTTTATAGGCTAAGCTATAGCCTCTTTCCATCACTTGAAGTGGATTTAATGCATTTAGTTTACCAAGAACCGATTGGAACTGCGAATGAATTGTTTTCATTTGCACATTCATACTGCGAATGAGCTGTTCTGTTTCATTGGCGTGGCGTTTTTTCGCTTGAAGCAGCTGCTCTTTAGGGTGAAGCGGCTTCAGCCTGTATGTCTGGCGGTCTAGCTGACTGCGTTTTAGCTCAATTTGCCTCGATAGCTGTTTTTGAAAACGGTCAAATACCAAATCGAATTGCTGCTCTTTTTGCTCCTGTAATCGTTTTGGAAAACGGAAGGCATAAGAGGATTGCAGCGCCACAAGACGATCCTTCGCTTGTGAGGTTCGATTCTTTACCGCTCTTGTTAGCCGTATATCGATTGATTTGATTCGTTCAATTAAATCGGTCGTGCTTGGAACAGCAAGTTCGGCTGCTCCTGTTGGTGTGGGTGCTCTCATATCTGCAGTGAAATCACTGATCGTAAAGTCTGTTTCGTGTCCAACTGCAGATATGATTGGAATGTCTGATGCGAAGATGGCTCTTGCGACAGCTTCTTCATTAAAAGCCCAAAGCTCTTCAATCGAACCGCCTCCTCTTCCGACAATCAAGACATCACAGAGCTGTTTTTCATTCGCTTCCTTAATCCGCTCTACGATGGAACGGGTCGCATGCTCACCTTGAACGAGCGCCGGAAGCACAATGATTTTCGCCTGCTGATAGCGCCGATTAATGGTCGTAATGACATCTCGAACAGCCGCTCCTGTTGGAGACGTAATGACACCAACAACCTCTGGATATTCAGGGATTGGCTTTTTATAGCGCGCATCAAATAAGCCTTCACTTGCTAGCTTTTTCTTCAGCTCTTCATAAGCGAGATGAAGAGCACCAACACCATCAGGCTGCATTTCTTTTGCATATAATTGATAGTTGCCGCTTGGTTCATAGACTTGAATTCCGCCGCGTACAAACACCTTCATTCCACTCTTAGGTGAAAAAGGCAGCTTCGCCGCAGAGCGCTGAAACATGACAGCTTGCATGCGTGCGTTTTCGTCTTTTAAGGTGAAGTACACATGTCCTCTTGAATGAATCTTGACATTGGATAGCTCACCTTTGATCCAAATATCTTCTAAATGCGGATCAACATCAAATTTTCTTTTTATGTATTTTGTAAGGGCTGTGACCGTCACAAAGGCTTTTTCACTCATGACGTATTCCTCCTCTTCAAAAACGCACATTCATCCACCAGCAGCATGCAGGTGGATGAATGGATAAAGCTTATGCTAATGTACGTTTTGCTGATTTAACCGTATTATGTGCAAGCATCGTAATCGTCATTGGACCGACTCCGCCAGGGACTGGTGTGATATAAGAAGCTTTTTCTTTTGCCTCTTCAAAATCAACATCTCCAACAAGCTTTCCATTATCCAAACGATTGACGCCTACATCGATCACAATAGCGCCTTCTTTAATTTGGTCAGCTTTAATAAAGTTTGCTCGACCGACGGCAACAACTAAAATATCCGCTTTCAACGTATGTTCTGAAATATTCGCTGTTCTTGAATGGCAATAAGTAACCGTTGCGTTTTCGTTTAACAGTAATTGTCCTACTGGTTTACCGACAATATTGCTACGTCCGACAACAACGACTTCTTTTCCAGAAAGACTGACGCCCGTTTTATTTAGTAATTCAACAATGCCTGCTGGTGTGCATGGAAGGAATGTGTCTTCCCCAAGGAGCATTTTCCCGATATTCAATGGATGGAAACCATCAACATCTTTTTCAGGTGAAATACGTTCAATCACGGCTTTTTCAGAAATATGTTTTGGCAGTGGAAGCTGAACAAGAATCCCGTGGAATTGATCGTTCGCATTGTACTGATCAATCAGCTGAAGCAATGCTTCTTCTGTTAAAGAAGCATCTAAATGATCTAGCTGGAAATGCATCCCCATTGCTTCTGCTGCTTTTTTCTTCCCGCGTACGTAAGAAAGTGAAGCCGGATCATCACCGATTAGAATAACGGCAAGACCAGGTGTGACACCTTTTTGTTTTAGCTCTTCTACTTCTTTTGCTAATTGCTCACGCTTTTCTTTTGCTGTTTCTTTCCCATCGATGATTGTTGCTGTCATGTCGATTCCTCCTATTGCTGCTTTAGGTCGTTTTTAATGTTTGAAAGTACTCCATTTACAAATTTCGATGCTTTATCGTCACCGAATAATTTGGCCAGTTCAATCGCTTCATTCATTGAGACACTAACCGGGATATCTTCTTGATACACCATCTCGTACACAGACAGCCTTAAAATGGCTCTGTCTACGTTTGCAATACGATCGAGTTTCCAATTCACTAGATGCTGTGAAATCATGTCATCGAGCTTGTCCTTTTGTTCAAGCACACCGAAAACCAGCTCCTCGAAAAAAGGATCTGATTCTTGTTCATCCAGCGCATGTGTAATGGCCTCTTTCGGATCAATATTGCTCACATCAATTTGAAATAATGTTTGTAGCGCCTTTTCTCTTGCAGTTCTTCTTTTCATTATTTACTCCTTTAACCACTTTATCCGCTTGTCGTTAAGCCATACAGAGATCATAACATATTTTGACCGTGGTCGCACCAAGATCCATGCGAGCTGTGACGAAAAACGAATCAATCAACGTGTGAGATCTTTATTATTCGGAAATGACCCAAAAATGGGCTTTAAAAAACCAAAGAGGCAATGCCTCCTTGGTTTCACTTGAACTCTTTTTTTACATTTCTTGATCTACTTCAGCCTCAGATGCTTTAGTATCAAATTGAATACCAACGACATGAATATTGATTTCATTAATCGTTAAAGCAGTCATGTTCAAAAGAGTTTGACGGATATTTTCTTGTACAGCAGTGGATACCTTTGGAATGGATAGGCCAAATTCAACCACACAATATACATCGATTGTGATGCCTTCATCAGAGACATCTACTTTCACACCTTTACGGTGATTTTTCTTACCAAAGCGTTCTGCTACATCAGCAGCGAAATTGCCGCGCATTTCGGCAATGCCTTCGACTTCTGAAGCGGCGATCCCAGCAATGACCTCAATCACTTCTGGTGCAATTTGCACTTTTCCCAATTGATCTTCATCAAGGTTCATTTCAAGCAAATTGTTTTCTGACACGATCATTCACCTCCGAAAGCTGTGATTATTTCATGATTTGGTATGTTTCTAAAAACTTCGTATTAAAATTACCACTCACAAATGTTTCATGCTCAAGCAATCTTAGATGGAATGGGATCGTTGTGTAGACTCCTTCAATGACGAATTCTTGAAGCGAGCGTTTCATTCTCGCAATCGCTTCTTCTCTCGTCTTACCATATGTGATCACCTTTGCAATCATACTATCGTAATATGGCGGAATCACATAGCCCGGATAAGCGGCAGAATCAACACGTACTCCTAGACCGCCTGGCGGAAGATACATTTTAATTTCACCAGCTGAAGGCATGAAGTTTTTCTCTGGGTTCTCTGCATTAATACGGCATTCGATTGCCCATCCTTCATATACGACATCCTCTTGTGTAAGAGAAAGCTTCTCACCTGATGCGACTTTAATTTGTTCTTTGATCAAGTCAACACCTGTGACCATTTCTGTTACAGGATGCTCTACTTGAATACGGGTATTCATTTCCATGAAGTAGAACTTCTCTTCATTATAATCATAAATGAATTCGACTGTTCCAGCACCAGTGTATTCAACAGCTTCTGCAGCTTTTACGGCTGCTTCACCCATTTGCTCACGGATGTCTGCATTCAGCGCTGGTGATGGCGTTTCTTCAAGAAGCTTTTGCATTCTTCTTTGAATCGAGCAATCACGCTCTCCTAAATGAATGGTATGGCCATGCTGATCTGCAAGCACTTGGATTTCCACGTGTCTAAAGTCTTCAATGAACTTTTCTAAATAGACGCCAGGGTTACCAAAGTTTTGCGCTGCTTCCTGCTGCGTGATGGTGACACCGTTAATAAGCTCTTCTTCGGTACGAGCTACACGGATTCCTTTACCACCGCCGCCGGCAGTTGCTTTTATAATCACAGGATACCCAATACTTGCTGCTGTTGAAACAGCATCATCAAGATCTTTTACAATTCCTTGAGAACCAGGAACAATTGGAACGCCAGCATCTTTCATTGTTTCCCTTGCGACATCTTTCGTTCCCATTTTGGAAATCGCTGACGCAGTTGGCCCAACAAAGATGACATTGCATTCCTCGCAAAGCTCTGCGAAGTCTGCATTTTCAGCAAGGAAGCCGTATCCTGGATGGATGGCATCTGTCCCTGTTAATTTGGCTACACTAACAATATTCGTGACATTTAAATAACTATCTTTTGAAGCAGTCGGTCCGATGCAATATGCTTCATCAGCCATTTGAACATGAAGCGCATCGCGATCCGCTTCAGAAAATACCGCAACTGTTTCAATTCCAAGCTCTTTACAAGCGCGGATAATTCTAACTGCGATTTCTCCTCTGTTTGCAATTAATAGCTTTTTAATCATGATCGTACTCCTTACTCTGCTTTCACTAGAAAGAGGGGTTGTCCGAATTCTACAAGCTGACCGTTCTCAGCTAATACTTCGACGATTTCACCTTTTACTTCTGCTTCGATTTCATTAAACAGTTTCATCGCTTCTACGATGCACACAACTGTGTTTTCCTTCACCTTAGAACCTGATGTCACATATGGATCTGCTTCTGGTGAAGATGAAGCATAAAATGTGCCAACCATTGGGGATGTGATTTTATGCAGATTTTCAGACGCAGCTGCCTCTTGTGCAGGGGCTTCGGTCTGAGCTGGAGCTTGTGCTTTAGGAGCTTGTTGAGCTGGAGCTGCTTGGACAGGAGCCACTGGTGCCGCTACTTGCTGAACGACTTCTTTATTTTTCTTCAGTTTGATTTTTGCACCTTCGTTTTCGTACGTAAATTCATCAATTGTTGATTCGTCAATTAATTTAATCAGTTCATGAATTTCTTCAATTTTTAACATGGATTTGCACCCCTATGTATGGATTTATCTTTTTCTTTATAGGCTAGTACTAAAAGTACATACTATAACCATCTTACAGGAGGATTTCATTGAATTCAACTACTATTGTGGCGAAGCGCTTTGCGAGAGCACCTTGGAGAGGGCGCCAAACCGCATCAAAAAACGCCCTTTACGGCAAAGGGCGCCTGTTCATTTTTTATTCATTGGAGGGCTCAAAAGTGACCGCTACGTTATCAAGACCTCTCATTTCTTTTGTGACCATATCAATAATATCGGCCGCTTGGGACTTTGACTTTTTGTCAGAACGAACTGTGATGCTCACTTTATCTCCCTCTGCACTCACTAGCGCATCTTTATAACCTTTTGTTTTAATTAAGGTTTCGAGCTGACGCTCCGTTCCTTCTGCTTCACTAAGCGCTGTCATTTGGTCATACGCTTCGCTTTTTTCTTGTGCTGTTGCATCATCACTGGATACGATTTCGTTGAACTCTTCACGCTGTTTGCTTCGTTTATCTTCAAGCTCTAATCTGTATGTTGTAAAAAGCTCATCGTCTGTTTGCTCTGACACAGCCTTTCCTTCTTCACCGCTTGTTTCGATATCCTCTTGTTTACCATTTGTTTCTTTGTCAGTGGACTTCTCATCAGCGCCTTTTTCCGTTCCTTTGTCCATCCCTTTTTCTGGTTCAGTCTTCTTCTCTTCCGTTCCTTTTGATTTCATCTCTTCTACTGTCACTGCATTTTCACCTTGTGGAGACATGATATAGTACACACTTAAGACGACAACTAAACTTAGCATCGTTAATAGCCAAACCGTTTGTTTTTTTAACATCATTCCGAATCCTCCTTGATTTTTTTAGGGGCAACAGCCACTCTATGGCTCGGTACATCAAGCACTCGTGTAACCGCTTCAATGATGGTTTTCTTTATTTGAACGTTGTCTACTCCTTGAGCAACAACGAGAACACCTCGAATATCTGGTTTTTTCGTTTGCACCACGACTGGCGTTTCTTCATTGCCATTTTTGATGATGACGATTTCTTCTTCTTTTGTTTGATCGGTGACACTTCGCACGCCGCCTTCTTTATCTGTTTCTTCGGTCGTTGTGCTTTTATTGGATTTATTTTTTTCAAACACTTTTAAAGAAGTGGCGTCTACATTGACCACAATCGATACATCCTCAACGCCAATAATGGTCTCTAAAATTTCTTTCAGCTGATTTTCGTATTCTTGCTCCACATCTTCAATCGAATTCTTTGATTTACTTGACGATGCCGGCTTGAATACCTCCTGCTCTTGTGAGGTTGTTTTTTTAGAAGTAGGAACAGCAGCTTGTTCTTTGCTTGATGGCGGTGACAAGATCTGACTGACTAACATGAAAGATACGCCGATGATGAATACAAGCAGCAAGTAATGGTGCTTCGTTAATTTTGGTTTCCCTTCACCTTTTTCAGGCGGCTGCAAGAATGATTTCAGCTTTTGTTTCCAGTCCTTGTTATTCATGATCTGCTGCGTCACCTCCCTCAATGTTCAGCGCAATGTGCTCAGGACTCGTATTCCAAACATCAGCAAGCGTCTCTTTCACCCTCTTGATCTCTTTGCTAGAAGATCCAGCGCTTTCCTCCTTTTGCCTGGAGAGATCAATGTCCACCTTTGCCACCGTTTCTACAGCATCACCTGTGAGCGGGGAAAGAACTGCTTTGATGCGAAATTGATCCGCCTCCATATTCTGATCCAGGTGCTCTTCATCTGCCAGCACTTCTACGTGTTTCATTTCATAGCTCTCCTTCTCCAGTGGCTCCTTTGCGCTTTTTTCTAGTTGGACAGCCATTTGCTTTAAAATATATGCACGCTGAGAGGCTTGTATTTCTTTTTTTTCTAAATTCATCTGATTTTTTATTTCTTCTGACTGTGCTTCTTCCTTCCCCTTCATCAATTCTGAGAAAATTTGGTCAGGGTCTGCCCGAAATAAAGCAAAAATCGGATTGAGCATCACCACAATCAACAGGAGGCTGACGACCATTTTGGCATATTTTTGCATGCTTGAATTGGGAAGCAGCAGATCAATGACAATCGCAAATAAGATAAAGAGAATAATACTTGTGATCCATTCCGTGAGAAAACTCAAAAGGTGTCCCCTCCTTACTTCATCATCATGGTCAGGTTGCCAGCAGTGATAATGACGGTAATGCTTAAAAAGAACATGAGCGACACGACAGCAAGTGCAGCAAAGATATAAAGCACACTTTTTGAAATGACATCAAGGCAGCTGATAATCGGTCCGCCTCCTAATGGCTGAAGAATGGCTGCGGCAAGCTTATATATAAGGGCTAGGGAGAGCACTTTGATCGCAGGGAAAGCGGCAATTGAAATGAGAATAGCAACGCCAACAAGTCCGACCGTATTTTTAAGTAATACAGAGGCACTGATGACGGTATCCGTCGCATCTGTAAACATTCTGCCAAGGACGGGGATGAAATTTCCGGTAATAAATTTGGCTGTACGAAGTGCGATACCATCCGTAACCGCAGCAGATGCACCTTGCACAGAAATGACGCCAAGAAAGACAGTTAAAAAAACGGCTAACCCGCCTATCGCCACATTTCTTAACAGCTGGGCAAGCTGGGTAACCTTGTATTGTTCAGTCAGCGTACTGACAATGCTCAATATCGCTGATAAAAAAATAAGCGGAAGAACGACATATTGAATAAAAACGCCGCTCGTATTCATTAAAAATAAAATAACAGGATGAAAGAATCCGGCTGAGACAAGCCCGCCTGATGAAGCAATCAGTGCTAATAACAGAGGAATAAGAGCAAGAATAAAACTGGTCATCGTTTGAATCGCTTCTGTTGCATAAGAAATCGCCACATGAAAGCTGTTGAGTGCAATAATGATCAGCACCATATAAACAAGTGCGTATGCGACTTTACTGACAGTGCTTTGTTCAAATGCATTCTGCAAAAGCTGTAAAAGCGAACAAAAGATGGTGAGTAAAATCAGTGTACCAAGGAGCTTTCCGTTTGCGATGACCTCGTGAAAAAGATAATGAACAAAGGCTTTCAGCCATGTCTGGGGAGACAGCTCTTTATCACCATCAATCATTTCCTTCACTGTTCCTTTTTGGCTTTCTGGCAGAAAGCCGCCATACTCGTCCAATATGGTTTCCCAAAAGTCACTAATGGAATGAAGCTCAAGTGCATCAGCCTGTCCAGTTGCCACTTCTTCTGCTGCTGGTGCTTCATTTGATAACGGCTCTTTTTCTTCTGCACCTGCGTGCGGAGCGAACAGCCAGAAGAAAAGCATCAGTCCCATAACAGCTGTCACCCGTTTCATTGTCATCACCTCTTTTCAATTAAGTCATGGACGGGATCATACCTAAGATGGTCTCAATGATGACTGTTAAAATGGGGACTGCCATGACCAAGATGAGAATTTTGCCGCCAAGCTCTATTTTTGATGCAATGGCGCCTTGTCCAGCATCTTTTGTCAGCTGGGCGCCGAATTCCGCAATATAGGCAATGCCGATAATTTTTAAAATGGTTTCAACATACTTCATATTGACGCCGGCACTTGCCGCAATTTTTTCTATCATCGAGATAATGGCATAGATTTGATCTATTAAATAAAGAAAGATCACACACCCTGTAAATACAACAAGCATAAAGGCGAAGGTTGGCTTTTGTTCTTTGACGATTAATGCTAAAAAAGTAGCGATTAAACCAAGTCCAACAATTTGTATGATGTCGATTTGTAAGCCCTCCCCTATCCTTGAAATAGAAATACGGCTTTAATCTTTTTAAACAAATCATCTACAATGGTTGCCACCATAAACAAAATGTAGATAAACCCAAGCAGCGTGACCCACTGAGCGTACTCCTTTTTCCCCATTTGATCTAAAATCGTATGGAGGAATGCCACAACGATGCCTACTCCCGCAATTTGAAAAATGACGTTTACATCAACGCCCATGCTCTCGACTCCCTTCCTCTCACATCAATAAAAGAATCAGTAGTAATCCGCTTAAAAATCCGAGGCTTCTGACCATTTTTTCATTTTTGGCTTGGGCGATTTCAGCTTCCTTCTCCTCCGATTCCAAATGACCTAAAGCAAGCTTGATATATTTTTGCTGAGACGTGACATCATGCTGGCCAAGTGTTTCTCCAAAGTGCTTCAGTGCCTCATATTCGCCTTTTTTTAAGACGGTTTTTTTCCAAACATCCTCAAGACTCTCATTCCATGCATGCCGTGCGGAAAAGGTTCCGACTTTCAGCTTTTCTGCAAATTGTTCAAATAACCGATTCACAGGAGGACCTACTTGCGACGCAATTTGCTCTGCTGCACGCGCTAGCGGTGTTTGACCATACATAATTTCAGCTTCAAGAGACTGGAGCGCAAACCGGAGCTGCCGAATTTGTTTCGGCCGGTCGCTATATCTTTTGGCAAACTCGAACCCTCCCCAAGTCGTAGCCGCGATAATCAAGATAGCGCCAATGAGCTTTAACATACGTCCACTCCCCGCCTCCATTTCATCTCTTGTCCGCCTTGGTCATATATCCGCCCGATCGTGCCGGGACCGTCCTTGCGATTTAATTCAACATAACGTTCAAACACTCGAAGCTCCCATAACGGCTTCAATGATGGACGTTTATACACATTTTCAAGTGAATAGCCATGAACGGAAACGATAATGGTGACCCCAGCATGAATCGCTTCTAAAAGTGCCTGCACATCCTCGCGTTTTCCGATTTCATCGACGATCATGACCTCTGGACTCATAGACCGAATCATCATCATCAAGCCCTCAGCCTTTGGACATGCATCGAGCACGTCAACCCGGTGTCCAAACTGGTGCTGCGGCACCCCTCTTATACACCCAGCGATTTCTGAACGCTCATCTATAATGCCTGTTTTTTTAGGAGGAATTGCTTTTGTGCCTGTACTAGCCAGTCTTGCTATATCCCGCAACAATGTCGTTTTCCCTGTTTGCGGTGGACCGATGATCAGTGTATTGCACCAGTGCTCGTCATATAAATAGGGAAGAAAGGGAAGCGCAATCCCGACTTTTTCTTTTGCGATGCGGATATTAAATGAAGAGATATCTCTTAATCCTTTGACAATGCCGTTTTCAACGACTACCTTTCCTGCAAGTCCCACCCGGTGTCCGCCTGAAATGGTGATGTAGCCTTGCTTTAGCTCTTCTTCAAGTGTGTACATACTATAATTGCTCAGCCTGCCTAATAGCTGAGACGCATCTTCTCCTGTTGTGTGATAAGAAAGAAAGCGCGGTTTTCCTCTTTGCATTAATTCAATAGGACGATCCGTGCGAATGCGGATTTCTTCTATTTGATCCCATTCTGCTTCTTTTAGCAGTCTAAGTTCTTGTCCAATCGAGTGCGGGAGAATATCCAACAAACTCCGCAACGAATTCCCCTCCTTTTTTTCTTCTCTAAAATGTATGATGGGAGACGTTAATTATGCCAAGCCGTTTTACTTATAGATCCCAACAAGAATAAATACGACACCAATGAAAATAAAGACGAGCTTGGCATAGGATAACTGCCCTGCGATTTGATAGATTCCAATCGTCATCGTGATAATAAAAATGAGCGGCCCAATGATCGCCAATATACTATTGATGACAACCGCTTTTCGAACGTCATTTGTGACTAAAATGAGGATGGCGGCCGTCAGTTCAATCGCTGCCGATAAAAACCTCATGCCTGCCATCGCAGCGACTGATGGATGTAGACCTGGGAGAAATTGTTTCATATAGAACCTCCAGCTTTTTTTACACTATATGCTTGTCTAGCTGGAAGTAGTCTTGTTTTTCAGGAAGGAAAAGAGATGAATGAGAGAATTGAGAGAAGGCCTGCCTTTTGGGGAGTCTTACATGTTTTACAATAAAAAAAGACTGTAAACACGAGGTTTACAGTCTTTCTTCATTTATTACGCTCTTGACACGTATGAACCGTCTGATGTATTAATGACTAGTTTATCTCCTTGGTTCACAAAGAAAGGAACGTTGACGATTAAACCAGTTTCTGTTTTTGCAGGTTTTGATCCGCCTGATGTTGTGTCGCCTTTAATACCAGGCTCTGTTTCTACTACTTCTAGTTCTACCGTGTTTGGAAGTTCTACTCCAAGTGTTTCAGCACCGTACATCACAATATGAACCGACATATTTTCTAGCAAATATTTCAGCTCATCTTTAATTTGTGTTTCACTTAGTTCAAGCTGCTCATAAGAACTTGTATCCATGAAGACATGCTGGTCGCCATTTGCATACAAGTATTGCATTGTTTTTGTTTCGATTTGAGCTTTCGCTACTTTTTCGCCTGCACGGAATGTTTTTTCTTGAATGGCACCAGTACGCAGGTTACGCAGTTTCGAACGAACAAACGCTGCGCCTTTCCCTGGCTTTACGTGTTGGAAATCCACTACACGCCAAATACCGCCGTCCACTTCAATTGTCAGGCCTGTACGAAAATCGTTTACTGAAATCATTTTGTCATCCTCCTACATTTCACCATCATAATATGATAAGTTCTTTCGGTGAGTGGGTCAATCGTTTATTGCCGTCAGCTGTCAGGACAATATCATCCTCAATTCTCACGCCGCCGACATCCGGTAAGTAAATTCCCGGCTCAACTGTCACGACCATTCCTTTTTCTAAGACGACCTCTGATCGTGAGGAAAGGCCTGGCGCTTCATGCACTTCCATCCCTAGCCCGTGGCCAGTTGAATGCCCGAAGTATTGACCATAGCCATACTTTTCAATGATGTCACGTGTGATGCGATCAGCTTCTTTTCCTGTTAAGCCAGGCTTGATTCTATCCACACCAGCGTTTTCTGCTTCTAATACGATATGATAAATTTCCTTTAGCTTATCGCTCGGTGTGCCAACAGCGATCGTTCTTGTCATATCAGAGCAATACCCTTTATAGTAAGCACCGAAATCGAGTGTGACTAAATCACCAGATTCAATCACCTTTTCACTCGCTCTTCCGTGCGGCAGGCTTGAACGAACACCTGAGGCGACAATCATATCGAATGAAGATCCTTCAGCGCCTTCTTTTCTCATGAAAAATTCAAGCTCGTTCATGACAGCAATTTCCGTCAAGCCCGGCTTGATGTAAGTGAGAATATGATCAAAGGCGTGATCTGCAATCTTCGCAGCTTCCTCTAATATCTTAATCTCTTCACTAGACTTAATCAAGCGCAACTTTTCAACTGATTCTGAGACCGGAACAAGCTCAATATCACCTGCTTTACCTGCATACTGCTGGTAAGTGGCAAATGTCATATGGTTTTGTTCAAACCCAAGGCGTTTGATCCCAAATTCCTTTGCCGTTTGAGCTGCGGTTTCTACGTTGTTTCCTTTATGTTCAATAATGTCGAAGCCTTTTACTTGGTCCTTCGCTTGCTCTGTATAACGGAAATCCGTGATAAAAGCTGCCCGGTCCTTTGAAACAACGGCGAGACCGGCTGAGCCAGTAAAGCTGGTCATGTACTGTAAATTAAAGCTGCTCGTAATGACTAGACCATCGATCTCTAATTCAGATAAAAGTGTTCTTAACTTTTCGAGTTTCATGATACTGCTCCCCCTTCACTCACTAAATAACGAATCGCCAATTTATACCCTTCTAAACCAAGACCAACGATTTGCCCTTGGCATACTGGAGCAAGTACAGAATGATGGCGGAATTCCTCTCTCTTATGAACGTTTGAGATATGTACTTCAACGACGGATAAAGAAATACTTGCAATGGCATCTCTCAGGGCATAGCTGTAGTGTGTAAAAGCCCCCGGGTTAAACACGACTCCATCGTACTGGTCTTCTGCTTCGTGGAGCGCATCAATCAAATCTCCTTCGTGATTTGATTGAAAGAACGTTAACTGGATATTGGCTCTTTCTGCAAACTGGAACAAATCTGTCTCTAAATCTGTCAGCGTCTTACTTCCGTAAACAGCCGGCTCTCTTTTGCCAAGCCTATTTAAATTGGGCCCATTCAGTACAAGAAAATGAGGCATACAACCACTCCTTCACCCTAATTCAATCTATATCGAGATCTGTTTCTTTTTCCTTAGAAACCTTTCGTTTCCAAAAATATTTTATCATATGAATAGGTGATTTACACTTTATTCTGTCTTTTTCCCGAGTGCCCTCGCAAGCTTTTGACTCGTTAATTCATTATATTCAAACGAAATACTGTATCCGACAAACATACCGTATAAAATATATAGGCAAAATGTCGTGACGATGGTGCTTTGCTGCAAATCCTGGACTTGCTTTACATCTGGGAAAATGGGATTAAATACGTAAAAAACGAGCAGCCATAAAAGCGCGCCATATATCAGCCCCATCCAATAGCCTTTGATCCGTTTCAAAAGCCCATAATAAATAAAGGCTGCTCCGATCGATAAAACCCCTAAAAGCACAATGCTGATAAAAGTACCAAGTCCGCCCTTTTTCCACTCTCCGAGCACAAAAGGCTGAAGGAGCATATTGGGACTCACCTCTGAGAAATGAAACATATGGGTCAGAAACCCGATAAAGCCCCAAAAAACACCGCCAACAAAGCCTGTCGCAGCTGCTCTTGCCAATAGCGATGACGTTTGTACAGACTGATTGTTCTCTTCTTGGTTTTTCTTTTCATCACGTTTCATTTGTGAACACCTCCAGCAAGTAGTATGTCCAAAATGTCATAAAAAAAAGGATTTCCATCCGTGAGTGTAAAATTTTTATAACAGGGTATACTGGCTAAAAAGAGGTAGATAGAATTCTAGTAGATAATCGACCTGTGCGCTAGTGATTTCCCCTCATTTCCTGTACAATAAAGGTATAAGGAAATGCATGTAAATTACAGGAAACAGGCAGGTTGATGAAATATGTCCAATCAAACAAAACCTCCAGCATATGGAGGGCAGGCAGTTGTCGAAGGTGTCATGTTCGGAGGTAAAAAGAACTATGTGACAGCGATTCGGCGTAAGGATCAGTCCATTGAGTTTTTAAAGCTTCCCCGGACCTCCAATAAACGAACCGCCTTTCTCAAGAAAATCCCCTTTGTCAGGGGTGTTGCTGCACTTGTTGAAGCAAGCGCAAATGGCAGTAAGCACTTGAACTTCTCCAGCGAGCGCTATGACTTAGATCCTTCAGAAGATCATACTCTTGAAAAAGAACAAAAAAGCTCGAAATTATCTATGATTTTCGGCATTGCTGTGATCGGAGTTCTCTCTCTTCTCTTTAGTAAATTTGTCTTTACCCTAGTACCTGTCTTTTTAGCTGAACTTGTGCGGCCTGTCTTTTCAGGGAATTTCGCACAAATCGCAGTGGAAACATTCTTTAAACTGGTCCTGTTATTAGGCTATATTTACTTTATTTCCATGACCCCTTTAATTAAAAGGGTATTTCAATATCATGGCGCAGAACATAAAGTCATAAACTGCTATGAACAGAATCTTGACATCACAGTGGAAAATGTCCAAAAACAATCACGACTTCATTATCGATGCGGTAGCAGCTTTATTTTATTCACTGTCATTGTCGGAATGTTCGTCTATTTACTCGTACCGACAGATCCTTTATGGGTGAGAGTTCTGAATCGCTTGGCGCTCATTCCGGTTGTTCTCGGCATTTCATTTGAAGTGCTTCAGCTTACGAACAAACTCCGAGAAGTGCCTGTGCTGAAAGTGCTTGGCTATCCTGGCCTTTGGCTGCAATTGCTCACAACAAAAGAACCCTCTGACGATCAAGTCGAGGTAGCCATTGCAAGTTTTAATGAACTTCTTCGTTTAGAGGAAGCGTCTCTGAAACAAGCGTCAGATTCTGCTCATCAAGTGATCTAACTTATAAATCCGGTAAATTCCTTCGGAGGTGGACAGTTATGAATCGCCGAGTACATCCTGCTTTTACCATTATTTTCGCTTTAGGTGTTTTGGGATTTGTGTATTTACTCACAACGAATCCAGGCAGACTTTTTACAATGCTGCTATCAGTTGTGATCATTGGAGCGGTTATGTTTTTCCTATTTAGATGGCTGATGAATCGAAGAACTGGAACAGAAGGCAATCTTTATCGTAAAGCAGTCAAACAATCAAAACGTCGCTACCAGCAGCCTAAACCAAAAACGAAAAGCCAGATGAAAAATCGGGTCACTCATTTGCGAAGCGTGCCGACTGACCACAAGTCTAAGCCCGTCCTTCTCAAAAAGAAAAGCCAAACACAGTTAACTGTGATTGAAGGCAAGAAAAACAAAAAGAAGAATCGCGCTTTGTTTTAAAATGTCCAGCTTTTTAAAAATTGCTCGGCCTTCTGTCTGCCTAGATCGACGAGCGCCTTTTTCTTTTCTGTCATCAGCTGAAAATCAGTGGCAATGACGTGTTCCACTGGAATAAAAATAACATGACGTTCGTGTTTTGTGGCAATGTGTCTTTCGTCATGAGCACCACGCATCGTTTCAAAAAGAGCGCCAAACAGTTCAAACGCATTGCGGATGGAGTGTTGAGGGCGTTCTTTTTCGTTTGGGGTTAATGTGACACCGACGAATGGTCTTTTTTTCTCTTCGGCAAACAACCAAATTGGAAAATTGCTAAGCACGCCTCCATCCACAATGGTACAAATGCCTTTTGATGACTTTAGTTTGACAGGCTCGAAAAAATACGGCAGACTGCAACTCATCCGGATTGCCCTTGCAACAGAAAAGCGCTCTGGATTTAAGCCGTATGAAGGAAGGTCGTCTGGCAGAACGAGGATTTTCCCATTTGTTAAATCAGAGGCAACAATTTTCAGCGAATCTTTTTTGAGATCCCCAAATACGGTGACCCCCTTTCGTTTCAACACATCTGTCAGCCATTTTTCCAGCCGGTCGCCTTTGTACAGACCGAGGCGCCAGTAAATGGAGACCCACCTAAGCATTTTAAACGGAATGAATTGACATCTCCTATCAAGCAAGTGATGTTCATCCATTTCATCTAAAAGCTCCCGAATCTCCTGACTTGTAAAGCCTGCTGCGATGAGTGAAGCAATGATCGCTCCAGCACTTGTACCAGCAAGGCGGACAAATTGATATCCTCTTGCTTCAAGCGCTTCATAGGCACCCGCAAGTGCTGCCCCTTTAATGCCTCCACCTGAGAACACACCATCTATCTTCATCAAGGAGCCCCCTTTGATATCACGCTATTAATAGTGTAAGAGCATATGCTTTCAATTAGAACTTTAATCAAAAAGGACACCCTCAGCATGGGTGTCCTTTTTCTTAAGATTCTTGATTTGTTTGTTCGTTTTTCTTTTGAATCGCTTTCAGCTGAACAGATCGCTCGTCGTTTTCTTCAAAGAATTGAACGAGATCGCCGATGCGGTCAATGCTGTTCCAGCTGAGATGATGTTCAATGCCTTCTACATCATCATAAATTTTCTCTTCGTCTACACCAATGATTCTTAAAAATTGCTCTAGCAGTTCATGTCTGTATACGAGACGTTTTCCAATTTTTTTGCCTTTCGGGGTTAAAATTAGACCACGATACTTCTCATAAATGAGGTATTCATCTTTATCTAGCTTCTGAACCATTTTTGTTACAGAGGAGGGATGGACAGCGAGTGCTTCTGCAATATCAGAGACTCTGGCATATCCTTTTTCTTCTATCAGCATATATATTTGTTCAATGTAATCTTCCATACTAGGTGTAGTCATAAAACCCCTCCATAATGCACCTTTACTTAATAATCATAACAATTCTACACCATCGCCCTTTAAAAAACAAGGAGTGTCCTTTGTCCTAACGCTTGTAATTCCACTCGTCTGAGGCATATTTCGTTTTGGCAAGATGGTGGACAAATGCTAACTCTTCATCTGTCAGCTCATAAGGCACAAGCTCAATATTTAATCCTTTTTCAAATCCTCGTTTAAACGCCACACGCGCATCGTCTATTGTACAAGTTCGGTTTGAGATTTCATTGATGGCGACCGCTTTGTTTTTAAAGCTTCTCTGCATCCGCTCTCTCACACGGTCGTTTGGATAAAGAAATAAATCGAACAGTTTGTCCTCATCAAGGTCAATTAAGATGGAGCCGTGCTGGAGGATCACTCCTTTTTGTCTCGTTTGAGCACTGCCTGCTACCTTTCTGCCTTCTACGACAAGCTCGTACCAGGAAGGGGCATCAAAGCATACAGACGATCTTGGATTTTTTAAGCTTTCTTTTTCTTTATCTGTTCGAGGAATGGCAAAATACGCATCGAGTCCCAGTTCTTTAAAGCCCTCTAAAATGCCTTCTGAAATGACGCGGTACGCCTCTGTCACCGTCGCCGGCATTTCTGGATGTTCCTCTGACACAATCACGCTGTAGGTCAGCTCCTGATCATGAAGAACCCCACGCCCTCCAGTTGGTCTGCGGACAAACCCAAGGCCATAGCGCTCGACTGCTTCCATGTTAATTTCTTTTTCAACATGCTGAAAATACCCAACAGACAATGTCGCAGGATTCCATCCATAAAAGCGGATGACAGGCGGGATCAGCTTCTCACTATGCCAATAAAGCAAGGCTTCATCCATTGCCATGTTAAAGGCAGGGTCTTGATTTCCTGTATCAATGAAACACCATTTCTCTTTTTGCATATAAAAATCCCTTCTCTTTTACGTAGTCAATGTTAGATGATGGTCATGACCACCGATATTCTCTCTCCATCAGTCTATCAAATAGGGAACGAATTGAAAATAATTCTTACCATTTATGATGACAAGTTTCTTTTGCTTTACTATAATAGTATTTGTCTAAAACGTACCATCAGACAGGCCACTGTGCTGATGCTCAAGAAGGAGTCGAGTTGTATTGTCAATGTTCAACTATATCGTCCTCTCACTTTGTGGACTTTTCGTTCTTTATTCTGTCGGCAGCTACATTTATCAGCAGCGTATTATGAAAACGCTGACGGAAGAAGAATTTATTAAAGGTTACCGCAAAGCTCAACTCATTGATGTGAGAGAGCCAAATGAGTTTGATGGCGGACATATTTTAGGGGCAAGAAACATCCCCCTTTCCCAGCTAAAGCAGCGCAAAAATGAAATTCGTCCTGACAAGCCTGTTTATCTTTATTGCCAAAACAATTTGAGAAGCGGAAAAGCAGCGCAAACGTTACGTAAAAACGGCTGTCGTGAGATTTATAATTTAAAAGGCGGCTTTAAAAAATGGGGCGGCCGCATTAAAACGAAGAACTAACAAAAAAGACTCTGGGAGCATGATCCCCCTGAGTCTTTTTTCTTTATCTTTCAAAAACGAGAACTGGATTCCGGGCAGCCTTTGTTTCGTCCATTCGTTTGACGACCGTTGTATGCGGCGCTTCCTGCACGACTTCTGGATTCTCTTCCGCTTCTTTTGCAATCTGAATCATCGCTTCGATAAAGGCATCAAGTGTTTCTTTTGATTCTGTTTCAGTTGGTTCAATCATGATGCATTCCTCTACATTGAGCGGGAAGTAGATCGTTGGCGGATGATAGCCAAAATCAAGTAATCGCTTGGCAATATCCAGTGTGCGTACACCTAATTTTTTCTGACGTTTACCTGAAAGGACAAATTCATGCTTACAGTGACGGTCAAATGGCAAATCGAAATGAGTACTTAAGCGGCGCATCATATAGTTCGCATTTAACACGGCATTATCAGTGACAGCCTTTAAGCCGTCTGGGCCCATAGAGCGAATATACGCGTATGCTCTGACGTTAATGCCGAAGTTACCATAGAACGGCTTCACTCGGCCAATTGATTCTGGTCGATCATCATCGAAGTAAAAGCGGCCTTCTTTCTTCACAAGCACCGGCTTTGGCAAGTACGGAATCAAATCCTTTTTTACGCCTACAGGACCTGAACCAGGGCCTCCGCCTCCATGTGGACCTGTAAAGGTTTTATGAAGATTTAAGTGAACGACATCAAATCCCATATCCCCCGGTCTTGCTCTACTTAAAACGGCATTCAAGTTCGCTCCATCATAATAAAGCTTGCCACCAGCTTCGTGAACGACTTCAGCCATTTCTAAAATATTTTCTTCGAATAGGCCAAGTGTATTCGGATTCGTCAGCATTAAAGCCGCAGTTTCTTCATTGACAACACGGCGCAGGTCCTCTAAATCAACAAGCCCATTCTCATCAGATGCGACGGTAATGGTTTCAAACCCAGCCACTGTCGCAGATGCTGGGTTCGTTCCATGAGCAGAATCCGGCACAATGACTTTTGTTCGTTTATGATCTCCTCTTGCTTCATGGTACGCACGGATCATCATGAGTCCTGTCCATTCCCCGTGTGCTCCTGCCGCAGGCTGTAATGTCACAGCGTCCATCCCCGTAATTTCTTCAAGATGATCACCTAGATCATACAGCAATTCTAATGCTCCCTGCACAGTGTCTGCCTCTTGTAGTGGATGGACTTGCGCGAAGCCTGCAAGGCGTGCAACCTTTTCATTAATCTTTGGATTATATTTCATTGTACAAGAGCCAAGAGGATAAAATCCGGAATCGACCCCGTGATTACGTCTTGATAATGCTGTATAATGACGCATAATATCAAGCTCAGATACTTCTGGAAGCTCAGCATCATCATGACGGATATACGTGTCATCAAATAAAGCTGGGATTTCCTGTTCAGGCACATCTAAATCAGGCAGGCTATAACCAATTCTTCCTTCTTTGGATAATTCAAAAATAAGCGGCTGATCTTGTTTATTCATGGCGATCCCCCAATTCCTTCATGAACGTATCAATTTCTTCTTTTGTTCTTAGCTCTGTCACGGCGACAAGCATGTGATGTTGAAGCTCTGGGAAGTCTCTCCCTAAGTCATAGCCGCCGATGATTCCTTTTTCAAGCAATCGTTTATTGGCTTCTTTCACAGGTTCTTGTAATTTGATTACAAATTCATTGAAATGGGCCCCTTCTACATCAGCAAGCAGTCCATATGCTTTTGCCTGCGTCTTCGCATAGTGGGCTTTTTGTACGTTTTGATACGCAATGTCTTTGATGCCTGTTTTTCCGAGTGCTGTCATGGCAACGGAAGCGGCTAATGCATTTAATGCCTGATTCGAACAAATATTAGACGTCGCTTTATCTCTTCGAATATGCTGCTCACGCGCTTGAAGGGTTAGTACAAACCCACGAACACCATTTTCGTCTTCTGTCTGCCCGACTAATCGACCTGGCACTTTTCGCATCAACTTTTTCGTCACAGCAAAATATCCGCAATGTGGCCCGCCAAACGCTGCTGGAATACCAAACGGCTGTGCATCACCAACGACAATGTCTGCTCCAAGTTTTCCTGGCGGCGTCAGTAACCCTAGTGTAAGTGGATTACTAGAGACAACGAACAGACTTTTCCCTTGATGGGCAATAGGTTCAATGTCTTTTAACGGTTCGACGACACCAAAAAAGTTTGGATATTGCACAAGAACTGCTGCTGTATCTTCGCAGACAGCCTTTTCTAATGCTGCTAGGTCCGTCTGCCCTTTTTTCGCAGGCACTTCAACAACTTCGATGTGCTGTCCTTTGGCATATGTTTTTAGCACGGCTCTTGCTTCAGGGTGAACCGTTTCAGAAACAACCACTTTTTTCTTTTTTGTATGCCCAGCAGCTAGCATTGCCGCTTCAGCTAATGCTGTCCCGCCATCATACATCGAGGAGTTAGCAAGATCCATACCCGTCAGCTCAGCAATCATTGTTTGAAATTCAAAAATGGCTTGTAGTTCACCTTGCGAAATCTCCGGCTGATAAGGTGTATATGCTGTATAAAATTCAGAACGTGAGATGACATGATCCACAATGACAGGCTGGTAATGATCATATACACCGGCACCAAGAAACGATGCATAGGAAACCGTATCTTTATTCTTTGCAGCTAATCGGGATAATTCCCTTACAAGCTCTGTTTCAGATGCGGCTGGTTTAATGTTGTATGCTCCTTTAAATCTCACTTTTTCTGGGATATCTGAAAAAAGCTCATCAATCGACTGAACGCCGATGACATCCAGCATTTCTTTTTGATCTTGCTCGGTTTGCGGCAAATACCTATGCTTCATCCTCTATTCCCCCTCGTTATTTGGCTCTTTTATAAAATGGTGTTGCGACGATTTTCGCTTTTAGACGTTTTTTGCGAACTTGTACTTCTATCTCTGTTCCAAGCTGCGCCTGAGCAGATTCAATTAAAGCAAGCCCGACATTTTTCTTTAATGTTGGGGACTGTGTGCCCGTTGTGACTACCCCAATCTGCTTTTCTCCTGAAAAGACCGGATAGTCTGTGCGCGGAATCCCTTTATCTATCATTTCAATGCCGACAAGCTTTCGCTTCGGCCCTTCTTCTTTTTGCTTCTTGAGCGCTTCTTTGCCAATAAAATTGGCTTCTTTATCCGTTTTGACAGCAAAGCCAATCCCGCCTTCTAATGGAGAGATATCCTTTGATAGCTCCTGCCCATAAAGCGGAAGTCTTGCTTCAAATCTCAAGGTGTCACGTGCACCGAGCCCGCACGGTATTAATCCTTTTGGTGCGCCTGCTTTTAATAAAGCCGACCAAATGTGGACCGCATCTTCTGACTGGCAGTAGATTTCAAAGCCATCTTCTCCTGTGTAGCCAGTTCTTGAAACAAGCACCTCTTTTTGAGCAACCTCAGCTTTTGATAAAAATGTAAATGGCTTAAGCGATGTCACTTCTTCATCCGCCACATCTTTCATGATGTCAGCGGCAAGAGGTCCTTGAAGGGCTAGCAAAGCGATTTGATCAGAGACATTTTGGATCAATACGTCGTTCTCACCTTGATGCTGAAGCAGCCACTCCACATCTTTTTCAATATTTGATGCATTAATGACAAGCAAATAATCGTTCTTTTCTTTTTGGTAGACGAGCAGATCATCCACTGTCCCGCCATCTTCATAGCACATGGCTGTATATAGTGCCTTGCCGTCTGTCAGCTTAGACACATCATTGGTTAATAACCTTTGTAAAAAAGGAAGGGCATCTTGACCTTTGATTTCCACCTCACCCATGTGAGACACATCAAAAAGCCCTGCCTTTGTTCGAACAGCTTCGTGCTCTTCTTTAATGGAAGAAAATTGGACAGGTAATTCCCAGCCCCCGAAGTCAATGGTTTTTGCGCCAAACGTTTCATACGCATGAAAAAGCGGTGTTCGTTTCAACATCAATCGTTTCCCCCTTTTTTCTTTCAGTGCAGATCACAAGCTGAATTTTCAGAAAAAAATCACAGCAAAAAAGGACAGAGCGCTCCCTTTTATCAAAAAGAAGTCTCTGTCCTTGCACCTGAAAGTTTACAGCACAACATCATTGTGCGTTTTCCCCTTTGGTGGTTTGCTAAAAAAACGATGAGCAAACACTCTCCAGAGTTGCGTCCGGTAAGAGTACTTTTGCCTGAGAGATTCACTGAAACGATTCAGCTTGCTCCTTCGGCGCCTGCCAGTGCTAAATAACCGCCAAGTCTCTCCCCATACCATCATCCGCTCATATTCTTCACATTTATTGGACATACTATCAAAATGGGTGACTTATTTGCTAGATCACTTACCAACATCCTACCATTAGAAACGGATGAAGAGCAACAGAAAAATCATTAACATTTTTTAAACAACCATTCATTATCGTTCGCTTTTATTCAAATATCTAGTCTTTTCAAGACCTCTTAAAAAATGAAGCGTTTAAATACAGAACAATTTTATCCTCAACCTACTAGAAAGGCAGGCGACCACATTGAATATTCAAACGATTTTTGATCAGGAATGGGCAAGTGAATTTCAGCAGCGGCTTGCAGCAGACGGCCCCTGGGCGAACTGGGAAATGTACCGTTTAGCGACGCAGGTCCAAAAAGTCACAGCCATTGATTCATTTGAAGGACTGCAAGCTCCTGCCCATCTGCCTGCATTCACGCCTTTAAAACATCAGCTTGAAGTAGCCAGAAGAGTCGTAGAAGAGATGAACGGAAAAGCCATTTTAGCAGATGAAGTGGGACTTGGAAAAACCGTAGAAGCAGGACTTATTATCAAAGAATACATGATTCGTGGACTTGCCAAAAAAATTCTCATACTCGTCCCCGCCTCTCTCGTATCTCAATGGGTACAGGAGCTGCGGACGAAATTTTATATTGATGCTGTCGAACAAAAAAAGAGCTATGTGTGGGAGCAGTGTGACGTCGTGGTTTCCTCCATTGATACAGCCAAAAGGCAGCCGCATCGAGATACCATTTTATCCATTGCCTACGATATGGTCATTATCGATGAAGCACACAAACTGAAAAACAATAAAACGAAAAACTATGAATTTGTGAGAAATCTAAATAAGAAATTCTGCTTGCTGCTGACAGCGACGCCTATCCAAAACCGTATTGGAGAAATATTTAATCTTGTCTCCCTTCTGAAGCCAGGTCACCTAGGGAATGAACATCAGTTTAAAGATGTCTTTGCCAAAAAGGATTTACAGCTAGAAGACCATGATCGTTTAAAACAGCTTGTGAATAAAGTGATGATTCGTAACCGAAGGCAAGACACGGGCATTGAGTGGACAAAACGGCATGTCAAAACGATTTCCATTGATTTCTCTCCGACGGAACAAGCATTATATGATGAAATCTGCAAGCTGAAAGAGAACCCGTCCTATACTAAACATATGTTTTCCATCATGACCTTGGAACGAGAATGCTGTTCAAGCCGCGAGGCGGTCTATATGACAATTAAAAAAATGCAGGAAGATGAAAAACATATCCTTGGATCCTCTGCTATAGCGCAAATTATGGAGAAAATCAATCAAGTGCAGCAAAACACAAAGGCGCTTGAAGTCGTTAGGCTTATTCAACAGTTAAATGAAAAAGTCATTATTTTCACCGAATACCGCGCGACACAAATTTATTTACAATGGTTTCTTCAGCAAAATGGCATCAGCTCCGTTCCTTTTCGGGGCGGCTTTAAGCGGGGCAAAAAGGATTGGATGAAAGATTTATTTAGAGAACGGGCGCAAGTGTTAATTGCTACAGAAGCCGGCGGCGAAGGAATCAACCTTCAGTTTTGTAACCAAATCATCAACTACGATCTTCCGTGGAACCCGATGCGTTTAGAACAGCGGATTGGACGAATCCACCGCCTTGGACAAGAGCGAGATGTCCACATTTACAATATGGCAACTAACGGTACCGTTGAGGAACACATCTTAAAGCTTTTATATGAAAAAATTCAGCTGTTTGAAAACGTCATTGGCGATCTAGATGATATTTTAACGCGAATCGATATCAAAGATGCCGAATCAGAACTGCATCAGATTCTCTTTCAGCACGAATCAGACGGTGACATGAAAAAGAAATTAACTCAGTTTGCTTCCTATTTAACAGAAGCAAAAACACCGTTTTTAGAAAAAAGACAGCAAGGCTCATAAAGGAGAGTTGATCAATGAAGCAGCGTGACATACATACCTTTCTTCTCCGTTTCTTTCAGGCAAATCAATGCCACATACTAGAAGAAAGTGCTGGACATATGACCGTACAACTAACCATCGATATGGATAAATTGATTATGAACCGCCCTTTTTATTGGCACTGGCTTGAAAAAACTGGTGGTGTTCCGGAGCCGCGGCAATTGACCCTCATCACCGATCAAAAAAAAGTGGATGATACCATTGAGGGTGAATTTATCCACTTCGGCTCCCCTCGTTTATTTCAGATTTTTGAAGCCGTCAAGCAGCAGGGCCGATTTATCCGTCTCTATGAACGAGTCACCCCGCTCATGGCCAACCAGATCGCACTCGAGCCCTGGCTTGGTCTCAATGTGAAAATTTCTTATCTGGCAGATCGAAAGAAGGATAAGCTTTTATCACTAGGACTTCATCTAATACGCGGAGAAGTCGTTGAACAATTTCAAGAAAAGCTGGAAACCCGTGAGCTGTCATCTCAAATTCCCGATTACTGCTTTACGATGAGTACAATGATCAAGCCAGAAAGCGGCGTCAAACGGCTCTACAGTTTAATGGAGCATTACGCCCATGAGGAACCAGATGATTGGGCGGTAAGAGCTGTTCAAAAATGGAAAGAAGACACTGAACTTTTAAACCAATTTTATGAAGGGACTTCAGACACGTCTGTAGAATATGAAATAGAAAGACAAGCACTCAAAACTTTATACGAACCAAAAATCAGTCTAACGATTGAAAATGGCGGACTTTTTTACTTACAGCAAAAAAGAGGAGGTTGACCTATAGGTCCCCTCCCTTTCATGTGACGTACAATTTTCGATCAGCCAAAAGCAACGTTTGTCTGTTTGTATTGGGCGGAAAAATGACGCAAGCAAACTATGAGGTCTTACCACCTGTGTCTTTCCATTTCATGCGTTAAGTGCCTGAAATACATGATTCAGTATTTTAGGAGGGTATTTGTATGGAAAAGAAAACGAACATATTAGACAGTGAATGGGTTCAATTATTACTTGAAGCTCGTAAAGCAGGGCTAACAGTAGAAGAAGTCCGTCAATTCCTCAAATCAAGTGAAAAGTCCTCTGAGTCTCACCCTCTGGTAAGAAGTCATTCTATCAAACCTTTCTGAATGTGCTATAATATCGAAAGGAAGGTGATGACATTGATTGGCCAGCGTATTAAACAATACCGCAATGAAAAAGGCTACTCACTATCAGAACTGGCCGAAAAGGCTGGGGTAGCGAAGTCTTATTTAAGCTCAATAGAAAGAAACTTGCAAACAAACCCCTCCATTCAATTTCTTGAAAAAGTCTCCGCTGTTCTGGACGTCTCGGTTCATACACTGTTACACGAAAAAGATGAAACCGAATACGATGGTCAATTAGATAGTGAATGGGAAAAACTAGTTCGAGATGCAATGACATCAGGGGTTTCGAAAAAGCAATTTCGTGAATTTTTAGATTATCAAATCTGGAGAAAAAAGCAAGAAGAGGAGTAAAGCGCACATTTTAGCGCATACTCCTCCAATTGCTATGCAGAACTTGATATCAGTCTAAAGACTGACTTTATTTTTTATCTTCGCTGTGTGCTTTTTCGTTTTCTTTCACGTAGCCTTTTTCATCCGTATGCTTTTTGGGATTGATCGTTAAACCATTCCACTGAGTCGCTTCGAAGGAAAGATCAATTTGAATCGCATCGCCTTGGTATTTATTTTGGATATAGTGACCAGCTTTATCCTTCGTCTGGTCATTGACAAATTCAATGATCATTTCCATTTTATCGTAATCAAACGGGTTCTTTGGTATGCCGTCATACTCTGGAGCCACTGTTCCATCAACAGTTGCTACATTAATCTTCCCACTTTCATGTAAAAACTTCTCATCGACGGCATGACGAAGCTTTTCAAATGCAGTCTGATCCTGTTTTGCCGTTAGTTCATGCAAGTCAAGCAGGTTTGCAGCGTCTAAGATAATATTTTTCGGATAACCATTTCCACCTTCGGCTCCAACCGTCAGAACACTCACCTGAAACTGACTGAGAAATTCTTCAGCTGTATTCTTACCGCCATTTTTCGAGGAAGCTCCATCTTGAAACTGGCTGTAATCAAGACTCATCAGCACTTGATTGATCGCAAGAGATCCTTTATTTTCAAAATTAAATTCTTTCTTGATGCGATCACCAGGTTTTAAGTTTGAAAGGTTGATGGCGCCGGAGTTCTCTTTTGCAGATAAATCCAGCTCTCCTGTCGAGTAGACCGCATTTGCCGTTTCTACATCGTTAAACGCCGCCCATGTCCCCCCACCAATTAATGCCAGGCCTAAAGCCCCTGATAATACACCTAAACGAATTGATCTTTTCTTTGCCATGAATGAACCCCCTAATAAATTGTTTTATTGAAACCTAATTAGGTTACAAACGAAAATTTAAGCTTGTTCCTCTGACATCTGTAAATCGGCCGTGTGTCTTCGATGTTTTGCAGCGCCTACAAAATGAAGAGTCGAATAAACGAGCAGCATCACACCTGGTATAATGAGCAGCAACGCGGTTCCAGCCGAAGTCCCTGCATACGAAAGAAGCTTTCCTGCATATGGAATGGTCACACCCGTATACTGCGCAGCCACCTGATCCGCTTTTACTAGCGTGCCGTCCTGATACATATTGTGGTCACCTTTCGTCTCAAAGGCTTTATTTACTCCCTTTCCTTTCACCCCAACAATTCGGTGGGTCACATAAGACTGGTCCTGCTTCGTTTGAAATGTGATAATATCCCCTTTTTTAAGTGCCTCCGGTGAAGTCACTTCTTTTACGACAATGAGTGAGCCAGTCGAAAATTCTGGTTCCATTGAGCCAGATAATACTTGCTTGAATTGATAACCGAAAATTTGAGGATCTTCCCCTGTAGTTCTTGATGACAATACGACAATAATACATGCAATCATCACCGTGAACACCACCACATAAAGAATACTTCCAGACATCTTCATCCATTTTTTCATGACCTCTTCTCCCCTTCGCCTATCATTGTTTCATTTAGAAGACAGCTCCATTTAGGATGCCTTTTCTTGACACTTTGCGAGCTGCATATGTTTAGACCATATAAATGCTTCTCCAGATCCTTCAAAACCTTTAGGGTAATAGATTTTAAACACATAGATTCCATTCGTTTTTGCTTTATCTGTCGTGACAGTCGTTGTTTGTTGAGAAAGAAGGGACTGTATAGAGCCTTTTTCAAGAATATGACCATCTTGTAACGGCTTTTGCTCACTTTTCACTTTATGTAATTCCCATTTCCATTCAGAGTGTGCAATAGGTTGTCCACTATTTTTTAGTGTCATGCTCAAGCTTTGAGGCGCGCAGACTGTTCCTTTGATCATCGTTTGATCAATGAGCTCCAAATGACTTCTATCCCATTTGGAAGGCTGACAATGCTGGTCCGTCTGTTCAAAATTTTCGCATGTTTTCATGACAAAATTTGAGTGCTCAATATCGTTAAAAGAAGCGTTCGTTGTTGAGATCAAGAGTGACGTGAAAATCAAACAAATGGCACAAAAAAGTACAAAGAACGACTGTTTCATTCATTCTCCAACTCCTTGAACGATTGTTCTTTAATAAGAACGATTACATACAGTATAAGGAAATACCTATAAAACCCAAAACGTCAAATTAGTCCATTTTGTTCTTAAACAAGAATGATTACGAGAAAATTCTTCCATTTTCTCATTCTTTCGCCGTATTCAATATTTTTTTGTGTGACATTTGTACTTCTTAAAAATTTACATAAAAGTGCAGCATTTGGTCAGAATAATAGCAGGTGAGGTGATGTGAAGTGAAATATGGAAAGATGATAATCATGCTCAGTTTACTGTTGGGTCCTATGATACAAGACGCCAATCCTGCGGATGCGAGAGGTTTCACTGCCGCCGCAGATCAATGGGAAACGCGGGCAGTCAAAGAAGCAAAGAAACGATATCCGCTAACGCAAGTCTTATTCAAACAAAAAGTATGGGACCGTCATCGTGAGAAGGAATCTGTGAAACAGTATCATATTACGTTAAAAGACCACACCAAAGAATTTGGGGTATTTGTCACTATTTCTTATAACCCTTACTCAAACAAGGTCAATAAAGTGATTGTTGTGGAAGAATACAGCTAAAGGGGCATAAAAAAACCGCCTACTGGCGGCTTTTTACTTTTGTCGATGTCGCTTACGTTTTTTTAGCATCATTGAAAACCCAAACGGCAGAACCCCAAATAAACGCTGTGAAAATGGCGGTTTCGTTTCCATTCTCTCTTGTTTATGTTCTTTCCGTTCGTCACGTGGTGTATTCATATATTTAATGATTTCCTGTGTCATATATTTTACATAGTCATTGGTTTTCAAGCACATTCACCTCTTCTTTCTTCAAGTGTTACCAGGAAGAGGATCATTTTATACACTGGCTATTCACGGTTTGCCCATTTCATGATTTCACGGGTCTTCCAATTCAGCACGAGTTCCCGTTCATCTGATAAACCATCTTTTGTTTTCACCCTGACTAAAATGTGGATACGCTTTTTCTTTTGATCGCATGTTATCTTCTTTAATGTCACGCGGCCTTCTTCAGTGTGAATATGAGTTTGCTGCTTTTCACACAAACGATGGAATGTACGGGCAGCTTCACTCGCACCCACCCTGAAAAGCTGCTGTTTTTTATAAAACGAAATCGTCAGCTCTGTACTTCTCAGCTCTTTTTGAAACCCTATCGTCATCGCCCCTAGGATCAAGAGAAAAAATAGAATTGCAGCCAGTACATACGGATAGATAAATCCTCCTTCCCTTTTCACGATGTAGGAACCATCCCTTTATATATGAAAAAAACAGCTTCATACACCTTACCAGACTCATCTGTGACTTTAAGGATAGCTCTATGCTGATTTGTTCTCACGCGAAATTCTTTCACCTTTTGCAATAAAGGGAGATGGCCTGCTTGATCCATTCGCTTCCGAAGCATCTCTTGATATGGCTCAATCGTTACGACTCGCCCTTGATCAGATACATACTCTAACGCTTTACCTCCTTGCACCGATCGAACAGCCGTTGCTCGGCTTAATTCCTCATCTAATTGCAGAACAGTCTGTTTCCACTCCATTTGCGAAAATCGGTTAATCTCTTCAAAAGGACGGGCTTTCTCAGCTGTAGAAAAGATCAGTACACAGCCAAAAGAAAGGAACAAAAATAGCTGCAATTGCCATAAAGCCTGGACAAAGGTAAAACCTTGTTCACCGTTCAGCAACCTGATGAAAGCATATGGTCTGCTTTTTTTGTATGTTGTATGATACACATCCCTTCTCTTTACTCCAATTGAATACATATGTGATGTCGCCTCGCTTCTTTTTGACAGAAGATTTTGTACCCTCTATGAACGATTCATTCATCTGTTCATGCAAAATTTGATAAGCCTCAAGTTTGGCTCTTACTTCATTTTTCCCTATTATGATTTTTTCATAGGCCGGCATAAGCACAAGGGCTGCAAATAGGAAGATATGACAAGCAAACAGCGCTTCTATCGTACTAAACCCTCTATTGCTTTTGAACATGGATTCGCCCGCTTCCTAAATAGATCGTGAGCTTATACGTTTGACTGCCAAATTGAATGATGAGAGACCCGCCGCTGCTTGGATGTCCGTTTACATTAAAATAGATACCTTGTGGAAATGTAGAAGCCTGAATGCTTCCCTTTTGTTGCTGAAAAGAAGCAATGACTTCGCCATCCTTTTGATCGATTACTTGATACGATACATGTGGCGGATGGAATTCAACATATACACGTGTTTTTTTGACAAATGCAGTATTAGCAGCCAATTGAAAATCTTGTTTCATGATGTTCACTTGTTTTTTGGCTTCAGCGTCTTCTATTAAATTTGGGATTTTTACTCCTATGATCGACAATAGAATCGATAGAACCAGTAAGATCATTAGCTGTTCTATGAGGGTAAAACCCTTTTCATGAAAAATTAATTTATTCATGCTTCACATGGCCGTTTTGAATGACAATCGCTTTTCCATTAGGACACGTTAATCCCTTTTTAACATAGCCTTCTTTTTCTAATTCAGCTAAAGATGGTGTCTTGCCATCGTGCTCTAATTCATATGCCATCACCTGAGTGCTCACCATTGATTTAAGCCCTTCACAGCCCTTTGCTTGAATCGTTTGGTGGTGACGAGTAATATTCGGAATGGTAATAAGTAAAAGAATCGAAATCACAAGCATGACAATTAACATTTCTAACAGAGTAAATCCTTTATCATTCATGTCTTTGCCCTCCTCCTTACACTTGCTCCATCAGTTGATACATTGGTAAAAGAATAGATAAATACACAATGAGTATAAGAATTGCCGTCAGTCCATAGATAACCGGCTGCAGCCACGACATCCATTTTTCAATTTTCAGCTCTGCATTCTCTAATAGAAATTGACTGTACGTGTACATTTCTCTTGCAAGCATCCCGCTCGCTTCACCATGCTCGATGACGGCTGCAAAACGTTTTTCAAAAAAAGGAGACAGGCTCACTTGATGTGCCATTCTCTCTCCTTTTCTTAACTCTTTAATCATCTGTTCTGATATTTCTTGAAGAAAGGGTAAGTAGCTTTGCTGCTTAAAAGCTAGCAAGCTCTCGTACATCGATAATCCAGCCTGAAGCAGTCCGCTTAACTGTAGAGAGAAAAGGTACGTATGCATCAGCCGCATTCCTTTATATAAAAAAGGAAACCTGCTGATCACCCTCAGCTTCTCAAGGGTAGATTTTTTCCTAAAAAAGAAGGCATAGTATCCAGTCAGACAAATACACACACAGCCGATGAGGAGGAGAGATACATAAAGCAATTGAAAAATTCCAAACATACCTTGAATCAGCCATGACATTCGGGTATCCATCGAGGAGTACAAGAGAGAAAATTGAGGAATGATCATTTGCTGAACGAGTATGAGCACGATCAAAACCGTAAAGATGAGGAAAATTGGGTAACGTAATATGCGTTTAAACGTGTCTACCTGTTTAATTTTTTTCTCTAAAAACCGTGCGCTTTGTTCAAGTGCTTTTGCTAGACTTCCATGCTTTTCGGAGAAACTTAAAATAGCGATGACTTCCCGCTGAAAATGGAGTCTTTCTAGCACCACATAAAAAGGCTCCCCTTCGAGCAGCCACTGAATGCCCGGTGCTAATTGTTGCTGCTGCTTGTTCGACAACTGGATATTCAACATCGTTAATGCCTCAATCAATGTATATCCAGCCTGAATCAATTGAGCAAGTTTTGATAGACATTCCGCTTGATCCTTTTTAGACCATGCTTTAGAGGCTTGCTTCTTCATAAACCCAGCGATGATAGGTGTTTTTCGATAAATAGCCTAGTGCCACTCCTTTACGAATTAATCTTTGCAATGTTTCATATGACGAGTGAGCATATTCTCCTTTAGCCTCCTTGATACACTCACCAAGCTCCTTTCCGAACAGCAGTTCAAATACATTTGTTCGTCTGACCGGTCGATTTAATTTACAGTAAAGCTGGCATGTTTCTCCGCAAAAAGGACAGGTGAGCTCGATTAATCGCTGCGCAGCAATCGCCACCATCGTTTGTTCGAGTTCATTCATCGTGACACCAAATTCAAGCATACGATAAAGGGCTCCTTTTGCATTTTTCGCATGGAGTGTACTCATCACTAAATGGCCTGTCAGTGCTGCTCTAATTGCCGTTCGAGCCGTTTCAGCATCTCTTATTTCTCCTAGCACAATCATATCTGGATCATGTCTTAAAATAGCGCGTAATCCTGCCGCATATGTGATACCGGCTTTTTCATTTACTTGAACCTGCAGCACTTCTTCATTTCTCGTTTCCACAGGATCTTCAAGTGTAATAATATTTCTGTTGAAATTCTTTTTTGCAAACTGGATCAATGAATAAAGGGTTGTTGTTTTCCCTGAATTGGTTGGACCGGTAAATAAAATGAGCCCATGCGAATGATTCAAAAATGATAATAACCTGGTGGATGCTTTCGGAAATAGTGACAGATGTTTTATTTTTGGAACATGATCCTGCGGCAATATTCTAATCACTAAGCTCTCATCATTTACAGTTGGTAGGGTAGACATCCGAATAAACATCTGACCCCTTCTTAGCATCACAGCTAATGACCCATTTTGCGGTCTCCGTTTTTCTCCGATATCCATGGATGATAAAAATTTAAAATGAGCAATGAGCCGCTCGCCGCTTTTTTTATCAATGGTTCGCTGCTGAATTAAATCTGAGTCTACGCGGAAAGATACCGACGCTTTCTTTTCCTTTGGAACAATGTGCACATCAGATGCTCTCATGCGGCATGCTTCTTCTAGCAGCTCTTGTCCCAAGTATTCAATCCCATACAAATGGTCCACTCCCTTCTCTGACCATATTGTAAGTCAGAGGAACCAGTATGACAAAAGAGCAATTTATCATTTTAATGCCTAATCAATCGAAAAAATCATCAGCTTGCGATGGAAAACGTGGTTTTTAAAAAAAGTGCATATAAAAAAACCTGACTTTTACAAGTGCAGGTTTTTTAGTCATGTGGCTTCTTGCGGCTGTTCTTCAAAAATACGAAATCCTCTTTTTTCCAAGGCTTTTGCAAGGCTGTGTTCTGTATTTACTTTTGAGAAATCAATGCCGAGTTTCACAACGGTTTGAGCAATTTCTGGGCGGATGCCTGAAATAATCGTCTCAATGCCTAGAAGCTTCGCACTATCCACCACTTTAAACAGCTGATAAGCAACCATCGTATCAACGATCGGTACGCCTGATATATCAATAAACAAATGCGTTAGACGCAATCTTGAAGCCTGTTCTAGCACGGATTCCAAAATAATTTTGGCCCGGTACGTATCAATCTCCCCGATGAGCGGCAAAATTCCGATTTCCTTTGAAACTGGAATAACAGGAGCACTCAGTTCCTGAATCATCTCTCTTTGTGCATTGAGCTGACTCAGTGTCACGCGGTCGTATTCCTCTGATAAACGCTCGATCATATCATCAAACGTTGAATGAAAATGCTGATTCCACCCGCATACATCTTGGAGCGTCACTTCAAGCTCAGTTTCTAGTATGAATTTCTCGATTCTCGAACAGAAAATCTGACGAAATATCTTAAATTGTCCAATGATTTCATATAAAGGCACTTCGTGAACGGCTCGATCACGTGCGATATCAACAGACCACTTTTTCAAATGATTTTCTACTTTGTCTGACAGCGTCACAAGCGTTGCTGCAATGGTTTGAATAAACGCTGTGTTCTGTTCCTTCAACTTCATTTCCGTTTCCTCTGAAGCATGTTTGGAATATAATGAGCCTTCTTCTGTTCTTGTTTTCAGCCATTCTTCGGTCATGACGGGGGCTTCTTTTAGGATAAATTCATATAATTGCTTAGATTTTTCATTTTTCATTTACTTCTTCCGCTCCTTTTTCACTTAAAACTCGTGACATACAACTTTTATGTATAAATGACCGCAGATGGTGAAGAATATCATTACACGTTTGATATTGGGCTATAGCCAAGTGGTAAGGCAATGGACTTTGACTCCGTGATCGTTGGTTCGAACCCAGCTAGCCCAGTTCAGCACAAAAACGAAGACGGCTGAAGCATGTTTCAGCTGATCTTCGTTTTTATTAGGAAACTGATTGATGTATCGCTTTCTTTTTTGATAATTTCATGAGTTCGCCTGGATTATAGCCTACTACTAATTTATTTCCATCAATGATAATTGGTCTTCGGAGCAGTTTTGGTTTTTCAATAAGAAGCTGAAGAACCTCGTTTACTTTTAAATCATTAATATTTAAATTTAAGCTTTTAAAAGCCTGACTTCGTGTGGCTAAAATTTCATCCATTCCTTCTGTTGTTAAGGAAAGGATCTTTTTTAATTCTTCTAGTGTTGGCGTTTCTCTGAAAAGGTGACGCTCTTTAAAATCAATTTGATTCGCCTTTAACCAATGTTTTGTTTTGCGGCAAGACGTGCAGCTCGGGTATGAATAAAAAGTAATGTCACTCATTAGTCTTCCTCCTTAGGTCGTTAACCTTTTCTCTTATGGAGTAAGTACCCTCATGTATTTCAGCATAAACACGTTTTGATCACTTTTTCAAAAAAATTTTTCTCCTCGTAAAATAAATGTTCACACGTTGTCAAAAATGTAAATGTTTACATAACAAGTGGTGATCAGCTATAATATGAATCAAAGGGGTTTTTTTAAGGGGAGGGAAAGAAATGAATCGCATGTTCCGCGTGCTTGGCTTTTGGACGGGTATTTTTGCTGTCATGTTCTATTTAGGGCATATGAAAGATGCATCGTTGCTGTTCTTCGGTCAAACCGTTCTTTTTGTATTTTTATCCTACTTGAATTTATCCGAAAGAATGTATATTTACATTTTCGGAGCGTACTTGACGATTTTCTTTGCCGGATTTACATATTATTCGATTTTCATCATGGTTCCCGGTACCGGACATTAATTGAAAAAAAGCATCGCTATAAAAAGAGATGCTCAGATTGTTGACAAAGGGCTAAAATGATTTTATTTTAGCCCTTTGTCTTCTTTTCAGCGTGATAGAAAACCTTTGAAGTCTAGGAAGGACGAGCATCGGAGCGGAGCGAATTTGACATTCGTGAGCACCGGAGCGCAGACCTGACAACGAATGCGAGGGTTTGTCTACACGCTGAGCATCTCTATAAAAAGAGATGCTTTTTTTCATACGTTTAAAGAGAAAAGCCATTGATAAATGGATTTTGTTCCTGCTCCGTAAGTACAGTGGTTTCTCCGCCATGTCCACTTAAAACAAGAGTTGATTCTGGTAAAGACAATAATTTGTTATGAATTGATTGAAGCAGCACTTCTTGACTGCCCCCTACTAAATCTGTTCTCCCGATGCCGCCTTCAAATAGCGTGTCACCAGAAATCACAAATCCTTCTTCCGCCGAATAGTAAGACACACTGCCTGGTGAATGCCCAGGAGTGTGGAACATCTCTAATGTAAACGATCCAATTTGAAGAGTTCCTTCTGACGTAATTAATTTTTCAGCTTCTTTGACCGTAATTCCATTTCCAATCAATCGAGCTGAACCGTTTAATTCAGCGTTCGTGAGCCATTCTTTTTCATTCTCGTGTACATAGAGTGGCACTCCCCACTCTGCGCGCACTTCATCTGCGGCACCGATATGATCAAAATGAGCATGTGTCAGTAAGACCGCAAGCGGTGTGAGCTGTTTTTCTTTTACATAGGAAATTAGCTTTTGTGCTTCACCGCCTGGATCAAAGATTAAACATTCTCCGTGCTCATTTTTCCAAATATACGCATTCGCTTGTACATAGCCTAGTGGCATTCTTCTCCAATTCATTTTCATCACCTACTTTATTCATTCTTTTTTATTATGAAGGCTACACAATAAAAATTCAAACAATCGTCAACTGGAATCTACTCGACAAGCTTTATGAAAACGGTTAAAATGAAAAGAAAGGAAATCAAGGGGATTGATGACAAAGGGGGACTTTCACATGATGCTCGTCATTATTTTTGGTCTAGTCACGATTTTAGCTGCACTCGGGATCTATCGCTCACTTAAAAAAGTGAACGTACTTGCCATCGCTTTTGCTGGCGCGACATTTTTGGTTTTTGGCTGGTTTACTGTCATGACCATCATCTATAGCGGTTATCCAACTGCACATTAAAAAGCCTGCATTTAGCAGGCTTTCGGATTGTTGACAAAGGGCTAAAATGATCTTTATTTTAGCCCTTTGTCTTTTTTTCAGCGTGATAGAAAACCTTTGCAGCCCTAGGAAGGACGAGTACCGGAGCGGAGCGAATTTGATATTCGTGAGCACCGGCACGCAGGACTGACACCGAATGCGAGGGTTTGTCTACACGCTGAAAGCCTGCATTTAGCAGGCTTTTTTTATTGATTCAAGTGCTTATTCACGCTTTCTATTTTACTTGTAAGCGTTGTGGTTTGATCCCGCCTGTCATCAATGCGGATATTGGTCGCTACGCGGTGCAGTCCCTTTTCAAAAGGTGCTTCATGAATGTGCTGAATGACTTCAAATAAAACGGATAATTCACCTTCAATTAATGTATTCATTGGTGTTAGTTGATAATTAATTTTCCCTTCTTTTTGAAAGCCTTCTAAAATTCTTTGTACATCTGCTACATAAGCACTGACACTTGGTGTTTCCGTACCTATTGGAATGATAGTGACATCTGCTATGGCCATGTTTATTGCCCCTTTCCACTCAAATCCTCATGTTTTCTCGTCCTCATTGTAACCTATTCGCAATCCATCATGCCATGCTCACGTTGCATTTAAAGAAGGTTTGTCCCGTTCTATCGTCAAATCCGCCCTCTCTACCTTCCCAATTTTTGTGAATAGCAGCAGGCATATCCCTGATACAGCTTCAATGATGCCTCCAGCCGCAATGACATATCCGGAACCAAATAATGTCGCCATATAGCCGCCAATGAGAGCGCCTAACGGGATCATGAAGAAGGAGATCATATTGATAATTGCATACACTTGCGGCTGATCCTCTGCTTTTACTGACAATTGAATCATTGTATGTTCAGGCACGTTGACTGCACTGATGGCGGCACCTAATGCAAAAGCTGATATAAACACAAGTGGTAAAAATGCGTTCATACCTGTGATGAAAAACGAGATTCCATCAACAATCCCGGCACCTATAAACAGCAGCCCATACCGGTTCACTTTTACCTTTGTCAAAACAAACCCCATCAAGAATGCACCTAGTGCCGTTGTGACTTTAATAAATGAATAGATCACGGGTCCACTATGTAAATCCTCTGTTAAATAAATAACAGACAATGCTTCCCATGGTGCGGCAGCAAAGTTTGAGCAGACACAAAAAATCGCCAATGGGAACAAAATATGATGCCTTCTCACAAGTGAAAATCCCCGAATCAATCTTTTGCCGTATGATACCCCTTTTTTGGCTTTATCAATGATGATTTCTGTTTCATATGTAATGATTAATACAAGTAAAGCGGACAAGAGATAAAGAGGAATAATCACAAGCATTGTATATCCTACCCCTACAAACGCAATCATGACACCACAAACTGTGACCGTCACAAGCCTGACTACATGACTTGCTGATTGAATAGTTGCATTCGCTTTTTGTATGAGGTCCTCATGGACAAGCTTTGGAATAATTGATACAGACGCCGGTTCGTAGGAGCCACCAGTTGCCGAATGAAGCAGCATACACCCAATAACAAGTGCTAATGGCGTGAAACCATAAAAGTAACTGACCACAATCACAAGAATTATCGCTCCTCTTGTTAAATCAGCAAAACACATCCAAAATTTCAATTGATGCGGCTTCATCATTGGGGTAATTAGTGGCCCAACAATGGCTTGCGGAACAAAGCTGACCGCAATAAAAAAGGCTGTTCCAATTGCCCCTTTTCCGCCTAGTACTAAAAGCCACAAGATGGTGTTGAAAGATAAACTATCAGCTGTTATTTTGCACATTTTAGACATAAATAAGTAAGTGAAATTCCTTTTCCACAGGCTTTGAGCACTCAATGATCGACATCTCCCTAAAACATATCCTTTTTTTTACATCCATACCTTTCACAATAGCTCACAATTCAGCCTTCGTCAATTGCCCTAACATTATTTTTATTGACAATAAGAAATTGCTTCATGTTCAAATGTAAAAAGCACCTGACAGGTGCTTTTTAACACTTACATGCTTCCCATAACAACCGCTTTGTTTTCTCATAGATCGTGTCAAATTGATTCATGGAAAGAGGATTTTTTCCTAGGCCAAGCTCGACTGTATACCCCTCATTGTGACATTGATAAATAAACCAATCGCGATAGCCTGCATAGCTGTCAAGATATTGAATCGGTTTATAGCCGCTTACTTGTTCGAATCGTTTGACCGTTTCTTTTGAGATGGCTGGTTCATGACCAAGAAACCCCCAGTATATCTCTTCTCCTTGTGTATGGAGAGCAACAAGCCTGTCAAAGCGTTTTCGTAACGCTAGATTTGCCATCGCTTTCGCTTCTGGTTCTGTTAGCGGCTGATACCCAGGAAAACCTCGATTGGACGGAGCCTTAGTCTCATGACGGTAGTATTCGATCTCCCAATAAGCAGGAAATTGATTGTTCAAATCCACCCCTCGTATATTTGCTTTCCACTCCTGATAGTCAGCATATCCATCATGTAGCGGTGTGAATTCTTCACTGCTCAGACCAAGTGACTCTGGTCCATTTCGTACGAGGTCCACACCATCTGGATTCACCAATGGTACGATAGAGAGAGCTGTGGTTCGCAGAATATGAACGGCTTCATGATGCCTTGCTTGCACCGGGTCAGATGCAGCCAAACACAGCGATTTCAGCCATTTTATTAAAACAGACGTCGTGATCCATTCATTTGCATGAAAAGAGGCATTCAAATGAATAGAATGTAAATGCTGAACAGGCTCTGTTCGGATTTCATAAATAGGTGTATCAAGCACTGAATGACCTATGATGCTCATTTGAAGAAAAGGAAATGCGGCTTTCAAGTAGCTCAGCTCTTCTTCTAATTGAGCACTATCATATTCAAAGGTTCCATTGATCCAATCATCGGATTGCTGCAGCCTGTAAGGCGCAATAAATTTCTGCAGCTCACCTATGGAAGAAAATGAATGGATGCCTTCCGGAAGTCGGTATCCCGGTAAAAGGAGGTACTCATTGCTGATTTGATTGGATAAATGGAAAGCTGCATTCCCTATCCCTAACTGCTTTGCTACATGATCCTTCTCCTCTCCATCTAGGTGCCATTCAATTTTCCCAAACGACGTTGTCTTCATTTACATCCCTCCTCTCATACTATATGAGCCGGCAGACCAAAAAAGAAAACCTCTGCATGTAAAAATAACAGAGGTTTTCTCGTATGTTAGGACGCCTTTTTTAGCTGAGTTTCATCTTCTTTTTTGGATGGAGAATGGTCCGGGCTATTCCGGTCATAAAATCTAAGGAGATCCCCATAGATGATTTGATCAGAGAATTGGAGCTCTTGCTTTGCTTTCTCTTCATAAGACTGACACACAGTCTCATCATCTCTTGGCTCACCCGTTTTTTTATTGTAGCAAACACCATCTGTGAAAACACTGTCCTTCGTAATAAAACTGCCATCACGAAGCACGGTAAAATCATTCGTATCTTTCGATAAAAGATCATGGCCAAATTGAATTTGTTTACTTGTATCAATTCCTAATAGATTGAGTACAGTTGGGCGGAGATCGACCTGACCACCTACCGTATCAATTTCTTTTGGATGTTGGTCTGTGATCCCTGGAATGTGTACAACAAACGGGACTTTTTGAAGCTGTACTTCTTCAAATGGCGTAATCTCTTTATTTAAAAATTGCCCCATGGCTTCGTTATGGTTTTCAGAAATTCCGTAATGATCCCCATACAAAACAAAAATGGAGTTATCGTATAACCCAGCTTCCTTCATCTTCTTAAAGAAAAGCTTAAGTGCTTCATCTTGATAACGCACTGTAGGGAAATATTTGTTTAGCGTTTTGCTCTTAGAATCATATTCATCAATGAGCTTATCTTCTTCATCTAGATCAAACGGAAAGTGATTCGTTAATGTAATCAATCTCGTATAGAAAGGCTGCGGGATCGATTTCATCAATTCCGCTGACTGTTCGAAGAATGGACCATCTTTCAGCCCCCAGCCAACTGAATTTTCTTCATTTACATCAAATGATTTAATATCAAAAAACTTATCGTAGCCAAAGCTATCGTAGATCAGGTCACGGTTCCAGAAACTTTTGTTATTCGCATGAATGACAGAAGAATGGTACCCCTCATCCTTTAACAGCTCAGGTGTGGCTGTAAACTCATTGCTTGGATTTGTGAAGAACACAGCCCCTCTTCCAAGTGGATAGAGAGAGTTATCAACAATAAACTCTGAGTCAGATGTTTTCCCTTGACCTGTTTGATGATAGAAATTAGTAAAGTTGTAGCTTTTCTTGATTAATTTGTTTAAAAACGGGGTGATTTCTTTCCCGTTTAGTTTTTCATTGATCACGAAACTTTGTGTAGATTCAAGTGAGACAAGAATGACATTTCGTCCTTTTGCTTGACCAAACGTCTTTTCATTACGGTCGGTTTGATTTGCACTTATATAGTTTTCAATTTCTGTTAAGCTATTGCTGTCAGCAAGGGCTCGTTGAGCAGACTGCTTCGATTGCAGCACTCCATCATAAATATGGAAATTATATAAGCTGATATTTTTTACCAGCATCTCACGGTCAAATGAGCGAGTGAGCAGTTCTGGTCTCTCTGTTTCAGCCAAACCAAGGTTAAAGAAGAAAGTCGCTGCCACAAATAAATAATAGGCTGCTCGTTCTTTTCGTGAAATGGTGACATCCGTTCTAAAGGAAGGCTGCTTTTTATAGAGCCACATTAAAATGATAATATCAACGAACATTAGAAAATCGACTGGTTCAATTAAAGAGGTAATACTTGACCCGAGGTCACCCATATTGTTTGTTTGAAATAGGACGGGGATGGTTAAAAAGTCACTATAGAATCGGTAAAACACAATGTTAGCTAACAAAATAAATGTCAGAATAAAGCTCGTCACGATGATATATCGATTGCGATTTTTTTCTTTCATAAATAAACCGATTCCGAAGATAAACAAGATAAAGCTAAGCGGATTAATAAACAGGATGAACTCCTGCATGAAATTTTCTATTTTAATATTGAAGCTAGATTTATAGATAACATAGGTTTTGACCCACATGAGCAATGTCGCAATCAGTAAAAATGAAATCGCCTTTAATCTTTTCTTTCGCATTGTAACCTCCTTATGCTAAGCGAGCACTCAAGCTAGGGATACACCCTAATTATTGGTGCTTCTTCAAAAATAACTAAACTATATCTTATCCTGTATGTGCTGGAAAATCAATGTCTTTTTCCTCATGACAAACTTATGAATATGCTAAACATTTCATTTCATGCCCATCTATCGCTTTTTTTAATAAAAATGACATCATGATGACTTTTTTGTTTAAGACAACCATTTGTTTTTTGCCATCCATGCACCGCCGATGACTCCTGCATCGTTTCCGAGAGAGGCAATCACGACTTCGACATCATCAGCGCAAGGCGGAAATGCGTGATGCTTAACAACGCGCTCTACTTTACTGCGAAGGAGCTCACCTGCTTTTGAAACACCGCCGCCAATCACGATTTTTGTTGGGTTTAACGCACTGGCAAGATTCGCTAACACAAGCCCAAGATGAGTCGTCACTTCTTCTACGACACGCATGGCAAGATCATCTCCACTTTCAGCGGCCTTAAACACTTCCTTTGCAGTCAGTGAAGTGAGCGTGCCAAGTGAAGATGTATGCTGCTCTGTTACTAATTTATCCTTTGCAAGCCGGACGATGCCAGTCGCAGATGCAATGGTTTCAATACAGCCTGTTCTCCCGCAATTACAAGGTGCTCCTTGGAATGGAACGGCACAAATATGGCCAATTTCTCCGCCAGCCCCTGTCTCACCTTGAACAACTTCACCATTTACAATAATGCCGCCGCCAACACCTGTGCCAAGTGTGACCATCAGGATGTTTTTTGCGCCATCGCCTGCACCCTTCCACATTTCACCGAGTGCAGCAATATTCGCATCATTTTCGATGACAGATGGAAGTCCGGTCTCTGCCTCTAGGTGATCTTTGAGTGGATAGTTTGTCCAGCCGAGATTCGTTGTTTTATAGACAATCCCAGATACTTTATCTACAGGCCCAGGTGCACCCATTCCAATCCCAATCAGCGCTGATTTGGGCATACTGATTTCGACTAGTTTGTGGTCAATTGATTTGGCAATATCGACTGTGATCGTCTGCCCTGATTTATCCGTAGGAATCTCCCACTTATGCTGAATTTCACCATATAGATTAATGAACGCAAGCTTAATTGTCGTACCGCCAAGATCAACTCCTACAAACCAATCCCCGATCATATGCCCTCCACCTTCACATTGTTTTTCGATTTAATTTGGCTAGTTCCATTTGAAGAATCGTCATTGCGTTTGACCATTCTGTCCGGTCAATAATGCCCGATGTATACATTTCCTTCAGTTCATCTGCCATAAATTCTAATTCCACTTCACGATCTCCGAAATACACATAATTTCCAAATCTCATGAGCAGCTGCTGTACATCATATAACGTTTTCATTGTTTCCACCATTTCTTCTCATCAACAGATAGAATAAGCGTATTCATAAATGCGCTTTCAGTCAAGTCATTCAATGTGTTTGCGTGTTTTCAATATATTGTTTCAGCTTTAAAAATTGATCATTTTTTGGATCTTGGTCTAACCCTTTTTCTATTAGATCCTCTGCTTTCGCTGTCTCTCCTTTTTCTACGTACAACAACGATAAATGATACAGTTTATTTGGATCATCTGGATTTTTTTTAAGCGACTTTTGTAAAAATCCAATCGCTTTGTCAAGGTGTCCGAGCTGGGCTTCCGATAGTGCATATATATGTAGAGCCTCAGCTGATGCATCCTTTTGATGTACATATTCCTCTAGACGTTTACTTGCTTCGTTATAGTTCTTGTCATCAAATAAACTTGCTGCCTCACTTACTGCTGCCGCTTCCTTTTGATCGTCTGAATGAAACCCTGTATACAATCCAAAACCACCAATCAACAGTAGAACAATACTAGCAAGAAACATTTTGACAGGCTTCACTTGTTTAGGAAGCCGGACAGCTAAAGCCGCTAAAAAACCGCCAACCAGACCGCCAAGGTGCCCTGCGTTATCAATACCTGATACGGTAAAGCCGATCCCTAAATTGATGAGGATGATCACAATAATATTTGTCCCCATCGTCCGGAAGAAGAGCTTGCGGTTAGAAATTGCCAAATATAATAGTGCACCTAAGCATCCAAAGATCGCGCCTGATGCACCGGCTGCGATGGCCGTATTAAAGACAAAGCTCGCTATGGAACCAAAAATGCCGGAAATGAAATAGATGAGCAAAAATCTCCATGAGCCATAAATTTTCTCAACAGCCGCTCCGACAGACCAAAGAGCAAATGTATTAAAGAGTAAGTGTGTCAAGCCAATATGCAAAAACATCGGTGTAATCAGACGCCACCATTCTCCATCTAAGATCAGCCCATTATTTTTAGCACCAAACGCTGTCAAAGTTGCCGTATTGGTACTTCCTCCAAATAGTTCAAGTAAAAGAAACATCACCACTTGAACAGCGATGAACAGGTAGGTGAAAATCGGTCTGCCATTTTGAAAAACGGCCCGTTCTCGTTCACGCTGCTTTTCCTGATCATCAAATGCTTGAAGTACGCTCACTTTAAGCTGAATGACATCTTCAGCTGTGTCTCTTTTTGCCTCTTCTACATCCACTGTCAGCGATGTATTGAGCCATTTTTGCAGCTCATTTACGTCGTGTTGAAGAGTGTCTGCATTCAGTAATACAGGTGTAACCGTCACCTTTTGCTTTTTTTGCGGTTGACCGTTTAGGTCCTCCCAATCATCTACAGGGTCGTCAGCTGTAAATTGGAGCTGTAAGAGATGCAGAGAACGTTTACGCATGGCCTCTCTCAGCTGATCCATCCGATACGTCTGTTCTTCGATATCTCGAACGATCTCCTGTTTAAAATTCACATCTTTTCTATATAGACGGATGAGATCATACCCTGAGTTTCGTGGTGCTTCAAAAAATATTTCATCTTCTGGAAACGGACTTTGAATCATCTCGTACCCTTTTTGTCTTAATTCATCAACAACTCGCCAAAATAAACTATCTATGACATTCATTCATTCGCGCTCCATTTTTTACATTATTATAACAAGAATCGTTCTGATCCGCATTTCTGAACAAAAAAATCCCGGCGTCTGCGGGATTAGAATGCTTGGCGAATAAATTTCGTCCGAAAATATGGGATTTTCATCAGCCACTTAATAAAAAAGTGACGCACTTGATTTTGACCTAAGATCAAATTCATCAGCCGGTAACGATTTTGCACGAGAACGAATGCAAACAATGTGAACACAATGCTCCAAATCATTTTATTCATCATATTCCCTCCTATGTTCGTATCGTGGCTTAAATAGGATGTGTTTATGCATGAACCATCATTTTTATCGCTTACCATGCGATATGCTTTCACACTCTAATCCCTTGTTCTTTTGATTGAATATAATAGACCTCTTCACACTCGGATTGATCATAAGAAACGTCAAATTGATGAAGATCGATTAAATCCTTGAACGTATGAGGCAGCTTACAATTCGGCTCTACCTCTTCCATCTTGTGAGGGAAGTAACTGTCGTATGGATTTGGTGTATGAACATATACAGCGTCTAAACCAGGGTCATGTTCGTGAATACAAATCCATGTTTGGTATGGCTTTTCAAAGCCTTCAAGCTGTTTTAACAGCCTATGATATAAAGCGATATGGGCTTTGATATGCTCTCTTCTTATTTTTAAGCTATTTTCCCCGACCCCAAAAAAATCAAGGTGCGTATGCCAAAAATAAAACCATGAATCCTGATCAAGTTTTAGGTCACAAGTATTCACTTCCTCCCACATATTGCGGAAGTATCTTTTCTTTCCACGAAATTTTTTCAAAACGGACCTCCTATCAGCTAAAATGCCATGACCTTATGAAACAACAAAAAGCCCGTTCTTTGGACAATCAGCGGACTTTTACTTTTGATATAACGTGCCTTTTTCACTGACAATCATAGACACCGGTATGTCGTGCGCTTCAGTCGGCACATCCCTGATTTGCTGTAAAGACAGACAAAGTGCAATGGTTCCCCCGTGATAGTCAGCTAAGTAGCGGTCATAATAGCCGCCCCCAAATCCAATCCGGTAGCCTTTTTGATCGAAGCATACCCCAGGCACAATGATTAAATCAATGGTTTCTTTATGTACAGCTGTTGATACTTGAGGGTCTGGTTCCAATAGCCCAAAGTAGCTGGATGTCATCTTTGTTTCGGGTGTATATTCATAAAACATCATCTCTTTTGTTTTCGGAAAACAGGTAGGGATACATACTGTTTTTCCTTCTTCCCACGCTTTTTCAATTAGAGGCATTGTCGGTATCTCTTTTCCTCTAGACATCGTCAAAGCGATCTTTTTCGCCTGTTTCCATGCTGGCAGCTGCAATAAGTGCTCATGAAGTAAAGCCGTGCTGCGCTCAAATTCTTCAGGGCTTATCTGATCAAGCTTGGCTAATGTTTGAAGGCGAAGCTCCTTTTTCATACAGATCATCTCCCATCATAAAAAAACAGCAGGAAAATTCCCTGCTGCTTACTTTGTTTCACGATGTACAGTTTGTTTTTTATCACGTGAGCAATACTTTTTGAATTCAACGCGATCTGGATTGTTTCGCTTATTCTTTTTAGTAATATAGTTACGCTCACCGCATTCAGTGCAAGCTAGAGTAATATTTACGCGCATATTTTTCCCTCCAAACTAAAATCAATTCACATTCAGACCTAACTATAATACCACTTCTAGCTTAGGAATGCTAGAATGTTTTTTCACCAATTTCAATTTGAGTGCATCCACTTACATATCGCATGCTTATGTCATGAAAAATCGTCTGCTCCCCTATAAAACCTGATCCTTTGTCGTACTGTATACATGAGAGACCCTCTTCTCCCCGCCGCTTTCATTTATTTTGACAGCGAGGCAAGGTTTTCATACCCGTTTTACATATAAAAAGAAAAAAGATGAAAAAAAGGTGATTTTCTTCAGCAATTCCTTTTGAAACTAGCTTTTTTATGGTATAAAAAAGAAGGGTCGAAAACTGTCTGAAACAATCTTGGAAGCCTTTTATGGCTTTCAGCATTAAAATATGAATAAAAGGTGATGAAACATGGAAATTGCAATTATCGGATTGCTTGTTGTCAGTATTGTACTGATCGCATTCTCATATTTTCAAAGAGAACCGATTAAAGAAGTCGAGCAGGAACTTGAAACACTTCAACTATCTGCAATGCAAGAAATCTATAAACTGAAAAAGAAAATGAAAGTGCTTGAAGAAGAATTACTTGAAACAAACATCGTCGTCCGCAAGCATTCAGAAATTGATCCATCCATCGCAAGACAGATCATTTCAAAGCACCAAAATGGCATGTCTCCTGAGGCCATTGCGCGCGCTGAGCATGTATCTGTAGAAGATGTCAACATGATCATTAAAGACAACGAGAGGGTGCTTGTATGACGAAAAAAAGCATCCAAACGTTTGCAGCAGGTATGATTCTTGCAACTGGGGTTCTTGCGATTGTCTTTTTCCTCACTGGGAAAGACGAGGCAGCAGCTGATACAACAACAAAAGAAACCCTCGCACAGAAAGTAACAGACACTGACGTGAAAAACTATTTAGACTCCAAAAAAGAAGTCACTGTCAGCCGTGAAACGTACCAGCAGCTTCTTGACTATAAGGAAAAAGCGCTGAAGGCAAATGAAGACGGAGATTCTAAAAGTGATCAACAAAAAGAGGACAAGCCTAAAGGCAAATCGATCAAATTTGTGATTAAAAACGGTATGAGTACAAGTGATGTTTCAGACATGCTTGAAAAGGACGGCATCATCAACTCGTCTAAAGATTTTAATGATTACGTAATTGACGCCGGCTACCATAAAGAAATTCGTGCAGGCAAGTTCAATTTAAAAACAGGAATGACATTCAAACAGATTGTCAAAGCCTTAACAAAATAACAACAAACCCCCCCTGGCGGCACTGACCTCCAGGGGGGTTTTGTTATCCAAATCGACCAGATATATAATCATTCGTTCTTTGATCGTTTGGCTCAGAAAACATCACATTCGTATCATTGACCTCAACAAGCTCCCCCATTAAGAAGAAGGCCGTTCGGTCTGATACCCGAGCCGCTTGCTGCATGTTATGCGTCACAATGGCAATCGTATATTTCTCTTTCAATTTCATAATCAATTCTTCAATCTTTAATGTTGAGACAGGATCAAGCGCTGATGTTGGTTCATCCATTAATAAGATGTCTGGGCTTGTAGCAATGGCTCTTGCGATACAAAGACGCTGCTGCTGACCGCCAGAAAGGCCTAGAGCGGGAGCACTTAATCGATCTTTCACTTCATCCCATAGGGCAACATCTCGAAGCGCTTTTTCCGCGATTTCTTTCAATTGCTGCTTGCTCTTAACTCCATGAATTCTTGGTCCGTATACGACATTATCAAAAATTGACTGAGGGAAAGGATTTCCTTTTTGAAACACCATCCCGACATTTTTACGCAGCTCCACTAAATCGACACGACCTTTTAAAATGTTGTCATCTTTATACATCATATCCCCGGTGATTTTCACACCTGGCACTGTTTTGACCATAAGATTTAACGTTTTAATAAACGTTGACTTTCCGCAGCCGGACGGGCCGATAATCGCTGTGACTTCATGCTCTCTGATCGCTAAGTCAATATGCTTCAATGCATGATGCTGTCCATACCAAAGATTCATATCATTCACACGAAACACTTCTTTTTTTGCTGCTTTAGTTGCTACTGCATTCATCAAATCCACCCGCCTTATCCAAATCGACCATTGATATAGTCTTCTGTTTTTTGCTGTGCAGGACGTGTAAAGATACGTTCTGTGGCATCATATTCTACTAGATCTCCGTTTAAGAAAAAAGCCGTACGATCTGATACACGGAGCGCTTGCTGCATGTTGTGTGTCACAATGACGATTGAATAATCATTTTTTAATTCGCCTAATAGCTCTTCAATTTTCGCATTTGAGATAGGGTCTAGGGCAGAAGCCGGTTCATCTAATAATAAGACACTAGGTTTCATCGCAAGTGTACGTGCAATACAAAGTCGCTGCTGCTGACCGCCTGACAATGACAAAGCAGATCGGTGCAGACGATCTTTGACCTCATCCCATAACGCCGCCTTTGTTAAGCTTTCCTCAACCGCATCATCAAGCACAGATTTTCTTTTTTCCCCGGCATACTTTAACGCATGGGTGATGTTATTGTAGATCGATTTAGGAAATGGATTTGGTTTTTGGAAGACCATGCCGATTTCTCTTCTTAAATTCACCACATTAATACGGTCATCCAAAATATTTAATCCTTTGTACATGATCGCCCCTTCACTTCTCGCACCTGAAATTAAGTCGTTCATGCGGTTAATGCTGCGTAAAAAGGTAGATTTCCCGCAGCCGGATGGGCCGATTAATGCGGTGATTGCATTCTTCTCAATCTCGAATGAAATGTGATTGACCGCTCTTTTTTCACCATAATAAATGCTTAAATCCTGCACCTGTAAAATCTGTTCTGCTTGAAGTGGAGCCTTTTTCGCTGCAATCTCTTTTTTTTCTGCTAGCATTTGAACCATATCCCCTTCACACCTCTCTCACATTATTTTGACGTAAGCTTTTTATGAATAAATGAACCAAGCCATCTAGCAGCTAAGTTGAATAATAAGACTGAAAGCACAAGTACAGCTGATGCACCATTTGCAATGGCCTCTGCATCTGGAATGATTCCTTGTGTATTGACGTTCCATATATGAACGGCTAATGTTTCTGCCGGTCTAAACACATTCAGCGGTGACGTATCAGAAAAAGGACTCCAGTTTGTGAAATCAAGGCGCGGTGTGGAGAGACCTGCTGTAAAAAGAAGAGCAGCCGCCTCACCAAAGACTCTTCCTGATGCTAAAATCGCACCAGTGATAATAGACGGAAGCGCACCTGGAATAAGGACCGTTTTGACTGTATGCCACTTCGTTACACCAAGCGCTAGTGATGCTTCCTTTTGATCCTTCGGTACAGAGCGTAGCGCATCTTCTGTCACCCTGACCATCACTGGCAAGTTAAACACCGTGAGCGCAAGAGCTCCTCCAATAATCGTATAGCCCCAGCCTGTTAAATTCACAAACATGAGTAAACCAAACATACCAATGACGATAGACGGAAGTGAAGACAACACTTCGATACATGTACGAATAAAGTCTGTGACTTTGTTTTGAGGAGCGTACTCTGCCATATACACTCCGCCGCCGACGCCAAGCGGTACTGTAATCAGCATCGTAATAAACAAAATATAAAACGAGTTAAAGAGCTGATCCCTGATACCGCCGCCAGAGCCAATCGCACTTGAACGGGTTGTTAAAAAGTCGAAGTTTAATTCTTTTGCACCGTTGAAAATGATATAAGAAAACAAACCAACGAGAATCGCCGTAATAATGGCAGCACATAATCCAAATATAAATGTGGCAAAACGATCGGTCATTTTGCTATTCATTAAATCTTCCTCCTAGACGACAAGTATCTGATAATGAGTATGAACATAAATGATACAACTAGAAGGACAAGTCCCATTGACCAAAGTGTATTGTTCTCAACACTTCCATACGTTGTGTGACCCATGTTTAACGTAATAATGGTTGTTAATGTACCAGCTGTATCCATAATGCTTTCTGGTAAATTACGCGTGTTTCCAATGACCATCTGTACAGCAAGGGCTTCTCCAAATGCTCTAGCCATGCCAAGAACGACCGCTGTCATTAATGTTGGCAGAGCTGCTGGGACAAGCACACGTCTAATCGTTTGCCATCTTGTTGCGCCTAATGCGTACGATCCCTCACGTAAACTTTTTGGTAGTGAACCCATTGCATCAGTCGCAATGGATGTAACGGTTGGCAGGATCATAATAGACAGGACAATCGTTCCTGCTAGCACGCTATGCCCTGAGCCGCTTGACTTGAAGTGTCCGATAAACGGCACCAATACTGTAAGACCTATGAATCCGTAAACAACGGATGGAATCCCTACAAGCAATTCAATGACTGGCTGGAGGATTTTACGTCCCCAAGCAGGTGCAATTTCTGTCATAAAGATTGCGCCTGCGATGCCTAGTGGCGCTGCAATGAGTGCCGATAGGAGCGTGACGGCGATTGATCCGAAAATAAAAGGAAATGCGCCGTACTGCGGGTTTTCTGCTGTTGGGTTCCAATTGATACTGGTTAAGAACTCAATTGGGCTTACACCATTTACGATGAAAGATTGTAAACCCTTAATGCCAAGGAAGATGGTGATGGCGATAGATACAGCAATCATTAAGAATGCGCAAAATCTCACCAAAATACTTCCTCTCACTTCATCCATTTGCCTATTTTTCTTCGAGCTGATCAGTCGATCGCTCGCTTCTGTATGTTCTATCTGCTTCATCTTTTTCTACACTCCTATGAATGTCATAAAAGGAAAAGTGAAAAGCTCCACTTTTCCTTCATCAGCAATTCAAGACCTCTTACTTATCTGTTTGTTTGCCTGTTGCGTCTCTTTCTACTTTCATATTAGCAACTGAGATGTAGCCTTGGTCTTTGACGATTTCTTTTTGTACTTCATCACTCATGAGGTAATCTAAGAATTGTTTTGCTAGACCATCTGGCTCACCTTTTGTATAAGAATGCTCGTAAGCCCAAATTGTATATTTACCGCTTTCTACATTGCTTTCTTCCGGTTTCACACCATCAATGCTAAGCGGTGTAATTTTGTCATCTGTTAAATAAGAGAATGCTAGGTATCCAATCGCACCTGGCGTTTCTGCAATCAGTTTTTTCACTGTGTTTGAAGAATCTTCTGTGATTCCTTCTGCAGGTGTTGCACCATCAAGTGCATATTTCACAAATGTTGCACGAGTTCCTGAAGAGTCAGGTCTGTTCACAAGCGTGATTTTTTGGTCTTTCCCGCCAAGCTCTTTCCAGTTTTTGATTTTACCAGTGAAGATTTTTTTCAATTCGTCCTTTGTGATGTCTTTGACACCCACTTCAGGGTTTACAGCTGCGGCCATTCCAACAACTGCTACTTTGTGGTCTGTTAAAGCTTTTGCGTCGATTCCGTCTTTCTCTTCTGCGAATACATCTGAGTTACCAATTTGTACAGATCCTTCTGACACTTGAGAAAGTCCTGTTCCTGAACCGCCGGCTTGTACTTGAATATCGGCTTTTGGATGTTTATCCATGAATTTTTCTGCTGCCGCAAGAACTAAAGGCTGCATCGCAGATGATCCTGAGATGGTAATGGAACCTGATGCCTCATCTTTGTTTGAAGCATTTCCTTTACTGTCTTTTGAATCTCCGCTTGAGCTGCTGTTTCCGCATGCTGTGACGAATGCTAACAATGCGATAGTAAGGAAAGTAAGCAGCCATAATTTGTTCTTTTTCATTTCAAGAATACCCCCTGAATAATTTGTCCTACGAGTAATACATTAAAGGTTCTTTATTAATTTCGTTTAAATGGAATGTTAAGGTTTTGTAAATGTCGAAGTTTTGTAGAGATCTTGCGATGTTTTTTATGTATTTTGTCAATTTATCTCGAAAATTTTGAAGAAAACGTAAAAAAACGCCCACAAAAAGTGAGCGTTTTTACCTAGGAAAGGTCTAGTCGTTTGTTTCTGCTTCATTTTCAATTTTATTTTTGTTCTTCGCTTGTGTATCATTGCTTTCCTGTTTTGATTTTAGCTCAAAGTATTTGTCTAATACTTGTTCACCGATATCATTTGTAATTGGATAGCGCTGATTGTAGTCTTGATACACCCATGGTACAACGACGGAAATGGCCACTTCTGGATTATCAGCAGGCGCATACGCCACAAGTGTTGTGTTATATGTTGGTGTGCCGCGTTTGCTTTTAATTGGGCCGTCATAGAATGATTGAGCGGTTCCTGTTTTGCCAGCTGGGTTATACTTTTTGTTGCCAAAGTTCGAGTAGGCCGTCCCTCTTGGGTTCTGCATGACAAGCTTGAAGCCTTGCTGAACACGCTTGATCTCATCACCTGTCATGTCTAGCTTATTCAATACGTCCGGTTTGACGGATTCTGTTACAGCACCAATGCCGCGCTGCGGATCTGGCTCTCTCACTTCTTTAACAAGCTGCGGACGTAAACGATATCCGCCATTGGCAATCGTTGAAACGTATTGCGCCATTTGCAGCGGTGTAAACGTATCATACTGTCCAATTGCATAGTCAAGCAGGAGACCAGATTGTGTAGACGTTCCCCGGTAGCCTGTCGCTTCGTTTGGCAGGTCAATCCCTGTTTTGACACCAAGACCAAATTTACTGAAATTATAACGGAATGTATCAAAAGCTTTCGGATCGATTGGGAGCGGCTGGTTCTTACGATACTCCCCTTTTCCAACGGCAATCGCTGTTTTAAACATATACACGTTAGATGAACGCTCGAGTGCCGTTAAATCATTAATGAGTCCCATATTTTGATAGGATTTCTTAGGCGGTGACTGCGCGATATACAGCGGTTCATCGTACTGGGTACTTCCAATATGAATCACGCCTGTTTTATATCCCGTCAGTACAGTGGCCCCTTTTACAGCTGAGCCCATCGCATAGGATGAAGTCATCGTTCCTAATGCGTAGTCATCAAATTTGTATTTTCCGTTTTTGTTTGAAATCTGTTTCCCCGCAACGGAGAGAACTTCTCCATTTCTAGGGTCCATCATGACAACAAACGCACGATCAAGAAGCTCCGTCCCGCCTCTTTGTTTCGCACTTCTTAAGTTCTTTTCAACGATTTTTTCTACTGCTTTTTGCAGCTGAATATCAATGGTGAGAACTAGGTCTTTCCCGCTCTTTCCTTCTGTTAGCACTTTAGAGCTTGTCACATTGCCCTCTTTATCAGTTGTACTCTGCTCTTTTTCCTTTTGGCCTTGCAGGACATCTTCATATTGATATTCTAGATAGCTTTTTCCTACACGGTCATTTCGGCTGTAGCCGAGCGATAAATAATGTTCAAGAAGTGACTGCGGAAGTCCTTCATCACTTGAGGACACGCTGCCGAGCATACTGCGAAGCAGTCCTTTATACGGATAGCTGCGTGACCAGTCTGTTGTGACATCCACACCTGGCAGCTCGTCCAAATGCTCAGAGACGTAAGCAATTTCGCTTGGCTTCACATCATCATTTTTAATGAATTGAGGCGTAAGTGCATAGCCTGCATCCATTTGTCTTTTAATCGCAAGCACTTGTAAGTCTTTTTTCGTCAGTTGATTTAATTCCTTATCCGTGATGCGTTTCAGCTGAAGCTCATATAATTTATCATCAGCGACCTTATCGTCACCCTTTAATTCCGATTCCTTTTGAACAAGCTTTTTCGCTTCATTCGGGTGCGTTAAAATCCAGAAATCTTTTTTGTCACGATCGGTGATTTTTTTCGTACTCACATGAATCATATCCGCTAATTTTGTAGCCACTTTGAGCCGCTCTTCTTGTGAAGTCGTCGAGGTTCTCGTATATGTAATGGCATTTAGCGCTTTATTGCTGACAATCGTATTATAGTTTCGATCGTAAATTTTTCCGCGCGGAGCAGATGAGCTGACATTCACATCCTCTTGTTTTTCTGCCTGCTTTTTATAATCTTCTCCATTGACAATTTGTACAAATCCGAGTCTTACAACAACACCGGTAAAAATAATAAACGCAGCTAAAAATAGTAAATTCAGCCGAAGTGGAAGTGTTTTGCGCCCTTCCTTCGCGTCTTTTTTGTTTTTCTTGTTTCTCATCACATCACCTTTTCTATCAAGAAAGAAATGGCACCCCTTTTTGTGTATAAAAGGTGCCATCATCATTTTAGCGGTTTTTCTATTATTTATCTAGAAATTTGATGTTCCATTGGTAAGAAATTTTACCTTTCTCCCTTAATAAGGTTCGTCTGAGAAACTGGCTTTTGACCGTCTGCCTCTTTCATATCAGCTGTTTTTTCTTTCAAATGAATATCTTTTACAAAGAAATAAATGAGGGTATGTCCCGCTCCAAGCACAACAAGAGATGCAGGTATCCCGAGCTCATCACCAAGTAAAGTGACAGACAGAAGAAACAACACAATGGAACAAATACGGCCAGCATTTAAAAACAGCTCCCTGACCACAATATATTCAATCCGGGCTTTCCTTGCATACCTTGCATGACCGATGACATCGTATGTTAAGGATACATATGGAACAAGCAGAAGCGGGTATCCTATCGCGATGGCTACCGCATACATGAGAAGTGATACATAGGACAAATGAAAGACGATTAAGAACAAGGCGCCGTATAAAATCAGCCCGCCAAGCATAATGGCTTTCTTACGCCATTTTTTCTTAATCAAACGCGTAGCGAAGAAATAAGCGAAAAAGGCAACACCTGAGTTCACCAAACCAAATGTCCCGAGAGCAAGCTCACTGTTTGTTGCGATAAACACAAAGACACTGATTAAGAAGACAAAGACCCCTTCACGAAGCCCTTGAAAAAAGTGAGCTGTTGTAATCTTACGCCAATTCTCGTCGGCATGGCGTTCTTTCCATATTTGCTTGATGATAAATTTTCCTTTGGACTGCCTTCTCTTGAGGAAAAAGCTCATCACAACCGCTAATGAAAACAAAATTAGCGATAAAGTAAAAATCACTGTATAGCCCGTATCATCTGTTAATTGAGAAATGACAATACCCGCGATCAGTGGACCGATCATGCCAGCTGTAGAGGTGAGGACTCCGAGAAACCCATTAAAGAAATCTCTTGTTTCAGGCTCGGTGATCTCAAAGGTAAGTACGTTAAAAGCAAGCCAGTAAAAACCATAGCCGATCCCAAGGACACTCCCTAATAAAACAAGCCGCGCGGCCGCGTGCTCTCCTGCTATTAAGACAATTAAGTAAAAAGCGGCTAAGAAGATCACGCCGAAACGAAGGACAAACGCCCGGTCTATTTTTTTAGCAAGCCGGCCTGCGAATAAAAATGTAATGGGCTGAAGCACAACAATAGCCAGATTGTAAATCGCAAGATCTGTGAATTTCCCAGACTGTTTCCATAAATACACGTTTACAAACGTATTAGAAAGTGCAATGGCAAGTGCGTATAATCCGCCAATCGTGAGGAGGAGCATTAAATCTCTTGTAACATCCATGTCCCCGAACATTTTCTTTAATCTGCTCATATATTTCATTCTCCTTTTCTACACAATAGTCTGTCTCATCAAAAGGCAGATATGTAAAAAAAGGAGGGAAAATATAAAAAGACCTGCTTCTCTAAAGAGCAGGTCTTTTCAAATCAAATGGTTTATTTAGCTTCGCTGTAAAGGCGAGCCACTTCATCCCAGTTCACAACATTCCAGAAAGCTGAAATGTAATCAGGACGACGGTTTTGGTAGTTTAGGTAGTAAGCATGCTCCCAAACGTCAAGTCCTAGAATTGGTGTTTTTCCTTCAGTTAAAGGAGAATCTTGGTTTGGCGTGCTTGTGATTTCAAGTTTGCCATTGTTCACAACAAGCCATGCCCAACCAGAACCAAAGCGTCCTGCAGCTGCTGCAGCGAAATCAGATTTGAATTTTTCAAATCCGCCTAATTCTTTTTCGATTGCATCTGCAAGTTCACCAGTTGGTGCGCCGCCACCGTTTGGTGAAAGAAGCGTCCAGAATAATGAGTGGTTAGCATGTCCTCCGCCATTGTTACGTACAGCTGTACGTACGTTTTCAGGTACAGAGTTTAGGTTAGCCACTAGCTCTTCGATTGATTGATCTTCAAGAGCTGATACACCTTCGATTGCTTTGTTTAAGTTTGTTACATATGTGTTGTGGTGTTTTGTGTGGTGAATCGTCATTGTTTCCTTGTCGATATGTGGTTCTAATGCATCGTAAGCATATGGTAATTCTGGAAGTTTAAAAGCCATGGTTAAATTCCTCCTTAGAAATGTATGTACTGAAATGCTTCCTTAGGTCGTAAGCAAGCAATTCACCCTACTCAAAGAGTATCAAAAGAATTGGCTTGTTTCAACGTTATTGCTCATGATCTGAAACATTTCAGTGTTTATTTTGTATTTAGCCCTTTAGAAAGAGTTTTAAACGCCCTTTTTCTATTTATCGAAGGACATAAAATAAAAAGATGCCCAGCATCAGCGCTTGAATCAATCCTTTGGCAAATACACCTGATATAAATCCGATTAACGAGCCTAATCCTACTTTCACACTTGTCTTCACATCTTTTTGATGAACAAGGAGCTCTGCTATAACACTTCCGATAAATGGACCAATGATAATTCCTGCAATCGGAATCACAAAAGGACCGACTAATAACCCAATGGTGCTTCCCCAAATAGCTGCACGGCTGCCGCCAAAACGCTTGACCCCAATCAGGTTCGAGACATAATCTGCCGCAAATAATACCGCGGTAAATACGGCTTGAATGAGCCAAAACGTCAGTGTCAGCGGCTCGAAGCTGAAAAAGAAACCATATAGAATAAATCCGAGAACCATAAAAACCACACTGGGGATAATTGGATAAACAAGTCCAACAAATGCAATGATAAATGCACAAATGATCAGAATCCAATACAGCACGTCCAAGTCACAGCCGCCTCCTTTTTATTTGCTGTATACATTATGCCTCATTCCCTCTATCTTAACCAGCAATGAAGGCCATACTTGTACTTGTTAGATAGACATTGATACAATATGAGAAATAGAAAAGAATGTAGGAAGTGAATTGATTGAACGTATTTAAACTATTGTTAAAAGGCATTTATTCACCAAAAGATATTGCGAAAGCACGGTTTACAGGGATTGGCAAAGCGATTTTATTCATTTTTATCCTTTCGATCATCGCAGCAGTTCCGCAGGGCTATCATATGAGTCAAGAGATCTCGAATGCGATGTCAGGATTTCAGCATGTGATCAAAAAAGATTTACCTGATTTCTCAATCGAAAAAGGAAAGCTTCAAGCGGATCAAAGTGAACCGATAGAAAAAGAAGAAAACGGCATTACGATCATTTTTGATCCTGCTGAAAAAATAAAAGCAAGTGAGCTTGAATCAAAGCAAACGGCCATCGCATTATTAAAAGAAAAAGCTGTGATTGCTATTGATGGGCAAATGACAGATATCCCGTATCAGCTGCTTGGTGGGACGCTGACAAAAGACGAACTTGCCCGCGTCACAAATCAGAATCAAGCGATTATTATCCCAGTCATCTGTGTGCTGCTATATCTATCAACTGCGGCTCTCATGTTCATTAGCGCAACTTTCCTTGCGATGCTTGGTACATTTATTAAACGCATGCAGCAAAAAGAGCTGTCCTTCCAAATGCTATGGAAGCTCTCTGCTTACTCACTCACATTAACAACAGTCTTTTTCGCCATCATGAGTGCATTAAACACGCCTGTTGCGAATTCATTTTTATTAAATTGGGTCATTAACTTTATCTTTTTATACCTTGTTGTAAAGGAAATACCCGCTAAACATAAACCACTTGTCAAAAATTAATTTAGTATATGAAAGCTCCCCCAACTTGGAGGAGCTTTTTATGTATGTGCATTCTCTATGATTCATCCGGATGAATGATCGCAAACAAATAATGATCTTCCCACACGTCATTAATCTTTACTTTTTTACGATTGAGTCCCTCATTTTCAAAACCTGTCTTTTCAAGCACACGAATGGAACCTATATTACTCGGCTTTACTCCAGCTTCAATACGATGCAGGTGCAGCTCATCAAAGGCATAATCGATGATTAAACGAATGGCTTCTGTCATATACCCTTTCCCGCCATGCTTTTCATCAAGTACATACCCCAGCCAAGCTCCTTCTACCGGGCCTCTTACGACAGAATTTAATGAGATTGTCCCAATTAAGGCATCTGTTTCATTTAAGAAAATACCGTGCATGTAGGCTTCATCCTGTACGCATCTTTCCACACTGCGCTGAATTCGTTCAATTTGACGAGATAACGTGAAAAAATCATCTTTGACCAAAGGTGTAAATTGCTGAAAATAGGAGCGATTCTCAAGTTCAAGTGCGAGTAGTGATTGTGCATCTTCTTCTGTTAGCGCTCTCACATATATATGCTGACTGATTTTCTTCATAAACTCTCCCCCCTGCTTTTATTTTATCATAATCGTGATAGAAGCTTGAAAAAGCACCGCCGAGCGTAAATTCAATACAAGACACACTAGAACGAACTAGAACCTCCCTTTCCAGCTTTTTTCCTCATGTTGGTTCTATCATTTCGGGACACGCATAGACTGAAGTAAACTCTTAAAAGCGGTGAGTGAAATGCGGCGTATTATTTTTTTGCTAATCAGTTTGTTTGTCCTATTTATTATCTTTTTTGATTTAAAAAATGGCACCATTCCCGTTGAAGAAGGTCCAGCTGTCCCTGCAAATGCCTTTCAAACACCTGAGAAAAAAGCATATAAGAACGTCACAGTGAAACAAGGTGAAACCGTCGTCTCTATCGTCCATACAAGTAAGCCTCTTGATGAAGTCATTGAAGATTTTGAAGAGCTGAATCAAGGCGTCAAAGCAAACGAAATTCGGGCAGGCAGCACATATAAGTTTCCGGTATATAAGAGATAAAACGTTAATTCCTTGTCATTCATACAAAGAGACTGTTACAATATGAACTGTAAAACAAGACGTACATGGCAAAGAATTGCTTGTACACTAAGGAGCGATTGACAAGTGAGTGAAGTCACACATCGTACTAAAACACGTCCCGTCAAAGTGGGACCTTTAACTATAGGTGGAAATAATGAGGTTGTCATTCAAAGTATGGCAACAACCAAAACACATGATGTCGAAGCGACAGTAGCTGAAATTAAGCGTCTTGAAGAAGCTGGCTGTCAAATCGTGCGTGTCGCATGCCCAGACGAGCGTGCAGCAAATGCGATTGCAGACATAAAAAAACAGATCAACATCCCGCTAGTTGTCGATATTCATTTTGACTACAAGCTTGCACTGAAAGCGATTGAAGCAGGTGCAGACAAAATTCGAATCAACCCAGGAAACATCGGAAGACGAGAAAAAGTCGAAGCGGTTGTGAAAGCAGCAAAAGAAAAAGGCATTCCAATCCGTATTGGGGTAAACGCTGGTTCATTAGAGAAAAAAATTCTTGATAAATACGGCTACCCAACAGCAGATGGTATGGTCGAAAGTGCACTGCACCACATTAAAATTCTTGAAGATCTAGATTTTCATGATATCATCGTCAGCATGAAAGCATCTGATGTCAACCTAGCGATTGAGGCGTACGAAAAAGCTGCAAAAGCATTTGACTACCCTCTTCACCTTGGAATTACAGAATCAGGTACATTATTTGCAGGTACGGTCAAAAGTGCAGCTGGTCTCGGCGCTATCTTGAATATGGGGATTGGGAATACACTCCGCATCTCATTAAGTGCTGATCCAGTTGAGGAAGTAAAAGTAGCACGTGAACTGTTGAAATCATTTGGTCTTGCAGCAAATGCAGCCACACTGATCTCTTGCCCAACTTGTGGACGAATCGAAATTGACCTCATTAGCATTGCAAATGAAGTCGAAGAATATATCTCCACGATAAAAGCACCGATTAAAGTAGCTGTTCTTGGCTGTGCTGTAAACGGTCCAGGTGAAGCGCGTGAAGCTGATATCGGAATTGCCGGAGCTAGAGGAGAAGGTCTATTGTTCCGTAAAGGTGAAATTGTTCGTAAAGTGCCAGAAGAAACAATGGTCGAAGAACTGAAAAAAGAAATCGATAAAATTGCTGAAGAGCATTATGCAAAAATGGAAGCTGAAAAAGCAAAAGCCAACGCATAACAAAAAACGCCTGACGTCACTGTCAGGCGTTTTTCTGTTCTTGTTAAAAGAACGGGGTGATAAATATGCCAAGGATGACGGAAACAATTCCGATCCCGATTGACCATGCGCCAAGCGCATGTGCTCCTTTTCTTCTTGCAATATAACCAACGACGATTGCCGCTACTCCTAATAGCACCGGCAAGACAAATAACGAGATAATCGCAATCGCGAGTGCTGTATAGCCTATCCCCTTACTGCCTGAATCGTCACCTACTTGGTCACGTTCTCGTCTGTCTACTCGATCTCTTGAAGCCTGATATGGCTCTGCAATTTCAGCAGCTGTTTCCTCTAGATAGCCATCATCATTACTAAAGTGTGTGTCGATTTCACGATCATTTCTTCTGAAATCTTCGTCTCTTTCCATGATCAATTCCCCCTTTTGGTTAATAGAAAGGAGCTTTTTTAGTATGAGCAAAAATGTCTGTTTCATGTTTGCTAAAACTTGCTGGAATTGTGAATTGATTATGTTACACTTTAAGAGTATAAAAATGAGGAGTGTGGGCATGTTACGTTTAGGAATTGATATAGATGGCACAGTGACGGCGCAGGACACCTTTGTTCCCTATTTAAATGAGTCGTTCCAATGTGCCATGACACTAGATGATATGACAGAATATGATTTGACGAAGCTTTTAAATATTTCTCAAGAAGAGTTTTGGGGCTGGATGAATCAGCATGAGCCTCTTATATATAAACAGGCAAAGCCTGCTAAGGACGCAAAAGAGATGCTTGATCAAATGAAACATCAACACAGGCTGATCTATATTACAGCGAGAAGGCAGCATCATGCGGATATCACCTACGAGTGGTTTCACAAACATCACGTGCACTATGATGACATTGAGCTGGTTGGCGGTCATCATAAGCTCGAAGCTGTTCAAAAGCACAAAATTGATGTGTTTTTCGAGGATCATCATGGAAATGCCACAATGATTGCAAAAGAGGCTGACATCCCGGTTATTCTTTTTAACTCCCCATATAATCAAATGCCCATTGACGACAGGATTATACGCGTCAACAACTGGCAGGAAGCATCTCAATGGATTAAACAATACGAGCAGCGTTTGGAAACTGCTTATTAATACAGAAAAGCCGATACTCTAATGTATCGGCTTTTTTGATGGAGCAAGCTTCCCTTCTGTCATGAGGAAATGGTACAGCGCTCCCTTCATGCCTGCCTGATTCAAGTAATAGCACGTTTCCACCTTCACTTGAATGTTCTTCCACGCAGGCAGAGTATGTAAATGTTTCTCAATATTTGATAGCAAATCTGGTCTTGCACTTACACCGCCACCAATGAGGATTTTCTCAGGATTAAGGACAGTTGCTACATTGTAAATACCAATGGCGATTCGCTTGTACCACTGATCCACTAGCTTTTCAATGGACGGATCATGCTTTGCCTTTTCAAAAATGTCTTGACCGTCTATTTGCGTGCTTTGCGGAATTCCTTGCTTTTCTTTATAGCTGCGAATTAAACCAGCTGTTGAAGCACTGCTGTTGAGTGTTGTAAATTGTCCATTGTCTGTCTCTGTCAGCATCATGCCAAATTCACCGCCGCGGAAGGAAGCCCCGCGTACAAGCTGACCGCCAGCGAAAATACCACCGCCAACACCTGTGCCAAGCGTCATACAAATAAAACTGTCACACTCTTTCGCATGGCCACTGTATTTTTCTGCAAGAGCTGCACAGTTCGCATCATTTTCGACTTCAACACGAAGAGAGGTTTTCTCTTCTAAAAGAGTTTTTACATTTTGACCATTTAAGGCAATGATGGCTCCTGCAAATTCTGTATAACCTGTTTCACTGTCCACAAAGCCCGGAAGACTAATGGCGATTCCGCTGACATCTGACGTTCTCTGATATTGTTTGACCACATCCGCCATCGCTTCTAAAAACGGTTCAAGCTGACGGCAATTCGTTTCATAGTCACCGCTCGTGACCAGCCCCCCATCCCGATCCATTAATCCATGTTTTGTTCTCGTCCCGCCTACATCAAACACGACATAATACGCCATTTTTGACCCTCCCTTTACTCCAAAAGACACAAATTTCTTCAGTACCTTGTTCTCATTTTAATGAAACAGCCGCCCTTTGTAAAACGTTTTCAAAAAGACAAGAGAAAAAGCCAGCTCTGCGGCTGGCTGTTTTATGAGTGAACTTCCTTCGGTTCGCAGGAAGGACACGTTCCGTATATTTCGAATTTATGTCCGCTAATGTGATAATCCTCTAGATCGGCGTCTAACTTGTCCATAGGGCAGGCATCGATCTCCTTTGTTTTACCGCATGTCAGACAAATAAAATGATGATGGTGATGAGAAAAGGAACATTTAAAACGAAAAAGCTTCTCACCTGACAATTCCGTTGTTTCTAATATACCTAAGTCTTCATATAGCGACAGGTTTCGGTAAATCGTATCAAAGCTAAGACCCGGGTAGTCTTCACTTAGTGCCGTCAGCACATTTTTAGCAGTCAAATATTTATCAGAATCAGAAAACAGTTGAAGCATGTCTTCACGTTTGCTTGTATACTTGTAGCCTTTTTCCTTTAATAAATCAAGCGCTTCTTGTACGTTCATGATGATTCCCCCTTTTGAATTTTCCAATAAAAATACATCCGATTAAAATCAAAATGGACAGCATCACAATGGTTCCGCCTGGCGCTAAATCTAGATAATAGCTTAAGATCAATCCCGCCAATACAGACAATTCACCGAACAAGATCGAAAGGAAAATCGCCTGTTTGAACCCTTTGGCAATGCGGATACTTGCCGCAACAGGAAGTGTCATGAGCGCAGAGACAAGTAGTGTACCTACGATACGCATCGATGCCGCAATGACAAGTGCAACAACTAAAATAAAAATAAAATGAATCCATTTCGCTGAAATACCAGAAGCCTTTGCATGCTCTTCATCAAAAGAAAGTAAAAATAATTCTTTATATAAAAGCACGACAACTAACACCACAACGAGTGAGATCCCAACAACAATCCAAAGATCTAATCTCGACACCGCACTGACACTTCCGAACAAATAACTAAACAAATCTGTATTAAAGCCATTCGCTAGTGAAATGAAGATGACGGAAATCCCGATACCGCCTGATAAAATAATAGGTATCGCCAGCTCCTGATAATGCTTATACACAGAGCGCAGGCGTTCAATAAATAACGAACCGGCAACAGAAAACGCCATCCCTAAGTACAGCGGGCTTACCCCTGTCAAGAGGCCAAACTTTTTATCAAGAAATAAACTAGCTGCAATACCGGCAAGTGATACGTGACTGAGGGCATCTGCAATCAGCGAGAGCCTTCTCACGACGATAAATACACCAAGCAAGGGCGCAATAAAACCGATCAGCATTCCTGCGATAAACGCATTTTGTAAAAATTCATAATGAAAAAATGGAAATAGCATTATTCATGTCCCCCATGATGGTGATGATCGTGATGAATCACTTGAATGTCATGTCCGTAAAATTGAGATAACGCCTGATCATCCATTGAATCAAACGTTGCTGCATCTCCGTGGAAATGAAGTGTCTGATTTAAACAAGCCACATGGGTGACTTTATCAGAAACGGTGCCCACGTCGTGTGTGACGAGAATTAAAGACATTCCTTTTTCTTTGTTTAATGTTTCGAGCAGCTGATAAAAGCCTTCTACTGTCCGCTGGTCTACCCCAACCGTCGGTTCATCTAAAATGAGCAGCTTCGGCTGACTGACGAGCGCACGTGCAATAAAGGCACGCTGCTGCTGACCGCCTGAAAGTTCCCCGATGTTTTGGTGCTTTAAATCTTGTATCCCAACTGAACGAATGGCTTCCTCAACTTGCCATTTGTCCTGCTTGCTCATTCGTTTGAATAAACCTATTTTCGCCGTCAATCCACTTGCGACGACTTCGTAAACAGAAGCAGGGAAACCTGTATTAAAACTATTCGCCTTTTGAGAAACAAATCCAATTTGATCCCAGTCTCTAAATTTTGAAGCAGGCGTGCCAAATAGCTTTAATTCACCTTGCTGTGGTTTAATGAGCCCAAGCAGGCACTTTAATAAGGTTGTTTTACCAGATCCATTCGGTCCAACAAGTGCTAGAAAATTTCCTTCCTCGACTGTTAAATGAATGTGATCTATGACATTTCGCTGTCCATACGAGTACGAAATGTCCTTCATTTCAATAATTGGCTTTGCCATGAATCTTTCCACCTTTAATCAATATAAAAAGAATGATTACGATTTATACAACAAAAAGAAAATGGCTTTTGCCATTTTCTCTGTCCATACATACATTTCATTATATAAAAGAAAGATTAAAAAGTAAAATAAAAGCTAATGAATGGCTGTTTTGAACTTACCGCCTTTTGTTTCATGCGTATCCATAATCGTAATAAATGCTTGACTATCAATTTCAAATACAATGGATTTTAGCTTTGTGATTTCAAGTCTTGTGACAACGGCGTAGATGACATCTTTTTCTTCATCTGTATAACCGCCTTTCCCTCTCAGCTTTGTCGTTCCCCTGCCAAGTCGATGAAGAATCGCATCTGAAATTTCATCATAATAATCTGACACGATAATGACAGCTTTTGTTTCATCAAGCCCTTGAATGACAGCATCAATTGTTTTCATTGCCAAATAATATGTCATAACAGAATACATAGCCTGCTCTGGTCCGAAGACAAAGCCTGCCCAAATAAAAATGAACACATTGACGATCATGACAAACTCACCGACGGAGAATGGAATTTTTTTCGTTAGCAGAATGCCTAAGATCTCTGTTCCATCCATTGAGCCTCCATTTCGAATGACAAGACCCACACCAAAACCAAGTAATAGCCCGCCAAATACAGTGGCTAAGATTGGCTGATTTGTAAATGCCTCTACATGATGGAGTGAAGATTCAATCACGGCTAAGCTGACAATCCCAATTACTGTGGAAACCAGAAAGGTTTTCCCAATATGTTTGTATCCTGATATCATAAATGGAATATTCAAAATGACAACAATCGTCGCAAAATTGATGAACGGGTTATCTGTAAAGAGATAATCCAAAATAAGCGAAATGCCGATGATGCCTCCATCGATAATATTGTTTGGCACTAAAAATAATTCAATGCTGACTGCTGCGCATGTAGCTCCTACTAGAATCAGGAAAATTCTAAATATAAAATGAGGCACTGATTCCTTTCTATGCTGTTTACTATTTGCCATACGTTCTCCCCTCTACACAACTTAAATTTTCAATGAACATTTTATTCACTTTACTATTTTATCATTTCACAGGGTAAAATAAAATTTTTTGCACATTTTCCGTTTTCGCCCATACATTGTTACAGAGGGGAGGAATGGAATTGATTTTAATTCAAAAAATTGTCCTGCAACGGCTCAATCAGATCACAGCAAATGATCTGTTAAGGTATGCGAAGCAGTATGGTGTCAGTTTAACGTCAAACCAAGCTGCTGAGGTGGCCAAACTCATGAATGGGAAGAACATCAATATTTTTAATGATGCAGAGCGGAGCCGGCTTCTTAAGCAAGTAGAAGCGATTACATCTAAACAGACAGCTCAGACTGTCAATGATCTGTTTAATCAGTTTACAAGTTAAACAAAAAAGGGCCGCATTTAGCGGCACCTCATGATGTTGTATGCTTTTTTACTGATTCTTAATTTTATCTAGTAAGCCTTCGTCAAATTGCTTTTCTTTTAGCATTGCAATTTCGAATTTGTAAGGTGGCTTTTTGTTCTTTTTATCTTCACCTACATAAGGCGTTTCTAAGATTTTTGGTACATCTTGAAGCTGCGGATGATGCACAATATTGTTCAGTGCATCGAAGCCAATTTCACCAAAGCCGATATTTTCATGTCGGTCTTTTCTTGCGCCTTGTACGTTTTTACTGTCATTAATATGAAGAACCTTGATTCGGTCAATACCGACGATTCGATCAAATTCTTCTAACACCCCATCAAAGTCAGTCACAATCGGATAACCAGCATCGTGTGTGTGACACGTATCAAAGCAGACAGAAAGTGCTTCGTTATGTGTCACTCCGTCGATAATTTGGGCAAGATCTTCAAAGCTTCTTCCGCACTCTGATCCTTTGCCAGCCATTGTTTCAAGTGCAATTTGAACCTTTTGCCCTTTTACGATGACTTCGTTTAAACCTTCAATGATTTTTTGGATTCCTGCTTCTGGTCCTGCTCCGACATGTGCACCTGGGTGGAGAACAATCTGCCTCGCACCTAGCGCTTCTGTACGTTCAATCTCAGAGCGAAGGAAGTCCACACCAAGCTCAAAGGTCGCTGGATTGACGGTGTTCCCAATATTAATAATATATGGTGCATGCACGACGATATCTGTCATACCATGCTCTTTCATATGCGCTTGTCCAGCTTCAATATTGAGATCTTCAATTTTTTTACGGCGCGTATTTTGCGGTGCACCAGTATAAATCATAAACGTATTCGAACCATAAGAGGCAGCTTCTTGACTCGCTGCAAGAAGCATATGTTTTCCGCTCATGGATACATGTGAACCAATCTTCAACAATGTTTCCCCCTACTTTCCATTACGCTTTGACTTTCTACGTTCCTGTCTTTTGATTTTGTCCATCTCACGTGTCATTTTCTTTTTATATCCAGGTTTGACGGCTTTCGGTTTTCTCACAAGACGCTTTGCTTTTTCTTCAATTTCATTAGGTGCTTTTTTACGTCTTTGACGCTTCAAGCGGTCATCTGCATCTCGCCATTCGCCATGAACAATGGTTTTGTTTTCAAACACAACGCCCATTTTCTCAATTTGAATGAGTGCATCCTCATCAGCAAGCTCATAAATAGTCATCGCAATTCCAGATGAACCAGCTCGAGCCGTTCGACCAACACGGTGAACATAAAAATCAAGATCAGATGGAAGCTCATAGTTGATCACATGGCTGACACCTTTAATATCAATTCCGCGGGCTGCAAGGTCAGATGCCACAATATAAGTGAACTCTAAATCATCAATTTGTTTCATCACTTTTTTACGTTCGCGCGGCGTTAATCCGCCATGAAGCACTCCAACTTTCATTCCTTTTTCTTGTAGGAATGATGCGATTTCATCAACGGTTGTTTTTGTATTGGCAAAAATGATGCCTAAATAAGGCTGTACATTCGTCACCATTTCATGGAGCAATTTTAGCTTGTCGCGCTGTTTAGATGGGACTAAAATATGCTGGATGTTTTCAGCTGTAATCCGTTTTGGTTCAACATGGGCATATTTTGGATTGTCCATATATTTTTTCAGGAATGGCTTTAGTTTTTCTGGAATCGTAGCTGAGAACACAAGCATTTGCAGCTGCTCTGGCATTTGTGAACCAATACGGTCCACATCTTCTAAAAAGCCCATATCCAGCATTAAATCCGCTTCATCAATGACAAGAGATGTCGCTTTGTAAACGTTCAGCGCCTGCTCATGAATGAGGTCCGCAATACGTCCAGGTGTGCCGACAACCAAATGCGGCTGGTTTTTTAGCTTTTGAATGGATTTCTGCTTGTCCGTTCCGCCAATGTAAAGCTTTGCTTTAATTTCTTCTTCTGGAGAGGCCTTCTTTAAGATCGTTTGGGCTTCTTTGAAAATTTGATTGGCTAATTCTCTTGTAGGTGCAGTAATCACGACTTGTACGTGCTCTTTGCTTGGATCAATTGAATGAATAAGCGGCAATAAGTACGCGTGGGTTTTCCCTGTTCCTGTTTGTGATTGACCAATCACGCTTTCTCCTTTTAACACAGCAGGGATAATTCTTTTTTGAATATCAGTTGGCTCATAAAAGCCCAGTTCATGAATAGCATCTATTATAAAAGACTTTAATTCATATGTCGTAAATTTTGTTTCGTTCATGTTTTCACTCCTTAAGGCAATGCCTTTTTGCTCATCTCCTCATTATAGCTGATTTTCAGCAAAAAAACCATGTCCGCTTTTCTTACAGGAAACCAATTGATGCTTCCTTGCATAACCTATGATTAGAAAGAGAATGCAGTAAGGGAGGTACAAGTATGTTAGGGCAAAGGCCTATGGGCGATTTTCAGCCGCACCGTCCCTCACGCCGGCATCTTGGAAATGGCGGACAGCCCGGAATTTTTCAAAGGAGGCAGCAGGCTCCTATCGAACAGACTTTTCAAGGGCAAGGCAATCAATTTCAGCAAATGATGCCTCGCTCCCCGTCTGTACAGGGAGGCGGTGTACGCGGAATGGGCGGAATTCCAGGAGGCGAAAGCCGTGCACTAGGCGGCGGAGCAGGAATGAAAGGCTTGCTCTCTAAATTTCTTCCTGGCGCAGGGGGAGCAGGGGTTTCTGGAGGTGGTGCGGGATTACAAGGAATCCAGAGCTTCGCAAATCCTGCAACCCTCTCAAGCATGTTGGGAAATGTTCAAAAGGTGCTCGGAATGGCGCAGCAATTTACGCCAATGATTCAGCAATACGGTCCTTTAGTCAGAAATTTGCCTGCGATGATTAAGCTGTACAGCCAGCTTGGCAGTGCAGATGATGATGAAACAAGTACAGATGAAGAACCTAAAGAAATCGGCGAGGAAACAGAAGTGCAAAAAGAGGTTGCATCAGGAGATGATGAAATAGAAGAAAACGAAGAACCAGAGGACATCCTCGTCAAAAAAGCAGATCCTCACACATCACCTGCTCCTGAAGCAAAACCGAAAAAAAGACCTGGCAGCTCTGTTCCAAAACTATATGTCTAGTGATCTTTTAACGGCGAAGTGTCCCCTGCGTATAACAATCTTTGATATATACGCTTACTTTGGCTATAATGGAAGCTAGAGAATGATAAAAAGCCGTTTTTCCACGGCTTTTTATATTGTTCTTCTCTAGCAGCACTTCCCTACAGGAGGACGAATAAATGAATGTAATTAAAATTTCGCCGCGTGGCTATTGCTATGGCGTTGTAGATGCAATGGTCATTGCTAAAAATGCCGCACTTGATAAAAACTTGCCACGCCCAATTTATATATTAGGTATGATTGTGCACAACAAACACGTGACAGATGCCTTCGAAGAAGATGGGATCTACACACTGGACGGCCCAAACCGCTTGGACATTTTAAAGCAGGTTGAAAGCGGAACAGTTATTTTCACTGCTCACGGCGTTTCACCTGAGGTTCGTCAAATTGCAGAAGAAAAAGGTCTTGTCGCCATTGATGCAACCTGTCCCGATGTAACGAAAACACATGAACTCATTTCAGAGAAAACAGCCGATGGGTATGACATTATTTATATCGGAAAAAAAGGTCATCCTGAGCCAGAGGGAGCTGTCGGAGTAGCCCCTGACAAGGTGCATCTTGTCGAATCAGAAGCGGACATTGAGGCGCTCGATTTAACATCAGATAAATTGCTTATCACCAATCAGACAACGATGTCTCAGTGGGATGTCCACGATCTGATGGAGCTCATAAAAGAGAAATATCCTCACGTCGAGTACCATCAAGAAATTTGTCTTGCGACACAAGTACGTCAGGAAGCTGTATCTCAGCAAGCTGGCCAAGCCGATCTTACCATTGTTGTCGGCGATCCAAAAAGTAATAACTCCAACCGTCTGGCACAAGTGTCAATGGAGATTGCCGGAACGCAGGCTTACCGTATTGGTGACCTAAGTGAGCTCAAGCTGGAGTGGCTGCAAGGCGTAAATACCGTTGCCATTACTGCTGGCGCTTCTACACCAACGCCTATTACAAAAGAAGTGATCCGTTTCTTAGAAAACTACGAGCCGGATGATGAATCAACTTGGAAGATTGAACGATCGGTTCCTCTTTCGAAAATACTACCGCGCGTGAAAACAAAGAAATAAACGTCAGAGCTTCTATGCTCTGACGTTTTTTTGTTTACATAAATTGAAATGGATTTGTGTTTGATTCAGAAACAAAGAGCTGTACATCATACTTTTTCTCTGAACATAGCGATTGAAGCTTCGCCTTTACGCCCTCTTTCATCATCTTTTCTGCATAATGCCCTGGGTCCACTACGTTCAGCCCGAGCATCATGGCATCATGGGCGACATGGAAATAAAGGTCCCCTGTCACATACACATCAGCACCCATTCTTTTTGCTTGATGAATGTATTTATTTCCGTCTCCGCCAAGCACAGCTACTTTTTTCACAACAGCGTCCTGATCACCTACAAAGCGAGCACCATTTACATCCAGCTTTGTCTTCACAAATCGCGCGAAGTCTCCAAGGGTCATAGGCTCTCTTAGCTCCCCTATACGGCCAAGCCCTTTTTGAATAGGAGGAAGGTCTGTCGTGTGTACACTATAAGCGACTTCTTCATAAGGATGTGCTTTGATCATTTCACGAATGACTTGTTTTTCAATACTTGCCGGGAAAATGGTTTCAATCCGTACTTCTTTAACAAATTCCAATTGACCGGTCTCACCAATGAACGGGTCCGCATCTTCTGATGGCAAAAAGCTGCCTGTCCCTTCATTTGAAAACGCACAATGGCTGTAGTTGCCAATATGGCCGGCGCCCGCATTTCCTAAAGCTGTCCGGATGGCTTCTTCAAATTCCTGCGGGACATAGAGGGCAAGCTGTTTGATTTGATCTTCATATGTCGGGACTAACACACTTGTTTCTTCAAGCTCTAAAGCCTCCGCAAGCAAGTCATTGACTCCTCCATCAGCCACATCTAAATTCGTATGTGCCACATATACTGCAATATCATGTTTGATGCATTTCTCAATGATTCGTCCAGCTGGCTGATCTGTCGCTACATGTTTTAACGGACGGAAGATCGGCGGATGGTGAGCAATCATGAGATCCACATTTTTTTCGATCGCCTCATCTACCACATTCTCTAGTACATCTAAGGTGATCATGACATTGTTTACCTTTTTATTTAACGTCCCAATCTGGAGACCGATTTTGTCACCTTCCATGGCATATGCCTTTGGTGAAAATTGTTCAAATAATTGGATGATTTCATGTCCGTTTACTGTTTTAGCCAACAGTCAAAACCTCCTTTAGAATCTTTATTTTTACATGCAGCTCTTCAAGACGCTCCTTGTTCTCTTCTGTTCGCGCTGCCTGCTGAATTTGACTTTCTATCTTCTCCATATGCTGGAGCTCTTGCATCCACTTGCGCCGGAAGACGTCATTTTGCTCTTTCGCAAGAAACGGACCAACTAGCATGCCTGTTTCAATTGACATCCCTTCATAGGCTTTATCTTTGTCGCCTTTTTCGGCGATGATGATTTCGTATATTTTGCCATCCTCTTCTAAAATGACTTCACCCATCAATTCATACCCCTCTTGATAGAGCCATAAACGAATGTGGTGAGCATGGATATTCGGCTGAAGAATAAGCCTTTCATGGCCTGTGAGCTTATGCTTGCCGTCATGTAAAATGCTTGCGATGAGTGCTCCGCCCATACCTGCAATCGTTACAGCATTCACTTCGCCCTTTTCAATGACTTCAAGACCATTACCTTTTCTGACCGAGATCTGGTCATCTAATTCAAGTCTATGTACTTGCTGCTTCGCCGATTGAAGCGGTCCTTCTGTAATTTCACCAGCAACCGCTTTTACTGCTTTTTGATGCAGGATTGCATAGCACGGCAAATAGGCATGATCTGAGCCGATATCAGCAAAGACAGCCTCATGTGGTAAAAAGTCTGCGACTCTTTTTAATCGTTTTGATAAATTCATTTCATTCATACGTATCACTACTTTTCTTTAATGTTCATACTTGTCTATCTTATATAAATTATGGACTTTTTAAAAGTCGTTTTCAAATGAAAAAAGCTCTTCTGATCAAAAAGAGCTTTTTGCGTAACATTATTTAATTTTGGATACCCATTCTGACATTTCATCGAGCTTTTCATTCGGGATTAGCCCGCCTGGCATCCCGTTGCCGCCTTCTTGAATTTTCTTCTTGATGTCTGCTACTTCAAGCTTGTCTCCAACACCTTTTAATGCAGGACCAGCACCGCCTTCATAGTTTTCCCCGTGACAACTCAGACAGTTTTGCTTATACAATTCTTCCGGCGTCGCATTCGCTGTTTCTTCTTGCTTTTGCTCCTCGCCTCCAGAGGCGATTTTTTCTTCATCTTTCAGCCCCTTCATTGATAAGAAAAAAGTGAGTCCAATACCTAAAATGGCAATCAATAAAAATGGTATAAGTGGATTCCGTTTCATTTCTTTCATCCTCCCCTTTGTGAAAACCCCTTTAAGACTATACAAACAATTCTAATTCTACTTTAATTTTACAAAAAGTAAACGAATTATGATACAAAACTTTGGTCAAGTTCACAGATTAGACAAAAATGATGCAAAGATGAGAAATGAAGCCTTCAGCACATTTTGATGTATTTTTTATACATCTTTTCTCTAAGAACGTTGCAAATTTATTATTTATTCAGTAAAATATAATCAGATTGAAAAAAGCGTTTTCATTTTTGATGAAGAAAGAACGGATCTCTTTCAAGATCCGTCCAGTTTCTACTCTAAGAAGTCTTTTAATCGTTTACTTCTGCTTGGGTGTCTTAATTTACGCAGAGCTTTCGCTTCAATTTGGCGGATACGCTCTCTTGTGACGCCGAACACCTTTCCAACCTCTTCTAACGTACGTGTTCTTCCGTCATCTAGTCCGAAACGTAGTCTCAGTACATTTTCTTCACGGTCCGTTAGCGTGTCTAGTACATCTTCAAGCTGCTCTTTTAACAATTCGTATGCAGCATGGTCAGATGGAGATGTCGCCTCTTGGTCTTCAATAAAATCACCAAGGTGCGAGTCATCTTCTTCACCAATAGGTGTTTCTAAAGATACTGGCTCTTGTGCAATTTTAAGAATTTCTCTAACCTTTTCTGGCGTTAAATCCATGTCTTCAGCAATTTCCTCTGGCGTTGGTTCTCTGCCTAGGTCTTGCAGAAGCTGTCTTTGAACACGGATCAATTTATTAATGGTTTCGACCATATGAACCGGGATCCTGATTGTTCTTGCCTGATCGGCAATCGCACGCGTGATCGCCTGTCTAATCCACCAAGTCGCATATGTTGAGAATTTGTATCCTTTGCGGTAATCAAATTTCTCAACTGCCTTCATAAGACCCATGTTTCCTTCTTGAATCAAGTCAAGGAACAGCATACCACGTCCGACGTAGCGTTTCGCGATGCTGACAACGAGACGAAGGTTTGCTTCCGCTAATCTTCTTTTTGATTCCTCATCGCCTTCTTCGATCTTTTGAGCATACGTAATTTCTTCTTTAGCAGATAACAAATTGACGCGTCCGATTTCTTTTAAGTACATACGAACAGGATCATTAATTTTGACACCTGGTGGTACGCTTAAATCATTTAGGTCAAATTCTTCTTCTGCTTTAGCCAGCTGCTGAACATTTGGGTCTTCTGTCTCTTCGTTTTCACTAATGAGCTCTACACCCTGTTCGCCTAAATATTCATAGTATTCATCCATTTGGTCTGATTCAATTTCAAAGCTAGACATACGCTCTGCAATTTCTTCGTATGTTAAAACGCCCCGTTTTTTACCCGTTTCAGTGAGCTTATCTCTCACCTGTTCAAAGGTTAATTCAGTTTCGGTTTCGTGGGCTTGTTTATCAGCCATTATGGATCCCTCCTTCCAAAGCTTGCAACGAATTCTAAAGTAACTTGCGATTTGCTTCCGCTCTGCTTTTCTCTCTTTATCAAACAGATGAGCAAATAGGAATAAAATAAAAAATGATGAAGGCAAGATGCTTGCGGTCTTATGCTCCTCCCGTAAAGGATTCATTGCCAGCCGTAAGTCTTGTCATAAATATTAGACGTATTACTTCAGCGAACGGTTCAACTGAACAATTTCTTTTGCAAGTGTTGCCGCTTTGAAGAAATCTTTTTGCCTCTCCGCTTCTGCACGTTCTAGTTCTTTTTCCTTTATCATTGACAAATTCCGATGATTCAACACTTTTTTTACATAATCACTTAATTCAGCTTCACTTAGTTCGTCTCCAACTTGAATCATGAATATATCCGTCAGAAGTTGATTGATGATATCATCTTCTATACGGTTCATTAGGTGCTGCGGCGTTGGTTCTTTGCCTTCTTCATACAAAGCATAAATGTACGTGGCCAGCGCCCTGTGAGAATCTATATTAAATTCAATCCCTACTCTGTCAAGTACTTTTCGGATCACGTCATCGCTTTTCAACATATGAGCAAGCAGCATTCGCTCTGCATTTTCATATGCTGGCCGCAGGCGCTTTCTTCGTACCTGTGTTGACAGATGTGCACGCCGTTTTTCAAGCCCGCTTTCTTCCTGCGTGCTTTTGGCTTCTTGACGCTGCTGTTTTTCAAACAGCTCCAGTTGTTCCTTTAATGAATCAAGTGAGATCGAGAACTCTCCAGCAAGCTGTTTCATGTAAATCTCTTGTTCCAAGGAACCGTTTAATCGGCTAATTTCTCGGAGTACCTGCTTCATATAAGTAAGCCGGTCTCCTTCATCAGATAAATTCTTTCCCCTACGGAAAAAGTTCATCTTAAAAGTCATTAATGTCACACTTGCATCTATGATGTCATTCCTAAATTTCTCGCCACCATATTTACGAATGTAATCATCTGGATCAAGTCCATCTGGTATCATGGCAACGCGAACTTTACATCCTCTTTTTCCAAGCAAATCTGATGCTTTCATGGTGGCTTCATAACCGGCCGTGTCAGAGTCATAGCAAAGAATGATCTCTTCTACGTTCCGTCTGAGAAGTTTTACGTGCTCTTCTGTTAGAGACGTACCCATTGTTGCAACACTTTCGCCGACACCTGATGTGACAGCTGAAATGACGTCAGCAAATCCTTCGAAAAGAACCGCCCGTTCGCGTTTTCGAATATGCATACGCGCGTCATGAAAGTGATAAAGCAGCTTACTTTTATGAAAAAGTGGCGTTTCAGGACTATTCATATACTTAGGCTGCTGATCACCAAGCGATCTTCCGGAAAAAGCGATGACTGTCCCGTGATGATCATGAATGGGAAACATCACACGATCCCTAAAGCGGTCAAAAAAGCCTGTTCCGTTTTCACGTTGAATCAAAAGACCGGCCTTCTCCATCATCGCAGGATCAAACCCTCGCTTTTCTAAAAACTTGGTCACGAAATCCCAAGAGTCAAGAGCATATCCGATCTCAAACTTGGCAATTGTTTCATCTGTAAAGCCTCTCGCCCGTAAATAATCGAGTGCATTTTGACCTTCCTTTGTATTTACCAGCAAATGGTGGTAAAATTTCTTAAGAAGCTCATGCGCTTCAATCATTTTATGATCTGCAGTGTCCTCTTGCTGTGAGGAGCTGATCTGAGCATTTGCTACATGATCAGGCAAATCAATATGGTACTTATCAGCAACATGTGAAACGGCTTCAATAAATGAGTAGCCTTCCATTTGTCTGAGGAACGAAAATACATTACCTCCTGCACCACAGCCAAAACAATGGAAGATTTGCTTATCTGCTGAAACAGAGAATGAAGGAGTATTTTCACCATGGAATGGACAAAGACCGAAATAATTTCGACCTTGCTTTCTAAGCTGTACGTATTCTCCAATCACTTCGACAATGTCTGCGTTTTTTTGGATTTGCTCCAAAAGTTCATCTGGTATACGTTTGCTCATCCTAATAACACTCCGTCGTACATTATTCGCCTTTTAATTCAAAAATCCTTCATGATTCGACAGGATTTTTTGTAGTTGCGTAATAAATCGCTTTTTATCCTCTTCTAAAAGCTTTTTGGGACCTTTTCCATATACACCTTTTCTTCGCTGTTTACTGGAAACATGTCTGCGTTCCAAATCAAAATCAATTGTTTCGTTTGTGTACATCCGTCCTCTTTCAGACAGTACAATGACCTGTCTTGGAAGCAGTAAGGAGGCAAGACCAATGTCTTGGGTGACGACAATATCATGCGCTGAAGCTGAGTTCGCAATGACTAAATCCGCTGCTTCCTTATGTGTATCTACAAACCGCCAATCTTCAAGTGGAGATCTTTTGGTTTGAAAATGCTCATATGAAGCAATGAACGTCACAGGTACTTGAAATTGAGATGCGACAGAAAGGATTTCGTCTTTTACAGGACAAGCATCTGCATCGACATAAATCGTCCTCTCTTGTTTATGTTCATTCAGGTGACTAATTCTCCATCCCTCCACCTTATTCCTGCTTTAGAGAAGCAAAAAGACCATACTTTTCCCCCATATAGCAAACAACAGTAAAACTCATTTTGTCGAAAAGTTATGTTCAGAATCACTTGACTTCTGCCAATATTAGTTTATTCGTTCTTGACTTAACTTAAACCTAAAATCAATCATTTTATCACAATTTTTTATTATAATACAAATGCAGCAAATATGCCATTGTTTTTGTTTACCCGTTTCCCACCATAGGAAAAACCCAGGAGGAGCATCCTGAGTTTATTCGGAACCTCTTTTGGTCAGCATTTGATGAATGACATTTGCCGTTTCTTCAACTGCTTTATTCGATACATCAACAACTTGACAGTTAATGCGGTCCACCACTTTTTCAAAATACTCTAGCTCTTCTTTAATCCGTTCAATGTTCGCATAAATCGCGCGATCATTTAAACCTAGAGATTTCAAACGCTCTTTACGAATATGATTTAGTTTGTCTGGACTGATTTTCAGACCGATGCATTTCTTTGGATCAACTGAAAATAACTCCTCTGGCGGATCTACTTCAGGAACAATTGGAACGTTTGCTACCTTCAGCCGTTTATGCGCCAAGTATTGAGATAGTGGTGTCTTAGATGTGCGTGATACACCGATGAGCACAATATCAGCCTTTAGAATGCCTCTTGGGTCTCTGCCGTCATCATACTTCACTGCGAACTCAATGGCTTCAACCTTTTTAAAATAGTCCTCATCTAATTGACGTACACGCCCCGGCTCATGTTTCGCTTCATTTCCATAAGCAGTCTCCATTTTATCGATCAGTGGTCCGATGATGTCATAATAAACGACTCCGTTTGCTTCTGCCTCTTCAATTAAGAATTGGCGCATTTCTGGCACAACAAGAGTAAAGCAGACGATTCCGTTATCTGCTTTCGCCAGTGAAATGACTTCTTTAATCGTACCGACATCCTCTACATACGGGATTCTTCTGATATTTGAATGGTCTGATGAGCCGCCATCAAATTGGCTAAGTGCCGCTTTGACTACGAGCTCTGCCGTTTCTCCTACTGAATCTGATACCACAAAAATTACGCGATTACTCATAACATCCCCTCGCAGTCTTCTGTAATTAGATTATTTCATTCTCCGATAAGTTAACAAGTATTTTCGTCATGTTTGTTTTCGTAATTCTGCCGACCACTTCAAAGCCTTTATCCGTATCTTTTATAACAGGAAGTGCGTCTATCTGCTTTTCAATCAAGTGCTTCGCCACACCCATAATGAAATCTTCCTTGCGGCAAACGGTAATGTTCGGCATTCTTGTCATAATAATATGGACAGGAATAGATGGAAGCTCCTGTTTTCCAATACTTGCGCGAAGGAGGTCTTTCCTTGACAACACGCCTGTTAAAATAGAGTGATCGTCCACAACGAATAATGTGCCCACATCTTCTAAAAACATCGTACAAATCGCATCATAAACTGAAACATTCTCATGTATCACCACTGGAATGGATTGAAAATCTTTCACTTGAAGTTTTTTCAACTTATCTGCTAGAAGCTGCGTACCTGTTTTTCCTGTGAAAAAGTAGCCGACCCTTGGTCTTGCTTCTAAAAAGCCTGACATCGTTAATATGGCTAAATCCGGTCTGAGGGTCGCCCTAGTTAAGTTCAGCCGATCGGCGATATGCTCTCCAGTGATCGGACCATTCTCTTTGACAATCTGTAAAATCTGCTCTTGCCGTTTATTTAACTCGATTGTACTCACCACCTTTAAATAGAGAGAGCGAATCTTTACTTTATGTATATCATTTTCATAACTCATCATATTATAGCGCATCTTTGTCCGAATGAAACAAAAATCCACTCAAAAACCGTGAATTAAATGAGTAAAAAACGATTGCCCTTCAAAAAAGGCAACCGTTCTTAGGTATTTATTTTACTATTAAATTGTTCATATTCGCAAATGATTGAATGACTTTTGCTAGTTTAACCATTTGTGCCAAACGATTTCGCTTCAGCTTTTCATCATCTGCATGAACCATTGTGTGATCGAAATAATGAACAATCGGTGTTTTTAACGTATCAAGCGCCTCAAGTGCTGCACTGTATTGCCCTGCTGCTACATGTTCCTTGACAGCTGTCTCTACTTGCTGATACGCCTCATATAGCTTTTGCTCATGCTCATTTTCAAACAGCTCAGGCTGAATCTCTGCGTCTTCCCCTTTTTTACTGATTGAAATGACGCGTCCTAATGCTTCTGCTGTTTCTTTGAAGCTTTCTTGTTTCACGCTCTCTTCAAGAACAGCTGCTTTTTTCACGACTGCATAAGGTTCAATATTTTCAACATCCAGTACTGCATCGACAACATCATGACGGATATGCTCTGCTTGGAGGACATATTTTAAACGGTGTGTTAAAAATTCAATGAGAGCCGTTTCATGTGCTGCTTCTACTTGAGCAAGTGCCAAAAGCTCTTTGAATGAAATGTTCCAATGACGATCAAGCAGAATTTGAACGATACCGCTCGCTTGTCTTCTTAGTCCATAAGGATCTTGAGAGCCCGTTGGAATGACATCAATTGAGAAGAAGGAACAAATAGAATCCAGCTTATCGGCTACTGCCACAATCGCACCAATTAAAGTGGAAGGCGCCTCATCACCGGCAAAGCGCGGCATATAGTGCTCATTGATGCTCTTTGCCACTTCTTCATGTTCACCAAGTGCTTTTGCATATTTCTCGCCCATGATTCCTTGTAATTCTGGGAATTCATAGACCATTTGAGTCACAAGATCAAATTTCGAAATACTTGCGGCTCTTGCCACACGCTCTGTCGTTTCGTCATTTGCACCGACATGCGCTGCTAGACGCGTCGCAATGTCTGTCACTCTCTTGAGCTTGTCGCCAATTGTGCCAAGTTTCTCATGGAATACAACCTTATCAAGCTTTTTAATATTGTCTTCAATGACTAGTTTTTCGTCTTCTTTATAGAAGAAGGCAGCATCTGATAAACGGGCACGAAGTACTTTTTCGTTCCCTCTTGCGACATTTTCAAGCGCCTCACTGTTTCCATTTCTCACCGTAATAAAGTGAGGCAATAATTCACCTTGCTCATTTTTCACAGGGAAATAGCGCTGATGCTCTTTCATTGTCGTTACCAATACTTCTTCCGGCAATGCAAGGAATTCTTTTTCAAAGGAACCAGATAGTACCGTTGGGTATTCTACAAGATTGTTGACCTCTTCTAGAAGCTCAGGATCAACAGGTATCACCCAGCCTTTTTCTGAAGATAGAGCATTTAGCTGCTCGGTAATGGATTGTTTTCTTTTATCTGAATCTGCAATGACAAATTGATCGCGCAATGTTTGCTCATAAGAAGCAGGCGAGTCGATGGTGGCTGCCTTACCAAGGAAACGGTGTCCTCTTGTCTCGCGACCGCTTTTCACCCCAGCAATGTGAGCAGGTACAATCTCCTCTCCAAATAAACAAACAATCCATTTAATCGGACGGATGTAGCGTAAATCTTTGCTTCCCCATCTCATGTTCTTTGGAAAACTTAATGAAGCGGCGATCTCACCTAATGCTGGCAGAAGGTCTTTGACTTGCTTTCCTTCTTGAAACTTCTGGACATGGACATAATCTACTCCTTTGATCTCTTTAAAATAGAGATCATCTGTTGAAGCACCTTGTCCGCGGGCAAAGCCTTCCGCTGCTTTTGTCCAATTGCCTTCCGCATCTTGTGCGATCTTTTTAGCCGGACCTTTTGCTTCTTCTTTGATGTCTTCTTGTTTTTCTGCGACACCTTTCACAAGTACAGCAAGACGTCTTGGTGAGTTAAATAGAGCAACATCTTCAAATGAAATGTTTTGCTCTTCAAACCACACTTTTACTTTCTCGCCTAGCTGCTTTGTGCTTTCTGGCATGAAACGAGCCGGCATCTCTTCTAAGCCGATTTCGAGTAATACATCTTGTTTATTCATGAGAAGCCGCCTCCTCTTTTAGCATAGGGAATCCCAATTTTTCTCGTTCTTCATAATATGTTTTGGCTACTTTTCTTGCTAACTGGCGCACTCTTCCGATATATCCAGTTCGCTCAGTAACAGAAATTGCGCCCTTTGCATCGAGCAGGTTAAACGTATGAGAGCATTTGAGCACATAATCGTATGCCGGGTGAACAAGCCCTTTGTCCATTTGGCTATGCGCTTCTTTCTCATAGGTTGTAAATAAATCAAACAGCATGTCAGTATTAGATGTTTCAAATGTATAAACAGAATGCTCATATTCAGCCATTAAGAATAAATCTCTCACCGTAAATCCGTCAGTCCATTCAAGATCGAAGACATTTTCTTTGTCTTGGATGTAGGAAGCAAGACGTTCAATACCGTATGTGATTTCAACGGAAACGGGCTTACATTCTAAGCCGCCGACTTGCTGGAAATACGTGAATTGGGTGATTTCCATCCCATCAAGCCATACTTCCCAACCAAGCCCTGCACAGCCAAGAGATGGGTTTTCCCAGTTGTCTTCTACAAAACGAATATCATGTTTCAGCGGGTCAATACCAAGCGCTTTCAAAGATTCAAGATACAATTCTTGAATATTGTCAGGTGACGGCTTAATGATTACTTGGAATTGATGATGCTGATACAATCTATTTGGGTTTTCTCCATATCTACCATCAGCAGGGCGTCTTGAAGGCTCTACATACGCTACCTTCCATGGCTCTGGACCAATGCTTCGCAGGAACGTGTATGGACTCATCGTTCCGGCACCTTTTTCTGTGTCATACGCCTGCATTAATACGCAGCCTTCATTTGACCAATGCTTTTGCAACGTCAAAATCATGTCTTGAATATTCAATGATCGCACCTCCATCTTTTCTACACCAGCCGCTTTGTATGGCGGGTGGGTCTAGAACCTCGCAAAAGAACACAAAAACTCCCGTCTCTATGCTCGCAAGGCTCCTTGCAAACATAGGGACGAGAGTTTTTCCCGCGGTTCCACCCTATTTGCTGGTATCGTAGCAACCAGCCGCTTTGTTTTACGTTGCTCAAGAATGCCTTTCGTTACGCCTCCATCCTTAGCTCACACCGCCCTAAGGTCGCTTTTATGGATTCTGCGCAAGTACTTCTTTCTGTCAATGCAACATATTTTATCTTAGATGATCTTACAAAAAGTCATGGAAGATGTCAACTTTTGTTTTCCCCGCCCATGAGCTTTTTCATGGATTCCATCTGATTCATGAATTTTTTTGATTTCAAATAAAGGCCTGAATACTCTTCATAGTAGTGATCGAGCACTTGACGAATTTCTTGTTTCGTCTGCGGTTTCACATCAACCTGACCGAGCCTTGATAAATCAAAATAATGAAATAAACGGAGCAGCCTTGCAGCTGCTGGAGATAAGGGCATTTTATACGGATCTTTAGAAAAGCAATTTTGGCAAATAAAGCCGTTGTCTCTAATCGAGAAATGAAACTGCCCTTCTTTTTGACCACAGTGGACACATTGATCCAGTTCGGGCTTCATTCCCATCACTGATAACATTTTGACCTCTACGATAAATAAGATAACATCAGCATCTGTGCCTTCATTCAGATGACGCAAAGATTGAAGCAGGAGCTCAAACAAATAAGGGTTTGGCTTTTTTTCTTCTGTGCCTTTATCGAGTAACTCTGTCATATATGCGGCATATGCGGTCAAAAATAAATCTTCCCGAATGGTTCGCATACTTTCAATCATTTCGCCTTGCTGGAGCGTTCCAAGTCCTGTTGATGATTGGATCAGGAAGGTTCCGTATAAAAACGGCTGGCTTATGGCTGACAGGCGGCTGTTTGATTTTTTTGCGCCTCTTGCCATCACACCAATTTTCCCATGTTCTCTAGTGAGCAGCGTGACAATTTTGTTTGTTTCGCCATAATCTGTTGTTCTAAGGACGATTCCTTCACTTTTAATGAGCATTTGTCTACACTCCGAGCATTGGAGGGGGTCAAGAATTATAAGATTGGAAAATCAAATCGTGCTATCTCTTCTTCAAGTACATCGGGTCTTTCCAGGTTCTCCTTTTCTAACTCTTTGAAAAGCAGATACGTGTCAACGCTTCCTGTTTGTGAAAATACGTTCCATGTAAAATTCAACATAAAAACCCCACCTTTCTTTATTAGAAGCAGCAACGCTACATCCAACATATTAATTATATCTTGACCAGGCTACCTCCATTTCATGATAAACAATTTTTACTAATCGAACCGCACCATTGTCAGATTTTATGACAACAGCAGCAATTTTTTAATATTCGTCGTCTCTAAATCCGAAGTCACGAAGGTGAGTGGATTTATTACGCCAGTCCTTCTGAACCTTTACCCAAAGCTCCAGATACACTTTTGAACCGAGAAGTGCTTCAATATCTCTGCGCGCTTTTTGTCCCACTTCTTTTAATAAGCTGCCTCGTTTCCCAATAACAATCCCTTTTTGTGAATCACGTTCTACGACAATGGTCGCCGCCACATGGATCTTGCCATTTTCATCTGGCTTAATGGATTCGATCGCCACTGCAATGCTGTGCGGGATCTCTTCTCTTGTTAAATGCAGCACTTTTTCACGAATTAATTCAGAAATAATAAACCGCTCTGGATGATCTGTTACTTGATCTGCTGGATAAAATTGCGGGCCCTCAGGAAGATAACCTTCAACCTGCTGAAGAAGCGTGTCAATGTTGTTTCCTTCAAGAGCTGAAATTGGCACAATTTCCTTAAATGGATAACGTGTGCGGTATTCATCAATTAAAAGGAACAGCTCATCTGGGTGAATTTGGTCGATTTTATTGACGACTAGGAATACCGGTGTAGATGTTTGCTTGAGTCGTTCAATGATGAATTCATCACCCTTGCCATAGCCTTCCTTTGCATTGATCATAAACAAGATCAGGTCGACTTCCTTCAGTGTATTTGTAGCTACTTTCATCATAAAATCACCAAGCTTATGCTTAGGTTTATGAATCCCTGGTGTATCGATAAAGATCGTTTGTGACGTGTTTGTTGTTAAGACACCTTGCACTTTGTTTCGTGTCGTTTGGGGCTTATCACTCATGATGGCGATCTTTTGTCCAATCACACGATTAAGAAAGGTTGATTTTCCTACATTTGGTCTTCCAATAATGGATACAAATCCTGATTTGAAGCTTTCGTTAGTCATTTAAATCCTCCGGTGAAAATGCGCCTGGCAATAGTTCGTTTACTGTTGTTTCGTATATTTGTCCTTTTAAGTTCGTTAGAATCACTGGCATGTCAGGTGCACATAGCTCTGAAATAACCTGTCTGCATGCGCCGCACGGCGAAACAGGCCGGTCTGTATCAGCTACTACCGCTAGCATTTGAAACGATGTGATGCCTTCTGAATAGGCTTTAAAAAGTGCTGTTCTTTCCGCACAATTACACATACCATATGCTGCATTTTCAATGTTGCAGCCGCCATACACTTTTCCATCATTCGACAACAATGCTGCACCGACTTTGAATTTTGAATAGGGTACATATGCAAAATCTCTTGCTTTAACTGCTTCTGAAATCAACTCTTGTTTGTTCATTCCTAGTTCCCACTTTCAGAAGAAATGGACCCACTGTCACATTTATATTTTACATAATTCACGTGACATTTTCACGCCCATTTCTAAAAATGTTAATAAATAGTAATATTGTTCTATTGCATGATCTTCGGTAAGAAGATCATCAACCCAATCATAACCGAAATCGCGGCGTAAACGCAAACAGCGCCTGCTGCGGCGTCTTTCGCTTTCTCAGCAAGCGGGTGCCTCTCTTCTGTCATAAGGTCCACTGTATGTTCAATGGCTGTATTGACAAGTTCAAGGGCAAACATCCCCCCGCATAAAAGCAAAACGATCATCCATTCGAATGGTTCAATGTGAAACCAAAAGCCGCAGATCACCACGATGATGGCTGCGACTGTGTGAAATCGAAAATTCCGTTCATTCAAGAAAGTTCGCCATATTCCTCTAAATGCATAATAAAAGCTCCGAAAAAAACGGGCAAGCGGCCTTCTTTTCTTACGAAGATCTTGAAAGGCCATAATCATCCAAGATCTTTGTCTGTTTGGCGAACATTTCTTTTTCATCTTCCTCTGTCATATGATCAAACCCGAGCAAATGCAGGAACCCATGAATGGTGAGAAATCCAAGCTCTCTCATAAAGGAATGTCCATATTCCTCTGCCTGCTCTTTCGTACGGTCCACACTAATGATGATGTCACCGAGTACAGGCGGAATATCATCAGCACCAATGATTTCAATTTCCCCTTCTCCTTCTTCTTCGAGTGCAAAGGAGATCACATCCGTTGGTGCGTCTTTTCCGCGGTATTCTTTATTAATTTGATGAATCTCTTCATTCGAAACGATCGTCACTGATACCTCCGCTTGATCTTTGACCTCAAGGGCATCAGCAGCGAACTGAAGAAGCTTTTCCACTTCTTCAAGCTGCTCTTTTGATACTTGTCCTGTTTCATCTATTAAATCGATTAACAATGTCATTTACTTCACCTTCTGCTTCGGGGCATCTGGATATTCAATCCGAGAATGGAAAATCCCCTTTAATGTTGTACAAATCGTTTGACTAATAATATTTAACTCTTTAAATGTCAGATCACATTCGCTAAATTGCCCATCCTGCATTTTATCGGAAATAATGCCTTTGACGAGCTTTTCGATCCGCTCTGGATTTGGATTATGCATCGATCGTACCGCCGCTTCCACGCTGTCCGCTACAGAAATAATCGCCGCTTCTTTTGATTGCGGTTTTGGCCCAGGATAACGGAATTCTTCTTCTGTCACCTGATCATCACGCTCTTTTGCCTTATAGTAAAAGAACTTTAACAGCGACTTCCCGTGATGCTGTTCGGCAATATCGACAAGCTCTTCAGGAAACTTCTTTTCTCTCAGCATATCAGCTCCATCTGTCGTATGGGCAATAATGATATTTTTACTTAGCTGAGGAGAAAGCTTGTCGTGCGGATTATCAATATTCATTTGGTTTTCGATAAAGTATTGCGGTCTTTTCGTTTTCCCAATGTCGTGATAATAAGCGCCGACCCTTGCTAAAAGACCGTTTGCTCCGACTGCTTCACATGCAGCATCCGCTAAATTTGCCACCATGACACTATGATGATATGTACCTGGTGTCTCTGTTAAAATCTTTTTAAGCAGCGGATGATTTGGGTTTGATAGTTCAATCAGCTTCATTGTTGAAAGAATGCCGAACATGCTCTCAAACACAGGCATTAGCCCAATTACCAAAATAGATGATGCAAACCCTGACACAATCGCCATCATAAGGTTCACACCGATTTCAAGCCCTGATGGTGAGGAGTTTTGAATCAGCGTAATGGATAGAACCACAAGGACATTCACCAAAGCGACCGAAAGCCCTGCCTGCAATATTTTTGAACGTGCATTATGCTTTCTCAAAAATAAAATGCCCGCCATCCCGCTCACAAGGTAATAAGCGCAGATCACATAGTTAAAGACGCCGGTTACTCCTTGATTAAACATCATACTGCCGCAAAGAGCAAATACAAGGCCAGAGAAGATCGCTAGTCGTTCATTGATAAGCAGCTTGATCAGCATCGTGCCAAGTGCCACTGGCACCACATAACCTATCGTCGTATACTTCGTTTCCTGGAAGAGACTGAATACTTCCATGATAACTAAAATAATGGTGAAAATGAGCGAGTAGAGAAGCAACGACTTATTCTTATGAACAAGCGATTTTTTCCTCGATTCAAGTGAATGAATAATCGCTGCTAAGAATAGACCAATCAAGATCATAAGACCGCTTACAGGTTTAATCAAATTGGAGCTATTTAAGAGCCCTGTCAGTTCTAATTTACGATACACTTCTCGGTCGATAAGTTCCCCTTCTTCGACTAAGATTTGCCCTTGCTTAATTTGAACCGGCTGTATATTATCAGCGGCTTCTTGCCTTTTCTTCTCTGTCGCCACTGGATCAAATACATAGTTTGGAATGATCGCAAATTCACCGATTTCTTTCGCCGCATTTAAGTATTTGGATGGAATTGAGTTATTTTCAAGCTCTGTTTTCACTTGTTTTTTCTCATCTTGTAATTTCGCTGCTGTGATTTCTTTACTCATCAGTGAATTCACCACTGTGATGATGGAATCCTTAGTAAAAGAGAGATTTTCGTCACTTGCCTGAAGCAGTGCTTTGATGGATTGGTCTGAAACAGCCTCCTGCATATCTGATGTGAGTTTTTCTTTGACACGCTTGACCATTTCTTTATCTGATGGCGGATTTTCTTTTTCATCAGCTGCTTTCTTCTCTTCTTTAATGGCTTCGAAAAGGGAGGAGATGAGGTCAACACGATTGTCAGAATACGCTTTTTTGAGTGTATATTGATCCTCTACTTGATCTGTTGCTTCTTGCTTCTTTTCTTCTGTCGCTTCTTGATCATCGACGGTTGATGGAGAATAGATGGTCTGTTCGCTCACTGAAAATAAATCTAAGTCGAGCGATTCAGGCTTTACATGGAAGAAGAGCACCACGAATAGAATGGCTGCTAAACCAGCGTATAGCAAAACATTTAAATAACGTGAGCGCTCCATTTTCTGAGGTTCTTTTTTAGACAGCAGTCTTTTGCGCTTACTGTCTTTCTGATTCTTTCTCAAGGAAAGTACCTCCTTTTTTACTTTAAACCACGATCGAAACAAAATGACCCGATGAAGACGATCGGGTCACTAAGGTCATTTTTGCTTTTCGTATGCTCCGATGATCTTTGCCACAAGCGGGTGTCTGACCACATCTGTCTGGTCTAGCTCAATAAATGAGATGCCCTTGATCTCTGCAAGCATGTCCTTTGCAGCTGCAAGGCCAGACTGCATGCCCTTCGGCAGGTCAATCTGTGTAATATCTCCTGTAATGACCATTTTAGAGCCAAACCCAAGTCTCGTCAAAAACATTTTCATTTGGGCAGGCGTTGTATTCTGCGCTTCATCTAAAATAACAAATGCATCATCGAGTGTCCGTCCTCTCATATAGGCAAGAGGCGCTATTTCAATCACACCGCGCTCGATTAAACGTTCCGTATGATCACTGCCAAGCACATCATGCAAGGCATCATATAGTGGTCTTAAATAAGGATCTACTTTTTCCTTTAGATCACCTGGTAAAAAGCCAAGACTTTCTCCTGCTTCAACAGCTGGTCTTGTCAGGATAATCCGTTTCACATGTCCATTTTTCAGTGCATGAACGGCGTTGACGACGGCCAAATACGTCTTGCCTGTACCAGCTGGTCCAATTCCAAAGACCAGGTCATCTTTTTTCATCGCCGCAGCATATTCCCGCTGGCCAATGGTTTTTACCCTGATTGACTTTCCTTTTGCATTTTTCGTAATTTCATCTTCATACATATTTTCAAAATAATTGAGCTTGTCTTTTTGCGCCATTTTGATGGCATATACGACATCCCGTTCAGAAATCTCAATTCCTTTTCGGATGAGATGTAAGAGAGATGTCATCAGACGGCTCGCTGTTTCTCTTGATGCTTCCTGACCAGAAACATACACCTTTTCTCCGCGCGTAATAATGGAGACATTCAGCTCGTTTTCCATCAGTTTCAGATAAGCATCTTGATTTCCAAATAAAGCAATGGCTTCGTTTGGGCTATCTAATTTTTGTTGAATTTCAAGTAAATGTTCTGTCATTCTCTAGTCTCCCTGAACAATAGGTGTTGGTTGAACAATATCTTCTATTACTTGGTAAAGGATGATTAACTTAACTTTACCATTCCCTGTTGTCTCGTGCAAAACTTTTTCACTTTTCACCTCTCCTGTTTGACCTAGCTTCTCTTCTAATTCTTTTTTACCCATTTTAATCCCTGCTTGAACCGCTTCTTTATTTGTGTATGTCCAGTTTATTTTTTCGCTTTCGCGTGTCGTTTCTTTTTCATAGGAAAATGGGAGCTGGAAGTTTAAGAAATGGAGTGGGTGAACTTCAGTTTCTGTTTTTGGCTGCTTAAAATCATCCTTTTTAAAGGAAAAGCCCCAAAATGGCATTGAACCTCCAAATGCGGAGAGCTTGTGCTTTGTCTTCATTTTACCCGTAAAGACATCAAAAGATGTTCGAAGAGGGACAGAAACTTCAGAACGATACCACGTTTCACCATAAATTTTCGCTTTAGCACCAACCGTTTTTTGCTGGTCTTCGCTGCCGATGAGGCCAGAGACAAGCATTTGTCCTTTCTTCACATGTTCATCAACTGCGGCAAGCGGCTCCCCTTTTTCCACATACATTCTCGTGATGACCGCCTTCTTCTTGGCCACAATATGCTGAGGACTCGTATATTTCTCTTTTTCCGGCTCATTTTTTTCCACAACTTTCATTTGAAATGTTGTACCGTTTAGTTCAACGCCAACCCATGTAATGCTTTGAATATTGGCGGTCAGTGATTTTTGAATTTTTTCAGGTGTTCCCATTAGAAACTGAAAACGGCCTTTTTGCACACCAATCTCGTTTAAATGCTTTCTCATCTGATGTTCAGTTTCTGGATTGGCTCCTTTAATATCAATTTTCCACACCATGTTTGAAAGTGCCAATATCGTCACTAGAAAAAACACAATCCCAAGGGTAAACCCAATATTATTCCTTGACCATAGGAGAAGGAACGGAAATCCTTTCTTTTGATGAAATGAACATGTTACCTCATGATGTCTTTGTACTTTTCTGAAGGCATGTACATCTGATAAGCGAATAAATAAGCGCACGCTGTCTTGACGGCGGCTCACTTGAAACATTGTGATCCCCTGTCTCGTGCACTCATTGATGAGCCGCTCAATGCCGTTTCCCTTGATTTCCACTTCCACTCTGCCAATAAAATAGGCGAACCATTTATTCTTCACACTTCTCCCCTCCGTCAGTTAAGAATCAATATAACGGACCTCATCGATTTTCCCTTCTAATAAGATCTCTTCTGGCAAAATCGTTTTAATCACAAAATCTTTCCCTGAAATAATGCATTGTCCTTGTTTGAGCATCAGCCTTACCTCTTGATCACTGAAAAGCAAAAGCCCTTTATGATTCTCTATGTAAATGTGGAGTCTGCCAACCATCGTAATACGGGGAAGATCCATCATGACGTCTGGAGGGATTTCAAGTGTTCTTGTCAGCCATGCTTTAAGTCGATTTTTTCTTTTTCCCATTCAATTAGAACCCCTTCCCGCCCCATGTGTATGAGATCAAACTGAAAGATGGTGAGACTGATGAGAAAGCCTCTATATCATCCTATTCCTCAGCGGTTCAGATCATGCTAATGAATCCCGCAAAACAGCCGTTTCAGCATTTTTACTGCAAGAAATCTCCATCAGGTCAAACAAAAAAAGCCCCTTTATATAAAGGGACTTTCTCGTTTATCTGTTATATGGCCGTTTCATCGTTCTGTGCGGCTTTTTCGCGCGCGGCTCTCCAAATACTTCTCCAAGGATCATCCCCTGAACAATTGTATCTTGATTGAGCTTCTCAATGATCTTTGGCTTCACTTCGGCAGAAGCAGCCTTTGGCCTTGTCAGTTCTCTTTCAAGCGATTGGAATTCTCTATTCAGCTCGCTTTTTCTTTCTTCCATTTCGGCAAGTGTAGCGGTATAGCGGTCCTGTAAGGATTGAGATGTTTTTTTCTTCATCCCGCCATGATCATGTACATCGCCGAAATCGTCCATCTGATCCGTCACGACTGGATCTGGACTTGTTTGTTTTGTTTGCTTTTGGGGCATCTGCTTACGCTGAGGAGCGGGCTTGTTTTGCTGATTCTTTTGTTCGTTCTCCTCTTGTTTGCCGATTTTCCCAAAGACAGCAGAGATGATACCGATGATAATCGCAATTAGTAGCGGATTTTCAAATAGAATGTCCAATGGGCTCCCTCCTTAAAGCGTGAGAGGATGCTTATTTGTTTTCATTATCAGATGGACCTTTAGTCATTTTACCAAATGAATCTCTCATATCCGTATCAGCATCGATATTCTTAATATTCATGTAGTCCATGACTCCAATATTACCTTCACGTAATGCTTCAGCCATTGCAAGTGGTACTTCAGCCTCTGCTTCTACAACTTTCGCGCGCATTTCTTCAACTCTTGCACGCATTTCTTGCTCCTGGGCAACAGCCATCGCGCGGCGTTCTTCCGCTTTTGCCTGTGCAATGTTTTTGTCTGCTTCTGCTTGGTCTGTTTGCAGAATCGCCCCGATGTTCTTACCGATATCAACATCTGCGATATCAATCGAGAGGATTTCAAACGCAGTACCTGAATCTAATCCTTTACCAAGAACTGTTTGTGAAATCATATCAGGGTTCTCAAGAACCTTTTTATGATTATCTGATGAACCGATTGTAGAGACAATCCCTTCACCTACACGAGCAATAATCGTTTCTTCCCCTGCACCACCAACAAGTCGGTCGATGTTTGCACGAACTGTAATACGTGCTTTTGCTTTCACTTCAATCCCGTCCATCGCCACACCAGAGATAAATGGTGTTTCAATGACTTTAGGGTTTACACTCATTTGAACTGCTTCAAGTACGTCACGGCCTGCTAGGTCGATCGCTGCACAGCGTGCAAAGTTCAATTCGATATTCGCGCGTTGAGCTGCGATTAATGCGTTCACAACTCGGTCCACGTTACCACCTGCAAGATAGTGGCTCTCTAACTGGTTAATCGTCGCATCAAGACCTGCTTTATGTGCTTTAATAAGCGGGTTGACCACTCGGTTTGGAATAACGCGGCGAAGTCTCATTCCTACAAGTGTAAAAATGCTTACCTTTACGCCAGCCGCTAGGGCAGAAATCCACAGCATCACCGGTACAAAGGTGAAGAAGATCGATAGAACGATCAGACCTGCTGCGATAATCACAAATAATAGTAAAGTAGATGGATCCATTTTATTCCTCCTATAAAATCAGTTATCTATACTTTCCTCACGACAATGCGTGAGCCTTCCGCTTTCACAATTTTTACTTGTTCATCCTTATCGATGAATGCACCTTCTGACACAACATCAATGCGCTCATCTCCAAATACTATTGTACCTGACGGACGAAGTGCGGTTGCTGTCACCGCGATTTGCCCAACAAGATCTTCTCTTGTTTCATTTGAGACATAACCGCTTTCCTTATTGGTTGAATCGGTTAAAATGAACTTTTTGAAAAATTTCATACGTTTCCCCAACACCTTTGTCAATAAAATAACTGCTACGATTGAAACAGCAGTGGCAATCAAGATGGAAATCGCCATTTCTGTAAAGCTTCCAGCTGCTAAAAACAAGCTGACAACCACACAGATCAGTCCAATGACACCTACGATTCCCCCCGGCAAAAACAATTCCAGAATCATGAGCAATATCCCTGCTATAAACAGGAACAACGTCTCATATCCTGCAAAACCAGCCACGAGATGACCATAAAAGAATAAAAGAAGCGCTGTCACTCCCATGGTGCCTGGAATCCCAAAGCCAGGAGAATAGAGCTCAACAATTAACCCTAAGCTTGCGATGGATAAAAGGATTGGAATGACGATTGGGTGCGTGAGAAAGCGCGCAACCTTTTCAGCAAAGCTCACTTCATCGTATTGAACAGAAGCATCGGCTAAATTCAGCTTTTGAAGCAAGTCATCCATATTTTTCGCTTCCCCTTCTGCATAACCGAATTGAAGCGCACGGTCTGTGTTGAAGGTGAGCAATTCTCCTTTTGGTGCACCAGCTTCTTTTGCGTCTATATCTACATCTGCCATTGCAAGTGCATACTTTGGATCACGCCCCTGCTTTTCGGCAGCATCACTCATTTCAGCAAGCCATAGCGATTCAGATTTTTGATCGGCAGCATTGCCTTCTCCATCAATGATCGCCGCAGCCCCCATCTTTCCATTTGGGGTCATATAGATTTGATCGGCATTTAGTGCAAGGAATGCCCCAGCTGAAAGCGCTCTATGATTCACAAACGCTGTCACAGGGATATCAGACGCACGAATGGCATCTGCGATCTCTAGCGCAGCATCGACTGCACCACCTGGTGTATTGATGTCTAGAATGATATGTTTTGCTCGTTCGGACTTTGCCTGCTCAAATGATCGTTCAATAAATTGAGAAAGTCCTTTTTCTACTGTATCTTCAATAGGGATAACATGAACTTTCTGATCTACTGATTTCGCGGTCAATTGAACCCCTAATAATAAGCATATTATAAAACAACTGAAGAGAGCAATAGAAATTTTTATTTTTTTCATCTATTTGGTGATCCCTCCTCTCTATCTTCCATTTTACTGTTCCTTTACATACGTTACAAATGTATCATAGGTTTCATTTTTATATGACAGAATGATGAAGGTATAAAAAAAGTACCCTTCTAACAATAGAAGGATACTTTTTTATTGAGACAGCTGTTCGCTGACAAGTCTGTTAATGACAGCTCCATCAGCTTTACCTTTTACTTTTGGCATAATAGCGCTCATGACTTTACCCATATCAGTCTTCGATGAAGCACCTGTTTCAGCAATCGTTTCTTTCACGATCGTTTGCAGTTCTTCTTCAGAAAGCTGTTCAGGTAAATAAACGTCTAAGATGTCAATCTCTTTTTGAACTTTATCTACTAAATCTAAGCGATTAGCTTTCGAAAATTCATGGAGGGAGTCTTTACGTTGCTTAATCTCGCGGGAAAGGACGGTTAGTTCCTCATCGCCGGTCAAACTGTCTTTCTTAAGCTTAATTGCTTCATTTTGGAGCGAAGCCTTAACCATCCGAATGACAACAAGCTTGTCTTTCTCACGGTTTTTCATAAAAAGCTTCATATCAGAATTTAATTGCTCAAGAAGACTCATAAAATCCACCCTCTTTAGAATTTACGTTTTCTAGCAGCTTCAGACTTTTTCTTGCGCTTTACGCTAGGCTTTTCATAAAATTCACGCTTTCTTGCTTCTTGCAATGTTCCAGTTTTGGATACACTGCGTTTAAAGCGACGAAGAGCATCTTCAAGCGATTCGTTTTTTCTAACGACCGTTTTTGACATTCTCTTTCCCTCCCTCCGAATACACCAATCGACTGCATTAAAAAAAGATATACATGCAAAACATGTACCTAGACATTATAATATAAGCCTAGTGTGAGGTCAACTAAGTGATTTGGAAATATATTTTCGTCATGAGCAGGTAGACAAGTCCATATATTCATTGGTAAGAGGAGGACTTTTCTATGATGGCGATCATTTATTTTTGTGCACTTATTTTCATTTTTTTATGGTCAATGGGTTTGCTGAGAAAAGGATTAATGGCGCTTGCGTCGTCTCGTATTGAGAAATCACTTCTTCTCTTTACAGATCATCCGGTAAAAGCATTCTTAGTCAGCATCGTATTTACAGGGATTCTTCAAAGCAGTTCAGCGTTTATGGTCATCGTGATTGGCTTTGTCAGTACAGGTATTCTCTCTTTTAAAAAATCCATTCCAATGATTCTTGGTACCAATATTGGCTCTACGTTTACAACAGAATTTATCGCCATTAAAATGGATGTTTTCATGTGGGTTTTAATCCTAGCTGGTCTGATATGCATGATGTTAGGCAAAAAATCTTTTAGGCATGCAGGAAAAAGTATATTTGGACTCGGGATGATCTTTTTTTGTATTCAAGGCTTTTCTAAAATTGCAGGTATGATGACAAGTCAGCCTGAGACATTGCGCTTTCTCGAAATGATGCAGCATTCTGACTGGACGGCGCTGCTTTCGGGTACTATCTTCACAGCGATTGTTCATTCAAGCTCCGTCTGTATCGGCATTTTAATGGGGTTTATGAATGAAGGAACGGTTGGGCTTCAGGAAGGCATCAGCTTTGTGTTAGGGTCCAATATTGGGACATGTATTACAGCCGTAATGGCTGCCATATCTGGCGGCTATGCAGCACGTCAAACGGCTTATGCACACGTTTTGTTTAATGTGCTCGGAGTGCTTTTATGTCTCCCATTTCTCGCCATGATGACAGAATTCGTCGCCCTTCTTGCAAACGCTCCCGCACAGCAAATTGCGCACTTCAGCCTGCTGTTTAATGTGGCAAGCTCTTTGCTTTTCTTCCCGTTCATCCGTCCATTTCACACATTGATTTTATGCCTTTTACCGAATCAATCAAAATAAAACACCGGCTTGCCCTTTTGGCACCGGTGTTTTATTGATTATGAGGTCATTCTCACTTTGTCTGTTTGTACTTCATCGCTTATACGAACGAATTGTCCTTCGTTATAAGGATAACCCGCTTTCGTAATTTTCACTTTGACCAAACGGCCGATCATGTCCTCTGTTCCTTCAAAAACAACCTTCATATAGTTATCTGTATAGCCCACATAAAGATTGTGCTTTCCTTCTTGTTCTTTGAAGGATTCTTCCGGAATAATCTCTAGGACATCTCCTTCATAAGCTGATGCGTATTCTTTCGCAAGCTGATCAGAAAGAGCGATCAAGCGGTGGACACGTTCGTTTTTCACATTTTCATCCACTTGATCTTCCATTCTTGCAGCTGGCGTACCTGTACGTTTGCTGTAAGGGAATACGTGCAGTTCAGAGAATTGATGGTCTTTGACAAAGTTGTATGTTTCCAAAAACTCTTCTTCTGTTTCTCCAGGGAATCCTACAATCACATCAGAGGTGACAGCAAGACCTGGCAATGCTTTTTTCAGCTTTGTTAAACGCTCTGCAAAGAATTCCATCGTATATTTACGGCGCATTCTTTTCAGCACTGTATTAGAGCCAGATTGAAGCGGGATGTGAAGGTGTCTGACAATCTTATCTGACTGATCAAGCACTTCTATCACTTCATCTGTAATTTGACTTGCTTCGATAGATGAAATACGAATTCGTTTTAAGCCGTTGACACGTTCATCTAATTCTTTCAGAAGCTTTGCAAAGTTATAATCCTTTAAGTCTTCTCCGTATCCACCTGTGTGAATACCTGTTAATACAATTTCTTTATAGCCGGCATCCACAAGCTGCTGCGCTTGGTTGATGACCTCTTCTGGATCACGAGAACGAAGAAGTCCGCGAGCCCAAGGAATAATGCAGAATGTACAGAAATTGTTACAGCCTTCTTGGATTTTTAATGACGCACGTGTTCTGTCTGTAAAAGCAGGAACATCGAGTTCTTCAAACACACGTGCTTTCATAATATTGCCAACCCCATTAATCGGCTGTCTTTCTCTGCGATATTCTTCAATGTAACCGAGTAATTTATGTCTGTCTTGTGTTCCCACGACAATATCAACACCAGGAATCGCCATGATTTCTGCTGGAGATGTTTGCGCATAACAGCCTGTTACACAAATGACACCATCCGGGTTATGACGAATGGCTCTTCTAATGACTTGGCGGCTTTTTTTATCGCCAGTATTCGTGACCGTACATGTATTAATGACATATACGTCTGCTTTTGATTCGTACTCTTTTCTTTCATAGCCTGCTTCTTTAAACAGCTGCCAGATCGCTTCTGTTTCATAGTGATTGACCTTACAGCCAAGTGTATGGAACGCTACTGTTCCCATCATGATTCACCTCTTAATAACTCTGTTTGATAAGATATAGCAGAAAGCGCGTAAAGAGGAGCTGTTTCTGTTCTTAAAATGCGTGGTCCAAGCCCGCAAATGACTGCACCAAGCGTTTCAAGCGCTTCAATCTCCTTTTCTGCTAAACCGCCTTCAGGGCCAAAAACCACTAGCAAGGTTTGTCCGCCTTTCATCTGTTGGAGCACAGTTTGAAAGCGGCTTTGCTCTCCTTCTTTCGATGATTCTTCGTATGCAACGACACATTTATCGAATTCACCAGCTAATTGAGTCAGCTCTTTAAATGTTGATACTGGATCAACACGAGGAATGATATTCCGGTAGGACTGTTCAGCTGCTTCTTTCGCGATTTTCTCCCAGCGCTCTCGTTTTTTATGTGACTTCTTTTGGTCAATTTTTGTAATAGAACGAGCCGCTTGAAACGGGATAAATGCGCTTGCGCCAAGCTCTGTGCCTTTTTGGATAATCAGCTCAAGCTTATCTCCCTTTGGGAGACCGCTCGCAATTGTTACTCTTACCGGAAGCTCTCTGTCCTGATTTGTCCAGCCTTCAACGTGACAAATGACTTCTTCCTTTGTTATTGTATCAATTTTACTGAGCGCTTCAAAGCCGTCTGTCGTTAAGCAAAGGATTTCCTGCCCTGCTTTCATGCGCATGACGTTGGAAAGGTGATGTACATCTTCACCATTGATGACGATAGATCCCTTTGCGATCACTTCTTCTTTCGTGAGGTCGATAAAATATCGTTGCATACGTGTCCTGACACCTACTCGCTTTATTTTTTCGCTATAATGCTGACCCAATCTTCCATTGACAGCACTTCAACAATGTCAAAACCTGCTTCTTCTAATGCTGTTTTGACTTGTAATTTCTTTTGTCCAATGATGCCTGATGTAATGAAATAGCCATCTTTCTTCAATAAGTCATAGGCTTGATCTGTAAAGCGCAAAATCACTTCTGCGAGAATGTTGGCGACGATCACATCACGTTCGCCTGAAATCCCATCAAGTAAGTTGTTTTGCTTGACCGTCACTTGTTCGCTTACACCATTTAGTTCGATGTTTTGCTTTGCACTTTCAACCGCAACGGTGTCGAGATCAAAGGCTTGAATGTCCTTTGCACCAACCATCGCTGCTGCCACACTTAAAATCCCAGAGCCTGTTCCAACATCAATCACCGTATCGTTTTCCTTCACATAGCGCTCAAGCGCCTGAATACAAAGAACGGTTGTTGGATGTGTCCCTGTTCCAAATGCCATTCCTGGGTCCATTTCAATAATCAGTTCATCAGAATGAACCGGAGTATATTCTTCCCATGTTGGAACGATGGTGAATTTTTCAGAGATTTTCACAGGATGATAGTATTTTTTCCATGCGGTGGCCCATTCTTCTTCATTTACTTCACAAATGGACAGCGTATTTCGTCCAAGGTCAATATCGTATAGAAGAAGATTGTTGATGGCTTCTTTGATCTCATCTACCGTTTCCATTAAAAAGCTGTTCATTGGAAGATAGGCTTTGACGATGACCCCTTCTTCAGGATAGTCATTCGGATCGAGCTGGTAGATCTCACCGTATACATTTTCACGTTCCTTGACTAAATCAAGCGGGTCCTCAATCACGACACCACTCGCACCTGCTTCATGCAAAATATTGGTGATTGGTTCCACCGCTTCATTTGTTGTATGGACGCTAATTTCTGACCACTTCAATACTACCAACTCCTTATCCGTCTTACTCGCCTTTAAATGCGCGTTTTACCTTATCGAAGAAGCTCATTTCTTGTTCGTCCGGTTTATTTCCGCTCACTTCAGCAAATTTTCTAATGATATCTTTTTGATTGTCCGTTAAATTTGTTGGTGTGACGACTCGTACAACGATATGTTGATCGCCTTGGCCATAGCCGCGTACATTTTTCACACCTTTTCCTTTGAGTCTAAACTTCGTGCCAGTTTGCGTGCCAGCAGGAACTTTTAATTTCACTTTACCGTGTAATGTCGGCACTTCAATTTCGTCACCTAATGCAGCCTGTGCAAAGGTTAACGGCATTTCGCAGTAAATGTCATCCCCGTCACGCTCGAAGAATTCATGCGAACGCACATGGAACACAACAAATAGATCGCCTGAAGGTCCTCCATTTACACCTGGTTCCCCTTGACCAGACACTCTGAGCTGCTGACCATCGTCAACACCAGCTGGGATCGTCACATTGATTTTCTTACGCTTACGCACTTTACCAGAGCCGCCGCATGTAGAACATTTGTGATCGATTTGTTTTCCTGTTCCGCTACAGTAGTTACATACTCTGCGGTTGACCACTTTACCAAACGGAGTTGACTGCTCAACATTTAATTGACCAGAGCCGCCGCAATGTGAACAAGTCTTCGCTTCTGTCCCAGGCTTTGCCCCTGATCCATGACATGTTTCACATGATTCCTCGCGAGGGATTTCAATCGTTGCTTCTTTCCCAAATGCTGCTTCTTCAAATGAAAGCGTCATTGTATATTGCAAGTCTGCTCCTTGACGCGGTGCATTTGGATCTCTTCTTCTGGCTCCACCGCCAAAAATACTAGAGAAGATGTCATCAAAGCCGCCGAAGCCGCCAAAGTCTCCTCCCCCGCCAAAACCGCCGCCGCCAAAGCCTTGGTTTGGATCGGTATGACCGAACTGATCATACTGCGAACGTTTTTGATCGTCAGAAAGGGTTTCATAGGCTTCTTTTACTTCTTTGAATTTCTCATCTGAGCCAGCTTCTTTATTAATATCAGGGTGATACTTTTTTGAAAGCTTGCGGTATGCCTTTTTGATCTCGTCTTTTGAGGCGCTCTTACTCACGCCAAGCACTTCATAGTAATCACGCTTACTCATCTCTTCACACTCCCGATTTTCTCACATAAGTACGATTGTATCATTTTGATTTGACCTTTTTCAATTGCTTTCATCGTTGGAAAGAAAAAAAGTCAAAGCCAAGAGATCCTGACTTTGACTTTCTGACGAGTACGTTTCAGCAGTCTTTTTCAAAAGTAAAGGTGATTATTTTTTCTCTTGATCGTCGTTTACTTCTTCGTATTCTGCATCCACTACATTGTCATCTGCTTTTTGAGCACCTTCAGCGCCTTCTTGCTGAGCTTGTGCTTGTTTTGCAGCTTCTTCATAGAGCTTTGTCGTTAGTTCTTGAACGATTGTTTGCAGCTCATCTTTTTTCGCTTTGATGTCTTCAAGCTCGCCTTTTTCGATCGCAGCTTTTAGTGCATCTTTCGCATCGTTTGCTTTTTTCACTTGCTCTTCATCGATTTTGCCTTCTAGATCTTTTAATGTTTTTTCTGTTGTAAACACTAATTGATCTGCTTCATTGCGCACTTCGATTTCTTCTTTTTTCTTCGCATCTGCTTCAGCATTTTCTTCTGCTTCTTTGACCATTTTTTCGATCTCATCATCAGAAAGACCTGAAGAAGATTTGATGGTGATGTTTTGCTCTTTGCCTGTACCCATATCTTTCGCACGTACGTTGACAATACCGTTTTTATCGATATCAAAAGATACTTCGATTTGTGGTACGCCGCGTGGTGCTGGCGGAATGTCAGTCAATTGGAAACGACCTAATGTTTTGTTGTCTGCTGCCATTGGGCGCTCACCTTGCAGAACATGGATGTCTACCGCTGTTTGGTTGTCAGCAGCCGTTGAGAATACTTGAGATTTACTTGTTGGAATTGTTGTATTACGTTCAATCAGCTTTGTGAATACGCCGCCCATTGTTTCAATTCCTAAAGAAAGTGGTGTTACATCAAGAAGAACAACGTCTTTGACATCTCCTGTGATGACTCCACCTTGAATCGCCGCACCAAGAGCAACCACTTCATCAGGGTTTACACCTTTATGAGGCTCTTTGCCTGTTTCTTTTTTGATTGCTTCTTGAACTGCAGGAATACGAGTTGATCCACCAACAAGGATGACTTTATCAATCTCGCTAGCAGATAAACCAGCATCTTTCAATGATTGACGTACAGGTGTCATTGTACGCTCTACAAGATCTGCAGAAAGCTCTTCGAATTTAGCACGTGTTAGCGTTAATTCAAGGTGAAGAGGACCTGCATCTCCAGCTGTGATAAATGGCAGTGAGATTTGTGTAGAAGATACACCAGAAAGATCTTTTTTCGCTTTTTCAGCAGCATCTTTTAAACGCTGAAGCGCCATTTTATCTTTTGAAAGGTCAATGCCATTTTCTTTTTTGAATTCAGCTACTAAGTGATCAATGATCACTTGGTCAAAATCGTCTCCACCTAGACGGTTGTCCCCAGCAGTTGAGCGTACTTCAAAGACGCCGTCTCCAAGCTCAAGGACTGATACGTCAAATGTACCGCCGCCAAGGTCGTATACAAGGATCGTTTGATCTTCATCTGTTTTATCTAAACCATAAGCAAGCGCAGCTGCTGTTGGTTCGTTGATGATACGTTCTACTTCAAGACCAGCAATTTTACCAGCATCTTTTGTAGCTTGACGTTCTGCATCGTTGAAGTAAGCAGGAACTGTGATAACAGCTTTTGTTACTTCTTCGCCAAGGTAGCCTTCAGCGTAAGATTTAAGGTGTTGAAGAATGATTGCAGAGATTTCCTGCGGTGTATAGTTCTTGCCTTCAACTTCTACTTTATAGTCTGTACCCATATGTCTTTTAACAGACATGATTGTGTTCGGGTTTGTAATTGATTGGCGTTTCGCTACTTCACCAACTTGGCGCTCTCCATTTTTAAAAGCGACAACAGATGGTGTTGTACGTGCTCCTTCAGCGTTTGCAATGACTTTTGGCTCTCCGCCTTCAAGTACTGCAACACATGAGTTTGTTGTTCCTAAGTCAATCCCAATGATTTTACTCATAATCGATGACCTCCCATTATGTAGTTATTGATTTACTTTTACCATTGATGGACGAATAACTCGGTCTTTGAGTTTATAGCCCTTTTGCAATTCTTCTACTACGATATTTGAATCAAAGTTTTCATCTTCAACTTGCATGACGGCTTGATGAAGGTTTGGATCGAACTCTTTGCCGACAGCTTCAATTGGTTCAACGCCTTCATTTTTCAACGCTTCTACCAGCTGGCGGTAAACCATTTGCATTCCTTCTAACAAACTTTTCGCCTGCTCATTGTCTGGATCAATTCCAAGGGCTCTTTCAAAGTTGTCAAGAGCTGGGAGAAGATCGCTGACAACATGTTGAGAACGATATTTTTGCACGGTCTCCACTTCAGTTCGAGCACGGCGTTTATAGTTTTCAAAATCTGCTTGAACACGCAGAATCTTGTTTTCTTTTTCATCTAGAAGCTGCTTCAATTCATCGATTTTCTCTTGGAAGGCAGACTGTTCATCATGCTTTGCTTCCTCAGTATCTGCTTGAACTGCTTCTTCTTGTGCTTCAACCTCTGCTTCTTGCTCAGGTGTCTGTTTTTCTTCTGACATTGTGTTCACCTCCCTCAAAAGATTCAAGAATACGAAGGGGCAGTGCCCCTATCTTTTTATCACCCTACTCATCATACAAATTGGAAAGTGCGTTTGACAAGTCTTTTGATACATGATGCAAAAGACTAACGACTCGCCCGTAATCCATGCGGGTTGGTCCGATGACGGCAATGGAGCCAAGTGATTTTTGATCAATCGAATAAGTCGCTGTGATCAAACTACAGTTCTCCATTGCTTCCAAATTGTTTTCTGAACCGATTTTAATGGTGATACCTTGCTGATTTGGATGAAACAGCTGCATGACATCATTCTTTTGCTCAATCAGCATCATGAGTGAGCGAATGCGGTCGATGTCATGAAATTCAGGCTGATTCAACATATTAATCTTCCCGCCAAAGAAAAGTTTTGATTCATTTTGTGTCGATGTAAATGTGTTGCCAAGCGCATCTAAAATGTGATCATAATCTTTTAAATGTGTGCGCAGAAGCATGACTACTTCTTTATACATCCTGTCCTTCAACTGGTCCATTGGAACGCCAGCTAAGCGGCTATTCAAAATATTCATCAGCTTCTCAATATCGGAGACATCGAGATGCTCAGAGAAGGTAATGGTTTTGTTTTCAACATGTCCGCTGTCTGTAATCATGATTGCTACGGCTTTATTTGGCTGAACGGGGACAAGCTGAATTTGCTTTAATCGATTTTCACTCAGCTTTGGACCAAGCACGATCGATGTATAGTTTGTGAGATCTGATAAAATTTCCGCCGATTTTTGAACTGTTTTTTCCAGCTCAAAAATTTTCTCCTGAAAAGCCGACTGGATAAGCACAAGATCTTTAGACGACAGTTTTCGCGGAGAGAGCAAATGATCTACATAATAACGATATCCTTTTTCTGAAGGAATTCTTCCTGATGAAGAATGGGTCTTTTCGATAAAACCAAGTTCCTCCAAATCAGCCATTTCGTTTCTAATCGTCGCAGAGCTGAATGTGATGTCCTCTTTTTTAGAAAGAGTCCTTGATCCAACTGGCTGCGCCGAACGAATAAAGTCATTAATGATGACTTGCAGAATCAAAAGCTGACGATTTGTTAACATCATCATCACCCCTGTTAGCACTCTCTTTCAACGAGTGCTAATTGTATAAACAAAATTACCAAACTCAAATTAAAATGTCAATTATAACTCACCGAGAAACGCTTGAAATACTTCATTTCCTAACAATTTCCCTTTTCTTGTTAAACGAATTCCAATGTCATCTTTTACAATGAGACCTTTTTCTTCTAATTCTTCAAGAACTGAGGGAAAAAGAGCTTCTGGTGAAGCACCATATTTGGCTTGGAAGTCGGCACTTTTCACCCCTTCGATTTTTCGAAGGCCTAAAAACATTTCTTCTTCTATCTGCTCTGCTTTTGTGACTTGATGAGTTTCTTTATACGGGAACCCAGTTTGCTCAATCAGTTCCAAGTAATGCTTCACTGGTCCTGCGTTCACATTTCGGATGCCATCTACATACCCGTGTGCCCCTGCACCGAAACCGAAGTAGTCTTCATTGCTCCAATAGGTCAGGTTATGCTGGCTTTCAAAGCCCGGTTTGGCGTAATTGCTGATTTCGTATTGATGTAATCCATGGCGCTCCATTTCATCCATCACAAGTTCATACATTTCAGCCTCACGTTCTTGCGGCGGTAAATGCAGTTTTCCTTTTTGCATTAAGTTGTAAAACACCGTTTTCGGTTCCACAATCAGTGAGTAGACAGAATAATGCTCTGCTCCTAATGAGAAAGCTGTCTCAAGTGAATTCATAACATGATGCTTTTCTTGATGCGGCAAGCCAAACATGAGGTCAAGGCTAATATTGTCAAATCCAACCGCTCTAGCTCTCTCAAAGGACGTGAGAACATCTTTCTTTTGATGAACTCGTCCGATTTTTTTGAGCAAATCATCTTCAAAGGTTTGGACGCCAAAGCTTAACCGATTGACACCGGCTTCTTTTAACACATGCAGCTTCTCGAGTGATAATTCATCTGGGTTTGCTTCAACTGCAAATTCAACCAGGTTTTTTGACGGTTTTAACACACGGTGGATGCTGGTCATGAGCTGGTCTAGCTGGCTGACGGTCAATGATGTCGGAGTCCCCCCGCCAATAAAGATCGTCTTGAGTTCTTGCTCACCCTTTTGCTCGATCGTGTGCTGCATCTCTTTTTCAAGAGCCGCTAAGTATTCATCGACTGGCTGCGTTTTAATGAAAAATTTATTGAAATCACAATAGTGGCAAATGTGCTCACAAAATGGAATGTGAATGTATGCTGCTTTCATTTGATGACACCTTCTTTACAGGTAAAGAGCCGCAGTTTATCGCTGCGGCACCTTTGTTTGTTTTCGACTATAAACGCCAAGGCTGACATTGTAAAGCAGGTTGCCTTGAGGAGGATGTTATTTTTTCGGTGTGCTGTCGTCCATCTTCAGCACAGCCATAAATGCTTCTTGCGGGACTTCAACAGAGCCCACTTGTTTCATGCGCTTTTTCCCTTCTTTTTGCTTCTCAAGAAGCTTTCTTTTCCGGGAAATGTCTCCACCATAACATTTAGCAAGTACGTTTTTACGCATCGCTTTAATGGTAGAACGAGCCACAATTTTTTGTCCAATCGCCGCTTGAACTGGTACTTCAAAATGCTGGCGTGGAATGAGTTCTTTCAGCTTTTCTACGATGATCTTGCCTCGTTCATAGGCGTAATCGCGGTGAACAATAAAGGAAAGGGCATCGATTTTTTCGCCATTCAGCATGATGTCCATTTTCACTAGAGTAGATGGGCGATAGCCAATCAGCTCATAGTCAAAGGACGCATAGCCTTTTGTGTTGGACTTGAGCATATCAAAGAATTCATACACGATCTCCGCCAAAGGAATTTCGTACACAATGCTCACTCGGTTTGCATCAAGGTATTGCATATCAATGAAATGTCCGCGCTTTCCTTGGCAAAGCTCCATGACAGAGCCTACATAGTCATTCGGCACCATCATTGTTGCTTTCACGTATGGTTCTTCAATTTTCTCAATCTTTTGCGGATCAGGCAGATTTGACGGGTTATCGACGATGATTTTTTCTCCGTCTGTCATATACACATCGTAAATAACACTTGGTGCTGTCGTAATGAGATCGATTTTAAATTCACGCTCAATCCGTTCTTGGATGATTTCCATATGAAGCATTCCAAGAAAGCCGCAGCGGAAACCGAAGCCAAGTGCTTGGGACGTCTCTGCCTCATATTGAAGTGAAGAATCATTTAATTCAAGCTTTTCTAGTGCTTCACGTAAATCGTTATATTTCGCTGTATCAATCGGATAAAGACCGCAGTAAACCATTGGGTTCAGCTTTCTGTATCCTGGCAGTGCTTCTTTCGCTGGATTTACCGCACTTGTGATCGTATCCCCCACACGTGTATCGCCGACATTTTTAATTGCTGCTGTTAAGTAGCCAACATCTCCAACAGTGAGTTCATCTGTCGGCATGGCTTTTGGTGTGAATACGCCGACTTCAAGTACTTCAAATTCTTTGCCCGTCGCCATCATTTTGATTTTCTGACCTGGTTTGACGGTTCCTTCCACAATTCGTATGTACGCAATAACGCCGCGATACGCATCGTAGAGAGAATCAAATATAAGAGCTTGAAGCGGTGCTTCTGGGTCTCCAGCAGGTGCTGGCACCTTTTCGACGATTTGTTCTAAAATATCTTCGATCCCAATACCAGCCTTAGCAGAGGTGAGAACAGCTTCAGACGCATCCAACCCGATGACATCTTCAATTTCTCCTCTTACACGCTCAGGCTCTGCACTTGGCAGATCGATTTTATTGATAATCGGAAGAATTTCTAAGTTGTTATCAAGAGCTAAATAAACATTCGCAAGTGTCTGTGCTTCAATTCCTTGTGCTGCATCTACTACGAGAATCGCACCTTCACAGGCAGCAAGGCTTCGAGATACCTCATAGGTGAAGTCGACATGCCCTGGTGTATCAATCAGGTGCATAATATATTCTTCTCCATCCTTCGCCTTATATTTCAGCTGGACAGAGTTTAATTTAATCGTTATGCCGCGTTCACGCTCTAAGTCCATGGAATCAAGTAATTGTTCTTTCATTTCTCGCTGCGTAATCGCCGCTGTTTTTTCTAAAATACGGTCGGCCAATGTGGATTTCCCGTGGTCAATATGGGCGATAATGGAGAAATTTCGAATTCTTGATTGCCGTTCTAATCGTTTTTCTTTATCTGTCACAATCTATCACTCCTACTATAAAACGCGGGTTGCGCTAGGTTAGATTATATCAATAGGGCTGTAAAGATTCAATCGAAATCAAGAAAAGCCGCTCATTGATTAGCGGCTTTAGTCATAAGGTGTAGATTTATTTATTTCCCATTTACCCAATCATAAAGAGAACGAGCTGCATGTGTCATGCCATCAGACAACACCTTTCCTGCTTTGGAGAAAGCATTAAAGCTCTCTATTTCCTCAAGCTGCTTTTGTTTTTCGGCAAGATCCTTTTCTGTAACAGCCGTTCCTAAGATAGAGGCTTCTCGTTCTTCTTCGTCGTTCATTTGGATGGAGAAAGCGCCTTTTAATTGCGGGTCATGGTAACCCTTCATTTGCAGCATGCCATTATTTGCCTGCTGCATTCCTAAAAAGACGCCAAATAGCAAGACCAGTCCTAAAATAATGGTTTTTCCCATAAATGATCCCATGCACCGTCACCACCTTAAGAGCGTTTTTTCTCATCCTTTGCTTTGCCGTTTACTTTTTCCGCATCCCAGAAAATGTCGCTGAAGACATCAGCTGCTGCATTGGATGCATTTTTCAATTCTTCCATATTATTATCCACTCCGCCAAATTCTAAAAGAAGGGCTTTGTCGGATAAATCTTGATTATAAATTCCATTATCACCAATTTCGCCTTTGGCAAACACACCGACACTGAGTCCTTTATATTTTTTCTCCATCAAATGGTGGAACTCCGTCGCAAGCTTGAGGTTTTTCTCATAGCTTTGATTCTTCTTTCCCACAACAAACGCAATTCTCGCATATTTTTTCCCTTTGATCTCGGCAGTAGTGTCTTTCTTTCTTCTTGAGTCACGGTGGATATCGATTAAATATTCGAGATCATCATTTTTCGCTAAGGCTTCTTTTACGACCAGTCTTGATTCATTATAAGACTGGGGATACTTTAGTCCTTTTTGCAGAAGCCGTTTTTCAACTTCTGTTTTGTCGACCGTATTCCCGATTCCTTGCTGATCAAGCGCCTTTCCGAACATGTCACCGACAAGGGTGACATTCACTTTTGAGTGCCGTGCATTGTTTGGATTCGTTTCTCCTTTTAAAAATGGTAAATATGATTCCGTATTATGTGTATGGTAAATGTACACAGCTTTTCGTTTTCCTGTCGACCGGTCCGGCTCTTTCGCAGGCTTTTTCGGCACATCTTTGTCGAGCTTGTCCAGCTCTGCTAAATTTGCTTCTTTTTCATCTTGAATGACTTCACTTGGCGGCGGCGATTCCATTGGCATGTTGGTATAGTCTGTTCCTTCACCTGCTAAGATGATTTTTGTATCAAAATGTTCAAAGCCTGGAAGTTCTCTACCTAGAAAACTACGCGGGTCTTCTAAATTGATACTGGTCGCAAGCTTGAGTGACAGTCCAGAGAAATGAAACCCTTTTTGATCTTTCGGGACGGCTGAGGCGAAATATTGGTTTTCCATGCCCATTAATGTGGCGAAAAACGCCCCGGAAAGCTCATCTGCTACACCATATAGGGAGGCTTGTGGCCTCAGCTCAGGTTTTAAAGATGTCAACGCCCCTGACATCACAAACACTACAACAAGCGAGGCTATAAATAAGAAAATGCTTTTGACTACTTTTGTTCCATTAATCGCAACGACCAACTGTCGAGGACGGCGGGGTCTTTTTTTCATGATTTACTCCCTCCAGCACGCTTTCTAGTAATTACACTATGAGCGAGCTAGAGAAAGTAGAACCGATTAATGATTATAAGAACCCATGTTATCTTGAGAGATTTTTTGATGAAGCGCTGTGTTTAATCCATTGGCGAGCACGTTTGCCATATCATCAATGAATGTATCCACTTCCTTAGGCGTGACCATGAGATTTTGCCCTAGCGGCGCAAGCACTTCATGGATCAGCTGCCGTTTCTCTTCTTCTGGAAGAGTTCCTACGATACCTAAGAATGATTGACGCGTTTCTTCATCTGGTAAGTCTTCTTCGTTTAGAACTTTTTTCTTCCCAAACGTCAAACCAGCCGGCACAAGAGAGCGGGACGGCCTGTCATCTTTCAGTTCTCTACCAAAATGCTTTAAGACATAATCAATTGTGTCACTTGCAATGGTGACTGCATCTACCACTGTCGGAACGCCAATCGCAATCACTGGAATTCCCAACGTTTCTTTGCTTAATTCTTTTCGCTTATTCCCTACACCTGAACCGGGATGGATACCTGTATCAGAGATTTGAATCGTCGTATTCACCCGTTCCACTGCACGAGCAGCAAGGGCATCGATTGCAATGACAAAATCGGGTTTGGACCTCTCGATCACGCCTTGTATAATGTCGCTTGTTTCAATACCAGTCAGTCCCATCACTCCCGGTGATAAAGAGGACACTGGGCGGTAGCCTTCCTGTACATTTTCCGGCTGTAATTCAAAGAGATGCCGAGTCACAAGCAGACTTTCAACCGTGAGCGGACCTAGCGCATCTGGCGTGACATTCCAGTTTCCTAGTCCTACTACAAGACAGCTCGCATCAGTCTGAATGCCTCGATCTTTTAAAAACTGAGCAAAATGATGGGCAAAGACTTCGACAACTTTTTCCTGCATCTCAGAATCTTTCTCCCGAATGCCCTGCGCCTCAAGTGTCAAGTATGTTCCTGCCTTTTTGCTGGTCAGCGCCTCCCCTTCTTTCGTAATCTCCACCGTGCGTATACGGATGCCATGCTCCTCTTTTTCCTTTTCGACAATCCCTTGAATTCCATCCTTTTTGACAACATTCGGATCGTTCTCTTGTTCTAGTATCTCTTTTGTTTCAACAGCCAAGTCTGTCCGAATTTGATAAGCACTTAAATCAAGTTTCTGTTTCTCCATAAAAAGACTCCTTCCACCAAGTAATTAACAGTAGTCTTTCCATCTCTTGAAAGAAACATTCGAGCGCTTCATCAATGAAAAATACTTTACATTTATATTGCATTCTAAAGGTGTGTTTGATAGAATACAACTTGTTCTATTGTGAAGATTTAACCTTAAGACAATTGTGTTTAGGTTGTATCTTAGGAGGTGAAACACATGCCAAATATTAAATCAGCGATCAAACGTACAAAAACGAATAACGAACGCCGTGCACACAACGTGACAATCAAGTCTGCGATGCGTACTGCGATTAAACAAGTTGAAGTTTCTGTAGCTAACAACGATGCTGAGCAAGCAAAAGCTGCTCTTTCTTCTGCTGCAAAACGCATTGACAAAGCCGTTAAAACTGGTCTTGTACACAAAAACGCAGCTGCGCGTTACAAGTCAAGACTTGCTAAACAAGTAAACGGACTTTCTGCATAATGCTTGCAACGCCTCAGTAATGAGGCACTGTTTAACTGTACGTCCGTCCTGACCGGCTCAGCCATTAGGACAGACTGACAATTATACATCTAAACAAAAACGACCCTCTTTTTAGAAGGTCGTTTTTTTATGTTCAAGCGCCTAATAGGCGAAGCAGAAACAATTCTAGCAATAGCTGCTTGTCCTTTTTACCGGTTTTCATTTCATAATCGATCGTTGATAGCTCTTTGACAATCTGCTTCAGCTCTTCTTCTGAAAACAGCCTTGCCTGATCCATAGCAAGTTTCACGCGGAATGGGTGGACTTTTAGATTTGAAGCAATTTGTTTTTGCCCATATCCTTGCTGAGCGAAATACTTCGTCTGTAAAATCAAACGAAATTGAGTGGATATAAGTGCTAATATTTTAATGGGTTCCTCATTTTGTTTCAGCAAATCATAAAACATCTGCATGGCCTGAGAGCGGCGTCTGTTGACAATTTGGTTAATTAATTCGAAAATATTCTGCTCTAAGCTTCTTGCAACGAGCTGATTGACATCCGCTAATTCAATTTCGTCTCGCTCTCCAATATATGTACTCAGCTTCCTGACCTCTTGAAACAATGAGGATAGGCTTCCGCCGCACAGCATCACAAGCTGCTCAGCCGCTTCAGATGTCATCGCCTTTCCTTCTGTTTTCACCAGCGTAATGGTGAAATCCGTTGTTTCTTTTGGGTTTAACTCTTTTGCCTCAACCATAGCCGCTTTCTTTTTTAGCAATTTGGTGATTTTCTTCCGTTCATCCAGCTTTTCATATGGTGCCAATAAGACGAGAATGGTATAAGGCGCCGGCTTTTCTAAATAAGCTTCTAACAGAGAAAGCTCATGCTCAATCTTCTCTTTTTTCTTTTCCGCTGTAAGAAAATAAGGGTTCTTGATCACAACGAGACGCCTTTCTCCCATGAACGGAAAGGTTTCTGCATCTGTCACAGCCTGTTCAAGCGGCACCTCTTCCATATCAAAGACGGAGAAATTAAAATCCTTTGTCTCTTCTTCTACTACAGCTTGTCTTAATTTAGCTGCTGTTTCTTGCAGTAAATACGTTTCTTTTCCATATAAGCAATAAACGGGATGGATATCCCCTCTTTTTAAATTGTTCCAAACCTCAAAGACCATAAATTGAATCCCTCTCTTTCACTTCCTCCTCTATCCTAAAGTGTGCGAAGACATTAGTAAAGAGGAAGCTGAAAGTACCGCCTCCTCATTTATAGTAAACGTCTGGTACAAGCTCCCGGGTCAGCTTGCTTCAGACGATATTCATAAAATGATCATGAAAAAGGAAAACGGTTACTTTACCTTCTAGCAATTCCAAATGAGTTCAAGTATACTAAAATTAGCCAGGAGGGATGAAAATGAATGAATTTGAAAAAAATGTTCAAAGCAAGCGGAATGATGTGACCGACTCAGCCGTTGGTTTTATCGTCACATTCGGATTTTTCGCCTCAATGTTTATTTTGGCAACCATTATACACCTCGTTGGATCTTAACTTCATGATTGCTACATGACTGCCGTTTTGGCAGTTTTTTTATTGTTTTTGTAAGATATCATATGGAGGATGCGTGTAAAACGTTCCTTCCTTCTCAAGAAATCCATAGGTCACACTTCCGTCTTGATCTGTGCGGTACACCTTCGTTTGATGATCCTTTAGTTTTTTCAAGACTTCCTGATGAGGATGCTGATAACGATTGCGTTCACCAGCCGAAATGAGTGCGTGCGACGGCTCCAGATGCCGAAGCCACTCATCACTTGTTGACCCTTTGCTCCCATGATGCCCAACCTTTAAGACATCTGCTTGCAGGTGAGGATAGGCTTCTATAATATCTCGTTCCCCTTCATGTTCAAGATCTCCAGTGAACAGAAACCGTTTCCCGCCAAGATTAAAAGTTAGAACAAGTGAATCATTGTTCTTACTTGTCACCCGGTCTTGCGAAGGGTGAAGAACCTCAAATATGTGCTCTCCAACTTGGAGCTGATCTCCTCTTTCTAATTCATCAATCATAATCCCTTTTTCAGCTGCTTCTTTTAGCAGCTTTGCATCTTCTGGACTTCGGGCAAAACCTTTTGGTATGGCTAGCCGCTTTACTTTATTTCGTTTGATTAAACGAACTGCTTCTCCCATGTGGTCTTGATCTGCATGCGTGAGAATCAGCACATCAAGTTTTGCTATACCTTTAGAATGCAAAAACGGGATTAGTGTTTGTTCACCGATCGTAGACACTTTACGTCTTTTTTTCCATGGTTCATCATCAAAAGAAAGTCTGCCACCTGTGTCCACAAGTAGATGTCCCTTTCGGTAAGGGAGCTGAATAAACAAACTATCCCCTTGTCCGACATCTAGCATCGTGACCTCCCCTTTTTGGAGAAAATTCGGGGTGAAATAGTGTGCACTCAAGACACCGATGAGTAATATAATCGGCACGGCATAGGATTTCACGGACATTTTGCACTCCATCACAAACAGCAAAAAAACAATGGCGCTCACTTCAAGCAGAATATGCCACCAAGTCGATTTCATAAAAATCAAGTTGAACCCATCAAAAACTGCCATATGTGCTGACAACTGATGACTTAGCTGGATGACCGAATCAAGCAACTGGAACAACACTTGTCCAAGCGGAAGATAAATGATAGACAAAAGAAAAAAGAGTAAGGATAGAGGCAGGACAACTGTTGTATAAAAAGGGACAAATATCATATTCAATGGGATGCTCAGCAAAGAAAATTGCTGAAAATGATATAAAAGAACAGGAAGCGAGGCAAGCTGTGCAACAAATGAGACAAGGAACAACTGCATCACGGCGCTTTTCGCTTGCGATAAGATTCTGGTCGATAACAAAATAAAAAACGTAACCACGAATGAAAGCTGAAATCCGATCTCGAATAGATATAGAGGATGAATCGCTAATAAGAATAAAAACGTTGCGCTTAATACGACAGCAGAAGGCTGTTTCATTTCTTTTGGCAGGCTTGTCATCACTAAATAGATTCCTGCCATAAGGCAAGCTCTTAAAACTGATGGTGCAGCACCTGTCAAACAAGCATAAACAGGAAGAAAGCATAATAGAAGAAGACGCGCTGTCTCTCTTGTCACACCGGCACGAAGCAGACACCAAAATAAACAGGCAAGAAGCGTTTGCACATGCAGTCCTGAGATCGCTAACAGATGAATAATACCGAGCATTTGATAGTCTCTTAGCGTATCAGGATCAATCAAATCACGGTCTCCAAAAATAAGAGCCTGTACAATACCTACAGAGTTTTTCGGCACATGATCTTCTAAGAATTTTAAGCCCTTTTGCCTCATCTTTTGAAGATAATAGGAAGGACGATCATTTTTTGTACAGCCTTTGATTGACTGCGGTAAGAAAATAGCGCGAATGCCTTTTGATTGTAGAAATTGATCGTATTGAAACCCGTTAGGAATGGTTGCGTGTTTAGGCGGTTGAACATCACCTGTCATATGACAGCTCATACCTGGCTCTACGTCTTTTAACGTCTCTTTTTCACGCTCTGTTTGAATGGTATAGAAAGCGGCTAGCCGGTCATCTTCTGTTGACACAGTTGCCGAAAAACGATTGCCATCTATTTTCGGAATCGTTTCAATCACAACAGAGCCGGAAAAGAATTTTTCTTGAACAGGTTGATCCGTTTCAAAAAACTCATGAACCATAAAAATAAGAGTATAGACGGCTCCACATAGGCTGATCATGAGAAAGAGTTTGGGGATTTTTTTCAGTAGGCTGAGAAGGAAGATGATGAGAAGAAAGAGAAGGAAGTACATATGAAGATGATATGCAGCCAGAGCAATTCCAACAGCTGCTGAAATTGCCCCAAACGGCAAATAATTAAACATAGGAAGTAAATAATTGATTCGCCTTCTCATGCATATTGCGAATTTCTGATTCACTAAGTCCTGATTCACTTAGTTTGCCAATTAGATCTGCAACAAAGGCTAATTTTTCTTGATTTTTTAAGTCGATGATCATTTCATCGAGTTCAACTTGTTCCGTTTGAACACCTGCCTGCTCAAATAAATCAATGGCATATGGGTGATTTTTATAATCCTTTGCATAGTAAACGGTTCGAATACCTGCTTGAATAATGGCTTTACAGCACTGCAAACAAGGAAAATGTGTGACATATATTTCAGCATCGGCTGTAGGTGCACCAAATTTGGCACATTGTAAAATAGCGTTCATTTCCGCATGGATGGTGCGAACGCAGTGATGATCAATGACATAGCATCCCACATCTGCACAATGGACATCACCAGCAATTGAGCCATTATATCCCCCTGCAATGATACGCTTGTCTCTGACGATGGTCGCCCCAACAGCTAACCGCTCACAGGTGCTTCGCAGAGCAAGCAAATGGCTTTGCGCCATAAAATATTGATTCCATGAAATTCTTTCCACGAGCTGATCCCTCCAGAATGATGGTTGGTATTAAGTGTACATGCCTTCCTTCTATACCGTCAATTCTACTTAACGGTCAATTCATTTTTCAGCCGTTCAATGGTCTTCTCCCCAAAACCTGAAATGTTCCGCAAATCTTCAATTTGTTGAAATTCTCCGTGCTCCTCTCTGTACGTAATGATAGCTTCTGCTTTAGCTGGCCCTATTCCATTAATGGTTTGCAATTCCGCTGCATCAGCCTGATTCACATTGACACCTTGACTCTTTTCATTAGCCGATGGAGCGTCTGCACCTGCTGTTTGTGCCTCTCTCTCTGCTTCTCCCTGCTTCCGGACATAAATCATCATACTGTCTTCTAATTTTGCTGCTTGATTAATTTCAATCGTGTCTGCTTTACTAGTAAAACCTCCTGCTCTTCGAATGGCTTCTTCTACCCGTGCATCAGATTGAAACGTATAAACACCTGGCTTTTTTACAGCCCCTTTGATCTCCACAAAAATGGAGGATGATTCATTATCGGTCTTTTCTTGTTTGTTTTCTAATGTGACTTGTTTGTCTTGATCGCCCTTCAATACACTTGGCTCTCTAGAGCTCTCCTTATTTCCTGCCAAAAGGAAGAAAGTGATGATGATCGCGCCCATGAGCCCAGCTCCGATATAAAGACTGTATTTTTTCAATGGAATGAGTCGCTTCACGTGCTCACGCTTCTTTCAATCATATTTTTCTATTGCTCAACATACTGTTTAGAAGATAACAGATCCTATGCGCCTAAGGAGGGAGAACGTTTGAATATCGGGATAATCGGTACAGGAAACATGGGTACCATACTTACTGAGGCATTTATTGAATCAAAGGCAGTCAATCCCTCATCCATCACCATTACAAACCGGACCATAGAAAAAGCGTTCAATATAAAAAAGAACCACCCAGAGCTTGAAGTAACAAAACAGCTTACAGGAGCTGTCATGGATAAAGATTTCATCTTTGTTTGTGTCAAGCCGCTTGATATTTATCCTCTTTTAAAAGAGCTGAGCCCTCTTTTAAAAGAGCACCAAACCATTGTCATCATTACAAGTCCGGTTCATCCTGAACAGCTTCAGGATATCGTTCCTTGTCAAACAGCCAGGCTGATTCCAAGCATTACGAACCGCGCTTTATCAGGTGCGTCACTTTTAACATTTGGATCGTCATGTAATGTCGCGACGAAAACAGCGTTAAGACAATTAGCTTCCTGCATTTCAACACCTATCGAAATTCATCATTCGATTACAAGAGCGGCGTCAGATATCGTTAGCTGCGGTCCTGCCTTTATCAGCTTCCTCGTTCAGAAAATGATTGAAGCAGCCGTTGAAGAAACAGATATTTCTAAAGAAGAAGCCACCACCTTATCAGAAGATATGCTTGTAGGGCTTGGCCGTTTGATTGAAAAAAGAGTCTATACCCTTCCGACACTACAAGACAAAGTGTGTGTAAAAGGCGGCGTTACGGGTGAAGGGATTAAAGCACTTGAAGCAGGTGTTCAAGATATGTTCCACCGCCTTTTTCAAAACACCCATGAAAAATTCGATGAAGATCTTGAAGCGGTTGCGCATCAATATCCGCCAAGTGTGTTTACTGATGATCGCAGAAATTAATCAACTCTGCAACAAGCGAAAAAAGGGTTTTAAAAAACCATCGTTCCATTAAACGATGGTTTTTGGCTTCTTAGCTGAAATGAAATATCTTTCGGCGAAATCCCTGGGCGCTTCATTTGTAAAATCAGCGGTCACTTCTATTTGTTCAAAGCCAGCGGACTCAAGGAACGCCGCATAGGTCTCAAATGGAAATGTACGCTGTTCATGTGTCTCATCATAACGCTGATACACGTCTCCGTCCTTTACAAAAAAGCTTAAATCGTGAATGACCGAATACATGTCATCCCCTTTATCACTCTGCCAAATATAGCTGATCTCTTCATCTTGATCGGCATAAGTCGAACCCGGGAATACCTCTTCCATTTTATAAGGAGTATGAACATCAAAGAGTAAAACCCCATCTGCCTCTAAAAGCTGAAACATGTTTTTAAAGGTTTTTTTGACGTCATTTTCGTTTTTTAAGTAATTCAAGGAATCACAGCATATAACCGCCGCTTGAAAGACTTGCTCAAAACCCGTCAGCTCTCTCATATCTTGATGTAAAAATTGAATGGACTGCTTTTTCGCCTGTGCTTTTTGCTGCGCGAAAGCCAGCATTTCTTCACTGAGGTCAATTCCTGTGACTGCGTGACCCTTTTCAGCTAACCGTAGAGAAATCTCTCCAGTTCCACAGCCAACATCAATAATGGCAGCATTCGGTTTGATATTCTGCTGGATCCACTGAACCCATTCATCATAAGGTGCATGTGTCATGAGCTCGTCATACACACCTGCAAACCCTTGATAAATCATGAGTTAATGCCAAGTGAAAGCGTTTCTCTCGGCGCATCTCCCCATAGCTTCTCTAGGTTATAGTATCCTCTTTCTTCTTTGTGGAACACATGAGCAATGACATCACCAAGATCAATCAATACCCATCTTGCTTCATCAAAGCCCTCCATCTTCTTCACTTCGATTCCGCTTTCCTCTGCAAGATGTTTTACTTCTCTTGCAATGGCCTGCACTTGTTTATCAGAGTTCCCGTGACAAATGAGAAAATAATCGGCAACAAGTGAGATTCCTTGCATATTAAGGGCAATAATATCCTCAGCCCGTTTATCATCGCATGCTCCTGCCGCGACGTTTAAAATTGATGATGAATCCATCCAAATTCCTCCTTAATTGTTCTTATGCACAAGTGAGTTGTAAGTCGCAAGCGTATCTGGATAGACTGGCTGGTTCTTTTTCAATAAAAAGCTGATCGTGTTTTTTAGTGACTGAATCAGTGCGCTATCTAAATCTTGCTCTGCTAACTCTCTTACTTCTTCAACACCAGGGAAATGACGTCCTGGTTCGATATAATCAGCGACATAAATGACCTTTTCAAGTAATGTCATGTTTGGTCTGCCTGATGTATGAAATTCAATGGCCGTTAAAATATCTTGGTCGTTAATAGCTGCTTCCTTTTTAACCAAATAGGCACCAACCGGGGCATGCCAAAGCTCGGGCGAATATTCCAGCAATAGAGGGTTCATCTGTTCCTGCTGGATAATCCCCTTCATTTCATCCTTTGGTCTAAATTTCGCATAATCATGAAAAATAGCGGCGATCTCTGCTTTTTTCACATCTGCACCGAACCGTTCCGCTAAAGAAATAGCTGTCTCCATAACCCCGAGTGTATGTGTATATCTATGCTCTGTTAACTGCTCTTTGACACAGCTTAATGCTTCTTCACGATTCATATAAGTGATGCTCCTTTATATAACGCTCAACAGCTTTCGGTATCAAATAATCGACAGGTTTTTCCTGCATGATTCGCTGCCTAATCAATGTCGATGATACATCAAAAGCTGGAACATCTGCAAATAAAAGAGGATATGTCGTATTTCGGGTATAACCCGGTCTTTTCATCCCAATAAAAGTAATCATCTGAAGCAAATCATCTATCCGATGCCATTTTGGCAAATACTCGACCATGTCCGCTCCAATCATAAAAAAGAACTCATCTTCAGGATGACGCTTCTTTAAAAGCTCCACCGTATCTACTGTATAAGATGGACCCTCTCGCTCCATTTCAATGAGCTCCAATCGAAAATGTGGATTTGACTGGATCGCCGCATCCACCATTTTCACCCGGTGACGACTATCTGCTCGCTTCCGGTCTGTTTTATGAGGAGGCTTGTGATTTGGGATAAACCAAATTTCATCAAGCCCTACTTGAAAACGCACCTCATTTGCCATCAGCAAATGCCCATTATGAGGAGGATCAAACGTACCGCCAAACAACCCTATTTTTTTCATATCACATCCACCTTTACGGCAGCTTAATTTGTTTATTTTCCTTTGATTCTTTATAAAGGACAATCACATTTCCGATCGTTTGAACAAGTTCAGCTTTTGCACCTTTGACAAGTGCTTTCGCAACTTCCGTTTTGTCCTCGTCGCAGTTTTGTAATATGCTGACCTTTAACAATTCTCTTACTTCAAGCGCCTCGGAAATTTGCTTGATCATATTGTCATTTACCCCGCCTTTTCCTACTTGAAAAATAGGTGATAAATGATGTGCTTTTGCACGTAAAAAACGTTTTTGTTTCCCTTTTAACATGGTGTTCCTCCTAATTTCTGTATCACAATTGACTTCATTTTTCTTGCGTCAGGCGTGATGCCTGTCCACAGTTCAAAGGCTCTAGCTGCTTGTCCAACAAACATGCCGACACCATCTACTGTTTTCAAACCTAACCCAGCTGCTTCTCTGAGCAGTTTTGTTTCTATTGGATTATACACAATATCACAAACAACCGCTGTTTTTTTTGCGTTTACTAAAGAAATCGGGGTTTCTTCAACATTCGGGTGCATACCAATTGAGGTTGTATGGATGATGACATCATATTCCCCAAGCTGCTCTTCCGCCGTCTTTAATGTAATGGCACTAGAAGTGAAGTTCCCATCTGCACTTTCAATTAAAGCCTCAGCTTTTTCAATGGTACGATTGGTGATATCAAAGCTTTTCGGTGCATAGTCAGCGATTGTCGTATAAATCGCATTTGCCGCTCCGCCAGCACCAATCATTAGAAATGACAGCTCTGATAAAGGCTGATCCAAGGCTTCAAGCAATGAATGAAGAAAGCCCTCCCCATCTGTGTTGTACCCGACGAGCTGACCTCCTTCGAGCCGCACCGTATTGACTGCACGCAGGCGTTCAGCTGTCACATCAATTTTGTCCAGGTACTGCATGATGTCTACCTTGTGCGGAACAGTGACGTTAAAGCCGCTGATTCCTAAGGCTTTCATACCGCTAATGGCATCTTTCAGGTCATCATTTTCTACTTGAAAGCCATGATAATGTCCATCAATTCCAGCATCCTTTAATGCTGCATTATGAATATCCGGAGACATTGAATGGCCAACAGGGTTACCGATTACTCCGTATAAAGGTTTCAAGGTCTCTCCCCCTCTGAACATTTAAATTAACGAACGTCTCATAAACACATGCACGCCTTTTGGCGCATAGACTTTAATTTGCTTACCTGCATCATTTGCCGTGATCCACCCTAAGCCTGAGAAGACGATATCCATTTTCGGCTGATCAATGGTAAAGGTATGTGGAACGAGTGGAGGAAAATCTTCCATCTCCTCTTTTGATGGCGGTGATAGCAGTTCACCGGCATGTTTTTCATATAAATCATCTGCGTTCTCTAACTTTGTTCTGTGTATGTTCAGCTCATTTGGCATATAGCAGACAAATGACGTTCTGCCGCCTTTTACATAATCAAATCGAGCAAGCCCGCCAAAATAAAGCGTTTGAGCTTCATTTAATTGGAACGTTCTCGGTTTCAATTCTTTTTTCGGCGTTAAGATCTTCAAGTCATTTTTGCTGACATAGTGCGCCATTTGATGACGATTGATAATGCCCGGCGTATCAAATAGAGCAGATCCGTCATCAAGCGGGATCTCAATGGCATCAAGTGTTGTACCTGGATATTGGGATGTGGTGATCACGTTCTCTTCACCAGATACTTCTTTGATGATTCGATTGATAAATGTGGATTTCCCAACATTCGTACAGCCGACGACATAGACATTTCTTCCTTCGCGGTAATGATCGATCGCTTCCATCACCTCAGGTACGCCCTGACCTCTGCTTGCACTGATTAAGAAAACATCGATCGGGTTCAATCCGTTTTCTTTCGCTTCCCGTTTCATCCAATGAATTAAACGATCTTTTTTCACGGATTTCGGTAAAATATCTACTTTGTTGCCGACGAGTAAAATCGGGTTACCACCGACAATACGACTCAGCCCATTAATCCAGCTTCCGTTAAAGTCAAAAATATCAACGACCTTGACAATCAGAGAATCTGTCTCTCCGATACTGTGCAATATATTTAAAAAGTCGTCTTCTGTTAAAGAAACATCTTGTATTTCATTGTAGTTCTTTAACCTAAAACAGCGCTGACAGATCACATCTTCTTTCAATAGAGATGCTGCCGGCGCATATCCTAATTGATCTTTATCTTCCGTCTGAATGGCTACACCGCAGCCAATACAAACAACCTTTTCCATTATTACTCTTCCTCCCACTGAATGTGGCCCTTACGCTTTAAGGCTCCTAAAATTCTGCGTTCAATCTGCCTGTTAAACTTAGTGATAAATCCGTCTGAGGCAGCAACAGGGACGACCAAAATCGTATGGAAGCCGTGACGATTCCCGCCTAGAACATCGGTCATGAGCTGATCCCCAATGACAACCACATCTTCTTTTTTCAATTGCATATCAGCGACGGCCTTATTAAAAGCTCTTCCCATCGGCTTTTTCGCTTTATAAATAAACGGAATATGAACTGGTTCAGAAAAAAGCTTGACCCTTTTTTCATTATTGTTCGATACAATCGTCACTTGTATCCCGTGATCCTTCATTTCTTGAAACCATTCAATTAAGCGGGGCGTCGCACTTGGACGATCCCATTCTACTAGTGTGTTATCTAAATCGGTAATAATTCCTTTTACATTTCGTTCTTTTAGTTTTTGCGGTGAAATGTGGAAAATGCTTTTCACAAATTCATCCGGTAAGAAATACTTCTTTAGCACAATTTGCACCCTTTCTTCCATTGGTTTTTCAGCGATAGTGTCGAATCAAATCACAATTTGTCTGTCTATCGAATACAATGAAAAAGTTTTCGACATATGACGAGGACCTTCAACAGTTGTGGATAATTTTACACACATTATCCACCTATATTTCATCACGCTTTCATTCAATTATAAACACTCTACCCACAAGTTATCCACTTCACCATGTGGATAACAGAACGATTGTTCTTGTTTCCCATTCATGGTAGATTAAAGGTACTTCAGAGACATTCGATCAACCTATGATGATATGTCTTTTCCTCAAGTTTTATGCCAACTTTTTCAGGGGAGGTGTTTTTCCCATCATATGGGTTTCTAGTATGAAAAAGCTGTCAGATGATTTACTTATAGAATCGTATTATAAAGCAAATGAAATGAACTTAAATCGCGACTTCATTGAATTAATTGAGACAGAAATGAAAAGACGTTCGCTCGGGCATATGCTCTCTGTTTCCTCTTAATTCCATATCACAGGAACCATGCCTCCCGAGCATTCTCTTTTTTAAACTCAGGTGACTGATATTATATCACTTGCGCTATAGGCTTACTACTATTTTCCGTAAAAAACACCCCTTCTCAAGTAAAGAAGAGGTGTCTTATTTGCAAGGCTGTTCATTCCAAAACCATAACCCTCCACCTACGACCAAAATAACCACAAGGAATACAACAAGAAAAGCGTAACCGATTCCTGCTCCTTGAGCTGGATAAGGCGAACACGCAGGGTAAGGATAAGGGCATCCCCACATATCAGTTACCTCCTTCTAGGAAGATATACTGTTAGACTATGCTAAATGGATGGTCTTGTTTAGGCAGATGGCCATCATTTAAAAATGTTTGATGACATCACGCTCTTTGATTTCGTTATAAATGATTCTTGCCCCTTTTGGCGTCATATGATTGCCAGAAGGGTCGATTAAACCTGATTGAATCAACGCATTGTCACTATCTTCACCAGCTTCTCGGATGAACGCTTTCCAGTTGTCGACAAGTGGTACTTGCTGATCCTTGGCTATTTCTCTCGTGATGTCATTATAGGAATTTTGCCAAGCTCTTGCCCCGCCTCTCTCAGCAAAATAAGACGACTTATACCTAGAGTAATAATACAAGCCCTTTTTTCCGCCTTCTACAACAGGTACACAAGTCATGAGAACCGGGGTAATGCCTGCTTTTCTACTTTCAGAAATGAAGTAGGTTACATTTTCTTTAAATCTTTTTTTCGTCACTCGGGGATGTTTCCCGTCTAAAATCGCCGCATCATTCGTACCGAACATGATAAGGACGTAAGTTGGTTTCTGCTTTAAAATATCCTGCTCAAAGCGAAGCTTCGCATCTTCAGTCGTCTGCCCGCCAATCCCTGCGTTCTTCACTTGAATTTGACCGCGCTCGACGTTTTTCATGAGATTCACCCATTTTTCAGATGTTGGATAATCTCGGAAGTCCCAGTTTGATCCCTTTGTATTGCTGTCGCCAAATGCAATGACACTTTCTTGTTCTGGCTTTGAGCACCCAGCAGCGACACAAAGCAGGATGAAAAGGACAACATATTTCTTCACAACATTCACCTCCAAAAGCCCTCTTCATATAGTAAACGACAAGACTTTTGGTTTCAATGAATGACTGTTTTTGACGAATACTTCCTATTGCAGTTGAACAGGTACATACGCTTTGTCATGATGCAGCAGTTCGCTCACTTTGACAAATTCATATCCTCGATCCTTTAATTCAGGTATCACTTGTTTCAGTGCTTCGACCGTCTGCTTCCGGTTTCCCCCGCCATCATGCAAAAGAATGATATCGCCGCCTTGAATATGATCAATAATACGGCTCGCAATTTTATGTGCGCCTGGTCTTGACCAGTCCTTCGGATCTTGCGTAAAGGACCACATGACCACATCATATCCTTGCTTTGACAAAATGCGGAAAGATTTCATCGTCAAGCGGCCGCCAGGAGGACGAAATAATAAGGGCCCGCCAGGCTGGAGTGAAGCGATATGAGCCGCTGATTCTTTTAGCTCCTGCTTGATCTCCTTTGATGATAACAGGTCAAAATACGTATGATTCATCGTGTGGTTGCCAAGCTCATTTCCTTCGTCCACAATCCGTTCTGCGATCTTTGGATATGCGTGAACCCGGCTTCCTACGACAAAAAAGCTGGCATTTACTTGATGCTGCTTCAGCACATCCAATATTTGATTCGTGTAAACTGGATGAGGTCCATCATCAAAGGTGATCGCAATCTTTTTCCGTTCCGCTCTCATGTCCCAGAAGGCACGTCCCGTTTTTTCGAGATCGACTCGTTTTAATGTATGTGCCTCTACTTCATTAGGAACAAAAGCACATAGCAGCAATATACACATCAAGACATGCAACCCTCTCATTTGACCGCCTCCACAGAACATTCTTACAGATTAAATTGCCCGCTTTTTGATGAATCATTCAGCATTCATGGTCACGATCCGCATATCTGACTTCTTTTTTCACATAAAAAAGCCGGCCCATCAGGCCCGCTTTTTGTTTCACGTTTGGTTTCTCTCTTCAACTGTCGAACGTTGCTTAGAATTCATACAGACACTCTCCTTCTTGGATTTGATTTTGAGCCCATAATAATTTCTGATAATACTGGTTGGACTTCTGGTATTGTTGAGAGGCTTCTAAGGCTGTCGCAATTTCTAGTGAGATATCCTCTATATAAGAGTATAGGCTAAGTTTTTCCAAATAATCAATGGTTTTTTGCAGTTGTTCTTCATTTATTCCTTGAACATATAAAGCATCCAGATACTCAAACATATGACAGAACAGCTGGTCTTCATGCTTCTTTGCAGCTAATTTTCCATCTTCTAATATGCGGCGTGCTGCTACTTGTTCATTTTGTCTAAAAAGCAGTTTTGCGAGCGTATAGAGTGTATGTGGAAGCGTGGGAAGCTTCTCTTTACAGGCAATATCAGCCGATTCCGTTAAATAGCGTTCTGCTTCCTCAAGGTAGCCCAGCTCCCCGTAACATTTTCCTAAATTATAAAGCGCTGAACTGTATATCCGCGGGTGATCAATTTGTGATGCGAGCTGTTTTGCCTTTTTTAAATGAGGCAGTGCCCGATCTTTTCGTTTTAAATCTTGGTAGTTTCCTGAGATCACAAACAGGCACTGAATGATGCGAATAGTATAGGCATCATGCTGATCGTATATTTCTAGCGCCTTTAAAATATGATGCATCGAGACATGCGTTTGCTTCATAATATAGTAGGCTTCTGCTACTTTAAAATGAAACTCAGCCTGCTCAATATCATCAAATACCATAGACAGCTGTTTTTCTGCCACTCGGTAATATTTGACGGCTTCTAAATATTCTTTTTGACTAAACTCATGCATGCCACGAAAAAATGCATGGTAATAATGCAGCATATCAGATAACTCATGATTGGAGTTTTCGATTTTATCGACAAGATTAGATACTGAGAAAGGTTGATATTTTGAAGGGTGTATATAGTCAAGCATGATCTGGTGCCGAAAACACATGAGCTGATAATAAATCAGTAAATGCTGGTCCTCTTCCATCCGTTCAATTTCTGCTTCTACTTCTGCTTTCAGGATTTCCGCATCTGGAACACTGAACTGCCGTATCATTCGATACCATTCATTAATTTTCATACCTACATGTGAAGAAAGAACCTTCCCCATGTTCCGAAAAAACCCCTTCCTTTTCGGTCTAATATTACATATTTTAGCACGCTTCTTGACCGCCAAGCACCGCAAAGAAACCGCAAACATATGAGAAGGGCAGCAAAAACAGACGAACAGAAGCCCGTTTTTTTCGAAAAAGATGATTTTTTCATCGTACAGACACAGACAATCCCCCCTTCACATACATTTGAGGATATAGGCAGTGGCCTAAACATGGTGGAGGTGAAAATCGTGGCAGGAGTATTTACAGCGATGGGATTGATGGTCAAAGAATTGGTGTTCTTAGTGTCCTATGTCAAAAACAATGCCTTTCCACAGCCCCTTTCGGGAGATGATGAAAAAAAATACTTAGCCCTTATGGCACAGGGCGATGAACACGCAAGAAATATGCTGATTGAACATAACCTTCGGCTCGTCGCCCATATTGTCAAGAAATTTGAAAATACCGGGGAAGACGCTGAAGACCTCATCTCCATCGGGACGATCGGACTCATTAAAGCCATCGAAAGCTATTCCTCTGGAAAAGGAACAAAGCTGGCAACGTATGCCGCGCGGTGTATTGAAAATGAAATTCTGATGCATTTACGCGCGCTAAAAAAGACAAAAAAAGACGTCTCCTTACATGACCCCATTGGTCAGGATAAAGAAGGCAATGAAATTTCTTTAATTGATGTCTTAAAATCCGAAAATGAAGATGTGATTGATACGATTCAGCTCAACATGGAGCTTGAAAAAGTAAAGGAGTATATCGACATTCTCGACGGCCGGGAAAAAGAAGTGATCGTCGGCCGGTTCGGCCTTGATTTAAAGAAAGAAAAAACGCAGCGGGAAATAGCAAAGGAGCTCGGGATATCGCGGAGCTATGTGTCTCGTATTGAGAAGCGGGCGCTGATGAAGATGTTTCATGAGTTTTACCGGGCGGAGAAGGAGAAGCGGAAGCGGGAGAAGGGGAAGTGAAAACAAACTTTTCCCAACTCCTATTAAAAAAACAGACCTTGTTGGGTCTGTTTTTATTTGAACATCACAATATAGCCCACATACACAAAAGAAAACTATGTCATGTTTTATCCCCATTTATTTCACTATGCTGTTTTCTTTTAAGTAACGCTCAAAAAGCTTATGACCTTCCTCCTCAATTTGATCATCTTCAATCAGAGATTCTCCAATCAATAGCCCTAGATCATTCCACTTCTCATATTCCTTCAAAAGTGTTACTCCATAACTTTTTTGATCAAAAAACAAGAGCCATCTTCCTGTTTCTAAACTCTTAAAAAAACACGCCTTCATAATCAAAACCATGTTCATAATACCCTACATGTAAATGCATAGTTTCATCTAAGCTATGTAATTTTTCTTCTGTACTCACTTTCATCTGGCACCCCTAGCTTTCCATATCCTCCTGAAAATCAATATCTCTCAACTCGACCCATTCAACAAAATCAGGAAACGTTTTTGTCGTCAAAAAATGATGAACGATTTGATATGCTTGATCCCGATTGATGTAGCTACACGACGGCACATACAATGGGGATCCTGCGACCAAATGTTCGATGGTTTCAATTTTTTCTCCCTTTTTAAAAGGAACCAAAAAATTCGGATACCTCATGATCAAGAAACCATACGGTTCCGTATAAAAGAAAACTAGACTTTCACATTCCCAATCTCCCTCAATCTCAATGGAAGATTCCCCATTTCCCTGTTTCCAATACTCTGCACCCTCCTGAAAGAAGATTCTTTTCAAGAATTCTTCTTCTGGATTTTCTAATGGAGCTCCTGTGGGGCCGTAGTATAAAAACATCCATATCTCTCCTTCATACCTATATCAACTTGTTAACCAACTGTTCTATTTCCTTCAAATTGATAAAAAGCTTGTGGTTCTTCGTTTAATTTTAGCCAGTTATATAGCTTGGGGTTTAGCTTTTGAACGGTTTGCTTACTGACCCATTTTACTTCTTCAATATCATGATCCGGATCGAGAATACTCATTTGTCCTCCGGTGATTTCAGCAAAGAAGGTGATCATCAGCGCATGATGCTTTTTGTCTTGAAAGTATGCTTCTCGAACCGAATGAAGTTCATTTACTTTGCAAACATACCCTGTCTCTTCTTTCACCTCGCGGACCACGGCCTGCTTCAGGTGTTCGCCTTTTTCTACAGCACCACCAGGAAGTCCCCAATATCCCTTTACATTTTTGACCATTAACATATTTTCTTCCTCATCATAAATAATAGCTGATACTACGTCTACTCGTTTCAAATGAATCCCCCTCAATATTCTCTTTTCTCTGCAATTGTCGAATAAATAGCACGAACAGTTCATTTCAATACATTCATTATACGGTATCCTTGATACAAGGTAATGGTTAAGGAAGCAAAGCAGCATTCGTGAGCAGATTGGAGGCCACAGCATGTGGATCATCATCATTTTACTTATTGTCCTCATTGGGTTTACTGGGAATATCGTTTCCTTATTAAGACAAATGAAAAAGTCAAACGAGAAAATCATACAACTGTTAGAACATCAAAAACCGAAAAAATAAAAACTTCTCTCATTTAGAGGGAAGTTTTTTTAGAAAAAGCAATTGGAGAATTCTTACCGTTTCTCATGAAGCAACATATATCTGATTTTATGAATATAATGCAGCGCAATATGAACGAGACATAAAATGAGCCCGATCATCGCAAGAATATAGATGGGCAGCATCAAACCAGGTACATAGTTGACGATAAAACCCAAACAAAACGCTGTTAGCATATATAGGCTGATCAACCTCATCAATACCATCCGAAGCCCTCCCTTTCCACACTCATTTTAACATCATTTCCCTTTATTTTCATAAATGGCTTTAAAAAAAGATGCGAATCCACTAAGATTCGCATGATCATTACGTATTCAATTCACCTTTCTTCGCCCGCGCTTCCTTCCACTGCTCAAGCTCTGACACTGTCAACAATTGATATCCTTGTTTGGTTAATTCCTTGATAATCGTGACAGCTGCATTTGCCGAGGTGTCATAGATGTCGTGCATTAAGACGGTTTCTCCGCTAGACGCATGTGTGAGAATGTAGTTAGCAACGTACTGGCTGTTGCGATATTTCCAGTCTTCAGGATCTACGTCCCAAAGCGTGACTTTCATATTGACAGCCGCGTTGATTTGCCCATTTGTTCCTCCATATGGCGGTCTAAAGTGAGTCGGTGTAAAACCGCTCGCTTTTTCAATGATTTGCTGGGTCTCTTCTACCTGTTTGACGGCTTGTTTTAATGGCAGTCTTGTGAGTAAAGGATGGCTATAGGAATGATTTCCGATTTCATTCCCACCCTTTCTGATTTTACTTAGCATATCGGGATAATATTGAACCCTGCTGCCTAATACAAAAAATGTCGCATGTCCTTTGTTTTCTTTTAAAGCTGTTAAAATTTTTGAAGTCGTTGATGGATTTGGTCCATCATCAAATGTCAGGGCAATGGCTTTTTGGTTTGGGTTGAATACCGCCTGTTTTGGCAGTTTTACGATTTTTCTTTTTGGAATCGGTTCTTTTTTCTCATTTTTGTTCTTTTCTTTATTAATATATTCAGGCTTTAACATTCCTTTAAGCAGGGTTTTTTTAATCGCCAGCACTTGAGGGCCTTGTTCGCTTGGTGCGATTTGCCCTGCTGGAAAGTAGAATTCAATAAAACGATCCTTGATGGCAAAATACTGATAATGCTCTGCCGCAGGAGACGTTCCTTGCTTGAGTAAATGCTCATTTTCAGCAAGAGAACGATCTTTCTTTAACTCCTCAAATGTCATTTGAGACAGTTTTTGCAGATCTTCTTTCTTTGATAAAAATAAATCATCTATTGATAAAAAATGCTGTTTCTTGAAATCAAAATTGAATATCTTCGTTTGATGTGCGCCTTTTACTCCGCCTTTCAATTCATATGTATTGAATTTAATCGCAGCAGTTTGCTTGGCATAATGAATAATCTCGTAATCTATATTTAATTCGTATCGATTCTCTTCATCGACATCGCTCGCTTCGCTAAATGATGTTTTGAATTTGTCTAGCGCTGTTTCTGCATATCTTTTCATCTCTTGATCTAACTTTTCTTGATGAAAGACCGGATAGTTGACTGCATATCTCATGTATCTCCCGTCATTCACGAGGGTGACTATCTCAACTTCTTTATAGCTCGCATCTGGTTCTACCTTCTTCTTCTCCGTCCCACTTGCCTGCTGATTATGATAAAATGCAGCAATTCCGATGATGATTGCAAGTCCGCATAGGACGAGACTGATTTTCCATTTCATTGACACAATGATTCCCCTCTCGTGATGGCGTCATGCCTTGATGACGTGTGTTTGTAGGATAGACTTTGTGCGAACCTAATTTAGTTTTCAAAAAACATAATCGTCACACTTTAGACACATTTTAAAAGAGGAATAGAAAAAGGGCTTGATTTCTCAGCCCTATCATTATTTTTGCATATATAGTTGAAATAATCTCGTTTCTTCATCAATCGAACTCGCTCGATCAAAAGCCGCTCTGACCGTCTTTGTATTGTTCAAGCGCTCATAAAGCATAGTCAATACAAAGATAAATGCCGCATCTCCATCAATGTAATCATCCGGCGCTATATAGGACAGGGCACCTGCTGCTAAGAAGGCATCTGCTAATTTTTTCTCACCTAGTGTGCAGCCTGTAGAAATGACGTGAATCCCCTTTAATGAAGCATACTGCTTGATTTCATCCGCTCCAAAAGCAGCGCCTCTAGGCTCCTTATCTTCGTATACATCTTCCCCTAATTCAGGCATGATCAATGCTCCTTCTTCACCGTGAAACGATAAAAGAAGGTAATCTATTTCTCTTCTATTTCTACCAGATAACACATGAATCAGGTCATTCGGTCTTCCAATCCAATGCATATCGACTTTCGCGCCGAAGTTTTCAAGTGCTGCACGCAGTGCAAAAGATTCCAGCTCACTATTGGGTCCTGCTACTAATGTGATGCACATGGCTTGTTGATCCACTTCTATCTCCTCCAGACTATGATAAAAATAAAACCATTTTTTCCTCATCTGCATATGTATGATCTGACCATTTTAGTGCTTTTTCTTCAAGCGCGTATGACTCAAATCCAATAGAGCGATACTGGCGTTTGGCTGAGTGATTGGTCGTCACGACTGATAAATACATTTGCTCGATGTCGTGTCGTTCTCCGGCGAATGAAAGAACTTCTGTCATCAAGGTCTTGCCTACTCCTTTTCCGCGGGCACCCGCTGTAACATACATCGCTGCCACATTCGCTCGGTGCTTTAATTTCTGTAAGTTTTCTTGGATAAGCGTGACCATGCCCACTAGCTTCCCTTGATCAAAGGCGCCAAAGGTCCACATCAATTGTACCGAAGCAAAACGAGCTGCGTATTTTTCTATTGTACGATTTGCTCTTCTTCATAACTCATCGCAAAGCCCTCTGGATGTCATCGTAGTGCTTCTAGTCTCAACGCGGCATATTCTTCAGCATCATCTGGAATTAACAATCGAATATTCAGAACATCGCCCCCAACAGAATGATTCATACTTCCAATTTTATCTTGAAAGGAGATTTTGATCAAAATTTTTCTTCTGAAAATAAAAAGGCATCCCATAAAAGGATGCCCCCTTCATTACCACTTGCAGCGTTTCACTGGACGGCAGCAAGGGTTTTTGATATCACTGCCGCAATCGTATTCTTTCACGATATACTCGTTATGAGTCGACTCAGTGACAGGATAGTAGTTTTCAATTCTTTTGATATTTTTATTGACGTTTGTGATATGCGTTGGATGAATTTTTCTGATGGTTTGTTCATTCGTTCTTGTGTTGACAATTTGACGTGTGGGGAAAACAACCGTTTCATCTTCTCCATGGTTTCCTCTGCGAGGTCCAAAGAAAAAATCATCTAATCGATTCCGGCTCATCTCAACACCCCTTCAATTTGTCTTTCACTTACACTCTATCGTATGTAAGAGACGTCATTTGTGATTAGATGCTTGTCTATTTTTTAAAAAATCCACTATTCATCTCGTTTTCTCTTTCTTTACAAAAGGTCATTTTTAACATATTATACAAATGATATCTTGCGCAGAAAGGACATCTATGAAAACAAAACATAAACTCTTTTTATTCATGACATTTATTGTCATCATCATTGCTCTTCCAATGCTATCACCTATGATCTTCACAAATTCAACCGAAAAAGGCGCTATCCGGAAATCAATTTACCAAGAAGGATACCCTTACCAAAGCTATTTTGCTATTTTGAAAAAAACGAAGTACAAAGATCCTGAGTATGGCCAGCTTTATGATGTTTACTGGCAGGCTTGGAAAAGTGAAACAGGGATGACACCTTCTGTCTGCTATTCGAAAAAGGTCGAGAAAAATGAATATAAGGTTAGCTGCTGTACCGCCCCATAACCTTCCCACTCATCATCAAACACGAGGTGAACGATATGATCAATACGACACAACCAATCGAACGAAACAAGCTGGACATTGCACTTGAACTGACTCAATTGCATTTGAATCGATATGAAACGAATCATCCTGATCAGCTGAGTGAGGTTTATGCAAAATATTATGCGCTGCTTGAAGTGCTGGATTTATCTTCTTATGATCAATTGATTGATTTATTGCCAGATGAGCTAAAACAGACGCTTGAGTAAAAAACCCTCTATCCACATGGGATAGAGGGTTTTCTTTATACTCGTGCTGCCATATCGGTTTCGATTTGCTCTAAGCTTCTTCCTTTTGTTTCAACTAGTACAAAGCGGGTGAACAATAGTCCGATTAAGCAGATGACACCAAATGAGGAGAAAATGACCCCAAAGCTGAATTTATCTGCCAGGATAGGGAACACGAGTCCGACGGCTAACGATCCCGTCCAGTTAAAGGCAGATGAAATACCTGCGCCGATACCTCTGACAGAAAGCGGGAAGATTTCGCCGATGATGATCCACGTGATCGGTGCCCATGAGAAGGCGTAGCACAAGATAAAGCAGCAAAGCGAAATCAATGTCACCCAGTTTAAAATCCCTTCACTCACGCCAAGTGCACCTAATGCGGCTGGTGCAAAGAAAGAAAGGGCCATGCCCGTTCCCCCTACGGTGAGAATCGTTCGGCGGTCGAACCGGTCGACAAATTGTAAAAAGATCACGGTGGTGACGACAAAAATGACACCGACAATGACTGTAAAACCTGCTGCAACCTGAGGTGCAAGCCCTACATTCCGAGCAATACTCGTTGCATAATACACTATGGAGTTCGCGCCTTGTATTTGCTGAAGGGTCGCCATCCCAACCCCTATGAAAAGAGCCATTCTAAATTTCTTTTGGAACAATTCACGAATACCAGAGCGTTCTTCTTTTGCGACTTCTAAAATTTCCTGCATCTCTGCTTCGATTTCTTCACGAGAAGAGCGTAGTGATCCTAATACCTCTCGTGCTTTATGAGGCATTCCGTGCTTAATTAAATATCTCGGAGATTCAGGAAGTTTCAGCATCCCAATATAAAGTACGATGGCAAATAAAGCGGCACTACCGAGCATCCAGCGCCAGCTGTCTGGAACAGGTTCAAACACAAATGCAACAATATAGCTCAGCAATAGTCCGCTCACGATCATGAGCTGATTGAGCCCAGACAATTTCCCGCGAATTTTAGCAGGAGCAATTTCAGACATGTATGCCGGCACCAAAGATGAGGCAGTTCCTACGGCTGTTCCTAAAAAGATACGTGCAATGGTTAATGAAATCTCTTCTGGTGCGATAGCTGATCCGATCGCTCCGACAAAAAAGATAACGGATGAGACCAAAATAAGCTTTCTACGGCCAAATTTATCCCCTAACAGACCGCTTAAAATGGAGCCGATAATCGCCCCGCCCATTAATGAAGAGACGACAATTCCAAGCCATAATGGGCTGAGCTGAAATTCTTGCTGAATATGTCCTTCTGCCCCTGCAATAATACCAATATCATATCCGAATAAGATGCCTGCAAAGGATCCGAAAAAGAAAATAAATTTGCTTGACACTTTTTTCTCCAAGTGGATGACCCCCTCACTTAATTAACCGCTTTCATTTCATCCCGTGCTTCTACTGCACTCAGTAGAAGACCTTTCACCCTTCTATAAAACCACATATTCTGCATTGACAAGTTTTGCAAAATGAACAATTTGATCGACCGTTAAATTGAGAGATACGACTGTATGATGACCCCCACCTTGCTTAATCCATGCTTTGACGCCGTCCTGAAAATTCGGCTTGATTTTCCAGAGCACACGTGCAACCGGTAAATGAGGTGCTGCTTCCTCCGGCTCAAAGGCTTCGACTTCTTGTATGAGCCATTTGAAATGAGTTCCAAAGTCAGCAATAGAAACGACAACACCTTCCCCTGCTTTTCCATCAAACACAAGGCGAGCTGGATCTTCCCTGTTTCCGATTCCAAGCGGAGATACGACAATGACAGGTTTCGTATGGGCGAGCGCTGGATCTACTTCTAACATATGAGATTGCAGCACTGCTTCCTGTCCAGAGGTCATTTCATACGTGTAGTCCTCCATAAAACCAGTGGATTGATGATGACTCATCACTTTTAATAACCGGTCCAGCGCAGCAGTTTTCCAATCGCCTTCCCCGGCAAAGCCATATCCTTTTGCCATTAGCCGCTGTACCGCAAGTCCTGGCAGCTGCTTCATTCCATGTAAATCTTCAAAGTTTGTCGTAAAGGCATTGTACCCGCCTTCATCTAAAAAGCGTTTGATAGCGATTTCATAGCGCGCTTGCACCTTAACACTTTTTTCCCAATCTTCAACTGAATACGTTCCATAATCCACATCATATTGCGTTAAATACTCTGCAAATAATGCATCTACCTCTGCTTCTTCTACTGCACTCACATATTCGACGAGATCGCCTATGCCAAAGTAATCAACGGTCCACCCTAGTTGAATCTGGGCTTCGATTTTATCACCTTCTGTTACAGCCACGTGGCGCATGTTGTCACCAAACCTAGCCACTTTGATCTGAAAGCTTTCATGATAGGCAGCTGCCACGTCCATCCAATCAGCGATTTGCTGCTGCACATCCGGCTTAGACCAATGACCGGCAACAATTTGGTTTTGTTTATTTAAACGTGCATTGATATAGCCATATTCTCTGTCTCCATGGGCAGATTGATGAAGATTCATATAGTCCATATCGATCGTGTCCCACGGAATCTTTTCATAATACTGTGTGACAAGATGCAAAAGAGGCTTCTGCAAAAGATTGGTCCCGCGTATCCACATTTTTGCCGGTGAAAATGTATGCATCCACGTCATCACGCCGACAACTTCATCACGATAATTGACCTCTTTCATCAGCTTTGTGATTTGATCCGCGCTGACAGCTAGCTCCTGCAAGATCACTGGATAAGGAAGTAAACCGCTCTCATTTAAGGCATCCGTCATTTTTTGTGCATCTGCTTTTACTTTCTGCAGTGCTTCATCTCCGTATAAATGCTGTGATCCGACAATAAACCAGCATTCTTTATGTTGACTTGTTAACATAGATATCCCTCTTTTCTTTATCTTGAAGGTTTTTGTCCGTAATACGCATGTTCGCCGTGTTTTCTTAAGTAATGTTTATCTAAAATTCGCTGCGGAAGAGGTTCTGCGTATTCATTTAATTGCTTTGCGAACAAATTCATTTTGGCAACTTCATCTAAAATCACACTGTTTGTGACCGCACTTTTTGCATCTTTCCCCCACGTAAATGGACCGTGACCTTGAAGCAATACACCCGGCACCGCCATCACATCTAGGTTTCTTTTCTCAAACGTTTCGATGATCAGCCGGCCCGTTTCTACCTCATAACCACGATTCACTTCATCTTCTGTCAGAAATCGAGCACACGGAACAGCGCCGTAAAATGTATCGGCATGCGTTGTGCCCATTGCATGTAAATCGAGACCTGCCTGCGCCCAAACGGTTGCCCACATGGAATGGCTATGTGATATACCACCAATTTCCTCAAAATGTTTGTAAAGGACAGCATGTGTTGCTGTATCTGATGAAGGGCTGTATTCCCCTTCCACTACTTCACCGTCAAAGTCGACCACAACCATGTCTTTAGCTGATAATTGGTCATACGCTATACCGCTAGGCTTAATAACGAATAGACCGCTGTCACGATCACACGCACTGACATTGCCCCATGTGAATTTCACAAGTCCATATTTCGGTAAATCTAAATTGGCTTCGTATACTTCTTCTTTTAAGCGTTCTAGCATACGGTTGTCACTCCTTTCTTTGGTATCAGATGTGCTACTGCCGCCTCTTCAATCGGAAGGCCGTCTTGATAGCGCTTTAAAAATTCGCCAAAGCCTTTGACATCAAGCGGATCGGGTTCTATCAGTTCTTCTGATGTATGGGCAAACACTTGATGCGTGAGAAATTCAGCCAATGTTTGCTTTTGATGATGGACCATATAGGAAGCAAGGACAGCCATTCCAAACGCACCGCCTTCTCCCGCAGTGGAAACGACTGATACAGGTGTATCAAGCGCTGCTGCCACCATTTTTTGACCAACGAGTGGTGTTTTAAATAACCCTCCATGTGCTAATAAACGATCAATCACAACCTGTTCTTGTTCTTTTAAGCGATCCATCCCTATTTTCATTGCGCCAAAAGCAGAAAAAAGATGGGTACGCATGAAGTTAGCCAGATTAAAGCGGCTTTCAGCTGATCTGACAAAAAGAGGTCTTCCTTCTGGCAGTCTTGTAATATTTTCACCAGAATAATAGCCATAGCTTAAGAGTCCGCCGCCATCTCGATCTGCTTCTAACGCCTGCTGTAACAAGGCTTCGTATACCTTTCCTGACGACACTTGCACGCCTAGTGCGTCAAATGCCTCTCTGAAGATATTCATCCAAGCATTTAAGTCACTTGTACAGTTGTTCGCATGAACCATTGCGACTGGCAGTCCGTCCGGCGTTGTGACCATATCCACTTCTGGATACACACCCTTTAGCTCCTGCTCTAGCACAATCATGGCAAAAACAGATGTCCCAACTGAAATGTTCCCTGTCCGTTTTTCTACACTGTTTGTTGCCACCATGCCCGTTCCGGCGTCACCTTCCGGGGGGCAAAATGGAATGCCTGGCCGCAAATGTTTGCCTTGATCTAAAATGGCTGCTCCTGCTGCCGTTAACACGCCAGCCTCCTCGCCTGCTAAATAAACACGCGGCAGAAGGTGACGGAGCTTCCACGGATAGCCTTTTTCTGCGATCAAGTCTTCAAATTGATGGAGCATTTCTTCATTGTAATCTTTCGTTTGTTCATCAATTGGGAACATGCCTGACGCATCCCCAATGCCAATGGCCTGCTTTCCTGTTAACAGCCAGTGAATGTATCCTGATAGAGTGGTTATATATTCTAAACGGGAAAGGTGTTTTTCCTCTTCTAATATGGCTTGATACAAATGGGCAATGCTCCATCTTTCTGGAATATGAAATTGGAAGACATCCGTCAGTTTTTGACTCGCCTCAATGGTTGTTGCATTCCGCCATGTGCGAAACGGAACGAGGACCTCTCCTGTATGATCACACGCCACATAGCCATGCATCATAGCTGATACCCCAATTGAGCCAATGGTTTGAATGGTCACGCCATACCTTTGCTCGACTTGCTCTTTCATCTCTCGGTACGCTACTTGAAGACCTGTAATGATATCAATTAAGTTGTACGTCCAAATTCCTTCCTGGAGAGAACTTTCCCACTCAAATGCACCTTGGGCAATTGGCTGAAACGCTTCATCTATTAAAATGGCTTTAATTCGTGTTGAACCAAATTCAATCCCTAAAGATGTCCGTCCTTCTTTTAAGGCTTTGGTCGTCTCTTCATGATTCATTCTGCGTTCACCTCCATGAATGATAACGGTTTCAATTTTCGTTTTCTAGATTCATTGATTCTCTGTGCACATTCACAATATAATATTTGTACGTACATATGTCAATAATAAATATAGTTGTACATACACGATATGACAAAAACCTGCACTTTTCTAAAGCTGGTAAGACAGAAAGGGGAAGCGCCTGTTTTTGATTCGACAACCATGTTAAAATATGTCCATACAATTTCTTCTCAATCCGAGTAGATGATCAACTGAGAAAGAAGTGAAACGATGAAAAAGAAGTACCAGATCATTATCGATGATATAAAAAGCAAAATACTCACAGGGGATTACCGAATCGGGGAACGTATTCCAACTGAATCAAGCCTGCAGGAGATGTATCAAGTGAGCAGGCATACGGTTCGAAAGGCCATCTTAGAATTGTCGAGTGAAGGGTTTTTGCGAAGTGAAAAGGGTTCAGGCACATTTGTGACCAATCAATATCAAACAAAGCCTGCTGGACATACGCATATGAGAACGATTGGGGTTATCACGACATACATATCCGATTACATTTTCCCTTCCATCATTCGAGGCATTGAAAGCCGATTAAACGAAGAGAACTATTCTTTGTTACTGGCGAGTACGAATAATGATGTAGAACAGGAGAAAAAAGCGCTCGAAATGATGCTGTCCTTTGGTGTGGACGGACTCATTGTCGAGCCGACGAAAAGCAATTTATACAACCCGAACATCTCGTACTACCTATCTTTTAAAGAACAGGATGTACCGCTCATTATGATCAATGCCTATTATGAGCAGTTAGAGGTTCCTTTTCTCTGTTTGGATGATGTGAAGTCCAGCTATTTAGCCACAAAAGAGCTGATCACCTCGGGACATCAGCAAATCGGCCTGATCTCAAAAACAGATGATTTACAGGGAAAGTACCGAATGAAGGGCTATATTCAAGCGCTCGGTGAAGCCAAGCTTAATTTCCTGCCTGAGCACGTCCTCTTTTTCGATACAGAATCGAAGCAGCATTTGGGGGATGATATTAAAACTTTCTTATTAAAGCATCAGCATGAGCTGACTGCCCTTGTTTGCTATAACGATGAGGTTGGATTAGAAGTTGCCAATGTATGCAGTGACATCGGTCTGTCCATTCCAGAGGATCTTTCCATTATTGGACAGGATAATTCGTATATTGCCCAGAAAAATGCCCATGTGAAGCTGACAACACTGACGCACCCTCAGGAGCAAATGGGCCGGGATGCAGCAGACTGGATGATTAAAAAGGTGCAAGGGAAGAAGAATCTCCCTCATCAAACCTTTTACGAACCTGAATTGGTTCCAGGAGAAACGATCAAACAAATGAATGCAAGAAAAAAATGAGCCCTTTTTGGAGAAGGCTCATTTTTTATATGGTTAGATCTCTTCTTTAGGGGCAGGCACTGCGCATACGCCATCTGCACATGCTGCTTCAAATGAATTGGCAGCCTCTTTCTCAGCTTGAGCTGCTTCTTCTGTCCAAGCCGTTTCAAGTGCACGCAGGAAGGTATCGGCTGGCTGTGCACCTGCCACTGAATATTTGCCATTGATCAAGAGAAACGGAACAGCATTGATACCAAGCTGTCTCGCTTCTTGTTCGTCTTTTCGGACATGATCTGCAAACTCTTCGCCGCCTAGAACTTGCTGTACTTCCTGCAAATCAAGACCTGCTTTTTCTGCAATATCTAAAAGGGTTTGACGATCACCAACATGCTTTCCATCTGTGAAATATGCTTGAAACAGCTCTCCCATGACGAAATCGCCTTTTCCCATTTGACCAGCATATTGCGCCAGCTGGTGGGCATCAAAGGTGTTTGTCAACACGAGTGGATCAAATTGAAAATCGATTCCTTTCTCTTTGCCGGCCTGCTTCACCTGCTCATTCATCGCCATGGCCTGGCTGCGGCTCATCCCATATTTTTTGACGAGCATATCATGGACATCAAAATCGACCTGAGCAGGTGCATGTGGATCAAGCTCAAAGCTTTTAAACTCGATTTCTACCTGTTCCTTTTGAGGGAATTGTTCAAGCGCTGTTTCTAGTTGTTTTTTTCCTATATAACAAAAAGGACAGGCGATATCTGACCAGATTTGTACTTTCATGTTCATCTTCCTTCCGTGTTTACGCTTTTTCTTTAACGATGTAACAATTATAGTTACAACAAATCGGTTATGTCAAGATTCTGATCTTGATTGAAATGAAAAAACCTCTCCTTTTAAGAAAGGAAAGGCTTTGAAAATGACTATTCTAAATTGGCATGGTGACCGTACATTTTAAGAGTGTCGAGTTCTTTTATTTCCATTAAACGTAAAATGACCGCATCGTATGTCAGAAGTAGCGCTTGCTCAAATAGCGAGCCCATTGGCTGAATGGTATGATGGCTTCCTTCCTGTTGATCCTTTGGTGCACCTGACAGTAAGATGACTTTATCCGATAGATCAGCTAGAGGTGACTCAGCAGAAAGCGTGAAAGCTGCCACTTTTCCGCCAATTGCTTTCGCCTTTTTTGCAAGGACAAGCAAAGTCTCTGTTCGGCCAGATCCGCTCCCCACAATCAAGAGATCTTCTTCAGTAAAGGAAGGTGTATTGGTCTCACCGACCACATAAGCCTTGACTCCAATATGCGAAAGTCTCATGGCAAATGATTTTCCCATCAAACCAGACCTGCCAGCACCTGCCACAAAGACCTTTCTTACAGCTAAAAGGCTTGAGACAAGCCGCTCTGCTTGTTCGTCTTGAATAGCGGGCGAGTGCTCAGAAAGCTCATTCAAAATGGCTTTCACATAGTCACTGGTCTTCATGATTGTGAGATCAACTGCTTCATTTGTGCGGCCACTTCTGCTTTATTGTCCTGGCTTGCGATACCGCCGCCGACAATGATCAAATCAGGATTTAATTTTACGACTTCAGGTAACGTATCAAGCTTAATTCCGCCTGCAATGGCTGTTTTCGCTTGTTTGACGACTTGTTTAATGGTCATAAGGTCAGCAAATGAGTTTTGTCCAACCGCTTGCAGGTCATAGCCTGTGTGCACACAAATATAATCGACTCCTAGCTCATCCAGCTCTTTTGCACGGCCAGCGATATCTTTGATACCAATCATATCCACTAAAATCTGTTTCCCTCTTGCTTTCGCTTCTTTCACCGCTCCTTGAATGGACATATCTTCTGCCGCTGCAAGAATGGTCACGATATCTGCTCCAGCTTCGGATGCCTGCTGCACTTCATAGCCGGCCGCATCCATAATTTTCAGATCAGCGAGTACACGTAAGTTTGGAAATGCCTGTTTGACTTCTTTGACGGCACGCAAGCCTTCGTTGATCACAACAGGTGTTCCAATTTCGACTACATCAATCGATCCTTCTACTTCTTTGATCAGCTCAATCGCTTCTGGTATATTCACTAAATCTAATGCTAATTGTAATTTCATGAATGTTCACTCCCGTTTTTTCATCTCATCTTCAAGAGCTCCGTGAATAGGGCTTCTTGCACGATGAAATGAGTATAACAACAGGATGGGAGCAATCCAAGTACGCACTTTTTTTTTACATACTATACTTTTTCGCATATGGTTACAAAAAAGATACTGTCTTTCGACCAGTATCTTTTGCATGTATTACTATTTATCATCCTTTAAAAAATTGCTGTCGAGATACTGTCTTCCCCAATCATACATCGACTCTAAAATCGGCATTAAGCTTTCTCCTAGTTCTGTCAGGGAATACTCAACCTTTGGCGGAACGACAGGATAAACCTCCCGATGCACAATGTGATCTTCCTCTAATTCTCTTAGCTGATTGACAAGCATTCTTTGCGTGATCCCAGGCATTAACGACTTTAGCTCACCAAACCGTTTTGTCCCTTCTCTGCCCAGGTGCCATAAAATCAGCATTTTCCACTTACCGCCGATAATATTTAGCGTCAGCTCTTTTTCGCAATTGAACACTTTATTTTCCATACGTGATGACAACAACATACACTCCTTTGGTACAAACCATTTACGCTTTATCATATACTGCGGCAAAATGGATTGTCGAGCATACGGTCTTCGTTATTGATTTTGTTTTTTGACAAAAGCCATCACAGCCTTTGTCATGTTTTGCGCTTCTTTTGGCGCCCTGTCTGATCCAAACCATTTATTCAAGTCACTGTGGCTCAGCGAATGGACCCGAAACACAAACTTAGAACCTTTATCATGGTTCAGTTTTTCTGCAAATTGATACACCTCAGGATTTTCCCACCCCGTGACCAAATAAACAGGCGGTACATTCGCTTGATTCATATAAGTGACAGGTGATGCCTTTGTCCAGTTCTTCTCCTGTTTACCAAATACTTTTTTATACGATGGAATGGCTTGGATAAATTGATTGATGTTTAACGGACCATCTAAAATCACGATAGAATTGATCGTTTTTGGCGACAGCCCCACACGTTTTAAGTAAGTCGAATCTGTGGCCACCAATGCCGTCAAATGACCGCCCGCTGAGTGACCCATGACATTGATTTTTGATGAATCAATTTGATACTCATCTGCATGATCCTTGACCCATTTGATGGCGTTTGCCGTATCATCTGCCTTCTGCTCATAGTTGGCATCAGGGTGAAGCCTGTAATTCATCGAAACAAACACATACCCTTGACCAGTAAAATAATCCGCCTTTGAAGCGACTCTATTCTTATCTCCGCCTGTCCAGCCGCCGCCATGGAGATAGATCATGACTGGATGCTTCTTCTTTTTGTCTTCATCTTTTCCCTTTGGCATATACATATCGAGTGTTTGCTGTTTGTTTTGTATGTCTGCATAATGGATGTTTGTCGTCGGCTTAGGCTGGTTTAAACGGAACACAAAGAATGCGCATACCAATAATCCAGCGATGACCACCGCAAATAAGAGCCATTTCATGATTCGATTCAATGTCATTGCACCTTTCTGTGTTGGGATGGGGAAGCTTGATTCGCACATATGTAAAGAGACTAGCCCGATTCATTTGATACGACTTGTATGACTTGTACCGTTTGACAATAAAAAGAAAAATACTGTTCTTCAAAATCTTCGACAAAGTAATTCAAATTTCCCCAGCCTCTATCCAAAAACTGTATGTCCAATAAAATATAGTCATCGTTTGTTAACTCCAAATTTTTGATTTGAACAGAAGCGACATTGGTGAATTTTAGATGAATGTCTGCTTGTAGATTCGGGGACTCATATGGGATGTGCAGAACAATACAGTTGATCAAGTCGTAATGTTCATTATACTCTTTAAAGTAGTGAAATTCATTGATTTGCTTTAGAAGACTGATATCGAAATCAGGGATTTGCTTCTGGATTTTTTCATTTAAAAACCATGTCATCATTTGTCCTCCAAGAGGTTATTTTATAAGTGCAATCATTCGTTTTCTTGTTTCTTCATGGTATTGAACATAGGAATGCAATAAAGGGTACGATTCAAGGATCTGTTGATACGATTTGATTTGGGGATATTGCTCTTCAAATGACTGACGTAGCACGTTTAACTGTTTTTTCGGTATTCGTTTATGATCGATCACATAACTTAAGCTGCCTGCAACAAGTGAAAAAAACATATAAAAATCATCTGAACATATACCAGTTTCTTCCTCAAAAGAGACGATTTCATCTGGATAAGCTGAATCTAATAAGTATTGATAACGTTGTTTTAAATCATCGAATAAATCTTGTTTATCACGGCTGATTTTCATGGACCTTTCCCCAATCTCTCATTGTTTTTAAAATCTCATCTAGACTTTTATGTTAAATAGACAATTTGCATTTGTATCAAATTCTTCAAATAGTTCATTGTACAGGTTCCATATTCTATGAGTACGGTAGCTGCATTCGATCCATCTTTCTAAACTACTAAACATCTCATTTCTCCTAACGAATCATATCACGGAGTTTGTAAATATTCTTCAAATGAAATAAAGTCCGCTTTTTTTCGAAATTCGCTTAAGATTTTCTGATCTCCTGTAAAAATAACATCTGTCGAATCAAAAAAACCGATTTCAAACACGGCTTGAGGAATAACGGGTGTATAATTCACGTTCCAATATCGTTCATTATCTTCAATTTGAGGTATTGAACTGATATTCAAATGATCTACATGACGAGGCAATGCGGTCAAAACAGCGAAAATAAAAGAATAAGAATAGTCATGTAAGAATTTTTTGAAATGTTCACCCTTCAGAAATAAAAAATCCGTATAATCCGGCATGACTTCTGAATGAAATTGATTATTCCGACCATGAACCATTGTGAGTGTCACATCACTTATGACCCAATGATACTCTTCTACGTTTAAATTGATTTTCTTTATTAATTCATTTACTTTGAATAAATTTTCCTCTTTTGCTAATACGATTCTCATGACTTGCTCCACCTCATCGATTTAAAACATCAAACAAAACTAAAAATATTCTACAGTATCAAAATCAGAACATGTAGATATATGTAACATTTATTATTTATTTTTATAATTTCGAATCAGTTCTTTTCTAAAATCATCAGGAAGTTTTTGATTCGGATATACAACTGAAATCCAACCTAATACAATCTCATCTAAAGTTCTCCACGTTTTTAACAATTGTTTATTCATCTGTTCTAATTGATGAATCGCTAATACTCCTATCTCATAACCTCTTTCGCCATAAATGATCCATTTCGCAGAAGGGGAAACCCATATCACACGTGAAGCAATATCCATTATGCTATCATTTACACTTTCTATCGGATAATCCGTTAAGAGATCAAGGTAATCACTTGGCGTGAGGTTTAACGGGATTTTCACCCAAGGATAATAACCAAAATTCCGATAATAATCATCCATGCTCTTCTGCTCATCTAATACAGCCATGAGTATATAGTCATCATGATGATTCAAAGCTAAACCTTTTAACATTTCCCAGCTATCATCTGATAACAACCAATGGAATTCTTCGAATAAATAATGAGGTGTTTTCGTTTTCAACACTTGAGTAGGGAATGTCTTTGTACTGTGAACAAGCGAATGAACAAACGATAGAACATGTTCAAATTCTTTTGGATCGGATATAAACAAATGTTTCACTTTATGCTCCTTTCATATCTTCGGGTAAATCTATCATCAGTCATTGATACTCCATTTCACCGCTTGTAACATGACGCATAATGAGAAAGCATTTGGGTGTAATAGTCATTGAATGTTTTTTGACCCTTCAATAATCCTTCAAGCCAATTTGCTAAAACAGGGTGATCCATTGGTTTCCACCCTTCTTTTAATAACCTATTTTTCACAGAATCTTTTGCTGATAACATCCCTATGATACAAATTTCCATATCCCTATCTGCCCAAATCGCCCACTGCAAAGAATACGATAGCCAGACCACTATGTACGAATTCGTTATGATATCATCTGCTATAGACTCTTTTGGGTGCATCCATAGTGCATTTACATAATCCTCACCTGTAATATCCACACTCGCTTTCAGCCAATTATAATACCCAAATTCCTTCAAATAATATTTTGCTGGATCTTGTTGAAGGACTGCAGTTAAAAATTCTCTATCTTGTGTAACAGTTGATAACTCTTTAATGGTTGGTAAAATATCATCACTCAATGCCCAATCAAACTCTTGAAACAAAAAACAATCAAATGTCTTCCGGAAGACTTGTTGTGGCAGCATCTTATTTGTGTCAAACACATTGTCTACTAAATTCTGATAGAATTTGAATTCTTTTTCTGAACGAATAAATAAGTCTTCAAGCCGTTTCAAACAACTACCTCCACTCTTGTCGAACTAGTAGTTTTTTAATTCTTCCTCTATATCTTCTTTTAATGTATGAATTTTAATTGAAACCGAGTCATTTCGATTATAGAAAATGGAAGGATTGATTCCATTTGCTATCATTCCCGGCAGCCACTCTTCTATCAAATCGTCTAAATCAATCATTTCTGGTAATGATTTTCTCCCTGGTTCAGACAATTCTTCAAAATTATCTAATCTTCATCACCAATAATGATGTTCTTTTTCTTATGTCCTTCTTCCCAAAAACCCATTAAAAACATACACTCCTTTGTAAGTTGCGTTCTTGATTTCCACAAGTGTTATGCTATTCTCATTTTGCTTTATCACGATAACCGCACACTTGTATAAACAGGTTTATTTGTATGTTTGAATAGTGCCACCTCATGATCAGTTAGCCACCTAAGCTCTCGCATGTGATAAGAAATTTCTTCTAAATAGGTATCGGTTTTAGCAATTAATTTTTTAGATAAGATCTTTCTTTTATTGTCTTCAATGACAAGATAGAGAGTAAACTGATTTAAATCTAACTCGATCAGAGGATATGCTTTCTTTTTTTTATCTGGACTTAATTTTGTTTGTTTTCCTTTTATCTCCGCTTTATATTCCTTTTCTTTCATTTTTTGAAATGCCGCTTTGACTAGCTGACTGTCCCAATTTTTCAGTTCACATAGATAGAGCATCGCTTTTTCTAAAGTATCAGCTAAGATCTCTTTCTTATTTACTGCATTTTCAAATTCACTATAACTGAGGGGTACTTCTAGCTCATAGGTATTTTTTAAAAATAACATGTTAGGTTCTTCTTTTGAGGTACTCATTAATTTGTAGTCTTTAAATGAGCCACATATCAAAACAATGGCCTCACAATCTTTCGTTTGAATTCTTTTCCCTAATTCCCATAAAAACATTTCTGTCACACAAAGGGATTGGCTTGCTAAGTTCCCATGATCATCATCCGACATTAATTGTATATTCTTCAAGTGCACTCCTTATAAGCCTCCTTTCTAGAATCACCCTCTCCCCTATTAGGGTAAAGACTTGCCACATTCATAAATCGTATTTCATTATGAAATTATTCTTTTTAGGGATTTTTCTAATAAATCAATTGGTATATGGTCTTGACTAATATAGTGGAATATCGCTACACCATTTTCCAATGAAAGAATTGTCCATGCCATTTCTTCAGATGAAAGAGTAGATGTAAGATTCTCTTTTTTTATTAAATTCTCAATGGATTGAGAGATTTGTTTTACCGATTGTAGAATCATATTTGACCACTGACACTTTACTTCCTCATTTCTCATTGAATACAGAAGAAATTCCATATTTAGCAGGCTCCACGTCCGATTTTCTTCACGTCTTTGAATAGACTGTTGATTCATTTTTTCTGAAAAGTGTAAAAGAGAAGGTTGTTCTGCTAATAAAGCATTGATTTTTTCTACATGTAATTGCATTTGTTGTTCCAATAGTGCCAAAAAGATCTCTTCCTTTGAATGAAAATGCGCATAAAAGGCCCCTTTACTAAATCCCGCATATTCTGTCAATTTATCAATGGAGACCCCATGAAAACCATACTTAGCAAAATTCTCAACTGCAGAATTTAAGAGTAATTTCCTTGTTTCTTCTTTCCTTTCATTTTGCGTCTTTCTTTGTCTAATCATTCCTTTACCTCCTTATATTGACAATTATACCATATGGAATTAACATACCAATTAGTATGTAAATTTAACAAGGTATATAATGTGAAAAGGAGAAAAACAATGCGACAGATGGGGAAAAAAATTCACAAAACGAAAATGGACATAATCGCTCAAACAGTTAAATCAGGGATTATTAAATCAAATTTGATCCCAATGTGTGCTGGCTTAACCTTGGCATTATACACATATCAAATTGACATCCTTCATAAATCTGTTGAGATACTATTGGCATTTGCAGGTTCAATTTTATTAATTGGTGCTGCTGGAGCTTTAAACAATTTGTATGATAGGGACATAGATTCCGTGATGAATAGAACAAAAAACAGACCTACTGTCACAGGAGAAGTCAATCCTAAAAAAGTTCTATGGCTTAGTATTTTAATGTCTGTTTTAGGATTAGGCTTTTTAGTATTTACAACCTATCTAGCAGCTATTATAGGATTGATTGGTTTATTTTTTTATATTTTTCCTTATACAATATGGAGTAAAAGAAAAACCGTATACAACACAGAAATTGGTAGTATTTCTGGAGCAATGCCTCCTCTCATTGGTTGGGCAGCTATTTCACCAGATATATCACACCCAGCTATTATGGGGTTGTTTTTCATTACAATTATTTGGCAGATGCCGCATTTTTATTCGATAGCTATTAGAAAACAACATGAATACAAGGCAGCAAACATTCCCATGTTACCGGTTGTAAAAGGAATGAAAAGAACATACTTGCAAACAAATCTTTATATCTTAGCAATTACCTTAAGCAGTTTTCTTTTCCATTCTTTAAGCATAGGGCTTGTGCTTGTATCCTTTTTTTTAGGCCTTATATGGATTTGCTTAAGTATTTTCGGTTACAAGAGAATGCATTCCGAGAAGTGGGCATCAATTATGTTTGTCTATTCACTAATTTATATGACAACTCTTTATTCAACGGTCATTATCTATTCACTTACTCGTCACATTTTTTAATTAATACAACATTAGTTTTGTAGATAACCATAATATAAAAAAGCACCCTAAACGGATGCTTCAATCAAATGATATTTTTTCAAAATGCGATAGGTGATTTCTTTTGCTTCTATTCCGGTGCCTTCGATATTTGTGGCAAAGATGTAGGTTTTGTTTTCATGTTTGATGAAGCCTACGTACCAGCCGATACCTGATCCAGAGCCTGTTTTTCCGTATAGGGTGGCGTGTTTCTCTTCTTCTTGTACCATCATTCGTTTGACTGTTCTCATAACAGTTAGGTCAAATGGAAGAGTCTCTTCATATAGCTGTTTGAGGAAACGAACTTGTTCGATTGGAGAAATTCGCAGGGTACTGCTTAACCAAAATTGATCGATTCCGCCAGATATGTCTTTGTTCCCATAATGAATGGCTTTCACCCAATGATTCATGCGTTCTTCTCCAATGTCACGCGCCATGGCTTGATAGTACCAGACGACTGAATCTCTCATGCCAGATCCTAATGTATGATCCCTATTCCAGCTGTCAATCTCTCTTTTTACGCCATCCCAATATTTGATGTCGTATTCATCTCTCACTGCGCCTGTTTGGAGTCCGATTAAAGCATTTGCTACCTTAAATGTCGATTGAGGTGCAAAGCGCTCTTTCGCTCTATTTTTGTTATACACCCAAGGAGACTTTTCTTTTACTTCTTGAATCACAAACGTGCCTTCCCGATTTTTAAAGAATTCATCTACTGACCACGCTGGTGATCTTGCTTCAGTTGATGAAGGCTGGCTGATACAAAGTGCCATCAGCATGATGCTAGAAAACAGCCATTTTATATACTTTTTCTTCAAGACAACCGCTCCTTTTCCCATGATTGCCATGATTGTAGCATGTTTAAGCGATGGGATATAAGGTACGCTTGTCCTCTTTTCTTTCAAATAAAAAAAAGCCGATTTATCCGGCTTTTTACTGTATATTAGCTCTCTTTTTTCTCTTGAATGGCCTGTTTCGCCATTTTTGATATCGTCATATCGTCCATTGGCGGGTTATGTAGCCCGGCACGAATATCTCGATAGTAGCGCTGCAGTGGACAGTCTAGGCTTAAGCTTTTCGCACCCACTAAACGCATAGCTTTATCGACAACTTGCAAACTGTGATTAACGACGGTATGCTTTACAGCACCAAATTCATTGATTAACAGCTCTCTTTTCTCTGGCTTTTCATACAAAGTGGTCGTTGAGTAGATGACGTGGCGTGCTTGCTTTAATAGTAAGTCGATTTCGCCAATCAGTGTTTGGACATTTGGCAGATCACTAATCGTTCCGCTGATGCTGTTCGGTGAGTGGGTGATAGCATACTGAACAGCATAGTCTCTTGCCGCTTGCGCAATCCCTAAATAGCAGGAAGGAATATGTGCAATCCAAGGATTTAGCGTAACACCCCGCGGCCCTTTTTGCACCTCCACAAGCATGTCATCTGAAACCTTCACCTGATCTAAGATTAAATCATGACTTTCAGTTCCTCTCATGCCCACAACATTCCACGTTTCTTCTATTGAAACACCTTCTGTCTCACGGTGAATTAAGAAGAAGCCCATGGCCTCTTTTTCCTCGATCCATACGCCGACTAAAAAGTATGTAAGTGCCGGTGACATCGTTGTGAAAATTTTACGTCCATTGATGATCCACTCATTACCTGATCTAGTGGCTGTTGTCCCAGGCTTCCCGCCTCTTGTTGGACTGCCTGTCTGCGCCTCGCTCACGGCACGGTTGACAAGGGCGCCCTTCTTCACTTCTTCCGCAAAGAATTGCAGCTGCTGCTCATTCCATTGTTTCTTTTCGTAAATTTCGCCTACAACCCCTTGGTGCCAGCCGATTGATAAGGCAGTCGCTCCGTCCATACTGCCGAGCGTCTCTTGAAACAGAACCATATCCTTCACAGATTGACCTCCGCCTCCGTATTCAGCAGGAAGAGACAACGTCGTATAGCCCATCTCTACTAATGATTCAATATTTTTTTCAGGAAAATAAGCGCCTTCATCATGTTCTTTTGCCGTTTGTTCGATCGTTTCACGAAGAGATTCTAGTTGATTGAGCCATGTTTTTTGAAAATCGGTATCGACAAATAATGCTTTAGACAAAACGTATCCAACTCCTCTATATCTCACAATCTATCATATCTGATTTTTCCAATCGGAATAAATAAAACACACTTTACTTATAGGATTTAATGTGTTAAATTTTATCAATATTAAGTACATATGTCAAAGGAACGTGATGCTTTTATGATTTCAGCTACTAATCTACATAAATCTTATGGGCAGACCCATGTGTTAAAAGGCATTGATTTCACCGTACAAGAAGGTGAAGTGGTCGCCATTATTGGACCGAGCGGGTCAGGAAAAACAACACTTCTTCGCAGCTTAAACAGCCTCGATATTCCAGACAAAGGTGAGCTGACGGTTGGTGAAGCCACGATTCAATTTGAACGATATCATAAAAAAGATCTGCTAAAACTCAGGCAGCAATCCTCCATGGTGTTTCAGCATTATCACTTGTTTCAGAATAAACGAGCACTTGAAAATATTACAGAAGGATTGATCGTGTCTCAAAACATGTCTAAAAAAGAAGCTGAAAAGGTCGGGGAGCAATTTTTAACGCGGATTGGACTGCTTCATAAAAAAGATGCATTTCCGAGTGAATTATCCGGCGGTCAGCAGCAGCGAATTGGCATAGCCCGCGCTCTTGCGATGAACCCTTCAGTGCTTTTGTTTGATGAACCTACGTCGGCACTGGACCCAGAGATGGTAGGAGAAATTCTAGAAATGATCAAAGATATTTCAAGTCAAGGCATGACGATGGTCATTGTGACGCATGAAATTTCTTTTGCAAAGGACGTGGCGGATACGGTGATCTTTATGGCAGATGGCGAAATCGTTGAAAAAGGCTCACCAGAAGACGTCCTATTGAAGCCACAGCATGAACGAACGAAACAATTTTTATCAAGAATTCATCGCGGCATGTGGCAAGAATCGGAGAAAGACAAATGAAACAAAAGACAGCATTCATGATGTCCGGTGTCCTTCTGCTTTTTCTTTCTCTGATGGGCTGTAGCAGTGTGAAAACCACGACAGATGATGGTAGAAAAATTGTAAAAGTCGCACTAAGTGCAGAGGTCAATCCACCCTTTTTAGCAACAAATGACCGAAACGAACCAATTGGCTATAACATTGATTATTTAAATGAAGTGGAAAAAAGACTTCCTCACGTACATTTTGATTACATTTTTGGCGAGGAAGAATCGAATTTAATTGGTGTAGGCGCAGGGAAGTTTGAAATGGCGGCTAATTGGTTTTTTAGTAATCCTGAACGTGAAAAGCGTTTCCTTTACCCTAAGGTTCCGTATGGTTATTCGATGACAGGTTTAATTGTGAATGAATCAGACAAAGAGATTCGATCGCTTGATGATATGACATCTAAAAAGCTGGCTCCTGTCAGCCCTAGCGGAGGCTTGCGTTCGATATTAAATCAATATAATCAAGAGCATGATCCGGATATTCCGCTGACGACTATTGAGAGCCCTTCAAATGAGCTTAACTTAAAGCGCGTTGAAAGTGGACGGTCAGATGCAGCATTTATGAACATTTCAACCTTTGATACCATTCAAAAGCATTTAAACCTAAAGGTCAAAGTTGGCGGCATTGTGTCAAAGGAGCCTATCTATCTTGTCTTACAGCCAAGCGAGAAGAAGCTTGCAAAAGATTTGGACCGGATCACACAAGAGATGATTGATGATGGAACACTGCCTAAGCTGGCGAAAAAGTGGTTTGGGATTGATTTCTTTCAAGATATTGATGACATCTCAGAGCAAGGCGATCAAAATGAAGGAAGGAATGAAGCGTCATGACGTTTACAGCTGGAGATTGGCTGCGCATTTTTTTACAGGTGCTTGAACGCCTGCCACTCACTTTTCTCATTATTATCGTGTCATTGTTTTTTGCCATCATCATCGGCTTGCTATTTGCATGTATTCGTATCAAGCAAATCCCAGTGCTGAAGCAATTGGCTGTTATTTATTTATCTTTTACACGGAGTACGCCTTTAATTGTTCAGCTTTTCTTGATTTATTTTGGACTTCCTCAGCTTTTGCTTGTGGCAGGGATTCAAATCAATCATTGGGATCGTGTGCTATTTGTGATGATGACGTTTTCTTTACATACGGGCGCTTATTTATCTGAAGTTTTTCGCAGTGCGTATTCATCTGTCGGGAAGGATCAGCTGGAGGCCGCCTACATTGTTGGGATGACAGATACACAAGCGTTGATTAGGATCATTATCCCGCAGGCCTTCCTCATTGCACTGCCGAACCTCGGAAATTACACCATTGATCTCGTCAAAGACACGGCAATTGCCTTTACAATCGGACTCATTGATATCATGGGACAGGTGAAGATCATTTTAGGAAATAACTACGGAATCGGTCTGTTTGAGGTGTATGTGATCATTGCGATTGTGTATTGGCTTATTTGCATGAGTATTGAACTGATCACCATGCTGCTTGAAAGGAAATTTGTAAAAGGCCGCACCAGCCTGTCACGTTAAGGAGGCGATTTGATGCAAACCATTGATATTCAATTTGCGATTGACCAAGTACCTCATATTCTAAAAGGCGTTCCTTTTACCTTATTGATTGCACTCGTTTCCATGGCTGTAAGCCTGATGATTGGATCTGTTTTTGCTTTCATTCGTCTCTTCCGCATTCCTGTACTCAGGCAGCTTGTGACGCTCTATGTCTCCTTTTTTAGAGGAACGCCTCTTATTGTTCAGTTGTTCGCTTTCTTTTATGGACTTCCTTTTGTTCTAACCAAAGTGAGCGGTACATTCGGGTTGACCTTTCATCCAGATATGGTCTCTCCATTAGCTGTTGCCCTTATTACATTCAGCCTTCATTCAGCCGCCCATTTAACAGAGGTCGTTCGGAGTGCACTTCTTGCGGTAGACAAAGGACAGCTTGAAGCGGCAAAAATTGTGGGGATGACGACACGCCAAGCGATGATGCGCATTATTTTGCCGCAGGCATTTGTGGTAGCCATGCCGAACTTAGGCAATCAGCTCATTCAGCTATTAAAAGCCACCTCTCTTTCGTTTACGATTGGAGTACTTGAGATCATGGGGATTTCCCGAATCATTGCGAACGACGGCTATCAGTTTTTAGAAACGTATCTCGTCTCTGCTTTGATCTATTGGCTGCTGAGCATTTTCTTTGAACTCGCTTTTGCCTTGTTAGAGAAACGAGTCAGCGTGTACGGAAGATCTCTTGGACGATAAAAAAGTCGATCAGGCACGAGAACCTGATCGACTTTTTTTGATCCATTTATTCACCTTTTTTAAGTATGTTAAAGGAAATTGTCCTGCTCTTTCCATTGATTGATCACTATGAATAGAAAAGAGAATGGCTTTTGCCATTCCCCTTCGTTGTCTTACTATTCAGCACTAACTAAAATTTTCACTTGATCTTTTTCATTGATTAATGCATTGAAGCCATCCTCGATTACATCGTCAAGCTTGATTTTTTTCGTAACGAGTGTATCAGCAGAGAAATAGCCTTTTCTCATTAAGTTTAATACAGATGGGAATACGTCTCTATAGCCGATGATCCCTTTAACTGTACGTTCTTTAATGACGATGTCATTTGGCATAATTTCTGCGCCTTTTTCCCAAATGCTTACAATGACTGTTTCACCTGAAATTCTAGTTGATTGGATTGCTTGCTTCAATACAACAGGTACACCTGTCACTTCAAAAGAAACATCGACGCCACCGTTTGTACGGCGTGCAATTTCTTGAACAACATCTTCATATTGAGAAGGATCAACAATGATCGCTCCAAGCTCTTTCGCTTTTTCTTGGCGTTCTTTAGATAATTCTACTGCGTAAATATCAGTAGCACCAGCTGCTTTTAATGCTTCAATAACAAGCAAGCCAATTGGTCCGCAACCAAACACAGCCGCTGTATCCCCAGCTTGTACTTTACTAGAACGAACCGCATATAAAGCAACTGCTGAAGGCTCTACAAGTGCCCCTTGCTCATATGAAATTTCGTCTGGTAATAAATGAAGTAATTCTTCATCGACAGATACATATTCAGAGAATCCACCGCCGCCTCCGGCAAGTCCTAAAAAGCCCATGTTTTCATCTAAGTTGTAAGCACCTTGATGTCCGTGAGTTGCAAAAATAGGCTCAACAACCACTCGGTCGCCTACTTTGTAATTGCTGACGTCTTCTCCTACTTCAACAACCTCACCAGAAAATTCATGCCCCAGTGTAATAGGTGCTTTTTCTTTTGTCAGTGGATGAGGTTCATTCACTGGAATGAAGATAGGTCCTCCTAGATATTCATGTAAATCACTACCACAAATGCCGCACCATTTCACTTTAAGTTTCACTTTTCCTGGAGCAACTTTTGGTTCATCAATTTCCTCTAGTCGAATGTCCTTTTGATCGTGCCAGCGTAGTGCTTTCATGTGTAAGACTCCTTTTCTCATCAATTTAATTAACTTACTTAAATAATCATAACATAATTTTTTTAATTTTCTAAGTAGGATGCACTATCTTTTTGTCAGTCAATGGACGAAAGATGACAAAACATAGCAATAAACAGACAAGAAGCATACATAGACTCCCGGTGACAACGGAGGTTCGGATTGATAAAACATGTGCAAGCCCACCAGAGACACCTGTCAGCATGATCGTCAGAATGGCTTCAACTAAAGCATAAAAACTGGCTACCCTCCCCATCACCTCTACCGGGATATTCGTTTGATAGAAAGTCATAAAACCTGTGTTCGCAAATGCTAAAAAGAATGCTAATATAAAAAATCCAACAGCGGCTATAAACAATGTGCTGGAAAAAGCATAAATGAGATAGCCACATGCCACCAACAAACTGCCAATCCCAAGCATGATCGAAACAGGCAGCCTCTCCACAATCACCGAATTGAGACCTGCGCCTGCGATAATGCCTGCCCCAGCTATACTCACAAGAAGACCATATTGTGTATCAGTTAGCAGAAGCACTTCTTTTGCAAAGGCTGTTTCAAGAGAGTCAATGGCAGTAGGAAGTACCGTGATAGCGGCACTAAATAATAAATACACCGCCATAATTTGGCGTGATGTCAAACTAAATCGAAGAACAAGCCTCGCATCCTCTTTTAACATTGAAAGGGTAAAACCCTTTTGGCCAGCATCTTGTTTGAGCAAATTCGGTAAACACATTGTTAATAGAGCAGATACCAACAAGCAGATCGCATTTATATAAATTGAAAAAACAGGTGTACCGACTAAAAAAAGCAGACCTGCTGCAGCGGGGCCAAGTAAAAACCCACCCGATTGTAATAATGAGCGAATGGCATTAAACCGTTTTCGGTTATTCGCCGGGATCAATCCTGTCATATAGACCATCGACGCTGGATGAAACATCGCTTGTGCCATTTGAATGAGAAGCACTAGCACATAAAGGATAAGGAGATGTCCTGAAAATAACGCAAAGGGTATACATGCGATTAGGATTGCCCGGCTGATATCTAAGCTGATCATCACTTTCCGCTGATTCAGCCTGTCAATCAAACTGCCAGACCAGCTGTTTGTCAAAAGAGCCGCAGCCGGTCTCAGCATATAGACGGCTGTTACAGCCAGCACAGAGCCCGTTTCTTGAAAAATGAGCAGATGGAGAGCAATCATATAAATCCATTCTCCTATGTTCGCAATTCCGATGGCTCCAAGCAGTAAACTCATATCCCGCCAATGTTTTTTCATCACTTTTCCTCCTATTTGTCATAAAAAAATCCCGCCCCCAAGACATTTCTGTCTTGAGGACGGGATTTACTCCGCGTTGCCACCTCAGTTTATTCATCTGTTGCCAGATGAACCTTAGCAGGTCATCATGAACCCATCTCTGTAACGGGAGAATATCGCTGCACCACCATCCGAAGGAATCCGGTGCAGAGCTAAGAGGCTTGGTTCCATCATGCTGCCCGGCTCCTTCTCAGCTTCACGGAGTTCTCTGTGCGGGACAGCTCATGATGTACTCTTCTCTATTTTCGCTATGTCTTTATTTCATCACGATCTTCAGTTGAATTGTTACATATTGTACTGCGCCTTGATCAAAGCGTCAATGTTTTTTCAAGTTAATCAGCATAGATCATCTTTCTGGTCATGCCGCCATCAACGACTAAATCTGTGCCGGTCACAAATTGATTCTCCTCATCGGTTAAATAAAAGCAGGCCTTCACAATATCCTTTGGCGTGCCGACTCGATTGGAAAGATGCTGCTGGTGATCGATCTCTCGAAGATTCTCCTCATCCTTCGTTTCAATCCATCCAGGTGAAATGCTATTCACCGTGATATGATCCGAACTAAAAGAAGCCGCTAAGGCATGAGTCAGCGCAGATATTCCGCCTTTTGATGCGGCATATGCTTCTGTATGAGGCTCTGACATGGTCGCGCGGGTGGATGAAATGTTCACAATAGAACCGCCTTTTGGATTCTCTTTTATATAACGTGCTGCTTCTCTTGCACATAAAAAAGTCCCTCTTAGGTTCGTCTGTAACACACGATCCCACTCATCAAGCGTTAATTCATAAGGCGATACTGTGCACATGACACCAGCATTATTAATGAGAATATCAATCGTTTTACAGCGCTCCGCCGCAAACGACATGAACTGCTGAATCTCCTTTTCTTGCCTCACATCCGTTTTCTTAAAATAAGCTTCTAATGATTCTTTTTTTAGCTCTTCCTCCAAGCGCTTACCCTTTTCTTCATCTATATCCGCAAGCACCACTCGTGCTCCTTCTTTTGCATAGCCCCAGGCGATCATTTCACCAATTCCATTGGCTGCGCCTGTGATGATAACGGTTTTATTGTGAAATTTCATTGTTTATCCAACCCTTTCTCCATCAGATGTTGTCGTCTATCATACCACTCATATATAGACGATACCTAGCCACATGAAACATAAAAGAACACCCTCCAAGTAATCGTGTCATGAAGAGGGTGTTTCTTTGGAATTCATTGATTCTATTTTTCTATATGGTGATTTTAAAAAGCAGCCTTTAAAATATCTAAGTAGTCGGCTTTCGTAACAGTCCGAACATTACTTGATGTAGAGCCGTTTTGTTCTGCTAATTCAGCCATTTTTTCAAAATCCTCTTCTTTTACATAAGATAAATCTTTTAGTGCTGGAATACCTAAATTTTTTGTGAATGTATACATGCCATCAATTAATTTTTGAATCGCCACATCATCTGAATCCGTTTTATCTGCAAAGCTCATTATTTTGGCAAGCTCTGCGTGTAATACCTTGTTTTCGACTGCATTGAATTGCATAACATAAGGCAAAAATACCGCGTTTGCGATACCATGAGGTGTATCATAAAGACTACCAAGTGCTTCTGCTAAGCAATGAACGGCTGCGACATCGGCTGAACCGAAGCATAAGCCGGCTAGTAAGCTCCCTTCCTGCATTTTATATCTCGCTTCTAGATCAGATCCATTTTCATATGCCTTGGGTAAGTATTTCACAATTGTCTCCATTGCACTTGAACCCATTGCTTTGGAAATTGGATTTGTTACTTTACATGAATAGCCTTCAATAGCATGTACCAATGCATCCACGCCTGTTGCGGCTGTTATGCCTTTTGGCACCGTCAATGTAAGAGCAGGATCTAAAATCGCAATGGTTGGCCGAAGCAAGCCATGCTTTAATGTGATTTTTTTATGTGAAGCAGCTAACGTAATGACAGATGAACGGGTCACCTCAGAACCAGTACCAGCCGTTGTTGGGATACAAATTAATGGAGATAGATTAGCATACGCCTTCTTCCCTGATATATAATCTTCAGGAATGCCGCCATTTGGACCTAATAAAGCAATCGCTTTCGCCGTATCCATTGGACTTCCGCCACCAATCGCAATGACCGCTGATGCTTGTTCTTTTCTAAAGAGCTCTGCACCAGCTAGACATTCACTATCTCTAGGATTTGGAGATACTTGATCAAATACAACGACAGAATAACCAGCTTCCTGCAAATACGCTTCAATAGGCTGAACGAGCCCTGCGCTCTTCACACCAGAGTCCGTCACCAGCATAACTGTGGCACCTGGCAATACAATATCTTCTACTATAGATCCGATTTCTTTTGATTGACCAGTCCCCATCATCATTATTGTTTCGCAATGATATTCAAAATTCATCATGATTTTTCTACTCCTTCATTTGTGTTTATGGAGTTAGCAGTTTGTTTTTCTGCTCCCCACCATTCTATTTCTTTTAAACCTGGTATGCTAGATGCATAAAAGACAGGATCTTTGCCTAACAATCTTTGTTGAATGTAATCATCCAAAGCGGCAAAAGCGAACTTGCCTAGAATTGCAATCGCAATCAAGTTGACAATTGCCATAATGGCCATCGACAAGTCGGCCAACGTCCAAACGATTTGTATGTTGGCCACAGCCCCAAACATGATCATCATTAATACCATAATTCGATACATCAATAGCGCTGTTACACTTTTATGGATAAAACCGATATTGGCTTCACCATAATAGTAGCCACCTACAATAGAACTAAAAGCAAAAGTAAATATAGCAAATGCTAAGAAAATACTAGCCCAAGATCCAAAATGCTGTGCCATTGCTGCTTGTGTAATTTCGATACCAGATAATTCACCAGCTGTTTCTACTGTCGATAGCATAATAATAAAGGCAGTACAGCTACAAACAACTAATGTATCAAAAAATACACCTAATAATTGAACAAACCCTTGTTTTACTGGATGCGAAACATTAGCGGCAGCAGCGGCATTTGGAGCACTTCCCATTCCTGCTTCATTGGAAAAGAGCCCACGTTTTACACCGTTCATTATCGCAGCACCAATCCCGCCCCCAACGATTTGCTCTAACCCAAACGCACTTTTCATAATACTTGTTAATGCCGCGGGTACAGCACCGATATTTGTGACAATCACATAAAGTGCTAAAATGATATAAAATGCCGACATAATTGGCACAATGATTTGTGTAAAATTAGCGATTCGCTTGACACCACCAAAAATGATGCAAGCAGTAAAAATTGTGACAAATAGCCCCATGGCAATTGGGCTGATCCCAAATGAATATTGAAAGGCATTTGTAATTGTATTCGTTTGTACAGCGTTAAAAATTAAGCCGAAACTAAGAATAACAGAAAAGGCAAAAATCCTGCTTGGCCACTTCATTCCGAATTGCTTTTGAATATAGTAGCCTGGTCCCCCTTTAAATCCATCATTTGTTCTAATTTTATAGATTTGAGCTAGTGTACTTTCAACAAACGCAGAAGCTCCCCCTAAAACGGCCGCAAACCACATCCAGAAAATAGCTCCTGGACCGCCCACTGTGATGGCAATGGCTACGCCTGCCATATTTCCAGTACCAATTCTTGTAGCAGCTCCAATAAAAAAAGCTTGCATAGATGAAATTTCATGACTTCCCTTTTTGGTTTTGGGCGCTTTTTCAAAAATAGAACGGAAAATCTCTTTTAGTAAGACAATTTGCATAAATTTCATTCTCACTGTAAAGTAGATTCCTATGCCGATTAACATGACTACTAAAATATATGTCCATAAAAAATCATTCACTGAATTGACAATCATTTCAAACAAAGCCATCTCCCCTTTGCAAATCTGAATATTTGAAATAACACAACTTGCAAGCGCTTACTTTTATGATAGTAAAAATGTTATGATCAATCTATAGAGGTTTTCTGATGATATCAATCGGCTGATCCGATTTAGGGAGGCTTGAAGTTGGAGATCAAACAACTGATAATGTTCCAAACAGCATCAAAAGTATTAAACTTTACAAAAACTGCACAAATGCTTGGTTATGCTCAATCTAGCATCACAGCAAATATTGTGGCATTGGAAGAAGAGCTAGGAACCCCTCTATTTGAAAGGCTTGGAAAAAGGGTGATCTTAACAGAAGCTGGCAAACAATTTCAACATTATACGGATAAAATTTTAGGCTTAACAGGGGAAGCATTAGAGGCTGTTGGCGGAATGAATGAGCCAAGCGGCATTTTGAGAATATGTGCATCTGAAACACAATGCACCTACCGGCTTCCTCATATTTTAACGGACTTTCAAACAAAGTATCCAAAAGTCGAACTGATCTTCCGCCCAGGAATAGCGGAAAAGGATGTTCTAAATCTATTATTAGAAGGACAAATTGATGTCGCTTTATTATCCATGAATCCTGTAGTATCCTCACATTTACTTGTAAAAGAATTAAAAGATGAATCGATGGCCATTGTATGCTGCCCAACAAATCCTTTGAGCAAAAAACAAAAAGTATATCCAATTGATTTGAACGAGCAAAGATTGTTGTTAACTGAAGACTGTGATTATCGCTACGCCTTTGAACATTCATTAACACAGGCGGGAGCAAAACCGCGAAGTAAACTAGAATTAGCAGATGTAGAAGCCATAAAAAAATGTGTAATGGCAGGCTTAGGAATTGCTGTACTTCCTGAAATTTCTGTGAAAAGAGAAATTTTAGAAGGCAATATCATCAAAATCAATTGGGTGGAACCCAGTTTCACGACGAAAATCCAACTATTTTGGCATAAAAACAAATGGATGTCCCCTGCTTTAAAAGCATTTGTGGATTTAACAGAGGACTACATACTCTTGCATGGCTAGCAGAGATCAACTCTAGATTAAATAAAAGAAGGACTGTTATAACAACTTACTGAGAGATTTGATCATTCTAAATAACTAAACAAAGCTAATCAGTGGCTGTGTAAGTTTTGTTTCTTATATTTAGAATGGAAACCTCTGAATCTTAAAAGTCTATTTACACAAAAAAACTTACAGGATATAATCTCCCGTAAGTTTTTTCGATTATTCTCATTGATTCATTATTTAGAAATCATCCCATGCGGGTCAATGACAAATTTCTTCGCTACACCGGAATCAAAGTCGCTGTATCCTTGAGGGGCTTGATCAAGGTTAATGACGGTTGCATTCACCGCTTTGGCGATTTGTGCTCTTCCGCTTAAAATGGATTTCATTAGACTGCGGTGATATTGCATGACAGGGGTTTGGCCTGTCACAAAGGTATGGGCTTTTGCCCAGCCGAGTCCAATTCGCACTTTCAGTGATCCAACTTTTGCATCAGCATCCACTGCACCTGGGTCTTCTGTGACGTAAAGCCCTGGGATTCCGAGTTTACCGCCAACTTTGGTAATATCCATAATTGTATTTAAAACGGTTGCAGGCGCTTCTCCTTGATCTCCATGACCTGAAGCCTCAAAGCCGACACAATCGACGGCACAGTCTACTTCTGGCTCTCCTAAGATATTGGTGATTTGTTCGCCGATTCGATCATGTTTTCTTAAATTGATCGTCTCACAGCCAAAGCTTCTGGCCTGCTCCAGCCTTTGTTCATTCAAATCACCGACAATGACCGTAGAAGCGCCAAGAAGCTGAGCGGAATGCGCTGCGGCAAGACCTACTGGCCCTGCACCGGCAATATATACGGTTGAACCAGGCTTTACTCCAGCCGTATAAGCACCGTGAAAACCTGTCGGGAAAATATCGGAAAGCATCGTCAGATCAAGTATTTTTTCCATCGCTTGATCTTTGTCTGGAAATTTCAGCAGCTGGAAATCTGCATACGGCACCATGACATACTCGGATTGGCCGCCAACCCATCCGCCCATATCGACATATCCATAGGCAGAGCCTGGACGGTCCGGGTTTACATTTAAGCACACATGGGTTTTTTGTTCCTTACACATGACGCATCGTCCACAAGCAATATTAAAGGGAACGGACACAAGGTCTCCTTTTTGAATAAACTCCACATCTCGTCCAACCTCAACGACTTCACCTGTAATTTCATGACCAAGGACTAGTCCTGCAGGCGCAGTGGTACGACCTCTCACCATGTGCTGGTCACTTCCGCAAATATTCGTCGTCACTACTTTTAAAATGACGCCATGCTCACATTTGCGCCCCACATTGGCTTTCGGTACACCCGGGCCATCTCTTAAAATCAAATCAGGGTATCCAATATCCTCAACTGCTACATTTCCTGCTCCTTTATAAACGACACCTTTGTTTCCCGACATATTTTCATTCCTCCCTTTTTGTTTAAAAATGAAGTCTTTACAATTTTCTCTACTTCTGAAGCAATTCCCTGCTCCAAATGGCACAATTGATAAAAAAAAAGCGAAAAATGTCTATCACGGAGAGAAAAATGTATCTTCCAGTCAAATAAAAAAGAAAATATTGAAAAAAAAGCTAAACTTTTGAAGAACGGTGTCGATATAATAAATAAGCCAGACAGGTATCCTTAATCGACAAACAAATTCCTTATATATACTATCATTCCTTACACACCTGGCTGGCGCCTACATCATATACAAAAGTCTCTTCTGGTGAAGAGACTTTTTTTAATTCGTTCAAACATGATTCAATGACACGCAAAGAAGCTCCTCTCACGAAGAGCCTCTTTTAGAATGCTTGTTCATTACCTGGGAAATATTTTCATCATTTTAACGCTTTGATACAGATGTATGTATCATAGTGATAAACCGAAACTTCTCTAAAGTGATACGCTGAAAATAGGCGGCTGATCTCTTGTTCACTATACGATGAAAAAGAATGTGACCGCTTTTGTTCCTTCATCAGTTCCTGCTGTTGGAATGATAAGAATACTTCTCCATCCACTTGAAGAACGCGGTACACTTCCTTCATGACTTGCTCAATATCCTTCAAGTAATAAATGGTCTGCACCGTAAATAATTTATTGAATGATCTGTCTTCAAAAGGTAAATGCTCGGCTTTACCAAGAGTCACAACGGCTTTATCCTGTTCCACAAGCTTCTTATGTTTTCTTTTTGCATATTTGATCATATGACGAGAGGCATCCACTCCATATACTTTACCGCGATCAAGTTTCTCTGCTACCTTCGATAATGTCACGCCTCTTCCAGTACCGATTTCTAAAATCCGGTCATTTTCTTGTATATTTAAGAGTTGAATCGTCCATTCATTGATATTATGATGATTTTTTTCCATATAGCGGGCAACCCATTTTGAGAACAAGCCTTTTGGTTCCCTCATTTGTTTTCCAATCCAGCTTTGAATCAATGTTAACACCTGCTTTGCACCAGTAAATAAAACTATTTACGAATTTTCTTACTTTTCATATCGGCTCACACCTAACAAAGTTTAAGACCTAGTCCTAATCATTTGTTATTGATTAGACGGCATCTTTTCAGAAAATGTTTCGCAGAACTTCAAAAAATTTAATCCGAATAGGCGTTTTCATTAATTGTGCTCAGATTGATTTCGTTTTCTGCATGAGCTGCATATTTTATGAATGTATCTTGATTAGATAAAGGTGGTGCTAGATTATGGGCTTTGGTGGCGGTTATGCTGGAGGCTGCGGTGGTTACGGTGGCGGTTTTGCAGGCGGATTCGCATTGCTTGTTGTACTGTTCATTTTGTTGATCATCATCGGTGCAAGCTGGATTTGCTAATGTAAAAGGAGCAGGAAACGATAACGTTTCCTGCTCCTTTTCTTTAATACCAATAAGCTCGGTACTGATACATATATTGTCTGAGCATTTCCTCTTGCTCTCTTTGCATTCGGTACGGATTACCGTATCCATGCTTTAAGGAATGCGGAATGGATGCATATCCGTGCCCCACTGACGGAAACCTCATATATGGTGACATCGACATTCGTTGATCACCTCACAATCTCCTTTTACGGATATCATATGTGCAGATGATCAATGTGGAGCGTGTCTAAACCTGGTCCTTCTCCATAGTATAACAATCAAGTATTGCAAGCATCATAAACATGTCAATCTCCTCCTTTTCGCATTTTTCTTTTCGTATTTTAGTTCATGTACTTTAGTTGTTTCTGCTTCATTTCTTCATACAATGTTTCGACTTGTTGTTCATAAAGAACTGTTTCAATGTCTTTGTATTTTCGTCGGATCGTCAATGTGATAAAAAATAAATGGATTGTCATATACGCTCACCTCCCTTAAGTTCGCGGCACGCGAAATAGCCCGCAGATCTTCTTTGTCAGTTGACCTGTGGGCACACAAAAATGCAGATCAAAAGACAGTGTCTTCCAACCTGCAATGGATGATACGTAAAATCCTCGTTTACTTTAACAGTTTTGAAGCGTGTGCACCGTATAAGGTAAAGGAAGGACACGAGCTCTTCCACAGGCTGATGACATGATGAAATTGTTGGTTGAATTGTTCACAAGTAGATACGAATAACATATTCTTCAGCCTCCTTTACGTTTTTAATTACTTTGTTAGTATATCCAGCAAGCACCATTTTGTAAACCTGTTTTTAGTAAAATAGATGATTTTTGTGTGTTTGACTAAATTTCTACATTTATTCTTGTCCGATTGTCCAATACAATCAAAAAAAGTCTCCTCACGTATATGAGGAGACTTCAGATTGTTGACAAAGGGCTAAAATGATTTTTATTTTAGCCCTTTGTCTTCTTTTCAGCGTGATAGAAAACCTTTGCAGTCTAGGAAGGGCGAGCACCGGAGCGGAGCGAATTTGACATTCGTGAGCACCGGAGCGCAGACCTGACAACGAATGCGAGGGTTTGTCTACACGCTGAAGCCCCCTCACGTATATGAGGAGACTTTTCGAATTAATCTTCATCTAGTTCTTGCAGTTTCTTTTGAAAAAAGATCGCGCGTCTCACACAAAGAAAAGCTGCTAATAAGAAAATACAATCAATTCCCATCATCAGCATTTTTGGAGATGCTTCGATGTGTTGGCTTGGTATGATCGTACCAATATATAAAAAGGTGCTGACAGCAAGCAAAATAAAAGCGTACTGCTTGTAATCTGTCACTAAACCACTCCACTTTTTCTTCACTTGAATCACCTTCCTGTTTAACATGTCTATTGATAGCTTAACATAGTAAAAGAAAGGTAGTGGCATGTAAATCTATCCATTCACTAGTGCGTTTAGCCCCTGCTTCATATCATTCAGTAAATCATCCACATCTTCAATCCCGACGGATATACGAATTAGCCCATCAGTGATGCCAAGCTCCTCGCGGCGGTATTTTGGAATGGACGCATGAGTCATTCGAGCAGGAACAGAGATTAAGCTTTCAACCGCTCCAAGGCTTTCTGCGATCGTAAACAGCTTAAGCTGACTTAAAAACACATCGACATGTTCTTCTTTTCCAATGTCAAAAGAGATCATGCCGCCGTAGCCTGATGCTTGCGTTTTTGCAAGTTCATGTCCAGGGTGAGCATCAAGGCCTGGGTAATAAACACGTGTGACTGCTGGATGTTGTTCTAAAAACTCAGCGATTTTCTGTGCATTTTGCTGATGTGCTTCCATTCTTAGTCCAAGCGTTTTGATTCCTCTCATGAGAAGCCATGAATCCTGCGGTCCAAGAATTCCACCAGTAGAATTTTGAACAAAATGCAGTTCTTCCCCAAGCTCTTCCGTCGCTGTTACAACTAGCCCGCCTACGACATCACTGTGGCCGCCTAAATATTTAGTGGCACTATGCAGGACAATGTCCGCCCCATATTCAATCGGCCTTTGGAAATAAGGTGTGAAAAATGTATTATCAACAATCATTAAGATGTTGGCTTCTTTTGTCAATTGGCCGATCGCTTTGAGATCAGTCATTTTCAGTAAAGGATTGGTTGGTGATTCAATGTAAACTGCTTTTGTTTCAGGTAAAATCGCCTTTTTCACTGCTTCAGGATCACTTGTGTCAACAAAGGTCGCTTGAATGCCAATACGGTTGAGTACCTTTGTGATGACGCGGTACGTTCCGCCGTATACGTCATCTGTCAGGACAATATGATCTCCGCTGTTAAACAGCATCATCACTGCCGTAATGGCAGCCATTCCTGAACCAAATGCGTAGCCGTTTGCTCCTCCTTCAAGATCACGAATGACGGTTTCTAGTGCCGTTCTTGTTGGATTCGCAGTTCTTGAATATTCATATCCTGTATGTTCGCCTGCTTTCGGCTGCTTATATGTGCTCACTTGATATATCGGCACAGACACAGCGCCCGTTTTTTCATCACCAGTTGTTCCGCTGTGTATCATCATTGTTTTTCGTTTCATTTTATTTTCCTCCCTCATAAATTCCTTTACTTAAATACCGTTCACTGCTGTCAGGAAAAATGGTGACGATGACTGTCCCAGGTGCTGCCTTCTTCGCTTCTTCTAAAGCGGCAAATAACGCTGCACCCGAAGAACTCCCGATGAGAACGCCTTCTTTTTCAGCAGCTACTTTCACCATTTGGAAAGCATCATCATCACTGACGGTATATATCTCATCGAATAAAGCAGATTCCATATAATCTGGGATAAATTCAAGGCCGATTCCTTCCGTTCTATGCGGACCCGGATCTCCTCCATTTAAAATCGATCCTTCAGGTTCGACAACAACTGTTTTTAACGCAGGATGCTGCTTTTTTAAATAGGCAGCACACCCTTGAAAAGTCCCGCCAGATCCCGCTCCTGCAACGAATACATCGATATTTCCTTGCAAATCGGACCATAATTCTGGGCCAAGTGTTTTATAGTAAGTCAATGGATTTACTTGGTTTTTAAATTGTAAAACGCAATAGGCATTGTCAAGGCTTGCCTCTAGTTCAAGGGCTCGATCAATCGCACCCTTCATGCCCTCTTTTCTTGGTGTATGAATAATCTCTGCACCGAGCGCCTTCATGAGCTGTTGTTTTTCTTGACTAAAATGTTCTGGTACGCAAAAAATGGTCCGCAATTGATGCTTTCTTGCACTGAGGGCAAGCCCAATTCCTGTGTTTCCAGCAGTTGCTTCAATGATGGTTCCGCCAGGGCGCAATTTGCCAGATGCCAATGCTTCTCTTATGAGCATATCACCTAAACGATCTTTAATACTTCCACCCGGATTCATCATTTCAAGCTTTGCATATACCTCTACACCTTCCTGGATGCCGATTCCTGACAATTTTAAAAGCGGTGTGCGGCCAATTAATTCTGTAATATCCTGTATGACAGCCATATGATTCCCTTCCTTTGTATGGAAAAGAAGGGGGAATCCCCTTCTTTTATTGAGTTTGCTTTATCATACGCAAGACAAGGTCGGTTGAGTGAATCGCTGCTTGTTCAAGAAATTGATCAAATGAGACATTGGATTCTTTCCCTGCAATATCAGATAGCGCTCGAACGACAACAAATGGCGTTCCAAAGAGCTGGCAAACTTGTGCAACGGCTGCGGCTTCCATTTCCACCGCATATAGCTCTGGAAACTTCTCTCTCACAAACGCTACACGATCCGGATCATTCATAAATGAATCTCCGGTTGCAATCGTTCCTTTTGCCACTTGGATATGATCGATCTCTAAAGCCGATTCCTCTGCCAGCTTCACAAGCTTTTCGTCTGCAACAAAAGCAGCTGGCAATCCTGGTACTTGTCCGTATTCGTAATTAAAGATCGTGACATCCACATCATGATGTCTAACATCAGTAGAGATGACAATATCCCCTACATTTAATGTGTGATGGAAACCGCCAGCTGATCCTGTATTGATCACATAATTCGGCTGAAAGCGGTCAAGCAGAAGTGTTGTGCTGACCGCTGCATTCACTTTTCCAATCCCTGATTTTAATAAAATCACTTCTTTATCTTCATAAACACCTGTTGTGAATTCACACCCAGCGATGTTTTCTTGTGTAGCATTCTTTAGTTGATCTCTTAATATCGTCACTTCTTCTTCCATTGCACCTATGACTGCGATTTTCAAATCAAAAACATCCTTTCATTCCCTTTTCTTCGCTTCTACGATCCAAACAAAATCATTCATTTGATGAAAGGACGTACTAAAACCTTCTTCTTCAAAGATTTGCTTTAGCACATCGATGGATGGATAATATTCCGTTTCTAAATCTTCAGCAAGCTGATCAAACCCTGCCGCTTTCGCTTTGTCAATTTCAGCTTGATGTGCTGCTTGATTTTGAAACATTGTATCAGCAAAGACTATTTTACCATCTGAGTGAAGGATGTTGCTATAGGTGTGAATGGCTTGTTTTTTTTCTTCGTCCGTTAAATGGTGGAAAGCATATGAACTGACGATTGTATCCGGCTCAAATGGCGGCGCTGGAAATGATAAAAAATCCCCATCATGAAACACATCGGGTATTCCCTTTTGAAGAGCCGCTTTCTTCATGGCGTCTGATGGTTCAACGCCAAATACGTTCTTATCTGCTGCGAGCAGTGCCGCTGTTAAATTCCCCGTGCCGCTTCCAAACTCAAGAACATCTTGACCTGCACGCAGAACAATTTCTTTTAAAATAACCGGATACCGGCGAAACACTTCTTCATACTGCTCATCATGACCACTTACCGTGTCGTCATAAGAGTCAGCCCAATGATCAAATAAAGAAAGAAACTCACGTCCCATTTTCTTTTCCTCCACTTTATCTATTTATTCCTATGCGTATAGTATGTTTTAATCCGTCGAACAGTTCCTATCCTACCACATGTTCAGTTTCTTTCCTACTAAAAAATACTGGGAGGGGTAGAAAAATATTTGCTCTTTTAGAGGAGAGAGATTAAGATGAATGAAGAGTATGGAGAGGTGAATCAAATGGATTTCCAGTTGGATTTTCTAAAGGATAAAATTGAATTCTTTGAAGCATCGTCTTTAAAAGAACTTGAACAAAAGATCCAAAAACAAATTGAACATAATCAGGCAATCTTGCTGACCGTTCATTCTGTCAGTCATCAAACGACTGTGATCGATGACCGAATTTTGTATACAGCGGTTGTTCATTTTAAGGCGAATATCTAAAAAAAGATAGCATGGCTGCTATCTTTTTTTCATGTTTATTTTAATTTTTCAACCTTTACAGGTTTCCAGCCTTTTTCATCTACCCATGTGATTTCCACGCGGTAGCGTTCGCCTGTTGATTTGTCACGGATGGTTCCCTTTGCATCTTGAGGGCCTCCGTTATTTCCTAACCAAAGAACTGTCATTTGATCTTCTGAAATTCCCGTTGCATAGGACATGGCTTTCATCATTTCTTTCCAGTCTTTTGAGTTAGAATCATAGGTTGCTGTATGTGAACCGGATTGCTCTGTTCCTACAGGCTCCCAGTCATCGCTTTCGTATGTTTTGTCTACGTCACTCGTTTTGCCGCCATCTGTTTCTTTGGCGTCTTTTAACGCATCTTTATTAGGCTCTTTTTCATCATCTGACTTCTTCGCATCGTCGTCTTGATCAGATGAGTCATCTTTTTTTGCATCTGAATCATCGGATGTGTCTTTCTTTTGATCTTTCACATCTTCATCTGATTTTTGTTTATTTTCACTTGTTGCAGGCGCTGTTTTAGATGGTTCTTTCGCTACATCTGTGTCTTTCGGTTTATTAAAAATTAATAAACTCGTTGCGACCACCAAAATAAGCACCACAACGATACCAATTAATATGTTAAGCACCATATTGGCCTTTCTGCGCTTATCACGATGTTCAAATCGAGAATTTCTACTCAAAATCTCTGCACTCCTTTGCCTCTGTTCCCTAAGTCGTTACTATTTTAACATGACATGAAGGGATGTTCTATGTCTGTTTCTTTTCAATTTCGTTGACCTTTTTTACAATATCATAAAACGCATCATTTGTCTTAGCCCGGCCACTTGTCTCATCAAGGTGAACAACGACAAGAGCATATTTTGGTTTTTCCACCGGAAAGTATCCAGCAAACCACTTATGATAAAGCGGATTCCCCTTTTTATCTTTACTGCCAGTTTGGGCAGTGCCTGATTTCCCCGCCACATCAAATGGAAGGTCTTGAAACCTTCTTCCTGTTCCTTTGTCAGACGTCACCACCTCCCTTAAGTACTTTTGCAGCTTTTGTGCTGTATAGCGGTCAATACTGCCCCCTACTGGTCGTTTGTTTTGAAAGGTTAGCATCGTTGTTCCGTTTTGATACAGCACTTTTTCAGCGATTTTCACTTCTTTTCGTTCTCCGCCTCTTGCAATCGACGCCATCATATTGGCCATTTGCAAAGGAGTCGTTTTGACATTTTTTTGCCCTATTGCGGTTTGGGCAATAGCCTTTTTAACATGCTTGTCTCTTTTATCCCCCCACACATTGCCGGTTTCTTCACGATCAAACTGTTTGAAATGCTGCTTATGATAGACATCCCCTTCCCAGCCAGCTCGATCAATGAGTCCAAGCTTTGCAGCCGTCTTTTCAATGATTTGATCATCTGTTTGGATCAGCTTGTCAGCAAGTGTTGCAAAGGTATAATTACAGCTCTGCGAAAAGCTCTCAGACAGATTCAGCACTTCCTGCGTTCCTTCTGGCTCTCCATATAAATTCTTTCGACAGTCATACATCGTTTGTGGCTGGTCGAGGTTTTTTTCGATTGCTGCGGCAAGTACAGCGGTTTTAAAGACAGAGCCTGGTGCCATGGCAGTCAGCATGTAATTTCTTGCTTCATGCCGGTTTTTGCTTGTGACGTTTGGCATACTTGCCATCGCCAGCACACTGCTGCTTTCAATGTCGAGCAGAACGGCCCCGCCTTTTTCGACGCCCTGGTCTTTCAGTACCTTCTCCATTTCAGCTTGCATGTTTTCATCAATTGTTGTTTGAACTTGAAGAGGATAAAATGAATGAGCCTCTGCTGTATATTTGACGTCCATCCCAAACAAAGGGTTTCCCCTTCCGTCCACATGATATAACAATTTTGTGTCTTGCTCGGGTAATAAAAATTCGTCAAAGGTACTTTCCAGCCCAAAAGTGCCGATTTCTGTACGGATGGAAAGCTCTTTTTTGTCAGGATAACGCTTTCTGAGCAATTCTGGATTCTCGCTCGTGAAGCCTAATGTGTGGAGGGCAAGTCTTTTTTTGTCCTTCTCTTTCATATATACGCCGTACACACCTGAATATTTCATATCATTGATGTCTTTCAGCTTTTTTTTCGTGATGTCATCTTTGAGAATCAGAGGTTTTTTGGTTTCTGTCAGCTGTTTTTTGAGTTCATCTTCTTCCATCTCAAGAATAGAGGCGGTTTGTTTTAAATGAGGAAGATCATATTGCAGGAAAGGAAATAAGATCACCGCAGGCTGTTCTTTTGTGAGAAGCGCCTCGCCGTTTCGATCTAAAAATTCACCGCGGCCATCTGAAATGACCACTTCTTCTGTACGCTGTTTGACACTTTCTTGTATTAAATTGATATCAAGCTTTGAAAAAGATTCTGTGAAAAACAGTTGAATTTCTGCCAGTCTCATGAGAAGACCAAGCAGCAGTATAAATATAATAGCACCTGTCCATTGAATTCTACGTTTTTTGCGCATAAAAACACCTCGTCCCTATTGTGGACGAGGTGTTTATCGTATAAACGTGATTATGAAATTTTTACAATTTGGACGAACATTTCTCCGCCAGGTGTTTGAACGGTTACTTTGTCGTCTACTTGTTTGCCTAATAGGCTTTTTGCAATTGGTGAATCGTTTGAAATCTTTCCTTCGAACGGATCAGCTTCTGCACTTCCAACGATTGTGTAAGACTCTTCTTCTCCGTCTGGTAATTCAACGAATGTGACTGTTTTACCAAGTGAGACAATATTTGAGTTTCCTTCATCTTCGATAATTTTGGCATTGCGAATCATATTATCAAGCGTAGTGATACGCCCTTCTACAAACGCTTGCTCTTCTTTAGCAGAATCATATTCCGAGTTTTCAGAGAGGTCTCCAAAGCTTCTAGCGATTTTAATACGCTCTACAACCTCTTTACGTTTAACCGTTTTCAAATGTTCAAGCTCTTCTTCTAATTTACGTTTTCCTTCTTCTGTCATTGGAAATACTTTCTCTTGTGCCATGAATCATTCACTCCTTCTATTAATCCTCATCATACATACTTTCTGCACGTGAGTGACGACTGAAATATACAAGAATGAGGACTTCTTCATGCCCTCATTCCTTCTGTCCCATATTTGTAAAAGTCCATCTTACATGGCGTCCCTTTTAGATGCAACTATTATGCCTTTTCTCAGATAGGACCATCCGCAGCGGTCAAAAGATGATCTATCTTATCGCACAAACTGTGGAAAGGCACAGGAAGCTCCTGTACCTCGTTCGCCATTTCGATCATATGTAGAAGAATAGCTTATCCATTCTCCATCTTCCCAATACATAATATGGTCAGTGTACGATATGTCTATGCTATATTATTACATAATTGCTTTTTGATCAAGAATTGTTTGAAAATTTGTGATGATTTGTTTGTCGTTTTTTTAATATACTTTTACAAAATCGAAACCACTTCAATATTCAGCTTGAAAACGACATTTTTCTACATCTATTTCACATCATTGTTTTCCTATCATATCAAATCTTTCATTCAAAGTGTTACTTCTTAAAATATTTAAGCAGCTTCTACTTTTAGAAACAAGTGAAATATGGTATTTATTCTCTTTATTATGATGTTGAAAAGACCTTTACAATGTAAAGGTCTTTTTCTTCTCCACCGTTTACTCTGCTCGGTTTTGAAGAATCGTTTGAATTTTTGTCACCATTAAGTCAATCGCCACATGGTTTTGGCCGCCTTCTGGGATGATGATGTCAGCGTATCGCTTTGTCGGTTCAATGAATTGATTATGCATGGGTCTGACAACAGATACATACTGTTCAATCACAGAATCGATTGAACGGCCTCTTTCTTTCGTATCGCGTAAAATGCGGCGAATGATGCGAAGATCTGCATCTGTATCGACATACAGTTTAATATCCATTAAGTCTCTTAGACGTTCGTCTTCTAGTGCAAAGATGCCTTCAACGATGATAACATCCTTTGGTTCAACATGGACAGTCTCTTCTGAACGTGTGTTGAGCTTGAAATCATATATTGGTTTTTCAATGGATTCGTACTTTAAGAGCTGTTCCAAATGCTCAAACATCAGGTCATTGTCGAATGCGAGCGGATGATCATAGTTCGTAAGCAGACGCTCTTCAAATGGCATATGACTTTGATTTTTGTAATATAAATCTTGCTGAAGCATGAGGATGGAATGTCCTTTAAATTTTTCATAGATTGAATTGGTGACGCTCGTTTTACCTGAACCTGAGCCGCCAGCAATCCCAATGACAACTGGTTTACTCCTCATGTGCCTGTTATTTCCCCTTTCTCATCATGTTGCTTGGGTATACTTTTTGATCTAGCTTGAATTTGACGATTTGTAGCGGATGACGAGCGGCATCTAGTTCATTTCCTTTTTCATCCCAAATCGTCTCAATTTTGCATGTGAAATTCTCAATTTCTGGTCCGAAAAATTCGACTTCGTCACCAGCTTTAAAGAAGTTACGCTGCTGCAATGTGACGATTTGTTCTTTTTCATCATAATGAAGAACGAGACCTGCGAAATCAAAAGTCGTTTTCTTTCCATGAATGCCAAACATTTGCTCATCCGTTCCTGGTACACCTTCAAAAAAGGCTGGTGCTGTGTCACGGTTTGCACATTTATCTAATTCATCTAACCATTCCTGCTCAATGAAAAAATTGTCCGGGTCCGCACAATAGGCGTCGATGACTTTGCGATACACACTCACGACAGTTGCCACATAATGAATTGATTTCATTCGCCCTTCGATTTTCAAGCTGTCAATTCCCATTTCGATCATTTGAGGAATGGATTCGACAAGCTTTAAGTCTTTTGGACTCATCGCAAATGATGCGTCTTCCTCTCCAAATAATGGCGCTTCCTCAGAACCTTCTAGTTTATAAAGATCATAATCCCAGCGGCAGGACTGGCAGCAGCCTCCGCGATTAGAATCTCTTGCCGTCATATGGTTACTGAGCACGCAGCGGCCAGAGTAAGCAATACACATCGCACCGTGAATGAACGTTTCAATTTCAATATCGACCTTTTCTTTCATTTCTCTAATTTCCAGCGCACTTGTCTCGCGAGCCAGCACCACACGCTCAAGCCCTTCTTCTTTCCAAAACTGAACAGCTTTCCAGTTCGAAAGAGATTGCTGTGTGCTTAAATGGACTTCAAGCTTCGGTGCGACACGTTTACACGTTTCAATGATCAGCGGGTCAGCCACAATAATGCCCGCTACTCCAGCGCCTTCAATCCCTTGAAGGTATTCCTCCAGCCCGTCCATGTTTTCGTTGTGGGCAAAGATATTCGTTGTCACATAGATTCGTGCACCGTATTTTTTTGCAAATGCAACACCTTCAGCCATTTCCTCAATCGAAAAGTTATCGGCATTTGAACGAAGTCCAAATTCTTTTCCGCCTATAAAGACAGCGTCTGCTCCGTAATGTACAGCAATTTTCAGCTTTTCCAAGTTTCCTGCTGGTGCAAGCAGTTCTGGTTTTTTTGTAATGACACGTTTCCCGTCAATCATTTCAGAAATACCATCTTTCAATAGTGCCATTTCCTCTGCCTCCTCTTATATTAATAAACCGTTTCTTTAAAGAAGAACCCTGTATCAATTGAACGATTCACTGGCTGAATCTCTTCAATCCGCTTCACCCAGTCCTCTTTCTGATCTTCATACGCGTCTTTGTCAGTCGCTAATAAATCAATTGCTTTTCTATATAGAGACGTCACCTCTGTCATATAAGAAAGTGACTTTAAAATTCCGTCAATTTTAAATGAGTCAATGCCTGCATCAACAAATTCCTCTAATTCATCAATCATACACACATCATTTGGACTCATAATATGAGTGCCGTTTGCATCCTCGAAAATAGGGTATTTGTTTTGACGCTCTTGATCATGAAGGAATAGTCCTTCCTCCATATTTCTGCCTTCGACGTCCATTTGTTTGCCCTGATATTCAAAGTAGTTGCCAATGAGCGCGCGTTTTGATTGGAACATACATGTCATGCCATGGACTTGAATTTCGATTTCCACCTCGGCATTTTCTTTGATGTCGATGACACTGTCCATATTCAGTTCTTTGGCAAGAACAGCACGCGTTGCACCTTTTCTGCCCCAGTAGTTACAAGTGTAGTAGTTTGTCCCAGTCGTTTCTGTACTCCAGTGGAGATTCAGGCTTACCCCTGCTTCTTTGGCGGCCATGATCACAGCTGGGTCTCCAAAGACGACGCCGTCTACGTTTAATGCGTCGAGAAAGGTCAAGTAATCTCCAAGCAGCTGCACACGATCATTATGAAAAATCGCATTCATCGCCACATACACTTTTTTGTGATGCGCATGTGCAAGCAGAGCCGTCTGTTTCACATCTTCTCTTGAAAACTCGCCTGCAAGACGAATACCGTATGTTTGTTCGCCTATTAAGAATGCATCAGCTCCCGCCTCGATTAATGGCAGTACATCTGACACCTTGCTTGGCGTCACAAGCAATTCTGGTTTTTTCATGATTGGTCACCTCTTTTTGTACTAATGGCGATCCCGTCTCCCACTGGAATAATGCACGTTTGGAAATCGGGGTTTGACATAAGCCATTGATTGTATCGATCAATTTTTCCAATTAATTGTTTTTTTCTTTTATCTTCTATTTCTTCTTCATAGTTCGTTGCCACTAAGCCTTTAAATAATACGTTGTCTGTAATAATCATTCCGTCATGAGCAAGCATCGGTTCAAACAGCTCAAAAAAACGTTTGTACTGCCCTTTTGCGGCATCAATAAAGATCACATCATAGGGCGCCATCGTTTGGACTGTTTTAGCCGATTCCATGGCATCACCAAAGAACACGTGTATTCTTTCTTTTAACTTTAATTCCTCAATGTTCCGTGTCGCTTCTTCATAGCGTTTCGCATTTCGCTCAATCGTAAAAATTTCAGCAGCTGGTAAAGCTGTCGCCATTCGAATGGCGGAGTAGCCTATCGCTGTCCCAACCTCAAGAATTTTCTTCGGCTTTTTCATCGACAGCAGCTGCAGTAAAAGTTCAATGCTCACCTTTTCCATAATTGGCACATGATGCTCTTTTGCATATGCCTCTAATTGAGCGATTGCATCAGGACTTGGGTGAATTAAATGTTCAATATAATCATTCATTTGATCATCTTCGATAGTCATTATTTGTCTAGCTCCTTCATGACCTGAAAAAGAAGAGTCCTGCCTGTTGCAGCTCTCTTTCTCGTCAATCTTTCGTTCATCTAAGTAAAACAACCCGATATATTTTACCACAAAGAAGTGGTAATTGCGAACCTATAAAATGGATATTCCAACGAAAAAAACTGCAGGCAATCTTGTATTGTCTACAGTCTTTTTCGATTCACATGTACATTAATTGCTGCCTGTGATGTATTTGGCTTTCGCTTTGTTGTGCTCATTTAACGTTTTTGTAAAGACGACTTCTCCATCTTTCTTCGCAAGGAAGTACACATAATCTGTTTTATCTGGATGCAGTGCGGCTTTCCATGAAGATTCGCCAGCATTTGCAATAGGTCCAGGCGGCAGTCCCTTGTTGTTATACGTATTATAAGGAGATTTCACCTTAAGGTCTTTGTAATAAACACGGGATTTATGCTCACCTAGTGCATAGAGAACAGTTGGATCGGTTTGAAGCGGCATGTCCTTTTTCAACCGGTTATAAAAAACACTGGAGATTTTTGCGCGATCCGTCTTTTCCGTTGCTTCCATTTCAATCAGTGATGCCATCGTTAACACATCATGTATGGACATGTTTCTCTTTTTCATGTCTTTTTCATACGTTTTCACGTATTGATCTGTTTGTTTAATCATTGTTTCAATGATCGTTTCGAGTGATTCATCCTCACGATAAAATGGATACGTCGCAGGGAATAAATAACCTTCTAACGGATGTTTCACCTGTTTGCCATTTACCTGTGAAGTCACCGTTTTCGGATATTTTTTCATTAACGTTTGAATAAACGCTGGATCATCTAGCTTCGCTTCCACTTCCTTCGCTGAAAAATTCGTCTGGTTTGCAATAACTGCCGCAATATCAGACAGCTGTTTTCCTTCTGGAATCACTAGCTGAAAGGCGTAGTCTGTCCCTCCAGATGTCAGCTTTTGAATCAGCGTGTCTGCGTCCATCGTTTGTTTCAAATGAAAGTATCCTGCTTTAAAGCCGGACGCATTTTTGTATTTTGCATAATAAGTAAAAATCGTGTCATTCGAAATGAGCCCATTTTCTTTTAAAATTCCCGCAATCTCACGGACTGATGTCCCATTAGGAATATGAATATTAATCGTTTGTTTGCTTTTTTGATCGACCGGTCCAAGTGCTGATTTAACATATAAAAAGCCTGATAATGCTGCAATGATGATGACAGCAAGGACAGATAACAGGACGATCCCCATTTTCCTTTTGAAAAATGGTCGTTTCTTTTGTTCTGAAAACATGCATGGCCCTCCTCACATCTAGCTTTTATAGTACATGATTCGACGGAGTTCGGCAATTACTTGCTCATGCATGTCATGACAGAACTTGACATAATACGGCTAAACCAACGCCGCCACCGCTCCCAATAGCAGCCATGACATAGCTTCCATTCTGTAAGGTGCGCGCCTCGTAAAATAGTCTCACCATCATCGCAGCGCCCGATGCGCTATATGGATGCCCAAGACAAAGTGCACCGCCTCTTTTATTGATTCGGTCATAAGGAATATCCAGCGTACGAGCAATCAGCGCTATTTTCAGAGCAAAAGCTTCATTGATTTCAAACAGTGCGACATCCTCTGCCTTGATTTTCTCTTGATCTAGAAGTTTCTTCATCGCATCAATCGGCGCAGCAGCTGGAAAATCGGGATGCATCGCCGCCACAGCACTTCCGGCATATCGCAGCATTGGCTGAAATCCATTCGCCTCCGCTAGCGCTCTTTCCATCACAACGACCGCTGCTGCACCATCTGCTTCTTTGCAGCTATTGGCGGCAGTCACAGATCCTTTTCCCGGTGAAAATATAGGCTTTGCCCGCTGGATCAGTTTCGCCATCGGTCTTATTTTCGCGGCCGCTTCATCTATGCTCAGTCCGTCAATCGAAACGATTTCTTCAGAATATGTACCACGTTTGATTGCGTCTATACTTCTTTCCCAGCTTAAAAGTGCATAGTCATCTTGTTCTTTTCTTGTGACGGAAAATCTAGAAGCCGTTAGCTCTGCTGCTTCTCCCATAGACGGATCTCCTATCCACTCCGGAGAAAAGCGTGCTCTTTCTTTCATTGGTGATCTGGATATGCTCTCAGTCCCGCCAGCGATATACATTGAGCCTTCCCCTGATCGAACCATGACGCAAGCTGTTCGGATTGCTTCTAGACCAGAGGCACACTGCCTATCAACCGTCATACCGGGCACTCCTAAAGAAAGCCCTGCTTCTAATGAGGACAGACGGGCCATATTTCCGCCGCCTCCTACAACATTTCCTAATATGATGTCGTCCGGTGTCATCCCTTTAGACAAATACTGAATAAGAGGCGCGGCTAATTGCTCTGGACGATAATCCTTCAGCATCCCGTTTTTATCACCGAAGGGTGTCCGTTTTGCTTGTACGATTACTGCTTGCATGACATCTGCTCCTCTGCCCACTTTTTCATGCTGGCACGTGCTATTTTTCCGCCGGATGTTTCAATTATTTGATCAATAACAAGCCATTTTTTAGGCACCTTGTAGGCCGCAAGTTTTTCTTTGACAGCTTGCCGAACCGTCTTTGTGTGCTGTCCTTGTTCAATAATGGCAACAGGGATTTCACCCCAATATGGGTCAGGAACGCCAACTACAACCGATCGCTTCACCTCTGGCTGTTCATTTAGCACACGCTCAATTTCCTCTGGAAAAATATTCAGCCCTCCATAGACGATCATGCCATTTTCACGGCCGCTCATATACAAATAGCCGTCTTCATCCAGCCAGCCCATATCATAAACGGTTATCCACTCTTCCGGCGGTTTCACCTCATGTAAGTAGCCTGCAAAAGACATCGGGCTCTTCACATAAATTCTTCCTGTCTCATTTGGCTGGCAGACAGTTTGATCAGCTCGCCTCACTTCAATTTGAATGGGAGAGAAAGGCCGTCCGACAGAAGAAGGCTTTTGTAGAAAGTCATTTGAAGATAAGTAGGAAACAAAGCTTAGCTCTGATGTGCCGTAAAAATCAAAAAATGTCACATGCGGATAGTTGGTCACGAGTTGTTTCTTTGAAGGAATGCCCCAATCTGCTCCAGATGATATGACAAGAAGCGAATTGTCTCTCGCAAAAGCGTCTATTTCCAGCAACGATTCTGTCATTGTCGGGACAGTATACATCACAGTAATGTCTCCTGTCTGTAAGGTTTTTTTCGCTTTCACTGGCGTAAATTTTTCTAAAAGCGTCACTGTGCCGCCAAAGTATAATGTACTAATGGCACCATATAAAAAGTGAGAGGATAAGAGTGTGCCTGCTATCAGAACATGATCTTGATGAGTGATTCCAAATGTATCGGCTGTCGTTCGAAAGCTTTCGATCCATGACTGCTGACGCCTGATAAAGGCCTTAGGCGAACCCGTTGATCCTGACGTAAATCCCATATAAAAGATAGGGTCGATCTCGCTGTCGCATTTGTTAAATGGACCTTGTGTGATGAGACTCATTTTTTCCTTCCATTCAGATAAAGAAAGAACATGCATGTCTTCGCTGTACTTTTCAAATCTATTTAAATATCGATCCTCGATAATGACGAGAGCTGCCTCACTTAACAAAAGCTTTTCTACACATTCTTCATGGCTCCATCTCGGATCAAGCGGGATAGCTGTCCACCCTGCAGAAGCAGCGCCAGCAAATATTTGGAGAAAAGAAGCACCATTTGATAATAAAAAAGCGACTCTTTTTTGCTCATGAGCCGTTTGTTGTAACCATTGCGCTGATAGCCGGACACGCTCATACCAATCTTGATAAGTGATCCTTTCTTGTCCATCAATGATGGCGATATGATCTGGGTTCATTTCTGCATGTGATGCATAGCATTCCGTTATTCTATTCAAACTGCACGCCTCCCTTTATGCACATCCCTTTTTCGATATGACATGGCCGAAATGATTTTCACCGTGAGAACGGCACATATGCCCGCTTTGATGAAATCACCTGGAATATAAATCAGACTAAGAAGAGCTGCCTGAGTGACCTTGATATCCATCATCATCGCTTGAAAAGGAATGCCGCATACATACAAAATTCCGATACTGCATACCGCAAAGATCATAAAAAGACGCAGAGCGGTCACTTTTTTTAGTCGGTTGATCCACAAACTAATCATGAGGGCAGCTACTGGATAGGCAAGTAAAAATCCACCGCTTGGACCAAAGAAGACCCCTATTCCGCCTCTCCCACCTGACAAAAGGGGTGCCCCAGCTGCCACAACCAAAAGAAACAGAAGTAAACTGATCAGTGCATGTTTTGGCTTTAACAGACCCCCAGCAAGCAAAAGACCTGCCGTTTGCAATGTGATGGGTACAGGTGTAAACGTAAGTAAAATCGGCGGGATCAATCCTAACATCCCGATAACCGCAGTCATTAGCGCCATTTGCATCATGTCTTGGATTTTCAATATTCATACCCCTCACTCAATTCATTGTTAAAAATAGAGTAAAAGGTACGACTTATTATGTCAACATAAAATAAAATAAAGTTAACATATTGATCGTAAAAAAAGACCTGTGAAGAAAGATCATGAAGATCCGTTCACAGGCCTTTTATTCGTTCTATTCTTCGTCTTCTTCTTGATCTAAGAACGTATTTAACGTTTCTTCAATCATGTCCCACTCTTCATCCGTTTCAATAGGCTCTAGCTCGCCATCTTCACCGTTTTCGTTCGGCGTGAAGCTTGATGCATGAATTTCAATTTCTTCATTGTCTTGCTCAGAAATTGGGTAGTAAAGAACATATGATTTGTTAAAATGGTCGCTTTCAAAAGTAAATAGTACTTCGCAAAGCTGTTCATTTCCATTATCATCAACGATTGTAATTTGCTTTTCTCCGTGTTCCATTTGATTCACCTCATTTTAATTTAAGCTGTCTAAGTACCCTTGCAGGATCATAACAGCCGCCATTTTATCAATGACTTTTTTACGCTTTTGTCTGCTCACATCTGCAGAGATGAGCATTTTTTCCGCTGCCATTGTCGACAGACGCTCGTCCCAAAGCACAACAGGAACATTGTACGTGTTTTCTAACACTTTCGCAAATGATTGGCTGGCTTCGCCTCTAGGACCGACCGTACCGTTCATATTTTTTGGAAAACCAAGTACAATTTTATCCGTTCCATATTGCGAGACGATCTCGGACAGGCGGCTGAGACCGAAGTCTCCGCCTGCTTCATCAATTTTAATTGTTTCAATCCCTTGCGCTGTCCATCCCATTTCATCACTGATCGCAACACCAAGGGTTTTCGTGCCTAAATCTAAGCCTAAAATTCTCATGTTTTACGCCTCTTTATGTGTCTCTAAGTACGATTTAACCAATTCCTCAATTAATTCGTCTCGTTCTAGTTTACGAATTAGGTTGCGAGCATCCTGATGTCTTGGAATATAAGCAGGGTCGCCTGACAGCAAGTATCCGACAATTTGATTGATCGGGTTGTATCCTTTTTCTTGGAGTGCGTCATGTACTTTAATGAGCACTTCATTCACATTGGTTTCAGCTGAATCATCAGAGAAGTTAAACTTCATTGTCTTATCAAATGAACTCACTGCTTCTTGCACCTCTCTTCCAACATTCTACTAGCAAGCTTTTTTCTAACCGCTCATCTAATACCATTATTCTACACTACATCGCCTGATTATAAAACGGATTTGACAGATTCTTCGACAATTGCCAGTGCTTCTTCTAGCTTTTCCGGTTGTTTTCCGCCTGCTTGTGCCATGTCTGGGCGTCCGCCTCCGCCTCCGCCGCAGATTTCAGCTGCCTGTTTCACAAGTTTCCCTGCATGCAGACCTTTTTCGATGACGTCTTTTGTTACTCCTGCTGAAATGTTTACTTTTCCGTTTTGAACGGCTCCGAGCACAATGACAGCTGATCCTAATTTGGCTTTTAAGTCATCAACCATTGTTCTTAAATGGTTCATGTCTTTCGCGTTTACTTTTTCAGTTAACACTTTTACTCCGCCGATTTCTGTCACTTTTTCTAAAATAGAGCCTGCTTCAGCCTGGCTTAATTTTGCAAGAAGAGATTCGTTTTCTCTTTGAACCTCTTTTAAATCTGCCTGCAATGAAGCGATACGTTTTGGTACATCCTTCGTATTTGACTTCAGCTCACTCGCTGCCTGCTCTAAAATCGTCAGCTGGTCATTTAATTCTTCGTATGCCCCTTTACCAGTCACCGCCTCAATCCGGCGTGTTCCAGCACCAATACCCGATTCAGATGCAATTTTAAACAACCCGATTTCCGCAGTATTTTGAACGTGACAGCCGCCGCATAGCTCGATGCTGTAATCGCCTACTTGGACAACTCGGACAATATCACCATACTTCTCGCCAAAGAGCGCCATTGCACCCATTTCTTTTGCTTCAGCAATCGGCTTCAGGTCAATAGCAACAGAGATGCCTTCCCAGATCTTTTCGTTCACAATTTTTTCAATCTGAGACAATTCTTCTTTTGTGACTTGTCCAAAGTGAGAGAAGTCAAAGCGAAGTCTATTTTCATTCACCAATGATCCTGCCTGGTTCACGTGGCTGCCCAAAACGTCTTTTAGCGCCTGATGCAAAAGATGTGTCGCTGTATGGTTTTTCACAATGCCTTTTCGAAGAGCTGATTCCACTTCCGCAGTGACTTCAAGTCCTTTTTTGGCTGTACCGCTTACGACTACTCCTTCATGAACATGCTGACCATTTGGCGCCTTTTTCACATCTTTGATGTCAATGTTCACTTCAGCGCTTTTCAATGTCCCTTTATCAGCCACTTGTCCGCCGCTTTCCGCATAGAAAGGTGTTTCATCTAACAAGATTTGTACTATATCGCCTTCATGTGCTTCTGTGACAATTTCACCATTTTGAAGCAATTCGACGATACGGGCATCTGCCGTTAGATTTTCGTAGCCAACAAATGTGCTTTCTACTTTAATATCTCCTAAAGCGCCACCTTGAACCTGCATACTGCCGACATCTTGTCTCGCATTTCTTGCACGTTCACGCTGCTTCTCCATCTCAGCCTGAAAGCCTTCTCGATCCACTGTCATGTTCTCATCTTCTGCGTATTCTTCTGTGAGCTCGACAGGGAATCCATACGTGTCATACAGCTTAAATACATCTTCACCTGAAATCTGTGTGCTGCCTTTGTCTCTTTCTTTTTTGATGACTTCTGACAAAATAGCTAAGCCTTCGTTCAGTGTTTCATGGAAGCGTTCTTCTTCATTCTTGATGACTTTCGCAATAAATTCTTCTTTCGCTTGTACATCTGGGTAGAAATCCTTCATGATTTCCGCCACAACTGGAACTAGGTCAAACATAAACGGGCGATGGATGTGAATGGTTTTTGCATAACGCACGGCACGGCGAAGCAAACGTCTTAACACATACCCGCGGCCTTCATTGGAAGGAAGCGCTCCATCACTTACAGCAAAGGCAACCGTCCGGATGTGGTCCGCAATGACTTTGAATGCTGTATCCTTTTCCTTTGTCTCGCCATAGCTTTCTCCAGAAATGGTCTCAACTGCACGAATAATTGGCATGAATAGGTCTGTATCGAAGTTCGTAGGCACGTTTTGAATGACAGATACCATTCGTTCAAGACCCATCCCTGTATCAATGTTTTTCTTCGGCAGCGGCGTGTATGACCCATCTGGATTATGGTTAAATTCAGAGAACACTAGGTTCCACACTTCTAGATAACGCTCATTTTCTCCACCAGGATATAATTCTGGATCGTTCATGTCGTCACCGTACGATTCACCGCGGTCATAGAAAATTTCTGTATTCGGTCCACTTGGGCCCTCGCCAATATCCCAGAAGTTGCCTTCAAGGCGAATAATACGTTCTTCAGGTACACCGATTTTATCTCTCCATAGAACATACGCTTCTTCATCCTCTGGATGGACAGTGACAGATAACAAATTCGGGTCAAAACCAATCCACTCGTCACTTGTGAGGAATTCCCACGCCCATTCGATCGCTTCTTCTTTAAAATAATCACCAATAGAGAAGTTGCCGAGCATTTCAAAGAACGTATGATGGCGTGCCGTTTTTCCTACGTTTTCAATATCATTTGTACGTATCGATTTTTGCGCGTTGCAAATACGCGGATTTTCAGGTACGACGCGGCCATCAAAGTATTTCTTTAATGTTGCCACGCCGCTGTTGATCCACAAAAGTGTCGGATCATCATGCGGTACGAGTGATGCACTCGGTTCTACAGCATGTCCTTTTTCTTTAAAAAAGTCTAAAAACATTTGGCGTACTTGAGCTGAAGTTAAAGTTTTCATTCAAAAAATCCTCCCTTATCATTCATCAATCTCCACACAAACGAAAAAACATCCCGCCCTATGCAAGCACAAAACGACTTACACAGGGACGAGATGCTCTCGCGGTACCACCCTGATTATAGACCTATTCCGTCTATCACCTTCACATCCGATAACGCCGGAAGAGAGCGGCAGTGTTTATCTGCACTCGGGACTAGCTTCCGTTAAAGGTCTGATAAGGCTTTTCTCAGCAAAATAAAGCCTCTCTCTGCAACAGCTTTTTAACGTACTCGGGTCCGTCATTGAATTCAGTATGTAGTATGAATCGAAATTATTATAGACAACTCGGCTTCTCTTGTCAATGAACGCTTCGTCTCATGAGGATATATTGCACAATGATCACTCTGATGATAGCGGCAGTTGGTACGGCTAAAATCATGCCTATTAAACCAAATAACTCTCCTCCTGCTAGCAAGACAAGCATAATGACGACAGGATGCATATGAAGACTTCTTCCTACGATGATCGGGCTGAGGACGTTGCTTTCTAAAAATTGCAGCACCGCTACTGTAATCAGCACAATCATAACCGATTTAACCGAGATGGTAAACGCAATAAAGACAGCGGGAACCGCACCGATAATCGGTCCAAAATACGGAATGACATTCGTTGCGCCAATCAGCATACCTAGGACAAGCGGATACGGGATATGAAACAGCCAAAGCACAATGGCTGCTGCACCTCCAATTAATGAACAGACAAGCAGCTGCCCTCTAATATAATTACCAAGCGATTCATCAACTGCCTTCACAAACGCATGTCCCCTCTTCCGAAATGATGGCGGCGTCAAATACCATGCAGCCCGCTTCATCGTATTCATGTCCTTCACCATATAAAAAACAAGAAAAGGAATGAGCGCTGCAACTAATGCGTAATCAAGTAATACTTTACAGCTAAGAATCATTCGCTCCGCGCCGTTAGCTGCATATGTCTCCGATTGAACAATTAAGCGATCCAAGCGGTCGTGAAGTCCGTCGGGCCAATGGCTTGTATGATGATGAATATGTGATAAAGCGCCATTATACGTTTCCGCAAGTACAGGAATTTGTTCTGACAGCTCATTTAACTGCTTGATCATGACAGGCGCTCCTTTATAAACCGCAAGCCCAATCCCGCCAAAAAACAGTACATAAATCAATAAGAGACTAACAGTCCTTGGCAAGCCCCCCGCGTGCAATTTTTCCACTATCGGATAAAGCAGATAAGAAATAAAAATGGCAATGAGCAGCGGAATTAGAACCGCCTTTAACAACAAAAAAATAGGCATCCATAACTCGTCGAGCTGCAATAAAATGAGCAAGGATGCAAGGACAAGCAGGACCCCTGCGGCATATATCAGAAATTGGACCGGACGTTTCTTCACCTTTTTCACCTCTTTTCTTATTGTTTATCCATCTTCTGTAATTATCCATGTAAATAAAATTTGTCCTAACTTTGTTAAAAATGAATACACATGAAACATACAGCTCCATCCAAAGTCACTAAAATGTCTACACTGAATATTCCATCATGTACAAGAGGAGGTTCTTCATGATCACATTCGAAGAAGTCAACAAGCATTATGGCCAGTTCCATGTACTGAAAGACATTAACCTACATATTCAAAAAGGTGAGGTTGTCGTGATCATCGGTCCTTCAGGATCAGGTAAAAGCACGATGCTCAGATGCATCAATCGTCTTGAAAGCATTGATGAGGGAAAGGTACTCGTCAACGAAGTGCCTGTTCAGCATCCGAAGACCAACATCAATCTTGTCAGGCAAAATATTGGGATGGTGTTTCAGCATTTTCACCTCTACCCGCATAAGACGGTGCTTGAAAACATTATGCTTGCCCCAATGAAGGTGAAAAAGGTGAGCAAGGAAGAAGCGAGGGAAACAGCCGAATTTTATTTACATAAAGTTGGCATTCCTAATAAAGCTGACGCCTACCCTTCAAGACTCTCAGGCGGACAGCAGCAGCGTGTTGCGATTGCAAGAGGGCTTGCGATGAAGCCAGAGGTCATGCTGTTCGACGAACCGACATCGGCTCTTGACCCAGAGATGATCGGAGAGGTACTAGATGTGATGAAGCAGCTCGCCCGAGAAGGAATGACCATGGTTGTCGTCACACATGAGATGGGATTTGCCAGAGAGGTCGCCGACCGTATTGTCTTTATTGATGAAGGCAGAGTTCTTGAAGAGTCAACACCGGCTGCATTTTATGAGAAACCGCGTGAGAAACGCGCTCAGCTCTTTTTAAGCCGTATTTTAAATCACTAGGGGGAATGATTTGATGAAAAAAATGAAACGCTTTGGCCTACTACTCTTTATGACTTGCTGTATTGCTGCATTGGCTGCTTGCGGATCTGCTGAAAAAGGCTCGACTGATGCAAAAAAAGGAAGCTCTTTAGAAACCATTCAGAAAGACAAAAAAATCATATTCGGGGTCAAGAATGATACACGTCTCTTCGGTCTAAAAAATCCTAGCAACGGAGATATCGAAGGGTTTGATATCGATATTGCAAAAGCCATCGCAAAGGAAATGCTCGGTGATGAAGGAAAAGCAGAATTCAAAGAAGTGACATCAAAAACGAGAATTCCTTTACTGCAAAAAGGAGATATTCATGCGATCGTCGCAACTATGACGATTACCGAAGAGCGTAAAAAAGAAGTCAATTTCTCAGATGTTTACTTTGAAGCAGGACAATCATTGCTTGTGAAAAAAGGAAGCGACATTCAATCGATTGATGATCTTAAAAAAGGGACGAAAGTGCTTGCAGTGAAAGGATCTACTTCTTCTCAAAATATCCGCGAAAAAGCACCTGAAGCGTCTGTATTAGAATTTGAGAACTATCAGGAGGCTTTTACAGCTTTAAAATCAAACCAAGGGCAAGTGCTGACAACCGATAATGCGATCTTATTTGGTATGGCAGATGAGGATTCAAATTACGAAGTCGTCGGCGGCACCTTTACAGATGAGCCTTATGGTATTGCTGTGAAAAAAGGTGATCAGAAATTAACAGCTGCGATCAATAAAGCCCTAAAAACCTTAAAAGACAATGGAGAGTATGACAAGATTCATCAAAAATGGATCAAAGAATGACCGTTTGACGTGTGAAGAATGATTCTCTCAGGGTGAGCCGCTCATTGGCTCACCTGTTGATCAGGAAGGAAGTGAACTGATTGCTACGGTTTTCCATTCTTATTGAAAATTTTCAGCTTTATATAGAAGGCTTTAAATATACCATTGGTGCAAGTGTCATTGCTTTGATTGGAAGCTTTTTGATCGGTACACTCATTGCCATTATGAGAATTGCGCCACTTAGGCCGCTCAACTGGTTAGGAACGGCTTACGTGGAGTTTGTTCGGAATATTCCGTTATTATTGATTACATTTGTCTTCTTCTTTGGATTACCCGTGCTTGGCATTGTAGCAGATGGCTTCACCGCTGGCACAATTGCCCTTGCCATTTATACCTCTGCCTTTATTGCTGAAGCCATTCGCGCCGGGATACAAGCTGTACCGCTTGGACAAATGGAAGCAGCGCGTGCTTCAGGTCTATCCTATGGCGGGACGATGCGGTATATCATTCTGCCGCAAGCGATTAAAATTGTCATTCCCCCTCTTGGGAATCAATTTATTAATCTTGTCAAAAACTCCTCTATTTTAGGTGTCATTGCAGGGTTTGATCTCATGTATCAAGGAGACCTCATCGCTTCTAGAACATTTGTGACATTTGATGTCTACATCTTTGTTGCCATGTTCTATCTACTATTAACGATTCCGCTCAGTTTAGGCGTTGGTTATTTAGAAAAAAGATTAGCAAGAAGCCACTAGAAAGGAGGAAACATCATGGATTTTCTAGGTGCCTACCAGCCTGATCATCTCGCCTTTTTACTTGAAGGATTTGCTGTCACCTTAAAAGTGGCTTTTATCTCCATCATTTTGAGCTTTCTCATCGGATTAGTCATTGGCACATTGCGGTTCGCTCAGATTCCGGTTTTATCAAAGATACTTGCAGTCGTCGTCGAAACCATTCGAAACCTGCCGCTCTTATTGATCATCTTTTTCACATATTTTGCACTGCCTGAAATAGGCATTAAGCTGAGCATTACAGCCTCGGCTATCGCAGCTTTAACCGTATTTGAATCAGCGATGCTGTCAGAAATTATTCGGAGCGGTTTAAAATCAATTGATAAGGGGCAGATCGAAGCAGCCAGGTCTTCAGGTTTAACCTATATCCAAACATTAAAAATGATTATTATGCCGCAGGCTTTACGCCGTATGGTACCGCCAATTGTTAGTCAGTTCATCTCTCTTTTAAAAGATACGTCACTAGCTGTTGTCATTGCCCTTCCAGAGCTATTGCATCACGCTCAAATATTAAACGGTCAGAGCCAATCTTACTTACTGCCCATTTTCCTATTAGCAGCGATGATGTATTTTGTCGTCAATTTCAGCTTATCATTACTCGCGCGCCGATTAGAATATAGGCAGGCATAAAAAAGGACATCCGCTTTTGGCTTTTGGCGGATGTCTTTTTGTTTACATCATTCTCATAACGCGTTTTCTTAGCTTTTTCATATCCCGCTTTGATGGCATATCATATCGGCTTGCAAAGTGATATGCGAGTGCACCTGCACCAAGCGTTAATAGTGAAGAAGTCATTTTGCCCATTCGAAATTCCCCCTTAACACTTATAGTTGAATTGAACGTTCATCATCACTAAACAGATCATCTAAGCTGCTTAGTGTTCCGTCTTCTTCCACTTGGTGTGTAGATATTTTGCCTTTTGACAGCGTCAATTCAATAAAACAGCCCCAGCAATAATATTGATTGACCCCAATTTTTCCGATGTCTTTACATTTGCAATTTGGGCAAATGAGCATAATCAGCACCTCTTTACGTTCGGTTTAGAACAAGTGCTTCCTTTTGAACGTTGATCAAGGTTCCGGCAGCCTGAAGCTGTTTTCGAATCCCTGAAAGCTCTGTAAAGAAGCCGTCCGAGAGTTCATATGCTACGATTGTGCCCGAATTTGTGCAAAAGTATACATCTTCCAAAATGCCTAAATTTTCACCATCAGGCGACTGCATCATTTTCTTTTTCAATTTCGAAAATAAGAAGGATGGGGCGGAGGAATCCATGCCTATTCCCTCCTGGCAGCTCACATATAAGCCTTTGTCTGTCAGCTGATCCCCAGCCGAGAATGGAACGAGTGCACAGTCTTTCTTTTTCCCATCTAACACATATCCTCCGCAGCTGCCTCCGGCTAATAAGCAAATATCTTTTATCGAACCAAGTGAATGAGACGTTTCACCTGTATAGATTGACATTCCTTCAAGCTCTCGACATGTTCTCAAAATGTGCTCAACCACCTTTTGCGGAACAGTCTTATCGTGTGCGTTTACTGCAAGACTCATACGAAGAAATGGCTTCCATGAACGAAATATGAGGATTTCTTTTCATGCTAAAAAAGGCTCCCATCTGGAAGCCTTTTATTCATACATAAAATCAAATGGAGTGATTCCCTCCATACCGATATTTGCATCATGCACGCTAAACGGCAGTTCTTTTTGAAGTGCTGCAAGTTCCGCATCCATAACCTCTTCGGTTTGCACGAGCCGCATCGTTAAGGACGTTTGTCTGAGCGAATCCTCATTGTTTTTCACGCCCCACTCCAGTGCTGATTCCTCGCCGCACAGAATTAAAAACTTTTTACTTCGTGTAATGGCTGTGTACAGCAGATTTCGCCGAAGCATTCTATAGTAGCTTCTCACGACTGGAAGCACAACGATGGGGAATTCACTGCCTTGTGATTTGTGGATGGAGCAGCAATAGGCATGTGTAAATTGATGAAAATCCTTTTTTGTAAAGGTAATTTCATTCCCATCAAAGGAGATCACAGCCATGTCTTCTTTTTCCGTGTTTTCTTTCGCATAAAAAATCGAGACAATTTCGCCAATATCACCGTTAAAAATATTGTTCTCCGGCTGATTCACAAGCTGAAGCACTTTATCACCGGTCCGGTACACCACATCACCAAACGGGATTTCTCTGCCTTTTGGTTTTTTAGGATTTAAAATGTGCTGCAGCATTTTATTGAGCTCATTAATGCCTGCTTTTCCTCTATACATGGGCGCAAGCACTTGAATGTCTTTAGCTGAATAGCCTTTTTGAGCAGCATTGCTGACGACTTTCTCAATCACTTCTTTCATTTGATCAACTGAGCATTTTATGAAAGATCGATCCTTTGAACGTGCGGTAATATCCTTTGGCAGGACGCCATTTTTCATATCATGTGCAAGCTCAACAATGCTGGAGCCGTCTGCCTGACGGTAAATATCTTTCAGGGTAACAGCTGGCACAGCTTGTGATGCAAGCAAGTCTCTTAACACTTGGCCTGGTCCGACAGACGGAAGCTGATGTTCATCCCCCACCATGATCACTTGGATATGATCAGGAATGGCCTTAAACAAGTGATTCGCAAGCCAAATATCTAGCATGCTTGATTCATCAATAATGACAAGCTTTCCTTCAATCGGCTGTTCTTCATCATGCGAGAATCCCTCTGACCCATTCCAACCAAGCAGCCGGTGAATCGTCACAGCTGGAAGCCCTGTTGATTCTGTCATTCGTTTAGCTGCTCGTCCAGTTGGCGCCGCAAGCACAAATGGAAAGGATTCATCTTTTTTGTAATCACTCGGATCAAGAGATACACCGTGAAGATCGCTGTAAAGCTCAACAATCCCTTTAATGACTGTTGTCTTCCCAGTCCCAGGTCCGCCTGTTAAAAGCAGCATTGGGGACATGAGCGCCTTTTGAATCGCTTCTTTTTGTGTCGGTGCATACTGGACGCCCAGCCGTTCCTCTAGCTCACCAAGGGCTAGAAGGAATTCTGATTCAGGGAATTGGTCTGCATATTCCGTTTGGGAGACGATTTTTTGTATACGTTTGGCGACACTTTGCTCGGCATAAAATAAGGACGGATGATAGCAGCGCTCATCTTCAATGATCATCTCTTTCCCTTCGCCAAGTGCAATGATCTGATTGGCGACGTCCATTTCCGTCACTTTGTACTCATTGCCTGTCTGATTGAGCAGTTTTCGGGTTTCGACGATCAAATCCTTTGTTTGTATGTACGTATGACCGTCCTGAAGGCTGGCTGTCTCCACTGTATAAAGCAAGGCTGCACGGATTCGCTCTGGGTCATTTCCTGAGATACCGGTTCTAGCGCCAAGTTCATCCGCCTTAATAAATCCGATTCCTTCGACATCCTTGACGAGCTGATAAGGGTTTTCTTCAATCTTCTGCAGCGTCTCACTCTCGTACACTTGATATATCTTCATGCTGAGCTGTGGACCAAAGCCATATTGATTCAGGCTGATCATGATTTGTTCCAATCCTTGATGCTCCTGGAGCGCTGCGGCCAGCTTATCTGCCTTCTTTTTTGATAAGCGCGGAACGTCATACAAAACAGCTGGGTCACGCATAATTTTATGAAGCGTCTGATTGCCAAGCTGCCCCACAATTTCTTCCGCCGTCTTTTTCCCTATCCCTTCGAATAAATCACTTGAGAGATAATGAATGATTCCTTGCTTTGTTGTCGGTACTTCCTTTTGAAAATGAGTCGCCTGAAACTGTTCACCAAATTTCGGGTGGCTTGTGACTTTGCCATAGAAGGTGTAAGTTTCTTCCTCATGAAGTGCTGGGAAGTAGCCTGTGACAGATGCTGTTTTTTCCTCTAAGTTTTCCGATGTTTCAATGACTTTCACCTTTAACACCGAGTATAAATTACTTTCATTATGGAAAATAACGGCTTGAACTGTCCCCTTTAAAAATGGTTCGTCCTCAAGCTTCATTTGATCTGGATGTTCCTGCACAGGTCTTCCCTCCTTCCGTCTATTCTGCCTCTTGAATTAGCTTTTGTGCATGTAGTGCCAGCATATGGTCAGGCTGCACGTCAATCGCTTTTCCTAGCATCTCAAGTGCTTCGTCTTTTTTCTCTAAGTATGCATACGCAACCCCTAAATTATAAAAGGCATCTGCATGCTGCGGATCACGCGCGATCACCTCGGTAAAGGTCGTCACCGCTTCTTCCAGCAATTGTTCATTGGCTAAGCACATGCCAAATTGGAACCTTGCTTCATTATCATCTTCATTCAGTTCGATGGCACGCTGAAGATAAGGCATCGCAAGCTTCGGCTGCTCTAATTTGATGAGCGTTTGCCCCAGCATATAAAATAAATCACTATTTTCCATCCCAGCTTGAAGTGCTTGTTCAAAATAGTCTTTTGCTTTCATAAAGTCTTCTTTTAATGTGTAGACATTTCCTGCCCCGTAATAGGCTGCAGCTGCGGCGTGATCAAGTTCTATTGCTTTTTGAAAGAAGTTTAACGCACGTTCAAATTCATTGATGCTTGAAAGCAAGTTCGCAAAGTTAATATATGGAACCGGGTCTTTCGGGCTTTCTTCAATGGCTTTCGTAAAAGCTTCTGCTGCTTTTTCGATGTTCCCTTGATTTAAGGCTTCTATGCCGATTTCGTTATGATTCATTCGCTCTCTCATCCTTTCATTAAAAAACCTCAACAGCGACGTTGAGGTTTTGAAAACATGTTACACATACGACAGCTTTTGGCCGTCCTTAAAGACATCGTCAATTGTTCCGCCACCGAGACATTCGTCGCCCTCATAAAAGACAACCGCTTGTCCTGGTGTGACAGCACGAACAGGTTCATCAAAGATGACCATCGCTTCTTGCTCACCAGTCATTTTCACCTTCACATGGTGATCTTCTTGACGGTATCTGAATTTAGCTGTGCAGATTAATTCACCGTTTTCACCGACAATATGAGGACGAGTCCAGCTAATATTGACGGCTGAAATGCTTTCAGAATATAAAAGTGGATTGTGGAAACCTTGTTCGACAAACAGAATATTTTGTTCCAAGTCTTTTCCAACGACAAACCAAGGATCACCGCTGCCGCCAATGCCTAGACCTTGGCGCTGACCGATCGTGTAATACATCAGTCCATCGTGCTCCCCTTTGACTTCTCCGTCCATCGTCTGCATCACGCCAGGCTGTGCAGGCAAATATTGACTAAGGAACGTTTTAAAGTTTCTTTCTCCAATAAAGCAAATACCCGTTGAATCTTTTTTCGTTGCTGTTGCGAGCTCTGCTTCTTTTGCCAATTCACGAACCCTTTTTTTCTCTAGATCACCGATTGGAAACATGACTTTATCAAGCTGTTCCTGAGTCAGCTGATTTAAGAAATACGTTTGGTCTTTGTTGGCATCAAGACCTCTTAGCATTTTGACTTCATCGCCAGTTCTGTCGACGCGCGCATAGTGACCTGTTGCTAAATAATCCGCACCGAGTGACAATGCGTGCTCAAGGAACGCTTTGAACTTAATTTCTTTGTTGCACATGACATCTGGGTTTGGCGTTCTGCCCGCTTTATATTCATCAAGGAAATATTGAAACACTTTGTCCCAATATTGCTTCTCGAAATTCACTGCATAATAAGGGATTCCAATTTGGTTGCATACGCGGATGACATCCTCATAGTCCTCCGTTGCTGTACATACACCATTTTCATCTGTGTCATCCCAGTTTTTCATAAATATGCCGATTACATCATAGCCTTGCTCCTTTAACATAAGAGCAGCAACTGATGAATCGACTCCTCCGGACATACCGACCACAACTCTTGTGTCTTCTGGTCTTTTTGTCATCTTCATCAACTCCATTTTCAATGAAACAGCATGTGCGTTTCGTTCTTCAGGTGCCTGGCTGTTTCATTTTTCACACACGAACAAAAGAGGAACGTTTATTTGGCTAAGCGTTTGACAACAGCTACTATCTTGCGCGCCGCCTGCTTCACATGATCCTCTTCATTCCCAAGACCGAAGCTTATTCTGACTGAGGACGTCAGCTTGTCTACTTCTTCGCCATACATGGCGCTTAACACGTGTGAAGGAAGGACGGATCCAGCCGTACATGCAGACCCACTTGAAACAGCAATTCCTTCCATATCTAAATTCACAAGTAACGATTCGATAGAAACGCCCGGGAAATGAACATTTAAAATGTGCGGCAATGTCTCTTCCGGGTGCCCATTGATAGAGAAGTCGAGTGATTCCTCTTCGAATACTTGTAGCATGATTTCTTTGAGCTTACCATAATGCATGGCTTTTTCTCTTCTATTTTGCTTCGTTAATTGAACAGCTTCTGCAAGTCCGACGATCCCTGCCACATTTTCAGTGCCAGCACGGCGTTTTCTTTCTTGTTCTCCTCCGAAAATTTGCGGAGAAAGTTTCACGCCTTCGTTTACATATAAAAAGCCCGTTCCCATTGGACCATTTAGCTTATGGCCAGAAGCAGATAAGAGATCAATATGAAGGTCTGCTACATCGATTGGCATTGTTCCAAATGCCTGCACGGCGTCTGTATGAAAATGAGCAGTGTGATTGTGTAAAAGCTCACCAATGTCTTTGATTGGCTGAATCACACCTGTTTCATTATTGCCGTACATGATGGTCACAAGAATCGTATCATCTCTTAGTGCTTGTTTTAGTTGTTCAAGATGAATCAATCCAGTTTCATCCACATCTAAATATGTCACGTCAAATCCTAGCTTCTCTAGGCGTTCACATGTGTGCAGCACCGCATGATGCTCTGTTTTTGCTGTGATGATATGTTTTCCTTCATGCTGTCTTGCCATTGCCACACCTGTAATTGCCAGGTTGTCCGCCTCTGTTCCTCCACTTGTGAGGATGATCTCCTGTGGTTTACAGTGTAATTCTCCTGCAATCACTTCTCTTGCTTCATCGAGCCACTTTCTTGCCTCGCGCCCATATGAATGAATGCTAGAGGGATTGCCAAATATCTCTGTAAAGTAAGGCATCATCTTGTCCACAATACGCTGATCCATCGGCGTTGTGGCTGCATGATCTAAATAGATACGTTCCATTCCCGGTACACCTCTGATCTAAATATAGAACATATACGCCTCTTGATCCTCGTCATCTTTATAGCTTGCCAAGTCTTCAAGAGTTGTATTGTCCAGTACGTCTTTTACTGCATCACGAATTCGAATCCAAAGTGCACGTTTTGCTGGTTCTTCGTTTTCAATGACTTCGACAGGACTAATCGGTCCTTCTAATACACGAATAATATCACCGGCTGTGATCTCGTTTGGTTCATGTGCAAGAACATAGCCGCCATATGCACCGCGAATACTTTTCACAAGACGGGCATTCCGAAGTGGTGATACAAGCTGCTCTAAATAATGCTCAGACAAATTATTGTTTTGAGCGATTGATTTTAATGATGTAGGGCCTTCGCCATGTTTTTTGGCTAATTCGATCATGATCGTCAGACCATATCTGCCTTTAGTAGAAATTTTCAAGTTAAACACCTCTGCGTTTTCTATTTCTATGTCATCAATTATTTTTCTGATTTCATATACGCTTATATAGACCAAAAGCAATTATATCATACTTTTAGCCAACTTTCATTTGCCGGTTCTGAGCGCTTTAGGAGGACGCATCCCTTTTCTATTTGAAGAAATTTCGGTACTCTATACAAACAAGACATTGCTTTAGGAGAGATAATCATGAAACCTTTAGCGTACCGGATGCGCCCAAGTCATATTGAAGACATCATTGGGCAGGAGCATCTCGTTGGAGAAGGTCAAATTATTAGACGAATGGTCGAGGCAAAACATTTATCCTCGATGATTTTATACGGACCGCCGGGCATCGGAAAAACATCGATTGCGACGGCGATCGCTGGCAGTACAAGCATTGCGTTTCGGACGTTGAATGCGGTCATTCATAACAAAAAGGATATGGAAGCTGTCGCCGCTGAAGCGAAAATGAGCGGCCAGGTCATCCTCATTTTAGATGAGGTTCACAGGCTTGATAAAGGAAAGCAGGATTTTCTTCTTCCTTATTTAGAAAATGGCATGATCATTTTAATTGGCGCAACGACAGCTAACCCCTATCATGCGATCAACCCTGCCATCCGAAGCCGGACACAAATATTTGAGCTAAAACCGCTTGAAACAGAGCAAATCAAAGCTGCATTAACAAGAGCGTTACAGGATGAACATCGCGGACTTGGCGGTTATGAGGTGACAGTGGACGATGAAGCGATGAATCATTTTTCCAATGGATGCGGCGGGGACGTACGCTCTGCTTTAAATGCTTTAGAACTAGCTGTTTTATCGACAAAAGCAGATGATGCTGGGCTTATTATGATCACTCTTGCCACAGCAGAAGAATGTTTACAAAAAAAGAGCTTCTCACATGATAAGAATGGTGATGCTCATTACGATGTCCTCTCGGCTTTTCAAAAATCCATTAGAGGCTCTGACGCAGATGCGGCGCTGCATTACCTTGCCAGACTGATTGAAGCAGGGGACCTCGAAAGCATTTCAAGGAGATTACTCGTGATGGCTTACGAAGATATTGGCTTAGCTAGTCCGCAGGCAGGCCCTCGTGTGTTAAGCGCTGTTCAAACAGCAGAAAGAGTCGGCTTCCCGGAAGCACGAATTCCGCTGGCTAACGCAGTCATTGAACTGTGTCTTTCTCCTAAGTCCAACTCAGCATATAAGGCGATCGATGCGGCACTTGGTGACATTCGTTCAGGGAAAATTGGTGAAATCCCTGTTCATTTAAAGGATGCTCACTACAAAGGAGCCACAGCACTTGGCAGAGGCGTCGATTACTTATACCCACACGATTATGAAAACGGCTGGGTGAAGCAGCAATACTTACCTGATCCGCTGAAAAACAAGCAATACTATGAACCAAAGCAAACAGGTAAATTTGAAGGCGCACTAAAACAGGTATATGAGAATTTAAAACGCCAAAAATAAAAAAGCCCACCTGCCTATTAGCAGGTGGGCTGTTTATTTATCCTTCACACGTGTAATTGGAATATCTTTTAAAAGCTGCATAATGACATGACCACCCATGATCAGTCCTGCAACAGATGGGACGAATGCGTTGGATGATGGCGGCATTTGTGCCTTGCGAATCTTCGCTTCATCATTTCCAACTTCTTTTCTGACATCTTCGCGGATGACAATCGGACTTTCATCAGAGAAAATGACTTCAATTCCTTTACGAATCCCTTCTTTGCGTAGACGCGTTCTCACGACTTTTGCAATTGGGTCGGTATGTGTTTTTGAAATGTCAGCAATTTTGAAGCGGGTCGGATCTGTTTTGTTTGCAGCTCCCATACTCGAAATGATGTTCACATTGCGTTTCAGACACTCTTTCATTAAATGAATTTTATAGTGAATCGTATCTGACGCATCGATGACATAATCAAGTGGATATTCAAAAAATTGCTCATATGTTTCCTCTGTATAAAACATCTTGAGTGCAACAACTTCACATTCTGGATTAATATCAGCGATTCTCGCCTGCATTAAGTCAACCTTTGGCTGACCAACTGTTGAAAGCAATGCTGGCAGCTGACGATTTACATTTGTAATATCAATATCATCTTTATCAACAAGAACAATACGGCCAACGCCTGAACGAGCGAGTGCCTCAACTGCAAATGAACCAACGCCGCCCACACCAAGCACTGCAACTGTACTGTTTTTTAATATATCTAAGCCTTCCTTGCCAATGGCAAGCTCGTTTCTTGAAAACTGATGTAACAAGTGCCTCACTCCACCTTTATTTAAAATGAATCGAAAGAATCATATCATATTCAGACTTCTTCGTCATCCTTCTGAAAAAGAAAAAAACACAAAAAAGTCCCGACAACGCCGCCAGCTTTTCCTTCGTTTTGAACCCCGCACCATGCAGGTGGGTGCTTTCTTCCTGACTTTATAAGTCCTCTAAAGAGGCATTTATGCAGAAAGGAAAGGCAAGCTCCCGTATAAAAAAATGTTCGGTCAAAACTAGGTAACCACCGTACGTATCAGGACTTTATTTATTGATTGATGAAAGCATATCATAGGCATGCCGCTTTTTCAAGCGTTTACATGCCTATATCCATGCGTCTATTTTACTGTTTTACTTTTGTTTTAATCGCTAAACTTAGCTCATCCAGCTGCGCTTCGCTCACATGACCTGGAGCATCTGTTAGCACGCAGCTCGCACTTGCCGTTTTCGGGAATGCAATCGTGTCTCTTAGGTTAGAGCGGCCGGCAAGCAGCATCACTAAGCGGTCAAGACCAAGCGCAATTCCGCCGTGCGGAGGAACACCGTGCTCAAAAGCATCTAGAAGGAAGCCGAATTGTTCATAAGCCTCTTCTTTTGAAAACCCAAGTAAGCTAAACATTTTTTCTTGAATGTCCTTTTCGAAAATACGAATCGAACCTCCGCCAAGCTCATAGCCATTCAGGACAAGATCGTATGCCTGTGCCTTCATGTCCTCTGGGCTTGTCTCAATTAATTCAAGATCGTCGCGTACTGGCATTGTGAAAGGATGATGGGCAGCATAGAAGCGTCCTTCTTCTTCATCTTTTTCAAGCAGCGGCCAATCAACGACCCATAAGAAGTTGAATACAGACTCATCGATGAGTTCAAGCTCTTTGCCGAGTTTTAAGCGAAGGGCACCAAGTGCGTCATGGACAACAGACGTCTTATCTGCAACAAAGAGTAAAAGGTCGCCTTCTTCGACTTGAAGCTGCTCCTTTAATTCTGCTTGCTTTGCTTCGTCAAAGAATTTAGCAATCGGCCCTTTTAATTCTGTGCCTTCTGCTTTAAGCCAAGCTAGACCTTTTGCACCGTAGTTCGCAGCAAATGCACCAAGGGCATCAATGTCTTTTCTTGAGTAATTCGCTGCAGCCCCTTTGACATTGATGGCTTTCACAGCTCCACCATTTTTTACAGCTCCGCTAAAGACTTTGAAATCAGAGTCTTTTACCGTGTCTGAAATGTTGACAAGCTTCATCTCAAAACGTGTATCTGGTTTATCAGAACCATAAGAATTCATCGCTTCATCATAAGTCATACGAGGTAATGGCAATGTCAGCTCTACGCCTTTGACATCTTTCATCACCTTTGCCATCATCTCTTCAGCAAGCGTCATAATGTCCTCCTGACTCATAAAGGACATTTCGATATCGACTTGTGTGAATTCCGGCTGACGGTCAGCACGCAAGTCTTCATCTCTAAAGCAGCGGGCAATTTGATAGTAACGATCCATTCCTGAGACCATCAGCAATTGTTTAAATAATTGCGGGGACTGAGGCAAGGCATAGAACTCTCCTTCGTGTACACGGCTTGGAACAAGATAGTCACGTGCACCCTCTGGCGTACTTTTTGTTAAAATTGGTGTTTCAATATCTAGAAAGCCGTTGTCATCTAAGAAATGGCGGAATGCTCTTGTAACCTCGTGTCGCATTTTCATCGTTTCAAACATAGCAGGACGGCGAAGGTCCAAGTAACGGTATTTAAGGCGCACATCTTCTGATACCTCGTCCGCTTGATCTGAAATCACAAAAGGAGGGGTCTTCGCTTCATTTAACACGCTGACGGTTTCGACTTGTATTTCAATTTTCCCTGTTTTTAGATTTGGATTAATTGTTGCTTCTTCTCTTGCGACAACCGTTCCTTTAATATCAAGGACATATTCATTACGAATCGATTCTGCTGTCTCAAGTGCCTCTTTTGAAAGGTCTGGATTGAAGACAGCTTGTACAATTCCTGTACGGTCACGCAGATCAATAAAGATTAATCCGCCAAGGTCACGTCTTTTTTGAACCCATCCTTTTAATACAACGGTTTGACCGATTTGGTCTTCTGTTACTTCTCCACAATAAAAAGTTCTACCAAACACAAACATTCCACTCCTTCTTTACGCCTTCTTGTGGGCCTTCATCATTTGAATCAGCTCATCAAGCTTCACTTCAATTTGTTCACCCGTTGTCGTATCTTTTACATTCACAATGTGCTGCGCCAGCTCATCTTCACCAAGGACAGCAATAAACTTGGCTTTTAATCGATCAGCCGCTTTAAATTGTCCTTTTAATTTCTTCCCTGTATAGTCCATTTCACTTGAAATGCCTTCTTTTCTTAGACGATTTAATAATGAAACAGCGTAATCTTTCGCATCATCACCGAGTGCAGCAATGTATAGATCAATGCCATCTTGCAATGGAAGATCAATCCCTTCAGCATCGATTGCTGATAAGAAACGCTCAATACTCATAGCAAAACCGATTCCTGGTGATTCAGGACCGCCAATTCCTTCAACAAGTCCATCATATCGGCCTCCGCCGGCTAATGTGGTAATCGCACCAAAGCCTTCAGCATTACTCATGATCTCAAATGCCGTGTGATTGTAGTAATCAAGGCCGCGCACTAAGTTCGGATCGACGACATATTCAACGCCTATATCTGTTAAGTATTGTTTGACCTTTTCAAAATAAGTCCGTGATTCATCATTTAAGTAATCTTGAATGGATGGAGCCGTTGCCATCAATTCGTGGTCACGATCCTTTTTGCAATCAAGAATTCGCAGCGGATTTTGATGTAAACGGGTTTGACAGTCATGACAGAATTCATCGATTCTTGGCTCAAAGTGCTCAACAAGTGCCTTGCGGTAGTCTGCACGGCTCTCTTTGTCACCAAGGCTGTTAATGACGAGCTTTAAGTTTGAAAGACCTGCTTTCTCATAAACACTCATCGCAAGGGAAATAACTTCTGCATCAATGGCTGGGTCCTTTGAACCGATCGCTTCAATCCCAAACTGATAAAATTGACGATATCTTCCCGTTTGCGGACGTTCATAGCGGAACATTGGTCCGATGTAATACAGCTTTGTTGGCTGCGCCGGCTGTGCAAATAATTTATTTTCAACATAAGAACGTACGGTTGATGCCGTTCCCTCTGGACGAAGGGTGATGCTGCGTCCCTTTTTATCTTCAAATGTATACATCTCTTTTTGAACGATATCGGTTGATTCGCCTACTCCCCGTGCAAACAGCTCTGTATGCTCAAAAATCGGTGTGCGGATTTCTTTGTATTGAAAGGCCGCACATGTATCTCTTGCAATTTGTTCAACATACTGCCAGCGTTCTGACTCTCCAGGTAAAATATCCTGTGTGCCTCTTGGAATATTAAAACTCATTTTTCGTCCTCCTACGACCATCATTCATTTTTTTATGTGGACATATAAAAAACCCCCGCCTCTACTATGTGTATAGTAGGGACGAGAGTTATACCCGTGGTGCCACCCTAGTTGGAACATGATCTAGCCATGTTCCCGCTCAAATCCTTAACGCAGATTCACGTTCTCCGCCTATTGACTCATTTTTAGAGCGTTCAGCAGGAAACCTACAGAGTGTTCTTTCGTGATAAATGCCATGCGGATTCGCTTTCAGCCTAAGGCGATTCCTCTCTGCTCACGCAATTTACCCTACTATTCTCTATCATCAGTTCCACATTTTAAATTTTCAAGTGTGTTGATTTATATTATAATAAGGTCGGTGCTGCCACTCTGTCAACCCTTGCCGTGCCTCTTTTTCTTTTCCAGCTCTTCTTTTGACGTACATCCGTATTCAGATGCGGTTTCTTCAAGGAAGCCTGGTTGATCCATTTCGTCGTGCTGCCAGCGATCGATATCACGATGTCCATTATATTGCACTCGTCCTAATTTTCTGCTTAATCTCATGTTTGTACATCCTTTTATCACGTTTTTATTTAGTATAAACAGATTGATTCATTTTTATTAGGGAAACTGCAAGGAATTAGTCCATTACATAACGAATTTACATTCATCGGTTTTACAAGGGAGGGGAAAACACCGTTTTGAATCTAAAAAAACACAATCAAATGATGATGCTTCTTACCTGTTTTGTTCTTATCGCAAGTACTTTGCCTATGGCACATGCTACAGCACAAACAGATCAAGCTGTGGTCGCTACAGATGAAATCAATGTGAGAACGGGTCCTGGCTTAAGCTATGGAATCGCAGCTGTTGTGAAGCGCGGAGAAAGCTATCCCATTCTCTCGAAACAAGGAGAATGGGTGCAGATCGGGCTATCGAACGGTCAAAAAGGATGGGTCGTCTCATGGCTGATTACGACATCATCTGGCGGCCAAAAATCTGCTAAGCCGAAGACACAAAATCAAAGCTCAGCAGAGAGCAGTTCCATTACATCGACAGCCTCTGATCTTCGCATACGGACGGGCCCAGGGACTTCCTATCAAGTCGTCGGAACTTTCCCGCAAGGCGCTTCGGCTAAAAAGCTGCAGACAAGCGGCGAATGGACAAAAATTTCGTATAAACAAGCAGTAGGCTGGGTTCACTCTGATTATGTGTCAGGCGGCCAAAAAGCTTCTCAATCAAACGCTGGCGAGTCCTCTCGCTCTAAACAGACAGGCACAGTTGGCGTATCGAGCTTGAATGTAAGGCAATCGGCGGCACCAAATGCACAAGTCGTCGCTTCACTTGCCCGCAACACACAGATCACCATTTTGCGCGAGCAGAACGGCTGGTATGAAATTGAGGCAAAAGGCGTGAAAGGCTGGGCAGCAAGCTATTACATCGTCACAAGCAATGGAGCGAGTTCGGAGGGTGAAAAGAACTCATCTTCATCGGCTTCCCAAAAGAAAGCGTACATTGTTTACGATGGCACCAACATTCGAAAAAGTGCTTCTACCTCTGCTCAGATTGCAGAAAGAGCCACAAAAGGTGCTGCCTATCAAATTGTTCGCACGCAAGGTGACTGGTACGAGGTGACATTATCAAACGGCGGAACTGGTTATGTGGCAAGCTGGGTCGTTCAAACGAATAAAAATAGCAGCGAGGCACCAAGACCACAGCAGGATTCATCGTCAGGAACTGGTTCTTTAAAAGGAAAAACGATTGTTCTTGATCCAGGTCATGGCGGAAAAGACAGCGGTACGATTGGCGCAGATGGTGCGTTTGAGAAGAACATTACCATCAAAACCGCTAATTTACTGGCAGGCAAATTAAGGGCTTCTGGAGCAAATGTTTATTTAACTAGAAGTGAAGATACTTTTATCAGCCTTCAATCGAGGGTCGCGACATCTCATTACAGAAATGCAGATGCATTTATTAGTCTTCATTATGATAGTTTTATGGACCCAAGCGTCAGAGGAAGTACAGCGTATTATTATCAAGCAGCAAAAGACCAGCAATTAGCGACAAATGTTCATACAGAAGTTGCTAAACGCTCTCAAATCCCTGATAAGGGTGTCAAATTCGGAGATTATTTTGTGTTAAGAGAAAACAAACGTCCTTCTCTTTTATATGAACTCGGCTATTTAAGCAATCCTCAGGAGGAAGCCATCATTTATAGCGCCTCTTACCAAGAACGAGTCACAGAAGGAATGACAGAAGGATTAAAACAATATTTCCGCTAGAAAAAAGAGGCCACTGCGCCTCTTTTTTGTTTGGTCGCAAAAGAAAAAGACTCTAAACAAACTCCTGCATGAGTTTATCTACAGTCTAAAGTGAATCTATTCTTTGCTATCCATCCAGATGGTGACGGGTCCTGAATTGGTCAATGACACATCCATCATCGCGCCAAAGCGGCCAGTTTCTACATGAATGCCTTTTTCTCTAAGGGCTTTATTGAAACATTCGTAAAGGGCGTTCGCCGCATCTGGCTTGGCTGCTTTCATAAAATTTGGCCTTCTGCCCTTTCTCGTATCACCATAAAGGGTAAACTGAGACACAGACAGCACGCTTCCTTTTACATCCAATAACGAATGATTCATTTTCCCGTTTTCATCCTCAAAAATACGTAAATGTGCAAGCTTATCAGCTAAATAATGCACATCTTCTTCTGTATCTTCGTGTGTGACACCAACGAGTACCATATATCCTTCATTGATGGCTCCTGTGATCTCTTCTTCTACCTTCACAGATGCACTTGTCACACGCTGCACAACAAGCCTCATAGACGATATACTTCCTTTCTAATTCATGAATCGGCGAACAGAGTAAATGTCTTTGATTTGTTTAATGCGTTCTACCACTTTGTGTAAATGGTTAATATTTTGAATAAAGATCGCCATATGGATCGTCGCCACTTTGTTACGATCAGACTTACCAGAAACCGACGAGATGTTCGTTTTGGTTTCGTTGACTGCTTGAAGCACCTCATTGAGTAAGCCGCGTCTGTCATATCCTAATATTTCAATTTCCACATTGTATTCTTTACGGTTTCGAGCAGGCTGTTCATGCTCCCACTCAACCGGGATTAACCGTTCCTGCGCTTCTCCTGTCTTCACGTTCGGACAGTCATCACGGTGAACAGATACGCCTCGGCCTTTCGTAATAAAACCAACAATGCTATCACCTGGAACAGGATTACAGCACTTAGATAAGCGGACAAGCAGGTTATCTATCCCTTTGACTCTTACACCTGCTTCTCGTTTCTTCCCGTGATACGTCTTTGGCTCTACAGTCACTTCTTGAACTGTTTTTTCTTGTTCTTCTTGATCTCTTTGTTTTCTTTCTTTTTCAGTTAAACGATTGGCGACTTGGAGTGCAGTAATTCCGTTATAACCAACCGCTGCATACATGTCCTCTTCGTTTGAGAAATTAAATTTGTCAGCCACTTTTTGCAGGTTTTCAGCTGTCAGGATGTCTTTGACATCAAACTCAAGGTTTTTGATTTCTTTCTCCACGAGTTCTCGGCCTTTTTCGACATTTTCTTCACGGCGCTGTTTTTTGAAAAACTGTCTGATCTTGTGCTTGGCTTGGGAGGTTTGGGCAAGTTTGACCCAATCCTGACTTGGTCCATAGCTGTGCTTTGATGTCAGAATTTCAATAATGTCACCTGTTTTCAATTTATGATCGAGCGTGACCATCTTTCCGTTGACCTTCGCACCGATCGTTTTGTTCCCAATTTCCGAGTGAATCCGGTAAGAGAAGTCAATCGGCACGGAACCCGATGGCAGTTCAATGACGTCTCCTTTTGGTGTAAAGACAAACACCATATCAGAGAAGAGATCGATCTTTAATGATTCCATAAATTCTTCTGCATCTGTCGATTCATTTTGGAATTCAAGGATTTCTCTAAACCAAGAGAGCTTCTTCTGGAAGACAGCTTCCTCCGTTGATTCTGCTGACTCTTTTCCTTCTTTGTATGCCCAGTGTGCAGCAATTCCGTACTCTGCAATTTCATGCATTTCCACTGTTCGGATTTGAACTTCAAGCGGGTCACCTTTTGGCCCAATCACTGTTGTATGAAGCGATTGGTACATGTTCGGCTTTGGCATTGCAATATAATCCTTAAACCTGCCTGGCATCGGCTTCCAGCATGTATGGATAATCCCGAGCACGGCATAGCAGTCTTTAATGCTGTCAACCAAAATACGAACGGCCAGCAGATCATAAATTTCATTAAACTGCTTATTTTGCAGGACCATTTTGCGATAAATACTATAAATATGCTTTGGTCTTCCGGAAAATTCAGCCTTGATGTTTACCTCTGACACCCGATCTTTTACTTCATTGACAACCTCGTCCAAGTATTCCTCACGTTCCGCTCGTTTACGCTTCATGAGATTCACGATCCGGTAATATTGCTGCGGATTTAAGTAACGGAGCGCTGTATCTTCAAGCTCCCACTTAATCTTTGAAATCCCTAATCTGTGCGCAAGCGGTGCAAAGATTTCAAGGGTTTCATTTGAAATTCTACGCTGCTTTTCCTGAGGAAGGTGTTTGAGCGTTCTCATATTGTGCAGACGGTCTGCCAGTTTAATCAAGATGACGCGTATATCCTGCGCCATTGCCACAAACATTTTTCGATGGTTTTCGGCCTGCTGTTCTTCTTGTGATTTATATTTAATCTTCCCGAGCTTTGTTACACCATCAACAAGCATCGCAACTTCTTCGTTAAAATGCTCTTTTAAATCCTGTAATGTCACATCTGTATCCTCGACAACATCGTGCAGGAAACCTCCTGCAATGGTCGATGGGTCCATTTCAAGGTCAACAAGAATCCCCGCCACTTGAATTGGATGGATAATATAAGGCTCACCAGACTTCCGGTATTGCTCCTTATGTGCATTTTCAGCATATTCATATGCTCGCTCTATAAATTGAATATGTTCAGCGGACAGGTATTCTCTTGCCTTGTCAATGACCTGCTGCGCCGTTAAAACTTGTTCGTTCGCCATGGAATCACCTTTTTAAATGAAAACTGTATTGTAGTTTATTATCAAGAAAAATTCGATAGATGTAAAGAGAAGAAGTCCGCTAAAAGATTTTTGATAGGAAAAAAGCACCCTTCTTACCGAGTGCTTTTTTCGTAAAACTCCATTAGTATTGCATTAACGTCAAGATATCGTAACCGTCAAGCTTCTTTCTGCCGTCCAGATACGTCAGCTCAATCAAGAATGCAATTCCTGCCACAACGCCGCCCAATTCCTCTACAAGCTTGATGGACGCTTCAATTGTTCCACCAGTCGCAAGTAAGTCATCTGTAATCAATACACGTTGACCAGGACGAATCGCATCTTTATGAATCGTTAATACATCTTTCCCATATTCTAAGCCGTATTCGACTTTAACGACTTCACGAGGAAGCTTTCCTTCTTTACGAACCGGTGCAAAACCTACACCAAGTGCGTAAGCTACAGGGCAGCCAATAATGAATCCACGCGCTTCAGGTCCAACAATGAGATCAATGTCTCTTTCCTTCGCGTATTCAACGATTTGATCCGTTGCATAACGGTACACTTCGCCTTTATCCATTAACGTTGTAATATCTTTAAATTGTACACCTTCCTTTGGGTAGTCAGGTACAACTGTCACATATTGTTTTAAATCCATCTTTTCCTTTTCCTCCTCGTACGTCAAAGCACAGGTGAGACTTCGCTCATCATGCTATTCAGCCATTCCTTCAGCTCTTTGGCTGAGGAATATGTTAGTGTTTGATCGAGTTCCATCAATCGTTGTTTTGCTGTATAGGATGCTGATGCCGTTAAATCTTTTTTAGGGGCATCACGTACTATTGACAGCACACCATTCTCTATTTTAACAAAACCGAGTTCAAAAAACACCTTTGTCATAAAAATCATTGTATCTTTTGTCCAGCCTCTATGTTTCGCAAGCTCCATTCCTTGCTCCTTGAGAGGGAAACTTCCTCGCTTTAACAAGAATCCATAAAACCATTTGAATTGATCGCGGCTAGGGAAAGAGGACATGAAATGATCTTCTTTTCTTTGGAAAACCGTATAAACTCTAGCTGGCTTTTGGTTTTCTAACAGCTGCCTTAGTAAGTGTTCATCTGCTGGAACATCTGCAAAGACAACATACTTGCCTTCTACATTGAATGTTGAAACATTTTCTGCATGGACATGATGAATCGGGATTTTGACTTCCTGTTTTGTTTCTTCGTCAAAACAGACCACCACATATTTTTCTGGGTCAAGCGTGGAGATTGTCTTTTCCCAATCTTTTTTGCCGCGCAAATCAAACAGCTGCCACTCATCTACTCGGGCATCTTTTAGCATGAGCTGTGGTTTCTTCCGGTTATTCCATTCATTGATGGACATTTCACCAATGACGGAAATGCGGCTACCTGTGACAACTTCTTCTTTTAATTGACCTTGATGAAAACCGACACAGTCAAGCAGCTTCTCTTCGTCTTTCAGAGACATTTTAATATGATTCTGATTTGCTCCAATTGTTCGGATTTCTTCAAGTCTCACATCTTCAATCATGATGAACGGCTTTGGATTCTGCATGCCAAATGGTGACAGCATCCCCACTTCTTCAATTGCTTCAACCGACAACTCGTCTACCTTGCATACAGCATCAACCCGCTGAATCGGAATAAAGTCTTCTTCCGTCAACGTTTCATTCGCATATTGATTTAATCTTTCCCTTAGTAAAGGAACATCATCCGCTCGAAGTGTCATACCCGCAGCCATCGGGTGCCCGCCAAAATGAGGCAGAATGTCACGGCATTTGCTTAAATGGAAAAATAGATCGAAGCCAGGAATACTCCGCGCTGATCCTTTTGCCATTTGCGTCTCTTCATCTATTCCAAGCACAATCGCCGGACGAGAAAATTTATCCGTCAATTTAGAGGCAACAATTCCGACAACACCCGGATTCCAGCCAGCTTTCGCTACAACGATTGCAGACTGGTCATCACCTGTCTCTTCCACCATTTGAATGGCTTCTTCTGTGATCGTACTCACAATTTTTTGACGTTCTTTATTCAGTTCTTGTACAAAACGAGCGAGTTCTTCTGCTTCATCCTTATCCTCTGTCATGAGAAGATGAACAGCTGGATCGGCCTGTTCAATTCGTCCTACAGCATTCAGCCTTGGCGCAATTTGAAAGCCGACCGTTTCCTCATTTGCTTCTTCAAGAGTAGCACCTGCTTCTTTCAATAACGCCTTCAGCCCTGGTCTATTCGACTGCCTAAGCTGCATAAGCCCTTTTTTAGCGAGCCATCTATTCTCATCATGAAGCGGCACAAGATCCGCTATTGTCCCAATTGCCGCAAGATCTAACAGCTGAGTTGGCAGCTTTCCAAGAAGTGCATGCGCCACTTTAAATGCTACGCCTACACCGGCAAGTTCTTTAAAGGGATACTCACAGCCTGGCTGCTTAGGATGAACAATCGCAAGTGCCTCAGGCAGTTCCTCACTTGGTTCATGGTGATCTGTAATGATCAGGTCTAACCCTATTTCTTTTGCAATACGTGCTTCATTTACAGCTGCAATGCCTGTATCGACGGTGATGACAAGCGATGCGCCTTGCTCTTTGATATATCGGAAAGCCTGTTCATTAGGCCCATAGCCTTCTTTAAATCGATCTGGAATATAAAAGTCTACTTTCGCAGACAACTCTTTTAATGTATGTAAAAGCACAGACGTACTTGTCACACCATCCGCATCATAGTCTCCGAAGATCACAATCGATTCCTGCTTTTCGATCGCTTTGTTGATGCGCTCTACTGCCTCTTTCATTCCTTTTAATAGAAATGGATCATGAAATTCGGCTTTTTGATCAAATAAAAAAGACCTCGCTTCTTCTACTTCTTCAAGTCCTCTTTTTACAAGAAGCGATGCAGTCAGCGCTGAAATATTCAGATTTTCAGAGAGTGATTTCACTTTTTCTTCGCTTGGATGTTCATATTCCCAGCGCATTTTGGATAATAACATAAATTCACCCCTCAACCACACTATTATACTAGAGTGGCCTGAGGGGTTTCAATTTTTATTTTATGAAATTGTGCTGGAAGATTATTTTTCCTTCCGGTTAAATGATGCTGGCTGTTCTTTTAAAGGCGTCACATTCGGTTTCTTTTGAACGTCTTTGTCGATCTTTTTATTCGAAACAGCAGGTGCAGGTGCGGCTGCACGCTCAGCTTTTAATGCCTTTAGTTCACGTTTTAGTTTCATAATTTGGAAAATCCCTGCAAAAGCCACAATGAGTCCGCCCATGAGCACAGAACCAATAATGACAAGGATCAGCGGCCATTCAGCCGATCCAAATAAGTAGTCAACTTGCACCGGCCGCACATTGATCACGGCAAATACTGAGACAATTAATACGAAAATAAATGCGAGTATGATGGTCCATTGTTGTTTGTTCATCTACATATCCCCCAAGCTTTTTCTTTTATTCTTCCCTTTTTATTGTCCTTTTTAAACACAGAAAGAAAAGCGCGGAAGAAAATCTAACAGCATGGGCATGAATTAGCTGCTGAGTTTTTTTAAAATGAGATTCTTTATTTCTTGTCTTTCTCCAGAAATAACAAGGGTATCCCCTTCTTCAATGACCGTTTCAGGTCCTGGATTCATTTTCTCACGATAGCGATGACTGTTACTTGATCATATTGGCAGACACTCAGGTCACCGATGGTTTGCTGAACAGCTGGTGCATTCTTTTCAATCTTAAACCATTCAATCATCAGTTTATCAATGGCTACTTCTACAGTTTCAAGCGCTTTCGGCTTATATACCATGCCGCCTAAGATTGCTGCAATTTGTCTTGCTTCTTCATCGTTTAGCAAGATATCAGAAATAGATTCTTCATGATCGTCCTCTTGAAAATGATACATTTCTCTCCTGCCGTCATCGTGTGTAATGATGGCAAGCTTCTCATTATTTCTTGTGATCATTTCGGCTTTGTGACCGGTACCTGGCAGTTCAATTTCCCGAACCTTCATAACAGCCCCTCCAAAGCCAAATGCCTCAAACGGACACTTGCTTTCTATACTGATCTAAACGTATGTCATTATAGCAAAAGACCATTTCAAGATCAATGAAACCCGAAATGTTTTTTCAAATCATCTTATTTTCCGAAAAACTACAGAAAAAAGACTGCCGTTCAGGCAGTCTTGCTACATTAAATATCTTGCTCAGTATCAATCTTCGCCGGTTTTTTCATCTCACGGCCTTTCCACATGAGCCAAATTTGCGCTGCGATATATAGAGATGAGTACACCCCTGTTAACAGACCGACAAGTAAGGCGATGGAGAAGTTTGTAATTGATGCTGATCCAAAGATAAGCAGTGCGATCACAACAACAAGTACGGTTAATACCGTGTTGACAGATCGCGTAAAGGTTTGCTGTAAACTTAAGTTCACAATGTACGATAGATCTTCAATGGTTTTTGGTTTGCGCTTCTTCATTTGTTCACGAACCCTGTCAAAGGTGACGATCGTGTCGTTGATCGAATATCCGATGACTGTGAGGATCGCCGCAATGAAGGTGACATCCACCTCTAAACGCGTAATACTAAAGAAGGCCACGATAAAGAACGCGTCATACAGCAGTGAAATAATCGCTGCAATGGCCATTTTATATTCAAATCGAACGGAGACATATAAAATGATCCCGATTGAAGCAATGATGACAGCATATAATGCATTTCGGGCAAGTTCTTTCCCAACAGTCGGAGACACTGTACTTACGTTCGGCTCCGTTCCGTATTTATCTTTGAAGTAATCTTTCACTTCAGCAATCTTTTCTTTGTTCGGCACACCGACAAATCTCGCTGCTGCCTGATTTTCTTTTTGACCCGATAACACGACACTGTCTGTCTCAAGGTCCAGCTTTTTAAAGTCTTGCTCGACTTGTTCAGTTGACAGCTTGTGATCACTTTGGATATCAATTCTAGTTCCACTAGTAAAGTCAATTCCCGCATTCAGCTTGAAGATGGAAAGAACGATGATTCCCGCAATGGTGATAGTAGCTGAGAAAATCATAAATCCTTTACGTTTGCTGACGAAATCCCACTTATCAAATGGTGTTTTTGGCTCGGTGGTTTCTGTTGTTTCATGAATGTTCATAATGTCTTTTTGACGAACACCAAACCAGCCTTTTCTCCGGTCAAGATAGCGGCTTTCAACAAGAAGACCAAGAAGGAATCTTGATAGGAAGACAGCTGTGATAAAGCTAGTTAAAATCGATAGGATGAGCATCGTTGCAAATCCTTTTACCGAGCTTGTCCCGAAGAAGAACAGCACGCCGCCGGCAATAATACTTGTTAAGTTTGCATCAAAGATGGTTGCAAATGATCGGCGGTTCCCTGATCTGAAAGCAGAACGGACTGATTTGCCGAGCTTGAGCTCTTCTTTGATCCGCTCATAAGTAATAATGTTGGCATCAACAGCCATCCCTACCCCTAGAATCAATGCCGCAATTCCAGGCAGCGTCATGACTGCACCCATCCAATCAAACACTTGAAGCGTAATGTAAATATAAGCTGAAAGTGTGATGACAGCGATAAGACCAGGTAATCGGTAATAAAGCAGCATGAATAAGAAGATAAATGCGATTCCTACAATTCCTGCGAACACTGTTTCGTCCAGTGCTTGTTCACCAAACTGTGCACTCACAGATGTTGAATATTTTTCTGTTAATTTCACTGGCAATGCCCCGGCATTTAAAATACTTGCAAGGTCCTTTGCCTCTTGGACAGTAAATTTCCCTTCAATTTGCACGTCACTGCTGTTAATTTCTTGATTCACATTCGGTGCAGAGACATACTTATGGTTTGATTTTGAGACTTCTTTTTTGAAGGAATCTCCTTTGTGGTAATCAAGCCAAATGACAAGCTGGTTATTCGGCGCCATCGCCGCTACTTTTCTTGTGACGTCACCAAATTTTTTCGCATCCTTTAGTTTAACCGTCACAATTGGCTCATTCGTTTGACTGAATGTTTGTTTTGCACTGTTTTCGACCAGGTCAGCCCCGTTAAGGAGTTCTTTATCATTCGTATCTCTGAAGGATAGCTGTGCTTCAGTGGAAAGAATCTCCCTAGCTCTGTTTTGATCTTTTACTCCCGCAAGCTGCACACGGATACGATTGTTGCCTTCAATCGAGATGTTCGGCTCACTTACACCTAGCACATTGGCTCTTCGGTTTAAAGCCTCCACTGTACTGACGAGGACACTATTTGTGATTTTATCCTCTTTTTTCACTGGATGTACATCATACAGGACCTCAAATCCACCCTGTAAATCCAGCCCTAGCGTCATATCTTTCGCAACAGGCTTTGTTAGTAAGCCTACGCCAGTTCCGATTAACAGAACCACTAAGAAAAACGCAAGAATGCGCCCTTTTTTCATTATGTATTTCCTCCTTAAACACCTGAATCCATTAAGATGGCTTATTTCAACAGTTCATCTAGCATATTCTTGCCATCTTCACTGTCCAAAAAAGCAGACGTTTTAAACGACTGAACGGTTGCATAGTTCATAAATTCGCCAATTTTCACAGATAAAATATCTGCAACCATTTCATGAATCGGATACTCTTGTTTTTTCTTCCACTTCTTATTCTCTAAGTATGACCATAATTCCTCTAAATCTACATCTTTATAGCCCAAAACGATGAATTCTTCAAGCTTACTGAACAGAAAAGGCTTTAAATGGTCTTTGTAAATTGCAGCCGGATGTTGTGTCAATGGGACGCTCCCCCTTTTCAGTTTTTATCGAGAGACTTGTCATGCTTGGACGATATACACGCATATCTTATTGTATATGATTCTATGTCGTTTGAGAAGGCAGGTGATCTTTGATTTGACGAAGCAAACGTTTTTAAAGGGCACGATTATTTTAATTTTAGCAGGTTTTATCACGAGAATATTGGGTTTTGTCAATCGAATTGTGATTGCAAGGTTCGTTGGCGAAGAAGGAGTCGGGCTTTATATGATGGCTGCTCCTACCTTTTTTCTCGCTGTGACACTGACACAATTCGGACTGCCTGTCGCTATTAGCAAGCTTGTCGCAGAAGCAGAAGCTCGTGGAGACAAACAGAAAACAAAACGAATTCTTGTCATGTCTCTTGCGATAACAGGGACTCTCAGCCTGATATTCACGCCGCTCTTTTTATGGTTTGCACCCATCATGGCAGAAAATATGCTGACAGATCCTAGAACGGTCTATCCACTGCTTGCCATTACGCCCGTTGTCCCAGTCATCGCCATTTCCAGTGTGCTAAGAGGGTATTTTCAAGGCAGACAGCAAATGAGCCCGCTTGCCATATCTCAAGTACTGGAACAGGTTGCAAGAATTTCTCTAGTGGCAGTATGTACAACGGCTTTCCTTCCTTATGGGATTGAATATGCGGCAGCAGGTGCGATGATTTCATCTGTTATTGGAGAGATGATTTCACTTGCTTATTTACTGATTGCCTTTCGTTATAAAAAGACCATTCGTATTCGAAAACGATTTTTTAAGGCGATTCATGACGGTAAGGACACGTTTAAGCAGCTGATGAGTATTGCCCTGCCAACAACAGGCAGCCGTTTTATCGGGAATATTTCGTGGTTTTTAGAGCCGATAGTTGTCGCGCAAAGTCTTGCCATTGCTGGATATGCGGCCGTCGAGGCGACAAGACAATACGGGGAATTGACTGGTCTTGCGCTGACCCTTTTGACACTGCCTAGCTTTATTACGTATTCTCTCTCCACTGCACTGGTCCCGGCAATCAGTGAAGGAATGGAGCAGAACAAACGCAAAACGGTCGAATACCGGCTGAAGCAGGCGATGCGTCTTTGTCTACTCAGCGGAGGTATTTCCTGTATTATTCTTTTCGTTTACGCAGAAGATTTAACGCTCTTTATGTATGGTTCATCGCATGCGGCTATTTATGTAAAATTCATGGCACCATTTTTTCTTCTATATTATTTTCAAGGGCCGCTTCAAGCCGTCTTGCAAGCACTCAATTTAGCTGGTGCGGCGATGACGAATAGTCTGATAGGTGCTGTTGTGAAAACAGGAATGATTTTTGTCCTTGCTTCACAGCCGGGCTTTGGCATTATGGGGGCAGCACTTGCAATATTAATCGGCATCGTCCTTGTCACGCTGCTTCATGCGGCAACTGTCGGTAAAGTACTGCCTATTCATTTACCAATGAAGGAATATGGGATATGCGTTCTTGTGATCATCGGCACTGGGGCCGTGAGCCTTTGGCTGAAATCTCAAGTAAACGGGCTCTTTTCTGCCCCGATTGAGCTTGTGATGCTGATCTTTGTTACGTGCGCGCTGTATGTCATTCTATTAATCTGTCTAGGGCTAGTGAAGCGTGAAGAGCTTCGCCGTATCCCGTTTATAGGGAAACTGCTTTAGCTCATTTCTTCTTGATCACTTCATCTTTCAAATCAATATAAAATGTCTTTTGATTAAAGCTGCAGTAGGAAATCTGATCAATTTCATGATAGCCCCTTTTGGCAAGCTCATCTTTCAGCCACTGTTCATTTTGATTAATTTGCTTCAAATGATCGTGCTGTACAACGCCATCAGCAATAAGTGGCAGCTCAAGCGCTCCGTGTGTGTGCTTGTTTTCTTTTTCAACAACCGCAAGCTTTCCGGATGGCTCTAAAATGGCGTAAGACACATCCTGAATGCTATCGATGTTGTTTTCTCTTAATTGAATGAGCAGGTCATCAAAATTGTATCGCTGTTTTCTCATCGCACCCTCGTCAATTTTCCCATTAATGATGAGCAGGACCGGTTTGCCGTCAAGAAAGCGCCGGACACCTTGGAATTTCAATGAGAGATAGGCAAGTGTGATTTGAATGAAGGTTAACAGCAGGATCGGCCATACCGTATGTAACATGTGATCCTCGACTTCTTCTATAGCGAGAACCGCAATTTCTGCGATCATCATAAAAATGACAAGATCTAAAATACTCAATTCGCCAATTTCTCTCTTGCCCATTAACCGAAAAATAAACCAAATAAGAAAATATAAAATGATTGTTCTCATGGAGATAATCAAGATGTCCTGCATGTGATGTAAACCCTCCTTCTCCACCATAGCTTGTGTCAAAACCCTTTATTTATGTAGAAAAGAAAGCCTCTGTTTTTATCGTGAGAAACATGTCTATTTTTTCTTCTATGTGAATACATTTTAGTAAAAGACAAGCTTCGGTCAATTGGAGAGGAGACGAATCACATGCAGGAAACGAAACAAATCGGAAAAGGGATTTTATCCGGCTTAATGGCCATTTTTATCGTCATGATTGTCACAAGCTTACTTGTATCGCTCATGCTTACCTTCACAAGTATGCAGGAATCATCGTTTAAATGGATGATTATGATTTTGTCCTTTGTGGCACTTTTATTAGGGGGGATCATTTCTGGAGGAAAGGCAAAGGAGCGCGGCTGGTTCATTGGTGCGATTACTTCGCTGATCTTTTCCCTCACTGTATTTTTGTTTCAATATTTAGGGTTTGGAGAAACCTTTTCACCAGAGCAGTTCATCTATCATGGGGCATTTCTAGGGATTTGTATGCTCGGCGGAATGATTGGCGTCAATCTTCGAGGCAAATAAAAAAAGAGCGGATCTATATCGCTCTTTTTTTTATGGCTATGTATCGGAGGATTAGCCTTTGTCAGCTAATTCTCTAATAGCACGACGATCGAAAGTTAAACGGTTGTTTTCGCTTGTTTTGATGACCACTTTTGATTCATCAATGTAGTCGATTTCACCATGTAAACCACCGATTGTGACGATTTTATCGCCTTTTGATAAAGATTGCTGCATCTGACGCACAGCTTTTTGTTGCTTTTGCTGTGGACGGATTAATAAGAAGTAAAGCACAGCAAACATGACAACAATCATAATGATTGAACCCATACCACCATCCATTCTATTTCACCCCTTTCTAAAGCATTGTAAAGCCTTTTCGTTTATGCGTTAAAAGTTTTTCGCATTCGGTTCGTTAAAGCCGTAACGCTCAAAAAACTCTTCTTTAAAATCACCTAAACGATCCTCACGGATAGCTTCTCTCACTTGCTCCATTAATTTTAACAGAAAATGAAGATTATGATAAGTTGTTAATCGAATTCCGAACGTTTCATTTGTTTTGATCAAATGTCTAATATAAGCGCGTGTGTAGTTTTTACATGTGTAGCAGTCACAATTTTCATCGATTGGTCTGAAATCACGCTCATATTTTGCATTTTTCACAACTAGACGTCCTTCGCTTGTCATCAACGTACCGTTTCTAGCAATTCGTGTTGGCAGCACGCAGTCAAACATATCTACACCGCGAATGGCGCCGTCAATTAAGGAATCTGGTGAGCCGACACCCATTAAGTACCTTGGCTTGTCTGCTGGTAACAATGGCGTTGTGAACTCGAGTACACGGTTCATCACATCTTTTGGTTCCCCAACAGATAAGCCTCCGATGGCGTAGCCTGGGAAATCAAGTGACACGAGATCTTTTGCACTTTGTTTACGAAGCTCTTCGTATTCTCCGCCTTGGATGATTCCAAACAGCCCTTGATCCTCTGGACGCTGATGTGCTTCTAGACAGCGTTCTGCCCATCTGCTTGTCCGCTCTACAGAACGTTTCATGTAATCGTATTCTGCTGGATATGGCGGGCATTCATCAAATGCCATCATAATATCAGAGCCAAGCGCATTTTGAATGTCCATGGCCTTCTCAGGAGAAAGGAACAGCTTATCTCCATTTAAGTGATTACGGAAGTGGACGCCTTCTTCTTCAATTTTTCTAAATTCACTCAAAGAGAAGACTTGGAATCCGCCTGAGTCGGTCAAAATCGCTCGATCCCAGTTCATAAATTTATGCAGGCCGCCTGCTTCTTTCACAATGTCATGACCCGGACGGAGCCATAGGTGGTACGTATTGCTTAAGATGATGCCTGCTTCCATTGCCTTTAGTTCTTCAGGCGCCATCGTTTTGACTGTAGCCAGTGTACCTACCGGCATAAATACAGGTGTGTCAAAGGAGCCGTGCGGTGTATGAACACGTCCTAGTCGTGCACCTGTTTGTTTGCATGATTTAATGAACTCATAACGTATCGGTAATTGCGACAAAAATGAGCCCTCCTGTCTTTGTTGTATGATGTTATTGAATCAGCATGGCATCGCCAAAGCTGAAGAATCGGTATTCCTCTTTTACAGCCTCATTGTACGCTTTTAGGACATGCTCTCGTCCAGCTAATGCGCTGACAAGCATGATTAACGAGGATTTTGGCAGATGGAAATTCGTGATCATGCCATCAATTGCCTTGAATGTGTAGCCGGGGTAAATAAAGATTGACGTCCAGCCGCTTGACGCTTTGAATTCACCGTCATGCGCACTTGCAATGGTTTCTAGCGTTCTCGTTGACGTTGTCCCCACTGAAATAATCCGCCCGCCTTCTTTGCGAACGCGATTAAGCTCTGCCGCTGTTTCTTCATTCATTTCGTAAAATTCCGCGTGCATTTCGTGTTCTTCAATACGATCTGCACTGACCGGACGAAAAGTACCAAGCCCCACGTGCAGTGTAATGAATGCGATGTGCACACCCTTTGCTTTCAGCGCATCCAGCAGCTCGTTTGTAAAGTGAAGACCAGCAGTCGGAGCAGCAGCGGAGCCGACCTCTTTCGAATACACCGTTTGATAGCGTTCACGATCGTCAAGCTGCTCTTTAATATAAGGAGGCAGCGGCATTTCACCAAGGGATTCAAGTACTTCGTAAAAAATGCCGGTATACTGAAACTCAACTTTTCTTCCGCCATGTTCTAATTCTTCTGTACATACCGCTTGAAGCCGTCCATCACCAAATGTGATCACTGTTCCTTTTTTCACCCGTTTGGCTGGTTTTACAAGTGTCTCCCATTTGTCGCCTTCCTCTTGTTTTAAGAGAAGAAGTTCAACTTTTGCACCTGTATCCTCTTTCATTCCAAACAACCGTGCCGGCAGAACGCGTGTATTATTTAAAACGAGACAATCACCAGTTTGAAAATAATCGGTAATTTGTGAGAATGTATCGTGTGTCACCTCACCCGTTTGTTTATTTAAGACCATCAGTCTTGATGCATCTCGTTTTTCAAGCGGTACTTGTGCAATCAATCTTTCTGGTAAATCAAAATCAAATAGTTCTAGCTTCATTTCCTTCACCTATTCTGTAGTTAACTAGTTAACGTTATTTCATCCGTCCAAAGATATTAAGTAATATCGTGAGCACGATGCTAATGACAATGCATGTGATCACAGGAAAAAAGAACGTCACATTTCCTTTTTTCACAAAAATATCACCTGGAAGCTTACCAACCAATTGAAAACCTAATCCTGCGGCAAAAAGGACACCACCTAAAATCATCAATATTTTAGGGAATTCAGTCACGAATCGGAACCTCCATTTGAAAATGTTCATACGCTTCTCTTGTGACGACCCGTCCTCTTGGTGTTCTTTGCAGGAAACCAATTTGCAGTAAATACGGTTCGTACACATCTTCAATCGTATGTGATTCTTCTCCAATTGTCGCTGAGATCGTATCAAGCCCAACAGGCCCGCCTCTAAATTTTTCAATCATACTTAAAAGCAGCTTATGGTCGATATGATCAAGACCAAGCTTGTCGACTTGAAGGCGCTCAAGGGCATCTTCTGCAATGTCCTCGGTAATCGCGTGATTCCCAAGCACCTGCGCAAAATCTCTTACTCTTCTGAGTAGACGATTGGCAACCCTCGGCGTACCGCGGGAACGTCTTGCGATCTCTTCGGCTGAGCGAAGATCGATCCCAATCTCGAACAGCTCTGCTGTTCTTGAAACAATGTGAGCCAAATCTCTTTGCTCATAGTATTCCAATCTTGCATGTACTCCAAACCTGTCACGAAGCGGCGCTGTTAAAAGCCCGACACGGGTCGTGGCACCTACAAGTGTAAATGGCGGTAAATCAAGCCGTACAGAGCGCGCTGTATCTCCTTTGCCAATGACGATATCTAAACAAAAATCCTCCATTGCTGGATAAAGCACTTCCTCAATTGAGCGCTGCAAGCGATGAATTTCATCTATAAACAACACATCACCTGGCTCAAGAGAAGTCAAGATCGCCGCCAAATCGCCAGGACGTTCAATCGCTGGTCCAGATGTTGTCCGCAGCTGAACATTCATTTCATTGGCAATAATCGACGCGAGCGTTGTTTTCCCGAGTCCGGGCGGTCCGTATAAAAGGACATGATCGAGTGTTTCCTGCCTCATACGGGCAGCTTCAATAAACACGCTGAGGTTATCCTTTACTTTTTGCTGACCGATATATTGGCTAAGTGTCTGTGGCCGCAGACTTTGCTCAATGGCTGATTCATGGTTGTCTGCTTCAGTTGAGACGAGCCGTTCATCCATGAGACATCACCCTATTTCAACATTTTTTGTAAAGCTTTTTTCACATATTGATCGGTTGTGAGATTCTTTTCTTCTTTTAACAATGGAAGAACCTTTTTAATTTCGCGATCACCGTATCCGAGAACACTTAAGGCTTCAAGCGCTTCGTCTAATGCCGTTTGCTGCGTTTCGACCTGAATATGGTCCTCGTTATTAAATAGATTGCCAATCATTTCAGGCACAACATCAGCTAGCTTTCCTTTTAGGTCGAGAATGATTTGGCGAGCTGTCTTTTTGCCAACACCAGGGAATTTAATCAGGAACGCTTCATCTTCACGTTCTATCGCTGAAATGACAGCGCCTGGATCACCTGAAGCAAGAATCGCTAGAGCCCCCTTCGGCCCAATCCCTGTGACATTTAACAGTTTTGTGAACAGCGCTTTTTCTTCTCGTGTTTGAAATCCATATAACGAAAAAGCGTCTTCCTTTATGTAATGATACGTATAAATCGTTTCTTGTTTATTGATTTGATAGATAAACGGGTTTGGGCTATAGACTTGATATCCCACTCCGCCGTTTTCTATGACAACATATTGCGGGCACACATAATCAATGGTCCCTTTTACAAACTCTATCACCGTTTTCACCTCTTTGACTGTTCTTCATTGTAACATAAATCGAGAAGAAAACCGCAATAAAAGTTAACATACGTTCGCTCAATGCATTTTTACGATGACACTACGAAAAACAGCTTGCGGCCTTCACACCAGCAAGCTGTTATACGCTTTAAAACGATATTTCATTTCGGTAAGTCTTCATGACTTCAAGCACATGCTCAAATTCATCCTTTGTTCGAAAAGGAATGCCTTGCTCAAGCTGCTCCTCCACATGACTTTCTAAACGGGACGTATCAATTTGAAAAAAGAGATGAATGGGCTCCGCCCAGCCGTCAGGCCTTCCATGAAACGTAGAAATCACACCGTCCTCTGATAATCCGATATATCCATTTGCTTTACTTAATGGAGAGATATCATCAATTTGCTTTCTAAAAAGCGCAAAATCCTCTTTCTGCTCTACTAGCGTCCAGCCTTTATACTGCGACCAGAATGTGTCTTTGTCTTCTAATGATGCCCGGTGTCTTTCAATACTCACATCTCCGTCTAGATAAACTTTTTCAAGCTGTACGGTGATCGAGTTTGACTGCTTTTGCAAGTGTTCTTTTCCTTCCATATCCGTAGCGAAAAAAAGCACACTTGTCATGATAAGTCCTGTAACGAAACATTTCATCTTCACTTTCACTATTTACACCTCTTTAAAACATGAGATCGATGCATGACATATGTAGTTTGACCCATTTTTCTAAACATTAACCAAATCGATGACATGAATATATGGGAAGAGTCTTTCGTTGTATCCTTCATTCGTAAATGGTATGTTTTATACAATCCATTGCTTTATCGAATGCTCGGTTTTTTCATCATTCGTTTTTCAGCCGCATAAACTGAAACCAAAGAAGGTGAAGTCAATGTCAGAAGTCAAAAGATTAGCCGAATCGATTCAGTATCATGAGGATAAACGTCTTCATAAGCTTGCCTTTAAACCGGCAGAGCTTGAGCTGTGCGGCAAAGGAAGAAGTGCCTATGTCTTTTCATACAAAAAAAACGGCAAGAAAATGGCGTTAAAAGTCTTTTTCCCTTCTTATCAGCATATTGCCCGCAAAGAAGCCGCCATTTATGAAAAACTTTCTGGTTCGTCTTACTACCCTGAGATTTATGAATCTGGGGATCAATATATTTTAATGGAATATATTAAAGGACATACATTCTATGAATGCCTCACAAAGGGGATTCCTATTAAAAAACAAATGATTGAACAAGTCGATGATGCGCTAGAAGAAGCACGCGAGAAAGGATTGAATCCTTCTGATATCCATCTGAGGAATCTGATCTTAACAAAGGAAGGACAGGTCAGGGTCATCGACGTTGCCCGTTTCACACAAACAAAAGCATGCCACCAATGGGATGACTTAAAAGCCGCTTACGCTTATTATCAAAAACCTTTTTTCCCGAAAAAAGCACCGCGTCTATGGCTTGAAGTGATTGCTTATTTATATAAAAAGAACTGGCTGTCCCGCGGCCAGTTTAATAATCGGAATGATTTCTCTGCATAATGAAAGCCGCTCTCACTGAGCGGCTTTCAGCGTGTAGACAAACCCTCGCATTCTTTGTCAGTCCTGCGCGCTAGTGCTCACGAATGTTCAATTCGCTCCGCGCCAGTGCTCGCCCTTCCTAGACTTCAAAGGTTTTCTATCACGCTGAAAAGAAGACAAAGGGCTAAAATAAAGATCATTTTAGCCCTTTGTCAACAATCTGAAAGCCCCTCTCACTGAGCGGCTTTTCTGTGTCAATCTGTTTCAACATGGATGCTATTCACATTTAATAAGTTAATGATTTCATTATTCAGCTTAAACCAATGATTGGCTTCTTCAATTTTCTTATACACATCATAGGTAGCTGGACGTTTTAGCTCGAAATCAAGCACTTCCCCATTGTTCATATGAAATGTTACCTTAAATACTTTCATCATAAGATCACCTTCCACTCTCTCTTGTTAGCTGGCCAAATAGATCGGCTCTTTTCATTCATTCTCTACTCAACTCGTTTCCCCTCCTTCTTTCCTTTCAAACACAAGAAGTTTAAATTTTGTTTAAATTCAAACAATATCTCTATCCCTCTTCTTTGCAAAGAAGTATAGTATTTTAAAAAGGAGGTTTTCTTTATGAAACGGAAAAAGAAACGAACATCTCCTGAAAGACAAACAGTCGTGTTTCATTTAACAGATGCCCTCATTCCGAGTCTGGACATGATAGGGGTTGCATTAAAGGCATTTTTCCACCTCTTAAGAAAAGCCTTATCCGCGATCTGATAAAACCCCGCACAACATGCGTGCGAGGTTCTTTTTTAGGATGAATATATTTGACTTCCTTGGCTGATAAACTCCTTCGCCTTCTTCTCCATCTCTTTTTTTACTTCTTCTGATTGATTGCGAATATCATGGGAAATTTTCATGCTGCAAAACTTCGGTCCGCACATTGAGCAAAAATGGGCAGTCTTAGCGCCTTCGGCAGGCAATGTTTCATCATGGAACTCCATCGCTCTTTCTGGATCAAGTGACAGGTTGAATTGGTCCCGCCATCTAAATTCAAACCTTGCTTTCGATAAAGCATCATCGCGCTTTTGAGCAGCAGGATGTCCTTTTGCTAGATCAGCAGCATGTGCAGCAATTTTATAGGCGATCACACCTTCTCTTACATCTTCTTTGTTCGGCAGCCCTAAATGCTCTTTTGGCGTTACATAGCATAGCATCGCTGTTCCATACCAGCCGATCATAGCTGCGCCGATGGCAGATGTAATATGATCATATCCCGGAGCAATATCTGTTGTAAGAGGTCCTAATGTATAAAATGGTGCCTCTTTGCAAATCTCCATTTGTTTGTCTACATTCTCTTTGATTTTATCCATTGGAACATGCCCAGGTCCTTCAATCATCACCTGAACATCATGTTTCCAAGCGATCTCTGTCAATTCACCTAACGTTTCCAGCTCTGCAAACTGCGCTTCATCATTGGCATCAGCTATTGATCCTGGTCTAAGCCCATCTCCAAGTGAAAAGGCAATATCATACGTTTTCATAATCTCACAAATATCTTCGAAGTGGGTATAAAGGAAATTCTCTTGATGATGAGCAAGACACCATCTTGCCATAATGGCACCGCCTCTTGAAACAATTCCGGTTACCCGATCGACTGTCAGCGGAATATACCTTAACCGCACGCCCGCATGTATCGTGAAGTAGTCTACTCCTTGCTCTGCTTGTTCAATTAACGTGTCTCTGTACACGTCCCACGTCAAATCTTCTGCCACGCCATTCACTTTTTCAAGCGCCTGATAAATGGGAACGGTGCCTACTGGGACTGGGCAATTGCGTATGATCCATTCTCTCGTTGTATGAATGTCCTTTCCTGTAGACAGATCCATCATAGTGTCTGCACCCCATCTGATCGCCCAAGTCATTTTTTCAACTTCTTCATCAATGGATGATGTCACAGCTGAATTGCCAATGTTCGCATTGATTTTGACATGAAAATGCCTTCCGATAATCATCGGTTCACTTTCAGGATGGTTAATATTCGCTGGAATGACGGCTCTTCCGCTGGCTACTTCCTCTCTCACGAACTCAGGACTTAACCCTTCTCTTAACGCGATGAACTCCATTTCAGGCGTCACAATACCTTTTTTTGCATAATGCATTTGCGTCACACAGGCACCTTGTTTTGCGCGAAGCGGCTCATGATGAAAATCAGTAAGAACATGCTGATGTGACGATTTCTCTTTGGAGCGATATCCGTTATCTTCAGGTTTTACATGACGTCCTTCATAGCTTTCTGTATCCCCTCTTTCTTCGATCCATGCCGCTCTCAGACGATGAAGCCCCTTTGTAACATCGATATGGGCACGCTCATCGGTGTAAGGTCCACTCGTATCGTACACACGAATCGGTTCATTTTGAATGTTTCCTGCCTGCGTCACCGTTTGTGAGAGGGCAATCTCTCTTTTTGGCACTAAAATGTCAGGTCTTGACCCTTTCTCATACACCTTTCGGCTGCCATCAAAGCTTGATAATAACGATTGAGTTGATAGGGTATTTTTCTTTTCTTTCATTTGCTGTTCTCTCCTTCTCTTCTTGTCACCGGACAGGATGGAATCAGCACCAGCAAAAAAACCAGGCTCTATGAACAGAACCTGGTTTCGTCGTTAGAAATAAACATGAATCTCATTTATAAGACACATGTATCATCTTCAACTTCCCCACGCTGGTACGAGCCAGATCAGGTCCAAAGGGTTAAGAAGCATACACTTCTCTCTCAGCCCAGCCGCGGGCACCCCTAGTCACATTTATTTATTTCCACAACAGTGTAGCATAGAGATGCCATGAAAAAAAGGAGTTTTAGGAAAATAGTTCCTTTTCACTACAAAAGAGATAAAGCCAGCTTGATATACACCTTTATATACATCATCCTCCTCAAACATTTAGATAAAATCTGAAATAATCATTGATCCTTTTCTCCTATTATGTATAATTAATCTAAACGGAGAATTTTTATACAGACTTTTTTAAAGGAAGTTCTAGTCGATTGCAAACATTTCTCACATTTATCGTCATAGGATTCTCAATTGCTCTACCAGTTGGAGCGATCACGGTTGAAATGACAAAACAAGGATTAAAAAACGGCTTCTTTCATGGTTTAACTGTAGGAGCAGGCGGCATGACCATTGATCTCTTACTAATCATGGCTTTGTATGCTGGATTTGCTCAGTTTTTATCACTGCCATTTGTCCAAATCCCGCTCTGGCTGATCGGAGCTATCTTCTTAATGATGCTCGCATACGATTCCATTAAACATGCGGATCAAGACATCCATTTAGCTGGCGAAAAAGTCAATAAATCTTTCGCAAAAACGTACAGAAACGGCTTGCTTGTCGCGGTGTCTCCTGGAAACCTTGTGTTCTGGGTTTCTGTATTCGGAGCTGTACTGGCAGATGCATATACAAAAACAGATTCATCTGAATTTATGCTGGCATCAGGCGGTATTTTGGCAGGGATTCTCCTTCATGACATCAGTCTTCTCACCCTTGTATCCTTAACAAGAAAAGTGATGAATCGAACGATGATCAAATGGACATCCATTATTGCTGGTATTTTATTACTTGGATTTGGCTGTTATTTCTTTTACGAATTCTATATAGGCATTAAGGTTTATTTTTAAGAAAAGGCTAAAGTTCTTGAGGAACTTTAGCCTTTTTTACTTATCGAGTCATGCCTGTTTGACCTGTTTCAAATTGTGTTCTTCTCATATCTCTAAAGCGTGTGAAAGCTCCCTCGTCTTTAATGACTTGGACAGCTCTTCCATCCGCATAACGAGTCGCTGCTTCTTCCACTTGTGATACGCCCTCTGACGTCAGACGTCCATCTGATTTAATGGCAATATACACATTTTCATCTGTTACCATCACCTGTGAGTCTGCAACGTGGTTCATTTTATTGACGCGATTGGCAATTTTTCTTGAACGCTGCACATTCTCTTGTTTATCGTAGCCAGAGAACGACATTTGGTTATGATAGTTCATATCTCCATGACTGTAGCGTCCGTCACCACCTGCGAGAGGCGTTCGATCATCTGCTTGAGGGCGGGTGCGATAATCAACATTCGTTGTATTCCCACCGTTCATTCCCTCCATGAGTTCAGAAACTGGCCCTTGATGATCTTGGTTATTGTCATCCGCACGGTTATTCGAATGATATCCGACTGGCTGACCTGATTGATTATGACGTGTATCTACACCTGCATTGTCATTTGTACCACATGCCGTTAACCCAATAGGAAGAAGCACTAATGCGATCGTTTTTTGCCATTTTTGTCTCAAACGAAAAACCCCCTGTACAAATTCAATCTCATGAGCGCGAAACAGGCTCTGTTTTAGCATGTACAGTTTGGGGAAAAATCAAGCTGTCAGTTATAAACAAAAAAAGGAACGATTGAGATCGCTCCTTCTGTTATTACTCTTCTTCGTCTTCCTCTGGTCTTGCAAAAACAGATTGACCTGGATATGGCTGCATATAAGGCTGAGCTGGATAAGCCCCCATTTGGCCATAAGGTACAGGATTCGGGTAATGTCCTGGCCATGGCTGATGCTGCTTCATGCCATCATCACATCCGCAGTCTTCCTTGCCATAAGCTTCATTTGAAACATTTGGATAAAAGCCTTGATTCACGTTCGCATTGACATTGGCGTTGGCATTGGCATTTGGATGCATATGGTGGTGCCAGTGATGCCCATCGTTTGCATGATGTTCATAATGTTCTCCGTAATAAGCTGGCGCTTGATACGCAGGATAATACGGCTGCGCTGGGTATGGATATGGCATCATGTGATGGTGATAATATGGCTGGACAGGATAGCAAAGACCTGACCCTGGTAAAATTGGCGATGCTGGCACCATTTGCTGCGGATATGGATACATTGCCGGCATGTAATGACCATGACCATAATAAGGATCATATGCGTCATGATGCTGGTGATGGTGATGATGTTCCTTATTCTCAGCCATTCCCCCTACCGCTGCGCCTCCTACATTCGGCATTTGCGGGAAATTAGGAAGGTTTGGGTAATTGCTGTGCTCCATATCTTTTCCCTCCTCCTTTTGATGCGGAATATGAATAAACGGATCATACCCCTTTGCCACTTCATCTTTTAAATGACCTTTATTTTCATGATGGAAATGGTCCTTGTTGTCTTTATGCTCCTTATTCTCATAATGAACATGATCTTTATGATCCTTTTTGTCATGAACATGATCTTTCTTTTCATGAACGTGATCTTTTTTCTCATGATGTTCTTTTTTGGGAGGAGGCGTGAATGGCTGGTAGAGATTGGTCTGATAATAATTCACATCGACTTGTGGAAAAGCTGGCTGCTCGATCTTTGGCACTGGCGGTACATAAGGTACAGGTTCGTTTGGCTTTTCTTTCGGCTTCGTATCTTGCACTTGCACGACATCTTTTGGCTTTTCTTTCACATACGGATGTTCTTTCGGCTTTGGCATTTCTTTTGCTTTCTGATGATCTGTTTTTACAGGAACACCACTAGATGGAATCTTGATCTTCATACCCGGCATGATCAAATCTGGGTTACTGAGCTGTGAATTTAGTTTTTTCAATTCTTGAAAGTCGACTCCGTATTTCTTTGAAATTTTCCAAAGGGAGTCTCCTTTTTGCACAATATGAATTTTCAACGTTTTCCCCTCCTATGCAAAACGTGAACGTAACGGTTATGTCAGAAGTACAATATGTTTCACCATAAATTTATGCCTATTTACAAGCCGATATGATAAAAACTTGTTTTCTGATAGGAGGGGCTGATTCATTATTTAATGGCGAGCATTTTATTCAGTGCAAGTAAAGCGTCTTTTGTCGTGTCTTCATTGACTTGAATCAAACCGACCGGATCACCTTTCTCTATGCTTTCTAGTGACCATAACAAATGAGGGAGATCGATCCGATTCATCGTCAAACATGGACACATATCCGGATTGAGGGATTCGATTTGTTTATCTGGATGCTGATCTATGATTCGCTTGACCAAATTCATCTCTGTTCCAATCGCCCACTTGCTTCCTGCTGCTGCTTCCTTGATCGTATCAATAATAAATTTCGTTGAACCGGCAAGATCAGAAGCCGTGACGACTTCATGCGTGCACTCTGGATGGACAAGAATTTGAATGTCACGGTCTCTTTTTCTCGTTTCTTCAATATTCCGCACCGTAAATTTCTCATGGACAGAGCAATGGCCTTTCCATAAAATCATCTTGATGCGGGAAAGCGGCTGATCGGTGATGAGCCTTTCTTCTATTTGATTCCAGACAGCCATTTCTTCAAGTGAAATACCTAAATCAAAGGCCGTATTACGCCCTAAATGCTGATCAGGGAGAAACAGAATGCGCTCTTTTTGTGTGAGCGCCCACTCCAGCACTTTTTTAGCGTTTGATGATGTCACAGTGGCCCCGCCATGCTTTCCGACAAATGCTTTAATATCAGCTGTTGAGTTGACATACGTAAGGGGAAGAATTGTCTCCCCAAACAGATCAGTGAGCTGCTCCCATGCTCTATCCGTTTGTTTCATGTTTGCCATATCTGCCATTGAACAGCCTGCTCTCATATCTGGCAATAGAACCTTTTGATTCTTATTTGACAGCATGTCTGCTGTTTCAGCCATGAAGTGAACACCGCAGAACACAATGTACTCCGCTTCCTTGTTGTCCGCGGCTATTTGTGCGAGCTGCAATGAATCTCCTGTTACATCTGCAAATTGGATGACTTCATCCTTTTGATAATGATGCCCTGGTATAAAAAGCTTTGATCCAAAGGCTCGTTTAATGTCTAACACACGCTGCTTCATCTCCTCAACAGATCGGTGTTTATATTCTTCTGGCATCATGGCTACATGTTGATTCGCGAGTACATCAAGCAGTGACATGAGTTGTTCCCCCTTTATGACTGAATTCCATATTCATACTAAAATCAAATGCTGGGGCAGAATGTGTCAGAAAACCAAGTGAAATAAGATCGACACCTGTCCCTCTGTAACTTGGCAATGTCTCTAGCGTGATACCTCCTGAAGCCTCTGTCAAAATTGTCTCAGGCGTCATTTGTTTAAAACGTTTTACCTCGTCCGGAGAGCAGTTGTCAAACATGATGACATCGGCCTTTGCATCTATGGCTTCCTTTAGCTGCGTTTCTGATTCAATTTCCACTTCAATTTTCACCATATGACCGGCATATGCTCTTGCTTTCTCTACTGCTTCATGAATAGAGCCGCATGCAGCGATATGATTATCTTTAATCATTACCCCATCTGATAAGCCGAAGCGATGATTCTTTCCCCCACCTGTCTTCACAGCGTATTTCTCTAACATACGCAAGCCGGGCGTCGTTTTTCTCGTATCACAAATCGTAATCGACGGGTCCGCTAATCGCTGCACTGCTTCATGTGTTAAAGTGGCGATACCTGTCATGCGCTGCAAGACATTCAAAATGACCCGTTCTCCTTTTAATAAGTCGCTGACTGGTCCCTTTATTTTCGCCAGCACTGCCCCTGAATGAATCCAACCACCTTCTTCAAAGAACAACTCAGTCTGAATCTGTTCATTCAGCAGGCGGTACCCTATGTCAATGACTTGAGAACCTGCCAATACACCCGATTGTTTTGCGATGATATAGGCTGTTCCTTTCTTTTCTCCAAAAATGCCATCAGCTGATACATCTCCAAAACCAATATCTTCTGTGAAAAAATGAGTCAGCATTTGTTTTAACTGTAAACGTTCCATTTGGCACCGATCCTTTCATTTTTCATCATGTGAATGTGGCCTTTTTCATGGACAATTTGCACGCCCCGCCATAATGCATCATTCCGATTTGGATAATCCATTCGATAATGACCACCTCTGCTTTCTGTACGAAGTAATGCAGACTTCACAAGGCAAATCGCTAATGCCCATTGATTGCTTAATTCGATCTGTTCACTTGTGATATTCTTCACATTCATTTGCTGATAAGGGACTTGCTGTAATGTTTGCAGTAAGGTCTTTAGCCCTTTTTCGTCTCTTACAATTGCGGCATATGTTGTCATCCATTGTCTCAACTGATCCTCTGAAACCTCTGGCACAGGCCATATTTCTTGAATTGAGAAAGAGGAGATTGTTTTTTTCTGTTTAGGTATTTCTTCAATTCTCCGTGCCGCTTTGTTTCCTAAAACGAGACCTTCCAAGAGAGAATTACTCGCCAATCGGTTCGCTCCGTGTAAGCCTGTACAGGCCGCTTCTCCGATAGCAAAAAGAGATGGAACCGTCGTTTCTCCATATTCATTCACGCAGATTCCGCCCATTAAAAAATGCATACCAGGGGAAACTGGGAGCCTGCCGCTTGCTATATCGACACCTGCACGCTCACACATTGCAGCAATTGCTGGAAAACGAACTGAGAAATGTGCAATTTCGCTGATATTGAGATACAGCTCATGACCTAATTGCTGCTCATGAAAAATAGCTCTAGAGACGATATCTCTAGGCGCTAAATCAGCTTGTGGGTGAATGCCTTTCATGATTCTCCTGCCTGTTTCATCTTCTAAATAGGCTCCCTCTCCTCGGACTGCCTCTGAAACGAGACCGACTGCTTTTCCAGCGATCGTCAAGAGGGTAGGATGAAATTGAACAAATTCTAGATCAGCTAATTGTGCACCGGCTCGATAAGCCATCATCAGTCCGTCTCCTGTTACAGAAGGGTCATTTGTGTTTGTTTCATAAAGGGAGCCGCAGCCGCCTGTCGATAAGACAACGGCATCTGCGGTCATGGTATGTACGCGATCTTTCTCATCTTTCCAGACCACTCCTATGCAGGTTCCTTCGTGAACGAGCAGATCAACGACATGGGAATTTTCATATAAATGAATATGTGAGCCAAGCTGATTTTTTAAATACTGCACGAGGGTTTTACCTGTTTGGTCTCCTCCTGCATGCAAAATGCGATGAGTCGTATGCGCCCCCTCTTTACCTAATTGCGGCACGCCCGTCTCCGTTTGATCAAATGGACAGCCTTCTTCTACGAGCTGCTCCACCATATGCTTTCCAAGACGTACGATCTCTTGTACCGCCCTTTCATCATTGTGATCACAGCCGGCGGCTAATGTGTCTTGTACATGCTGATGAACAGAATCCTGTGCTGAAAAGGCAGCAGCGATTCCTCCTTGTGCAAGCATGGAATTACTAGAGGAAAATTGTTTTTTTGTCATCATGATGACTTCGCAGCTTGCTGAAATGGTTTTTGCAAAGGAAAGCGCTGCAATGCCTGATCCCACCACAATGATTTTTTTGATTGATGACACCATCGCCCCTCCTGTCATTTACACCTGTCTTGACACATATCATTACACAACACTACAATAAATACAAGAAAAAATTTTCTCATAGGAGATGGATGGATTGGTTTATTTAGATTACGCAGCTTCTACACCTGTTTCGGAGGAGGCACTGCATGTTTTTCATCAGCTAAGTAAAGATTGCTACGGGAATGCAAGCAGTCTACATGATGCAGGCGGAAGAGCAAATGACATACTGACTTACAGCAGACAATCAATCGCTGCCATTCTTGAGGGCGAACCAGAGGGCATCTACTTTACAAGCGGCGGAACGGAATCCAATCTTCTTGCGATTCAATCGATGGCAAATGGTCTGCCAGCAGACAGGCAGCATGTCATCACAACTTCTGTAGAGCATCCTTCTGTTCATCATGCGGTTAAGAGCTTAGAGCGTCTTGGCGCGAAGGTTACGATCATTGAACCGAATCAAGATGGGATCATCACTCAGGACATTCTCAAAGATGCATTATTGCCTGAAACAGGATTAGTATCTATCCAGCATGCTAATTCAGAAACAGGGATTATCCAGCCGCTCGCTGAATTAGCACCCATTTTAAAAGAAAGGCACATTCTTTTTCATACAGATGCCGTGCAAACATTCGGAAAGGTTCGTGTGTCCATCAAGGAGCTTGGGGTTGATGCCGTATCCATCTCTAGCCATAAAGTGTATGCACCTAAGGGCGCTGGTGCTGTCTATATGGGCGCTCACGTTCCTTGGAAGCCTTTATATTCAGGTGCAGTTCAGGAAAATGGCTTCCGCCCTGGAACAGTGAACGTTCCATGCATCGGTGCTTTTGCTGCTGCGAGCGAACAATTAATGCTTAAGCTAGATGAGCAAAAACGGCAAAATGAGCAGCTTCGTGATTATTTTCTTCAGCAGCTGAAAATGAGACAGCTTCCTGTTCGTACACTTCAGAACAATGGCAATCGCCTTATGCTGCCTCATATTATTGGTTGTTTTTTTGAAGGGTTTGAAGGACAATATGTAATGTTAGCATGTAACCGGCATGGGATTTGTATATCGACTGGAAGCGCATGTGCTTCTGGTTATCATCATCCTTCCCCGGCTGTGAAGGCATTGCACGTATCAGACCGTGATGCTCTTCAATTCATTCGACTATCATTTGGATCGAAGTCGTCAAAAGAGGACATCGATCAGCTTTTGCATACATTTGAACAATTGCAAAAGGAGAAGAAAGGAGCATAAGACGTGGAGCAAGAGAGGAAACTCATTGGCGAAGAGAGAAGAAACGCCATTTTAGAGTGGCTGAAAGAAACAGATTCACCGCTCACCGGGAGCTTTTTGGCTAAAAAGGCGGCTGTCTCTCGACAAGTCATTGTACAAGATATCTCACTATTGAAAGCAAAAAACGAACCCATTATTGCCACAAGTCAAGGCTATGTGTATATGGCATCTCAGCATGCGCCAGAAAGAGAAATTGAACAAATCATCGCCTGCAAGCATGATCCTGTTCGTACAGAAGAGGAACTGACCTTAATTGTAGACTTTGGGGTGACGGTAAAAGATGTGATTATAGAGCACCCTGTTTACGGTGAACTAACGGCCTCGATTCGCGTCAGCACTCGCAAGCAAGTAGCTGATTTCGTTCATCATATTTCTAACACGGGCGCCTCCTACTTGTCAGAACTAACAGACGGTGTGCATTTACATACACTCACTTCTTACAGTCAAAAGCAGCTTGACCAAGCCATCCAAGCGCTCGATGATGCTGGCTTTTTAATTAAAGACTAAAAAAATAGTGTCCTATAAGGGACACTATTTTTCATTCGTTAGTTCATATGTTTGGTAGCTGCCGAGCAATTTGACTTCACAGCCAATTGCTTCTAATTCCTGAATCGCACCAGGGACAAGGACATCATCCATTTCTTTTTCTATATCTATAATAAATAAATAGTGTCCAAGACCAGTTTTTGTTGGACGAGATTCAATTTTTGACAAGTTGAGATTTCGCCAAGAAAAGGCAGATAACACGCGGTGCAATGCACCTGATTGGTCATCCTTTGGCAGACTGACGACAATGGTCGTTTTTGGCTTCGATGAGAACCCTGCATTCATTGGGAACGATGCTTTAGGATCTTTATGTAAAATAACAAAGCGTGTATGATTGTGCGGATAATCATGAATGTCTTTTTTTGCAATTGTTAAACCATACGTTTGTGCGGCAATTTCATTCGCAATGGCCCCAGCAGCCTCATCCGGATGCTCACTGATATATTTCGCTGCATAACCTGTTGATTCAACTGGACGATGCGGAATATCTGGGTACTGCTTTTTCAGAAATTGATGACACTGGGCAATCGCGTGCGGATGTGATTGGATCACATCTAATGTCTCCCAGCTTTCCGCTCTTGATGGGTGGACAAGCAAATGCTGCCGAATCGGTGCTGTCATTTCACCAACAATGGACAGCGCTTCTTCATGAATTAAATAATCAATCGTTAAGTTCACAGATCCTTCGAGTGCATTTTCAAGTGGAACGACCGCCAAATCGACTTCGCCTTTTGACACAGCATCCATACATTGCGGAATCGTTGCATAGGCACGCTGCATTGCATCTGCTGGAAAGCAAGAGCATACGGCCAAATGAGTAAATGTTGCCTCTGGTCCAAAATAACCTACAGTTAATTGCTTCATCTGCTATGATCTCTCCTTTTACGCCCCAGAACCTAGAATTTCAACTTTTTCGACAAATTCAAGTTTTCTTAATTGATTCATGACTGTATTGATATCATCTGCCATACCAGCCGTGCTAATGGATAGGGTGACATTCGCTCTTCCTTGCAGCGGAATCGTTTGGTGAATGGATAACACATTACAGCCAGAGTCAGCCACAATTTGCAGCAGTCTTGACAGAGCCCCAGACCGATCCTCAAGGTGGAAAAACAATGTGATGATCTGCTCTTTCACCATCGTATAAAATGGAAAAACAGCATCTCTGTATTTATAAAAAGCACTGCGGCTTAAATCCGCTTGTTGAACAGCATCGGCAACTGAATCCGCTTTTTTGCGATCGAGAAGCTTTTTGACTTCAAGCGTTTTTCGCATCGCATCTGGAAGGACATCCTCTCTTACTAAATAGAACGTTTCTTCTTTCACCTGTTTTCTCCCCTTTTAAAAACGGGAGAGCCCATGGACTGGACCCTCCTTTTGATCAATCAATAAATTCAAATTCAAATTCAAGCAGACGAATGATGTCGCCGTCTTGTGCACCACGCTCACGCAAGGCATCATCGACACCCATTCCGCGCAATTGTCTAGAGAATCGTTTCACGGACTCATCTCTTGAGAAATCTGTCATCTTAAACAGTCGCTCAAGTGCTTTACCCGTTATGACAAATGTACCGTCAGGATCTCTTGTGATCTCAAATGGTGCATCTCCCTCATCAAACCTGTACATTACGCGGTTATCAGACAGTTCCTCTTCATTATAAAGCGGGAATTCCGGTGTTGTTTCAAGCTGATTGGCGATTTCAAATAAAAGCTCACGAAGCCCTTCTCTTGTGATCGCACTAATTGGGAACACTTTATAGTCATCCGTTAATTTTTCTTTAAATGCCGCTAGATTGTCAGCTGCATCTGGCATGTCCATTTTGTTCGCTACAATGATTTGTGGACGCTCAGTCAATCTCATATTGTATTGCTCAAGCTCTTCATTAATCGTCACATAATCTTCGTACGGGTCACGTCCTTCAAGTGCTGACATATCAATGACATGGACAATGACGCGTGTCCGCTCAATGTGGCGTAAAAATTGATGACCTAAGCCAACACCTTCGTGCGCGCCTTCGATCAGTCCTGGCAGATCCGCCATGACGAAGCTTCGGTTATCATCTGTTTCGACAACTCCTAGGTTCGGCACAAGCGTTGTGAAATGATAATCTGCAATTTTCGGTTTCGCAGAAGAGACAATTGAAAGCAGTGTCGACTTCCCGACACTTGGGAAACCAACAAGTCCAACATCTGCAAGTACTTTTAATTCTAAGATGACGTCACGTTCTTTACCTGGCTCGCCATTTTCAGAAAGCTGTGGTGCAGGGTTTGCCGGTGTTGCGAAACGTGAATTTCCACGTCCGCCTCGTCCGCCTTTTGCAATGATTGCCCGCTGTCCATGCTCTGTTAAGTCTGCGAGTACTTGTTCTGTCTCTGCATCCGTCACAACCGTACCGGGCGGAACTTTGACAACCATTTCTTCCGCATTTCGGCCGTGCTGGTTTTTACTCATTCCGTGCTCGCCGCGATCCGCCTTAAAATGGCGCTTATAACGAAAGTCCATCAATGTTCTGAGTCCTTCGTCTACTTCAAATACAACATCTGCACCATTTCCACCATCGCCGCCAGCCGGTCCGCCTTTTGGCACATATTTTTCACGACGAAACGCCACCATACCGTTTCCGCCGTCACCGCCTTTAACATACACTTTAACCTGATCTACAAACATAACTTCCTCCGTTTCTCTGCATCACATATCTCATTCTTGCCTCAAACAAAGCTCGATCATGGACTCATGACTTGTCACATGAAATTGAACTACACTCATACATGGATAGTTTGCGTCATGAAACGCATTTAACGCATCCAAACTTGTTAATTTTCCTTTGAAATCAAAATATAAGATCACATCATTCTCTTCATGATCTGTTTGGAACGTGACCGTTAAATGATTTTCAGTTTTTTGGCAAACTGATTGATCGAATATCGAAAACAACTCCTGTGATACCGTTAGCAGCTGCGATTCATATGCTGATAAGTCTCGGGTTTCACCAAGCACTTCGTATTCTAAGGTGATAAAATGCGACTCCCAATTAAATGTTAGAAAGTAATAGGCCAATTGGGGAATTTTTAAATTTGAGAGTTTGGATTCATGCTGTGCTTCAATGACCATTTCTTCTATAATTTCAAACACACGGTCATATTTTTCTAATGTCAAGTTGCCCTTGATCAGCTGCAATTTATTCATCCAGTCATGTCTTGAACGACTGAGCAGATAGATCAATTCATTTGTTAATGCAACGTGAGTTAATTTTTCGTTTTGTTTACTTGATATCTCTTCCATTATCGCACTCCCAATCGTTTGGTCTCTCTTTTAGGAGTCTTATCATCAATATGTCTCCCTGAATTATAACAGAGAAGACAGCATAGAAAAACACTAGTTATGTGAGGAAAGGTTGTTTTTTCTGATCTATAGGAGAAAATGAGGCAAAGTCAGCAAACGTTCTTTGATATTGATGGAGTGCATCTCTTTTTCATCTTCGATACTACTTGTAAAAAGTGAAAAAACTCCAGTCAATGACCGGAGTTTTTAGCAATTATTGTGCCGCAGGATATACGCTCACTTTTTTACGGTCACGACCGAAACGTTCGAATTTAACTGTTCCGTCGATTTTAGCGAAAAGAGTGTCGTCGCCTCCGCGTCCAACGTTTTCACCTGGATAGATTTTCGTTCCACGTTGACGATAAAGGATAGAACCACCAGTTACGAATTGACCATCAGCACGTTTAGCGCCTAAACGTTTAGACTCAGAGTCACGTCCGTTCTTTGTAGAACCTACCCCTTTTTTAGATGCGAAAAATTGAAGATCTAATCTAAGCATGAAGTTCACCTCCTATTTTTTTGTAGATATTCTCACATAATCGTGATAATCTCGTTCGATTGTTTCTAAGGAAACGACCATGCCTTCTAAAAGCAGCTGGGCTTTTTCAAAGGATACTGGATCTGTATCAGCCGGCAATTCAAAAGAGAAATAGCCGCCTTCCTCGCCAATATCAAGCAGAGGGTCCAATCCTGTCAGTGCAATAATTGAATTGACTGAGCCGAAAACAACAGCAGATACTCCTGCACAAACGAGATCCTGACCTTTTTCAGCAAACTCGGCATGTCCAGTCATCTGAAAAGACGTAATGCTTTCATCTGCTGCCGACCGAGTAATGGTTGCTTTGATCATATCACTCACACGCCTTAAGCGTTGATTTTTTCGATAACAACTTTAGTGTAAGGTTGACGATGACCTTGTTTCTTGTGGTTGTTTTTCTTCGGTTTGTACTTGAACACAGTAATTTTCTTACCGCGACCTTGTTTTTCAACTTTAGCCGTTACTGTTGCTCCAGCAACTGAAGGGTTACCCACTTTGACAGTGTCTCCGCCGACAAACAATACGTTTTCAAAAGTTACTGTTTCACCTGCTTCAGCAGCTAGTTTTTCAACATAAACAGTTTGACCTTCTTCAACTTTTACTTGTTTACCACCAGTTTCGATAATTGCGTACATCTCTGCACCTCCTAATAAACTCAGACTCGCCGAATACAGGGGGCCTTAGGCTCTTTACACCTGCTTCGCGCGGTTGTAGCACGGGTGCTACATATCCATAACATTAAAAAATATATCAAATTAGACGCAGAATGTCAATGTATTTTCATAACTAGTACGGCAAAAGCAGCTCTTCCATTGAGGAGGTGGTTCTTCGATCTGAAAAATACGCATGAAGCAGTTCATTTTCGTCAAGCTGGCTCATTTTCACGCCATCTCTTTCAATAATAATCGGATGCTTACAGCCTCTTTGGAATCGCGCCATGACTTCATATACTTTTTCCTCAGCGCTCGCTCTCAGCGGAATCAGCTTTTCTACCTTTTGCTCTTTTTTACCGTAATAACGTTCTAGTAAAAAACGAACCCTGACATAATGCCGCTGCCGGTACTCCATCACGAGTGAATAGGCTAAAAAGGTGAGCAGCACCCAGCCGTTGAATTGAAGCGGCGCAAACAAAAGTAATCCGCCTGTCAACAGACTAAAAAAGACAAGGGAGCCTTTTATGGCAAGGGCATGTGCACGTTGGAAAGGGTAATATGCTGATAAGAGCAAAAAGAATAATTTCCCGCCATCTAGCGGCCAAATCGGCAAAAGATTCACAAGGAACATCGCCATATTATAAAAAGTGAACATCGTAAAAATGTCGTGTGAAATAAGAGAAGCTTCCATGAAAAACCACGCCATTAGCTGGAGCGGTACATGCTGGAGCGGCCCGCATAAAATGACCGCCAGCTCTTCCTTTAGCGGGCGGTTCCCATGCTCTTCTACTTCTACCGCTCCGCCAAACGGGAGTAGAAAAATCCGCCGAATGCGCCAATGATAATAGCAAGCAGCCGCTGCATGTCCAAGCTCATGGACAAAGACGATAATGAGCAGACAAAGCAGCGGCTTGATTTGACCAGAGAGGATCGCAAACGCCATCACAATCCACAGCAGCGGATGAATGTGAATTTTCGTCAGCATGACCAGCCATCTATTCAAAGGTCATCACCTGAATAGGATCGATAAACTGTTCATTTTGCTTAATGGCAAAGTAATATGTGCCCTTTCCTTGATCATCAAGTGAGATCTGGCCAATTTTCTCACCCTTGTCGACAAAATCGTATAAGGCCACATTGGCTTCCTTTAATTGACCGTACCAGCTATAGCTGTTATCCGCATGCTGCACGACCACTGTCAGCCCTGTGTCACTTTTCTTTTTCACTTCTACTACATAGCCTTCCTTCATACTGTCAATCGCTTCAGCCGCTGTTTCGATTTTGACACCTGCTCCGTTTTGCGTAAAGGATTCCTGTACTTTTCCAGAAGCAGGTACGGCCAGTTCTTGGTTCGCTTGTACATCTTTTTGGTCTTCCTTTTTGTCTGTTAAAAAGGCAAGGGGGTTTCCAACTGTTTTCTCAAACCAGCGATTGGCAGCAGCAAATTGAAAATCTTGCTCAAAGGTCTGCGTAATGATTGGCTTCAGCTGCTGAAACGGCCCTGCCTGACCTTTAAATGAAATGGCTGCAAATAACACAAGAGACGCAGATAATAAACATTTCAGCACAAAGGCATTGGGATTAAATAGCGGATGCTGATATTTCTTCGGCTGATGAGACGACGATTCAAAGGAAGACGACCCTGAATGCTTTTCTTCCTCTGTCAGCATGACCCATGGAGGGATATCCTCTTTTTTCTTAAAAGTCGTCTTCTTAGATGGAGCAGCTAACTGCTTCGTTTTGCGGCGCTGCGCGATTTTCTTTCGGTACTCGTCCACTCTTTTCATGAGATCACCCTTTACATACAAACAGTTTGTACATTTTATGTGGTGACCTCATCTGATATGCAACAAAAAGACCGATTCTGATCGAATCGGTCTCATCTTACCTGAATGCTTATTAAGCTCTTACACCAAAAAATGCTTTCAGCTTAGCAAACATTCCTTTGTTTTCATCTTCAAATGATTGAAGTGGAACAGATTCGCCTAGTACGCGGCGGGCGATATTACGATACGCAATCGAGACTTTATTTTTAGCATCCATGACAATCGGTTCACCATTGTTTGAAGCCTTAATCACGTCATCATCATCAGCGACAATGCCAAGAAGATCAATCGATAAGTGATGGACAACTTCATCCACATCCATTGAATCGCCACTTTTCGCCATGTGTGTACGAATACGGTTGACAATCAAACGAGGTGGTTCGATATCTTCTTGTTCTAACAAGCCGATGATACGGTCGGCATCTCTTACAGCTGAGATCTCAGGCGTCGTCACGACAATTGCCTTATCTGCACCAGATACAGCATTTTTAAAGCCTTGCTCAATTCCAGCAGGGCAATCAATGACGACATAGTCAAAGTCTTGTTTCAATGATTGAATTAATTCTTTGATCTGCTCTGGTTCTACAGCCGTTTTATCGCTTGTTTGAGCAGCGGGTAAAAGATACAAAAGATCCTCGAAACGCTTATCTTTTACAAGCGCTTGGTGAATTTTACATCTTCCTTCTACTACATCGACTAGATCATAAATAATGCGGTTCTCAAGCCCCATCACGACATCTAAATTCCGAAGGCCAATATCGGTATCAACTAGACACACCTTTTTCCCTTGAATTGCTAGTGCTGTGCCTAAGTTTGCAGATGTTGTTGTTTTGCCAACGCCGCCTTTTCCTGAGGTAATCACAATAGCCTCGCCCAATTTCACATTCCTCCCTCAAGCCTTGTCAGATTAGGTCTTATATGAGCCAATTGCTGCAGGCGTTCAATGATCATGTTGCCATCTATATCTAAATAAGCACATTCCATTTCATTTCCATCTTCTTTTTGATCTGGTGCACGGTTAAACACTTGTGCGATACGAAGCTGTGTTGGAATCATACGAGATGCCGCAATGACAGCTTGTTTATTCCCATTACATCCAGCATGTGCCACGCCTTTTAAAGCACCGAGCACAAAAATATTTCCCCCTGCACGAATCGTTCCGCCAGGATTGACATCTCCTATTAATAAAAGATCTCCTTCGACATACAGCACCTGTCCAGAGCGCACAATTTTCGCTACAGAGGTAATGTCAGCCTCTGCTTTTAATCGTCTCGCCTCTTCAGTTGACATGACGTCACTTTCAATAGAGTGAATGACGAGATGTTCATTTTCAGAGACTGCTTCAGTCAAACGCATTTCCTGATCCTCTGTTAAATACCGAAAACCAAGCTTAATATGCACATTAACCTTATGACCTTCTCTTCCATCTGTATATTGCTCAAGTAAAAGAACCTCTCGCAAGCCAGAAAGAAGGTCATCAAACGAACAGTCATCATTTAACTGTAATGTTAATCCGTTTTTTGTACCTTTTATTGTCACATATTGCTGTTTTTGAGTTTTCAAGATGCTCACCTCAACAACATACTCATTTCGCCGTATTTGGACAAACTCCTGCTTTTATTCGTCGATCAGTCCTTGTTTCATGTTGATGAAAAAGAGCCTAAGCGGCACAACAAGTATGAGAGACGCAGCAGTATTTAAAAGAATCGTTGGAATAAAGCGTTCGATGACATACGTATTAAACGGCATAATCCCTGGTTGAATTGTCGCTTGAACGCCGTACACATAAAACTCCATCACGGAAACAGCAATAATCGACAGAAAGACGACCACTAACATATTCGTTTGCAAAACTTTAAAGGCTTTCGCTAGCAAATAGCAGAGCGCTCCAAAGCCAAACATATGAACACCAAGTATGCCTGTATACGAAATATCATATAAAAGTCCAAAGATAAAACCGAAAATCACACCATATTTTTGATTCACAAACGCCGTCATAAATACAAGTGCGAGTAAGATGAAATGAGGAGCTAAAATTTGATTGTCTGAAACAAATGGGAGCTTCACTAGATCGACAAAAATACTGTCAAATACGAAGATAAACAACATGACGAAAGCAAGAAGGACACGTCTCACGAGCCTTCCTCCTTCGTCAATTCAGATGCATCTGCCGTACTTGAGCTGCGATTCACCACAATCACACGGTCTAAATTGTTAAGTTCAGCCGCTGGTTCTACATAAATGATTTTTGTCAGGCCGTAATGATCTGGCTCGATTTCACTTACCTTACCAATCGTCAAGCCTTGAGGAAATACGCCCCCTGCTCCAGATGTTTCAACAAGATCTCCTTTTTTGACATCTCCATCTGCATCAGATTTCAGAATATTCATTGTCAGCATTTTTTTCTTACTGTCATAGCCGTTAATAATTCCGTTGAGTTCTTCTTTGCCCTTTTTCGCAAAAATTTTCGTTGAAATTCTATTATTTTGGTCAGTAGAGCTTAGCAACCTTACAGTCGAAGTAAAATTGTTGAGCTTATCACTTTCAATTTTCCCAATTAACGCACCACTCTCATTTGTGACCGCCATATCTTTGTCAACGCCTTGTTTTTTCCCTTTATCAATCATGATAAAGCTATCCCAAAGGGACGGGTTTCTCGCGATAACCGTTGATAGAATTGGCGTATAATCACGAATAGAGTTCACATAACCGAGCTGCTTGCGTAGCTTTTTGTTCTCATCTTCTAGTTCTTGAAGTTTCGCCTCATATTGGGTTTGTCCATCAAGTTTTTTTCGAAGACGTTCGTTTTCATCGTATGTGTTCTTTAAATCTTGTACATTCCCATAAATACCGGCAATAAATTGTGATGGTTTATGAAAGACACCTTGAAAAAAGCCTGTCGTATCCCCCACTAATTTTTCCGGCCATGAAGCACCTCTGCCGCTTTTCACTGAAAAACCAATCATGGCCACCAGTACGATGACACAGACAAGGAGCAACATTAATCTTTTATTCATAAAAAACTGCGGCATGTCTTACACCTCTTTATTTACGCCCGATTATCGATTATCTTTTGATTTTCCTTTGAACAAATGAATATGCTCTAGTGCTTTTCCTGTCCCGATCGCCACACAGTCAAGCGGATCTTCAGCAATAATAACTGGCATCTTCGTTTCATCACTAATGACTTTGTCAAGATTACGAAGCAATGCACCGCCGCCAGTTAAGACGATTCCACGGTCCATAATATCTGCTGCCAGCTCAGGCGGAGTTTTTTCAAGTGTCATTTTCACCGCATCAACAATTGTTTCCACTGTATCACGAAGCGCTTTTGCAATCTCATCTGCTGTAATCGAGATTGTTTTTGGCAGGCCAGTTAAAAGGTCACGGCCCCGAATATCCATTTCATCATGCACATCAGGCTGCGCAGATCCAATTTCCATTTTAATAGCTTCTGACGTACGATCACCGATCATCAGGTTATACGTTTTACGGATGTAGCTGCTGATCGCATCATCCATTTCATCTCCTGCCACGCGGATCGATTGTGATGTCACAATACCGCCAAGAGAAATAATGGCTACCTCTGTTGTACCGCCGCCAATGTCAACAACCATACTTCCTGTTGGCTCCCATACAGGCAGGTTAGCACCGATCGCCGCAGCAAATGGCTCTTCAATCGGGTATGCGTCACGTGCACCAGCTTGTCTTGTTGCATCAATAACTGCACGCTCTTCTACAGCTGTAATACCAGATGGTACACATACCATCACGTAAGGTTTACGAGCAAAAAGCCCTTTGCCTTTTAATGCTTGATTAATGTAATATTTCATCATTGTTGCTGTCGTCTCGTAATCTGCAATGACTCCGTCTTTCATTGGGCGAAGTGCCACAATATTACCAGGTGTACGGCCAATCATGTTTCTCGCGTCATTTCCAACCGCCACTATAGACTTCGTATCAGTTTCCAAAGCTACGACCGAAGGTTCTCTTACAACAATGCCTTTTCCTTTAATAAAAACAAGCGTGTTCGCTGTTCCAAGATCTATTCCAAGGTCTTTTGTACCAATTCCAAACATATGTATGTATCTTCCTTTCTTAAACCAAAATTCCCTTTAGGGAAAAACTCATAAACTCTATTATATCGTAAAACATTGAAAAAAAAAGTGTTACAAATACCCTTTTTCCTTCAAACTCACAAATTTTTGATCACCTATGACCAGATGATCAAGCAGCTGTATTCCAATCAGCTTTCCACATTCAAAAAGTCGCTGTGTAACTTCAATATCTTCCCTGCTGGGCGTCGGATCTCCAGATGGATGGTTATGCACACATATAAATGAAGCGGCCGATCGTTTAAAGGCTTCTTTGAAAATTTCACGCGGGTGAACGATCGATGAATTCAGGCTTCCAATAAACACGGTATGTTTATGAAGAACTTGATTTTTTGTATTGAGATAAAGACAAACGAAATTTTCCTGTGTCAAAAATCTCATATCTTCCATCACAAAGTTCGCTCCGTCTTCTGGTGTGCGGATCACATAGCGGTTATCCGTCGTTTGATGGTGTAACCTAGTGCCGAGTTCTAAAGCAGCTAAAAGAGAAATCGCCTTCGCCTTTCCAACTCCTCTAATCTTCGACATTTCTTCAATTGAGGCTTCTTTTACAGAGCGAAGACCGCCAAATGTTTGCAGAAGTCTTGCAGAAATTTGGAGAACTGATTCTTTTTTCGTGCCTGTTCTTAGAAGGATCGCAACAAGTTCATGATTTGACAAACTGCTGGGCCCGTATTTGATAAATCGTTCTCTCGGTTTTTCATCATGAGGGAGATGCTTTAGCAGCATAGGGAAATCGTTCAGGATGACCACTCCTTTTAGAATTCCTTCCTGTCTTCAAAAAGGGGTGATTCCAAAGGTTTCAAGCACTCTGACTGTTTTCGCAATAGGTAGACCGACAACGGAAAAATAATCACCATCTATTTTTTGAACAAACAGTGCGCCTTTCCCTTGAATGCCATAGCTTCCCGCTTTATCAAGGGGTTCGCCCGTATCGATATAGCGGTCTATTTCATTTTGAGTAAGCGTCCAAAATGTCACTTCTGTCTGTTCATAAAATGTTTCTTTTCTATTCTCTGACTGAACCGTGACACCCGTCAAGACTTGATGTGTCTTTCCTGATAATAATTGAAGCATAAAAGCCGCTTCTTTCTTATCTTTTGGTTTCCCAAGACATTTGCCGTCAATTGCAACAATTGTATCTGCACCAATGACCACAGCTTTGGGATTTAATCTTTGAATATCATTTGCTTTTTGTTCTGCCAACCATTGGACGTTCTCAGCAGGGGAAAGGTTTCGATTTATTTCTTCTTTTAAATGACTTGCTTGAATGTCATAAGAAAACCCTGCTAGATCAAGCAATTCTTTTCTTCTAGGTGATTGCGATGCGAGAATCAATTGGTTCATGTTTGTTCATCCTTTCAGGGTTTAGCCTAAGAAGTAAGATACCCATTCATCCTAGCAAATGTACATCTTACCGACAATTTACGAAAATTCATTTTTCATGTACCTTCATCATTATGTTGGATGCAAAAGAAAAAAACTAGTCATTTTTTGACTAGTTTCGTTTCTTAAAAAATGATTTTACGTATTTAATTGATCAAGCAATGCCTGCTGAGATTTCCATCCATTTTCAGCAGTTGGGTCATTTAAGAGCTGCACAGCTTTTAGCAAACTGCTTTTAGCCGGTGCATCCTCTGTTTTGGCACTTTCAAGCTCAGAAATTAGCTGCGTGACTTCCTTTGGATCCACTTCATCGCCTGCAATCACTTTGGATGATAATACAGATGCCTTTTCTATTAAACTAGTCAGCTCATCCGGCACTTGAAATGAGAGCTCCTTTCCTCCCCACGCCTCAAAGTGCTGATCAATCAATTTCTTCCCTACAGCGCTTGTCATCCCCTGCTCTGTCGCAAGCCCGGCAATGACATAATATCCATCATCCATGGAAACCTTTTTCCCAGCATATCCTGCATCTTTTAAACTGCCAACTAAGTCATCTGCTCCTTTTTCAGAAGAGAATTTCCCAGCCTGTACAACAAAGGTTGATAAACTGCCAGAGGCACTTTTTTCATCTTTGTTCTCTTTTGATTCATCTGTAGTACCTGCATTCGGCGCATCCCCACCAGCTTTCATCGATGATTGATTTCCAGAACCAGATGCCGAGACACTGATATCTCCACCTGAAGGATTTGATGTACCATCTTGACTTAAACTAAGCGCAAACACCCCAAGGCCTGTCCCAAGAACGACCGCAAACACAATCGTTGTCATCACTCTCTTGAAGGGACCGCGATTTTTACCGAACTTCTGATCAAAGGAGCTTTTTTTCTTTTGATAAGGTGTGACGACTTTTGGATCAGAATGATAAATATGATCAGCAGCATCATCCCACTGGAAATCCTCTTCTTTCGGTTTAGACGAATCTTCCTGAGAAGCCGCTGTCTCCTGTTCCGAATGTCTCTTTTCCTCCCAATTCGAAAACGTCACTTGATCCTCTTGCTGTTTTGGCGGCTGATGATCATCTTCATGCACCATTTCTTCCTTGCCATTAATATTGACCTTTAGCCCTTGTTTTTTTGCCTGCCTTTTTTTCACTGTCATTCCCCGCTTTCTGACATGTTTGTAAGAAAGACCTTTCTGTCCAATGAATCAGTGCGAATTTAACCCGTCCTTCTTTCTGTTTCACACTTTACCATAGCAGTAAAAAAAAAGAACAAGACTTTTGTCGGCAGGGCAAAAAAGTGTTCGCCAATTTTTTCACCCCTTCGACTATCCAAATAGAAACAAGACAGGAGCACCACAGAGATACAGCAAAAAAGAAATAGCGATCGAAGGAACAAAAGGGAATGGCTCGTTTACTCGAAAGGAAAAGACCTTTGCATAAACCATTCCAGCGATACATGAGAGAAAAAGCATGAGAAGGAACGGCTTGAAGCCAAAGCAAAACGCAAGCACACTGAACAGCTTCATATCAGCTCCGCCCAGACTATTCGGCTTAAAATAATCTAAACTAGAAAACAAAAGAATGCAAAAAATCAGAGAAGCCGCCCCTTCCCACCAGATCAGAAGCGGTTCCAGCGTGCGGTATATGACGAAAAGAGGGAAAAAGAAGAGAAACAGCTCGTTCGGCACCCTCATATAGAGAAGATCACTCACGACAGCAATCACGAATAAACTACAAAGAATCACAAGAAAAAGACCTTCAAACGAAAAACCAGCGATCCTATAAATGAGCAAAAAAAGACCGCCTGACAGCATTTCAATCGTTGGATAGAGCCAAGATAGCCGAATGCCGCAATGTTTACAAGACCCCTTCCATACAGCATAAGAAACGAGCGGGATCATCTCATGCAGGGATAGCGGCTGTTTACAGGCTGTGCAGTGAGATCGAGGGAAGAGAATAGATCGCTTCACTGGCAGTCTTTCGCCAACGAGATGAAAGAACGACCCCAACGTGACGCCTGCAAGAAACAGAAAAATCTCAATCATATGTGGTGCTCCTTCCGGTAATAAGATAGACCGGATTTTACCATGACCCTATCCACCAGAGCATCTAGTGAAAATATGATTTTTCCCCTCTTCTACATATAAAAAGAAAAAGACGCAGGAGGCATCAAAGCCATTTGCGTCTTTTCGTTACCCAATCATACGATTTCGTATATCTGAAATAAAATAAAGAGAGCCTGTCACAAGGATCACCGCTGAAGGATCATCACTTTTTTTCTGAATGAACTCAAGCACTGTTCGAGGGTCATCATCATACGATGTTGCCTCTAACTGACTGCATGCATAAAGCTTTTCCGCTGATTCAGCTCTTGGAAAATCAAATGAAACAAAATGGATAGAGGAACTAATGGCTTCAAGTTTTTGAATCATTTGCTTGTACGGCTTATCTTTTAAAGCACTAAAACAGACATGCACTTGTTTACTAGAAAAATGAGCTTGTACCGTTTCAATTAAACGGTCGATTCCTTCTTCATTATGAGCGCCGTCTAAATAAACTGGTGGATGGTCTTTGACTTTTTCAAATCTTCCAGCCCAAACTGCATGCCGAATACCTTCATATACCTGCTCTTCTGTCACGCTAATATAGCCTTCTTGCTCCAGCCATTCAATGAGTAGAACAGCAAGGGAAGCATTTTGCTGTTGATGCGTTCCGATTAACCCTGTTTCAAGCTGCGGATACTGCCTTTTTGATGTACTTAACGTAAATCGTTCTCCTGTTTCTGTTGGCTGCTGATGACTGAAGGTACAAGTATCCTGTAATGAAATGCATTCCGCCTTCTTTTCTTTTGCGATGTTTTGAATGACCGCAAGTGCTTCCGGTTGATGAACTGCGGTGATCATCGGAATACCCTCTTTGATAATGCCCGCTTTTTCAGATGCAATTTGTTCAAGTGTATCACCTAGAATCGCCATATGATCATGACCAATCGATGTAATCGCTGTTAAGATAGGTACGGCAACATTTGTTGAATCAAGTCTTCCACCAAGCCCTGTCTCTAATAGGACAAAGTCTACTTGCTGCACATCGGCAAAATAAGCAAATGCACATGCGGTAATGATTTCAAACTCTGTTGCTGCGCCAAGCTCTGTTTGATCTAACTCATCAACAAAAGGCTTGATTTTATTCACCAAACTCAGCCATTCTTCATCCTGTATAGGTGCTCCGTTCACGCTGATTCGTTCATTGAACGTTAAAATAAACGGGGAGGTGAAGGTGCCGACTGAATAGCCTGCTGCCTGTAAAACGGAACGAGTAAACGCAATCGTTGAACCTTTTCCATTTGTACCTGCAACATGTACCGCTTTTATGCGTTGTTCCGGATGGCTTAGTTTGTTCATCAGCCACTTCATTCTTTCAAGACCCGGTTTTACACCAAAGGCCAGTCTACTGTGAATCCACTCAATGGCTTCATGATAGGTTGTAAACAATGTCATCTCTCATTTCATCCGAAATTTTCAAAAAAGACGACTCCATTTTGTTAGGAGCCGTCTTTTCAACCTTATGCTTTCAGCTCTTCAATACGCTTTTGAACAGCTTCGCGTTTTGCGACATAGTCACGTTCTTTCGCACGCTCTTCTTCTACGACACTTTCAGGCGCTTTTTTCATAAAGCCTTCGTTGCCAAGCTTTTTCTGGACGCGCTCTACTTCTTTTGTCAACTTATCAAGCTCTTTTTGCAGACGAGCGATTTCCTCATCTAAGTTGATTAAGCCTTCAAGCGGCAGAATGAGCTCTGCTCCAGAAATAACAGCCGTCATCGCTTTATCACTAGCTGGGACATCTGTGCCAATTTCAAGTACACTTGGGTTCGTAAAACGCTCAATATATGAACGGTTTTTCTCTAAGCGTTCCTGCACATCAGATGTAGAAGCTTTAATGTAAAGCTCCACCTGTTTGCTCATTGGCGTATTCACTTCACTGCGGATGTTACGAACAGAACGGATGAGTTCCACAAGCAGCTTCATATCAGCAGACGCTTGTTCGTTTGAAAGCTCTGGCTTCACCTCAGGCCAAGCCACTACAGTAATCGATTCACCTTCGTGCGGAAGATGCTGCCAGATTTCTTCTGTTAAGAATGGCATGAACGGATGAAGAAGTCTCATCGTCTGATCTAATACGTACGCAAGGATCGAACGAGTCGTTTTCTTCGCTGCTTCATCTTCTCCATAAAGCGGAAGCTTCGCCATCTCAATGTACCAATCACAGAAATCATCCCAAATGAAGTTGTATAAATGTCTGCCCACTTCACCGAATTCATACTTGTCAGCTAGCTGTGTGACACTTTCAATCGTTTCATTTAAGCGGGTTAAAATCCATTGGTCAGCAACTGATTTTTCTCCTGTTAAATCAAGCTCATCATACGTTAAGCCATCCATGTTCATTAAAGCAAAACGTGATGCGTTCCAAATTTTGTTCGCAAAGTTCCAAGTGGATTCAACCTTTTCAAAGCTAAAGCGAAGATCCTGACCTGGTGAGCTTCCAGTTGCTAAGAAATATCTTAATGAATCTGCACCGTACTTGTCGATGACCTCCATTGGATCAATTCCGTTACCTAGCGACTTACTCATTTTACGTCCTTGCTCGTCACGGATCAGCCCATGAATCAGAACGTCTTTAAACGGTTTTTCTCCTGTGAATTCAAGACCTTGGAAGATCATGCGAGAGACCCAGAAGAAAATGATGTCATAGCCTGTAACAAGCAGGTTTGTTGGATAGTAGCGCTTGAAGTCTTCACTATCTGCATCCGGCCAGCCCATTGTCGAGAAAGGCCAAAGCGCTGAACTAAACCATGTATCAAGCACATCGTTATCCTGTTCCCAGTTTTCTATATCTTCTGGTGCTTCCAGTCCAACATATACTTCTTTCGTTTCTTTATGATACCAAGCTGGAATGCGGTGTCCCCACCATAGCTGACGAGAAATACACCAGTCACGGATATTTTCCATCCAGTGTAAATACGTCTTTTCAAAGCGGTCTGGAACAAATTGAACTTGGTCGTCCCCATTTTGAAGGTTAATGGCTTCGTCTGCCAACGGCTGCATTTTTACAAACCATTGAGTAGATAAATAAGGTTCAACGACAGCTCCGCTTCTCTCACTATGACCAACTGAATGCATATGGTCCTCAATTTTGAACAAAATACCCTCTTCTTGCAAGTCTTTTACAAGCTGTTTACGGCATTCAAAGCGGTCCATTCCTTTGTATTGCAGTGCATTTGCATTCATTGTGCCATCTTCATTCATGACAAGGATACGCTCTAAGTTATGGCGGTTTCCAAGCTCAAAGTCATTCGGGTCATGAGCAGGTGTAATTTTCACAGCTCCTGAACCAAACTCCATATCGACATAATCATCAGCAACGATTGGAATCTCGCGTCCTGTAATTGGCAAGACCACTGTTTTTCCAATTAAATGCTGATAACGTTCGTCATCAGGATGCACGGCAACGGCTGTATCTCCGAGCATTGTTTCAGGTCTTGTCGTCGCAATTTCAATTGAACCCGTGCCATCTGAAAGTGGGTATCTTAAGTGATAAAACGCGCCTTGAACATCTTTATAAATGACTTCAATATCAGAAAGTGCCGTTTTCGTCGCTGGATCCCAGTTAATGATGTACTCTCCGCGATAGATCAGCCCTTTTTCATACAATTGAACAAACACTTGGCGTACCGCTTTATTCAGACCTTCATCTAATGTAAAACGTTCACGTGAGTAATCAAGACCAAGTCCCATTTTCGCCCACTGACTGCGAATAAAGTCCGCATATTCTTCTTTCCATTTCCACGTTTCTTCCACAAATTTCTCCCGGCCAAGGTCATAACGGCTTACGCCTTCTTCGCGAAGCTTTGCCTCAACCTTTGCTTGGGTCGCAATACCGGCATGATCCATTCCTGGAAGCCATAGAACGTCATAGCCCTGCATCCGCTTCATACGTGTCACGATGTCTTGAAGTGTAGAATCCCACGCATGCCCAAGGTGCAGTTTTCCTGTCACGTTTGGTGGAGGAATGACGACTGTATATGGATCTTTCGTTTTGTCATTTTGTGCTTCAAAGAATTTTCCTTCAAGCCAGTACGTATAGCGGTCTTTTTCAATCGCATTTGGGTCGTACTTTGTTGGCATTTCTTGATTATTTGTTTCCATTTATGTAACCTCCACATTTTTTCGGCTGATGAAACATAAAAAAGCCTTTTCATCCTTATAAAAGGACGAAAAAGCTTTTTCGCGGTACCACCTTTTTTCATGGAACACATAGACGTGTCCCATACACTCTAAAGGATAACGGGGTTCTCCCGAATTTCTCTACTTGTTCATTCAAGAAATTAAGCTCACAGGCGACCTTCCAAACAAGTGCATCCTAGGAAACCTTTCAGCTCATGGTCTCCCTCTCTTTAGGGTCTTGCTTGTACTCTTCCTGATCCACGCTTACGATATATCACGTTCATCAGCACATACTCATCTTTTATTTATATTACTAAATGCCTTTTGTTTTCGTCAATCATCTTTTCCGCTTTTCTTCTTCTTTATACAAATTGGGCAAGCACCCTTTTCCTCTTTGCCCATATGATAATAACAAAATGAAGAAGGAGGGCGTTTGCTTTGAAAAAGATCAATCCTTACACACTTCCCCCCTGGCTGAGACAAATTCGGGCAGTGGCCTCCCAAGTCGTTCTCCCGATTGCGATATTTCAAGGGTTTCGTACGATCATTTTCCCCACAACATTTGACGTCCTCATCCTAGGTATTCTCATTTTTCTCGCCTGCGCGTTTCACCTTGATTGGTTTTAAACACTCGCGCTTATGTACACACAAAATAACCTCGTCATTCCGCTGATGACGAGGCACTTTGTTCTTCTTCAAGCCGTCTAGCCTGCTCAATTTCGTGAATCTTCATGACGGTCGGCTCTGAATTTTTCATCTGCCAATACGCTTTTAACAGCTGTTGACAGCTTTCCATCTCATCCTGCCCGCCTGCTTCATAGGTTTTAACTGTATCAAACAGACCTTGCGGATAAGCAAGGTAACTAAGAAACAAATGAAGCTCTTCCTCCCGAAGAGGATTTCCTTTTTGGTACGTATAAAACAAGGAAGTGCATTCAGGACAAGACGTGGGATAGGTTTTGAATGTCCGATAGTAAAAGGTCAGAAGGTCATAAATGGGGGCGGCTTTTTTAGACCGTTCAAAATTGGTGAAATGTCCTGTACCCACATCATTATACAAAAAGTGATGAATCGACAGCTGCCCATGATTTAACACAACACGTGTTGTTTCTTTATCTTTCATTTCTTCATGCCAGTCTTCTAGTCGTTCGAGGGCAAATTCGCTGGCAGACATCGCCTCTGAAAAATACATCGCAGCAGCCAGTTCAAATGGCGACATATACCAAGTTTGCTCTGCCCGCTCTATGAATCGTTCATACATGTCTTTCTCTGTTTCCCATTTGGTCTTGATTTGTGTGTAGTGCGCTTCGATCTCTTGCTCTGTGATATCCATCATCACTTCAGTCCGCTTATGAAGTCTTGCAATCTCTTGAAATAAATATTCATGTTTATCGTCCTGCTCTTCTCTCTTTTCATTCGTCAGCCAAGGCATGAGATAGTATGCGTACTGGCTTTCACGATGACTTGAGAAAAAAGAACCGCTCTTCGTCCGATAAATCGGCACAAAAGAGCGATAGCCCTTTGATTCTAGTTCAAGCATTTGCTCTGTAAACTGCATATGCCTGTTGGCTTTTACTCGCTTTAAGGCAAATACGCCCTGCTTTGTATATACTTTGACGACAGCAGGACTGACAGGTTCAACGTATTCCGCCTCAAGCCCGTATTCGTATAGGACAGATTGGATCTCATCCACGTTCACTCACCACATTTTCTCGATCGGTCATCTCTTGTTAGGCATTGCTTTTTTGATATTCAGGAATATAAAGAATCTGCCCTTCTTCAAGCTCCGCATCCACCGATAATGAGTTTGTGCGAAGAAGCTGCTGCACACTCAACTGATATCGCTCACAAATACGATCGACCGTATCTTCTTGCTGAACTATACATATTTTCATGCGAGAAAAATCTTCCTCCTCCTGCTTAGCAAACAGCTTTGTTAAATAAAGAGAGTTTTCACTGCCAGACGTTTCTCTCACATCTTCTTCAAACGCCTCTTCTTCTTGAGCTGCCTCATATACTTTTGGCGCTTCTCGTTCATATAACCGTCCGAGCTGGTACGTGTCATCCTGCGCCTCTTGCTCCTCTTCCACGTGATAAGCCGGTGATTCAAATACCGGATACGGCTGAACCGTTTCTTCCAGCTCTTCAGCTGCTTCGGGATCTTTTCTCACTTCCACCTCAAAGAATGTATCCTCCCGTTTCTCTTCTTCTAAGAGCTTAGGCGGTTCAAAAAATGGTGGTTCTTGCACCTGAGCTTCTGGTAAAGAGCGATAACCAAGCGCCACTTCTTCTTGGCTCTCCGATTCTTCCAGTTCTTCGGTTTCTTCTTCCCTACTCATCAGCTCTATCTCAATTTCTTCTTCCTGCTTTTCTTCTTCGGCGCGCGTGTCATGCTGTAATACAGCCTGATCCTCATCAATCTCACGTTCATAGCCTTGTAGCTCTTCTTGCTCTTCATCTTCTGGCTGCAGCTGATAATCGTAGGTCACGTCGCCATATTCTTCTTCAGAACGATGAACAAATTCATACGACTCCTCTACAGGCGCTTGGGGCATTTCCTCGTCTAATAGACCCTCAATCGCCAGATCAGCTTGAATGGTGAGCAAACGATTTTCTGTCAGCTGGTAATCAAACGCATCAATAAACACAAACACATCATTTAAATGACTGATTTTGTTTTTAGGAATCGTGATATCGACTGGGAATTGATGCAGAAGCTCTGCCGTCCCGTCTTCTCTGACCTTCACCTCATCAGCTTCTCTGTATGATGCATAGGAACTCAATTCACCCAATAGCTCCTCTTGATTTATGTTGTATTCTCCTGTTAGCTCGAGTGAACCTCTAATCGAAACATAATCATTCACTTCTTGAACGAGAATGTCAGGATCGAGAGAAATAGACAGCAGCTCACTGACTTCCTGTCCGCTTTTGAAATAGATGGATTCTTCTACTGAAAACTGTAATCGATTGTTTTGAGACAAGTCGGTGTCCTCCTTTCATCTAATCCTTCAAAATAAAATTAGATGTCAATACAGATGTATGTGAGGGGCAGTGAAAATATGATTGGTTTTCAGCAACACAAAAAAGCCGATATGTTTCCATATCGGCTTTCGTTTATCGATGTAGTTTTTGAAATACTTTTTCCACTGTCTCAATCGTATATTCGATGTCTTCATCTGTGTGAGCTGTTGACAGGAATAGTCCTTCGAATTGAGAAGGGGGTAGGAAGATGCCGTGGTCGGCCATTTCCTTGTAAAATTCAGCAAATAAAGCGAGATCAGCTGTTTTGGCTTTGTCATAATTGACCACTTCTTCATTTGTAAAGAAGAATCCAATCATCGAACCCGCACGGTTAAACGTTAATGGAATTCCATGTGCTTTCGCCGCATTTGAAATGCCTTCTTCCAGCCGGTCTCCTTTTCGTCTAAACTCTTCATAAGACTCAGGTGTCAGCTGTTTTAAGGTTTCTAAGCCTGCTGTCATCGCAAGTGGGTTACCAGATAACGTTCCTGCTTGATAAATTGGACCGCTTGGCGCAATTTGTCTCATAATATCCGCTCTTCCGCCATAAGCGCCGACCGGAAGACCGCCTCCGATCACTTTACCAAGACACGTCAGATCAGGTGTGATGCCAAAGTAGCCTTGCGCGCAGTGATAATCCACACGGAAGCCGGTCATGACCTCATCAAAAATGAGTAAAGCTCCGTATTGCTCTGTGATGTCTCTCAACCCTTGTAAGAAACCGTCTTGCGGAGGGACAACCCCCATATTTCCTGCAACCGGCTCGACAATGACACCTGCAATATCGTCTCCAAATTCCTGAAAGGCAACTTGAATGCTTTCTAAATCATTGTACGGCACTGTGATCGTGTTGCTTGCAGTTCCCTCAGGTACCCCTGGGCTATCTGGAAGCCCTAGCGTTGCGACACCTGAACCTGCTTTAATGAGCAAAGAATCGCCGTGGCCATGATAGCAGCCTTCAAATTTCACAATTTTATTTCTGCCTGTAAAGCCTCGAGCCAGACGAAGTGCACTCATGGTTGCCTCTGTACCAGAGCTGACCATACGAATGACTTCGATAGAAGGAACCCGCTCTGATACAAGCTTAGCTAATTCATTTTCAACTAATGTCGAAGCACCAAAGCTTGTCCCCTTTTCTGCCACTCGCTGAATGCTTTCAACCACACGGTCATTCGTATGACCTAAAATAAGCGGTCCCCACGATAAGACATAATCGATGTATTCATTTCCATCAATATCATAGATTTTGGCGCCTTTGCCTCGTTCCATAAAAATCGGGTCTGTGTTCACTGATTTAAATGCACGTACAGGGCTGTTGACACCACCAGGCATTAAATGCTGCGCTTCTTCAAATGCTTGCTTTGATTTTTCATAGCTACGTCCCATTTCAACATCCTCCTGTCTATCCGTTCTTTATTCTGAGAGCCATTTTGCTGCATCTTTTGCATGATACGTAATGATGAGTTCTGCTCCTGCACGTTTCATGCTTGTCAGCATTTCAAGAACAAGCTCTTTTTCAGAAATCCACCCATTTTGAGCAGCGGCTTTGACCATTGCATATTCTCCGCTCACATTGTAAGCAACAATAGGGAGTGTAAATTCATTTTTCACATCACGCATAATGTCTAAATAAGAAAGAGATGGTTTCACAATGAGGAAGTCAGCTCCCTCTTCTACGTCAGATTGCGCTTCTCTTAGTGCCTCTAAACGGTTTGCAGGGTCCATTTGATATGTTTTACGATCTCCAAACTGCGGTGTGCTATGCGCCGCGTCACGAAACGGACCGTAAAACGCACTTGCATATTTCACAGCATATGACATGACAGGTACATGAATAAAGCCAGCTTCATCAAGCGCCTCACGAATGGCAATAACAAATCCATCCATCATATTAGAAGGAGCAATGATATCTGCACCTGCGCGCGCTTGGCTAACAGCAGTTTTCGCTAATAGCTGAAGAGATTCATCATTTAAAATTTCTCCATCTTCAACGATTCCGCAGTGTCCGTGATCTGTATATTGGCATAAGCAAGTGTCTGCAATGACCACAAGCTCTGGGAAATGCTTTTTGATCTCAAGCGTTGCTCTTTGAACAATGCCATGATCGTGATACGCTTCACTGCCCACATGGTCTTTATGATCTGGAACACCAAATACAATAATTGATTTGATGCCTAGGTCGACAAGCTCTTGGACTTCTTCTTTTACAAGGTCCACTGAAATGTGATAAACACCCGGCATTGAAGGGACTTCTTTTCGGACATTTTCTCCCTCTACAAAAAAGATCGGATAAATGAAATCAGATGGTCTTAAAAAGGTTTCTCTGACTAATTCTCTCATTCCTGCACTTGTCCGCAGTCTGCGGTGTCTGTTAAATTTCATCATTGGTTCAACTTCCTTTCAGATAAACGGCACATCAATTCAAGCATTCCGTCTATCGTATAAGTATCTGGGGTTTCAGAAGAAATCCCGTATTGAAGCAGCGCCTCTTTTGTCAGAGGACCGATCGTCACAAAACAGGTGTCAGAAGCAGCTAGCTTCGCTGCACCTGCCTCCATGGCATGCATAAATGAATGGACAGTGGATGAGCTCGTAAATGTAATAAAATCAAATGATTGCTTCGTCATTGCCGTTTTGAGAGCGGCAATTCCTTCCTCATCCTTGACCGTTTCATATAAAATCCATTCCTTTACTTCTATGCCAAGTGGAACAAGCGTTTTCTTCACGACATCTCGAGACAGGTGTCCTTTTGCTACAAACACACGCTCTCCCGGACGCACATGGTCAAGCAGCGCATCTGCGAGCTCTTCCGCTATGAATCGTTCTGGTACGACATCCACCTTCAAGCCGTGCTGCTCAAGATAGGCAGAGGTTTTCTCACCTACCGCAGCCACTTTCAAATGGGATAAACTCTTATGTAAATGATGGTCTTCTATGTAGCTCAGAAAAAAAGACGCCCCATTTACACTCGTGAAAACAAGCCATTGGCTATTTTCTAAGTCCTTTAAAAAGGCCTGCGCTTTTTCATTTGTGAGCGTAGGCTCAAACCGAATAAGAGAGGTTAAAACAGCATGGCCGTTCAGCTCTTCAATCTTCTGCTGAAACACACCCGCTTGACGTTCATTTCGAGTGACAAGCACCGTCTGTCCGTGAAGCGATTGGCCTATGGTCATTGGGAGGACAGATCCTTTTTCACCTTGTCGATTAAATCCTTTGCTCCCTTATCAGCCATCTGCTTCGCACATGCTGTTCCAATTGCCTCAGGGTCATAGCCTGATACAGTTTCTCGAATAATCGTGTGTCCGTCAGCAGATGCCACAAGACCCGTCAGTTCAATTTCATCGCGCTCATTTATCGTTGCATAGCCAGCGATCGGTACCTGACAGCTGCCATCCATTTGTTTGAGGAAGGCTCGTTCAGCGAGAACCGTTTTCTTTGTGTATTCATTCGTAAATTGAGCGAGGAGCTGCAATAGCTCTTCATCATCTCCGCGGCACTCAATTGACAAAGCGCCTTGGCCAACTGCGGGCAGGCAAGTCTCAGGAGATAAAAATTCAGACACGACCTCTTTGCTCCAGCCCATTCTGGACAGACCGGCAGCCGCTAGAATAATGGCATCATATTCTTCATTTTTCAACTTTTCCAATCGTGTATCAATGTTTCCTCGAATCCATTTAATGTTCAGATCTGGTCTTTCCTGAAGAAGCTGGGCACTGCGCCGTAAGCTGCTCGTTCCCACAATAGCACCATTCGGCAGCTCGTGAAGACGCAGATGATCCTTCGATATAAGAGCGTCCCTTACATCTTCACGCTCAGGAATACAGCCAATGACTAATCCTTCAGGAAGAGCAGCCGGCATATCCTTCATACTGTGAACGGCCATATCGATGTCGTGATTTAGCATCGCCTGTTCAATTTCTTTGACAAACAGTCCTTTTCCGCCAACCTTTGATAAGGTCACATCTAAAATTTGATCACCCTTTGTCACAATCTCTTTTATTTCAAAAGAATAAGAAGGGTTTAGTTCAGACAGCTTTTGAATGACCCATTTTGTTTGTGTAATTGCAAGCTTACTTCTTCTAGAACCTACTTTAATTGTACGCAATTCGTCTTCCTCCCGACAATGCCCTTAAGACTCATCATTATTTATTGAAACCAATGAAAGGTTGATAAGCTACCAAGCAGAAAATAATTGATCATCAGCACAAGGAATGAACCGACATTCCACAGTGCCACGACTTTGCCCTGCATATTTCTCACCAATCTGATATATAAGTAAACACCATATAAAAACAGCATAATAAACGAACCAAGCACCTTTGTATCTGTCCAGTACAACGTATCATACGAAATATATGCCCAAATGATGCCAAGAATCAAACTAAGTAAGAGCATCGGCACGCCAATAATGTTTAATACGTATGCCATATGATCAAGCTTCGATAAATCTTCAATTCTTAGAAGCCATTTTCCCCATTTTTTCTTTTTCAGCAAACGATATTGAAAGAGATAGAGAAGAGAGAAAGCAAATGAAAGTGAAAAGGCACCGTATGATAAAATCGCCATCGTAATATGGATCACTAGCAATTCACTCGTCAGCTTCCCCGTTAGTTCTGCTGAGTGGAGATCCGATGGTGTAAAGGTGTGAATCGCCATCAAGGAAAAACCGATGACATTTGTAAAAAAGACGATAAATTCAACACGCAGTACTTTTGTGAGAACAAGTGAAAGTGTCACAAGCACCCACGTATAAAAATATAACCCCTCTGCTACATTCAACACAGGGAATCGGTCTGTTTCCATCATAATATAGAACATGTAGACTGTTTGCAGCAGCCAGACAATAGAAAGCAACCAGAAAGCCATTTTTCCAGCCTTCCGGTTGTGTTGAAGAAAATCTATGAAATAGAACAAGACACTTAGTGCATAGATCAAGGTCGTCGCTTCGCCTAGTCTCGCTACAATGGATTCCATCATCGCTTAATCACTCACTGGCAACTGTAGCAAGGCCTTGTGCCATATTTGGTTTAAACAGCTGAAATGACCCTTGCTCCACCTGCATCGGCTCCGCCCTTTGCTCTTCATCTTCAACCTGTAAATCAAAGATTTCTTTGAAGAGTAAAAGTTTTTCCTCTGCATTCGGCTCCGCGGCAATTTCTTTTGCCTTTAAGATAGGATCTTTCAGCATTTGATTGATAATGCTTTTCGTATGTTTATTTAATAGCTTCATTTCACGATGTGTGAGATTCGGAAGCTTTCGCTCAATACTCTGCATCGTATCCGCTTGAATCGTCAGCGCCTTTTCTCTAAGTGCAGAAATGACAGGAACCACACCAAGCGTATTCAGCCATTGCTTAAATTCCACAATTTCTGCTTCAATGAGAAGCTCAACCTGCTCAGCCACCGCACGACGCTCTTTTAAGTTAGCTGCCACGATGCCCTCAAGATCATCAATGTCATACAAAAAAGCACCTTCTACTTCAGAAATGGCTGGATCTAAATCACGGGGCACAGCAATATCCACCATAAATAGAGGTCTGCCTTTCCGCTTTTTATTCGCACTTTCGACCATTTCTTTTGTAATGACAAATTGTTTCGCACCAGTGGAACTAATTAAAATGTCCGCTTCGGATAATGTTTTTTCCAATTGGTTTAAGCTTTTAGGCTCTCCTGAAAAACGGCCCGCCAATTCTTTTGCTTTCTCATACGTTCGATTGATAACCGTTACTTGACCAATCCCTTGACCTTGAAGGTTTTGAGCCGCTAGTTCGCCCATTTTACCCGCACCAAGAATCAGGACATGTTTATCAGAAAGACGTCCAAAGATTTTTTTCGCAAGCTCGACAGCTGCATAGCTGACAGACACGGCATTAGACGCAATGTCTGTTTCCGCATGAGACCGTTTTGCAACGGTGACCGCCTGTTTGAATAAATAATTGAAAACGGTACCAATGGTCTTCTCCTCTTGAGCTACTTTAAAGCTAGAGCGCACTTGACCAAGTATTTGTGTTTCGCCAATCACCATGGAATCAAGTCCACAGGCCACACGGAATAAATGCTCGACCGCTCCATCATTTTCATAGAACTTCAAATACGGCGAGACATCTTCCTTTTCTAAACCGAACCAATCAGCTAAAAATCTTTTTATATAAAACCGTCCAGTATGAAGCTGATCTACCACTGCGTAGATCTCTGTTCGATTACATGTTGAGATGACGATATTCTCTAGAATGCTTTTTTCTTCTTTAAGCTTGGACATCGCTGTTCCGAGCTCGCTCGGTTCAAAGCTCAGCTGTTCCCGTATCTCAACAGGGGCTGTTTTATAATCTAAACCCACAACAAGAATATGCATAACTTCAGCTTGCACCCCCAACGCCCTGTCTAATTTATAATAATTACAATATAGAATTTATTATTTATAGTGATTATAACATATATTCATTTTTAACTGGATGAAAATTGTGAACAGATTTCAAAAATGTTGTGATATAGTAGAAAAATGTTCGACACCCATTATGCCATATCATCACTTCAAGCAATTTACCAGATTTGGCGCGTGCGGACAAATGATCTGCTTAAAAGAAGGTGACATCTTTGAAGAAGAAATCCATTTTGCTACCGCTCACTTTGCTGGCTGTAGCGCTATATGCCATTCTCTCAGGAGGTCAATTTGACATTTGGAAGGATCAAGAGAAATGGTATACACTCGTACTGCTTTTTGGCCTTGCTTTCTTATATCAAGGAAAGAAGGAGCAAGAAAGCGCTCATGTGTTTATCGGTATGCTGATGACGGGCCTTTCGCTACACTTTATTCTTCAGCCAAAATTGGACTACTGGCCAGACACATTTACGATGATCGTATTCATCGTTGGACTTGCTCTTTTTGTGAAATCATCTCAGAAAAAAGAATATCGTATTGAAAGTGTTGTTCTCATTGCACTCGGTCTGTTCCTTTATTTCTTTCAGCAAATTACAAAGCAGCTAAGTTCCCTTTCGATCCCTACTTCCGGTTTTGAATTGTACTGGCCTTATGTACTGATTGCTGTCAGTCTCCTCTTATTATTTTTAAAAAGGAAATAACTTATACAATAAAAAGGCATCTGCTCATGACAGATGCCTTTTTTTAGTTATTAATCTTCGCAAGGATGGCATTCCAGGCTTCGTCTTTTCCCTTTTTTGTTTCAGAAGAGAATAGGACTAGTTCATCTGATGGGGCAATGTCGAGTGTCTGTTTGACGACTTTCGCATGTTTTTCCCATTTGCCTTTTGGAATTTTGTCCGCCTTTGTTGCGATGACGATCACAGGAACGCCGTAATATTTCAGGAATTCATACATGTTCACATCATCTACTGATGGCTTATGACGCAGGTCCACAATTTGGACAACTGCTTTTAATTCTTCACGCATTGTAATATACGTTTCGATCATTCTACCCCAGGCTTCACGCTCTGTCTTTGATACTTTAGCAAAGCCGTAACCTGGAACGTCCACAAAATGGAGCATATCATTAATAATGTAGAAATTAAGCGTTTGAGTCTTACCTGGTTTAGAAGACGTACGTGCTAAATTTTTACGATTAATCAATGAGTTGATGAACGAGGACTTCCCAACATTTGATCGTCCAGCAAGAGCGATTTCAGGCAGTCCCCCGCTTGGGTACTGCTCTGGTTTTACCGCACTAATGACGATATCTGATTTTGTTACTTTCATCTTCCCTCTCCTACCAACGCTTTCTCAAGCACCTCATCTAAATGCGAGACCGGAATAAAGGTTAGTCCTTCTCTCACACTTTCAGGAATATCATCAATATCCTTCTCATTGTCCTTTGGAAGAATAATGGTTTTCAGTCCTGCACGATGTGCGCCTAATGCTTTTTCTTTTAGTCCGCCAATTGGAAGCACTCTTCCTCTTAACGTGATCTCTCCTGTCATACCAACCTCTTTTGACACAGGTCGTCCTGTGAGGGCTGATACAAGAGCCGTCGCAATGGTGATACCAGCTGATGGCCCGTCCTTTGGAACCGCACCCTCTGGAACATGGATATGAATATCATGCTTTTCATTAAAATTAGGATCAATGTTCAGTTCATCTGCTTTCGAACGAATATAACTGAATGCCGCCTGTGCAGATTCTCTCATGACATCACCAAGCTTACCTGTTAACAACAGCTTGCCTTTACCCGGAGAAAGTGATACCTCAATCGACAAGGTGTCTCCGCCAACAGTGGTATACGCAAGTCCTGTGACAACCCCCACTTGGTCTGTCGTTTCAGCCTGACCATAACGGTAAAGTCTTTTTCCGAGAAATTCAGATAAGTTCTTTTCCGTCACCGTGATGCGTTTGCGGTCTTCAGCCACAATCGCTCTTGCTGCTTTACGGCATATCGCCGCAAGCTGACGCTCTAATCCACGAACACCCGCTTCTCTTGTGTAATAGCGAATCGTATCATAAATCGCTGCTTCACGGAGCTGCAAGTTCCCTTTCTTTAATCCGTGCTCCTTTAGCTGCTTCGGCAGAAGGTGATCTTTCACAATTTCTGCTTTTTCAACCTCTGTATACCCTGCAATCGTGATAATCTCCATTCTATCACGAAGTGGACCTGGAATGGTTGCTAAATTGTTGGCAGTGGCAATAAATAGCACCTGAGACAAATCAAATGTTTCTTCAATATAGTGATCGCTGAAGTTATGATTTTGCTCTGGATCTAAGACTTCGAGCATCGCAGAAGATGGATCGCCTCTAAAATCAGAGGACATTTTATCAATTTCATCTAAAAGGAAGACCGGATTCATCGTTCCTGCCTTGCTCATTCCGCGAATGATACGGCCTGGCATCGCACCTACATACGTTCTTCTATGTCCACGAATCTCAGACTCATCACGCACACCGCCAAGGGAGATACGGATAAACTTTCGGTCAAGTGATTTGGCAATCGATTTGGCAAGTGACGTTTTCCCTACGCCAGGAGGTCCTGCTAAGCAAAGAATCGGTCCTTTTAATGAATTGGTCAGCTTCTGTACAGCAAGATATTCAAGCACCCGTTCTTTGACCTTTTCCAGCCCGTGATGCTCATCATCTAAAATTTCACTTGCAAGCTTTAAATCGAGACGATCTTCTGTATAGATGCCCCACGGGAGGCCGATCAGCCAATCAATATAATTTCGAATCACAGAGCTCTCAGCAGAGCTTGAAGGAATTTTTTCATAACGATTCAATTCTTTTAGCGCCGTTTCACGAACAGAATCCGGCATGCTCGACTCTTCGATTTTAGACATTAAAGAACTGACTTCGCCCGTTTTCCCTTCTTTGTCTCCAAGCTCCTTTTGAATGGCTTTCATTTGTTCACGTAAATAATATTCTTTTTGCGTCCGTTCCATTGAACGTTTCACGCGCTGCCCGATTTTCTTTTCAATCTCGAGCACTTCTTTTTCATTGTGAATTAAGCTGATGACCCGGTTCAGCCGTTTTTTGACATCTACTGTTTCCAGTACTTCTTGTTTGTCCTTTAATTTCAGCGGCAGGTGAGAAGCAACGATATCTGCCATTCTCCCCGGTTCTTCAATGTCCGTCACTGTTGCATATGTTTCAGCTGAGATTTTTTTTGAAATTTTTATGTATTGATCAAAGTGATCTAACAATGTACGCATGAGGGCTTCTGCTTCTGCGTCCTTTAATTCTTCTTCTGTCAATTCTTTAATGTCGACGGACGTATAGTCCTCCAGCTCGACATATGATTCGATCTGCGCTCGATTTAGGCCTTCAACGAGTACACGAATCGTTCCATTTGGCAGCTTCAGCATTTGTTTAATTTTTGTGTAGGTGCCGACTTTGAAAATTTCCTCTTCACCTGGTTCATCTATTGAAATTTCCCGCTGTGTAGCTAGAAAAATCATATGATCGTTCATCATCGCCTGTTCTAATGCTTGAACAGACTTTTCGCGTCCAACGTCCAAATGCAAGACCATTGTTGGATAAACAAGCAAACCTCGCAATGGAAGGAGCGGAACATTCTTTTTGATTTCATCTGCCATGTTGATTGACACCTCCGTCACTAGTATGAATCATTATAATATACCTGTTTCAGTCTTGTACAATGTAAAAGACTTGAGAAATGTTGATCTTACCGTAGTATACCCTTTCTTTTTATCTTGAAAAAGAAAAAAAGATCTATTTCACTAAAAAATCCCCATATGTGATGGGGATTAAACAGATTTTCTTTTCATTTCTTCTTCTAGTCCATCTTTCTTCTCGTCTGGCGGGTTAACCAAACACTGATCCAGCACTTCTTGGAAGTGCTTCACAGGCACAATGGTGACCCCTTCAATCTCTTTTAAGATCGACTGCTGATTGTCATAAGGAATAATGACGGTTGTGGCACCAGCCTGCTTCGCTGCCTTTATCTTCGGTATCACACCACCGATCGGCTTCACCTGACCTTGCAATCCGATTTCACCCGTCATGGCTGTCAAATGATCAATCGGAATTTGATGTATGGCTGAGAAGATTGCGGTCGCCATGGCAATTCCAGCAGACGGTCCATCAATAGGGGCACCGCCTGGAAAATTAATATGGATGTCATATTCATTTGTCCGAATGCCTAAATTTCGAAGTACCGTTAATACATTTTCAACTGACCCTTTGGCCATACTTTTTCGTCTAATGGATTTCGATTGATTGCCAATGCTTTCTTCTTCTGCAATCCCTGTAATGTTGATACTACCTTTTTCAAGCGCCTTACAGATGTTCACTTCAATCTCAAGCAAGGCACCGCTGTTTGGTCCATAAACAGCCAATCCATTGACTACCCCCACTTTTGGCTTTTCCGGTACTTTTTGTTCATATCTTGGTGTCAGCTGGCTCGAATGAATAACCCATTCTACATCTTCGATCGTGATGTCTTTTCGATTTTCCGTGACCGCCATGCCAGCGGCAATCTGCACCATGTTGACGGCTTCACGTCCATTTTTCACATAGGAGGTTAACAGGTTCAGCCCTTCATCACTTAATTCCTTTTGAATTTTTTGGACAGCCTTGGCAGCGACGATTTTCAGTTCATGCTGGTCAAGGTCTTTAAAGAAAATTTCGAGACATCTTGACCGGATCGCTGGTGGAATTTCGTCAGGTGTTCTTGTCGTGGCACCTATCAATCGAAAATCGGCCGGAAGTCCATTTTGGAAAATATCATGAATGTGATTCGGGATTTGGGTATTTTCTTCACTGTAGTAGGCACTGTCTAAAAAGACTTTCCGATCTTCCAGCACTTTGAGCATTTTGTTCATTTGGATCGGATGCAGTTCGCCAATTTCATCGATAAACAGAACCCCGCCATGAGCATGTGTGACGGCTCCTTGTTTTGGCTGCGGAATGCCTGCCTGTCCCATTGCTCCAGCCCCTTGGTAAATTGGGTCATGCACGGAACCAATAAGCGGATCTGCAATGCCTCGTTCATCGAATCTCGCGGTTGTGGCATCGAGCTCTACAAAGACCGCATCTTTTTTAAAAGGAGAATCAGCGTGACGCTTCGCTTCTTCCATCACAAGACGGGCAGCGGCTGTTTTACCGACTCCCGGTGGTCCGTAGACGATGACATGCTGTGGGTTCGGCCCGCATAGTGCCGCTTTTAGTGCACGAATGCCGTCTTCCTGCCCTACAATATCCTGAAACCCCTTTGGCCGGACTCTCTCTGATAAAGGTTCACTCAGCTTGATTGACCGCATCTTTCTGAGTGCCTCCATTTCTTTCTTTGACTCTTTGTCTATCGTCACCTTTTGTGTGCGCTGATTTCGCAGTAAGTTCCAAAAGTACAGCCCGATGACGATACCAAAGAACAGTTGTATGAATAAAACGATTCCTGTCCAGCTCAATCGGTGCTCCCTCCTTCATCTATCGTATGTATTGGTTTCTGTCTGCTAGTATTTCCTAGAGCTGGACGGAATAAACACAACTTCCACGATAAATAAAAAACTCCTGAATCAAAAGGATTCAGGAGTGAGACTACTCTTATGCAGATGTTTTCGTATCTTTATTAACGACTGTGCCGTCCTTTAACACAAGACGCGGCGACACGCCATCAGCAACTGTTGCACCAGTGATGACACATTTTTCAATATCATCACGTGATGGAAGGTCAAACATCACATCAAGCATGATGCCTTCAATGATTGAACGTAGACCACGAGCTCCTGTTTTACGCTCAATTGCTTTTTTCGCAATTTCGCTAAGAGCATCTTCTTCAAATTCTAGCTCTACATCATCAAGCTCAAGCATTTTTGTATACTGCTTAACGAGTGCATTTTTAGGCTTCGTCAAGATCTCTACAAGTGCTTTTTCATCTAACGGCTCTAGGCTTGCAATAACCGGCAAGCGGCCGATGAATTCTGGGATTAAACCGAAGCGAAGCAAGTCTTCTGGGAGTACTTTTGATAAAAGAACTTCTTTTTCAAGATCTTCGATTTTATTTTCCGCACCGAAGCCAATGACTTTTTGACCTAAGCGGCGTTTGATGATTTGCTCAATGCCGTCAAAGGCTCCACCACAAATAAAGAGGATATTTGTTGTATCGATTTGAATGAATTCTTGATGAGGATGCTTACGTCCACCTTGAGGCGGTACACTAGCGACAGTTCCTTCAAGAATTTTCAATAGTGCTTGCTGAACACCTTCCCCAGATACATCACGAGTGATAGAAGGGTTTTCTGATTTTCTTGCTACTTTATCGATTTCATCGATGTAGATAATACCTTTTTCTGCTTTTTCTACATCATAATCGGCTGCTTGGATCAGCTTTAGTAAAATATTCTCTACGTCTTCACCAACATAACCTGCTTCAGTTAAAGATGTTGCATCTGCAATCGCAAATGGCACATTTAAAATACGAGCAAGCGTTTGAGCAAGTAATGTTTTACCGCTTCCTGTTGGCCCAATCATAGAGATATTACTTTTCGAAAGCTCAACATCATCAATCTTGCTGTTGGAATTGATCCGTTTGTAGTGATTATAAACCGCTACAGCTAAGGATTTCTTCGCATTTTCTTGGCCGATGACATATTCATCAAGAATCTCCCGAATTTCATGAGGCTTCGGAACATCCTTGAATTCAACTTCTTCCTCAGTGCCGAGCTCTTCTTCAACTATTTCCGTGCAAAGCTCGATACATTCATCACATATATATACGCCAGGTCCTGCGACCAGTTTACGCACTTGATCTTGCGTTTTTCCGCAAAACGAGCATTTTAATTGACCTTTTTCCTCGTTGAATTTAAACATTCTTTCACCCCTTATTCTTCTTCACTTGCCTGTAGCTAACAGTCAGCTACCTTTCTGGGTCCAGTATGTATGCATTTTACCATACTTTCCTAAAAGACGGTAATGATGTGTTTCTAACACTGCACATCGAGATATGTATAACAGAAAGATGCGACTTACACTATCGTTTCCAAAAGAAGCGATGATAAGTCAAAAATTGTACAAAACAAGGCACGAGTCACTCGCGCCCTGTTTTATTATTATGCACCATATTAACGGTTTTCTACAAGAAAATCAATTGCTTTACGAACTTTTAGATCTTCTTTCATTGCGTCAGTAGATCCGATCGCTTGTTTAATATTTTCAATTGGCATGTTGTATGCTTCAGCCATTTTTGAAAGCTCTTCTTCTACTTCTTCATCAGACACTTGTAAGTTTTCTGCAGCAGCAATTGCTTCAAGTGTTAGGTTAGATTTTACGCGTTTAGCAGCATCTTCTTTCATTTGCTCTTTCAGCGCATTTTCATCTTGTCCTGAGAATTGGAAGTAAAGCTCAAGGTTCATTCCTTGCATTTGAAGGCGTTGTTCGAATTCTTTCATCATACGGTCTAGCTCTGTGTCAACCATCGCTTGTGGGATGTCAACTTCCGCATTTTCAGAAGCTTTCTCAACTAGCTCTTCACGAAGTTTACCTTCTGCTTCGTTTTCTTTCGCTTCTTCAAGACGTTTCTTTGTTTTTTCAGTTAGTTCAGCAAGAGTTTCTACTTCTTCATCAACATCTTTCGCGAACTCATCGTCAAGTGCTGGAAGTTCTTTTGCTTTGATTTCGTGAATTTTCACTTTGAATACAGCTGGTTTACCTGCAAGGTCTTCAGCATGGTATTCTTCTGGGAAAGTGACTTCTACGTCTTTTTCAGCTCCAGTTTCAAGACCAACTAACTGCTCTTCAAAACCAGGGATGAATGAATTAGAACCTACTTCAAGAGAGTAGTTCTCAGCTTTTCCGCCTTCGAATGCTTCTCCATCAACGAATCCTTCGAAATCAAGAACAACTGTATCGCCGTTTTCGATTGCGCCTTCTTCTTTGATAACAAGCTCAGCTTGACGGTTTTGCATGCCTTTTAACTCTTCTTGTACATCTTCATCAGTGACAGTAGCGTCATCTTTTTCTACGTTAAGACCTTTGTAGTCACCAAGTTTCACTTCAGGCTTCACTGTTACTTTTGCAGTGAAGATTAAGCTTTCGCCTTTTTCGATTTTCTCAACATCGATTTCAGGGCGGTCAACTGGCTCGATACCAGCTTCGTCGATTGCTTTTGGATACTCAACTGGAAGAAGAATATCTAATGCATCTTGATAAAGAGATTCTACACCAAAACGCTGTTCGAAAAGACCACGTGGTACTTTCCCTTTACGGAATCCAGGGATCGATACTTGCTTAACAACTTTCTTAAACGCATCATCAAGTGCTTTGTTAAATGTTTCAGCATCAACTTCTACCGTTAAGATGCCTTCGTTACCTTCTTGTTTTTCCCATTTTACTGACATGTGTGTTTCCCTCCAAAAATCTATTCAGATTGTGCGTTGTTACATTCTAAAGCATCATAAAGACTTCGTCCAATTAAAAACCACGCACGCCGCTAAAGAAGCGGTATTATGTATACAACATTTGACTTGATTATACATATCGTCTTTCAACCATTGGAATCGACAACTGCACGATATATGCACAAATACAACCATTATATTATAACATAACAAGTCCGTCTTTCAACTAAATCGACAAATTACAAATAAGAAATTTCTTCAATATCTTTCAGCATTGTGCAAGCTTCTCTCAGCTCTCGTTCATCAAATTCATACAATAGATGCAATTCTTCGAGGTCAATCTCGATCCCATGCATTTCATAGCCGACTTTATGAAGTGCTGCTGCCCAAAGATTCGGATCTGTGTATTTAGGAAGAAATGGATATAGTACAAATAAGTGCCGGCGCCATAACTCTTCCACGCCTTGGTAAAGGGTTGGGTTCTCATTGCCGAGTGTGTCATCGAGCTTTCGAAGGACTTGCTGAAGCAGCGGCATTTGCTCTGGTTTAACAGCCTCAGAAGGAACAAGCGTTAAAGAATCACCGAACTTCGTCACATGAACCGGCTTTGCCACATCATGATCTGACAGAAGCTGCAGAATCAATGATTTGACCAAAGGGTTTCCATCAGGCTTTTGTAGGATCGTATTTAATAGACCCATGTGCGGCGTGATGTTTCGGTCTTTCAGCGAATGGATGAACTGCACCTGCTCCTCTGGACGCTCGAGCAGATCATCTATATTGATTTCACTGCCGTCCTCTTCATCTTCATCTAAAATCTGTTCAGGCGATTCGATCATTTTTCTACTAAATTCGAGCAGCTTGTAAAAATGCTCCGCGCTTTCTGCTGGAAGGTGGTTTTCCTCAAGTACTGCTTCAATTGTCTGCTTCACTTCTTCATATTCTTTCAGCTGAATTAAGATTGTCATATACACTTGAAGCACGGTGAAGTAATGACCATATCCTTCATGCAGCATCTTTTCACACACACGCTTTGCATCCTGCAGCTCGCCCAGCTCCAGAAAACAAATCGCCATACCGAGATGAATATCGGATTCTTCATCGTCATCATAAGATTTTGCTTCTGAAAACAAGTGAAGTGCCTCTTGATACTGTTTATCTTTTAATGCTGCCATTCCTTTTTCAATCAGTCTTTCTTTCAGACCAGGAAACAAAATGACATTATCTTTCTTCTTGTCATGTTTCATGCTTACGTTCCTTTCGGGCGCATATTTTTTATCAGTTTACCAACGAAGGTTAGTAAACACAAGTAACGAGAGGTTTTCATGCAAAAAAGAAGCCGTCACACCTCGGGCGGACGGCTTCTTGTTGTTTACGCACGCAGCCAGCTGCTGCGCTTATCTTCAAATGCTTGAATGTCATCTTCTAGTAGTAAAGTTAATGAGATTTCATCATAGCCATTCAGGAGCATTTCTCTCCAGTGAGGATCCACATCAAAAGGAGTGATATTCCCTTCGTGATCTTCTATTTGCTGTTTTTCAAGATCAACCGTCATCTCATACCCTTTGTTCTCATATGACGCAGCGAATGTTTTCCACACATCATAATCAAGACGAATCGGAAGCATCCCATTTTTAAAGCAGTTTTGGTGAAAAATATCTGCGAATGATGGTGCGATGACAATTTTGAAACCATAATCATCAAGTGCCCAAGGAGCATGTTCCCTTGATGATCCGCAGCCAAAGTTTTCTCCTGCGATCAAAATGGATGAACCTTCATAAATCGGCTGATTCAGTTCGAAATCAGGATTTGGGCTGCCATCGGCTAAATACCGCCAGTCGAAAAAGGCAAACCGGCCATATCCTGTTCGTTCAATTCTTTTCAAAAATTGCTTCGGAATAATTTGATCTGTATCTACGTTGATACGGTTAAGCACAGCGGCTTTTCCTTTGTGTGTGACTAAAGGCTCCATCTATGACAACTCCTTACACGACTGTTTTCTCTTGATTAAACTTCCTGACATCGACAAACCGGCCATGTATTGCAGCCATTGCGGCCATTGCCGGGCTGACAAGATGCGTTCTCGCACCTTTTCCTTGACGACCCTCAAAGTTACGGTTTGATGTGGATGCGCAGCGTTCTCCTTCTGGTACCACATCGTTATTCATGCTGAGACACATACTGCAGCCAGATTCTCTCCATTCAAATCCTGCTTCAAGGAAGATTTCATGAAGACCTTCTTCTTCTGCCTGCAATTTGACGCTTTGAGAGCCAGGCACGACAATCGCTCTGACATGATCAGCTACCTTTTGTCCTTCTATCATAGAAGCTGCTTGGCGTAAATCAGTCATTCTTGAGTTCGTACATGAGCCAATAAACACATGCTCAATCGTAATATCTTCAATACGCTGATGCGGATGAACCCCCATGTATTCGTACGCACGAATCGCTTCTTTTTGGTCATCCTCTTGCGCAAAATCATCAGGTCCTGGGATGGATGCATCTACAGGCAGCACCATTCCTGGGTTAATTCCCCATGTGACCATTGGTGAAATCTCATTCCCATCTAAAACAATCGTTTTATCATAGGTTGCACCCGGATCTGTTTTAAGTTCTTCCCATTCTTTAATCGCTGCTTCGAAGTCTTCTCCCTGCGGTGCATATTTGCGGCCGCGGCAATATTCAAAGGTGACTTCATCAGGTGCAATCAATCCTGCTCTTGCGCCTGCTTCAATCGACATATTACAAACGGTCATACGTTCATCCATCGTCATGTTTCTGAATACTTCCCCAGTGTATTCAATGACATAACCTGATCCAAACTTCACGCCATGCGCACCAATGACTGCTAAAATGACATCTTTGGCCGTTACCCCTTTTTGCAGCTTTCCGTCTACTCTAATTTCTAATGTTTTCGGACGCTGCTGCCAAAGTGTTTGTGTGGATAGTACATGTTCAACCTCACTTGTACCGATGCCAAAAGCAAGTGCGCCAAATGCGCCATGAGTGGATGTATGACTATCTCCGCAAACGATTGTTTTTCCCGGAAGTGTCAAACCAAGCTCTGGTCCAACGACATGGACGATTCCTTGGTCTACACTGTGAAGGTCAGCTAGACGGACACCAAATTCAGCACAGTTGCGCTCTAGAGCACTCACTTGTTTTTTAGCAACCTCATCTTTGATCACAAATCGATTCACAGTCGGGATGTTGTGATCCATCGTCGCAAACGTATTTTGAGGTCTTCTCACCTTGCGCCCTTTTTGTCTTAATCCTTCAAACGCTTGAGGCGATGTCACTTCATGCACCAAGTGCAGATCAATATATAAAAGGTCTGGTTTCCCCTCGCCGCTTTTGACAACGTGCTGATCCCATATTTTTTCGATGATTGTTCGAGGCATAACCCTTTTCCTCCCTCTACCTAATTCCACAAGATTCTATTTATACAATTGTTTTCGCGCGCTGCTTGAGTGCGTCTACAACTGCATGAGTGATGTCTTCAGTTGTTTGATACGTTCCCTCTTTTGCAGATAAATCCTTTGTTCTTTTGCCAGAGGCAAGAACAGCTTCAACAGCTTCTTCTATGGCAGCCGCTTCATCTTCTAATGCAAAGGATGTTCTAAGCAAGCTTGCTGCCGACAAAATAGTTGCCAGAGGGTTTGCGACGTTTTGCCCCGCAATATCGGGTGCTGATCCATGAATCGGCTCATATAAATGAAGGCCGGTGCTTGATAGACTAGCAGATGGCAACATACCGAGTGATCCAGTAATCATTGAAGCCTCGTCACTTAAGATGTCACCAAACATATTCTCTGTCACAATGACATCAAATTGTGCAGGCTTATAAATCAGCTGCATGGCGGCATTATCAACGAGCATGTGCTCAAATTCAACGTCTGGATATTGAGAAGCCACTTCTTCTACCGCATCCCGCCATAGTTTACTAGAAGCCAGAACATTCGCTTTATCCACAGACGTTACTTTTTTCCGTCTCGTTAACGCCATGTCGAATGCTTCTTTTAGTACACGGACAATCTCTTCCTTTGTATAAAGAAGCGTATCAACCGCAGCTTCTTTTCCTTCTTCATCTGTATAGCGCTCGCTTGGTTCACCAAAATAGAGACCACCTGTTAATTCACGAACGATGACAAAATCGACTCCGTTAATGTGATCCTGTTTTAACGGTGACGCCTCGCTTAAGCTATCGAACACTTTGACAGGACGAATATTAGCAAATAAGTCCAATTGTTTACGAATGGCGAGCAAGCCTTTTTCCGGACGAAGCTCTGGTGGGTTTTGATCCCATTTTGGTCCGCCGACTGCTCCTAATAAAATCGCATCCGCGCTCTTGCAAACATTAACCGTTTCTTTTGGGAGCGGATTGTTTTTTTCATCTATTGCGATACCGCCAATGAGCGCCGTTTCGAATTCGAATTCGTGCCTAAATTGAGCCGCTGTCTCTTTGAGGACAGCGACCGCTGATGTCACAACTTCCGGTCCGATTCCATCGCCGGGCAAAAGTGCAATTTTCTTTTTCATGAGGACCTACCTCCTTTCCTATGAGATCGCGTGATGTTTCTCAATTTCAATGAGATTTGATTTAAAGATTAAATGCCTGTTTACTGCATTGACGTAGGCTTTTGCCGATGCTTCCAGCACATCTTGCGCTACACCGCGTCCAGCTGTTTCTTTTCCTTCTATTGAAACATTCACATATACTTCCGCTAGTGCATCTCTGCCTTTTCCATTTGATTGAATACGGTAGTCTAGCAAATGAATTCTTTCCTCCATACAGCGCTCCAGTGTGTTGTACACAGCTTCTACACTGCCTGCGCCTGTAGCTGCTTCTTGAATAACTTCTTGCGTTTCTTGATTTTTCAGAGAGACCGTTGCTGTCGGCATCTGTTCTGTTCCATAATGCACTTGAAGACTTTCAAATTCGTAGCCAATTTTTCGGTCTGCTACTTTTTCTTCCAATATAATAGAAATCAAATCATCATCTGTAATTTCTTTTTTCTTCTCCGTCAAATTCTTGAAGGTTTCGAAGAACTTATTGATTTCTTCTTCTGTTAGTTTAAAACCTAACGTTTTCATGCGGTCTTTAAACGCATGTCTTCCGGAGTGTTTCCCAAGGACAAGTACATCTGTTGTCACACCGACAAGCTCTGGAGATATGATTTCATAGGTTGTTTTTTCTTTGAGGAAACCATCTTGGTGAATACCTGATTCATGTGCAAAAGCGTTGTTACCAACGACAGCTTTATTGCGCGGTACAATCATTCCTGAGTATTTGCTCACTACATCACTTGTACGCTTAATTTCATTCAATTGAATCGTTGATTCGACCTGGTAGAAGTCTTTTCGAATATGAAGAGCGACTGCAATTTCTTCTAAAGCGGCATTTCCTGCACGTTCTCCAATTCCGTTAACAGCCGTTTCAATTTGATTTGCTCCATTTTCAATGGCTGCAAGTGAGTTTGCTACAGCCATCCCTAGATCATCATGACAGTGAGCAGACAAGTTGACGCGGTCGATATTTGGAACGTGTTCCTTCATATATTTAAAGATATTGCCATACTCTTTTGGCGCTAAGTATCCAACTGTATCTGGCAAGTTAATGACACTCGCTCCAGCGTCAATGACCTTCTCTACAATTTCTGCTAAAAAAGCAAGATCTGTACGACATGCATCTTCTGCTGACCACTGGACAACTGGAAAACGTTCCTTCGCGTATTTCACCATGGAGACAGCCTGTTCTACGACCTCTTCACGTGTTTTCTTTAGTTTATGCTCCAAGTGAATATCAGAAGTAGCGATAAAGATATGAATTCTTGGTTCCACTCCATCTTTTAACGCTTCCCATGCAGCATCAATGTCACCTTTTACACATCTCGCAAGACCAGCAACTGAACAATTTTTGATCGTTCTAGCAATTTCTTGTACGCCTAAGAAATCCCCTCGGGATGAAGCGGGAAAACCCGCTTCAATGATATTAACCCCAAGGCGCTCAAGCTGCTTTGCAATGATTAGCTTTTCTTGTGCATTTAAGTTCACTCCCGGTGATTGCTCTCCATCTCGAAGTGTTGTGTCAAAAAAATTAATTTTCCGCACCGACGCTCACCGCTTCCTTTTTCTTTCCTTGTTTGACGAAAGGCATCATTTCACGAAGCTTTCTTCCGACGATTTCAATTTGGTGCTCATTTTCATTAGCATTGATCGCATTGAAACGTGGACGATTCACTTGGTTTTCAACAATCCATTCTTTTGCAAATGTTCCGTTTTGGATATCAGTCAAGACGGCTTTCATCGATTCTTTTACGTTTGCATCCACAACGCGTGGTCCTGATACGAAGTCACCCCATTGTGCTGTATCAGAGATTGAATATCTCATGCCTTCTAATCCTTCTTCGTACATAAGGTCAACGATCAGTTTCAGTTCATGTAGACACTCGAAGTATGCAAGCTCTGGCTGATAACCAGCTTCTGTTAATGTTTCAAATCCTGCTTTTACTAGTGAAGTAAGACCCCCGCAAAGGACTGCTTGCTCACCGAATAGATCCGTTTCCGTTTCTTCTTTAAATGTTGTTTCAAGAACGCCCGCTCTTGCTCCACCAATTGCTTTTGCATAAGCAAGTGCTTTATCTTTCGCTTGACCAGATACATCTTGATAGATGGCAAATAGTGCAGGTACACCAGCGCCTTGCTCATATGTTCTTCTCACAAGATGTCCTGGACCTTTTGGAGCCACAAGATACACATCTACGTCACTTGGAGGAACGATTTGATGGAAATGTACGTTGAATCCGTGTGCGAATACAAGTGAGTTGCCTGCTTCTAATTGATCTTTGATTTCTTCGTCATATACTTTCTTTTGCTGCTCATCTGGAAGTAGTACCATGACGATGTCTGCTTGTGCTGCCGCTTCTTTTACTGTGAATACTTGATGGCCGTCTTCTTGTGCTTTTGTATAAGATCCGCCTTTTCTCACGCCGACGATGACATCTACGCCGCTTTCTTTTAAGTTCAATGCATGTGCATGACCTTGTGATCCATATCCAATGATGGCAACCTTTTGACCATTTAATACGTTTTCTTGAATATCACCGTTATAATATACTTTTACCATTTGACTCTCTCCTTTTGTTTAGACAATTGAAATTGTTTTATTTTGTTGCGGCTTTTGCTGATTATCTCTCGCAAAGGCCGTGGTGCCAGTTCTGGCGACTTCTTTAATGCCGTATGGCTTAAGTAATTCAATGAGTGCTTCAATTTTTGAAGACTCACCTGTCACCTGAATGACGACACTCTCTCTGCTCACATCTACAATAGAAGCTCTAAATGGTTCAATGACCCCTGTGATCTCCATTCTAGATGCTGGTGCAGAAACGACTTTTATCAAAGCCAGCTCTCGCTGGACGATTGATTGGTTTGTAATGTCTGTTACTTTGAGAACATCAATTTGTTTGTTCAGCTGTTTTGTTAGCTGTTCGATGTCTTTCTCTTGGTCTACATGGACGACGAACGTGATGCGTGATACATCTTGAATCTCAGAATGGCCGACCGTAATGCTTTCAATGTTGTAATGTCGTTTAGTAAAAAGGCCAGTGATTCGGTTCAGTACGCCTGATCGATTTAATACAGTCAACACAATAATTCTTTTCAAGGTTTCACCCCCACCATCTCATGAAGTCCTTTCCCCGGTGCTACCATCGGGAATACTTTTTCATCTCTCGCTACATTGACATCGATGAAAACAGGCTCTCTAGAGGTTAAGGCTTCTTCAAGCTTTTCTTTCGCCTCTTCGTCTGATGAGATTCTGATTCCTTTAATGCCATAAGCTTCAGATAATTTAACGAAGTCTGGTTGCTCTGAAAATTTAGAATATGAGTAGCGTTCTTCGTAGAAAATTTCTTGCCATTGTCTTACCATTCCAAGGCAGTGATTATTGAGCACAATCACTTTGACTGGAAGGTTCAGCTCACGGATAACGGCAAGTTCTTGCAGGGTCATTTGGAAACCTCCGTCTCCTAAAATCGCTACAACGGTTGCCTCTTGATCAGCTAGCTGAGCGCCGATGGCTGCTGGTAATCCGAAGCCCATTGTGCCAAGGCCTCCAGATGTTACCCACTTATCTGCATTTTCAAATGGATAGAACTGTGCTGCCCACATTTGATGCTGTCCCACATCAGTTGCGACAATGGCTTCACCTTTTGTAAATTGATGAATGTATTCAATCAGCTTTTGAGGCTTAAAGCCTTCAGCTTCGTTTTCGACGTACCAGAGTGGATATTCTTCCTTCCACTGATCTAATTGGTTTTTCCATTCGTCAGCATCTGCTTGTTTCCCGTCTTGCTTGATCAGTTCTTCAAGGACTAGCTTACTGTCTCCAACAACCGGGATATGGGTATGAATGTTCTTGCCGATTTCCGCTGGGTCGATGTCAATATGAGCGACCTTCGCATGTTTCGCAAAGTGATTGAGATTGCCAGTTACCCTGTCATCGAATCTCGCACCGATTGAAATGAGCAAATCACATTGATGAAGAGCCATGTTCGCCGCATATGTGCCATGCATACCAGCCATCCCTAGGAAAAGAGGATGCTTTGCCGGGAAGCCGCCAAGTCCTAGCAGTGTATGAGCGACTGGAATTTGCTGCTGCTCTACATACTGCCTTAATTCTTCAGATGCTTTGCCATGAAGAACGCCAGCTCCTGCTAGAATGACCGGTTTCTTCGCTCTGCTGACAGCTTCTACTAATTTGCGAATTTGCAAATAGTTCGGCTCTACTTTTGGCTGATAACCAGGTAAATCAATTGGCTGATCGTATTCAAACGTTCCTTCAATACCTGCCACATCTTTTGGAATATCAATCAAGACTGGACCAGGTCTCCCTGTCGTTGCGATGTGGAATGCTTCTTTAATGACACCCGGTAGTTCCTCTGGATTTCTCACCTGGTAGCTGTGCTTTGTGATAGGCATTGTGATGCCGAGCACATCTGCTTCCTGGAAAGCGTCTGATCCAATAACTGAGGTTGCCACCTGTCCTGTGAAGACAACAAGAGGAAGTGAATCAATCATTGCATCTGCAATTCCTGTGACAAGGTTTGTCGCTCCTGGTCCTGATGTTGCAATGACAACACCTGGTTTACCAGATACTCTAGCGTATCCTTCTGCTGCATGAATCGCTCCCTGCTCATGCCTTGGCAGGACATGAAATAAACCAGAATCATAAATTTTATCGTAGATCGGTAAAACCGCTCCGCCTGGATATCCGAAAATGACTTCTACTTTTTCTCTTTTGAGTGCTTCAATTAGCATGAGTGCACCGTTCATCGTTTGTGATGCTTTAGATGTTTCCGTCTCCACTTGTACATTTGTCCCCATTTGATTTCCTCCTCTTTGTCTTGCTTCAGTCAAGTTTTTTCACCCTTTTCCATTCAAAATCGAGTTTTTAGACCATATAAAAAAGCCTTCTCACCCCACAATGACACTACTTTTCACTAGGTCAAAGGGGCGAAAAAGCTTTGTTTTTCGCGGTACCACCCTTGTTCACGGCAAAATCAGCTGCCGTCTCATGGACATCTTTCATCCATTTTGGTAACGAGTGAGCAATGTCACTCGGTCTGCCCTACTATCATTTCAAGCAGACACTCAGAGGTGAGTTCACTTTAGAAAGTAACACCGGTTTCCAGCTACCACCGGCTCTCTGTAGATACTGACTCTAAAGCTACTAGTCCTCTTCAACGTTTATCGATATCTATTTAGCTTGCATGAATGTTTTCATCTGTAAAAACGACTTTTTCTCCTTCTTCAACGACTCGCTTGCGGAATTGTTCAAGAAGTTTGTTTGTGTGAACCCCAGGTTTCCCTTCACCGATCGTACGGCCGTCAACCTTTACAACGGCAATCACTTCGGCTGCGGTTCCTGTTAGAAAAACTTCTTCTGCTGTATACACATCGTGCCTTGTGAATGGTTCTTCTTTCACTTCATAGCCTAAGTCTTCTGCAATCTCCATGATGGCATTTCTTGTGATGCCTTCAAGAGCGCCGATATAACCTGGCGGTGTATAGAGCTTACCTTTTTTATAAATAAACACATTGTCTGCAGAACCTTCTGCCACGTACCCTTGATCGTTCAGCATCAGCGCTTCACTCACACCGGCCATATGGGCTTCGATTCGGACAAGGATGTTATTCAAATAATTTAATGATTTCACTTTTGGACTCAGTACATCGGGACGATTTCGCCTCGTCGGTACCGTCACAATATCAATACCTGTTTCATATAGGTGCTTTGGAAAGATGGCCAGCGGCTCTACAATGATCACTGTGTTGGCTCTCCCGCAGTTGTTTGGATCTAAACCAAGATCACCAGCTCCTCTTGAGACAACAAGACGGATATAGGCATCCTTCAGTCCGTTCCTTTCAACTGTATGAATCATTTTTTCCGTGAGTTCCTCAAGTGAATATGGAATGTTCAGCATAATCGATCTGGCGGAATCATACAGGCGGTCTAAATGTTCCTTCATTCGAAAGATATTTCCGTTATACACGCGTATCCCTTCGAACACACCGTCACCGTATAAGAAGCCATGATCATAAACTGAAATTTTCGCATCCTCTTTTTTCACGAGTTCATCGTTTAAAAAGATCCACTGTTCCTTTTGGTCTTCCATTTTCAGTGAGCACCCTCTCTTTCAAACAAAAAGTAGTTGAATTTTCAGACACTTTATATTAAAGCGCCTCACGCTTGCTCTGCGTGTTTGTTTAGCTTTTGTTGAACCCATCTTACGCCGCTTTCCATACAGTGTCAACAGCATTTTTAAAATTATTAGACAATTTAGACTAATCAAAATTAAATGTATACGCTTACACCTTTGCTAGACAAGGAATGAAAAAAACTTAAAATTTTTTGTATTTTTTCTTCAATTGATTTACTTTACCTGAACGCTTTTCATTTGAGAAAACGTTTGTCATATTTTTTCACATTGTTTTGAATGAAGACTGGTAGATTCCAGCGCTTTTGATTTTCTTTCGGTATGCCTTTCTAAAGCGTTTTCCTATGAATTTATGATAGAATGAGAGCATCTTATAGAAGGAGGGCAATACATGGCTAACATCAGAGGTTATATCGGAACGTATACAAAGGGAGACAGTAAAGGCATTTATACTTTTACATTAAATACGGACAAGCAGCAGATCGAACAAGTAGAAGTGGCTGCTGAACTTGAAAATCCTACATATTTAACCGTCTCAGATTCTCAAAAATTTGTGTATGCTGTTGTGAAAGAAGGATCACAGGGCGGCGTGGCTGCTTATCAAATCGATGCTGAAACCGGCACACTTCGTTTCATCAACCAAGAACTTGCCGAAGGCGCTTCTCCTTGTCACGTCAGCGTGGACAGTCAAACAAAAACAGCTTTTACAGCAAACTATCATAAAGGAACAGCAGAGATGTATGAAATCGATACTGAAAATGGCTCAGTGATTCGCACGCTGTCACAGGCGCAGCATGAAGGAACTGGCCCTAACGAAGATCGTCAGGAAAAACCGCACACTCACTTTATGGGTCTGACACCAGATGAACAATTTGCAGTGGCTGTTGACCTTGGGACAGATGGCATTTATACGTATAAGAAAGAAAACGGCAAACTCGAGCTTGCTCATACATTTGAAACAAAACCAGGCACAGGGCCTCGCCATATTACATTCCATCCAACGAAACCTGTGGCATATGTGATGACAGAGCTAAGCTCAGAGGTGATTGTGCTTCGTTACTTTGAAGATGGTCATTTCGAAGAGATTCAAACGATCGCAACCATTCCAAGCGACTTTACAGAGAACAATCAAGGCAGTGCCATTCACGTCTCTTCAGACGGCCAATTTGTTTATGCAGGAAATCGCGGACATGACAGCATTGCGATTTTTAAAGCAGACGCTGACGGCCAATTAAGTCTTGTCGAGATTGCTTCTTCTGAAGGAAACTGGCCTAGAGACTTTGTGCTTGATCCAACTGAAGAATTCCTCGTCGGTTCAAACCAAGAGTCTAGCAACCTAGTGTTATACAAACGCGACAAAGAAACAGGACGACTCACTGTCTTACAATCAGACATCTCAGTCCCTCATCCAGTTTGCGTGAAATTTTTAGGATAATGAAAAAAAGCCTCCAACTGTGGAGGCTTCATATTGTTGACAAAGGGCTAAAATGATCTTGATTTTAGCCCTTTGTCTTCTTTTCAGCGTGTAGACGGCATCCCGCCATCTTCAAGCTTTTGATCAATCAGAGACGTATCGGTTTTTTCACCGAACCATTTTGACAGCCTGTCCTGCGCTTTTCCTTTCACATCATCATCAATGTAGACCGCTACTTGAATCAGAGCAAATGTGATCGCTCCTAAATCATCTGTATAGCCTACACCAATCAATGTATCGGGAATGAGGTCAATTGGAAGGATAAAGTATCCGAGTGCCCCAATAATAAGGGTTTTTGCTTTGACAGGTACTTCAGGTTTTTGCAATGTATAGTAAAGTAATAGCACAGCATAGACAAGAGAGACACCAGCTTTTTGTGCCGTCTTTTTTAACTTTTCCCAAAAGGCATGATCATTAAAATGCTTCTTTGAACGCTTCAATAGTTCTTTTTTCTCAGAACGATTCATCATATCGCCTCCATTTACAGCATAGACCTTTTCCCTTCGTTATACAAGATATTCGCCAATTCGACAAACAAAAAGCAGCAGAAAGCTGCTGCATTCTACTGCTCTTTGTAAAACTTTTCGATTGCCTTATCGATGTACACCCATCCTTTATAAGACACATGAATCGTATCTTTAAAGAAATAAGGATCGTACTCATGCTTAGTCAAATCTGCGACTTCATACCCGTTATCGCGTATTTGACGATTGATTTTCTCATAATACTCTGTACGTCCCTCTTTCGGAAAACCGGTATAATCATACCATTTTCCGTTAACAGGTATCGTCACAAACAAAGGCTTTGCCCCTGCCTGTTTTAAAATATCCAGCATGATTTGAAAATCTTTGTATTCTGGTGATTCCGCATAAGAATGACCTTCACGGGAATCTTTCATCTTTTTCATGATCGGTTTCAACTTGCGGTCAAACAGTTTTTGATTAATATAAAACGGGTTGTTCCCTGCTTTTTCCGCACCTAAGACACTTGCTTCTTTTTCAAGCTCAGTCCATGTTTTTCCTTTGACTGATGGAGACGGTTGAAGCTTACGTTCATGTCCCGATCCAATTGTATAGTACATGTCTTTCTTTTGAAGCATGCCATAATACATTTTTGCAATAGGAGAAATCGCGCCATAAGCGAATTTGTTCCCAGAAAGCTCTGCTTTAAAAAGCTCTGTGATGACCATGTCGTTCTTCACTGCTTTAAACTTCATGATTCTCTTGATCAGTTCTTTTTTCACAGCTGGATCAATTTCTTTATTATAAGCGAGATTCAGTGCTTGAAGCGCTGAATAGTTCGGTGCAAAGTGATTTTCGTCAGATCCCCATTTCACAAACCACTGCGGGGACACGATAAACACAAGCTTCTTCCCTTTTAATTCATCCATATGCGCTGCAAAGTTCATCGCATGAATTAATGATTGCGATCCACCTTTTCCAATAAGATAAGGTGTAAACCCTTGAGGATTCTCATGAAAGAAATTCGAAGGGTGATATGGATCAAAACGTGATAGTTCAGAAGATCCATAGATCGGCAAATAAGTTGGATCTTTTAGCATTTCGTCTTGTAAATAAAGCCCTTGGAACATCCCCGGATCTAATTCTGTGGCTGACTTTTGTAATTTGTCTTTTGGGATCAGATGTGAGAGCCATGCATTTGGTACAAGAAGAACACCAATGAATAGAACAGCCGCTAAAATAAGCGGCCCAAAAAAACGCTTTTTCATTACTTCATCTCTGCCAGCTGCTCAGCAATGTGATTCGGTGTATCCCACACATCACGATCAAACTCTGTAATCGGAACAGTAATTCCAAGTTGACTTTCGATTGCCATAAGCAGTTCTACTGTACCAAATGAATCTAGAAGACCTTCGTCAAAAATTGCAATCTCTGGATTTTCTTTCACAACGTCATCCTGACAAACCTCTGCAATAATACCGTATACTTGATTTTTAAATTCCATAATTTTCTACTCCCTTAATCATTAATGATGAAATGGTTTTCCTGAAAAAATATAAAATCCGAAACAAATCACATGGAATGTAATAATGATCGACACAACCATTGTGACCTTATTATCCGGCCACCACTTGTGTTTTTTATTCCATTTCTCGAATAAATTGTAACCGGACATCACAACTGCGTGATATAGTCCGTAAATAATATATTGAAGGGCTAGACCATGCCAAGCACCCATCAATAGAAAGAGGACAAAGTACCCAATATTTGATACTGCCATACGGTTCTTGATCCACTTCTTTTTTGTCATAAAGAACACAAATCTCATAAACACGTAGTCTCTGAACCAGAAGGACAGGGACATGTGCCAGCGATTCCAGAAGTCTTTAATGTTCCGACTGATAAACGGTTTGTTAAAGTTTTCTGGTGATTTAATGCCCATCATATAACTCACACCAACAGCAAATGCTGTATAACCAGCAAAGTCAAAGAACAAATACATACTGTACGCATACATATATGTTAACTGTTGAACAAAGTGACTGCTGCTAATGTGATGAATATTCATGAGAATATACGTGTGAATCAGATAACCAATAATGAACTTGTATAAGAAGCCGATAAAAATTTTATGAATACCGGCGTATAGAAGATCACTGTACGCTTCCTTTTCAGGGGGCGTATCCATATCCTTTTCAAACCGGCGGTAACGATCAATCGGACCTGATGAAATCGTCGGGAAAAAGACAATGAAATAGACCAAACGATGAATCGGCATTTTCTTCTTAATCAAGCCGTCTCTTGTCTCGATAATTAACTGAACACCTTTAAATGTTAAGTACGAGATCCCTAAAAAGCTCAGCCAGTTCATTGGCGGCGGTTGATGCGGCTGATGAGTTAAAAAGAACGGTAAAACCTTTGATAGCACAAGCGGCAAAATCGATGCCACCACTGCCATATAGAAGACAGACGCTTGATTCGCTTTCAACCGGTACGAAAGGTACAGGCGGATGATCAAGACTTGCCACACTGTAAACAAGAAGAGTAGCAGCGCGCCATGTGCATCCTTAGAGAAAATAAGGGCGAGTGCCACAACCGTTGCAAACATGTTGTAGCCCTGCATTCTTTTGCCGCGAAGACCAAGAATGATCGTCGGCAAAAGAAGAACACCAATTAGAATGAAGAAAAAGAATGAACTAAACGGAATCATAGAAGAACCTCTTTCGCGATTCTTTTACGGTCAACCTTCCCGTTTGGCGTCATGTATAGCTGCTCAAGATAGACAAACTTTCTTGGAATCATGTACGCTGGCAGTGAATCCGCCATTTCTTTCTTAATTGCACTTGTCAGCTGATATTCTTTTTCAAAAGAATGCGCTGCTGGAACAATGGCTGCAATTAAGTACTCCACATGACCGTTTGGCTGGAACGGCACAATCACACAAGCATTGACATACGTTGTCTCGCTCACATGATATTCAATTTCTTCAAGCTCCATTCGGTATCCATGCAGCTTAATTTGATAGTCCAGACGGCCGTGGCATGTAATCAAACCATCCTGCGTCACACCTGCGTCACCTGTACGGTAAGCAGGGCGCCCTTCGTATTCAAAGAACACTTTATCTGTTAAGGCTTGTTCACCTAAGTAGCCTCTCGTGACGCTTGGCCCCACGATGACAATTTCCCCTTTTTCACCATCAGGAAGTGCATTGCCTTCTTCATCTAAAATGACGATATCTGTATCCGGTTTGGCATAGCCGACTGGTAAAGAATCGTGCTGATCAAGAATGGCCTGCGTGACTTCAATCGATGTGATCGCAACAGTTGCTTCAGTCGGACCATACGTATTAAAGACCTGCGCTTTTGGAAAACGCTCAAGGAGTGCACTTGCTACAGATACAGGAAGTGCCTCTCCGCAGAACAAGAAAACTTTCAACTCTGGTAAAAGCTCCCCTGTAAAGGAAGGGTCCATTAAGCACATTTGCACAAAGGAAGGTGTTGATGTCCACACTTCAACGTCAGATTGACCAAGTGCTGCAAACATATCCTTCGGCTTATTCACTAGATCTTTTACTAAACAGTAAAGCGTGCCGCCTGATTGAAGCGCTGGATATAAATCCATCACTGATAAGTCAAAAGAAAATGGTGCTTGATTTAAGAACGTGCGTCCCTCGCCAATTGGGAAGTCACGGCACATCCACTCTGTAAAGCTTTCTAAATTATTGGCTGTTACCTGAACGCCTTTCGGTTTTCCGGTACTGCCAGACGTATAAATGATGTAAAAAACATCATCCTGTTGAACCCACTGCGAGGATGGTGGTGCTTCTTTTTCAAGAGCTAAAAGAGATGCCGCACTTTTCACTTCAATGTGTTCTTCTACATCTAGTACATTCAGCTCATTTGCACAAATCAACAGACTGGCTTTTGAGCTTTCAATAATTGAGACGATACGCTCGGCAGGGATTGAGATGTCGACCGGAATGTATGGTCTACCTGATTTCACACTGCCTAAGAAAGAAATGAGCATCTCTGGCTCCATATGACCGTATACAATGACAGGTGCACTATCTGTAGCGACTGCATCGATCGCACCAGCCATTTGGTCTGATAGATGCCAAAGCTCATCATATGTGATCGAAGCATGTTGAGAAACAAATGCTGGCTGTGTTGGTTTCGTTTGTTGGTATTCTTGAATCGTGTGTAATAGTTTCATAGTTTAATCTCCAATTAAAAATCGTTGTAAATGAATGATCCCGTATTAGCTGTGTGGAATCCGTAAATAAAGAACAATAATAGCAAAATAAGTAAGTAAAAGCTCGTATATCCTATCCATTTTACAGACTTATTTTCTGATAGCTTTTTGAATAGCATATTGATAACCTCTTTTCTTTTGACACTTATAGAGACGCATGAATCATTAAAAGAGTTTCATATCAAAACATAAAAATTTTAAGAAATCATGAAAAAGATGTCGAACCTTGGAACGTCTCTTTTGAGCAAAGCTGTCTCATTGTAACAAAGATTTAATACATTTGAAATAAAATCCGAGCTTAAATTTGCCTTAAAATTGCTGAAAGCTGTCGAATAAACACAAAAGCCACCTAGTTTACCTAGATGGCTTTGATTTTAATTACTTCTTATATTTATTGACTTCGAACATGAGAATATTTTTGAACACCACATAATCCTTTTTACTTTCAAAGGGACCTTTGTTGTTGTCATGCTCGTCAATCTCATAAAACCCTGGTCCTTCTCCGGCATCACGCTTTTTGTACCAGGATAGGAAAGCGTTGACTTCTTTCATGGAGAGGTCATACTCTTTTTGCAAACCATTGACCATTGTGATGATGAGGAGAGCATCGCCGTCTTCATCGGTTGCACCGTCTTTTGGTGGTGTTGCTGGATCCGGGTCTTTGTCACCTGGAGGAGCTGTAGTGTCACTGTTTTTAAGACTTTTTAATGAAATAGATAAATTAGATTTGAAATCGTCCCTAGCGTAGTTAGGAGCATCATTACTCTGTGGAATACCTCCAATTACATAAAGTGTATCATCAATAATGGCGGATACATGCCCCATACGATAAGGAGCAGAAGAATTAGGGACAGTTCTTGATGTCTTAGTTTGCTTATCATAGAGTGTAACTTTAGAAACTCCACCTGTTCTTATAATATAATCTTCAAAATTTAATGCACTATAATAACGCCCAATTCCCCCAGACCCTACACTTGTCCACTGATCTATTGATGGATCATATTCAAACGTTGCTTGTCCAGATAAAACATAGAGTTTATTTTTTATAACTACAGCATTTCCAGCAGGAGCATCTTTTTCAAATTTTTTCTTCTTTGTCCATTCTTTTGTTTTTATATCGTAACTATACGTGTTACTGCTGTAATTCTCGTGCTTTAACGGTTTATTATAACCCAAAACATAGATTTTATTATCTATAGCACCTGCGTATAAATCGAAAGCAGATATTTTCAATTCAAATGGGAGGTCTTCTGCCTCTTCCCATTTATCCATTTTGATGTTATAAACTTCTACGCTATTTGAAAACCCTTGATCTGTTCTCCCACCCATTACATATATATGATCCCCTACAATAACACTAGCAGCACCCATACGGCCTGTTTTCATACTAGCTTTTTCTGACCATTTATCTAACTTCGGATCATATACATAAGTAGTATTAGAATTGGCTTTACCTGAACCTATTCCACCTATTACATAGATTTTCCCATCATATACTTCGCTTACAGCTCCTACTCTTGCAGCTGGCAATTCTGCTCGTTTTTCCCATTCAAGAATATCTGCTTTTATTGATTGTAATGGATAAATTAATGCAGAAATTAATAAAATGAAAATAAAAAACCATTTTTTCAAGATAAACACACTCCTTCAATTTGTTTACATAACAAATATCGGATAGTTATTTATTTTTTCCATGTTTTTGTTACTTATATATATTTATTTACTTACCGTCTCCCCAATGCGCCTATAAATTTCTAAAATTAGACTTCCGCATTAGAATTATTTCATATTTATGTTAATTAATTGCAGGCGTTACTCATATTTTTCTATATCTCCATCAAAAAAAACCATGATTCATGGGTTTCTTCTCAGTCCATTATTAAAAAATCCGTCACAAGGCAAGCGGGCTCTCCGTTTTGATCTAGCCCCCAAAAGCTTGGGTACATCCCGTCACCGAAGCCTGCTGTAAACATGGCAATGTCCACTTTGTCATGAAAACGGGCAACGAGCCAGTCCCATGTGTGCTTGTAGTTTTGCTCAAGCGCTTCTGCAAATTCTTCATAAAGATAGAAATCATTGTCCTCTTTATACCGTTTATCCTCATAAGCTTGTAAATATCGTGCTGCTTCCGCATCCATGAAACAACCCATTCCCGTATTTACACCGTAGCCGAAGAACTCGTCTTCTTTCAATTGATTGAGTTCTCGCCCTGCTCTTGTGGCAAGCTCCCATTCTGTTGCTTGCTCGTTTGTGAACTTGATCATTGCATAGGCAACGCGTTCGTCACCGCTTTGCAACCGCTTAACTATAAGTAGAATAGGATATTTTCCTAGAGCAACCTTCCTCGTAAACGATTGGTCTCCTTCAGAAACAAAAGGATCACATGCAACGATATGACCGCTCGTGATCTCGATATAGCCTAACTGTTTGGCGAATAATTGATCACCTTCTGAGCTGCTTGATTTCTCTCCATTTTCATATAGTAGGTTTGTTGGATTGATGTTGTACAAGTGACCATTCCTTTCAATGTTTTTCTAGGGCGTTTGGAATTATGTGCTTTTTCCTCATTTAATCCGTCAATAAAAAATCTGTAACGAGACAAGTTTCATCTCCATTCTCGTCCATCCCCCAAAAGGTTGGGTATACGCCATCACCAAAACGAGTAGAAAAGATCGCTAAATCAACTTTCTCCTGAAAGCGCGTGGCTAACCAGCTTCTTGTATCCTCATAACTTTTCTCCAAACAGTTCTATCAAAGGGTTCTCCTTCTACTATACACTTTAATTTTTTTAGTTGGAAAATGAATATTCTCTCTTTTGAACATTTATCCCTTTGCGATGTCTTTTTCATTAGTTAAAAATAAATGGAAGGTTCATTAAAAAACGCCCTTCCAATGGAGGGGCTGTGTTATTAACTATTTTATTTTGAATATCTCTTAATAAATGTTTCGCTAATCCTGCTTACGATATAGATCGCAACCGCTAAAATCAGCATCAACGGAAACATACTTAAACGATCATCTGCAGCATACACAATGATCCCCACAATGATAGCCACTACGATTGCCGTTAAAAAATGCTTCACCGCCATCTCACCCCTTTGTATACATCATATACATTTTATTACACAAAAGGTTCTATTGAAATAATTTCCACAAAATCAGATATACGCAAGTCTAGATTGATTTCGACCACAAGCAGAAGTGGGTTTCCTTTGTTTCGCTCTATAAGTGGGTTTCTCCCCTCCCCTATATTGTTCGTATAATCTCTATATGCTAAAATTAACTAAAATACCTAGATAATGGATCAATCAGGAGGTCATTCAGTGACACAGCAAAGCAAACCATCCAAAATGTTATTAATTACTTTACCCGGCGCTATTATTGCCCTTGTGATGATCTTAGGGAAAATTGATACACCTGTAACAAATGTTTTATTTTATATTGTGGCTTTTAGTGTTATGGGTTTAGTGGTTTCAAGCTTAGTGAAAGACTACAGAAAAAAGAATAGTTAAACTCTTCATCTAGGAAGCTGTCGTCTATGCAGCTCCCTTTCTTTATGTGAACACTCTCAAAGTTCTAAATTAAAGCAAAACAACTAGAATTAAAAAGAGGGAAGTAAATGAGTAGAGAAATTAAAGGAGAATGGTATGAAAACCCTTGACGTCTTTGAGTTGAAGAATGGAATTGACCAAACGCTGAACAAATTGAAGCAGCAATTACAGAATGTTAAGTCCCTAGAAAAACAAATCAATCAAATCATCTCCTTGGATGGCGCATTAAAGGGAGAAGCTGGACAAGCGATAAAAGCTTTTTATTTGGAGTGTCACATTCCCTTTTTGCAATTCTTTCAGATCATCATTGAAGAATACAGTGGTGCGCTAAAAAAGACAAAACAGGCACTTCATGCTTTTGAATCAAACCCGAATGGTTTTATCTCTCAATCATTCATTGAACACGAGCTTGACCAAGGGTTAAAAAAAGCCGAACGGGCCATTTCTGATATCGTATCAGATGTGAATCAAGCCATTGGCAGAGTAAACCATATTGTGCATTTGCCTCATGTAAACGAATCTACTTTCCAACAAAGCTATCAAAAAGCATGGCTTGAGACGTCCAAAACCATTGGACTACTTCATGCTTTTGACAGAGAACAAACAAGTGCACTAAATGAAACAAAAAGTTCCCTTCACACAATGAAGCAATACATAGACACTTTAAGCACGATGTTCACTGGCCCGAAAATTGAGATGACCAGTTATCAAAAGGGCTCTATTTTCAAAGATGGAAAAGAAGAAAAAATCAAGAGCACCATCAACGGATTGAATGAAAAAATAGACAACCCTAAAGAAAACCCAATGATGATCATGCTCAAGAAGATGAATGAAAAAGAGCGATCGAATGTGGATACGGTTGTGAAGAAGAAACCATCTAATAAAATCAATCAAAACGCCGTGATCGTAAATAGAAAAGTATATAATACAAATGAAAAGATTGACTTCGCAAATGCCAAAACAGTTGAAGTTATTCGAGATGGAATGCTGTATCGGTTACGAATATCGGATCAAAACAAAGTGAATATTGAAAGCATCACAAAGATTTCTGATGTGAAAACGGGAGAACAAACCTCAAACATCTTAAATACGGCGGTTGAATTTACAGGAATAAATGATGCAATTCGTGCCATCACAGGGAGAGATCCTGTAACAGGTGATAAAGTCGCTGACATGGACCGTCTAGTATCAAGCTTGTACATGATACCAGGAGCTAAAATCGCTAAAGTTGGAAAATATGTTTTAAAAAAAATGAAAGGAGAGAAAGTAGCCAAGAAGATTGTTAAAACACCTTCCTTCGGCAAACACTCCGTACCAAAAGGTCCGTATCGTGAAGTAAATGGTTTCCCTGCAAAGGTAAAACCAGGAGCTCAAGAGAAACATATTCCTGATGCACCTAACTATAAGCAAGAAGTTGCGAATGGCCGTCCAAATAAAAGCATTTTCAATGGAGATAATCAAACAGCACAAGAATTGCTAGATAAGTTCGCTGGGAAAGGTACAAAAATAGGTGAGCACAAAGAAAGAGTAGACTTTGGCCAAGTGATTGGAAAATACTATGATAAAGATACCGGTAAGTATGTGGAGACTACTAGAGGCTTAATACACTACAGCAAAAACGGCGCTCATATAGTACCATCAGAGCCTTTAAAACCATAAATTAAGGAGGATTCGAATGGGATATGATCCATTAATTTCAGCATTACGAAAATATAAAAATAACGATTTGATTTTAGAATGGAAAAACGGTTTAAAAGTTATTGGGGAATCTGACACACTTTATGAAACAGATAACGGATTGGAAGATGATGATGTCAATTATACAGAGTATGACGCAGTCGCATTTCAAGTTAATAACATCTTATCGCCCCCCGCTAATAACGACTGTGATATATACGATTGGTTAAAGCAAGAAAAAAGTTCCTTAATTGAAATTTCACTTTATAAAGATACACCAAATGCAGTATATTTAGCAGACGGTCAAAAATTATGGGAATTGGACAGTGATAATTAACAAAGGAAGGCCCCTCCAAATTGGAAGGGCTTTTCGTTTGTTTTTGCTTTACCTCAATATATTAAGTAGCAACCCTACATATAAGCCCATTTTCAATTTATACATTTTTGATTTTGATCCATTTACGTTCATAGTCATTGAAGAAGCTAATCAGAAATCAGCCACCCATCTTGATAGCTTCTTTGATACAAAAATAGGGAACGGAAATACTTAAAAACAAATTCGCCCCCAACCCGCTCCCTAAACTCTAATTTGAAGCAATAATCGATCTTATGTTCCAAGAAATAAAAAAGCCTGAAATCCTTTCATATCAAGGATTTCAAGCTTTTACATTAGTACGTCCCAGGAGAGATTCGAACTCCCGACCGACGCCTTAGAAGGGCGTTGCTCTATCCAGCTGAGCTACTGGGACATGTTGTTATGTAGTGTTCTGTTGGTGAGTACCTCACCGACAAGATTTATTATATTACTATTGTTCTTTAAAGTCAACGGTTTTTCGAAAGTTTTTTCATAAGGGGCAAATGCTGCACCCTTATGAAATACCTTCCAATGTGACAGTGTTTTCGAGGTCTTGTATGGCTTGACCTTCGTCTGTGAAAAACTGTACGTTCGCTTCGCTTCCATCTAGTGTCAGTATAGCGTAGCTGCGCTCTTTACGCACTCTTGGCAGGTGCACGCTGCCTGGGTTAATGAGCAGTTTTCCTCTTAGCAGCTCACTGCCTGGGATGTGCGAGTGGCCAAAGCAGATGATGTCTGCGCCTAGCTCTTCTGCACGGTAGTAGACTTGAAGCAAGGATTGTTTGATGCCATGCAGATGTCCGTGAGTGAGAAATAGTTTTCCGCCACCATCAAGTGAAAGCAGGAGCTCTTCTTCAAAATCGCCCATAAAGTCACAATTTCCTTTGACGACTTTGTATCCTTCGAGAGCTGGGTGGTTCGTTTCGAGTTCTGAATCTCCGCAGTGAATCATCATGTCGACTTCAGCCACATGCCGTTTGGCAATGGTTTGAAGTTCGTCTGTGAGTCCATGACTGTCACTAATGATGAGTATCTTCATGGCTTCATTCCCCCTTATTCATTTGCGTCTAGCAGTGATGAAAGCTTTTGAAGCGCGACCGCTCGATGGCTAATCTTGTTTTTCTCCTCTGGTGATAACTCGGCCATCGTCTGGTCTTTGTCTTTGACGATGAAAATTGGGTCGTATCCGAAGCCGTTTTCGCCGATTGGTTCCTCGGCGATGAAGCCTTCTACTGATCCTTCTACCGTCTTTGTTTCTTTACCCGGTATGCTGACAGCAAGGGCACATCTGAATCTAGCTGTACGGTCTTCTTTTTCAATGCCTTGAAGCTCGCTCAGCACTTTTTCTACATTCTCAGCATCGTTTTTATGTTCACCAGCGTATCTCGCTGAATATACGCCAGGTTTTCCGCCAAGATAGTCAATCGACAAACCGGAATCGTCTGCAATGACCATTTCACCTGCTTTGGCTTGAATCGCCTCGGCTTTGATAATGGCATTTTCTTCGAAGGTTTGTCCTGTTTCTTCAATCTCTTCAGTAAAGCCGATGTCTGCTAGTGTTTTGACCGTGAATCCTTTTGGCTCAAGAATGGCTTTGAATTCTTTCGCTTTACCCGCATTGTGCGTTGCAATGATGGCTGTTTTCATCCTGATCAAACCCTTCTCTTTATTCGATGACTTCTCCTGTCACTGCTTTTTGCTTTTCGATTAATTCTTTGATGCCCTTTTCGGCTAAATCAAGCAGTCCGTTTAGCTGTTCTCTTGAGAATGTCGCTTCTTCGCCTGTGCCTTGAAGTTCAACAAAGCGTCCAGCGCCTGTCATGATGACATTCATATCTACTTCAGCTGAAGAATCTTCTTCATAATTTAAATCTAACAGAAGACCTTGCTGAGAATCAATTCCGACGGATATCGCCGCTAAATAATCAGTGATCGGGTTTTGTTTGATGACACCTTCTGCTCGAAGCTTTTGAATCGCAAGCGTCATGGCGACAAAAGCACCGGTAATAGATGCTGTGCGTGTGCCCCCGTCTGCTTGAATGACATCACAGTCAATCCAAATCGTGCGTTCGCCAAGCTTTTCTAAGTCAACGACTGCACGGAGTGCTCGTCCAATTAATCGCTGAATTTCCATTGTACGTCCTGTCACTTTTCCTTTAGATGATTCTCTAATGGTTCTTTGAGCGGTTGCTCTTGGAAGCATGCTATATTCTGCTGTAATCCAGCCTTTTCCTTGTCCTCTTAAAAAAGGAGGTACGCGGTCTTCGATGGATGCGTTACAAATCACCTTCGTATTGCCCGCTGAGATTAAGACAGAGCCTTCTGGATGCGTAATGTAGCCTGCCTCTATTTCAATTTTTCTTAATTCGTCATAGTGTCTTTCATCTAATCTCATGATTTACCTCCGTTACAATATACATTCCGCGCGGATGCCAGCGGGGTTCTCCTACTAACTTTGACAACCTCGGCTCGTTCTAATCGCTTGGAATAAAAAAGAGGCAGCGAATATGCATGCCTCTTTTTCTCCATTATATCAATGTGTGCCGTTAAAAACTACCTGTATTCACTTGTTCTGGTCTTGAAACCGGCTTTGTCAGCTCTGCTCCTTTTTCGTTCACAAGCTCAGCCTTGCCGTTTACCTTAACGGATACGCTTTTGACGTCCGGCAGCTCTGTTAATGTGAGCACGATGCTATCAAGAACTTTTTGTGAAATCACCTTTTTCTTTTCATCTGCGCTGCCGAAAATGGATTCGTTGAAATCAAGTGTCACATGTCCGTCTTTTACTTTCGGGATATCATTCAGCTTTACATCTTGATCAAAGTCTGTGAGCAAATGGCTTTTTTTGCTTGGTCCAGAGACGAGCTCATCAATGGCTGCTGTAATTTGATCATCCTCATCTTTTGGCGCCCTTTTGGTCACAGGAACATAGTACGTCTGTTCATCAGATTCAGCTAAGTAATAAACTGTCACTGGCTTTGTCGATGTCATATCAGCGGCAGCCTCGTGCTGAATATTAATACCGTCTTCTCTGCTTAAATCATCTGAAATCGGTGTGCCGTTCACAGGCATTTCTTTTAGTTCATGACCATTCATTTTCAATTTGACTTTGGCGACAGAATCAAACTGCGTTAACGTCCAAGTGACCGATTGCAGGATGCGCTGTTCGTCTTCTTTTTTATAGTTTTTGAATTCATTTGAAAAATCTACTACGGCCGTTCCGTCTTTAATGTCGACAGATACACTCGTGTCGGCCGGCAAAACAGCCCGGAATCCATTTGGCATGAGGTTAGAAATCGGTCCTCCGTCCACGAGGTATTCTAAGGTTTGTTTGGCACTCCCCTCATTTTTCGGCAGTGGAATGGATTGAGAAACGACATACCCGTTTTTATCAATTAAATATAATTCTCTCATGACTGTTTCTGCCTTCTTCTCTTCTTTTCCTTCTTTCGCTGTTTGTTTATCTTCTTTATTTTCTTTCACATATGTGACGTTTTGTGGCGGGTCAATCTCTGTTTTCGCTTGGTCTGTTTGAAACAATCCGCATCCTGACAAAAGCATGGCTGACGCGATACACGTCACAGCTGCTGTAGATCCTTTTTTCAGCATACTTCACCCTCCTCTAGTAGTTTGTACTACTATGTATACGAGCTCCTCCTGCGGATTAGACCCTTTTCATAAAAAAATAACCCACTTCAAATAGAAGGGGGTTATTGCTGATAGACGTGTTCGAGTGATACGGTTTCGACCTTCCCTGGCAGGTAGCCAAACCAGTCACGAGCGATGTTTTCAAAATTTTGCTGCTGCCCTGTTGTATAAAATGTATGAACAGGCGCTTCTTTAGAGGTATTTAACAGCCCTTTATAGGAAAGAATCGTACTTGCTTCTCTCGCTGTCTCGTCCCCTGATGAAATGATGCTCACATCACTGCCCATAAAGCGCTGAATCGACTCTTTTAAAATTGGATAGTGTGTACAGCCAAGAATGAGTGTATCAATTCCTGTTTCTTTCATCGGTTCAAGGGAATCTTTCACCACTTCATCTGCTGTCTGATCTAAAAACGTCCCGCTTTCCACAAAGGGAACAAGCAACGGACATGCCAGACTTTGAACCGCTAGTCCTGCTTTTAGGGATAGCAAAGCTTCTTTGTATGCCTCGCTTTTGATCGTATTGGCTGTACCAATGACACCAATCTGCTGATTGTTTGTCACCTTGATGGCTGTGCGGGCGCCGGGCTGAATCACGCCAATGACCGGAATATCAAGCGTTCCTTTGATTTCATCTAGTGCGATCGCCGTCGCTGTGTTGCATGCGATGACGAGCATTTTAATATGATGATGTCTTAATAAGTAGTGTGCCATTTCCCAAGTATATTGAAGAACCTCTTCTTCTTTCCGAGGGCCATACGGGCACCGTTTTGTATCGCCTACGTAAATGATTTTTTCTTTTGGCAGTTGTCTCATGATTTCCTTTGCAACGGTTAAACCGCCGACGCCGGAATCAATGACGCCGATTGGTTGATCCAACAAAATCGCCTCATTTTCTTTTCATTTGCTGCTGTAGTTTCGTTAAGGATTGGTTGAAAACGATGGCTTCTTCTTCTGAGAAAGCCCCTAGAAGTTCACTGACGTATTCTTGGCGTTTAACAATCACTTCTTGAATGATCCGCTCGCCTTCAGGCAATAAATGAATGCGAACCACGCGGCGGTCAGAAGGATCTTTTACTCGTTCGACAAGTTCACTTTTTTCCATTCGATCAATTAAGTCGGTGGTTGTACTGCAAGCCAAATACATCTTTTGTGATAGCTCACCTATTGTCATATCTCCGAATTCATAAAGCCACTGAAGCCCTACAAATTGAGGAGGTGTAATCGTATATTGGTTCAGGATTTCTCTGCCTTTTTGCTTAATAATTGCAGCAATATGGCGCAATGATTTTTCAATCTCTGCTACATGGTCGAACTCATTCGTTTCCATTTCATTGATACCTCACTATAGCATCTCACTTTGATTAAAACGTACATTCCTATTTTCCTCGTTTTTCAGAGAAAATGCAAGAAGAGACTCATGGAAACCATATAGAAATAACCGGTTCCTCCCTAGAGTGGAAGGAAAACCGGCTGACTTTAGAGCTCTAGCTCACCCATACGCAGAAGCTCGACTACGGCCTGTGAACGACCTTTGACTCCTAGCTTTTGCATGGCATTCGAAATATGATTTCGAACAGTCTTTTCGCTAATAAAAAGCTCGCTTGCAATTTCTTTTGTTGTTTTATCTTGGACGAGCAATTCGAATACTTCTCTTTCTCTTTTGGTTAATAGCGGCTTGGATTGAAACTCTTTCTCCTTCAAGTATTGTAACCCTCCTTGCTAAGGTGAGAGCTCTAGTCTCTATAGAATGGGATTCTGTATAGTCGAGATATCATATGCCGGCTGCCCGAGGTAGGTGACGTTAAAATCGAGAATTCCTGCATATGAGCGTCCATTTTGTACGGTTTTATCCGCACAAAAAAGGACGAGTCTCCTACCCGAGACGTCGTCCTTTTCATACACGTATTTAAAAGATAGAAATGGCTCCTGTTAACAAAGCAATAAGCGTTGTAAAAAGGGCAGTTAACACGGTCCACAGCAATGCGTATTTTTGCAAATCGCCAATATCTTTGTTCAGCATACTGACAAGAAGTAGCGTTGAAGCCACAAGAGGGCTCAGCAGATGAACAGGCTGTCCTATAATAGAGGCGCGTGCAATTTCCACTGGATCAATTCCGTAAGCTGCGCCGGCTTCTGCCAAGATTGGCAGCACCCCGAAATAATAAGCATCATTTGAAAGAACAAATGTAAATGGCATACTCGTTAAAGCCACAATGAGCGGAAAAAACGAACTGTAAGAATCCGGAATTAAGTAAATCACCAAGTTGGCAATCGACTCCACCATTTTTGTCCCCGAAAAGATTCCTGTGAAAATTCCTGCTGCAAACACAAGGGTGATGACCGTTAAGGCATTTCCCGCATGTGATAAGATTCTCTCGCGCTGATCTTCAACCTTTGGATAGTTGATCATGAGAGCAATGACAAATCCAATTAAGAAGAGAACTGGAATCGGTACGATATCTAAAACAAGTGTCGCCATCACCGCAATCGTCAAGAAGAAGTTCACCCAAATGAGATTCGGTCTCTTTATATCTTCTACGCCATCTTCGATTGACGCTGCCAGTTCAGGGGAGATCGAGACCTCTTCTTTGTACTGAATTTCTGCAACCCCAATTCGCTTTCGCTCTTTTTTCCCAAGCACATAAGCAGTAAAAAGGATGAATAGACCGCCAGCTACCATCGTTGGAATTAATGGAATAAAAAATTCAGCTGCATCCAAGCCAAGCGCAGCAATTGCACGAGTAGCCGGACCACCCCACGGGGTCATACCGCTCATAATACCTAATGATAATAATGAAATCGTTCCTAAAATCAACGGGTTCATCCCAATTCTTAAGAAAAGCGGCAGCAAAGCGGATACGGTAATCATGTAAGTTGTCGTCCCATCACCATCTAATGCAACAAGCATAGACAAAATCGCTACCCCAAACGCAATTTTGACAGGATCCCCTTTCACAATACGTAAAATGAGTTTAATCAGTGGATCAAACAGCCCAGCATCCAGCATGACACCGAAGAATAAAATGGCAAATAATAATAAAGCAGCAGATGGCGCAACCGTTTTGAGTCCATCGAGCATCATATCCCCTAACCCACTGTAAAACCCACCAATCAACGCAAAGATGATCGGTACTACGGTTAACGCCACCACCGGATGCATACGTTTTGTCATAATAAGAAATGTAAAAGTCACGACCATTAAAAGCCCTAAAATAGCTAGCACTATATATCCCTCCATCCTCTTCTTTACACGATCAGCAAGCGCCCCTTTGCACTTGTGATCTGAATGTTAGCGCTTTCTATTTCAAGGATATAATAGCTTTTTTCATAATGAAAATATTGATTTTTTCGTATCTTCTATAAATTCTTTTTATAATCAGCCTTGCTGGCTCCTTAAAAATTCGATGAATGCTTTCACAACAGATAAATGAAGGGAGTCAGGCTGGTACATAAGCCATGTATCTCTTAAAACAGGCTGTCCATCTTTATACGAAAGACCTTTTACAAATAGCTCATCACTTGGCCTGAGGCAAATTTCCGGGACAATGGCATAGCCTAAACCGTGCTTGACCATCTCTTTTGATGTATCCTGGCGATCTGTCTCCATCGTCACAAGCGGAGGCATGGCAAACGTTTCCTGCCACCATCTATTAATCAATCGTTTTAATGAACTATCTGTATGATAGTCAATGAGCGGCAGCTTCGGAAGGTCCTTTAGCTGAATTTCTGATTTTGAAATGATACAAAGCCGCTCTTTATCAAGCAAAAACCGCTCTCCATTCCAGTCATAATCCCCTCTTAAAATCCCTAAATGAACACTTGATGTGCCTAATAAATCCATGACTTTCGTACTCCAGCCTGTATTCACCATGAATTGAACATGTGGATACTGCTTAGAAAATTCTCTTAAAATTTCTGGGAGCTTATACTGAGCAAAGTTACTTGAGACACCTAACCGGATTGTCCCTTTGACCTTTTTTTGCATGTTGAGCATACCATCTTTTGTTTGCTGAAGCTGTTTGAGCATGTCATTTGCATATGCAGCCAAGTACTCGCCTTCTGACGTAAATTCAATCCCTCGTTTTCTTTTAAAGAAAAGCTTCATATCAAACTCCTCTTCAAGCTGCTTCAACCGATAGCTTAAGGCAGGCTGAGAGACAAATAATTTCTCCGCCGCTTTTGTGATGTTCTTTTCTTCATAGAGCACCTTTAGAAACCGCCAGTCTTTCTCATCCATGGTGTGCCCTCCTTTTTCACTAGTTATAAAAAAATTTTATTGATTCATCTTAAAATAATGTATTTAACTTATTTCTTATTATACTTTACCATTTTGATTAGATAAACAGTTCATTAAAAAATTGAGGGTGAGAGCAATGAGAAAAGTTCCAATCACAATGATGCGAGGCGGTACAAGTAAAGGGGTATTCATTCAAGCAAACAATTCACCATTTGAACACGATGAGCTCGAGGCATTTCTTTTAGACATTATGGGCAGTCCTGACCGGCTGCAGGTCGATGGAATCGGCGGCGGTAATTCTTTAACAAGCAAAGTGGCCATTATCGATAAAGCCACACGCCCGGATGTGGATGTGAACTATACATTTGCACAAGTCAGCATCAATGAGAGATATGTCGACTTTAAAGGAAACTGCGGGAATATCTCATCAGCGGTTGGGCCATACGCCATCATTAAAGGACTTGTGCAAGCGGTTGAGCCCATTACGACTGTACGTATCCTCAATACCAACACCAATAAAGTCATCGTAGCAGAGGTTGAGGTTGAAAATGGCGAAGTGAAATTTGAGGGAGATGTAGAAATTCCAGGTGTAAAAGGGACAGGATCTCCCATCTATCTATCCTTTGAAAAACCTGAAGGCGCTGTGACTGGTAAAACCTTTCCGACAGGGAACCGCATGGATACGATTCAGACAAAATTCGGAGAGATTCCGATCTCGATCGTTGACATCGCAAATCCCATTGCCTTTGTCCGTGCGAAGGATCTTCATTTAAAAGGAACCGAATTACCTGAGGAGTTTACAGACGCATTACTGAATGATTTAGAAGAGATTCGTTCCATCGCTGCTGAAATGTGTCACTTTGCACCCAAAGACATGGCGACATTACAATCACCAGCCGTTCCGAAGCTTGCGATCATTAGCGAGCCTGCTGATTATGTGGATACAAACGGAGTGATGAGACGAGCAGCCGATATGGATATCGTCGTACGCATGTTATCGATGCAAAGACCACACCAAGCGCTTGCCATTACCGGTTCTGTCTGCGTGTCAGCCAGCTGTTTTATGGAACAAACACTTCCTGCACAGCTTTATGATGGACAACATGATACGCTTCGAATCGGTCACCCTGCCGGAATTATGCAAACAGACATTGACGTGTCCCAAAATAGAGTCAAAGTCATTCGAACTGCAAGAGAAATTCTAGACGGGGTTGTCTTTACGAAACAAGATTATATTGTGCAGCCTCATATTAAAAGAGAAGCCTAAAGCAGACGAGAACATCGTCTGCTTTTTTTAATGCTGAAGCGGGGCATCAATATCTCCGGCAGAATGAGCTTTGATCTGTCCTTTATCATCTTTTAGCTGAAGATGACCAAAGCGGTTAACGCCGCAGCAAATGCCTTCTTCCCATGTTTGTTTTTCACGATCTAACGAAATGCGAAGCGGCTTGTTTAGACGATATAACCGTTTATTATAAAGGGCAGTGAGTGCTTCAAACCCTTCATTCTGCCAGCGTGTATGGTATTTTTTAAAAGCCGCTGCCAGGTCTTTCACTAGCTGATCAGCTTTCACCTCTGTCAGCTCTGATAAGCAAATGGTTTTGTACGGGACATGCTCCGGCTTCGTCTCTACATTGATGCCAACACCGATATAAATGGCGCTGCGATCTGCTTCAATTAATGTGCCGGATACCTTTGCTTCATTAATGAGGATATCATTCGGCCATTTGATCGCCAGCTGATCGTCCGCTCTTATGAGTGGTTTCAGCACATCATAGATTGCTAGCGCTGTTAGCGGGGCGATCGTTGACTGGGTGGAGAGTTTTTCTGGCGGCATGACTGTCATGGTCACTGCCACATTCCCTAAAGGTGTTTCCCACGGCCTGCCGAGTCTGCCTCTTCCTTCTGTCTGCTGGCGTGCATAGACAGCAAATGAGGGCTTTTCTCCTTGCTGCATGAGCCTTTTCGCTTCATTATTTGTACTATCAATGGTGTCATATTGAAAAATCTTCATGTGTTCTCCTCTTGTTTCTTCTTGATATGGTGCTTTTATTATAACAAAATGGAGCGTGCACGTTGATGAGGTAGCATGCTACTCTTTTCTCTGCGCCCTAAATGTCTCTTTTTCTTCTTCAGTAAATGGGACAGATGTGCCTGTGTCTTTACTAATTTGCACCATAGTGACTGAGCCGGTAAAGCATGGTTCCTGCTGCTCGTTTTCTCCTAAATAATGAAGAATGAGTGAGCTTGAGCCGACCTTCTCAGGCTTAACATACACTCGAAGCCTCTCTCCAATCTCTACCTGCTTGATGTAATCACATTGCAGGTTAGCGACGACTGTCATGGTTTCTCGCACACGTTTCATCCGTTTATCAACAATTCCTGTTTTTTGAAAAAAGGCAATGCGCGCCTCTTCAAAATACACAAAAGGGGTAACATTGTTCATGTGGCCAAACATATCCGTTTCTGAAAACCGAACGGTCGTTTCGACATAAAATCGAAAGGATGCCCTCCACTCTTCAAACGGTGCTTCAATATATGACGGCAATCTCACTTGATCATCTCCTTATTTGGAAACAAAACGCCTCTCCCGTATTGGAAGAGGCGTTTGTTTCAATATTGCATCCAGCCTCTTAAACACTCATCATGATTGGCAAAGAGGACTGAATGTGATGTTATTCTGCGTGATCGCTTCCGAAGAAGTTACGGAATGCTTGTAAAGTTGTATCTCGGTTAAGTGCAGCAATTGACGTTGTCAGCGGGATTCCTTTCGGACAAGACTGCACACAGTTTTGGGAGTTCCCGCAGTTCGCAAGACCACCGTCCCCCATAATTTCTTCTAGACGGTCAGACTTATTCATCGCACCTGTCGGATGTGCGTTAAATAAACGAACTTGCGAAAGCGGTGCAGGTCCCATAAAGGAAGATTTATCATTCACGTTTGGACAAGCTTCAAGGCAGACACCACATGTCATACATTTCGAAAGCTCATAAGCCCATTGACGTTTTTTCTCAGGCATTCTTGGTCCAGGACCAAGGTCATACGTGCCATCGATCGGTACCCATGCTTTCACCTTTTTCAAGGAATTGAACATCCGGCTTCTATCAACCTGCAAATCTCTCACAACCGGGAATGTCTTCATCGGCTGAAGACGAATCGGCTGGTCTAATTGATCAATAAGAGCTGTACATGATTGGCGCGGCTTTCCATTAATGACCATAGAACAAGCTCCGCACACCTCTTCAAGACAGTTCATATCCCAGTTGATCGCCGTTGTTTTTTTCCCTTGTTTATTGACCGGGTTCCGTCTAATTTCCATGAGTGCGGAAATGACGTTCATATTTGGGCGGTAAGGGATTTCGAATTCTTCATCATAAGGCTTTCCATCTGCTGTATCTTGACGTGTGATTATGAATTGAATCGTGTTTTTTTCACTCATCTTATTTCTCCACCTTTTTCTTCGAGTAATCTCGTTTACGAGGTGCAATTAACGATACATCGACGTCCTCATAGTGGAATGCAGGCTTTTGATTTTTTCCTTTGAACGTAGCCATCGTTGTTTTTAGGAACTCTTCATCGTTTCTCTCTGGGAAGTCCGGTTTGTAGTGTGCGCCTCGGCTCTCATTCCGGTTGTAAGCCCCGATCGTAATGACTCTTGCCAGCTGAAGCATGTTGTCAAGCTGACGTGTGAAGGCAGCGCCTTGGTTGCTCCATGAAGCTGTATCGTTGATGTTGATCTGCTTGTAGCGCTCCATTAGTTCTTCGATTTTCTGATCTGTTTTTAAGAGTTTGTCATTGTAACGAACAACTGTGACGTTATCCGTCATCCATTCTCCAAGCTCTTTATGAAGCACGTACGCATTTTCTGTTCCGTCCATGCCGAGGATGTTGTCCCATTTCTCCTGCTCTTTCTTCACGGCGCTGTCAAATGTTGCAGAAGATAGGTCTTCCGCAGACTTTTCAAGACCGCTAATGTACTTCACAGCATTTGGTCCAGCGACCATTCCGCCGTAAATGGCAGAAAGCAGTGAGTTTGCACCAAGTCTGTTTCCGCCGTGCATAGAGTAATCACATTCTCCGGCAGCAAATAGACCTTTGATATTCGTCATTTGATCATAGTCAACCCATAATCCGCCCATTGAGTAATGAACAGCAGGGAAAATTTTCATTGGAAGCTTACGCGGGTCATCACCCATGAATTTTTCATAGATTTCAATGATGCCGCCAAGTTTAATATCAAGTTCTTTTGGATCTTTATGAGAAAGATCGAGATATACCATGTTCTCTCCGTTGATGCCAAGCTTTTGCTCGACACATACGTCAAAGATCTCACGTGTTGCAATATCACGCGGTACAAGGTTTCCGTATGCTGGATATTTTTCTTCTAGGAAGTACCAAGGCTTCCCGTCTTTATATGTCCAAACACGTCCGCCTTCACCACGAGCCGATTCACTCATGAGACGAAGCTTGTCATCTCCAGGGATCGCTGTTGGATGAATCTGAATGAATTCTCCATTTGCGTAATGAGCCCCTTGCTGATAGACGATAGATGCAGCAGATCCAGTGTTAATCATGGAGTTCGTTGATTTTCCGAACACGATTCCAGGACCGCCTGTTGCCATGATCACTGCATCTGAACGGAAGGATTCAATTTCCATTGTTGTTAAGTTCTGCGCGACAATGCCTCGGCATACTTCCTCGTCATCTAACACAGCGCCAAGGAATTCCCAGCCTTCATATTTCGTGACAAGCCCCGCTACTTCATAGCGGCGAACCTGCTCATCAAGTGCATATAATAGCTGCTGGCCTGTTGTAGCTCCAGCAAACGCTGTACGGTGGTGCTGTGTTCCCCCGAAGCGGCGGAAGTCCAATAATCCCTCTGGTGTTCTGTTAAACATCACACCCATCCGATCAAGTAAATGGATAATGGACGGCGCTGCTTCACACATTGCCTTAACTGGCGGCTGGTTGGCTAAGAAGTCTCCGCCATACACCGTGTCGTCAAAATGCTCATAAGGTGAATCCCCTTCACCTTTTGTATTCACCGCTCCGTTGATTCCGCCCTGTGCACATACAGAATGCGAACGTTTTACAGGTACGATTGAAAATAGTTTAACAGCTGTTCCCGCTTCTGCTGCTTTAATAGTTGCCATGAGACCAGCTAAGCCGCCTCCGACAACGATGATGCTAGAATTACTCATTGTAGCCCCTCTCCCTCTTCTACTAATCTATTTCCTCTTAAACAAAAGCGAAAATTGCTCTTAGCCCTACATATGAAAGCGCTATAAATATACCTAATGTCACATATGTGGAGATTCTTTGTGAGCGTGGTGAAACAGTAATTCCCCAGCTGACAGCAAATGACCACAAGCCATTAGCAAAGTGGAAAATAGTAGATAAAACGCCGACAATATAGAAGCCTAGCATAAATGGAGAGCTTAAAATATTCGCCATCATGTCATAGTTCACTTCAGCTCCAAGCTGAGCTTGAATTCGTGTTTCCCATACATGCCAAGTCACAAAAATCAATGTGATGATACCTGAAATCCTTTGCAGTCTGAACAACCAGTTTCTTAAGTAACTGAAGCGAGACGTGTTGTTTTGTGCCGTAAAGGCTATGTACACCCCATAAACAGCATGATAGATCAGTGGTAAGAAAATCACGAACAGCTCAAGTGCATATCTGAATGGAAGCTGTTCCATAAAGTGTGCAGCTTTGTTAAACGCCTCTGGTCCATTCGTCGCAAAGTGGTTAATCACTATGTGCTGAATTAAAAATAGACCGACCGGAATGACGCCAAGCAAAGAATGCAATCTCCGATAAAAAAATTCTTTGTTCCCCGACATTACTTTACCCCCTAGTAAAAAGTGCAATTGCTGAAAATTGTCTTACCCCCGCTTCTTTCAATTGTAAGCACTTTATTCAAATTTATTGACAATTTCATTTTACTCCTATGTCAAAAAAGCGTCAAGAAACCGCGTACATAAATTAAAATTTTCCGAAATTTAAAAGTTTTAAATCAAAATTCGTTTTACTACAATAAGAATTTCTTAGACTTCAGGGAAAACTCTGTCATCATATGCTCACATAAGCTATAATAAATTGTTGAAAGAGGGGAGCCGTACAATGAATAAATTCGAATCTAACTTAGAACAGCTAAAAGAAATTGAAGTCAATGGATTTGCCTACGAGCTGATACGCGAAGTTCTGCTGCCTGATATTTTGGGCCAGGATCATTCATCTATGATGTATTTTGCGGGTAAGCTGCTTGCTCGTAAATTCCCTCAAGAGTCATGGGAGAAAATCCCCGAATTTTTCCATGATGCCGGATGGGGAACTCTCACGATGGTCCATTCGAAAAAACAGGAAATTGAGTTTGAGCTCGAAGGACCACTTGTATCAAATCGACTTACCTATCAAAAGGAGCCATGCTTTCAGATGGAAGCAGGTTTTATTGCTGAACAAATCCAGCTTCTCAACGAGCACGTGGCTGAATCTTATGAACAAGTGAAAAAGCGTGCTGATAAAGTCATTTTAACCGTTAAATGGGATTTAAGAGACCCTAGCTAACACTCTTTATGAAAGGCGCGGACTTTAGGTCACGCCTTTTTTGTTTGCCTTCTTCTATCATAGCATACTTAGTGAATGGGTTTACGTACGTTTTCCTTTCTAGTATGGGGGTTTCGGATATAAAAAAGAGGTGCACTCTTTTAAGAGATACACCTCCCTGCCTGTTTAAGAATGGGCAGCTACCTTTGATAAATCAAACGCATCATGCAGTGCTTCAACTGCTTTGACCATATCGTCACGGCCAACCACTGTTGAGACTTTGATTTCAGACGTACTGACCATTTTCACTTGTATGTCTTTTTCCGCTAACACAGCGAACATTTCAGCGGCTACGCCTGGATTTGAGACCATACCAGATCCAACGATAGATACTTTGGCTAATTTGCTTTCTGTCTCGATCTGTTCGTAGCCAAGTGCTCCTTTATATTCTTCTAACACTTCAACTGTTTTAGACAAATCATCCGTTTTCACAGAGAAAGAGATCGACGTCTGATTGGTGCTTGTGACGGACTGAATGATGATATCCACATTGATATTTTGCTTCGCAAGTGTCGTAAAGATGGTCGACAATGTGGTGAGACCGCTTGAAAGACCGCACACCGTCACGCGTGTAATCTGATCCTCAAATGCAATGCCTCTGACGACTAAATTTTGTTCCATGGATGATTCCTCCTCAATTAACGTACCCGATTCATTTTCAATACTAGAACGGACTTCTAGTGGGACTTGATAATTTTTCGCAAATTCGACAGCTCTCGGATGCAAGACACCAGCTCCTAAATTAGCCAGTTCGAGCATCTCATCGTATGAAATACCTGCAAGCTTCCGCGCGGCCGGTACATAGCGCGGATCTGTCGTAAATACTCCTGGTACATCTGTGTAAATATCACATTTATCCGCTTTTAGTGCGGCAGCAAGTGCTACAGCCGTCGTATCTGATCCACCGCGTCCAAGTGTTGTGATATGCAGGTCATCTGCAATTCCTTGGAAACCTGCCACAACAACGACTTTCCCAGCACTTAATTCCTCTTTTATTCTTGATTCATCGATGTCCACGATTCTTGCGTTACCATGTACTTGCTCTGTTTTCATACCAGCCTGCCAGCCTGTAAAGGAAATTGCATCATAGCCTTTTGCTTGCAGCGCCATCGTTAATAAGGAAATGGTCACTTGCTCTCCAGTTGCGAGCAGCATATCCATTTCTCTTTTGCTCGGATGATCTGTGAGTTCTTCCGCTAGGTCTACTAGAACATCCGTTGATTTACCCATTGCCGACACAACCACAACCACATCATGTCCGGCCTCGCGTTCAGCGATGACCCTTTCTGCAGCATTGCGAATTTTTTCTGTCGACCCTACAGACGTTCCGCCAAATTTTTGTACAATTAGTCCCATGTCTACCACCCTTTTTCAAAAGATCACGTGTGAGAGAAGAGGCAAGAAGCGGCTTTGGAGACTGCCTGCTCACTGCAAATAAAAAAAGCAATGAGAGAACAGATCTCCCATTGCTTTATAATCATCATCAAACGATGCAAACAATGAGATAGCCCTCCAAGAAATACATTCTTGACAGCCCTACATTTCTTCAATGTACAGCCAGCGAATAAAATGAGTGGATTTTATTCACTTCGGCGACGCTCCCCTTTTAGCCCTCTTCCTAGATCCCATCGATCTCTGAAGGCTTACTCTTGAAGTTCGCACCTCTATCTTCAACAAACAACACGTTCATTTATTAAATTTAGTCACAATCTTAACAGACTTTTGGAAAAAGTACAATCTATTTTTTTAAAGCTTCCATTAAAAGCTCGGCCGTTTGTTTCGGGATACCAGCCTCCTGAAAGTCTTGGATAGAGGCTTCTTTCATCTTTTTCACAGAGCCAAAATGTTTAAGAAGCTGTTTTTTACGCTTTTCTCCGATACCTGGCACATCGTCTAAAATAGATTGAAATGCATTTTTTCCGCGCAGCTGCCGGTGAAAGCTAATCGCGAACCGGTGCACTTCATCTTGAATGCGCTGCAATAAATAGAAGGCCTGGCTATTCCGCTCTAGTGCAACAATTTCCAGTGTATCGCCCATCATCAAATTGGATGTCCGGTGCTTTTCATCTTTGACTAGACCTGCTACTGGAACAGACAGATTCAATTCATTTTCAAGCACATCTATCGCTGCATTGATCTGTCCCATTCCTCCATCAATTAAAATCAAATCTGGTAGCGGGAGCTCATCCTTTAACACGCGGGTATATCGCCTTCTAATGACTTCACGCATCGATGCATAATCATCTGGACCTGTGACGGTTTTAATTTTGTATTTTCGGTATTCCTTTTTATACGGCTTCCCGTCCTGAAAGACGACCATGGCAGAAACCGGGTCTGCACCTTGAATATTCGAGTTATCAAATGCCTCAATCCGGTAAGGCATATAAATATTTAGTGCATCTCCAAGCTGCTTCACTGCACCAATGGACCGCTCTTCATCACGCTCAATGAGCGAAAATTTTTCTTTTAAGGCGATTTTGGCATTTTGATGGGCAAGTAATAGCAAATCCTTTTTCTTTCCTTTTTTCGGCTGATGAACGTTCGTCTCAAGCAATTGTTCAATCATCTCTTGATCTACGCTATCTGGCACCAAAATTTCCTTCGGCAGAAAGTGGTTGTTCTTTGCATAAAATTGTCCCATAAATGTGAGAAACTCTTCCTCAGGGTCTTGATACATAGGAAACAGGCTGACATCACGTTCAATCAATTTCCCTTGCCTGATGAAGAAGACCTGGACACACATCCAGCCCTTGTCATAGGCATATGCAAAAACATCTCGATCTGATAAATCGCTCATCGTCATTTTCTGCTTTTCCATCGTAGAGTCGATATACGCGATTTGGTCTCTCAGTTCTTTTGCCCGTTCGAACTCTAATTGTTCGGCGGCTTCCTGCATCTTTTCGGTGAGTTCTTTTTTGATTTGCTGATGTCCTCCGTTTAGAAATCTTATGATTTCGTCCACGAGCTGCTTATTCGTTTCTTCAGAAATGTCATACACACATGGCGCGAGACATTGTCCAAGATGATAATAGAGACAGACACGGTCAGGGAGGGTGCTACATTTTCTGAGAGGATATAAACGGTCGAGCAGCTTTTTCGTTTCTCTTGCTGCCTGTACGTTCGGGTATGGACCGAAATATTTCCCTTTATCCTTCTTCACATTGCGTGTGACGATCAGCTTAGGATGCCGTTCATTCGTAATTTTAATAAAAGGATACGTTTTGTCATCCTTGAGCATGACATTGTATTTTGGGTCGTATTTTTTGATTAAATTCAGCTCTAAAATGAGTGCCTCGATATTAGAAGAGGTGACAATGTATTCAAAGTCCTCAATTTCACTGACAAGCCGCTGCGTTTTGGCGTCATGAGATCCAGTGAAATAAGAGCGTACTCTATTTTTTAAGACCTTTGCCTTCCCCACATAAATGACTGTATTTTGCCGATCTTTCATTAAATAGCAGCCTGGTTGATCTGGCAAGACCGATAGCTTTTCTTTGATCAGTTTGTTCATCTTTTCATCCGTCCTTGTTTTCCTCTTTCACTCCTTCTAGTGTATCACGAACATTTGTTTTATACCATATTGAAAGAAAAGCGGCTCTCGTCTTTACGAGAACCGCTTTAGTGAGTATGCCGATTGGGCATAGACAGGTTTATAGATGTTTGTTAACAAGCTCAGCAAGTGCTTCTTTTGGTTTGAAACCAACAGAAGTTTCTACCACTTCACCGTCTTTTAAAACAAGAAGTGTTGGGATACTCATCACGCCGTATTTACCAGCAGTTTCTTGGTTATCGTCTACATCAATTTTTACAATTTTCATTTTATCGCCCATTTCTTGATCAAGTTCTTCAAGAACTGGAGCAATCATTTTACAAGGTCCGCACCATGGTGCCCAAAAGTCCGCAATAACAACACCTTCTGCAGTTTCTTGTGAAAATGTTGCGTCAGTAGCTTTTACGATTGCCATTATTCATTCCTCCAATGTAAATTATGCTTTTTAGTATAGCATCTACCAATGTGACTTGCGAATGAAATGCTTACGAATCATTTTTTATGAAATGAATTAAAAAACAAACCGTACAATCGCACCAATGACAACAATTGCACCGATAATCATGAGAATCGTTCTAAGCATATAAATAACTCCCTTTCCGCTTCGTTTACAATGTATGATGCCCCAACATCCTGCTCATCAAACATCTAAATATGCGATCAAGCGAGATCAATCGTAATCATCACCACAGACATTGGCGGTAGCTCTATGCTCAACTCACCGGGTTTTACAGCAAATTGCTGAAACTCTGCTGGCTGGACAGCATGAGGATCATCAAATGTGTTGTGCGCATTCATGCGGTTTGCTGTCAGCACGCGGCCCGTGACTTTCGTTTCTGCATCCACACCTTCAATGGCAAGGGATACTTCGTTTTGTTCATGCGGATTCAGGTGACAGAAGCTAATATGCATCTTATCTGACGAACGCGAAGCTGACACGCTAACCTGAGGTATTTTTTCTCCTCTGCGTTCATAAGGCGTTGACACGAATTCCACTTCAAGTGCTTCTTCCTCTTGATGCACTTGAAACATGTGAAACACATGATACGTAGGTGTCAGAAGCATCTTTTCGTCTTCCGTTAACACCATTGCTTGCAGAACATTGACCGTCTGGGCAATATTCGCCATATGAATCCGCTGGCAATGACGATGAAAGATATGAAAATGAAGGGCACAAACAAGTGCGTCTCTTAGTGTGTTTTGCTGATACAAAAACCCTGGATTTGTTCCTGGTTCTGGGTCATACCATGTCCCCCATTCATCAATGATCATCCCGATTCGCTTGTCTGGATCATAACGATCCATGATCTCTCCATGATCCACGACAAGCCGTTCCATCTCATAGGCTTTTTTCAACGTAATAAACCATTCATCTTCATCAAATTCAGTCGCTGACCCTTTCTTCTCCCACGTACCAGGTACAGTGTAGTAATGCAAACTGAGTCCATCCATCCAAGGTGCGGCGCGCTCCATTAATACTTTTGTCCAATTCACATCATTTGAATTGGCTCCGCACGCAATTTTGTATATGGATTGACCTGCAAACTCTCTCACATACGTTTGATATCGTTTATATAAATCGGCATAGTATTCAGGCGTCATATTCCCGCCACAGCCCCAGCTTTCGTTTCCTACACCAACATAGGTCAAATCCCAAGGTTCTTGTTTTCCATTTTGAATGCGCCAATCAGACATAGGTGTTCCCTTTGGAAAGGTGATGTACTCGACCCAGTCTGCTAATTCTTGAACAGTCCCACTTCCCACATTTCCGCAGATATAAGGCTCACATTCAAGCAGCTCACACAATTTCATAAACTCATGTGTACCAAATTCATTGGATTCAACCGTACCACCCCAATGAGTGTTCACCATCGGCTTTCGTTCGCTGAGATCACCTACACCATTTGCCCAATGATACTCGTCTGCAAAGCAGCCGCCCGGCCACCTAAGCACCGGAATATGTAATGCTTGAAGGGCTTTTAACACATCCGTACGAATCCCCTCAATATGATCGATCTCTGAATCTTTTCCGACCCAAATCCCATCATAAATCCCTCTTCCTAAATGCTCTTGAAAATGTCCATAGATGTGTTTAGAAATACGTCCGATCACGTCATTCACTTTTACTGTTCCCTTCACTTATCAACCGCTCCTTTGTGTATTGATTACATACAAAAAAACCCAGAATACCTAGGCATTCTGAGTGTATGAGCGTTACGAGTGGATATTCATCTTTTTTAACTCTTCATTCAAAAGCGGTACCACTTCAAACAAGTCACCGACGATTCCGTAATCGGCAATTTTGAAGATCTCAGCTTCTGGATCTTTGTTAATCGCCACAATGACTTTACTGTTAGACATCCCGGCTAAATGCTGAATCGCTCCTGATATCCCGCACGCAATATAGAGATCAGGTGTGACGACCTTGCCTGTTTGCCCAATTTGCAGGGCATAATCACAGTAGTCTGCGTCACAGGCACCACGCGAGGCACCGACTGCTGCGCCCAGCGTCTCAGCGAGTTCATTCAGCGGTTCAAACCCTTCCTTACTCTTGACCCCGCGTCCCCCGGCGACGATAACTTTTGCTTCAGATAAATCTACACCTTCTGACGTTTTTTTAATGACTTCCTTCACGATCGTTCGCAGGTTCTGAATATCGACAGAAACCGGTGTAATGTCACCGCTGCGTGAGGCATCCCGCTCAAGAGGTGCCACGTTGTTCGGGCGTATGGTGGCCAAAAGCAGACGATCTGTTGAAATCACTTTTTCGAAGGCTTTTCCAGAGTAAATCGGTCTTGTGAAAACAAGATGTTCTCCGGTAACGCTTACATCAATCGCATCTGAAATTAAACCAGTCTGCAAGCGTGCAGCTATTTTCGGCGACAAGTCTTTTCCGATAGACGTATGGCCAAAGAGGACGGCATCTGGGTCAACCTGATCTAATATGGCTTGAAGTGCCTGCGCAAAACCATCTGACGTATAGTATGAAAGGTGCGGATGCTCCACAATCATGACATGATCCGCTCCATAGTATAGCAGTTCATTCGCTTGGTCTTTGACGTCATCCCCTATTAACACGCCAATGACTTCACCGCCATCTGCCACTTGATGAGCGGCAGCAATCGCTTCAAATGTCACATTTCTTAATTTACCGTCACGACTTTCTCCAAGTACAACAACTTTTTTACTCATCTTTCAAGTTCCCCCTTGTTCTCGTGATATCGTAAAGTGGATGTTTAGATGACCTTTGCTTCATTTCTTAATAAATCCGTCAGTTCTTTAACTTGATCCTGAAGCTCACCGCTCAGCACCTTGCCACCCTCTTTTTTCTCCGGTAAGAAACGTTCAATTGTTTTGATTTTATATGGCACATCGTCTTCATCCAGATCTAAATCATCCAGTTCCAATTCTTCTAAAGGCTTTTTCTTTGCCTTCATAATGCCTGGTAATGATGGATAGCGAGGCTCGTTGAGACCTTGCTGCGCAGTGACGACAAGCGGGAGCTCAGCAGAAATGACTTCCACATCACCTTCTGCATCTCGTTCAATCGAAGCAGAGCCGCCGTCAATTTGAATACTTGTAATCGTTGTGACATATGAAAACCCAAGTAATTCAGCAAGACGCGGGGCAACCTGTCCAGAGCCACCGTCAATCGCCACATTCCCTGCTAAGATCAAGGAAGCCTCTTTGTCTTTTAAATAATGGTAAAGAATCGTAGAAGCTGAATATTGATCCCACTCTTCTAAGTCGTCTTCCACATTTAATAAAACGGCTTGATCGCAGCCCATAGCAAGCGCTGTTCTCAGCTGCTTTTCCGCATCCTCACTGCCAACTGTCACAACGGTCACTTCTCCCCCGTGCTCGTCGCGAAGCTGGATGGCTTCTTCTATGGCGTACTCGTCATAAGGATTAATAATGAACTCTGCTCCATCTTCTTGAATTGCACCAGACTGAATGGAAATCTTCTCTTCCGTGTCAAACGTACGCTTCATCAAAACAAATATATTCATCCATTTCTCCCCCTTGTTTCGTTTGAATCCTTTATTCCCCTTTAAAATTCGGTTTGCGCTTTTCGATAAAGGCTTGGATGCCTTCTTTGGCGTCATTCGATTGGAAAATCTCACCGAACTTTTTGGCTTCTAGCTTCATTCCGCCATCATATGAATACAATTTTGTCGCATTCAATAAATCCAGCACATACTCGAGTGATTTTGGGCTTTTCGTTGCAAATTTTGACGCAAGTGTTTTGGCTGCTTCGAGCGCCTCTTCTTCTGTTTCTGCCAGCTTTGAAACAAGTCCGCAGGCAAATGCTTCTTCACCTGTAATCGGTTCAGCTGTACCCATCATTTCCAGCGCTTTAGCAGAACCAACATAGCGCGGCAGGCGCTGCGTACCGCCGAATCCCGGAATGATGCCGAGGTTTAGTTCCGGCAGTCCAAGCTTCGCATCTTTTGTGGCAATTCGGATATCACAAGACATGGCAAGCTCAAGGCCCCCGCCTAATGCCGCTCCGTGAATTGAAGCAATGACCGGTTTTGGACATTGTTCAATCCGTTCAAAGACCTGCTGCCCTCTGTCTGCAAGGCTTGAATAGTCAGACTCTTCCTGTAACGTCGTAAATTCCTTAATATCAGCTCCTGCTGAGAAAAATCTTCCTTCCCCGTGGATCACAATGGCTCTTACTTCTTCATTTTGTTCGAGCTGGTCAAACATGTCATTAAGCTCGGTGAGCAGCTGAGAAGATAAGGCGTTTGCTGGTGGATGCTGAATCGTGATAAGTGCTGTCTGTCCTTCATGATGTAAGGTGAGTATCTTTTCCATGTCAATCATCCTTTTTCAAAATGTCTTTAAGATTGATGTATTCCGTTTAAGAGTAGATCACGTACGTTTTCTGCGAGTGCAGGAAGATCATATTTTTGATCATTCATGACCCATGTTGTAGCGGTTTCATCAATCGTCCCAAATACCATTTGTCTCGCTAAGCGGACATCTAGATTTTGTCTGAATTCTCCTGTTTTCTTTCCTTCTGCTAATATCGACTCGAGCATATTTAAATACCCTTTCAGCACCTCATTGATTTTTTGCCGCAGCTCAAGGTTTGACTGCCTGAGTTCAAGCTGTGTCACAAGAGCCAAATGATGATTTTGCGCAAGCATACGAAAATGCTCCTCAATAAGCAGTAGAAGCTTTTCTTTCGCCGACGGTTTCTTTTGAATATCTGTTTCCATTCGTTCGATGAATTGTCCCATTTTTTCTTTGAACAATGAGATCAAAATATCCTCTTTATTTTTGAAATAAAGATAAATGGTTCCGTCTGCTACCCCTGCTTGTTTCGCAATTTTTGAAACTTGTGATTGGTGATAGCCGTTCTCTGCAATCACCACAACTGCTGCATCAATAATTTGCATGTACTTCGGTCTTTTCTGCTTCAATGTGCTTCGTCCCTTTCTGGATTGAATGAGTATTCATTCATAACTTTATGTTAAAAAGAAACGGGCGATTTGTCAAGTGATCTTCTCTTTCTTTTCCACCTTTAGCATACCAGAGGAGGCGGTCAACATTCAAATCATCCGGCCGGTGGACCGGATGATGAAGCCGTTATGTTTTCGGTTGATCGGCAGGCGTTTCAGATGAAGAAGCGTGCTTTCTTTTTTCTTCTTCAATTAATACTCTGCGCAAAATCTTCCCGACGGCTGTTTTAGGCAGTGACTCTTTAAATTCATACACGCGCGGTACTTTAAATGAGGCAATTCTCGTCCTGACAAAGCGATCAAGTTCGTCCTCTGTTAAGTAGGCATCCTTTTTCGGTACAATAAATGCTTTCACTGTTTCTCCTCTGTACGGATCTGGAATACCTGCGACGACGACTTCTTGTACAAGCTCATGCTCATAAAGGGCTTCTTCGACTTCTCTTGGGTAAATATTATAGCCGCTCGCAATGATGACATCTTTTTTCCGGTCGACGATATAGAAAAAACCGTCCTCATCCATATACCCTATATCTCCGGTGAAAAACCAGCCATCTCGTAATACAGCCTCTGTCTCCTCTGGCTGATTCCAGTATCCTTTCATGATCTGAGGCCCTTTAACAATGATTTCTCCATGCTCATATGGTTCTTTGAGGCCTCCGGTTTCCTCGCAATAAATACCGGCATCTGTATTAGGCCACGGACAGCCAATGCTGCCTGTTTTGTTCGCTCCCCATAAAAAGTTAGAATGAGTGACGGGTGAGGTTTCTGAAAGTCCGTACCCCTCCACTAAGCGTCCTCCTGTTAATTTTTCAAAGCTTTGTTTGACTTCAACAGGAAGTGCCGCTGAGCCGCTTAGACATGCAGTGATGGACGATAGATCATACTTTTCAATGTTCGGATGATGCAGCAAGGCGATATACATGGTTGGTGCACCTGGAAAGAGCGTCGGCTTCTGTTTTTCAATCGTTTTGAGGGTATCAGCTGCGTCAAATCGCGGAAGTAGAATCATTGAATGCCCTTCTTTGACAGCAAGATTTAAGACGGTCGTCATTCCGTAGACATGAAAAAACGGAATGATGCCGAGGATGCGTTCTTTCCCCCTGGTCGTTTTATACATCCAGGAAGCGCACATTTCAGTATTCGCTAAAATATTTTCATGTGTGAGCATGACGCCTTTTGGTAACCCGGTCGTTCCGCCAGTATATTGCAAAACAGCGATATCCTCTTTCGGATCAAAGGCAAGTGCGGGTATCTGCTGTTCACCTTCCGATTCTTTCATAATCTGCGCGAAGTGATGAATGGTGTCATTTTTCTCCACTTGTATGACCATTTTATTTTTTCTTCTTTGCACAATAGGAAACAGTATGTTTTTCGGGAATGGTAAATAATCTTGTAGTTTGGTGACGATTAAGTGCTCCATACTTGTCAGCGCTTTCATTTTATAAGCCTTTGGATACAACAAATCTAGCGTGATCAGCACTTTGGCGCCGCTGTCTTCTATTTGATATTCCAGTTCTTTCTCCGTATAAAGCGGGTTTGTTTGAACAACGATGCCGCCTGCTATTAAAACAGCATAATAAGAAATGACCGATTGAGGACAGTTCGGCAGCATGATCGCTACTCTGTCGCCTTTTTTCACGCCAATTTTCAGCAGATGACTGGCTAGTTTCAATACGTCTTCTTGCAGCTGTTCATAGGTGATGTTCTTTCCTAGAAAATGAATGGCTGTATGCTCAGGTGCAGCCTCTGCGGAGCTGAATAAGTAAGATTGTAATGTTTCATTTGGGATGGTGAGTTCGTGGGGAATTTGATTCGGGTAATGCAGAAGCCAACGTTTATCTGACTGCATAAAAACCCTCCTTCCTGAACTTTCGTACTATTATATTATAGCAAACTTTTCCTTAGGGCAGTTTGCTTTTTTCTAATAGGGCTTGGTTCAATTGCACATGTTTACTTTTTCGCCGGTGTTTCGATAGAGGCTCTTTTTCCTTCATGATGCCACTGTTCATATAATCCACCGATTGCACGAAATGAGTCGTTGACTCTTTCTACGATCTGTTGATGGATACTAGGGTCATTCGGTAAATGCGTCTGGATGTTGTCGACTTGATACTTCCTCATCATGTCGATGTAAACCGTGAGAAAAATCGTGTCTTCTAAAATCCAGTAAATGACTTCATCCGCCACTTTTGTTCTTTTATGCAGCATTTGAATGCCTCGTTCATATTGAATGAGGATATAACCAATCGAATCGATTTGAATATAGGGACTCAAATCATCAAAAAATCCTGACGTTTGAAACGGACGTGCAATATACGGTTTGTATATGTCTCTTGGAAGGGATGTCATTTGAAGACAAGTATCAATGCGCTTGATCAGTTCGTCTTTTTGCAGAATGTGCTTCATGTCATTCGCCGCCTTTGATGAGATAAAAGCTGCCAAGGGATTCCCTGACAGCTTTCTAACGCCTGTTTTTTTCATTTCACAGGAACAGATAAACGGCACCAATGACCGCAAAAGTGCAGGCAACTACGATTAATACTTTTGCTAGCTTTTCCATGTCGTCTCCTTAAATGCCGGCTGCTACTACGTAAGACAGCCCAACTGAAATGATGAGTGAAATAAACCCGACCGCTCTATTATCATTTTCAATCTCTTTGTCTACTTTAAAACGTGGTGTTAAAAATTCAAAAATGAAATAGCTGACAAGCAGCATCACAAAGCCGTATACGCCCCATCCAATCATTTGAAGAAGGGAATTGTGCTGAGCGATTGAATGCTGAAACACATTCGCAATCCCAAAGATTTTCCCGCCTGTTGCCATGGCAACGGCTAAGTTCCCCCGCTGAATCTCTTCCCAATTCTTATAGGAGGTGACGAGTTCAAAAATGGTTAGAAATAAGACGAGACACAGGACGGCCACGCTATAATAGGCGGCAATTTCCACAAGTTCATTTTCCCAAAAGGCTTTCATGCGTTTTCTCCTTTTTACTTTAATTCGACGATGGTGACGCCTGATCCTCCCTCACCTTGTTCGCCAAAACGAGCATTTTTCACACTTCGATGCTGTTTCAGTAATTCCTGAACCCCTTTTCTAAGGGCGCCAGTTCCTTTACCGTGAATAATAGACACGCGCGGATAACCAGCTAATACAGCATCATCTAAATATTTTTCGACTCTGCTTAAGGCATTTTCATAACGCTCGCCTCTTAAATCGAGTTCCAGCGAGACATGATAATCTTTCCCTTTGACTGCCGTGATGGCTTTTTCTTGCTTAAATTCAGGTGCTGATTTGATAAATTCCATGTCTTTTTCTTTTACCTTCATTTTCAGAATGCCCATTTGGACACTCCATTCTTTGTCGCCTGTTTGTTCAAGCAGCGTTCCTTTTTGCCCGAAGGTAAGCACTTTGACTTCGTCGCCTGACTTCAGCTGTCTTACTGCTTTTTTCGCTGGCTCTGGCTTCTTTTTCCTGTCAAACTCAGGAACAGCTTCTTCAAGACGCTTTCGCGCATCGATGAGTTCATGCTCTTTGAATGAGCGGTGCTCACTTTTTATTGAACGGAGCTCTTGAATGATATCTTCTGCTTCTTTTGATGCTTGTTCAATTTTCTCTTTCGCTTTCTGTTCAGCTTCTTCAAGCAGTTTGTCCTTTTGCTCATTCCATTCAAGAATTTGTCTTTGCAATTCTTTATGAAGCTTTTCTGCTTCTTTTCTATAGACTTCTGTCTCATGCAGTTCTTCTTCTGCTTGTTTCTTGCTATCTTCTAATGAAGCAATCATTTGGTCTACTTCATTATGCTCTGCATGCATATCTGCTTTTGCCCGGTCTATAAGGTGATCTGGCAAACCAAGACGCTTTGAAATTTCAAATGCGTTACTTCGTCCAGGCACACCGATGAGCAGGCGGTACGTTGGAGATAAGGTTTCAATATCAAACTCCACGCTTGCATTTGTGACGCCTTCCCGGTTATACCCATATGCCTTCAGCTCGGGGTAATGAGTCGTTGCGATGACACGTGCATTCGTTTGATGCACTTCATCTAATATGCTCATCGCAAGTGCCGCACCTTCAGCTGGGTCTGTTCCTGCCCCTAATTCATCAAATAAGACGAGAGAATTTGAAGTCAAATGCTTTAAGATATCGACAATATTGACCATATGAGATGAGAACGTACTCAAGCTTTGTTCAATGGATTGTTCGTCTCCAATATCAGCAAAGACTTGGTCGAACACAGCCACTTCAGAGCCTTCTTCAACTGGAATATGGAGGCCCGCCTGTGTCATCAGCGTCAGAAGACCTAGCGTTTTTAAAGTAACGGTCTTTCCCCCTGTATTTGGTCCAGTGATCACGATCGTTGAAAAATCTTTACCGAGCTCAATATCATTTGCGACAACTTGATCCCGGGGCAATAGAGGATGTCTTGCTCGTTTTAAATAGATTTCTCCTTGATCATTCACAGCAGGTTTTGTGGCTTTTTCTGTCTTTGCATATTTAGCTTTAGCAAAAATAAAATCTAGCGTCTGCAGTTCCTTTACATTGTGAAGCAGTTCCCCAATGTGCTCTGACACGCTCTCTGTCAGCGTTTGCAGGATCTTTTCAACCTCTTGCTTCTCTTTTAAACGGGTTTGCTGCAAGGTGTTATTTACATCCACGACCACTTGCGGCTCAATAAAAAGGGTCGCCCCTGATGAAGACTGGTCATGAACAATTCCGCCGTAATTCGAGCGGTACTCTTGTTTCACAGGAATAACAAACCGGTCATTACGAATGGTGACAATTGTGTCTGACAGCATTTTCGAAGCCGATTGTGAACGAATCATCGCTTCTAATTTATCACGAACCTTTGATTCTAGTGAGCGTAATTGAATGCGTAATGAACGAAGGGCAGGAGTTGCATGATCAAGCACTTCTCCATTATCACCAATACAGCTTTCGATTTCTTTTCTGATTTCAGGCAGTAATATCAGTGTCTCAGCATATGTATGAAGGCGCGGTATATCTACTCCATCTTCATACATGGACGTGAGAAAGTGCTTCATATTTTTCACCGCATATAATAGCCCTGCGATTTCCATCAGCTCAGAAGGGCTTAATGTACTGCCGATTTCTGCCCGTTTCACTGCGCGTCTAATATCTGTTAACCCGCCAAATGGCGCTGATCCCTTTAAGCGGATCACATCTTGCGCTTCTGCTACCTCTTCCAGCAAATGCTGAATGGTTTCTATATCCGTCAGAGGTGTTAAATCCTGCGCTCTTTCTTTTCCTAATGTGGATGCGGTATAGGACATCACTTTTTCTTTTACTTTATGAAATTCTAATGATGCTAACACTTTTTGTTGCAGCATGGTCCAGCCTCCTAACGACTACCTGTCACGCGTTAAAAACTTTTTGATCTCGTTTAGAGTAAAAGTATTCACGACATTTGCTTTTGGTGTCCAGCCCTTTCTTGCAGCTGTTACACCGACTTCCATATGTTCCAGCATGGCGATGTTGTGCGCATCTGTATTGATCATGATGTGCACACCCGCTTCATTTGCTTTGATTAAATGCTCTGTTTTTAAATCAAGTCTTGACGGATTGCTGTTGAGCTCAAGTGCAGTGCCCGTTTTCTTCGCAAGCTCTATGAGTTGATCTATATTTAAGGCATAGCCATCCCGTCTGCCGATCAAACGGCCTGTTGGATGTGCAATTAAATCGACATGCTGATTACGCAAGGCATTTTCAAGGCGTTCCATAATGACTTCTTCCGGCTGAGAGAAGCTAGAATGAATAGACGCAATGACAAAATCCATGTCTTTTAAAAAGTCATCATCATAATCTAACGATCCATCCGGCAGGATATCCATTTCGACCCCTTTGAAAATGTGAAAATGCTCGAATTCCTGATTAAGCTTGTCAATTTCTTTTGCTTGCAGACGCAAACGTTCTTTTGTTAACCCGTTGGCTACTTTTAAATATTGCGAGTGATCTGTAATCGCCATGTATTCATAGCCTTTTGCGATACATGCTTCCACCATTTCACGAATAGAGAAGGCTCCGTCACTCCATGTCGAGTGCATATGTAGGTCGCCTTTGATATCTTTCAGTTCTACAAACTGCATACTTTCTTTATACGTATCAATCTCCGCTCCGGTTTCACGAATTTCTGGCGGAATGAGCGGAAGTTGAAAATGTGCATAAAAAGCGCTCTCGTCTTCAAACGTTTTTACTTCTCCAGTTTCAATTGTTTCCACACCATATTCGCTAATGCGCTCTCCGCGTTCCTTCGCAAGCTGACGCATTCGAATATTGTGATCTTTTGAGCCAGTGAAATGGTGCAGTGTAGTTGCGAATTGGTCTACTGTCACAAGCCGGAAGTCGACACTGATCTCAAAATCAAGGGCAAGCACAACAGATACCTTCGTATCACCGCTTGCGATGACATCTTTCACATCATCAAGTGCAACGAGCTGCTCTCTGACTTGCTCAGGATTGTCTGTTGCAATGATATAATCTAAATCTTTGACGGTTTCGCGTGCACGTCTTAAACTGCCAGCTCTTGAAAAACGGATGATACCTTTCATCTCTTCAAGCGCATAATCAATCCGCTCTGCCACATCTAATGCAAAGCCAATTGGCAGTCGTTCCGGCTGCTTTCCTGCTTCCTCAAGAGCTGCGAGAATCTTTTCTTCTGTTTTTTTGCCGAAGCCAGCAAGCGCTTGTACCTTTTCCGCTTCGCATGCTTCTTTTAGAGACTGTGCATCATGGACGCCAAGCTCTTGGTAAAGCTTAGCGATCTTTTTGCCGCCGAGTCCTGGCAATTTCAAAAGCGGGACAAGTCCTTCAGGCACTTCCTTTTTTAATTGTTCGAGTGTTTCTGATTGTCCTTTTTCGATATACTCAGTGATCACAGCAAAGGTTCCTTTTCCAATGCCCGGTAATGCTAGTAGATCATCTATTTGAGAAAGGCTGCGGTCATCTTGTTCCAGTGCCGCTGCTGCTTTACGAAAGGCAGAAATCTTAAAAGGATTATCTCCTTTTAGCTCCATATATACTGCAATTGTTTCAAGAAGTTTGATAATATCTTTTTTATTCATCTCTCATCCTCCAGCCGCTTTGGCATCTTCCTTTATAAATATACAAACTTTTCCTTCATCCTACAACTTTCTGTCATGGAATGAGAAAAAACTTCTCCAAGAAAGGAGAAGTTTTTAAACTCCATACGTCGTCCATAAGTCTTTAACAAGACCGGACAGATAAGGGGTGTTGCTTACGATCGCATCTGCTAATATGGATTTGCTCAACATTGTTTGCAGTGCATCGACTGGAAGTAATGCAGCGACAAACAAGAGAATAAATACAAATAGATAGGTTTCAAGAAATCCTAAAACACCGCCAAGCAGTTTGTTGACCTGTTTAATCACAGGTATACTTGCAATGGTTGTGAGCAATCCACCAATGATGGCGAGCAGGATTTTGGTCAAGATAAACAGAATGATAAACGCAATGGTATTATAATAAGCTGTTTCTAGATTCCCACTAAAGAAAGCGAGCTGCGCTTGACCGCCGCTAAAATTAGGTGCTGGAATCCACGTAAGCTGTGGTGCAAGTGACTGATAAAACATGGAAGCCACTAAGATAGAAACAACAAAGCTGATCAATTTAATAAATTGAAGAATAAACCCGCGTTTTAGACCGACAAGCGTTCCCATAAGAAGCAAAAACAAAATGATGATATCGATCACGGTAATTTCATTCCTTTTCTTTAAGCTGAATCTCTAGTTTTTCGTATTGCTCTTTTAATTTCATGTAGTCGTGGACGACATTGACTGCTGTCAGTACAGCTAGTTTGTTTATATCAAGGTATGGGTTTTTTTCATTTATTTCTCTCATTTTATCATCAACAATTGAAGCAACGTGTCGCATATGCATCTTCGTTTCTTGACCGATGATCGTAAAGGACTGTCCGTAAATCTCAACTGTTGTTTTTGTTGTTTTCGTTTTACCGCCGTCAGACAACGTTTCTCCTCCATTCCACGAGAATCCTAGTCTCTATCATAACATGTTTAGACATTGAATGGAAAGACGAGCCCTTCCCTGTTATGGTACACTTTAGAAATCAATGATATCAAGGTAAAAAGGAGTTATCCACTGTGCCCCAATCCGTCTTAAAAGCAACATCAGAAGACCTTAAAAAAATGAAGAGCGCGTATGCGCACCACTTAACTGATACGTTACCACCAGGCGCCCTTTTTCAAGCAAAGGTTCCTGGCTGTACGATTACAGCCTATCGATCTGGAAAAGTGCTGTTTCAAGGACAAAAAGCAGAAGTTGAAGCCAGTCAATTCAGCCATTTAAAAGCAGCTGAAACGAAGAACACAAAAGCACCGACTGTCACAAAATATAGTCCGCCGTCAGGGATTGCTTCTATGTCCGTCATCGGTTCAGATGAAGTAGGAACAGGTGATTATTTTGGACCGATGACGGTCTGTGCCGCTTATGTTGATGCTAGCCAGCTTGCTCTCATGAAAGAGCTTGGCGTAAAAGACTCAAAAGGTCTAAAAGACCCGCAAATTATCAACATTGCCAAAGATCTCATCAAAACCATTCCATTCAGCCTTCTCGTGCTCCGAAATGAAAAATACAATGCGATGCAGGAAAAGGGCATGAGCCAAGGAAAAATGAAGGCGCTCCTTCACAACCAAGTCATCACCTCTGTGCTGGAGAAATTAGATGGGAAACAGCCTGAAGCTATTTTAATTGACCAATTTGCAGAACCGGGTATTTATTTCAAGCATCTTGCTGGAAAAAAAATTATTCGGGAACGGACGTACTTTAGCACAAAAGCAGAAGGCATTCATTTGTCAGTTGCTGCCGCATCCATTATTGCAAGGTACTCTTTTTTAATTGAAATGGATAAGTTATCTAAAGCAGCAGGGTTTGACATTCCAAAAGGAGCCGGTCCTCATGTAGACAAGGCGGCTGCAAAGCTCATCAAGCTGCACGGCGAAGAGGCTTTACGTCAATTTACAAAGCTGCATTTTGCCAACACACAAAAAGCGAAAAAATGGTTATAAAAAAGAGCTAGGCCCATATGGCCTTAGCTCTTTTTTCTTTAACCGCGCAAGACGGCTTGATACGTATTTTCTAATGCTTTCAATACGTTTGTATGAACAGCGGTGACTTCTTCCTCTGTCAATGTTTGTTCCGGATTTAAATATTGGAGAGAGAATGCAACAGATTTTTTGCCTTCTTCCATGTGTTCACCTTCATACACGTCAAAGACGGATAGATCAGTCAGTAAATCCCCGCCTGCCTCATAGATGACCCGCTCCAGCTGTCCGCTGGAGATATGCTGATCTACAACAAGTGCAATATCTCTTGTCACAGCAGGGAATCTCGGAATCGCTGTATATTTCATATCCTTCGATTCAGACGTCATCACATCTGTTAAATCAAACTCGAAGACATATGTTTCTTTTAAATCTAATTCCTTTTCAATGACTGGATGAAGTGCAGCAACAAACCCAATGACTTTTCCATTTAAATGAACATCTGCTGTACGACCTGGGTGAAGACCCTCACGCTCTGCTTGAACATACGTGATTTGGTCTGATACACCAAGCTTTTCAAATAGACCTTCTGCAATTCCTTTTGCTACATAAAAATCGACGGCTTTTTTCTCGCCCTGCCAAAGATTTTTATGCCATAGGCCTGTCAGCGCACCAGCGACATGCTCTTTTTCCACCGGTTTTGCTCCTTCAGCTTCCGCTAAGAACACAGAACCCGTTTCATAAAAACCAAATGAATCAGCTTGTCTTGCCAGGTTATATGCAACAGAATCAAGTAAGTTTGGCAGAAGACTTTGTCTAAGCACACTTCGTTCTTCACTCATTGGCAGGGAAAGTCTCGTTTTATAAGCTGGATTCAATGCAAAAGCTGTAGACTTATGCTGATTTGTCAATGAATACGTGATCGCTTGAGAAAGACCTGCGCCTTCTAAGAAGCGTCTCACCTTTCTGCGCTTCACTTGATATGGCGTGAGACCGCCAACTGTACCAGCTGTCGCAGGCAGTGTAGACGGGATATTATCGTAGCCATATAATCTCGCAACTTCTTCAGTGAGGTCTTCTTCAATCGTGATATCCATTCTACGAGAAGGAACCGTTACAACAAGAACGTCATTTGATTCGCCTACTGTAAAGCCCAATTTGTTGAAAATTTGAATCATATCTTCTTTTGAAATGCTCATGCCAAGCACCTTGTTCACACGCTCAGTAGATACGTGGATGACATTCATACTTGTTTCAAGGTGGTTTTCCTCCACAGTCCCGCTTAGCACTTCACCACCTGCATAGAGACTGATCAGTTGCGCTGCTCTTTCGGCTGCTGATTTCGTACGTTGCGGATCAAGTCCTTTTTCAAATCGTGTACTTGATTCACTGCGAAGCCCCAAGTCTCTAGATGCTTGACGGACTGTTTGACCGTTGAAATATGCCGCTTCTAAAAGAATTGTTGTCGTTTCATCACGCACCTCTGATTCAAGACCGCCCATGACGCCTGCGACAGCGTGCGCTTTCGTCCCATTAGTGATCACAAGATGCTTTGATGAAAGTGTACGCTCTTGCTCATCAAGTGTTTGAATGCTTTCGCTATCAGTCGCTTTACGTACGACCACTTGCTTTGAACCAAAGCGGTCATAATCAAATGCATGAAGCGGCTGACCGTATTCAAGCAGTACAAAGTTCGTAATATCGACGACGTTGTTAATTGGGCGAATGCCTGCATTCATCAATCTTGTTTGAATCCAAAGCGGTGCTGGTCCAATCTTTACATGTTTAATGATCTTCGCAGCATAAAGTGGATTCGCTTCTTGATCCTCAATTTTCACTGAAATATAGTCTGCTGCTTTTTCTGAAGACGTGTCATGTGCTGTATCAGGAAGTTTGATATCCTTCCCTAAAATGGCTGCAACCTCATAGGCGACACCTAGCATATTCAGGGCATCCGCACGGTTTGGCGTTAAGCCAAGCTCAAGTACCGCATCGTCTAATTGAAGTGCCTGAAGGGCATCATCTCCGGGCTTGACGTCATTTGGGAAAACAAAAATACCTTCTGCATATTCCTTTGGTACGAGTTTGCTTTCTACACCTAATTCTTGCAGAGAACAAATCATGCCATGAGACTCTTCGCCGCGCAGCTTTGCTTTTTTAATTTTAAAATTCCCAGGAAGGACTGCGCCAACCGTTGCGACAGCCACATATTGTCCTTTATCCACATTCGGAGCTCCGCAAATAATTTGAACCGGTTCGTCTTCTCCGATATCTACGAGACATTTGTTTAATTTGTCGGCATTTGGGTGCTGTTCTCGCTCCACGACGTGTCCAACGACAACTCCTTTAATGCCTTCGCCTTTATATTCAACGGCTTCCACTTCAATTCCGCTTCTTGTGATTTTCTCTGCTAATTCATCCGGCTGAATGCCTTCTAAATCGACATAGTCTTCTAACCATTTATATGAAACAAACATGTTGATTTCCTCCTCTTAGTCCTGCTTGAATTGCTTTGTGAATCTAATATCATTTGTGTAGAAATGGCGAATATCATCAATGCCGTATTTGAGCATTGCAATCCGTTCAACACCCATTCCAAAAGCAAAGCCTTGGTAAGTTTCTGGATCAAATCCGCTCATTTTCAGGACATTTGGATGAACCATCCCAGCTCCTAAAATCTCAATCCAGCCTGTTCCTTTACATACAGAACAGCCTTTCCCGCCGCATTTAAAGCAAGACACATCCACTTCGACAGATGGTTCTGTGAATGGGAAAAAGCTTGGACGCAGTCTAATTTCACGATCTTCACCAAACATTTTTCTTGCGACTGTCTCAAGCGTACCTTTTAAATCACTCATGCTAATATTGTGATCGACAACAAGCCCTTCAATCTGCATAAATTGATGTGAATGAGTCGCGTCATCACTATCACGTCTATATACTTTTCCAGGGCAGATGATCTTCACAGGACCTTGTCCTTTATATTTTTCGAGTGTACGTGCTTGAACTGGTGACGTTTGTGTTCTAAGCAGTGTATCCTCGGTAATATAGAAGCTGTCCTGCATATCACGTGCCGGATGCTCCTTTGGAAGATTCAGCGCTTCAAAGTTATAATAATCCGTTTCTACCTCAGGACCTTCCTCAACGGTATAGCCCATACCAATAAATAAATCTTCAATATCTTCGACAACAATCGTTAATGGATGTCTTGCCCCCATTTTGATTGGGCTTGCTGGCAATGTAACATCGATCGTTTGTGACGCAAGTTTCTTCTTCACTTCTTCTTTTTCTAGCTGTTCATTTTTTTCAGCAATAGCACCAGCAATCTGCTCTCTCACTTCGTTTGCGAGTGCGCCCATTTTTGGTCTTTCTTCTGCGGAGAGCTTGCCCATTCCGCGAAGCACCTCTGTGATCGGCCCTTTTTTCCCTAAATATTGAACACGAATGTCATTGACTTCTTTGAGCGAGCTAGCTGCTTCAACCTTCGCTATCGCTTCTAATTCAAGCTGTTTTAACGTTTCTTGCATGAGTGTAATCCTCCTTTTGATATACAAAACCGCCTGGATAAACGGCTGTTTGATCGTTTGAAGACAATAAAAAAACCCGTCTCCTCTAGAAAAGAAGGGACGAGTTGTGGTCGCGGTACCACCCTTGTTAAGCACAAATACATGTGCGAATAAGCTTCATTGACATAACGGAATCAAACGAATCCGGTTCACCTTTACGCAAAGCTTGCGGTCCCGGTGACAACTCCAGAGGTGAATTCCTGTTTCAGCATTCCTTAAATGCACTTTCAGTCTACGATGCATTCTCCCTATAAGGCCGCTCCTTGAAACAATCTTCCTCTATCATGGTTTTTAAAATATTAGTTTCATTATAGTGAAAATAAGCGCATGTTGCAACACTATCCACGCAAATGATAGACAAGAACAGCTGCTGCAACAGCCACATTTAATGATTCTGCCTGTCCATACATTGGCACATATAAATTATGGTCTGTCATTTGCAGAATCTCTGGGTTTATACCCGCGCCTTCATTGCCCACAATTAATGCAAACGAACCTTCTGCCGTTACGCTTCTATACGCTTTCGCCTTATTTAGAGCACTTCCGTATACAGGAATGCCTTGCTCCTTACATGCTGGTATGGTCTGCTGAAGGCTTTGCTTTAAAATGGGCAGGTGGAAATGTGACCCTTGTGCGGAACGGAGCGTTTTTCCGTTAAACGCATCCACTGTTCCATCGCCTAAGATCACAGCATCAAGTCCAGCAGCATCTGCTGTCCGAATGAGTGTGCCTAGATTCCCTGGGTCCTGCACTGCATCTAATAGAAGAAGTCGTTCATACTTCTTTTCTTCAAATACAGGAACTGTACAAACTGCCGCGATGTGCTGAGGCGTTTCCGTTTCGGTCATGGCAAAAAAGGCTTCCTCGCTCAGTTCATAAAGTTCAATGTCCGGATCAATATGAGAAGGAAGCTTATCAGGCGATGTGACCATTAATTCTTTCACAACTCCGCTCTTCAATGCTTCTTCCACTAAGTGGATTCCCTCCACGAGAAACAGCCCCGTTTTCGTTCGTTCTTTTTTCGTATGGAGCTTTTTCCACTGTTTAATGTTTGTGTTTTTAGCTGATTCTATATATTTCAAGCGACTTTAACTCCTTTAAATATCATGAATTTATTATATCTCATGCACACTACATAATAAACCTGTCTTTGAGACAGAATAGGGCTATTACCATCAAAAAAGGAGTGTGGGCAATGGATTTTAATTTAAGAGGCGCAGTCATTCAAAACATCACTGGCCATAATCAAGAGCAGCTTGAGCATACGATTTTAGATGCCATTCAAAGCGGTGAGGAAAAAATGCTGCCAGGCCTTGGCGTGTTATTCGAAGTGCTATGGCAAGAAGCATCAGAAAACGAGAAAAACGAGATTCTTGAAACATTAGAGCAAGGCTTAAAGCCTCATCAGCAGCAATAAAAGAAGCCGGTTTGCTTATCATAGCAAACCGGCTTTTTCATTTAGCCAGTGATCGGTGTTTCCATCCGAAGCGCTGGATCACGCCAAATGTCGACCCATTTTTTAATCGCAAACACAATAATCACAAATCCTAAGATCAGCATAATGATTGACAGCACAGCATTCAGCACGCTGTAACCTGCTGCCTCGGGATTAAGGTATACATTTGCTACCATCCAATAGCCCGCATAATTCACTGTCACATATAAGTAAGCAAGTGGAATTAAACAAGTCAGCATATATCGCCTTTTATCTGCAATTTTTAAGACAACGGTTGCTCCTATGATGAGACCGACCGATGCCATTAACTGGTTTGATACCCCAAATAGTGCCCAAATGGACCCGATGTCTCCAGAGTAAAGCAAGTACCCCCACATAAAACAAGCAAGCGCACTTGCGAACACCGACCCAGGGACCCAGTCATTTCGTTTAAGCGGTTTATAAGCTTCGCCAAAGAAGTCTTGAATCAAATATCGTGCCACACGTGTCCCTGCATCAATAGCGGTTAAAATAAAGACGGCCTCAAACATAATGACGAATTGGAAAAAATAAGACGCCAAATGACCAAAGAACGGAATTCCCGTAAAGATATACGCCATCCCTACAGCTAATGTCACAGCTCCACCCGTTCTTCCTTCTAAATCAAGACCAATTTCCTTACTCAGCTGCGGAAGGTTCTCGACACTCATCCCGAGTGTTCTGAACACTTCTGGCGTACTGTTTATCGCAAAATAATCGCCTGGATGAAGAGCGGTAGCGGCAATTAACGCCATAATTCCAACTAGACATTCTACTAGCATTGCGCCAAAAGCGACAGGCTTCATATCACTCCAGCGGTCAAGCATTTTAGGCGTTGTCCCAGATCCAACAAATGCGTGGAAACCAGATATGGCACCGCAAGCAATGGTTATTGAAATAAAAGGCCAGACAGGACCAGCTAAAACAGGACCTCCTCCATTCACAAACTCCGTAAAGGCTGGGAATTGAATCGTTGGATTGACGACAAAGATTCCAGCAATCAATGCGATAAAAACACCTATTTTCATAAAGCTGCTTAAATAGTCCCTCGGTGCGAGCAGCAGCCAAACCGGCAATGCCGCAGCAAAAAAAGCATAGATCGGCAAGGCAAGAGCAAGTGTTTTTGTATCAAGTGTTAAAAGATCGCCAAGTGCCGTTCCTTGAATATTCGGCCCAAGGAATACACCAACCATCAGCAAAATAAATCCCGCAGTTGTCGCCAGTTTTAAATTGCCTGTCTTTTTATAATAAAGACCAACCCCCATCGCAATTGGAATCGTGATTCCGACTGCAAATGTCCCCCAAGGGTTACGTTCTAACGCATGAAGCACAACCATAGACAGTCCTGCCATTGTGATCGTAATGATAAACAGCATCGCAAGCCCTGTACAAAATCCTGCGACAGGTCCTAGCTCTTCCTTCGCTACCTCTGATAACGATTTCCCCTTTTTTCGCATTGACGCAAATAAGACGACAAGATCATGTACAGCTCCGCCTATCACTGCGCCAATTAACAGCCAAAGAAGACCCGGTAAATACCCAAATTGTGCGGCTAAAATCGGACCCACTAACGGACCTGCAGCTGCAATCGCAGCAAAGTGATGCCCAAATGTGACCCATTTATTGGTTGGCACATAATCTTTCCCGTCCTCTAATGTGTGAGCCGGTGTAGGATGATCATCTGTCACCTTTAAGACTTTGACCATCATAAATGTGCCATAAAGACGATAGGCAATCGCTAAAATACACATAGATGCTATGACAATTGTAACCGCATTCATTTAACCATCCCCTTTGCACAAACAATTTGTTACAAATATAACATAAATTGATTGATTTCTTTCCTTTAAAACCAAGTTGACAAATAAGAATAATATGTTTATTCTTAAGGTAGCTTCACCTACTTCCATAAACTCTCTTTTGACAGGGCATTCTTTTGGCTCTGTCCTTTTTATTGCTTTCATCTTACAAAAATAAAAGCTAGATCACATGTGCCTTATTCACTAGAATATTTTTTCTTCTTCTCTCAAAAACAGTTCTTTTGGCGTAACTTAAAATGACAGTTCATTTCCTGGGAAATTCAATGAAATAAAAAAAGCCCTTCCCCTATACTGAGGAAAGGCTTTCTTACTTAAGAACCGTACGTGATCTGCTCAACCGTTTTTTGATCAAGTCTTTTGATCACTTCTGTTAAAAGCTTCACTGCATTTTCATAATCATCTCGGTGAATCATCGCTGCATGGGTATGAATATATCTACTTGGTATCCCGATCGATAGTGATGGCACACCATGACCTGTTAAATGGATACCGCCAGCATCTGTCCCGCCGCCAGGCATAGAGTCATATTGGTACGGAATGTTCAATTCATCCGCTGTTTGGACAACAAAATCCCGAAGCCCTTTATGCGATACCATAGAAGCATCAAATACAACAATCGTTGGTCCTTTGCCAAGTTTGCTTGTTGCTTCTTTTTCAGTAATGCCCGGTGTGTCTCCTGCTACACCAACATCAATGGCAAATCCAATATCAGGCTGGATTGTAGCCGCTGCTGTTTTGGCACCACGCAGGCCAACTTCCTCTTGTACAGTTGCAACACTGTAAGCAATATTCTCATGCTGAGTATTGTGTAAGTTCTTCATGACATCAATCGCAACTGCACAGCCGATACGGTTGTCCCATGCTTTTGCAAGGAGCATTTTTTCATCATTCATCACTGTAAACTCAAAATAAGGGACGATTTGATCTCCAGGCAGAACGCCCCACTCCATTGCCTGTTCTTTGCTTGATGCACCGATATCAATAAACATATCTGTAATCTCAATCGATTTTTTTCGAGCTTCAGGTGACAAGACGTGCGGCGGCTTTGAGCCAATCACACCTGTTATGTCTCCCTTTTTCGTTACAATCGTCACACGCTGCGCGAGCATGACCTGCGACCACCATCCGCCGACAGTTTGGAAGCGAATGTAGCCTTTGTCATCAATTTTTGTCACCATGAATCCTACTTCATCTAAGTGACCAGCAAGCATAATTTTAGGTCCGTTTGCGTTTCCTTCCTTCTTAGCAATTAAGCTGCCAAGGCGGTCACTAGAGACTTCATCTGCATATGATTCTATGTATGTCTGCATGACTTTTTTGACATCACGTTCATTTCCTGGAATCCCTTTTGCATCCGTTAGGTCTTTCAGCATAGTTAATGTTTGATCTAGCTTTGTCATTCCATATATCCTCCTTTATCTTCATGGTGCATTCTTATTATACAAAACCTTTTTCGTTCAATACGATCTTTTTATGAATATTTTTTCGTTTTCCGAAATATTTTTTTAAAAAAAGTTGAAACCTTTTGGCCTTTTCATTCGTAGTACATCAGATAACGGTATTGGAGGTGCATCCTGTCATGTTTGTAATCCTCATTAGACTAGCTCTTGTTGCACTGCTTGTCTACATCTTCTACATGGCGGTAAAATTCTTCTCAAATCCGAGAAGAAAGCTGAAACAAGCACAATTAAAAGAAGGCTTTTATTTTATGGACGAACAACAAAATGCACGTAAAAATTTTAATTTCGTCTATAAAGGTGTCTTGTTTGAAGGGGAGAAGCATGTTCCTTCTAAGGATCATCCTCTATTTGTCCACTCCATTTACGTTTGGACGGAGTCACCTGAGAAGCTAAGTGAATTTACATTAGAAGACTTTGAAAAATTGGAGGAAAACATTATCGAACGTTATCCTCAAACAAAAATTGATTGGGATCAGCCCATTAAAAAAATCAAACAAAAAAAAGGAGCAGACACGCCGTCTTGATGGCGTCTGCTCCTTTTTCAGATGAACTTGATATATCCTAATATGATCAACTGCACCATGATTAACACTGGCATGCCAATTTGAAAGGCAGGATGCTTTGTTTTATGACGGAAATACTGCATCCCTAGATACGATCCAGCAGCCCCAAAAAGCACGGCAGCACTCCATAAGTGCACCTCTGAGATTCTCCATTTATGCGCTTTTGCCCGGCGTTTGTCCTCTCCCATGAGAATGAAACCATAGCCATTTACCAATATCAGCAGCACAATCAACGCGATATTCATTCATTTCACCTCACATGATGAGCAAAAAAGATCACCCCTCGACGGAATGATCTTTCATATGACTTACTTGTCTAGTTGTGCTTTTGCAGCATCAGCAAGCTGATTGAATGCACTTAGGTCATTCACAGCAAGGTCAGCAAGCATTTTGCGGTTTACTTCGATACCAGAAAGCTTTAGGCCATGCATTAAACGGCTGTAAGAAAGACCGTTCATACGAGCTGCAGCATTGATACGAGTGATCCATAGTTTACGGAAGTCACGTTTTTTCTGACGACGGTCACGGAAAGCGTAGTTTCCAGATTTCATCACCTGTTGGTTTGCTACTTTGTATAATCTATGTTTTGAACCGAAATAACCTTTTGCTAATTTAAGAACCTTTTTACGACGCTGACGCGACACAGTTCCGCCTTTTACTCTTGGCATTGTAATTCCCTCCTATGATTCCTATTCCAAATTACTTGATGTTTGCAAGTTGTTGTTTGATACGTTTGAAATCTCCAGCACTTACGATTGCGCTCTTACGCAATTTACGTTTTTGCTTTGTAGATTTGTTAGCGAACAGGTGACTTGTGTACGCATGAGAACGTTTAAGTTTACCAGAACCTGTTTTTTTGAAACGTTTAGCAGATCCGCGGTGAGTTTTCATTTTTGGCATTGGATATTTCCTCCCTCTGTTACTTTACTTTTCGACTTTTGGTGCAAGCATGAGGAACATGCTACGTCCGTCCATCTTAGGTTTTGTTTCTACTGTTGCTACTTCAGCGCAAGCTTCAGAGAAACGGTCTAACACGCGCTGTCCGATTTCTTTATGCGTAATCGCACGCCCTTTAAAGCGGATAGAAGCTTTCACTTTATCGCCCTTTTCAAGGAATTTGATTGCATTACGGAGCTTCGTGTTAAAATCATGTTCATCAATTGTCGGGCTCAACCGAACTTCTTTTAAGCTAATGATTTTTTGATTCTTACGTGCCTCTTTATCCTTCTTCTGCTGTTCGAATCGGAACTTACCATAGTCCATGATTCGGCAAACAGGTGGTTTTGCATTTGCAGCAACTAACACAAGGTCAAGATTGGCTTTCGTAGCAATTTCCAGAGCTTCCTGGCGGGTTTTAATCCCCAGCTGATCGCCATTTTGTCCGATCAAACGAACTTCACGCGCACGAATACCTTCATTAACTAATTGATCTTTGCTAATAGTGAGCCACCTCCATGAGATTTTGAATTGAGTTCACAATTCATTTTGACCATTTCGTTGTATGTTTTACAGGCAAACAAAAAGTGTGGGCATATAAAACACCCACACTGCGAACATTTGCATGAAAAAATAAATGTACGGTCAACCTGTCAACTACAAACACGTGTCAATCAGGTGAGAAGCGGGTGCTTCTGCTTGTGATATCTATTCAATTCGTTAATTATTCTACACAATTTTCATTTGTCCGTCAAGTAACCGAACTCTTGAAACAACTTTTTCATTTTAGCATGATTAAACGAATTGGGCAAGGCTTTTCAAAACAATGACGTCATCAAAGAATCAATTGCATAAAGATTGGGATGACGATGACGGTCACAACCCCTACGACCACAACAGCAATACTTGCCATGGCCGCTTCCACTTCACCCATCTCAATCCCAACAGAGACGCCAAGTGCATGTCCTGATGTACCGAGTGCAAGCCCTTTTGCCACTGGATTTTTAATTCGAAACCATTTTAAGAAGAAAGCACCTAGTGCATACACAATGACTGCATTAAATATGACCGCAAAGGCTGTGATATCTGCAATTCCGCCAATATCCTTTGCAATCGGAAGAGCAATCGCTGTCGTCGCTGCCTGCGGGAGCATACTTTTCATTACAGCCGCATCAAGATGAATGCCTTTTGCTACGACATACACAATTGTAATGGAGCAAAGTGATCCTACAAAAATAGCGGATAAAATCTGCCACCAATATTTTTTAAGCAATGCGCGCTGCTTATAAAGCGGAATAGCGAAAGCAATCGTCGCAGGCTCTAAGAAAAACTTGATAATCTTGCCGCCCTCATTATAATCTGCATAGGAAAAACCGCCAATTTTCAAAAATAAAATACCTAACACCATGGCGACAAAAAGTGGTGTAAATAAGAAGAAGCCTTTTGATTTTTTAAATAAGAATGTACCGATTCCAAAGGCGACCAATGAGACGACTATACCAAAATAAGGACTCATCGTACTTGTACCCATCCTGCATCTCTCCTTTAATGCGTACTTGAAGCTGGTTTATTAGAATGAGAAGGAGTCGATTTGCTCTCCTTTGTCTCTTTACGTTTCTGTGGTTTGTCTGATAATTGCATGAGAAGCTGCGTGAATAGCCCTGTCGCTGCTAGTAACATAATCGTTGCAATGATAATGACACCGACGACTTGCACACCTACTTCTTGCATGACACCTAGTGATTGAATAACCGAGATACCAGAGGGAACAAATAGAAAGCTAATGAGCCCTGTCAATGATGTACCTAATTGCTCCACTTGCTCCAGTTTGACGATTTTCGTTGTCAGCAAAACAAATAATAGAACCAGACCAATCACAGATGCAGGCATCGGAATTGGTAAATACATTGAAATGAGATTAGAAACGAACATTACGGTTGCAAAGATAAATGCTTGAGATAGAAATCCATATACTTTAGTGGCACTCATGCCCCTTCACCTCTTTCTTCGACTGCCCTCAGTATATGGCATGAAATAAATGAATGAAGCGTTTACAATCAAACTCGCCGGATTCAATGAATGAAATGCAGAAAACGAGTATTGAAATACAAATAAAAAAAGCCGTCCTAATCTAGCAGGAGCGACTTCTTTAGTTCTTTGGCGTAAGTGCGGCTGACAGGAATAATCGACCCGTCTGTCATATGCAGATTATACGTCGAATTAAACCACGGCTGTACTTCTTTCATATGAGAGGTGTTCACGATATAGCTTCGATGAACCCTCATAAAATAAGCCTCAGGGAGTTTCTTTTCAATGACCACAAGCGGTTCTGTGACCTCATACATGTGATCCTTTGTTTTCACAACCTTTTTCCCCTCACTGAGCCCTACATACATGATCTCTTCTACTTGCAGAATGACAATTGAATCATCGACTGAGATGGCTAGCTTTTGCTGATGGGGGATTTTCTCATCTGATAGCTGGTGATCTTGCGTCTCAACAGATTTCCACTTTTTAAACTTTTGGATCGTTTGCAAAAGCCGTTCTTCATCAAATGGTTTTGTTAAATAATCGAGCGCACTGACCTCAAACGCCTTCAGCGCATACTGATCAAAGGCTGTCGCAAATACAATTGCTGGCGGATCAGACATCCGGTTGAGCCTTTTGGCAATATCAAATCCATTTTCACCAGATAAATCAATGTCTAAAAAGAGCAGGTCCGGCTTATGATCCACCATCCGGTCAAAAGCTGATTCTATATTTTCTGCTTCCTCTATTTGAACATCCTCTTTCGTTCTGCGTAATAAGTATTTTAATTCGTCTCTTGCTAACACTTCATCATCTACGATTAATACATTTATCAACGAAAATCATCCTCTTTTACATAGTCCATTGGAATGCGAAATGAGATGTCAGTGCCTTGGCCGCTATGAATAGATAGAGCGGCTTGTCTGCCAAAAATCCCTCTTAACCGCTGATCTAAATTAAAAAGAGCCGTACCTGTTCCTTCTTTGGATTCAACAGGCGCTTTTAATAACTGAGCCATCTTGTCATTCTCGATTCCCTGTCCATTATCCGTCACTTTCATATTGACATGCCCATCTTTCATCACAGCAGATACGATGACTTCACAGCTCGTTTGATGTTTAGGAAATGCGTGTCTCACTGCATTTTCAACAAGCACCTGAAGCACAAATGGCGGAATCATCACCTGCTCTAGCTCCTTTTCAATTTGAAAGGTCACGTGGTATTTATTTGGAAACCTTGCTTGTTCAAGTGACAAATAGGCTTCTACATGCTGAATTTCTTTATGAAGTGGAATGAGCAGCTGGCGGGCGCCTTGCAAATTGGATCGAAAATATATACTCAGCTGAAGCAGCAGCTTTCTAGCCATCTCTACGTTCGTTCTGCACAAGACAGAGATGGTATTAATGGCGTTAAATAAAAAGTGCGGATTCACTTGCGCTTGAAGTGCTTTGATCTCTGCATCTTTTAGCAGGCGGCTTTGGGTTTCTGCCTCTCCAAGCTCAAGCTGTGTGGAAAACAGCATTGCCAAGCCTTCTGCAAGCTCCTCCTCTACCCTGCTTAATCCGACCGGAGAATTGAAATACATTTTTAACGTTCCGATCGTTTGACCATTGGAGGTGAGGGGCAGCACAATCGCCGCTTGAAGCGGGCAATGGGTGACTGAACAATTGATTTCATCTTTCGAATGTGCCTTCATAATTTTGCCGCTCATCAATACTTGTTTCGACAGTCCTGTAATGAGGATTTTCGAGGGAATATGATGATCCGTCCCATCTCCAACATGCGCTAAAATCTTTTCTGTATCGGTTAAGGAGACCGCATCTGTTTCTGTTAATCGATGAATGATCTCCGCCACGCTTTTACATGACTGTTCATTTAACCCTTGGCGGAAGAAAGGCAGCGTTTGATCGGCGATTGAAAATACACGGTGTGTCTGCATCGCCTTTGCCTGCTCTTCTTGCCGAATGACTGACTGTAAAATCGATAAAAAGATAAAGCTACCAATTCCATTCACAAAAATCATCGGCAGGGCAATAATACTCACAAGCCCCCAAGCTTCAGCAAATGGCTTTGCAAATAGAAGGATAATAATCATCTGCAAGGATTCCATTGCCACACCAAAAAGTGCGGCTTGGCGAGGTGTCACCATTCGATTCTTCCGCTTAAACCTGCTGCCAACATAGCCTGCAATCACACCGGCTAAAATCGAAGAAATCGCACAACTGAGTGCCGTGCTTCCTCCTAATGAATAGCGATGAATCCCAGCTAAAAGCCCTGCACCAATGCCAACAAACGGCCCTCCTATTAATCCGCCCATTTCGATTCCCATGATTCTCGTATTGGCAATTGAGCTTGACGAGCCGAGATGATAGGAAAACTCATGATTCATGACCATCTGCTGCTGGATTTCAATTCCTGTGTAATTGCTGATAATACTAAAAGAAGCAAAAATAAAGACAAGGACTGCCTTTTTTCGAAACCCTTCATTATGAAGCAATAGATTGCGAAAGCCCTTCACATGGGCAAGCACAAACCCTAAAATAACGATGATCCCAACACGCTCGATCATCATAATAATTAAATGAAGCAAACCTGCCACCTCAATTGATGTATGTATTATTTACTGTCTTTCTATTCTATCATGTGCGGTCAATGTTCAAATATCTCTCAAATCTTTTCTTTATTGCCCTCATCTTCTATTGTAAAATGAACTTGAGCCGTCACTTGCAATTGAAGGTAACACATACATAACAAGGGAGAAGATCATGAAAGCCGTATTTTTCGATTTAGATGATACTTTGCTTTGGGATGAAAAAAGCATTCACACCACTTTTCAGGAAACATGCCGCGAAGCGGAAAAGAAATATGGACTGAATCCAGAAACATTTGAACAAATTGTACGTGAAGAAGCAAGAAAGCTGTATTCGTCCTATGAAACATATGATTATACTGTCATGATCGGAATTAATCCTTTCGAAGGACTGTGGTCCAATTTTAGTGAACCGATTAGCGAAGGCTTTCAAAAATTGAATGCCCTTGCACCAGAGTATCGCAAGAACGCTTGGACCAATGGCTTAAAAGAAGCAGGAATTGACGATGAGGCATTTGGACAATATTTGGCTGATTTCTTTGCAGCAGAGCGGAGAAAACGCCCATTTGTCTATGAAGAAACGTACCCTGTTTTAGACCGTCTGAAAGGCAGCTATGAATTGCTCCTTTTAACAAACGGAGATCCTAGTCTTCAAAAGGAAAAACTGGCCGGTGTTCCTGAGCTTGCACCTTATTTTAATGAAATTGTCATTTCAGGAGATTACGGGAAAGGCAAACCTGACCCTGGCATCTTTGAGCACTGCCTTCAGCTGTTAAATCTAACAAAAGACGATGTGATCATGGTGGGAGATAATCCAAAAACAGATATTCTTGGGGCATCTCGAGCCGGGATTCAAACCGTTTGGATCAATCGACATGGCAAAAAGAACGAAACAGATGTAACGCCAGATTATGAAATCAAAGACTTACATGAATTGTTTGATATATTAAAATAGAACAAACGAGAAAACACCCTTCTCCTAACGAGATTGGGTGTTTTTTGTGTGCTCAAACTACACAATTCCCGCTAGACTTTGCGCTTGCTTGTCTAAGCTGCGGGCTGCTTCTCCTACATTCATAAATTCCTCACTTGCCTGCTTTACAAGATCGCGATTTGTAAACACCGTTGTCTTGGCCCGGCTCGTTCCGCTGCTGACCTTCTCTACTTCCGCATGAATCGCCTTTACATATTGATCTACTTTGACGATCGCTTCTTTTGAATCAGTTGCAAGCTTTCGAATTTCTGCCGCCACTACACTAAAGCCATTTCCATAGGAACCTGCATGGGCTGCTTCGATCGCCGCATTTAATGCAAGGAGCTGGGTTTGTGAGGAAATGCTGTTAATCGTTTTAGCGATGGAGCTGATGGACTCTACCTGCTCTGTTAATCCTTCTAGTAAGCTCATATTTTGATCTGTTTCGTTTGCTATATGATCAAAGGAGACATTGACTCTTTGACTATGCTGGATGCCCACTTCTGCTCGCTCCATTAATTTCGCAGACATGTCCTTTAAATCGCCTACGACCTGTTTCATCGTGCTTTCTCTTTCTGTTATATCTGTTGCGACTTTCACAACACCCACTACGCGTTCCTCTTCATTGCGGACAGGTGTATATGTCGCTTCAAGCCATAAGCTGTCACCATTCTTCGTCGTCCGCTGCACCTTTTCCTGAAAGACTTGCCCCTCTTTCAAACGCTTCCAAAACATTTGATAGCTTGCGTGTTCTGCAATATGAGGAGGACAAAACTGTCTATGTTTTAAACCAATCATCTCTTGCTTTGAATATCCCATGGCTTTTGCAAAAATATCATTGACCCATAGCACTTCACCTGTCACATCAAATTCAATCATCGCCAGTGAGTGTTCCAATGCACGAAGTACTGCTGATCGCTCCAATACTTGTGATGATAAAGTGTTTGTTGTTTTCATCATCGCTTTCATACCCCCAATTTAACTCGAACCAATAGTACATACTTACCCATACTTTCATACTATCTAAACGTATCATTCAAGGGACTGGATCACTAGTGGAGAATTTTTCCCAAAAAGAAAAAGCCAGTGATCTAAGGAGAAAGATCACTGACTGCTTCGCTTGAAAAAGATTATTTTTTCGCTTCTGCTACTGCATGTTTCACAAAGGCTTCAAGATCCATTGTTTCTGAATCTTGCTCTCCGTACTTTCTAACATTGACAGCGCCATTTTCTGCTTCTTGATCTCCGACGACTAGCATGTACGGGATCTTTTGCATTTGCGCTTCTCTAATTTTGTATCCGATTTTTTCATCACGGCTGTCAAGCTCTACACGAAGACCTTCAAGCTGCAAACGTTCTTGTACTTTTTTCGCATAGTCTAAATGGACAGATGGTGAAACCGGGATGACTTGGAATTGTACAGGTGCCAGCCAAGTTGGTAGGGCTCCTTTGTATTCTTCAATTAAGAAGGCAACAAAACGCTCCATTGTAGAAACAACACCTCTATGAATCACGACTGGACGATGGTGCTTGCCATCTTCTCCGATATATGTGAGATCGAAGCGCTCTGGAAGTAAGAAATCAAGCTGTACAGTAGACAGTGTCTCTTCTTTTCCAAGAGCTGTCTTCACTTGAACGTCAAGCTTCGGACCATAAAATGCCGCTTCGCCTTCTGCCTCATAATAGTCATGACCAAGCTCGTCCATTGCATCCTTTAGCATCGATTGCGCTTTATTCCACATGGCATCATCGTCGAAATACTTCTCAGTATCTTCTGGATCACGGTAAGATAAGCGGAATGTGTAGTCATTCAAGCCAAAGTCTTGATACACTTCTTCAATTAGGCGAACTGTACGAATGAATTCGTCTTTGATTTGATCTGGACGTACAAAGATATGGGCATCGTTTAATGTCATACCGCGAACACGCTGAAGGCCAGATAAAGCACCTGACATTTCATAACGGTGCATTGTACCAAGCTCTGCAATACGAATTGGCAATTCGCGATAGCTATGCGGCTCGTTTTTGTAAATCATCATATGGTGAGGACAGTTCATCGGACGAAGAACAAGATCTTCATTGTCCATTTCCATCACAGGGAACATGTCTTCTTGATAATGCGCCCAGTGCCCTGATGTTTTATACAATTCAACATTTGCAAGAACTGGTGTATACACATGCTCATAACCAAGGCGTACTTCTTTATCAACAATGTAACGCTCAATAACGCGGCGGATCGTTGCGCCTTTTGGCAGCCAAAGCGGTAGACCTTGACCTACCTTTTGAGAGTTCGCAAACAGTTTCAGCTCTTTTCCTAGTTTACGGTGATCGCGTTCTTTCGCTTCTTCAAGCAGGCGTAGATGCTCATTTAGATCATCTTTGCTGAAGAAAGCTGTACCGTAAATACGCTGAAGCATTTGATTGTTGCTGTCACCTCTCCAGTATGCACCTGCAAGGCTTAACAGCTTAAACTCTTTGATTTTCCCTGTTGACGGCAAGTGAATGCCGCGGCAGAGATCAAAGAATTCACCCTGCTCATAAATCGTGACAGCTTCACCTTCTGGAATCGCCTCTAACAGCTCAAGCTTTAATTGATCACCAATCGCTTCAAAGCGTTTTTTCGCTTCTTCTCTTGATACTTCAATTCGCTCGATTGGCAGATTGCTGTTAATGATTTTTTTCATTTCTTTTTCAATCTTTGGTAAATCTTCCGGTGTGATGGCAACATCGATGTCCACATCGTAGTAGAAGCCATTTTCAATCACAGGACCTACGCCAAACTGAACGTGATGCTCTTTTCCATACAGGCGTTTGATTGCCTGTGCTAGCAAATGAGCTGTGCTGTGGCGCATAATGTCGAGTGCTTCATCACTTTTATCTGTGATGATCTCAATTGTTCCACTTTCTAATAGCGGCGTACGCAGATCTATTTCTTTGCCGTTCAATTTACCGGCAAGCGCTTTTTTCTTTAGGCCTGGGCTAATTGATGCCGCGATGTCTTCTGTTGTAGCTGTTTTGTCAAACTCCTTGACTGCTCCATCTGGAAATGTAAGTTGAATTTGTTCTGACATCTCTGGTCACTCCTTTTTTTGGCAATATAAAAACCCCGCCCCCTGGAAAGGGACGAGGTTGAATAAAACGGAATCGTGGTTCCACCCTTTTTCCCGTATTTGCAGCTTACTTTTTCATAAGCAAACACGGCTTGTGGTTCGATAACGGGAATTCCCGTCAGCCATTACTAAAACGTTCACAGCTGATGTTCAAAGGTGGTAAAGCAAATGGTCCTCTGCTAGGAAGCTTTCAGCCGCGGCTTCCCTCTCTTTAAGCGGGTGTTCATTTGTTCATGTCCTTATCAATACGGTCTTTGTATGAAGTTACACCGTATTATAAAACGTTTTTTCGTGAAAATCAAGAAAGCTTTTCACTTTTCTCTTCCAAATGATCATGGACAAATTGAACATTGTGTTCTTGAAATGAATGAGCCGGGAATACCTCGACCCTTTCTTGAAAAATATTTTGAATGGTCTGTACCATCGAGTGACCTGTATCATTTGTAAACAGGTCAATCTTTTTGGGCGCTATGGATACGAGTGGTGCAATCAGCTGCGAATCAATATACATTGGATGCTCTCTTACAAACTGTCTGTCTATGTATTGTTTTTGATCACGCTCAGAAGCGTACCGAAATTCCCAAATCATCAGGCGATCCTGATGCACAACATGTACTTTTTCGAGCTTCGGTTCTTTTGCCATCACATAGTCTCGAAGCGATTGAATGAAGTTTTGATATTCTTGTTCCATTTTGTATTCTTCAATGGAGACTTCAACATAGTTCTTCAGCCTCCTGTCATACTCTGACAGTCTGAATGTCATAAATGAACCAATTGAAAAAATACCTTGCTGTAAAGAAATCGTCTCGAGCTCCTTTGTTAACAGGGCTTCTCTTGACGGTTCTTGATGAATGCCGGGAATATCATCTAAATCCCCGTTCATGATGCTGTGGGCAATTGAAAGAATTTGGTGCTGCTCTTCAGGATCTTTAAATAGATACGTGTTTTCAAGAATGCTGCGCATGCGCTCATTTTCTTTGCATTCCAAAAAAAAGTGAACCAGTAATGGCCGCACAATGGACTCAAGTCCTTCCTTTGATTCCTTCGCCTCTATGAGAAGCCGGTCTTTCCCTTGTTGAATTGACATGTGATGCCGACTGTCCAAGTGTTCAGCAAGATGTAAAAAAGCGGCGGTATCATATTCATCTTCAAAGATTATTTCAAGCATGTTTGTCCCCCCTAACGACATCTGTTACATATATATGGGGAGAACATAAAAAATAGACGCCTAAAATAAATCAGGCATCTTTCTTTTTAAAATGAGCGGAACTGAGATAAAGATTAGATAAATCAAACAAACGATTGCTAAAGCGGCATAATTGCCGCTGACAAAGCTTGAGCCAAGGACATTTAATGCAACTGTACCCGGTATTAAGCCTAAAAAGGTAGCTGCCGTAAATGCACGATAATTTGCACGTGAAGCTGCTGCCGCATAGCTGACAAAGTCAAAATGGATTGGGGCAATTCGCAATAACAAAATGTAAAGAAACCCATGCTCCTGAATGCGGGACGTCACCGCTTTCAGCTTCCGGCTGCTTGATTCTGTTTCCTTCTTTTTTGCACGAAAGGTTGTGGCAAGCAGGAAGGAGCATGTTGCTCCGGCGGTAGCACCAACGAGGGCATAAATCGTCCCAAGAACACTGCCAAATGCCAAACCTGCTGCCAGCGAAAAAACCGTAATAGGGACGAGAACAAACGGGCGAAAAAGAGATAAGAAAAGAAAAACAAAGGGTGCCAGCATCCCAAATTGAAGCACCCAATTTTTCACATCTATCGGCGCCAGCTGAAGATGCTGTTTGTTCAGCCACCACAGTAAAACAGCGAGACCTGCAATCACGAGAAAAAGCAGCCATTTTCTTTTGTTCATTTCATTTGCTCCTCCTTCAAGTGATAAACGCTTTTATAAATGACGGCGGTTTTCTCCTTCGAGCAAGACTGCCTCTGCTAAATAGAGAATCCGTTCCATTAAACGAGCGGCTTTGACCTCTTCTTTTTCCCCGCGCTGTGAGTACGTAAAGTGATGCTTCAGTTCACTTGGTGAGAAATTAGAAGAGAAGAAAGTCGGCAGCTGCTCTGCCATACGGTATTGTAAAATCGTTCCGAGTAGTTCATCTCGAACCCAGCTTGTCATCGACTCTGCCCCAATATCATCAAGCATTAAAATAGGGGTGGATTTGACCATGTTCAGTTTTGATTCTAGTGTATGATCGGCTAACGAATTTTTTAGCTCTCTCACAAATTCAGGCACGTACACAAGGAGAGATGGGTATTCCTTCTCCGCTAACTGCTGCGCAATGGCTGCCAGAATATACGTTTTTCCTACTCCAAACTTTCCGTGTAAATATAAGCCCTTCCCTTTGCCCGTCTCATCATAGCTTTGCAGGAATTGCCCTACTTTTTGAATGACTTCCTGTCTTCCCACAACGTTCAAATCAGCGAACGTCGCTTGAAGAACATTTTGCGGAATGTACATGCTTTTCATGAGCTCTTGCTGTTTTTTCTGTCTATCGAGCCGCAGCTTGACTGGACAAGGGGAATATTCAATATCAATACTCTGACCTTTGATCACAAGCTTCGGGTGATGACCGTCTAAAATCGCATTGACGTTCTCTTCATCTAAGCAATATGAACAGCCCTTCGACTGCTGCACATATTCAAAAAGCCGGTTCAAGCTGCGATTGATCATGTCTTCGTGTATGTCTTCTTGGTGCTCCTGTAAAAAGGCTTTTACATCTTCATCAGATAACACACTCTCTTTAATCTGATTATATCTCACACGAAAATCTACGCGCCCTTTTAGCTGTTCAAATGAACGACCGATCGGTTTCATCCTCATCTCACCTCATCTTAATGTGCATTGTACTTTTTCATATTTTTAAACTGATCTAACAGTTTTTCTTTTTCTCGTTCGAGGTCTTCTGTCGACAGGCTGTCTGTTTGTTCTTTTGCAGGCTGTTCTTTCGTTTCGGTTTCTTTCATCCAGTCAGGAAGCTTCTCTTCACGGACAACTTTCCCTGATCCGTATGTGCTACGCTGCTTTTTCTGCTGCGCCCACTCTGTCATTTGCCTGTTCTCTTCTTTGGCCATTTTCATGGCCGCCGCTACGGTTTTAATTTTCTTTCTCACCCAATGAGCGGCGATTTTTTGCATATATGTTTTCGACAGCTTCATATCTGTTTTCAGTAATGTATAGTAGATCAAAACGTTCATGACACCTGGCTCTAGCTGCTGCTCAAGCATAATATCTTCGACAATTCTTAAGTCGGCATATGTTGGCTCAATGCCGTCAGCCATATCTTTTAGCAGCTCCCTAGGCGAAATATGATCAAGCTTTTCAATCAATTTGGCATCCGGCGTATCTGCCACTGGCGCTTTTGAAGCATCTTGACGCAAGTGTCTCGGCTGTTTTTGATCAATGAGTTTTGGCTGCTCGCCTCTGTATTCAATTTGGTACCAGTCTCTTGCCGCTTTTCTCAGCTCTTCTGTTGAGATCATTTGATCCGAACCACAGGCGCCTGCTACAATATTTTGCATTTGAAGCGGGGTGATGCCGTATACAACGGCTAACTTCTTAATGGTTTCTTTCACCTGCTTTGTCAAAGCCTTTCTTGGAATCATCATATCAGACATGCCTGCTAACAATAAATCGAAATCAAAGGATTCGTCTGAGAGAGGAGCCGGCTGACTCGATCCAACGGTCACATATTCATAGCCCTGATCAAGTGATGACGCCTGATTGATTTCTTCTGTCATCCTGCGTTCACCTGGCTGCAATACGTGAAAAACTTCTTCAAACGACCGCGAGATGTTCTTTGCCTCTGCCGGAACACCGGGATATGAGAAATAATCACGAAGCTGCATATATTTCGCTTTCTCTACACGATGGTACAGCAGAACATTCAGCATACCATCTTGGAAAAACTCATCTGGTCTTAACGGCGGCACAAGCTCATATGTAAACAGTCTGCCTTCTTCCGTTTCCTGTTCATATGTGCGGAGTAAACCAATCGCTTCAAGCTTTAAACGTTCCTTAAAAATATCATTCAAATTCGTTTGCAGCATGACCATGAGCTGCCGATGAGGTGCGGGTTTCCCCCACATACGATTTTGTTCCAGCTCTCCCCACAGCGTCATATATAAGCTGAAAGCGGACATGCCTATAAGCGGCTGATATAAAAGAGTGATGAGCTGTCTATCGATGTCACCGAGCAATGAAGCGCTTTTGACGACATACGGATCGACGGCTAGCACTTCCTTCCAATGCTCTGTCATATGCTGATCCTCCCCATGAATTGCAATTGTTTCTATTGTACACCCTTTTTGCGTTTTACGCTTTACGCAGGAAAAAGAGCATGAAGTATCTTCAGCTCTTTTTTAGCGTTCTTTCTTTAATAAATCTTTTAATTCATCAATAAAGACGTTGATATCTTTAAACTGCCGGTAAACGGAGGCAAACCTGACGTAAGACACTTCATCAATTTTTGCCAGCTCGTCCATCACCATTTCACCTACAAGCTCACTTTTCACTTCTGACATACCTTGATTACGCAGTTCTTTTTCAATATTAAAGCAGACATCCTCCAGCTGCTTTAAAGCAACAGGTCGCTTTTCACATGCTTTTATGAGTCCTCTCAGCATCTTTTCGCGGCTGAATTCTTCTCGAATTCCTTCTTTTTTCACCACAATCAGTGGTAATTCTTCTAATTTCTCAAACGTCGTAAAGCGATATTGGCAGCTTTCGCACTCTCTTCTACGACGGATGGATTTCCCTTCATCTACTGGTCTTGAATCAAGCACCCTTGTGCCAAGGTGCTGACATGTGGGACATTTCATTTCATCAGCTCCGATCTATTCTTGGAAGTTGTTTGTCTAGTTCATCATAAAGGGAAAAAACCGTTTTCTCACTATAGCCAAAATCTGTTGGCAAGGCTGTTTCTGTTGTCACATTAAAATCGACAGCTGTTTCAAAAGGACGAATTGAAATGACAGTCGCTACGAGAAAGGCTTTTTTCGGCATACTGATGTTTGCGCTGATTTCACCTCGTTCTGCTGAAACAGATGTCACTTGATAGGAAGCGTGCCCAGAAAGCATGGCTTCCACCGCTTGAAAAACTTGCGCATTCGTCGATTTGTAGTAATGGCTTTTCAGTTCTGACACTGGATGCTCGTCAGATGTTTCTGTATGGTTTGACATGAACCGTTTGAACTTTTGTCCTAAAATCATCTACGTATCCCCTTTGCCATAATGCCTCTTCTTTATTTTATAAAAAAAACCTTTGTTTTCCTAGAACAAAAGTATAGGCAAGTTGGGGAATGTTGGATTTTCTCTATCAAACAAATATAAAAAGGAGCATAACACAAAGGCATTTCAATGCTTTTGGCCAGCTCCCATTGCGATCTTTTTTTATGTTTACAGTGCTTTGGCTTGCGCCTGTTTCACTTGTACAGGTCCCATGCCTCGAGGAATTTCAATGTTTTCTCTTGTTTCAGCACCTAATTCATCTCCGATATGATCTGCTGCGATATTCGGATCTAGGTCGCCGCAAGTATAAACATCTATGCTCGCATAACCATGTTCAGGAAAGCTGTGAATTGTCAGATGAGATTCAGAAATAATGACAACTCCACTTACTCCTTGAGGTGCAAATTTGTGAAAAGCAACCTCTCTTACTTCAGCTCCTGATTTCAAAGCTGCATTTACAAACGTTTTTTCAATAAAATCCATGTCGTTCAGTTTATCACAGTCGCATCCCCATAGCTCGGAGATAACGTGACGTCCGATTGTTTCCATCATGGACCCCCCTTAAACAAGAATGAAAGAGTGAAGTTCTAAGCAGCCGGACCGGACATATACCACGGGGGAAAGTTAGTCCAAAGAGGTCCTAACCCTTTAAGTATACCCGAATGAGTCTGCGAACAAGAAGTTCACGAAAAATAGTATACTTTGTTTAGACCCATTTTGCAAGCTGTGTTTTCATTGGGATTTTCTCTCATTCCTTGAAAAGGGACGTTCGTCTTCTTCATTTCAAACAGCAGAAAGCTCTTTCATCTGCGATCCGACAAACTTCACAAGATCCACCACTCTGCATGAATAACCCCATTCATTGTCATACCATGCAAGAACTTTTACTTTTCTATCCCCCATCACCATCGTTGTCAGTCCATCTACGACAGCTGAATAAGGGTTCGTATTAAAGTCTGTAGAAACAAGCGGCTCATCCGTGTAATCTAAAATACCGGAAAGAGAAGTTTTTGATGCATTTGAGAAGGCTGCATTGACTTCTTCTGCTGTGACATCTTTTTTCAAGTCGACAACAAGATCAACCATCGATACATTGGAAACTGGCACGCGAAGTGCAAGTCCATGCAATTTCCCTTTCATGTGCGGCAGCACTAAAGAAAGCGCTTTAGCGGCACCCGTCGTCGTTGGAATAATGGACTGGGCACATGCTCTTGCCCGGCGCAAATCCTTATGCGGGTTATCGATATTTTTTTGATCATTTGTATACGCATGAACCGTTGTCATTAAACCGTTGTCGATACCGAATTCATCATCTAACAATTTGACAACTGGTGCTAAACAGTTTGTTGTACAAGATGCGTTTGAAATAACGACGTGCTTTTCAGGATCAAGATCATCCTCATTGACACCCATCACAATTGTAATGTCTTCATTTTTACCTGGAGCTGTAAGTACGACCTTTTTCGCTCCGGCATCTATATGGCCCATCGCTTGATCTTTTGAATTAAATTTTCCGGTTGCTTCTATGACGATATCAATCCCAAGCTCTCCCCACGGAAGCTGCTTTGGGTCTCTGTTATTGAGCAAAAGCACTCTTTTCCCATTTACAATCAGTGCGTCATCTTCTGCTGTCACATCGCATTCGTAACGTCCATGATTTGTATCATATTTAATTAAATGTGCTAGCGTTTCGGCAGGATAGCTTGCGTTCACCGCTACAATTTGAATTTGATCATCAAGCATTGCTTTTCTGAAGACCATGCGTCCAATTCTGCCAAACCCATTGATCGCTGCTTTTACCTTCATGAACAGGTCACTCCTCTATTATGTGTTATACTCAATAAATTTATTTATGAAATTAGTATATCACATTAGATTGTAATTGCCAGTATATAAACGTATATTTTCTAAAAAGGGCTGTTCTTTTCATGAGAAATATAAAAAGCATAAAAAAAGAAGAGTACGTGTATGTACTCTTACTTATCAGTATGTTCCCATTCATTTAATATGTTCTGCAATTGCTTTCTAATAAAAGCAAGATCTTGTGTATTTTCTATCACCCGGTCTGCTTTCTTACATTTTTCCTCAAGAGGCTGCTGAGAGTGAATCCGATTCAGCGCTTCTTCCGCGCTAAGGTCGTTTCGATTCATGAGTCGTGATAGCTGTAATTCTGGTGTTGTATACACCACAATAATGCGGTCGACGAGACTTTCCAGCTGACTCTCAAATAAAAGCGGGATATCCAGGACAACGAATGTTTCTCGGCTGTCGATTCCTTCATCTCGCTGCCTGAGCATTTCCTTTCGCACTTCTGGGTGAACGATCGCATTTAGCTGCTTTCTTTTCTCTTCATTAGAAAAAATAATGGCTCCCAGCTGCTGCCGGTCTAGCTCTCCATTTGGCAGGAGGACACCCTCACCAAAGGTTTGAACGATATGATGAAGGGCGGGTGTTCCTTTGGCGACCGCTTCTTTTGCAATCACATCTGCGTCCACAACCCGGATGCCCTGCTCTTTTATCATCTGCGAGACTGTGCTTTTTCCGCTAGCAATCCCGCCGGTTAATCCAATGACAAGCGTCAATTGATTTCCTCCTTTTACAGCTTCCAAACCCCAATTAATATGAGCAGAAGCCCTGGTAAGCATGCGAGTTTATCGATCCAGCGCCAATTTGCCAAGTAATGACCGGCACGCAGACCGATACATACAAAAAGTGAGCTCATCACTGCGACCGTGATACTCATGACAATTGGAGAAAAGCCTAGTATCGCTGCGCCAATCCCTGCGCCAAATGCATCAATGGATAAAGCAATTCCAAGAAGTACCGCTTCTATTCCATTAATCGTCCCAGATCGGTCAATATCTGCACTTGTTGGCTTTCTTAAAATGTGAATGACAAGCCCAAGCGATTGGACTTCCACATTAAGCAATGTCTTTTCATGAAGAAGCAAATCACGCTCTTTCGCTGGTTTGTAAAATTGATACAGGACCCAAAGACCAATGGCAATTAAGATGCCTCCCCCCAGTTTATCGGTCACTGAGATAGGGAGAAATGTCGTCAGCAAGCTGCCAATCAGCATAGAAATGAGCAGCACAATCCCTGAGCAGCATGCAATAATGACGATGGCTTTAAATGGGATCCTCATTTTGCGGAGACCATACGTAAAGCCTACAGAAAAGCTGTCGATGCTGACTGCAATAGCTAAAAACAGGAGCGAAATCGAAATCATACCTGAACTCTTCCTTTCTGTTCATGCAACGATGATCAAGAGTCTCTAGGCGTTCTTAGACTCTTCTTCACTATATGAAGAGCAGGTGGGCTGTGTGTCAGTCTACACCTTGCTGAAAAATGAATGTTTTTTATCGTATGCATCGCAAAAAGGAAGCATGCTCATGGCTAAGCTTTATTGAGGACGTTTTTGGCAGGTCACACAAAAGTGTGTACCGCGCCCTCCGACTACTGTTTTCTCAATGATGCTTCCGCATGTTTGGCAAGGCTCTCCCCGCCGGTCATATACAAGAAGCTGCAATTGAAATGTGCCAATATCTCCTTGTGAGTTGATATAAGAACGAATTGTACTTCCTCCCGCATCTACCGCCACCTGAAGCGTATCGATGATCTGTTTGTGAAGCACTTTGCAGGATTCCAGGCTGAGCTGATTCGCTTTCGTTTCTGGATGAATCCCTGATTTAAACAGGACCTCATCTACGTAAATGTTACCAAGTCCTACGACAATCTTTTGATCAAGCAGTGCTGTTTTGACCACGCGGGTTGTTTTTTTCAATTGCTCCCATAAATACTCAGGAGTAAACTGTTCATCGAATGGTTCATATCCCAGCTGTGATAGCGGGAGTTCCCTTTCCTCTTCACCCGGCTGAAATAAATGCATCGTGCCAAATTTACGCACATCATGGTACCGAAGCTCCGTCCCATCTGTAAACGTAAAGACGACGTGTACGTGTTTATCATAAGGCTCATGCGCTTCATGTACACGATATTTCCCTTCCATCCTTAAATGGGAGACCATCACATAATGGTCTAAATGAAAGAGGAGGAACTTTCCTCTTCTTTCAATGGTTTGTATGGTTTCTCCTACCAATCTTCTTGCGAACTCTTCCGGCTCCCCAGGACGTTTGATGATGTTTGGCCATTTGATATCGACCGTTTCAATCGTCTTTCCTTCGACTAACCGCTTGAGAGTGCGCCGGACGGTTTCAACTTCTGGTAATTCCGGCATGCTCCTCGCTCCTTTTTCTCTCTATTATTTATTTCGCATCGTACCAAGATGGACCTGAAGCAAAATCAACTTTTAGCGGCACATCAAGCTGAAGTGCATTTTCCATGACTTCAGGAACAATCTTTTCAAGAATGGCGATTTCTTCTTTCGGCGCTTCAAAGATCAATTCATCGTGCACCTGTAATAAAAGATTTGTCTGCAGGTTTTCTTCTTTGAGCCTTCGCGCCATATCAATCATCGCTTTTTTAATAATATCGGCTGCGCTGCCTTGGATCGGTGTGTTCATGGCTGTTCGTTCTGCAAAGCTTTTGATATTAAAATTTCGGCTTGTGATATCTGGGATATACCGTCTGCGTTTAAGAAGCGTCGTGACGTAGCCTTTTTGTTTCGCTTCCTGAACGATTTCTTCCATATAGGTTTTCACGCCTTTAAAGCTTGTTAAATAGCGCTCGATAAATGCGGCGGCTTCTTTTCTTGTGATCCCAAGGTTTTGAGAAAGTCCATAGTCGCTGATTCCGTATACAATACCGAAATTTACCGCCTTGGCTTGTCTTCTCATAGCGGAAGTCACTTCTTCTTCTGAGACATGGAACACATCCATCGCTGTTTTCGTGTGAATGTCCATGTCCCTCGTAAATGCTTCGATCAAATTCTCATCTTGTGAAATATGAGCGAGTACACGCAGCTCGATTTGTGAATAGTCAGCTGCAAACATGAGCCAGCCTTCTTTTGAAGGAACGAATGCTTGACGAATCTTCCGTCCTTCTTCTAAACGAATCGGGATGTTTTGAAGGTTTGGATCTGTTGAGCTTAATCTTCCTGTTTGGGTGAGTGCTTGATTAAATCTTGTATGCACTTTATGGGTATCCTTGCGCGTTACTTTCATTAACCCTTCTACATAGGTCGATTGCAGCTTTCCAATTTGTCTGTAGTGCAGAATGGATCGAATGATTTCATGCTTATCTTCAAGCTTTTCGAGCACATCTGCAGACGTTGAATAGCCTGTTTTTGTCTTCTTGATAATCGGGAGACCCAATTTTTCAAAAAGGATGACACCAAGCTGTTTAGGAGAATTGATGTTAAACGTTTCTCCTGCTAAGCGGTGAATGGTTTCTTCATATTCTTTGAGCTTTTTCGTTAATTCTTCACCCATTTTCTCTAGGCGCTTTATATCTACCTTTACTCCAAGAGATTCCATTTCGCCTAAGATGAGTGCTAGCGGCAGCTCTAAATCTTCATATAGTTCATGCTGATCATTTTTTTCTAATGCTTCTAGTGTTAAATCATGCAAGGCTGAGATCGCCGCTGCTTTTCGTCCGAGATGTCCTTTCAGTTCATCTTCAGGTGGAATCGCCTGTTTTGCTCCTTTTCCGTATACTTTTTCATCAGAAAGAGCGATATTCAGACCATATTCCTTCGCTACACTTGCGACGTCTTCGTATGATTTCTGCGGGTTGACGACGTAGGAAGCGAGCAGAACATCATTGTCGACACCTTTTAGGTCCACATCATGCCATCTGAGAGCGACAACTGCTCTTTTTGAATCAAAGACCCATTTTTTCTTCGTTTCATCCTGTACCCATTCTTTAAATGCATCTGATTGAAGCGCATCTTCTTTCGTCATAAAGAACGCACCATTTTCATTATGGATCGCAAAACCGATCAAATCTGCTTCGTGATAATTATCTCCAAGCTGTTCTACCACAAGGGCTGCATGATCTGTCAGCATGTCGCCTCCTGCAGCTGTCATTTTTTTCACTTCTAATGCGTCTACTTCAACCTGTTCATCTGTTTCTGGTGCTTCTCCTAGACGCTCTAGCAGGGTTTGAAAGCCTAGTTCTTTATAAAGAGAGATCACTTGATCCATGTGTGGACCTTCGTAGGCAAGATCTTTGCTCGACACATCAATAGGTGCTTCTACGAGAATGGTCGCCAGCTCTTTACTCATGACTGCTTGTTCTTTATATTCTTCAAGCTTTTCTTTGAGCTTTTTCCCGCTCACTTCATCAATATGTTCAAGCAGGTTCTCAACTGTTTCAAACTGCTTTAACAATTTAATGGCTGTTTTTTCACCTACACCTGGGACGCCTGGGATATTATCTGAGGAATCTCCCATCAGCCCTTTCATATCAATGATTTGATCTGGTCGCAGGCCATATTTCTCTTCAATATGAGCAGGTGTGTAGTATTCTACTTCTGTGATGCCTTTTTTCGTAATAGCGACTGTCGTATGATCTGTTGAGAGCTGTGTTAAGTCTTTATCTCCTGAGAAGATTTTGACTTCAAAGCCGTTTTTTTCTGCCTCGACAGCCAACGTACCGATAATATCATCTGCCTCATATTGAGGAAGCTCGTACCTTTTCACCTGATAGGCATCTAATAGTTCACGGATGAATGGCATTTGTTCTGATAGCTCTGGCGGGGTTTTTTGTCTTCCGCCTTTATATTCTTTAAATGTCTCGTGGCGGAAGGTTGTTTTTCCCGCATCAAATGCGACGAGCATATGGGTTGGCTTCTCGTCCTCCAGCATTTTCATTAAAATCATCGCAAAGCCATAAATAGCATTTGTATGTACGCCTTTATCATTTGATAATAGCGGCAAAGCAAAAAAGGCTCGATATGCGAGGCTGTTTCCATCCACTAACACTAATTTCTTTTTGTCTGTCATGTTTTAATCCTCCATCGGCTGAGCCATCTCAGCCGTCTCTTTCACACATTGTATCTTCATTTTATCAAAGTTTATTTTGAAAAGAAAATAGTCGAGCCTGCATAAAAAAGGGACGAAAACAACAAGTGTTTTCGTCCTTCCAAAATTGGCTCCTTGGATGAAGGGGTTCCTATTCATCCTATCAATGAATGTTTAACAAAACATGAATTCATTGTAAAGATCATGTAAATTTTAACGTGACTTTCCTTTTTTCTCTATGTCGATTTCAGGCTCACTGTAAAAGTCGTTCCTTTACCTTGTTTGCTGCGGACAGAAATTGTTCCTTCATGCGCTTCCACAAGGTGTTTGACAATGGCAAGGCCAAGACCTGTACCGCCTGAATTCCTGCTTCTATCTTTATCAATTCGATAAAATCTCTCAAATATTCTTGGAATCTCACTTTTCTTCATACCGATCCCTGTATCTGCTACATCAAATTCATAGGCACCTTTTCTCGGTCTTGCTGAGATGGTGACACTTCCTCCCTCTGGTGTATAGGTCAGGGCATTATTAACGAGATTGAGGAAGATTTGCTTTAACCTTAGCGGGTCTGCCATGACATAGACCGGTTCTTTCGGGACACGCACGTGTAATTGAATGCCTTTTTCTGTAGCCTTTTGTTTTAACAGCACTTGAATCTCTTGGATGATTTCTGTCGCATTGGCTTCTTGAATATTCAGCTTGAATTGCTGCTGCTCAATTTTAGAAAGATCAAGTAAGTCTTGAATCAATGTTTCTAGACGGACACTCTCTTTTAAAATGATAGAAAGGAATTCTGTCAGTGCTTCTTTGTCATCAATCGCGCCATCAAGAAGGGTTTCAGAAAATCCTTTAATCGACGTAATCGGTGTTTTTAACTCATGAGACACATTGGCAACAAAGTCTTTTCGCATCTGCTCCAGCTGCTTCGTTTCTGTCACGTCATGAAACACGAGGACAATTCCTTTCCATTCATCGTCTGTACTTAAAATGGGTACACCATCCACTTGGAAGTAGCGTCGTTCAATGTCAACGGCTAGACGTAAAAACTTCCGCACCTTCGTTTCTGTCATGAAAATTTCGTCAATTAATTCGATAATCTCTTCATGGGTAAACGCTTCATGATAAAGCTTGTGCATGTAAATGTGCTTTTGCACCTTAAACTGCTTGCGGAAGGTTCGATTGACGAGGTGGATATACCCCATCTTATCAATCAATATAATCCCCGCTCCAATATTTTCAATGACCGTTTGCAGCCGGTCTCTCTGCATTTCACCAGCACTTGTCATTTCTTGAAGACTTTCTGCCAAACGCTTCATGGAAGTATTCAGTTCACTTGTTTCAATCATCAGCTCTTCATAATTATTCGTATCATAGTTCCCGCGTTCTAGCTGTTTAGCTACCTTTGTCGCATAATCAATTGGTTTCACATATTTCATCGACATGCGGTACCCAAAGAAAACGATAATGATAATCGCCGAGCCAAGACAAAAGGCTAGGGCAAGCCAAAGCTGGCCGTCAATTTCATTTAAAGGCTCGTATGACGCATGGAGAAATAAATAACCCGCCGGTTCGTTTTGTTTTAAGATCGGGACAGCATAATGGAAAAGCGCATCCTTCTCATCGTCAATAACGACCCCTTTTGTTTGGAGACGTTCATTGTTTAGTGTGTTTTGAATGACGGCCTTTTGTTCTGCTTGACCCGTTGTATGTATGATCTTCCCCTTTAAATCCACAATCGACGCATTCATATCAAAATGCTGCTTTGCCTGATTGAGGACCTCTTTGTTTTGCTTCGCCTTTAAATCATCACCATTCATAGAAGACAGGAGAAAGCTCGATTCCTTTTCCATTCGTTCCGTTAATTTTGTTTCATAGAAAACATGGAACATGTGATCCAGGAAAAGACCAAGTGCCACAAACACAATAAAAAGGAGAAAAATGAGTCCCGAAAACAGACGGGTTCTAATTTTACTCATTTGACTTTGGCTCCTCCAATTTGTAGCCTAAGCCGCGAATCGTTTTAATGTATGTTGGTTTTTTTGTGTTCTTTTCAATTTTGTCCCGCAAGTGACTAATATGGACATCCACAATACGAGTGTCACCTGCAAAGTCATAATTCCAAACGGCACTTAGCAATAAATCACGCGTGAGGACACGTCCTTTATGCTTCGCCAAATAAAGCAGCAGTTCAAATTCTTTTGGCGTCAGCTCTAGACGTTCTTCCTGGAAATAGACTTCGTAGTGTTCTGGTAAAATACGCAGTTCACCAATTTTGATTTGATCTGCAATGATCTCATCCTTCTCCTCTTGCGTGGGGGTAGGCTGAGATTGCTGTGCTCTTCTCAAGATGGCTTTTACCCGAGCACCCACTTCTCTAGGACTGAATGGCTTTGTCATGTAATCATCGGCCCCGAGCTCAAGACCTAGCACCTTATCAAATTCATCGTCCTTTGCTGTCAGCATTAAAATAGGGAACATCATTTTTTGAATTCTCAGTTGTTTGCACACTTCAATGCCGTCCATCTTCGGAAGCATTAAATCTAATACAATGAGATCAGGCTGTTCACTTGCTGCTTTTTCAAGTGCTTCTTCCCCGTCTCTTGCTGTGACGACATCATAGCCCGCTCTTTCGAGGTTATAGCTTAGAAGTGTTACAATCGATTCTTCATCATCCACAACTAATATTTTTTTATTCATGTTGTGCCTCCAATTAGTGATTTCCCCTGCATCCGTTTTTTTGTATCTTATGTGAAAAGCGAGAAGTCATGCTTTCTCTTTCATTTTAACGAAAGCTTAACAAGAGAACAATTTAAAATTTCGACAAGATTTGTTTTGTAAACAAAAAGAAGACTCCTCATCAGAGAAGCCTTCTTTTTTATTCATATTAAGACAATACTTTCATGACATTCTTAACAGATTCAACAGAACGGTCAAGCTGACTTCTTTCTTCTTCTGTCAGCTCAAGCTCGATGATCTGCTCAAGGCCGTTTCCACCTACGATTGTTGGTACACCTAGGTAAATGCCTTCGTAGCCATATTCACCTTCAAGGTAAGCAATCGTCGGCATGACGCGGCGCTGATCTTTAAGGATCGCCTCAACCATTTCAACTAGTGAAGCAGCAGGAGCATAATATGCACTACCGTTACCTAATAGGTTCACGATTTCGCCGCCGCCTTTTCTTGTTCTTTCAACAATTGCATCAATTCGCTCTTTAGGAATCAATGTTTCAAGCGGGATACCGCCTGCATAAGAGTAACGAACAAGAGGAACCATGTCATCGCCATGTCCACCAAGCACAAAGCCCGTCACGTCTTTAACAGATAGGTTTAATTCTTGAGCAACGAACGTACGGAAACGTGCTGTATCAAGAATGCCCGATTGTCCAATGACTTTTTCTTTTGGTAATCCTGATTCTTTATAAACTGCATACGTCATTGCATCAACAGGGTTTGTTAATACAACAATGATTGTTTCTGGAGAATATTTAACGATTTCGCGTGTCACACTGCGCATAATTTTTTCATTTGTTGACACGAGATCATCACGGCTCATTCCCGGCTTTCTTGCAATTCCCGCCGTAATGACCACGACATCAGAACCGGCTGTATCTTCGTAGTTAGAAGTTCCTGTAATGTTTGCATCGAAGCCTTGAACAGGACTTGCTTCCAGCATATCAAGTGCTTTCCCTTTTGTTGGGTTCTCAAGCTGCGGGATATCGACTAATACGACGTCCGCTAATTCTTTTTGAGCCGTTAGAAATGCTGTAGTTGCTCCAGTAAAGCCTGCTCCGATAACAGATACTTTTTTACGCTTGTTTGCCATTTCCTTTTTCCCCTTTAACTTTAAAGTTTAAGAATCAAGACAAGTTTTTGATGAGCTCGTCAGCAAACTCAGAACATTTCACTTCTGTTGCGCCATCCATTAATCTAGCAAAATCGTAAGTGACGACTTTTGATGCAATTGTATTTTCAACAGATTGAATCACTAGATCAGCTGCTTCCTGCCAGCCAAGGTGCTCAAGTAAAAGCACGCCTGATAGAAGAACAGAAGATGGGTTCACTTTATCAAGACCAGCATATTTTGGTGCTGTTCCGTGAGTCGCTTCAAAAATAGCGTGTCCTGTTTCGTAGTTGATGTTCGCACCTGGTGCGATACCAATTCCACCTACTTGTGCTGCAAGAGCATCAGAGATGTAATCTCCGTTTAAGTTCATTGTTGCCACAACATCGAACTCAGCTGGACGAGTTAGGATTTGTTGAAGGAAAATATCTGCAATGCTGTCTTTGACAATAATTTTGCCAGCAGCTTCTGCTTCACTTTGCGCTTTATTTGCCGCATCTTTTCCATCTTGTTCTACAATACGATCATATTGTGCCCATGTAAAGACCTTGTCGCCAAACTCTTTTTCAGCCACTTCGTAGCCCCAGTTTTTGAAGGCACCTTCTGTGAATTTCATGATGTTTCCTTTGTGAACAAGTGTCACAGACTTACGGCCTTGGTCGATTGCATATTGGATAGCCGCTCTGACAAGGCGAGAAGTTCCTTCTTCAGAAACTGGCTTGATTCCGATACCTGATGTTTCTGGGAAACGGATTTTGTTTACACCTAATTCGTTTTTCAAGAAGTCAATTAACTTCTTCACTTCGTCTGATCCTTGTGCATACTCGATACCAGCATAGATATCTTCTGTATTCTCACGGAAGATGACCATATCTGTGTCTTCTGGACGTTTCACAGGAGACGGTACACCTTTGAACCAGCGAACTGGACGTAAGCATGTGAATAGATCAAGCTCTTGTCTAAGTGCCACGTTTAATGAACGGATTCCTCCGCCGATTGGTGTTGTCAGTGGTCCTTTGATTGCGATTAAGTATTCACGAATGTCTTCAAGTGTTTGCTCAGGAAGCCATTCTCCAGTTTTATTGTAAGCTTTCTCACCTGCATATACTTCTTTCCAAGTGATTTGCTTTTCACCTTTATATGCTTTTTCTACAGCGGCTTCAAGTACTCTTGATGCTGCTTTCCAAATGTCAGGACCGATTCCGTCCCCTTCAATAAACGGGATGATTGGATTATTTGGTACATTCAATACGCCGCCAGTAACTGTAATTTTTTCGCCTTGTGACAATGATATTACCTCCCAGGTTATGTAGTGAATATTTGAAACTTCTTGGCTTGATGTCTGCAAGCGAAGAAGTTTTTCACGTGATTCGTTTTTTGTTGATCTAGAGGCTGATTGGCCTTCGTGAGGATCAGCCCCCGCTTATTCTATAAACATTAGTCTCTTTCACTGATCGGAACAAACGTTTGAAGATCAGGTCCAATGTAGTCAGCTCTTGGACGGATGAGACGATTGTTGTCATACTGCTCTAAAATGTGAGCAATCCATCCAGAGAATCGGCTGATCACGAAAATTGGTGTAAACAAGTCATGATCAATCCCAAGACTGTGATATACAGATGCAGAATAAAAATCAACATTTGGTGGAAGATTTTTCTCTGATGTCACGATTTCCTCTGCGCGAACAGACATTTCATACCATTTCGGCTCGCCAGTCAGGTTTGTTAAACGCTGGCTCATTTCTTTTAGATGCTTTGCACGCGGGTCACCTTGACGGTATACGCGGTGGCCAAAGCCCATAATTTTTTCTTTCTTCTCTAGCTTACCATGAATATAGGAATCTACGTTTTCAACTTCGCCAATTTCTGAAAGCATCTTCATCACGCCTTCGTTGGCTCCGCCATGAAGTGGTCCTTTCAGCGCACCGATAGCCGCTGTTACACCAGAGTAGATATCTGATAGTGTAGCAACACATACACGCGCTGTAAATGTCGATGCGTTTAATTCATGATCCGCATGTAGAATGAGTGCCTTATCAATTGCCTCAATTTCTACTGGTGACGGCTCTTCGCCATTTAGCATATACAAGAAGTTCGCAGCATAGCTGTATTCTTCTTTTGGCTGTACAGGCTCAAGTCCCTTACGAATGCGTGAAAACGCAGCGACTAGTCCAGAAATTTTCGCCTGTAAGCGAATAGCTTTTCTGTAATTTGCTTCTTTGTCCATAATCTCTGATTCGTCATCAAGTAATCCTAGTAAGGATACCGCTGTACGAATCGCAGACATTGGATGAACCCCATCCAGCGAATACGATTTAAAGTGCTCAATGATTTCTTGCGGAATGTGAGCATTTTCGTTGAGCTGCTGTTTTAACTCACTCAGCTCTTGCTCATTCGGCAGCTTTAAGTGCCATAACAGGTAGACAATTTCTTCGAATGTAGCTTTTTCAGTTAAATCATCGATATTGTACCCTACATAAGTAAGAGTATCATCAATAATTGAGCTTACGGATGAAGTTGTTGCCACGATACCTTCAAGACCTCTTGTTGCTGTCATGTTCAATCTCCCCTTTTTAAAAAGATTCCCCTTCGTTGCAGAATTCTCGCTTTTTGAAAGCGCTATCCAATCCGAATAAGTCGGCAGGTTCAGAAAAGAAAATGCTTACATTTACCTATACGGTTAGAGCGCTTTTAGCCTCATATCTCTTGTGTGATCAATGAGTTCAAAATTAAGCCTATTCCCATTATAAACAATAATCAGACATTTGTTAAATGTTTAACTATAATTTTTTTTGATATTTTTTTTTCCAGTCTTCCATATCAGGCATGGAATAAAGGGATTTTGCTTCTTTTATTATATTTAATTATGTTTTTTTGCAAAAGCTCACGCAAGAAAAAAATAAAAAAGAAAGTGGCATGAACCACTCTCTTTTCAACCGCTGAAAAATTTCACAGCCTGCATCGCCAAATAAGCAATTCCTGCTCCGATCAGCGGACCGACAGCTACCCCTTTAAATAAGCTGACTGCCAAAATCGTCCCGAACACAAGTGCTGCCGTGATATGCGGATCATTTTCGAGTAGCACAATACCGTTTTTTGCGATTAATGCTACTAATATACCCGCTCCAAGTGCAATCCAAGCATAAGAGGATTTCATGGCTTCTCCAAGCTGCTTAAATCCAATGTCACCAGTTGCAATAGGAACAAGCACAGCAATTGTAATGACGGTGACCCCCCAATTGATGCCCTTCGACTGAAGAACTGGGAAAATTTTTTGATCCAAACCAATCAGCTTAATCCCAATGAGCACAGAAACCGCTAAAATTAATGAATTGTTTTTTGCAATAAGTGCAATAACGAGTAAAAGAACCAAAAATAAATTTGCTTGAGTAAACATACGCCGCCCCTTCCTTTCTTTTTATTGCGACCTTTTCATATTACTAATCTTTTTGAATAAAATGAAGTATCGGACATGCTTGTTTTTTGGAGGGGATTGTGTGAATCACACCTATATGGCCATTTTTCTACGAAGTTTGATGATGATCGGCATTGCTGTATTTGCGGTTGTCTTTTTATATCAGTCTTTTCCTTTTTTATATCCTTTTTGGATTGCACTTATTGTATCCTGCCTGATTCACCCTGCTGTATGCAAAATAGAAGAGATCACCGGAATGCCGAGAGGATTTGTTGTCGTCATTGTACTACTGCTCTTTTTAGTAGTAGCAGCCGGTTTCATCACACTCTTAGTAGCAGAAATCATTTCAGGAAGTGCTTATTTGGCAAAGGTTCTGCCTGGTCACCTTGATCGCATGATTGGGATTGTGGAACAGTTTTTTACAGATAAGATCCTGCCTTTGTACCATGATGTAACCGCCCAATTTAATACACTTCAAGCTGGTCAAAAGGAATCGATTTTGGGACAAATCCAAGCGCTAGGCGATGAAGCTGCCGCAAAAATAGGGACTTTTCTTTCAAAAACACTCGAGCTCATCCCGGCTTTTTTAGGTCTTTTGCCTGATGCAGCCGCAACCCTTTTGTTTTCTGCATTGGCGACTTTTTTTATCACGAAAGATTGGTTTACATTAAAAAAATATGGTTCTCGTATCTTTCCCGCAAAATGGATGCAGCATACACGAGCCATTTTATCTGAAATCAAAAAAGCCATTACCGGTTTTATGAAGGCGCAGCTTTTGCTTGTTGCGATGACCATCGGCCTTGTCATCATTGGACTGATCATCTTAAAAGTCGAGCACGCCCTTGTCATTGCTTTATGTATTGGGTTTGTCGATTTACTTCCTTATATCGGGAGCGGCACCGTTTTTCTGCCGTGGATCATTTACTCCGCCATGACAGGAAACCTTTCACTCGCCATCGGGCTCGGCATTTTGTATATTGTCGTGCTCATTCAAAGACAAATATCAGAGCCAAAAGTCTTAAGCAAATCCATTGGGCTTAATCCTTTAGCCACGCTTGTGGCGCTATTTGTCGGGTTAAAATGGTTGGGTTTCCTCGGACTCGTCATTGGCCCTGCTTCCCTTGTCGTGTGGCAAGCATTTCGTAATGCAGGTGTTTTCAGGGATATCTATCAGTACATTCGGTACGGCATTCAAAAGTAAAAGAGACCTTCAGTTCAAGGTCTCTTTAGCGAATAATTGTATAGCGACTGCGATTAGACATGTTTCTAAGCCAGCGTTCAAAAAGCGGCTTGATTTGCTTTCTCGTCATCGGAATGAGCAGCAGCGCACCGATGATATCTGATAAGAAGCCGGGAATGAGTAGCAGCAGACCGCCGATTAGAATGCAAAAACCATCGACAATCGCTACCCCTGGCATTTTGCCATATTGTAAATCTCTTTGCACTTTTTGAAAAGCTTCGATTCCTTGTTTTCTTGCAAAATAAGCACCTAATGCACTCGTGAGTACGATCATCAGCATCGTTGGCAAAATGCCAATGATTTTACTTGATATTAAAAATAAACTGATTTCCACGGCAGGGAACAGAATCAATAATAGTAGCAAATATTTTTTCAAGCCATATCACCTCATGGGGTATCTTTCACCCGAAAGCTGTTTTACTTTTTTAGTGTAACATAAAAAAAGAGAGGAGTCAGACAACTCCCCTCGTGTGTATCAATTAAAGGACGCTTGCACGGCCTTTGTAGATCGCTCCGCGTGCCGGATCTACTGTAATCTCTTCGCCTTCTTTTAGCAGTGTTGTTGCGCTGTCAAGACCTACAATCACTGGAATGCCAAGGCTAAGTCCAACGACTGCTGCATGGCTTGTTAGTCCGCCTTCTTCAGTGATCAGGGCAGATGCTTTTTCTAAAGCACCCATCATATCACGGTCTGTACAGTTTGCAACAAGAATTGCACCATCATACATTTTTTCCTCTGCTTCTTTTCCGCTTTGCGCAATGACAACCGGTCCAAATGCAGATTTACGGCCAATTCCTTGACCTTTCGCAATGATGTCACCGACAACATAAACTTTCATTAAGTTTGTTGTACCTGTTTCACCAACTGGCACACCGGCTGTAATAACGATTAAATCGCCATGTCTCACGTAGCCTGTTTCAATCGATTTCTCGACTGCATTCTCAAGCATTTCATCAGTAGACGTCGTTTTTGAGCCGCTCTTTGCAAATACACCGAATACAAGAGATAGCTTTCTCGCAACTGATTCGTTTGCTGTAACTGCTACGATTGGTGCTTTTGGTCTATATTTTGAAATCATTCTCGCTGTATGACCGCTTTCCGTAGGTGTCACAATCGCTGCAACGTCAAGCTTCATCGCTGTATGTGCAACAGATTGACCGATGGCATCTGTAATGCTGACATCTACTTCTTCGCTTCTGCGAGAAAGAATGGCTTTATAGTTGAGTGCATCTTCTGAACGTGATGCAATGTTATGCATCGTTTGTACAGCTTCTACTGGATATGTTCCTGCTGCTGTTTCACCAGAAAGCATAATCGCATCTGTGCCATCAAAAATGGCATTTGCCACGTCACTTGCTTCCGCACGAGTTGGACGAGGATTACGCTGCATGCTATCAAGCATTTGGGTCGCTGTGATGACTGGTTTGCCTAAGCGATTGCATTTTTTGATCAGCATTTTTTGAACAAGTGGTACTTCTTCTGCCGGGATCTCTACACCAAGATCTCCACGTGCAACCATCAAACCGTCTGATACCTCAAGGATTTCATCGATGTTATCAACACCCTCTTGGTTTTCAATCTTAGGAATGATTTGAATGTCAGCCGCGTTATTCTTTTCAAGAAGCTCACGAATTTCAAGAACATCAGAAGCTCGTCTCACAAAAGAAGCTGCGATGAAATCGACGCCTTGTTCAACTCCGAACAGAATATCATTGGCATCCTTTTCTGTAATACCTGGCAGGTTCACACTTACACCTGGTACGTTTACACCTTTTTTGTTTTTGAGCGTGCCTGTATTCATGACTTTTGTGACGATTTCTTTGCGGTCCATGTTAATTTCTTTCACTTCTAAACCAATAAGACCATCATCTAATAGAATCGTTGAGCCTACTTCTACATCATGAATTAACTCTTCATACGTCACACTAATTTTTTCCGTATTTCCAACAATGTCTTCCATACTTACGATAAGATCTGCACCAGCGACTAGCTCAATTGAGCCGTTTTCAACTGTGCGTGTACGGATCTCTGGACCTTTTGTATCAAGAAGGATCGCAATGTCCTTGCCTAATGTTTTACCTGCTTTACGAATGTTTTCAATGCGTGCACCATGCTCTTCAAAATCTCCATGAGAGAAGTTTAGTCTGGCTACATTCATTCCTGCTTCAATCAATTCAGTCAGCTTTTCAATAGTTTCACTTGCTGGACCGATTGTACAAACGATTTTTGTCTTTCTCATTACTGTTCCTCCTAAGGTCTTCTCGTTTTATATAGAGAGCTCTTGTGAAAGTCGGTACATATTTTGATCGACTGTATGTTTTTTATCTAAGATATCTAAAATATCGTGGTGAACGAGTTCGTTGCTTTGAATACCCACACAGCGTCCGCCTTTTCCTTCAAGAAGAAGTTCTACTGCGTATGCTCCTAAACGGCTTGCGAGTACTCGGTCAAATGCGCTTGGAGAACCTCCGCGCTGAATATGTCCTAAGACAGATACACGGGTTTCAAGGCTTGTCTCCTCTTCAATCCGCTTACCAAATTCAACACCGCTGCCTACGCCTTCTGCGACGATGATGATACTGTGCTTCTTGCCGCGCTCGTGCCCTCTTCTTAATCTCGCGATAATTTCATCCATGTCATAGTCTGCTTCAGGAATCAAAATAGATTCGGCTCCGCCTGCAAGACCTGACCAAAGAGCAATATCACCAGCATGTCTTCCCATTACTTCCACTACGTATGTACGTTCATGAGATGTGGCTGTATCACGAATTTTATCAATGGCGTCAATGACTGTATTCAGTGCTGTATCAAAGCCAATAGTGAAATCAGTACCTGGGATATCGTTGTCGATTGTACCCGGGACACCTACACATGGAAAACCGAGCTCAGTTAATTTCTTCGCTCCCATGAATGAACCGTCTCCGCCAATCACAACAAGTCCTTCAATACCGAATTTTTTTAAGTTCTCAATGCCTTTTTCACGACCTTCAACTGTCTTGAATTCAGGGCATCTTGCCGTGTAAAGTTTTGTTCCTCCACGATGAATGATATCGCCAACTGAACCTATTTCAAGTTTCTCAATTTTACCGTTAATTAGACCTGAATATCCATTATAAATACCGTAAACTTCAACATTATGGTAAATCGCTTTCCTTACAACTGCGCGCACAGCTGCATTCATTCCTGGGGAATCCCCACCGCTCGTTAAAACTCCTATACGCTTCATCTTTTTCACCTCAGAGACCATATATGAATTAAACATACCATTTCCACTGCTTGAAAACAATCATGAGCAAAACCGGATGTTTTCAATACGTATTTCTAAAACCGTACTTATTATACAATTAAATAAACCGTTTTTAAACAAAAGTTAAGAAAGTCATGAAAGCAATTCTTTCAAAAGCGAGGAATATCCAGCCTTCTAAAGCCCACCGTATCAGGGTTTTCAGACGTTTCAAACTTTATGAAAACAAAAGAAAATTATTTTCAAATAGCGCTTACATGAGGTCGGTTTTCATGAAAAAGGATGAAAAAAAATAAACGCCAGCCAAAAAGGCTGTACGTTTATTTAGTTTACCCCAATATATTGATTTTCAACCGATACTTTCCCGATTGCTTTGTATTTTTGATATCTTTGTTCGACTAGTTCTTCAGGTGTTAGTTTGAGCAAAGATGTAAGTGACTGTTTTAATGTTTTTTCAATGTAGGCTGCTTGTTGTTTCACGTCTCGGTGTGCTCCACCTTGCACTTCTTTAATAACATCATCTATAATATCTAATTCTTTTAGGTCTGGAGCCGTAATTTTCATTGATTCTGCAGCTTTTTTCGCAAGTGATGAGTCCTTCCAGAGCAGTGCTGCTGCACCTTCAGGTGAAATCACTGAATACGTTGAATTCTCTAGCATGTATAGGTGGTTTCCTACGCCTAAGCCTAGTGCGCCGCCACTTCCGCCTTCTCCAATGACAATACAGACAACCGGTACACGAAGTCCTGCCATTTCGAATAGGTTTTTCGCAATTGCTTCACTTTGCCCGCGTTCTTCAGCTGCTTTACCAGGATAAGCTCCTTTTGTATCAATAAAACAAATGATCGGGCGATTAAATTTATCTGCTTGTTTCATCAAGCGCAGCGCTTTACGGTAGCCTTCTGGATGAGGCATTCCGAAATTACGGCGCAAGTTTTCTTTTGTATCTTTACCGCGCTGATGGCCAATCACCGTGACAGGAAGCCCTTTAAACGTGGCAATTCCTCCAACGATCGCTTCATCATCGCCATAAAAACGGTCACCGTGACACTCGAAAAAGTTGTCAAACAGCTCTTGAATGTAATCGAGAGTTGTTGGGCGCATCGCATGACGAGCAATCTGTACTCTGTCCCACGGTTTTAAATTTGTATAAATGTCTGCTTCAAGTTTGCTCAGACGTGTTTCAAGACGCTCAATTTCTGCACTTAAATCCATTTCTGAGTTTTGTGTGAACTTTTTCAGTTCATCAATTTTCGCTCGAAGTTCAATGACAGGTTTTTCAAATTCTAGTTCTCCAGCCACTCTCGTTCACCTCCTGTGCTGTGTAATGCTAAGATTCGGCCTAGTGTTTCTTTCATCTCTGCACGATGAATGACAGCATCCAATTGACCATGCTTCATTAAAAATTCAGCCGTTTGGAAGTCCTCTGGCAGGTCTTCACGAATGGTTTGTTCAATGATTCTACGACCTGCAAACCCAATTAAAGCACCAGGTTCTGCAAAGTTGTAATCACCAAGAGACGCGAAACTAGCTGATACACCGCCAGTTGTTGGGTTCGTCATCACAGAGATAATCAAACCTTGATCCTCGCTGAACAGCTTTAATGCTGAGCTTGTTTTTGCCATTTGCATAAGACTGAGGATCCCCTCTTGCATTCTCGCTCCGCCAGATGCAGTAAAGATGATAAATGGCACCTTGTCCGCTTTTGCTTTCTCGATCGCAAGTGTGATCTTTTCACCAACAACTGAGCCCATGCTGCCCATACGGAATGTGGCATCCATGACAGCGATCACAGCAGGCTTGCCTTCAATTTCACCTTGACCTGTGACAATGGCTTCATTCAAAGACGTTTTTTCTCTGTCTTTCTCAAGCTTTTCTTCGTAGCCTGGGAATCCGAGCGGGTTTTCTGAGATCAGATGCCCGTTAAATTCTTCAAATGTGCCTTCGTCAACAAGGCTGTCAATACGCTGTTTTGCATTCATTTGCAAATGTCTACCGCAATTCATGCAAACACGTAAATTTTTATCTAGTTCTTTGGTGAGCATTATTTTTTTACATTGCGGACATTTGGTCATGATGCCTTCAGGCACATCTTGACTTGCCTGTTCAGAGGGTACAGATGCATATTTTTTCTTTTTACTGAAAATATTTTTGATTGACAAATGACTACCTCCCTTTTTGAAGGGTTTTTTCTTTACACGCACATCCACTATTATAGGACATGTCATAACTGTACCGAAACTATTGTACTTTTTTTGTCAAACGCTGTCATCCTTCATTCAATTTTTTCAGTGGGGAATTGATGAGAAATGAGTATGTGTTTGGGGCGCTGAGCAGTTGATATATGTGAATTGTGAACGTCTACAAAAAAATATCATTCCGGATGAAAAAATTTTCGCGTATGAGAGGAAATGGTGCACGTCTTTCCTCCAATTTCAGAAAGAACGTGCACACTTTTCCAATTGATTATTCGCCGATAATCGTTAATTTTCTTGTTTTTTCAGCGACTTCTTCTGGGTCGACTTTGATTCTTGCAACACCAGTTTCCATTGCTGCTTTTGCTACTGCTTTTGCTACCGCTGGTGCTACACGTGCATCAAATGGTTCAGGGATGACGTATTCAGCTGACAATTTATCATCTGAAACAAGAGAAGCAATTGCTTCAACGGCTGCAATTTTCATTTCTTCGTTAATGTGGGTTGCACGTACATCTAGTGCTCCGCGGAAAATTCCTGGGAATGCCAGTACGTTGTTTACTTGGTTCGGGAAGTCAGAACGGCCAGTTCCTACAACACTTGCGCCTGCTGCATGTGCATCTTCTGGCATGATCTCTGGATTAGGATTCGCCATTGCGAAGATGACAGGATCTTTTGCCATTTTGCCAACCATTTCTTTTGTTAGAGCGCCTGCTGCTGAAACCCCAATGAAGACGTCAGCGCCTTCAATCACTTCTTCTAATGAACCTTCTTTACGGTCTTGGTTCGTGAATTTAGCCACTTCGTTTTTCACTGCATTCATACCGTTCGGGCGGCCTTCGTAAATTGCGCCTTTTGTATCACACATGATGATATCACGTACACCGAAATGATATAGAAGCTTGATAATCGCAATTCCCGCTGCTCCAGCGCCGTTTGCCACCACTTTGATAGAGGACATTGATTTTCCAGACAGTTTCAGTGCATTTACAAGTCCAGCTACTGTCACAATCGCTGTTCCGTGCTGATCATCGTGGAACACTGGAATGTTTGTCTCTTTTTTCAAGCGCTCTTCGATAATAAAGCAGTTTGGAGCTGCAATATCTTCAAGGTTGACACCGCCAAACGTTGGCTCAAGAAGCTTTACTGTTTCAACGATTTTGTCTACATCGTTTGTCGCAAGCGCGATTGGGAAGGCATCAACGCCAGCGAAGCTTTTGAATAATACAGCTTTTCCTTCCATGACTGGAAGAGATGCTTCTGCACCAATATTTCCAAGCCCTAAAACAGCACTTCCGTCTGTGACAACAGCGACCATATTGCCTTTCATTGTATAATCATACACTTTGCTTGTGTCGTCATAAATATCTTTACATGGTTCTGCAACACCAGGTGAGTAAGCCAAGCTCAAGTCTTTCGCATTTTTCACTTGTACTTTTGATTTTGATTCAAGTTTGCCTTGATTCTCTTTGTGCATATGTAATGCTTCTTCTCTTAATGACATGTGATGAACACTCCTTCAAGTGGAAAATGATTTAATGAATTGCTAAGTTGATAAGCACATACTGGCAGTTTTAAATACACAGAATCTTTAAAATGATAACACAATAGGTGAATTTGTAAAACATATTCAGGCGATTTGTCATCATTTAATCACAACGTTTTGTTCACCGAGTAGCTCTTTTAGCTGGAAAATGACAGCATGATCTGCATGAACTTTGTATGCATCTGGAAGTCTCACTGTCTTTTTTTGCTTCTCATAATACAAATAGACATCTGCTTCTCCGCTGTGCATCGAGATCACCCGCTTTACTTGCTCTAGCAGCTCCTGCGTATGATTTTCTTCTTTCACTCGAATGTAGACAGACTCTTTTCTTTGTGTGCCCATCTCTTCAAGCAGAACGGCTTCTTGCACGATGATCTGGCTGCTGTCATTTCTGACATCTATTCTGCCTTCAACATAAAGCATGGCGCCCTCCTCAAGTAAGGGGGACAGCTTTCTAAATTGCTCTGGAAAGACGACGCCTTCCATTTCTCCCGTTTCATCCCCAAATGTGATAAATGCCATCGATTGTCCATTTTTTGTTCGAATCGATTTCACTTTTGTCAAAAGACCACCCATTGAGACCTTTCGCTTTATATAGGAGGAAAGTCTGATGATGTCCACTGCACCATTCTCTCTTAAGCGATCTCGGTACGCTTGTACAGGATGATTTGATAAATATAGTCCAAGTGCCTCTTTTTCAAATTGCAGGAGATCGACTAGCGGCAATTCTTCTATCTCCGCATATTTTGGCTTAATGGAGAAGGTTGTATCCCCTAGAAAGTCGAGCTGATCATCTGGATTTAAAAATGACACGTGGTCTAATGCAATATCTATTGATGCCAATAACGAAGCACGATTTGGATAAAGCTCATCCATCGCCCCTGAAAAAATGAGCGCTTCAATCGTTTTTCGGTTGACACTCTTTGCTGATACTCTTGCGCAAAAATCAAATAAATCTTCAAACGGCTTTTCCTGTCTTGCCCTGTATATATCCTTTACAGCTGACACTCCGACATTTTTGATCGCTCTTAAGCTGTAGCGGATCTCCCCTTTTTCAACCGTAAATGGAAATTCACTCTTATTAATAGAAGGCTTCAACACAGATATCCCTTTTTCCTTTGCCTCATAGAAATATTGAGCGACTTTGTCTTCATTTCCAATCACACTCGTTAAAAGTCCGCACATAAAATATAACGGATAATGCGCTTTTAAGTAAGCAAGCTGAAAGCCAATCATGCTATATGCAACAGCATGGCTTCTATTAAAACCATAGTTTGCAAATTTGACGATTAAGTCATAAACGTCATTTGCAATGTTAACAGGATACTCCTTTTTTAGGCATCCTTCAACAAAATGGCTCCGCTCTTCATCAAGGACCTTTTTATCCTTCTTCGAAACAGCTCTTCTTAATAGATCTGCCTCGCCAAGCTGAAAGCCTGCCATCTTCGCTGCAATCAGCATAATTTGCTCCTGATAGACGATGACCCCATATGTGTCTTTTAAAATGTCATATAAATCAGGATGCGGGTAAGAGACCTTGACTCTGCCGTGCTTACGGTCGATAAAAAGCGGGATATTCTCCATTGGACCTGGGCGATAGAGGGCATTGACTGCCACGATGTCTTCTAAACTAGAGGGCTTAAGGCGTCTCAGCACCTGACGCATTCCTTGAGATTCAAGCTGGAAAATCCCAGTCGTATCTCCCGCTGATAACAATTCAAATGTTTTCTGATCTTCATATGAAATGTCACTAAAGTTAATGTGGACGTTTTCCTGTCTTTCAATCTGGTTTTTAATGGATTCAATTAAGGTTAAGTTCCTTAGTCCTAAGAAATCCATCTTTAAAAGCCCAAGATCTTCTAAATAATTCATCGCATACTGCGTTAAATACACACCATCATGGCCGTCTTGAATAGGAACAATCTCTGTCAGCGGCTCCTCGCTCAGCACAACGCCGGCTGCATGTGTCGAGGTATGTCTTGGCAAGCCTTCTACCTTTAAAGCAGTTTGAAAGACTTGCCTGAGCTCTTCGGACTGCTGGAGCATTGTTTTTAATTCAGGAGATGCAGCTAGCGCTTCTTTCAGCGTCGTTCCTGGCTTTGATGGAATCAGCTTTGCGAGACGGTCCGCTGCCTTTGAATCAATCCCCATCACACGTCCGACATCTCTTAAGGCTGCTTTTGCTGCAAGGGTTCCAAACGTGACAATTTGCGCCACATGCATGTCTCCGTATTTGTCTTTTACATAAGAAATGATTTCATCTCTTCTCGTATCGGGGAAATCAATATCAATATCAGGCATACTGATTCGCTCAGGATTTAAAAAACGCTCAAATAACAGACCGTGACGGAGCGGATCAACATCTGTAATAAACAAAACATATGCAACAAGTGAACCTGCTGCCGATCCCCGGCCCGGCCCTGTGACAATGCCTTGGTCATGGGCATACTTCATAAAATCCCACACGATGAGAAAATAATCACTGAAATTCATTTTTTGGATAATGCTCAGTTCGTACTCAAGTCTTTTCACATACGCGTCATTTGAAGCAATCTTTCTTTGCTTCATCCCTTCTACACACACTTTGCGTAAAAACTGATCTGCTGTTGATTGATCAGGGGTCGGATAGGATGGGAGTTTTGTCTGCCCAAGATTTAAATCGACTTCACAGCGGTCTGCGATCTCCACCGTTCTTGATAGCAGCTCCGTATCCTGCGTATACCATTCCTTCATTTCTTCAAAGGTTCTGAAATGCTTTTCTGCTCGGTCTTCCTCAACCTCAGGCAGCTGCTGCCCTGCTTTAATAGCCTTTAAACACGTATAGGCCGTTTTGTCTTCCATGTTGATGTAGTGGACATCTCCTGTCGCAACAAGAGGAATGTCGGCACTTTTTGAGACGTCCCTCAGTTTACGGGCAAGCGATTCGTCTTGCTGAAATGGCTGAAGTGCGATGTACACATGTCCCTCACCGAAAATATGTTTCAATTGTTTCGCCGCATCATGCGCTTCTTCTAGCTGATCATGCTGAAGCAGCGTTTCAATGTAACCAGAAACGCCTGGTGTGATGGCAATGAGCCCGTGGTGGTAGCTTTTCAGCCATTTCTCTTTCAGTCCAGCTTTTGATTTTGATTTCAGCACACTGCTGATCTTGATCAAATTTTGGTAGCCTTCATTGTTTTTGGCAAGGAGTACCAAGGGATAAGCCTCTGTCTCTTGTTCATCTATGAAGACAGAAGCTGTTAAACCGATGACAGGCTTGATGCCATGTTTTTTACATTCCTTATAAAATTCAACCGTTCCATACATCACATGGTCATCGGTAAGAGCGAGCGCCTTGCAGCCAAGTTCTTTCGCTTTCAGCACGAGCTCCTTTACTTTTGCTGCACTGCTTAATAAGCTGTATCCACTGTGGACCTGAAGATGAACATAAGACATGCTTAATCCACTCCTTTCGTCTAAAGTCATTCTTTCATTATAAAACGCGATGCGATGAGAAACAAATGTTCTTTCTTTTCTGTCCGTTCATACTTGTCCCGCACGCACCATATATTGAATAGAGTGAGGTGGACAAAATGGATGTGAAGGAAGCTTTTATTCCAAATTTTATTAGCTGTTATTTTATTGCACTTGGGGTCATTTTGGGTGGTGCCATTATAGGCGGTGTTGGTGCTTATTTGTCTGGTCAGCCGCCTTTATCCATTATTACAAGTCTTGCCAACCGTTTAAAGATTTGGGCGCTTGTCGCAGCTATCGGCGGAACGTTTGATGCTGTTTATAGCTTTGAACGAGGTATTTTTGAAGGGAACACGCGTGATATTTTCAAGCAGATTTTATTAATTGTCTCTGCCATGGGCGGTGCGCAAACGGGTTATCTTATTATCACGTGGCTCACACAGGAGCATGTGTCATCATGAGGGTGCCGGAGCTGTACAAACGTCCAGGCTGGCAGCGTTTTTTTGCGGGGATGATGTTTGGCGCGATTGTGAGCTGGCTCATTTTCCTCTTTACATACGGAACCTTTCAGGAAAAGCAGGTGACACTGCTGAGAAGCCAGCAGCACCATATGGACAGTCTGAAAGAACAAATCACACTCTATCGGGAAGATTTGCATAAGTTAAATGAGGATAATAAGAAGCGGCTGCTGATCCAAAGCGTAGATGTCCATCTCGTCAATCGTGAGCAATATAAAATCCCAGAGCCAGATACGCTAAAATTTGAAGATCAGGTCAAGGAGGATATCTCAGAGGTTATTACAAAGGATATTGAAAGTGTCTATAAAACAAAGGAATTATTAAAACGCACGGTCGAAAACAAAGAATATACCATTCGGGAAAAGGCATACCGTGCCAAAGTGACAGAGCTGACAATTTATACAAAGCTTTCACTTGAAGTGCGCATTTCATTTGCTGAATAAATGATCATGTGGAATTTTTATGAATTTCTGCCCTCAATGATCGCTTTTCCCCCTTAATTTTTATACACTAAAAGTAGAACGAGATCTAAAACAGAAAGAGGTGAGGACAATGGAGGTTTATAGCTATCGTCAAATGGCACGAGACAAAGCAAGCCGGATCAAGGACGGCATGTGTGCTTATGCTGAGACAGAAATGATGGCTCATTTAATTAAAAAAGAATTAAAGCATCAAAATCTCCAAGCCTATGAAGATTCAACTGACATCGGCTGCTGGTTTATCCCTGTATGCAAGTAACCCTCTTCTCCATGACAAAAAAAGAGAGAGGGGACTTGAAGCCCCCCTCTCTCATGATGATGATTTACATACTTCTTCTAAATCACGCAAAATCTCATCTGCCACGGCCCAATCATAAATAGACGCACCAGCTGCAAGCGGGTGGCCGCCGCCATGATATTTTTTCGCAATGGTATTAATGACGACGCCTTTCGAACGGAATCTAACACGAATCTGATCATTTTCTTCCACAAAAAAGACCCATGCCTTAATCCCTGCAATATTTCCAAGTGTTCCAACAAGCTGTGAGGCTTGCTGCGCTGTCGTTTGGAACGATTCCAAAATATCCTGCTTAATGAAAACAGAAGCGACTCCATTCTCTGACAAAGAAATATGTTGAAAAATATAGCCATTTAATTTCACGACATTCAGATCCGTCTCATACAATTGATTGAAAAGGTCTGAAGATGAAAATGGATATTCGATCAGTTCACCAGCATATTTGAGCGTCTTTTTCGTCGTGTTTGGGAAAAGGAAGCGGCCCGTGTCTCCTACAATGCCGGCATAAATGAGTTCTGCCGCCTTTGTATTCAGCTGATATCCTTCTTCTTTCCCCTCTAAGTACAATTCATAAATCATTTCGCTCACAGAGCTTGCCTCTGTATCCACCCAAAGTAAATCACCATAAGGATCTTCATTTGGATGATGGTCAATTTTCATCAGCTTATTGCCCATTGAATAGCGCTGATCGTCAATTCTTGCTTGATTGGCTGTATCGCAGACAATGACAAGGGCATCTTTGTACACGTCATCCGGCACTTCATCAAGTTCATATAAAAATGAAAGGGATGGCTCCGGGGTTCCTGTCGCATAAATATTTTTTTCTGGATAGGTCGCACGCAAGATTTCCGTAAGGCCGCACTGCGATCCATACGCATCAGGATCTGGTCTTACATGTCTATGAATGATGATGGTGTCATATAATGATATGGTTCTAATCAGTTCTTTTTTCATAAAAACTCCTTCTTATCCGATACTCTTTTTATTATTAAATCATAATCTATCCTGACGGAAAAGTGAGGAATAGACAATTTATTCTAGTAAGCAAGCCTATTTACGTTTAAAATAGGGTTGTAACCACTTACAATGGAGGCTTGGCACATGCTTGTTTTGATTGTGTTTATTATTTGTTCTGCCATGTTTTATTTATACTACAAAGCAAAGAATGTACGTACGAACCGCCCAGTCGAAAAGAAATTCTGGTCGGCGAAATCCAGTATGGCACTTGGCTGCTTTGTCCTGCTCTTCGGTGTGAATCAATTATTTTTAAACCGCTCGTCACTCGCATTTGTCATTGGATTTATTTTTGTTGCTGTCGGTATCGGCAGTACGTGGGCTGGATATAAAGCCTACAAGCATTACCTTCCGCTCTTTTTAAAGGAAGGCGAAAAAGATCACGCATAATAAGAGAGAAGGGCTAAAATGATGTTTATTTTAGCCCTTTGTCTTTTTCAGCAGATTATCCTCTCTCCATGAGCTGCACCATCAGCATCGCTTTACCGACGATATTCGATTGATGATAAACTTCCACTTCCAGCTTTCCAAACTTGCGTCCTACTTCTAAAATATTTGGCTTGATCTGTATCGTGGATTCCATTTGAACCGGTTTTAAGAAGTAGACAGAGAGACTTTCGACAATCAGCTCCCCTTTTTTATGAGACTTTAAGAAGCGGTTGGCGGATTCAATTAAAATTTGCGTGAACACGCCATATGAAATGTTTCCAAGCTGGTTTGTCATTTGTGGTGTGACCTCATATTGATACACGGCATCTGCCTTTGGTTTTTCTGTATCGGTCTCTTTAAACCCTCTTGAGACAACATCATCCAGTTTTTCTCCGACCTGCGGCTGCTTTTGAATCATTTGAAGCGCCTTCAGCACGTCCTGACGACTGATCATTCCAATCAGTTTCGCATAATCATCTACAACAGGCAGCACCTCAATGCCTTCCCATACCATCATTTGAGCAGCAGAAGCGACAGAGGTTTTGCCAATGACTGTCAGTGGGTTTTTCGTCATGACCTTTTCAATCGGTGTGGAGCGGTCATGCCCCGCGATATCCTTTGAGGTGAGAATGCCGTGAATTTTCATTTGGTCGTCTGCGACCGGAAAGCGTCCGTGGCCAGTTTCATAGTTCTTTTCATACCATTTTTCAAGCTTATCCTCTGGTGATAAATACACTGTTCGTTCTATCGGCGTTAAAATATCTTCCACAAGCACAATCTCTTTTTTTATGAGTTGGTCATAAATGGCCCGGTTTATGAGAGCTGCTACGGTAAATGTATCGTAGCTTGTCGATAAGATCGGCAGCTCAAGCTCATCTGCGAGCTGAATGATTTCATCATCTGTTGAGAAGCCGCCCGTGACCAGCACAGCTGCTCCTGCCTCTAATGCTTGTCTGTGGGCATTGATCCGGTTTCCGACAATTAGCAGGTTTCCAGCTGCCGTATAGCGCATCATCGCATCAAGCTCCATCGCTCCGATGACAAATTTGTTTAATGTTTTATGTAAGCCCGCTCGTCCTCCAAGCACCTGTCCGTCAATCACATTGACCACTTCTGCATATGTCAGTTTTTCAATATTTTCTTTTTTCTTCTGTTCAATTCGAATGGTACCAACTCGTTCAATGGTACTGACGAATCCTTTATTTTCAGCATCCTTGATAGCCCGGTAAGCGGTCCCTTCACTCACTTTCATTTCTTTCGCAATACGCCGGACAGAAATTTTCTCTCCGACTTCTAATGAATCAATATACGATAAAATTTGTTCATGCTTTGTCGCCAATCCCGTTCACCCTTTTTGTTTTCAGCGTTTTCATCTAACTTTCATTATAAGGGCAGGAGGCTTTTAATAGCAATTTGTCTTTTTTCAGCGCGATACATGTAAACAAAAAAGCCGGCATTTGAGTGCCGACTTTTTGCTATGTTGATTAAATCTCTATCGATTCTCCGCTGTTTAACACATGACCGACGCCGCCATGGAGGCTGTCTGCAAATGCATGTGGGTCCTGCTCAATCGGCGGGAATGTGCTGTAGTGAATTGGCACGACTTGCTTCGCCCGAAGCCATTCGGCTGCGATTCTTGCATCGTCCGGTCCCATCGTGAAGTTATCACCGATCGGAAGGAATGCAAGCTCAATATGATTCAGCTCACCGATCAGCTTCATATCTGAAAAGAGTGCAGTGTCTCCGGCATGATAAATCGTTTTGCCCTCTGCGGTAAATAGAATACCTGATGGCATGCCTGTATACGTAATCGTTTTGGCATCTTCATCAATGATAGCAGAACCATGGAACGCTTGAGTGAGCTTCACTTTACCAAATTCAAACTCACGTCCGCCTCCAATCGAAAGCGGGTGCGTTTTCACCCCTTGCCAGCTTAAATAAGTGGCAAGCTCGAATGGAGCAATAACGAGCGCATCATTGTTTTTGGCGATTTCAATGGTGTCACCGACGTGATCTCCATGCCCGTGCGTGAGCAAAATGACATCCGCTTTGACATCTTGCGGTTTGATATCTGTGTGCTTATTTCCATTTAAAAATGGATCAATCCAAATATGGTATCCGTTTGTTTCAATGTGTACGACTGAATGTCCGTGATATGTAGCTTTCATGTGAGTATATCCACCTTTCGAATTTGATCTCATTTCATCTATTCCCTGTATAAAAAACTGAAAAACTTAATGTCTGTGAATGACGTTAAGACCACCTGTTGCTTCAATAACGGTTCCTGTAATCAGATCAGAGCGGTCATCGCATAAAAAGGAAATGATGCGCCCGATATCTTCTCCAGTACCAGACCTGCCAATCGGCGTTTCATCGTCTTTCATCTGGCGCGCTTCTTCTATTGTCGATTCTTTCATGTCTCCAACGATTTTGCCTGGACAAACCATATTGGCTGTGATGCCATTTTCGGCTTCTTCAATCGCAATGGTTTTCGTCAGTGACGCCAGCCCCACTTTTGCTGCTCCGAAGGCTGATCTGTGCATCCATCCCGGCGCATGGTCTGCGCCTTGAAAGCCATATGTGACAATTCGGCCGAAGCTTTGCTTTCTCATCATTGGGATGACCATACGGAACAAATGGAACACAGCAGATAGGTTGCCTTCCATCATTTGATACCATTCATCTTCGGAATAATCCGCTAGTTTTTTTCGTTCAAAAATATAAGGTCCGGCATTGTTAATCAAGGCATCGATCCGCCCAAATCGCTCGGCTGCCAGCTCGACCATATTTTTTAAATCTTCTTTGTTTGTCACGTCACCTTGGACAAATTGAAGCTTCTCTTCATATTGCTGCAATTCTTCTTTCATCTGGCGCACAGCTTCATCATCACTTCGATAATTTACTGTCACAGAATACCCCATATTCAGTAAAGACTCGGTGACTTTCCTGCCAAGTCCCTTAGAACCCGCTGTTATTAATGCGTGTCGCACACAATCTCCTCCTAAAACAAAGGTTGCAAGTTCATGTGTTTCTTTTGTTATCTTTACTTTACTATAAACCAGCATCTGGCGCACTTATGAACCCTTTCTGCTATTTCTATTTAGAATGAAAAAATGAAGGATGATTCATCCACTTTTGGATATCCCACGAGCCATGAATATCAAGAAGCAGCGAAACAAAACGGTAGCATTCTCTCACCTCATAAAGCTGGCGAGGAAGCGGGCAAATCTCTTCATAGCCCAACTGAACATCGTGTGCAGCTTCTTTCGTCAAAAGGTATTCCAATGCAATAAAATCAAACGCAGCTGGTCCAAATACGACGTATTCCGTATCAACTAGACTCGTCACTTGATCATACTTTTCAATATATTGCGACGGATCTAAATCAATTAAAATGAGACTGGCTGAATCAGGAGGACTGAGGTGGTCTAGCTTTTGCTGCACCATTTCTCCATAGCACTGAAATTCAGGCTGATCAGCGTAATAGCGGCTTATAAGTTTAGACACAGCCCTTTTTAAAAGAGCATGGAATTCACTCAAATGCCTCTTTTCTGCTCCGTATATAGTACCGAAGGAGTGAGTTCGATGTGAATGAAGATGTGCTAGTTTCCTCCCGTAATCCATATAGAAATCTGATGAACGTCCCTTAAAAGATGTTAAAGGTGTTCCTTCTACTTTTTCCATGACATCATAATGTCTCCCCGCCATCTTCACTTTACGAACAACTTCCGGAATATGAAAGGAATTCGTCAGAGCCAGCTTTTCATTGATTTGATCGAGATGCTCTTGTCCCATATCGGCATTGACCCCATAGATCATGTTGATCCCATATACAAATTCACTTTCTGCTTTTGTCATTTTAGGAGATTTCACCACATATTCCGTTTTGTCTTGTAAGGAGATCAGCCACACATCATTGGCCCGTCCGTCGTACTGTTCTCCTAACGTCTTAACTGAGGCGATGGGCTGGTCAAACAAAGCCTGAAGCGTTTTCTTCATGAACTGCTGTCACTCCCTCTTTAGCTTGGCACTGGTATGCTTTCAACTTCTCTAATGATGATCAATTTCCTTTTCCCAAGACAAAAAACCATCCGTATAAACAAATGGTTTTGGTCAGTTATGCTAGGCAGGCTTTTGCTTTTTCTAAAGCGAGCTGAATTTGTTTAAATCCAGTTCCACCTGCGCTTGTTCTTTTTTCAACAGCAACATAAGGATCAAGAACGGTGTAAATGTCTTCTTCAAAAAGATCGCTCGCTTCTGTAAATGTCTCAAACGGAAGATCACTTAAGTAGATGCCTTTTTGAATGCATGTATACACGAGCTTGCCAACGATTTCGTGTGCTTCACGGAATGGCATGCCTTTTTTCGCAAGGTAGTCTGCCACTTCGGTCGCATTTGAGAAATCTTCTTTCGTTGCTTTTTTCATGACATCTTCGTTCACTGTCATTGTTTGAATCATGCCTGTGAAGATTTGCAGGCTGCCAGCGATGGTTTTGACTGTATCAAACATGCCTTCTTTATCTTCTTGCAGGTCTTTGTTATACGTAAGCGGCAAGCCTTTCATAATGGTGAGAAGCCCCATCAGGTTGCCATACACACGGCCTGTTTTCCCGCGGATCAATTCTGCCATATCCGGGTTTTTCTTTTGCGGCATCATGCTGCTGCCTGTTGCATATGTGTCATCAAGCTCAATGAATTTGAATTCTTGAGAGCACCATAAAATGATTTCCTCACAAAGACGCGAGAGGTGCATCATGACAAGGCTGCTGTTAGACAAGAACTCTAAAATGAAATCCCGATCACTTACGCCATCAAGGCTGTTTTCGTAAATATGATCAAAACCAAGCAGCTCCGCTGTATATTCACGATCAATTGGGAATGTCGTTCCTGCTAGCGCCCCGCATCCAAGTGGAGACACGTTAATTCGTTTCAAAGAATCTTGAAAACGCGCTTTGTCACGCTCTAGCATCCAGAAATAGGCGAGCATATGATGCGCAAAGGAAATAGGCTGTGCACGCTGTAAGTGCGTATAACCTGGAAAAATCGTTTCAACGTGCTGTTCTGCTTTTTCCACAAGCACTGTTTGAAAGGAAGAGATCAGTTCAATGATATGCTCTACTTGGTTATTCAAATATAAATGCATATCAGTGGCAACCTGATCATTCCGGCTTCTCGCTGTATGCAATTTGCCGCCAAGCGGACCAATCTCATCAATGAGCATTTTTTCAAGGTTTAAATGGATGTCCTCATAATCCACTGAGAATTCGAGTTCATTTGCCTCTGCCTTTTTCATGAGCGTATTCAGTCCATCTTTAATGGCAGCGGCCTCGTCATCGCCCAGGATACCGCATGTATTCAGCATACTTGCATGAGCAAGGGAGCCGGTCAGATCTTCTTTGACTAATTGTTTGTCGAAATGAATGGACGCGCCAAACTCATCGACCCATTTTTCTGGTGTTTTTTGAAATCGGCCTCCCCAAAGCTTTTTCATGCTTTAACCTGCTCCTTTTTATTCACGATGCTGTTCACTTTTGTTGGTAAGCCCCAAAGGTTAATAAATCCTACCGCTGCATCATGATCGAATTCATCTGCTTTTGTGTAAGTTGCTAAATTTTCATCATAAAGTGAATATGGTGATTTACGTCCTTCAACAATGGCATGGCCTTTAAATAGTTTTACACGTACAACACCTGTTACGTTCTGTTGTGTTTCTTGTAAGAAAGCATCTAGTGCTCCTTTAAGAGGTGAGAACCATAATCCGTTGTATATTAATTCAGCCATTTTTTGTTCAACGATTGGCTTAAAGTGTGCGACTTCCTTCACTAGCGTTAAGTCTTCAAGCTCTTTATGTGCTTTTAGAAGTGTGACAGCACCTGGGCATTCGTACACTTCACGAGATTTAATGCCTACAAGACGGTTTTCAACGTGGTCGATTCTGCCAACCCCATGCTGACCAGCGACTTCATTTAAATGAAGAATAAGATCTGATAAGGAATACTGAATACCATCAATAGCTGTTGGTTTTCCTTTTTCAAACGTGATTTCAATGATTTCAGGTGTGTCAGGTGTTTTTTCAAGTGGCGTCGTTAAATCATACGCTCCTTCTGGCGGTGCAGCCCAAGGATCTTCTAAAATGCCGCACTCGTTACTTCTGCCCCAAAGGTTTTGGTCGATTGAATATGGGCTGTCTAAGTTAATCGGAATTGGAATACCATGTTTTTGTGCATAATCGATTTCTTCATCACGAGACCATTTCCACTCACGCACTGGTGCAAGAACTTCTAGGTCTGGATTCAACGCTTTAATGGATACTTCAAAACGGACTTGGTCGTTTCCTTTTCCAGTACATCCGTGCGCAACCGCTACTGCATTTTCTTTCTCTGCGACTTCCACTAGTTTTTTTGCAATAAGTGGACGAGATAATGCAGATACAAGCGGATATTTCCCTTCATACATCGTGTGTGCTTGTAAGGCAGTTAGTGCAAATTCCTCTGCGAATTCTTCTTTTGCGTCAATCATGTAAGACTGAACCGCTCCGACTTGAAGTGCTTTTTGTTGAACGAATGCTAAGTCTTTTCCTTCACCTACGTCTAGGCAGCAAGCGACGACTTCGTATCCTTGCTCTTGTAACCATTTAACTGCAACAGAGGTATCAAGACCTCCGGAATATGCTAATACGACTTTTTTATTTTGTGACATGATTGAAAAGCTCCTCTCACTTGTTTTGATTCTGTGAATGTTTTTGCATAAAAATAAGTTTTAATTTATAAACATGCATTTAGTATGTATACACTGTAACAAGGAAAAATTGTTTTTTCAACCCCTTTATGAAAAAAACTCCGCCAAATTTTCTTGGCAGAGTCATTTTGGACTATTTTTGATCCTTTTCAAGCTCTCGTAAGACGTGAGGAAGCTCTGGAATGATGAGTTTTGTCATGGCTAAACGAACAGCTCCAGTAGAACCTGGTGTGGCAAAGACAGCTTTTTGATTGACGACCCCAGCCGCGGCACGGGACAAGATAGCGGCTGAACCGATGTCTTCTGTATAGCTTAGCATGCGGAAAATTTCGCCAAAGCCAGGCAGCTCCTTGGAGAAAAGCGGGGTGATCGCTTCAATGGTGACATCCCTTGCGGCAATTCCTGTGCCCCCGTTTAACAAGACAGCATCTATTTTTGGTTCGCTTGTTCCCTCTAGCACAGCGTCTTGGATCGCTCCAATGTCATCTTTTACAATATCGTATGCAAGAATGAGATGTCCCTGTTCTTTAAGCAAATCAATCATTAGACGGCCGCTTTGATCTGTTTCTTTCGTTCTTGTGTCGCTGACCGTAATGATTTTCACATAAAGCCTCGCTTTCGCCTCACGTTTATGTTCTGTCACGCTCATTTTTCGCACCGCTCCCTTTTGCTTCGTATTGGACAACATTATAGCATGCTGCTTTTAACAGAAAAAAGCTCTTTTCCTTATTGGAAAAGAGCTTAGATTGTAGACAAAGGGCTAAAATGATGTTGATTTTAGCCCTTTGTCTTCTTTTCAGCGTGATAGAAAACCTTTGCAGTCTAGGAAGGACGAGCACTGGCGCGGAGCGAATTTGTCATTCGTGAGCACCAGCGCGCAGGACTGACAACGAATGCGAGGGTTTGTCTACACGCTGAGCTCTTCATTTTGATTACGCTAAACGCATAACGTCTCTTGCAATCATAACTTCTTCGTTCGTTGGAATCACGATCACTTTTACAGGAGAGTGCGGGTAGCTGATGAATGCTTCTTCGCCTCTCATGTTGTTAAGAGAAGGATCCCAGTAAACACCCATGAATTCTAGGCCACGAAGGACACGTGCTCTAACTTCTGAACTGTTTTCACCGATTCCAGCTGTGAAGATGATCGCATCTACGCCATTCATTCTCGCTGCATAAGAACCGATGTATTTATGAATACGGCTTGCAAAAATATCAAGAGCTACTTCTGCACGGTCGTTTCCTTCTTCTGTTGCTTCTTCGATATCACGAAGATCACTTGATAGACCAGACACACCTAAAAGACCACTCTTCTTATTCAAAGTAGAAAGTACTTCTTCAGCTGTATGTCCTGTTTTCTCCATAATAAATGGAATAAGAGCAGGGTCAATGTTACCTGAACGTGTACCCATTGCAACACCCGCAAGCGGCGTGAAGCCCATTGAAGTATCAATTGATCTTCCGCCTTCAACTGCTGCGATACTCGCACCATTTCCAAGGTGACAAGAAATCAGACGAAGCTCTTCAAGAGGACGGCCTAATAGCTCTGATGCACGCTCTGTTACGAACTTATGGCTTGTCCCGTGGAATCCGTATTTACGAATACCAAAGTTTTTGTAGTAGTCGTACGGAAGGCTGTATAGGTAAGACTGCTCTGGCATTGTTTGGTGGAAAGCTGTATCGAACACAGCAATCGCTGGTACGTCAGGCAGAATTTGTTTGAATGCTTTGATTCCTACAACGTTTGCAGGGTTGTGCAGTGGTGCTAGCTCTGAAAGCTGATCAATGTCATTGATGACTTCATCAGTTAAAAGAACAGAGTCGCTGAATTTCTCTCCACCGTGAACAACACGGTGTCCTACGCCATCAATTTCATTAAAGTCTTTGATGATGTTAAATTCAATTAGTTTTTCAAGTAGCATTTTAACCGCTACTGCATGATCTGGAATATCTGTGACTTCTGTTTTCTTTTCTCCATCTACAGAAATCGTGAAGATACTGTTGTCCATTCCGATTCTTTCAACAAGACCTTTTGTTAAAACGGTTTCTTCTGGCATGTCGAACAATTGGAATTTAAGAGATGAGCTTCCTGCGTTGATTGCAATAATTTTAGACATTCTTGTCGCTCCTTTTACTCAGTTGTTATATAAGGTTTCACGTTTTTTCCGGTGCTATATTCAACCTGTATGACGGGTCTTTTATAGTTTAACGATAAGTCCGAAAAATATCTGACTTTTTCATTTAAACATTGAAAACTTTGCATTTCAAGTGCACCTTCGAACTGTTATCGCTTACATCGATAAGTCGATATTTTCTGAATAATAAAAAAGCCAGACATCACTCTGGCTATTCTTTCGTTTCTTTTTCTTCTATAAACCATTGGTCTAATTTTCTCATTACACCCAACATTGATTCTTTTTGTGAGAAAGACGGTAGATTGGCAAACAGCATCCGTTTTGGTGCTTCGAGCCCTTCCTTTTTCTTTTGCATCACAAACAAGCTTTTGGCGTGCTTTTTGTCCTTGAACATGGAGACCGGCAGCTGAATTAATGCATTCATATATGCATGATCTTTGATAAAGTCCTTTAATTGCACGCTTTCTTTTCCTTCAAACAAATCGTTTGGAATGATGAAGAACAAGAAGCCGCCTTCTTTTGTATAACGAAGGCTTTGTTCAATAAATAAATAATGCGCAAAGGCATGTCCTTCTTTTGCCTTTAATTCATAGTCTGCTGCACGCTCATCATTTGGATAATAACCAACTGGCAGACTGCATACAGTGACATCTACTGGAGAGATCAAAAGCGGCTCAAGACTGTCTTGATGGAAAAGCTCGACTTCCTTCTCTTCCAAGTTCGCCTGTGCCCATGCAATTTTAATGAGGACATCATCAATTTCAGACGCAAAGCCGCGCTTTGTTTCTGCAGTCAGATTATTTAAGACAGCAAGCAGTAAGTTCCCTGTTCCTGCTGCTGGATCAAAGACAACTAGCTCTTTTTGTCCTTCTAAAAATTTATTCACCAAGTAGCTGACAAACAGCCCGATCGTATCTGGTGTCATCTGACGATTTGGATGGGAAATATCCTTTTGTCCTTTCAATACGGCGAGCTGAAACGCTTTACGAATCTGCTCATGATCATAAGAGGCAAAATCTGCTTTCTCTATTAAATCCTTTAGTAAACCGTCTCGATCATTTGCTTGGAAAAAGGCTTCTCCTGCTTCAGCTAATGCCTCAATATAGGAAATGCTTTGGTCCTTTTTTAATCGAATAGAAGCTGTATCGAGCAGCTCGAAAATCGTACTTACTTGATCTTTCTGCAATGCTTTTCTCTCCTCGCTTTGTTAAAAGCTATATGTTCTCATTGAAAAGAGCCCCAGTATGAAGCCGGAGCTCTTGTCGATGCTGCTTTTATAACAGTGATTTTGCAGCTTCAATGGCTTTTTCATAATTTGGGTGATTCGTTGCTTCGCTTACGTATTCAGTGTAAACCACTTTCCCATTAGGGTCTAATACGAAAACTGCACGCGCCAATAAACGCAATTCTTTCATATACACACCGAATGCTTCACCAAATGACATATCTCTGTGATCAGATAATGTTTCGACATTTTCAATTCCGTTTGCTCCGCACCAGCGTGCTTGTGCAAATGGAAGGTCTGCACTAATTGTATAGATATTGACCGGACCTAAACCGGCTGCCTCTTCATTGAAACGTCTTGTTTGTGCGTCACACACACCTGTATCAATAGAAGGAATCACTGAGATGATCGTCACTTTTCCTGTTAAATCAGAAAGTGAAACTTCCCCTAGTGAGTTCGTTAATACCGTGAAATCCGGAGCCTGCTCGCCTACTTTTACTTCATTTCCTACAAGCGTGACAGAACTCCCTTTAAATGTGATCGATGCCAAAACAATTCCTCCCTTATCAAATGTATGGTTCTATCATAGTAGAGAAAGCAAAAAACTGCAAAGCCTAATCTTCGCTTTTGAAAAAAAAGTTAACTGCAGCGCAGCTAACTTTTTAAAGGTCTATGTCATCTAGTTTTCGTTCTTTATGACGGTTCTCCCGTTCATCCTTCTTAAACATGTGCTGAAGACGTTCAATTGCTTGAGGAGCAGAATCCAATATTTTATCAAGCAGATGTGTATGTTCATCCAAATGAAGCATTCGAACGCCGTTTGTTCCGACAATTAAGAAGGCGATTGGTGTAATAGACACACCTCCGCCGCTTCCTCCGCCAAATGGGAGTCTCGGTTCTTTTCGTTCTTGATCATCAGAACGTTTTTCTTTCTTTTGGTTCCCGTTAAATTCACTGCCGCCGGCTGCAAATCCAAAACCAACCTTCGACACAGTGAGGATGACACTGCCGTCAGGGGTTTCGACTGGATCGCCGATGATCGTATTCACATCTATCATTTCTTTTAAGTTTTCCATCGCTGTCTTCATAAGACCTTGGATTGGATGATCTGCCATTTTCGGGTTCCTCCTTAAACAGATGATTCATTCTTCGTTGCTTGAAGAGAGGCACTTTTTCTCGCCTTTCTTCCTTTTAACCAATGAACAAGTAAACGAATGGCTGCAAGCATAGCATGTCCAATACGAAAATAAGCTATACATGTAAACTGGGTCTGTGACACATTGTGCTGAAAGGCAGGAATGACTTCATATACCGGTTTATGCTTAAAGGTGAGATGCTCCTGCATAAAGGCAAGTAGTGCTCCTTTCACTGACCATACACCGCCGGCTGCTACACCTGTCAAAGCGGCGTCATGAAAGCCGATCCATGTTGACCAGTGAAACGATACAATTCTCATGCGAATGAAGAATTTACGCATGATCCGGTTTAAATCGACGATCTCTTTTGTGATGCGCTCCATTTGATGAAGGATTTGCTTCATATCACGTTTTCCCACTTTTTTATGTATGGATTCTTTTTCGTGACTAGGGGTTTTGGCGCTCGCCATTTTCTTTTCACGTATATCAATCGTTTGATCCTCTGGATTGACCCTCACCATCGGAATGTCTTTTTTGAGTCTGATGATTCCATATAAGGTGATGATCTTCAGTGCAAGATGATCATCGTCATTTGCATGTGAATAATCCAGTGAAATGGTCACTTTCATGAAGATTAATAAGATTCCAAGGAACAAAAAAGCTGCGATCCAAACGTAAAGCACTGTGCTCACTTCCTTCATAACAAATGATGCTTCCTCTACGATTATGGCTCTCATTCTGGATTTTATACCCAATCATAAAAAAAAGAGTTTGACCGGTACCCGGCCAAACTCCTCTGATTATACGTTTGCTTCTGTTTTTTCATATAGGTGTTCATGGACGACCACCGTATCAGCAAAGTAATCATGAACCCCTTGCTTTTTCGGTGTGAATCCAACAACAGCATAGAGAACAAAGAGCGTATTGATATAGCGTCCTACAATCTCTCTAAAGAAAATGACATCCCATGCCAGCTTCTTCTCAGGCTGAAGTGAGACCACTTTGATTCCAAACACCATTTTCCCAAGTGTTTGCTGAAAGAATTTCGTCATGATGGCGAAATAAAGCAGGAATACAATCGTCGTTGTGACGGAGAATGGAGAAAACCATCCTCCTCCTTTGGACCAGCCGAACAGACTAAAGATTGGAGAAACCGTCAAATGGTTGACACCCCAGACGACGAGCCAATCAAGAATAAACGCCCAAAACCTAATCCAAAAGCCTGCAAACGCCTGTGCTTCAATCACTGCACGTTTCGCAAGAGCCGGATTCGATTCTTCTTGGCTACGGCTTTCGGTTACTTCATCGAATGTAGAATCCATCTATGATCCCTCCTTTATTTTGAATAGAGATACATCGGTTTAGACCCATTTGAGCCAGCCAGTGTTTCTTTTAGATTGAGAAAATCAATTTCACTTTTAAAGAGTTTGCTTGCGCTCATATTGAAGAGAGAGTTCCAGCCAAAGCTTTGAGAATAGCTGATCACTGTCGCTCCTTTTAACCCTTTTTCATTTTTCTTCATTGCTTTGATTGCATCTTCATAATATCCAAGCTCATCGACTAATCCGTTCGATTTCGCCTGTGTTCCGTCATAGACCCGGCCGTCAGCAATTTTCTTGACGTTCTGTTTTGACATGCCGCGTCCTTCAGAGATCACTTTGACAAATCCTTCATACGAATTATCCACCATGCTTTGCATGATGTCGCGCTCATCTTTTGTCATGTCACGATTTGGTGACATGATGTCTTTGAATTTTCCGCTCTTAATTGTTTCGTATTTAATACCTAAATTGTCTGCCAGCTTTGAATAGTTCAAGCTTTGCATGATCACACCTAACGATCCTGTTAATGTTTCAGGTGAAGCAAAGATTTTTTTGGCTGGAGTTGATACGTAGTAGCCGCCAGAAGCTGCCATAGAGCCCATGGAGACGTAAATCGGCTTCTTCGCTTTTTTCACTTCTTCTAATTTTTTATGTATTTCTGCACTTTCATAGACACCGCCGCCAGGAGAGTTAACGCGTAGCAGTACACCTTTTACTGAAGCATCATCTTTCGCTTTTTCTAGTTCCTTGAGGAATGCACGATGATCATAGCCTTCTCCGCCTAATAGACTTGATGCGCCGCCATTATCTTGAATGGTTCCATTAATCTCAAGAACCGCTATTTTTCCAGCACCGCTTCCATCCTCTAGTACCTTCTCTTCTATTTCATCCCCAAATTGATAGCTCATTTTATTGTCATTGAAGCTTTCATACAAAGCCGTCGTGACACTAATCACAATTGAAAATCCGAAAACTCCAAGTGCAATGATTAACGCTACCCATCTTTTCGCATTCATCTTTTTCTCCTCCTTTTTGTCTCTCTTCATTGATACGAATATTCACATGAAATGTTTCACAGGAATTGTGGTTTTTTTACATTTCATTTCATCATATGATAGCACCTCTCTTCTTTCACGATCAACTTTACATCGTCTGCCAAGAGATACGTGTGACGAAAAATTGGCTTTTTTATCCTCTCTCTGCACCTATTAGGCTAGGTCTTCACCACAACAAAACACCTAATACACTCTTTCATAAGAAAACAGCTATTCAATTATGCTCAAATTTTGCCCTTTTCAAATCCCTTACATTGACTCATTTCTAAAAATGAATGCCACCATCATGAAGGTTTTTCTAATGTTTTTACTTTCATATGAAAAAAGTGTAAAATGTGAGCAAGGCTTCATATGTAAGCCCTTTATTACTCTAAATCTACTTTTGACAACGAAGGGGAGAACGTCAATGACAGACAATCGTCGCAATGTATTTTTCTTTTACAAAAAAGATCATGAATTGGATGGACACATTTCTTCTCTGGAGAAGCTCGCTACCGATCAAGGCTTTCAAGTCGTCAAGCGTGCAGAGGATGCCCATATTATTGCTTCAATTGGCGGAGATGGCACATTTCTTCAAGCAGTCCGCAAAACGAACTTCCGGGATGACTGCTTATATGTAGGGGTATCAAAAACAGAGAATTCGCATCTATACTGCGATTTTTCATTAGAACATTTTGATAAAATGATTGATGCCATGAACACTGAACAGATTGAAGTGAGAAAATATCCGATCATTGATGTAAGCGTTGACAGTACCAATCAATTTCATTGCTTAAATGAACTGTCGATCCGCTCAAGTATTATTAAAACATTTGTGATCGATGTGTATATAGATGATTTCCACTTTGAAACATTTAGAGGAGACGGAATGATTATTTCTACTCCGACTGGCTCAACAGCCTACAATAAATCGGTAAACGGTGCCGTGGTTGATCCGATGCTCCCTTGTATGCAAGTCACAGAGCTTGCATCGCTAAACAACAACTCGTACCGTACACTGGGCGCTCCTTTCATCTTAAGCAGTGACCGCAAGCTAACGCTGAAGGTTGTGCAGGACGGAAACGACCATCCGATTATCGGGCTTGATAACGAAGCGCTTGGCACAAAACACGTCAAACAAATCGACATCGGCCTTTCAGGAAAAGTCATTAAAACGGTAAAATTAAAAGACAACTCCTACTGGGAAAAAGTAAAACGCAGATTCCTTTAATCAAAAAGCTCCTTTATGGGGCTTTTTTTCATGTTTTTTCATTCACGGTCATGATTATGGTATGATGTCACAAGTATGAATGTACGAAAAGGAGAACACGATGACATTACAACAATTTGATCAATATCCATTAAGCGATGATTTAAAACAAGCGCTAAAAGCACTTCACTTCCATACACCTACACCTGTTCAGCACGAGACATTATCCGTTGCTTTTACAAGGCAGGATCTGATCGTCAAATCTCAGACTGGCAGCGGGAAGACCGCAGCCTATGGTCTGCCGATTTGTGAAATGGTCGATTGGGCTGAAAATAAACCTCAAGCCCTCATCCTCGTTCCAACGCGAGAACTCGCCATGCAGGTAAAACAGGACCTTACAAGCCTTGGACGATTGAAACGAATTAAAGCCGCAGCCATTTATGGAAAAGCCCCTTTTCAAGCCCAAAAAGTAGAGCTTGCACAAAAAAACCACATTGTGTGCGGAACACCAGGACGAGTCTTGGATCACCTTGAGAAAGGTACTCTTTCCTTAGAAAACCTTAAATTTTTCGTGTTAGATGAAGCGGATGAAATGCTGAACATGGGATTTATTGAGCAAGTTTCTTCTATTATTGAGTATCTGCCGCCAAAGCGCATGTCAATGCTCTTTTCAGCGACCATGTCTGATGAGATGAAGAAATTAAGTGAACAGTTTTTACAATCACCAAAAGTAATTGAAATTGCACGCGCGGAAACGTCTGTACCACAAATCACCCACACCGTGATTGAAACGGAAGAAGAAGCGAAATTCTCTCTTCTTCAGCGTACGATCGTCATTGAAAATCCAGATAGCTGCATTATTTTCTGTAATACACAGGATCGAGTCAATGAACTCACGATGAAGCTGGATGATTGGGATGTGCCTTGTGACAAAATTCATGGAGGCATGAGACAGGAAGACCGTTTCGCTGTTATGGATGAATTCAAAAACGGGGAATTCCGTTATTTGATCGCAACCGATATAGCAGCCCGGGGCATTGATGTCAGTGACATGACACATGTGATTCATTATGACCTCCCCTATGAAAAAGAGCGCTATATTCACCGAACAGGAAGAACAGGCAGAGCGGGAAAAAGCGGAAAAACCATTGCGTTTATGACGAAAAATGCAAAACCTCTAATTGATGAATTAAAGCAGGAAGCAGGTATTGATTTCAAAACGCAGCCTTATCCAACAAAGGAAGATGCAGAGCCGCATGTAGAAGGCTTTGAAGAAAAGATTGAAACGCCAGTTCAAAAGGAAAATAAACAGGCGGGCGTTGAGAAAGATATTATGAAGCTTTATTTTAACGGTGGGAAGAAAAAAAAGCTGCGGGCCGTTGATTTCGTTGGGACCATTGCCAAAATAGAAGGCGTTGCCTTTGATGACATTGGGATTATTACCATTCAAGATACGAAAACATATGTCGATATTTTAAACGGCAAAGGCCCTCTTGTGCTAAATGCTATGCGCCACACAACCATTAAAGGCAAACAGTTAAAAGTTCATGAAGCACGTTCATAAAAAGTAAAGGCGAATCGCCTTTACTTTTTTATTTAAAATAAAATAAGCTTACAAACCCTGATACCATCAGCCTTTCCTGCAATCAACATGACAAATGTCATATCGAATACATGATGGGTGCTACTATGAGCATGACACCTTTCCTTCTATACTTTGAAGTAGAAAGAAACGGAAAGGACTTGAACGTTCATGACGACTTCAACAAACACACAGCAGCAAGCCACTTTAAGAAAACAAGTTGGCCAATTCTCTGGTGCTGATTCAAAAAAAAGTATCATGCAACTCCTTAATACATTTATTCCATTTTTGGGGCTTTGGTTTCTTGCCTATTATAGCCTGAACATCTCCTACCTTTTAACCCTCTTCTTTGCGGTTATTGCAGCTGGTTTTTTAGTACGTGTCTTTATTATTTTTCACGACTGCTGCCACCAATCCTTTTTTAAACAGAAGCCGCTGAATCACCTGTTTGGTTTCATAACGGGTGTACTCACCCTTTTCCCTTATCTTCAATGGCAAAGAGATCATTCAATTCACCATGCCACAAGCAGTAATTTAGACAAACGAGGTACTGGTGACATTTGGCTCCTGACAGTCAAAGAATATCAAGAAGCATCTGCATGGACGAAATTCCGCTACAGATTTTATCGTAATCCTTTTGTGATGTTTATTTTAGGACCGATCTTTGTTTTTCTCTTAAAAAACCGTTTCAACGTCAAAAATGCTCGTAAAAAAGAGCGCTGGAACACGTATTTCACAAATGTGAGCATCATTGCGCTAGCAGCTGCAACGTGTCTACTTTTTGGCTGGCAGGAGTTCCTGCTTGTCCAAGGTCCAATCTTCCTGATCTCAGGATCAATCGGTGTATGGCTGTTTTATGTGCAGCATACATTTGAGGATTCTTACTTTGAAGAAGATGAACATTGGAATTATGTGCAGGCGGCAGTAGAAGGCAGTTCTTTTTACAAATTGCCAAAGCTTCTTCAGTGGTTAACAGGCAATATCGGCTATCACCATGTTCATCATTTAAGTCCGAGGGTACCGAATTATCACTTGGAACATGCACATGATCATAGTGAGCCGCTTCAAAATGTTCCAACCATCACTTTAAAAACAAGTATCGAATCAATGAAATTTAGACTTTGGGATGAAGAAACGAAAGCATTCGTTACCTTTAAAGAAGCACGGCAATCTAAGAAGATGCCCGCACCTGTCATTAAAGGAGACATTCTAAAGAAAAATGCATAATTGGTGCAAGCTCTTTCTTACACTAGAAGGAGCTTGTTGTCATTTACAGGATGCAACCATAAGTTGAATTTGATAAAGTAAGGAAAAAGAACGAAAACGGAAAAGGTGGCACACGGATGAAAAAACAGTTAAAAATTCAAAAATTACATGGGATTTCTCCCTATATATGGGCCATTTTTTTCATCCTTCCCTTTTATTTTATCATTAAGGCTCCTTCGACTTTAGGCATTGTAATCGGCATTATTTTGAACGTTGTCTTTTTCGCTGTCTATCGTTTTGCCTTTATCGCAAAAGGCTGGTCTTTATATGTATTAGGCCTTCTCTTGATTGCGATTTCTACTGGCTATGTCATGCTCTACAGCTACATTTATTTCGCTTTTTGCATCGCCTATTTCAATGGGCATATTAAAAGAAAAGTACCTTTCTATATCTTATACTATATTCATGTCGGGAGCGCCGCCATTGCTGTAAACTTCAGTCTGATCTTAAAAAAGGGCTGGTTTCTCACGCAAATCCCCTTGGTTCTCATTACACTCATTAGTGCCATTCTCCTCCCTCTCAGCATTCGAAGCAGGAAGGAACGTGAACGGCTCGAAGAGAAATTAGAAGATGCCAATGAACGGATCGCTGACCTTGTAAAAATTGAAGAAAGGCAGCGCATTGCACGTGATCTGCATGATACCCTTGGACAAAAGCTTTCCCTCATCGGTTTAAAGAGTGATCTTGCCCGAAAACTGGTTTATAAAGACCCAGAGCAGGCACGCGCCGAACTGAAAAGCATCCAGCAAACAGCCAGAACGTCTCTCAATGAAGTGCGGAAAATTGTTTCCTCCATGAAAGGTATTCGGATCAAGGATGAAATGTCGAACATCGAGCAAATTCTCGAAGCAGCGGGGATTGAATTGATTTATGATGAAAAGGAAGCGCCAAAACACATCTCTCTTCTTAACGAAAACATTGTAAGCATGTGCATCAAAGAGGCCGTGACAAATGTCGTCAAACATAGTGATGCGACCGTTTGCAAAGTCACCATTCATCAAAAATCAAAGGAAGCTATCATCACCGTTGAGGATGACGGGACATTTAAAGGCGATGATCCACTCTCTCCAATGAAGGGGCATGGCCTTTTAGGAATTAGAGAAAGATTGGAATTTGCAAATGGGCGCCTGCGTATTGAGACAAAGGACGGAACAAAGCTGATCATGAGCATTCCAAATGATTCAGCAGCAAAAGACAAGGAGGGGATGAAATGATCAACATCTTTATCGCAGAAGATCAGCAAATGCTGCTCGGTGCGCTCGGTTCACTTCTTGATTTAGAAGACGATATGACGGTTGTTGGGAAAGGTACGAACGGTCAGGACGCCATCGATTTTGCCAAAAAACACCCTGTTGATATTTGCTTAATGGATATTGAAATGCCAGGAAAAACGGGACTTGATGCAGCGGAAGAGCTCAAAGGAACAGATGTAAAAATCATCATTTTAACGACCTTTGCCCGCTCTGGTTATTTCCAAAGGGCGCTCAAAGCTGGCGTCAGCGGCTATATGCTGAAAGATAGTCCAAGTGAAGATCTGGCAAGTGCCATTCGCAGTGTGATGAAAGGGAAAAAGGTGTACGCCCCTGAATTAATGGAAGACTTATATAGTGACGAAAACCCTTTAACAGATCGAGAGAAATCAGTCCTTGAACTCGTCGCCGACGGCAAAAACACAAAAGAAATTGCGAAGGAGCTCAGCATTAAAAGCGGCACTGTCCGAAACTACATTTCCATTATTTTAGATAAGCTAGAAGTGAAAAACCGCATTGAAGCCATTACACGCTCAAAAGAAAAAGGCTGGTTTAAATAAGAAAAAAGATCAGGACACATGCTGCCTTGATCTTTTTTTCTACCAAAAATCTCCCCTCCTATTTTTTATCACAAACTATCAAAATGTAATTGACAACAGACCGCACTTCTATGATATGATATCCAAGTGATAATAATTATCATTATCACTCATACAATCAAATACCCGGCTAATGTGCCGATTTCAAAGGAGTCTACATTCATGAAGAAAATATTGTTCCCTCTGATGCTCATCTTTGTACTTGCATTGAGCGCATGTGGCAATAGCAGCAGCTCTTCCTCAAATAAAGGAAATCAATCAACATCATCAGACAAAATTACATATGAATCTGAAAATGGCCCTGTGAAGCTGCCAGCGCACCCAAAACGTGTCGTTGTACTTGGTTCTTACACTGGTAATGTCATGTCACTTGGTGTGAACCTGGTCGGCGTCGACTCTTGGTCAAAAAAGAACCCACGCTTCCAAAAGGAATTAAAAAATGTGGAAGAAGTGTCGGATGCCAATGTCGAAAAAATCATGAAGCTAAAGCCTGATGTCATCATTGGCTTAAGCAATACAAAAAATGTAGAAAAACTAAAAAAAATTGCACCAACCGTCTTGTTTACGTATAACAAAGTCGATTACCTACAGCAGCATATTGAAATTGGAAAAGTATTAAACAAAGAAAAAGAAGCCAAAGCATGGGTAAAAGATTTTAAAGAACGCGCAGCTGAAGCTGGAAAAGAAATTAAAGCAAAAATCGGCGAGGATGCGACGGTTTCTGTGTTTGAAAGTGGCACAAAAGATCTTTACGTGTTTGGAGATGCATGGGGCCGCGGCACAGAAATTCTTTACCAAGCAATGAAACTAAAAATGCCTGAAAAAGTGAAAGAAAAAGCATTAAAGGCTGGCTACTATGCGGTTTCACAAGAAGTTATTCCTGAATTTGCTGGAGACTATATGATCATTAGTAAAAACAGCGAAATGGACAATTCCTATCAAAACAGTGAAATTTACAAGTCCATCCCAGCTGTGAAAAAACATCGTGTGTATGTGGCAAATGCAGAAGAATTCTATTTTAATGATCCGCTCACACTTGAGTATCAACTATCATTCTTTAAAAAGCACTTTTTAGGTAAATAAACTGAAGCAAGGGAGCCCTTCCCTTGCTTTTTTCTTATCTGCTTCTAGCGGCAGCATCTTTTTTCCGCTACAATGACATACAAGCGAATACAAAAAGTGTGGTGCTGGTTTTGTTTAAAATTTTACTCATTGAGGATGATACAACCCTCTTCCAAGAAATCAAAGAACGTTTAGTCAACTGGTCCTATGATGTTTATGGGATTCACGATTTTCAACAGGTGATGCAGGAATTCACTTCTGTTCAGCCTGATCTCGTCATTATCGATATACAGCTCCCAAAATACGATGGCTTTCATTGGTGCCGGATGATTCGGCATCATTCAAATGTACCAATCATCTTCCTCTCCTCACGTGACCATCCTGCTGATATGGTCATGTCAATGCAGCTCGGTGCCGATGATTTTGTACAAAAGCCCTTTCACTTTGACGTGCTTATTGCCAAAGTCAGTGCCGTTCTTCGCCGCGTGCATGATTATAATGCAGAACCGGCTAGCTTAAAGGTATGGTGCGGCGCTACGATTGATCTAGAAAAAAACACCGTCACAAATGATCACGGTGAAGTTGAATTAACGAAAAATGAACTGTTTATTCTCAAGGAATTGATCCAGCATAAAAATCATATTGTCAGCCGGGAATCACTCATTCAAGCACTGTGGGAGGATGAACGGTTTGTCAGTGACAATACACTTACTGTGAACGTCAATCGCCTTAGAAAAAAACTAGATGAGATCTCCCTTGGCACCTACATTGAAACAAAAGTGGGCCAAGGCTATCTTGCAAAGGAAAAGGATGATCAATGATGCTGCACGCATTTTTAAAAGAACGAAGAAGCTGGATTCTGTTCTTTCTTAGTTTGCAGCTCCTCATTCTGTTTGTTGCTTATTTGGATACGACCATTCCAATGGCATCTCTTTTTTATATTGTGTTATTATCTACGTTTTTCATGATCGGCTTTCTCTTTTTCCGATACCGTAAAGAAACGGCGTATTATGAGCGGCTGAAAGAATGGGATGACCATATTGATCATCCAATGCGGCTCACGCCATCTTCCCCATTTGAACAGCTTGTACATGATGCGACGTCTGAGCAAATTGCCCGCTACCGAAAAATGGCAGCAGAACAGCAAATTGCCCTTGAAGAAGAGAAGGATGAATTACTCTCATGGATACATGAAGTGAAGACACCTCTCACAGCGATGCACTTGATGATTGACCGCTTAACAGAGCAGCCGCTGAAATCAAATATGACGTACGAATGGCTCAGAATTCATTTATTACTCGATGCCCAGCTGCATCAAAGCAGAATACGTCATATCGAAAATGATTTATTTATTGAACAGCTGGACCTGCAAAGCATCATAGCGAAGGAAATCAAAGCGCTCCAATCATGGTGCATGCAAAAAGGGATCGGCTTTGAACTCACGCTAGAAGAACGTCACGTATTAAGTGATACAAAATGGTTATCCTTTATGATCAGACAGGTACTCACAAATGCAGTCAAGTACAGCCAATCGTCCGATATTGCCATTGAAAGCAAGAAAATGGATGACCAAGTGATGCTGACGATTACAGATCAAGGCAGAGGAATTGACCCAAGAGACCTTCCACGTATTTTTGAAAAAGGCTTTACCTCAACTAGACATCACAATGACACAGCCTCAACAGGAATGGGACTCTATTTAACAAAAAAAGGAGCAGACGCTCTTCATATCAAGATCGAGGTCAACTCCACGATAGATCAAGGCACAACCTTCACCTTCATCTTTCCGAAAAAGAATGATTTTGTGCATATTGCGAGCATGTGACAAAACAGACGAATCAAAATCTCTTCGCATCTGGCTCCCAAGCTAGTGCGAAGAGATTTCATTCTTTTATTTAAGAAATGCTCTCTGCCTCTTGACGCACAATATCTTCCACCTTTCTACGTCTATAAATACTTAAAATCATCCCAACAGCCATCAATTCAAGCAGAATATGAGAACCGCCATAGCTCATGAAAGGCATGGACAATCCAGAAAAAGGCAGAAAGCCGAAATTAGTAACAATGCTTAAAATCAATTTTGCTGCAAACACAGCTGCAAAACCTGTCATCAGCATTTTTCCATAAGCCATTTTTACGCGTTTTGTTGTATGAAAGATTCGGTAAATAAAAATGACAAACAACATAAGTACAACGACTCCTGCTAGCCAGCCAAATGAAAAAATGATATATGTAAACATCCAATCAGTGTGAACCTCGGACATTGCAGAAGGAATGATTTGAAGTCCGTTTGAACTAAATTGATGGACTGTGTAAAGTTGTCTACCTGCTTGAAAAAGAGAAAACATTTCAAACATTAGATATATACCGCCTGCTGCTGCCAGCGGAATGATTTGCCTTAAACTAGCACTAGACACACACATCATCGTTAAACACATGACAAAACAGATAACGGTCGCAGGAAGAAAACCAATCGCACTGATTAGAATAACTGGTAAAGCCATAATCCCTACTCCAAGCCAAGCTTTGAGACCATTCTCCCAATTCCAAGAGTGAAAAATACCTGCTAAAGAAACAGCCACAAGAAATGGTACGACCTCCGTCAAATTGATTGAGATATCGCTTAATCTTAAAAACAGAACACCGTTTACTCTTATGCCAAAAATCATCGTCAGAAGCACCATTCCAAGCGTCCCTATATATAAATGCCAGGAGTATTTCAATAAGCGCCGATAATCGAAGGAAAATAAAACAAACATAAGCACTAGTCCAACTAAATAAAAGGCGAGACTTTTATAAAAAATATTCATGTCTTGTAGAGTTGTAAACCCCGAATGAAACTGCAAAAAGTACATGATAAGCAGTCCAAAAGAACAAGCGGCTAATACAAGAAGAAACATTTTAAGATCCATTTCGGTTTTATGTGTTTCATGAAGCTGCGCTCCAAGAATGGCCGCATCCCCAATTTGCTCTAGCGCTTGATCCACCGCCTCTTCTTCAGACATCCCAGCATTCATCGCTTCCTCTTTTAGCGTGTATAGATGATCCATAAGTTCAAGCTTGATTTCCGAATGGACATCTTTATTTTTGACTCGTTTACATACATTCTTCATATATTTTTCAAACTTTTTTTCTAATCCCATGCGATTTTCACTCCGTTCAACACGCCATCGACTGCATTTTTGAAAACATCCCATTCTTCTTTCTTTTCTTGCATAAATGCTTTTCCTTGTTCATTTATTTTGTAATATTTTCTTTTCCGATTGCCATTCCCTTCGCCCCAGTAAGAGATAATGAATTCTTTCCCCTCCAAGTTGTGCAAAATCGGATAGATTGTTCCTTCTTTAAAGCTGAAAATACCTTCAGACTTCTCCTCCAATGCTTTGATCATTTCATATCCATACATTGGCTTTTCATTTAACAAGCTTAAAATCAGGGTAGCTGTACTTCCCTTTAAAAGCTCTTTACTTACTTTCATTTCTGGTCACTCCTAATACATAGATTTACTATGCATATATTTAATATGCATATCATACATGATTAAAATGACCGTGTAAAGCTCCTAAACGTCTTCATACCAAGAAAAATCCAAGAAGATTGATACATAAGAATGAAAAACAGATAAAATGAATGTGTGATGATCAGAAACAAACTTAAACAAAACATATGAACCGTTTAAAAAAACAAGCATGTGACAACAATGTCACATGCTCGTCTGTTTTGTTCGCCAAATCGAAGGAAGTCCGGCGGGCTTCTTTTTATACTAGAGATATCAATTAAATAGAAAAGGGGATCGACAAATGAACATTTTAGAAGCTCGCAAAATATATAAAAGCTACGGAAATAAATTCAACAAACAAGAGGTGCTGAGTGGCATTGATTTGACCATTGAAGCCGGAGAATTTGTCAGTATTATGGGGCCATCAGGCTCGGGGAAAACAACCCTTCTGAACGTATTGTCCTCTATTGATCATGTGTCCAGCGGATCAATTCGTATCGCAGATGTTGAGATGACACAAATGAAAGATCAGCAGCTCGCAGAATTCAGAAAAAAGCAACTTGGCTTTGTTTTTCAGGATTATAACTTACTTGATACACTCACGGTCAAAGAGAACATCCTCTTGCCATTATCCATCTCCAAAACGCCGAAGAAAGAAGCTTTCGAACGTTTTCAACAACTTGCGGAGGACATGGGCATCTATGAACTAAGAGACAAATATCCGAATGAACTCTCTGGTGGACAAAAGCAGCGGACATCAGCGGTTCGTGCCTTCATTCATGAGCCAAGTCTGATTTTCGCAGATGAACCTACTGGAGCGCTTGATTCCAAATCTGCATCTGATTTACTCAATAAACTGCAAGATTTCAATCGAAAACGAAAAGCGACCATTGTCATGGTGACACATGATCCTGTTGCAGCCAGCTATTCAAGACGCGTCATTTTTATCAAGGACGGACAGATTTATACTCAGTTGAATAAAGGTGCTTTAGAGAGAAAGATGTTTTTCGAGGATATTATGAAAACGCAAGGTGTTTTAGGCGGTGTGAAGCATGAACATTAATCAGCTCATTCTCCGTAACCTGAAGAAAAATTTGAAGAATTACTATTTATATGTGTTTGCTCTCGTGTTTAGTGTGGCGCTCTACTTTTCCTTTGTCACCTTGCAGTACTCACCAGCACTTGATGATGTAAAAGGGTCCATTAAAGGCGGTGCGTCGATTAAAGCCGCTTCGGTCCTGCTTATTGCCATCGTTGGGATCTTCCTGTTATATGCGAACAGCATTTTTATTAAACGCCGAGGGAAAGAAATAGGTCTCCTGCAGCTCATTGGCATGACGAAACAAAAAATTGCCAAACTGCTCAATGCAGAAAATTTTATCCTCTACGTGTTCTCAATGGCTGTTGGCATCATAGCTGGATTTGTCGGTTCAAAGCTCATGCTGATGGTGTTATTTAAAGTAACCGGCGTGAACGCCATCGCCAACCTGCATTTTTCAGGCATGGCCCTTTTGCAGACACTTATCGTCTTTTTCATCATCTATGGATTAATTATGCTAAGAAATAGACGGTTTATTAGTAAACAGACAATTTTATCTTTGTTTCGAACCACGTCTTCTACAGAGCAGCGTGTGAAAAAGATCTCTGTGTTTGAAATCATCATTGGGGTTTTCGGTATTGCCTTGATCAGCTCAGGCTATTATATTTCTTCTCAGCTTTTTAGCGGCTCATATACGTCTATACTTGAATTATTTTTAGCCATGATTTATATTCTAGCCTCTGTCATTATCGGTACCTTTCTTTTTTATAAAGGCTCTGTTTCTTTCATTGCCAATATCGTACGTAAAAGAAAAAATGGCTATCTCGCCATTCATGAAGTCCTGTCTTTGTCATCTATTATGTTCCGATTAAAATCAAATGCACTGCTTTTAACGATTATTACAACCGTATCTGCTCTTGCCATCGGGTTGTTATCTTTAAGCTACATTTCCTATTACTCAGCAGAAAAAACGGCTGAACAACAGATTCCATCACATTTTGTCATGGGCTCAGAGAAAGAAGCCAATACCTTCGCTCGTGCACTTTCTGACAAACATATTGCATATGAAAAAAAGCAGTTCAAGGTCATTCAAGCGGATTTTGACGCAAAGAAGATCATGGATTCGGAATTAGATAGTTTGAAGAAGGATCCAGGAGTCTTGACACTGTCTGTGATCAGTGAGAAAAATGCACCTCATATTCATGTGGAGAACAACGAAGTCATTTTAAGCGGCTACAGTGATATATTGAAGAAATTCATGCCGATTCAAAGCTCAGGTGATGTGAAACTTCTTATCAAGAAACCGCTTGATTTAAAAGTCATTGATATGAAGAAAGATTACATCATCTCTTACAAGTTCACTTTTGGCGGTCTGCCTGTTGCCGTCGTAAGTCAAAGTGTTTTTGAGCAGCTTGACCAGCAGAAAGATCCTAAACTGCAGCTTGAGAATAACCAATATAACGCAATCAATATAAAAGATGATCAAAATCTTGAACAAGCCAATGATGTGTTTACATCTTTAAAACTAAGTGACAACAGCATGTCTCAATTAGCTTCAGCTCAGCAGCAAAAGCAAACAATGGGACTGATGATGTTTGTGGTTGGATTTTTAGGTTTAAGCTTCCTTGTCACATCAGGCTGTATTTTATACTTCAAACAGATGAATGAAAGTGAAGAAGAACAAAGCTCGTACACGATCTTACGTAAGCTTGGCTTTACAGAGAAAGATCTATTAAAAGGCATACGACTCAAACAGCTATTTAACTTTGGGATTCCGCTCATCATCGGATTGCTGCACAGCTACTTTGCCGTACAGTCAGGCTGGTTTTTATTCGGCGGTGAACTGTGGACACCAATGCTCATCGTCATGTCGATTTATACGGTGTTATATTCTATCTTCGGATTCCTATCTGTCCAGTATTACAAAAAGGTCATTAAAGAATCCTTGTAATTTATTCCCCATAGGCCACTGCCTATGGGGATATATTTGTTTATGATGGAGTTGATTCAAACTTATGCGATAGAATATGATCTCTTGCCGCATAAGCTTTCCGTTTGACCTCTTCTAGGTTCACACCGACAAGCTTTCCGTTTCGTTTCACTGCTTTTCCAGCCACATAGACAGAATCAACATTTGAAGGGTGTGCCGTTTGGACAACCGCTCCAGCCGGATCTGTCATCGGCAGAAGATTCATGCTTGTTCGGTCGATCAGGATGAAATCAGCTTCTTTTCCAGGTGTGAGCGAGCCAATTTTATGATCAAGCTGTAATGCACGAGCTCCATTGATCGTCGCAGCTTCAAGCATTTGATGAGCAGAAATCCCAAGTTCAGGTCCTGGCATAATGCCCTCCATCAGCAATGATTGATTTTGGAGCGCGCGCTCTGCCTGAAGTCCAAATTTCATTTGAGCAAACAAATCACCGCCTGTCGCTGTGACCACGTCTACACCGAGCGTTGGAAGAACACCTTGTTCGATCGCAAGTCCTGTGACAGGATAACCGTGACCCATCATCATCTCAATTTCAGGTGTAATGGATATGGAGCTTCCGCTGTCTGCCAGCATCTTCATTTGATCCGCATCGATTGCATTGATATGCACCATGTTGAGATCAGGTCCAAGTAATCCCGCTTTGTGAAGCCGCTCAATTGAACGATCCTCCGCTCCCCAGTTCCCAAAGCCAATATGCATACTGCATAGAGCATCTAGAGACCGGGCTGTTTCAATTTCAAATACTGAAGTTTCCCATGAAGAAAACTCTGGTCCACGAATCGCAAGCCCCATCGTCAAAAGCTGATCTGATGATTGAAAATGCGCTTTTTTCACGCGTGCTGCGTCCTCCATATTGGTGAGCGTGCTCTCCCTATCCCAATACTCGGCATCTCCAGAGGAACCGAAAGCAAAAACAGCTCGAATGCCCGCATCTTTCAAACCTCCGATGAGTTCTTCTGTATGATCCATTGAATTGATCATCGTCCAGTCTAGAAATGTGGTCACTCCTGCATCTAATGCCTCTAATGCCCCTAAATAATTTGCGATTCGATCATCGGATAGGCGTCTCATCGCACCATAGTTTCCATAATAGATTTTGCTCAAATATGTCTGCAACGACCAATCTGTGCCTATGCCTCTGATGACAGACTGCCACACATGGCGATGTGTATCCACAAGCCCTGGCATGATCACCATATCGGACGCATCGACGATGTCAGCATCATTTGCTTCAATGAAAGGTCCGACCTCTAAAATGTGTGTCCCTTCAATTAATAAATCTCCTTTTTCTAAAAAACCTAAAGTTGGATCAAGTGTTAAAAGCGCTGCATCTTTAAACAATGTTTTCTTCATCCCTATCCCCCTTTTCAAATGACGAGGAAGAGTTCTCCCACCCTCACTGTTATTTTAAAACATAAAAGGATTGAATTAGAAGAAAAGTGACTTCGCTAACTATTTTATGAGCTGATTTTTCTGAAATAGTTGTAGATACGTTTTAATTTGACGTCATGTTTTCCTTTTGGGCTTTCCATCATGCCGAACTCAAAGAACTTCACAGGTTTGATTCCGACATAGTGTAAAAGGGCTCGTTTCATTAAGATCTTGTGTGCATTTTGCAAAAAGAACAAAGGGTAGTTGGTTGGCCCTTGCATCGTCGATACACAAACAGCACTTTTTCCTTTTAACAATCCTTCTGGAAACAGCCCGCCTGTTTGACGATAAGCAAAATTCGCAGCAAACATGCGGTCAATAAAGCCAAGCAGCATGGCTGGAGGTCTTCCCCACCAAATAGGATATACGAACACGATTTTGTCCGCCCATTTGATCTTCTCCTGATACATCCGAATGTCAGGGTCTTTATGCATGTCACGCCTTTTTTTCTCTTTATTAAAAATCAGCACAGGATCAAATTCTTCTTTGTATAAATCGATGATTTTCACTTCATGAACTAGTGGATTTTCTTCACTGCCTTTCATGATTTCTTTTAAAAAAGCACCATTTAAACTATTGTGATGGGGGTGAGTATAAATAATGAGTACATTCATGTATGATCTCCTTTTATTATCATTTGATAACCAAATGATATACCTCCGTTAAATAGTTGTCAAATGATAATTGTTTTTTGATAATAATTTTGGTATGTTACGTAGGAGGTGATAAACATGAAACATCCCCATTTCTTCAAGGAATTCGTAGCATTTGCTTCTACTTTTTCAGAACTAAAACATGACCTGATGAACAAAGTCAAACCAGCTAACTTAACGACCTTACAATACTTAATACTAGAGCAACTAGCTGTCAGCGAACCGCTTACGCCTAGTGAAATTGCCGACTGTCAGCACATGTCTCTTCCGAATGTCAGCAGAGAACTTAAAAAACTGCACGAGAAACAATTCATTGATAGAGAAGAAGACCGTGATGACAAACGAAAACATGTCATTATGCTGTCTGACAAAGGCCGTGCCTGTATGAACGAAGCCTTTCAGCATATCGAAGGGATGCTATTAGACAGCCTAACTTCCTCGGATATAGAACAAATGGATGATATCGTACAAGCTTTCCGTCTTTTAAATCAAACGATTTTCAAAAAATAACCTAAAAAGGCATGAGCGATACGCTCATGCAAAGGTGGCTAAACGTCAAAATACAAAAAAGCGCGGGCTCTCATCTACCCAAACGCTTCTCGCTTTTTTCTCTATGTACTTTTATACAATCAATTGATAGGCAATGTATAACGCGACAAGCCAGATCATGACCGCTGAAGCTTTATTGATACGGTTCATCCACTTACCGTTTGTATCTAACTTCCCTAGCATTTTCCCTAAAAGAGCGAGCCCAATAAACCATAACCAGGACACGATGATACAAGCGAGTGTAAATGCCCATTTTTCTGCCCCGTTATATTGAAGCGAATTTGTTCCAATCACACCAATGGTATCGAGAATGGCGTGGGGATTTAAAAGTGAAACTGAACAGGCAAAGACAATTTGTTTTCTCGCAGGCATGAATTCCTGCTTCTCTTTAGCATCTGTTGATGAGCTTGTGTTCCACACGGACCATCCCATATAAACTAAAAAACAAAACCCAATGATATAAAGACCGATTTGCAGTACAGGAATGGTGAACACCACAACAGAAACACCAATGACAGCTAATGCAATTAATAGTGTATCACAAAGAGCAGCAGTGATAACGACAGGTAAAGCCTGATATAATCGCGGCTGAAGCGCTCCTTGCTGAAACACAAATACATTTTGTGCGCCCAATGGTAAGATGAGGCCAAAAGCAAGCACGATTCCATGAATGATGGCAATGAACATCTTCTAACATTCTCCTTTTCCAGCAATTTCTTCACATTTTAACATAAAACATCATGATCGCTTCCAGCAGATTTGATTTTCCATAAAAAAAGCGCTGGATGCTTTCATCCAAACGCTTTTCGTTTATTCATCAAGATCCTTTTCGTGCAAGTTCTCTTTCTCTCAGCTCGACACGGCGAATTTTCGCTGACGGTGTTTTTGGCAGCTCGTCGATGAATTCGATTTCTCTTGGGTATTTGTAAGGTGCTGTTGTGTTTTTCACATGCGTTTGCAGCTCTTTGATTAGCTCGTCACTTTGTGCAGTTCCATCACGTAGGACGACATATGCTTTGACGATTGATCCTCTGATTTCATCAGGGCTAGCCACGACCGCACATTCTTTGACTGCTGCGTGTTTGATCAGTGCATCTTCTACTTCAAACGGTCCAATGGTATAGCCTGAGCTGACGATGATATCATCTCTACGGCTTTCAAACCAAAAGTACCCATCTTCGTCTTTTTTTGCGCGGTCACCCGTAATAAAGTAATTCCCGCGGCGCTGCGCCTTTGTACGCTCTTCATCTTTGTAGTATTCCTTAAATAAAGCCGGCGTTTCAAGATGAACCGCAATATCACCAATTTCTCCAGGAGCGCATACGCTGCCGTCCTCATCAATGATCTCGACTTCGTTTCCAGGTGTTGGTTTTCCCATACTGCCTGGCTTGATGTCCATTCCTTTTAGCACCCCTACGAGCAGTGTGCTTTCTGTTTGGCCATAGCCATCTCGTACTTCTATATCGAAATGCTTTTTGAATGTATCAATGACTTCACGGTTCAGTGGCTCTCCCGCAGAAACGGCACTATGCAATTTTGGCAGCTCGTACTGACTTAAGTCATCTACTTTCGCCATAAATCGGTATTCTGTCGGCGTACAGCATAGGACATTGATTTCATTTTTTTGAAGCAGCTCTAAGTACGTATTTGGATTGAATTTTCCTCCGTATACAAAGCCTTCTGCGCCACTTCCTAACACAGATAAGAGTGGGCTCCACACCCATTTTTGCCAGCCTGGTCCTGCTGTCGCCCATACTTTATCTCCTTCATTAATGGAGAGCCATGCTTTGGCAGCGGTGCGTAAATGTGCATATGCCCAGCCATGTGTATGAACAACCCCTTTTGGGTTGCCTGTTGTACCAGATGTATAGGATAAGAACGCCATGTCTGTGCGTGTTGTTGGAGCCATTGGAAGCTCGCTTGATTGGTGATCCTTTTCCGCAAGAATATTTGTCCAGCCATGATCGTTTTCACCGATTGAGAATGTTTTAAAATCGTTTGGCTGATTGGTTCCGTCGAACGATTGAATGAATGAAGAGTAAACGATCGCTCCCTTTGCTTCTGCATGTTCAATTCGGTAATCTAAATCTTTTGCACGCAGCATTTCTGAACAAGGAATGACGACCATTCCTGTTTTCAAGATCGCTAAATAAATGCTGTATGCCTCTAGCATGCGCGGCACCATCACAATGATTTTATCGCCTTTTTTAAAGCCTGCATTTAATAATACATGACCAATTTTATTTGCTTCTTCCACTAAAGATGCATACGTCACATGTGCTTCGTAGCCATTTCCATCCTGCCAGTGCAGGGCCTTTTTCTCCTTGTCATGACTGAACGCTTCAATCTCACTGACTAAGTTATATTGTTCTGGTGCAATTAAGTCTTCTCTTTTCATGGTACAGCTCCTTTTAGCCTCTTTCTATGAAACGAAACATGTTTCAATTTACCTATTCTAACATTCATAACTGAAAAATGCTTGAATTAGGACCTACTCCTAGTATTATGCCATAATTTTTTCATTCCGTCTTCTTTTTTGTAAATATTCAAACTATTTTTATGTACAAAAAGAAAAGAGCGGGAATGATCCCGCTCCTAAGCCATAGCTTTTTAATTGTGTGTCTTAGAAAGATCCGCCACCCATATGTTGTTGAGCGTAAGATACAAGACGTTTAGTGATTTCTCCACCAACTGATCCGTTAGCGCGAGCTGTTGTTTCTGGTCCAAGGTTTACACCAAATTCTGAAGCGATTTCATACTTCATTTGGTCGATCGCTTGTGCAGCGCCTGGAACGACTAATTGATTAGAACTGCTTTGTCTGTTTTGTTGAGCCATGTGTTCTCACCTCCTTGTGAATATAGAATGTGTAGAAACACATGACTTCATGCGATCGATTTTATGGTAATTATTATGAAATTTTTATTTTAGAATAAATCAGCGAATTCGTCTGCCGTTTTCTTCTCATTTGTGACGATGATCGTTTCGATTTGATCCACTGCCTCATCAAGCATTGGCTCGAAATCAGCAAAGCTTTCGTAGCGTTCTACTTTCTCAAGCTTTGGTTTTGTTTTAGGAGACGGCGGCGTAAAGATCGTACAGCAATCCTCGAAAGGTTGAATACTTGTATCGTATGTGCCAATTCGTCTCGCTTCTTCAATAATGTCATTCTTATCAACCGCAATAAGCGGGCGAATGATTGGTGTATTGGTTACATGGTTAATGGCATACATGCTTTCAAGTGTCTGACTTGCGACTTGTCCAAGGCTTTCACCGGTAATAATCGCAAGAGCATCACGCTTCTCTCTTATTTTATCTGCGATTTTCAGCATCATTCTTCTTGTTGATGTCATCGTATAGTTTTCAGGTACTTGTTTGTGAATCAGCTCTTGAATTTTTGTGAAAGGTACGATGTGAAGCTTCACTTCGCCCCCATATGCAGCTAAGCATTCTGTAAGATCAATGACCTTTTGTTTGGCACGTTCACTTGTATATGGGGGACTAAAGAAATGGACGGCCTCAATTTGAATTCCGCGTTTCATCGCTTGGTAGCCGGCAACTGGGCTGTCAAAGCCGCCTGAAAGCATGAGCATCGCTCTTCCGCTTGAACCCACTGGCAGTCCGCCTGCACCCTTGACATCTTTAAATGTAATGTATGTCGCATGTTCTCTTATTTCAATGCGCAAATGTACATCCGGCTGTTTGACATTGACCGTTAAGTTTTCCGTATTCTTCAGCACATGTCCGCCAATTTCCCGGTTCATTTCATTTGAATCAAGTTCAAATTGCTTATAAGAGCGTTTCGTTGAGACCTTAAATGTATCTCCTTGTTCATATACTTCCTGTACCGCTGTGAGTGCCGCTTCTTTGATGGCATCGAGATTTGTCTCACATTTCACCGCCAGACTAAAGCTCTGAATGCCAAATACACCTTTAAGCTGTTCTGAAATCGGTTCAGGGTCTTCACCGTTCAGCATGATCGTGATGCGGTCTCTGTCAGATGCATACTTTAATGCTTCAAAGTCTTTTAATACAAACCGGATATGCTGCCTTAGTTTTTCAATAAATTTCTTTCTATTTTTTCCTTTTGTTGAAATTTCACCAAAACGGACTAAAATATGATCATATTTCATGCTGTTATCTCATTCCTTTTAATTTTTTCACACTTTGTGCGATCGATGTGATGATTTGCGGCGCTAGTTCGGGTCCTTGTCCATACGTCAAACTGATTCTCATACTGCTTTTTGCCACTTCTTCCGGCCTCCCCATCGCTAGGAGAACTTGGCTTGGCTCTTTTTTCTTGGCTGAACAGGCAGATGTTGTCGAAACATACATGCCTTCTTTTTCAAGCATATGAAGAAGGACCTCAATTTGAATACCTGGTACTGAAAAATTCACAATGTGCGGCGCACTTTGCGTCAGCGGTGTGTTGATGACAATACCTTCTATTTCTCCAAGCTGCTTTTGCAGCTGCGTTTTTAAGTTTAACATTTCATCATGATGTTTTTTTTGCAGCTCGAATGATTGTTTCATGGCTTTTGCTAAGCTGACAGCACCAGCAGGGTTTTCGGTACCTGAACGTAGGCCTAATTCCTGCTCTCCTCCTGTGATAAAAGGGGCAAGCACTACACCTTTCTTTAAAAAGAGCGCTCCTGTGCCTTTTAAGCCATGAATTTTATGGCCAGATATCGTCAAAAGATCCACATCCAGTTGTTTATTAAGTGCTACTCTGCACATTCCCTGCACCCCGTCGACATGAAATAGGGCATTTTCAGCATGCTCACGAATCATGCCAGCAGCTTCTTCAATTGGCTGGGTGGCACCCGTTTCGTTATTGACGTGCATCATGCTGACAAGCACTGTATCAGGGCGAAGCACTTCTTTTAAATGATTCATATCTGCATGGCCATGCTCATTTACTTGAATATAGGAGATGTCAAAACCAAATAAAGCCTTCAGCTGTTCAAACGATTCGATGACAGACGGGTGTTCAATTGCTGTTGTCACAATATGTTTCCCCCGATTCATTTTGGCGAGAGCTGCTCCTTTAATGGCGATGTTATTTGCTTCTGTTGCACCAGAAGTAAAAATAACCTCATATTGTTTCAAACCTGTATAGTGAAGGATTTGTTTTCTCGTTTCACTTAGCAAGCGGCTCGCATCAATTCCAAGCTGATGTAGCGAAGACGGATTCCCAAAAAAACGTTCACTCACTTGCTGATATACTTGTAAAACCTCAGGGTACGGTTTTGTTGTTGCACTATTATCGAGATAAATCATACTTGGACTCCTTACAAAAAGCTTTAAAAATAAATGCATTTATATGTTACCATAATGAAGTCAGACAGAGAATTTTCTGAAAATGGCAGTTGACAACTTTTCATTTTCACTATATCATGCATAGTGCAATTGGCACATAAACACCTAAATTGTCAGAATATTTAAATTTAGCACATTACATTGGATAAGGAGGAACTATTTTGAAAAATAGTTTAAGTATAAAAGAGACATTAGCCATTGGTTTAATGCTTTTTGCATTATTCTTTGGCGCAGGAAATATGATTTTCCCGCCTGTCCTTGGACAATATGCAGGTGAGAATGTTTGGCTTGCTATCGGTGGATTTTTACTCACAGGAGTTGGTCTTCCGCTTCTAGGAGTTATTGCTATCGCCCTTACAGGTACCGGTGCGAAAGGCCTTGCGGATAAAGCCCATCCTATATTTGGAACCATTTTCACTGTCATTCTGTATTTATCCATAGGACCATTTTTTGCTATCCCGCGAACAGGTACGGTTTCTTACGAGATTGGTTTAGCACCGTTTCTATCTGAAACACAAACCTCTTCATGGGTACCGCTTTTCTTATTCACCCTTGTGTTTTTCACGATTACGTATCTGCTCGCTTTGAACCCTTCAAAGCTTGTTGATCGAATCGGCAAAGTGTTGACACCTATCTTATTAACGGTCATTGCAATTATTGTATTTAAAGCCATAGCTACACCGATGGGAATAATCGGTGCGCCTGATGCGACTTATAAAGCAAACCCTCTCTTCACTGGGTTTTTAGAGGGCTATAAAACAATGGATGCTCTCGCTTCTCTCGTATTTGGAATCGTTGTTGTGACAGCTGTTAAAGAAAGAGGTATCACAGAGCGCAAATCTCTTGCGGCGGCCTGTATAAAAGCTGGCCTTGTTGCAGCAGCTGGACTAGCACTAGTGTATATCTCGCTTGCTTATGTCGGTGCTTCAAGTCCTGATACAACCGGAATGGTTGGGGCAAATGAAGGCGGCAAACTGCTTTCACTATCAGCAAACTTTTTATTTGGTTCTGCTGGTAACATTGTCCTTGGTGTAGCCATTTTATTTGCTTGTCTCACAACAAGTGTTGGGCTTGTCTCATCATGCGGCGAATATTTTTCTAAGCTTTTCCCAGCACTTTCTTATCGCACAGTCGTACTCATTGTTTCTTTATTTAGCACATTGGTTGCAAACCTTGGACTGGCACAAATCATCTCTCTATCGGTCCCTGTACTCGTAGCGATATATCCACTGGCAATTGTCATTATTTTATTGTCATTCCTTGACCGCTGGATTAACGGTAGACGAGTGATTTATGTAGTATCCCTCATCTTTACTGGTTTCTTTGCCATCATTGATGGATTATTAGCTGCCAAAATCAATCTCGGTGGGTTGCCTGCCTTCTTAGATGCATTCATTCCATTTTACGATTTGGGCATTGGATGGGTCGTACCAGCAATTATCGGCGCAGGTATTGGCGTACTCATCTCTATGTTGACTAGCCCGCCTAAACAGCTCGCATCATAATCATGCTTCAAGCATCCCCTTCCAAAGATGAAGGGGATGTTTTTTTATTGTCCTCCATATACTAAAATAGAAAAATTCATGACTTTTGTACGAAAACACATGTTGACATCAGACGCACATCCTTTATAATTAGTGAATGTTAATGAAGAACGGTTTTAGCAACTAATTAACAGAATATTTCAACATAATATTGGAGGCTTTATATTCAATGAAGGCAACATTGTCGACGAAAGATACAGTTATTATAGGTTTTATGTTATTTGCTCTATTCTTCGGCGCCGGAAATATGATTTATCCACCAGAACTTGGGCAATATGCTGGCACAAATGTATGGAAAGCAATGGGCGGATTTTTATTAACAGGTGTCGGTTTACCTCTTCTAGGGATTATTGCGATCGCTTTAACAGGTCGAGATGCGAAAGGATTAGCTGATAAAGCTCACCCAGCTTTTGGAACAGCGTTTACCGTCATTTTATATTTATCTATTGGGCCGCTTTTCGCTATTCCTCGAACAGGAACGGTTTCATATGAAATTGGTGCATTACCCTTTTTAGCAGGTGTACCAGCTTGGCTCTCCCTTCTTTTATTCACACTTGTCTTTTTTGGTATTACGTATTATCTTGCTCTAAATCCAACGAAGATTGTAGATCGTGTAGGGAAAGTGTTAACACCGATTAAATTTACGATCATTCTTATAATTATTGTCAAAGCCATTTTAACGCCGATGGGCGTCATTGGCACACCTGATGTATCCTATAGCAACGGATCATTTTTCAAAGGATTTTTAGAGGGCTATAAAACCATGGATGCTCTTGCTTCTATAGTGTTTGGGGTTGTTGTCATCAACGCCATTAAAGGACGCGGTGTGACAAGTAAAAAGGCACTGACATCTGCTTGTATCAAAGCAGGTCTGATTGCAGCTTGCGGATTAACGTTTGTTTATCTATCTCTTGCTTATTTAGGTGCTTCAAGTACACACGCCATTGGTTTTGTTGGAGATGGCAGTAAAATCTTGGCTCAGTCTTCTCAATTCCTATTTGGCAGTTTAGGAAATATTGTGTTGGGTGCTGCGATTACGGTTGCTTGTTTAACAACAAGTATCGGCCTCGTTACATCATGCGGAGAGTATTTCTCGAAGTTACTACCTAAGCTTTCGTATAAAATGGTCGTTACACTCGTGACATTATTCAGTTTTATCATTTCGAATTTTGGACTTGCTCATATTATCGCTTTCTCTGTACCAGTTTTAACTGCGATTTATCCGCTAGCGATTGTGATCATTGTTTTGTCACTTGCTGATAAGTGGCTTGGACATAGAAGACCTGTATATGCTCTCTCTTTAATTTTAACAGGCTGCGTTAGCTTATTTGACGGCTTAGCAGCAGCGAAACTTCCAATCGATCCAATAAAAGACGTCTTCCAATCAATACTGCCTTTATATGACCTTGGCATAGGCTGGATTGTCCCTGCAATACTTGGAATCGTGATCGGATTTGTAATCTCTCTTTTCACTTCTTCTGCTTCAGAAGAGCGTCAAAAACAAGCGTCATAATATAAAAAAGCTGAAGTCCATTGATAGGACTTCAGCTTTTTTATTGATGCTGATACTCTTTTTCTTGCTGAGCTAACAGCTTTTGAACAGCTCCGGGTGATGCTTTTTCAACAGCCGCTGCTGCTATATCAAATGATCCGTTGTAATCATAGGCGTAAAATCTTCGTTCAGCCTCTTTCAATTGTTCTGAAAGAATGTGGTTTTGACTTCTAAAGCGATTGCCATATTGAATGATTCGTTCAATTTGATCCACTTTACCAAGTATTTCTTCTGTCTCATCCACAACATTTTTGACTGTGTCAGAAGCATCTTTTAATTGCTGATTTACAGCCGGCATGTTGAGTGGCAGGTTTTCCAGCTGCTCGTGCACTTGATGAATCATCTCCTGCGCTTTTTCAGCCCGCTCTTTCATCTCAGCAGGTACACCTGGAATATTGCTTTTATGCAGCTGGCGTACTGTATCTGTCAGCATGGTTTTGAGCTCAGCCAGTGTTTCTCTCGCTTGTAATTCTTCTTTTCTTAATGATTGGAGATGACCTTTAAATGTGTCATGCAATGCTTTTGCATCCTCGATAAAGGTGTCCAGCTGATTGATTTCATCCATTAATAATGAATATGCCACGTGATCACGATCAAGCTTCTCACGGATTTGTTTCATCAGCTTTTCAATTTCTTCTAAACGTTTTCCAAATGCCTTCTGTTGATCGAGTTCTCCTGCTGTCAGCTTGTAGCTTTCTTTCACAAGAGCCGTTTCTGCCTTTGTTTGTGTGTGATCTTGCTCGAGCTTTTCGAATGCTTCTGTGAGCTCAGGCATTCTGCTTTTAATTTCCTGACCTGCCTCTACTTCCGCCTCTAGCTGATCATACAGCGTCTCAATCGCATCATCAATCATTTGCAGAATGCTTGATGCCTCTTCTAAATTGAGTTCATCAATGAGCAATTTTTCCGCTCTCGCAAGCTGTTTGTTTAAAGTCTCCAGCTCTTTCGTGATCTGGATGTGCTCCAGCTTGTAGCCTTTTTCCGACATTTCTTGATATCCGTCTTTCAGCTTCGTCAGCTGACCTGGTACGGTTTGTTTGCAGTCTGCAATAAGCTTTGGTACATCATTGATATATAGTTGAAGCTGGTCGAGTCTGCGGTCTTGCTCAAGCAAAATCTTTCTTGCTTTCATGTAGTTTCCGTTTTCTGTTTCTTCCTCGTACTGCTTAATCCCTTCCCAGGCCTCATCTAAGTCCTGCTCCATTTTGTCATAAAGGGTGCCATACAAATGGCTGTACGCAAGCAGATTTTTTCGAACCGTTTGATATTGCTCTTTGACCTTTTCAATGTCCTTGCGATTTTGCTCCTCGCTTGTGACAAGGTCTGCAATTTCTTTTAAAATGTCTTCAATGTTCGAATCAGCAGCACTCAGCAAATCCTCAATATGCGTTAGAACCTGCTTGGCTTTGGAGAATCGATATTTATCAGAATACTCTTCTGCGTCATATAATAGCTCCTCTACCTTTGGAAGATGGGCTGTGACGATATCGTCCCACTCTGCACGCCATCTTTCAAAAAACTGCTCTGTTTCTCCGGTCATTTTTAAGTGTTTGATTTTTGAAATTTCTTCTACAATTGATCTGTTTAAAATTTCAATTTTCCATGCTTCCAATCGGTCAATCTCTTTATATATATTTTTTCTGAGGAAATAACCGACTGAAAACAAAGCAAGCAAAATGACAATTAAACCGATGATAAACTCCATAATGAGCCCCCTTGTTGTGATCTAAGTGATGTCAGGGTAAAAGTGTCCCGAGTAGACCTGAGAACCCTTTCGTGTCCGCTTTGCATTTGTCTTTTTATAAACAGGATCGTATGTTTTCCAATACCATCCATTCACGGTTGTAAGTATGTTTTTCAAGAAAGTATTTGAGCGCTTTCTATCATTTGATCACACGTATCCATGTGACCTGCTTTTATGTATGCGGAAGCTGTCGTTTTCATTGTTATTATGATACCATGTAACCAGCATTTTTGGTCATGATTTTTCATTATTTTCGCTGATAAACATGACGTTTTTCAAAATATCGACAAGAGGTGACGACATGCTGAAGCAAGATGCACATCTACATACACCGTTTTGCCCTCACGGCTCGCTTGATTCTTTTCATTCTTATATTGAAAAAGCCATCAAAAAGGGATTTGATTCCATAACCTTTACCGAGCATGCCCCTCTGCCTCCATCGTTTCAAGATCCAACACCAGAGCAGGATAGTGCCATGAAGCTCCAAGAACTTGACTCGTATATAACGAAATTGGATCAGTTGAAACAGGAATACAAAGGCCAATTAATAGTAAAAACTGGGCTTGAGGTTGACTATATCAAAGAGTATGAAGAGGAAACAAGTGCCTTTTTAGACTGCTATGGTCCAGAACTAGACGATAGCATTTTATCTGTTCACTTTCTTCCTGCTGGAGATGATTATATTTGCCTTGATTTTGACGAGCATGCCTTCCAGCAGCTAATAAGCCTCTATGGCAGCATCGAACAGGTCTATCAAAGCTACTATGACCAAATTCATTCTTCTATTCTATCATCTTTAGGTCGCTATAAGCCAAATAGAATCGGTCATATCACCCTTGTGCAGAAATTCAAACTGCTTTTCCCATTTGAGATGACTTCTGCACTTTGTCAAAAGGTCACCCTTTGTCTTGAAGAAACGGCAAAAAAAGGCATGTCCTTAGATTTTAATACATCAGGTCTTCGTAAAACATATGCCAGAAGTATCTATTTAGATCAATGGATGATTGATCTTGCAAAACAGAAAAAAATTCCGCTCATTTTTGGGTCTGATGCCCATCAAGCGGAAGATCTCGGATATGCTTATGATCAATTCGAAGACATCATGAGTTTTAAATGAGAATCTAATGCCGGCTTTTTTGGTTCTAGTAAATGATGAAGCGAGCGGCTCAGTTCTTTAAAATACGTTTGATAGAAATAAGGCTCATTTGGATTTAAATAAAGCACCTCTGTTAAATATTGCGGCTGTAAATAGGGCATCATGAGTAGTGATTTCAGCTGAATCATAAAAGAGGAGATGGAGAGCTGCTCACAAATCACATGGGTGCTTTTTCCTTTTTCAATGATGAGCTGAAACAAATATTTTTCTTTCGTTAAATAGGTCGACATAATTTCTCTAATGAGCGTCGAATCAATCGTTACCTCTCGATAAACGAAACGGGTTAATTGACGGTGCTCGTGCTGATAAGATAAAATATCAAAAACCACATGTAGTAAGCATTCTTTTGCATGACGAGTTTCCATGTGATGGATATGTGATTCAATCATGTGAATATAGCCTTCATAAAAATCGGATACGAGCTGCTCAAGCAGCCCTCCTTTTCCTTGAAAGTAATAAGAAATGTGGGCAACATTGACGTTTGCTTCCTTCGCAATCTCACGGACAGAGGTTCCAGAAAATCCTTTTTGGTTAAAAAGTCTGATGGCAGCTTCAATAATACGGTCTTTTGTTTGCATGGTTGTTGATGCTTTCATCCGCTCACCCCTCTTCATGTGTACATACTTCAAGATGAAGGCGGAAGTTCCTTTTACAATTGCTCGACAAATCCCACATGTGAGACGCAAGTTATGTATTTTTGAGATAGAAAGTAGGAGATTTTCATGTTTCATGTCGAAAAACAGTCTGGCGATCCATCAAAAGACTATCAATTGCTCGTTAAACAGGTCGAAGCCATTACAGATGGTGAGCCTGATCTAATTGCCAACCTAGCAAATGCGGCGGCGCTATTGTATCATTCACTCCCAGAGGTCAATTGGGCAGGGTTTTATTTGGCTAAAGGCGGCGAGCTTGTGCTCGGACCGTTTAACGGACTGCCTGCATGTGTGCGTATCCCATCTGGAAAAGGCGTTTGCGGTACGGCATTTGCAACAGGTGAAGTCCAGCGTATCGCTGATGTGCACGCATTCCCTGGGCATATCGCATGTGATGCAGCATCACAATCTGAAATTGTCGTTCCGCTCAAGGTAAATGGAGAGATCATTGGGGTGCTCGACATTGACAGTCCCGTGAAAGACCGTTTCAGTGAAGTAGATGAAACCTACTTAATTCAATTTACCGAGGTACTCCAAAAGGCATTATCAGCCTCTACAAATGAGTAATCTTACAAAAAGCAGGCATATTGTCTGCTTTTTTATTTTCTTCGCAGACGCGAAGCATCGCCATTGTCTCTAAATAGGTTGACTTCTCCTATCCAGCGTCATATAATAGAGTTTGTGTGAAATATGGCAGCCTTTTTGTTCGGCTTTTTTGTATCATTTTGTTCCTTCTATATGAAGGTGCATCTTGTAACTCCCTGCTGCTGGAGCGAGGATGCATGAAAACATAATGACGGAAAAGACAAAGAACAGACGGTTTTTATTTTTCACAAATAAAAACAAATAAGGAGGAGTCACATTATGGCTCGCTATACAGGTCCAAGTTGGAAGATTTCCCGCCGTTTAGGCATTTCATTAAGCGGAACAGGTAAGGAACTTGAAAAACGCCCTTACGCTCCAGGCCCACATGGTCCAGGACAACGCAAAAAACTATCTGAATACGGTTTACAATTACAAGAGAAGCAAAAGCTTCGTCACATGTACGGTGTCAACGAACGTCAATTCCGTACACTATTTGACAAAGCTGCTAAACTTCCTGGTAAACAAGGTGAAAACTTCATGATCCTTCTTGAAACTCGCCTTGACAACTTAGTATACCGTCTTGGCCTTGCTCGTACTCGTCGCCAAGCTCGTCAGCTAGTCAACCATGGTCACATCCTTGTTGATGGAAGCCGTGTAGACATCCCATCTTTCTCTGTGAAACCAGGTCAAACGATTGCTCTTCGTGAGAAATCTCAAAACCTTGCAGTTGTGAAAGAATCAGTTGAAGTTAACAGCTTCGTTCCTGAATACCTTACTTTCGATGCTGAAAAGCTTGAAGGAACTTTCACTCGTCTTCCAGAGCGTTCTGAATTAGCGCCTGAAATCAGCGAACAACTAATCGTTGAGTTCTACTCTCGTTAATTTCATGACTCTCCAAAGAGAGATCAAACAAACCCTAGATCCCTTGATTGTTCAAGGTGGTCTAGGGTTTTTTGTTTGCGATTCTCCTATGAACAAATCAATTTAAAACATATATAGAAAACAGACTATACACAAGACGAGCACCAGGCAAAACTTCTAAAAGCATTTCTACACATTTAAGTTAGTCTAATTTTTTAATAATAATAGAGGCATTCACGTTTGTTTGAGTCCCTCCTGCTAGGGTTTGAAGAGTAACTGCTGCTGCGGAAGTATGGTTTACAAGAGTAAGCGTGTCACCCGCTGCTAGAGCGAGGATTGCCTGACCGTTATTCTGTTGAGTACCAGCTCCTGACCCATAAACTGTGTTCGTCACAGGACCTCCATTTACAAATAGGGTAAATTGATTTGGCTCTACGCCAGAAACTGAAAAAGTAACCTCGTAGTTTCCTGGATTGGTGACTATAATTTGAGAAGTTCCAGGGGCATGTGTAATACCAGAAGTAATAATTCCAGTTGAGTCAAAAATTACCGGTGCCTCTAAAGCTACTGTTTCAGCACTTAGATTGTATACATATGCAAATTCAGCTAGCCCTGCTCCTGTGGCTCCTGTTGCACCGGTCGCTCCTGTGGCTCCTGCGGCACCCGTTGCTCCTGTGGCTCCTGCGGCACCCGTTGCTCCTGTGGCTCCTGCGGCACCCGTTGCTCCTGTTGCACCGGTTGCTCCTGTGGCTCCCGTATCTCCTGTTGCACCTGTTGGACCGGTTGCTCCTGTTGCTCCCGTATCTCCTGTTGCACCTGTTGCACCTGTTGCACCGGTTGCTCCTGCGGCACCAGTTGCTCCT